>NZ_CP108827.1:0-13544 GCF_045161865.1 Streptomyces sp. NBC_00859 | reverse complement strand
CGGTGGGTGTGGGATTTGAACCCACGGTGACTCTCGCCACGACGGTTTTCAAGACCGACCTGTTCTCAGAGGCAGAAGGGCCGCTGAGCTGCTGCTTCTCCACTTCCTGGCCATCTCGTCCGCCATGGTTGGCCGGAGGTTGGCCGCAGCCCCGGAAATCGCGCATCAGGTGGCCGCGTCTGCACTGCCCCGGACGAGTCGGCTCGTGAACCCTTCGCGGCACAGTCGTTCGTACGCCGCCACCACGTCATCAGGCACCGCCTGATCGGTCATGAATCCTTTCGCGGGATAGACCAGCAGCCGCTGCAGAGCCCCGACGAGCATGTCCATCACGAGCCGGGGATCACCGATCGAGTCCACGTATGCCTCAAAGGTCATCGGCGTAGACGCGCTTACGAACTCAACTTCCGGCCAGAGCTTGCACGCCGTGGCGTAAGCCCGCCGCTCCTCATACGGCTTGCTGATGAGGAGCACGGATGAGACTTCGACGCCGGCCTGTTCGAGCACCGCACGCGAGAAGCGGATGTTCTCCCCGGTGTTGCGCGCGTGAGGCTCAACAAGCACCGCCGAGCCAGGAACTCCCAGCTCCAGGGCGCGCTCCCGGTAATGGACGGCTTCGCCGCGGGGCATGCGGTCCTGCGTCGTCCTGCTCGTGGCGCCGGTAAAGACGATGAGGGGCATCATGCCGTCCCGGTACAGGTCTGCTGCTGTCTCGGCCACGCCGAGGTCATGACTACCGAGACCGATTGCCACCGAGCAGCGCCGTAGCTCGTGGTGCATCTGGTGGAAGTCCCAGAGCCTTCGCCCATCCGACCACTCCTGTGCCGAGATCACTTGCCCTCCCCTCCGTCCTGCGCCGAGTCCGGAACCTTGAAGTCGTAGGCCCATCGGAACCGAGATGCGGCGTGCACTCCGATGGCGAATTCCACCACGGTGCCGTCCGCCGTATAGGTGGTCCGGTGCAGCTCCACGACGGGTTCGCCAGTCGGCAGCTGCAAGAGCTTGATCTCGTCTCCCGTGGGGGCACGAGCCCAGAGCTCCTCGTTCATGTGGTCGATCTCGTAACCAGCGTCGTAGAGGACCCGGAAACCGCCGCCTCGACCGGCCGGACCAGGTGTCGGGTCGACGATTCGAGTTCCCTCGACGTGCTCGGGTCGGTAGTAGCTGGTCAAGGTGTGCGTCGGCTGCTCACCTTCCTTCACCAGCCGCGCACGTGCGTACACGTCTGCGCCAACAGACAGGCCGTGGGCCTCCGCGACGGCCGCCGGCGCCTGGACGCGACTCACAGTCTGCGTCTGTTCGCCACGGCGGTACGAGCGGCCGGAGGCCACCCGGTCCGCGATGAACGCCACCTCATCACCGTCGCGCCACTTGGCCTTGTCGTAACGATCGATGCCAACCCTCTTGAGAGGAGCTTGCGGCCGTACGACCGTGCCGTGACCGCGTGACGAGGTCACCAGCCCTTCGGCCTCCAACGCCTTGTACGCCGCATGAACGGTGGCCTTGGAGCCTTCACCTGCATCGACCTGCTCCCTGATGTGCGGCAGTCGCTGGCCCGGCGTGTACTCACCGGTCTTGATCTGGTTGGCGAGCTTGTCTGCCAGCTCTCGCCATTTCGCCGCCATGGCGCACCCCTCTCGACGTCTCCAGTCAAACACAGTCCTAGGACTGTTGACAGTCCTAGGACTGTGAGGCAGTCTCTTACCCAACGCACCGCAGTCCTAGGACAGCGGAACGACGGGGCGTTGTTCGGTTCGGGATTGCTTGTTGGAAGGCGGCTTCGGTCGTACGCCATCGGGCCCTGAGCTGGTCGTTCCTTGAAAACTGAACAGTGAACTCAAGCGAGGTGAGAGCCCTTGCTCCCGTGACGACCGGGTGATGTTCGTCGGCAGCAGTACCGGGCGTCGGCTCGGTACGCACCGCACACCGGCTCTGGAGTACGCCCCTCGGGGCGCCACCCGCTGTGAGCTGCCCTGCTAGGCGCCAGGCAGAGACATGGCGCCCCCCGATTCACACACCTCCGCACCGCCCACGGCGGTGCGGCCGGTTGCCTCCTCCGCCCGTCCAGCTTTTTCGGCTGTACGGGCGGGGCTGAGGGGAGCCGGACCACATCCGGACCACATCGCATGAAGGGTTCCGCAATGACTGAGCGCACCTTGGTTTCCCAGTCCACCGGCCCGGTCGTTCTCGGGCTGGAGCTGCCGGTGGGCAGCATCCAAGTTCAGGTTCTCCGCAACGTCACGACCGCCCGTGTGGTGCTGCGCACGGCTGACTCCTCGGGGCCGGCCGCCGACGCGGTCAACCGGGCCCGCACCGGCCAGCACGGTCAAGCCATGTCGGTAGAGGTTCCCGAGATGCCCGGCAACATCATGGTCCAGAGCGTCCGGGGCGGCCGGGTCACACAGACCATGGGCACCGTCTACGGATCGGTGACCGGCATGACCATCATCAACGGCCGCATCGTCACCGGTGGCGGCACGGACACGATGACCAGGGTCAGCCTTCTCGAAGCCATCATCTACCTGCCGGTCGGATCCTCGCTGGCTGTGGTCTCCCAGTCCGCCGACGCGAAGGTCAACGGGGACCTGGAGCGCATGGAATTCCGCTCGACCTCCGGGGACCTGGAGATCGACGGAGCCCGCCACCTGAACGCGTCCACCACGTCCGGCGACATCATCGCCGGGCTCCTGAGCGAACGGGTCACCGCCCGATCGGTGTCCGGCGACATCAGCGTGGACCTCTACAGCGGCACCGACGCTGACCTGAACACCACCTCCGGCGACGTGGACGTCGCCGCCACCAGCCAGGCATCCGGCGCCCTGCGCGCCAACACCGTCTCCGGCGACGTGAGGGTGACCGGCGCCGGCGCCCTTCGCGTGAGTGCCCGCAGCGTCAGCGGACGCGTCCGCACCCGCTGAACACCCCACCGCCATCACGCCCTTGACCCACCGACTGGCCGCGGGCCGGTCATCCCGTGTCCCGTCGCCGAGGAGTCCGCAGATGGATGCCGCAACCTTCGCCGCTGTCTTCATCGCCCTGTACGTCGCTCACAGCGTGGGCGACCACTGGGTACAGACCTCCACCCAGTCTGCTGACAAGGGCCGCCCCGGCTGGATGGGCCGCCTGGCCGGTGTCCGCCACGTCGCGACCCTGACGACGACCAAGGTCGTCTTACTCCTGCCGGTCGCCGCCCTGTTGGGCCTGCACCTCTCGCTCCCGGGTCTGGTCGCCGGTCTCGGCGTCGATGCGGTCAGTCACTGGTGGGCCGACCGCCGCAGCACCCTCGCCTGGCTGGCCAAGGTCACCGGGAAGAGCGAGTTCTACAGCCTCGGCACCGGCGCCCACCCCGCGCACCCCGTCACCGCCAAGGGTGGCCCGGCCGCACACCTGGGCACCGGCGCTTACGCGCTGGACCAGTCCTTTCACCACCTGTGGCTGCTGATCGCCGCAGTCCTCATCACCACCGTCTGACCCACCCCACCCCAACGGCGTGCGGCCCCCGGTGTTCGAGCACCGAGGGCCGCTTTTCGGGCCGTCCCACTGAGAAGGAAGTACGACCCATGCAGAACATCGCTGCACTTCAGGCCATCGTTACGGCCACCCCGTTCGATGGGGAGCCGACGGCCGTCGAGCTGGACGCGATCGATGTGGAGATGCCGCTGATCCTGGCGGAGGTCGATCTGCTGGACGCGCAGATCATGACCATCGACCGCCCCGCATCCGAGCTGGACGAGCGGCGTATCCGCCGGGCCCGCCGCCGGGTGATGACCGCCCGCCGCGACCTGACCAACCGCACCGACACAGCAGAGTCGGGCGGTGCGGCATGAACCTCAAGACCGCAAAGACCGTCCTGCCGGCCGTGGCGATGACGGCCGTGTCTATGGTCCTCACCCTGGCCGTCGTCGTGATGTGGCTGGGCACGGCGATGCCGTGGCTGGTCGCTCTGGTCGTCGGTCTCGGGATCGACGGTGGATGGCTGGCGACCCTCGCCTACGAACGCCGTCTTGCGGCGCAGGGCGACCACAGCAACGTGGTGACCGGTGTCGGCTGGGCCTTCGGCCTGCTCGCCACCGGCGTCCTGGTCGCCCACGCACTCACCGCCGACGGGAACGTCGGCGCGTGGCTGGCTGTGGCCTGGTTTCCGGTCGCGGCCAAGGCGCTGTGGCTGGTGCACGGGCTGTGGGAGCGGACCGCGCTCACCCCGGGGGCGCTGGGATCGATCCGGGGGATCCAGCAGGAAGCCCGGGACGAAGCGGCCGTGGCCCGTGCCCGGCTGCGGTCAGAGGCCGCCACCGAGGAGACCCGGCTGACGGCCGTGACGCAGGCCGGTGCCCGCGTCGCACACGTCCAGGCCGAGACCGCCCAGACTCTCTCCGAGGCGTGGTCGAAACTGGAGAAGGCACGCAAGGGAGAGGGCACCGGTAACGCGCTGACCAGCGTGACGACCCCCGTCACACCCGGCGTCACACCCCGATGGGAACTGCCGGTCTGGGGCCCCGTCGAGCCGCTCCTCGCGCTCTCCCTGGAGGCCGCGCCCGCGCTCAGCGATGAGGCGCTGGATGTGCTGGTGGACCAGATCCGGTACAGCGAGACCCCGGCCTTGTCCTACCGGGAGATGGCCGCACGCTTCCGGGCCGCTGGCCACGCTGCTTCGGAGGTCCGTCTGCGGTCCGCGTGGAAGCGCATGGTCGCCTGATGGCCACGCTGCCGGTCTTCCGGTGGCACCTCGCCCCAGACGGCTACGCCACCCGCCGCCAACTCCGCGCCCAAGGGCTCCGCCCCGGCGGCCAGGACGTAGCCGCTCAGCTCGAACGCCCCCGTCGTCGCCGGGGCCCGCTGGTCGCCTACCTCTACCTCATCGACCGCGCCAAGCCCGTACGCCCGATGACCCCCGGCCGGACCACAGCCCTCGCCAAGGCCAACACCGCACAGCGCATCTGCCCCGAGTGCGGGCGGGACGCCGGGTACCGCATCCCCACCTCGCTGGGCATGTGCGTTCCCTGCGCCGACACCGGCCACCACCTCGCCGCCTGACACCGAGCCAGAAGGAGAAGCCCGTGGAACCCCTCCCCATACATCACGGTGCCCGGAGCGACATCGGGGCCGCCGCCAAGGAAGCCGTCGAGGCCGCCCACAACTCCGAGCAACTGGCCCTCATACAAGCCGTGTTGGCCGCACAGCAGCTCGCCCAGCACCCCCAGCCCGTCACGCAGCCGGTCCAGCAGTCGTCGGGCGGGGCGGGGAAGTGGATCGGGATCGGGGTCGGCGCCTCGGTGTTCCTGCTGACCGTCGCCCTGTCCGCGGTCGCAGTCGCCATCGCCGTGGTGTCCCTGACCGTCTGCGTTCTCGTCCTGCGCTCCGTCTGGCACGACATCCGCAAGAGCCACTGACACCGTCCCGAAGGAGAACGCCATGTTCAAGGCAGGCGACAAGGTGCGGATCGTCCGCTGTGACGATGACCCGCGCGCGGTCGGCAAGACCGGCCGGGTTGTGGACGAAGTCCCGCCCGGCCCGCTCACGCAGGGCCGGTGGACGGTGAACGGGATCAGCCTGTTCATCGCCCCCGTCCTGTGCCACACGCACGAACTGCAGCAGCTCTGACGGTTGCCTGTCCGCCCCGGGTCAGTCCTGGGGCGGGCGGGGAGCTGGACAGCCCGGCCCCGGAACGGAGCCCCGTGAAGCAGCAGCCCGAACCCCGCCTCACCACCCGCGAAAAGGCCCAGGTCGCCGGATACATGGCCCGCATGTGCAAGCGCGGCATCGCCGGTGACGGCGTCTACCAGGGCGACTTGGAACGCAGGATCGAGCGGATCACCGACGGTGCGGCCAAGCGACACGACCGCGAGTCGGCTGTCATGGCGGTCCACCTGGAGACCACACGCCAGGCCGTCGCCGTCGCCAAGACCGAACTGCGCACCGCCGACCGTGCGGACCGTGCGGCCGCGAAGGCCGCTTTGAAGTCGGCTGAGGACGCGTTGCGCCGCACCGAGCGTGCCGCCCGCGACCTGGGCCTCTGACTGTCCCCGGGGGCGGTCGCAATCCGCCAAGACAACCGGCCGCCCCCGGGCCCTCACTCATCCGCCCCGCCGGGGCAGACAGGAGTACCGCCATCATGTCGGACAACGTCATCAGCCTGCACAAGAACGCCCCCGCCGATGAGCTGGGCCCGCCCGTGCTCACCGTGGTGCCCGACCCCGTCCCGGCGGCACCGGTGCCCCTGTGGGTGCGTTCCGGCCGCACCATAGGGCGCGCCGTCACACACGAGCGCACCCGGGCCGGTGCCCGCGCCCTGGCCCGGCACTCCCTCTACGTCGTCGGCGGGGCGGGTGTGGTCGCCCGGCGGACGTGGCAGGGCCGGACCGTGGTGGTGCATCACCAGATGCGGGCCGCCGCCGTGGCCGCGGGCAACCACGAGCTGGCCGCGGAGTGGCAGGAGAAAGCCGACCGCTTCCGCACCGACCGGCACCGCCGGCGGATGGAGTTGATCGCGGGTGTGCCGCAGATGGCCAAGTCCGCGGCGATCGGCGCCGCAGGGACCGAGGGCGTATTGCTGTTGCTCGGTGCCTGCATGGCCGTGCACGACCACCACGTGCACGACGTGATTGCGCCGACGCTAGCCGCCGTCGACGCGGTCCGCGCCTTGTGCTGGTTCATCGGCGTCGCCTGGGGTCCTGCGCTCGCCCTCTTGCTGATGGTCGCCCTGTCCCACCTGTGGCGGTCCGGCCAGCAGCAGCAGACCGCGCCCGCATGGGCCCGGCCCGCCGCAGGGGCCACGGACGATGTCCCGGTCACGCCGTCAGCCGTCGTCAAGGCCCTGTCGGACCTGGGCATTTCCTCGCTGCGTAAGGCTGTCAAGGAGATGGCCGACGGTGCGGCCGGAATGCTCGGCCCCATCACGCTGGCCGGGTGCGGCGTCGAGGTCGACGTCACCCTGCCGTCCGGGGTGAGTACCGAGGAGGTGCTGGGCAAGCGGCGCAAGCTCGCGGAGAACTTGAACCGCCACGAGCACGAGCTGCACATGACGATCCCGCCGGCCGCGCGCACCGTGCGCCTGTGGATCGCCGACTCCGGCGCCCTCGACCAGCCGATCGGCCCCTCCCCTCTGGTCACCGACCCGGACACCACAGCCGACATGCACCGGGGCCGTGCCCCTTGGGGTGTCGACCTGCGCGGGGACGCGGTGCTGGTCTCGCTGTGGCAGAAGCACATGCTCATCACCGGCCTGTCCAACCAGGGCAAGACCGCGAGCCTGCGGGCGCTGGCCCTGTGGCTGGCACTCGACCCGAGGGTCGAGTTCCACATCGCCGACCTCAAGGGCGTCGGCGACTGGCAGATGTTCGACGGCATCGCCACCGTCCTCATCCAGGGCCCCACCGATGACCACGTCATCCAGGCCACCGAGATGCTCGAAGAGGCCGTTGCGGAGATGGCGACCCGCATCGCGTTGATGCGGGAGCTGACCGCCAAGGGCTGGAGCCAGGACAAGATCCTGGCCGACCCGCGGTTCAACCCCCTGATTCTCCTCATCGACGAGGCACAGGTGGCCTACGGCTCCGGCGCCCGGGAGACGTTCACCACCGACAAGGGCACCGTCCGCTATGGCGCCCCGTACGGGGGGTCGAAGGCTGACAGCCGCTACTTCCAGGCCGTGAAGAAGATCCACGACCAGGGACGCGCGGTGAACGTCACCACCTGGGAGGGCACCCAGGACCCGACCAACGAGAACCTGCCCAAGCGCTCCCGGGAGGGCAACCACATCCGGGCCTCCCTGGTCCTGGGCACCGAATCACAGGCCCGCATGGCCGTGGGTGACTCCGCGGTCGACGCCGGAGCGGCCCCGCACAAGCTGCGTCAGGGCCTGGACAAGGGCACCCTCGTGGTGGCCGGTGACGGGATCAAACTCGCCCCCGGCCAGCCCTCGGTGACCGCCCGGACTCACTACATCGGGCCCGAGGACGCCGACGTCATCGCGGAGCGGGCCAAGGCCCTGCGGGCCGGAGTGAAGACCTCCAGCGGGACAGAGTCGGCGCCGCGGGAGGCCGACCACCTGGCTGACGTGGCCGCCGTCCTGGGCACCGAGGAGCGGATGAAGTCCGACGAGGTTCGCCAGCACCTGGCCCAGCGGTGGCCGGAGGTCTACCGGACGTGGTCCGCCTCGGACCTGGTCCAGGCACTCAAGCCGTTCGGCGCCGAACCGCGCAAGTACAACGGCAACCAGACGATCTCCCGCGCCCGCGTCCTCGCCGCGATCGAGACCCGCACCGACGAGACAGAGGGCACCGAAGACGCCGGGTAGATCGACGCACAGTGACAGGGAAGGAGTTGGGGAGGCGCGCACATCCTGGGGAGTTCTCCCCAACCGCCTCCCCAACCCGCCTCCCCAGCCCTGATCTGCGACAACACCCCAGTTGGGAGCCTAGGGAGGCTGGGGAGGCAGCACCTTCCCGAACCCGGAATCACCCCGGAAACAGCCCCCGCACAGGCATCCCCAACGCCCTTACCCGATACGCACAGTAACCACGCTCGGGAGGAACTGAACGTGAACGACGACCACAACGAGGGCTACGCGCCCCAGCCCTGCGGTGAATCCGGCTGCCTCTGCTACGGCGTCGGCGAGGAACACGCCGACCACGCCTGCGGTTGCGACTGCCCTCGCTGCTGGGACTGCCAGCAGACGGCCGACAACTGCGAATGCTGAAAGGACGCACGATGCGCCTGCGTATCCAGCTCATTGGCTGGGACCGTCGAACGTTGATCCTGACCGACACTCCCGCCCCCGACTGCCCCCGCTGCGACGGCGATGGCGGGTTCGCCTACGACTACGGCGACCACGAGGGGGAGTACGCCAGGACCGAGTGGGAGCCCTGCACCTGCTGGGACGAGACCCACCACTGGACGCTGCTCCCGCTGCCGCGACGGCTGCCCCTCCAGCTTCGCCGGGCTCCGGAACGCCACCCCTGGGGGCTGGACGGCTACAGCGACGAACCGCCCTTCTAGGCACGCCAAGGGCGGCCCGCATCTCGCCAAAGTTCCGGGCCGCCCTGATCTCCCCGCTCATCACAGAACAGGAGACACCCAGCATGACCTATGACCGCAATACCGCGCTGCTCTCCGCGGCGCTGGATGCCGCCGCACGCGGCTGGTCCGTGTTCCCGCTGCGTCCCGGCGACAAGCGGCCCGCCCTGCATGGCGAAGCCGTCTGCCCCGGTCTCGGTGACTGCGCCGGAGGCCATCGCAAGTGGGAGCAGCGCGCCACGCTCGACCCGGACCGGATTCGCCGGGCATGGGCCGACCGGCCGTTCAACATCGGGCTGGCCACCGGCCCATCCGGGCTGGTCGTCGTGGATCTCGACATGCCCAAGCCCAACAGCAGTACGGGCACGCCTTGCGGCGTGACGACCTTCCATGCGCTCTGCGAGCGCGCCGGACAGGCCGTCCCCGCCACCTACCGGACCCGGACCGCGAGCGGTGGACACCACCTGTACTTCACCACCCCCGACGGGGCCCGGCTCGGCAACAGCGCGGGCAAGCTCGGCAAGCTCATCGACACCCGGGCATGGGGCGGCTACGTCGTCGCCCCCGGCAGCTTCACCCCCACCGGCCCCTACACCGTCACCGACCACTCCGACCCCGCACCGCTACCGGGCTGGCTGTACGCCCTTCTGAGGCCCCGTCAGGCTTCGCGGGGACTGATGGCTGTGCCGTCGTCGTCCAAGGCCTCTCGCTACGCCGCAGCCGCCCTGGCGGCGGAAACCGCGACGGTGGAGGTCGCCCCGGAGGGTGAGCGGGACTCGACTCTGTTGTCGGCGGCGCGCGCTCTGGGGCGGTTCATCGCCTGGGGCGACCTTCCCCGGTCGGTGGTTGAGGAGGCTCTTCAATCGGCGGGGGAGTGCGCCAATCTGCCGTCGAACCAGTGCCGCTCGACGGTTCGCAGCGGTCTGAACTGGTCCATCGCACGCAATCAGCAGCGGAGGACGGCATGAAGCCCCCGCCCCGCTCCCCCTTGAAGAGCCTTCCCGCACCGTCTGCCGGGCCCAGCCCCGCCGAACCGCCCCGGGCCACCACCGGACAGAGCGCGCCGAAGGTCGTCGCCGAAGGCGTCCCCCCTGCTGTTCTCCCTGACCCGCACGCCATCACCGTGACCGGTATCTGGCCCGGTCTCAAGATCCGTGGACTCGACCGGGGCGAGATCCCGGTAGCTGACTGGCTCTGCACCTGCGGACACCACGAGCGTGCACGCGGACGCAAGGCCGTCACCGAACTGACCGGCCGCGTACGCGTCGGCCAGTGCCCGCACAACGCCCCCGCACAGAACCGGAGGGACGCCGCATGACCGGCACCGACATCGACGGCGCGGCCCTGCTCAGCCAGGTCGAAGCCTTCCACCGCCGCTTCAACGCCTTTCCCGTGGAGGCCGCTTACGTCGCGGTGACGCTGTGGGATGCGCACGCCCACCTTCTCGACTGCTTCGATGCCACCCCGCGACTCGCGTTCCTCTCCCCGGAACCGGCCAGCGGCAAGAGCAGGGCACTGGAGATCGTGGAAACCCTCGTGCCCTACCCCATGGTCGCGGTCAACGCGTCCGCCTCCGCTCTCTTCCGGGCTGTGTCCGGACTGGAGGCACGGCCCACGATCCTCTTCGATGAGATCGACACCGTGTTCGGCCCCAAGGCCGGGGAGAACGAGCAGTTGCGCGGCTTCCTGAACGCGGGACACCGACGCTCCGGAGTGATGTACCGGTGCGTCGGAGACGGCTCCAACCAGCAGGTCCAGGAGTTCCCCAGCTTCTGCGCCGTGGCCGTGGCCGGGCTCGGGTCGCTGCCGGACACGATCCTCACCCGCTCCGTCATCATCCGCATGCGCCGGCGGGCCCGGAACGAGCGCGTGGAGCCGTTCCGTCAGCGCGTCCACGAGAGCGAAGGCCACGCCCTGCGGGACCAGCTCGCCCTCTGGGCGGACAGCGTGCGCGAACGGGTCGACGGCGCGTTCCCGCAGATGCCCGACGAGGTCACCGACCGGCCCGCCGACGTGTGGGAACCGCTCCTGGCTGTGGCGGACGCCGCGGGCGGGGACTGGCCGAAGCGGGCACGGGAAGCGTGCGTCGACCTGGTCAACGCCGCCAAGGTCGATGACAAGGGAAGCGTCGGTATCCGGCTGCTCACTGATCTGCGCGACCAGGTGTTCAACGGCATCGACCGACTGCCCACCGTCGCCATCCTGGACCGGCTCCACAGCCTCGATGAAGCACCGTGGGCCGACATGGGCGGCAGGCCCCTCGACCCCCGGGGCCTGTCGAAGATGCTCCGCGAGTACATGACCGGCGACAACGCCCCGATCGCGGCCCGGAACATCAAGGCCGGAACGAGCGTCATGAAGGGCTATTACGCCACCGACCTGCACGACGCGTGGCAGCGGTACTGCCCTCCCCCCGCTGAAAGTCCGCTACTTCCGCTACCTCCGCTACCGGCCAGCTCAGAGGCCCTTTCCAGGTAGCGGCAAGCCGCTACCCATCCGCTACCCGCACCACTTTGCCGCTACCGGCCCGACAACTCACCGCACCGGGCCGGTAGCGGATACATCCGCTACCACTACCCCTATCCGCTACCTCGATCATGCCCCTGACCAGGGCGGTAGCGGAGGTAGCGGAAGTAGCGGACCTCAGAGGGAGAGGGTCCCGCACCTGCTCCCGATCCTTTCCAAAGGAGTCGAAGCCATGGCACGCCCCCAGATGCTCAAACTCCCCGAAGTTCTCACCGAGATCGGCATGAGCCGAGCCGCCTTCTACCGCATGCGGGCCCGCAAGCAGGCCCCCCGCCTCATCAAGCTCCCGAATGGACAGCTTCGGGTCCGTCGTCAAGACCTTGATTCCTGGCTGGAGTCCTGCGGGCAATACGCCGCCTGATCCGACACGCACAACCACACGAAGGGGCCCGCCATAACGCGGGCCCCTTCGGCATGAAGGAGAGACATGCAGAGTTATGACGTGCGGGTATGGAGCATCCGGCGCCGCGAGAGCAAGAGCGCCCCCTATCAGGTCCGCTGGACCGTAGACGGCAAGGTCTTCCCCGAGCCCTTCCTGACCAAGACTCTTGCCGAAGCTCGCCGATCGAAATTGATGACGGCCGCCAGAAGTGGCGAAGCGTTCGACACCGAGACCGGGCTCCCGGTCTCCGAACTTCGCCAGCTCAACCGCACATCCTGGTACACGCACGCTCGGGATCACGTCGCCATGAAGTGGCCCCATGCCGCCGCGAAGCACCGCGCCAGCATTGCTGAGAGCCTGACCATCGCGACCCTGTCGCTCCTCCCGACGGGCAGGGGCCGACCGGAGACAGAGCTGTTGCGGCGGACCCTCTATCAGTGGGCCTTCAACGCTGGTCGGCATGACGCAACACCGCCGGAAGCCGAAGCTCGGACGCTGGCGTGGATCGAGAAGAACGCTCCCGCGGTCGTAGATCTCGACAGTGCCAAGAAGATGCGCCCGGTCCTTGATGAGCTGGCGAAAAGGCAGGACGGGAAAGCCGCTGCGCCGAACACTGTGAGGCGCCGGCGGGCCGTCCTGAACAACTGTCTGCGGCTCGCCGTGGAGAAGGAGCTGCTGCCAAGTAACCCGCTAAGCCGGGTCCACTGGGAACTTCCGAAAGCCGTGGAGGAACTGGACGAGCGCAGTGTTGCCACCCCTGCCCAGGCGGCTGGGCTGCTCCAAGCGGTACGTAGCCAAGGTCAACGCGGTGAGCACCTGACAGCGTTCTTTGGGTGCATGTACTACGCCGCCATGCGGCCGGAAGAAGTCTCCGTTCTCAGTGCCGACCACTGCACCCTTCCTGAGAGCGGATGGGGGCGGCTAGATCTGTCCGGGGCCCGTCCGCAGGTGGGTTCCGGGTGGACCGACGACGGGATGCCGTACGAGGAGAGAGGGCTCAAGCACCGGGCGCGAAAGACCGTACGCCGCGTCCCGATCCCACCCGTTCTCGTACAGATCCTACGAAAGCACATCGACCAGTTCGGCACTGGCGACGACGGCCGTCTGTTCCGCGCCGTTCGCGGCGGTCCTGTCCGTTCGCAGGAGTACGGAGTCGTGTGGAAGGAGGCAAGGCGCCTGGCTCTTACACCAGCTCAGGTCACGTCACCGCTCGCTCGCATCCCTTACGACCTGCGCCATGCCTGTGTGTCTTTCTGGCTTCGCTCCGGGGTGAGTCTCGCTGAGACCGCTCGTCGGGCAGGGCAGAGCATCGCCGTACTTCAGCGGTACTACGCGAAGGTTCTGGACGGGGAGGAGGAGCGGATGAACGAGTTGATCGACCAGGGCTTTGCCGACCAGGCGAGGGACGAGCGGCCGGCGCCCTGACCCTGCCGGATCTTGGCCACAGGTTGGCCGTACGCCCTGGTCAACACTGGGATGCCAGTGAGACGGGGTGAGACAGGCCGCACGCAGAAGGGGTGCCCTCCAATGGAGGACACCCCTTCTGACCTGCTATTGCGCTGACCTGCAAGCGGTGGGTGTGGGATTTGAACCCACGGTGACTCTCGCCACGACGGTTTTC
>NZ_CP108826.1:6860000-8001606 GCF_045161865.1 Streptomyces sp. NBC_00859 | reverse complement strand
AGCCGAATGCGCGCAAGCGCGCCTCGGGCTTCCCAGCCCGAAAAGCAAAATGCATTGCGACGCCTCCGGCGTCGTAATCGGGAAGGGCCTCCGGCCCTTTTCTGGTGGAGAATTGCCGACCTCCGGTCGGCGAAAGAGAAATGACGGGCAATCAAATTCCGGAATGGGGTGGATGGTTGAATTCCGCCCTCGAATTCTCCGAATTCAAGGGCGGAATAGAATACGGAAAGAAGCACGGAAAGGAATCTACATTACTTCCATTCACTTCCTAGCTCCCTTGTGGGTCAAGCCTGTTGACCCACAAGAAAAACACCCTCCGGGCCAACACCTACCCCCACGACCCACCAGGTTTCCACAAATCGTGAATTTTAGAATATGCGCCACCCAGATGCCCCGGCAGAGTGTTTCTATACTTCAACCCGATCGACAGCGAAGCTCACGGCAGGTACTTGTTGCCGTGGCCCTTCTTGTCCTGGCTCCGCTCTCTGCGGCTGCACGGAAGGGCCACCCGGAGCCACGCGGCAGACTGCGAGGCCGGCCGCCAACACGCGGACCTGGCGGAACGGAACCCACTCGGCCATGGCAAAAGACTGTTGCGGCAGCCACTTCGTACGCGGAGGGTACGGTCTCCGGCCGCGGTACGCAGTGCCCGCCCGGTGACGGACTCCTTCCCGGGATCATGTCGGAAGAGACTGGATCGCCAGGCCTTCGACAACGGTTTTCGACTGTTCGGAGAGCGGCTTGAGGCAGAGGACCTGCGGCATGGCCTCAGTGCCTCGAAGGAGCTTGGCCTCGTCTGCGCTGATGCCGTACTCGAGCACTGTGGTGTCCGATGCCGAGCAGCCGTACGCGATGGGCAAGTGGTACCCGACCACGGAGTACATCGGCAGGCCGCGGCCGATGTCGTAGTCGAAGCCAGCGTGAAACCCGTACATGCGGTTCTCGTGGTGCAGCCACAGGCTCATCGCGAACTCCTGCCCACCGAGGGCTGCTGTGAACACGCGGGTTCGTGTGTTCTTCGCGATTGCCGAGAACCATCCCGTCAACTCCTCAAGCGTGGAAGCTTGGCCATATTTGCGTTCGAGAGTGTGGGCCAGTGTGGCGATCTGCTCCACATTGGAGTCGTCTAGCAAAGCTTGGCCAGTGACAGCTCCGGCATCGTCGAACTGTCGCAGTTCCTTCCGTATCCGCACCCTTCGGCGTGAGGGCAGGGCTGCGAGGTAGGCCTCGTGGCTCGGATAATCGCAGTCGAAGACATGCCGTGCCGGTGCTGAGAGTTCAAGGAAACCGGCCGCCCGGAGATCGGTGCGCAGTGCGGCGTCTGCCGCGTCAACGTACGGGAAGAAGACAGAGGCGCTGCCCCAATCCCGACCGGTGGCGACGGCGCGCGCGATGAGTTCACGGCGTGCCTCAGTGACAGCCGCTTCGGAGGCGCGGGGGGAGGAGAGGACCGTCGAGTTGAACCAACCGCCGCACATCAGGGAGGGCAGGAGCGCGCCGGCCAGCACGGCATCGGACATGCCATCCGCGCACGGCAGGGCGCGCAGCATCTTGTCGACGCGGCAGGTGTCGTCGTCGACCGTGCGGTCGAACTGCTGGAGAGTGACCCCCGCCAAGAGCTGAAGGTGGTCCTCCGCGACAAGACATGCGCTGGCCGCAGGGACCCAGGGTCCAGATCCGCTCTGTTCGACGGCGAGCCATGGAGGGGTGCAGAACAGGTCGGCCGAGCTGCACATCTCGGCCCAGGGAGCCAGTTCCCCGGCCTCCGTGAGCGACAGTATCCGGAGGCTACTCATGGTCGTCCCCGAGCCTGTCCACCCGCGCAGAATCCGTGAACCAGGCGCTGACTGCCCTCAGTTGGGACCGGGCGGTCGCCTCGCTCGGCGCGCGCACCAAGGCCTTGGCCACAAGGAGGTGCGAGGCTTGACGCATATCGCCGACGACCTCGTCCGCCTTGGCCCACAACTGGCCCTCGACCACGCCAGGTCTGGCCTTGATGAGCTCACGGGTCGGCAGGCTCCGGATGCGTCCGGGAGGCGTGGTGAGGTTCGCCCATCCGAAGGAGTCCTTGAGGGGTTCGCGAACGCTGAGCGAGGCGGGCGACGGGACACCGAGAACTGCCGCGGCCCACTCGTGGTACAGATCGACACCGTATTTGCCGCGCACGGCCTCCAGGATCATCCCTCCGCCTATGCGCCCCGCGCACTCGCTGAAGATCAGGTCACCAGCGTCGTGAAACGCCTCCAGGTGGAAGACACCGTCGGTGTGTCCCAGGGCGGCGAGTGCGCGCTCGGTCAGCCGAATGACGCCGTCGAATAGTTCGCGCTCTGCGTCCTCGTCCAGCGTGGCCGAAGCAATGAGGCGGCCGTGATGCACCTCGATGACATTGTGCAGGTACCGGCTTGCCGAGGCCACCAGGACGGTGCCGTCGCGGACCGCGCCGTCGACATGCAGCTCTTCGCCCGAGATGAACTTTTCGATCAGCCAAGGCCCCGCTGTGGCACCGGCCTCACGCCCGAAAGCCGCCAGTGCGTCAACGTCACCCTTCTCACCCTCCTCGTCCCTGATCACGCGTGTGTGTTGGGAGCCAGCCCCAGCAGGCGGCTTGATCACAAACGGGGTGGCGACCTCGCCGGAGCGCACGGCCATTCTGACGGCGTCGAGGTCGGCGAAGTGAGCGTAGTCGGCCGTCGGGATCCCGGCGGCACGTATCAGCCGTTTCTGGAACGCCTTGTCACGCAGAGCCAGCGCATCGTGCGCCGAGCCGGCCTGCTCGGAGACGAGGTGACTGAGAACCGCGGCCGTGACGATCGCGAACTCGTCCTCGGAGCAAACCGCCCGGAACCGATCCGGGGCAGAGGCTAATCCGGCCAGCGCCCCCAGGATGTCCTCCACGCATGTGTGGTCGCGGGCCACAGCCACCGCCCCCTCGAAACCCTCCTCGGCTGGCTTAAAGCGATCGGACGACGAGACCACGCAGGTGACCCTGCCACCAAATCCCTGCAGCGCCTCGATGGCCTCCCGCTGCCAGCCGAGGTAAAGAACATCGAGGTCAACAGTGTCTGGTTGGTGCGAGAACTTGTCAGTCACAGCACTCCTCTCCCTGTAGGAAATCGCTGGGGCGACCGCATCCGCGTTGTCCGAAAGCGCATGGATCAAATGTTTTGGACGAAGAAGAACCTGACGATCATTTCAGGCCAATGATCAAGGTTTCGGTGAGTCAGGAGCATCTAGGTATCGGCGCGTTGGCACGAGCGAGAAGAGGCTTGCATAGATCGCCTTGGTATGGCAATCTCGAGATCGTTTGGGGAATGTGAATCCGTTCGGCTTCAGGAGCTGCGACCTTCAGATGAGAACCACATCATGAAACCGATACCTCAGCTATTACATGATCAAGAAATCCCGGTCGTCACATATAGAAAAATCCTCACCAGCCGTAACGTTCCACAACTCCTGCTGGCTGCCTCCCTGTCCAGGTTGGCGCACGGCATGCTCCTGCTCGTCGTCGTTCTCTATTCAATAGCCGAGTTTGATTCCGCCGCCGTCGCGGGAATGAGTGGATTCTTCCTCACCCTTCCGGGATTTCTGATAAGCCCTATCGCGGGTGCTGTTCTGGACAGGTTCGGAGCGCTCCGTGCGGTTGCCATGGATACGGCGGCAAGCGCGGTATTGATCGGCGGAATCGGCGTCTTTTCTCTGGTCGGGAACCTGACTCCTGGGGTTCTCTACGTCTTGCTCGCACTGTTCTCGCTGACCAGCCCGCTGACCGACGGCGGAATCCGAACGCTGTTCCCGCAGTTCGTTCCCGACATCGCCTACGACAAGGCGAACGCCCTGGACCTGAGTACCTACTCGGCGATCGAGGTAGGCGGCCCCCTGGTCGCCGGCTCGCTCTTCGCGTGGGCAGGAGCCAACCCTGCCCTTTTCACTGTGGTCGGCCTGTACGCGCTGGCGACGCTGAGCCTCGCCCTGCTGCGCGGCGACCCCAAGCCTGCTCCCAAGGGCGAGCGGCAGCAACACCTGCTGCGCGCGGCGTGGGAAGGGATCACGTATCTGCTGCGCAATTCCACGCTGCGCGGACTCGCAGCCTCCTACTCCTTGTTCCAGGTGTCGTACGGGATGCTGATCCTCATCGTCCCGGTCGCGGTCACCGAGTGGGTGACGCCCGGAAGTTCGTCGGGCCGCTATGTCGGGCTGATCTGGGCCGTCGTGGGCCTTTGCGGAGGACTGGGAGCCCTGGCAGCTGGGAAGCTCGTGCGCTCAGGGGTGGAGCGCCGCTACATGGTGGGCGCGACCGCAGTGGCATCCGCCGCGATCTTCCCGATCAGCGCGCTGGGCTCGCTCGTGGCCCTCGGGGCCGGCCTCGCACTATTCGGCCTCATGGAAGGTACCGTCAATGTGAGTCTGCTCTCCTTGCGGCAGCGGCGTACGGACCCGGGGTGGATCGGCCGCATCATGACGGTGTCCATCAGCGTCAATCTGATCGGATTCCCTGTCGGAACCGCCCTGGGGGGATTCCTGGTCGGCGCCACCACGCCGGCCAAGGCTCTCGCGGTCGCGGCAGCTCTCACCTTGGCCTCTGCGGTGTGCGCGCGCCTTCTTGTCCCCAAGGAGGCATGAATGGTGATGCAGTTGACTGACACCAGGCACGGCAATGGCCCCTTGTTGGTGTGCCAACCGGGGGGGCCAGGGATGCACCCCGGCTATTTGGAGCCGTTGGCCGATCTGGCGGCCCACCACACGGTGGCGCTGGTCCACCCGCGCGGAACGGGTGACAGTCCACGGCCCAGCGATCGAGGAGCCTATTCCCTGGAAGAGTACGCGGACGACCTGAGCGCCTGGATCGAGCGAGAGGCGAACGGAGAACCCGTCGATCTCCTGGGGCACTCGCACGGTGGGGCGGTCGCCTCGCTGGTTGCCGCCCGTGATCCGCGCCTGGTGAGGAGCCTCGTACTTTTAGGGACACCGGCCTACGGCGGCGACGAGGCTGAGGACATGGCAGAGGCCTTCCAACGTGCGCGACTGTCCGAGCCCGAGGTGGCGGAAGCCTTGGCGGTTCTGGGGGCTCAGGGGGAAGAGTATCCCCCGGACGATGCCGCCCTCGGTCGGCTCATCGCTGCAGTCATCCCCCTCTGGGTGGGTCCGATGTCGGCACGAACCAGGTCCTGGCAGTCACATCTCGCCCGGCGGCCTGCGAATATCGACGCGCTTCGCTATTTTAATGAATCGGTATTCCCATCACTGGAGGAGGAGATGAGCCATTTAGGAAAAGTGGCCTGCCCTACTCTAGCCATAGGCGGAGAACTCGACGGCTGGGCGGGTCCGGACCATCTCGGCCGACTCACGCAAGCCATCCAAGACTGCCGAACCGAAGTCATACCCGGGTCGGGGCACATGTGCCACGTCGATGCGACTCAAACTGTGGTGACGTTAGTCGATAAATTCTTGCAGGAAAGCAGAGCACATGAAAATCTCATGTGAGCTGGGTGGGGCAGCACGTGTACGTTATTCAAAACTCACTCCACGCCCATCAGCTGAGGCATGCCTTCTTTTTCTTCGCGTCTGTATCGACGCCCAGGCCGGCCGTTCGATCGCGCCATGGTGCCGCACCCGATGACACATCTCTCGCCCTCCCATTCACAACGGCTGTTCTCGCTTCGAGGACCATGCCGCAGTTCGTCGCCCACTCGAACAATGGACACAATGCCACGTTCACGAAAACAAGACGGAAGGAAGTAAATTGAGCTTGCAACAGGATTGGGAAGAACAGGATTCTAGCGAATTCATCGAATTTGGTGAATATTTCGTTCCTGAGCGACAGACGCAAATCGATGTGGTGACCTCCCTGATCCCCGAGCAGCAGGCACCGTTCGAGATACTCGATCTGTGTTGCGGCCAGGGCCGACTGAGCGAGGGGCTGATCAAGGCCTTCCCTCAGGCCACCGTGGTCGGGATGGACCTCAGCCCCACTATGCTGGGCGTCGCACGACGGGAGCTGTCGGCCTACGAAAAGCAATTCCGCACCGAACAGTTCGACCTCGCGGAAAAGGCCTGGCGAACACGCGACGAGGCACCGGCCGCCGTGGTCTCGTCGCTGGCAGTCCACCACCTGGACGGGGAAGGAAAGCAGGAGCTCTTCGGCGACGTGTTCGAAATGCTCCGCCCGGGTGGAGTTCTGGTGATCGCTGACTTGATCCAGCCAGTAGGCGAACGCGGCGTCGCGCTCACGCGTCGGATGTGGAACGAAGCCGTCAAGGAACAGGGCCTCGCCGGAACCGGGAGCCTGGAGCCGTACGAGAAGTTCCACACCCTTGAGTGGAGCTGCTACGAGTACCCGGACGATCTCGACAAGCCATCCCCGATCTTCGATCAGCTCAGTTGGCTGCGTGACGCGGGATTCAGCGAAGTCGATGTCCACTGGCTGAAAGCGGGCCACGCCATTTACGGCGGCCTGAAGCCCGGAAAGTGAGGACAACCATCGTGCAGCGACCCTACCCCTTGCTGGTCTTCGGTAACTTCGTCAACGAACTGATGGTCACCGTGCCGGTGCACCGGCACGCCGACGCCTTGGTCGCCGTCTCCCCGCGCAAGGTCTGGCTGACCCAGCCGGGCGATGTCCTGGTGACGCCCAGGGCCATGTCGGAGCCCCTGCGTGACTATGCCTGCGACCTGCTCGGATTCTCGGCGACCGACGTAACGTTTCTGCACGCGCCTACCGACGGCCTGGCGACGCTGACCGAAGCGGTCCGCCGCAACGGCCTCGTGGACAGGCTGCGTTCGGAAGCGCAGCAACGGCCAGGCATACGCTTCCAGGCCTTCGCCCAGGACCGCCCCGCCATCGAACTCGCCGCCGAGATCGGCGTTCCTGTGGAGGGCTACCCCGTCGAGGGAGTTCCCGCCACCGCGGTGGCAGCTGCCTACCGGATCAACACCAAGCCCGGCTTCCGGGAGCTCGCGGGCAAACTGGGCATCAGGGTCCCCCACGGGTTCAGCTGTGGCACTCCGGCCGAGCTGGCTGCCGCCCTGCGGGATGTACTGACCGACAAGGGCGCCGCGGTCACGAAGCTGGCCCGGGGGTCCAACGGGTACGGGGTGGCCTTCTGGGAGGCCGGCGACCTGCCCGACCTCGACGCCAAACTCGCCGCGTACCTGTTGTCGGTAGCCGACCAGCCTCCGGGCTGGGTCGTCGAGGAGCGACTCGACTTCGTCCGTATCGTCACCGTGGAGATGGAGGTGGACGAGAACGGGCCGCGCGTGATGCACGTTGGAGAGATGAGAACCCCAAACGGCAGCTTCAGTGGTCAGATCACACCCCTGGTCGCGAGCACTTCGGCGGTGAAGGAACTGGTCGAAGGCGGGCTCGCGCTGGGCCGCCACCTGCATCAGGTCGGCTACTGGGGACCATTCGACGTCGATGGTGGGATCACTGCCGACGATGTCCTCTACTCCACCGAGAGTAACCTCCGCAAGACCGGCTGCACCTACCTGGACCTCCTAGTCAAGCGGCTCCTCGGAGAGGAGCGGGCCGCGGACGCCGTGTGGATCGCCGACTCCAGGGTCGGCGGCGTGGAACGGGAGTTCGCCGCCGGAGTCGCGCGAGTGCGGCAGGCAGGTCTGAGCTTCGAGACAGGTTCGGACGAGGGAGTCGTCATCACCTCGGACACCCTCGCCTTCGACGGCAAGTGGCGCTATCTGATCCTCGGAAAGAGCCACCGCAGGGTGGAAGAGCTGGAATCCGGTCTGGTCGATGCGCTGAAACTCTCGTGACCCCGTGCTGACCAAAGGAATCGACGTACGCGCGAGTCGTACGCACAACGTGGGGTTGTTCGCCACCGAGCCCATTCCAATCGGGACGGCTATCTGGAACCCGTGCGTCAAGTGCTCACGATGGTCCAAAGAGGAGGTCGCGGCGCTGCCCGAGGCGCGCTTCGCGGCACTCGACATCTACGGGCATCTCCTGTCGGACGGCAGCCTGTTACTGCCGTGCCTGGGCGCCTACCTGATGAACCACTCTTGCGAGGCCAACGTCCTTGACACGGGCCTCGACTTCGGTGTGGCTGTCCGGGACATCGCAGCCGGTGAGGAGGTTACGTGTGACTACGCGACCTTCACCGAGGACGGCGGCTGGAGCATGGAATGCCGATGCCACAGCCCGCGCTGCCGACACCTGATCACCACGGAGCAGGGCGGTGACCTGATGATCAGAAGCCGCTGGCGCGGGCAGGTGGAGAGCGCGCTGCGGCATGCCGCCGAAGTAGATCAGCCGCTGCACGACGTGCTCGTCGAACTGAGCGAGCCCTACCGCCGCGTACTGAAAGGGATGACCTCGTTGGAGCAGGTGTCCACCGGTGCCAGTGTCTGTGCGCCGGCCTTCGCATCGCCGTGAACTCGGTCCGGGCCTGCGGCGGCGGTTCTCCGCCGCGGGCCCGCCGATTGTCACCGATATGAAGCCCACTGAGAGGATTCGCATGTCTGACGGCCCTCAGCAGCCCTATTCCTACCGCCAGCACGAAGCCAACGAACCCGACCAGCGTCGCTTCCCCGGGTGGCGTGGCGTGACCGATGACGAATGGAACTCCCCCCAGTGGCAGCGCGCCCACTGCGTCAAGAACCTCCGCCAGCTGCGCGACGTCACCGGTGACCTGCTGGGTGACACCTTCTTCGCCGACTTGGAGCGCGACCAGAGCGAGCGCGCGACGATGTCCCTGCTCATCACCCCGCACATGATCAACACCATGGCGCATGACACGAAAGCGGACGGGGCCGGAAGCCTGACCGACGCTTTCTACACCGATCCGGTCCGCCGCTATATGCTGCCGGTCTTCTCCGACCGCCGGACGGACTTCCCTTCCCACCCGTATGCCGAGCGGGATTCGCTGCACGAGCGCGACATGTGGGCCACCGAGGGCCTGACCCATCGCTATCCCACCAAGGTTCTAGTGGAGCTGGTATCCACCTGCCCCCAGTATTGCGGGCATTGCACCCGAATGGATCTTGTAGGTAACTCCACTCCACAGGTCAGCAAGACCACGTTCGCGCTGAAGCCCGAAGCCCGACTCCAGGCCATGATCGATTATCTGCAGACGACTCCAGTCGTCCGAGACGTCGTCGTCTCCGGCGGCGACGTCGCCAACGTTCCCTGGCCCCGTCTCGAATCATTCGTCAACGCGCTGATGGAGATCGACTCCATTCGCGACATACGGCTGGCGAGCAAGGCATTGATCGGATTACCGCAGTACTGGATGGACGCCAAGGTGCTGGCCGGTGTCGCAAGACTGACCGCCACAGCCCGCTCGCGTGGAGTACAGATCTCGCTGCACACCCATGCCAATGCCTCGCAGCAGGTCACGAAGAGCGTTTCCCAGGCCTCGAATTTGCTGCTGGACGCCGGTCTGCGCGACATCCGTAATCAGGCGGTGCTGCTGCGCACGGTGAACGACAGCCCCACGGCGCTCCTCGACCTGTGCTTCGCCCTGCTCGACAGTGCAGCGATCATGCCCTACTACTTCTATACCTGCGACATGATCCCGTACAGCGAGCACTGGCGGACCTCGGTCGCGGAAGCTCAGGACCTGCAGCACGCGATCATGGGGTATCTACCCGGTTTCGCGACCCCGCGCATTGTCTGCGACGTTCCGTTCGTCGGAAAGCGCTGGGTCCACCAGCTCGCCGACTACGACCGGGTGCACGGGATCTCGTACTGGTCGAAGAACTACCGCACCACACTCGACCAAGGCGACGCCGACGGTCTGACCCGGCTTCACGAGTACTACGACCCCATCTACACCCTTCCGCCCGAAGGCCAGGAGTGGTGGCAATCGCACGTCCACAGTGTCCCTTCTCCCCGACCCCGCTTCTCCGCAGCACATTGACGTTGCCGCGTGCCACGTCGCGGTGGCTGGACGACCGGCCGGCCCTTCCGGGCGATCACTGAAGTCTGCCCATGTACCGAGATAGTCACCTCCTACCCCGGCCCGCCGGCAGGAGCCAATGATCGGTTCATCGTCACTCGAAAGAAGAGGTTCGGATATGGGGCATGAAAATCCAAACCACCCTTTGGCGCACTACCGGTGTGTCGGGGTTGGAGTGGGTCCGGCGAACCTGAGCCTGGCATCGCTCCTCCACGGACACGCCGAAGTGTCCAACCTTTTCCTCGATCGGAAAGCGGCCTTCGGCTGGCACGACGGACAACAGATGCCTGGCGCAACCCTCCAGGTGTCTCTGTTCAAAGACCTGGTCAGCCTTGCGGATCCGACGAATCCCTTCTCGTTTCTCGCGTATCTGCACGACCAGGGGCGCCTCTACCACTTTCTCAACGCGGACTTCTCCGCCGTGCCGCGGCAGGAGTTCCGCAACTACCTGGCCTGGGCCTGCGCGCGTAACTCCAACATCGTCTTCGGCGAGGAAGTGCATGAGGTCGGCTTCGAAGGCGTCTTCCGAATACGCACCGGCTGCCGCACTGTGACCGCCGACAACATAGTGCTTGGAGTCGGAAGCCGTCCGTTCGTGCCGCCTCATGCGCGGCCACAACTGGGGCCTACCCAGTACCACGTGAGCGAATTTATGGACTTAGCGCGTGATCTCGGCGGCAAGCGGGTCGTAGTGATCGGCGGAGGTCAGTCGGGCGCGGAAGCCTTCCTGGATCTCATTTCCCGCACCGCCGCCGAACTGCCCCGGCGGGTCGTGTGGGTCTCGCGTCGCCGGAACTACTTCCCGATCGACGACTCACCGTTCACCAACGACTTCTACATGCCGTCCCACTCCGACTACTTCTACAACCTACCCAGCGACGCCCGCAAAGTGTTCAACGAGCGTCAACTCCTGAGCAGCGACGGGATCTCCGAGGAGACCCTCCGGTCGATCTACCAGCGGCTGTACGTTCACCGGTTCATCAACGGGCTGCCGGATCTGGTCGGCCTCTACCCCAACCGCGAGGTGACCGAGGTGAGCCGGGGCATCGTCTGCGCATGGGACATCGCGACCCGGCACAACGACCAACCGGGCGAAGTGGAGCACCACGAGGCGGATGTCATCATCTGGGCGACGGGCTACAGTCCCGCAGCGACGGACTTCCTCGCCCCGATCGCCGACAGGCTGGAGCGCGAGGACGGCGAGCTCCGTGTCGACCAGGACTTCGCCGTGCGCTGGGACGGGCCGTCCCACCACAGCATCTTCGTCCAGAACGGCGCACGGCAACAGCGTGGCCTCGCCGATCCCAACCTCAGCCTGAACGCCTGGCGCAGTCAACGCATAGCCGACCGGGTGCGCGGAGTGCGCAGCGATGAGCAGCTCGCGTCCTTCATCGAGTGGTCGACGAAGGACACCGCCGATAACTCATGGGTGATGGGATGATGACCGTGGCGAGTAAGAACCTGGACGTGGACGTCGCGGTCGTCGGGGCCGGAGTTATCGGTTGCATGACCGCACGCGAGATCCTGGCTCGCAGCCCCGGTACTTCGGTCATGGTCTTGGACCGGGACATGACCGGCTCCGGTGCCACTCGGCGCTCGGCGGGGCTGCACTTCCCCCGCGGCGCTGTCGAGCGAGTACGTCGTATGTCCGCCTACAGCCAGGACTACTACGCGAAGCTGTTGGCGCTCCATCCTGACCTGCCCGTCCATCCGCTGCCCATGACCGTGATCGCAGCCGAAGCGAGCGGGGCAGCACTGCGCGGTGTGTATCTCGACAGCGCACAGCTAAGGCGCTCCACACCGGATCCGGACGGTCGGATCCGGATTCCTCCGGGCTCCGCGGCCTGGCAGGGCGAAGGCTGCCAGTACGCCGACGTGCACGCTCTCACGCAGTTCCTCAGCCGACGGCTGCGAGGGCCGGTCTCCGTACGGGAAAGCGTGCGAGTAGACGAGGTACGGCCCGAGCAGGACGCCGTCGTGCTGCGCCTGGGCACCGGCGAGACCGTGACCGCCGGCCGGGCCGTGCTCGCACCGGGGCCATGGCTCGCTGCTCCCGCCTGGAAGGACCTCGTCGCGCCGTTGAACGCCCGGGTGAAGAAGGTCGTGGCGATGCACATCGGCGTCCGGCCCGGGAAGGACGACCACGCGATCGTCCTCCACGACGAGGACGCCTTCCTGCTGCCCCGTTACAACGAGGGCCGCTGGCTGTTCAGCTACACCTGCCAGGAGTGGGACGTCGACCCGGAGAGCGTCGCGGACGGGCTGTCCCGGGAGAACCTGAGCGAGGCGCGGGCCGTCCTGGGCCGTTACGCGCCCGGCCTCGTCGAGCACTGTGTGTCCGGGCGGGTCTTCTGCGACGCCTTCAGCCCCGGCGGCGCGCCCTTGGTGACTTCCCTCGACGGCCACGGGCGTCTGGTGTTCGCGGGTGCGGCCAACGGCTCGGGCTACCGGCTCGCCCCTGCCATCGCGGCGGAGGCGGTAGGCCTCCTCAATCTTCCCCACCACGGAGAGAAGGACCAGTCGTGATCATCAACACGTACGACCCTGAAGCGCTGCACTCGGCCTTCGGTATCGAGATGAGCAGCATCGAGGGGCTCGGGGTGGGCGCCGGCTGGGGCAGGGTCGCCCCGGGCCGCAGCTCAGACAGCCATCACCATGACGAGACCGAGTTCTTCGCCATCATCGCGGGACGCGGCGAGTTCGTCGTCGACGGGGAGCGGTCTCCCGCGGAACCCGGCACGGTCGCGTTGTTCGAACCCTTCGAATCCCATGTGCTGCATAACACCGGTGCTACGGACCTCATCTTCCTAACGCAGTACTGGCGGGACGCGGGCCGAGCGCTCAGGTCGGCGGGTTCGGCCGAGCGTAAGGGCTTCGGGGACCGGCCGATCTTCGTCTTTTCCACGCCGCCAACACCCAACGGGGACCTGCACCTCGGGCACCTCTCCGGGCCATACCTCGGCGCCGACGCCTATGTGCGCTTCCAGCGCCTGAACGGTTTCCAGGCGTGGCACCTCACCGGCAGTGACGACTTCCAGAGCTATGTGCTCGGTGCCGCGCGCGCGGAGAGCCGAAATGCGGCGGAGACGGCAGCACAATATAGCGCCGAAATAGCCGAGACGTTGCTACTCATGGACATCCCGTTGGACCAGTACACCGTGACAAGCACGGACGAGGCGTATCCCGCGAGACTGCGGCAGTTCTTCTCCAGCCTGGTCGCCTCGGGCTCGGTGACCGTCGCGAAAGGCGAGGCGCTCTTCGACTCCGAGACGGGCCAGTACCTCTACGAGGCCGATGTCAGCGGCGGCTGCCCGTATTGCCCCTCCAGCACGAGTGGGAACATCTGTGAGGAGTGCGGCGAACCGAATCTCGTCGTGGATCTGAAGAATCCGACGTCGGGAGGGTCGACGGCTGCACCCGACCGTGCCGCCATCGACCGGTTCACCCTGCCCTTGCACGAGTTCCGTGAGGTTGTCCGCGAGCATCACCGTCTAGGCCGTGTCCCGGCCCGGCTCGGCGAATTCGCGAACCGGGTCTTCGACCGGCCACGCTTCGACCTCCCCGTTACCCACCCGTCCTCCTGGGGAGTAGCACCCGCTGAAAGTTCCATCGGGGGGCAGGTGATTTGGGTATGGCCGGAAATGTCGTACGGATTCCTGCACGGCATCGAGGCTCTGGGCGGGCGGCTCGGCCGGGACTGGAACGCTCTGGCTCCGCGCGAGAGCTGGAAGATCGTGCACTTCTTCGGCTACGACAACAGCTTCTACCATTCGGTGCTCTATCCCGTGCTTTACAAACTGGCCTTCCCGGACTGGGTACCGGACATCGACTACCACGTCAATGAGTTCTACCTGCTGGAAGGCCGCAAGTTCTCCACCAGCCGTAGGCACGCCATCTGGGGCAAGGACATCCTCGGCCCGGACAGCGTCGACGCCGTCCGCTACTTCCTCTCCAGTACCCGACCCGAGGGGCAGCGGACCAACTTCGAGCTCGCCGCTTACGAATCGGTGCTCCGGAACACTCTCATAGGAACCTGGCAGAAGTGGCTGAACGACCTGGGGCACCGCATCGACCAGCGCCATGGCGGCATCGCACCGGACGCGGGCAACTGGACACCGGAGCATTCGGCCTTCCTGGGCCGCCTGGGCACCCGGTTGGCCGCGCTCACCGGAAGCCTCAGCCCCGATGGGTTCTCCCTTCGGGAGGCAGCCGCAGAACTCAACGCCCTCGTCGAAGACGTGGTGCGCTTCGGCCAGGCGGCCAACCTGCTGGCCCGCAGTGCGGCCTGGGAGGACGAGAGCCGTACAGCCATCGCTCTCGAACTCGCCGCGGCCCGTCTGCTCGCGGTCACGGCAGCCCCGGTCATGCCTCGCTTCGCGTCCCGTCTCGCTGACGCGCTCGGCCTTCCCGAGCCCGCCGAATGGCCCAGGACGGTCGAACTTCTCACCCCGGGAAGCAAGGTCCGGCTGTCGTCGACGGTCTTCTTCCGAACGACGGTCATCGCCGCTGATCACGCGGAAGCGAACGGGCTTTGACCTCGGGACCAAGGTATGGCGGACGAACGATCGCAGCAACTGCCCGGCCGGGGCCGTCGGCTCGACCCGCCCAGGCTCACCGCCACCCGGCGCGGTGGGCCGCCCCGCTCAGCGGGTGGCCGCCGAGTAAACGGGTGGCCGGGGCCGGACTCACACGCGAAGGTGAACAGTACGGGTCGAGATCCAGCCCAACCCGATCCCCGGCGACGACGAAGAAGGCGACCTCTACGCCGACGAACACCCCACCTTTCAGGTGTTGTTGCTGACGACCACTTCAGCCACCAGCCCCGCCCTGCGAGGTCAGCTGGAGTCCATCGAAGGGCTCGTCCACCTGAAGCACGAGTCATGGTGAACGGCTACTGATCCACAGATTTTGACAATTGCTCAGACCACGCTCACCTTGGCGCAGCATGCGATCGTCGCCGACTGGACCACCGCCCTGGACAGCCTCGGCCTCACGTAGAGCGTCGCCGGCCCGCATCGTGAGCAGCTATACCGATGCCGTCTTCAACGTCATCTTCTTAGTCGCTGCTGTCTTCTTGTTCCAGGGCGTCAGCCTTGGCACGGAGCTTAGCGGCCTTGCGGCCCTTGCCCTTGCTCTCGTACATGTCAGCGTTGCGTCGCAGGTTGCGCGCCATCCCAGTGGGGTCAAGGGCGGTCAGGTTCTTGCCCGAGCCACCCTTGGGAGCCTTGGCCGTCCCCACCGCATTCAGGTTGGTAACAACCTTGTTAGCGGCCGCTACAGCCTGCTTGTGAGTGAACGCATGACCGGACTTGATGATCCGGCCAGTCTCTGAGTCGGTCACCGTAAAAGTGAAGCCGTTCGGGGTCTGTGTCTTACCGACCAGGAAGCCGGTAGACCGGAAGCTCTGGACAACGTCAATGCTGTAGCGGCTCACTTACTTACTCCCAGTCGGTGGCAGTCAGACGGCTTCTGCCTGAGCGGTGATGAGGGCGGCACGCTTGCTTGCCGCCTTGGCGTCCCTGAATGAGTTCCATGACCTTTCCCCCGTCGGCGCGCACTCCGATGCCGGCGCGGTGGCAGTTCCAGACCTTCGCGGTCACCCTCTCCCCCACGGCCGCACCGTTGTCGTCTTGCAGTGGCTCCCGGCCACTCCGCCGAGGGTGGTCATCAGAGCGCCGGCCAGGTGGAGTTCGACGTCGCGGATCATCACCTCGGCATCGGAGGCGCGGATTTCGTCGGGCCAGAAGCAATCCGGGCATGGCGATGACCTCGTCGACGCCGCGGAGCATGACCAGGCCCCGCCGTGGCGCAGTATGCCCACCCTCCGGCTGCGCTTGAGGACCTCGCGCAGCAGCACGTACGGCTGGTAGCGGATGCTCCGTTGGCGACCCGGCAGTAGGCGGTGTCCATCTGGAGGGGGTCGACCCAGGCAACGTGGCCGAACGCGACGATCTCGCCGATCTCGATGGTCTTCGTGGTCGGGAGCGGCAGAGCGGCAAGGTCCTGGTCGGTGATGGGGATGAGGGTGCCATCGGCGTCCTCATAGTCCTTGCCGATCTCGGCTGACAGGATCTCCAGCTCGTCCAGTTCGCGGACCTTCTTGTAATGGAACCCACGGTGACTCCCCTGCGAGTGAGTCCGCTTTGTCATTAATAGTACGACTCTCGTCGCATGTCGACTGCTGGTGAGGCAGAGGTTGAGTTCGACGGCCATCGACTGGTGATCTTCCGGGATGAGGGCCACACCCTGTCCTCCCCGATGCCATAGCCGAATCCCCGTTGCCACTGACGACGCAGGCATCCAGGTGCTCCAGCTCGTTGCGCACACCGGTCACTGGGAGCCGGCTGCCGCCCGCCCCGTCCCGAAATGGGCGCGGCCAACGTTCACCTGGCGTCCGGGCCAGGAGCTCGCGGCGAACGCTCGCTCTGCGGCAGACCGTCGATGACCAGGGCGTCGAGCCCGCCCGAGCGGGGCCGGTCGTCGCTCCCGGACCTCGGATCTCGAATCTCGACCAGCTTGTCGCGGCGTACAGCGGGGATGCCGCATTTCGGGATCAACTCGACCTCGAAGCCAACGGCCAGTGAAAGAAGAAGAGGATCGGCCGGTTCAACCGTCTGGATCCCGAAGGACCTTCTCCCGGAACTCGCGCAGCCTGGGCACGCGACAGCAGGATGGGCGTTCAGCTCGCCAAGAAACACCGTACCCGACAGCACTGACAGTGTGACGAGCTTGGGATCCTTCCTGGCACCGACGCCCTGAAGCACCACCGTCAGGTGATGTTGTACGAAGACCCCGAGAACTCCCACCCATCGGTGCCCTCACCGATGTCTTCGACGACCACGTCGTTGATGAAGCAGTCTTCGAATTCCTCGTCCGTGAGGACTCCTGCAAGCCACTTGGTCTCGATGGCATCCCAGTTGCCGTTGCGGCCGTCGATCCGCAGCGGTGCGGTGCCATCCGCTCCGCGGTCGCGTTCGTCGGCTCCGGTCTTCACCACTCCCCTGATCTCGAACTGGTTGTCCTTGAAACTCTGCGGGACAGGGGTGGGAGGGATCGTCGCTACGGCCTCGTACGCCCTGGCGATGATCGTCCGGTAGGAGGACCGCACCTGATACTCCTCATCAGCCAGCCAACTCGCCAAGGTGCGGGGCTTCACCGTAAGGCCGGCCGCTTCAAGCGCCGCATACCCGCGGGCAGTGGACGTGAGCTGAACCAGCTGGGCATGCCAGGACTTCGCCCGGTAGGACTTCAACCGGTCCCCGGGGTGAGCGCCGTGCGCCCGCAGGAGAGCGTTCAGAGCGGCGCCGAGATTGTCTCCCCATGCCATCAGACGTCATCCCCCTCGGTCTTGATCTTGACCTCGCCGAAGCCGGTGCCGACCTTGTACGGGGCGGGGGCGGTCACGTCGGAGGTGAAGAAGACCGCTTCGTCGACGTTGCGCAGGGCAACGAGGGTCGCGCCCGCCTGGACGGCCCGCCAGGCGGTGGCCCAGTGGCGTACGGAGGCCTCCGCAACCAGGCTCATGCGCCAATCCGGGCGCCAGAACGGGGAGATGACCTTCTCACCCTTGGGCCAGATCAGACGCAGCCCGATCGACAGACGCCGCTTGTACTCCACGTACGGCTCCCCACCCCCGGCGGCGAGCAGTTCGGTGCGGGCGTCCTTCGCTGCTTGGTAGAAGGGCTTGAAGAGCGACTCGTTCAGCCGGCCGGTCCACGAGTCGTGGATGGTCAGGGGCTCGGTGATAAGTCCTTGGCGGATCAGCTTCTCCAAGTGCTTCAGGTGCGGGGTCGTGACCCAGGCGCGCCCGTCTTCGTCCATGCGGTCGGCGATGCGGCCCAGCGGGTGCGGCATCTCGGCATGGTTCCATGCGGGCACGGTGATCTGGAACGCTCCCGCCTGGTCATTGGCACGCGCCTCGAGCGGCCCGGTGTGATGAAGAATATTCGGCGCCAGCGGGACGGCCGAACAGGCGGACGGATAGGAGCCGTTGCGGTCGATCGTCAGGAGCTGCCCGGCGCCGAAGCTGTCGGGCACGATCAGCTCATCGCGCTTCCCGCCCCGTGTACGCACACGTTCCACCTCGGGGTGCACCCAGCGCGGCTCCCCGTCCATGACCTCACTGAACAGCGTCCACGGCGCACCCTCGCGCAGATCCTTACGGATCACCCTCACCGGGTGCATCTTCGAGTGCTCGTCCGCGCACGCCCGCAGAATGGCCAGAGCCGGGAAGACCGTCCCCTTCTCCGCCACCTCCGGCTCCACCCCCATCTCCGCATCGGAAACCTCCCCCGACGCGAGCACCTGCTCAGCGACGACCGCATCATTCTCCGCGGGCGGCGCCCCGGGACGTCCGGTGGGCTGGACCGCGGCGGGACGGGAAGCGGAAGGCGCCGGGGCGGGAGCCGTACCGAGGTCGGCGAAACGGGTGTAAGGCAGCTCCGCGCGCAGCTCAACCGTCGCCAGGGGCCCGAAGTCGCGTTCGCTGACGACCACTTGAGCGCGCTCGCCACGGCGGGTCAGGGTGAGGGTGACGTCGGGGTCCAGCGCGGCGACAGCCGCCGGATCGTCGGTGTCGAACGCGGCGAGGACCGGCACCTGCAGGCTGCGGGCCAAATGCGCCAGAGCCCGGGCCGCATCTACGACGGCGGGGCCCGAGAGGGGGGTGTGGGGGTCAGCGGCATACTGCAGACGGTCCACGACCACCAGGGCCAGGTCCTCGATATAGGGGGCGCTCTCCGCGATCGTCTGGGCGGTGAGGTCCTCGCCGTGGTCGAAGAACAGACGGGCCTGGGTCAGCCGCTGGGAGACCTCCCCGACCGCCACCCGCTCGGGGCCGGTCAACTCCCCGGCGCGCAACCGCTGGTAGTCGACCCCCGCCTCGGCGGCGATCATCCGCCGTGCCGCATCCTCATGCTTGAGACCCGACGCCGCGTACAGCACCGGGCGCCCCAGGGTCAGAGCGGTATGCCGTGCGGCCCCGGTGGCCAGCAGCGAGCCGCCCGCGCCGGGCGCTGCCGCGATCACCACGAGATGACCCGGCTGCAGACCACCGGTCGCCGCATCCAAGGCCGTGAGACCGTACATGACGGGCGGTGCCGCAGTGGCGGCGAGCACACCGTCTACGACATCGCCGAGCGAGGCGAGCCTGCGCGGGCGCACCGGCCCAGCCGAGGCGCTGCGGGCGCTGGGCAAGGGGACCTCTTCCTGGGGACCGGCGGGCACGGGTTCAGTTGTCTCGGGGGCAGGCGCGGTGCTGGTGGCGGCGAGTTGCCCGTCGGTCACGGGGAGGAGGACTGCGACGGGGGTGCTGCGGCGCAGCAGCACCTGGGGGTTGCCTGCAGCTGCGTCCGCCACCAGGTCGCCGAGTTTCTTCTGGGCGGCGGTCAGGGTGTGGGAGGCCAGGCCCGACTCCTTGTACTGGGCGGCGGGAAGGCGCTGCAGCGGTGCCAGTTCGGCGAGTTGGCGGCGGCGGCGGATCACGGTGGTCCGGCCTTCTTCCGCGTCCTTCACGAGCTGGTACAGCGCGGTACGGGCATCGTCCACACTGAGCGGAACGTTCCGCGCCACCGTCACACCGCCGTCGGCTACCTGGTCCTCCGCCATCCCAACCCCCTACCCAACCCACAACACCAAGACATAAGAAACCTAGCTCATACTCACCAGAAAAGAGCTTTCATTCCATAAGGTTGACCGGATTGGGTGAATATAGCCACATGGTTCAAGCGTCAAGCGGGCACTCGCTGGGCGCGCCTACGGGTGACATCGTGAACACGGCCGTCGCCACCTTGCGAGGTGCGCTTAGTGGGACCCGGCGCCCCGGGGCCGCCGGCGAGAGCTGCTCCGGGGCTGGCGGGCTTCCCCCGGTTCAGTGCCCGTTTCCTGCTCTGGTCTGAGGGCGGGGAAGCAACGGTGTGAGGTACGTCGGCTAGCCCGGTGGCGGGTCAGGACGGGCGTGGTTGTCCTCGGAGGACATGCTCAGGGTGATGGCCCTCAGCTGTTCAGCCAGATGCGGTTGGTCGTAGCGGATGACGATGTGCGTCAGGCTCTCCGCAAGGTTCAGACGCTGCTTTGTGGTGAGCTCTGCGACGAAGGTCTGGAGCAGCCGGGCGATCTGTACCCAGGCGTTCTGGGGGGCGTGTGCGGTGATCTCGCGGCTCAGCCGGTCGACCGCCTTGAGGGTGTCGTCGCTCGTATCGGGGTGGTGGGTGAGCCAGTAGGTCAGTGCCAGGGTGGGCGTGGTGGCCAGTGCCTGGTGCAGTTCCTCCGCCCTTTGCTGTCGCTGCCTGTGGACCTGTTCGTTGAGGGCTTCGTCCTGCATGCGGCGGTGCAGAGCGGTGACGGCTGCGAGGTCATGATCGGTGGCGGTCAGGTGCACGGTGGCCCACAGCAGCCGAACGGGAGCGTCGGCGAGGTCGCTCTCGGCTCCCAGGCGGCTGTTGAGGTGGACCTGCGCAGCGTGCAGTTCAGTCAGCGGGTATTGGCTGGCCACGGCGCGGGCTGTGGCAACGGCGTGGTGGGCGGCGGCCGCGCGCGGATCGTGGTGGGGGCGGGGGGCGGGGATTTCTTCCCAGCGCCCGGCCAGGTCCGCCTGGAAGCTGTGTGCGGGAACGTTGCTGGGCAGCGCTAGTCCGGTGATGGTGAGCTGGCCGGTACGCGGCGCGGGCCAGCCGGCCCGGTCACGGTTGCGGTGCATCGGGGTTCGGGGCTGCGGCGGGATCTTCGGCTATCAGGCCGGTGAGCAGGTGGTCCCGTAGATGCACGGCGTCGCCGGGTTGCTGTGAGGGCGGGGTGGGGGCCCAGCTGAAGAGCAGGCTCTGCATGGCCACCAGCCGGTTGGCGCTGTAGTGCGGGTCGGTCGGGCGGTGTACGGCGTCGCGGAAGATCTGTTGGATGCGGGTGCTCAGGTCGGGTCTGTTCAGCGCGGTCTGCATCCAGTACGCGAAGGCGTCGGCGACGGTCGGGGACCAGCGGGTCGTGGGCAGGGCGTTGCGCCACATGTCGGTCAGCCATTGGGTGCCGATCGTGGAGTCGGTCACGAGAGCGGGGCCGTTGGGGGTGCGGCGGGCGGCGAGGTGGGCGAACGTGCTCTGCGCTGCCGCTTGGTGCGGGAGGTCATGGTCTTGAGCCCACAAGGTGAGCTGCCGGTGGATGGCGAGCCGTTGATCGCTCTGGTCCCACAGGGAGTTCAAGGCTTGGCTGACGGCTTTGGTGACCGTGTCGTCCACGGGTGCGTCGCGGGCGTCGTCGTGGTTCGTGGAGGTGGCGAGTTCGGCGAGGCGGGCGAGCATGCTGGTGGGATAGACCTCGGCCAGGCGCTGGCAGGCATGGATGAGGACGACTCTGAAGTCGGCGGTGAGGGTGGCGGCCTCTTTGGTCCATCGCCGGTAGGCGGCGCGGGCCAGGTCCCCGGCGTGGTCGTCGATGGCGGCCAGGACAAGGAGGTCGCGCGCGGCATCGTGGTAGGGAGCAGACCATTGCTCGGCCAGTGACCGCAGCAGACGGGTTCTGCGGTGGCGTGCCGTGTAGCGCACGACCCACTGGCTGACGCGGTGGGCCAGCGGGGCGGCCATGTGCGGTTCGAGGCCGATGACTTGGGCGGCGGTCCAGCCGGTGAACTCCTTGAGGAGGTGCGGGCGGTCATCGAGGAAGTAGTCGACGACGGCTTCGGCGTAGTTGTGGTAGCGGAAACGAATGGTGCCGTCCGCCTGGAGGTCGGCTTTGGCTCGCTGGGTGAGCGCGACAACGCCGAGTCCTTGTTGTCCGGGCTGGTCGGGTGGGGTCTCCTTGAGGGCCTTGGCCAGGGTGACGGACGCTTCGTAGACCTTCTCCGAGGTGGCACCCTCCAGCACCGCAGCGGCCAGGAGGTAGTTGCGGTAGGCGCTGTCCTCGTGCGCGGTGTGCCATTCGAGGAGGTCGCTGCGCCAGTCCGTGGCGGCCTTGACGACGTTCTGGACCAAGACGTGGAAATACTCGTCGTCGAGCTTTGTGCTGGGCGTGAGGCGGCCCGTGTCGCGTTCGACCTCTTCGGTGGTGATGATGGCATCGGCCCACGCGGCGACGTGTGCCGGCACCAGGTGGGCGATGGCGTCCCGGATGGGGACGGCGGCGGCCCACTTGCCGCTGTCGATGAGGAGCGGTGCCTGGTCGAGTTGTCTCTGGAGGATGTCCGCCCGGGGCGGGCCTGTCAGTGAGTGGCTGAGGTCTGCTGCTCCCCCGCTGCACGTCTCCCACGCCGTGGCGCTCATGAGGACCGCGAGGAGAGAACCCTCCGGCAACTCGGTTGCGTCCTCGGCCAGTTCGCGTCCGAAGCCGGGTGGGGGTGTTTCGGTGCGCAGGTCCAGGATCCAGCCGGTGTGGGGTTCGCGCAGGCCGGCTATGTCGAACGGAGTGTCGGGTTCTCTGCGGACCTGACGGATGGTGTCGCCGGCCCGTCGTTGCAGCACGTGCAGAGCGGTGCTGAAGCGGCCGCTGCCGTTCGCGCCGGTCAGGACGACAACGGGGCTGTGGTCGAGGATCTTGGCGATCGCCAGGTCGTCGTCCTCGTGCCGGACATAGGTCTGCAGGTACTCGGTGACCTCGCTGTGGGACAGGGTGGTACCGCGCAGCCGCCGGAAGCTCTGCTCGATGAGCGTGCCGATGACGACACCCCGGTTGGTGTTGATGCGCTGGTTGACGCTCCCGGTCCAGTACGGCTCGGCGCTCGCGTCGGATCCGTCCACGGCCCCGGCACCCGCGGCGGTATCGACGGGGCCTGGGTCTGGAGGAGGCGGGGTGCCAGGATCGGTCTGCCGCGCGGCTGAGGTGTCAGCGGGGGGTGTATCGAGGCTGACGGCGGGAGACACGGGCGGCGGCGGAGCATCGGGGGCGTGCGGGGGCGGAACGGAGGTCACAGGAAGCCCTTCTCGAGGCCGGCCGGGTGGATGGGCCGTGCGTTACCGGGATGACGACGGAGGACCTTTCAGATCGCGGACGCGGATGCCTATCGCCCTGCCGCCCTCCTCGATGGTGGTGATGTCCTGGTCCGCATCCACCCGTCCACTCACGGTGTCGGCGTCGATCGCAACGGCTTCGCCGTGGACCGTGCCGATTCTCTGTCGCGCGTAGGGACCTGAGGGTTCACGGCCCTTCTCCCCCGCGAACGTCAGACGCTGTCCGTAGACCTCTTCGAGCGTGCCGCGCAGCCGTCCCAGCAGGCGCAGCAGCGCCGGGTCCGCGGCGTCGATCCGCGCGGGGTCTCGCCGGTAGGAGTCCAGGACGTCGCGCAGCGTTTCCAGGTTCTCCTGGCGGGTGGCGAGCTCGTTTTGGTCTGCGGTGAGCGGCAGGCTGAGTTCGCCGCTCAGGGGCACCGGTGCGGCCAGGGCGGTTTCGGGTGCGCCGTGTCGGTCCAGGAGGTGTTCCAGGCGTTGATACAGGAATGTGAAGGTGGCGGGCAGCCCGGCGCCGAGCACGGCGGACAGGGCACTGAAGTCAGGCATGAAATCCCCCCGATCTGGTACGCGTTGATACGACGCGAGGAATTTTCACTCGTTCACCGTGCGAAAATCGCGCGTTACAGAAGATGGCCGAAACCGGTTTTCCTCTTAGGTAACACGGGTTTCTTCTGCCTCTTTCGTCACGCCTTGCGGGATCGGTGATTCTTCAGGTCTCCTGGGCAGGGCCTGGTTTGGGGACCTGTTCTCCAGCGGCCGTGCCGGTGTCCCGCTCACCGCCGGGGAGGGTGGGCGGCTGGTGCCCGTATTGCTGGTAGATCACCTCGTCCGGGTGCCTGGCCACGCGTTCACGCCGCCACGCGGTGTCGAAGGACAGGTCGCCCGAACTGCGGGCTGCCGCCCGTGCGGCCCGCCAGCTGGCGACAGGGGACAGAAGGAATCGGGTGAGTGCCAGACGCATACCGTCCAGCGTGATTGCTTCTGTCCGGGCGAGGACGGCACTTTTTCGACCCCTGCAGGCGCCATGGGCTGCCGGCGCCGCGAACAAGACATTCGCTTTTGGATGCACGCCGGGTGACGCGCCGTTCCACTGCCTCTTGTTCCGCCCGGCCAAAGTGCATGGTCGGGCCAGAAACGCGCACCAACAGGTTTCCCTGATGTCCCGGCACCACCAATAAATACTCTGTGCCTCAGGAGTCCCAGGAATTGACGTCAGCGGGTCGCATGAATGACGAGGACGACCGGGAGAGGTGACGCAGCCGGCGGTGCAGGCAATCCAGCCCGACCGCGTGGGCCGTGCGGCCGCGGACCGTAAGCAAGGCACTGTGCGTGCCCATTTTTCCGACGCGCATCAGCGGTGCTGTCACGGTGTGAGGAGGTGGCGGGGTGTGCTCGGGGGCGGGTTGCCGTCCGGATGGTGGTGGATCCAGGACAGTCCTCCGAGGTCGAGGCGGTGGCGGGCGCGGGTGACGGCGACGTAGGCGAGGCGGGCCTCGGTCTCGTCGATAGGTCCGGGCACGGGCAGGCCTTGGGAGTCTTTCTCCTCGGTGTCCTTGGGCGGGAGGAAGTCGTCTGCGATCTTCACCTGGGGCCATTCGCGTCCCTTGGCCTTGTGCGCAGTCGAGACGGTCACCTCCGCGCGGGACTCGTCGACGAGCTGGTCGACCGCGGTGAGGATGGCGTCGACGCCATGTTCCTGGACGAGGTCGACCAGCGGGAGCAGGTCGCTTCCGGCGGGATCCTGCTGGGCATAGTCCTGGAGCTCGCCCCAGCTGGAGAAGAGGATGAGTTCCGGGTGGGCGGTGCGGCGCCCTTCCTTGAGGTCACGGGCCGCCTGGGCGAGGGCCTTGAGTGCTGACCCCCCGCCGGCCAGGGCGACGCGGCGACCGACGGCCAGGAGCTTCATCACCTCGGTCATGGCGCCGACGTTGGTCCGGCACAGCACCGCCTGCGGGTGATCGGTGGCGCCGAGTTCGGTGCGGATGGATTCGGTGCCCTCCAGGCGGATGGGCGCGCCGGCGATCGCCAGCCACCGGTTGGCCTCCTGGGCCAGATGAGGGCCGAAGCGGAAGGACTGGGAGAGGGTGAGGGCGGTGCCGTCGAAGCCGGTCATCACATCGCGGGCACCGCGCCAGCCGTAGATGGCCTGGGCGGAGTCACCGACCATCACCAGCTGGGCGTGGTCACGCTGGGCGGTGAAGATCTGCTCGACGACGGGGTTGGTGTCCTGCGCCTCGTCCAGGAGCAGGAAGCTGGCGTCGATCTTCGGCTGGGACAGAGCCCACATCTTCAGGTAGTGGTCGTGGTCGAAGCGCACCACGCCGTTGTCGGGGTGCTGGAGATCGGCCCAGGCCTTCTGTGCGAAGGGCAGGACGACGGCCACGAGTTCGGCGTGCAGGCCGCGGTCCTCGATGCCGCGCAGCGGCGGTACGTGATGGCGGGTCAAGGTGCGGTCGGCGGAGTGGCAGTAGCGGGTCACGGCCTGGAGCGCGGTGTGCGACAGGGCCCGGGGCGAGACGTCCCGGTCACCGATCCGCACCGGCCTGGTGATGCCCAGGGCCGCGCCGGTGCGCCAGCCAGCCTGGCGGGGGCCGTTCAGGCGGGTGCGGTAGCGGTGGCCGAGGGCGGCGTAGGCCAGGGCGTGGGCGGTCTTGCAGATCACGGTGGTGGGGAAGCGGGCGGCCGCGTCCAGGGCGATAGCCCGGTTGTAGGCGATGTAGCGGCCTGGGCGCGGGGTTCGGGAGGCGAGCAGCGCCAGGGTGGTGGTCTTGCCGGTGCCCGCACCGGCCTGGAGGGCCAGGTGCTCCCCGGCCTGGAATCGTTCTGCGGCCGCGGTCTGTTCGGCAGTCGGGTTCAGCATGTCGGTGCTCCGGGGGTGAGTGTGGGGTCTGCTGCGGGTCTGCAGCGCGCTGCAGCGCTGGTCGGCCCGGCGGTGGATGCGGTCGGCGAGTGCGCGCCTGGCCGCCGGCGTCCGGGGAGCAGGTGGCCAGGTCGGCAGCAGTTCAGCGAGCCGGCTGTGGGTGGGGGGCATCTGCCCGGCAGGTGGTCTTGGCCAGGACCACGGCGGTGAGGCGAGCGTGGTCGTGGCGCGCGGCCAGCCCCGCCGTGGGGGGCGGCACGAGTGAGTTCGGTCCTCGTGGCGGGCGGGTTGCGAGGGAAGCCGAGGGCGTGGTTCATCTCCGTGCTCCGTTGCGGTGAGGGCCTGTGCGGGGCAGGCGAGAGTGGATGTGCTGGTGGTGAACGAGCGGGTCGAAGAGGTCGAAGTCGCTCAGTGCGAGATCGGCTGGGGTGGGGGCGGCGGCGTGGGCCGGGCACCGCTGAGTGCGCCAGCGCTGCTGCTCCGTGGCGGGCAGGCGGGTGAGGTCGTAGACGGCCATGACGGCGCGGGGCGCGGCGAGTTGCCCGGCACCGAAGGTGGCGGGCAGGAGGATCCACTGGCCGGCGGGGTGGTGCGGGTCGCGAACGGGGTGCGGACAGCGGTGGCGGGCGCGGGTCTGGGCGACGCATTGCAATTCTTCGACGGGACGGCGGGCGAGGTAGAGCAGGTGGAGGAGCTGGATGACCGGCCGAGCCGGCCTGCATGCCGGCGGTGGGGTGCCGCGGGGCTCAGGCGCGGTCAGCTGGCTGGCGTCGAGGAGGCGGCGGGTGTGCAGGGCCAGTCGGCGGCGCAGTCCGCCGAGCTGGGGGGTGGTCTCCTGCTGGTGGGGCTGGGTGGGGCACAGGAGCAGGTGGGAGATCCGGCACCAGGGGGTGCCGTCGTGGGCGGGGTGCGCGTAACCGGAACTGACGTGCCAGCGCTGGTGGTCGGGCACAGTGCTGGCGGGCAGTTCGCGGGGATGGAGAGCGACGGCCGGCTGAGTGGGGCGGGCGTACCACTCCACCAGGTTGCCGCCGGTGGGGCAGCGGGCGGCCTGGGCGGTGCGCAGCAGGCGGCTGGAGGTGTGGGTGGTGACGCGCAAGCGCCGGGCGTGGGGGCGGCGGATGGTGCCGTCGCCGTCCCGGCGGTGGGTTGTTGAGGAGGTGGTGGGGCGCATGGCCGTGAAGGTGACAGGCGACACGCGCCCCGGGCGGTATCCAGGCGGTGAATGTCCCTCGCATGGCCCAAGGTTCGGGAACGGGTGTGCGGTTGTTCGGGCACCCGTGCGGTCAGGTGGCTGGGTCGGGTGAATTACGCCCAGGGCGGGAGGGCGTCAGCCGGTCGGCTCTGCGGGCGGTTCGTGGCCCTCACAGAGAGAGCCCAGGAGCTGGTCGACGGGGACGCCGAGGGCGTGGGCGAGGGCGTGCCAGGTGGGGAGGGATCCGGTGGTGCGGCCCTGCTCGATTTCGATGAGGGTGCGCCGGGAGAGGCCGCTGCGGCTGGCCAGTTCGTCGTAGGTCCATCCGCGCGCACCCCGCAGTCGTGCCAGCTGCAGGCGCAGGGCGGCGAGGTTGGGGTCGGGCGGGAAGATCGTCACTCCACCATCCGACGGTGCAGACCCCTGCCCTGTCAGTGCAGACCTCTGCCCTATCTGTGCAGGTGGCAGGCGAGGTGCACAGGGCAGAGGTCTGCACTATGGTGCGGGCCCACCCCCTGTCCGTCGCACGACGGAAGCACACGCGTAGCACAGAGAAAGGCCCCCGCCCGATGAGGCCCCGCGCCCCCGAACCCCTGCGGTGCCGTACCTGGACCGTGGAACTGCGCCCCCACCAGGGCGACTGCCTCCTGGTCTGCCCCCACTGCACCCCGGACGGCGGGGGCTTCACCCTCCCCTCGGCACGCTCCGCCGTCCTGGACCATCTCGCCCGCCACGCTCGGCGCGACGCCTTGGCCCCGCACTTGCGAACCTGCCAGTGCCACGAGCGCGGCTGCCGCTGGCACCCCCGACACCGCGGCTGCGCCGGCCCCGTCCTGCTGGTCCTCGCCCGCGAACGCGGCGGGCGCACCTGGCGCCTGGCCGACACATGCACCGCCTGCGCCGCCGCCACCCAGTACGCCGCCGTCGTCCCCGAGGCGGTTCCCGATGCGCAGAACGCACGGTCCGTGCCGCGGCACCCCTGCTCCCCCGACGGCACGCCGGTGCCCGGCTCCAGCGAACGGGTCCGCGACATGCTCTCCTACCTCGCCGCCGCCCTCCCCGTCTGCAGCGCGGCCGGCCGGCTGCTCGCCCTGCAGTGCGCGCTGCGCACGGACCGCCGCGGACAGGTGCTCCTGCCCGCCGGGCTCCTGCGCGGTATGCGCCACGGCAGCGCGAACCTGTGGCGGGAATTGGAACAGGCCCACTGGCTGCACCACACACCACCGTCCAGCGGCGACCACCGGGTACAGCTCCTCGACCCGACCGTGCTCACCCAGACACCCGGCCGCGCCGGCCGGGCCCAAGCGGCCGATTGGGCGCTGCGCACCACGCTCTCCCCCGCTCTGCGCCGACACAGCCCGCAGGTACGCCTGACGGCGCTCGCCCTGCGCACACACCTGCCCCCCGGGGCTGCGCGGGGCAGCACGGACAGCGCCGCGATGGCCCGCATCTGCACACTGCCCGAGGAACAGCTGGAGACAGTGCTGGCCCGACTCGCCCAGGCCGGGGTCTTGAACGTCTGGGAGTACAACCGGGGAGAGTCCGAGGTGCACTGGCTGATCGACACGGTGCGCACAGCCGCCACCGTGACGGCGGACCGCTGACCTCAGGTTTCAGCAAAGGCCAGGGACGGCACCGGGGCCGTGCCGTCCGGCCGTGGGGCGGCCAAGTCCCTCCGCGTCCCTCTTCGCCATCGGGAAACGGAGCATCTACCCACGGCCCGGCGAGCTGCAGCGGGCCCGGTGCGAGACACACCGCAGGAGGCAGTGTCGCCCTGCTGGGAGCGGGAGACCACAGTTTCTTCCACGCGCAGGTTCGCGCACCGCCTTGACCTCACCTGCAGGTACCAGACAGCCACGTGCGGCAGACGATCCCTCAGCCTGCCGAGCAGGCCAGTCACTGCGGTCGCACCCCCGCACACCACCCAGAACTTCGCTTAAGCAAGTTCTCGGAGGCGATCGAAAGGGGTGAGGAGCCGGGCCCCGGCACCCTGGGAACTGCGCTGTCCGCGGGGCGCACGGCGGCGGCGCGATGGGGAACACGACTGCGCCGGAGATAAGAACGCCGACGGACGACCGGGGGACGCTTTCGGCGCGCGAATGCGCCTCCTCACAGCCCGCACCGCCCGCCCGAAAGCTCCAATTCGCCGTCCTCCACGCCTTGTTGATCATTCAGACGTCGCACCTGCCCGGCCCGGGTCAGCGCAGCGACCTGCGTCACCCAGATGGGTACAGACGTCTTCACCGCAGGAGGGCAGCCCGGCGCCGCACGGCTTTCGGGCCGGTCATCGGCGCGCTGCGCGGCCCGCACGGCCGCAGATGGACCGGATGAACCTTGAGCCCGGCGCTAGGGTCGGCAGCAGACATCGAGACACCGGTGGAGGGGAGGGAACCGATGGATTCCGTCCGACTGAAGGCATGGCAGGCGCAGTTGGAAGTGCTTGTCCTGAGGACGAGGGAAATCTGCGTGAGGCGGAATTGCGCCGTCAGGCTCTGACGCTCGAGCTGGAGGCAGTCCACCGGCACGCCGAACTCTCCGCCGGAATGGCCCGGAGTTCGCACCATATGCTGGAAAAGGTCCGGATGCGGATCCGTCAGCTCGCCGAAGAGTCCGGTGAACCTCACGGACACTCCAGTTCCCCTCCCCCGCGGCCGGACCCCAACGGCCGAGCGCAACGCACCCCACTCAGTGTGAGCAGCCTTATTCTCGCGTTCCTCGGCGAGCGGGACGAAGCGACGTACGGCGAGATCACCGAACAGGTACGGCGGATGCGCCCGGATGTGCGAGCGGAGAACTGCGCCCGAGACCTGGGCCGACTGGTCCAGCGGGGGACGTTGATGCGTCCCCGGACCGGTGTATACCGGCGCGTGCCCACAGAGAGCGAGCCGATGAAGGACTGAACCAGCAGCGCGTCAAGGACCGCACATGGCCTGGACATGCGCAAACTCCGCCGGCGGTACCCGGCGGAGTTCGCAACTGCGCATGCTTTAGGCCTCACGCGCACGGTCACTATAGCCAGTTCAACTGGTGAGGTGCTCCGCGCGTCAGTGTCATCCCCCTGCACGACCGAAAGAGGCCTCACGATGAACGTCCCCCCTACGCATGCCGTCCCGCGCCCTCATACGCCCTTCACCGGTGAGGAGGGCGGACAGTGACGTTTCCCATTGACCAGGGCGCGCGGCCGACGCCCAGTGACAGGACCGCCCCCGCCCAGCAGTGGCGCATCTTCCTGGATCTCGCGGACCTCAGCGGGCCCGGCGAGCAGGTCATCACCTGCCACGCCCTTGCCGAGCGGACCGAGGTCGGCACCGAGACGCTCGGCAGCGTGGTGAGTTTCCTCCAGACAGTCGGCCTCGTGCGCGGAGCCCGCGGGAAGTACGCGGTGACCGCCGCCGGTTGGGCGATTGCCGAGATGCAGCGCCGGGACGAGACGCAGGCGCGTCTCCTGCTGCAGGCTCAGTTCCTTCAGCACTGGTCGGCCCGGGCCGCACGCGCTGCCCTGCAGGACGCGCCGGTGGATCAGGCGACTCTGGGGCAGCGCCTGTGTCCGAGTGTGCCCGGCAAGGCACGGCGCGGGACCTATCTCGTCGAGTGGCTGGTGCTGGCGCTTGTGGTGCACCGCGACGCCTCCATGAAGATCTGCCCGTCGGCGGCGCTCACAGCCGCCGCGGGCGCCGTCCCGCCGCAACAGCCACCGGGCGCGCAAAGCGCTCCGGAGCCCGCTCTGCTCATGGGTATGACGCACAGCGACTTGCGAGCACTCCCGCCGCAGCACTACATGGCGCTGCTCGACCATGCGGCGACGCTCGTGGATCTCGTCTCGGCCTGAGCACGACCGCCACACCGTCCCTGCCCTCGCGGGACGGCCCTCACGGCACCGCTCCCGGGGAAGGACCGTGCTGCGGGCTGCCCTGTGACGCGTGCGGTACGCCGCATCCGGCCGCACCGCTCGGCGATCAACCACCCTCATACTCCCTCGTATCGAGGGGCGTTGCAGGCCCGGCCGCAGTACCCCTGTCCTCCGAGCCCAGGCTCACGCTGCCCGAGCCGTCTCGTCCCTGTGCCCTGACAGCGCGGTGCGCTGCCCGGTACCCGGAGCGCGCGGGGCGCCGGCTGGCCGCCTCGGCCTGCACTGCGGCATGCCCTCGCGAGCCGCACTCCGAAACCACCGGGCACCGCCCCGTGTTCCCTCGTCTTCTTCCTTAAGCGAAAGGTGCCATCACCCATGCTTGAAACACCGTCAGTCCCGCGGGAGTCTCCGCCACGTGTGAACGCTGCCGCCCGCCCGCACGCATCCCGCCGACGGGTGCCCGCGTCGGCGGTGGAGGCCCGATTCGTGGACGCCGGCGGGCAGCACCATCAGATGCCCTGGCTGCAGGCGGCCGGGGAGGTCGCGCTGGAGGACTGCGTTCCCGTCCAGAAATTTCCGGTGCAGCGCGGCCGACGGACCGCGCCGGGCTGGTGGTGGTCGGCGACGACCGGCCGGCTGGTGCATTACGGGTTCGGCGCGATGCGCACCCAGGTGATGATGCTCGATCGCGACCCGTCGGTGGCGGCCATCGCGTGCCGCCCGGTGGAGCTGCTGTGGCGGGGCCGGGGCGGGGTGGTGGTGTCGCACGCGCCGCACCTGATGACGCGGTTGATCGACGGCAGCGGTGTGCTGGTGGATTGCGCCGGGGTACGGGGGGCCGGGCGGCGCCTGGTCCAGCGGGCGGTGCACGTGGAGGCGGTGGCCGAGGCGGCAGGCTGGAACTACCGGTTGGTGGGGCCGCCCACGGCGGTGGCCGAGGCCAATGTGCGCTGGCTGGCGGGATTCCGGCATCCGCGGTGCGGGGCGGGCGGGCTGGAGCAGGTCGCCCAGTGCTTTCGCGCGCCGCGGCCTCTGGTGGATGGGGTACGGGCACTGGGCGACCCTCTCGCGGTGTGGCCGGCGGTCTTTCACGCGCTGTGGCGCGGTGTGCTGGAGGCTCCGCTCGAGGTGGCGTTGCACGGGGAGGCCCTCGCGGTGGCCGCCCGGCGCGGCCCGGGGAGTCAGCGGTGACGCGCCCGGTGGTGGAGGTCGACAGCCTGGTGGTCTTTGAGGGCCGCCGGTGGCGTGTGCGCGGGATCGGGCCGGGACAGATTTGGCTGAGCCAGGACGACGCGGGCGGGACGACGGCGGTGGTCGCACTGCCGACCCTGCTCAGTGATCCCGGCTTCGAGGTGGTCGGCGGGCCACCCCCGCTGAAGGTGCCCCAGTCGGGCCTGCTGGAGACCGTGCCCGCGCAGGTGCGCGAGCGGGCGCTGGCGATCGCGCGGCACGTGCGGGAGGTGGAGACCGGTCACCCGGTGGTGGGCGGTGAGGGGCCGGTGCGCGACGCGTTCGACCCCGCGCGCACCACCCTGGCGCAGCGGGAGCAGGCCAAGGCGGAGGAGCTGACCGCGGCGGGGCACCCGGTCAGCCGGGCGACGGTGCGCCGGTGGCGGGAGCGGTATGGGCGAGGCGGGGTGTGGGCGCTGGTGCGCAAGCGTCGCGGGACGACAGTGCTGGGGCAGGCCGATGCCCGGGTCCTCGCCGCGCTGGAGAAGGAGTTGCGGCAGGAGGAGGAGCGCTCACGGTCGCGGGGGTTCGTGAAGCGGATGTACCGCCAGACGCGGTGGCGCCTGGAGGAGCAGCACGGGGTGGGTGTGGTGGAGATGCCCGCGCCGTCCACGTTCACCAAGCTGTTGCGCCGGATGGAGGAGCACCACCGGCTGGAGGGGACGGTGGCGCAGCGGCGTTCGCGGTCCAGTCGGCCGGCTCCCCCGTTCACTGCGACGGTGGCGCTGCGTCCGGGTGAGCTGGTGATGATGGACAGTACGCCGCTGGACGTGCTGGGCGTCTTGGACAACGGGGTGAGGGGACGGCCTGAGCTGACGACCGCGCTGGATGTGGCGACCGGTTCGCTGTGGGGGATCCTGCGTCCGCCAGGCAGCAAACTGACCGATGTGGCGGTGTTGTTGGCGCAGCTGATGACGCCGCTGGTGATGCGGCCCGGCTGGGGCGAGTGTCTGTCGATGGCCGCGTCGGTGATCCCGCACGCGCGGCTGGCCGCTCTGGACGAGCGGCTGGCTGAGGCCGCGGCCCGGCCGGTGATCGTGCCTGAGACGGTGGTGGTCGATCAGGGCAAGGTGTTCGTCTCGCCCGCCACCGTGGCGGCATGCGAGAGCCTGGGCATTTCGTTGCAGCCGGTGCCGCCGGCCAACGGGCCGGCCAAGGGGCACGTGGAGCGGACGTTCGGGTCCGTCAACACATTGTTCTGCCAGTGGCTGCCCGGATATCTGGGGTCGAACGTCTCCGAGCGCGGCTCGAAGGTGGAGAAGGAACCGCTGTGGACTCTGACGGAGTTGCAGGCGTTGTTCGATGAGTTCCTGGCGCATTGGCACCATCGCCCGCACCAGGGGCTGCGGCATCCGCTGATGCCGAAAAAGGCCCTCACTCCCAACCAGATGTGGGCGGCGCTGCTTCCGGTGGCGGGCTACGTGCCGGTGCCGCTGGGCGCGCAGGACTATGTGGAGCTGCTGCCGGTGCGCTGGCAGGCGATCACCGACAACGGCATCAGGTTCGACTACCGCACCTACGACGGCGCTTGTCTGAACGGGTACCGCGGTGAGGACTCGGGGGTGACGGCGCGCCAGGGCCGGTGGGAGGTCCACCACAACCCTTACGACCCCGCCCGCATCTGGGTCCGTTTGGCGGACGGTTTCGTCGAGGTGCCCTGGATTCATGCCACCCGGGTGAGCCTGCCGTTCACCCACCACGTCTGGGAGCACATCTGCGCGGTGGTCGAGCGCACCGCCTCGCGCGATGAGCACGAGGCGCAGCTCGCGCTGGCGCTGGATGACTTCCTTAAGCGGGCGTCGAAGAAGGAGACGAAGCTCTCCCGCCGGGAGCGGCGGGTGGTGGCCAAGTCGCATGCGGCCCAGACGCTGGCCGCACCGGCGGCCGAACTCGATCTGCTGAGCGCCCCGACCCTGTCGTTCGGGCTGGCGGGTGTGTACGAGGCGCCGGAGGTTGACGACGAGACGGTGCCCGACGAGGACGATGCCCTCCTCGCCGGGCTAGAGGGTTCTGCACCGGACGACGCCCCTGGCGAGAGCGCCGGGTCCGCGATTCGCACCGACACCCGGACGGAGGACGACCTGTGGCTGCTGTAAGTGGGCTGGCCAGCGGCTCGTTTGAGGACGAGGGGCCGACGTTCAGCCCGATCACGAACTACACGCTGTGGCGGTCCTCCCTGGCGCAGCCGCGTCAGATTGCCCCGCCGGTAGGTGATCCGCTCTGGACGCCACGGGCGCAACTGGACTATCACTCCGCGTTCGTGACCCTGCAGACCCCGGCCATGGAGCAGGCGGTCCGTCAGCTGCGGCTGCTGCTGGTGCTCAACCACCGCCAGGAGGGCACCGCCCGGCGGGGGCTGATCGTGTCCGGGCCACCGGGGGCGGGAAAGTCCACCACGCTCATGGAGCTGGGCCGCAGCTTCGAGCTCACCTACCGGCGCCAGCACGGCCCCACCGACACCCTGCCGGTCGCGTTCGCCGGCATCCCGCCCGCCTACTCGCCGAAGGCTCTAGTCAGGGGGCTCGCCCGGTTCCTGTGTCTGCCTGTGCACGACCGGATGACCGAGACCACCATCACCGACGCGGTGTGCGCCGTGCTGGGTGAGCGCGGGACCAGGATCGTGTTCATCGACGATGTGCATCTGCTCAACACCCGGACCAGGCCGGGAGCCGACACCTCCGACCAGCTCAAAGCGCTCGCCGAGCGTATCCCGGCCACCTTCGTGCTGGCCGGGGTCGATGTGGAGAGAGCCCCGGTGCTCACCGGCCCGCGCGGCGCGCAACTCGCGGCCCGGTTCAAGATGCTGCGCACCCCGCCCCTGCTCAATGGCACGGCGGTGCAACGCGCTGCCTGGCGCAAGCTCCTCACGGACATGGAGGCGGCCCTGCGGCTGCAGCACCACCGCACGGGAATGCTCGTGCGGCACGCCGATTACATCCATCTGCGGACCGGGGGTGTGATGGCGAGCCTGTCCCAGCTCGTCCGGGAGGCGGCTCTCGCCGCGGTGCTGGACGGCAGTCAGACGATCACGAAGAAGCTGCTGTCGGAGATCGTCCTCGACGTACAGGCCACGAACGCCTCACGGCCTCCCCACGGGCCCGCGAAAGCGAGCTGACCACCCCCGGGCACCCCGTCCTCCGCCCGTGCGCCCATGGGCGCACGGGGCCGGACGCCCCGGCTGCCAGGAACCTGCGTTCTGCCGCCGTGCCCCCTGCAGATCCCCCGTCCCCGTACATGCGCCGGTCCCGGCGCGCCCCGGAAGGAAACACGCCCATGGACGTCACCGCTCACACACTGGTCCGCGTACCGCCGCTCAGCAAGGAACTGACCGGCTCCTGGGTGCGACGACTCGCCCACGGCTACCGTCTGCCCGCCCAGGACCTGCTGCGCAGCGTCATCACCGGCCCGGACGGCGCCCAGATCACCGGGACACCGCGCACCGGTCTCGAACTGTTCCTCAACGCTCCCGCCCGAGCCGCCTTCCTGCGATTCAGCGCCGCCCCGCGACAACTCACGGGCCGACTGCCCGAGTTCACCAGACCTCACGAACGGGTCGCCGAGGACTTGCTGCCCCGGGCCGCCTGGTACATGCCCCGCCAGGCGTGGGTGACGGCGTGCCCCCAGTGCTCCGGCCGTTTCGCCACACCGCTGCGGCCGGTCCTGGTGTATCCGCAGGCGGCCGGGCACATCTGCCCGCGGCATCAGCGTTGGCTGCTCGCAGACGCTGACCGGCCCAAAGCCCTCGGCCTGCACTCCCTGCCCGAAGTCCTGGGCGCGCACCGCCAGCACAGCGCCCTGGTCCGCACCCACCCCCAGGCCACCGCGGTGATGGCCCTGGCTGCCGCCGTGGTGTGGTCGTGGCAGATCCAGGGCTGGGCCCAGGAAGCCGTCTGGCAGCAGCGCACTATGCGCTTGGCCGCGCTCACCCGATGCACCCACCCGGCCGTTGCAGCGCACGCGCTGATCGCCTACCCCGAGACAGTCGCCGTCGCCCGCCTCTTGGCGGACCGGCGCTGGCAGCGTCGGCTGCGAGAAGTGGGCGGCGCCTACGGGTGTGCGGCAGCCACCGGGCTGCTCCTGACGGAGCTCGGGCACCGCACGGACCGCTCCTGGCTCGCGGACTGGCTGACGGCCCGCTCGCGCACCACCCGCACACCGGACCGTGGCACCGGCCCCGACGACCCGCTGCAGCGATGGCTGGCGCGCCTCATACACACCGGAGACACGGAGCCAGGCTGCGAGGGCGGGCTGTGGCAGGTGCCGCGGCCGGCGGTACGCCCCCTGGGGTACAACGACCGCACCAGCTTCCTCATCGAGACCAGTGCCCGCACGGCCGCCGAGGAGGCCCAGGCAGCGTCCCTGACCGGTGGTTGGGAGCCCGCCCCGGCCCGGGCTGGGCCGGAGGCCGGTAGGTGTCCGTGACACTGCCGCAACGCCCGGCGTACGCGCCGAACCGCCCGGTGCCGTAGCCCGGCCCGGCGCGGGCCTGTGGACCGCCTCGGCCCGGTCGTGCCGCCGTGTTCCCCCGCTGACTTTCCGTTGGATCGAAGGAGACTCCCCATGCCCTTGCGCTGTATCCCTACCCGGCCGCCCGGTGCGGTACCGGCCCCGTCCCGTGCCGTCGTCACCGGTCGTGCACAGTGCTGATCTCGCCGGACGAGGCGCGCCGGATCCTGGTGGAGCGGACCGAACAGAGCCTGGTGCAGGCATCTGCCAAAACTGACCTGTCCCGGTACGCGTTCCAAACCAACGGCCATGTGTTGATCGGTGACGTCGCCGTGCGCGGCTACAAACACAAGCAGCGCTGGCGGCTGGACTCTCGGGAGATCGAGCGGGCCGCCGGCCGGCTCGCCGACCTCGACATCGACCCGGGTCACCTGATCACCGCCCGACTCGAGTGGGACACAGCCGCAGCGTGGCAGTCCCAGATCGGCAACTGGATGTCCCAGGCCACCAACGATGAAATGACCGCGCACGGCTGCACGTGCGACGGACCCGACGAGCGCCACGTGCAGGAGAACGCCGAGGGACTGCCGTGCGGGCTGACCTGGAGGCAGTTTCAGGAACGCCAAGGCCAGCGGCCGCTCGCCGGCACCCGGCCCCTGCCACTGCTCACCTGGTCGGGAACGCACTGGATGGTTCCGGCGGCCTACGCGGCCCTGCTGGATCGTTCCGCAGCCCTGGCCGCAACGTTGACCGAGCAGGCCGCACGCTGCACCGGCTGCGGGAGCGGGGTGGACGTCTGGACGCGGCGTACCGCGAGCGCGGCCGGGTTCAGCTCGCTGTGCCCCGCCTGCGCCGCCTCCACGGCCCGTCCCTATCACGGTCATCTGGCCGGGACTGCCTACGCCTCACTGAGCAAGAACTCCCGGGCGGACACTTTCTTGTGCTGCCTGTGTCCAGAGCCGCAACGCGCCCTGTACTGGGACCACTGTCACGAGCACGGGTTCATCCGGGGGCCGGTCTGTCCGCGCTGCAACAACGCCGAGGGCTCGGTCGGCCGCTTCGCCCAGCGGGCGGGCGGGGTGGAGCACCTGCTGCGGTGCACCGGATGCCGTACCCGGCGCTCTCTGCCGCCCGCGCACCGTCCCTACGCCGTGCTGGAGTTCGTCGATTTCGCACCGCACGCACCTTGCGGGACCACACCGCGACAGGTGTGGGGGGAGACGGAGGAAGACGGGACCGTGCGCTTTCCCCTCGTTTGCTACTGCCGCGGCCAGGCGGAGCGGTGGGAGCAGACGCTGCCCGCCGCCCGCGTGAGGGAACTGCTGCGCATCGTCATCGACCGCACCCTGGGGCCCGAGACCGCCTAGGCACAGCACCCCGCCACCGCCTTGGCCTCTGAACTGCTGCATCCGCACCGGCGGCAGAGACACCCCGCCCCCGGTGTTCTCGCCCTACCCGCGGCCGGCACCCTCGCGGCGCCTACGCCACCGCAACGCCCGAGTGCACCGCGACATCCCCTATTAGGAGAAGAGCCGTCATGTCCCCTTTCCGTCCTGCGCTGCTCAATGCGCCCCCGGTGGTGCGCCGATGAGCCTCACCCGCTGCCTCAAGGACCCGCGCTCTCCCCTTTCCCGTTTCCTGGCCGCCGAGTTGCCGGCGGTGGCGACTTTGGCCCGGGTCTACCGCTCCCGACTGCCACTGGACCCGGAGACCGTCACCCCGCACGGCACGGCGCCCTTCAGCTACCGCAGTCTGGGCCAGGCCATCGATCTGCGGCTGCGCATCGCGTTCGGCACACCGGTCGGCGCACCGCTGCAGGCCGGTGTCGACCTGGCCGTCGGGGACACCGCCTACCTCGCCTCGATTCCGATCGCCGACGCCGTGCAGGAGGCGGGCGACAGTCTCCTCGCCGAGCTCCGGACACACCCCGCGGCCACGCCCGGGGCGATGCTGCTAGACCCGGTGGCCGAGGAACGGCTGGCCCGGCTGTGCTTTGTCGCCGCCTGGTTCGAGGAAGTGTTCCGCCAAGGCATGCGGGACGGCAACCCGCTGCTGCAGGCCCCGCCCGGGCAGGGGCTGGAGGGGCTGTTGGCCTTGGTGCCCGACTACGTGCCCGGCGACCTCGGTGGGCAGGCGGCACTCGCCGACCGGCCCGACACTCTGCAATGGATCCTCAATCTCCCCGTATCCGGCCGGGTGTGCGGGCCGGTCTTCGGCGGCAGCGGCCATGTCGGCGGCGCGGACGCCGACTTCATCGCCGCGGGACACCTCATCGACTGCAAATCCACAATCCGCCCGCGGCGCATGGGCCGGCCCGAGCTGTATCAGCTGGCGGGCTATCTGCTCCTCGACTACGACAACGCCTACGGGATCGAGCAGGTCAGTCTCTATCTCGCCCGGCAGGGCCGGCTGATCGGCTGGAGCCCGGAGAAGTTCCTCCAACTGCTGGGCGCCCGACGCTCGCTGTCCGAACTGCGCGAGGTCTGCCAACAGGCACTCGGTGCGCCCGCCGAAACAGCGTCCACGCTCCTGCCCCGCCAGGCCGTCTGCGAGCAGGAGGCACTGTTCGGCGAGGCATGAGGACAGCGCCGGACAGTGGCGTCCGCCCGTTCGGGGTGAGCGGGTGTCGGCCGGTGTTCGGCCGACACCCCTCGGGGGGCGAGTCGCGGTTTGCGATCTGGTAGCACCGCCCGCGAGCGGGCACGATGCCTCTCCGGTGCACCGGCCGCCGCGGCAATCTGGTACTGGCACCACTGACAAGGGGTGGCTGCTTGCCGTTCGGGCCCGTCAGGCGACCTTCTCCTCGCCCGCGGTACCGATCGGCTTTCCCAATCGACGGTGGGCTTGTCCTCGGGCGGCGCTTAGCGGAAGGAGGGGAGCTTATGAGGCTTCGCGGCTTGAGGAAGGAGCGCGAGCTCGGGCTGGTCAGAGGCTGTCGTCAGCTTCGGATCGGGCGTGGGGGATCACCAGACGGTGGCTGTCATGGACGGTACTCACAATGGAGGGAGACGGCGGCAGCTCCTGCGCGGTGGCCAGGACGATCTGGGCCTCATCCGCCGCTGTCGTGGTGATGACCTGCAAAGTCTGGGTGATCAGACGTTCGCCTTCCGCGCCGCCTCCCAGTCCGTCCAGGGGTGCATCGAGCCACTGGGCGGTGGGCAGCAGCACGCCGGGGAGGGTGCGGGATGCTTCGAAGAAGGTCAGGTGGAGGCCAGCATTCGCGATGTTGACCAGGCCGGCCGAGCGGGCCACCTGCTTGATGGTGCGGCCGTTCAGTTTCGGAGCGAAGGTCCGTGGGTCGATGCTGGCATGCCGGATCTTGTCCGGCGCCATTGGAATGACCTTCTCCGCGAAGATCACTGATAGTTCCTTCGCCATCTGTTCCCGAACGTGCTGCGCATCGCCTTCGGCCGCCGTCCACGCCTCGCGGGCGTCTTGCGCGTCGTGCTCAGCCCGTTGGAAAGCACGGTCGAGTTCGGTGATGCGGGTCAGTTCCTTGCGCCGTTCCCGCACGGCGGCGGTCGCGGCCCGGTACCCGGCCGCAGCGGCTTCTGCCCTGGACTTGCCCTGCTCGCGCGGGGTGATTTCCGCCGCTCGGTAGGTGTCGGACCGGGCCGCGGCCTGCTGGGCGTTGTCTCCCGCCGTGCGGCGGGCGTCGACGGTGTGCTGAGCGTTGGTCTGTGCAGCTGTCAGTGCCTGTTCGACGGCCGCCAGGGCCGATCGGGCGGCAGCCTCCTTCTGCATCCTGCGCGTCAGGCGCCCTGCCTGGCCGGGGTCGCTCTGTCGGCACAGCCCACACGTGGGGCCCGGTCCGTTGCGCTGCTGGAGTGGCTGTTCACAATCGGGGCAGTGAGTGCGCGGCTTGGCGTCCTGCTCGGCCTGGGCCAGGACCGCGCGGGCTTGGCCGCGGGCCTGGTAGTGCGGTGCGAGGGCCTGCTGTGCCCGGTCGGCGGCCAGGCCTGCATCGGTCGCCGACTGCAGGGCGCGTGCTGCTTCGCCGACCCGGGCGGCAAGGACGGCCAGGCGGGCCTCGAGTTCACCGTCCAGGCGCGCCGCCTCGGCGTTCGCCGCGTCAAGGGCCTTGGCCAGCCGGGCCTCCTCGGCGTCCAGGTCGACCGAGGTGGGCAGCCCGTCGGCCAGTCGCTGCTCGCGGGCGGTCTTCAATTTGGTGGCGGCCGTTGTGGCACGGCGTTTGGCGGCAGTGGATTGGGCCTTCAGCTTGGCCGCCTGTTCGTCCAGCAGGCCGAAGCACACCTCGATCGTCACGGCGAGGTCCTGCAGGTTCGCTCCGCCGTAGACCATCTGTCCGGCGTAGACCTGCTGCAGGTAGAGCAGGGTCATCACACTGTCGATGGTCACGCTGCCCCGGGCGGTCTCCACCTCGGGAATCCCCATGAGCTCCAGGGTGTAGGAGCCGGCGCTGCGCTCGCCTGCTTCGGGGACGACGGGGAAGGTGTCCACCTCGCCGGTGGCGGGGGCAAGGAAGGTCACTTCCCGGGACTGGAGATCGTGGGTGATGGTCCAGATCCCGGTGTCGAATTCGACGGTGGCGCGCATCGCCTGGGCCTGCCCGGTGACGATGGGGAGCAATTTGACGGAGCGGGCGCCCAGCGTGGCCCAGAATGCGTCGGCCAGGCAACTGCTCCCGGCACCGATGCCGGCCTGGATCTGGCGCAGCATGCCCTCGAGGTGGATGCCCTCCCACGCGCCGTCGATGAGGAATTCCTCTTTGATCCAGCTGAATTTGCCGGGCATGCACCGCTCCGTCACAGGCTGTCGCACGCGGCCGAGATGTGCAGCGTGTCAGGGCCCTAACAGGTCGTGGAACGGTGTGGGTGTCGGTGTCCGGTGCGAAGCGCTCCATCGGGGGAGCCGGTGGTTGTGGGTTGACCTCTGTACGTCGTGCCGTTCCGCGGTCAGGACCACTACGGCCGACGGGCGCGCGGCGGAACCGCCGGATCCGGGGAGGTGCGCATTTGCGCAGAGGCGGCGACCGTGTCCGGGGCGCCGCCACAGCCGTACGCGACGGCGGACTGCCGGCATGCAGGGGCAGGAGGTCGACGTCTCTCGTTCCTTCCCCACGTTCGGGGCGAACATCTCCGCATACAGCGGCGGTTGCTCGGGCGGTAACGGCACGCCCGCCCTCAATCTCTTGCGGTGGCCCGATCGATAATCCGGAGCCGGCCCGCAAGGTACGCATCAGGAGCTCTTTCGCGTGGTGCCAGGACGACGGGGCCGCCATCCGACAGGCGCTGGAAGGCAGCAAGCAGGACATCATCTGAGTCGAACGGACCGGGTCTGCCAGCCTGGACACGGTCCTCCCCACTGCAGCGCGGGCATGCTCTTCCCCGCCGCCAAGGCCCGGGTGCGGGGGCCGTCGACCATGACTTCCCAATAGTGAGTGTCAGCGAACATGTCGTTCAGCTTCTGCCGGCACTCCTCCACGGCCTGCGGCCACCCCTGAGCAGCGCACTGGGCATGCTCGGCCTGCGGCACGCGAAGCCACCACGTGTAGCAGGGATCGTTGTCGCTCCCGTAAGACCCGTCGTCCCTGCACCCTTCGTAGACGCACCCCAGCCGGGCAGCGAACTCCACCATCTCCGCGCGGCTTTCCTCAGCCAACAAAAACCCCATGCCCGCTGACTCATACGGTGCGCTGATCCTCTGTTCAGGATCATCCACGCGGATCCGCCAGACCACCCAGCCGTCCCCGGCCCGCTGCTCCAATGCGACAGCTCCGTTCCGCACGGAAGTCACCTCATCTCGTGTGCCGGCGCCCGCACGACCTGCGGGGCGCCCGGTACAACGACGAGTCGCGGGCCACGATGCGCGGTACGCGGCGCGGGAGCCTCTGTGGGAGCAGGGTGGCGTTCGCGCGCGCATCACGTCCATGCGGGCCAAGGGCTCGTAGCCCGCAGACGTGACCAACTGGACGACATCCCGCTCCATGCCCGACCGCGCCCGCTCCCTGCTCTTTAGAGAAAGCTGATCGCCACGTTCTTCACGGACACGGCTTCCGTCGACGAGGTCGACGCCCGCACCCGGGCCCAGGACTTCCTGGACTTCCGCGCGGACCGGGCCTGGCTGCTGTCCTACCAGGGCACGGACTCCGTCGATCACCGGCTGTTCGGCTTCACGCACCGCACCTTCATGGAGTACTTCGCCGCAGAGGCCCTCGTACGGCGGGCGCGGACACTCGACGAGGTCGTCGAGGAGATGGTTCTCGCCTACGACCGGGACACCAGCTCGGTCCTGGTGGATGTGATCTTCCAGTGCGCCGACGACAAGTACGACGGCGGGGCACGGCCTGGTGGAGGGCGCGCGGGCGTAACGCTCAGGTCCGCCGGCCAGATGACGCCGAGGTGCCGGCGTCTAGGACGGGCGCGTCGTCGGTGCAGTGGGGGTGGGGTAGCGCGCCTGCCAGTAGCCGGCGGCGTCCTGACCTGCCTGCATCGCGGTGAACTCGTCGGTGCGCTGCATGAGCGCGTCAGCGGGCACCGTGCCCTCGATGTAGGACGCGAGACCGAGGTTGAGTGCGCTGCGGCTCAGGAACTCGGCGTAGCTGCGCACGGACTCGACCATCGCGAAGCTGCTGGGATTGCCGTGCACCAGAGCATTGCGGGCCCGCCGGCGTCTGGCTTCCAGCACGGTGCCTTCGGCGGTGTAGTTCGCGATCAGGGCACGGTAGGTGGCGTGGTCGCTCACACTGGCGAGCATGCGTGTGATCCAGGTGCGCTCGGATTCGACGCGAAGGAGCGAGAGCAGTTCGCCCGAGCGGTCGGCGACGAACAGCATCCACGGGCGCGGTGGTTTTCTGGAGAGCCACTCACACCTCAGCTGATGGAGCAGGTTGGCCGGGTCTCCGCCGCCGAGCAGGCACATCCCCACGGCGCGCCGTACATCACTGAGCCACCGGGCATGTGGCCAGCGCCCGCCCAGGAGACCGAACAGGTCGTCGGGGTCGAGTGCTGCGTGTGCCGCGACATGTTGCACCACGCGGTCCGCGAGGGGGATCACACTGCTGATGTCGGCCTGGGAAGGCTCGCGCATCGCCATGTCGCGGCCGAAAGGATAATCCGCGGTGGTCTGTACTTCGAGGGCGGCTGCGAGGAACCGGGGAAGCTCTTCGCGGGCCAGCGCCGAGGCGATCCGCGGCCCGTGCTCCCCGATCGCTCTGCCGGTGATGCCCGCGCCGTAGTGGTCGTCGTGGAAGCCCGTCTCGCGCGGGGAGGCCAGGAAGTTGAAGGAACCGGTCCGGCCGGACCGCAGGAGCCCGTGCTGGGCCAGGTGCGGGCGGATCCCGCCCGAGTTGTGGATCGAGACGTTGAGGATGGTGTCCACCATCCGCACGGCACGGTCCAACGCGCCGGCTGCCGTGGTGATGCCGAGGTCCACGCGCACCAGGAAGTCCACATCGGACTCCTCATCGGCCAGCTTGGCGACCCTGAAGATGAGGTGGTCCTGCACGAGTTCCCAGAGCTCGGCCTTGTGCGCGAAGTCCTGGCCCTCGGGCTCGGCGTTGGGTACTGCCCAGTGGGCGTCCATGAAGGTAACTCGGCCAGCTGACAGGTGGGGAAAGGCCCGGCCCTGATATCCAAGCCATACCACGATCAGTTCGGCGTCAGCCGGCGTGCTGGCGTGGGATCGGGCCTTCGTGATCCGTTCCTCCAGCGGTACGTCCGTCTGCGCGGTGAAGACATGTTCGCGTTTACGGCCGAATGCGACGATCGAGGCGAGGTCGCGGAAGACCCACTCGGCGTTCAGGCCGCGCCTGCGGAGCTGGTCGAAGAGCAGTTCGGCGATCGGGCGGTACTCCCGGCCCTCCAGGGCGCGGTCTTGAGCTGTGGCGACGAGGTCATCCCAGCTGGCACGGACGGCTTCGTCCGCATCAAGCGCTGCGAGGAGCCTTTTCGCGGCCGCAGTCACGCCGGTCCAGATAGGGTCAGTGCGGATGCCCGGCGGCTGCGCCAAAACCGCTTTGGGGCTACTGCTGAGCTGTGCGAAAGCGGATTGGAACGATGCGAGGGCTGCGCCGATGTGTGCTTTCAGCGAGGAGCCGAGCGCGCCGATGGACTCCTCGAAATCGAGCCGCAGCGAGGTGCGGTTGGCGGCCTTCTTCCAGGCATCGACACCACTGGCGAACTCCAGCCACTCCAAGACCTCCTCCACGAGCACACTCAGCGGCAGCACGGTGCTCACGCCGTGGTGACGGTCGAGAGACGAGACGAGCGACTTCTGCCAGTCCGGATCGTCAGCGGACCAATGGTCGCTGACCATGTAATCGATCATCACCATCGGACCGCCTCCCGCACTGTCCCGGCAGCACGCTGGATGGGCTGTTGCGTCACACCCCTGAACCTAAAGACCGCCGCACCCAGGTCGGCGCAGGCGGCAGGTCGCCCGGATTCGGCACACACCCTCGCGTCCCGGCTGTCGCCACGCGCCGCCCCATTGATCACCCGCCCAGCGTATCGACGCCCAGCCCGACCAGCGCCGAAATACGCGCCGCGCTCCCCCAGGCCACCAGACAACGCCGCAGCCTCGACCTAGCCCGCGCCAGCGAACTCGCCGGCGCGGTGCGCTCGGTGCAGGGGTGAGCGCGGGGCCACCCGCCGAAGAGCGACGTGCTCGCGAACCTACGTCCAGGATCAAGACGACCAGGCCGTGGCGCAGTTCTGTGATGCCGCCAGCGGGGTCACAGCACCTCGTCGATGGCCGCAAGAATCAGTTCGGGTACGGCTTTGAGGGCTGCGTCGAGCAGGTACTCGACGGCCACGGCGTCCCTGCTCGTGTTCACGTTGATGTAGGCAGTCCATCGGTCCGGCTGATAGCGGGCAAGCATCGAGAGGGCGAAGAGCACAGCCCACCAGCTGAGCAGCGGGTGGAGTTGACGACCGTCGGACCCCAACTGGGCATGTAGCGTCCGCGCCTGGTCGGTGAGGTGTCGGCCGTTCCACGGCGCAAGGCGCCGGAACTGCTCCCGTGCGGCGCCGTCACGGTTCTCCACCGTCCAGGTGATGCGGCAGCCGATCGTTGCTTCTCGCTCGCTCCAGCTCTCCGGCCCGGCATCTGGAATGGCGCCGGGTCGCCGGAACGCGTAGTCCCCGAGGGCTGGATACTGCGCGAGCCATGCACGCACCTCGGCCTCCCGCTGCCCGGGGTCGGGAATGTTCGCGAGGCTTGCCGGCATGCCCGAAACGATCGCCTGCAGGAAATCGCCCGTCGGCTGGTCATGGGGCATGTCCCAGCTGAGATGGACGAGTGGCCGCGTCGACGACGTGAGAGGCCAGCGCTCTACCTCTTCGATCGTCGACCACAGGTCGGCGAGTCGTGCCGGCTCTGGAAGAGAACGGGAGCCGAGGGCAGCGGCGACCTGCACGAAGGACTCTCTGCCTCTGGCGGAGAGTTTGTCCTTCACCGTCACGAGGCCAAGGTCCGTGCGCGTCATCGAGTTATCGGCAATGACGATGCCGTGGCCGGTGAGTGGGAAGTCATCGTGTGCGACGCCGGCAGCACAGGCATTGACTGCCCGGCCGGCCTGGCTCAAGCCGTAGAACAGCAGCAGCGGACGGGAGGCGGGGCCCGTATCCGCGGCAGCGGTGAACAATTGCTCCGCCTGCTCAAGCGCTGCGCTGAACACTTCTTTACGGGCGCCCTTCGCCGCCCGACCGGGAGGAGCCGCCCGTAGTTCCCGCAGGGCACGCCAGACAGCTTCCGTCGGTGGATAGGTCTGGTCTCGGTAAGTGGGGTATGGCCTTCGTACCATCCGGGCATTGTGCCAGCGGTGATGCCCCGCCAGGAGGGCAGGAAGCCGGGCCGCCTCCACGCCGACAACCGCCGAGACCCTCCTGGTCGGTTCGGCTCTCCGTCCTCGTCACCCGAACGGTCTCCGCTCGGGCGTCGGCGCTGAAGGTGCATGTGACTTGCAGATCCGTGAACTCCGTATCGCCACACCACCTCTTCGGACACGTCGCCCTGACCGCTGTTCACACGACGGGCCACCGAAGAGGTAGTGCAGGAAACACACCGGCCACCAACCGGACGGCGAACAACTACACAACCGCAGTTCATCCTCGACCACGACCACTGGTGGCCCCGCAAAGGTGAGCGGTGAAGGCCGAGAACGTCCGTGGCGCAGAACTGGACAGTGCACCCTGAAATCGAGCTTTGGCGATTGCCAGTCCACCAGATGATTATCGCGTCGCCCCAGGCTGCTGCTGGACTGACTGCATCTGCCTCCATGCCTCTGGCGCAGCGGACATGGCAGCCTGGACTGCTTCCAGGAACGTCTGGGTCTGCCGCTCAACTGGACTGGACCCCAGCTCTCTCAGGCCTTCGCTGCTGTTTCTGCCCAAGAACGCCGAGGCACGTTCCGCCGCCTCCGCGCGTGCCCGCTGACGATGTTCCTCCAGGGCTGCCGCGAATTCAGCAGGCTCCTGCCTGGTGTCGTGGACGAGTACCAGCGCGACGTGTTTGCCCTGGTAGCCCAGCGTCTGAACCCGCCACCCCAGTTGCCGTGCCGCACGGCGCAGCGCGGCACGGATCAGTGGTACTCCGCCTAGGGCCAGGGCATCTGTGGGGTGGAGGTTGGCCTGCAAGGCACCGCCGTAGCCTCCGGCCCCGGCCGGGCTCGTAGCCCGCAGTACGGGGACCAGGGCCTCGGACAGGGCAATGCACCGCGGGTCCGCGGTCAGTGAGGGACGCTTGGCCACCGGAGAGAGCGATAGCGCAGCGGTCTTCGGCTCCGTCGGTGCGGCCTCGGGCTCCGTGGCCGTCGGCATGCCGAGGTGCTGGCGCAGAATGGTCAGAGCCTGCTCCATGCCCGCTTGGTCAAGCCGGGGCGGAAGCAGTCCGGCCTCGCTGCAGGCGATCACGTGAGCCAGGGCTTTTTGGTAGGGCACGGACTGCGCCTGGGCGAAAGCGCGGGCCAGGTGAGTGCGGTGCGTACGGCCAGCAGACATTGTGTTCCCATCGGGCCTGCACAATCGGACACATCCCACCGCAACAATGTCTCCGGCAGACCGCTGGAAGCACGAAGACCAGAGCGGAGCCGATGAAGATCACTGTGGTCCTGGCGGCGGCCGGGTTCACCCGAGGTGGTGGCCCTGCGGGGCGGTGTGCGTCCACAAGTGCAGCCTCCAATATGCCATCCGGAGCCGCCACAGCGCTGGGTTTCTGCCCTCTGCTTGCCAGGAGTGGGACTGAAGAAGACAGCGCAGGTGCCGCCCTTCGGTGTTCCTGCGCAGTCACGCGATGCAGCGGCTGCGAGGACGTCAGCCCCGGCCAGTACGGGTCGACGCCGGGGTGCCGTTCTCTGCAGTGATGCCGGTCGCCGGATTGCTCTCTGATGGGTCGGGTCACTGGAAAGATGCGCTGAGTGTGTGCAGTTCGGCACGGCGAGCTTGAAGGAGTTCCTCGGGTTGACGCAGGGCCGTGTCCAGGAGCCAGACGCCATGGCGGAACGGCTGGAAGCCAATGCTCTGCCACAGGGCAGCGATCTTTTTCTTCGCCTTGCGGCGGTAGGCGTCGGTGACCTGCTCACGGTCGTCGGGATACTCGCCCATGGCGGGGTACACCGCGACCGCGCAGCAGCCTCCGGACAGGCGGCGAATCGCTTCGGCAACTAAGACCTGTCCCGTAAATGATCTCTGCCTGGTGTGGACGTGGGCGGTGACCAGCCCGACCGCTCGTCTATCCGGCGAGGTTGAGGTTGTGCAGGCGGGCGATGCCGAGCATGGCGTGGTGGACGCCGTCGCCCTTGAGGCGGCAGTCGCGGAGGATTTTCCAGGTCTTCATGCGGGCGAAGACGTGCTCTACGCGGGCGCGGACCTGTTTGTGGGACTTGTTGTGGGCGTGTTTCCAGTCGGGCAGTTCCTCGCCGTTGCGGCGCCGGTGTGGCATCACCAGCCCGGTGCCCGGATAGCCGCCGTCGGCGATTGTCATCGTCTTGCCGACGGCGGCCTTCGCGCCGGACTCCTCCCACGCCTTGCAGTCGTTGCGGTTGCCGGGCAGAGGCCGGCCGACCACCACAACGAGCCGAGTGTCGGCGTCGATAACGACCTGGTGGTTCGTGGAGTACCGGTAGTTCTTGGACTGCTCGGCGATGGTGTGGTCGCGGGTGGGCACCAGGGTGCCGTCCACGATGAGCACGGTGTCCTTGCGGAACCGCTTGCGGGGCTGCAGCGCGAGGGACGGGCCGAGGTGGTCGATGATGCGGTCGGCCGCGGACTTCGAGATACCGAAGAGAGGGGCGATCTGGCGCAACGTCAAGTTCGTGCGCCAGTAAGCCGCTACCAGCAGCACCCGGTCCTCCAGCGGAAGAGACCACGGGCGGCCCTTGCGGACCGGATCTGCACCTTCGCGGCGCAGCGCGGTCACCAGCTTGCCGAAGATACGCGGGCTCAGCCCGGTGAACGGGGCTATCCAGGACGGCTCCGACGCCGTGATCACACCAGACACAGCAAGATCATCTCACCTGTGACCAGCAGTTACGGGACAGGTCTTAGGACCGGGCCCAGCCCGAAGCCCCTCCACGCCTTGTCGAGGCTCACCCGGTCAAGAAGCAGCAGGTCACCGACAGGGTGAGTGATCGCTTTCTCGAACGCAGCGCTGTAACCGTCGCGTCCGGATCGGCCGAGGACAGCCGAGGCGATGACTTCGAGATCGCCGGACTCGGCGTCGGCCACTTCCCATCGGTTGTCGCCGGTGTCGTCACGCAGCCTCCACAGGACGAGGCGCCCGACCGTGGTACCCGGGGCGGGAGCAAGGCTGTCCCCGTCGGCCTCGTCGTCCCATTCCTCGTCGCCCTCGAGCCTGTAGGTGACGGCGGCGTACCAGGATTCCAGCGTGTCCTCACTGTCGTAGGGCACCGCGGAATGTCCGTGACCGTAGTGCAGGTGCAGGCGGGCGGGATCGCCCGGAAGCTCAGTGACCGGCCGTTTGGGCCTCGCTACTGTCATGGCACAGAGACTAGAAGCGGTCACTGACACCCCACCGGGAAATGGAACGAACGGAACCTGGGCAACGGCCCCCATGCCCGGCGCGGGCTAGCGGGAGGAAACGGGAGTGATGTACAGGGCATGCATGGGCTTGCGGGCTGTGGCGGGCAGGACCTCGAACCAGGCCTGGCCGTCGTCTAGGTAGCGGTCCAAGCTTCGCCAATAGCGCCACCCCAGGTCCACGAAGACGTCGATGTCCTCGCCTGCTGTACCAGGGACGAGATGCTGGCCGTGCACTTCTACACGGTCCAGGTTCTGGCCAGCCTTTGCCAGATGAGCGAGTGCCGCGCTCGCGGCACGGCGCAGCGGACTGTGCTCTACCCAGCGCTCGTCCAGGAGGGTGCCGTCACGTGGCGCACGGGGCTGGGCGTCGGGGAGGGCGAGGACGGAGACGGCCGCTGTGCCGGCGGTGCACCGGCGGTGGAGGTCGATGCGGACTGGGCGTGGGAGCCGGTCGGCGAGCGCCTCGTACGAGGGCAGGACGTGGTCGCGCGGTGCGCGGCCGGCGGCCGGGTCCAGAGGGATCGCGGCCAGCCGCTGCCGGGCGACGACCGCCGGCTCGCCGCGCTGCCAGAGAAGGAGCAGTGCGATCCCTTCCTCGTTCAGGGCGTTGCGCTCCTGGAACTGAAAGCTGACGCCGCGTCGTCGGCCGCGAAGTGCCTGCCGCATGAGCGCGTAGCCGTCTCGGCCGCTGAAGAGCGCGTTGAGCGTGTGCTGCGTCCAGCGCTCGTCGGTGGTGTGCTGCACCACGACGTCGATGTCATTCACGTTCAGTGCGCCACGGATGTAGGACCCGAAGACATGGATTTCTTCGATTAGGCACACCGGCCAAATGCCCTGCTCCAGGTGGTCGAGCATCTCTTCCAGCACTGTCGTCGCATGTTCACGCTTCATACGTGGCGCCCCTTTACTCTCCGTCAGCACGGCACCGGCGACAGGACTCTAACGCCCGGCAGTGGCAACGCACTTGGTTTCCACGGCAGTGTGCATAGGGGGGTGCCGTGGTGCACGAGGAGTGTCGGACGCGCCGTCCGCTTGCCGGCTTCAGATGCGCTTCCTCACCGTTGCTCTCCTGCGCAGGTGCAGACGCCGATAGGGCCGCGGGGGCAACAGGTTCGAGGTTCCGAAAGATCTCAACTGGTGTTCATGCGGGGCACATCCTCAACCCCGAACGGCTCTTTTTCGACCCACCCCTACTGGCCGCTCCTCAGCCCTGCGCACTCACCGCTCCTAGTGAGTAGTCCCTCGCACACCTCGAAGGCGCAGGTCAGCCCCTCTACCGAACGTAGACATGATCACTTGTACACCAGCCGATTTCCCGTCACCAGGCAAGAATTGCTCACTCCAACTGAGCAATCCGCAGGCCACAGACACCTGGGCACTGCTCACCTTCGAGAGAGCCACGACACCTACGGGCCGTCAAGATGCAGGGTGCTCCGCACCCTTGGTCGCCTTCGGCGCCCTGATGCATCATCACCTTCGGTGACGATGCCGGGCCTCCGGCCCGTAGGTCCGGCCTCCGGCCTGACCTTGGCAGCTGCGAGCAAAAGAGCGGCAGGTACGTCTGTTTGTGCTGGTCAAATGATGTTTCTCGGCATGCTTTCCGTGGTCCTGGTCCTCGTTGCCAGTCCTGCGCCGCTCACATCCCGGGCTCTTCTATTACACTATGCACTCCGAATTGACGACCTGTCAGCCTCTCTCACACGTGGCCACTCTCCAACTCTGGAAGTGCCATAATCTTCCCTGACTGCCCGTCAATTGGTCTATGCCAATCTTAACCCAGAGAGGACACTGAAAACCTTGATGACACCCAGTCAATTCCACGGAGATGAATGCCGCTAAAAAACCTCTACGCAGGAGCCAACTGGGCCTGCGAAGATATCGCCATTCCCCGCTACCAATACGGCCAGAAGCCCATATACGGCGAGGGTCCGAGTCCTCACGGCGGATGCACCCACGGACCGCACTCGACTGGTAGGTCAACGCAAAAGGTGGTGCCTGGCAGGCACCACCTTTATTACGTCCGCTCCTCTATGAGCTCGTAACACGATCATGATCGGGCCTTCTTGAGTCGTCTCCAGCAAATGAGGCCGCAGGCGAGCGAGAGGAAGGCATCGTGGAGTTCGGTGCGACGTTCCCAGCGGACGGCGAGACGTTTGAAGTGGTGGAGCAGGGCGAAGGTCTGCTCGTCGACGTAGCGGAGCTTGCCGATGCCCTTGATGTTGGGTGAGCCCTTGCGGGAGATGACGGGCAGGATCCGTCGGTGACGGAGCTCGTCGCGGTTGGGGTTGGAGTCGTAGCCCTTGTCGCCGAGCAAGGCTTCTGGTCGTCGGCGGGGCCGGCCGGGGCGGCCCCGCGACGAGTGGGATGCCGTCGACCAGGGCGAGGGTCTGGGTGACGTCGTTGACGTTGGCCGCGGTAGTGATGACCTTGAGCGGGGTGCCGCGTCCGTCGCAGATCAGGTGGTGTTTGCTGCCCGTCTTCCGCCGGTCGACCGGCGACGGACCGGTGTCGGGTCCCCCTTTTTCACACGGATGTGAGAGCCGTCCACGCACGCCCGCGACCAGTCGAGCTCGCCGGCCGCGTTCAGCTCGGCGAGCAGGACCCGGTGCAGCCGGTCGAAAGCCCCTGCCTTTTGCCACCGGTCCAGCCGCCGCCAGCATGTCTGTCCCGAGCCGAACCCCAGCTCAACCGGGCGCAGTTGCCAGGCTATGTCGTTGTAGAGGACGAATAGGATGCCCTGCAGGCAGAGCCGGTCCGACACCGGCCGCGGTCCCGGCGACCGATCCGGCCACGGCGGCAGCAACGGTTCGATCAACGCCCACAACTCATCGTCCACGATCCACGGTCGAGTACCCACACCCTCACGAACGGCCGAATCATCACACCGGTTACGCCCAACCAGCCCACATCAACAAGTCCCTGTTACGAGCTCTAGGCCCGGTTTTTCCGGGCCGTCACCCACGCGGCGAAGTCCTCGACGCCGCCGATGAGTGCCTCAAACCGGAATGAGTGGAAGAGGTCGAAAGCGTGGTGGGCACCCGGTAGTTCGACGTACACGATCGGCGAGGTGGAGACCGACCCCAGAGCGGTGACAAGAGCCCTGGGGTTCTCCGTGTCCACCAGCTCGTCCAGGTCCCCGTGCGCGATGAGGAATGGTGGTGCATCCGTCCGGACGAGGTTCACCGGCGAGGTCGCCGGGTCGCCGTCGAAGTACTCCGCGAGAAAACCGTTGAGCACGACGGCGGCGGTCACGGAGGTGTCCGCCTCCTCGAACCCGGGCTGGTAGGCCGGCTCATTGGGGGTGAGTGCTGCCTGAGCCGCCATGTGCCCACCCGCGGAGCTCCCCGCCACGAACACGGCCGCCGCAGGCGCCGCGCCGTACTCCGCTGCGTGTTCGCGCGCCCAGGAGATGACCCTCTTCGCGTCGATCAGATGGGCGGGATGCGGGAAGTCGGGGCGCAGCCGGTAGTTGGCGCTGATGCAGACCCAGCCCTGGCTGGCGAGCCGGTAGAGGAGGGGCAGCGACTGAGTGTTCTTCCGACCCTGGTCGTAGTGGCCACCATGGAAGTGGATCATTACGGGGCCGCCCTCGGGGCGTGAGCGGTGGTGGTAGACGTCGAGGAGGTTGCGACGGCCTGCGTCCCCGTAGCTGAGGTTCCCCACCCGCTTGACGTCACGGCGGCGGCGAAGGACGGGCCTGAGCAGGATGCGTGCCAGCGGCGGCCGGCGATGTGTCCCTGTCCCGACGCCGAGCGCGTCGTCCAAGGCGACACGTACCACGGACGCCGCCCGCATTCCGCGCAGGGTGACCACCACAAGCCCGGCAGCCGCGGCCCCTGCCACCCCGACGTTCACCCGGTCGGAGGTAGTGGTGATGTCGCCCTCGGAGAAGGCCAGTGCCGTGGAGGCCACCAACGCGTAGAGAGCGAGGTGCGGGATCTCGTTGAAGACCAGGCCGAGCCGGTAGCTGAAGTAGAAGAGCGGTTTCGGCCCGCGTATGCGGGCCAGACAGAACACCACGATCAGTACGGCCAACACCACGGTCACCAGATAGCCCACAGCCACCACATCACCCCGTTCGACAGTCGACCTGACAAACCCCTTCTGTGGTACCACGGTTGGGATGATGCGGGAGGGTGAAGTGCTCGCTGCGAAGGTGTACTTGAGTAGCTTCCCGTCCAAGCCGCAGGCGGGGCGCAACGGTGGGGCAACGGTTCGATCAGCACCCAGAGCTCGTCGTCCAGGGTCGAGTACCCACACCCTCAGAACGGCCAAATCGTCTCACCGGCGACGCCCCACCCGCACACTTCAGCAAGATCGTGTTACGAGTTCTATGCGGATTTCACGCTTCGATTCCGATGGATCCGACGTATGCGTATGCCGCATAATCGGTGATGATGTCGTCCCAGATGTCATCCAGGGTGCCCATGTCGCCCTTTCCCCAAGCGTCGACCATGTCATCCCAGACGTACCGGGCCTGCACGGAGCGTTCACTGACGCTCGGCCGGCGATAGCGCTCGTCCACGTATGTCTGGTCCACCGGGTAGATCTCGATGCGCCGACCGCGACCCTCGTTGTCGAGCAGGCGCTTGAGCGCCCGTCAGACAGACCACTTCAAGGGCTCGTTGTCGAAACCCTGGGAGTACGTGACCGAGGTGATCTTCGCGTCGGCCGGCAGCACGTACGGCTCGCACACGGTGCGCTGCTCACCCGGCTTCCAGATGTCCTCGCCGGCGAGTTCGCGGCTACCGTCGTTGCCGAGACAGTCCTTCGGTCTGCTGCTCAGGTCTCCCATCATGATGATGAGCGGCTGTGCGGCGCTCCCGTTGGCCTCGGCACCGACGTTGCTCATCACCAGCGGTGAGTTGATCCCGTAGTGGCCGATGTTCTTCGCTTTCACGTAGACCCAGGCGACCTTCTGTCCCTCGTACTTGCTCTGGTCGTCGAGCTCTTTGAGGTCTGCGGCGTCGCCCTCGACCACCTTCGTCGGGGTGATCAGGAACTTCGACGTCTTCTTGTATTTGGTGATCTCCTGCGCGGGTCCGGGCCGGCCGAGGTTGAGGTGCTGGGGCTTGGGTGAGGTGCTGCCCAAGCCGGTGTCGTTGGTTGTCGCTCCGCATGCGGTCAGGGTGCATGCGGTAGCCACCAGGGCAACGGCCGGGGTGAAGCGTCGGCGGTGCCCGGCCTGTACGGATCGTGATGTGTTCATTGGGTTGTCCCCCGTGTAGTGCGTATCCCGGTCTGGCGGGACATCTGTTTCCCATGGATCGTGCAGAGGTGAGACAAGTCGTCGCGGTTGAGAGGTGTCAACTGACCGGCGCCTGCCGGGCAGAGGCAGTGCACCTCGTTCTTCCCGCTTCGAGCGGTTCGGCAAGGGTGCACCACGCATGAAGCGATTCGCCGATACCTTCGTATCCCGGCAAAGGCGGTGTGGACTCTGACGGGCTGCCGCGGTCTCGGCGCCCGCTGAGGAACGTCCTGCGCTGCGGCTGAGCGGTCAGGTGCCTGCTACGAGGCGACGGTGCTGGTCGCAGCCGTGAACGAGTGGCTGTAACCATCGCCGTCGAACCGGCGTCAGACGACGTCGAATTCGTTGCCCTCGGGGTCCTGCATCGCGGCGGCGTAGAGCCCCGTCTCCGGCTCATCCTTGATCCGCAGCACGGTGGCCCCCGCTTTGACCAGCCGTTCCACCGTGGCCTTGACCCGCTGCGTGCGGACGTCCAGCGGGACGTCACGGCCCCCACCGGCTTTTAGATCGAAGTGCCAACGGTTCTTGGCAACCTTCGGCTCCGGGACCTGCTGGAACCAGACCCTCGGGCCATGTCCCGCGGGATCGATGATCGACTCGGGGATGTCTCCTGCACCGGCCGGCAATTCAGCCTCGGGCACTCCCAGCGCAGCCCAGTAAGCACGCCACGTGGCGTGCCCGCCCGGCGGAGGCTCAACCACGTAGCCCAGGGCCTCGACCCAGAAGGTCACCATTCGCTGCGGATCGGAGCAGTCGATCGTCAGCTGCACTGTCATCTCCATGCTCGGAGCATCCCAGGCTGGTCTGGCAGGCGATCTGCTTTCGCAACTGGCCTTCGTGCGTATGACGGCTCTGCCGCTCCTACCGTCACGCGCGCACTGTTTCAGGCGCCGATGCCGATGGAGCCGACGTAGGCGTATGCGGCGTAGTCGGAGTCGAGGTCGGTGATGATGTCGTCCCAGATGTCATCCAGGGTGCCCATGTCGCCCTTTCCCCAAGCGTCGACCATGTCATCCCAGACGTACCGGGCCTGCACGGAGCGTTCACTGACGCTCGGCCGGCGATAGCGCTCGTCCACGTATGTCTGGTCCACCGGGTAGATCTCGATGCGCCGACCGCGGCCCTCGTTGTCGAGCAGGCGCTTGAGCGCGCCCGAGCGGACGAGGTTGTCCCGGCGACGTTCCTGGTAGGCCCTGTCGACGGCTTCCAGCTTGGCGCGGCTGGGGTGTGCGCCGCGCTCCCAGGAGCGCAGGAGGCGGGCGCTGACGCCGTGCTCGCGCAGGACTTCGCGGCCGGGCCGACTGTTGAGGTAGCGGAGTCGGGCGGAGAGTCCGCGGTTGGTTGTCACCGGTGAGGCGATGCCGCCTTCCCGGGCGATGCGGTCCAGTTCGGCCGCGAGGGCGCGTGCGCCGCTCATGCCCTGGGCGCCGTACTTCTGCCACTCGCCCCACAGGTCGGTAGCTCCGCCGGACATGGTCTACTCCCCCAGCGTGTAGATGGACTTCGCCTTGACCTGTGACAGGTCGCGGCCTTCTGGGAACACGGTTTTCCAGTCTCCGGCGATGTGTAGTTCGTCGGTGCCTGACATTTGAACGACCGTCAGTCCTGAGGTGTGTGCTTTATGCGCTTTCAGCCACAGGTTCGCGAATGCTTGCGAGCGAATGATGTGCATCCAGTCGGGGCGCCGGATTTCCCGGTTCGCGCTGCTCTCGCCGATCGTGGACACAAACTTAGAATACATGGATTTCACGTATTCCAGGGCCAGTTCGTCATTCTTCGAAATGGATTCCTTGCGCACTTCCGCGAGAGTGCGGCGCATCTTTTCCAACAGCCCTTCGGAGGCGCCGGATGTCCATGATTCGTGAATGACAGGAGCCTCGGAGTATCCCAACTTGGCGCACCGAAGCAGGAGCCTAAGCGTGGGTTCCGTGACCCACAGGTCCCCCGGCTCTTTCCGTGCGCCGAGCGGTGAGGGGAGGTCCGGCTGCTCCCAGACGGCCGGAGTGACCCGGTGGATACCGGAGCGCTTCGCGTCGTGGCGGTCGCCCTCGGAGTGCACCAACTTCCCGATCGGCAACCACGTCTTCAGCGCGCTGAGATAGGCCGCATTCATGTCCAGGGCCGTCACCTCCAGGCGGACGTGCCCGCCGCGCGCGGCACGGTGCAGCTCCTCCGAGCGCCATTTCGGCCGGGCCTCCCAGACCTGATCCGCACCCTTTTGTGAGGCCTTCTTGAGGATCCCGGCTGTGGGCGGGAACTCGGAGTGCTCGTAGCGGCCGCCGACCCGCGAGGCGGCGAACAAGGCCATCACGTCCGGGATCGCGGCCTTGATGAGTGCGGCTCGCGCGGCCTCCAGGTCCCCGCCGTGCGCGGCCAGCTCCTCCCGGACGCGCCCGTGGACGCGGTCCGCGAGCGGGCCGGCGGGCGGGGCCACCCGCTTCGGGGCCGGCAGGGCTGCGGGCTCCGGGGCCGGGGCCGGGGGCGCAGGCTCGGCTCCGGCGGGGGTCGGGGCGTCGGGTGGAGGCAGGGTCTGCTGTCCGCCGGTCGCGATGCGGTCGGCGGGCAGTTTCGTCAGGGCGTGGGTGGGACCGGCGAGGAGGTCCAGTACGGGCATTCCCCAGTGAGCGGCGAGGCGGTCGCAGTCCGTGAGAGTCCACGCGGCCTTGCCGCTCTGCCTGCGGCTGACCTGGCCCTGTGTCAGGCCCAGGGCGGTCGCCAGTGCGGACTGCTGCTCGCCGGTGCGGTGTGCGAGCGCGGTCACCGTCACCCGCAGGGTTTCCTCGGTACTCATCAGCATGACTACACCCTATCAATACTATGGCTATTCCGCATAGAACATGCGGAATAGCCATACCGGATGCTTGCCTCGGATGCCCTGTGGCCGGAGAGCTTCCGGGGCAGGTAGTCACCGCCGGGCCCTGGCCGCGATGAGAGCCCGAGGGTGAGCAGCGCCGCCGCGACTCCCACAGCGAACGTCAGCGGCTCTTGCAGTGCCGGGTGCGCGTGGACGAGGAACCTCCGAAGGCATACGCCAGGAGCGTCAGCAGTACACCGATCGCGGCCAGTGTCCACCAACCCGATCGAGACGGGAGCGGCTGGTGGTGGCACTGGCCCAGGGGTCGGGCGGCGGGCGCGCCGGGGCCGGGGTGGTCTGCGCAGGCGCGATCGGGGCCGGGGTAGTCATGACGGATAGCTCCTTCGCATGACGGATAGCTCCTTCGGTGGATGGGGGATGCGCTGGCGCCACAGTCCGCGATCCGGAGGCGTCGGCGGCGCGTCATCCCTTACGGGCTGTCCCGCGATTGGTCATGAGGCGTGTTGGCCTGGAGGTTCGGCCGGTGGTTGGTTCAGCGGGTCATCGGACGGACGGGCACGAGTTCGGTGCTCGTCCGGCGCTGGGTGGTGCGCTTGGCGGCGCGGTCGGAGGCCAGGCCGGCGACCGCTGCGTGGGTTTCGCCGTAGGCGCCACATTGCCCGGTGTATCTCTGGAGCGGACGCCACTGTGGAGTTCGGCGTTGGCGTGTTCGACGCGGATCCGGCATGAGGACTGGCGGCGTTTGCGCTCGCGCCAGCGGTAGTACTCGGTGACCGGCAGGTCGTCCAAGTCCTTCGGTCGTCGTGGCGGGGCTGAGATCTGGTTGGGGAACTCGTTCGCAAGGCCCCGATAGCCGTCGTCCACCTATGCCTTAACGCCAGGGTGGAGGCGAAACTGCTCGGCCATGCCCTCGGTGCGCTCGCAGGTCTGGTCATGCATCCGGCCCGGACGCACCGCTCCGGACCACAGCGTCCGGCCCTGCCCATCGCTGATCGTGGTCGTCTTGACCGTGTTCTTCTTGCGCTTGCCCGACTCAAACGCACGTCGGCCGGGCCGGTGTGCTCTGGGGCGCCTCACCTGGGTCTCCATCTCGTCGATCCGCAGGGTCACCCCCTCGGCCTCGGCATGGGCGAACACATCCTCCAATGTGCGCAGCCGCAGCCCGGGGCGCTGCGGCACCGCGAGCCCGCGGGCCGCGAGTAGTGGCCTCACCTCTGCCACCGCCCGGCCGATCGTCGACTTGCCTACCTGGTAGATGACGCCCAGCGCCTCATAGGTGAGCTTGGTCGGCAGGTGCACCAGCGTGGCCAGCTGCCGATCGGTGAACACCAACTCGTACTTCGGCCCGGCCCCCGCCTCACGTCGGCGCAAAGCCTGACGCCGGTCATGACGTTCGGACTCGCAGCGGGCCTCCCAGTGCCCAGTGAGCTCCGTGATCAGCTCGCCCAGGAGCCACTCCGGGACACCGCAGAAGGCGGGATGCGTCATCACCGCATGGATTTGATGGGTCATCACGATCCGGATAATTCGCACGAACATCCTGATGTTCCCAATCGTGACGAAGATCATCGCTCGCGGAAGAGCCCATAAATCCCAGGTGTCCCCTCCCGACCGCCCCGGTAGCGTGCGCCGGCATGACATCGGAACTGGAATACACGTGGGCCACCGCCGCGTTGCCGCGGCCACCGCCGCGTTGCCGATGCTCCGCTGGAACGCGTGGATCGCGGCCGGGGCGCCGCCGGCCCTGCCGAACGGCGCTGGGCTCGGAACCGGTGGAGCCGTGCCGGACGGCGGGGCTTCGCCTCGTCTGTCGCTTTGCCCGGATCCCGCGCGCACATGCGGTGAGCCTCTTCCGAGGAACAGGAAGGGCCGCCTCATAGGTACGGGATCAACTGGGCCCGCCGGAAGGGGAAAAGGCAGTGCCTCCGCACCTTGAGGGCATCCGGACGCGTCTGCCGGGACACCGGCTGTGTCCCCCGGTCTGCTGACCGGAGACCTGCTCTGCCGGTATTTTCGTACGGTGAGCCTATGGACTTCCCTTGAGCCGGCGTCAACCACCGTAGACGCGGGCGGTGCAGCCACCGTACGACTACGGCTTCGCAACACCGGCGACGTGGTTGACGAGTACCGCTTCGTCCCCGTCGGGGAGATCGCGCCCTACGTCGCTGTGGAGCCGCCGACCCTCCGGCTGTACCCGGGCACGACCGGAACCGTCCAACTCACCTTCGCGCCGCCGCGTACCCCGGACGCCACCGCCGGGCCCAACCCGTACGCCGTGCAGATCATTCCGACGGAGCACCCCGAGGCGACCGCGGTCCCCGAGGGCAACCTCACCATCACGCCGTTCACCGAGATACGGGCGGAACTCGTCCCGCACACCGTCAAGGGACGCTTCCGGGGGCGGCCCAAGCTCGCCATCGACAACATCGGCAACACCACGCTCACCGCTTCCATCGCGGGGAACGACAACGGCGACCAACTCTCGTACGACGTCCACCCCGCCAATGTCCAGATCGAGCCGGGGCGCGCCGCCTTCGTCAATGCGACGCTACGGCCCCGTCAGCTCATCTGGTTCGGCCACAAACAGCAGCGGCCCTACCGCCTGGCCGTACGCCGTTCCGGCACCGCGCCGCTCGACATCGAGGGCACGTACATCCAGCGCGGTTTTCTTCCCGGCTGGCTAGCCACCCTTCTCACCCTGCTGATCGCCCTCGCCGTCGTCTTTCTTGTGCTCTGGTTCACCAAGGCAGCTTCGGTCACCAGTCGGGCCACCCCGCAGGCCTCGCAGCCCGCCGTCACCGCCCTCGCCCCGCCGCCCACCTCAGTGCCTCCGGCGCCCAGCGATACGCCGTCCCCGTCAGCGACCGAGACGCAGGCCGAGGCCGGAGGCGGTGGAGGGGCGCCGGCCGAGCCGAAGGCCAAGCCCAAGCCGAAGGCGAAGCCCAAGCCGGACACCGCGTCGGTCGCTGTCACCAGGCTGAACGAGAAGGCGCCAGGCCGGCACGTCTGTTACCGGGCCTACGTGGCCGATATCGGCTGGCAGCACTCGGCGTGCGACGGCGCCATAGTCGGCACGCAGAACGAGGGCCGCTCCATCGAGGCCGTCAATATCGCCGTGTCGGGCAGCAGGGCCACGTCGGGCAACGCGTTCATGGAGACGGTCGGTTTCCCGCCCTCATGGACGTCCGCCGCGGAGAAGAAGGATTTGACGGTTGGGACCCCCGGCAAGGGCCTGCAGTTGGACCAGTTCACCATGAGCCTCAGTGACGGCGTCATCTGCGGCAACGCCTTCATCGAGAGGGACCAGTGGCTGGGAAAGCAGTGTGACAGCCCGGGTGGCGCGGCCCATTGGATCAGTGTCGGGGTCACTGGTCAGACACTCCACCTCGAAGCCTTCCAGCTCAAGATGGACAGCATGGACGGTGTGGGCAGCTAGGTGGGGGGTTCGTGATTCTTTGGGTTGGTCTGCTGTCGCCTGATGGTGTGGCGGCCGGGCGGAGTCGGCCGGTCCGCGGTTGGTGATCTGGTGATGTGACCGGGTGAGTGAACGCAAGCCGTACCCAGGTGACTTGCGTACAGGGCGCCACGGTCGCCGTCTTCGGCACGGTCACGCAGCGCCGCCTCCATGCCCTGCTCTCGAAGTGATCTGTTGAGTCTTCGACGTGCGTGGTTATCCGTGGGGGCGCGCTGCGTGAGTTCTGGAATCCGTTCCGCTCGGGCCAGTAGATCCATGTGCCACAGATGGTTGTTGTGCATGTCTGGATCGTCGGAGAAGCATTCGGCGTGGGCGCTTACCAGCGCGATCGCCACGTCCCAGTCCTGTAGCTGTTCCGCCGCCCGAGCCCGCTCCGACCAGTCCACGAGACGAGTATCGCCTGTGGCCCCACCGGGCAGCGCCTTTTGAAGTAACCGCTGATGAGCGCCCTTCAAGGCGAGGCACGGCCAAATGCTCACGAACCGCCCTGTGGGAGGTGTCCCGCTGGTCGAGGGCCAGGTAGGGCTTCTGGCGTGCCTTGGTGGGGTTCTCCGCCCACGGGCATGGGGTGGCGGTGGTGCGGTCCGGGGTACTTCGACCGGTGCGGTATCGGGGCCCGGCCCGGAGCCCGGAGTTACCGCTCGTGCGGGGCCTGTCGCCGTCCGTCGACAAGGCCGGACTCCCAGGCCCAGGCGGCGATCTCCACGCGGTTGCGGGCGGACAGTTTGGTCTGCACGTTGCCGAGGTGCGTCTTCACGGTGCCTACGGAGATGGACAGTTCGGTGGCGATTTCTGCGTTGGTCAGTCCCCGGGCCACCAGCCGCACCAGGTCTTTCTCGCGTGCGGAGAGCGCGGTGTGCGGCTCCCGGGGAGCGGGGACGGCGCTGTTGAGGCGCCGCAGCAACCGGACGGTGATGGCCGGGCTCACCAGCGCCTCGCCGGAGGCGGCTGCTCTGATGGCCTCGACCAGGAGGGCGGGGCCGGAGTCCTTGATCAGGAATCCGGAGGCCCCTTCGCTCAGGGCGCGTTGGACGTATTCGTCGTCGTCGAACGTGGTGACCACGACGATCTTCGGTGGGTCCACGGTGCCGGGGCGCGTCAGCCTGCGCAGGGCCTCCAGCCCGTCCATGCGGGGCATCCGGATGTCCATCAGCACCACGTCGGGCCGGTGGCGCTCGGCCAGTTCCACGGCATGCAGCCCGTCCGTGGCCTCTGCCACCACGTCGATGTCGTTCTCAGCGGCGAGGATCATCGCGAACCCGGCGCGGACCATGGCCTGGTCGTCGGCGATCAGTACGCGGATCGTCATAGGGCCACCGCTCCTGCCGTGGACACGGGGAGGGTCGCCTCGACGCCCCAGCCGCCGGCTGTCACCGGCCCCGCCTGGATGCTTCCGCCGATCAGGCTCACCCGCTCGGACAGGCCCTTCAGCCCGAAACCGTTGTGGGAGGCGTGGCGCGGGTGTCCGTCGTCGCTGATCCGTACGGTGAGCCGGCCCTGTGAGCGGTCCACGCATACCAGCACTTCGGTGCAGCCGTGGGCGTGTTTGCGTACGTTGGTGAGGGCTTCCATGACCACCCGGTGCGCGGTGGTGGTCACCTCCACGGGCAGGTCGTCGAAGGTCCCCGCCGTGTGAAGCAGGGCGCGGGCGCCGCCGACGGCCGAGAACTCCTCGACCAGTGACCGTACTTCGCCGATGCCGGCCAGGGGTGTCAGAGCCACTTCCCCGTCGGTGTCGCGCAGCATCCCCACCATGTACCGCATGGAGGTCAGTGCCTCCGAGCCCGCCTGTTCGATCCGCTGCAGCGCGGGTGGCAGCAGTTCGGGGCGCCGGCCGGCGATCGCCTGGGCTCCTTGTGCCTGTACGACGATGCCGGTCACGTGATGGGCGACGAAGTCGTGCAGGTCTCTGGCGAACTCCGTGCGCTGCTCCAGTCTGAGGGCTGCAGCCTGCCGGCGCCGGTCCACCAGCAGCAGACGCATGCCGAGGCCGGTGCCCAGCGCCGTGACTGCCGCCAGGGCGAAGAGGAGCGCCATGATGGTGGTGGACTGCCGCACCGAGACCGATACCGGCCGCAGCACGATGGCCATGCCGAGCAGAGGCAGAGCGGGGGTCGCCCACGACGGTTTCCCCCGTCGGGCGACCAGCAGCAGGAGCCACACGAGCGCGGCCGGTTCGGCGAATCCCAACGCCTGGGAGCTGCCCACCATTTCGAGGTGGATCCAGACCGAGAGGCACAGCGATCCGGCCGCGCACACGCAGGCGGCCACCGGCAGCGCCCGGCTGTCGAGTCGGGGTGAGACGACGGCGAGAGCGACGATCAGCAGGGCGCCGATCAGTTTGGCGGGGCCGCGGTAGTGGATCCAGTAGAGGCCGCCTGCCGAGTCGAGCACGACGAGGCCGATCAGGACCCCGGCGAGCAGCATCCATGCCGTGACGGGCAGTACCTGCGAACGCCCCGTCTCTCTTTTCCTTGTGTCCGTGGGTGTGGACGCTTCGTTCGCCGCTTGCACCATCTCTCGCACCGTCCTTCCGGCGGACCGGCCGAAAGTAGGAGCCGGTCGCGCATGATCTGTCTTTCGTCCGATCCGCCGCGAGTCGCCGCGCAGGAGAGTCGTGGTCACCGGGCGGCGTTCGCCGTTCATCACGCAAGACGCAAGGACCACGTCATGATCACGGCCGATATCACCCTAGTGGGGAGCCCCGGGGGGTTCGGATCCCGCGTCGGCCGGGAGCTTGGTGGCAGCCGGGGAGGCTGCCCGCGCGGCTGCTTTGCGGGCGCTGCTTTCCGGGCACTGCGCGGCAGCCCCCGGCCGGCCGCTCCCCCACACGGCATGCCCGCCCCACACGTACAGGAGCCACACATGGAGCACAGGGACCACGCGGAGATGCGGCACGGAATCGGGCCGGGGTGCGTACCCCCCGCCGGGGAGCCGGCGATCGAGGCCCGTGGGCTCGGCAAGAGGTATCGGCGCGGCTGGGCCCTGCGGGACGTTTCCTTCCGGCTGCCGGCCGGGCGGGTGTGTGGCCTTGTCGGCCCCAACGGCGCAGGCAAGAGCACGCTGATGGGTCTGGCCACCCGCATGGTCCGGCCGACGACCGGCGCCCTGCGGGTGTTCGGTGCGGCTCCGGGGTCGGCGGAGGCGGTCCTGCAGACCGCGTTCCTCACTCAGGAGAAGCCGCTGTTCCGGCGCTTCACCGTGGCCGAGACCCTGCGTCTGGGCCGTGAGCTGAACCCCCGCTGGGACCAGGAGGTCGCCGAGGGCATCGTCCACGCGGGCCAGGTGCCGCTGAAGGCGAAGGTCGGCACACTGTCCGGCGGTCAGCGCACTCGCGTCGCCTTCGCCCTGGCCTTCGGGAAGCGCCCTGACCTGCTGATCCTCGACGAGCCGATGTCCGATCTGGATCCGCTGGTCCGCCGCGAGCTCATGGCCACACTGACGGCGGAGGCCGCTGAACACGGCACGACGGTCCTGGTCTCGTCACACATGCTCGCCGAGCTGGAGTACATCTGCGACTACCTCCTCGTCATCGCGAACGGCGGTCTGCGTCTCGCGGGCGGGGTGAACGAACTGCGCGCCGCCCACGCCCTGTTCACAGCCCGGGGGGACGGGTCGCTCGCCGCCGTCGCACCGCACACGGTCATCGACGCGCGCGGCGGCGAGGGCAGGCCGGGCGCCCTGGTGCGCCTCGGCGGGCCTGTCGAGTACGGCGGTCAGGCCGAGTCCCCCACCCTGGAGGAGCTTCTGCTCGCCTATCTGCGCTCACCCGACGCGCCGCCGCTGATCGCCCCCAGCGCCAGGATCGGCGACATCCACGACATCATCACCCGCGATCAGAAGAAGGCTGTGACCGCATGACCACGCTCACTCCTGACCCGGTCCGTTCGGCGCGCGGTGGGCGCGCACACAACGGGCGGGGTCCGCGGCTCGGGGGTCCGGCCTGGCTCATCCTGCGCCAGCACCGCGCGGCGTTCTGGACCCTCTTCGCCCTCACCCTCCTCTGTGTGATCGCCATGGTCTGTCTGCGCGGGCAGATGATGAACTACCTGGACGCCCTGGGCTCATCCCAGCGGAAGGCCGGCAGTCTGCCGCCGGATTTCGAGAAGTACTCCAACCGCCTGTCCGGTTTCGGGGGTTACCTGGGCTATCTCCCTGTCCTGGCCGGGGTCTTCCTCGGCGCTCCGCTGATCGCGGGTGACCTGGAGACCGGCACGGCCAAGCTGGTGACCTCGCAATCCGTCAGCCGGCTGCGGTGGCTCGCCGCGAAGCTCGCCATACCCGCCGTGCTGATCGCTCTGTCCGCCGCTGTGCTCGGCGCTGTGTTCAGCTGGTGGTGGCATCCGGTCAAGACTCTTACCGATCAGGTGGAATGGACCAGCGGCACCTTCTTCGATGTCACAGGGATCATGCCGGTGGCCTACGCGCTGCTCACGTTCGCCGTGGGTGCGGCGGTCGGTATGCTCCTGCGCCGCACGCTGGTGTCGATGGTGGTCACTCTGGGTATCGTCGTGGCGATCGGGGTGGTCTGGGACCGGTTCCGGCTGGACCTGGGGCATGTCCTGTCGGTCAGTACCAGCAAGGGTGTCGGCCCCGGAGCCAGGCTCCCGAAGCTGCCCGCCGAGGCGGTCCAGCAGGGCCGGGGTACCTACTTCCTCACCAGCTCCGGAGGCCGTCTGGACTGGACCACCTGCCTGGACGCACCGGACAACGAGAAGGCGCACACCGCGTGTCTGGAGTCCAGGCACGTCATCGGCTGGTCGATGGACTACCTCCCCGTCTCCCAGATGCACACGATGCAGTGGCTCGGAGCGGGCATCATGCTCACCCTGACGGCCGCGATCGCCGCCTTCGTCATCCTCTGGGGCCGCAAGCGACTCCTGTGAGGGGGTGCGGGGGCGGCGCGTGGGATGCGGGGGTCGCGGGCGCTCCCTGGGCGCGGGGTTGCGGCGGGGGCCGGGGGGCGGCGCCCTCGCACGGCGGGGAACCCGGGGCCGGGTCCGATCCTCGGCGGCGCCATCGTGATGCTGCTCGGCAACCCGCTTGCGGGCCTGGCCACCAACCCGCACCCGCAATAGGGGTGCGGGTGCGGCGTGTCCAGCCGTCGGTCCGTCGGTCCCGGAAGTGCGGCGGCGACCGTGCCGAGCGTGCTGCCTCGCACTGCCGACTGGGTTCGGCTGCCAGGGGCGGGGAGGCATTCAGGTCATTGGGTCCCGCGTGTGCGGCCTCGCGGCCGGATCACACCTGCCGGTTCGGCAGCACGATCACTTGGCGCAGGTTGACGTGCGCCGGTCGGCTGACGACGTACCCGATGAGGTCGGCGACATCCTCCGGTGCCAGGGTGCCGATCGCCTCGTACATGCCCCCGAGTTGTGACGACAGTTCCTGGTTGTCGAGGTGTTGATCGAGCTCGGTCTTGGTCAGCCCTGGCTCGATGTTGGTGACGCGGACGTCGCGCGTGCCGAGTTCGGTGCGCAGTGTTGCCGACAGGTGGGTGAGCGCGGCTTTGGTTGCCCCGTACACGGCGTACTGGGGGAATGTGACGTGCGCGCCGTTCGAGGAGATGTTGACCAGGTCGGCCGGCCGCTGCTCGGCCGCCGCGGCGACGAGGTCGGCGGTGAAGGCGCGGATGATCCGCAGCGCACCCGTCAGGTTGGTGTCGATCATGCGGGACCACTCGTCGATCCGGCCGTCGTCGACCGGGTTGGGCAGCATGACGCCGGCCGAGTTCACCACCAGGTCGACCGGACCGTATGCCTGGTGGATCCGGTCGGCGGCTGTGTCCACGGAGGTGCCGTCGGTGACGTCGACCGGTACAGCCAGCGCTTGTCCGCCGGCTGCGGCAATGCTTTCAGCGAGCTCGTCCAGCCGGTCCGCGCGGCGGGCCAGCAGCGTCACCCGGGCGCCGTTCGCCGCGAGCAATCGGGCGGTGGCCTCCCCCATGCCGCTGGCGGCTCCGGTGACGACTGCGGTACGGCCTGCGAGGTTGTCGTAGCTCATGCGGCATGCTCCCTGAGGTGGTGGTGGCGGGTATGTCCTGCTGACGCCCTTCACTGTGCTGCCGGTCGCGACGGCCGCCCGGGGTGGTGCTGTTCCTGGGTCTGCTGCTGCCTGTACCAGGCTCGGGTGCCACCCGTGATCGGGGCTGCTGTCATAGATACAGGTCCGGGCGGGTACCTGCAGTCGCGCCGCGCCCGGATCCAGCCGGGCGACGTGGGCCTGCCCTCACACGGGCTGCCCGCCTCGGCAACGTCCCGACACAGTGCTCGGCGTCCTGTCGACGCCGACGGTCATCCGTACGACATTGCGCCCGGCGTACACTTCGACGGCGATGACCTGGGGAAGTGGCTTCAGTGGCAGGAACTGGCCGGCAGCTGGGCGCGGCCCAGCAGGGGCGGCGGTGAAGTTCGGCGTGCGGCCTGCTGAGGCGTCTTTTCTTCCACCGGCTGGTGAGCGGGCGGGCCGCGGGGAGCCGGCCAAGGGTCAACAGGCCTTGCGGTGGGGCCTGGCAGCGTTGGCGCAGTGGGTGGGACGAGGAGGCGCAGGCCGGCCGGTGCCACGTGATCGCAGCGGGCAGATCGCAGGTGGCGGTGAGAGGGAGTCAGTGGCCGTGAAGCTGGGCGCAGGGGTCTTTGACTCCAGATCCCGGCGGGGCGGGCTCGCCCGGGGGCAGTTGGATGCTCTGCGGGTGCTGGGCGTGGGGTGGGCAGCATGACCGCCGGTGGCGAAGGGCGCGAGGCGCGGCTCGCGGCGCCCGAGGTCAGTGTTGAGACCGACGGGCGGCTGACCGTACCCGCTGGCCACGTCACCGCGCTCCTGCGTTCCATCGCGCGCAGCTGGAAAGCCGGTACATGTGACGGGATTCCCGTACTCGTTGTCGAGGACAGTGCGGACATCACTCTGGAACCCGTGACCGTCCGCGCCCTTGCCGGCGCTCTCATCACGATTGCCGACGAACTCGACGTCCAGTACATCCACATCACTACCCACACCTCACACACCGAGTAGGGCTGGGCCTGTCCCCGGTGGTTGAGGGGGTGTTTCGGGAGCGGTTCCCGGCGGGGTTGGGGTTTGGCGTCAGTGGACGTCGAAGTCTGTGGAGTGGTTGTTGCGGGAGGCTTCCTTCTCGCCTGCCGTCTTTCCGGTGCATCGGAGGAGGGCTTCGCCCTGGCCGGTGTCTTTGCTCGGGCCGGCGCGGGGAGCCAGTCCGAGCCGCACTTCGGCTCCGGCTCCGGCGAGCGATCGGTCTGTCGGTCGGTCGGTCGGTCGCAGAGTTCGCAATCGGTATCCGCCGGCCCGGCACTCATCGGCTGCTCAGCACCGGGATTCGGTGAGGGGCCGAAAGCGGCTCCCACGCGTCCTGAAGCACCGCGGCCAGCCGCCGTACGCCCTCGGTGACGTGTTCGGGGGTGGGGTAGCAGAAGGAGAGGCGCAGCTCGCGGCGGCCGCGGCCGCCGGTGTAGAAGCCAGTGCCCGGCACGTAAGCCACACCGGCGGCGACCGCGGCGTCCAGCATCGCTTTGGTGTCCAGCGGCTCCGGTAGTGAGACCCACACGAAGAAGCCTCCCTGCGGTACGGTCCAGCTGGCTCCGGGCGGCATGTATCGCTCCAGGGCCCGCAGCATCGCGTCCCGCCGGGAGCGGTACATCGTGCAGGTTTCCACCAGTTGGGCCTGCCAGAGCTGGGTGCGCAGGTAGCGGTCCACGGTCATCTGTGTCAGCGGGGACTGTGAGAGCATCGCGCTCTCCGCGGCGAGGACCAGTTTCTCGCGTACTGCCGGGGGTGCCAGTGCCCATCCCACGCGCAGGCCGGGGGCCAGTGTCTTGGAGAAGGAGCCGAGGTAGATCACCTCGTCCGGGGCGGACGCCCGCAGGGGCCGCAGCGACTCGCCGTCGTACCGGAGCAGCCCGTACGGGTTGTCCTCCAGCACGAGGACGCGGGCCCGCCGGCACACCTCCAGTACCTCTTGCCGGCGTCGCGCGCTCATGGTGATACCGGTCGGGTTGTGGAAGGTGGGGATCGTGTAGAAGAGCTTGGCCGGTCGTCCCTGTGCGGCGAGGCGCGCGAAGGTTTCCGAGAGGGCGCCCGGCAGTACTCCCTCCTCGTCCATCTCTACTTGTGCCACGCGTGCCTGGTGCGCGGCGAACACCGCGAGCGCGGTCACGTAGGTGGGGGCTTCGGTCACCACCGTGTCGCCGGGGTCGACGAAGAGACGTGTGACCAGGTCGAGTGCTTGCTGGGATCCTACGGTGACGACTACGTCGTCCGGGTCCGCGGCCACTCCTTCCAGCGACATCACTTCGCAGATGCTTTCCCGCAGGCTCGGGTCGCCCTGTGCCGTCCCGTACTGCAGTGCCGTTTTTCCGTGTGTGGTGAGGAGTGCGGCCACCAGGTCCGCCATCACGCCGGTCGGCAGAGCGCCGACGTCGGGCATGCCGCCGGCCAGGGAGATGATCTCCGGCCGTGCCGCTACAGCGAACAGGGCCCTGACTTCGGAGGGCACCATCAAAGCCGTGCGGGTGGCGTAACGGGACTGCCAGGGGTCATCCGTTGTGTGCATGCGAACTCCTCGAGCCGGCGTGCGGGGCGGCTGGAAATCGGGAACGGGAGGGTGGGAGGGGAAGGGATGTGGGGTGCGGCGTGCGTCAGTCAGAAGTGAGCCGGACGAGCATCTTGCCGCTGTTCTCGCCCCGGAGCATGCCTGTGAACGCGGAGACGACGTGGTCGAAGCCGTCGATGACGGTCTCCTGCGAAAGGACGCGGCCCTCCTGCAGGTGCGGGATGAGGAAGTCCTCCAACTCGTGTCTGCTGTCGCGGTGGTTGCGGACGAGGAAGCCCTCCAGCGTGATGCTCTTCTCGACGATGTCGAAGAGGTTGCGGGGTGCGGGCGGCGGCTCGGTGCTGTTGTACTGGGCGATGGCGCCGCACCATGCGATGCGGCCGTATTCGCGCAGTGATGCGATGGCGGCCTCCAGGTGCTCCCCGCCGACGTTGTCGATGCAGACGTCGATGCCGTCGGGTGCCGCCTGGGCGAGCTGGTCGCGCACCGGGCCGGCGTGGTAGTCGAAGGCGGTGTCGAAGCCCAGCTGGGTGAGGCGGGCGGCCTTGGCTGCCGAGCCCGTACTGCCGATCACCTTGCCCGCACCACGCAGCCGGGCCATCTGGCCGGCTGCGCTGCCGACTCCACCGGCGGCTGCCGAGATGAAGACTGTCTCACCCGGGCGTACTTTGGCGATCTTGGTCAGTGCCACGTAGGCGCTCAGCCCGGTGCCGCCCAGAATGCCGAGCCATGCGGTCAGTGGCACCCCGGTGTGTGGCGGCAGGATCCGGGCGTCGTCGGGTCGCACGACGGCGTGGGTTCGCCATCCCTGGCGGTGCTGGACGATGGTCCCTTCGGGGAGCGAGGGGGTGCGGGAGTCCACTACCCGCCCCAGGGAGCGCCCTTCCAGTGGGCTGCCGAGCTGCCATACCGCGTCCATGTTCTCCCGCATGTAGGGGTCGACGGACAGATAGAGGTTCTCCACGAGGGCTGTCCCGGGTTCCGGGACGGGAAGCGGGGACGAGACGAAGGCGAAGTCTTCGGCGACGGGCATGCCGTCGGGGCGGCGGGCCTGGTGGACGGCGAGCATGGTGGGCTTCATGATGTGCTGCTCCTGTTGTGCGGGGGAAGGGTGCTGGGGCCGGCCGGCCGGTGGGGGGTCAGTCGTTGTCCCAGCGCCGCAGGGTGGGCAGGGCCAGCAGGACGACGGCGAGGTTGAGGACGGCGCCGACGGTCCATGGGGCGACCAGGCCGTAGGAGTCGGCGACCATCCCGCCTGCCAGGGCCCCCAGGGGTATGGCTCCGTAGGCCAGCATGCGTCCGGCGCCGCTGACACGGCCCAGCAGTGCGTTGGGGGTCAGCCGCTGTTTGAGCGTGCCGGAGACGACGTTCCAGACCGACAGTGACGCCGAGCGGAGGGTGAAGAGTGCGACCACGACGAGGGCGCTGCGGCCCAGGACTCCGATGGCGAACCAGATGAATGGGCCTGCGAGCTGGACGGTGAGCGCTACTGCGCGTCCGCCGAAGCGGTCCACGAGCCGTTTGGATGCCAGGCCGCCCAGCACTCCGCCGACCGCCATCGCGGCCAGCAGCAGCCCGTAGCCGCTGTCACCCACGTGCAGTATGTCGCGGGCGAAGAGAACGAGTGTGGAAAGGGCCATGGTCTTGCAGAAGTTGCTGGCGGCCGCCATCAAGGACAGGTTGCGCAGTAGCCGGTGGCCCAGGAGGAACCGCAGGCCCTCGGCGGTGCCCGCGAACAGTGAGGCGGGGGCGTTCACGCGCTCCTGCCGGGGCAGTCGGCGGATGCGCAGGACGAGCAGCAGTGACGTCAGGAAGGTAAGGGCGTCGATCCAGAAGGGCAGTGGGAGCCAGAAGGCGAACAGGGCGGCGCCGAGAGGTGGCCCGGCGAAGTCCCGGGTGACTGATTCGGTTGCGATCTGACGGCCGTTGGCCGCTTCCAGCAGGTCTGACGGTACGACGTTGACCACCAGGGCCTGATTGGCGCCGCTGAACAGGACGTCGCCGGTCCCCACTCCGAACGCGAGTACGTAGAGGGGCCATACCTGGTGCAGGCCGAGGGTCGCGGTCAGTGCGATGCCGGCAACGAGCAGGCCCTGGCCGACCTGCGCCGCTACCATCAGCCGGCGGCGGTCGAAGCGGTCCACGATCGTGCCGCCGATCACGGCCAGCAGCAGCCATGGCAGTCCTGCGGCCAGCGTGATGCCGGAAATCAGCCGCGGATCGTCGGTGAGCCGGTGGGCCAGCAGGGGCAGAGCGGCCAGGAGCGCGCCGTCGCCCAGGGTGGAGACGGCGCCGGCCGACCACAGCAGGAACCAGTCACGTCCCATCCGGGGGCGCCGGTCCTGAGTCGGGGCGCCGGCCGATTCCGGCGCGGTGGTGGTCACTGTGTGTCTCCGTGGAACACGCCGGCTGTCCGTGTCGCGGGGTGGGCGGTGATGCCGATGACCGGGCTGAGGCCGGACGGCAACGCTCTCGCGTAGGTGCCCGCGTGTCCGGCGGGGGTGTAGAAGAGTCCCCAGGCCGTCTGCCACAGATGTTCCTGGCCGGTGGCCGGGTCGGTGACCGGCTCCGGGCGCGGGACCACACGGCGCTGCACCACGCACCCGGCTTCTGCGCCTTCGTGCAGGACGCGTCGCCAGTCGTCCACGGCGGTGTCCCAGCCTGCCACCACGCCGCGTCCGCCGAACTCCGCGTCGGGCTTGACCACCAGGTGTTCACGCTCGTGCCGGCAGTAGTCCATGAGTGTCGAGTCGCGCAGGTCTTCGGGGGCGCCCAGGCGTCGCGTCCACGGCAGGGTTCGCTCCACCACGGCCCGGTCCTCGGTGGAGAACGCCTGGGTGTGGCGGGGGTCGGACAGCAGTGCCATGCCGCGTTTGCCCGCGAAGAGCTCGCTCTCCATCGGTATCCACAGGGCGGCCAGTCCTTCACGGTGGGCGTGCAGTACAGGGGCGATCAGGTCCAGCCCGTCGGGTTCCGCCAGCACCTGCTCGGTGTTGAAGCACCGGAAGATCACATCGACGGGTGTCCCCGCCAGCGCCAGGCGGTTGCCCTGCAGCCGCAGGCCGTCCAGTTCTCCGATGTGGCACTCCAGGCCGTGTCGGCGCAGCATGGATCGCAGCGGCCGCCAGGCGGTGCCGTAGCGGGCCAGGCCGCCGGGTCCCTCGACGAGCGCGATCACCGGGTCGCGTCCGGGCGCCACGGCTGCTCCCGCTGTGCGAAGGGCTGTGGCCAGCTGTGCGCCGGTGTCGGTGTGTTGCAGTCCGTGGTGGTCGGCGAAGGCGGCGAACTCGGGGTCGCCGAGCAGTGCGCGGGGTATCTCGCCGGCGCGGTCGACACCGCCGACCGCGCTGGCGAGCCCGAATTCCAGCAGTCGGAAGGAGGTGCCGTCGTGGTACATGTCGGCCCGCCCGTACAGCGGTGGGGCGCCCCCGCCGCAGTGCCGGGCGAGTTCTGCTCGAGGTCCCTCGATGCCGGCTGCTGCGCAGTACCGGTCGAGGTCTCCGTCGAACAGGCGGTGCGGGAGTGAGGTGAGCAGGCGCAGCATGTGGTGTACGTCGTCGGCGAACGTTCGCAGCTGCCTGCGGTCTGCGAATACCGGGCGGGAGAGGAACTGCCCTGCCCAGTCTTTGAGTTCGGGGGCCTGTTCGGCGCGCTGCATGGCGTGTGCCAGTTGGCTTCCGGGGGTGTTGACGGCCTGTTGGTAGGCGTGTGTGAGGGGGTCGGTCGTCACGGTCCGATCCGCGGTGGTCGCGATCATGAGACGGGTTCCAGTCGGTGGTCGATGACGGTGGCGAACTTCCCGCTGACGGCGTCGCGGGGCAGGTCGCCCTCCTGGAGGCATTCCACGCGCAGGGCGAAGACGTCGAGGCCTGCGTCGAAGTCGGTCGTCTCTCCCAGTGAGGCGAAGCGTTCCAGCAGGTGGGAGCGCACCTTCTCGGGGTCGGGCTGGGGGTCGGACTCGGTGCGCAGCACCACTGTCTCCCGGTGTCCGTCGGACAGGATCTCCACTTGGAGGCGTGCGATGCCGAATGGTGTGAGGGCGTCGAGGAGTTCGCCGTGCAGCACGCGGCGGCCCATGATCTTCAGGAGGCCGTCGGAGCGGCCTGCATACTCCAGGACGGGGCCCGAGACGCCGCAGGGGCAGTGGTGGTGGCGGAGGCGGCCGTAGTCGCCTATGCGGTAGCGGATCAACGGGCCTTCGGTCTTCTGCAGGCAGGTGACCAGCAGATGGCCGAATTCTCCGTCGGGTACCGGTCGTCCGTCGTCGTCCACTGTCTCGATGAGGTTGTAGTCCTCGCACAGGTGGTGGAGGGAGCCGCCCATGGCGGCGCACTGGTAGCCGAGCTGGGCGCCGTCGTTCGCGGCCAGGATGCTGGAGATGATCTCGGTGCCCAGTTCGCGGCGCAGCCAGTCCTTGTCGGTCTCCGCCATGGGTGTGCCGCCGTAGATGACCTTTTGCAGCCGCAGTTGTGGCCGGCGTGCCTTGGCCTGGCGGAGCAGGGGCAGGAGCAGGGCGGGCTGTCCCAGTACGGCGTTGGCGGCGAAGCCTTCGCCGGTGAGCATCAGCAGGTCGTCGACGGTCACCAGCTGGCCGGTGGTGTAGCACTGCACCGGCATGAGGGAGAGTTCGCACACGGTGGTGACGAGGCCGCCGTACAGGCCGCCGCCGAAGAGGGTGTTGACCAGCCGGTCGCCTTCGGACAGTCCCAGTGCGTAGAACAGTGGGACTGCCTCGCGGACCATGTTGGCCCAGTCGCTGCGGGAGTAGACGACGTAGCGGGGTGTGCCGCTGGATGCTCCGCTGCGCAGTACTTCGCCGCTGGGGGCGGCGTCGGTGGACAGGCCGCTGCCGTGGGGCAGGGAGTGTGCTTCCAGGGCTGTTTTGTCCAGAACGGGCAGCGTGTTCAGGTCGGCGCGGCCGGTGATGGGGGGCAGTCCTGCGTAGTGGGTGGTGTGTGAGGCGCGTCGTACCAGGTAGCGGAGTTTGGCGTCGATCCTCGCGTCCGCCGCGTCCGCCGGTGTCTGGCTGCGGGCTGCGGGGAGGGATACGCCGTGGTGGTGTGTACGGCGGGAGAGCTGGCGGGTCCAGGCTGCGTCGCGGTCTGCGGCCCACAGGGCCCGTCCCAGTGCTTTCTCGTCCGTGACCAGGTTGGCGGGGAGGTGGATGCGTAGTGCCGACGGGTCGTCGTGCGCTGGTGTCACCAGCGTTTCGGATACGGCTGGGGTCTGGTGCGCCGTGCGGAGGCCGTCGGGCAGTAGTGCTGCGTCGGGGACGCGTATTGCTGTGCCGTCCGTCTCGCCGGTGTGGTCCGTGGCGTGGCCCGGCGGGAGGCGGTGGGTGCGGCCGCGCAGATCCTGCAGGAGTGCGTTCCAGAAGGGGATCCGGTTCGCGGGGGCGTGGACGACGACTGTGTTCCCGGTGGCCCAGCCCAGCAGCAGGCCCCGCAGGGTGTTTCCGGGGCGTATGTCGTCCAGCACGACACGGCCGACCGGTGACCATTCCACGACGTCGCCGGTGGCCGGCAGGGGCTGCCATGGGTACTGGCTCAGTCCGTCGAAGAGATCGTCGAGTGTCCGGGTGAGGGGGTCGGGGGCCAGGAGCAGGGCGAGAGGGGTCAGGTCGTGCTGTGCCAGGAGGGTGGCGAGGGGGCCGGTGGGTGCGGTGTCCAGTTCGGCGCGGGCGTCCTCGACGGCGAGCAGCAGGTCGGTGGGGTGGTGGATCACAGTGTTGTGCCTCCCTCGACCGTGATGGAGCGGGCGCAGTCCTCCAGGAATTCCCGCAGGAGGGCGGAGTCGTGGTGTGAGGCCTCTACGAAGACCGGTGTTTTCCATTCCTGGTAGGTGATCTCGGTGGGCAGGGGGGTGCCGGGGGCGAGGACGTGCAGGCGGTCCATGCAGGGGTGTTCGCGCAGCCGGCGGGGTACGGCGATGTTGTGGTCGCCGCCTGGTGGCAGGTGGTGGCCCGGAAGGACGAGCCAGCCGTGGTAGCGGCCGCTGGGCTGCTGTGCCGGGACAGGGTTGAGGCCGAGCCGGGCCGCGATTTCCCAGGACGGCAGGTGGACGCCGGTGTGCCGGTGGTGGGCGGTGATCACGCCGGCCCCTCCGACCCGATTGCCGATCTCCAGGAACACCAGGTCGTTGTCGGGTGTCTCGAAGAATTCGAGGTGCACGCAGCCGGTGGTGATGCCCAGGGTCTCCACTACCTGGGCGGCGAAGGCGTGGTGCCTGGGTTCGTGGGGCAGTTGGTGTGAGCCGAGTGGCTTGCCGTCGGCGAAGTCGACCGGTTTGCCGACGTATCTGCTGGTGACCAGGGAGGTCAGTGATCCGTCGCGGACTACGGCGTCGGTGTGCAGGATGTGTCCGTCGATGTGCTCCTCCAGCTGGTAGTCCAGCCGGTCCTGCAGTTTGCGGTATGCCGCCAGTGCTTCGCGGGCCGTTTCGTACACGCTCACGCCCTCGCTGGACGCGCCGCGGCGTGGCTTGAGTACGGTGCGTCCGCTCCACGGCAGCGGGCCGCAGGCGGGGGGGTGCGGCACGAATCGCGGTACCCGGATGCCGGATCCCTCCAGCGCCTGTTTCATGGTCACTTTGTCGCGGACCTGCTCCAGTTGTTGCAGGCAGGGGCCGGGCAGGGCGAGGTGCTCGCGTACCCGGTGGGCGAGGAGGATGCCGAACTCCGACAGTGAGAGCACATCGTCGTAGCCGTCGGCGCGGGAGGTACGGGCGATGATTGTGTCTGCGACGTCCTCGTCCTGGGGGATTTCCATCAGGGTGCAGGGCAGGTCGGTGGGAACGCGTGCGAGCATGCTGGCTGAACCGGCGTAGGTGATCTCGTGCTGGTGGTGGTCGAGTGCCCGGTGGTACTCGACCTTGCGGTAGGGCACCTGGTGAATGACGAGGATCTTCATGGTCGGTACTCCAGAGTCGTGACGCCCCAGGTGAAACCCATGGCACTGGTGGCCAGGAGGATGAGGTCGCCGGGCCGAAGGCGCTCCTGGTCGAGGAGGTCCCGGAGCGCGATCAGGGTGTCTGCCCCGCCCATGTGACCCAGCCGGTGGTAGTTGAAGACGCTGCGTTCCTCGGGAATCCCGAGAGCCTGCAGGAGCCGCAGGTGCATGGTGCGGTCGCCTTGGTTGATCAGGAAGTGGTCGATGTCGCCGGGTTTGCGGCCCAGGGAGGCGAGGCTGTCGTCGACGAGTGCGGTGAAGTTGTCGACGTAGGCCTGTGCCAGGCCCTTGCGGTGGGGGCCGCGGCGGATGATGACGTCGCCGTCACGGCGCTCGCCGTAGTAGTAGTCGCTCCAGCTGGGATCGGTGCGGGTGGCGGTGTGGAGGAGGGGGAGGATCCCCCCGTCACGCGCCAGCAGAACCGCTGCAGCCGCATCACCGAAATTGAAAAGTGCCTTGGAGCCGGGGTCACCCTGGTCCACCATTCTGCTGAGCCGGTCGGCTATCAGGACCAGGGCGTGGCCGTCGTCGCCCCTGCGGGTGAGCGCGTCGGAGGCGATCTGCAGTGCCGCGGTGCCGGCGTTGCAGAAGTTTGTCACTTCGAAGCAGTGCGCCGTCTCGATGCCGAGTGCGTGTGCGACCTTCGCGGCGGGCGACCAGAACGGCAGGTCCCACTCGCCGGAGCCCGCGAAGATCACCTGTTGTATGGAGGAGGCGGCGGCGGGTGACCGGTCGAGCAGCGCCCGTGCTGCGTCCAGCGCCAGGCGCCAGGACGGTTCGTTCTCGCCGAGGACGGGGAACGTCTCGCAGTGTGTGACCGCGCGGATCTCCTCGATGCCGAGACCCGACCCCGCGTGCAGTGCACGGACGCTCACCTGCGACGCGGGGTAGCGGATCTCGATGTCGGTTATGCCGCCCACTGATCAGCCGACACGATGCTGACGCGGTGGACGGTGCGCGAGACACCCGGCTCCACGGCGGTGGCCGCGTGGTAGGTGGTGGCGGTCTTCCACAGCACCAGGTCGTTGGGGGTCCAGCGGTGGACGTAGACGTGGTCCGGGTCCTGGATCAAGGAGTCGATGAGTGAGAAGAACTCCTCGTTCTCGTTGGCGTCGAAGCCCACCACGGAGTGCAGGTACTCGGGTGCGCCGTACAGGTACTCGTGGCCGCTGTCGGGGTCCTTGCACACCAGCGGGTGTTCCACCGGCGGGTGCTCCTGGGCGATGACGGCGCGCAGTTCAGCCACCGAGAGGCCGGCATGCTCGGCACGGATGCGGTAGCGCTTGGCGACCGAGTGCAGTGCCGTGCGCCCCGCGATGCGGGCCTTCCACTCGTCGGGAAGGCGGTTGTAGACGTCCACGGCGTTGGCGTAGAGGGTGTGGCCGCTGGTGCTGGGGGCGTTGACGCCGTGCAGCAGGGTGTAGGGGGCGGGGTCGGCGACGTAGCTGGAGTCCTGGTGCCAGAAGTTGCCTACGCGGGCGACGCCCACCGGCTTGTTCTCTCGCATTTCGTTGGAGGAGATCATGATCTCCTCGTGGTCGGGGTGCCGGTACCGGCTCATGAGGAAGGGGACCGGACGGCCGATGCGGCGGGCCAGTTCTATCTGCTCGGAGGGGGTGATCTGCAGGCCCCGCACGACGACGAGTTCGCGTTCGGCCAGGCGCTCGAGCACCGAGTCGAAGACCTCGTCCTGACGCAGGTCCTCGATGGTGGCACCGGTGATCTCGGTGCCGATGAACGGAGTGAGGTCACGCATGTCCATGGTGGGTTCTCCTGGGTAGTGGTCCGGTGGGCAGTGGTGCGGCGCACGGAAACGTGGTGCCGGCAACGGCCTGGCGGACGCTGCGGCGGGAACGGTTTCAGCTCTCGGACAGGCAGGTGCGCAGGGCACTGGCGAAGTCGTCGATCTGCTGGGGGGTGCGGAAGGGGGCGACGGTCACGCGGAACCGTTCCCCGCCCTTTGGCACGGAAGGGAAGTTGACGGGCTGTACATAGATCCCGTACTCGTCCAGCAGGCGGCGCGAGACCTGGCGGATGCGGGCGCCGCCGGGAACGAGCACGGGTACCAGGTGGCTGGGTGCGTCGATGAAGTCGATGTGCGCCCGGCGCAGGGCCTGTTTCATCCGTGCCGCGTTGCGCCGCAGGTCACGGCGGAGCCGGGCGTCCTGTCGGATGATCTCCAGGCTGGTGACGGTGGCGTCGAGGCTGGAGCGCGGAATCGTGGTCGTGAAGATGAAGCCCGGTGCGTGGGAACGTACGTAGTCCAGTGCGGTGTCGGGGCCGGCGACGTATCCACCGGTGGTGCCGACGGCTTTGCCGAACACGCCCTGGACGAAGGTGACCCGGGTCTCGCCGGTCTCCTCGCACAGGCCGGCGCCGGTGGGCCCGTTGGTACCGATGGCGTGGGTCTCGTCGAGGTAGGTCAGGGCGTTGTAGCGCTCCGCGAGGTCGCAGATCTCGCGCAGCGGTGCGTAGTCGCCGTCCATCGAGTAGACCGACTCGAAGACGATCAGTTTCGGGCGCTCGACGGGGTGGCCGGCCAGTGCCCTCTCCAGCTGGCCGAGGTCGTTGTGCGGGAAGACGTGTTTGTCGGCGCCGGTCCGGCGGATGCCTTCGATCAGTGACCGGTGGTTGAGAGCGTCGGAGAAGACCACCATGTCGGGCACTGCGCCGATCAGCGTGCTGAGTGTCTCCAGGTTGGCGATGTAGCCGCTGTTGAAGACGAGGGCGCGTTCCTTGCCGTGCCAGCTCGCCAGTGACGTCTCCAGTGCGACGTGGGCCTCGCTGGTACCCGCGATGTTGCGGGACCCCCCGTTTCCGGTGCCGTGGCGGAGGGTGGAGTCGACCTGCGCCTGGATGACTTGCGGGTGCTGGCTCATGCCGAGGTAGTCGTTGGTGCACCACACCTGAATGCGCCGGTCCTTGTGGATGGCGTGGCCGGGTTCGTCGGCGAGGTAGGAACACGCGACGAAGTCCCGGTAGAGACCGGCTGCGCGGAGCTGGTCGAGATCGTGTCGGAGCGTGTCGAACGCGGGGTGGGGGCGTACTTCGGCCAGGGCCGTGGTCATGCCGTTCCTTTCGCTGGCGGTCCGCTGGGCAAGGAGAGTCACGGCCAGTCGATTTCGCCAGTGGTGGTGTCCTGGGCGGCGGCTGCCGACGCCTCGTGCTGCGGACTCGTCGCGTAGGCCGCGTGACCGCCGGCCTGAACGATGACGAAGAGGCCGAGAGCGATCAGTACACGCCGTACACGCTGGCTGGATCTCATGGTGTTTTCTCCCGTTGTCTGTTCCGGGTCTGCGTCGCAGGTCCCGAGCCCGGCGGACTGCCGGACAGGGCGCTCACGAAACGTGTTCGCTCCGTTGCCCTCGATGAGGAACCTAGACCGCCGAATCGACCGTTGGCAACCCATGCCAAAAGATTGTCCAACTTGGCAACAACCTAGGGAACTGTGAATAGCTACACCCAGAGCGTGACCATGGGCGGCCCCGGAGGAGGCGGCGAGGATCCTGGGTTGCCAAGACAGAGACAGCAAGTTGCCAATGCTGCGCCAGTCGATTAGCCTGAGTGACTCCACAATGCGACTCAAAGGGGAGCCTGCATGTGCACGGCGCACCTCACCCGGCGCACAGGTGTAGCGGCCGGGCCGGGCAGCCGTCATCTGCAGATGCCCAGAAGCGAGGGGCCCCAATGGTGAACGAAGATCGTGGTGCCGCACTCCACCCCGTGGTGGCACGAACGGTCCACTCCTGGGGGCAGCCGGGCTTCGGGCGAAGACTGAAGTCGTTGCGCGTCGAACGCGGCCTCTCGCAGAAAGCGCTGGCGGGCGAAGGCATGTCCACGGGATACCTCTCACGGCTGGAGCGCGGCGAACGCCCGCCCACCGAGAGGGCCGCGACCTATCTCGCCGACCGACTGGGCGTCCCTGCCCGGGACTTCGAAGAGCCGGCCATGCTCGCCGCCCCGACCGACCTGCCGTCCCTGCTGGCCACCGCGGCATCCACCACCGAGGCCGACGTTCCCCAGCTCACCCGGTCCCTGCGCGAAGCACTGGGCTCGGACGAGAACCACAGCCCCGAGCTTCGCTGGCAGGCGCTCTGGCTGCTGGCACGGTACGCGGGCCGAAACGGCGAACACGAGGAGGAACTGCAGCACCTGCGTGAGCTCACCGAGCTCAGCGACGGACTGCCCCGTCCCGAACTACGCGTACGGGCCCGCACGCAACTGGCCCGATGTCTGCGCGGCTCGGGGCAGGTCCAGGAGTCTCTGCGCTACGCCGCGGGGGCCGCCCGGACAGCCGCCGAGCATGACCTGCCTGCCCACGAGCGCGTCAGTGCCCTTCTGGCACTGGTATCGGCCGAGGCCGAGGCCGGGCGGCTGCCGGAGGCAGCGGCACACGCCGACGAACTCCTGGAACTCGCCCCGCAGACCTCGGGCACACTGCCGGCAGAAGCGCGGTGGACATGTGCCATGGTCCGGGTCCGCCAGGGAGACCACACCACCGCCCTGAAACTCCTCGAAGAAGCGCTCGCCGGCCTCGACAGCCACGACGATCTGCTGCTCTGGCTTCGCCTGCGCATGGCCGCCGCATCCATGTACCTCCAGATCAATCCGCCCCACACACACGCCGCGGCCGAACGCCTGCGGGAAGCGGAGATGGTCATCGGCCTCGTGGGGACCGAGCGGCACAAGCAGGAGCTGCTCTCCCTCCGTGCCCGCCTGGCATTCGACGAAGGCCGCCTGGACGACGCCCGCACACTGTGCCGGCGACTGGAGAAGAACAATCTGCAGCTGAGCTTCCGCGACCGCATGCGCCTGGACATCCTCCGGTGCCGCCTCATGATGATCGACGGCGATACCGACCGCGGCGTGGCCCGCCTCCAGGCCCTCGCCACCGAAGCCCGCGACGCCCTCAACATCGACCTGGCCGCCGACATCTGGCGTACCCTCGCCGAAATTCTCGGCGCCCGGACGGCCCCGCACGCCCGGTGAAAACCGGTCCGCTGAGCCGCCGTCACCCGACAGGACCACCCGCCCCCTGCTGTTCCGGACACGCGGTTCAGCAGGACCGGCCATGAATCACACAGGCTGCCTTCAGCTCCGCAACGTAACGTACGGATGATCTAGGTCCGGACGGGACCGCGGACCCAAGCTCTGCCCGGCATCGGCGAAGGGCCGGCGGTCACGCCGGCCGGGCTCCGGTCGCGGCGCAGCGTCAGTCCGCTTTCAGCGCCGCGACGGCACCGCTGCCGCCGCCGGGACGATCCGGGGCGGCGAGGGCGCCGTCACCAACGTCCTGGCCCGCAACGACTAGTGGCACGTGTGCGGTCCCGGCGCCGTCCCCCTCCCCCGGCTCCCGAGGTCGTCGCAGCGGCCCTTTGCGAGGCGCGGCCACTGACCGATGGGGCGTCCGCCCGACCGGTCCGATACGGGTGGCCAGCCCGGCGGGCCGCCCTGCGTCCGCACGTTGGAGCACTGCTGGGGCCAGCCGGCGGGCGAGTCCTCCCAGCCTTCCTGCCGTCCGTAGGCGGTGAGGTCCATCAGCGCGTAGCTGTAGTCCATGGTCTGCACGCCTCGGCGTGTGGTCCAGTACGTCTCGAACACGCGGTCGCCGTCCCGCAGGTAGCACACCAGGTGGAACAGGCCCAGCCGGCGTCCCACCAGCAGCGCGTCGAGGGAGGGCTGCGCCGAGTACCAGGGCATGTCCCAGCCCATGAAGTCGCGGTAGCGGACGCTCTCGTCGTACGACGCCCGGGGCTCTCCCCCGCCGGCGGAGACGTTGCGCCCCTGGCAGAAGACCGCGTAGGTGATGTCACGGGAATGCAGGTAGGACAGCTCGGTGACGTGGCTGGTGTAGAAGGTGCAGCCTTCGCACTGCTCGGGTGCGGGCCGGCCCGGGTTCCACATGAAGTAGTAGGCGATGAGCTGTCGGCGTCCTTCGAACGCGTCGAGCAGGGTCAGCGGCCCACCGGGTCCGATCAGCCCGAGACTGGCGTCCACCTCGACCATCGGCAGCCGCCGGCGGGCCGCTGCGATGGAGTCGCCTTCGTGGGTATGTGCCTTCTCCCTCACGCGCAGCGCGTCCACTTCGGCCTGCCAGGCGGCCCGTTCGACGACCGGGGGCAGCGCGGGGCTGGCGTCGCCGGGGGCCGGCGTCGCGGTGGACTTCGAGTCATCGTTCATGATCGCCTCCGTCTGCGTACGGCTGTACGGGGGCCACGCGGCTGCGCCGGCAGTGATGGATCCTGGCGCCGGCCGAGCCGGGCCGGGCTGTGCCCCCGTGCTCCCTTCTGTCTCTTCGGCCGTTGCGGCGACGGGCTTGAGATGCGCGCCGTATCCGGAGCGTCCCGGGAGGGGCAGCGGGAGGGCCGCCGCGGGGCCGCGGCCCGCGCTGTTCCCGCCCGCGGCCGCTCGTTCACGCCCGTACGTCATCCCAGGTGCCTGGCGCGTGTCCTTTCGACGGCCGGGGACGAGCGGCGGGAGAGGCCGGGGACCATGGTGCGCACATTGCCGGACGACAACGGGCCGGGGCCGCGCGGGGCGCCGGCGGGCTGGTCGGGACTCATGAGGGCTCCGAGGGCCATGCCGAGCTGGAAGCGGTTGTCCACTCCGAGGCGGTCCATCAGGGAACGCAGGATGTTGGTCACCGTCCGGGGGCTCACGCCGAGCCGGCTCGCCGCGCTGGAATCGGTGCAGCCCGCCCGGAGGAGCGCGATGAGTTTGCGCTGGCGTTCGTCGAGGTGCAGTGCCTGGGGGTGCGGGCGGCTCCTGGCAGCGTTTGCCCCGAGTGTCCAAAACCGCGCAGGGACCGCACTGGAGATCGTGTTCTGAGCTGTCACTGCCTCACGTCCTTCGGGTAGGCCATCGACTCGCTCACCGTGGCAGGCAGCGATCGCCACCCGATCCGCGCCGGATCAGCGCCGGATCAGCGCGGAATCAAAGACGTCCGGTCCGTGTCTGCTCGGCCCGGCGTCACGAGGTGTGGAGCCGCCCGGTCATGACAGGGGCGGTGTGCCGGGCGGGGCGGAGCCGCCGAGTGCGGTGAGGGACAGGGGCTCGGCGGCCGTGGGCATGCGGTCGATGCGGGCGCGGCGGGCCAGTTCCACGAGGTCCTTCGGGGTGAGAGCGTCGAGCCGGTGGCGGGCTGCGTCCAGCAGGGCCGCGGCGGTGTCCTCCACGTCCTGGTCGCTCAGCGGCAGCCGTTGGCGGGTGACGCCTTCGCCGATGCCCTCGCCGAGTGCGGCCGACAGGTCGGCGGTGGCGACCTCGCGGACGGTCAGCGAGAGGTGCACGGAAAGGCCTTCCTGGCCGGTGGCCCGGTGCGCGAATCCGCGGGGTACGTAGAGGACGTGTCCGGGGCTGAGGACGTGGTCGGCGATCTGCGCGGGCTGCGGCTCGTCCGCGGTGATGCGTCCGGCGTGCCAGTCGGCTCCGGCCGGTCCCTCGTGGACGGCCCAGCGCTTGGACCCGGCGATCTGGAGGACCAGTACGTCGGCGTCGTCACGGTGCAGGGGCAGCCCGGGGCTGCCGGCCGGGGTGATGAAGCAGAAGGACTCGATGGGCCGGCCCATCTCCTGCGCCAGTGCGGTGATGAACTCCCTTGTCGGGGCGTGCCATTGGTCGAGACTGCGCAGCAGCAGCGTGGCGCCCTCGTCCAGCAGGGTGCCGATCTTTCCGGTGTCGACGAAGCCGTCGGGCTTGTCCCGGGCGACCGTACGGCTGGTGGTGTAGTGGCGTCCGGAGAGCATCTTGCCGTCCGCCCACATCTCCGCATAGGGCGTGCGCAGGAATCCGGTGGCCAGTGCGGTATCGACGTCTTCGAGGGTGAGGGGCGGGGCAGGAGCGGGGTCGGGGGTGAACACTGCGGGGTGGCGGCGCCAGTGGGCGGCGAAGAAGTCGCGGACGTCGCCGACCCAGGGGGCGAGCAGGGATTCGGTCACGGTGGTGGGCTCCTTGTCAGCGGGTTGTGGGGTTGGGTGGCGGGCCGGTCGCTGCCGCCCGCGGCGGCGCGTGCGGCCGGCGTGCCCGGGTCAGCCGGGGAGGGCCGCTTGCGGCCACTGCCGGCAGGCGGCGTCCACCAGTTCCGGGGAGACGACCGGCCCGTCGACCAGGAGGAACCCGCCGACCGGGCAGCGGACCATGGTCAGGCCCTGCCGCTCCTCGACCACCGTGCGGGGCAGGGCCGGCCCGCGGCCGAGGAAGAATCCGTAGCGGGTGCGTGGTGCGCGGTCCGCGCCCGTGCTGCGTCGCGCTGTCTCGGCGGCCGCCGGTTGTGCCAGGTCCTGGGCGAGCCCGGCTGCCGCCCGGCATCTCAGCTGTGGTACGGCCGCCACGGCTTCGGCCAGGCGCAGGAGTTCCGGTGCGAGCCGCCACTGCGCTGCCGCCCGCAGCAGCGCGGGGCGGCCCGCGTCGCCGGTCGCGTCCATCAGGACAGCGGCGTCCAGAACGTCGCGTCCGCGCGGTTTCTGCTGGAACAACTCCTCCGCGATGCACAGGAGTTGTGTGGCCTCGGGGTTGTCGGGGTGTCCCGGGCGCAGGGGGACGGTGGAGTTGTCGCCGGTGAAGGCCGCGGTGACGAACTCCGCGGCGTAGGGGTATTCCAGGTCGGACTCGGGGGCCGGCCAGGTCAGGGCGACGGCCCAGTCGCGGCGGCCGGGGCTCTCCAGCAGGCTCATCGCCGGCTCGGCGCCGGGGCGGGCCGCGTCGACGGCGGCCACGGCCGCCCACAGCTCGTCCTCGTCCGGTATCAGCAGGTCGACGTCGTGGCTGGTGCGCAGGATGCCGTCCGGGTAGCAGTGTTCCACCGCGGCCCCCTTGAGGACCGTGAGGTGCGCGTGCTCGGCTGCGATGCCGGTGAGGTGTGCGTATTCGGTGCGGCGGGCGTTCGCGGCGGCCAGCTGGGCCTTGCCGGTGGCGCCCAGTCTCAGTCCCTGCGCGTGGACGAGGGTGAGCACCGTGGCGGCCAGCCGGTTCGTGCGGGGCTGGGCGCGTTCAAGTACCAGGCCGGGCAGGATGTCGGGGCGCAGTCCCATGACCGCCCGGACGGACTCCAGCGACAACTGCACGTTTACTCCCGGGAGTCGTTGAGGGGGCACGCCGTGCGCGGGCCGGAGCCGCATCGCTCCTGCCCGTCGGGCGGGAAGTGGAGCGGGGCGTGGAGATATCGCACCGTAACAGCGGAGCACCGTGTGCGATGCGTTTCTTTTCCGTATTCAGCAGGGATATGGCGGGCCGCCCGGATGCAGATTTCGTGATTCAGAAGATTCCTTGCCGACCGCAAGTCGTGACGGCTAGCTTCCTTCTCGCACCACCAGTAATACCGGAATCAAACAAGGAGTGATCATGACGAACCACGCCTCGATCCTGCGTCCGCGTCTGGACAAGATCAAGCCGCAGGACCGCTGAATCACAGCCCGATGAACGGAATGCCGCCACCTTCGGGTGGCGGTATTCCCAATTGGCAGGGAATTTCCTTCCGAGGAGTCAACTGTGGACCAGTACAGGACGATCGACAACGAGATTCCGGTCGTCGCGCAGATCGATGAGCGTCTGCACACGACCACGATCTGTCTGGCGTCGAAATATGGCGCCCGGCATGATCCGCAGGGGCAGTGCGGGGCCGCCCATCTGCTGGAGCATGTGCTCATGTCGGCTCCGGTGGGCTCCGTGTCCTCGCTCAGTGAGCACGTCGAGCGCCTGGGCGGATATGCGAACGCCGAGACCGGTCCGGACCGGATGCTCTTCTACGCCCAGGTCGGCGCCGACGACGCGGACGATGTCGCCCGTCTGCTGCAGCAGGCGGTTCTCGAGCCGCGGTGGCAGGAGCGCGTGGTGGAGCAGGAGAAGCGCGCGGTCTTCCAGGAGCTGGCGGCGGGGGCGGCCGATCCCAGTGATGTGGTCCAGGACGCCATCCTCGCCGACCTGTTCCCCGGCCACCCGCTGGGCCGTCCCGTCGGCGGGCTGAGCGCGGACGTCGAGGCCCTGGACGCCGCAGCGCTGGCCGCCGCCCACGCGGAGCGCCTGCGGAATGCGGCGTTGTCGGTGGTCGTGGTCGGGCCGCGTATCCCGGAAGCAGTCGATCCGGCGGCCGCCGGTGTGAGCGCCTCGGCCTTCGCCTCGCTCGCCACCCTGCCGGTGGCCTCGTCCCCGGTGCCCTCGCTGGCCCCGTCCCCGCCGCCGGCCTGGCCGGACGAGTTCGCCTGGCTGTGTGTGGGGGCGCACTCGGTGCACAACCACGACCCGCGGCGCCCGCACTACAACGTGCTCGCCCAGCTCATGGGTTCCAGCCCCTCGTCGTTGCTGTACCGGCGGCTGCGGGGTGAGGCGGGACTGGCGTACTCGTTCCAGGCGTGGAACCGGGGGTACGGCGAGAGCGGTGCGTGGCGGGTGATGGCCGGGGTCGAACCGGGCAACGGGGAGACCGCGCTGAAGGTCATCCGCGACACCCTGGAGGAGCTGGCCGAGCGGGGGCCGGAGCCCGAGGATCTGGCCTCCGCCCGACGGCAGGCCCAGATGCGTATCCTCACCTGCGTCGACACGCCGCTGGAGTGCGCCCGGTTCCTGGCGATGCGCAGCGGTGGGCCGGCCGGCTGGTCGCCGGGCGCGGAGGTCGATTTCATCGGCCGGATCAGTGCGGTCGATGTCCGGTCCGCGGCCCGGCAGGTGCTCGGCGGTCTGCGCACGGTCGTCCGTCCGGAGGCGAAGTGAGCTCCGTCGTGTCGTACTTGGAGCGGGCGGCCGAGGCCGGGCTGGCCGGTGAAGTGTGCGGGCTGCCCTATGTGGCGGACCGCTACGACGACCCGTTCACCGGGGTGCACCAAGTCCTCGTCGAGTACTGCGCCCCCGGCCTCGTGGCTCCGCACGGCCGCCTCGGCGCCCTGCTGGGGTCTGTGATGGAGCGTCATCCGCTGGCCGGGCGGGTGCTGTTGCGGGTGGCGGGTGCGGGGGTCCTGCCGGCGCCCTGGCAGCGGCGCACGACGTACATCGAGTACGGCGGCGGTGACCGGCAGCCGTCTGCGGGCGCCGTCACGGTGCGCCCGGCGCGGGCGGCGGACGATCCGCTGGTCCACCGGTGGCTGGTGTGCGCGTTCCGTAACTCCTATCCGGGCCAGGTCATCGATCCGCAGCACGCCGGTATCACGTCTCTTCTGTCGGCTCCCGGCCGGCGGTCCTTCATCGCGGAGGTGGCCGGTGTGCCGGTGGGTCACGGCACGGTGCTGCTGGGCGAGTCGGACGAGATCACGGGTGAGCCCTTCGCCGAGCTGGTGGACATTCTGATCGATCCGCCGGAGCACCGCAGGGCGGCCACCGGCGCACTGGTGTCGGCTGCTGCCGCGGCCGGCGGGGATCTGCCGCTGCGTGGGCACGTGGTCCATCCCCGGGACGGCGCCGGCGGCGCGCGTGCGGGGCAGGTGCTGGGCGGCCTGCTGCATGCCGGCTGGCACATCGCCCACGGCTTCTGGGACCGGGACCTGACGGCGGTGCCCGCCGCTGGGGGCGGTGCGGCCGACGGTATGAGGAGGCAGTGTTGAACGCCGTAGTCACCCAGGACCTCAGCCGCCATTACGTCGAGCGCCGTTCGGGGTCCCAGCGGGAGGTCACCGCCCTGGAAGGGGTCGCTCTCACGGTGGAGAGGGGTGAGGTGCACGGTCTGATCGGCCCGAACGGGGCCGGCAAGACCACCCTGTGCAAAATCCTCAGCACCGTGCTGGAGCCGTCGTCGGGCCGGGCGAGCGTTCTGGGCCTGGACGTGGTGCGCGAGGCGCGCGCCGTGCGCCGGTCCATCGGCCTGGTCTTCGGCGGTGACCGGGGCCTGTACGGCCGGCTCAGTGCCCGGGAGAACCTGCAGTTCTGGGGTTCCATGTACGGGGTGGGAGGCAGTGAACTGCGCCGCCGTGCGGATGAGTTGCTGGAGCGTGTGGGGCTTGCGGAGAGGGCCGGCTCCCGGGTCGACACGTTCTCCCGGGGGATGAAGCAGCGCCTGCACCTGGCCCGTGGGCTGATCGGTTCCCCGCAGCTGCTGCTGCTGGACGAGCCGACGGTCGGTATGGATCCGGTGGCCGCACTGGACTTCCGTACCCTCATCGACGAACTGCGCGCGGAGAACCGCACGATCCTGCTGACCACGCACGACATGGCGGAGGCGGCGGCGGTCTGCGACCGGGTCACGCTCATCGATCACGGGAAACTGGTCGTCACCGAGAGCCCGGCGACCATCGGCCGCCTGGTCACCCGGTTCGAGCGGATCACGGTCCGCCAGGCCGCGCCCGGTCTGCTGGACCTGGTCCGGGATCTGCCGGGTGTGGCGGGCGCCGAGTGCGACGGCGACACGCTGTCGCTGGAGACCGACGGCGGCGAGGCCACCTCCGCGGCGCTTGCGGTACTGGTCGGCGCGGGCGCACGGCACATCAGCACCTCCCACCCCGGGCTGGAGGAGGTCTACCTGCACCTGGTGGGCCGGCGGGGAATGACGGTGACACCGTGAGTCTGTTCCTCGTCTCCCTCCGGTTCCAGCTGCGCCTGGCCCCGCGCTCCCGCAGCGCGCTGCAAGTCTGGTTCACCGCACCGCTGTTCACCACGATCTTCCTGTCGATCGCCGAGCACGCGCACCGGCAGGACATCACCTCGTACGCCGTGGTGGCGCCCACCCTCATGGGGCAGTGGGCGCTGACGCTGGGCGTGGCCGGGGAGATCATCACCGATGAGCGCAACCAGGGCACGCTGGAGGGGCTGACCGCCACTCCGGGGCGGCTGTCCGTCGTCGTCGTGGGCCGGATCTGCGCCGTGAGCCTGATGGGTCTGGTGGCGATGGCGGAGTCCTGGACGGTGGCGGGTGTCTTCTTCGGCCGGTGGATCGCCGTGCCGCACCCGGTCGTCCTGGCGCTGGGGTCGCTGGCCACGGCCGCGGCGATGGCGGGCACGGCCAGTATCCTCTCGCCGCTGTTCGTGCTGATCCCGACCGCCCGGACGGTGCAGAACACCCTCAACTATCCCGTGTTCCTGCTCAGCGGGGTGCTGGCGCCGGTCAGCACCCTGCCGGCCTGGATCCGGCCGGCCTCCCACGTGGTCTTCCTCAGCTGGAGTGCCGATCTGCTGCGCCGGGCCCTGTCGGGGGCCGCCGTCGACCACGTGGCGGGCCGGATCGCCATGATCGCCGTCCTGGGCATGGCCGGCTACCTGACCGGTGCCGTGCTGCTGGCCCGCGTGCTGCGCCGGGTCCGCAGAACCGGCACCCTCAGCCACTCTTGAGAGGCCACCCGATGTACTTTCCGAGCGCCCGGCTCATCCGGTCCGGGTTCCGCAACGCGGTCGCCGATTTCAAGGCGACGTACACGTGGCGCAGTTGGCTGTTCGCCTGGCTCGGCCGGATGCTGGCGCAGGTGGTCTTCTTCACCGGCCTCGGCCGCGCCATCGGCTCCCCCGGCGAGGTCGGCTTCCTGGTCCTGGGCAACGCGATGATGACGTGTGTGATCGACGCGATGGCGGTGGTGGCGACCACGAGCGGGGAGCGCCGCGCGGGCACCCTGTCGCTGCTGATCGCCTCGCCGTCCGACCCGGTCTGGGTGCTGTTCGGCCGCAGTCTGCACTGGCCGGCGAGCGGGGTGGCGACGTCGGTCGTGGCGCTGTTCGCCCTGGGGCCGCTCTACGGGATCCGCTGGCAGGCCGCGCAGGTGCCGGTGGCCGTGGCGCTGGTGTTCCTGACGGCATTGGGCACGTACTGCGTCGGCCTGTTTTTGGCGATGGCGGTGCTCAACGTCCCGCAGTGGCGCAACGTGGTGTCCAACTGCGCCTATCTGGCCATGATGGCGTTCTGCGGGGTGCAGGTGCCGGCGTCGTTCTGGTCCCCGGCCGTGCGGGTGGCCGCGCAGGCGGTGCCGCTGACCCACACGCTGTCGGCCCTGCGGCTCGTGGTCGGCGGCGCACCGCTGTCCGCCGTGGCCGTGGAGGCGGCGCCCGCGCTGCTGTGCGCGGCGGGCTGGCTGCTGGCGGCGTTCGGGGCGTTCCACTGGATGGTCTCGGTCCGCGCCCGCCGCTTAGGCTCCCTCGATCTGTCGGCCTGACCCGCCGCGCGGCCGGCCGGGTTCAGCGCGGCCGGCAGCCGCAGGCAGTCCCCGGGTCCGGGCAGTGCGCGGCCAGGGAGCGGGCCAGGACGGCCGTTGCCTCGTCGACGGCGGCGGCGTAGGCGTCCCCACCGGTACGGGCCGCCGGATCGAGTCCGAGGTCGAGTACGACGCGGTGTCCGCCGCTGCGAGCGCAGGTGAGCCGGCAGCGGTTCAGCGACAGCGCGACCTGCGGCGGGGTGTGCGGTATCGCCTCGTGGACCGCGCGGCACAACGCCGCCTCGGCCGCGGCCTGCTGGGCGCCGTCGCGCGGGAGCACGCCCACCCGGCGAAGGGCGGGCTCGGGGCCGTCCTGGCCGTAGGCATGGCCCTGGCAGCTGTCGTACGTGGTCAGCCGCCAGGCGCCGGTGGTCAGGATGTTCACCAGGGGCCAGACCCCGGGCTCGATCGCCTCCCGCCACCGCGGGTGGTGCGGGTCGAGATCGTCGGCCTCCTGGATGCCCGTCAGGCCGACGGTGTTGACGTTGCCCGCGCTGCTCACGTGCAGCCGCGCTTGGGGGCGCCAGGCCGCCGGGTCGTCCCACCGCGCGAGGAAGGCCGCGATGTCCGGCATCACGTTGGGTTCCCGCCGGCGCACACCGATCAGCCGGCAGGAATCCGGTGCCGCCGCAAGCGCGTCCTGCGGGGAGTGTGTTTTCTCGGTCATGAAATTCCTCCGTGCGGAGAATGAGAATTTTTCGGGCCATCCTAACGACGCAGGCCGCACGTGTTGTCCGCACCGGGCGCCGGGGTTTGCGCTTTCCGGCAGAATCCGCGGCCTACGGGGCCGCCCCGTTTCGCATACCCGCAATTTCTTCGACATCGGGCGGGCGGTACCGGATTCTCTTGGCAGGGCTGCGTCCGGATCCGGACGCACACGTACCCCTCCAACGGAAGGAACCCGGCTGTGAGAGCACCGTACGATCTCGCCGTGGTCGGTCTGGGCTATGCCGGTCTTCCGCTCGCGATGGCCGCCTCCCGGGCCGGCCTGCGGGTCGCGGGCCTGGACACCGACGCGGAGCGGGTCGCCCGGCTGAGTGCGGGCGGCAGTTACGTGGACGACGTTCCCGCCGGCGAGGTGGCCGGCGCCCTGGCGGCGGGGTTCACCGCGACGACGGACCCGGACGTGCTGGCCGGCGCCTCGGCGATCGCCATCTGCGTGCCGACACCGGTGCGCGACGAGCAGCCGGACCTGACGGCGGTCACCGACACGGTCGGGCTGATCGCGCCGCGCCTGCGGCCGGGGGCCCTGGTCGTGCTGGAGTCCACGACCTACCCGGGGACGACCACGGATCTGCTGCTGCCGGTGCTCGCCGCGGGCGGGCGGACGGTGGGCAAGGACTTCTTCCTCGCCTACTCGCCGGAACGTATCGACCCCGGCAACCCGGCCTACCGGCTGGACAACACGCCGAAGATCGTGGGCGGTGTCACCCCCGAGTGCGCACACGCCGCCTCCGCGCTCTACGAGCCGCTGGTGCAGAAGGTCATCAGCGTCAGCACGCCCGCCGCCGCCGAGACGGCAAAGCTGCTGGAGAACACCTACCGGCAGGTCAACATCGCGCTCGTCAACGAGCTGGCGGTCTTCTGCAACGGCATGGGAATCGACGTCTGGGAGGTCGTCGCCGCCGCGGGCACCAAGCCGTTCGGCTTCCAGTCCTTCCACCCCGGCGCCGGCGTCGGGGGGCACTGCATCCCGGTCGATCCCCGGTATCTGGCCTTCCGCGGCCGGAGCGTGGGCAGTCCGCTGCGCATCGTCGAAGTAGCCCAGGAGATCAACGACGCCATGCCCGGCATCGTCGTCGAGCGCATCACCCGCATCCTGAACGACCAGCGGCGCAGTGTCCGTTCGGCCCGGGTGCTGCTGCTCGGCGCCACGTACAAGCCGGACATCGCGGACGACCGGGGTGCGCCCCTGGTGCCGGTCGCCGAGCGGCTGCACCGCCTCGGTGCCCGAGTGGCCTTCCACGACCCGTACGTGGAGCGGGCCGATGTGGCCGGGCTGACGCTGCGGTGCGAGGAGTCGCTGGAGGACGCGGTCGCGCGGGCGGACCTCGTGGTCCTGCTCCAGGCGCACCGCGAGTACGACGTCGTCACCCTCGCCGACCGTGCCGGCCTGTTCTTCGACACCAGCGGCCGTGCGGCCGGCAGCGGGGTCACTCTCCTGTGAGCCGCCCGCTCACGGAACGACTCCTTTCGTTCCTGCCCGCCGCTGCGGCGGGCAGGAAAGGAGTTTTCCGTGTTCCCGCATCCTGCATCCCGCATCCCCGAAATGCGGAAAACAGAACTGCGGCAATCGGAAATTTCAGCGGCCGGAAATCATTGCCGCGCCCCGAGACGCATTGCTAATTTCGTGTGCAGCGGAAGGGAATTGCCTTCCGGAGAGAATGGGAGAGGAAAGATGTCGCAGTCCCAGAACGCCGAGTTCGAGTTCGACTCCTTCGTCGACGCGGTCAAGACGTACGGCCTGGAGGCGGTCAGCGCCAAGGACACCGCCCACTCGTCCGCGGTCTCCGTCCGCCCCTGGCAGCACGTTGAGGAGCAGCTCGGCGGCGGCACCGTCGCCCGCTGATCCGGGCCCCCCGATAACCCGCGGGGGCGGCCGGTCCCATCCGGCCGCTCCCGCGGGCGCGGTCCCCTCCACCCACGGCACGGACACGAGGCAGGTATGTCAGCGAACCGCAATCCGGCAGGCACCGGGCCCGATCATGCCGTCGAGGCGGACACGGTCATCCTCGGCGGCGGTCTGTCCGGTCTCGCCGCCGCGTCCGGTCCCGGTGATGAGGCCGTGGTCCTGGAGGCGCAGGACCGCCCCGGTGGCCTGGTGCGTACCGAGCGGATCGGTGACTACTGGTTCGACCATGTCATCCATCTGCTGTACTTCAGCCATCCGGTGGTCGAGGAACGTGTCACCGCCCTCCTGGGCGATGTCCTGCAGCCCTGTCCGCCGGTCTCCTGGATCGAGACGAGTGCGGGCGACACCCGCTTCCCCATCCAGCTCAACCTCGCCGGCCTGGAACCTGCCGCGCGCGCGGCCTGCCTCACCGACCTGGAGGCCGCCCATGAGCGGCCGCTGCCGGCGGCCGATTACGAAAAGCTGCTCCTCAACGCCTTCGGGCGCTCCCTGTGCGAGCTGTTCTTCTTTCCGTACAACCGGAAGCTGTGGCGGCGTCCGCCGTCGGAACTGTCGGCTTCCGGTTTCCACTGGAACCTGACCCGGCCGAGCGTCGCCGACGTCGTGCGCGGGGCCGATCCCGGTCGTGAGGTGGCCCAGGGGTACAACTCCCGCGGCTGGTACCCGCGTCCGGCCGGCCCGGGGCGGCGGGGCATGGAGGTGCTGAGCCAGGCTCTGGCGGCCCAGGTTCCCGGACTGCGGCTGCGCCATACCGTCGAAGGCATCGATCCGCTCTCGCGCACCGTCACCGCCCGCACCCCGCAGGGCACGGCCCGGTTCCGGTACGTGCGGGACTGCGTCTCGACGCTGCCGCTGCCGGTCACCGTGGCGCTGTGCAGCACGGCCCCGGCGGACCTGGTGGAGCGCTGTGCCGCGCTGCCGCGCAACCGGGTGCGTTCGGTGGCGCTCGCGGTCCGCGGTCCGCGCCCGGCCGGCACCGGTCACTGGCGGTACTACACGCGGGAGGACGTGCCCTTCACCCGCCTGGTGTTCATGACGGAGTTCGATCCCGGTATGGCACCGCCGGACGGCTGGGGGCTGCTGGCGGAGGTCGTCGAGCGGGCCGAGGAAGCGCCCTGCTCCGACAGCGCCCTCATCGAGCAGGTGATCACCGGGGTCCGCGCCGTAGGCCTGCTGAGCGAAGCCGATGAACTCGTCGCCACCCGGGTTCTGACCTGTGACCCCGGCTATGTGGTCTTCACCCCCGAGAGCCGTGCGGTGACCCAGGAGGCGACGGCGTTCCTGGCGCGCGAGGGCGTCACCGCCCTGGGCCGCTACGGCACCTGGACCTATTCGTCGATGTCCCAGGTCATGGAGTCGGCGTTCGCCTGGGCGGCGAACCGCTGACCCGCCCCCCCCTTTCTGCCCCGCGCGAGCGATTGCCGCGCACCTCACACGACGCCGCAGGCCAGGCGCGACGGCCCGGACGGGCGGCGGGAATGGACACACTGATGCCGTCAACCACCACCAGCCACCGCTTCTTCGTCATGGAAGGCATCGACGGGTCGGGGAAGACCACGACCGGCGGGCTCATCGCCGCGCACGTACGCGGCCGGGGCCACCGGCTGTCCCGTATCGGCCAGCACTCCTGGCTGGACCCGCAGGCGGCGCGGAAGATCATCACCGTGCGCGAGAACGAGGAACACGCGTACAGCCCGCGGGAGATCGCCGACGCCTACTTCACCGACCGCCGGCTCCAGGCCGCGGCCGTCGGCCGGCTCCTGCGGGACCGCAGCGTGCTCAGCGACCGCTTCGTCTTCAGCGAGGCCGTCTATATGGAGGCGCTGTACGGAACCCCCGCGCGCGAGACCCTGGACCGCTACCACGCCTCCGGCTCGCTGTTCCCCGACCTGATCATCTACGTCGACGTCCCCGTCGGTGTCGCCACCGACCGCGTGATCACCCGCGGGCGGGGCATGCGGCACTACGAGAACGGCTATGCGCTGGGCAAGGTGAGCCGGATCTACCGTGACCTGCTGCTGGACAATCCCCCGCCCTACCTGCCGCCCGTCCAGGTCTTCCACAACAGTGAGGGCGCGCACCACGACCACCGCTTCACCGAGCTGGCCGGCGCCATCGGCCGGCATCTCAGCCCCGGCGGGCGGCTGGTGAGCACCCCGTGAGCAGCGTCTGCGTCGTCATCCCGTGCCTCAACGCGGCGCACCTCGTCGGGCGCCAGCTCGCCGCCCTCACACGGCAGCCGTCGGCCCGGGAGCTGAAGGTGGTCCTGGTCGACGACGGTTCCCAGGACCACCTCACCGACGTGGTCCGCCGCTACGAACACCACCTGGACATCCTCGTCGTCCGCCAGCACCGCCGCCGCGGCACCGGGGCCGGCCGCAACGCCGGTGCCCGCGCGGGCACGTCGGACGTGCTGCTCTTCCTCGACGCCGACGACGAGGTCGCCGACGACTACGTCGAGGCCATGACCAAGGCGCTGGAGTCCAGCGCCATCGTGAGCGCCGGGATCGACTACCGGCTCCTGAACCCCGCCCGCGTGATCCGCCGCACCCCGCCGGACCAGCTGTGCCCGGTCCTGGACGACGGCTTCTTCCTCCCGTTCGCCCTCGGCGGGCTGGTGGGGATGACCCGCGGGCTCTTCGAGGAGATCGGCGGTTTCGACGAGTCGCTGCCCGCCCTCGCCGACCTGGACATCTCCTGGCGGGCCCAGCTCGCGGGCCACTCGATCGGGCTGGCCGACACCGTGGTCTCGGTGGGCCTGCACGACGGTCACCGCTCGCGGCTGCGCCGGGCGAGGTTCCAGGCCCGCGACATCGTCCCGCTGCGGGCGAAGTACGCGCCGCACGGACTGCCCGCGGTCACCTGGCGCGCCCACGCGTCCGGCTGGCTGCGCCTGGTCACCGGCGCCGGCCGTGCCACCCGGCCCGCCGGGCGCTCCTGCCTGGTCTGGGACCTGGGATGGCAGACGGGCGAACTGGGCTCCCTGATCAGCCACCGGCCGCTCCCCCGTCCCGCCACCGCCCGCCCGGAGAACTCATGATCACCTTGTCCCGAGGGCTCAATCCGAACGAGTCCGCCTGGATGGAACCCTGTGTGCCCGGCGAGGAGCCCTTCGATGTGCTGGCCGGTTCGCCGTCCTGGGACCACGTCCTGGACGCCCTCGGCGGCTGGGCGCTGGCCAGGGAACTGGACAGCCGCACCGGCCGGGCCGCCTGCGCCGCGCTCCGGCACGGCGCGCCGGCCGGGGCCGCCCTCGGTGTCCGTCCGGCGCGGGCCGCCGAGTCCGCCGCAGGGGGGCCGCAGCCCGCCGGCCCGACCGCCTCGGCGGTGCTCCGCGCCCGCGGGAGCGGCCCCGGCTGCGCCCAGGGCGACTTCGTGGCCGTCTCCCGCACGGTCGGCTTCGCACCGGAGCTGTTCGCCGGTGCCTCAGGTGTGATCGCCCCGCGGTACTCGCCCTCGGCGCTGGCGCGGCTGCGGGAGCTGGACGGCGGACGCCTGGTCGTGCTGCAGAGCCGCCCGGCGCCGCCGCCGGCCGTCCGGCGCAGCGTCACGGAGTTCCACGGCCTGCGGCTGGTGCGCGAGACTCCCGAGCCGGCCCGGTTCCTGGGCGGTGTGGAGACCCTCTGCGGGGAGGTCACGGACCTCGAAGACCTCACCGTCGCCGCCCTGACCGCACGTCAGGCCCCTGCGGGTTCGATGGTGTTCGCGGTGCAGGGCCGGGCCGCCGGCTTCGGCACGGGCCACCGCGACCGGCTGGACGAGTCCCCTCTGGCGGCCGGCCGGGCCCGTACCTGGCTGCGTCGCCACGGTCCGGACCTGCTCGCGGTGGAATTGGGGCCCGGTGCGTTCCCGGCGGTGACCCTTGCCGCGGACGAGGACTTCGCGCTCGCCGAGGTCGTCGAGATCGCCGCCGGCCTCGGTGTCACCCAACTCGTCACCCCGCGCGGGGCGGCCGGTCCCGCCGCGGTCCTGGAGGCCTGCGCGCGGCACGGCATGAGCTGGACGGTCACCGGCGACCGGTTCTCCCGCTCCTGAACCGCCACCCGTCCGGGCTGCGGCGCCCCGCGATCGCGCGCGGGCGCCGCGGCCCGGCACATCCCGAAGGAGAACCATGCAGCGTTTCACCGAATCCGATCGCCCGGTCCTGGTGACCGGTGGAGCGGGATTCATCGGCGGGCACCTCGTCGAGGCACTGTCCCGTGCCGGGCACCGGGTACGGGTGCTGGACGACCTGTCCACCGGGCTGGCCGCGACCGTCCAGGACCTGCCGGGCGTGAGACTGGTGCGCGGCAGCGTGCTCGACGCCGGCGATGTCTCCCGGGCGGCCGAGGGCACCGGACTGGTCATTCATCTCGCCGGTGTCGTCGGCATGCGGCTCGCCGCCGAGATGGCCGACCACGCCTACCGTGTCGGGCGCGAGGGCACCGACACCGTACTGCGTCACACCGGAGGGACCCCTGTCGTCCTGGTCTCCAGTTCGGCGGTCTACGGGCTGTCCGACGGCAGCAGCCCGCTCGACGACGAGCTGCCCGTGGACCGCTCGGTGCCGCTCGCCTACGACGGGGGCGCCCCCGGCTACGCCACCGGCAAGTGGGAGATGGAACGTCTGGGTCTGGATGCCGCCGCCCGCCGGCCGGTCCTGATCGTCCGGCCGTTCAACGTGGTCGGCCCGCGCCAGAGCGGCCGCTACGGCATGGTGCTGCCGACGTTCTGGGGCCAGGCCCAAGCCGGGGTGGCGCTCACCGTGCACGGGGACGGCAGCCAGCGGCGCTGCTTCACCGACGTCGGCCAGTTCATCGGCCGGCTGCGGGAGTTGTGCGCCGCCCCGCGCGCCTGGCAGGCACGCCGGCCGCTCTACAACATCGGCTCCGTCACCAGCACCAGCATCACCGAGCTGGCCGCTCTGGTCCTGAAGGCCACCGGCGGCACGGCCGGTATCACCCATGTCCCTTACGAGTCCGTCTTCCCCGGACGCGTCGATGTGACCGGCCGCGTTCCGCGCGTCGACCGGCTCCGCGACCTGACCGGCGAGACCGTGTGGCTGCCGGCCGCCTCGATCGTGGCGAAAATGCTCGCCGACCGCACCGGGAAAACACCCGAACCGCACTGCGGATAGCCGCAGTTCCGCCGTTCGGCGTTGACGCGGCGCGCCCGGAAAGAGAAGCATTATCCACGGGAATTGCGCAGCCGACCGTACTGCTTTCACGCGAGGAGACTGAGGACCATGGAACTACGACTTCCCGCACCTGGGGAAACACTTCTGGTGATGCTCAAGCTCCCCGGGGAAATGTGCAACATAAACTGCCACTACTGCTATGAACGCCGCAAGCCGTATCCGAACGCGCTGATGCTGAAGCCGGATCTGCTCCGGAGTTTCCTGGAGACCTGCGGCGAGCGGCCGCTGGCCATCGAACTGCACGGCGGGGAACCGCTGCTGATCGGCCGGAAGAAGATGGCTGCGCTCTTCGAGGAGATCCGGGCCTATCCGGGGCCGGTGTCCGTCGCGATGCAGACGAACGGCATCCTGCTGGACGGTGCGTGGCTGGACTTCTTCGACCGGGAATGGCCCGGCATCGAGATCGGTGTCAGCCTCGACGGTGACATGAAGGGCAACTCCCACCGGGTGGACTTCGCCGACCGTCCCACCTACCCCAAGGTGGTCCGGGCGCTGGAGCTGCTGGCCGCTCGCGGCCGCCAGGTGGGAGTGATCACCGTGGTGACCCGGCACGTCCTGGGCCGGGCCGGTGAAGTCCTCGACACACTCGCCGCGTTCGAGGCGGTCAAGACCGTCAAGCTGTCCGGCTGCCTGGACTTCAACGTCCGCACCAAGAACTACCGGACGCCGAACCGCACCTCCCTGAAGCTGCTCAATCCCGACGGGGTCGGCATGCCGGGCTGGGCGACCAGCCCGGGTGAGTACGCCGAATTCCTCATCGAGGCCTTCGACCACTGGCACTCCACCAAGTCGTTCCGCTCCTACATGCTGGAGCCGTTCTTCAGCATCATCCGCTCGCTGTCCGGGCTGCCCGCCGGTTACTCCGGCTACAGCGACCGCAAGGAACCCTTCATCGTCACCCTCTACCCGGACGGCCGGGTAGGCAGCTCCGACGAGCTCAGCATGCCCACCTCGCTGCTGAGCAGGGTCGGCGACTTCACCGACATCGACGACCTGCTCACCCTCGACGGCAACGCGCCGCTGCGCGGCGACCTCTCGGCCCTGCTGGCCAAGTGCGCCGGCTGCTCGCACCTCGCCTCCTGCCGCGGGGGCGCCCTCCCCGACCGGCTGCGCTTCGAGGGCACCGGCTTCGAGGAGGAGTACTGCGACCACCGCCGCCAGGTCATCGACCACGTCGCGGCCGCCCTGCCCACCGCGTCCGCCCCCGAACTCACCACCGCCTCCTGAACCCGCCTTACCGAAACTGGAGCACGACATGTTCCTGCTGTCCGAGATCGACGACGACCCGTCCGAGAACCGCGTCTGGAACGACTCCCTCGACGGCCGGGCGATCCACTCGTTCCTGCTGTGGAGCGAACCCGCCTCCGAGCGGGCCGTGCGTGCGGCGCTCGGCGAGGACTCCACGCTTGCGGGCAGCGCGGTCCTCCAGCCGGTCGACCGGGCGCGGCCGGCCCTGCAAGCCCTGCAGGGCGGCCTCGACCTCGCCGGTGACGGTACCCAGGGACCGGCCGGCACCGTCACACCGCAGGGCGGCCCGCCGATCGCCGTCCTGGAGGACTGCGGGCGCCCCGGCGACGCCCCGCGGCTGCGCCCCGCCGGGCAGCCGCTGCGCGATGCCGTCCTGGACGCCCTGCGCGTGCTCTCCCGGGCCCGCCTGCGGTACGTAACGGACCTCGGTGTCGGCGCGGTCGTCCTCGGCGGTGATACGCATCCCCTTCCGCAGACGCCCGAGATCATCTGGCTGCCGCAGCCGGCGGGCTCCCCCCTCGCGGATGCCGAACAGCTGCTGAGGGCCGGCGCCCGCGCCTGGGCCGGCCAGTGGCTGCGCGCCGAACACGAGGCGGGCATCCGCACCGCGCCGCCGGCCGACGAGGACCGTGCCTGGGTCGCCGGCCTGCTCGCCGACTGCTTCGCCCACCAGCTCCACGACCGGCTGGCCACCGAGCACCCCGGCCACCAGGAGTGCGCCGAGCGGGCCGGGACACTCCTGGCCGAACTGCGGGAGCTGCGCGACACCCTGCCCGAGCGCCTCGGGCGGATCACCGGTTTCGGCATCGTCACCGAGTTGGTGTCGTTCATGTATCCGGTCTGGAACCGGCGGCAGTTCGGCGTCAAGTCACCCTTCGACTACATGCGCCGGCTCCGTCCCTTCACCCAGGCGGAGCGCGAGGGGCACCACGCCCGCTGGGTCGCCGGAGCCACGCGCTGACCCTGGCCGCCGCACCCTCCCCCCTTCGCCGTACGTACCGAAAGGATCTGCCATGTCCCTGCCCGTCATCACCACCCGGGAGATGTTCGAGGGCCTCACCCATGCCGTCATCACCCGCCGGGGCGACCGCCGGCGCCGGCTGCTGGCAAGTCTGCGCTCCGTGGCTCCCCACACACCGCTCACCGGCGACGACGCGGAGACCGACGCCTTCGACAACGCCCTTGTGCACCACGTCTTCCAGCAGGTGCAGGCCGCGGTCGCCACCCGTGACGGTGAGCGGGTGGCACGGGCCCTGCGCCTGTGGCAGAACCGCGATGCGCTGCGGGCCCAGGCCATCGCCACCGCGGTCGGACCGGTCCTGGTGGTCAGCGCCGAGCAGTGCACCCCCGTGCAGGACGACCGGCTGGGCAGCAGGATGTATCTCCTGGACGCGCCCGAGCCCTTGCCCGGCCCGGAACGCGAACAGCTCGCCCTGACCCTCAACACCGCCATCGACGCCGCACTCGCGGTCGGCGCCGAGGTACTGCGCTCCTCCACCGCCGTGGTGATCCGCACCGGCGAGGTGGCACTCGGCGAGACCTGCCGCAGCTACACCTTCGACTTCCTGCCCGGGACCGTCGTGAGCAACTGGTCGGGCGAGCCGTTGCGTCTGGCCGAGACCCTGGTGCACGAAGCGACGCACTCATGGCTCAACGAATGCCTGGAGAGCGAGGAAGTGGAGTTCCCCCCGGGAACCAACTTCCACTCCCCGTGGAAGGGCGAGGAGCGGCCGGCCTTCGGCATCACCCACGCAGCGCTCGCGTTCGCACATGTCATCCAGTACCTCTCGCGCGTCCAGCCCGACGCCGGCGACCACTCCCGCCTGGCCGCCGTACTGCGCAGGCGCTGGGCCGATGAGCTCGACTCCCTGAACAGCGGCCGTGACGCCGCCGAGCAGTGCTTCGACATGGTGAGCAGCGAACGGCTGCGGGCCTACCTGCGCGCGGCCGTCGCCGACGCACACCGCCCGGCGTAGGCGGGCCGCGGTGAACGGCCCGCCCTACCAGGTCCCTCCTCCCCCGCCGCCGCGGCGAAGCGAACTGCGGGCGCCCCTCGCCAGGCTGCTCGCGGACCCCGGCGCCCGGATCGGGAGTTTCTGCTGGGAACCGGTGGCGTACGAGAGCTGGAGCCGCGCCGCGGACGGGGTGGCCCTCGTGCACGGGATGGCGCTGACCCGCACCGGCGCGCAACGGTTCTCGATGGTCCTCAAACGGCTCCGGCACCGGCCCTGGCAGCCCTTGCCCGGCGATCTGGCCCGCCAGATCGACGACGGTGGCGACGGCCCCGGGGACTGGTGCCTGTGGGAACGCGAGGCGCTGGCACGGGAGTCGGGGCTGCTCGGCGAGCTGCCCGGCCGGTTCAGTACCGCGCGCTGCCTGGGCATCGAGCGTAGCGGTGACGGCCGGCTGAGCCTGTGGCTGGAACACGTCGAGGGGCTGGCGGGCGCCGGCTGGGACGCGGGAGAGGTCCTCGCGGCCGCCGGGGATCTCGGGGCCTTCCACGCCCGGTACTTCGCCCGCCCCCCGGTGGCCAGCGCGTGGTTGTGCCGGCCGTTCGCCGAACAGGGAGCAGCCGCCCACCGGGCGGGGCTGGCGGACCATCTGCACGAGGCGTGCACCTCCCGGGACCCGGCGCTGCGCGCCCTGTTCCCGCCCTGGTCGGGTGCGGCGCTGCGGGCGGTGTGGCGGCACGGGCCCGCAGTGCTGCGCACCCTGCCGCGGACACTGGTGCACCGGGACCTGATCCCGGGGAACCTCTTTCGTACCGCCACGGGCACCGTCGCGGTGGACTGGGGGCAGGTCGGGCTCGGCCCGGCAGGCGAGGATCTGGCCACCCTCGTCCTGGCATCGGCGCCGGCCGCCCGCCTCACCGCGGACGAGATCGCCGATCTGGGGGCGGACGCCTCACGCCGCCACCGTGCCGGGCTCCGCGGTGCGGGACAAAACACCGGCCCCGGCCCCGTCGGTGTCGGGTACCGGGTGACGGCCGCGCTGCATTTCGGGACTCCGGTCGCCCGTACCGCGGCCCGGCTGCTGGCCCTGCCGCGGCGTGCGTTGTGTGCCGCCGCCGACGACGCGGACACGCGGCGCCGTATCGAGGTGATGCTGCACCACCTGGCCTGTGCGCAAGGCGACTTGCCGGCGGTGGAGGCCTGAAGCTTCCCGGGCTCAGGCGGTGGTGTGGGGGCGGTGGGAGGAGATGACCGGCCGCCCGGACCGCACCCGCAGGCGGTACCAGCCGCCCCGCGGGACGAGTCCGGGCAGCGGGAGAGCGTACGCGGCCGCGAGGAAGGACAGCGTGGCCGGGATGATGTCGCCGTGCGAGCACAGCACGACGTGCCCGCCGCGGTGCCCCGCCGCAAGATCCATGATCACTCCCGCCGCCCGGCCCGCCGCCCACGCTCCGCCGATAGCACCGCCCACCGGCGCGAACGGGCCGGCGACCCATGCCCTGGGCTCGGCGAAACCGAAGGCCTCACGCAGTCCCTCCACCGGGGTCACCTCGACACCGTCCCGCCGGGCCAGGGCTTCCACCGACTGACGGCACCGCAGCGCCGGGCTGCTGAAGAGGGCCGTCACCGTGCCGTCCAGCACGCCGGCAAGGACGTCGGCCTGGCGCAGGCCCGCCTCACTCAGGGGGCGTGCGTCGTCGTGCCCGCTCCAGGTGTCGCGGGGTGTCGAGGAGCAGTGCGGTACGACGTCGATGACGAGGTCTGCTGTTTCTGCGAACATGTGCCGCATTGTGGCGCGCCCTTGGGCATGCGCCCTCGCCATTAGCGTGAATCAGCAGTTTCGTTGACCGCCCCCAACGCCGCGCACAACAGTGGGCAAGCAGTTTTCCCCCACCGCGCCCTGGAGGTGCTGATGATCTCCGCGGGAACCCCCCTGGACGACATAGCGGAAGCCTTCATGGACCGCGGCGCCGCCGCCGTCCTGGACCACGCCCCCGACCTGGTGCGCCTGGACCGGGACCAGCTGGCGGCCCTGCCGTCCCTCCCCTACAGCGACGCCGGCTTCAGCCGGCGGCTGCTGCGGGAACAGCTGAACCCCGCGACCTCGGACTCCTCGCGTCCGCTTGCGCTGATCCGCCGGCAGCTCGACTGGCTTACCGGCGCGGCAGCCTGGCAGCCCCGTTCCGTGCTGCACCCGCTGTGCGGTCCGGGCAGCTACGCCGTCGCACTGCGTGAGCGCGGTGTGGAACGCTACACCGGTATCGACGCCGGGCCCGCGGTGGTGGCCCACGCCGGACAGCGGCTGCACGGCACGGAGGGCTTCACGTTCCTGCGCGGCGATGTCACCGACCCCGGGCTCCTCGGCCCGGCCCAACCAGCCGGGACACACGCGCCGGGCAGGGGCTTCGACAGTCTGCTGCTGTCCTACGACGCGCTCAACTTCTTCACGCCGCGGGCAGCCGTGCGGATGCTGGCTCCACTGGTGGACCGGCTGCACGACGGCGGCACCGCGGTGTTCGACGTCCTCCTCGCCGAGGACGGTGCGCCCGGCTTCGACGACGGCCGCCGGGCACAGCTGTGCCCGCGAGGCGGCCTGTTCCACGCCCGGCCGCACCTGCTGCTCAGTGAAGGATTCGCCCTGCCCGACGGCTCAGCCGTCGGGCACCGCATGATCGCCGTCGACACCCACGGCCCGCGGGTAGCGGGCGTCCATCACTCCATCCTGATGATCCCCACCCGTGAAGAACTCACCCACACCCTGCGCACGGCCGGCCTGCGGGCCGGCCTGGTGGGACGCCCGTTCCACGACCAGAACGACCCCAATCTCCTCCGCCATCTCGTCGTCGCCCACACCGGCCGCCGACCCGGCAACAGACGAAGGACGCAATGAAGATCACCTTTCTCGGACACGCCGGCGCCCTCATCGAGGCCGGGGACGTGCGCCTGGTCTGCGACCCCTGGTTCTCCCCCCGCGGCGCGTTTCTGTCGGGCTGGCACCAGCTGCCCGACAACAGCGCCTGCACGGACCTGCTCACGCAGGCCACCCATGTGTACGTCTCCCACGACCACGAGGACCACTTCGATACAGACGTGCTCCGCGGCCTGGACGAATCGGTCGAGCTGATCAGCGCGAACTACCCGCTGCCGAGCTGGCACCGGCTGGTGGAGGGCCTCGGCCACACCCGCACCACCCTGCTGGACGACGGCCAGACACTGCGCGCCGGACAGCTCCTGCTGCACCTGATCACCTCGCCCACTGCCCGGCACCAGGACTCCGCACTCATCGTGCAGGACACCGTGACCGGCGAGGTAGTCGTCAATCTCAACGACTGCCAGACCGACCGTGACCAGCTGCGCGCCCTGCGCCGGCGTCACCCGCGCATCGACGTGGTGCTCGCCCAGTACTCCGGAGCTACCTGGTACCCCTTCGTCTACGAGTTCCCCGCCGGCCGGCAACGGGAGCTGGCGGCCGCCAAAAAAGTCAACTCCATGCGGCGCTGGGCGGACTACATGAAGATACTGCGGCCCCGCACGGCCGTAGCCTTCGCCGGGCCGCCCGCGCTCCTCGACCCGGACCTGCGCACACACTCCCGCGGCCCCGGATCCATCTTCACCACACCGGTAGAACTCCAGCAATGGCTGCAGGAAACCGACCCCGGCCTTGCCGAGCGGTGCGTCGCACCGCTGCCCGGTGACGTACTGGACGTCACCAGCAGCACGATGCGGGAGGATCCCGGCATCCGCCGCGACTTCGCCTGGGACCGCCTGGAGGAGTACACGGCCCGCTACGCGAAACGCCGGGCGCCCGACATACAAGCCGTGCTCTCGGCCTGCCCGGAGCCCACACAAGACCTCTATCCCGCCTTCGCCGCGCACTTCGAGGCCCTGTTCGCGGTAGCACCGAAGGCCTGCGCCGCAGTGGACTGCATCGTCGGATTCGATATCCGCGGCACGGGCGGCGGCCAGTGGAGCGTCGATTTCACTACCGGCCAGATACAGCGCGACGAGCACACACCCCCCTCACAGCACGACTACCGTTTCACCCTGGAATCCCGCTTCGTCCCGGGAATCCTGCGCGGTGAACGCAGCTGGGAAGAGTTCTTCTTCTCCTTCCGCTTCCAGGCCTGGCGCCCATCGGTCAACGCCTACAACGAAGAACTGATGTCGCTCCTCAGCCGCAGCGACCCCCAAGACCTGGCCGTGTACTGCACCCGGATGGAACAAGCCCGCGGCCACGAACCGGGATCCTTCCGCCTGACCACAGCAAACGGAGACCTCGAGATCAGCAACACCTGCCCCCACATGGGAGCACTCCTCGGCCCCGAGGACTACGATCCCAGACTCGGAGCGATCGTCTGTCCCCGGCACTCCTGGCAGTTCACCGTCCCCGACGGCACCTGCGCGAACGGGCGAGCGACACTGGACATACACCCGCCCACCCACGACCAGGCATCCTGAACCACACCACCCCCACAGCACACAAACCCACACAAGCCACGGGACTGCGCACGGACACACAAGCCGCGGGACTGCGGGACCGCACGAGCACACAAACCCACACGCGCACACAAACCACACGCGCACACAAACCACAGGCGCACAAACCACACGGACCACGGGACCGCAGGGCCGCACGAGCTACGGGACCGCGGGGCCGCACGAGCTACGGGGCTGCGGGGGCACGGGCCACGGAGGCACGAGCGCACGGGGCCACGGGGCCGCGGAGGCACGAGCGCACGGGGCCGCACGGGCCGCGGAGGCACGAGCGCACGAGCTGCGGGACCGCGGGGCCGCACGGGCCGCGGGGCTGCGGGGGCACGGGCTACGGGGCCGCACGGGCCACGGGGCCGCGGAGGCACGGGCCGCGGGACCGCACGGGCCGCGGAGGCACGGGCCGCGGGACCGCACGGGCTACAGGGGCACGAGCGCACGGGGCCACGGAGGCACGAGCGCACGGGCTGCGGGACCGCACGGGGCTGCAAGGGAAGCCTCAGCGATACGTGCCGGGGAAGGCAAAACCAACCAGACCACCGCGTGCCGACAGACACCGGCCACGGCAACCCCTCACTCCTCAAAAACCTGCACCCGCCCGCGCCCGATCACAACCAGAAAGGCCCGCACCACAACCAGAACCGCACACCGCCCAGCAGGAACTCCCTCCAGCACAAGACCCACCCACACACACGCCACAAGTGCGCTCCGTGACGCAGACCCGATACGCCGCCACCTTCCGCGGACCAGCATCCCGCGGACCCCACCACGAACACAACGGGCCGGCGAAAACACCAGCCCCAGTCAACGACAAGCCACCCGGGACGAGCCCCCACACATCCCGGACCCTCAACGCTGCGGCCGGAGCACACGGCGTCCTCCACGCACGTGTAACGCAGATCTTGACCTTGTTGATTCCGTAGAAGCCTTCGGTGCTTGGCTCGCATACTGGTCTGATGAGTCCGATCTCCGCACACCATCGGTTCCGGGACCCGCGCAGCACGAAGTACGACTTCCTCAAGTCTGTCCTCGTACGCTGTCCCGGCTGCGAGAAGGTCGCGCACGTCGTGGCAGGTGCAGAGTCGGCCGGAGTGCGCGATCGAGACTTCTTCGCACCAAGGCGTCTCGTCTGCCGGAACTGCGGGGCGGCGAAGGAATGGAGCCGTGGAGGTGTGGCCCTGCATCGGGACCGGTACGAGCCAGCCACCGATCCGTACTTCGGCGTCAGTCTGTGGCTGCAGACCGAGATCCGGCACGGGTGGGTATGGGCCTACAACCTGGAACACCTGGACCTGATCAGGCGATTCGTGCAGGCACCGCTACGAGAAGGGATCCCATGGCACGACCACGGCCGGAAGATGACCGTGGTGACCCGCCTGCCCGCGTGGATGCAGCAAGCCAAGAATCGCGACGAGGTGCTGCGGGCCATCACCCGCATCCATGCCTCACTGCTCCACACCTGACTCGGGAACACTGAGCTTGTCGCTCATCGCGTGACGCGTCTGGGCTCAGGTTCTGTGCGGTGGAGCATGTGATCGCCTCGCGTGGCCCATCGTGTTGGTCATGGGGCGGGTGACCCTACGGATGGCGAGTGGGTGCAACTTGCCCCACATCTGCCGAAGACCGGGTGCCGGGATGGACGTTGGACTGACTGTCGGACGATGATCGACGGGATCCTGTTCCGGGTTCGCACGGGTGTCCCGTGACGGGACTGCCGGAGCAGTTCGGGAGCTGGAAGACCTGAGTGCACCACGCCATGCTAGGCATCGCACGGATGCACAACCTCACTCCCGCCGAATAGACCACCAGCCGAACAGTGGCCCACCACGCCGAGGCCACTCAGGGATCATTTACGGGACGGCCCTTGGGTGAGCATGCGGCCGACCACGGAGTAGCGCCTTGCCTCAAGCGACTTCACTGATACACGCAGAATCGCGGACACCGAACACCGCACAGACCTCCACGCGCATCAAATGCAGAACCCGATTTTAGCCCGCGCAGACAAAGCCAATCACTTGCCGACGACCGGAACACATCCCACCAGCGAACCCTTTAGCGGCTTCTGTCCTGGTTCGGGAAACCGGATGTCACCTCAAGTGCCCAGCCAGCTACCCTCCGCCTTCAACCTGGGCAAGTTGCGCACCGTGGCGATGACTCCCTTGCCGCAGAATCACCGTTCGGGTTTCACTGAGATCGCACACTTCGGAACGGGGACCTTCGGCACGAGGAGCCAACTCAGTCGCTGACACGTCAGAGAGTCGTATAACTCACAAGCCTTCTTCTCTCAGCTCTTGCGTCTCCTGTTCGCCCGGCGATCCATTCCCTGCGCGGAGGCAATTGATGAACCCATCGAGCTTTCCTTCACCCTCTGTTGGCCCTGGACTGCCACGGACGACAGGACACGGACAGCCGAAGTCGGGCGCCGAAGGACGCCGCGGCGACGTGCTCACCACACGAGTGGGACTCCAAATGGCCCCCAACCTCACCTTTGACGCATGGCAACGCGCGGGCGGACAACTGGCAGGAGTGATCGACTCATCCTCCTGGTGGCTGGGCGACTGGCTCGTATACGGCAAGGACCACTACGCCGACCGCTACCAACTGGGCATCCGAACCGCCGGCCTGAAATACCAGACGCTACGCAACTACGCATGGGTATCCAGAAGATTCGACATGCACCGGCGCAGGGACGCCCTGACCTTCCAGCACCACGCAGAAGTAGCATCCCTCCCCTACGAAAAACAAGAAATGTGGCTCGACGACGCAGAAGCAAAGCGATGGACGACGAAACAACTCAGAAACGCCATCAAAGCAATCAACGAAGGAGAACCAGCCACCGCCCCGCGGCCGGAAACCCCACGACAGATCGCACTCCCCGGACACCGAATCGACCGATGGCACCAAGCCGCCGAACACTCCGGCATCGACTTCGACCGATGGGTACTCGTCACACTCGACAGCGCCGCCGGCCAAATCCTCGAACACACCGAAAACATAACCGCCCTGAGCGCCTGAACCCCCACCGAGCCGTCCCCCATCCAACCGGGAGACGGCTTCGGCGGTCCCGGAAACAAGTACAAACCCACCGCCCGCGCCACTTGCCACACCACCGCACAGACCGCACCCGCAACCCGCCGTCAGGGCAACCGGGCAATAAGCTCAGCAGTCTCACGATGCCGCCCACACGAACGCTGCGCGAACGACTCCTGAACACGCGCCCGAATATGCGGCTCCTGCTCCTGACTCAGCTTGAACATACCCTCCGCGCCAGTCACAGCAACACGAAAAGCACCCACACCCGGGACAAGCTCGCGGAAATACCCCTCCGACTCCGTCATGTCCCAGCCCATACCAACATCACCCTCAAAGGCCCGGACCGTCGCTTTCACCACCTCCAGAGTGTCCTCCGACGCCTCAACCTTCTCAACAGTCCCCCGGACATGGACAGCAGTGAAGTCCCACGTCGGCGCAGCAGGAGTCTTCTCATAAACCACCGGCGAAACATAGGCATGCGGCCCCGTAAACACCAGCAGGACGGGCGCGCCGTCCTGCAGTGCCGCCCAGTGGGGGTTCTTGAGGTTCATGTGTCCGAGCAGACTGGCACCTGACAGGTCATCAGTCCAGTCGTGGCTCACCTGCGGGTCCCGAATGACGGGCAGATGCGTCGCGAACGGCACGTGGTCCGCACCACCACCCGTGACACACAGGGCGAGCGGGTAGCGGCGCATCAGATCCACCATCCACGAGCCATTCGGCTCGCTATATTGCGGTGGGACAAACATGCAGAGTTCCCTTCCGTGAATTTCTTCGATCAGTTGCTGAACCGCAGGAATGCTGTCTGACAGGTTGTCTGGTCAGCAGGACAGAGGACCGCGAAACAGGTTGATGGATGTTCGGTGACGGTCTCGCAGTTCAGCGTTCTGGACACCGTGCCCCTCTTCCGGAGAGAGGCACAGCACTCCCACTTTTCCACTGTGTTCGTTGCGATGGACAGCCCGTGCGGCATCCCCTGTTCCTGAAAGAGGGAACACAGTCGAGAGCGTGGGGTGCACCATCCCCCGTGCGATCAGGCGATTCGCTTCCCATGCCTCACGGTAATTGGCGAAGTGAGTCCCCACAATACGCTTGAGGTTCATCCATAGATAGCGATTGTCGAATTGGTGCATGTACCCGGATGTAGAGGCGCAGGTGACCACTGTTCCGCCTCGTCGGGCCACATAGACGCTGGCGCCGAAGGTCTCCCTGCCGGGGTGCTCAAGGACGATGTCGGGATCTTCGCCACCGGTGAGTTCCCTGATGCGGGCGCCGAACCGGCGCCACTCGTGGGGGTCCTGAGTCGTCTCGTCCTTCCAGAACCGGTACCCCTCTTCGGCCCGGTTGATGACCAGCTCGGCTCCCATGGCCCGAACGAGGCGGGCCTTTTCATTGCTGGAGACAATGCACACGGGCACCGCACCACCGTTGAGGGCCAGTTGCGTGGCGTACGAACCAAGGCCGCCACCGGCACCCCAGATCAGCACCACATCGCCCTGTTTCATGTCGGCGCCGTTGCGGGAGACGAGCTGGCGATAGGCGGTTGAGTTGACCAGCCCTGACGCCGCGGCCTCCTCCCACGTCAAGTGGGCCGGCTTGGGCATCAGCTGGTTGGTCTTGACGAGCGCGAGCTCGGCCAGGCCACCGTAGTTCGTCTCGAATCCCCATATGCGCTGGGCCGGGTCCAGCATCGTGTCGTCATGGCCATCGGGAGACTCGAGTTCGACCGACAGGCAGTGCGCGACGACACGGTCTCCAGGCTTCCAGTTGCTGACGCCGGGGCCGGTGCGCAGGACGACGCCGGACAGATCGGACCCCAGCACGTGGAACGGCTGATCGTGACGCTGTGCTCCCGGCACGGAGCGGGCGTAGCGCTCCAGGAATTTGAAGGTGGGCAGCGGTTCGAACAGTGCGCTCCATACGGTGTTGTAGTTGATCGAACTCGCCATGACCGCGACGAGCGCTTCGCCGGGACCGGGCTCCGGAGTCGGTACGTCTTGGATGTGCACCGATTTGCCCGGGTCCTTGTCGGCGGTTGCCATGCCCGCGAACATGGTCGTCTCGTGCTTGAGTACGACTGCTCCGCGATAGGAGTCCGGCACCGTCATCGCGGCGAAGTCCTCCGCTCGAGCACTGTCCGAGAGCACGGCACTGACTATTTCTTTCATTCTGGGTTCCTCAGGTCGTGGCGGTTTCGGGCTGTACGAGCGGGTGCCGGGTACGGCCGGGAGCCGGCGGTGAGCATCCATGCTTGCATCGGCGATGAGTTGGTGGGGAATGACCGGCCTTGCGGTTCCGTGCCTCTCGGACACAGCCCTCGCCGTCACGCAGACTCCGCGTCGAGGGTAGTTGCGGGCCATATGTCCTCGTTCTCCTGCCGACAGGAGAGACAGGGGGCCTGTTGGGGCGACCCTGCACGGCGTCGCTCCCGCCAGTCTGCGTGGACCGGGCCCCATCAGTAGCCTCCGGGCGGTTGTGGTGCAAGGCGTCGCCGCGCTCTCCGGGCAGGACGCTGTTGTGGAGCCACTCGTTCAATCCGGCGGCACGTTCAATCCGGCGGGCATCCGGTCAGGCGGCCGGAGTGGTCGCCGCGGGGGCCGGAGCCTGTGGGGGCCGGCCCAGGAGGCGTGCGGTCGCCGCTGTCCCGGTTCCGATCCGGTGCATGGCCCGGCCTCAGGTCGTCCGACCCGCGTAGCGAAGGGCCGTATCCTCGGGGGGTGTTGGCCACATTCCAGCTCACAGCGGCATGTTTCCTCGCTCGGTGCGGGTCAGGTCGCGTTTGGTTCTGAGCAAGCGCAATGCGCGTGCTACGTGGCTGCGTGTCGTCGAGGGCTGGATCACGGCGTCGATGTAGCCGCGGTCCGCGGCGACGTAGGGGTTGCAGAACTTGTCCTCGTATTCGCGGCGCAGCTCGTCGCGGAGGGCATCGACGTCATCGCCGGCGGTGTGGGCGGCAGTCAGTTTTCTGCGATGCACGATGTTCGTGGCACCTTCGGATCCCATGACGGCGATCTCGGCCGCGGGCCAGGCCAGGTTGACGTCGGCACCCAGGTGCTTGGAACCCAGGACGTCGTAACCCGCACCGTAGGCCTTACGAGTGATCACCGTGACCAGAGGGACGGTCGCTTCGGCGTAGGCGTAGATGAGCTTCGCGCCCCGTCGGATGATTCCCGTCCATTCCTGTTCCGTCCCGGGCAGGAAGCCGGGGACGTCGACAAAGGTCAGGACAGGGATGTTGAAGGCGTTGCACGTCCGTACGAAGCGGGCGGCCTTCTCGGAAGCGTTGATGTCCAGGCAGCCGGCGAGGTGCAGCGGCTGGCTCGCCACGATGCCGATCGAGGCGCCCTCGATCCGGCTGAACCCCACGACGATGTTCGGTGCGTACGTCTCCTGGACCTCCACCAGTCCGATCTCGTCGACGACCTGCTCGATGACGTCACGCATGTCGTACGGCTGGGACGGGTCCGACGGCACGAGGGAGTCCAGGGCCGCCCGGCATTCCGCCTGCGAACCGATGGCGCCGTCGATCAGAGCATCGGCCGGGTACTCCGGAGGGAAACTGAGGTTGTTGTCCGGGAGAAAGGAGAGGAGATCCTTGGCATAGCCGATCGCTTCCTCTTCGTCGTCGGCGATGTAGTGGGAGTTTCCCGAAATGGAACTGTGGGTGCGGGCACCGCCCAGTTCTTCTACGCCGATCTCTTCTCCGGTCACCGCTTTCACTACGTCAGGGCCCGTAATGAACATGTGCGACGCCCGGTCGACCATTACCACAAAGTCGGTCAGGGCGGGAGAGTAGGCGGCACCTCCCGCACAATATCCCATGATGAGAGATATCTGCGGGATCACTCCGGATGCTTTCACGTTTCGGTGGAATATCTCGGCGTACAGCGCCTGGGAGACCACGCCCTCCTGGATGCGGGCACCCGCGCCGTCGTTGATGCCGATGATCGGCCTGCCCGTACTGAGTGCCAGATCCATGACCTTGAGGATGCGGCGGGCGTGCGTCTCGCCGAGCGACCCTCCCATATAGGTGGCGTCTTGGCTGAAGACGCACACGGCGCGGCCGTCGACGGTCCCGTAGCCGGTGATCACTCCGTCTCCGTAGTGCTCCGTCCGCCCGTCGCCGAGGGTCTCGGCCGAGCTGCTCAGCGCATCAAGTTCGACGAAAGATCCCGGATCCAGAAGGAAGTCCACACGCTGGCGAGCGCTGAGTTTCCCTTTGGCCTGTTGCTTCTTCGCGGCCCTGTCTGCCTGCTCGATCACGACCCCTTGACGTCGCTGAAACTCCTTGACAGCGTTTTCTCGTCCACGCACAGCCATGAGATACCCGTCCTCGGCCAGAAATCCGAACTGCAACGACCAGTATTGTCGGCACCCTGAGACTCTATTACTGCGGAATGCCTGGAGGCAGCAGCCCCCGGTCTCCGAAATGAACGGACATCAAGGAATTGAATCCCCAGGAACGTTTCACGTAAAGAGAATGAGGCCGGACCCCGTCTGTCGGTGGCCCTGTCCTGGCAGCAGGACAGGGCCACCGACAGACGGGGTCCGCCGCCGGACGTCAGTCGGCGTCCAAGGTGACGTCAACAGCCGTCAGATCTGACGTCACCTCGCTTGCAGTGACGTCAGATCTGACGCTATGGTGACGTCATGGACCTCGCGCCGCATGTAACGAATCTCAGCAGAGCGCTCGCCGCGGCCGGCACGGCCGGCGGCGGGGAGGCCGAGGCCTTCCTCGAGCGCTTCGCGATCCCGCTGGAGTCGGCCATCCGGCTCACCCTGCTGGAGGTGGTCTCGGAAGCCGCAGAGGAGATCAGCGCGAGTCTGTCCGCAGGCTCGGTGGATGTCCGGCTGCGCGGCAGCAATCCAGACTTCACGATCACCACGCCGTCACAGTCGACCGGAGACAGTGCGCGGGAGGCGGTTACGGACACCGACGAGGCGTCTCTGGCAGCGCTGGCAGCAGATGAAGGGCCTCTCTCCCGCATCACCGTCCGGATGCCGGAGCGACTGAAACAGCACGTCGACGAAGCCGCCGGCCAGGCGGGGGTGTCAGCGAACGCCTGGCTCGTGCGGGCTGCCGCCACAGCTGTGCAGACTGCTCGCCGCACCGGGCAGGGCAATAAGCGCGGCCTTCTCTTCAACCAGCATCATCAGGGCTGGATCCGCTGATTGGGCTGCGGCCGGCCGCCGCGGCACCCCATGACCACGTCACCACCCACGTCACCACCCCCACCAAGAAGGGTCCAGCCATGCCTACCTTCGAAACCCCCACCCCCCTTTCCGTCACGCTCGACCTGCTCGCGGCCGACGTAGAGGTCACGAGCAGCGAACGCACCGATACGGTGGTCACCATTCGCCCCGTCAGCGACAGCGAGGCCAGCACGCAGGCAGCCGAGCAGACCTCGGTCGAGTACAAGAACGGCAAGTTGCTGCTCAAAATGCCCAAGCCGCGCCGTGGACTGTTCTCACGGAGCCGCTCCATCGAGGCCGAGAAGGACTCGGCCATCCATATCGCGATCGAGCTTCCCGCGGGCTCGGACCTTTCCGGTGAGGCCGCCCTCGGCTACCTCACCGGCCGTGGACGCCTGGGCTCCTTCCGCTTCAGCTCGGCCTGTGGAAGCGTCCAGCTGGAGGAGACCGCCGGGCTGCGTGTCGAGACAGCCCTCGGTGATGTCAGCGTGGGCCGGGTGTCCGGCGCCGCGGACATCACTGCGACACAGGGCAACCTCAAGATCGACTACATCGACGGCCCCGCGCGCATCAAGAACCTCAGCGGAACCACCGTCATCGGTGACGTCACCGGTGAGCTGCACCTCACCGCTACCAGCGGCGAGGTCTCTGTCGGCCGGGCTCACAGCGACGTGCAGGCGAAGAACACGAACGGCGACATCTACGTCGGCGAGGTCATGCGCGGCGAGATCGACCTGGAGACCACCCGGGGCTCGATCGGCGTGGGGGTCCGTGAGGGCTCTGCGGCACACCTCGAGGCGCGCGCCCTCATCGGCGGGGTGCACAACGTCCTCAACGACACTGCCGCCCCCGCAGATCCGGCTTCCACCGTTCAGCTGCGCACACGCACCGTCATCGGCGAGATCAACATCCACCGGGCCTGACCCGCACCATCCATCACGCAAGAAGTCACGGAAGGAGGGGGCATGACGACTCCCCAATCAGCCATCAGTGTCACCGGCTTGTGTAAGGCGTACGGCGACAAAGTAGTTCTCGACGGCATCGACCTGGAGGTGTCCGCAGGGACGATCTTCTCGCTGCTCGGACCCAACGGGGCCGGTAAGACCACGGCGGTAGAGATCCTTGCCACCCTCATCACAGCAGACGCCGGCGACATCCGCGTGGCCGGCAAAGACGTGGTGCGGGACCCGGAGGGCGTACGCAGCGCCATCAGCGTCACGGGGCAGTTCTCCTCGGTGGACAACCTCCTCACCGGACGTGAGAACCTCATCATGATCGCGGATCTCCATCACCTGGGACGGCGCGAGGGGCGGCGGCGGGCCGACGAACTCCTCGAACAATTCGACCTCGTGGACGCAGGCAAACAGCGCGCGCTGGCCTACTCCGGAGGTATGCGGCGCCGGCTCGACCTGGCGATGACCCTGGTGCGCCGTCCGAGCGTCATCTTTCTCGACGAGCCGACGACGGGGCTCGACCCGCGCAGCCGGCATGCCATGTGGGGAGTCATCCGCAATCTGGTCGCAGAGGGCGTCACGATCTTCCTGACGACGCAGTACCTGGAGGAGGCCGACCAGCTCGCGGACCTCATCGCGGTCCTCGATCAGGGGAGACTTGTGGCGCAGGGCACGGCCGCAGAACTGAAGCGGCGCGTCCCGGGCACCTACGTGCGTCTGGAGTTCGGCGAGCAGCGACACCTGGACATGGCACTCCATGTCCTGGAGGAGGCTCGGCGTGACCGGAACGAGCTGGCACTGCAGGTGCCGAACGACGGAAGCGTCGGCGCGTTGCGAGTACTTCTCGAGCGGCTCGACGAGCAGGCGGTCGAGGTGGCCGAGCTGACGGTCCATACGCCCGACCTCGACGATGTCTTCCTCGCCCTGACCGCTCCCACGCACCGCCGGAAAGAGACCGTCTGATGAGTACCCTCAGCTACTCCGTGACCGATTCGATGACGATGCTGCGGCGGAGTCTGCGCCATGGCGTCCGCTTTCCGGCCATGCTGATCTCCAGCCTCGTCACACCGGTCGTCCTGCTTCTGATGTTCGTCTACATCTTCGGTGGGGCCCTGGGAGTGGGGGTCGGCGGGGCCACGGGCGGCAGGGCCGGCTACCTGAACTACATCGCTCCCTCGATGGTCCTTCTCACCGTCTGCTACGGAGGCGGCAGCACAGCCGTGACGGTGAGCGTCGACCTGACCGAGGGCATCATCAAGCGGTTCCGCACGATGCCGATCTCCCGCGGAGCGGTGCTCACCGGGCATGTCCTGGGTGGTTTCCTGCGGACCATGGCAACGGTGACGCTCGTCCTGGCCGTTGCCCTGGTGATGGGGTTCAGCCCCAATGCCACCCCTGTCGAATGGGCAGCCGCCATCGGGGTCCTCGCCCTGCTCAGCCTGTCGCTCACCTGGCTGATGATCGCTTTCGGGTCAGCGGCCAAGAATCCCGGCAGCGCCAACACCGCAGCCATGCCTCTGCAGATCCTGCCGCTGGTCAGCAGTGCCTTCGTACCCACCTCCTCGATGCCCACCGGGGTGCGCTGGTTCGCCGAATACCAGCCCTTCACTCCAGTCATCGACACTCTGCGCGGTCTGATGCTGGGCAGCAGCATCGGTAACAGTGCCTACATCGCACTCGGTTGGCTCGTCGGCATCACCGTGGTGGGATTCTTCTGGGCCAGGGCCGCCTTCCATGCGCGGGGCCGCTGACCTCACATCCGACTCGTGCGACAGCCGCCGTCCCCGGCACACCCGGGGCGGCGGCTGTCGCACGCGCGAGCCGTGCCGGACGCTGCGATCACTGCGTCCAGGTGTCCAGGTGTCCAGGTGTCCAGGTGTCCACGAGGGTGAGGGCCTCGTCGAGGATTGCCAGACCTTCCTTGCAATGAGCGCCGCGATGGTGGAGGGACCTTCGAAGACGATGGTGTCGTCAAGGTGCTGCAGAGCACGACTGCATTCCTGCTCGGCACTCTGGCTGTGGAACGGTGAGCGGTACAGGAACGGAGCCCAGAAGTGCAGAGCGCCTGCCGAACTCTGACGGGCCAGCGTCGCGGGTCACCGGTGAGGTTGATCGCTGTGCTCGTCGCACCGTGGTACGAGCGGGAGGCGGAAAGAACTTTGTGGCGTCCGGTGTGCAGCCTTGCGAGTCGGACGGCGTTCTCCACGGCTTCGGCGCCGCCGTTGGTGAAGGGGATCCGGTCGAGGTTGCCCGGAGTCCGCTCCGCGATCAGCCTGGCCGCCTCCGATCGTGCCTCGACGGCGAATCCAGGGGCGGAGGTCACGAGGCGAGAAGCCTGCTCGCGCACTGCTTCGACCACTGCCGGGCCCGGGATGTGGCTATTTCCTCTTCCCATCAGTGGTGTTGGCCGGCGACGGGTGCGAGTTGTGCCGGAGCATGGAGCGGCCCCGGAATCGTTGCGGAACGATCTCCGGGGCCGCGTGGGGGCAGCAGGGAAATGACGGGGGATGTGTTCACTCCCCTGCTGCCTGTCTGAGGGAGGCGGTGGGCCGCTACCCCCGGTCCCAGGTGACCGGCAGGCTCCACAGGCCGTAGAAGGCGATCTCGTCGCGCACCGACACCTCTTCGGGGTCGACAGCCAGACGGAGCGTCGGGAAGCGACGGGCGAGAGCGGGGAAGGCCACCTGCAGCTCGACTCGCGCCAGCTGCTGTGCGACACACTGGTGGATGCCGTGGCCGAAGGACACGTGACCACGGACTGAACGCGTGATGTCGAGGTCGTCCGGGGCGGTGAACTTGTCGCCGTCTCGGTTGGCGGCCGCCGTGGAAATGGTGACCATCTCCCCGGCCTTGATGAGATGGCCGTCCACTTCGAGGTCCTCGATCGCACTGCGCTGCAGGAAGGGGAGCACCGTCGTGTAGCGGAGCAGCTCCTCGACGGCCCGTGAAACCGCTTCGTCGTCCGCGGTCTTGCTGAGGAGCTCGAACTGGTGCGGATTGCGCAGCAGGGCGAACGCCCCGAGGGAGAGGGTACCGGCGACCGTGTCGAGGCCGGCTCCGAGCAGGGTGAGGCCGAGGTTGATGATCTCGTCATCGTTGAACTCGCTGGTGGCCAGACCGCTGAACAGGTCATCCGTGGGCTGCTCACGCTTGGCAAGCATCAGTTCGCTCATGAAGCCACGCACCGCGAGGAACGCCTGCGTCTGGTCCTCGACCGAGGCCTTGCTGCGCCCCAGCGCATGCATGCGGTCGACGAGGTCGGTGAATTTCTGCCGGTCGTCGTTGCTGATTCCGAGCAGCTCCGCGATGACGACGCCGGGAATACGGCGCGCGAAGGAGTCGACCAGGTCGACGGGGCCGTCCTGTGTCTCCATGGCGTCGAGACACTCGGCGGTTATCGCCTCGACGCGGTCGGTGAGCTGTCGCATCCGGCGGACGGTGAACTGACCGGTGAGCTGGTGGCGAAAGCGCGTGTGGTCCGGCGGGTCCATGAGGGAGAGGAAACCGGGGGGAATCGGCGGCGGGTTCTCCATGCTGGGGGCGCCCTCAATCGGGGCACGGTGGTGGTTGCTGCCGCTGATGAACCGGGGATCGGCAAGGATCTGCCGAGCAAGGGCGTGGCTGGTCACAAGCCAGCCGTCGACGTCTCCCGAGTAGTGGATCCGGCTCAGCGGTGTCTCCTCACGAATCTCGGAGAGCTGCGCGGGCGGGTTGTAGGGACAGCCGCTGGATCGTTCGCTGGGCAGCCAGATCGCATCTGGGAGTACCTCGGTCATGTGAATCTCCCTCGCAAAGAGCGCATTTTAAGGACGACTTGATATCTCGGGAGCGAAATGGCTCCAGCGTTGTCAGGGTATTCCGATTGCCCAGTGCTCCGTCTCGGATCGCTTGCCGGAGCGGCGGTTCGGTTTTCGTCGCAGCACCCATGCGCGCCAGATTTTTTGGCTTTCCACCTTGGGAGCAACAGGAATACCCCGGGCCCTCTCATGGAAGGGAAGCGGGTACTGCACCGACTATAGGAGGCCCGGACGGCAGCGGATAGTGAGAAGCCGTTCGTGATCGGTCCGTGTCCCGGTGACAGGACAGGAGCATGTCCAACCCGCCCTGACCAAAGGTATGTTCTGTTCGGTTCGGTGCGCTCATTCATAGTGGCACCTCCCAGGAATCGCAGAAGGATGGTCCCATGCCGTCTTCCACGTACGACGACAACGCAGCCCAATTGCCCGAGACCACGGATCTGGAATACTCCACGGTCGCTTGGCTGCGCGAGGAGCTCGAAGATGCGCAGATCGTCGCATCAGACAACTTCCTTGACATCGGAGGGCATTCACTGGCGTTCGCCAGGCTCAACAAGTTTCTCTCGGATTCGTTTGGTGTGAATCTCGACATGAAGGTCGCCTACGACGAACCCCTTTCCGTGGCCGTGGCCAAAGCGCATCCGGTCCGGTCTCACGCATAGCCGAAGCCAGGAAGGCACAGCATGTCAACGAGCATCGAGCAGAGCCCCCTCTCCCTGTCCGACGAGGAACTCGCGTTCTTCCACAAGAACGGCTACATCGGCCCCCTCACCATCTATACCCCCGAGGAGATGGACCGGCTGTGGAAGCAGGTCCACCGGGAGACCCTGGACCGCCGGCACGCCGCGTATCCGGAGGTCGACGCGAGTATCGGGGCGCCGAATATCTTCAACTACGACCGGCACCTCGACATCGATCTGCTGGTGGACCACATCTGCAACCAGAAGATCGTGGACCGGGTGGCGTCGATCCTGGGTCCCGACCTGCTCTGCTGGCGCTCCGAATTCTTCCCCAAGTACCCCGGGGACGAAGGCACCGACTGGCACCAGGCCGACACCTTCGCCAACGCCAGCGGTAAGCCCCAGCTCCTGTGGCCCGGTGAGTCGGAGGACGATTTCGGAGCCGGCACCATCACGGTCTGGACCGCGTTCACGGACTCGACCCGTGAAAACGGCTGTCTGCAGATCATTCCCGGAACGCAGAACAAGATGAACTACGACGAGTCCAAGCAGATGGAGTTCGACGAGAGCCGCATCAACACCGAGGTCAAGGACGGCGTTCCTCGCGGTTTCTTCGGCTACGACTACCGTCAGCTGCAGGTCGACCCTGACTGGAAGCCCAATGAGGAGGACGCCTTCTCCCTGGTCATGGAGCGCGGCCAGTGCGTCATCTTCTGGTCGACACTGATGCACGCCTCACTGCCCAACATCAGCACGGGCAAGGACTACCGCATGGGCTTCGCCACGCGTTACGTCCCCACCAACGTACGGGTGTACCCGGACACGGACCACATCGAGGAGTACGGCGGCAGTATCTCTCTGGAGAAGTGGGGCGCCGTCCTGGCACGCGGCCGTGACGACTACGGCCACAACAAGATCGTCACCGAGACGCTCCGGGGTGCCCCCGTCCGCACCGTGGCGGCGCGTTGACACCCACGTACTCGGTCAGGCGGGGCCCGATCCTGTGAGAGGCACGATCGCTCTCGTGCCCCCGTCGTGCTGCGGGGCGGGCTACTTCCGTCGACTGCGTCGCGCGCTCCCCGAGGAGATCGATGTCCTCGCACTGGAACTGCCAGGTCATGGGCGGCGCTACGCGGAGCCGTATCTCACCAGCGCATCGGCAGTCGTTGCCGATGCGCTGGCGCGGATCGAAGGCCCGGTCGACATCATCTACGGCGAGAGTCTCGGCGCCTATGTCGGTCTTGCCCTGGTGGCGGCGCTGAGTGAGGGGCGGCGGCCTGCACTGGTGGCCGCGTCCAACGTTCCGCCGGCCCGGCAGCGCGAGGTCTCGGCCGCGGACGTCGCCACTTCACAGGCGGCTGTCGCGACTTTCACATCCATGGGAGGAGCCATCGCCTCCGAGGTGCTCACGGACCCGCACCTGGCAGCGGGAGCCTTCCCCATGATCCGATCCGATCTTCTCCTGTCGCGGTCCTTCGTCGAATGCGTGCGCACCACCTCCGTGCCCGGGAACGTGACCGTGCTGGCCGGCGACCGTGACAACTCCCTGTCGGGACTGCACACCTGGGCCGCGCACACCACTGGCCGCTGCTCGGTCGAGGTACTCCCCGGTGACCACCTACTGGCCGGGAGCAACCCCTCGGGCGTTGCCGACGCGCTGCTGTCCGTCCTCTCCGAGGTCTGACCGGCAGCAGCGCGGGGTCGCCCTCTCACCTTGGAAAGGAACACAGTGACGCTCTCCTCAGGGCCGGTGCCCGGCCTGAGCGATCATCAAATGCTGCTCTTTCTGCTGCAGCTGAGCCTCCTGATCTCGGTCGCCGCGCTTCTGGGCAGGGCCGCCGCGCGCCTCAACATGCCGCCCGTCGTCGGGGAGCTCGCCGCCGGCGTCGTGCTCGGCCCCTCCCTGTTCGGGAGCGTGGCACCGGGTCTGTCCCACTGGCTGCTTCCCCACGACATCGAGCAGACGCACCTTCTGAACGCCGTGTCCCAACTGGGGGTGCTGCTCCTGGTGGCCATTACCGGGGCCCACATCGATCTGGGGTTGCTGCGGCGCAAGCGGCACGCAATCGGCCTGGTCAGCGCGGGCAGCGTTCTGCTGCCCCTCGCCCTCGGGTTCGTACTCGGCCTCTTCCTCCCCGCTTCGCTCATGGGCGGGGCAGGTGGCCACGGGACCTTCGCACTGTTCATCGGCGTGGCGGTAGCAGTGAGTGCTCTGCCCGTGATCGCCAAGACGCTTCTCGACATGGGGCTGCTGCACCGCAATGTAGGTCAGATGATCGTCGGTGCCGCAGCGGTCAGCGACATCGTCGGATGGCTGCTGCTCTCGATCGTCTCCGCGATGGCCACCCACGGCCTGCGCGCCGGCGTGGTGTTCGAGTCCGTCGGCTTCCTGCTCATCGTGCTGGCCGCAACTGTCCTGGTGCTGCGCCCGCTGGCCGCACGCCTGCTGCGTCCCGCGCGCCATACACAACAGCCCGGATTCAGCCTTTCCCTCATCGTCATCATGATCCTTCTGTCCGCCGCAGGAACTCACGCACTGGGCATGGAGCCCATTCTCGGCGCCTTCCTGTGCGGCATCGTGATCAGCTCCCTCGGCACCGCCAGCCGCCGGTCGCTGGACTCCGTGCGCACCTTCGTCATGGCGACGCTGGCACCACTCTTCCTCGCGGCTGCCGGACTTCAGGTGGACCTCACCACGCTTGCCCGCCCTTCGGTTCTGTTCGCGGCCCTGATCACCCTGGCCGTCGCCGTCGGCGCCAAGTTCGCCGGAGGGTACCTGGGCGCACGACTCGGCCGCCTCGGCCGGACGGAGTCCCTGGCGATCGGTGCAGGCCTCAACGCCCGGGGCCTGGTGGAGATCGTGCTGGCGTCCGTGGGGCTGCGCCTCGATGTCCTCAACACAGCTTCGTACACGGTCGTGGTCCTGGTCGCGGTCGTGACGTCCGTCATGGCCCCGCCCATCCTGCGTCGCACGACCGGGCGCATCGCCACCACTGAGGCCGAGGTCGAACGTGAGCGGGAGTTCACCGCGCAGCTCGTCGTCTGATCTTCGCCGCAGCCTCTTCCCCAAGACACCGACGAACGGAGTTCTTCCCGATGTTCCGTCAGCCCCCGGGAACGCACAGCGGTCCTTTCCACCGGCTCAGACGTCGCCGGGCCGCTCTGGTGACTGTATGTCTGGCCGTCGTCGCCGCGGTTGGTTCGGCCGGTCCGGCAGCCGCGGCCGGAACAGCCACCACCGGTCACCGGGCCATCATCGACGTACTCGGCTCACACGGGGCCTCCGGGCAGGCCCGCCAACACGCGCTCCTGGCCTACTGGACCCCAGAACGAATCGGCAGGGCGCTGGCGAACGAGTCCGGAGAGGACGGCGACGGAATGGGGCCGCACCCGTCACCGGAGCAGGCAAAGGCAGCCCCGGTCGAGGGGCCGCACTCGACCGCCGTGGGCAAAATCTTCTTCGAGCACGCCAACGGGGCCCCCGACGCCTGCACGGGCACCGTCATCAACAGCCACTCCGAGGTGCTGGTCCTGACGGCAGCCCATTGCCTGCACGACGGGCCAAAACTCGACTGGACGAAGAACCAGGTCTTCTACCCGGGTTTCCACGACGGCGTCATGCCCTACGGCGGGTTCACCGCATGGAATGTCGCCACGTCGCCCGCCTGGAGCTCCGGCTCCAAGCCGGACTACGAGCACGACTACGGCATGCTCGTCGTCAACGACAACGCCAGTGGTGAAACGCCCCTCGATGCCGCCGGTGGATACACCATCGCGCCGGACATGCGCACCGGCGAACAGGTCTCCCTCATCGGATACTCCGGGCCTCCCTACGACGGCAATCACCAGGAGTTCTGCCAGGACCTCGTGGAGCCCACCCCTCCGCCCCTGAACATGTGGCAGGTGGAGTGCGAGAACATGAGGCCGGGATCCAGCGGCGGGCCATGGCTCCTTGACTACGACTACGACACGGGCACCGGCTATATCGGGGGCCTGAACAGCATCAACGACACAGGCAAGTTCATGGCGTCACCGCGCTTCGACCAGGACATGGCGTCCTTCTACGCGATGATGGAGGAGATCGGCGACACACGGCCCTGAGAGCGGCCCCGTGACCGCTGGCGGGCGCAGAACGACAGCTGCGGCGCATCGGCGCGCTGCCGCAATTCCCGGCTGCATCCGGTAGGCGAGCCCTCCGCCCCGCGATGCACCGCATCTGACGCCGTACGCTGTTTCACCACGGGCTACCGGGCAGCACTTGGTATGGTCAGCCGCCGATACAGGAGGCGGGCGACATCGTGATTCCCGGAGAGCCCGCACCGCACAGCCTGCCGGCCACGCATCCGGACGGCGGCTGGGGGGCCGCCCACCCCCTGCTCCCGGCCCCTCCGCTCGAGCTGGATGACGCGCAGTGTGACGAGGACGTATCCCCTGTCACACTGCGCTCGCTTGCACTGAGCCCGGAGAACACTGCTACGGACAGGGCCGCGTCTACCATCGTGCGCGCGGGGCTTCTGTCCCTCCTGGGGGCGTGTATGGCTGTCGAGCCGGCGCACATCAGCCTGGATGCGGGGAAGTGTCCGCACTGCGGACGCTCTCATGATGATTCAGCCGTTTCCACCACTGGTCTTCGGAGGCACTTCGCCACGGCCCGCCGTGCGGACCTGGTCATCTACGCCGTCAGCCCCGACCCCGTCGGACTCGGGGTCGTGGGTGTCGACGGGGAAGACCCCGCAGCGCTTTCACAGGCCCGCAAGGCGGCGCGGCTCGCAGCGCACCGGGGCGCCGTCTCCCGGGGCCGCTGTGCGCGCCCGCGCGACGGAACAGTGCAGTACCTGGTGCGCTACGCCGAGACCGCGCCGGCTTTCGGATGTGTCGTATCGGTGGTCCGGGAGGTGCTCTGCACGACAGACCCATAACACCGTGACTCCTCGCGAGGGGCCGGTGGCCGCCCCCTACGGGACGGCCACCGGCCCCTCGGCACAGGGTCAGTTCTCCTGGAGCACCCGGCCGATGACCGCCGCGATCGCGGCAGCCGGTTCCGGCAGGTGCATCGCATGGTGGCTGCAGTCGATCTCGAACTCGCGGATACCGCCGAGGATGTACGGCTTCCAGTGGTCGGCGATGGCTTCGGGCGAATCGACTGTGGCGCTGAAGAAGAGCGCCTCTCCCCGGTAGACCGGCGAGGAGAACCGACGCATGAGCCTGAGGTGCTCGATCTGGATCTCGGTCATGCGGTCCACGAGTCCGTCGTGGTCGGACATCGCGACGTACGCCTCGAACATGCCGCGGACCTCGGCTTCCGGGGCGTCCTTGGCGGCCGTGAAGAAGGTGCTGGGCGCACAGTCCAACAGAGCCAGCAGGTCGACCCGGTGGCCTCGGCGCTCCAGCTCACCGGCGACCGCGTGTGCCAACGTCCCGCCGAACGACCAGCCGGCCAGGAAGAAAGGTCCTTGGGGCTGCACCGCGAGGAGCTCCGCCACGTAGTCGGCAACCATCTCCTCGATCGAGTCGGGAATCGGAGCGGTCCCGTCCAGTCCTCGGGCCTGAATGCCGTAGCTCGGCCGGTCGGCCGGAAGGTGCGGGGCAAACCCCATGTAGCACCAGCTCAGGCCGCCGCCGGGGTGGAACCACCAGACGGGCGGCTGCTCCCCGTCCGACTTCAGCGGCAGCACCACGGCGTACGGATCGGCCGATTGGCCGGCGTCGGTTCCGGAGGTGAGCCACCGTGCCAGGCCCGCGGCCGTGGGGGTCTCGAAGACCGCACGGATCGGCAGGCGCACGCCGAGCAGCATCAGGATTCTGTTGGTCAGTCTCGTGACCAGGAGCGAGTGTCCCCCGAGGTCGAAGAAGGAGTCGTCTGCTCCAACCTGCTTGACACCGAGGGTCTCGGCGAACAGCCCGCACAGCACCTCTTCCTGCGGTGTACGCGGCGCTCGGTAGTTGCTCGCCTCGAAGTCCGGCTCCGGCAGCGCCGACCGGTCCAGCTTGCCGTTGGGGGCGAGCGGCATACGGTCCAGGACGAGGAGCGCGCTGGGCACCATGTAGTCGGGCAGCCGGGTGCTGAGCTCCGCGCGCAGTCGGTCGGGAGTGGCATCTGCGTCCGGTCGACGCAAGGTCACATAGCCAACCAACTGCCGCCCGACGTCCGGATTCTCGCGTGCGACGACGACGGCTCGGGAGACCGCTTCGCATGCTGTCAGGGCGGCTTCGACCTCTGCGGGCTCGATGCGGAAGCCGCGGATCTTGACCTGCTGGTCGATCCGCCCGGCGTACTCCAGCTGCCCGTCGCTGTTCCATCGGGCGAGGTCGCCTGTGCGGTACATGCGAGCGCCGGGGGCCCCGTGCGGGTCCGCGACGAACCGTTGTGAGGTGACAGCGGACCTGCCGTGGTAGCCGCGTCCCAGGCACGCTCCGGACACGTACAACTCGCCGACTGCGCCCACGGGGACGGGTTCCAGGCCGGCGTTGAGCACATAGGTGCGCACATTCCCGAGCGGACTTCCGATGGGGGCACATGTGCCGGCTTCTCGGCCGTCGTCCGCCCAGAGTGTTGCGTAGAACGATTCGCTCTGCCCGTACGCGTTGACCACCCGGGACTGCGGCAGGAGTTCACCGATGCGCTCCACGAGGGACCGCGGAAGGGCTTCCCCGGCGAAGACGAGGGTATCGGCGCCGACATCGGCCTGCTGTTCCAGCAGTTCGGCGAAGACCGAAGGGACGGTGCTGATGATGTCGACGTCCCGTCCCGCGCCTTCGGTCAGTGCCAGGGCGTCTCGCACCAGTTCGATGCTGCAACCTGTGGTCAGAGCAGTGAACATCTCGAACACGGAGACGTCGAAGTTGACCGAAGTGCTGGCAAGCATGCGCCGGCCGGGGGCCACACCCAGCGCGGCGGCGAGCTGCGACACGCCGTTGATGACGTTCCCGTGCGTGATGACGACGCCCTTGGGGGTGCCGGTCGAACCTGACGTGTAGATGACGTATGCCGTGTTGGCCGGACGCACTTCCCGTCGGTGTGCAGGGGCGTCTGCCAGGTTCCCGGCCTCCTCGACGAGGTCGTCGGCGTAGACGTACGGGATGTCGCTCCGAGGCACAACGGCCTCGCTCCCGGCATCGGTGACAAGCAGCTGAGGCCGAGCCTGGGACAGGATGTGCGCCAGCCTGCCGCTGGGATAAGCCGGGTCGATGGGCAGGTACGCACCGCCCGCCTTGAGTACGCCCAGCAGCGCAGCCACCATGCGCGGGGTCCGGGGCAACGCCACCGCTACCACCGTCTCCGCCCCCACGCCTCTGCGGGCGAGGCCGAGTGCCATCCGGTCTGCCATGGCGTTGAGTTCCCGGTAGGTCAGTGTCCCGCCGTCGCAGACCACAGCGATCCCGTCCGGGTTCGCTGCCACCTGTCGTTCGAAAGCGGCCGGGATCGTGGTGGCAGCGACTTCGGTGGCCGTGTCGTTCAGCCGTTCCAGGACCAGCTTCCGTTCCGCGGGGGCAAGGAGTTCCAGCCGACCGCTCTTGGTTTCGGGGTCGTTGGCCGCCTGCTGCAGAACTCGTCCGAAGCGCTGCGCTATGTCTTGTGCCTCGGACCGGTCGAAGAGCCCCTGCTGGTAGTGGAGTGTCAGTCGCAGGTGGGGCTCGGTCACGGCGATGACGGTCAGTGGGTAATGCGTGCCCGAGAACGGCCGGATGCCGGTCACGGCGATGTCGGTCGCCGCTCCGGCGGAACCGAGACCTTCCTGGTCGACGGGATACGACTCGAAGGCGATCATGGTGTCGAACAGGGTGTTCAGCCCGGTGTCACGATGGATGGCGGTGAGGCCGTAGTGGTGGTGATCGAGCATCGCGGCCTGTCGGCTCTGCAGCCCGCTGAACACCTCAGTGAGGCTTTGTGCCGGTTCCCAGGCAACCCGCACCGGAAGGGTGTTGATGAACAGGCCGACCATCGAGTCGGCGCCCGGCAAGGTCGCAGGACGGCCGGAGACCGTGGCACCGAAGACCACGTCCTGGCGTCCCGTCAAGCCTGACAGCACAAGGGCCCAGCTGCCCTGCACCAGCGTATTGACGGTGACGCCCAGCTCGGCGGCACGGCGGGCAAGCGTCTCGGCCACGGCCGGCGGCAGGGGCACCTCGAGCAGGCCGATTCCGGCCTGGTCACCTCCTTGTCGTCCGGAAGCCAGGAGAGTGGGCTCCTCGACGCCTTCCAGTTCACGAGCCCATGCTCGGGCGGGGGCAGCCGGGTCCTGGGCCGAGAGCCAGACCAGGAAGTCGCGGAAGCCACGGATCTGCGGCAGTTCGCTCGCTTCTCCGCACGACGAGTAGAGCCGCAGCAGGTCCTGCAGCAGGACGGGGAGGGACCAGCCGTCGAAGAGGACGTGGTGGGCGGTGAGGACCAGGTGGCTGACCTCGTCATCCGTCCGGACCAGGGTCATACGCAGCAACGGGGGCCGCGTCGGATCGAAGTTGGTCCGCAGGTCGCGGGCGAGGAGTTCGTCATAGGCACGCTCTCGCGCGGTCGTGTCCGGCAGATCCCTGAAGTCCCTCTCCTGCCACGGCAGCTCGACACCGTCGACGATCAGCTGGACATGCCCGCCGGTGGTGTCGGGGACGAACGCGGCGCGGAGGTTGGGATAGCGGTCGATCAGGGACTGGCCGGCGGCACGGAGGCGGCCTGCATCGAGGGGGCCGGTGAGTTCGAAGGCCAGCTGCATGTTGTACGCGTCGAACGAGGCGTCGGCGAGCATCGCGTGGAACAGCAGGCCGGACTGCAGAGGTGTCAACGGCCACACGTCGACGAGAGCGCCGTATGCCTTCTCCCACACTTCGAGCTCGGGCTGCCCCACCTCGACCAGCGGCAGATCGGAAGGGGTCAGGCCACCGGCCCGGGAGTCGCTGCGCACGTGGTGGGCGAGCGCGGTGAGCGCGTCGACCCACAAGTCGGCCAGCGTCTGGACGTCGGCCGCCTTGAGGATGTTGGCCGGGTAGCTGAAGACCGCGCCCAGCTGGGTGCCCTGTCCCGTGTCGGAGGCCACCGCGGTGACATCCAGGATGGACATGGCGGGCATGTCCGCATCGAGCTCAGCCATCACCCCGCCCTCCGGGGCCTGGATCCAGCCCAGCCCCCGCAGCTCCTCGGGCATGTCCGCCGAGGAGAAACGGCCCAGGTAGTTGAAACCGATCTGTCCTGTCGCGAAGGCGGACAGATCGGTTGAGGTCTCCGCGTTGAGGTAGCGCAGCAGCCCGAAGCCCATGCCCTTGTCCGGGATCGCCCGCAGCTGTTCCTTCACTGATTTGACGGCTCGTCCCGCGTCCGCGCCTCCCGTCAGCGCCTCGGCCAGGTCACATCCGGCCACGTCCAGGCGTACCGGGAACATGCTCGTGAACCATCCAACGGTCCGGGACAGGTCGGCGCCTGGCACCAGGTCCTCCTCACGGCCGTGTCCCTCCATGCGCAGGAGTACCGAGGATTCGGTGACCCCCCGCCGTGAACGCCACTCGGCCAGTGCGAGCGCAAGAGCCGTGAGCAGCCCATCGTTCGCGCCTGCGTGGAAGGCGGCCGGCAGAGCGGTCAGTACCGCCTCCGTCACGTCGGCCGGCACCAGTACCTGGACCCGCTCCACGGTGTCCATGGTGTCAACGGCCGGATCGATGCGGCGCTCCCCCAGCAAGGGATCCGGGCCGTCCAGAATGCCCTGCCACAACGGAAGCTCAGCGATCCGCTCCGGGCGTTCGGCTTCCTCGGCGAGGGCGTGCATCCAGCGCCTCGCGGACGTTCCCACCGCAGGCAGCGCCGGGACGTGTCCCGCACTCACCTGCTCCCAGGCCGCGGCCAGATCGGGGAGCAGAATGCGCCAGGAGACACCGTCGACGACCAGATGGTGCAGCACCACCAGCAGTCGGCCTTCTCCCCCGACTCGCGGGTCGAACCAGACCAATTGCGCCATCTGTCCAGCTGCAGGATCCAACCGCCCGGCTGCCGCATCCAGCTCCGCGGCCAGGGCCGACCTCCAGGCGGCCGTCTGCCACTGGCCGTCGCACGGAACACGGCGGATGACGCTGCGGGCCGCGATGGTGCCCGGTGCCGAGACCACCAAGCCGTCTGGATCATCCGCGCCGGTGACCATGTGTGAACGAAGCACGTCGTGGGTGTCGAGTACTGCCTGCACGGTCGCAGTCAGACCTGCGGCCTCCATGCCTTCGGGCAGGGTCAGCAGCATCGACTGCTGGAATCTTCCGTAGCCGCCACCGAGTTCCCGCATGTACTGGCCGGCCGGCGGCAACGGGGACCAGCCCACGCCGCCGCCCTCCAGTTCCGGAAGCACCTGCGTCGTGCTTTCGGCACCCAGGTCCCGTGCCACGCCTGCGAGCCTGGCCACAGTGCGATGCTCGAAGACCTCGCGGGGGCTGATCTCGATGCCCTTGCCGCGGGCCCTGGCCACGACCTGGATGGACCGGATGCTGTCGCCGCCGATGGTGAAGAAGTCGTCGTCTGCACCGACGCTCTCCATGCCCAGAACCTCGCCGAGTACCTCGCACAGGGCCTGCTCACGCGAAGTCGCCGGCGCACGGAATGACGTGAGCTGCAGAGCCGGGTCGGGCAGGGCCCGCCGGTCGAGCTTGCCATTGGGGTCGAGGGGGAAGCGGTCGAGGACCACAAAGGCTGAAGGCACCATGAACTCCGGCAGCCGGCCCGCGGCAAACCGGCGCAGGTCCTCGACGTCCAGCTCACCAGGCGCGGGCCCGTCGGCCGACGGGCCATCAGCTGCGTCCGAGGGCACGACGTAGCCGACCAGTTGCTCGCCTCCCTCAGCGCGCACGCGGCGGAGCTGGACCACGGCCTGGCGCACCCCGGGGTACGCCACGATCGCGGCCTCGATCTCACCGGGTTCGATACGGAATCCACGGATCTTCATCTGTGTGTCGCCACGGCCCAGGTATTCCAGGTGACCGCCGGCGGTCCAGCGCACCAGGTCGCCGGTGCGGTACATGCGCTCCCCCGCCGGTCCGAACGGGTCCGCGACAAAGCGGCCCGCCGTGATTCCCGGCCTGTTGTGGTACCCGCGACCGATCGCTCCGGCCACGTAGAGCTCACCGGTCACTCCCACGGGCACGGGAACCAGCCCGGCACCAAGCACGTAAGTGCGCATGTTCCCGAGCGGAGTGCCGATGGGAACGTTGCCGCGGCCGGCCCAATCCCTGGGGATCTCGAATGCGGTGGCGTAGAAGTCCTCGGTCTGGCCGTACGCCTGAACGAGGCGGGCGTGGGGTATGGCCGTGCGTACCTTTTCCAGGAGCGTGGCGGGCAGGCTGTCGCCGCCCAGCACCACGGTGTCCACGTCCATCTTGCCGGCGACGGTGTCGAGGATCTCCGAGAACACCGAGGGCACAGCCTGCAGCGCACCGCCCGTCCAGCCGTCACGCTCGGCCAGCTCCAGGACGTCCCGGACGACTTCGACGGTCGCGCCTCGGCTGAGCGCGGTGAACACCTCGAAGGCCGATACGTCGAAGTTGACCGATGTGGCGCCGAGCACGCGTGATCCCGCCCGCACATCCACCACGTCGGCCAGGCGCAGCACGCCGTTGACAAGATTGGCGTGGTGGATGGCGACGCCCTTGGGGTTCCCGGTCGAACCGGACGTGTACATCACGTATGCAAGGCTGTCGGGCCCCCAGGACGCCGGGCGCTCGGTATGTCCGAGGGCGGAGCCGTCACCGGTTTCGAGATCGAGCCGGTCCAGGTGCAGGCAGGTGGCGTCGTTGGCCGGGAGCACGGTGGCGGTCCGGGTGTCCGTGACGATCACCCCGGGACGGGAGTCCGCCAGGACGAAGTCCAGACGGGCGCTGGGGTAGCGCGGATCGATGGGCAGGTACGCCGCTCCGGACTTCAGGATGCCGAGCATGCCGATCACCAGGTCCGCGTTGCGAGGCAGGGCGAGTCCGACGATCGATTCGGGTCCCTGGCCCGCACGTACCAGCTCTCGTGCGAGCCGGTTGGCTCGCTCGTCCAGCTCGCGGTACGTCCACGACGTTCCGCCGCAGACCACCGCCACGGCGTGCGGGGTGCGCCCGGCCTGCTCCTCGAACAGTTCCGGAATCGTGAGGGCGGGGAGCGGCATCCGGGTGGCGTTCCACTCGGCCAGCACCAGGGCACGCTCCGCGTCCGAGAGCAGGTCGATGACGGATACCTCCCGGGCCGGGGCGGCTGTCACCTGCTGGACCACGCGGACGAACCGCTCTGCGAAGGCGACTGCCGTGCTCTCGTCGAAGAGATCCGTCGCGTATTCGAGGCTGCCTCGGACTCCGCGCTCGGCACCCGTGCCGTATTCGGTCAGACCGAAGAACAGGTCGAATTTGGCGGAGTCGACACTCACCGGTTCGTAGCCGAGTCGCAGACCGTCGAGTTCGAAGTCGGGACGGCTGGTGTTCTGCCAGGCGAACATGATCTGGAAGAGGGGGTGAAAGGCGGTGGAACGGTCCGGGTTGAGGAGTTCCACCAGACGCTCGAAGGGCACGTCCTGGCGGTCGTAGGCCGCCAGTGCCTTGTTCCGCACCCGGTTCAGCACCTCGGCGAACGACGGGTCCCCGGACAGGTCGGCCCGCAGAACCCAGGTGTTGGCGAAGAATCCGACGAGATCGGCCAGTGCCTCGTCGGTGCGTCCGGCGATCGGAGACCCGATGGTGACGTCGTCGCCTGCGCCGAGCTGACGGAGCAGCACCGCGAGTGCCGACTGCAGCACCATCGACACAGTTGCGCCCTCGCGGCGTGCGAGCTCTTGGACCCGGTGGAAGACGTCCGGCTCGATCGAGAACGCCACACGGTCCCCGCGGCGGCCGGCCACAGGAGGGCGCGGCCTGTCCGTGGGCAGCTGCAGTGGCTGCGGAATGCCCGTCAGCTCGCCACGCCAGTAGGCGTACTGGTCGAAGGCGCGGCTCTGGGGGTCGTTCTCGTCACCGAGAAGACGCTGTTGCCACAGGGCGTAGTCGGCGTACTGGACCGGCAGGGGGCTGAACGGCGGGGTCTCGCCCTTCAGGCGGGCACGGTAGGCGGAAACCAGGTCGCGGGACAGTGGTGCCATCGACTCGCCGTCCCCTGCGATGTGATGGACCACCAGGACAAGCACATGCTCGTCGGCGGCAACTTCGAGAATCACGGCGCGCAACGGGATGTCCGTCGCCAGGTCGAAGGTGTGAGCCGCTTCCCGTTCGACGTACGCAGTAGTCTCGCCGGGTGGCACCTGCACCAGAGGAATCTCCTGCGCGACGTTCCCTGCCGGCACCACCTGCTGGAAGGGGACCCCTGCTTCGTCCGCGGACACGGTCGTTCGCAGGCTTTCGTGCCGGCTCACCACATCCCTCACCGCCGCTCTCAGGGCGGACACGTCGAGGGAGCCGGTGAGCCGGAGCACGACCGGGATGTTGTAGGTGGCGCTGGGGCCTTCGAACTGGTCGAGGAACCACAGGCGTCGCTGGGCATGCGACAGGGGCAGGCGGTCCGGCCGGGTCTGTGGCTCCAGTGCCGGCCGGGCTCGATCCGCGACGACCAGCCGGGTTGCGAGCCCGGCAACGGTCGGTGCCTCGAATACCGTACGGACGCCGAGCTCGGCTCCGAAATCCGTACGGATCCTCGACACGAGCTTGGTGGCAAGCAGGGAGTGGCCGCCGAGGTCGAAGAACGAGTCGTCGATTCCGATCGTGCCGGCGGGGATGCCGAGAACGTCGGCGAAGACCGTGCGCAGTCTCTCGTCGAAGGGGGTGCGGGGGGCCCGGTGTGCGACCTGGCCGGTGAATTCCGGTTCCGGGAGGGCCTTGTGGTCTATCTTGCCGCTGGTGTTGAGGGGGAAGGCGTCCATGACCACGACCGCGGCAGGGACCATGTACTCCGGGAGCCTCTCGGCTGCGAACTCGCGTACTGCGGAGGGCGCCGGAGGTGCGTCCGGGTCGACCGCCACGACGTATCCGACGAGTTGGTCGCTCCCTCGGGACGTCCTACGGGCGATGACGACTGCCCGGGAGACCTGCGCGTCGGCGGCCAGGGCAGCCTCGACCTCGCCGATTTCGATGCGGAAGCCCCGGATCTTGAGCTGCTGGTCAGCTCTCCCGACGTAGTCCAGCTCGCCGTGTGCGTTCCACCGCACCAGGTCACCGGTCCGGTAAAGGCGTTGCCCGGCGTCGAAGGGGTCGGCCACGAAACGGGCCGCGGTCAGTGCCGGCTGATGCACATAGCCTCGGGCCAGACCGGGACCTGAGACGTACAACTCGCCGATCGTGCCCTGCGGCACCGGTCGCAGTGAGGCATCCAGCACCTGCACTCGACTGTCGGCGACGGGGCGTCCGATCGGCGGCGCCTGCCCCGTCGCGGCCAGCGGGTCGCTGAGAGTGGCGGCGATGGTGACCTCAGTGGGACCGTAGGCGTTGACCATATGACGTCCGGGCGCCCACTGTGTCACCAACTCCGGCGGGCATGCTTCGGCGCCCACGACCGGCACGGTCAGAACATCGCTGGGAAGTTCGGGCACCGTGGCCAGGAGTGCCGGCGGGACCAGGGCGTGCGTAACGCGGCCGGCGGTCAGTGCTTGCGCGAGCTCGTGTCCCGCCAGTACGCCGGGCGGGGCGATGACCAGTGCCGCGCCGGAGCTCCATGCCATCAGGAGTTCCATCACGGAAGCGTCGAAACTCGGCGAGGCAAGCTGCAGCACGCGGCTGTTTCCGGTGAGTGCAAACCGCTCCGCCATGGAGGCGGCCAGAGCGCCCACACCGGCGTGGGTGACGCCCACGCCCTTGGGTACACCGGTCGATCCCGACGTGAAAATTATGTACGCGAGCCGGTCGGGCTCCGCGGCGACGATCGGTACGGTCCGGTGTTCTTGGTCGTGTGCTGCCGCTGCCGCTTCCGCTTCCGCCAGAGCAGTGCCCGCGGCGTCCAGGACCAGGCGGGGCATCGCCTCGTCAAGAATGTGCCGCGCCCGCTGCTCGGGGTAGGCGGGATCCACCGGTACCCAGGCCGCGCCCAGGCGGGAGACGGCCAGCACGGCGACCACCAGCTCCACCGACCGGGCCAGCCGCAGCGCCACCACGTCCTCGACGCACACCCCACGTTCGGCCAGCCATGCGGCGAGCCGCTGCACCCGCGCGTCCAGCTCCCGGTAGGAGAGCTGCACGTCGCCGGAGTCCACCGCGACAGCATCGGGTGTGCGGGCCACCCACTGCGCAAACAATTCGGGCACGGTGGTGCCTGTCGGCTGCTCGTCCGTCCCGGCCGCACTCCAACCGGTCAGACGTTCGCGCTCGCCCGGCAGCCAGATGTCAGTACTGCTGACCAGCACCGATGGGTCGGCTGCCACCGCACCGAGTACCTGCACGAAGCGAGTCGCCAGAGCCTTCACCGTCGCCTCGTCGAAAAGGTCGAGCGCGAACTCAAGACCGCCCGAGAGCCCGCCGGGGGATCCGTGGGCGTCAGCTTCTTCGGCCAGCTGCAGAGTCAGGTCGAACTTGGCCGAGCCCAGCTCTATCGGTTCCACGGCTACGTCGAGCCCTGGGAGTTCCAGTCTTCCTCGCGCGTTGTTCTGCAGGACGAGCATGACCTGGAGCAATGGCTGTCGCGCGGCGGACCGATCCACTCCCAGGACGTCGACCAGGCGGTCGAAGGGAACATCCGCGTGCGCGTGGGCACCCAGGTGCACCTCACGTACCCGGTCCAGCAGCTCCACGAACGAGGGATCACCCGACACATCCGTACGCAGCACCACCGTGTTCACGAAGAACCCGACCAGATCGTCCAGACTCTCATCGGAACGCCCGGCCACCGCCGCACCCACCGGCAGATCCTCACCCGCACCCACCCGCGCCAGCACCACCAGCAGCGCCGCATGCAACACCATGAACAGCGACACCCCACGCTCCCGCGCGAGGCGCGTCAGCCGCCCGTGTGTCCGGGCGTCGACCGCGAAGGGGAGGGTGCGGCCCGCGTGCGAGGCCGCTGAGGGACGTGCCCGGTCGAAGGGCAGCGCGATCTCCGCCGGCGACCCCTCCAGCACCTCACGCCAGTACGCCAACTGCCGCGAGACCAGACTCTCCGGATCCCCCTCCGAACCCAGCACCCGCCGCTGCCACACCGCATAATCCGCATACTGCACCGGCAACGCATCCCAACCCGGCACACCACCACCACACCGCGCCCCGTACGCCACCGACAGATCCCGCAACAACGGCGCCATCGACCAGCCATCCGCCGCAATGTGATGCGCGACAAGCACCAGAACCCACTCGTGCGGCCCCAACTCGAACAACCGCGCCCGCAAAGGAGCTTCAACCGCCAGATCGAACGGCTCCCCCGCAACCGACGCCAACGCCCCGGCAAGACCCTCCCGCGACACCACCTCCACCCTCAGCCCGGCCACCGCCCCCACCAGCACCCGCTGAAGGGGCTCACCATCAACGACCTCAATCACCGAACGCAACGTCTCATGCCGGCCCACCACATCAGCCAGCGCCCCACGCAACGCCACCACATCCAGCACACCCGACAGACGCACCGCAACCGGCATGTTGTACGCCGCACTCGAACCCTCGAACTGATCCAGGAACCACAACCGCTGTTGCGCATGCGCCAACGGCATCCGTTCGGATCGCGGGGCAGCGACCAGCGGGGGCCGTGTGTCGGTGCCGCCCGTACTCAAGTGGGCGGCGAGGCCGGCCGGGGTGGGGGTGTCGAAGACGGCTCGTACGCCCGGGTCTGCGCCGAAGGCCGCGCGGATGCGGGCGGCCAGACGGGTCGCGAGGAGCGAGTGGCCGCCCAGTTCGAAGAAGGAGTCGTCCGCCCCCACCTGTTCCTTGCCCAGTACGTCCGCGAACAGGGCGCACAGGACTTCCTCTTCCTGGGTGCGCGGTGCGCGGTAGGCGCCCGCGGTGAACTCCGGTTCGGGCAGGGCCTTGCGGTCGATCTTCCCGTTGGGTGTCAGAGGCATGGCGTGGAGCGTGACAAACGCCGCGGGGACCATGTATTCGGGCACCCGCTCGCCCACGAAGGCGCGCAGCGCAGCGGTTTCGGGAGCTCCGGCCCCGGGCGCCGTGGTCACGTAGGCGGCGAGCCTGCTGCTGCCTGTGTGGTCGGGGCGGGCGACGACGACCCCCTGCGCAACATCGGGGTGTGCTGTGAGGGCGGTCTCGATCTCACCGAGTTCGATGCGGAAGCCGCGGATCTTGACCTGGTTGTCGGTCCGGCCCGCGTACTCCAGCTGTCCGTCGGCGTTCCAGCGCGCCAGGTCTCCGGTGCGGTACATACGGCGGCCCGGGGCGAAGGGGTTGGCAACGAAACGCTCGGCGGTGAGGGCGGGCCGGTGCAGGTAGCCGCGTGCGACACCGTCCCCGGCGACGTAGAGATCTCCGAGAGTTCCGGTCGGGACCGGGTTCAGGGCCTGGTCGAGCACGTATACCTGGGTGTTCGCGATGGGCCTTCCGATGGGCGGCGTGCCGGTGCCGCCCGGTACGACGGCGAGTGTGGACCAGATGGTCGTCTCGGTGGGCCCGTACATGTTGGTGACGTTCTTGGCCGTTGCGTGGAGTGTGCGGGCGAGTTCGGCCGGCAGAGCCTCGCCTCCGACCAGCACACGCAGCCCTGCCAGAGAGTCGGGGGCGTGGTTGACCAGCATCTGCCAGAACGAAGGGGTGGCCTGCGCAACGGTCACCCCGTGGCGCTCTATCAGGTCCAGGACGGCGGCCGGCTGCAGCACCGTGTCCCGGTCTGCCACCACGACGCCCGCACCGTTGAGGAGCGGGAGGAAAATTTCGAGCGCGGCGATGTCGAAGGCGATCGTGGTCACGGTGAGGAACCGGTCGGAGGCTCCCAGCCGGAGCGTGGACTGCATCGAGGAGAGGAAGTTCTGGAGGGCCCCGCGGGAGACCACCACGCCCTTCGGCTTCCCGGTCGAGCCAGAGGTGTAGATCGCGTAGGCGGCGTTCTCCGTGGAGCACAGGTCTGGCGTCGGGGCGGTGCGGGGGTAGGAGCTGATGTCCTGGGCCAGCGCCTCGGTGTCGAGAACGAGCAGCGGCCGGGCGTCGCTGAGGACCCATTCGTTGCGTGTGGAGGGAAAGTTCAGGTCGATGGGCAGGTAGGCCGCTCCTGACTTCAGTACGGCGACAAGGGCGACGACCATGTCGCAACCGCGGGGCAGTGCCACGGCGATCACGTTCTCCGGGCCGGCGCCCCGTTCCATGAGCCAGTGGGCGAGACGGTTGGCCCGGACGTCGAGTTCCCGGTAGGTGAGCGTGGTCGCGCCGTCCGTGACCGCCGTCGCGTGGGGGGTGCGGGCAGCCTGTCGCTCGAAGAGTTCAGTGATGCTCTCAGTGGGGGCGGGAGCCGCGGTGTCGTTCCAGTCGACGGTCGTCCGCTCCCGTTCGGCCGGCGAGAGCACGTCGGCGCGGGAAAGGGGCTGGGCGGGTGCTTCGGCGAGCTGGTGCAGCAGACGCAGCAGCCGGTCGGCCATGGCTTGCACGGTGGTGCGGTCGAAGAGTCCGGCCGCGTACTCGATGCTGCCCTGCACGACCGGCCCGGCAGAGGAGAGCACTTCTCCCATGTTGAAGGTCAGGTCGAACTTGGCGCTCTGGGTGCCGACGGCTTCGGGCGCCACGTCGAGTCCGGGCAGTCCGAAGTCGGGGCGTGCCACGTTCTGCCAGATGAACATGGTCTGGAAGACCGGGTGATATGCCGTGGAGCGCTCAGGGTTGAGCAGTTCCACGAGCCGCTCGAAGGGGATGTCCTGATGGTCGTATGCGGTCAGGGCCTTGTTCCGGACGCGGCCCAGGAGCTCTTCGAACGTGGGGTCGCCCGACAGGTCGGTGCGCAGCACCCAGGTGTTGGCGAAGAATCCGACGAGATCGGACAGTGCTTCGTCGGTGCGCCCGGCGATCGGCGATCCGATGGCGATGTCGTCACCGCCGCCGAGTCGGCCGAGGAGCGTGGCCACGGCCGCCTGCATGACCATGGAGAGCGTCGCCCGGTGGGTGCCGGCAAGGGTGCCGAGACGCTTGGCGAGTTCCGCCTCGACGACGAAGCCGACGCGGTCGCCGTCGTGGCGGGTACCGGAGGTGCGCGGCCTGTCCAGCGGAAGTGTGAGGGGCTGTGGGATGCCCTCGAGCTCGTCCTTCCAATAGGCGAGCTGCGTGGACAGGAGGCTGTGCGGGTCGTCCTCCGATCCCAGCAGCTCCTGCTGCCACAGTGTGTAGTCGCCGTATTGCACGGGCAGCTCTTCCCAGGCCGGGGCTTGCCCGGACGTGCGGGCGGTGTACGCGGTCACGAGATCCTTGACCAGCGGCGCCATCGATTCGCCGTCAGCAGCGATGTGGTGCACGACGATGACCAGGAGGTGTTCCTGGGGGCCGCGGCGGATCACGGCTGCGCGTATGGGTATCTGCGCTGCCAGGTCGAAGGTGTGTGCTGTGAAGTCCGCCGCGGTCTGCCCGCCCCCGTCCTCCGCCGCGGGAATCACGGTGAACTGGAAATCGCCGGCGGTGGGAGCCAGTACTTCCTGATACGGAGTTCCCGATGCATCGCTCTTGATCAGGGTGCGCAGGCTGTCGTGCCGGCCGATGACATCCAGCAGGGCCGACCGCATTGCCTGGATGTCCAGGTCGCCGGTGAGGCGCAGGGCCATGGAGATGTTGTAGGTGCTGCTGGGGCCTTCCAGCTGGTCGAGGAACCAGAGGCGGCGCTGCGCGAAGGACAGGGGAATCACTTGGAATCTGCTCCTTGAGTCATCCGGCGCAGCCGAGGCCTGCTGGACCTGTTCATGCTCTGCCAGTTCGCTGACAGATCGGAAACGGTGGGAAATTCAAAGAGGGAACGGATCGGGATCTCGACCTCGAGCCGGACCAGGATCTTGCGGGCGAGCCGGGTCGCCAGGAGGGAGTGGCCGCCGAGGTCGAAGAAGGAGTCATCGATGCCGACCTTTTCGAGGCCGAGGACTTCGGCGAACAGTTCGCAGAGCGACTCCTCCTGCGGCGTTCGAGGCGGACGGGAAGCTGCGGTGGTGAGTTCCGGTTCCGGCAGAGCTGCGCGGTCGAGCTTTCCGTTGGGGGTCAGCGGGAAGCGCTCCAGGACGACGAAGGCACTGGGCACCATGTACTCGGGCAGCCGGTCGGCCACGTGAGTCCGCAGCTTGTCGACGGCCGGCGCGTTGCCGCCCGTGGCCGGGGTCACGTAGGCCACCAGCCGGGTGGCGCCGTCCGGCGTTGTGGCTGCGGTGACCGCAGCGCGACCGACGTCGGGAGCGGCGGTCAGCGCGGCTTCGATCTCGACCGGTTCGATCCTGAAGCCGCGCACCTTCACCTGGTGGTCGGTGCGGCCCGCGTATTCCAGCTGTCCTTCGGTGTTCCACCGTGCCAGGTCACCTGTGCGGTACATCCGGGTGCCGGGTGCCCCGTGCGGGTCGGCGACGAATCTGTCGGCCGTCAGCGCGGGCTGCGCGTGGTAGCCGCGGCCCATGGAGGCGCCGGCGACGTACAGCTCGCCCACGGAGCCGGGCGGGGCCAGGGCCAGGCCGGGTCCGAGGATGTAGGTGCGGACTCCTCCGAGCGGTGTGCCGATGGGAACACTGCCGGCCCCCGTCCACGGCTGTCCTGCGGGCAGGGAGAAAGCTGTGGCGTAGAACGTCTCGCTCTGGCCGTAGCCGTTCACGACGCGGGTCTCGGGCCGTGCCCGGCGGATACGGCGCACCAGATCGCCCGGGAGCGCCTCGCCGGCGAAGACGAGGGTGTCGGCCGGTATGCGATCCGGGTTCTGTTCGAGGAGTTCGGCCAGCACCGAGGGAACCGTGCCGGCGATGTCGCCGCTCCAGCCTTCTCGCTCCCCGATGACCAGCGCGTCGCGGACCAGGTCGAGCGTTGCGCCCGTAGTGAGGGCAGTGAAGATCTCGAAGACCGAGACGTCGAAGTTCACCGACGTGCTGGCGAGCATGCGCAGTCCTGGGGCCGCGCCGATGATCTCGGCCAGGTGCGAGATGCCGTTGGTGATGTTGCCGTGAGTGATCGTGACGCCCTTGGGGGCGCCCGTCGAGCCGGAGGTGTACATCACGTAGGCGGCGTGTTCCGGGCGCAGCGCGCTGCGCCACTGCGAGTCGCTCGGTTCGCAGGCTCCGGCATCCGTGGCCTTCTCGAGATCGGTGAAGTACAGGCGCTCGACCGGGCCGGGCGGCAGCGCCGGGTCGGTTGCGGTGTCGGTGAGCAGCAGGCGGGGCTGGGCGTGCGTCAGGACGTACTCCAGGCGACTGCTGGGGTACGCGGGGTCGATGGGCAGGTATGCGCCGCCGGCTTTGAGTACGGCCAGCAGAGCCACTACCAGATTCGGGGTCCGGGGCAGCGCGACCGCGACCACGGTCTCGGGACCGACGCCTCGCCGGACAAGTTCATCGGCGGCCAGGGTGGCCCGGCCATCGAGTTCCGCGTACGTCAGGGTGGTGTCTGCGCAGACGAGGGCTGTGGCATCCGGGGTCAGGGCTGCCTGCCGCTCGACGGCTGCGGGGACGGTCGTGGGGCTGAGCTGCGTGCCCTCGCTCACGTCGGCCAGGGCCCGCCGGCGCTCGTCCGATGTGAGCAGCTCCACCTGTGCCACGCGCTGTTGCGGTCCGGCTGCGATCTGGCGAAGGATCCGGGCGAGCCGGTCGGCAAGCACCCGGACCGCCGATCCGCTGAGGGCGTCACGCTGGTAGTGCAGCGTCAGCCTCAGCAGGGGATCGGCCGCGGCGATCACGGTGAGCGGGTAGTGGGTGGCGGCGTAGGGACGTGTCCCAGTGATCGCGATATCCGTGCCGCTGTTGGCACCGCTGAGTCCGGCCTGGTCCACCGGGAACGACTCGAAGGCGATCATGGTGTCGAACAGGACGTTCAGTCCGGTGCCCTGATGTATTTCGGTGAGTCCGTGATGGTGGTGGTCCAGCAGCGCGGCCTGCCGTCCCTGCAGTCCGGTCAGGACATCGGCGAGGGTGTCTCCCGGCGTGTACCTCACGCGCACGGGCAGTGTGTTGATGAACAGGCCGACCATGGAGTCGATGCCGTCCAGTGCGGGCGGACGGCCGGAGACCGTTGCTCCGAATACGACGTCCTGCCGACCGCTCATTCCTGCGAGAAGGAGTCCCCATGCGCCCTGGACAAGTGTGTTGAGGGTGACGCCGAGTTCAGCCGCGCAGCGGGCGAGTGCCTGGGCGTCTTCGGCCTGAAGGGGCACCTCTGCCTGCTCGACGCCTGACGGACCGGTCCCCCGGGGCAGCACCGCGGCAAGCAGGGTGGGTTCGATCACTCCGTCCAGCTCACGCCCCCATGCACGTGCGGAGAGTTCCTGGTCCTGCCCGGAGAGCCAGGACAGGAAATCCCGGAAACCGCGTGCCCGGGGCAGGAGTCCCGGGTCCGCGTGGCCGGCATAGAGCCGCAGCAGATCCTGGATCAGTACGGGCAGGGACCAGCCGTCGAAGAGGACGTGGTGAGCGGTGAAGATGAGCTCGGAGCGAGCATCGCCGGTCCTGACGAGAGTCATGCGCAGCAGAGGCGGGCGGGCGGGGTCGAAGTTGGTGCGCAGGTCCTGGTCGAGCAACTCCTCGTACGCCCGTTCGCGGTCATGCTGCGAGTCGAGGTGCTGAAGGTCGATTTCCTGCCAGGGCAGTTCTGCGTCGTCGACGACGAGCTGGACCTGTCCGCCGGTGGAGTCCTGGGCGAACGCGACGCGCAGGTTGGGGTAGCGGTCGAGGAGTGCTTGTCCGGCCGCCCGGAGGCGGGTGGCATCGACCGGTCCGGTGAGCTGGAATGCGAACTGCATGTTGTAGTCGTCGAAGCCGGCCGTAGCGAGTTCCGCGTGGAAGAGCAGGCCGGACTGCAGTGGTGTCAGCGGCCATACGTCGGCAAGGCCGCGGTATTCGGCGTGCCACGTGTCGATGTCTGTCTGGCTCGCTTCGACCAGCGGCAGGTCGGAGGGGGTGAACCCGCCGGCTGCCGGATCGGTGCGGACGTGGTGGGCCAGCGCGCGGAGTGCGTCGACCCACAGGCTCGCGAGTTCGTGGACGTCGTGGGAGCCGAGGAGGCCGGCGGGGAAGGAGAATACGGCGCCGAGCTGTGCTCCGGCCGTGCCTTCGGTGACGACTGCGTTGATGTCGAGAGCGCTCATCACTGGCATATCGGCGTCGAGGCCGGCGATCGCGCCGCCTTCTGGTGCCTGAGCCCAGCCGAGCCCGCGCAGGGCCTCCGGCATGTCGGCGGAGGAGAACCGGCCGAGGTAGTTGAAACCGATCTGCCCCGTGCCGTATCCGGCCAGTTGCTGTGCCGTCGCCACGTTGAGATGGCGTAGCAGCCCGAAGCCCATGCCCTTGTCGGGTACGGACCGCAGTTGTTCCTTTACCGCCTTGACCGCGCGACCTGCTGCCGCACCGCCGGCGAGGGCCTCGGTCAGGTCACAGCCCGCGATGTCGAGGCGGACCGGGTACATGCTGGTGAACCATCCCACGGTGCGCGCCAGGTCGGCGCCCGGTACCAGTTCCTCCTCACGGCCGTGTCCCTCGAGCCGGATCAGTGCCGAGGTTTCCGTGATGCCGCGCCGGGAGCGCCACTGGGCGAGGGCGAGTGCCAGGGCGGTCAGCAGTCCGTCGTCGACTCCACCGTGGAAGGCGGCCGGCAGTGTGGTGAGGAGTGTCTGCGTCACCTCGGCGGGTACCGCGACGTGCACCCTCTCCACGGTGGTCATCGTGTCGACTGCGGGGTCCACCGCGCGTGTGCCGAGCAGCGGGTCGGAGCCGTCCAGGAGCGTTCGCCAGTAGGGGAGTTCGGCCACACGTTCGGTGCGCGTCGCTTCTTCGACGAGCGCGTGCGCCCATCTGCGGGCCGAGGTGCCGACCGCAGGCAGCACCGGGGGGCGGCCGGCCCGGACCTGTTCCCAGGCGGCGGCGAGGTCGGGCAGCAGGATGCGCCAGGACACGCCGTCCACGACGAGGTGGTGAAGGACCACGAGCAAGCGGCCGGCGCCGCCGTCGGCGGGCGTGAACCGGACGAACTGCGTCATGACGCCCGATGCCGGGTCGAGGCGGCCCGCCGCAGCGTCGAGTTCGCGGGTCAGCAGCTCCCGCCATGCGTCGCTCTCCCAGCGCCCGTCGCACTCGACGCGGTGGATGACGGATTCGGCCGGCACCGAACCCGGCGTGCCGATCTCCAGACCTGCTTCGTCCCCGGCCACCAGGCGCGAGCGCAGCACGTCATGTGCGTCGAGCACGCCCTGCACGGTTGCGGCCAGGGTGCCCGCCGCGACTTCTTCGGGCAGTGTCAGAACCATCGATTGCTGGAACCGGCCGTAACCACCGCCCAGTTCCAGGAGATACCGGCCGATCGGCGGCAGCGGCGACCAGCCCGCTCCTCCGCCCTCCAGCTCGGCCAGCGCCGGCGTCGTGGTCAGGTCCTGCCGGCCCTCCGCGAGGCAGGCCAGGCCGGCGACGGTCCGGTGTTCGAACACTTCTCGGGGGCTGATCTCCAGTCCCGCTGTGCGGGCACGGGCGACTACCTGAATGGAGCGGATGCTGTCTCCGCCGACGGTGAAGAAGTCGTCATCTACACCGACGCGTTCCACACCGAGTACATCGGCATAGACAGAGCACAGCAGTTCCTCGAGGGCCGTGCGCGGGGCGCTGTAGGTGCGGCCGAAGGTGACCTCCGGCTCGGGCAGTGCGGCCCGGTCGAGCTTTCCGTTCGCAGTCAGAGGCAGCTGTTCCAGCCGCATGAACGCGGCCGGGACCATATAGGCGGGGAGCCGGCCACTCACAGATGTCCGCACCACGTCCAGTTCGAGGTCGCGGTCCGCACCGACCAGGTAGGCGATCAGCTGCTGTCCTCCCCCGCCACGTCCCTCACGCACGACCACCGCGGCCTGAGCCACCGACGGATCGGCCAGCAGGGCGGCCTCGATCTCTCCCGGCTCGATCCGGAAGCCTCTCAGCTGCACCTGGTCGTCGCTGCGGCCCAGGTGCTCCAGGCGTCCGTCGGCGAGCAGGCGGCCGATGTCACCGGTGCGGTACATCCGTGCGCCGGCGGCGCCGTGGGGGTTGGCTACGAAGCGGCTCCCGGTCAGGCCAGGCCGGTTCAGGTAGCCGCGCGACAGTCCGGCTCCCGTCACGTACAGGTCGCCCGGGACACCGGGCGGCTGCGGCCTGAGCCTGTCGTCCAGGACGTAGACAGCCAGGTCGGGAATCGGCACGCCGACCACCGACCCCGGAGCGGAGGCAGCCGTGGCCGCGTCGAACGCGACGTAGGTGATGTGCACCGTGGTCTCGGTCGTTCCGTACATGTTCACCAGGACCGGTGCGTCTTCGGCGTGCCGCGCGTACCACGGTGCCAGGCGTCCCGGGTCGAGTGCCTCGCCGCCGAACACCACGTGGCGCAGCGCGAGCCGGTCGCCCACGGCGGGCGCCTCCACGTCCGCGGCCATGAGCTGGTAGAACGCCGACGGAGTCTGGCTGAGCACGGTGACGTGCTCGTCGGCGAGCAGGGCGAGGAAGTCGTGCGGATTGCGGCTGGTCTCGTAGGACACGACGACCACGCGGCCTCCGTGGAGCAGCGCTCCCCACAGTTCCCACACCGAGAAGTCGAAGGCGTACGAGTGGAACAGCGTCCACACGTCGCTGGGTCCGAAGCCGAACCAGCCGTCGGTTGCGTCCATCAGACGCATCACGTTGGCGTGGTCGACGACGACGCCCTTGGGCCTTCCGGTGGAGCCGGACGTGTAGATGACGTAGGCAGGCTGCCCCGGCGAGACGACCACGTCGAGGTGGGCGGCCGAATAGGTCAGGCTTTCGGCAAGGACATCGGGGGTGACGGTGGTGACCGGCCGGGAGTCTTCGCGCATGTACGCGATGCGGTCGGCAGGGTAGGAGGGGTCGACCGGTACGTACGCCGCTCCCGACTTCAGGATGCCAAGGATCGCTACCGCCAGCTCGTGCGTCCGCGGCATGCTCAGCGCCACGAACCGCTCCGCTTCCGCGCCACGCTCCCGTAGCAGTCGGGCCAGCTGGTTGGACCGTTCGTCGAGCTGGCGGTAGGAGAGGACCGAGGAACCGAACGAGACGGCGGGTGCGTCCGGCGAGTTCCGGGCCTGCCGCTGGAAGCGGGAGACGACCGTGCCGGTGACCGGGACGGTGCTCGGCGCGGCCGTGAGCTGGCGGCGTTCGGCCTCCTGAAGCAGCGAGACCTCTGCAATCGGGGCGAGTGGGCGGGTCACCACTTCGTGCACGGTGCGCACGAACCAGGCTGTGAGTGCCTCGGCTGTAGTGCGGTCGAAGAGATCGACTGCGTATTCGACGCTGCCGAGCACCCGGCGCCCGTCCGGCCCGGTCGACTCGCCCATCCCGAAGGTCAGGTCGAATTTCGCGGAGTCGACGGCCACCGGCTCGTAGCCCACCCTCAGGCCATCCAGCTCGAAGTCGGGTCTGCTGACGTTCTGCCAGATGAACATGGTCTGGAAGAACGGGTGGTAGGCGGTTGAACGCTCAGGATTGAGCAACTCCACCAGCCGTTCGAACGGCACGTCCTGGTTGTCGTACGCCGTGAGGGCCCTGTCCCGGACCCTGGCCACGACGTCGCGGAAAGCGGGTTCCCCGGAAAGATCGGTGCGCAGTACCCATGTGTTGACGAAGAAGCCGACCAGGCCGCTGAGCGCCTGGTCTGTCCGGCCGGCGATCGGCGAGCCGATGGCGATGTCCTCGCCGCCGCCGAGCCGGTGCAACAGCACCGCCAGTGCTCCCTGGAGCACCATCGACACCGTCGCGTTCTCACGGCGCGCCAGGCTCTCCAGGGATGCGTAGAGATCCGGCTCGATCACGAACTCGACGCGATCACCACGATGGCTCGCCACGGACGGGCGCGGCCGGTCCGTCGGCAGCTGCAGGGGCTGCGGGACGCCCGACAGCTGCGTCTTCCAGTAGGCCAGCTGTTCGGAGAGACGGCTGTGCGGGTCGTGCACGTCGCCGAGCAGGGTTTCCTGCCACAGGGCGTAGTCGGCGTACTGGACCGTCAAGGGCTCCCACCGAGGCGCGACGCCCTCCAGACGTGCCCGGTAGGCAGCCACCAGATCACGTGACAGGGGCGCCATCGACTCACCGTCGCCGGCGATGTGGTGCACGACGAGCACGAGCACATGTTCGTCGGGCGCGACCATGAAAAGGGTGGCTCGCAGGGGGATCTGGGAGGCGAGGTCGAACGAGTGAGCCGCCGCCCGTGCGACTCGCTCCGGGATGTCGGCGGGCTCCACCTCGACCAGTTCCAGGTCGGGTATCGCCTCGTTCGCTGCCCGGATGTACTGGTGGGGGATTCCGCCCGTATCCGTCAGCACGGACGTCCGCAGGCTCTCGTGCCGGGCCACGATGTCGGCCACCGCCCCTTGCAGGGCCCGCACGTCCGCGGCACCGTGCAGCCGCAGCGCGATCGTGATGTTGTACGTGGCGCTGGGGCCCTCGAACTGGTCGAGGAACCAGAGGCGACGCTGGGCGTACGACAGGGGCAGCCGCTCCGGCCGGGGCAGTGCCTGCAGCGGCGGGCGTGCTTCGTCGGCCACCACCAGACGCGCCGCGAGAGCCGCCACGGTGGGGGCTTCGAACACGCTTCGCACCGTGACCTCGGCGGTCAGGACTGCCCGCATCCGCGATACGAGGCGGGTCGCGAGGAGCGAATGGCCGCCGAGGTCGAAGAACGAGTCGTCGATGCCGACCGATTCCAGGCCGAGGATCTCCGCGAACAGTCCGCACAGGACCTCTTCATGCGGGGTTCCGGGCGCCCTGGTCTCGCCGGCGGTGAACGCCGGCTGCGGCAGAGCCTTGCGGTCGACCTTTCCGATGGGGGTGAGAGGCAGGGCGTCGAGCACCGTGACTACGGCCGGGACCATGTACTCGGGCAGCCGGTCGGCCAGGAACTTCCGCAGCGCTGTCGGATCGGGGGGCGTCTCTGCGGCTGCGGGGGTGGGTGCGGCGTAGCCGACCAGCTGCTTGCCCTGGCCGACTCCTGGTATCTCACGAGCCACCACGATCGCCTGGGCGATGTCGGGGTGGCCGGTCAGTGTTGCGCCGATCTCACCGAGTTCGACGCGGAATCCGCGCACCTTGACCTGCTCGTCCACGCGGCCGACGAACATGATCTGGCCGTGCTCATTCCACCGGACGAGGTCGCCGGTGCGGTAGAGACGTTCGCCGTTTCCGAAGGGGCTGGCAACGAACCGGCCCGCGGTCAGGGCGGCCTGGTTCAGATAGCCGCGTACGACTCCGGATCCGGCTACGTACAGCTCACCGACGAGGCCCGGCGCTACGAGATGCATTCCCGTGTCCAGGACGTACAGACGCATGTTGTCCAGCGGGCGGCCGATCGGTACTTCGGTTGCGTCCTCAGGCACCGGGCCGATGCGGTTGTAGGTGGCGAACACGGTGACCTCGGTGGGGCCGTACATCACCACGACCTGTGTGTTCGGGCAGGCTTGTTGCACGCGCCGCACGGCGGCGGGCGACACGACATCACCGCCGGGCCGCACTTCGATGACGGCGGCGAAGCAGTCCGGGTGCTCTTCGGCCATGACGGCGAAGAGGCCGGCCGTGAGAAACAGGCCGGTGACCTTGCTGGAGCTGATGAGTTCAGCCAGTTCCTGAGAGTCGACGCGGCCCGGCGGGGCGATCAGAATGTGCCCTCCGTTGAAGAGCGGCACCCACACCTCGTACGTCGATGAGTCGAAGGAGTGCGGGGAGTGCATCAGGACGCGCTGAGCCGCACGGTCGGTGAAGCCCTTGTCGAAGATGAGTTCCGTCGCGTCCCGGTGTGATGAGGGCACTCCCTTGGGCTCACCTGTTGAGCCGGACGTGAACATCACGTACGCCAATTGATCCGGGTGCACTCGCACGCCCGGATCCGACACCGGACCCGCCACAGTGGCCGCGACGTCCTCAGCTGTCAGGACCACCGATACCCCAGCGCCCGCACACAGCCGCTCGCGGTGCTCCCGCGACCAGTCCGGGAACAACGGCACATACGCCGCCCCCGCCTTCGCGATACCGAGTTCCGCCACGATCAGCTCGATCGACCGCTCCATCCACACCGCGACCAGCGACTCAGCGCCCGCACCCTGGCTGAGCAGGAAGTGAGCAACCTGATTCGCCCGCGCATCCAGCTCGGCATACGTCAGCCGCACATTCCCGAACTCCACCGCCGGGGCGTCAGGGGAACGGACGACCTGCGCCGCGAACAGTTCGGGGAGTGTGGTGGTGGGTATTTCTGTGGCGGTGCTGTTCCAGTCGTTGAGGGTGTCGCGTTCGCCGGGCAGGAGGGTGTCCAGCTGGGCGAGGGTCTGGTCGGGGGTGGTGGCCAGGGTGTGCAGGAGATGCTGGTAGCGGTCCAGGATCTGCTGTGCCTCCTCGATGGTGAACGCGGCCGGCTGGTAGTCCAGCCGCAGCCGCATCCCCTCACCGCCCGGGATGACCGCGAGTGCGAGCGGATAGTGAGTGGCGTCCAGACCCTCGACGATACGGACATCGAGAGCACCGGCACCGTCGGCCGCGGCAGCCGGAGCCCGCACGACCGGGTAGTTCTCGTAGACGGTCAGAGTGTCGAAGAGCTGCCCCGCGCCCGCGAGCTGCTGGATCTCGGTCAGGCCCAGATGATGATGGGCCAGCAGCCCCGCCTGCTCCTGCTGAACCCGCTCCATCAACGCAGCGATCGTCTCCGCCGCATCCAGCCGGACCCTCACCGGGAGCGTATTGATGAACAAACCCACCATGCTCTCCACACCCGGCAACTCCGCCGGACGCCCCGAGACCACCGAGCCGAACACCACATCCTCACGCCCGGTCAACCCACCGACCAGAACACCCCACATCACCTGCACCAGCGTGTTCACCGTCACACCCCACGAACGGGCAAGACCCGACAGCTCCCCCACCAGCCCCGCACCCAGCTCCGCCCTCAACCGCTCCGGAACCTCCGTACGCCCCTGACCGAACCCCGGCGCCACCAGCGTCGCCGACTCCACACCCGCCAACACCTCACGCCACGCCAACTCCGCCGCACCCCGGTCAGCACCCGCCAACCACGCCAGATAATCACCGAACGGACGCACCACAGGAAGCACACCAGCCCCCCGCCGGTAAAGCTGGAACAGCTCACCGAACAGGACAGGCATCGACCACCCATCAAGCAGAATATGATGATTCGTCAAAACCAGACGATGCCGCTCAGCCCCCAACCGCACCAACACCCACCGCAACAACGGCGAACCCGCCAGATCAAAAGACCGACCCCGCTCAGCATCCACCAACGCCTGAACATCATCCTCAGGCAAAGAGGACGCTGAGACGTCCAGAACACGAAACGGCGTCTCCACCCGTCCGGGCACCACCTGAACCCACTGGCCTTCAGGTGTCTGGCGGAACCGGGACCGGAGATTGGCGTGTCGGTCCAGAAGCCCCTGCGTCGCCTCCCGGAGCCGGCCCGCGTCCAGCACACCCGTGAGTTCGAGTGTCAGTTGGGAGGTGTAGACATCGAGTTCATCGCAGTCGTATCCGGCGTGGAAGGCAAGGCCTTGCTGCAGCGGGGACAGCGGAAGAACATCGTCGAGAACAGCACCCTCGACCTCGAGCTCGCTCTCCAGAGTGTCGACGTCGTACTGGGTAAGAGCCACCAGAGGGAAGTCGGAAGGCGTGTGACCACCCGCACGACCCTCACTCACCGCATCCGCGATCGCCGTCAGCTCCGCGAACCACGCCTGAGCAAGCCGCGCCACCCGCTCCTGCTCCAACACCCCACCGGCCCACGACCACACCGCCCGCAACACCGGACCATCCCCAGCATCCTCCACCAGAGAATTCACCTCGACCACATGCGCCAACGGCATGCCCGGATCCATACCACCCGACAGACCCGCAGCCGCCCCAAGCACGGCATCGACACCGGACTGCCCGACCGCCGAACCGTCACCAGTGGAGAACCGCCCGAGGTAGTTGAAGCCGATCTGCGGCCCCGCACCCGCAAGCTCACCCGCGGTCTCCGGATTCAGATAACGCAACAAACCGAACCCGACACCCTTGTCAGGAACCCGACGCAACTGCTCCTTCACCCGCTTCACCGAAGCAACAACATCCCCCTCCCCCGGCACCAGACACACCGGATACACCGACGTGAACCAACCCACCGTCCGCGTCAGATCAACACCCGCGAACTCCTCCCGCCCATGACCCTCAACATCCACCACCACCGAACCACAACCATCACCACGCCAACCACGCACCGCCCGAGCCAAACCCGCCAACAACACATCATTGATCTCACCGTGAAACGCCCCCGGCACCACACCCAGAAGACGACGCGACACCCCAACCGGCAACCGCACCTCCAACTGACCCGCCGACGAAGCCACATCACACACCGCATCCAACCGCCGCGACCCCAACAGCGGATCAACCACCCCACACACACCACGCCAGAAACCAAGCTCACCCACACGCTCACGCGACTCACCAACCAGCAAACGCGCCCACCGACGGAACGACGTCGCCACCCCACCCAACTCCGGCACACGACCCGCCACCAACGACTCCAGCGCCACACGCACATCCGGCACCAGAATCCGCCACGACACCCCATCCACCACCAAGTGATGCACCACAAGAAGCAGCACACCCTCAACACCAGGACCCCGGTCGAACCACACCCCCTGCACCATCACACCACCCGCAGGACACAACCGACCCTGCGCACCACGACGCTCCGACGTCACCACATCCCGCAACGCCCCATCCGACAGACCACGCACATCAACCCGACACACCAGATCACCCGGCACCCCACCCACCGCCGGCACCGACAGACTCCACTGCCCCCCATCCGACAGCTCCGCCCGCATCCGCAGCACATCATGCCGATCCACGACCGCCCGCACCGCATCCACAACATGCCCCAGCCCCGCACCCACCGGAACCGGCACACCCATCGACTGGAAGAAGCCCTTGAGCAGGCCCTTCCGTTCGGCGAACAGCGCGACAACGGGCGTTGCGGGAACGTCGCCCACGGCCTCACCCGCGGCCTCGGCTTCGACGCCGTTCGACTCGGCGGTTCCCGCCACAGCGGCCAGCGCCTCAACCGTCCGCCACCGGAACACATCCCGCGCCGAGAACATCACACCAGCAGCACGCGCCCGCGCCACCAGCTGAATCGCGACGATCGAATCCCCGCCCAGATCGAAGAACGACTCATCCACGCCCACCGAATCAAGGCCCAGAACACCAGCGAAGAGACCACAGAGCATCTCTTCCTGGTCGGTGCGCGGCCGTGCCGACGCACTACTGCCGTACTGCGGCTCCGGAAGCGCCTTGCGGTCGACCTTGCCGCTCGTGTTCAGGGGGAGCGTATCGAGCAGCACGACCGCCGCGGGGATCATGTACTCCGGCAGCCGCTCAGCCACGAACTCCCGCAGCATTCGTGACTCGGGGGCAGCGCCCGGGTCGGCAGGCACTGCGTAACCGACCAGTTGCCTGTTCCCTGCAGCCGTCTCGCGTGCGATCACCACGCTCCGCGCGATCCCGGGGTGCGCGGTCAGCGCGGCCTCGATTTCGCCGAGTTCGATGCGGAACCCGCGGACCTTGACCTGGTCATCCGCCCGGCCTGCGTACACCAGCTGGCCGTCGTGGCCCCAGCGAGCCAGATCTCCGGTCCGGTACAGCCGCTTCCCTACGCTGAAGGGGCTGGCGACGAAGCGCGACGCGGTCAGCGCGGTCTGACGCAGATAGCCCCGGGCGAGGCCGGCACCCGCCACGTATACCTCACCGCTCACGCCGGGAGGCACGGGACGCAACCCCGCGTCCAGGACATACACCTTGGTTCCCGCGACGGGGCGGCCGATCGGCGGGGCCTGCCCGTTGGTGGTGAGCGGTTCACTGAGGGTTGCCGCGATCGTCACTTCGGTCGGGCCGTAGGCGTTGACCATCCGGCGTCCGGGCGCCCACTGCGCCACTAGCTCCGGTGGGCATGCCTCCGCGCCGACCACCGGTGCGGACAGCACGCTCTCCGGCAGAGGAGGCACTGTGGCCAGCACGGCCGGCGGAACCAGGGCGTGTGTCACATTCCCGGCTCTCAGGACCGCGGCCAGTTCGTCTCCCACCACCACACCGGACGGCGCCACGACGAGGGCGGCTCCCGAGCCCCACGCCATGAGCAGTTCCATCACCGACGCGTCGAAGCCGGGCGAGGCCAACTGCAGTACCCGGCTGTTCCGGTCGAGGTCGAATCGCTCCGCCATCGACACCGCAAGCGCTTCTACGCCCGCATGGGTCACGGCGACTCCCTTGGGAATCCCGGAGGATCCCGAAGTAAAGATCACGTACGCCAGGCTGTCGGGCGCGGGGGCGGCTGTCGGCAGTGGCTCCGGCGCAACCGGTTCGCCTTCAGCCCCCGCCATCATTGCGGCATCGATCACAAGCGTCGGTTCGGCCTGATCCAGCATGTGCCGCACGCGCTGTTCTGGATAGGTGGGATCGATCGGCAGCCAGGCAGCGCCGAGGCGGGACACGGCCAGGACGGCCACGATCAGCTCGACCGAGCGGCCGAGCCGCAGCCCGACAACGTCATCGGCTCGTACCTTCCGCGCCGCCAGCCAGCGGGCGAAGCGGCCTGCTCGCGCGTCGACCTCGGCGAACGTCCAGCGCTCTCCACCGAACACCACCGCCGGCGCGTCAGGAGTCCTGCGCACCCAGTCTCCGAACAGGCCGGCCAGCGAACGACTCTGGTCCGCGCGGCCGCTGTCGTTCCACGTGGTCAGTTCGTCACGCTCACCCGGCAGCAGTATGTCCAGCTCGTCCACACGCACCGATGCGTCCACTGCGAGTGCTGACAGCAGCTGCCCGAAGCGGCGGACAAGGGTCTGTACTGTCTCGTTGCCAAAGATGTCGACGGCGAATTCCAGCGCACCGCTCAGCCCGCTGGGGTTGCCGTCCGGGTCGGATTCCTCGGCCAGCTGCAGGGTGAGGTCGAACTTCGCGGTACCCAGCTCGACCGGTTCCACCGCGACGTCGAGCTCCGGCAGCTCCAACCGTCCCCGCACGTTGTTCTGAAGGACCATCATGACCTGAAAAAGCGCCTGCCGGGCAGCGGAGCGCTCCGCTCCCAGCGCATCCACCAGCCGGTCGAACGGAATGTCGGCGTGCGCATGGGCCCCCAGGTGCACCTCCCGCACCCGGTCCAGCAACTCTACGAACGACGGATTACCCGATATGTCCGTACGCAGCACCACTGTGTTCACGAAGAACCCGACCAGATCATCCAACCCTTCGTCCGAACGACCTGCCACGGGCGCTCCGACGGGCACGTCCTCGCCCGCCCCCAGTCGGGAGAGCAGCACCACGAGCGCGGCATGCAGCACCATGAACAGGGTCACTCCCCGCTCGCGTGCCAACTCCAGCAGCGCCCGGTGCGCATCGGCGTCAACGGAGAACGGCACACTCGCGCCCCGGTACGAGGCCACGGCAGGCCGCGGGTAGTCGAAGGGCAGCGCCAGTTCGGCCGGTGCCCCTGCCAATGCCTGGCGCCAGTAGGCCAGTTGCTCACTGGCCACGCTCTCAGGATCGCTTTCGGACCCCAGTACCTCGCGCTGCCACACGGCGAAGTCGGCGTACTGTCCGGGCAGCTCGTCGAACGCGGGGGCCATCTCCTGGTGGCGTGCCGCGTAGGCAGTCGAGAGGTCCTTGAGGAGTGGCGCCATCGACCAGCCGTCCGCGGCTATGTGATGGAGTACAAGCACCAGTACATGGCTTTCCTGGCTGATGCCGAACAGCGAAACACGGACGGGGATTTCCTCGGCCAGTTTGAAGCAGTAGGCCGCGGCTCGGCGGGTCGCGCTGGAAAGGTCGTCCTCCGTCACACGCTCCGTGTGAAGTTCCGGCCGGATCTTCTCCAGAATGCGCTGGCTGGGTTCGCCGTCCTGTACGGCGATGACCGTACGCAGACTCTCGTGTCTTTCCACGACGTCCATCAGAGCGGCCTTCAGCGCCGACACGTCGACCTTGCCGGTGAGGCGAAGGGACACGGCAATGTTGTACGCCGCGCTGGGTCCTTCGAGCTGGTCGAAGAACCAGATTCGACGCTGCGCATACGACAACGGGATCACGATGTGCCCCTCTCTCGCGACATACGGCGGAACTTGGGCCGCGCCGGACGTGCAGTGGGTAGAAGTTCGGAAAGTTTGGTGACGGTTGGTGCCTGGAAGATGTCCCTGGCGGTGAATTGCAATTTGAGGCGTCCGGCGATCCGCACGGCCAGTTTGCTGACGAGCAGGGAATGTCCGCCGAGGTCGAAGAAGGAGTCGTCGATGCCGACCGATTCCAGGCCGAGTACCTCGGCGAAGAGTTCGCAGAGCGTCTCTTCCTGTGCGGTACGCGGCCGTGTCGACACCGTGCCGGTGTAGTCGGGCTCCGGGAGGTTCTTGCGGTCGATTTTGCCGTTGACGGTCAGGGGGAAAGCGTCCAGGACCATGACTGCCGCGGGGATCATGTACTCCGGCAACCGCTCAGCCATGAATTCGCGCAGGGCCTGTCCGGTAGGGGCTGTGTCCGCAGCGGCTGGAACCGCGTAGCCGACGAGCTGCTTGCCCGCCGCCGGCAACCGGCGGGCCACCACGACTGCCCGGTCGATCTGCGGATGCGCCTCAAGGGCACTCTCGATCTCGCCGAGTTCGATGCGGAAGCCCCGGACCTTGACCTGATCATCCGCCCGACCTACATAAACAAGCTCACCCCCAGCATTCCACCGCACCAGATCCCCCGTGCGATACAACCGCCCACCACCACCGAACGGATCAGCCACAAACCGCGACGCAGTCAACCCCGACCGACCCACATACCCCCGAGCCACACCAGCACCCGCTACATACAACTCACCAACCGTACCCGGCGGCACCAAACGCAACCCCCCATCCAACACAAACGCCCGCACCCCATCCAACGGCCGCCCCACCGGAACATCCGAAACATCCCCACCCAACACATCCATCCGATGACACGCAACAAACGTCGTCGCCTCCGTCGGCCCATACCCATTAACCACCACCAACCCAGGACACACCGACTGCACCCGACGCACCGCCGCCGCCGGCACCACATCACCACCAGCCCACACCTGCACTACCGAACCAAAACACCCCGGGAACTCCTCAGCCATCACCGAGAACAACCCAGCCGTCAACCACAACCCCGTAACCCCACTCGACACAATCAACGACGCCAGCTCCCCAGCATCCACCCGCCCCGCAGGAGCCACCACCACCTGACCACCACTCAACAACGGCACCCACACCTCATACGTCGACGCATCAAACGAATGCGGCGAATGCACCAACACCCGCCCATGCGCCCCACCCGCAAACGCACCATCCTCCGCCAACGCCACCACATCCCGCTGCCGAACCCCCACACCCTTCGGCACACCCGACGACCCCGACGTAAACATCACATACGCCAACTGATCCGGGTGCACTCGCACGCCCGGATCCGACACCGGACCCGCCACAGTGGCCGCGACATCCTCAGCCGTCAGAACCACCGACACACCCGCAACCCCACACACCCGCTCCCGATACTCCCGCGACCAGTCCGGGAACAACGGCACATACGCCGCCCCCGCCTTCGCGATACCGAGTTCCGCCACGATCAGCTCGATCGACCGCTCCATCCACACCGCGACCAGCGACTCAGCACCCACCCCCTGACCGAGCAGGAAGTGAGCAACCTGATTCGCCCGCGCATCCAACTCCGCATACGTCAAACACACATCCCCGAACTCCACCGCCAACGCGTCAGGAGCACGAACCACCTGCTCCGCAAACAACCCAGAAATCGAACCAGGGCCAACAACATCCACCGAACGCCCGTGCCAACCCGCAAGCTTGTCGCGTTCGCCGGGCAGGAGGGTGTCCAGCTGGGCGAGGGTCTGGTCGGGGGTGGTGGCCAGGGTGTGCAGGAGATGCTGGTAGCGGTCCAGGATCTGCTGTGCCTCCTCGGTGGTGAACGCGGCCGGCTGGTAGTCCAGCCGCAGCCGCATCCCCTCACCGCCCGGGATGACCGCGAGTGCGAGCGGATAGTGAGTGGCGTCCAGACCCTCGACGATACGGACATCGAGAGCACCGGCACCGTCGGCCGCGGCAGCCGGAGCCCGCACGACCGGGTAGTTCTCGTAGACGGTCAGAGTGTCGAAGAGCTGCCCCGCGCCCGCGAGCTGCTGGATCTCGGTCAGGCCCAGATGATGATGGGCCAGCAGCCCCGCCTGCTCCTGCTGAACCCGCTCCATCAACGCAGCGATCGTCTCCGCCGCATCCAGCCGGACCCTCACCGGGAGCGTATTGATGAACAACCCCACCATGCTCTCCACACCCGGCAACTCCGCCGGACGCCCCGAGACCACCGAGCCGAACACCACATCCTCACGCCCGGTCAACCCACCGACCAGAACACCCCACATCACCTGCACCAGCGTGTTCACCGTCACACCCCACGAACGGGCAAGACCCGACAGCTCCCCCACCAGCCCCGCACCCAGCTCCGCCCTCAACCGCTCCGGAACCTCCGTACGCCCCTGACCGAACCCCGGCGCCACCAGCGTCGCCGACTCCACACCCGCCAACACCTCACGCCACGCCAACTCCGCCGCACCCCGGTCAGCACCCGCCAACCACGCCAGATAATCACCGAACGGACGCACCACAGGAAGCACACCAGCCCCCCGCCGGTAAAGCTGGAACAGCTCACCGAACAGGACAGGCATCGACCACCCATCAAGCAGAATATGATGATTCGTCAAAACCAGACGATGCCGCTCAGCCCCCAACCGCACCAACACCCACCGCAACAACGGCGAACCCGCCAGATCAAAAGACCGACCCCGCTCAGCATCCACCAACGCCTGAACATCATCCTCAGGCGAAGAGGACGCTGAGACGTCGACGATCTCGAACGGTACTGAAAGGTTGCCGATAGAGATCTGGTATCCGCTCCCCTCAGCTGTCTGGCGGAACCGGGACCGGAGATTGGCGTGACGGTCCAGAAGCCCCTGCGTCGCCTCCCGGAGCCGGCCCGCGTCCAGCACACCAGTCAGCTCCAGTACGAACTGCGCCGTGTAGACATCAGTGCCCTGCTCGTCGTATCCGGCGTGGAAGGCAAGGCCTTGCTGCAGCGGGGACAGCGGAAGAACATCGTCGAGAACAGCACCCTCGACCTCGAGCTCGCTCTCCAGAGTGTCGACGTCGTACTGGGTAAGAGCCACCAGAGGGAAGTCGGAAGGCGTGTGACCACCCGCACCCTCACTCACCGCATCCGCGATCGCCGTCAGCTCCGCGAACCACGCCTGAGCAAGCCGCGCCACCCGCTCCTGCTCCAACACCCCACCGGCCCACGACCACACCGCCCGCAACACCGGACCATCCCCAGCATCCTCCACCAGAGAATTCACCTCGACCACATGCGCCAACGGCATGCCCGGATCCATACCACCCGACAGACCCGCAGCCGCCCCAAGCACGGCATCGACACCGGACTGCCCGACCGCCGAACCGTCACCAGTGGAGAACCGCCCGAGGTAGTTGAAGCCGATCTGCGGCCCCGCACCCGCAAGCTCACCCGCGGTCTCCGGATTCAGATAACGCAACAAACCGAACCCGACACCCTTGTCAGGAACCCGACGCAACTGCTCCTTCACCCGCTTCACCGAAGCAACAACATCCCCCTCCCCCGGCACCAGACACACCGGATACACCGACGTGAACCAACCCACCGTCCGCGTCAGATCAACACCCGCGAACTCCTCCCGCCCATGACCCTCAACATCCACCACCACCGAACCACAACCATCACCACGCCAACCACGCACCGCCCGAGCCAAACCCGCCAACAACACATCATTGATCTCACCGTGAAACGCCCCCGGCACCACACCCAGAAGACGACGCGACACCCCAACCGGCAACCGCACCTCCAACTGACCCGCCGACGAAGCCACATCACACACCGCATCCAACCGCCGCGACCCCAACAGCGGATCAACCACCCCACACACACCACGCCAGAAACCAAGCTCACCCACACGCTCACGCGACTCACCAACCAGCAAACGCGCCCACCGACGGAACGACGTCGCCACCCCACCCAACTCCGGCACACGACCCGCCACCAACGACTCCAGCGCCACACGCACATCCGGCACCAGAATCCGCCACGACACCCCATCCACCACCAAGTGATGCACCACAAGAAGCAGCACACCCTCAACACCAGGACCCCGGTCGAACCACACCCCCTGCACCATCACACCACCCGCAGGACACAACCGACCCTGCGCACCACGACGCTCCGACGTCACCACATCCCGCAACGCCCCATCCGACAGACCACGCACATCAACCCGACACACCAGATCACCCGGCACCCCACCCACCGCCGGCACCGACAGACTCCACTGCCCCCCATCCGACAGCTCCGCCCGCATCCGCAGCACATCATGCCGATCCACGACCGCCCGCACCGCATCCACAACATGCCCCAGCCCCGCACCCACCGGAACCGGCACACCCATCGACTGGAAGAAACCGTCCAGAGCACCGCCCCGCGCACCGAACAACGCCATCACCGGCGTCGCGGGAACATCACCGACCGCCTCACCCGCAGCCTCGACCTCCACAGCACGCGACTCGACCGTCCCCGCCACAGCAGCCAGCGCCTCAACCGTCCGCCACCGGAACACATCCCGCGCCGAAAACACCACACCAGCAGCACGCGCCCGCGCCACCAACTGAATCGCAACGATCGAATCCCCACCCAGATCGAAGAACGACTCATCCACACCCACCGACTCAAGACCCAGAACACCAGCGAAGACCCGGCAGATCGCCTCCTCAACCGCACCACGCGGAGCACGCCCCCCATCCCGCGCAGCAAACACAGGCTCCGGGAGGACCTTGCGGTCGATTTTGCCGTTAACGGTCAGGGGGAAAGCATCCAGGACCACGACCGCCGCGGGGATCATGTACTCCGGCAACCGCTCAGCCACGAACTCCCTCAGAACTGCGGAATCGGGGGAAGCTCCGGAGTTGGTGGGAACGATGTATGCCACCAATTGCTTTCTGCCGGCGGCCTGCCATGAGGTCACCACGCTCTGGGCGACATCGGGGTGGGTGGTGAGCGCCGTTTCAATTTCGCCGAGTTCGATGCGGAAGCCCCGGACCTTGACCTGATCATCCGCCCGACCTACATAAACAAGCTCACCCCCAGCATTCCACCGCACCAGATCCCCCGTGCGATACAACCGCCCACCACCACCGAACGGATCAGCCACAAACCGCGACGCAGTCAACCCCGACCGACCCACATACCCCCGAGCCACACCAGCACCCGCTACATACAACTCACCAACCGTACCCGGCGGCACCAAACGCAACCCCCCATCCAACACAAACGCCCGCACCCCATCCAACGGCCGCCCCACCGGAACATCCGAAACACCCCCACCCAACACATCCATCCGATGACACGCAACAAACGTCGTCGCCTCCGTCGGCCCATACCCATTAACCACCACCAACCCAGGACACACCGACTGCACCCGACGCACCGCCGCCGCCGGCACCACATCACCACCAGCCCACACCTGCACCACCGAACCAAAACACCCCGGGAACTCCTCAGCCATCACCGAGAACAACCCAGCCGTCAACCACAACCCCGTAACCCCACTCGACACAATCAACGACGCCAGCTCCCCAGCATCCACCCGCCCCGCAGGAGCCACCACCACCTGACCACCACTCAACAACGGCACCCACACCTCATACGTCGACGCATCAAACGAATGCGGCGAATGCACCAACACCCGCCCATGCGCCCCACCCGCAAACGCACCATCCCCCACCAACGCCACCACATCCCGCTGCCGAACCCCCACACCCTTCGGCACACCCGACGACCCCGACGTAAACATCACATACGCCAACTGATCCGGGTGCACTCGCACACCCGGATCCGACACCGGACCCGCCACAGTGGCCGCGACATCCTCAGCCGTCAGAACCACCGACACACCCGCAACCCCACACACCCGCTCCCGATACTCCCGCGACCAGTCCGGGAACAACGGCACATACGCCGCCCCCGCCTTCGCGATACCGAGTTCCGCCACGATCAGCTCGATCGACCGCTCCATCCACACCGCGACCAGCGACTCAGCACCCACCCCCTGACCGAGCAGGAAGTGAGCAACCTGATTCGCCCGCGCATCCAACTCCGCATACGTCAAACACACATCCCCGAACTCCACCGCCAACGCGTCAGGAGCACGAACCACCTGCTCCGCAAACAACCCAGAAATCGAACCAGGGCCGACGCCCGGCGCTGTCTGTTCCCATCGCTGAAGGGTTTCCCTCTCGCCCGGAAGCAGCATGTGCAGAGAGTTGATCCTGACGTCTGGGTCTTCGACGGTCTCTCGAAGGACCTTGTCGAAGCGTGCTGCGAGGCCGCGGACGGTCTCTTCGTCGAAGAGGTCCGTGGCGTAGACGATGCCGCCGTCGAGTCCGCCTCGCTGGTCGCCGGAGTCGTTGTGTCCTTGGGTCTCCTCGGCGAAGTGGATGGTCAGGTCGAATTTCGCTGCGTCGGGTTCGACATGCTGGGGAGTGGCGGTGAGGTTGGGGAGTTCGAGGCGGCCGTGCGCATTGTTCTGCAGCACCAGCATCACCTGGAACAGCGCCTGGCTGGCAGCCGACCGTTCCACTCCCAGGACGTCGACCAGACGGTCGAAGGGAACATCCGCGTGCGCGTGGGCACCCAGGTGCACCTCACGTACCCGGTCCAGCAGCTCCACGAACGACGGATCACCCGACACATCCGTACGCAGCATCACCGTGTTCACGAAGAACCCGACCAGATCATCCAGACTCTCATCGGAACGCCCGGCCACCGCCGCACCCACCGGCAGATCCTCACCCGCACCCACCCGCGACAGCACCACCAGCAGCACCGCATGCAACACCATGAACAGCGACACCCCACGCTCCCGCGCAAGGCCCAACACCATCCCGTACAACTCCCGATCCACAACGAACGGCACACTGCCACCCCGCCGCGAAGCCACCGCAGGCCGCACCCGGTCGAAGGGCAGCGCGATCTCCGCTGGCGACCCCTCCAGCACCTCACGCCAGTACGCCAACTGCCGCGAGACCAGACTCTCCGGATCCCCCTCCGAACCCAGCACCCGCCGCTGCCACACCGCATAATCCGCATACTGCACCGGCAACGCATCCCAACCCGGCACACCACCACCACACCGCGCCCCGTACGCCACCGACAGATCCCGCAACAACGGCGCCATCGACCAGCCATCCGCCGCAATATGATGCGCGACAAGCACCAGAACCCACTCGTGCGGCCCCAACTCGAACAACCGCGCCCGCAAAGGAGCTTCAACCGCCAGATCGAACGGCTCCCCCGCAACCGACGCCAACGCCCCGGCAAGACCCTCCCGCGACACCACCTCCACCCTCAGCCCGGCCACCGCCCCCACCAGCACCCGCTGAAGGGGCTCACCATCAACGACCTCAATCACCGAACGCAACGTCTCATGCCGACCCACCACATCAGCCAGCGCCCCACGCAACGCCACCACATCCAGCACACCCGACAGACGCACCGCAACCGGCATGTTGTACGCCGCACTCGAACCCTCGAACTGATCCAGGAACCACAACCGCTGCTGCGCATGCGCCAACGGAACAGGACCAGAACGCTCCACCACCGTCAACGCAGGACGAACAACCCCCTCACCATCAAGACACCGCACAAGCTCAGCCACCGTCGGCGCATCAAACACCGACCGCACCGACAACTCCGCACCCAGAACCCGACGAATACGCGAAACCAAACGCGTCGCCAACAGCGAATGACCCCCCAGATCAAAGAAGGAGTCATCCACACCCACCACCTCACAACCCAGCAAACCCGCGAACAGACCGCACAACACCTCCTCACGCACCGACCGCGGCGCCCGATACACCCCACCCACAAACACCGGCGCCGGCAACGCACCACGATCCAGCTTCCCGTTCGCATTCAACGGCAGCCCATCCAGCACCACCACCGCAGCCGGCACCATGTACTCCGGCAACCGCCCAGCCACAAAACTGCGGAGGGATGCACCGTCGAGGACGGGTTCGGAGACGTTGGAGTCAGCGGGCACGACGTATCCCACCAGCTGGGTGCCATGCCCGGATCCATCCGCCTCGCGGGCGATGACGACTGCTTCGACAATGGCGGGGTGGGCGACCAGTGCGGCCTGGACTTCACCGAGCTCGATGCGGATGCCGCGGACCTTGACCTGGTCGTCTGCCCGGCCCGCATAGGACAGTCTCCCGTCCGCACCCCACCGCGCGAGATCCCCCGTGCGGTACAGGCGCTCACCCACACCGAACGGACTCGCCACGAAACGCTCAGCCGTCAGTGCGGAGCGGTTCACGTAGCCGCGCGCCAGTCCTGTGCCGGCGACGTAGAGCTCTCCCACGGCGCCCGGCGGAACCTGCCGCAGCGCCCCGTCCAGCACATGCACCTGCGTATTCGCGATCGGACGACCGATCGGCAACGCACCCGCCGGCACATCCTGCGGAACAATCTCCGCCCACACACTGTCCGCACTCGCCTCGGAGAACCCATAGGAGTTGAGGAGACGGGCGTCAGGGAAGGTATTCAGGAATCGTCTGGCTGTCGAAGGCGACAATGCCTCGCCACTACTCGTCCAGAGCGCCCGCCCGGCCGTCGTGCCGAGCAGGTCCTCTTCGAGCAGGGTGCTGAGCAAACTGGGAACAAGCGTGATCCTGGTGATTCCGTGCCGTTCGATCAAGGCAGCGAGGTCGTGCGCGGTGCGCATCTGCTCCTGGTCGGCGACGACGACGGTGGCACCGTGCAGCAGCGGGCCGAGGATCTCACTCGTCGATTCACCGAATGCCATGGACGCCTTGGCGCATCCCACTTCCCCGTGCTTCCAGGGAAACTGAGTGTGGGCGGCCTTGAGCCGGTTCACCATGCCGACATGGGTGCCGACGACGCCCTTGGGCAGGCCTGTTGATCCCGAGGTGTAGAAGACGTAGGCGGGACGGGCTGGGGTCAGCTCTGCGGTTCGTTCTTCGTCACTGATCCGATGGGGGGACTGTGCGGCAATCCTGCACTTCGTGTCGTGTTCGTCCAGGACGATCGTCGGAACGGAAGTATCGGGCAGCGTTTTGGCCACCTCACCCGAGGTGAGGATGAGCACGGGCCGGGAGTCGGCGAGCATGAAGGCACCGCGCTCCGAAGGGTAGGCGGGGTCGAGCCCGACGTATGCGCCGCCGGCTTTGGATACGGCCAGCAGTGCGACGACCATGTCCACCGATCGCGGGAGGTACAGCGCGGCATATCGCTCGGGACCGACGCCATGGGCGATCAGGTGACGGGCGAGCCGGTTGGCCTGTGCGTCCAGTTCTTCGTACGTCAGGCGCGTCTCGCCGCATACGACCGCCCAGGCGTCAGGGGAACGGACGACCTGCGCCGCGAACAGTTCGGGGAGTGTGGTGGTGGGTATTTCTGTGGCGGTGCTGTTCCAGTCGTTGAGGGTGTCGCGTTCGCCGGGCAGGAGGGTGTCCAGCTGGGCGAGGGTCTGGTCGGGGGTGGTGGCCAGGGTGTGCAGGAGATGCTGGTAGCGGTCCAGGATCTGCTGTGCCTGCTCGGTGGTGAACGCGGCCGGCTGGTAGTCCAGCCGCAGCCGCATCCCCTCACCGCCCGGCATGACCGCGAGTGCGAGCGGATAGTGAGTGGCGTCCAGGCCGGAGACCACTGCCACGTGAACGTCGGTGGCGGCTTCGGCCCCGGATACCTTGGCGGCCAGCCGGGGGTAGTTCTCGTAGACGGTCAGAGTGTCGAAGAGCTGCCCCGCGCCCGCGAGCTGCTGGATCTCGGTCAGGCCCAGATGATGATGGGCCAGCAGCCCCGCCTGCTCCTGCTGAACCCGCTCCATCAACGCAGCGATCGTCTCCGCCGCATCCAGCCGGACCCTCACCGGGAGCGTATTGATGAACAACCCCACCATGCTCTCCACACCCGGCAACTCCGCCGGACGCCCCGAGACCACCGAGCCGAACACCACATCCTCACGCCCGGTCAACCCACCGACCAGAACACCCCACATCACCTGCACCAGCGTATTCACCGTCACACCCCACGAACGGGCAAGACCCGACAGCTCCCCCACCAGCCCCGCACCCAGCTCCGCCCGCAACCGCTCCGGAACCTCCGTACGCCCCTGACCGAACCCCGGCGCCACCAGCGTCGCCGACTCCACACCCGCCAACACCTCACGCCACGCCAACTCCGCCGCACCCCGGTCAGCACCCGCCAACCACGCCAGATAATCACCGAACGGACGCACCACAGGAAGCACACCAGCCCCCCGCCGGTAAAGCTGGAACAGCTCACCGAACAGGACAGGCATCGACCACCCATCAAGCAGAATATGATGATTCGTCAAAACCAGACGATGCCGCTCAGCCCCCAACCGCACCAACACCCACCGCAACAACGGCGAACCCGCCAGATCAAAAGACCGACCCCGCTCAGCATCCACCAACGCCTGAACATCATCCTCAGGCAAAGAGGACGCTGAGACGTCCAGAACACGAAACGGCGTCTCCACCCGTCCGGGCACCACCTGAACCCACTGGCCTTCAGGTGTCTGGCGGAACCGGGACCGGAGATTGACGTGTCGGTCCAGAAGCCCCTGCGTCGCCTCCCGGAGCCGGCCCGCGTCCAGCACACCAGTCAGCTCCAGTACGAACTGCGCCGTGTAGACATCAGTGCCCTGCTCGTCGTATCCGGCATGGAAGGCAAGGCCTTGCTGCAGCGGGGACAGCGGAAGAACGTCATCGAGAACAGCACCCTCGACCTCGAGCTCGCTCTCCAGAGTGTCGACGTCATACTGGGTAAGAGCCACCAAAGGGAAGTCGGAAGGCGTGTGACCACCCGCACGACCCTCACTCACCGCATCCGCGATCGCCGTCAGCTCCGCGAACCACGCCTGAGCAAGCCGCGCCACCCGCTCCTGCTCCAACACCCCACCGGCCCACGACCACACCGCCCGCAACACCGGACCATCCCCAGCATCCTCCACCAGAGAATTCACCTCGACCACATGCGCCAACGGCATGTCGGCATCGCGACCGCTGGCAAGCCCCAGTCCCGGAACCTCACCATCGCGCTGGAACCGTCCGAGGTAGTTGAAGCCGATCTGCGGCCCCGCACCCGCAAGCTCACCCGCGGTCTCCGGATTCAGATAACGCAACAAACCGAACCCGACACCCTTGTCAGGAACCCGACGCAACTGCTCCTTCACCCGCTTCACCGAAGCAACAACATCCCCCTCCCCCGGCACCAGACACACCGGATACACCGACGTGAACCAACCCACCGTCCGCGTCAGATCAACACCCGCGAACTCCTCCCGCCCATGACCCTCAACATCCACCACCACCGAACCGCAACCATCACCACGCCAACCACGCACCGCCCGAGCCAAACCCGCCAACAACACATCATTGATCTCACCGTGAAACGCCCCCGGCACCACACCCAGAAGACGACGCGACACCCCAACCGGCAACCGCACCTCCAACTGACCCGCCGACGAAGCCACATCACACACCGCATCCAACCGCCGCGACCCCAACAGCGGATCAACCACCCCACACACACCACGCCAGAAACCAAGCTCACCCACACGCTCACGCGACTCACCAACCAGCAAACGCGCCCACCGACGGAACGACGTCGCCACCCCACCCAACTCCGGCACACGACCCGCCACCAACGACTCCAGCGCCACACGCACATCCGGCACCAGAATCCGCCACGACACCCCATCCACCACCAAGTGATGCACCACAAGAAGCAGCACACCCTCAACACCAGGACCCCGGTCGAACCACACCCCCTGCACCATCACACCACCCGCAGGACACAACCGACCCTGCGCACCACGACGCTCCGACGTCACCACCCGGGACATCTCTTCTCCGGTAAGGCCGGACGCATCCACTCGACGCACAAGGCTCTCCGCACGCACCTCGCCAACCGCCGGCACCGACAGACTCCACTGCCCCCCATCCGACAGCTCCGCCCGCATCCGCAACACATCATGCCGATCCACGACCGCCCGCACCGCATCCACAACATGCCCCAGCCCCGCACCCACCGGAACCGGCACACCCATCGACTGGAAAAAACCGTCCAGAGCGCCACCCCGCGCACCGAACAACGCCATCACCGGCGTCGCGGGAACATCACCGACCGCCTCACCCGCAGCCTCGACCTCCACAGCACGCGACTCGACCGTCCCCGCCACAGCAGCCAGCGCCTCAACCGTCCGCCACCGGAACACATCCCGCGCCGAAAACACCACACCAGCAGCACGCGCCCGCGCCACCAACTGAATCGCAACGATCGAATCCCCACCCAGATCGAAGAACGACTCATCCACACCCACCGACTCAAGACCCAGAACACCAGCGAAGACCCGGCAGATCGCCTCCTCAACCGCACCACGCGGAGCACGCCCCCCATCCCGCGCAGCAAACACAGGCTCCGGGAGGACCTTGCGGTCGATTTTGCCGTTAACGGTCAGGGGGAAAGCATCCAGGACCACGACCGCCGCGGGGATCATGTACTCCGGCAACCGCTCAGCCACGAATTCGCGCAGGGCCTGTCCGGTAGGGGCTGTGTCCGCAGCGGCTGGAACCGCGTAGCCGACGAGCTGCTTGCCCGCCGCCGGCAACCGGCGGGCCACCACGACTGCCCGGTCGATCTGCGGATGCGCCTCAAGGGCACCCTCGATCTCGCCGAGTTCGATGCGGAAGCCCCGGACCTTGACCTGATCATCCGCCCGACCTACATAAACAAGCTCACCCCCAGCATTCCACCGCACCAGATCCCCCGTGCGATACAACCGCCCACCACCACCGAACGGATCAGCCACAAACCGCGACGCAGTCAACCCCGACCGACCCACATACCCCCGAGCCACACCAGCACCCGCTACATACAACTCACCAACCGTACCCGGCGGCACCAAACGCAACCCCCCATCCAACACAAACGCCCGCACCCCATCCAACGGCCGCCCCACCGGAACATCCGAAACACCCCCACCCAACACATCCATCCGATGACACGCAACAAACGTCGTCGCCTCCGTCGGCCCATACCCATTAACCACCACCAACCCAGGACACACCGACTGCACCCGACGCACCGCCGCCGCCGGCACCACATCACCACCAGCCCACACCTGCACCACCGAACCAAAACACCCCGGGAACTCCTCAGCCATCACCGAGAACAACCCAGCCGTCAACCACAACCCCGTAACCCCACTCGACACAATCAACGACGCCAGCTCCCCAGCATCCACCCGCCCCGCAGGAGCCACCACCACCTGACCACCACTCAACAACGGCACCCACACCTCATACGTCGACGCATCAAACGAATGCGGCGAATGCACCAACACCCGCCCATGCGCCCCACCCGCAAACGCACCATCCCCCGCCAACGCCACCACATCCCGCTGCCGAACCCCCACACCCTTCGGCACACCCGACGACCCCGACGTAAACATCACATACGCCAACTGATCCGGGTGCACTCGCACGCCCGGATCCGACACCGGACCCCCCACAGTGGCCGCGACATCCTCAGCCGTCAGAACCACCGACACACCCGCAACCCCACACACCCGCTCCCGATACTCCCGCGACCAGTCCGGGAACAACGGCACATACGCCGCCCCCGCCTTCGCGATACCGAGTTCCGCCACGATCAGCTCAACCGACCGCTCCATCCACACCGCGACCAGCGACTCAGCACCCACCCCCTGACCGAGCAAGAAATGAGCAACCTGATTCGCCCGCGCATCCAACTCCGCATACGTCAAACACACATCCCCGAACTCCACCGCCAACGCGTCAGAAGCACGAACCACCTGCTCCGCAAACAACCCAGAAATCGAACCAGGGCCAACAACATCCACCGAACGCCCATGCCAACCCGCAAGCTTGTCGCGTTCGCCGGGCAGGAGAGCATCCAGCTGGGCGAGTGTGGTGTGCGGCGCGTGGGCTGCTTCGCTGAGTATGCGGAGAAAGCGCTGCTGGAGCTTCTGTACCGTGTCTTGGTCGAAGAGGTCGGCCGAATATTCGAAGGCTCCGACGAGCGGGCTCTCTGTTTCGGGTGTTTCGGTGAGATGGAGGGTGAAGTCGAACTTCGTCTGTCCTGTCGTCACCCGCTGGGGAGTGGCGGTGAGGTTGGGGAGTTCGAGGCGGCCGTGCGCATTGTTCTGCAGCACCAGCATCACCTGGAACAGCGCCTGGCTGGCAGCCGACCGTTCCACTCCCAGGACGTCGACCAGACGGTCGAAGGGAACATCCACGTGCGCGTGGGCACCCAGGTGCACCTCACGTACCCGGTCCAGCAGCTCCACGAACGACGGATCACCCGACACATCCGTACGCAGCACCACCGTGTTCACGAAGAACCCGACCAGATCATCCAGACTCTCATCGGAACGCCCGGCCACCGCCGCACCCACCGGCAGATCCTCACCCGCACCCACCCGCGACAGCACCACCAGCAGCACCGCATGCAACACCATGAACAGCGACACCCCACGCTCCCGCGCAAGGCCCAACACCATCCCGTACAACTCCCGATCCACAACGAACGGCACACTGCCACCCCGCCGCGAAGCCACCGCAGGCCGCACCCGGTCGAAGGGCAGCGCGATCTCCGCCGGAGACCCCTCCAGCACCTCACGCCAGTACGCCAACTGCCGCGAGACCAGACTCTCCGGATCCCCCTCCGAACCCAGCACCCGCCGCTGCCACACCGCATAATCCGCATACTGCACCGGCAACGCATCCCAACCCGGCACACCACCACCACACCGCGCCCCGTACGCCACCGACAGATCCCGCAACAACGGCGCCATCGACCAGCCATCCGCCGCAATATGATGCAGAACCAGGAGCAGGACGTATTCGCCGGTGTTCGAGGGGAGGCTGAAGAGCGTGGCCCGGAGCGGCATCTCCCCGGCGAGGTCGAAGGGGTGAGAGGCTGCGGCCGTCAGCGAGGTCGCGAGTTCGTCGGGGGTGACGGCCTCAACGGTCAGCTCGGCAGCCGCCCCCGCCAGCACCCGCTGAAGGGGCTCACCATCAACGACCTCAATCACCGAACGCAACGTCTCATGCCGGCCCACCACATCAGCCAGCGCCCCACGCAACGCCACCACATCCAGCACACCCGACAGACGCACCGCAACCGGCATGTTGTACGCCGCACTCGAACCCTCGAACTGATCCAGGAACCACAACCGCTGCTGCGCATGCGCCAACGGAACAGGGCCAGAACGCTCCATCACCGTCAACGCAGGACGAACAACCCCCTCACCATCAAGACACCGCACAAGCTCAGCCACCGTCGGCGCATCAAACACCGACCGCACCGACAACTCCACACCCAGAACCCGACGAATACGCGAAACCAAACGCGTCGCCAACAGCGAATGACCCCCCAGATCAAAGAAGGAGTCATCCACACCCACCACCTCACAACCCAGCAAACCCGCGAACAGACCGCACAACACCTCCTCACGCACCGACCGCGGCGCCCGATACACCCCACCCACAAACACCGGCGCCGGCAACGCACCACGATCCAGCTTCCCGTTCGCATTCAACGGCAGCCCATCCAGCACCACCACCGCAGCCGGCACCATGTACTCCGGCAACCGCCCAGCCACAAAACTGCGGAGTTCGGTGGTGTCCGGTGTCGCGCCCGTGTCCGCCACCACGTAGCCGACGAGTCGCTTCTCACCGTGGTCGTCGGCCCGAGCGACGACCACGGCCTGAACTGCGGCGGGATGGGCGGCCAGCGCGGCCTGGACTTCACCGAGCTCGATGCGGAAGCCGCGGACCTTGACCTGGTCGTCCGCCCGGCCCGCATAGGACAGTCTCCCGTCCGCACCCCACCGCGCGAGATCCCCCGTGCGGTAAAGGCGCTCACCCACACCGAACGGACTCGCCACGAAACGCTCAGCCGTCAGCGATGGGCGGCCGAGGTAGCCGCGCGCCAGACCTGCGCCGGCGACGTAGAGCTCTCCCACGGCGCCCGGCGGAACCTGCCGCAGCGCCCCGTCCAGCACATGCACCTGCGTATTCGCAATCGGACGACCGATCGGCAACGCACCCGCCGGCACATCCTGCGGAACAATCTCCGCCCACACACTGTCCGCACTCGCCTCGGACGATCCGTAGAAGTTGAGGAGACGGGCCTGCGGAAGTACGGAGTGGAAGCGGGCTGCGACGGCTGGAGGCAGAGCCTCCCCACTGGTGATCCAGGTGGCGTGGCCCGCCGCGGGTCCGAGAAGGTCGCTCTCGAGCATCTCCGCGAGGAGGCTGGGGACCATGGTCATCCGCCGGACGTCGAATTCCTCCATCAGCCTGGCGAGTTCAGGGGCACTGCGAGCCTGTTCGTGGTCGGCGACGATGACCCGGCCGCCGTGCAGGAGCGGTTCGAGGATCTCGCTTGTTCCGTCGAGGAAGCTGAGGGAGGTCTTTGCGCAGACGGTATTGCCGGGCTGCCAGGGAAACCGGGAGTGGAACCATGTGAAGCGGTTGCCCATTCCGGCATGCGTCTCGATGACGCCCTTGGGCGCGCCCGTGGAGCCGGAGGTGTAGATGACCAGTGCGGGGCTGCTGCCGAGGATGGCTGCGGCGGCATCCGGCATGGTGTCCGGCTCGGCACTGAGTGCACTCAGTGCTCCGGGGCCGTCGAGAACGACCGCTGGAACTCCGGTGTCCGGAAGGGAACTTGCCGCCGACTGGGTGGTGAGGGTAAGGCGGGGACGCGCGTCGGCCAGCATGTAGGCGATGCGGCTGGCCGGGTAGGCGGGGTCGACGGGGATGTAGGCGGCTCCGGCCTTCAGGACTGCGAGAAGGGCGACCACCATGTCGGCCGAGCGTGGAAGGTAGAGCGCCACGAAGTCTTCGGCTCCGATCCCCAGAGCCAGAAGGTGATGGGCCAGCTGGTTGGAGCGCAGGTCCAATTCGCTGTAGGTGAGATGCGCATCGCCGCTGTCAAGGGCGGGCGTGTGCGGCGTGCGGCGTGCCTGTGCTGCGAATAGTTCAGGCAGGGTGCCCGCAGGTTGTGGCGCCGCTGTGGTGTTCCAGTCCTGGAGTGCTTCGCGTTCCGCAGGCAGCAGGATGTCCAGGTCACCGAGGGGAGCGCGGGCGTCCGCTTCGGCCAGAGCCGTGAGGTAGGCAACCAGGCGGGCATTGTGCGCATCGAGTTCCTCAATGGTGTAGAGGTTCTGGTTCGCCTTGAGTTCGATCTGCCAGCCGTCGCTGTCGGCTCGGTCGAGGAACTGGAAGGCGAGGTCCTGGGTCGGTCCTATGCCGTGGTAGGTGCCGCTGGCCGGGGCGGTGCCGAAGCGGAGGTCGTAGTCGAAGTTCATGACGTTGACGACCGGGCCTTCGAGCTGCTGCCGGTTGCCTACCAGGTTGAGGTCGCGGCTGAGATCTTCATAGCGGTACATCTGATGGCGCAGCACATGGCTGGTTTCCTCCGCGACATGTCGAAGGAACCCTTCCAGTGTTGCGTTCGGGGCGATCGTGATGCGCAGGGGGACGACGTTGGAAGCGACGCCGGGCACTCGGCGGGCGTCCGCGGTACGCGCGGCGACGGGGAGACCGAGCACGAGCTCCTGTGCGCCGGTCATGCGGTGGAGATAGGCGGCTGTCGCAGCGATGGCGAGCGTGGATCCTCGTACGCCGGTGTGCTCGGCGAGTGCCCGCAGACGGGTGGAAACAGCGGGGGCGAGTTCGACGGAGCGGCGTAGCAGCCGGTGGGGCAGGTGGGGTACGCCGGTAGTGAGGCGGGCTGCTTCGGGAACGTCTGTGAGGTAGCCGCGCCAGAAGCCGGCGTCGTCGGCATACGTGTCGGAAGCACGGTAGGCGACGTGTTCCTGCAGCAGCACGCTGAGAGGGGCGAAGGGACTGGCACCGGGGGCTTCGCCGGCGTGGAGCCGGGTGTAGATCTCTGCGAGCCTGCGTGCCGTCAGTCCCATGCTCCATCCGTCGATGGCCAGGTGGTGAAAGCGGTGGCTGGAGAGGTAGTGGTTGTCCGCCAGTTTCAGCAGTTCTGGCGTGAAAAGGGGTTCGCTGGTGGGGTCGATGGCTGTGGTGAATGCAGCGGTGAGGTGCTGTTCGGCGGCCTTCTGCGGGTCCGGTTCGTCGCTCAGGTCGACGATCCCGATGGGGACGGAGTCGGCGTCGAGGATGTACTGGAAGACCTCGTCGTCGTCGACCGCGATGCGGATGCGGAGTGTCTCTGCCTCGTCGATGACCTGACGCATGGCCGCGCCATACAGGGCGGGGTCGACCGTGCCGCGGATTTCCAGCACTTCGCCGACCGTCAGGACCGGGTTGGCCGGGTCGAGTTGGTGCAGGAGCCAGAGTCCGTGCTGTGGAGCGGTCAGTGAAACTCGATTGCGGGCAGACATAGCTCGGCACTCCCCCAGCACTACAAGACTCAGATAGGCGGTTGTTCGGGCCCGTGGACGGGGCTCTCTGTGGTTTCGGTCGAAGGACCGGACGGATCTCGGGTGTCGTTGGCGTCGGGATCCGGTTGTGCGGGTGCGGCTTACAGGACGTTCTCGAGACGTCGCGACTGGACCCGGGCGGTGTCGGAACCTGAGGCTGCGGCGGCCGCGTGTCGCCCGAAAAGGGCCTTTTCATCCGGGTGGCGTTCGGCGATGGGGCCGGTGACGGTCGTCAGGTTCACGTAGGAGCGCCAGGTGACGTTTCCCGACACGCTGGTTCCGCCCCAGGTTCCGCTGGAGAGCGTGGCGGTGAAAGGTACTCCGCTGGTGAAGCTGCCGCTGTTGGTCATGGTGGACTGGTTGACGACTATGCGGCAGGCGGGGATCCGGTGCGCGAGCAGGTTCTGGCGTTCCGGACTGCGGGAGTGGATGCCTGCGCTGTGTCCGCGTCCGCAGTCTTCCAGGATGTGGTGGACGCGTTCTACCGCATCGTCGAAGTGGTCATAGGTCAGCAGGGTAAGTACGGGAGACAGCTTCTCGCCGAGAGCGGGGCTGCCGGCTGCTTCGCCGTCCCCGTCCAGGACGATAGTGGTGATCATGGTTGGCTCGGTGAGGATAATTCCCGCGGCCAGGGCGATCGCCCCGGCCGGCTTGCCGATCAGGTCACGGTCGAGGGTTCGCCCGTCGGGCCACAGAGCTTTCCGCACTCGCTCGGTCTCGTCCCTGGTGCATACATGTGCGTGAGAGCGTGTCAGTTCGGCACGGAACTCGCTGGAGACCGAGCTGTGCACGAGGACGTTGCTCTCCGAGGAGCACGAAGTGCCGTTGTTGTAGCTGGCTCCGGTCAGGATGGTGGCGGCAGCTGATGTGATGTCGCACGTCTCGTCGACGATGACGGTGGAGTTTCCGACGCCGGCTCCCACTGCGGGTGTTCCGCTGGCGTAGGCGCGTCGCACCGTGCCCGGTCCGCCCACGGCGACCACGAGGTCTGCTGCGGCCATCAGCGCCTCGGCGGCCTCACGGCCGCTTATCTGGAGGCACTGGACGAGGTCGGCCGGAGCGCCGATGTCCGCGAGCGCTTCGCGGATGACGTCGATGGTCTCCATCGCCGTGGTGCGCGCCCGGGGATTGGGCGTGAAGACGACTGCGTTACGTGTCTTCAGCATGGGCAGCGTATTGCACACGATGCCGGCGCTCGGCGCGGTCGCAGGGCTGGCCGCGGCTATGACGCCCACCGGCTTGGCTATCTTGCGCAGGCTCAGTTCGGGGTGGTTCTCGACCGTCCCGACCGTCGTTTGGCCGTGGAGTTCGAAGAGCTGCCCAATGACACGTTTGCGCTGGAGTTCGTAGAGGTGTTCCGGGTCTCCCAGGCCGGTTTCGGTGTGGGAAAGAGTGGCGAGGCGACGTGCGTTGTCCTCGCGGTAGCAGCGCCAGGCGACAGCTGCCACCACGTCGTCGACGTGATCCTGCGACCATGCGCCGGCGAGAGCCTGTGCAGCTCTCGCACGCCGTACGGCCTCATGTACGGCTCCTTGGATGGACGGTGTACTCACGCTGCACTCCCGGCTCGTGTAGGGGACGGAGCCTCGTGGGCGGCGACCATGCCCCGCAACGAAAGAGACTTCCGATTCGGCGTTTCGCCGAAGGTTATCGGCGCCTGCAGATTCTCTGGGATCCCGCCGTGCACCGAATTACCGGTGCATTTGGATTCAGCATTGGCCGGGCATGCGCCCGGTCGAACACCAGAAAACAAGGCGCCCGAGTTCTTGGCAATAGCGTGCAGCCCGTCAGGAGCTGGAATCCGGCTGTGTGCACCCCAGGGGTCGTGTCCTGGCAACCGGACACGGCCACGCGCGCCCTGTCTACCTGCGGATTCGGCGGGTGTGCTCAGTCCGTGTGCCGACGATACGTCAGGCGGTCGGCGATACCGGCAACCGAAGGGGCTGCAAAAAAATCGTGCATCGTGGGCCCGACGCCCTGCGTCTGCTGAATGCGCTTTAGCAGACCCACGGCGAGGAGTGAGTCTCCCCCGAGGTCGAAGAAGTCGTCGTCCATGCCTATTGGGGCGCGATGCAGCGTTTCTGCGAACAACAATGCCAAGTCGCCTTCCAGCGCGGTCTCGGGCAGTCGGGGCTTCACCGCGGTTTGTCCGATTTCGGGAAGGTCGGAGCGGTTCAGCTTGCCATTGGGGGTGAGCGGAAGGCGCTCCAGGACCACGAACGCCGCCGGAATCATGTGGGCCGGCAGACGGTCGGCCACGTAGCGTCGCAGGACCCGCGCCCCCAGCGCGTCCGCGTCGTGACAAGCCGCTGGATCGGCCTCGGGGACGAGGTAGGCCACGACGCGGCTGTGGCCCTGGCGACCGCCCGGCCGCACGGCGACGGCGACCTGCGCGATGTCCGGGTGGGCGGCCAGGACTGCCTCGATTTCTCCGAGCTCGACACGCATGCCACGGATCTTCAGCTGGCTGTCCGTACGCCCCAGGTGCTCCAGCACACCGTCGCTGTTCCAGCGTGCCAGGTCGCCGGTACGGTACATCCGCTCGCCGGGCGCGCCCAGCGGGTCCGCCACGAAGCGCTCGGCGGTCAGCCCCTGCCTGGCGTAATAGCCGCGTGCCACGGAGCCCCCCACATACAGCTCGCCCGTGACGCCGCGGGGAACCGGAAGGAGGCCGGGACCCAGCACGTAGGTGCGCATATTCCCCAGGGGCCTTCCGATCGGGACGCCGGCGGTCCCGGCGGGCTGCTGGGTCAGGGTGTGGGTGGTGGCATAGAAGCTTTCGGTCTGTCCGTACGCGTTGATCAGTTTGGCGTCGGGGAGTTCCGCGCGGACCCGGCGGACGAGGTCGACTGGAAGCTGCTCGCCTGCGCAGATCACCGTGCGCGCTTTGACGGCGTGGGAGACCTGGTCGAGGACTTCGGCGAACATGGAGGGGACGGTGTGTATGACATCGCCTGTCCAGCCGCCTCGCTCTCCCACGACCAGGACGTCGCGGACGACGTCGATCCTGGCCCCCGTGCTGAGCGCGGTGAAGATCTCGAACACGGAGACGTCGAAGTTGACCGAGGTTGCGGCCAGCATGACCGCTCCTGGCTCCATGCCGACGAGCGGGGCCAGTCGGGTCACGCCGTTCACCACGTTCCCGTGCGTGACGGCAACGCCCTTAGGTACTCCGGTCGAGCCCGATGTGTACATCACGTAGGCGAGATTCTGCGGTTTGGGGCTCAGTGGCAGCGGCGTGTTCTCCGTGCCTTCAGGGTGTGCGGCCGCGGAGGTCTCGATGCTGCAGACGGGCAGTTCATGGACCGGCAGGCTGGAAGCCGTCTCCTGGTCGGTGAGGATCAGGCACGGCTCGGCGTCGGAGAACATGAAGCCGAGCCGCCCGCTGGGGTAGCGGGGATCGACGGGCAAATAGGCGGCGCCGGTCTTCAGGACGGCCAGCAGAGCGACCACGAGGTCGGTGGTGCGGGCGACGGCCACTGCTACGACGGCCTCGGGCCGTGCGCCCTCTCGACACAGCCGCCGGGCAAGACGGGACGACTGGTCATCGAGCTCTTGATAGGTCAGTGAGGTGGCGCCGTCCGTTACAGCGGGAGCCTCGGGCGTGGCACGTACCTGCCGCTGCACCATCACCGGGATACTCATCGGGGATGCTGCCGTGCGGCTTCCCGCGCAATGGGCGAGCAGCTCTCGGCGCTCCCGCTCATCCAGCATGTCGGCGCGGCCCGCCCGAACGCCGGGGTCTGCCGCGACAGTCCGCAGAATGGCGGCCATCCCGGTGGCCATGACCGCGATGGTCGAACGGTCGAAGCGGTCTTCGGCGTAGGTGATGCGGACCTCCATGCCGTCGGGGTCCTCGGGCGCGCCTTCCCTCAGAGCGAAGCGTAGGTCGTGTGCGGCGTGTTGCTGTGCGGGCTGCTCCAGCGCTGCCGCCAGTCCCTGCAGGCGGACGGCCGGCGCCGCTTCCGTGCCTGCGAACAGCACTTGCATGAGGGGGTGGTCGGACCGGTGGCGGCCGCACTGGGTGACCAGGTGGGCGAAGGGGACGTCCTGATGTTCGGACGCCGCTTGCTCTCGCGCGGTGAACCGGTCGACCAACTCGATGAAGGCCGGGTTCCCACCGAGAGCTATGCGGAGCACTGACAGATCGTGGAAGGGGCCTATGACGTCCGGTGCCGGTTTCGGCACCGTCATGACGATGTCCGTGCCCGCGCCCATCTGGTGCAGGAGCACCGCGAGCGCCGCCCGCACGAGGCGGTCGAGCGGAACTTCCTTACGGTGTGCCAGTCGCCTCAGCTCTCTGACCAATGAGGCGTCCAGCGGATGAGACAGGGTATCGGCCCGTCCGCTGGGTTTGAGCGGCTGTGGCCGGTCAACGGGCAGTTGCATCGCTGCCTGCGGTTGGGCCAGTTCGGCCTGCCAGTAGGCGAGTTGCTGCGAGGTTCCGGTTCCCGGGCGAGACGGTTCCGTCCCGAGGGTTCGCTCGCCGTCGGCGTGCCGGGTACGTTCGAATACGGTGTCTGTCCACTGGGGTTCCCGTCCCTGCAGGCGGGCGTTGTAGGCAGAGCAGAGCTCGGCCAGCAGCCGGTACAAGGATGCTTCATCAACGGCTATGTGATGGGCCGTCAGAATCAGCGTGTGGGAGTCGGGGCCGTATCTCAACAGGGCGGCCCGCAAGCCCGGTTCGCTGTCGAGATCGAAGGGCTGACGGACCGCGTCGATCATGGCGGTCGCGGCATCCGCCGCGGTCACGTCCGCGATCGGGACGCTCATCACAGCACGCTCCGCGTCCAGTGGCTGCGGCCGGGGCAGACCATCAGGGCCCTCCGGGAACAGCGTGCGCAGCACTTCGTGCCGGACAACGAGATCGTGCAGCGCTGTGTCCAGGGCCACGGTGTCGAGGCGGCCCGTCATCCGCAGGCCGAGGACACCGGCTACCGCGGACGGTTTCTCACCGAATCGGTGGATGAACCACACTCGACGCTGCGCAATGGACGCTGAAGACATGCGCGTCTGCTCCCCGTTCACTCTGCTCGTCTGAGTATGCTCGCCAGGCTCTGGCCGTATTTTCGCGCCGACCGCCACGGTTGTATCACGACCAATAGATACATATCCGTGGTCCGGCAGCACCGAAAGAACGTCCTGTCGACAGGACAGTAGGGCGGGAATGGCTTCCGGCCGGACGCCGTTGGTACGGTGCTCGCCCACAGTATTTGATCGCGCAGATCGCCACTCCTAAATCACCCCCCTTCCCGAAATGCCCTCAGGTCCAGCACCATGCTTACGGATGCAGTATCCGCAAGCAATTCAGGTGAGCGAGGGAATTACCCATGGTGCTCAATGTCGAAGCCGACACCAAGGTGTGTGTGGGCGCCGGACAGTGCGTTCTGGTCGCACCGGATGTATTCGATCAACGCGTCGAGGACGGAATAGTGCGGGTCATACAGACGGATCCGCCCAGCGAACAGCATCGCGCTGTCGAGGAGGCCGTCCACCTGTGCCCGTCCGGCGCGATCACGTTCCGCTGACGCATGCGGCGAGACAGTCATCGTCTTGCGGCGACGAAGCAAGAAAAGGGGGAGGGAACAGTGCCACGGATGCGCGCAGTGGGGACAGGTCAGGACGGTCCCGATGATTTGGTGAGCCGGTTCCGCGCCTCAGCCCGGACCTGGCCGGAGCGCACTGCTCTGTCCGAGGAGGAGCGGCGTTTCACTTACGCGGAGTTGGATGCCTGGTCGGAGTCCGTGGCAAGGCTCCTTCGCGTCCGCGGGGTGGCCCAGGGCGACCGGGTCGTACTGCGAATGCCGCCCGGAGCGGACTGCGTCGCGGCCGTTCTCGGCATCCTCAAGTGCGGCGCCGCCTATGTGCCGCTCGACGTTCGCCATCCCGTGGCTCGCCGCGAGTTCATCGCGCATGACAGTGCGGCCGAAACCCTTGTCGGCTCGTGGGGCGACGCGCCTCTCCCACCCCACATCAGCGCACTCCTCACAGAAGAAGAGGTCTCCGCGGCCTCCCGGCCCGGCGCCGCGGCAGTGCCGGCCACGCACGCCCCCGGCAGCGATGAGACGGCCTACATCATTTACACGTCGGGAACGACCGGGGAACCCAAAGGGGTCCCGGTACGCCACCGCCATGTGCAGGCGCTTCTCGACGGCGCGGCCGATGTCTTCACCTTCACCTGCGACGACCGGTGGCTGCTGTTCCACTCCGTCGCCTTCGACTTCTCCGTATGGGAGATGTGGGGCGCCCTGAGCACGGGCGCGGAACTGGTCGTGCTGCCGCAGTGGGCAGCGCGCTCCCCGGACACGAGCCTGCGTCTGATCGCCGCGCGCAGCATCACGGTCCTCAACCAGACACCCACGGCGTTCGCCTCGCTGGCCGACGCGGCAGCACGCTCCGGGACCGCGCTGCCGGCACTGCGCTACATCATCTTCGGAGGAGAGAAGCTGTCTCCTCCGTCGCTGCGCTCCTGGGCCAAGCAGTACGGGATGACCTGCCCGCGGTTGGTCAACGGGTACGGGATAACCGAGACCACCGTCTTCACGACGTTCCACGAGGTGACCGAAGACGATCTGTCCGGGGACACCTCGGTCATCGGAGAGCCGTTGCCCGGCTTCGTGATCCGAGTGGTGGACGATCAGGACCGCGAGGCACCCGTGGGCGAGAAGGGCGAGCTGTGGCTGGCCGGCCCTCAGGTCACCGATGGCTATCTGAACCGGCCTGAGCTGACCGCCGATAAGTTCCCCACGGCACCCGACCCCGCGACGGGCGGGATACGTCGCTACTACCGCTCAGGAGACCTCGTCAGCCGCGACAGCAACGGCAGCCTCGTCTACGACGGACGGGTCGACCTGCAGGTCAAGCTCCGTGGCTACCGCATCGAGCTGAGTGATATCGAAGCAGCCGTGCGCCGGCATGAGGCGGTGCTGGACACGGTCGTCACCCTTCACGATTTCAAGGCCTCGGACACTCGCCTGGTATGCGCCTACGTCACCGGCGACGATGCCCCCTCCCTTGACCCGAGGCAGCTGCGACAGCACATGAAGTCGTTGCTCCCGTCCTATATGCACCCTGCGCGCTATCTGCGGCTGGCGGAACTGCCGCGCACGGTCAACGGAAAGGTGGACCGGGCCGCAATCGCCCGGTCATGGAAAGAGGAGACACAGAAAAGATGAGCCACACGACATCCCGGGACGCCTGTGAACCTGAGGTGGTAGAGCGCATGGTCGTCGAATGGGCCGCGGAGATCCTGGAGGAGCCGGCCTCCGCGCAGGACAACTTTCTCGATCTTGGCGGCCATTCGATGCTCGCTGCCGAACTAAACCAGCGTGTCAAAGACACGTTCGGAGCGGAACTCGACCTACAGCTCCTCTTCGAGGAGACCATAGGCAAAGCAGCCGGCAGCATTATTAGCCATCTCAATTCCACAACGCAGAACGGCTGACAAAAATGACGACAAGTGAGCTGATCACCCATTCTCTCAGCGAACAAGAACTGAAGTCATTCGAGCGCGACGGCTTCATCGGCCCCATCAAGATCTATGAAGTCGAGGAGATGGAGAACCGCTGGAAGACCATCCAGCGGGAACTGCGTGACCGTTCCCACGCCATCTACCCCGAGGGTTCGGGCAAGGCCAGCAGTATCTCCAACTACGACCGCCACCTCGACGTCGACCTGCTGTCCGAGCACATCATGAAGCGGGAGATCGTGGACCGGGTCGCGTCGATCCTCGGCCCCGATCTGCTGTGCTGGCGTTCGGAGTTCTTCCCGAAGTTCCAGGGTGATGAGGGCACCGACTGGCACCAGGCGGCAACGTTCGCTCACGCCAGCGGCAGTCCGCAGATCGTCTGGCCGTCCGATGACGGCCTCCCTGCGTTCGGCGGCACAATCACTGTATGGACCGCGTTCACCCACTCCACCAAGGAGAACGGGTGCCTGCAGCTCATGCCGGGAACGCACAAGCACATGAACTATGACGAGTCCAAGGGCATGGCGTACGACGCCGACACCTTCAACGCCCGGGAGAAGGACGGCGTCAAGCGCGGATTCTTCGGCTACGACTACCGCCAGCTCCAGAAGGACCCGGACTGGAGCCCCGATGAGTCACAGGCCTTCCCGCTCGTCATGAAGCCCGGCGAGTGCGTCATCTTCTGGTCGACACTCATGCACGCCTCTCTGCCGCACACCGGCAGTAAGAAGGACTACCGGATGGGGTACGCGACACGGTTCGTCCCCACCCAGGTGCAGGTCTATCCGGGCACCGACGCGGTCAACGAGTACGGCGGCGGTATCACGCTCGACAACTACGGGACGGTTCTCGTCTCGGGCACCGACACCTACGGCCACAACCGTGTGGCGAAGGAGAGCCGAAGGGGCTTCCCCTTCGTACCGCGCCAGCAGGCGTAACCGGACGAACGGTGTGGGGGTCGGCCTGCCCCCACACCGTGCCCAGCCTCCCTATTTTCCGCCATGTCCGCAGGAGAGCCGTATGACACCGTTCCCTCTGATCCTGCTCCACCATGCGGGCGGATCAGCGAAGGTATTCGACGCACTTGTCGCCGCGTTGCCGCCGCAGATCCATCCCATCGCCCTGGATCTTCCTGGACGCGGCCTGTCCTGGCGCCAGGATCCGGCAACGACTGCTGACGACGCGGTGGACCACTTGGTGCGGCAAATCGATGGGATCGACGGCGAGTTCGCCATCTTCGGACACAGCCTGGGAGCCTATCTCGGACTGGCCCTCGCCTCCCGCCTGGAGGAGACGGAGGGCGGCGTCCGGTGCTCAACGCTGTTCGCGTCGGCCAACTCCGGCCCCGTCGCAGCCGTCCTGCCCTTCACAGGATCGGCTCTGCTGACCGACGACGAAGAGATCTTCCGCATCACCGCCGCCTCGGGCGGCGCCGTACCCCGCCAGATACTCGAACATCCGCAGCTGCGGTCGCGGGCTGCCGATCTGCTGCGAGCCGACTTCGCGCTGTCCGAATCCTTCCTGCGCAAGCAGCGGCGCATCGTCACCGAGGCGGACATCATGGTGTGCTGCGGTTCGGACGACATCTTCAGTGCGCGCCAGCTCGAGGAGTGGCGATTGAACTCAACCTCACATACGGAGATCCACCGCTTTCCGGGAGACCATTTCTACCTGGAACAGGACGCCGAAGAGGTGGCAGCCCTCGTCGCCGGCCGCCTGACAGTGGTGCGGAGCCAGCACCCATGAACCGGCTGCCCGTGCAGCCACACGACGGCCGATCGGCCCGGACCCCCGGTGGGGTCCGGGCCGATCGGCCGCGGTGGACAGGGTCTACGCCTTGTGGAGGCGGAACGTCAGGGCGAGGCCCTCGTCAGTGAACGGCTCGCCGTACGCTCCTGTGTCCGCGTCGCCTTCCGCGTAGTCCAGGGCCAGGACCTCGTCCGCGATGAGACCCGCGTGTTCGGTCAGCGCGTCCTTGGTCTCCGCGGCGTGGCTGGACCAGCGGACGGCGATACGGTCCGCGACGTCCAGGCCGCTGTTCTTGCGGGCCTCCTGGATCAGGCGGATGGCATCACGTGCCAGCCCGGCCCTGCGCAGTTCGGGGGTGATCTCCAGGTCGAGGGCGACTGTGGCACCTGAGTCGGATGCTACTGACCAGCCTTCGCGGGGGTTTCGGTGATGATGACTTCGTCGGGGGAGAGGGTGACGTGTTCCCCGTCGACCTCGACTGACGCGGTTCCCTCGCGCAGTGCGTGTGAGAGTGCGGCGGCGTCGGTGTTCGCGACTGCCTTGGCCACGGCCTGGACGCCCTTGCCGAAACGCTTGCCCAGTGCGCGGAAGTTGGCCTTGGCTGTGGTGTCGACGAGCGAGCCGCCGACTTCGGAGAGGGAGGCGAGGGAGGTGACGTTGAGTTCTTCGGTGATCTGGGTGCGGAGTTCGGGTGTCAGCGAGTGGAAGCCGGTGGCGGCGACGAGTGCGCGGGAGAGTGGCTGGCGGGTTTTGACGCCGGATTCGGCGCGTGTCGCGCGGCCGAGCTCGACCAGGCGGCGGACCAGGGTCATCTGCCGGGAGAGTTGCGGGTCGATGGCTGTGAGGTCTGCTTTTGGCCAGCTGGAGAGGTGGACCGACTGGGCGGCACTGGGGGTGACGGGGACGACCATGTCCTGCCAGACCCGCTCGGTGATGAAGGGGGTGAGCGGTGCCATCAGGGCGGTGACGGTTTCGATCACTTCGTGCAGGGTGCGCAGTGCGGCTTTGTCTCCTTGCCAGAAGCGGCGGCGTGAGCGTCGTACGTACCAGTTGGACAGGTCGTCGACGAAGGCGGAGAGGAGTTTGCCGGCGCGCTGGGTGTCGTATGCGTCCAGTGATTGTGTGACCTGGTCGACGAGTGCGTTGAGTTCGCTCAGGAGCCAGCGGTCCAGAACGGTGCGCTCGGCGGGTGCGGGGTCGGAGGTGGAGGGGGCCCAGTTGGATGTGCGGGCGTACAGGGCCTGGAAGGCGACGGTGTTCCAGTAGGTGAGGAGGGTTTTGCGGACGACTTCCTGGATGGTGCCGTGGCCGACGCGGCGGGCGGCCCAGGGGGAGCCGCCGGCGGCCATGAACCAGCGGACGGCGTCTGCTCCGTGCTGGTCCATCAGTGGGATCGGGTCGAGGGTGTTGCCCAGGTGTTTGGACATCTTCCGGCCGTCCTCGGCGAGGATGTGGCCCAGGCAGACGACGTTCTCGTAGGAGGACTTGTCGAAGACCAGCGTGCCGACCGCCATGAGTGTGTAGAACCACCCGCGCGTCTGGTCGATGGCCTCGGAGATGAACTGTGCGGGGTAGCGCCGCTCGAAGAGTTCCTTGTTCCGGTACGGGTAGCCGTACTGCGCGAACGGCATCGAACCCGAGTCGTACCAGGCGTCGATGACCTCGGGGACCCGGGTGGCGGTCTTCTCGCACTGGGGGCAGGGGAAGGTGACCTCGTCGATGTACGGGCGGTGCGGGTCGAGGTCCGACTGGTCGGTGCCGGTCAGATCACTCAGCTCGGCACGCGAGCCGATGACCGTCAGATGGTCGTCCTCGCAGCGCCAGATCGGCAGCGGGGTGCCCCAGTAGCGGTTGCGGGAGAGCGCCCAGTCGACGTTGTTGTTCAGCCAGTCACCGAACCGGCCCTGCTTGACCGACTCCGGGAACCAGTTGGTCCCCTCGTTCTCCCGGAGCATCGCATCCTTGACCGCAGTGGTCCTGATGTACCAGGACGGCTGCGCGTAGTACAGGAGCGCGGTGTGACAACGCCAGCAGTGCGGGTAACTGTGCTCGTAGGCCTCGTGGCGAAAGAGCAGGCCGCGATGGTCGAGGTCCTTGAGGACGGTCTCGTCCGCGTCCTTGAAGAACTGACCTCCGACGAGACGGAGTTCGGGTTCGAAGGTACCGTCGGCGCGCACCGGATTGACGAGCGGCAGTCCATAGGCCCTGCAGACCTTGTAGTCGTCCTCGCCGAATGCGGGGTTGGTGTGCACCAGCCCGGTGCCGGCTTCGGTGGTGACATGGTCACCGTTGAGAACGATGTGGGCGCCTTCCATAGGCACGAGGTCGAAAGGCGGCCGGTAGCTCCACCGCTCCATCTCGGCGCCGGTGAAGGACTCGCCGGTACTCGCCCAGCCCTCACCCAGGGCGGTGGCCAGGAGCGCCTCGGCCACGACGACTTCCTCTCGTCCGTCAGTGGCAACGACGTAGGTGATGTCCGCCCCGACCGAGGCCGCGGTGTTGGAGACGAGTGTCCAGGGCGTCGTCGTCCAGACCAGGAGCGCGGCCCGGTCGGCGAGAGGGCCGGAGGTGAGCGGGAAGCGCACGTACACCGAGGGGTCGACGACTGTCTCGTAGCCCTGTGCGAGCTCGTGGTCGGACAGGCCGGTGCCGCAGCGCGGACACCAGGGGGCGACCCGGTGGTCCTGGACCAGCAGGTCCTTGTTGAAGATCTCCTTCAGCGACCACCACACGGACTCGACGTAGGACGGGTCCATCGTCCGGTACGCGTTCTCCAGGTCGACCCAGTAGCCCATCCGGGTGGTCAGCGCGGCGAAGGCGTCGGTGTGCCGGGTCACCGAGACACGGCACTTGTCGTTGAAGGCGGCGATCCCGTACGCCTCGATGTCCTGCTTGCCGTTGAAGCCCAGCTCCTTCTCCACCGCCAGCTCGACGGGCAGACCATGGCAGTCCCAGCCCGCCTTCCGCGGCACGTGGTAGCCCTGCATCGTGCGGAAGCGCGGGAAGACGTCCTTGAAGACACGGGCCTCGATGTGGTGCGCCCCCGGCATACCGTTGGCGGTCGGCGGTCCTTCGTAGAACACCCACTCGGGACGGCCCTCGGACTGCTCCAGGCTTCTGGCGAAGATCTTCTGATCGCGCCAGAAATCGAGCACGGCGTGCTCAAGGGCGGGCAGGTCAACCTGCGCGGGCACCTGCTGGTACTGCGGCTGGGTGTTCAACAAGCTTCCTTCGGCATGGTCTGTACAGACGGGTGGCTCTGGAGCCAGGGATCAGGCTGGCACGCAACTACGGTGTAAGGCAGCTGATTTGGAGGCCGTGGTTGATTTGGGGACCCTAGTCACCGTGATTCTAGGATCCGTGGATATCAGAGCTGCGTGCGGGACGGTCCGGTTTCAGGCCGGCTGCTCTTGAGCGGCCATGGCTTTGTTCAGGGCGGCAGGAAGGGCATGGAGAAAGTCGTCCACATCCGCATCGGCGATGATGAGGGGCGGTGCCAGTCTGATCACATCTGCTGCGACGGCGTTGACCAGGAATCCCGACGATTCCAGCAACTCCTCCACGTGCTTGGCATGCGGCTGGGTCAAGACGATGCCCTGCAGGAGGCCGCTGCCCCTGACGTGGTCGACCAGGGGATGCCTGAGCTCTCCGATGCCCTTCACCAGGCGATCGCCCTGCCGCACGGCGGCCTGAAGGAGGTTCTGGTCCTCGATGGTCTCGAGTACGGCCAGGGCCGCGGCGCAGGCGACCGGATTCCCGCCGAAAGTAGAGCCATGGGTTCCGGGCGCGAACAGGCCGGCTGCTTCATCGAAGGCGAGCACCGCCGCGAGTGGGAGGCCTCCGCCGAGTGCTTTGCCCAGGGTGATGACATCGGGCTCCACACCCTCGGACTGGTGCGCGAACCAGTGGCCGGTGCGACCGGTTCCGGTCTGTACTTCGTCGAAGGCGAGGAGGGTACCGGTGCGGCGAGTGATGTCCCGGGCCGCGGCCAGATAGCCGGGCGGTGGCACGATGATGCCGCCCTCGCCCTGAATGGGTTCCAGGATGAGCATGGCGGTCCGGTCGGTGACCGCCGTCGCGAGCGCATCCACGTCTCCGTAGGGGACATGGAGAACACCACCGGGAAGGGGCTCGAAGGGCTGCCGCTTCGCGGCCTGGCCCGTCATGGCCAGGGCGCCCAGGGTGCGTCCGTGGAAGGACCCGTCGGCGGAGATGACCTGGGGCCGGCCTGTCAACCTGGCGATCTTGAGCGCCGCTTCGTTGGCCTCTGTCCCCGAATTGCACAGGAAGACGCGACCTTGACGCCCGGCCAGGCCGAGCAGGTTTTCGGCAAGACGTACCGGGGGTTCCGCGATGAACAGGTTGGAGACATGTCCCAGCTGGTTGAGCTGCTCGGTGACGGCACGAACGATCGCCGGGTGCGCTGAGCCGAGCACGTTGACGGCGATGCCGCCCAGGAAGTCGAGGTATCTGTTGCCGTCCACGTCCCAGAAAGCAGTGCCGGCTCCTCGGACGAGGGCGGCCCGAGGCGTTCCGTAGTTGGCCATCATCGCGTTCTGCCAGCGCGTGGTCAGGGAGGCGTTCTCGCTCATGTCATCTCTCCGGGAATGTCCGGCACGACCGTGGTGCCCATGGGCTCGCCGGTCAGGACGGTGGTGCGGATCGCGTTGCGGACGCGGCCGTCGATGACCCGTGCGCTGCGCACTCCGTTTCGCACCGCGTCGAGGCATCCCCTCATCTTGGGGAGCATGCCGGAGGACAGTTCCGGTATCAGATCCTCGAGTTCACTGGCCGTGAGCCGTTCGTAGACGTCGTCCGTGTGCGGCCAGTCGGCGTAGAGCCCGGCCACGTCGGTCACCAGCAGCAGGTGCGCTGCTCCCAGGGCGGTGGCCAGTGCGGCCGCGGCGGTGTCGGCATTCACGTTGTACACATCGTCGTCCTCCACGCTGCGGGCGATGGAGGACACGACCGGAATGAGGCCGTCGGCCAGCAGGCTCTCCAGAAGACGGGTGTCGACGCGGGTGATCTCACCGACCCTGCCGATGTCGACGAGCTCACCGTCGATCTCCGCGAGATGCCTGGCCGCGACGAATGTATTGGCATCCTCACCGGTCATGCCGACCGCGAGGGGCTGGTGCTGATTGATCAAACCGACGAGTTCACGCTGCACTTGTCCGGCGAGCACCATGCGCACGATGTGCATCGCTGCCGGGGAAGTGACGCGAAGGCCGCCCTTGAATTCGGATGCGATGCCCTGGCGGGCAAGTTCGGTGCTGATCTGTGGTCCGCCGCCATGGACGACGACGGGGAGCAGACCCGCTTCGTGCAGGCCCGCCACGTCATGGGCGAAGGCTCGCTTGAGGTCGTCGTCGACCGTGGTGCTGCCGCCGAGCTTGATGACGACGATCTCGCCCAGTCCGGTGCCGGCCCGGCCCTCGGCTGCCGGCGCGTAGGAGGAGGTACTCATGAGGAATACGCGCTGTTCTCGTGGACGTAGGTCACGCTGAGGTCGTTGGTCCAGATCGTGGCACGCTGCGGTCCTGCGGCCAGATCGGCTGTGATGACAACGTCGCGGCCGGTGAGATCGACGTTACCGCGGTCCTCACCCGCGGCACCGTCCTTGCATACCCACACTCCGTTGATGGCGATGTTGAGCAGGTGTGGTTCGAACCGGGCGTCGGTGGTGCCGATGGCGGACAGAACGCGGCCCCAGTTGGGGTCTTCGCCGTAGATGGCACATTTGAAGAGGTTGTTGCGCGCGATGGAGCGGCCCACATCTACAGCGTCCTGTTCGGTCGCGGCCCCGACGACATCGATACGAATCTCCTTGGTGGAGCCTTCGGCGTCCGCGATCAGCTGTCGGGCGAGGTCGGCGCAGACAGTGCGCACGGCGGCTGCGAGTGCTTCGTACGCGGGCCTGATGGTGCTGGCGCCCGAGGCGAGAAGGAGCACGGTGTCGTTGGTGGACATGCAGCCGTCGGAATCGATCCGGTCGAACGTCACGGCGACAGCGTCCCGCAGAGCTTCGTCGAGTGCGGCAGCGGGAACGTCCGCGTCGGTGGTGAGGACGACGAGCATGGTAGCCAGGCCAGGAGCGAGCATTCCCGCGCCCTTGGCCATGCCGCCGACGGTCCAGCCGTCCTGATGGCAAACGGCTGTCTTGTGAACCGAGTCAGTGGTCTTGATGGCGATGGATGCGGCCCGGCCGCCATCCGGCGACAGTTCGGCGTGAGCCTGGTCGATTCCGCTGAGCACACGGTCCATGGGGAGGTGGACGCCGATGAGTCCGGTCGAGCAGACGGCGACTTCGTCGGGGTGCACGCCAAGGACCTGACTCACCTTGTGTGCGGTCGCCTCGGTGTCCGCGTGGCCGCCGGGCCCGGTGCAGGCGTTGGCACCACCGGAGTTGAGGATGACCGCAGTCAGTTCACCGCCGGAGACCACGCGCCTGGTCCAGTCGACCGGGGCCGCCGTGACACGGTTGGAGGTGAACACGCCGGCTGCCGCATTGCACGGCCCGTTGTTCACCACCAGAGCCAGGTCCGGTCCCCCGCCGTGTTTGATACCGGCGGCCACGCCTGCCGCTGTGAAGCCCTGTGGTGCCGTGATGCTCATGGAGCAACTCCTACGGTTGTCAGTCCGGTGTTTTCGTTGAATCGATGAACGAGGTTCATGCACTGCACGGCGTTGCCGGCTGTTCCCTTGGTCAGGTTGTCGATGGCGCCGATGGCAATCAGCCGTTGCCGCCGTATGTCGAGGGCTGCTTGCAGATGGGCACTGTTGGATCCCGTGACAGCGGCTGTGGTCGGCCAATGACCCGGCGGGAGAAGGTGCACGAAGCGCTCGCTCGCGGCCGCTTTCGTGTAGACCTCGCGTACATCGCCGTCCGTCACACCGTTCAGGACCTGGGCACCGCAGACTGCGAGGATGCCTCGCGTCATCGGGGCGAGCACCGGGGTGAAGGACACCTCGACCGGGACACCGGCGAGAGCCGAGAGGTTCTGTTCCAGTTCGGGGGTGTGACGGTGCGTCCCGGCCACACCGTAGGGTGTGGCGGATCCCATCACCTCGCTCGCCAGAAGATGCGGCTTGAGCGTTTTCCCGGCTCCGGAGGCCCCGGTGAACGCCACGATGTCGACTGCGGGAGCGAGCAGCCCCGCTCGGTAGGCGGGCCACAGTGCCAAGGTGGCCACGGTGGGGAAGCATCCTGGCAGGGCGATCCTGCGCGACTGGCGCAGGACGTCCCGCTGGCCGGGGAGTTCAGGGAGTCCATAGGGCCAGGTTCCGGCGTGGTCGCTCCCGTAGAACTCGGTCCACGCCGCCTCGTCGGTCAGCCGATAGTCGGCACCGCAGTCGATGATCAGCGGTACGTCGTCGAGTTCTCTGCTCAACTGGGCCGCACTGCCGTGTGGCAGAGCCATGAACACCACATCATGGCCGCCCAGGACGTCGGCGGTGGTTGGCTCAAGGAGCCTGTCGGCGAGTTCGGGCAGATGGGGGTGCAGCCGGCCGAGCGGCTCACCGGCGTTGGTCCCGGCGGTCAACGCCCCGATCTCTGCCTCGGGATGGTTGAGCAGGAGCCGCAGGAGCTCACCACCCGCGTACCCGCTGGCCCCGGCCACTGCTACGCGCAGGCTCAATTTGTCCCCCTCCCGCTTCCCGGCGTGGCCGGTGCGCGGACTGAATCCGTATTCTTCTGCGTATTGGATGATGAGGGATACCGACGCCATTCGGCACCCACAGCAGGCATTATCGTGCGGACCCGCGGCACGACGTAACTCTGTCCTGTCCACCGGACATTCGCCTGTTGCGCAGGCCAGGACGATCCTGCCAAACTGGCGTGCGAGCCAACATTTTGGGCGACATATGTGCGGCGCGTGTCAGCGACCGGCATTCAACTTTCTCGGCTATGCAAAGTCTCATTCTGCATCGACGTCCTGGAGGGACCATGAGCAGCAATCCTTTCGACAACGACGAGGGTCGGTTCTTCGTTCTGGTGAACGACGAGGAGCAGCACTCCCTGTGGCCGACCTTCGCGGACGTCCCCGCCGGTTGGCGCGCCGTATTCGGCGAGTCGAGCCGGCAGGAGTGCCTGGACTACGTAGAGACGCACTGGACGGACCTTCGCCCCAAGAGCCTGCAGGACGCGATGGCCGCCGATGCGTCAGCGACAAACGCTGCGTAGACGGCCACAGTCGTGCGGGCGGGTCCGGGCACTCGAAGTGCCCGGACCCGCCCGTTTTCCTTTCCTGGTCAGCCCCCGGTGGCGACAACCTCCGCTTCAGCTGCGGGCAGTTCGAGCTCCTTCTCGATGAGGCGGAATCCGAGAATGGAGTCGGCTATCTCACCGCTGCGCACAGCAAGGTTCGAGAGGAGGGACGATGTCAGGCCGTGGGTGTGCTCGGTTCCGCCCTGGAGGTACACGCGCCCTGGAGCGTTCTCAGTGGCGGCGACGAGCCGGTAGTCGCGCGTCACCTGGTGGGCGCCTCGCGCGTCACGCAGGAACTGGCGGTCGAAATCGCCGAGCAGACGGGCGGGGTCCATGGCGTCATAGCCGGTGGCGAAGACACAGACGTCGACGTCGAGTTCCTTCAGGTCGCCGTGGGTCAGGGTGACGCGGGTGCGGTCGGCCTCGGCTTCCACGGCGCTGACGCGCGTGAGGTTCAAGAAGTGCAGTCTCGACGTGCCGTGGACGTCTTCCTCGTAGGTGCGGCGGTACAGGTCCCTGATGACATCGTCGTCGACCACGGAGTAGTTGGTGTTCTTGTGGTAGTCCCAGAAGGCCTGCCGGGTGGTGTCGGTGCCGAAGTAGTAGTCGTCGACGGCCGTCGGGTCGAAGACCTGGTTGGCGAAGGGTGTGTCGTCGGCCAGCGCGTATCCGTAGGAGGGCAGAACGGAGTAGACCTGGGCGTGCGGCAGAGAGTCGTGGAAGTAGCGCGTGATCTCTGCGGCGCTCTGACCGGCCCCGACGACGGCGACCGACTTGAGGCTGTCCGGGTCCACGGAACGGAACTTCGTGAGGAACTCGGAGCTGTGCCAGACCCGTTCACTGCGGTCGATGCCGTCAGGCATTCGGGCGGCCAGCCCGGTGGAGAGGACGACGTTGCGGGCGCGTATTACGCGCACGGAGCCGTCGGACAGGCGGCGGACCTCGACCTCCAGGTGGTCCATCGGTCCGACGGCACCTGCTGCGGGACGGACGGCGACAACCTCGTGGCCGAAGTTGACCCGCTCCCGGAAATTGGAGGCCACCCACTCCAGGTACTGGTGGAACTCCTTGCGTGTGGGGAAGAAGTCCTGGTTGTTGACGAAGCGCGCGAGCCGGCCGGCGCTGTGCAGGTACGAGACGAAGCTGTACTTCGAGGTGGGGTTGCGGAAGGTCGCGAGGTCCTTGAGGAACGAGATCTGCATCGTCGCCGACGGAAGCAGCATGTTGCGGTGCCAGCCAAAGGTCTCCTGCCGCTCGAAGAACACAGCGGATACCGACTGGTCGGCGCTCCCCTGGCCCAGCTCTTCGAGAGCCACAGCGAGGGACAGGTTGGACGGACCGAAACCGATGCCAACTACGTCGTGGACTTCCGCAGGAATTGCGTCCATGAAATCTTCTCCCGATTCGAGACGTGAGAACGCCACACATCAGTCCGGTAAAGTTCGTTAACTCGATGGCGTATCAAGTCAGGGATGCTACCAACTCGCGCTTTTACCATTGCTCCACGACAAGGAAAACGCCAACAGTGACTTCTCCGGCGATTTTGACTTTCAGTGGCAGCATTTCCTTTCGCCAAGCTAGAGATACCAGGTGAAGCTTTGCAAGGGCGCACGAGGAAAACGCGCTTGTCCTGGCGACAGGACGGCGAAGCCCTGTAGGTTTGAGATATTGCTGGATAGGCTCCGAAATGGCCGCTACTGTCGGCGGGTTACAGTTGATTCAACAGGATGTCGAGGGGCAACGCTCATGCGCAATTCCATTGCCAGTAAATGGGTGAAACGCTACCCGAGTACGCGCGGGCCGAGGCTCCGGCTTCTGTGTCTGCCGCATGCGGGCGGGTCCGCGGCCTTCTTCCATGGCTGGCCCCCGGCCTTCAGCGATGACATCGAGGTTCTGGTGGCTCGATACCCGGGCCGTCATGACCGCCTCAATGATCCGCTCATGACGTCGATGGACGACTTCGCCGATGCCCTGACCACCGAGATCCTGCCGTTCACAGACGTTCCGTTGGCCGTCTTCGGTCACAGCATGGGTGCCTCACTCGCCTATGAGGTGGCACTGCGCCTGTACCGTGAGCACAATGTGGCGTTGTCGGCCCTCATGGTGTCTGGGCGCACCCCGCCGCATCTGGCGGACCGGACGTTCCCCGATCCGGACGATGTCGCCGCCGTTCTGGATGAGGTGCGCCGGCTGGGCGGTACGGACACAGCACTCCTGGAGGACCCCGACCTCGCAGATCTGATCCTTCCGGCGATCCTCGCCGATTTCAAGGTGGTGGCCGGCTACACGCCGAGAGCCAGCGTGGCTCTTCCGTTCCCCGTTGTGGCCTACGTGGGAGACTCCGACCCGGACGTCGACACGGCGACGATGAGTGGATGGGCTGACGCCTCCTCCACGAGTTTCGAACTCCAAGTGTTCCCGGGTGACCACTTCTACCTTGTGGGGCAGCAGACGGAGTTGACCCGGAACATAGGCTCGCGGCTCCGTCAGAGTGGGCTTCCCGGAGGCAGAACACCGCTCTCCTGACGAGTGCGGCAGTACCGGCTGACAGGCCCGCGTTCGGGCCGTCCCGTAGTCCCTGGCGGGCGCCCGGCGCAGCCGGCGATGGTCGTGCCCGTGCGGCCGGCTGCAGCCCCGCACTCTCAGGGCGAACGTCAGCTGTGCCGCGTCGGCCGCTCCGAGGCGGCGACGCGCCGGCAGCCCTCTTCCTGTGCGGTTCGCGGGAGGGTTCGTCCCCCGAATCGCGTGGAGCCGGATCGTTCGGTCCAGGCGTCGGCGGGCCGGCGGCGGCCGGTCCGCTCATCGGTCCAGCTCCAGCGTCTGCGGCAGCAGCCGCCGGCCCATCCATTGAGTTCATGTTCCGAGCCGGGCGCCGCAGCGCCCGGCGCGTCTTCTACGCCGGCTCGTACGTGTGGCTCACCTGGCTCCAGGCGTATGCGGCGGATACAAGAGTCGTGTAGTGATGCCAGCCCGGGTACGACCTGCCTTCGAAGTCGGCCAGGCCGAACCGATCTGCGAGGACTTCGATGAGACGTGCGGAGTCGTCGAGGCGGCCGGCCAACACGTACATGCGCCGTCTGTCGTGCACGTTGCTGAGCCACAGTTGCGGCGTGCGACTCCCGTTGCTGGGTCTGACCGTCATGAGTTGGCACTCAGGGCCGGTAGCGTGCGTAAGCGGCAGACGGACCATGGCAGTCGCCATCGCCGGCGGTGTCGGCCAGCCGTGCGGGCGGTCACTGTGATCGGGGTACTGCGGGCGGGAGGGACCCCACATCTGGCCCGCGGGGACGGCATTGCCCCGCTCGGTGCGCACCAGCATGGTCGCCGGCACAGCAAGGACGAACTCTCGGCTGCGCCTGGTCAATCCCATGACCAGCGAAGTAATCCCGTCTGCGCAGCTGAAGTTGCCTACGACAGGGAGTGCCGCGGTCAGTCTGGGGTCCTGCGCATCGACGAGGTCCAGTGCTTGCCGGCCTGCACTCCTGGGTACGAGTGCGTCAGGGATGCGGGTGCGTGTCCTTGCTGCCGGATCCTCGAGCCATCGGCCCGGCAGGTGCAGGTCCCAGTCGACCGGGGCAATGTGGTCCCGCCCGGCCAACATCGCGGCCAGAGCGAGCTGGCATGATCCGACCCCCTCCCCCGGGATGTACCGAGTGTGTACGCCGCATGACTGATTCCCCCTCTTGCGGATGTAGGCCATGTCGAGGACGAGGCTGTCGGGGGTCGAGCGCTGTCCCACCCACTGGGCGAGGCGGTCACGGACGGGCCCCCACTGCCACGGGCTGGCGTTGACGAATTGGTGCAGGCTCTGCGACGCGGTGGAGGAGGCGCCGAGAGTGTCGGCCATCCGGCGCAGTGTCTTCTTCCCCGGCGTCGTCAGGAGCCCCTCCAGGTAGGCGCCGGCCCAGCGTCGCTGGTCCGCCCTCGGGAGTTCCTCGAACAGCTCGGTGATGAAGGCGCGAAGCAGCTGCTGATGGTGCGGCGTGAGCCCGTACACAGGTTCCCCTTTGTCTGCGCACCAGCCCCACGCTGGTTCACCGCCAGAATAACGGTCGCCCCTTTTTTTTGCGGCCTTCGGTATCCACGTTTTTCAACTTCGCCAAGTCACCTCACAATCAAGACAGTTACGCTGTATGTCCCCGCTACCCGGCAAAACGACGCAGACCGCAGGTGACAGCATCGGAGACCGGCAAACGGACTCAGCTTCGGCAACTTTCGGTTGCTGCGCGCTCAGCAGGCACTACAGACTGCAGTCCTCGCGAGCAGCGGGAGTGAAGGCGGGACGCCCCGTCACCAGACAGCACTCGGCGGCCCCGCCCGTCCCAACTCGACACCGGAGAGACCATGTCCAAGCGACAGGAGCGATCGACACGCACCCGGGCAACGCTTATCGCAGCAGCGGGGCAGCGCTTCGACGACGCCGGCTACCCCTCCACATCTCTCGCGCAGGTATGCGAGACCGCCCAGATGTCGGTGGGTGCCATCACATTCCACTTCGCGAACAAGGCGGACTTGGCCGACGCCGTGGAAGACGAGGGTAGGGCGCGTGCAACGGCCGTCCTGGCATCTGCCGGAACCGCGGCACCACTCAAGGCGGTGGTCGATCTGACGGTGGCGTTCGCCGAACTCCTCGAAAGCGACGTCATGGTCCGGGCCGCCCTGCGGCTGGCTCATGAGAGGTCGGGCACGGATTTGCTCACCGCAGCCTGGCTGCCGGCCGTGGCCGCCCACGTTCGGCAGGCTTACACCCACGGGCTGCTGGGAGCCGACGTGTCGGCCGAAGATGTGGTGGACCTTGCCGAATACCTGACGCGCGGCGCGGAGGCGCTCTGGCGGATCTCACCCTCCGGGCCTCAGCAGAGCCTGCGGCTGGGACGGGCCTGCGAATTGGCGCTCCGTGGTGTCCAGGTGGGCACCCGGGACGTCCCGGGTGCCGGTTGAGCGCACCACCGCGGCGGGCAGCCTCTGATCAGAGCGTGAGGTTTCGGTACCAGCTACGCGCATCGGCCAGCTGGAGATGAGGGCCGGCTCCGGGATGCAGAGCGGCGGTCTCCCAGATGGCTCTGCTGACATACCAGTGGTCCTGGGCAAGGAGGTGGAACTGCCGCTCGCTCAGAGAGCCGGGTGTGGACCTGAAGACCTCCAGGCAGCGCCGCCACTCCCAAGATTCGGTGACCCGCTTGAGCACTCCCAGGTCCGCGAGGGCGTTGAGGAGTTGCCCGGTGGTCACGGGCTGAGGATGGCTGGCATGAAAAACGCCGGCCGGTACCGTATCGTCCTGCAGCGCCAGACTCACGATGAGTTGGGCCAGGCTGCGCACGTCAACGGCAGAGTGCTTTGCCCGGCCACCGTCCCACAGGGCGGGTACGCGTTCGAGCAACTGGGCCAGCGCCGGCACGACCCAGCGGTCGCCACGCCCAAGGACGAGCCCGGGGCGCAGCACTGTCGCACCAGCATCGAGAGCGGGGCCCTCAGCGGCCAGACGCGAGATGCTGGCAGGTGAAACCGGCTTCGGTATGATCTCCTGGACTTCCAGCCCGCGATGGGGACCCGGACCGCAGACGGCCGCGGTGGACAGGTGGATGATCCGCCGTACACCGGCGTTCCGGGCCTCGCTCATGAGGGCTGCGGTTCCGGCAGCGTTGACGGCGTGGCACACCTCGGGGTCCGGGCTCAGGGTGCCGCCGAGATGCAGAAGGACATCGGCATCCCGGCATGTGCCGCTGAGCGAGCCGGGGTCGGCGAGGTCCGCCGTACGCCAGTCGGCGCCTGATGCGCTGATCCTGGCGGACGGTGTCCTGCCCAGCACAGTGAGATGTATCGGGGAATCCTGCGGGCCGGGAGCCCCGGGGCCCGTCAGCCGCTCCAGCACCGCAGATCCGATGAAGCCTGTGGCGCCGGTCATCACTATGCGCATGCAGAACTCGCCTCGGCTTCTCCCGCCCGCGGTGCAGGCGCGGTGATACGCAGCCGGTCGATGACGTCCTCGCGCGCAAGTGCGGGCAGGAAGTAGCGCCACAGGGTCGTGACGCGCTGGACCAGGTCCGCCCGGCCGGTCGAAATGTTGGAGAAGAGCTGCAGCCCCGAGTAGGAGGCCATCAAGATGGTGGCGAACTCCCCCTCGTCCACCCCGAAGCGCAGCTCCTTTCGGGCTCGGGCGGCAACCAGTTGGCGGTGGAACTGATCGGCCCACTCCAGGTACGCGGTAGCGTCGCGGCCGCCGAACTCCTCCTGCTCCACGGCCAGTCGGACGCTGGCACGGAACCTCGCGTTCGTCTGCAGCTCATACGCCAGGTAGAAGGTGATGTCGATGAGCCGTTGCAGGCCGTCGGTCCCCTCCGGGAGCTGGACGAACTGCTGCTGGCTGGCTATGACCGCTTCAGCGATGCCCTGCTTCGACTTGAAATGGAAGTACATGCCCCCCTGAGTGATCTGCGCCCGCTCCATGATCATGCGGATGCTTGCCTTCGAGTAGCCGACCTCGTCGAAGACTTCTGCCGCCGCCTGCAGGACGATCTCGCGTGTCTTGACGGCCCGCACTTGACGAATCTTTGACGTCACAGGTTCACCACTCCCTCGACACAGAAAACGAACACCCCTTATCTTACAGACTTCAGCGGCCCTCACCGTTCCGAGTGGTCGCCTTCACAGGGGGTACGAATGAACATGCTGGCTACAGCTGCGCGTTCACCACAGCCTGGCCCGATTCTCACCACGACCGTGGCCAGAGAATACGTGCACAGGGCAGCGGTCTCGGAAGTGTTCCTCACTGGTTGGGAGCGAACCGACCACGACGCCTTCCGCGTCACAGCCCAGTGGCCCCGCTTCCACAGCTTCTACGCCGATGACGCAGGCATCTACGACCCGATGCTTCTGTGCGAGACGATCCGGCAGACATTCCCGCTACTGGCGCACGCCGCGTACGCGATGCCGATGGGCTACGCCCTCAGCTGGAGCCGCTTCCACTACTCGGTCAACCCGCAGGGGCTGGACATCAGGGAGGAGCCGGCCGAGATCGAACTCCGCGTCCGCTGCAACGACATCCAGCTCCATCGCACCATACCCGCGCGCATGTCGATGCACGTCGAAGCATTCCGCGACCAGCAGCTCATCGCCGTGTCCGAGACGCGCTTCGGCTGCCATGCACCCAACGTCTACCAGCGGCTTCGCCGGGGACGACATGACGCCCGGACCCTGATGAAGACTGCGGGCGCATCCCTCGCCGATGCGCCCGCCTCACCGGCACAAGCTGGACGGCCCCGCCTGCGCGACGTGGTCCTGAGCCAGACCGACTCGACCGACGCGTGGCAGCTGCGCATCGACACCGCGCACCCCATTTTCTTCGACCATCCACTCGACCACGCCCCCGGCATGCTCCTCCTCGAAGCAGTGCGCCAATGCGCCCACGCCACCACCGAGGCCACACCATCGATCGTCACGGGCCTGGACATCACCTTCAACCAGTACGTCGAGTTCGACGCCGCATGCCTGCTGCGCACCTTCGCGGGCGTCGCCAGCGACCAGACCAGCACGACCGTTTCCGTCGAGGCGCATCAGAATGACACCGTCGCATTTTCCGCCTTGGCCAACGTCCTGCCGCTCTAGGAACGTCTCCGCGCCCGCGCAACGCCCCTGGCTGCCCTGATGGCCAAGTGAGAGGGCCGTTCAGCTGTCGTCACCGGTGATCACCGCGGTGACGACAGCTGCCTGCCAGTAGCGCCGTATCGTCGCCCGCCGGGCTGCCTACTCGGCGGGCGACGGAGCCGTTCCGTCACGAACGTCCATCTCATCGCGCCCGGGACGCCCGGGACGCCCGGGACGCAAAACGCCCCCCAGTAGCGATGGATGACAACCACCCTCACGGAGTCCAACTCGATCTGGTCCGGAGCGCGTTGGGATTGGATACGAGCGAGGAAACGGAGCCGGCTCTCCAAGGCCGTCTTTCGCCCCAGGAGACTCGCACCTGACCCGCGAGCCGCGGGGCAGCAAACCGCTGCGGGAGGAGCTGCTGCTTAGGATCGCTCCCACAGCAGATTCGAACACTTCGAACAGCGCGTATGCCGTTGGCCGGATCTCACCGAGCCTGCGCCGTTCACGGCCGCCGTGGTTGACAGCGGTGCGGTGCGCCCAGGCGGTATGGGGTGGTGTTCTCTTTCCCGCCGCGGTGACGGCCCAGTCGGAGCAGTGTGCACCCCGGCACCGGGCACTTGACCTCTCTCTTGCATTTCCTTTGCGCTCCATAGAGTTGACTGGCCCGCGCACCATGGCAGTGGAGAGAGAGGGGTCGGACAATGAACATCGCACAAGCTCTCGCGCTCGTCGCGGCCACGGTGACGTGTGGACTGGTCAGCGGGCTGTTCTACGCGTTCGCGTGCTCGGTGATGCCGGCGCTGCGCGGCGGTGACGACCGGACGTTCATCGATGTGATGCAGCGGATCAATGTGGCCATCCTCAACGGATGGTTCGTGCTCGGATACATCGGCGCGTTCGTGTTCACGGCGCTCGCGATCGGGCTGCAGCTCGGCGGCGGCGACCGGGACGCGGTGGGACCGACGATCGGTGCGTTCATCTGCTACCTGGCGTCGATGTCGGTCACCAGCCAGGTGAACATCCCGCTCAACAAGGCCCTCGATGCAGCGGGGCATGGCGGCAGGATCGCCGGGCCACACGAGGTGCGCGAGCGGTTCGAAGGCAGGTGGGTGCGCTGGAACATCGTACGAGCGGTGTTGTGCAGTACCGCGACGGGCCTGTTGTGCTGGTCCCTCGTCCTGCACGGAGCGAGCTGAGGATGAGGGTGACGGTGAAGGCGGGCGCGGGCTCGGTGCCCGCGCCCGCCTTCAACGGCGGAACCCTTCCCGAAGATCAGCGGCCGATACCGAGCAGGGCCTCAGCGCGGCCGTGCAGCTTGGCCGCATACGCCGCGCAGCCGAGAGCCGCGGTGTTGAGCAGCGTGCGCACGATGTTGACGGACTCCCACGATCCCTTGAACTTGTCGACGAGGGAGAAGTCGTGGATCTTGGCGGGATCTCCCAGGTCGGCGAGCTGGTTGTTGAGCGGGATCTCCACGCCCATCGTGAGCATCAGGACAATCAGGTAGAGCACTGCGGCCAGGCCCGCCCACAGGGCGATGGTCTTGCGCCCCCGGCGGAACTCGAGCACAGCCGCAAGGCCCGCCGCGATGATCGCTCCGCAGAAGATGAGGACGAACAGGCCGTTGCCGTCGATCTCCGCGTTGAACTGCTGCATCGCGGCCACATAGGTGCGGTCGTCGGTCTTCGCGAGTCCGGGCATGACCGAGACGTCGAATGCGAAGAACAGGCCGGCCATCAGGCCGAGCGTGACGACCGACACGATGTGCAGCCAGCCCGCGGCCTTGCTCGGTCGGGCAGGCGGCTGGGGCGGCTGCGGGATCGGCGCATAGGCGCCGGGGTGGCCGTACGGCTGCTGGTACGGATTGGCTGTCATCGGTACGTCCTCGCTCTGGTCTGGTTCGTAAGTACGGTGCCGAGGCGCGCTGTTCATGAGGTTAAGCGGATTCCCTCCGGGCCGCCACGGCGTCCCGGTCTGTCCTGGACAGCATCGCGAGCATTCCTCCAGCGGCCGTCGAGCGGCGCTTGAGCAATCGTGCCCGGGTCGCCTGGCCGGTATCTGTGCATGCTGCACGTTGCACGGTGATCCAGCAGGTGAACGGTGGCACGGGGATTCGGTGTGCGGGCTGTTCAGGCCACTGTGGGCTGCGCCGTGCGCACGGCCGTCCGGGCGCCGTCCAGCGTGGCCAGCCACACGTCGCGTGCGCTGCAGCGCAGCAGTGCCGTACCGACGAGCAGGCCGCCGAAACCCGCGTCGAGCAGCAGGGCCGCTGTCTGCGGTGTGTCGATGGCGCTGGCACTGACCGGACAGGGCGTGCCGCTGGCGATCAGCGCGGGCAGCAGGTCGAAGCTGCGGGTGAGGTCGCCCCGGTCGCGTTCCTTGGTGGTGATGTCCTTGTTGTTGACGGCGATGACGCATTCGTCGGCGTGCGGCACCGCTGCGATCTCGGCCTCGGTGGTGACCTCTACGAACGGTGTGAGTCCGGCGCGCAGCGCCGCGGTGACGAGGGTGCGCAGCGCGGAGGCGGGCAGCAGTCCGGCGGTGAGCAGGACGGCTGAGGCGCCCAGTTCCCTCGCGGTGTCGAGTTGCCCGCTGCGGGTGATGAAGTCCTTTTGCAGTAGGGGGAGTTCGGTGAGGCGGGCCACGTCGCGCAGCAGTTCGTGGGTGCCGCCGAACCAGCGGCCGGTGACCACCGAGATGCAGGGCGCGCCGGCCTTTTCGTAGGCGGTCACGATCTCGGCGGGCGTATGGCCGGCGATGAGGTCGAAGCCGTGCGCGTCGCGCCGCTTGACCTCCATCACCAAGGGTCGCTCGGCGGCCAGCAGGGATTCGATGAAGTGGTTGTTCATGGGTGCTCCTTAGGTGCCCCAGACCCGGGCGAGCCGGTTAACGGCGGGGGCCGCGAAGCGGCCGTCGCCGCCCCGGGCCGCGGTGTCGACGTCGATGCCGAGCAGCCGGGGGTGGCGCAGGACCCTCTCGTGGGCGGACCGGTTCGCCGGGGTGAGTCCTCCGGCGAGCCAGAACGGCAGAGTGAACCGTTCGGCCAGATCGAGGACGGCGTCCTCGGACAGGCACTGCCCGGTGCTGCCGATGCGGCCGTCGGGAGTGGTGGCGTCGATGAGGAAGAGATCGGTCCCCGCCCGCTCGTATGCTCCGAGCAGCGGGCGCTCCGGGCAGGCGCCGGCCGTGACGTGCAGCACCTTGATGATGACGGTGTCCGGCAGGGCGGCGCGCAGGGCGCGCACGGTGGACGGGCGCTGGTAGGCGTGGAGTTGGACGATGTCGATGCCAGTGCGGCGCAGTACGCCGCTCAGGGTGTGGGCGTCGCTCAGGAAGGTGACCAGGACGGGTTGGAGTACGCCGGTGGCGCGGGCGGCGGCCGCCAGGGCCGCCACCTCGTGCTCCGGCAGTTCGGCGGGGCCGCCGGGCACGCCGTGCCACAGGCCGACGAGGTCGGCCCCGGCGGTGGCGAGGACGTCGGTGTCGCGGGTGCTCGTAGCTCCGCACACTTTGACGGTGCGGGTGCGTGGGGGCAGCGGTGCGGGTGCCGTGCTCACCGGCCCAGGCCCAGCTGGGCTGCGATGCGGTTGTACTGGATCTCGTTGCTGCCCGAGTAGATGGTGCCGCCGACGGCGTTGCGCACTTCCTGCTCGAGCCCGTACTCGCTCATATATCCGTGTCCGCCGAAGATCTGCACGGCGGCCAGCGCGCCTGCCGTGTTGGCCTCGCTGGTGATCAGTTTGGCGATGGCCAGGTCCTCGGTGACGTCCTGGCCCGCTTCCAGGCGCTCGGCGGTGTCGTACAGCCACTTCCTCGATGTCTCCAGGCCCATCTTCATGTCGACGATCTTGTTGGCGACCGTCTGGTAGGAGCCGATCGGCTTGCCGAAGGAACGCCGGGTGCGGGCGTATTCGGCGCAGCGGCCGAACCGGTGCTGCATCTCCCCCACGTTGACGATGAACGAGAGGAGGATCTCCCGTTTCATCACGTGGTCGAGGACGATGAACCCGCCGCCGACGCGGCCGAGGACCTGGGTGCGGGGGATGCGGCAGCCGTCGAAGTGGAGCTCGCTCAGGGGTGAGGTACGCAGCCCCATCTTCTTGATCGGTCTGCCGACGGTCAGGCCGGGCGTCGCACGGTCCACCAGGAACGCGGTGACGCCCAGGGCGCCGCTGTCGGGGCGGGTGCGGGCGTAGACGACGAACACGTCGGCGACCGGCCCGTTGCTGACGAAGATCTTGGTTCCGTTCAGGAGGAAGTCGTCACCGTCGCGCTCGGCCCGGGTGGTCATCGCCATGGCGTCGCTGCCGGACTCGGCTTCGGTGATCGCGTGTGCTCCGATCGCCTCGCCGGAGCAGACCAGCGGGAGATATCTCGCTTTCTGTGCAGCGGTGCCGAACCGGGTGAGGGGGACGCCGGTGCTGGCCATGGTGGTGGTGACGGAGAAGTTCAGCCCCGCGTCACGGCAGTGCTCTCCCAGGCCTTCGAGGACGTACATGGTGGTGAGCAGGGACTGGCCCAGGCCGCCGTGTTCCTCGGCGAAGGGCAGGGCGAGGATTCCCGTCCGGCGTACGAGTTTCCACTTGTCCCAGGAGAAGGCTGCCTGTTCCTCCTGGGCGATGTGGTCGGCGCTGAGAGCGTCGCCCCACCGGGCCAGACCGTCCCGCAGGTCGGTCTGGTCGGTGTTCCAGCGAATCACTGTGGTTCCCCCCTTCGTGGGTGTTGCCCCTTCAGGGGGCCGCGGGTATCAGTACGCGGACGAGTTGTGCGCGTCGAGGCTGTGCACTTCGTCTCCCTGCAGGGCCGGGGTGAAGACGCAGACCAGGTGCAGGTCCTCGTGTGCGGATGCCACGAGGTAGTGCGGGTCGTGCTGGTCGAGGGCGTACATACGGCCCGGGGTGATGGGGTGCACGGTGCCGTCGAGTTCGATCACTTCTCCGGAGCCGCCGATGCAGTAGCAGGCCTCGAGGTGGTTGCGGTACTCCAGGCGGGACTTGGTGCCGGCCCGCACGGTGGTGTCGGTGAGCGAGTAGCCGACGCCATCGTCCTTGGTGAGGAAGCGGGCGCTGAGCCCGTTGCCCCAGTCGACGGTCTTGACGGTCTCCAGGTCGCGGATGATCATGGTCAACTCCTTTGGTGTGTACGGGAGACGGGTGTGCCGGCTTCGTCCGGTTCCGGGCGGATCGACCGGACGAAGTCGCGCAGCGCGGTGGTGACACAGCCCTCTTCGTGGAGGGTCTGCTCGACGCGGGCCACGCCCGCGGAGCCGACGATGGCAGCGTCGGCTCCGCTCGCGGCGACCGCCGCGACATGGCTGCGCGTACTGACCCCGAAGCCGACGGCGATCGGGGAGTCGTTGTGCGCCCGCAGGCCAGTGACGGTCGGGGCGAGTGCGGCGTGGCCCGCGGGGGGCGCGGTGCCGCTGCGGCCGTAGTGGGCCACGAGATAGAGGTAGGCGGTGGCGTCCCGGGCTGCCTGGGCCCTTGTCTCCTCGGGGCTGGTCGGGTAGCAGGTGCTCACCACCGCTGTGCCCGCCGCCCGTGTCGCTTCCCGGTAGGCAGCGCGAAGCCGGGGAGGCAGGCCGTGCACCAGCAGTCCGTCCGCACCTGATGCGGTGATGTCCTTGACGGTGGTGTCCAGGTCACGGTGCTTGAGTGAGTGGCTCCAGTCGGTGAGCAGCGCGATGCGCAGGTGCCGCAGGCGAGGCCTGGTCCGGGCGATGAAGGCGAGTACGTCGTCGAGGCCGGTGCCGCGGTCCAGGGCGCGGTGCGCGGAGCGGCGTACGACGGGGCCGTCGGTGAAGGAGTTGGGGAAGGGCACGGCCAGCTCGAGGCAGTCGACGCGCTCTTCGTCGAGCATCAGGGCGACGTCGGTGAGTTCGTCCAGCGGTGGGTCCCCGGCGTTGAGGAACAGGGCGAGGCCGGGCCGGCCCGGTGGACGGTGGGCGAAGAAGTCAGCCATGGCGTACCGCCCCGGTGGTGTGCGGCGTGCCGCGTCCGCTGCGCAGCCGGTGGACGAGGGCGGTGGCGGCGCCGCTGGTGACGGCGTGGTCGGTGGCGGCGAGCGCGGTGCTCCACCGGGTGTGCAGGCCGGCGGCGAGTGCGAGGGCGGCGGCGTTGAGGCACACGGTGGCGGTGGCCGCCGGGTGGGCGCGGCCGGCGAGGACAGCCAGGAAGTGGTCGACGGCTTCGCCCTTGGGGGCGGGTGCGAGTGCTTCGAAGCCGCCGTCGGGCGTTGTCCACCGGCCCGCAGGGATGTGCAGTTGGCGTCCGTGGCCCTGATGGATCGTGTTGTCGGCGAAGCCGAGGAGTTCGTCGGCGCCCTGGTCGTTGGTGGTCAGCCATACCGGGCGGGTGGTGATGGTGTCGGCGAGGGTGCGCAGGTCCTCCAGCGGCATGGTGTGCGACACGCCGGTGACCTGGGCGGTGACGGGCAGGTCGGCGAGGAAGGGGCCGAGGGCGTTGAGGAAGCGTCCGAAGGTCTTCATGCTCAGGGGTGCCACCGTGCGGGCGAGGCGGGTGAGTTCGGCGGGGTAGACGAAGGGCCCGGCGAAGGCGATTCCGTCGCGCTCCAGGTGCTCCTGGGTCTCCTCGTACGAGGATGTCAGGCGTATCTGGAGGCGTTCGAGGAGGTCGACGGAGCCGAGGCTGGAGGTATAGGCGCGCGAGCCGGTCTTGACGACGCGCACCCCGGCGGCGGCGGCCACGAATGCGGCTGCCGTCGAGATGTTGAAGGTGGCGGGGCCGCCGCCGGTGCCTACGATGTTGACGGTCGCGGGCCAGGCGGGCCCGGGGCGCGCGGGGCGCCGCTCCAGAAGAGAGCCGTGCAGGGCGGCGAGCGTGGCGGGGTCGGGGAGCCGGGTGGCCAGGGAGGCCAGCAGGGTGACGGCCTGCTCCGCGGGGAGCTTGCCGTCACCGAGCTGGTCCCACAGGGACCGCCAGGTCTCGCGCTCGGCCACCGTGCGCCGCGCCAGCAGGCCGGTGAGCGCGTCGTGCATGGCTAGCTGGTCACCCCCTGGCGCGAGCCCACTATGAACGCGTCGATGGCGGCGGCGCTGCGGAAGTTGTCGGGGTCAAGGTCCGTGTCGTCGACAGTGAGCTCGAAGCGGTCCTCGACCCATGCGATCAGCTTCAGCAGGCCGAGGGAGTCGATGGCCCCGCTGGACAGCAGGTCCTGGTCGTCGGCGAGTTGGGCCTCGGTCAGGTCCGGCAGGAACTCCTCGATGAGGAACTGCTTGATGGTGGTGGTGTTGCTCATGACGTCCTTCCTTCTACTGGGGTCAGCTCTCGGGAACCGTCGTCCGGCAGTGCCGGGGACGGTCCGCTGAGCCGGTCGAGCGCGGTGCGGTCGACCTTTCCGGTGGCGGTCCTGGGAAGCGGTTCGTCGGTGATCCGCAGGACGCCGGGGACGGCTGCCCTGGGCAGGGCGCGGGCGCAGTGCTCCTTCAGCAGCAGGCTGTTGAGGCCGCTGCCGGGTGCTTGTCGCACTCCGGCGACCAGCCGTTTTCCGGTGAGCGGGTCGGGCTGGGCCGCGACGCCGGCCTCCAGGACAGCGGGGTGGCGCAGCAGCACCTGTTCGATCTCGGCGGTGTTGACGGCGACTCCGCGCACTTTGACCTGGAAGTCGCTGCGCCCGGTCAGGTGCAGCAGTCCGTCGGCGTCGCGCCGTACGAGGTCGCCGGTGCGATACCAGCCGTGGGCGTCGTGGCCCAGGGGGTGGGCGGTGAACTTGCCCCGGCTGCGGGCCGGGTCGAGGTATCCGCCGGACTGGAAGGGTGTCCTGACGAAGAGCTCGCCTGCGCCGGGTCCTGTGACCTCGGCGCCGTTGTCGTCGAGAACGAGTGCCGAGACCCCGGGCAGGGGGGCACCGATGGGCACCGGCGGGAACACGGTGGTCGTCGTGTCGATCTCGTACATGAAGCTGTCGTTGGTCTCGGTGCAGCCGTAGATGTTGGCCAGGCGTGCCGCGGGCAGCAGTTCGCGCAGTTCGGCGAGCGTGCGGTCGGGCAGGGTGTCGCCGGTGAAGGCGGCGCGGCGTACGGAAGGCAGGGTCACGCCTGCCCGGTGTGCGGCGTCCAGGACGAGCCGGTAGAACATCGGTACTGCCTGGACGACCTGCACGTCGTGGGCGAGCAGCAGGTCGAGCAGGTGCCTTCCGTCGACGGCGTGCCCGGGGTCGACGAGGACGACGCGGCCGCCGTGTGTGAGGGTGCTCCACACGTCGAGCAGGCACAGGTCGAAGTTGAGCGGTGCGTGGTTGAGGACGGTGGTGGCGGTGGTGATTCCGAAGGCCGGTCCGGCCCAGGTGACGAAGTGGTTCACCGCCTGTGGGCCGAGTGGCACGATCTTGGGCAGTCCGGTGGAGCCGGACGTGGTCAGCATGAATGTGGTGTCCCCCGGCACGGGGTGGGCGGGGGTGTGGCTGTGGTCCGGTGCGAGGGAGGGCTGCGGTTCCCCCTGAGGGGCCAGTACGTGGCGGCAGCCCGCCTGCGCGAACAGCTGGGTGAGCAGTGTGCCGGCGAGCTGTGGGGAGGGCAGCAGGAAGGGGCGGCGCGCGAGCAGGCAGCCGAGCACGAGGGCGATGGCGGCGGGCGACTTGGCGGTGAGGACGCCGACGGGCTCGCCGGCGGGCAGGGACAGCAGGGCGAGGCGTTCGCGTTCGCGGCCCGCTCTCTCGTACAGCTCGCGGTAGCTGGTCTGTCGACCGTGCCATACGAGTGCGGGTGCGTCGGGGCGGGCGCGGACCTGACCGAGGAATCCGTGCAGCAGCCCGGTGGCCGGGTCAGCCATGGTGGCCGTCCGGCAGTGGTCCGGTGGGTGCCAGTTGGGCCCAGCCGCTCTTGACGGCGATGCTGTCGGGGGTCCGGCAGGTGAAGCGGACCAGGCTGGGCCCGGTGTCCGGGGTGAGCTCGATGCGCAGCGTGTGCCCGGGTGTCACCGGTGCGGAGAACCGTCCGCTGACGGCCACGACGCGGGTGATGTCGCCGTCCGCGTACCGGTCGGCGATCTCCTCCAGGGCCAGGGCGAGCACGCTCATGCCGTGGGCGATGACGTTGGGGAAGCCGGCGTCACGGGCAGCGCGGGCGTCGAGGTGGATCGGGTTGAGGTCGCCTGAGGCCTGGGCGTAGCCGCGGATCCAGTGGGGGGTCAGTGTGTGCTCGGCGTGGGCAGGTTCGCCCGGCCCGCCCAGGGGGGCGGGTGCGGCCGCGGCCGGTATCTGTCCGAACGGTTCGATGGCGCGCGCACCCAGCAGGAGCGCACCGGTGTGGAGTTCGGCGCGGTCGGTGCCGTCCGGGGCGGTGAGTCGGGCCCGGACGGCGACGCGGGTGCCGCGCGGTTCGCGGCGGGCGCCGAGCACGTCGAGCGTTACGGTGATCTGCTCGCCCGGTCGGATGGGGTGTGCGATGCGGATGTCCTGGCCGAGGTGGACCACGGAGACGGGCTCCGGCTCGGCCTCGGCCAGTTCGCGCACCGTCGTGTCGGCGAGGGTGTGGGCGAGGACGAAGGCGTGGACGGGGGAAGCGTCGGAGTCCGTCCCGGAAGCCGGGGTGGGCAGGATGGCCCGTACGGCGGTCCGCAGGGCGCTCACCTCGTCCTGGGTGACGGTGCGCCGGGCGGTGTGTGTGGGGGTGGTGGTGGTCATGCCGGTGCCACCACCAGGCTCGCGTTGTGGCCGCCGAAGCCGAAGGAGTTCGACAGGGCGGGTCCCAGCGCGACGGGCCGTGGGGTTGTGTGCACCACGTCGATCTCCATTCCGGGCTCCAGGTGTTCGTGGTTGGCGGTGGGCGGCACCTCCTGGGCGCACATCGCCTGCACGGCGGCGATGATCTCGACGGCCCCGGCGGCCCCGATGAGGTGGCCGATGACGCCCTTGGATGCGGTGACGGGCGGCCCGTGTGGGCCGAAGACCTTGGCCAGGGCCCTGGCTTCGGCGCGGTCGTTGTGCTGGGTCGAGGTGCCGTGTGCGTTGATGTGGACGATCTCGTCGGGGGTCAGGCCGGCGTCGGCGAGGGCACCGCTCATGGCGGCTGCGGCGCCGGCGCCGTCGGGCAGCGGCATCGACAGGTGGTGGGCGTCGGCGGTGGCGGCGTACCCGGCGATCTCGGCGTAGAGGCGGGCTCCGCGGGCCCGTGCGTCGTCGAGGCGTTCCAGGACGACGAATCCGGCCCCCTCCCCCATGACGAACCCGTCGCGGTCGGTGTCGAAGGGGCGCGAGGCGTGCGCGGGATCGTCGTTGCGCCGGGAGACAGCGTTGAGGTTGCCGAACGCGGCGAGAGTGACGGGGGTGAGCGTGGACTCGCAGCCGCCCGCGATCACCACGTCGGCTCGGTGGGACTGCAGCAGCGCGGTGGCGTGCCCGATCGCGTCGGCGCCGCTCGCACAGGTGGTGGCGATGGTGGTGGCCGGGCCGGTCCAGCCCAGCCGCATCGCTATCTGGGCCGCCGCCGCGTTGGGCATGGTCAGCAGCGGCATCAGCGGATTGACCCGGTGCGGGCCCACCTCGCTGTAGTGGGCCGACTCGCGGTCGCTGGTGGCCCGCCCGCCCACCGCGTTGCCGACCACGATCGCGGTGCGCTGCGGGTCGGGCGCCGGGGCTCCCGCATCGCGGTGGGCGGCCAGCGCGGCCGTGGTGCCGTACAGCGCGAACGGGTCCATGCGCCGTGCGTCCTTGGCGGGCACGAGGGCTGCGGGCCCCTCGACGTCGAGCCCGCTGACCCGGCAGCCGATGCGGGCGCGGTGGCGGCTCAGGTCGAAGTGGTCGAGCTCGGTGGCGGTGGAGCGGCCGGCGCGCAGCGCGGCCCACAGGGCCTCGGGTGTGCACCCGGCGGGCGTGACCACGCCGATCCCGGTGATCACCACCAGGGGGCGGGGGAAGGCAGCGGCAGTCATCTTCGTTCTCGTCTCCGTCCGGTGTCCCAGGTCCTTCCGCGCCCGCTCAGGCCGGGAGGATGCCGCACTCACGAGCGGACTTGATGAATGCCTCTGCTGCGAAGTCGATGTCCTGCGGCGTGTGCCGCGCGGTCACCGCGATCCGCAGCCGTGCCAGGTCGTTGGGGACCGCGGGGGTGACCACCGGGATGCCGATGACGCCATTCTTGCGGCAGGCGGTGGCGAGGTCGTACGCCGCGTCGTCGGAACCGGCGATCAGCGGGAGTACGGCGGTCTCGCTGTCCTGGGTGCGCAGCCCTCCGGCGTTGATGAGGGACCGCAGCCGTGCGGACTCGCGCTGGATGTGTGTGACCCGCTCGGGCTCGCGCTGCAGGATGCGCAGCGACTCCAGGGCGGCCGCGGTCTGGGCGGGCGCCAGGGCGGCGGAGAACAGGAACGGGCGGGCCGCGTAGCGCAGATGGCCGATCAGCTCGGCGGGGCCCGCCACCCAGCCGCCCATGGACGGGATGGCCTTGGACAGTGTGCCGAGCTTGATGTCGACCTTCACACGGTGGTCGAAGTGCTCCTCGATCCCGTGTCCGGTGGCGCCGATGACGCCCAGTGCATGCGCCTCGTCGACCATGAGGAGCGCGTTGTGCTCGTCGCACACTTTGCGCAGTTCGGGAAGCGGGGCGATGTCGCCGTCCATCGAGTAGACGCTGTCGACGACGACGAGGCGGACCCCGTCCGGAGAGGCCGCGGCGAGGCGCCGGTCGAGGTGGTCGACGTCGTTGTGCCGGAACCGGGTGACGGTGGCACCGGACAGGCGGCAGCCGTCGACGATGGAGGCGTGGTCGTACTTGTCGATGAAGACGGTGTCGCCGGCGCCGACGATCCCGCCGACGGTGCCGACGTTGGCGGCGTACCCGGAGCCGAAGACCATGGCGGTCTCGCGGTCCGCGAACCGGGCGACCTCGGCCTCCAGTTCCTCGTGCAGCGGGATGGACCCGGCCAGTGCCCGCACTCCGTGGTTCCCGGTGCCGTACAGATCGACGGCGGCCTTGGCGGCGGCGACCACCCGCTCGTCACCGGCCAGGCCCAGGTAGCTGTAGCCGGACATCATCAGCAGCCGGCGCCCGTCGAGGTCGGCGTAGGCGGTGTCCCGCTCGACCGTGTAGGCGACAAAGCTGTTGCGGCGGTCGGGCACCGGCTCCAGCGCCTGTACGCGTCTGAGCGTGGCGTCCAGTTTCGGCGCGAGGCGTTCCCAACCTCCGGATGCGTTCACTTGAGTCTCCTCAGCCATTTCGGCGCTCCTGTATTCCTGGGAAATTTCTACGTCGCGTTCCGCAAGACGGACGCAACACGAGACTCAGAGCTTCTGTTTGCATTCCGCCGGCCCTCTCGGGATTCGCTTGAAAATCCCTTGAGGGCACGCGGAGAGCCGCAGGACAGGTGGCCTGTTGCACCATGGAACTTGGGCTTCCATTCATTCCGGCCGGTATGTTCCCGGCCGTGATTGACAGGCGTCGAACGCCCCTGCGAAGGTCACGTCGACATCACGGGGAATGGCGAGAAGTAGACGGCGCGACGCGGAAGCAGTTTCCGTATTCCCCGCTCGGTTCCTGATCCGCGTTGGGGGAGTTTCGACGTGTTGATACGACTCGTAGGGCTTGTCACCATCGAGCACGAGGGAGAGGCGCCGCGGCATCTGTCGAGCGCGCAGGCCCAGGTCACCTTCACCCGGCTCGTCCTGGAGCGCTCCGCCGGCACCAGCCGCGACCAGCTCGCGGACACGCTCTGGCCGCAGGGCCTACCCGACACGTGGGCGTCCGCGCTGCGCAGTGTCGTCAGCCGGGTGCGCACCTTCGTCACCAGCGATGACCAGAAACCCGGCGGGACCCCGCTGATCGCGCAGAGCGGGCGCTATCTGCTGCACCTGCCCGGTGACGCGGTGACCGATCTGGAAGCCGCGGAGGCGGCGGTGTCGGAGGCCCGCCAGGCCTGCCGGGACCGTGCTCACGCGGTGGCCCAGCAGCTCGCGACCGGTGCGGTCGCCAATCTGCGTGGCTCATTCCTGCCCGCCCACGAGGGTGAGTGGGTGAACACGACGCGCGAACGTATCGATGAACTGCGCCTGACCGCGCTGGAGCTGGCGAGCGTTTCGGCCGCCGCCCTGGGCAACGGGCACCACGCCTTGCGGTACGCGGACGAGGCGGTACGCCGGGCTCCGTTCCGGGAGAGCGCGCACCGCTGCCAGATGGCGGCGCACGCGGCCGCCGGCAACCGGGCGGACGCTCTGCGCGTCTACCACCAGCTGCGGGAGCTGCTCTCGGACGAGCTCGGCATCGAACCCGCCCCGCGCACCCAGTGCCTCTATCTCGACCTGCTGCGCGAGCCGGGCCCGCAGGGGCTGCCCGCACCCGATCCGGCCGCGGAGGAAGCTGCCGCAGCGGTGGATCCGCTGATGATGGCGGCCTTCCAGGTGCTGCGGCCGCCGGCGGCATAAGAACTGCGAGGCGCCGGGCGGGGCTTGTACGGAATACTCGAATTCATTCCGTACAGGCCCCGCCCGGCGCCTCTTTCCTGTGGTGCGGTACACCCGTTTTCCCTCGTTTCCGGTTTTCCCCTCTTCCCATGTTCAGAGGAAGAGGGGAAAGCCCGCAGCGGGTCGCCGAAGAGGGGGCTCCGGCGGGCCGCTGCGGGCCGGTTCAGGTGATGGACACGCCGCTGTCGATACTGATGACCTGACCGGTCATGCAGTCCTGTTCCAGGAACAGGCCCGCACTGCGGGCGACTTCCTCCACCGTCACGAAACGGGGCACGGGCGCCTTCGACTCCATCGAATCCTTCACATGGCCGGGGAGACTCTGCGTCATTCCCGTGATCATGAAGCCGGGTGAGAGCGCGTTGACCGTCACCCCGCGCCGCCCGCACTCGGCGGCCAGCGTGCGGGTGAAGCCGATCAGACCGGCCTTGGATGCGGAGTACGCCGTCTGTCCTGCGGTGGCGATCAGACCTGAGGGCGACACCACATTGATGACCCTCCCCCACCGCATGCGCAGCATGTGCGGGACGCATGCCCGTGCCGTGTGGAACGATCCGATCAGATTCGTCTGGATCACCGCGGCCCAGTCCTCGGGCTTCTGCATCGCCATCACCTGGTCGCGGCGGATGGCGCCGTTGTTGACGAGGACGTCGACGGGGCCGAGCTCGGCGGCTATCTGCTCGTACATCGCTGTCACCGCCTCGTACGACCCGACGTCACCGCTCACCAGGGCGGATTCGCCTGTGAGCTTGTCCTGGACGGCGCGCGCCGCGTCCCTGGAGCTGTTGTAGTGGACGGCCACCTTGCAGCCGAGCGCGTCCAGTTCCAGCGCCAGAGCCTGACCGAGCCCGCCGGACGCTCCCGTCACCAGGGCGACGGGGTGCTCGGGCCGGATGCCCGCGGGTTTCCCGCTGTTGCTCATCTTGTCCCTCCGCGCCATTTCAGGAGCATCGACCCCCAGGTCATGCCGGCGCCGAAACCGGCCAGCAGAACCAGGTCGCCCTCCTTGATGCGGCCCTCGTCCAGGGCCTCGGTCAGTGCGATCGGGATCGACGCGGATGCCGTGTTCCCGTACTTGTGCAGATTGGCCACCAGCGCTTCGGGCCGCAGCCCGGTGTGGCCCAGGATCGAGTTGATGATGCGGATATTGGCCTGGTGCGGGATGACGTGCTGCACGTCGGCCGCCTCGACCTTGGCGTCGCGCAGCGTCTCCCGCACCGTGCGGACCGTGTACCGCACGGCGTTGAGGTAGATCTCGTTGCCATTGATCTGGGCATAGTGCAGACCCTGGCGCACCGTCTCCTCGGTGGTCGGCATCCGGCTTCCGCCGGCCAGGACCTTGAGACTGCCGGTGCAGTTGCCGTCCGCGCCGAGGTTCCAGGCAAGGACCTGGCTGTCGGCGGCCGGTTCGAGTACGACCGCGCCCGCGCCGTCCCCGACCAGGATCGACAGATCCCGGTCGGCGGGGTTGGCGGTGAGGGTGTGGGTGTCCGAACCGATGAGCAGGATGGGCCTCGGGTCGATGGCGATCAGCGCCATCGCGGACACGAGCCCGTAGACGAAGCCCGCGCACTCCGAGTTGACGTCGTGCGCGCTGCCGGCGATGCCCAGTTCGTGGTGGACGAACGCGGACGTCGCCGGCGAGGGCTGCTCCGGAGTGGCGGTGGCGACGATCAGGTGTGCGATGTCGCCGCCGCTCAGGCCTGCCTTCGCGAGTGCGCGCCGGCCGGCCTCGACCGCCAGGGAGGCTGTCGACTGACCCGGCCCGACGGCGCGCCGTTCACTGATCCCGCACCGGCTGGTGATCCAGTGCTCGTCGACGCCGAACCGCTCGGCCAGCTCGGTGCTGGTGACCACGCGTTCGGGGACGGACATTCCCCACCCTGTGATGTCGAAGCCGTTCATGCGCGGCCTGCTCAGGCCTGCGCCGGCACGAGCGCCAGGATGCGCTCGTAGACGGTACGCAGTGTCGTGGTGTCGTCGAGGTCGGCGAAGAGCGACTCGTCGGCCGGGATGTCCGGGTACGTGTTCTGGAAGCCGTACAGCCACTCCATCAGGTCCAGCGAGTCCACGTCCGGGATGTGTTGCAGCGGGTGGTCCGGGTCGACCTTCTGTGCGCCCGACACGGTCTCCAGCTGGCTCGCCAGTTCTTCGATAGTGGGCAGAGACATGAGGTGGGTCCTTCCTCCGCAGGGCTTGGGGCTTTTCGAGATGCATGGAACCTCTCGTCGCGCAATCGGCGCGCAACAGCGGCCGCCTGCCCTCGTCTTGCACATCTCTTGCGAGCCGGGGGGTTTTCTCGTCTCGCGCCGGGCCTGTCGTTGAACTCCCGTCGCCGCCTGCGGGCGGCTACGGGAGTTACGGCGGCCGGCCCGGCATCAGGCAGGACGTCAAGTGTCGTGAATGAAACGGGAGTTGAGGACGAGGATGACCACGGTCACAAAGCAGTCGGTCCCCGAGGTCGAGGCGATCAGGCACCACTACGAGGTGAGCAACGACTTCTACCGCCTCCTGCTGGGCCCGACGATGATGTACTCCGGCGGCTACTGGGAGGAGGACGAGGGGCTGACCGATGCCCTCGACGAGGCCCAGGAGCGCAAGCTGGACAAGTTCGCCGAGCTGGCCGGGGCGGCGGGCGCCCGCCGCGTCCTGGATGTCGGCTGCGGCTGGGGCACCATGCTCAACCGCCTCACCACCGTGCACGGTGTCGAGCAGGCCGTCGGCCTGACGCTCAGCCGTACGCAGGAGCAGTTCATCGCCGGCCTGGACAATCCGAGGATCACCACACGTGTGGAGAGCTGGGAGGACCACACCACCGACGACCCGTACGACGCGGCGTTCTGCATCAACGCCCTGGAGCACTTCGTCTCCTCGACGCTGGCGCCGCGCGAGCGCACCAAGAAGTACCGGGTCTTCTTCCAGAAGGTCGGCGCGTCCCTCAAGCCGGGTGCCCGCTTCGTGCTGCACACGATGACCGCCGAGGCGCTTCCGATGAACCGGCAGCTGCTCGACGACCTGAAGTTCCTGCAGCGCTCGGAGTTCGAGAACTGCCACATCCCGCACCTGCACGAGCTCACACAGGCCGCCGAGGGGCTGTTCGACGTGGTCGAGGTCGTCAACGAGCGCGAGTCGTTCGCGGTCGCCTGCCGCGCCTGGCTCCAGCTGCTCGCCGAGCGCCGCGACGAGGCCGTCGCCCTGGAGGGCGAGGAGGTCGTGGCCCGTTTCGAGCGCTATCTCGACATCTTCGCGTACACGCTCGAGGACAAGTTCTTCAACAACTTCCGCGTCACCATCGCGCGCCGCTAGGAGGCTGACGTGACAAGCATTCTCGAACCGGCCCGCAGCGACGGGAGCACCCGGCCGGCCGGTGCGGGCAACGGCGGCGGGCCGGGGCGGCACCTGCGGGTGGCCGTCATCGGCAGCGGTTTCTCCGGCCTCGGTATGGCCATCCAGCTGCTGAACAAGGGCGTCGAGGACTTCCTCGTATTCGAGCGGGCCGACGAGGTGGGCGGCACCTGGCGGGACAACTCCTACCCGGGCGCGGCCTGTGACGTGATGTCGCACCTGTACTCGTTCTCGTTCGCGCAGAACCCGCACTGGAAGTCCACGTTCGGCAAGCAGGACGAGCTGTACGCGTATCTGCGCGACACCGCCGACCGGTTCGGGGTGCGCCCGCACATCCGCTTCGGCCACGAGATGCTCGCGGCCCGCTGGGACGGCACGGCACGGCGTTGGCACATCGAGACATCCCAGGGCGACTACACCGCCCAGGTCCTGGTCAGCGGCACCGGCTACCTCAGTGAGGCGGCGGTCCCCGACATCCCCGGGCTCGCGGACTTCGAGGGCACGGTCTTCCACTCCTCGCGCTGGCGGCACGACCACGACCTGGCAGGCCGCAACGTCGCGGTGATCGGCACGGGCGCCTCCGCCATCCAGTTCGTCCCGAAGATCCAGCCCACGGTGGGCCGGCTCGACCTCTACCAGCGCACTCCGGCGTGGATCGGCCCGAAGAACGACAAGCCGACGAGCCCGCTGCAGACGAGACTTCTGCAAGGCGTCCCCGGCTACCAGAACTTCCGGCGCAACTTCAACATGTGGGGCCGGGAGATCCTCGCCTTCGTGATGAAGCGGCCCAAGGTCGCCGGGAAGATGCAGAAGATGGCCAGCGACCACCTCAGGAAATCGGTCGCCGACGAGACACTGCGCGCCAGGCTCACCCCCGACTACGTGATGGCGTGCAAACGCCTGCTGTTCTCCAACGCGTGGTACCCGGCGATCCAGCAGCCCAACGTGGACCTGGTCACCGACCCCATCGCGCGAGTGAAGCCCCACTCGGTCGTCACGGCGGACGGCACCGAGCGCGAGATCGACACGATCGTCCTGGGGACCGGCTTCAAGGCCACCGACCGTCCCGTCGCCGGGCGCATCACGGGTAGCGATGGCCGGCTGCTGCGCGACGTGTGGCGCGAGCAGGGGATGGCGGCGCACCGCGGCACCACCGTCGCGGGCTTCCCCAACCTGTTCCTGCTGCTCGGCCCCAACACCACGCTCGGGCACTCCTCCCAGGTCGTGATGATCGAGGCGCAGATCGGATATGTCCTGGACGCGTTGAAGGTCATGGACAAAAAGGGCCTGGCCTCGGTGGAGGTTCGAGGGCCGGTCCAGGACGACTGGAACAAACGGCTTCAGGCGCGGCTCGATGGCACCGTGTGGAACGCAGGCAACTGCAAGAGCTGGTACCTCGACGAGCACGGGCGCAACCCGTCGATCTGGCCGACGTACACCTGGCGTTTCCGTCGCCACACGAAGCGCTTCGATCCTTCCGAGTACCGGCTCGCCACCAGCGTAGGCGCCGGCCTGCCGGCCCTGAACCGCACGTAACGGACAGGAGACAAGCGAATGAGAAGCAGCACCTCCATCACGCGGCGCAGCGTCCTCGGGGGCATAGCGGCCGCCACTGTCATCGGCTGGAGCTCCGCGCACCAGTCCTGGGCACGGGAAGCGGACGACTTCGCGGCCACGGCGGCGGCGCTACCGGCCCTGGACGGCACGCTTGTGACGGCGGCGGACGCCACCGCCCCGTTCAACCACGACTTCGGGCGCATGGTGCCCGGGGCGTGCTGGGGGGTGCTGCGTCCCGGTTCCGTGCAGGACATCGTCAAGATGGTCAACTACGCCCGGACCAACAAGCTGAAGATCGCGATGAACGGCCGCGGCGGGCAGAGCGGAGACGAGGAGTCCCACTCCTGCTACGGACAGGCCCAGGTGCCCAAGGGCGGGATCGCGATCGACGCACGCGCCCTGGCGAAGATCGTCAGCATCGGCACGGCCAGTGCCGTGGTGGAGGCGGGAGTCACCTGGGCCCAGCTCACCGACGCGGCGCTCGCCAAGGGCCTGACCCCGCCCGCGCTCACCGACTATCTGCACCTGTCGGTGGGCGGCACGCTCAGCATGGGCGGCATCGGTGCCACGGTGCACCGGTTCGGGCTGCAGGTCGACACCGTCAAGTCCATCGACATCGTGACCGGCAACGGCGACCTGCTCACCGCGACGCCCTCCCAGCACGCGGATCTGTTCAACGCGGCGCTGGGCGGCGGCGGTCAGGTGGGCATCATCGTGCGTGCCACCCTCGCTCTCGTCCCCGCACCGCAGAAGACGACGGTCTTCACTCTCTACTACCGTGACGTGTCGACGTACCTCGCCGACGCCGAGAAGCTCATGTCCGAGAAGCGCTTCCAGGGCCAGGCGGGCGAGATCGCGCTCACCCCCGACGGGACCGGCTGGTGGTACCAGCTGGAGGCCACGGCCTACTGGTCGGGCACCACCGCACCGGACCGGGCCAAGCTCCTGGCGGATCTGCGTGACGAGCGGGCGTCGGCAACCATTGAGGACTTCTCCTACCGCGACTGCGTGTTCAGCACCGACAACGACGAGACATGGCTCAAGGAGAACGGTTTCTGGGACCAGCCCAAACCGTGGCTCAGTCTGTTCGTGCCGGCGTCCAAGGCCAAGGCGTTCGCCGCGACGCTGACAGCGGAGCTGACCGCGTCCGACCTGGGCGGGGGCTTCCTCCTCTTCTATCCGTATCCGACGTCCAAGCTGACCCGCCCACTGGCGGTGCAGCCGAAGGAGCCGACCGCGTACCTGTGTGATCTGCTGCGCTTCCCCGCGCCGGGCGCGGACTCCCAGGCGATGCTGGAGCAGAACCGGCGGCTGTACGACAAGGCGGTCGCCCTGGGCGCCAAGCGGTACCTGGTCGGCGCCATTCCGCGGATGACCCGGGCGGACTGGCAGACCCACTTCGGTTCCCGCTGGGACGGCTTCGTCGCGGCGAAGCGCTGCTACGACCCGGCGGGCATCCTCACCCCCGGCCAGGGTTTCTTCGGCTGAACCCGGCCCGCACCGGGCCGTGGCCGAAGACCCCTGCCCGGCCATCCGACATCCGATTAGGAGAACCGGCATGACAGGTTACGACTTGATCGACGAAGCGGTCGTGGACGCTCCGCCCCAGGCGGTGTGGGAGGCGCTGATCGCCGAGTTCCGCGGCGCCGCCCGATGGTGGGTGCCTGCCAACACGTTCGCCGTCGTCCGCGGTGCGCCGGACGAGGTGGGTGGCGAGGTCGCGGTCACCGTCCACACCAAGGGAGTCGACAAAGGGGGCCCGAAAATCCGGTTCACTTCGCGGACCCGTGCGGTCGAGCCCGGCCGGCTGCTGTCGGTCGACTATGTCGAGGGGGTCTTCCGCGGAACCAGCGACTTCGTCGTCGAGCCCCTCCAGGGCGGCCGCACCAGGGTCGGCATGCACTTCGTGGGCCGGCCCCACGGCTGGCTGAAGCTGCTCGCGAAGGTCGCCGACATCGGCGCAGAGCACTCCACGGGCACCAGCGAGGCGTTCGTGCGCCTGGGCCGGATCCTCGCCGAGGAGTCCGCCGGGGCGGGGCGGCCCGCCGCCGGGGACCGTCACTTGGAGGGCAGCGCCCGATGACGACGGTGGCTGCCGCCCCGGCGACCGAGACCCTGGTGCCCACGGACGACGGGGCGCTGCTCGCCGCGTCCGTCCTGGCGCCGCTCGCCCCGGCAACCGGCACGACGGTGCTGCTCGCGCACGGCTGGGGCGCCTCCCGCCGGGTGTGGAGCACGGTGGGCGACCGGCTGATCCGGGCCGGCCACCGGGTGGTCACCTACGACCAGCGGGGCCACGGCGCCTCCACTCAGGGCCGCGAGCCGTTCGGAATCGCCCGGCTCGGGGCCGACCTCGCCGCGGTGCTCGACCACGTGGCGGCGCCCGGCGCGCTCGTCGTCGGCCACTCCGGCGGCGGTTTCGCTGCGTTGTCGTACGCCTCGTCGGGTGCCGGTCCCTCGGGAGGGCCCGGTGGGCTGGTGCTGCTCGGCACGGCCGCGCACGATCAGGACACGCCGGACAGTGAGGTCCGCATGATGGGCAGCGCCCTGTTCCAGCGGGTGGTCTCCCGGCCGTCGCTCGGCCGCAAACTGCTGGGCCAGAACATGCTCGGCCCACACGCCGGCCGGCAGCTGCGCGAAGTGAACCGGCAGATGTTCGCGGCCACGGCTCCCGCAGTGCGCGCCCAGGCGTTCCGCTCATCGCGCGGCATGGACCTGCGTGAGGCACTGGTCTCGGTGACCGCACCCGCGGTGGTGCTGGCAGGCTCCCGCGACAAGGTGATCCCGCCCCGCCTGGGCCGTGTCGTGGCCCAGGCCCTGCCCCGGGCCCACTTCGAGGAGCTGCCCGGTGCGGGGCACATGCTGCCGCTGGAGGCGCCTGAGGCGGTGGTGAGCGCGGTGCACGAACTGACGCAGGGCCGTATGTAGGGTACGGCCGTCACCGAGGGGTATGAGGGCGGCCCGCCACCTGGTCAGGTGGCGGGCCGCCCTCATACCCCTCGGTGTTCCCGTGCGTTGGCCCGGTGCCCCATCGGGCCCGCTCACGGCAAGCCGGGCGGCGTCCGGAGCGCACCTGTGGTGCTGCCGGTATGCGGAGGTGGGCGCCTGCCCTTCGTGCGGGGGATGTCCGAAGGGCAGGCGCCGTTCAGGGGCGGGCCCGCAGGGCCAGGGCTCGGCCCAGGCAGGCCAGCGCCGCCGTGCAGGCCAGGGTGCGGGCTGCGTTGGCCGGCGTCCATCTGGTGCGGAACTCCTCGCGGAGCAGGGCGAGTTCGCCACCGGAGGTGTTCGTCGCGAGGCGGGCGAGCTGCCGGTTGAGGGGGATGTTGACCTTCACGGTGACGGCCACGGCCACCGAGTACAGGGCGAGGGCAGCCCAGGCCCACCGGGCGGCCTGCGCCGGGCCGTGGCGGTGCAGGCTGATGCCGGATGCCCCGGTGGCCAGGAACGCGCCGAAGAAGACCATGCCGAACAGGCCGTTCTCGATGGCGTCGTTGATGTGCCCCATGGTCGTGGCGAAAGCGATGTCGTCGGCGTGTTCCAGACCCGGCATGACGGAAACATCGAAAGCGAAGTACAGGCCCGCGCTCAGCCCCATGGCGATCGTGGCGGCGTACAGCGGCAGGTCGGCGCGGCCGTCGGGCCGGGCCGCTTGCGGTGCGAGCTGCCCGGCGGGGGGCTGAGCGGTCATCGCTTCTCCTTGGGTCTCTGTGCGGGCACGGTGCGGGCGACGACCGGGGCGAGCAGCCGTTCGTAACGCCGGCGCAGTACGGTCCGCCCCAGCAGGCGCACCGGTGGCGGGATGCTCGCCGCGACGTGCGCGGCGGCCCCGGGGTCGGCCCCGTCGAACATCCAGGGCTGCAGATGGCCCAGGACGCGAGGGGGTGCGGTGCGCAGGAGCCGTCGCTCCAGGGCGAGGTAGCGCTGTTCCCCGAGCTGTGTGAAGGCCGGGAAGACGATGTGCTCCTCGGTGGCGAGGTGGCGCTGGAGTATGTCGGTGAAGGCGTCGGCTGCGGGTACGAGGGCGGCGCCCGCGGCGCCGGATGCCAGGGCGGCGCCGATGGTGTCCATCGCCTCGTCCAGGCGGGCGTGGTCGCCGTCGAGCGCGTCAGCGGCGACCGCGAACGACGGTACGGAGCGCCGCAGTTCGGGCCACAGGATCTCGTCCTCGCTGTGGTGGTGCCAGTCGATCACACCGCGCAGTGCGTGCCACCACGCGCCGATCCCGTCGGGGCGGGCGAAGTGTGTCGCGCGCGCGACGGCAGCCAGCCGGCCGGCGTCGCGGCGCATGGCGATGTGCATCAGGGCGAACCCGTGGAAGTGGCCGGGCAGCGTCACGAGACGCTCGCTCGACATGGGTTCGGCTGCGGTCATGGTGGCGACTCCTCACGGGGCCAGGGAGCGGGCAGAAAAGCGCAGGGTGTACGGCGGCGGGACGTACGGGCGCGGGGCGGGCCACTGCGCCGTACGCCCCGCGGCCGCGGGTCCCGTCCGGGACGGGTCAGACGTTCCAGACGCCGGTGGCTGCGGCATCCCTGGCGAAGTCCGCGAAGTCCTTGGGCTTGCGGCCGGTGGCCTCCTCGACACCGTGCACGAGGTGGGCGTTGCGGCCGTCGAGGATCAGCCCGAACAGGTCGGCGAACTCGACGGGAAGCCCGTTCTCCTCGAGGGAGGCGCGGTACTCGTCGACGCCGACGGGGATGTACGTGATGGTGCGGCCGGTCGCTTTGGAGAGCTCCTGCGCGATGTCGTTGAAGCTGAGCAGGCGCGGCCCGGACAGCTCGTACGTCCTGCCGATGTGCTTGTCGTCGGTGAGCGCCGCGACGGCGACGTCCGCGATGTCGTCGGCGTCGACGAACGGTTCCACCGCGTCCCCGGTCGGCAGCACGATCTCGCCGCCGATGACCAGGTCGTGGAAGAAGCTCTCGCTGAAGTTCTGGTTGAACCAGCTGGCGCGTACGACGGTCCAGTCCGCGCCGGACTCCTTGACCTTGTTCTCGCTGATCACGGCACCTTCCTCGCCGCGCCCCGACAGCAGCACCAGGCGGCGCGCCCCCTTGGCGACGGCGGCCTTGGCGAACTCGCCGACAGTATCGGCGGCTCCCGGGAAGGCGAGGTCGGGGTAGTAGGTGATGTAGACGGCGCCGACGCCCTCGAGCGCGGCGTCCCACGTGGTGGAGTCCTCCCAGACGAAGGGGGGCGTGCCGGAGCGGGATCCGATGCGCACGGGGAGTCCCTGGGCGGAGAGCCGCTCGGCGACCCTCCGTCCGGTCTTGCCCGTGCCGCCGATCACCAGGGTCGTGTTGGTCATGGTCGTCCCGTCTGTCGTGGCGTGGTGCGGGTGGTCCGCGTCATGTGTGTGCTGGGCTGCTCATGGGAATGGGAAACCGGGCGGGGCTCGTTGGCCGGTCCGGTGGCCCGGTCGTCACCGGCAGCGTAGGCAGCTGCCCGCCGTCGCAGTCATGCTTCCGGCCCGCCCTCTAGCCGTCCTTGAGCACAGCGACGGGATCCGGCCAGCATGCGTGGAACGGCCGGCCCGGTGCTCAGTAGCGGTAGTGGTCGGACTTGTACGGGCCCCCGACCTCGACACCGATGTAGGCGGCCTGCTCGGGACGGAGCGTCGTCAGCTTCACACCCAGAGCGTCCAGGTGCAGACGGGCGACCTTCTCGTCCAGGTGCTTGGGCAGCACATACACGTCGGTCGGGTACTCCGCGGGCTTGGTGAACAGCTCGATCTGGGCCAGCGTCTGGTCCGCGAACGAGTTCGACATCACGAACGACGGGTGACCCGTCGCGTTGCCCAGGTTCAGCAGCCGCCCCTCGGACAGCACGATCAGGACCTTGCCGTCGGCGAACGTCCAGGTGTGCACCTGCGGCTTGACCTCGTCCCGCACCACACCCGGGATCCTGGCCAGGCCGGCCATGTCGATCTCGTTGTCGAAGTGACCGATGTTCCCCACGATGGCCTGGTGCTTCATCTTGGCCATGTCGGCGGCCATGATGATGTCCTTGTTGCCCGTCGTGGTCACGAAGATGTCCGCGACGGAGACCACGTCGTCCAGCGTCGACACCTGGAAACCGTCCATCGCCGCCTGCAGCGCACAGATCGGGTCGATCTCGGTGATGATCACGCGGGCGCCCTGGCCCCGGAGCGACTCCGCGCAGCCCTTGCCGACATCGCCGTAACCGCAGACGACCGCGACCTTGCCGCCGATCAGGACATCGGTGGCACGGTTGATGCCGTCGATCAGCGAGTGACGGCAGCCGTACTTGTTGTCGAACTTCGACTTGGTGACCGCGTCGTTGACGTTGATCGCCGGGAACAGGAGGGTGCCGTCACGGTGCATCTCGTACAGCCGGTGCACACCCGTCGTCGTCTCCTCGGTGACACCGCGGATCTCGGACGACAGCTGCGTCCACTTCTGCGGGTTCTCCCCCAGGGTGCGGTTGAGGAGCTTCAGGATGTAGCTGTACTCCTCACTGTCCGCGGTCGCCGGGTCCGGAGCGGCGCCGGCCTTCTCGAACTCCACACCCTTGTGCAGCAGGAGCGTGGCGTCACCGCCGTCGTCAAGGATCATGTTCGGGCCGCCGGTCGGGGTGTTCGGCCAGGTCAGCGCCTGCTCCGTGCACCACCAGTACTCCTCCAGGCTCTCGCCCTTCCACGCGAAGACCGGCACCCCGGCCGGGGCCTCCGCAGTGCCCTTGGGGCCGACAGCAATAGCCGCGGCCGCATGGTCCTGAGTGGAGAAGATGTTGCAGGACGCCCAGCGGACCTGCGCACCGAGAGCAACCAGAGTCTCGATCAGCACAGCCGTCTGCACGGTCATGTGCAGCGAACCGGTGACCCGGGCGCCGGCGAGCGGCTGCGCCGCGGCGTACTCCTTACGGATCGACATCAGACCGGGCATCTCATGCTCGGCCAGCGTGATCTCCTTACGCCCGAATGGTGCGAGGGAGAGATCGGCGACCTTGAAGTCGGTGGACTCAGCTGGCATGAAGGCTCCTTGAGCTCAGTACGTTGCGGTGGATGTCCAGAGCCGCGGTGGAACGGTTCAGGGTGATGTAGTGCAGTCCGGGGGCGCCCTCGGCGAGGAGCCGGTCCGCCATCTCGGTGGCGTACTCGACCCCGATGCGGTAGGCGTCACCGGGCCGTTCGCGTGCCGCTTCGAGGCGGTGGGCCAGAGCCTCGGGGAAGGCCGCGTCGCAGAGCTCGGCGAAGCGGCGGATCTGGCGGACGTCGGTGGCCGGCATGATCTCCGGGATGAGCGGCGTCGCGCAGCCCGCGGCCGCCACCTTGTCGCGCAGCCGCAGGTAGTCCTCGACGTGGAAGAACATCTGGGTGATCGCGTAGTCCGCGCCCGCACGGCACTTGGCCACGAAGTGGCGGATGTCGCTGTCCCAGTCCCGCGAGCGCGGGTGCTTCTCCGGGAACGCCGCCACCCCGATGGTGAACTCGCCCAGGGAACGTACCAGTTCGACCAGTTGGCAGGCGTAGGTGAAGCCGTCCGGATGCGACCGCCAGGGCCCCTTGGGGGCGCCGGGCGGATCGCCGCGCAGTACGAGGACGTCCCGTACTCCGGCGTCCGCGTACTGGCCGATGATGTGGCGCAGTTCGGCCACCGAGTGCCCGACGGCGGTCAGGTGCGCGACCGGGCGCAGCGTCGTCTGGGACACCAGGCGTTTGGTGACCTCGACGGTGCGCTCGCGTGAGGAGCCGCCCGCCCCGTAGGTCACGGACACGAAGTCGGGGGCGAGCGGTTCGATGCGGCGGATGGCACGCCACAGGCTCTGCTCGCCCTGGGCGGTCCTGGGCGGGAAGAACTCGAAGGAGAACGTCGGCGGCATCGTGCGCGTCATCGGCCGCCGCCCGCGGGGCCGGTGGTGACGTGCGGTTCGCAGCCGCCGTCGTCCGCAGTGTTCAGCCCTTCCCGGGAGCGGCACGGGAGGCAGCGACGGGTGACGGCATCGCGGAGGTCGCTGCTCCGGCGGGGCCGGTGCTGACCGGTCACAGGCCCGCGGCGGCCTTGAGCCGCTCAGCGCGGTCGGTGCGCTCCCAGGTGAAGTCGGCTGTCTCCCGCCCGAAGTGCCCGTAGGCCGCGGTCTGCCGGTAGATCGGGCGCAGCAGGTCGAGATCGCGGATGATCGCCGCCGGGCGCAGGTCGAACACGTCCCGGACGGCGCTTTCGATGCGTTCCTGTGCCACCGCGCCGGTGCCGAACGTCTCCACGAAGAGGCCCACCGGCTCCGCTTTGCCGATGGCGTAGGCGACCTGTACCTCGCAGCGCTCCGCGAGTCCTGCCGCCACCACGTTCTTCGCGACCCAGCGCATCGCGTATGCCGCGCTGCGGTCCACCTTGGAGGGGTCCTTGCCGGAGAACGCGCCGCCTCCGTGGCGGGCGTAGCCTCCGTAGGTGTCGATGATGATCTTCCGGCCGGTCAGTCCCGCGTCACCCATCGGTCCGCCGATCTCGAAGCGTCCCGTCGGGTTGACCAGCAACCGGTAGCCGTCCGTGTCCAGTTTGATCCCGGCGTCCGCGAGTTCGCCCAGGACGTGCTCCACCACGTGCTCGCGGATGTCCGGTGCGAGCAGGCCCTCCAGGTCGATGTCCGCGGCGTGCTGGGAGGAGAGGACGACGGTGTCCAGACGTACCGGCCTGCTGCCCAGGTACTCGATCGTCACCTGTGTCTTGCCGTCGGGCCGCAGGTAGGGGAGGGTGCCGTCGGTGCGTACTTGGGACAGCCGGTGCGCCAGCCGGTGGGCGAGTTCGATCGGCAGCGGCATCAGGTTCGGCGTCTCGTTGCACGCGTAGCCGAACATCAGGCCCTGGTCGCCTGCTCCCTGGCGGTCGAGTTCGTCGGACTCGGAGCCCTCGACGCGCTTCTCGTAGGCTGTGTCGACGCCGCGGGCGATGTCCGGGGACTGCGCGCCGATGGACACCGACACTCCGCACGACTGCCCGTCGAAGCCCTTGGCCGACGCGTCGTAGCCGATGTCCAGGATCGTTTTGCGCACGATGCCCGGCACGTCGGCGTACGCGGATGTGGTCACTTCCCCCGCGATGTGCACCTGCCCGGTCGTGATGAGGGTCTCGACCGCCACCCGGGAGGCGGGGTCCTGGGTGAGCAGCGCGTCCAGGATCGCGTCGCTGATCTGGTCGGCGATCTTGTCGGGGTGTCCCTCGGTCACGGACTCCGAGGTGAACAGACGTGTCGTCATGACTCTCCTGAGGTGTGAGGTGGGGCTGTTGGCGGGGGCGGTCACCGGGTGCGGCGGGCCACCGCTTGAAGGATCCGGGCGAAGGCCGCGGCCGGGGACGCGGTTGCGGTGATGACCACTGCGGGCGGGCGGCCGCCGGTGGCCGCCAGGGCCTGTGCGATCTCGTACGCCGTCTGCCCTCCGCCGCAGAACGCGCCGAGCACGACGGGTCCTTCGATGCCGGTGAGCGTGCGCAGTGCGGGCTGTCCTGCCGGTGGCGGGCGCAGCAGGACGACGGCTTCGGGTCCTTCGTAGGCGTATGCGACCCGGGTGAGGGAGGAGAGCGGTGTGCCCGGTGCCCGGACGAGACAGACGGTGCCCACGCCGGGCCGTGCGGCGGGGCGCAGCTGGGCCGGCGGGGAGCGGTGGGCGGGGCCGGGCCCGCGGGGGGCGCCGGGTGGTGTGCGGCCCGGTGCGGGGGGCAGTCCGATGAGGTCGCCGACGGTCGTGGACGGGGTGGCTGTGTGCGGGAGTTCACGCAGCGCTGCGGCGGTGTACGTGAGGAGGTCCTGGGCGTCGGCGAGCGGGGTCCCGGCGCAGGAGGCGGTGAGCACGATGCCTCCTGCGTCGTCGCGGTGGGCGACGAGCGTGAGGGGGAACGCCGTGCGGACGCCGAGCGTCTCGGGCGCGCTGACCCGGATGCCCATCGCCGCCAGGCCCGGTGTCAGGTCCGCGGGCGGGTGCGGCCGGTACTCGAAGACGACGAGGGTGCCGGTGCGGGCGGGGTTGCGCGACGGCGGGCCCGCGGCCCCCGGCCGGGTCCAGGACCGGATGCGGCCCTGCGGAACCCATTCGTAGGCCGCCAGGTCCAGTGCCTGGTCGCGCAGGCCGGCCAGGAGTGCGGTGAGGGGCGCGGCCGGGTCGACGGCGGCGGTCACCGGTAGCGGGTTGCGCAGCGCCGACGGGAGCCGTTCGATGCCGTCGAGGAGGACGCCGCGGCCGGACACGGTAGTGCTGAAGCGGATCGAGGAGGGGCCGGACCGGGCGCTGGCCCGGTACAGGGCCAGCGCCCACACGGCGTGCAGTGCGCTGCTCTCCGGGCAGCCGCGGCCGGCGGCCCAGGCGCGGAGCCGCTCGCTCTGGCCGGGGGTGAGGCGGGCGCGGACCTGGCCGGTACTCTCGTGCGGGCCTGCGCCGGGCGCGGGTTCCGTCGCGGGCCCCGGGGGCGCCGCCTGCCAGAACTCCTTTGCCGGAGCCGGGTCCTGGGCGGCGAGCCAGCGCGCGTAGTCGCGGAGATCGGGCCGCCGTTCGCCGCCGGACAGTGTGCCGTCCGCCAGATAGGCACGGTAGAACTCGTGCAGCAGGAGGCGCACGCTCCAGTCGTCGAGCAGGGCGGGGTGGAAGCTGAGCAGTACCAGGGCCGACAGCGCTGTTTCCGGGCCGCCGTCGGGGCCGTCCAGGACGGTGACGCGCAGCGGCCCCCCTCTGCGCGGGTCGAGGCCGCGGCGCCGGTCGGCCTCGGTCAGCGCGGACCAGTGCACGCTGCCGTGCGGGAAGCGGAGTATCTCGGGCCCGGTGTGGTCGTGGCACACGATCCACGGCTGCGGGCCGTCCTCGAAGGCGGCCCGCAGCACGCTCTCGTGCGCGGCGACCGACTGCCAGGCGGTGGTGAAGCGTCCCGGGTCGAGCGGGCCGCGCCAGGTGAGTGCGAGCTGCTCGCAGGCGCCCTCGGTGCCGGGATGTGCGTCGGCGTCAGTGAGCAGCTCGCGTTGCAGCCCGGTCGGTTCGATGCGTGTCACGGGCCCGGGGCCGGTGGGTTCGACGGTCAGCAGGTCCGCGAGGAGCCCGGTGGGGAAGGGGTCATGGCCGGTGTGCCCGCCTCCGGGGGGCGTCAGGCGCAGGGTGTGGTGTCCGGGCCCGGCACGCCGCAGCCGCGGGTGCCGGTTCCGGCCGGGGCGGGCGGTCAGCCGGTCCAGTCGGTCCAGGGCGGCCTCGATACGGTGCGGGTCGAGGGAGCCGCGCAGTTCCAGGGCGGGCGGTGCGGCCGAGCCCTGGCGTGCGAGGTCCACGACGACGGTCAGCGGTCCGCCGGGGGCGGCCTCTGCGGGCGTGGGGTGCGAGGAGTGGTCGGTGGTCATCGTCGTACGGGGTTCGCGCAGGCCCGCGGCCTGGGTGGCCGTGGCGTGCCTGCGGGTGGAGAACCCCCTGCCTCCCCTCTCTCGACGCGTGCGGAACGAGTGTGCGCGGTGTGCCCACGCGGCCCTGATACGGGGCTGACACGGTGGTGGTCCGGCGGTCGTGCGGCACAGGGGTCCGGCGGCGGGCCGGGAGGGAGGTGAGCGCTCTCGTACGCTAACCGGGTGTGCCGCGGCATGCCCGGTTGCTCCAGCGGGTCTCGACGAGGGCTCGAGGGCAGGGATGTCATGGTCAGTCGAGTAGTTCGGTGACCGCGCCCAGGAAGCCCTCGTCGAGCATGGTGCGCGCCGCGGTGTCGCGTGAGGTGGCCAGGCCCGCGTCGTGGCAGGCGGCGCTCAGCACGTAGCGCCCCAGGATGTGGTGGGTGGCGAACGCCCACTCGCTGTGGGCGGCGGGCCGGCCGTCCGGGGCAAGCAGTTCGCTGCCGTCGGCCGTGAAGCCGAACTCCGTGAAGTCCAGCCTGAGTCCCTGGCCGAGCGCCTTCGTGTAGGCCTCTTTCAAGGTCCACAGGCGCAGCAGCCGTGCAGCGCGCTCCCGCTCGGGGAGCCGTTGGAGCCGGGTGTTCTCGGCGGAGGTCAGGACGTGGCTCTGCAGCAGGTCGTACGACATGGGCCGGCCGGCGGGTTCGACGTCGACGCCGATCCGTCCGTTGCGGCTGATGCCGACGGCGATCACGTCGTCGGTGTGGGTCAGGCTCACGTCGATCTGGTCGAGGCCGCGCAGGTAGGGGCGTCCGCCGATCTTGTACGCGAGGTCGAGTTCGGCCGGTTCGGTGCGCAGGGCTGCGGCCGCCGTGTATTTGGTGGCGAGCCGTGAGGCGAGGAACCGGTAGCGGATCGTGGGGTCCTGGGTGCGCCGGTAGCGCTGCCAGTCGCGGCCGAGCAGTGAGCGCAGTGCGGGGTCGCAGACGGCAGCTGCCAGCCACTCGCCCCAGGTGGTGTGAACGACGGCGTTGCCGTGGCGGTCCATGGCTTCGCGTACCCGCTGCCAGGGTGCGTGCGGGCCCGCGGCGTGGAGCGGCGTGCTGATGCGCCCGGCGCCGGGAAGTGCGGTGGTCGTCATGACCTCGCCTTCCTGGCGCGCGTTGCGGTACCCCCGTTGGCGGGTCACGGTGCGTACGCGAGCGCGTCGAGGTCATAGCTGCGGCCCTCCCGGTGCCGGCGCAGCAGTTCGTCCAGGACCGTGTCCTGGACGCCGTCGGGCAGTTGGGGCACCGGGATGCCGAGGCGTTCACCGGTTCTGGTGAGGGCGAGCACGGCCCATGCGGGGTCGCTGAGGAACGGGTCGGTGCCGTCCTGGCTCTCCCAGATTCCAAGGACGGCGGCGGCGCCGGCGACTCGGGCGTAGCGGTCGCTGAGGCGGACGACGGCCGGGTCGTTGAGCGCCGGCGCGCCGGCGGGGATACGGCGGCACTGTTCACGCAGGGCGCGCAGTTCGGTGGCGAACGTCTCGGCGAGCGCGGAGAGCGCGGCGAGGTGTGTGCCGGGGCCGCGCAGCGCCTGGAGACGGTCCGCGCCCGCGACGAGATAGGCGGCCATGAAGTCACCGCCGCCCGCGATGGCGAGCAGCCCGTAGTCCAGGTCGGGGAGTTCGGCCCCGGCGGCGAAGAGCTGCGGCGGGGGTTCCGGCTCGGCGAACCAGGACCGCTCGGCGAGGCCGCGCAGTTGCGGCACCAGAACGGCCTGACAGGAGGCGCTGCCCGCGTGGCCGAGGCCGGCGACGGGCAGGTCGCGCATGAGCTTGTGGAGCGCCCCGTACTCGGGGTTCGCGTGGTCGTGACCGCGTGCGCCCAGGACGGTGGCGAGCTCCTCCAGGTTCTCCCGCAGCAGGTCCGGGACCACGTATTTGACGGCGGCGGCCAGGACGTGGGCGCTCGCGGGCAGCAGGCTCAGGGCGCGCAGCACCACCGTGGCCATGGCGTCGCAGGCGAGGAGGTCGGCGAAGACCCCGGTGAGGGGCTTGTGCCAGCGTTTGGCGACGTGTGTGGCGCGGCCCTGGGCCGCGGCACGCACCGCGGAGTGCAGTACGGTGCCGGCGGCCGCGGTGACGACCCCGCAGATCAGGCTCCGGTTCACCTGGAAGGCGCGCAGGGCGAGCCCGACGCCGTCGCCGGGGCGGCCGACCAGGGCGTGTGCGGGCACGGGGCAGTCGGTGAACTCCAGGCCGGAGAAGAGTGCCCCACGCATCCCGGACATCTGCACTCGGGGCAGGTGGCGCAGGTGCGCCGTGTCCTGGCGGGCTGGGTCCAGGAGCAGCACGGAGTGGCTGCGGGGTCCGCGGGCCGGCTCGGTGCGGGCGTAGAGGACCTGCAGGCCGGCCCGGCGTGCGTTGATGATGACGTCCTTGCGGCCGCCGACCCGGTACCCGCCCGGTGCCGAGCGGGCGGTGAACTCGTGGCGCAGGATGGCGTTGGCGTGGGCGAGTTCGTGGTGCAGGATCGTGGCCCGGCCGCCGTCGAGCAGCAGGCCGGCCAGCTCCCGGCGCTGACGTGCGTCGCCCTGTGCCCACACGGCGCCCGCGGCGAACAGCGAGATGATCCCGTGGCCGAAGCCGAGCGCCACATCCCGCCGGAAGACGGGGCGCAGGGCGCGCGCGAGGAGGTCGGCGCGGGTGAGGCGGCCGCCGAGGGGGGCGGGTACGAACTCGGCGCCGAGACCCTCCTCGGTGAGCAGGGCCTCGGTCTCGGCGGGCGGGGTGCACCGGGCGTCGGCGGCGAACAGGGCGCTGAGGCCGTGCGGGTTGGCGGGGTCGTAGGGGTCGCCGAGCCGCGCCTCCAGCCGCTGTGCGCGGATCAGGGCGTCCGCCTCGGCGCGGCCGCGGGTGGCGCTGGGGCGCCCGGGGGTCTCGGCGGTGGTGGTCATGGCGGTGGCGTTCGCCTCCCTGCTCTACGGGGCGTCGGGTACGGGAATCTGGTGTGCCGGGCCCGTGCGTCGACCCTGCGGGCGCCCGGTCGGGGCCCGGTGGAGCGCGGGTCGGGAAACGGCCCGGGGCCGCCTGAGGACCCTTGACACTGTCCCTGGGCGCGGGTCACAGCCTGTGGATCGCCGACTCGGCGTGCTGTGCCGCGCGTTGGAGTGTGGCGGTGGAGTTGCGGCCGAGTGCCTCGCGGATGTGGCGGCGGGCCGATTTCAGGTCGGCGCCGGGACCCAGGATCCGCTCGATGGCCTCCTCGCGCAGGACGACGCTGTGCTGCGAGAGGACCGTCACTCCTGTCGCGTCAGGCACCACGGACCATTCGCCGGCGTGCGCCTCCATCAGTGCGGGCGTGGCGGTCTGTTTGTAGACGATGCGTCCTGCGTGGGGGAAGCAGACCCGGACCGACTCGGTGGTGTGCGTGCTGCCGTCGCCGGTCACGGTGTCCATGGACATGACCTGGACGCCCGGGGTGGTCTCGCTCAGGTCGAGCCGCGAGACGTGCGGGAGGAGTCCGGGCCAGTCGCCCGCGCGGTAGAGGAAGTCGTAGACCAGTTCGGCCGGGCCGTTGACGCGTACCGAGTCCTCGAAGGACAGCACGAGTTCGTCCAGACGTGTCCAGCGTTCGGCGAGATGCTGGAGATTGGCCAGCTCGGCACCGGAGTTGGTGTCACAGGCGCGTTCCACCCACAGCACGTCGTCGTGGCGGTCGGCGGCCACGGTGAAGGCGTGCAGCAGGGTCAGCCGGCTGGTGTTGCCGGGGCGTTCCTCGACGGCCCAGGTGCCGTCCATCGTCTGGACCGGTGCGTGCGGCCGGGTCTGGCGGAACGTGATGCGGCGCTGCTGCGGGTCCTGAATCCGCTCGGAGATCCAGGAACGCACCTCTGCGCCAGCGGTCGCCCACATCCGCAGCCGCTCGTTGCGGCCGTCGAACTCCAGGCGCTCCACGTGGACGTTCGGCGGGAAGAACAGCGGCCAGCGCACGGCGTCCGCGATCAGCCCGTAGACGACGCCCGGCGGGGCGTCGATGTCGACACAGTGCCGCGTACGGTGGATTCGCTCGTCTGACACCACACATACCTCTTTCTTCAGTCGTTCACACAGGCCGGGAGGTCAGAAGTTGCCCAGGCCGCCGCAGACGTTGAGGGCCTGCGCGGTGATGGAGGCGGCAGGCCCCGACGCCAGGTACCCGACGAGGGCGGCGACTTCCTGGGGGGTCGAGTAGCGGCCGAGCGGGATCTTCGCCTCGAACCGTGTGCGGACGGTGTCCTCGGTGGTCTCCCAGGCGGCCGCGTAGCCCGCGCGGACACGCTGGGCCATCGGCGTCTCGACGTAGCCGGGGCAGACCGCGTTGACGGTGACTCCGCTCGGCGCGAGCTCACGGCCCAGCGCCTTCGTGAAGCCGACGACACCGTGCTTGGAGGCACTGTAGGGGGCGCCGAGCAGGACGCCCTGCTTGCCCGCGGTGGAGGCGATGTTGATGATCCGCCCGTGTGCGGCGCCGTCCAGTCCGCCGTTCCTGAGTGCTTCGCGTGTCACGAGGAACACACTGTTGAGGTTGGTGTCGATGACGTCGTACCAGAGGTCGTCGGTGAGGTCGGCGGTGACACCGCCGCCGCTGCGCCCGGCATTGTTGACCAGGACGGTGAGCGGCCCGTACGTGTCGACGACGGCGCGCACCAGGGCGGTGACGTCGTCGCGCGAGCGCACGTCGGCGGCCTGCCCGGCGGCGTCCAGGCCTTCCTGCCGCAGGTCCTCGACAGTCTGCTTGACCTGGAGTTCGTGGCGGGCGCAGAGAAAGACGCGGTGCCCTGCCCGGCCGAGCGTGCGGGCCACTTCCAGGCCGATGCCGCTCGTGCCTCCGGTCACCAGGGCGACGGGGTGGGTTTCGGACATGGTCAGTGCTCCTTCGTCGGGGCCGTGGCGGCGGCCGGGGCGGGGGTCCGGACGCCGGTGCCGGGCGGGTTCTGTTCGGGGTGCGGCGCGCCGGCGAGCGGGGTGGATGGCCCGGCCGGGGCGAGTGCCCGGCGCAAGACGTCGTGGGTGAGCCGGGGGCCGCGGGCGGCGACGTAGCCGTCGGGGCGCACGAGGAGCCAGGCGCCGGGCCGCAGCCCGAGCGCGGTGGCCAGGGCGGCGCCGGGGTCGGTGTGCGGCGCGGGCCCGTCGGCGCCGTCGTCCCGGCCACCCAGAGTGCGGACCGACAGCCATGGGCCGTACTGGGCGGCCGCCGTGACGGCCGCATTCGCGGGTACACCGCCGGTGGCGCCCGCGCAGAGCAGCAGCGTCCACCGCACGTCGCGCAGTTCGGCGGTGAAGGCCCGGCGGGCGGCGGGATCCGTGGCGTCCAGGTGCACCGCCCTGACCCGCTCGCCGGGACCCGGGCCGGGGCCGTCGGGGGCGGCGGTCGTGCTCAGTGGGGAGGTGCGGTAGCCGATGCGTAGCCCCGACATGCCGCCGAGGACCTTGCGCTGGATGGCTCGGCGCAGTGGGCCGGCTCTGCGCACGACGCCGAAGACGAGGGGCAGTACGGCCCCGGCGAGGAGGTTGCGCAGCTGGACCAGGGTGGTGGCGGTGCGGGTGGAGTCGAGGAGCGCGGCGCCGATCGGGACCCGTTCCTGGCTGTAGGTGTCGAGCAACTGCGCTCCCGTATGGCCCTGTTCGACCAGGGCAAGCTTCCAGGCGAGGTTGTACGCCTCCTGGATGCCGGTGTTCATGCCCTGCCCGGAGGCGGGGCTGTGCACGTGCGCGGCGTCACCGGCGACGAAGACGCGGCGGTCCTGCATGCGTGCGACCATGCGCTGCTGGAAGGTGAACACGGAGGTCCACTCGCTGGGGCCGACGGTGACGTCACGGCCCAGGCCTCTGGAGAGCTTCGCCCCGAGGTGCTCCTCGGCGCGGCCGGCCTGCTGTGCGTCGTGCGGGGGCACTGTGTCGAGCAGCCGCCAGTGGCCCTCGCGGGCGTAGGGCACCATCATCAGGGCCCCTGCGCGGGTGTGGGCCCAGTAGATGGTGTCGGGCGGCAGGTCCATGGTGACGGGCACGTCGGCGAGCATCCAGGTTTCACTGCTGGTCCCGGCGAGTTCGAGGCCGAGCAGTGTGCGCACCATGCTGTGGCCGCCGTCGCAGCCCACCAGCCATGAAGTGTCGACGCTCTGTGCGGCCCCGTCGGCGTCCTGGAGGGTGACGCACACCCGGTCGTGGTGCTGGGTGAGACCGGTCAGCCGCACACCCCACTCGATGTCGACCCCGAGGCGGGCCAGGGCAGCACGCAGCACGGCCTCGGTCTCGGTCTGCGCGATGACGAGGGTGAACGGGTAGGCGGTCGGCATCGACGTGTAGTCGGCCTCAAGGCGCACCAGGCGGCGTCCTTCGGCGTACATGGTGAAGGCGCGGTTCTTGCGGCCGCGCGCGAGCATGGCGTCGACGATGCCCATCTGGTCGTAGGTCTCCAGGGTGCGCGGGTGCGTCGCCACGGCGCGGCTGGTGCGGGCGGGCGCTGGTGCCGCGTCGACCAGGCGCACCCGCAGGCCGCGGCGGGCCAGCTCGTGGGCGGCGGTCAGGCCGGCGGGCCCGGCGCCCGCGATCAGTACCTGGGGCCGTGCGGCAAGCTGGGCGGAGTTCACCATCGTCGCTCTCCCGGGGTGGTGGGGTGGGGCCGCAGGCCGGTGGAGTCCGGTGTGCCGCACGGCTGCGCGGCCCGTGCCTTGAGTTCCTGCCGCACTGCCTGGCGTTCGGTCTTGCCGATGCGGGTGCGGGGCACCCGGTCGAGGGCCTCGGTGAAGCGGATCCGCTCGAAGGGGCCCAGGCGTTCGTTGGCGCGCCCGGCGATCGCGTCGAGGACGCCGGTGGCGCCGGGGATGCGGGCAGCACCGGCCGGGGTGTGCTGGGGGCCGGTTCCTGTGCCGGAGCGCAGCACTATGCCGGCCCAGACCAAGGCGCCGTGCTGCGGGTCGGGCCAGTCGGCCACGACGCAGTCGGCGACGCGCGGGTCGTCGGCGAGGATCTGCTCGACGTGGCTGGGTGAGACGATCTCGTTGTCGTACGTGAAGACGTCGGTGAGCCGGTCCACCAGGCGCAGGTTTCCCTCGTGGTCGGCGCAGCCCACGTCGCCGGTGGCGAACCAGCCGTCCGCGTCGGTCGGGGTGGGCCCCTCGCCGAGGTATCCGGCCATCAGCTGCGGTCCGCGTACCTGGATTTCGCCGGTGGACCCGGGCCCCAGGGGGCGCCCTGTCGTGAGGTCGACGAGGCGGCACTCGGTGCCCGCGACGACCGTGCCGACGGTGCCCGAGCGGTAGTGGGCGGGCCGCTGGCAGTGTGTCAGCGGGGAGAGTTCGGCCATGCCGTAGCCCTGGATGACGGGGACGCCGAGCCTTTGTTCCAGGGTGCGGGCTGCCTGGGGCCTGAGCGCGGTTCCGCCGGACAGTACGGCGCTCAGACGCAGCCCCGGCGGGACGCCCCGGGCCAGGCGCTCGTCCGCGGCGAGGGCGTGCAGACGCGCGGGCAGCCCGTAGTAGTGCGTGGCCCGTGCCCGGGTGGCGGCCGTCAGGGACGCCACGGGATCGGGGTCCTGGCACAGCACCTGGCAGGCGCCCGCGTACAGGGCCGAGTTGAGGTGCATGACGTGGTAGAGCGGCAGGTGGTTGAGAGTGATGGAGTCGGCGCTCAGGCCGTGTGCGAGGGCGGTCTGCCAGGCGTTGGCGACGAGGTTGCGGTGGCTGAGCAGGACGCCCTTGGGGGTGCCGGTGGTGCCCGTCGTGAACTGCACGCACGCGACGCCGTCCGGGTCCGGCGCCGGGCCGCCGGGCCAGGGGGGAGCCCCGTCCAGGGCCGCGCGCAGCGGCACCGCACCCTCGGGCAGGGCGCTGTCGGGTGCGCCGGTGACGACGACGGCACGCAGCGAGGGCAGTTCACGGCGGATCGTGTTGATCTGGAAGGCGGTGGCCGACGGCACGAGCGCGATCTCGACCTGGGCGGTGGCCAGTACGTGCCGGAGGCCTTGCGGGGTGGTGAGGGGGTTGATCAGGACTGCGGTGGCGCCGGCCCGTATGACCCCGTGGTAAGCGGCGGCGAAATCCGGGTGAAGGATGTTCGCGACGCCGACCCGGGCGGCGGGCCGGGTGTGCCCCGTTGCGCCAAGCCACCCGGCGATCCGGTCGGCGTACGCGTCGAGTTCGGCGAAGCGCAGGGTGCGGGTCGCCGTGCGCACGGCGGCGCCCTGGGGGTGGCGCTGTGCCGCGCGGCGCAGCAGACCGTCCACCGGAAGGCCGCTGTGCGGGAATTCGCGCACCATGTCGCCTCCCCCCTTTTCTTTCCACTGGCGGCGGCGATTGCCGCCGAACGGCTTTCAGCGTCCGTCGGGGCGCTTGAGGAATCTTCGAAGAACACTCGATCGCCGCCGCAGACAGTGAGCCTTTTCCAACCTCACGCTGATGCGTGGTGAAGGACAAGGACGGCTTTCACGACGTTGCTGATTCGGTTGGTGCTGCAGCGGAGCTTTCGCAGGAGGCGCCAGCCCTTGAGGGTCGCCATGGCCCGCTCGCCGACGCATCGGATCTTGGCGTGGGTGGTGTTGTGCCGTCGCCTCCACTGCCTGAGCCGACGGCCCCGAAACGGTACCCGGACGGATCCGCCAGCACCTTGATACGCCTTGTCCGCCCAGCATTTGAGTCCCGCATCAGCGAGGGCCTCGATGATCCCGTGCTGGCGCGCGGCGGTCAGGTCGTGGGTCGAGCCGGGCAGAGCCGGCGAGGCCCAGAGCAGTCGTCCGAACGGGTCGGTGAGGACCTGGACGTTCATGCCGTGGCGTTTGTGTTTCCCGGAGTAGTACGGGGTGTCGGCGGCAATGCGGTTGATCGGCAGCAGGGTGCCGTCGAGGATGACGAACGCCTTCGTCCGGATCGTTCTCATCGCTTCGGCCAGGGACGGGGCGAGGGTGGACAGAGTGTCGACGGCTTCACGTATGTAGCGGTAAACGGTGGCGATCCCGATGCCGAATCCGGCGGCGAGCTGGGCGTAGGTGTCACCGCACCGCAGGTGGGCCAGGGCGAGCAGAGCCTGACGTGCGGCGGAGAGGCGCCGCCATCGCGTTCCAATCTCCTGCCGCCTGGCTGTGAGTTGTCCGGTCAGAAACCGCAGGGTGCGGCTGGACAGGTCGATCGAGGACGGGTAAACAAGCACGCGAAGCTCCTGGCGGACACGGGTGATCTTGGTCGAGAACCCGTCTACCAGGAGCTTCTTCGTTGCGCAGGACTGTCCAACTCGCGGTCAGCAAAACCAGCTTGGAAAACGCTCAGTGAAGTGAACGGCTTGAGCGCCACTGCCCAGGAGAGGGACACACGTTGAGCGTCGACCACACCGAACCGGTCCGGCCCGCCGCGCACGCGATGCGGTTCGCCGCCCTGTACGCGGAGATCCAGCAGTTCTACGCGCACCAGATGCAGCTCTTCGACCGGCACGACAGTGAGCGGTGGGCGGCCACGTTCACCAACGGGGCGGTCTTCGTCCTCCCGGCGCTCGACGCGCCGGTGTGCGGCCGGGCGGCGCTGGCCGCGAGTGTGCGGGGCAACCGGGAGCGCCAGGAGCGCGACGGCACACAACTGAGGCACTGGATCGGCATGCTCGACGTCGATGTGCGCCCCGACGGGACGCTGCGCACCTGTGCCTACGCCCTCGTGTACGCGACGCCGCGCGGGGGTACGCCGGTGGTGTCCCGGGTGTTCGTCATGCGGGACGAGCTGGTGGGCCGGTGCGGCGCATGGCATGTCCGGCACCGTGTGGTGAGCCGGGACGGCCTGCCCGAGGACGGGTCGGCGCAGGGGGCGGGCCCCCTGTGAGACGCCGGCGGGTTCGACGGCTTCAGGCGCGGCAGAGCGGCAGGCCGCCGTGGTGTTGCGCCATCTCACGGAAGAGGGCCGGAATGTCCAGTGGGGCGCCGGGCGGCACACCCTGCTCCTCGGCGTAGGCCCGGTGCAGGTTGGGCACCAGGCGCTCGGAGTCGAGGAGGTGGGCGTATGGGCCGGGGCCCGCCTCGCGGGCGAGCTGCAGGGGGGTCAGTGCGGCGGCCAGGCCTTCGCGGGCCAGCCGTTGCAGATGGCGGAAGTAGCCCGCGTCGGCGTCGAGGAGCTCGGGGCCGCCGACCGGGCCGTGGCCGGGGACGACCGTGAGCGGGTGCAGTGCGCGCAGGGTGTCGAGCGCGCGCAGTGAGCCGCTCACGGAGCCCATCGGGCAGAAGGGCGTGACACCGGACATCACCACGTCACCCGCGAACAGGACCCGTTGCCCGGCCAGCCACACCACGGTGTCGCCCAGGGTGTGGGCGGGTCCCACGTGCAGCAGCTCGGCGCGCACCGGCCCCACGTGCAGGGTCATCCGCTCGTGGTAGGTGACCTGCGGGACGACGACCTCGAGTTCGCCCCAGCACACGTCGGGCCACAGGCTCGCCAGGTGCAGCCCGGCCGCGCCGGCCTCGGTGCGGGCCTGTTCGTGGCCGACCACGACGGCCTCGGGGAAGACGAAGTTGCCGAAGGTGTGGTCGCCGTGGAAGTGCGTGTTGATGAGCAGCCGGGGCGGGCGCGACGCGGCGCGCAGCACCTGGCCGCGAAGGTCCAGGGCCCGCGCCTGGGTTGCGACGGTGTCCACGAGGGCGCTTTCGCCGCCGCCGAGAAGCAGCCCGGCGTTGTTCAGGCACCAGCCGCCATCGGGCTGTACGTAGGCGAGGACGCCGTCGCCGACCTCGGTGAGCCGCCCGTTCGGCATCTCAGGCCGCGGCCCTGGCCGCGAGGGCGCCGTTGACCATGTCGAGGTACTGGCGCGGGGTCTGTGCCTCGTCGAGGGCCTCCTCGTCGAGGGTGACTGCCAGGTCTCGCTCGAGGACACCGGTGACCTGGAGCAGGGCCAGCGAGTCGTAGCCCAGGTTCAGGAAGAGGGTGTCCAGGGCCTCCTCGTCCAGGGGCACTCCCTCGCCGTCGCCGGCGGCCTCGCGGAGCAGGGCTGCCAGCTTTGTCAGCTCAAGTCGTTCCACGGTGTGACCTCTCCTCGTCGTTGGATGCGTCATTGGATCCGTCGTTGGATCCGTCGTTGGATCCGTCGTTGGATCCGTCGTCGGAATGGGTCCTGCTCGGGGCGGTTCTCGGTTTGTTCCCGGACGCGTCACGGTGAGCGGGGTGTCCCGCGCACGACGACTGCCGTGTTGAACCCGCCGCGCCCGCGGGCCAGGACCAGCGCGTGCCGCAGTGCGGCCGGGCGTGCTGTTCCGGTCACCAGGTCCACGGGGCAGTCGTCGGCGAGCGGTCCGGTCGGGGCTGTCGGTGGGATCACCTGGTCGCGCAGGGCGAGCAGCGCCGCCGCCAGATCGAGTGCCGATCCGCCCGCGCCCAGGCGCCCGGTGAGCGTCTTGGGTGCGGTGACGGGTATCGCGTACGGGCCGAACAGTTCGGTGAGGGCGGCCGCTTCGGCACGGTCGGCGTCCCGTGTGCCCGCGGCGTCGGCGAATACCACGTCCACGTCGGCCGGGGCGAGGCCGGCGTCGGCGAGCGCGAGGCGCACCGCGTCGACGAGGCGGGGTGCGCCGTGTCCCGGTGCGGGGTCGAAGGTGGCTGCGCAGCCCTCGACGGTGGCGAGGATGCGGGCGCCGCGGGCTTGTGCGGCGTTGCCGTCCTCCATGACCAGCAGGGCGCCGCCCTCCCCCACGACGTGTCCGCAGGCGTCGGCGGAGAACGGCAGGTAGGCGTGGTGCGGGTCGCGGCTGGTGGTCATGCCGCCGGCTGCCAGGTGTGCGGTGAAGCCCCAGGGGCACACGGTGGCATCGAAACCGCCGGTGAGTACGGCGTGGCCGCCCTTGCGCAGCTGGCGCCTGGCCTGGGCCACCGCGTCGAGGCCGCCTGCCTGCTCGGAGACGACGACGCCACTGGGTCCGCGCAGTCCGTGCCGGATGGAGATCTGGCCGGAGTTCGCGGCGTAGAACCAGGCGAACGACTGGTAGGCACCGACGTGCCGGCTGCCCTTGCTCCACAGGGCCTGCAGTTCGCGCTGCCCGAACTCGAAGCCGCCCGCGCCGCCTGCCGTGACGACGCCCACGGTGTAGTCGGGCAGGGCTGCCGGGTCGAGGCCGGCGGTGGCGAGGGCCTCGGCGGCGGCGGCGAGGGCGAGGCGGGTCACCCGGTCCGTCTGGGGCAGCAGCTTGTCCGGCACGTGCTGGGCGTCGTCGAAGCCGGTGACCTCGCCCGCGAGGCCGGCCGGGTAGCCGGTGGCATCGAAGCGGGTGACGGGTGCGATGGCGCGCTGTGCACGCAGCATCGCCGACCACCAGGTTTCGGTGCCGACGCCGCCGGGGGCCACGACTCCGATCCCGGTGACCGCGGCACGCGCGCCGTGGGTGTCCGGCAGTGGGCTGTGCTCGGGGGCCGGTGCGCTCATGCCGCTGCCTTCCGTGCGCCGCTCAGGATCATCGCGCTCTGGAAGCCGCCGAAGCCGCTGCCCACGCTGAGTACCGTGTCGGTGCGCTGTTCGCGGGCGACGAGCGGGACGTAGTCGAGGTCGCAGTCCGGGTCGGGGTCGTGCAGGTTGGCGGTGGGCGGTACGACACCGTGTTCGATGGCCAGGGCGCAGGCTGCGATCTCCAGGGAGCCGATCGCGCCCAGGGAGTGCCCGATCATCGACTTGATGGAGCTGACCGGTACCCGGCGGGCGTGCTCGCCCAGGCTCGTCTTGAAGGCGGCCGTCTCGTGCTTGTCGTTCTGTTTGGTGCCGGAGCCGTGGGCGTTGACGTAGTCGACCGCGGTGGCGTCGATGCGGGCCTCGTCGAGGGCGACACGGATGGCCTCTGCCATCTCCCGGCCGTCCAGGCGCAGCCCGGTCATGTGGTAGGCGTTGGAGCGGCCGGCGAAGCCCGCGATCTCGGCGTAGACGTGGGCGCCTCTGCGTTCGGCGTGCCCCCGTTCCTCCAGGACGAGGACGGCGCTGCCCTCGCCCAGCACGAAGCCGTTGCGGGTGCGGTCGAAGGGGCGTGAGGCACTCTGCGGCTCGTCGTTGCGGGACGAGGTGGCGCGGATCGCGTCGAAGGAAGCGAGCGTGATCGGGGTGATCGGCGCCTCCGACGCACCGGCCACCATCACATCGGCGCTGCCCTCGCGGATGAGTTCCGCCGCGTGCCCCAGCGAGTCGAGACCGGAGGTGCAGCCGGTGGACACGACGGTGACGGGGCCCAGCGCACCGGTGTCGCGGGCCACTTCGGCGGCGACGGAGCTCGGCACGAGGTAGTCGCCCAGGCGCTCGGGGGCCCGCGCGGGGTCCAGGAGCCAGCGGCTGCCGCCCTCGCTGACGTGGGCGTAGACCTCGTCGAGTCCGCTGCTGCAGCCGACGGCGGTGCCCAGGGTCACCCCGGTGCGCTCGCCGCGGGCCGCGAGGTCGAGTCCGCTGTCGGCGACCGCTTCGCGGGCGGCGGCCAGGGCGAACTGGGCGACGCGGTCCAGGCGGTGCGCCTGGTCGGCGTCGAATCCGTGCTGGGCCGGGTCGAAGTCGGCCTCGGCTGCGACCTGTGAGCGGAACGAGCCGGCGTCGAAGCGGGTGATACGGCGGGTGGCGGTGCGGCCCTCGGTCAGCATCGACCAGAACGCTTTGGTGCCGATCCCGCCGGGGGCGACCACCCCGATCCCGGTGATGGCGACGCGTCGCATCAGCTGCTCACCCGCGCCGGGTCCGGCGTCAGGCGGCGGACGACGCGGGCGGCGCGTCCCACCAGGCGCGGCAGTTCGCTGCCGCGGACGAAGAAGTGGTCGCCAGGCACGGTACGGGCGGTGAAGCGGCCGCTGGTCCAGTGCTTCCACTGCGCCATCGCCCGGGGCGGGGCGAGCGGGTCGTCGGCCCCGGCCACGGCCAGCACCGGGACGTCGAGGAGGCCCGCGGGGGACGGCTCGCGGGCGGCGGCGCGCAGGCCGTGGGCGAGGACCAGGTCGTCGCGCAGCACCGGCAGCACGGCCCGGTGCCACAGCCCGTCGGGTCCGGCGCCGCGGGGCAGTGCCCCGACCTCGTCGAGCAGGTGCAGCAGGTCCTCGTCGCGGGCCCGGCAGGCGTCCGACAGGTCGGACGCCGCGTCGGGTGGCGGGCAGGCGCCGACCACCAGCAGCGAGGGCCCCGCAAGGCCTGCCTCGTGCAGGGCGCGGGTGAGGGTATAGGCGACCAGCGCGCCGAGGCTGTGCCCGTAGAGCACGTACGGTACGCCGCGGTCCTGGGCGGTGAAGCGGCCCAGGAGGTCGGTGAGCAGGTCCGCGGGGCGCGTGAGGCGGGCCTCGCGGCGCCGCCGTTCGCGGCCGGGCAGCAGGTGCGCGACGGTCTCGACGCCCGCGCCGAGGCGGGGGCTCCAGCCGTAGAAGGCGGAGACCCCCGCTCCTGCGTGCGCGAAGCAGTGGAGCCGTAGGGGCCGTTCGTCGGTCATGGGCGGTCCTCTCGCGCGGTTTCTCCCTGGGTCCAGTCCGGCCGGGCTGGGCCGGCCTGGCTGGGTCCTGGCCGACCGCAGCCTGGCAGGGGCCGCTCGAACGGCGCTCGCGCTCAGGCCGCGTACAGGTCGAACGTGGACAGGCCGCGCGGCCCGCCGGCCACATCCAGTGCGGGGTCGACGGCGAGCATGGCCTGGTGCAGGCGCTGCAACTGCGGTGACGGCTCCACGCCGAGCTCCTGCACGAGCCGCATGCGCAGCCTGCGGTAGACATCGAGCGCGGTGGCCTGGCGTCCTGAGCGGTACAGGGCCACCATCGCCTGCGAGTGCAGTCCCTCGTGCTGCGGGTGACGGGCGATCAGGTCGGTCAGCTCGACGATGACCTCGGTGTGCCGGCCGCAGCGCAGGTCGGCGTCAATGCAGCGTTCGACGGTGGCCAGGCGGCTCTCCTCCAGGCGCATCACCTCGATCTCCAGGACCGGGCCCAGGCGTACGTCGACGAGGGCGGGGCCCTGCCACAGGCCGAGCGCGTCACGGAAATACTGTGCGGCCCGCTCGTCCTCGCCCTCGCCGAACGCGCGCCGGCCCGCCGCCACCAGCTGTTCGTAGCGGTGCACGTCGACAGCGTCCGGCGCGATCTGCAGCAGATAGCCGCCGTGCCGGGTGGCCAGTACCTCCTTGGCGGCGCCGGGCACGTCGGGTCCCATCGCGGTGCCCAGGCGCCGGCGCAGCTGCAGGATGTACGTCTGCAGCGTGGTCATCGCGCTCTGCGGTGAGCTGCTGCCCCAGATCTCCTCCATGAGTGTGGCAACGGGCATGACGCGGCCCGGGTAGAAGGCGAGCAGGGCCAGGAGCTGCCTGGGTTTACCCGCGGTCGGCACGATCGATACTGCGTTGACCTCTGCGCTCAGCGGGCCCAGAACCTGTATTCGCATGGTGTCCTCCCCAAGGACGATGACGTTGCCCGGCTGTGTGGCCGGCTGTGCCGGCACTGTCCCTCCGGCCGCCCCGGTGGCCGGATGCCGTCGGCGCCAGGCACGCTAGCCCCGGCCGCACCATGCGCCCCGATCTCTCGACCGGCGTTCAAGTGGCCCTCCACGAAAGGGAGTCGGAGACCGTAGGGCTGTCTGGAGAATGCCCCTACGACCGGTGGAGGCCCGCTCGCGCGCCCGCGCGCGAGCGCCGGGTGGCCGATACCGTCCCAGGGGCTCGCGGCAGAAACAGCGTGAGGCCACATGGGGCGGCCTGCCCTGCCGGGACTCCAGGACAGCGGCCTGATTCTCCGTAAATCCCCCGGCCCGAACGGGACCACGACGGAAGGGGCACACGATGGGCGTCCTCGCCACCTCGCATCACGGGCCGGCGCGCACTCCCGCGGCGGCCCCCACCGGCCGGGCGGCACCAGCGAGCGGGCCCCTCGAATTCCGCCTCCTGGGCCCGGTCACTGTCCACCACAGCGCCGGCGGCCAGGACATCACTCCGCCCGGGTCCAAACAGCGCGCTCTGCTCGCCGCGTTCGTGACGCACGCCGGGGTGCTGCTCGATGTGGCCCGGCTCACCGCAGAGCTGTGGGACGGTGCGCCGCCCGCGAACGCGGCGAACGCGCTGCAGGCCCATGTGGCCCGGCTGCGCCGACTGCTGCCGGCGCCGGGCGGCGAGGGCCACGAGTGGATCAGGACCCTGCCGGCCGGATATCTCCTCAGCCTGGGCGGGGCCGGCACCGACGTCCAGCACTTCACCCGCCGCTCCTGCGAGGGCCGGGCCGCACTCGCCACGGACCCGGCGAAGGCAGCCGGACTCCTGTGTTCGGCACTGGAGTTGTGGCGTGGGCCCGCACTGCAGGGCTGCCGCACCGGGCCGATCTGTGAGGCCGAGGCCGGCCGCCTCGAGGAGATGCGGCTCGCCGCGCTGGAGGCCCTGCACGAGGCGAACCTTCGCTGCGAGCGGCACGGCGAGAGCATCGGCGAACTGGAGCGCCTGACGGCCGACCACCCGCTGCGGGAGCGCTTCTACGACCTGCTGATGGTGGCCCTGTACCGCAGCGGCCGGCAGGCTGAGGCGCTCGGGGTGTACGAGCGGGCGCGCCGGTGTCTCGTTGGTGCTCTGGGTATCGAGCCGGGCCCGGCACTGCGCGGGCGTCTGGAAGCGATCCTCGACCACCGCCCCGGCCTGTCCGCGGCGCCCTCCCCCACCCTGGCGGCCGAACTCGGCCGGCTGCGCCACCGGGTCACTGAACTCGGGCGTGAGCAGGAGGGGTTGGTGCGCCGTATTGAGGCGCTCACGGCGCCGCACACCCAGGTCATGTCCGGGCAGCCGGGCCCCGCCCGCGGCGCCCGGCCCTGAACCGGGCCCGGATCCCGGGTCGGCCCGGCCCCGGCTCAGCCGTGGAGCGGCAGCAGGGGCGCCACCCCGTCGGCTGTGGCCTTCTCACTCGCACACCGCGCCGAGAGGGCCGGTGAGTGACGTCGGTGCGCGGTGCGGGGGCGCCGCCGGTGCCTGCGGTTCACCGGGCAGGAGCAAGGCGATGTGCGCGGCCAGCGCGGTGAGGCTCGGATGGTCGTGGAGCACTGCGGCGCGCTCCCGCAGACCGTAGATGCGGTTGACGGCCGCCATGAACTCCGCGCCCAGCAGGCAGTCGACGCCCAGCCGCGCGAGCGGGGTCCCGGTCCCCAGGTCCCATGGGTCGCACTCCAGGACACGGGCCAGTTCCTCACGCAGGACGTCCGCGAGGGGCGTGAGGGGGGACGGGGGCGGCGGGACGAGGGGAGCCGGGGGCGATGGCTGCGCCTGCCGGAGCTCTGCTGCGACGTGCCGGGCGAAGGCGAGGGGGGTGGGATGGTCCAGGACGGCAGCGCCCTTGATGTCGGTGCCGAAGCGGGCATTGACCGTGGCCACGTACTCGACACCGAGCAGTGAGTCCAGGCCCATCACCGGGAACGGCCGGCCGGCGTCCGCGGGGCCCGGCGTCGTGCGGGTGACGTCGGCCAGCATGCGCAGGAGTGCGGCCAGGAGGCCGGCGCCGGCGTCCGACGCTGCCGTCGTGGCGGGCTGCAGCGGACTGTCGAGGAACATGGGGGCTCCGGGAAGGCGGGGGCGGGATGCGGGCTCACGCGGCGTGCGCGGGTTCGCACCGGGTGCCCGACGGCGCGGTACGGTAGTGGCCGGCCCGCCCGGCAGGGACCAGAACCGCCAGCAGCAGCTGCCACAACTCGGTTGTTCCGCGCCGCAGTTCGGCTGGTGAGCGGCCGTCGGCTCCGGGTGTTGCGAGGCCGTAGAGCATCGCCACGAGCAGGGTGCGGACGCCGTCACCGCGGGCGGCCTCGCTCAGCTCCCCGGCCGCCTCGGCCTCACCGAGCAGGCTCACGGCCTCGGCGAGCCAGGCCCCGCGCAGGCCGGTGATGTCGGGCCGCCCGTCGGGGCCCTCGTCCGACAGCCGGAAGGCAGCCCGCACGACGGTGTCCTCGCGGCGGGCCCACACCAGCCAGTGGGTCAGGTCGATGAGGATCTGCACGGGCGCCTCGCCCGCGTCCCGCCGCTCGCGCAAAAACCCCTCGAGGAGTGCGCGGCCCTGCTCGCGCACCGCGTCGGCCAGGCCCTCCTTCGACGTGAAGTGGAAGTACAGTGCGCCTTTGGTCATGCCCGCCGCGGCGGCGATCTGCCCGAGCGTGGCATGCGCGTACCCGCTCCTGGTGAGCAGCTTCGCCCCCTCCTCCAGGAGCCTGCGCCGGGTGCGCTGCGACCTGTCCTGCATACGTCCCTCCCTGGGTACGTCGGCCGTTGCCGCCGCGGGGCGTTCAGCCGACCCGGCTCAGCCGCTCGCCGGAGGCGGCCGCCTCGCGCGTCTGCTCGGGGCCCGCCATCAGGATCGAGCGCTGCAGCCGGCGCAGCCCCGCGGACGGCTCAAGTCCCAGCTCACGTACGAGGGATGTGCGCAGCCGCTGGTAGACGTCGAGTGCTTCGCTGCGCCGGCCGGAACGGTGCAGTGCGAGCATGAACTGGGCATGCAGGTTCTCGTGCGTGCGGTATCTGCGAACCAGGACTGTCAGCTCGCTGAGGAGTTCGCGGTGGCGCCCCAGACGCAGGTCGGCCTCGATGCGCTGGTCGAGCGCGCACAGCCGTGTCTCCTCCAGGCGCCGGCTCTCCATGTCCAGTTGGGGGCCGGTGGTGACGTCGGCGAGCGCGGAGCCGGTCCACAGCTCCAGCGCGTCGCGCAACTCCCGTGCCGCGCGCGGGAAGTCACCGGCGTCCATCGCACGGTAGCCGCGCCCGGCGAGCCGTTCGAACTCGCGGACGTCGATGGTGCCGCCCGAGGTGTTCAGCATGTATCCGCCGGGAGCGGTGACCAGGACGTCCTTGGCCGTGCGGGGCGGGGCCGTCCGGGAGTCGTGTTCCAGGGCCGAGGCGATCAGGTCGCGCAGCTGCAGCACATACGTCTGCAGCGTGGTGCGGGCGCTGCGCGGCGGCTCCTCCCCCCACAGTTCCTCGATCAGCGAGGCCACCTGCACGACGCGATCGGCGTGCAGGGCCAGAAGAGCCAGTACCTGCCGTGCCTTGGGGGCCGTCGGGGTGACCGAGATCCCGCCCTCGGTGACAGCCAACGCGCCCAGTACTTCGATGTCCATGTCGTTTCCCCCTCGTCACGCATGAGTCATCTGCAGCCCGAGACCTCGCAAAGAGGCACTTCCCGGCACTCACCGAAGTTAAAAACAGCCCGGACGGTTTGTCAATATCAAACCGTCCAGGCTGTTTTTTTTACAGGTCATGACGTACCCGGGCAGCCCGGTGCGGCCTGGAGCCGTGCAGGCAGGGGCACTTGGGGCGGGGTGGCGGCTACGGCCCGGCGGCGTTCTCCTCGGCGCGGTCGCGCCAGAAGCGCCGCCGGAAAGCTCGCGTACGGTCTTTTCGCCGGTGCCGCGTGCGCATGATTTCCGGACGTGCCGGTACGCTCACGTGCGGATCTCAGGACTCAGGTGCGGCAGCAACAGCTCCCAGATCCCGGCGATCCTGCGGCGGGTGAGCCACTGGGGGTCGTCTCCCCCGAGTACTTCGAGGCCCACCGTGGTCGCCACGACCGCGTGCGTCGCGCTGTGCCCCGACACGCCTTCGGCCAGCCGCCCCTCCTGCTCGGCCAGGCGCAGCATCTCCCCCACCCAGCGCTCCCAGTCCTGGCGTGGGCCGCAGCCGCCGGTGCGGGCCCGGTCGGAGCCGAGACCGAACCCGGCTCTGACCACGATGTCGTCGGCGAGCCGGCTCATCAGGGCGTACGTCGCGTCGACCAGCGCCTGCAGTACGCAGCCCCCGGCGGGCTGCACGTCGCTGATGATCCGGGCGAGTGAGGCGACGGCCTCGTCCTCGACGGCCTGGGCGAGCATCTGCTTGTTGGCGAAGTGGAAGTGCAGTGCGCCGTTGCTGACGCCCGCCCGTCTGCTGATGGTGGTGAGCGAGGCAGGCGCGTACCCCTCCTGCGCGAACACTTCGGCCGCGGCGTGGATCAGCGACGTCCGGGTGCGCCGGGCACGTTCCTGCTGGACCATGTGTGTCTCTCCTGGGGCTCACCACGGCGCGCTCCCCCACGTGCCGTGTTCGTGGGTCACTGGGGCGGGTTCCCGTGTTTGCGCGATGGCAGAGCGGCGTGCTTGGTGCGCAGCGCGGCAAGGGCACTGGCCAGTACCGCCCGGGTGTCGGCGGGGTCGATCACGTCGTCGATGAGGCCGCGTTCGGCGGCGTAGTAGGGGTGCATCAGCTCGGCCCTGTACTCCTTGACCAGGCGGGCGCGCATGACCTCGGGATCGTTCGCCCCGGCGATCTGCTTGCGGAAGATGACATTGGCGGCGCCCTCGGCGCCCATCACCGCGATCTCGTTGCCCGGCCAGGCGTAAGTCAGGTCCGCACCGATCGACTGCGACTCCATGACGATGTATGCGCCGCCGTAGGCCTTCCTGAGGACGAGCGAGACCCGCGGCACGGTGGCATTGCAGTACGCGTACAGCAGCTTCGCGCCGTGGCGGATGATGCCGCCGTGTTCCTGTCCGACGCCCGGCAGGAAGCCCGGTACGTCGAGGAGGGTCACCAGCGCGATGTTGAAGGCGTCGCACATCTGGATGAAGCGGGCCGCCTTCTCGCTCGCCTCGATGTCGAGCACTCCGGCCAGGACCTGGGGCTGGCTTGCGACGATGCCCACGACCTGCCCGTCGATGCGGGCCAGGGCGCACACGATGTTGCACGCCCAGTGCTCGTGCACCTCGAGGAACTCCCCGTCGTCGACGATCTCCTCGATGACCTTGGTCATGTCGTAGGGGCGGCTGCCTTCCAGAGGGACCAGGTCCAGCAGCGCCGCGGTCCGCCGCCCGGCCGGGTCACCGGCGGCGACGGCCGGCGGCGCCTCGCGGTTGTTCTGCGGCAGCAGCGAGAGCAGGTACCGCACTTCGGCCAGACAGCTCTGCTCGTCGTCGTAAGCGAAGTGACAGACACCGCTGGTCTCGGCGTGGACATCGGCGCCGCCCAGAGCGTTGTGCGTGATCTCCTCGCCCGTCACCGCCTTCACCACACCGGGGCCCGTGATGAACATCTGCGACGTCCCGCGGACCATGAACACGAAGTCCGTGAGCGCCGGGCTGTAGGCTGCGCCGCCCGCGCAGGGGCCGAGCATCACCGAGATCTGCGGGATGACGCCGGACGCCGCGGTGTTGCGCCGGAAGATACCGCCGTACCCGGCCAGCGCGGTGACGCCCTCCTGAATCCGGGCGCCCGCACCGTCGTTGAGCGACACCAGCGGCGCGCCCGCCGCCACTGCCATGTCCATGATCTTGTGGATCTTCTCGGCGTGCGCCTCACCCAGAGCACCGCCGAAGATCCGGAAGTCGTGGGCGTAGACGAAGACCGTACGGCCCCCCACCGTGCCCCACCCGGTGACGACACCGTCGGTGTAGTGCTTCCTGGCCTCCAGACCGAAACCCTGCGCGCGGTGCAGGCGCAGCTGTCCGACCTCGCTGAACGACCCCTCGTCCAGGAGCAGTGCGATGCGCTCGCGGGCCGTCAGCTTGCCCTTGGCGTGCTGGGCCTCGGTCGCTTTCCCGCTGGGCCCGCGCAGGGCACGCTCGCGCAGGGCACGCAGCTCGCCCACCTGTGTGTGCGTCGGCACCGGCTCCACGCCGACCGATGAGGGATACGTCGTCATGACGGCCCCTTCCTCTCGTCGCCGCGGATGCGGTGCGTGCGCCCCGACCACCCGCGCAGCCTAACAAACCGCACGAGCGGTTTGTAGATGTCAGATGCAGAAATACCCGGCCGTGGCCCAGGGTCCGTGAGCAACCCGGCCCGCGCCCGCTCAGCGCCAGCTGTGCGGAGCCCGGTAGGGCCCCTCCTCCTCGGGCCGCCAGCCCCGCCCCACAGGGCGCCCGGGACGGAGCCCGTGCGCCTGGCGGCCCCGCGCGAGCAATGACAACAGTGCGACGATGGCAGCGAGTTCCTCTTCACCAGCCTCCCCGCGCTCCACACGGATCACACCGTCGGCGCCAACCGGACTGCTCACGCGGCCTCCTTCATCGGGTCACCGGCCCACGGTCCGCCCGCCCGCTCGAAAAACGGTGCAGACGCAGTGGAGGCCCCCCGGTGTGCATGTGCTCCGCGCCCCCTCGCGGGGCGCGGAGCACATGCCGGGCACGGGAACCCGCAGTCGGCCGCGTGGCGCCGCGCTGTCAGTTCGCCGGGTCACCGAGCAGGACGGGCAGTGCGCGGTAGCCGTTTATCAGGAACGTGGGCAGAGGCTCCAGTTCACCGGGCGCGCACGCGAGGCTCATCCGGGGGAAACGCTCGAAGACAGCGCTCAGAGCGGTGGTCGCCTCCACACTGGACAGCGGGACCCCCATGCACCGGTGCACTCCGTGCCCGTATCCCAGGGTGCCGCGGTCGGTACGCAGCAGGTCGAACCCGGCCGCATCCCTGCCGTATCTCTGCGGGTCCAGCCCTCCCCCGGCGAACGAGACGAGGATCGGGTCGCCCTGCTCGATACGGACACCGTCCAGGTCGATGTCCTGGACCGCGAAGCGCAGCGGCGAGTAGGCGCCGGGCGTGTGCATCCGCATCGTCTCCGCCACCACGTCGTCCCAGCCGGCCCGGCCCGCACGGACATGGGCCAGCTGGCCCGGGTTGGTCAGGAGCGCACCCAGCGCATTGGTGATCAGTGTGGCCGTGGTGTCCTGACCTCCGGCGACCATCAGGTACAGGGTGCCCAGGAGTTCGGACTCGGTCAGCTGGTCCCCCTCGTCCCGCGCCAGGATCAGCGAAGAGGTCAGGTCGTCACCGGGCGCGGCACGTTTGGCCGCCACATGCGCGGCCAGCAGGTCGAAGGCCTCCACCCGCGCCTTCTCCATCTCCCCGGCCGCCACCGTAGTGCTGAACACGGTGTGCAGCGCGGTGCACAGAGTCCTGGTTGCGGCGCCCTGCGGTATCCCGAACAGCTCACAGATCACACGCATGGGGAGCAGTTCGGCGAAGCACGCACGCAGATCGACAGCCGTACCGCCGGGCAGCGCGAGAAGCCCGTCGAGGAGTTCAGACGTGATCTCCTCAACGCGCGGACGCATCGCCTGCGACCTGCGCGCCGTGAAAGCACCCGCCACCAGACGCCGCAACCGCGCATGCCGGTCCCCGTACGCGAAGAGCATGTTCTCGTTCGCCACCCACGGATACAGCGGCCACGCATCGGTGATACGGCCCTCCCGCAGCGCCGGCCAGTGACTGCTCGCATCCCTGGACACCCTCGCGTCGAGCAGCAGCCGCTCGACCTGGTCCTGGCGCACCACTGCCCACGCACTCACACCACCGGGCAGTAACACCTTCACCGGGCCCCGGGTACGCAGCATCTCGGCTTCACCCGCGAGATCACTGCCCGTGACATCCAGTACGTACGGGCAAGCAGTAACGTCCATCATTCCCACCCCAGGGTCGAAATCGACTTGAGTCCGTGCGTCGTACCCGTGCTGAGCACACCTGTGCCGAGCACACCCGTGCTGGTCCCGATCCGCGCCGATCCTGAAAATTCCCCGCCCACTCCGCCCACTCCCCCGCCCGCCCCCTGCGGCCGGCCCGCCCAGCCGGATCGGGCCGGATCGGGCGACCGGCCGGGCAGGGTGGAGCGGGTGGGTGGGTCAGCCGCCCGTGCCGGGCGCGGCCTGAGACCTGTCGCGGGCCGCGAGTGCCTCCTCGTACACGCGCTCGGCCCGGCCCGGTGAAATGTCCAGACGCATCAGCACCCCCGGCACCGCGATCCCGGCCATGAGATGGCGCTGCATGTTCGTCACGCCCGCCACCAGATCCGCATGATTTGTCATGATCTTGGACAGCATCTGTACTCCGGTGAAACACCCCACGAACAGCCACGCGGAGGCCTCGACGTCGACCTGCGGCAGAAGTTCACCGTTCTCCTTGGCCCGGGTCAGCACAGCGATGTTGCGCTCACCCCAGGCACTCATGGGCACCTGCCGGTCGAGCCCGTCCAGACGCGACCCCTGGTCCACTGTGAGACGCACACTGCCCCGCACCATCGCGTCACCCTTGCTGAGCATGTGCGCGATCACCAGCGACTCGTCCAGGCCCTGCTGCAAGGCCAGTTCACGCTCGGGAACCTCTGGAACCGCACTCACCTGGCCCGCGAGGACCGCCTGCGCGAGTTCCTTCTTGGAAGCGAAATGGAAGTACAGGGCCCCCTTGGTGACCCCGGCACGACCGAGGATCTCAGAGATCGCCGCGGACTCGTAGCCCACCTCGTCGAACACCTCGCCCGCCGCGACCAGGATCGCCTCACGCGTCCGCACAGCTCGTTCCTGCCTGGCCACCGCCACCTCCGTGCTTCGCCCCGAACCCGTCCGAAAACCCAAGGGCCGCGGGTCACGGACCCCAGCGGCCGCCACCCTCACACCCAGCACCCGCAGGCCGCGCCCGCCGGATCAGAGACTGTCCGTGACGCCCGCACGGAGGCGGCCCCCACCCCTGCGAACCGTACGAGAATAAAACCAGTCAGACGGTTTTTCAATGCCTCACCCGCACACAACGGCCCCGCCGGCCTCGGCACTCACCCTGCTGAACCCCGGATTCCCCTTGCGGCGCCCGGATTCCGGGGCGTTCAGCACCTTGAAAACAAAACCGGTTGGTACGTATCTTGCGTCTCGGGCCCAATCGGGCAGAGGTTCCGTGACAACTCCGGGGGAAAAGCATGTCCTTGGTCACTTGGCACAACGTTCCGGCCGTCTCCAGCACTCTCCTCGAACCTCAGCCTCTCGGGACGGCACTCCCTCCCGACGTGGTGGAGCACCCCACCCCCCGCACGCCGGCCCAGACCCCCACCGACTCCGCCGCCGCCGGCGAACTGCGCCACCTGCTCTTCGACGGCAACGACCGCGAACGGGTGCACGCACCCTGGCACACGCTCGTCTCCGCCCCCTCCTACCGCCACCGCGACGGCCTCACCCCCGCCGAGCGCGCCTCTCTCGCCTACGAACGGCTGCGCGAGATCAACACCCTCGTCCCCGACCCCCGCGCCCTGGCCCGCGACCCGCGACTGCTCGCCTCCCTCCACGAGTGGGCCGCGATCGTCGACGGCGGAGGAGGCCTGTGCACCGTCGCGGGCATCCACTACAACCTCTTCCTCGGCAGCCTCCTCGACCACGAGGACACCGGGCGGCGCGACCTGTCGGACTTCACGTCGATGCGCCGCACAGGAACGTTCCTCTGCACCGAGCTGGAACACGGCAACGACGCCGGCGCACTGGAAACCACCGCCGAGTACGACCGCGACAGCGACACCTTCGTACTGCACACACCCACCGACGGCGCCCGCAAATTCATGCCGAACACCAGCCCCCTCGGCGGTCCCAAAAGCGCACTCGTAGCCGCCCGGCTCCTCATCGACAACAACGACGAGGGAGTCTTCCTCTTCCTCACGCCACTCAGCGACGAAAACGGCACGCTCCCCGGCATCCGCATCCACCCACTGCCCCTGCGCCCGGATGCCCCCGTGGACCACTGCCTCACTGCCTTCGACCACGTCCGCCTCGACCGCTCAGCACTCCTGGAAGCCGAACACGGACACCTCGACACCCAAGGCCGCCTCAACAGCACCCTCGGCAACAAACGCAAACGGTTCCTCCACTCCATCAGCCGCGTCACCACAGGAAAACTATGCATGAGCGCCGCTGCCATCGGCGCCTCCCGCGCTGCCCTCGCCATCGCCGTACGCTACGCACAGCACCGCCACATCAGCGGACCCAGACCCGGCGAACGAATCCCCCTGCAAGCACACCGCAGCCACCACGGCCGGCTCCTCACCTCACTCGCCACCGTGTACGCCATGACCTTCGCCCACCGCGAAACAGTCAATCAGTGGTGCACCCACCACCCCGCACAACGCGAAGAAGCCGAACGACAGACCGCCATCATGAAAGCCTGGAACACCTGGCAGGCACGCACCATCACAACCGAATGCCGCGAACGATGCGGCGCCCAAGCACTCTTCTCCGCCAACGGACTCGCCGACTTCCCCCAAAACACCGAAGGCACCATCACCGCCGAAGGCGACAACCTCGTCATCTGGCTCAAAGCAGCCGGCGAGATCCTCTTCCACCCCACCACCCACCCCCCAAGAAGCAACCACACACCCCCCGCCGAACGCCCCCTCACAGACCTCATATTCCTACGCGAACTACTCGCCCAGACCGAACAACTCTGGCGCAACCGCGCCAGAACGGCACTACGCCAAGGCCCCACAGGCAATCCACTCGCACGCTGGAACACCGCCTCCGACGCCGCCCTCCAAATGGTCGCCGCACACGCCACCCTCAACGCCGCTGACGCCTTCCTCAACACCATCAAAAACGCCCAACACCCCACAACCCGCAATCTCCTCCAACAACTCTGCCGTCTCTTCCTCCTCCGCCAACTCACCCAACACACGGGCGACCTCCTCGCCGATAACCACCTCACCCCCCAACACGTCTGGGCACTGCCCGACACCATCAACACCGCAACCAACCAACTCGCGCCCCACCTGCACACCCTCACCCACGCATTCGATCTCCCCACCACACACCTCAACACCCTCCCCATGCTCAACAACACACCCCCACCCACCCACGCCTGACCACACCCCCACACCGGGCCGACCCCGCCATCCAACCCGGCGCCACACCGACCACCCAACCCTGACCATCAGAAGAGAGATCCGCTCCTCCTGGGCCCCGATGGCATTGGTCAAGGGGATGGGGCCGGTTGGGGTTCGCAGGAGGCGCCGTCGCGGAGCATGGCGGACAAGACGTCGGCCCGGTGTCGGGCGAGGCGGAGAAGGGCTTTGGGCGTGTGCTTGCCCTGACTGATCTTCATGTCTTACTAGGGGGTGTTCTTAGTTGAGATCACTCGGTGGGCTGACGGCTGCGGATCCAGACGAGGAAGTCGCATAGATGGAGTCCGATGCCAGGACCTGCCGCATTTCTTTCAACTCAACGCCAGGCCTCACGGCGTTCATCGTCGAACCGGCGAAGTAGCCGGGCTCCGAACCCGACGCCCGACTCCGCGACATCAAGTCCCGCTGATTCGCAACGGTTTGAGCCACCCGGCCGTATCATTTTGCTCGCGCGACGAAGTACCGGATGCGCGGTGTTCTCTCGGACCCTGAAAGGGCTGGAAAGCTGAACCGGTTGCTCTATCGAGGCCCCTCGTTGGAAGTCCTGCACGAGGAGTACGCGAAGAAGGGTCGCCTGGACGAGCGGGCGCCGGTCTCCAGATCGTTCGACATGCCCTCCGCCCCGGCCATCGAACGTTCCGACCAGCGCGAGTCACCCGTCGGTGTCGCCTGGCCGAGCGTCCTGGCGACCAGGGCTTCGACCTGCTCGCCAGGACGATGTGGACTCCGTTCACCCTGTGGTGGGCCATTCCCGAATTCCGGCATGACCGCCCTCGCCAGCACCATCGCCGGAGTCCTCTGCCTCCCCTTGGTTGTCTGGGGACCGACCGCTGCTCGGTGCCGTCACCTACCCGTACTACCGCCGACACCACACAACACGCCACTCCTGTGAGTTTCACGAATCAGAGCCACGTCTGACAGGAGGCTGGGGCGTCCGGTCGGTGGCGGGCCCGGTGAGGGTACGCCACCGACCAAGTGGCGTCGGTTCAGAGCAAGGCGTGCGGGTATTGCTCGGCGCGGTGCTGGAAGGCGAGAACCGCGGGGTTTTGGACGATGCCGCCGCGGATCTCGATCGCTCGGTGAATCGTGCTGTCGCCGTCCCAGCCGGCCGGCCCCTCGATGATCGGCCGCAGGAACGGGATCAGCGCCTCGCTGTTCTCCCAGGTGGCCGCATCCCACAGGTAGGAGGGGCTGTGGTCCACGGCGTAGTAGTGGATGTGGTCGCCGACCGTGAACATCGGCTCGTTGAAGGTGGTAGGCCGAGCCCAGGCGAACCCCATGCCCTCGTCGCAGGAGACGTCGATGACGAGGGTGCCGGGCGCGAGCTTCGGCAGGTCCTCCTCTATCAGGAACATCAGCGGTGCAGCAGTGTCCTGGAGCACGCAGTTGACGATGATGTCGTGCCCGGCGAGGAACTCGGCCAGCGGCTCCGGGCCGTCCTCAGTGAGCGCGATGCTGCGCCGCGGGTCGGGGGTTTCGTCGGCCGCGTCATGGTCGAAACGCACGATCCGTGCCGAGTGGATCGGTGAGCTGACCGCGGTGGTCCCGCGGGCAGTCAGCACATCCACATCATGAACTCCCAGCGCGCTGAGCGCGGTTACCGCGCCGCGGGCGGTGGCGCCGAAGCCGATCACTGCCGCCCGCCGCCGACGCCCGTAGTCACCGGTCGCGCCGGTCAGCTGCATGGCATGCAGCACCGACGAGTACCCGGCCAATTCGTTGTTCTTGTGGAAGACGTGCAGGCTGAAACCACCTTCTCGGGTCCAGTGGTGCATCGCCTCGAAGGCGATCACCGTGAGCCTGCGGTCGATGGCGGCCTGCGTGACCCTCTCGTCCTGCACGCAGTGCGGCCACCCCCACAGCACCTGTCCGTCCCGCAGCTCCGCCAGATCCTCGTGCAGCGGTTTGGCCAGCAGGATGACGTCGCACTCCGCGATGAGCTCCTCGCGTGAGCGGAAACCAGCGACCCACGGGGCGAGCTGACGGTCCGAAACACCGAAGTGCTCTCCGTAACCGGTCTGCAGAAAGATGCTGGGCTGAAGATCGACGTCGATGCGTTCGAAGTGCGCTGGGTGGATCGGCAGACGGCGTTCGTTCTCTTTGCGGACTTGCGACATGATTCCGAGCTTGAGCTGCTGCAAAATGCCCCTCTGATTACTACCTGTTTAACACACCCTGGAGCGCGCGGCCTCGGTCGACGGCGCTGACGAGGCCGGGCGCCACGGTGCACATCACGGCTTGCAGCCGGCTGCCCAGCCTCGAAGCTGCGCACCCGTCTCTCCTCCTTGCGTCCCGGCGGCCAGGATGCCCGTCACAACAAGAACCCACGCGAGAACGGGGCGTGAGCCGACACTGACCGCGTCGGTGCTGGTCAGGTGTGTGGCAGAGGATTGGTGATAGCCCGATCGATCACACAAATCGCGGTCCGGTCGGTAGCCTGGGCACTGTCGTCGGACGGCAGTCTGTATCCGCCCCTCTCCAGGGATGTCCAGTGTGTCGGAATCCGGCCTCGTCAGGCCGGCGTTTTGGCCTGCCCTGGAGAAGACAGCGCTTAGTTCCGTAACATTTACCCTCTGCTTTGAAGCACCGTTCTGGGTCGGCATCCTTGAGATCGCCGAAGCCGGCGAGCTGCGCGCGACCCGGCATCTGTTCGGTCATGAGCCCACCGATGCCGAGCTGTACCAGTTCCTGCTGTGCCACGGACAACGCCTGCTGGAGCGTGCAGATGCCGATCCCGCGGTGCCCGAAGAGTCTCGCCGCCTGGCTCGCGCCAACCCGAAGCGCGCTATGAGGCTTGCAGCCCGTGAAGCAGCCCGAGTAGCTGAGGGGCAGCACAGTACTGCCTCCCAGGAAGCAATTCGACTGGAAGGTGAGCAACGTGTGTCGCAAAGGGCAAAGGAATCCAGGAAACGGAAAGAAAAGGAAGCCGAGCGCAAGTACGCAATCGCACGCGCCAAGCGCAAGCAGCGCAAGCGCGGGCATTGAGCAGCGGCACCCCGACGTGGGCCGAGGCCGCCCGGCACCTCCGCGGACCTGACCGTCTCCGCCCGGCCACCGCCCAACTGGGCCGGCCGCTGGGCCGCTCGATGTCCCGCTCCGACCGTCGAGGCACCCCGATGTGCGAGGAGGCCTGGGTCCGGCAGGCCTGCAGCAGCGTCAGTGTGCGGACCGGTCTGCCCCTGTCCGCCGAGTTCACAGCTGAGAGCACGCACGGCAGTCAGTGTCCGGAGCCTCTGGCGCAGGCACCCGCCAGTTCGATCCCGCCACTGAGTCCGTCGGCGGCGGCCGGCTCTGGTTTTGCGGTCGTGCCGGGTGCGACCGGACGCGCGTGACCACGACGTGTGCGCAGGGCTTCCTCTCGGTGAGCCACCACAGCTGTCCCTGTCCGCGGACTCACAATTCGTCGTCCGTCCACTGGTCGAGCAGGGCTTCACCGCTGACGCCTTTGTCGGGTGCCCCAGAGCCGAGGGACTGCTCGGCCCAGATGACCTTGCCACGTGCGGTGTAGCGCGTGCCCCAGCGGTGCGCAAGCCGGGCGATGATGAACAGGCCCCTGCCTCCCTCGTCGTTGGTGGCGGCCCGGCGTACGTGCGGAGCGGTGCTGCTGCCGTCGGCGACTTCACAGATCAGGGTGTTGTCGTCGTACAGCAGACGGAGCCGGATCGGCTGAGTCCCGTAGCGGATCGCATTGGTGACCAGTTCGCTGACGATGAGTTCGGCCGTGTAGACGGCGTCCTCCAGGCCCCACGCGTTCACCACGCGGGAGGCCTCCGCGCGAATCCCGGAGACAGCATCCGGTTCGTCGGGTACGTCCCAGTCGGCGACGCTGCCGGGGTCCAGGAGGTGGGTGCGGGCGATGAGCAATGCCACGTCGTCCGTGGGCCGGGCAGAGAGCAGGGCGTCGAGGACCGCTCGGCAGGTGGACTCAGGGCTGAGATCACCCGGGCGCTCAAGTGCTGTGCGCAGGGCCTCCAGTCCGACGTCGATGTCGTGGCCGCGCCGTTCGACCAGTCCATCGGTGAAGAGGACCAGCCGGCTCCCTTCGGGCAGGGCGAGGTCGGTGGTCTCCACCGGCAGGCCCTCTCTGATTCCGAGAGGCGGGGACCCGGGAATCTCCGGAAAGGTGACGGTGCCGTCGGGGTGTACCAAGGCTGGGCCCGGGTGGCCGGCCCTGGCCAGGGTGCAGTGTCCGCCGACCGGGTCGTAGATGGCGTACAGGCAGGTGGCGCCGGAGACTTCGACGTCGCTGTCGCCCTCCGTGTCGAGGCGCCCGACGAGGTCGTCGAGGTGGGCGAGGAGTTCGTCCGGGGACAGGTCGAGGGCGGAGAAGTTGTGCACGGCAGTGCGCAACCGGCCCATGGTGGCGGCGGCGTGCAGACCATGGCCGACAACATCGCCGACCACCAGCGCGACCCGGGCTCCGGACAGCGGAATGACGTCGTACCAGTCCCCACCCACCCCCGGCTGGGCGGGGAGGTAGCGATGGGCAACCTCAAGAGCGGAGTGCGAAGGGAGGACGCCGGGCAGCAGGCTGCGCTGGAGGGTGACCGCCATGTCGTGCTCGCGGGTGAAACGGCGCGCGTTGTCGATGGCTACACCCGCGCGGGCCGCCAGTTCCTCGGAGAAGGACAGGTCCTCGGGCTCGAAGGGCTCCTTGTCCATGCGCCAGAAGTTGACCGCACCCAGCACCACAGCCCGCGTCTTCAGCGGAACGGAGATCAGGGAGTGGATCCCGTAGTCCAGTACCGCACGGGCCCGTGACGGGTCCTGCGGGACCCATGCGTCGGAGGCCGAGAGGTCAGCCGTGAGAACAGCCCGGCCGCCGGACCCAGTGACCGCCGTGAGACTGCCGGGCCGCAAATGCAGCATCTCCCCCACCGGGTGGAGAGGATGATCGGTGCGGATACCGGCGATCGCCGTGCGGCGCATGCCGGTGACGGCCCCTGTGGGTTCCTCACCACGCAGTACGGGGTCCAGCAGCTCCACAGTGACGAAGTCGGCGAATCGTGGCACCACCACGGCCGCCAGTTCCTCGGCGGTGCGCACCACGTCGAGGGAGGTGCCGATGTGCGCGCCGGCGTCGAGGAGCAGTTGCAGCCGTGACCGTGCCACTTCGGCCCGGCCCGCCAGCTCGCGCAGCTCGGTGGTGTCCCGCAGCGTGACCACGCTGCCCGGCGGAGCCCCTCCACGTTCCACGGTACGGAGGTTGACTGCGAGCAGCCGGTCCCCGGTGGAGTGGACCTCGTCGCTGGCCGCCCTGCCCGAGGCCAGGAGTTCCATGGTGTCCGGGGCCAGGCCGAGGTCGGTCACCTCGTGCTGCTCGGCGTCATGCGGCAGGTCGAGCAGGCGACGCGCCTCGTCGTTGGCCAGCGTGAGTACGCCGCGGTCGTCGATGATGAGCACGCCTTCCCGTACCGAGTGCAGGACCGCGTCATGGTGCTCGTACATCCGCGTCATCTCGGCCGGCGCGAGTCCACCGGTCTGGCGGCGCAGCCGCCTGCTCACGACCGCCGAACCGGCCGCGGCCAGCAGGAGTGCCCCGCCGGCGATCGTGAGAACGGCCGGCAGCTGGTGCGAGACCATCTCGTTCACACTCTTGACGTAGATCCCTACGGAGATCAGTCCGACGACCCGGCCCTTGTCGTCGAAGACAGCGGTCGTCGTGTCGACGGCTCGCCCGAGTGCGCTCTCGAACGTCTGCTGGTACGGCTTGCCGCTGAGCGCCGGTGCGAAGTTGCCGGTGACATGGCCGCCGATGCGGCTCGGGTCGGGGTGCGACCAGCGGATGCCCTTCGGGTCGAACGCCACGACGTAGCCGACGTTTGCGCTCTTGCGCATCTTCTCCGCACTCGGCTGCAGCACCCGGGTGGGGTCGGCCGACTGCATTGCGCCGGCGGTGCCGGGTGCGTCCCCGAACGCCACGGACACGGCAAGCGACCTGTCCCGTGCCTCGTCCGTTGCGTGGCGCTGAGACTGGACGAAGAGCACCAGCAGAGTAGCGGCGAAGAGCACGAGCGCCACCACCACCTGCAGCAGGAACACCTGGCCCGCGACGCTTCGCTGACCCAGGTGGGGCAACCGGCGGGATCGCCAGGTCCGGAACCGCCGCAGATGCTTGTACGCGCCCATTCACCCAGCATCGCCGAGGGCGGTTCCGCAGAGCGGCTGACCGCGCCGGGGGAAGCGCTGCCTCACATGAAGACGGGGCACGAGAACGCAGTCCTGGGCGGGCATCCCTCGCGGAGTCCGGTCAGCGTTCGGGTCAGCAAGCGCGAGACGCGCATCGGGGACAGCGATGAGCGTGTTCCGCGCGTACTGGTACTCGTGCGTGCCCTCTTCCAGTACGTGCAACCGGTCGAAGGACACCTTGCTCAGGGCCCGCGCATCCTTCGGCGCCACCTCCAATGGGCCCTCGACCGGCGGTAGCTCGCCAACCGCCGGACTTGCGACAACCGCCTGGGACGCGGGGCTCGGCTGTGGCGCAGCGGAAGCCCGAGCGTGGGCTCGCCCTGGCCGGAGTTGCCCGCCGTACCGGCCGGGAAAACCGCTGTCGGGCAAACGAATCGATTGGTAGAACTAGCGCTGTGCACAAGACTCTGGAGTTTCCCGATCTGCTGCGGCTGATCGACGAACGGGCAACGGCCTTCCGCGCCGCGATAGCCGCCGCGCCCAGCCTCGATCTGCCCGTGCCGACCTGCCCCGGGTGGACGCTGTTCGACCTGGTGCAGCACATCGGCGAGGGCCGCCGCCGCTGGGCCGCCACCGTCGCCGCCGGGCCGGACGCCACGTCCAGGACCCCGGCCCAGGGTGACGCGGTCGCGCCGCAGGAGCGCGAGGCCGTGCCGGCCTGGCTGGCCGCCTCGACCGAGCTGATGTTGGCGGCCCTGCGGGAGGCCGGTCCGGACCAGGGCTGTTTCACCGGCTGGGGTTACACGCAGACGCCGCACACCGCCGGTGGCGTCGCCCGGCACCAGATCCAGGAGATCGCGGTGCACACCTACGATGTCCACCTCACCGTGGGCGAGTCGACCGCACTGCATGCCGACGTGGCGCTCGACGGGGTCGAGGAGAACCTGTTCATCGCCAGTTTCACGACGAGTGCCTGGCCGCACAAGCCCACCGCCTTCGACATCCACGCCATTGAGGGCCGCTCCTGGCGCCTCACGGTCGACGGCGACGGTGCACGGACCACCCGGTTGCCGGCTGCCGGCGAGGACCCGGACGCGGCGGGCCTCTCCATTCGCGGCACGGCCAGTGATCTGGTCCTCTGGCTGTACAACCGCGTTCCGGTGGACTCGCTGCGACTCGACGGGGACCCGGAGCTGCTCGACCTGCTCCTCGCCTGGGAACCGGAGGACTGGGCGTGACGACGCGCCACCGCGTACACACCTGCCGCTGAATCGCGAACGGACTCGCACCGAAACGGATGGTCGAATTCCGGGCGTTGGCTGCGCGCACGACGACGAGGGAGTCCACAGTCAGGTGGTGACGTCCGATATGGACTCCCCCGCGACCGCGCTCTACGCCAGGACCGACCTGCTGATGGGTTCGCCGCAGCTCGCCCCGTAGGGGCCAACGCCGCAGCTCAGCGATACCGAACTGGTGACACTGTCGATGATGCGGGCCGTGCTCGGCTACACCTCCGGGGCCCGTTGACTCCGGCATGCACGGGCCCATCTGACGCACCTGTTGCCGTACCTGCCGAAGCCCCCCGGTTACAACGAGAGGCTGCGGAAGGCGGGCAGGCTCATCCGGCACGTCATGCACGAGTTGGCCACGGACACACCGCGCTGTGGACCGACGACGTGTGGGTGGTGGTCTCCAAACCAGTCGAGTGCCGCACCCCCGGCGGCGCGATGGTCCGCGTGCTTCGGCGAATCCTCGCGCTGACCGCCGCCATCCGGCACAACGAGCACACCGGCCCGGCGTGCGATCGCTGACTGCCTGTGCCCACCGACGGCCTGGAATCGGTCATCCAGGCACGGCAGCTGCCCTGTGCCTCCCGCACAAGGCGGTCATGCGGCCTGGATGAGTTCCGCGCGGCCGAAGAGCAGCGCCCATCCGGACGGGAGTTGGGCGAGGATGCGGTCCATGAGGCCGGGGCCTGCCAAGTGAGCGACGGTGGCGAGGACGGCTCCGGTGTCCCAGCGGGTCGTCGCCGGCGTGCCGCCTGTGCGGGTGGCCAGGTCCTTGACGAAGTTCCACCCGGTGCGGGGTTGGCTGTCGGGGACCTGGCTGGTGAAGACAAGGGCGGCCTCGAAAGGAAGACGGGCCGCGAGGTCGACTCGCTCGTCGCCGGTCAGCTGACGCCCCAGAGCGGCCAGCACGGCGCGCGTGACGTCCTCGGCACGCTCGCGGGTGGGATACGCGCCTTCGTAGCGGATTTTCTCCAGCATCTGGTGAAACGTCGTGTCTGTCCGGGCGGCGGCAGGTTCACGCAGCGGGAACATAGCGGAGTGATCGCCTTTCTCATTCAAGGGCGTCTTTGCTGACAGGAAGAGTTACTGGCATGGGTGTCGGCCCGCCCGGCTCCCCCGGGTGAGGCTGTCGGCCCTGTTCTGCGCCCAGATCTGCTCAGGTACGACCGCAGAGGATGCCGTAGCCCCCGGGGGCCGGATGCGGCGGACGGGTCGCTGCACATAGCTCGCGGAACGGAATGCCGACGGAATGCCGGAGGACGGGATCGGCGTGGGGCCAAGGATCGATGCCCGTCCTCCGACGTCGGCACAGCCGGGATACCGGCCTCTCAGCCGCTGATTTCCTGGTGCGCGGGCTGCTCACCGATCGAGATCTTGCGGGGCTTGGCACGCTCGGCGATCGGGATGCGCAGGGTCAGCACCCCTGCGTCGCAGTCGGCCGTGATGCGCTCGGTGTCCAGGGTGTCGGCCAGCACCAGCTGGCGGGAGAAGACACCCAGCTGCCGCTCGGAGAGCTCCATCTGCACGTCGTCCGCCTTCACCGCCGGCCGGCGCTCGGCCCTGACGGTGAGCATGTTCCGCTCGACATCAATATCGATCGCGTCCTTCGCGACCCCGGGCAGGTCGAGGGCGATCACGTACTCCTCACCCTCCCGGTAGGCGTCCATCGGCATCGCCGACGGCCTGGACCAAGTGCCCGTCGCGCCCGTCAACTGCTGCGCGATCCGGTCGAGTTCGCGGAACGGGTCAGTGCGCATCAACATCGCGAAAACACCTCCACAGGTCTGGCAGAAACTGCCAATGCGCTTCGTGTGCCACCGTTGTAACATGTCATCCAGACGATGACAAGCGAAGCGTCACCTGAAGGGTGACATCAAGAAAGAGCGTCCATGAACACGACCTCCCCCGGCGGCGAACCCGCCTCCTTCCACGCCGCGGCAGCAGCGCTGAACACCATCGGCGACGCCGTGCATACCGCCCAGAACGCCCCGGCCCCACTCCGCCTCCAAGACGGCCAGGCCAGCTCGGAGGAGGCCTTGTCTGCCCTGCTCATGCTGCGGGAACTGCGCGAACAGCTCAGCGCATGGGAACCCGGGCTGATCGAGGCAGCGCGGGCGGCCGGTACGAGCTGGGCCGACCTGGCCCACCCCCTGGGCGTCGCCAGTCGGCAAGCTGCTGAGCGGCGCTATCTGCGTGTGCGCCCCGGAGCCCCCGGCAGTACCGGCGAACAACGCGTACAAGCCACCCGCAATCGGCGCGCCGCCGACCGCACCGTCACCGCCTGGGCCCGGGACAACGCCGCTGACCTGCGACAGCTCTCCGGCCAGATCAGCGCACTCACCGATCTCCCCGCGCCGGCGCACACACTCCAGGCGAATCTCACCGAGGCCCTCGCCGACAACGACGCCGCCAACCTCATCAACCCGCTCGCGGACACCCACGCCCACCTCACGGCCCGCCACCCCGATCTCGCCGACCGCGTCGACACCATCACCCACAACGCCGACCGACTGCGCCAGGCCGGCAGCGACGACCACTGAAAGTGGGCTGATGGAGTCCATGCCTGTTCCACTGAGTGGTGGCCGCACAGGGCGTTTGCGGGTGGTTGCTCGCATATGGCTGCGAACGCGGGAGGCGGGGTAGTCGGGGAACCGAACGGAATACGGCGTTGATCAGGAGATGGGAATGGCACAGTCAGCGGCATCGCCGCCAAGGACCCGGGCAGCGGCACAGGGCCGGCCCGCCAGGGTGAGGCAGTGGCTGCGCCGGGCTGCGGGTTCGGACGGTCACGAGCGGCACACCCTGGAACTGATCGGGAAGAGCACCCTCGCCGCCACCATCTCCTGGGTGATCGCCTACGACGTGATGCACGCGACGTCCCCGGCCTTCGCCCCCTTCTCCGCGATCCTGATCATGCAGGTCACGGTGTACCAGTCAGTGACACAGGCGCTCCGCTACGTCGGTGCCGTCTCGGCCGGTGTGGCACTGCAGGCCGTGCTCGGCCTGCTGGCCGGCCCCGATCTACTGACGTTCGCCCTCGTGGCGCTGGTCGCCCTGACCATCGGCCGATGGCGACCGCTGGGCTCCCAGGGCTCCCAGGTGGCCACAGCGGCCCTTTTTGCGTTCTCCACCTACGTATCCGCGTCCAGCTCGGGACAGGCGCTCACCCAGCTCGGCCAGATCATCCTGCTCGTCTTCATCGGATGCGGAGTGGGTGTCCTGGTCAACCTGCTCGTGCTGCCGCCACTGCGCTACCGCAGCGCTGAATACGGGATTCACACCCTTGCGCAGTCGCTGTGCGACCTGATCAGCGACATCTACCCCGCCCTGAGGGAAGAAGAGGGGCTGGAGGAGGAACGCACCGCACAGTGGCGCCAACGCGCCGCGTCCCTGGGCTCCATCGTCACGCAGGCGCAGTCCTCGATGAACACCGCGAGGGAGAGCATTTACTACAACCCCCGCCACCTGTTCCGGCGCAAGCACGGCCACCACACCACATTCGACGGCTACCAGGCCGTGATCGACGCTCTGGAGCGCGTGTCCTACCAGCTGGCGTCGATGACCCGAAGCCTCGACCAGGAGCAGGACACCGATGAGCGCACCGGTCACGACCAACAGCACTTCTACCACGCCTACGGAGACCTGCTGGCCGCCCTCGCCCGGATCACCAGCCTCTTCGGCGAAATCGACGAAGACCGGCTGAAGGACCAGGCCCAGCAACTGTGCAAGGCCGCGAGCGACGCACAAGAGGTCTACCAACGGCTCGCCAAGGACGCCCAGGCCGGCTCACTGCGCATCAGCGACCCGTCCTGCCCCTACGGCATTCTCCTGGCGGAAGCAGCCCGGCTGACGGACGAATTCCAGTACACCTGCGACGTCCTGCAACACGGCGTCGACCACTCCGTGCAGCAGCAGTCCTCCGAGAACTGAAAACACAAAAAGGGTGCACTATTGATTTATTGAGCGGGCGATCCATGATGGGAGATTCGTCGTGATCATCCTAGGAGTCATTCTCCTCATCGCCGGTCTGGTGACCGGGCTGGGCATTCTGTGGACCATCGGAATCATCCTGGCCGTTGTCGGAGCCGTCTTGTGGATTCTGGGTGCTGTGGGCCGTGCAGTCGGAGGACGCAGGCACTACTGGTGAAACGAGCCGAGAGATCGGCTCGGAAGAAGATGCAGCCCCAGGACGGCCCAGGACGGAACCCGCGATGAACGAGCCGCGGTTCCTGAGCGGCCGTTGGATTCCCCGTGCCAGTCGTCCGCCGAGCTCTCGGGTCGGCTGCGCGCCGCTCGGGGGAGGACAGCTCGTGCGTGACGTGCGGATGAGGTCGGCCGCCTTCCGCGGCCTGTTGTGCTGGCCCGGCTGCTTCGGCAGGTACGGGGACACGAGGCCCGTACCTGCCGGTCGACACCGTCCGCTCGCGGACACCAGCGGCGCGGGCGACTGCGCTGATCCCGCCATGCCCGAGGGACCGGGCCTCCGCCTCCATCAAACGACGACGTTGCCGCTCTGGCTCTGGCACGGATTTCGTGACCGGTTACGGTGCGTGTGTTGGCCGCTGGTATCTGGCAGTGGTGCGCTGATGGCCAGAGCTTCGTCGAGGATGCCGGGCCGGGAGGGTGCGAAGGCTGGGCAGGTCGTCGCTGCGGATGGCGTCGAGCCATTACGGGAGACGGTGGCCTTGGCGCTCGGTGAGCATTTCGGCGAAGGACCGGACGTGGCCGGTGAGGGCTTCGAGTTCAGGGCAGTTGGCCAGGACTTCCTTCAGCCGGATGTGTTCCGGTCTGGCGGCGTCAGCCAGGCGCTTGACGGTTCGGTGTGTCATTTTTCGGTCTGCTTCTCGCGCCACCCGGCAGCCGCCAACCCGTCACTCAGAGCCGCACTTGCACGGAAGTTGAGCCAGAACCGCCGCTTCGCTGAGATGCGGCGAATTCGCCTCGAACTTTCCCGCCAATACGCCCTGTTACTCGACCAGGCCGCCCAGACCGACGCAACGGACCACCGAGCAGATAGCAACGAGGCAATGATCTGCACACCGTGAAGCACAATCTGACCCTCGACGCCACCTGCACCCCTGGAGGGCCGGCGCCCCATCAGGAACGAGACCACGGTGGTAGGTCTACGAACGCGAGGCGACGGGGACGCCTCATCACGGTCACCGGCACGGGATGCCAGTGACATTGGGCCGGGGGCTCTTCAGGTGTTCAAGAGCTCCTTGACGCTCTGTCAGGCATTCTTCTGGGCTCAGGCCCCGTCCACCATCGCGGGCCCCCAAGGGGCGGGCCCCGAACCCTCCGCCCACGCCGCGAGGCAGGCGCCGTCCACACAGCGGATACCGCACTCCGCGGCGTACTCCGCGGCCGGCACCGTGAGCTGACTGGTCGTCACCACCAGGGCGAGCTGCGCCCCGTGCACGGACCAGCAGGTACCGCCGAAGCGCTGCAGGTCCTGGGAGCCGACCTTGTGTGCGGGACCGTACTGCTTGCACTGCACGACGACGCGCCGGCCGTCGGGTGCGGTCGCCAGGACATCGGCGCCGAGGTCACAGGCGCCGCCGACGACCTCGACATCGCGGCAGCCATCTCGCTCGCACAGTGCGGCGACAGCCGCCTCGAACCCGTCGGGGTCCAGGGCCGCGAAGTCAGGGCCGGGTCCGGGCAGTACCGCGGTGTGCCCGTCGCGTGCCCTGACGGGCACGGTGGGCGCGAAGGCCTCGACGGGCGGGGCCGCCGCAGCAGTGGGCGCACCGCCGGCCCCAGCCATCCCCGCCCGAGCGGCGCGGCGCAGTTCGCGGGCTCCGGGCATGGCGCGGAACACGGTATAGAGCACGGGAAGGGCGAGGAACGCGAGGAGTACGGCAGCGAGCGGATGTGCCCCCGCCCAGTGTGCGAAGCGTACAAAAAGCAGGGCGGCGGCACAGAGCAGGGCTCCCGCCAGCGCGAGGGCAAGAACCGGCCGGGGCAGCGGCCCCGCCGCCCGGGGGCGGCCGGGGTTACTCCTGGTCTCCCGTATCAGCACCGGGCCTCCTCCACATCGTCGCGACCTCTTGGGTGGACGTGTGCCCCGATCGGCCCAATCCATGATCAATAAGGTGGGGGCTGCGCCCAGGGGCCCGAGTGTGCGAGGGGTTGCGATACCTCCGGGCCCCCGGCGGCCAGGAATCAGCTCCCGGGGAAGCCCGTTGTGTTCAGCGTTTCGCGGGCCGTAGAGATCTCACCGTCGAGGATGAGTCGTTCGGCGGTGCTGGCCTGGGGGATCCACTCCGGGGCCACAGTCGAGTAGGTGGTGACGTCATGCCAGGTCCCCTGGGTGTGGAACAGCTGGCGCAGCGTGGCCTCGGGGTGCAGACCGGCGGCGAGCATGACGTCCCTCATACGAGGGTGGTCGGCACGGTGGCCGGCCCAGATGCGGTGCAGACCGAGCCGGGCGAAGCCGTAGGCCATCAGAAGCCGGCCCGCCTCATGACCCTGGCCACTGAGAGGGGCGCCGGGCAGGAGGACCAGGCTGGTGAGCATGGCGTTGCGTCCGTACTCCTCGACGAGCAGCCCCATCGTGCCGACCATGGTGTCTTCGCCGGGTACGCAGACGGCCATGGTGTGTTTGCGGCGCGGGTGCGCGTACGGCTGGGCGAGGCACTGGGCGAAGGCGTCCTGGGCCTGGCGGGCATCCATGCGGTCCATGCCGAGGAACCGGGTCAGCAGGCGGTGGGTATGGATCCGTTCGAACGGGCCGAGGTCCGTGGCCCGCATCTCTCGCAACCAGAGGTGGTGGCCGTGCAGTTCGGGCAGGTGGGTCATGTGAGGGCTCCGACTCCGGCACGGGAAGGGGCCGTACCGATCAGCTCTTCGAGGTCGACGTAGTAGCGGCCGGAGCGCACGGGCCTGCCCAGCAGGATCCGCCGCGCGGTGTCGGTGACGAGCGCTCCGCCGAGCATCACACCACTGGCCAGCTGCGGCCAGCTGCGGAGACTCTCTCCGATCCGGCCCAGCGCGTCGGTCATCGCAGCGCTCAGCCGGCTCTCGTCGCAGACCTGGAGCAGGTACGCCATGGTGGCGGCCGGGCCGAGGCCGCGTACATCCCGCGCGGTGAGCTCCCCGGAACGGCCGTGGAAGAGGGCGCGGCCCGGTTCTTCGTCGAAACGCTCGACGTCCAGCATCCCGCGGTCGTTGGTGTCCATCAGGACCGGGACACGACGGGAACGGGCGTGTTCACGTGCCGCAGCCTTGACCCACGGCGTATCGCACTCCTCCACCAGGAGATCGAGAGGATGCTGCGCATCCCCGAAAAAACCCTCAAGGGTGTCCTCGGTGACGCCCTCACTCCACAACTCGATATCCAGATAAGGGTCGATCTCGTACATCTGCCGGGCGCACAGCACGGTCTTGGGAACACCGAGGTCATGGACACCGGCTCGCAGCCGATTGAGGTTACTCAACCCCAGGTGATCGAAATCCGCCAGGCGGAACGATCCTCCTACGCCTTCCATCGCGCACGTAAGCGCCGCACTGCTGCCGACGGACAGGCCGATCACACCGATCCGGGTGCCGAGGAGGTGCTGCTGTTCGGCGATGCTGATCTTATTGCGGTTGCGGTCGGTGCGCACGCGGCGGAAGTCCGGCTCAGGCAGGACGTGGACCAGCCTCCTGGACCACGGATACCAGACCCAGGTGCCGTAGCTGCTCCGGTCCGCGGGGACGCACACCTCGCCCACGGCGGACGCCAGTTGAGCGTCGGACAGAGGGGCGCCGGGCCGCAGGCAGCGCACCAGTTCCTCCAGCTGGCCGTCGATACGGTCATGCGTCTCGCGCACGGCGCCGGAGGCCAGCAGTGCCTCGAAGCGGGCCCGGTCGGCGGTCTTCGTCAGGTGCAAGAGGACCGGATGGGCGTCGTCCTGCGCGGGATTCCGCGGCTCGTTGCGCGGCTGCGAAACGTGCGGAACGGGAATATCGGAATTGATCACGAGCATGGAAGGTAGCAGCACGCGATCTTGGAAACGGCTCACAGACGGGGCGCGCACGCTCGAAAACATGCGCGGCCTTTCACCACCTTCACTCCCCCTGTTCGGGCTAAGAACTCCTGCCGGAATGAACGTTCGAGCCCGGTCAGGCGTCGATCTCCCAGTGGAGGGCTCCGGTTTGGGCGGGTGCTTTCAGCACCTCCGTGAGGGCTGCCGGGTCAGCGCCGGGTGGAAGGTCCACTGAGAGGTAGGTGCCCTGAAGCCACTCGTGCGGCAGAGCCGCTTCGACGACCTTGCCGTGCACGAGTTCGTGCAGCCGATCCCGGTCCAGGTGTTCCACTGCGAGGGCGACGCGCAAGGTCCGGTGGCCGGACTTCTGCACCACCGAGGTCACCAGATGGTTGCTGTCGATGGTCACCACGTCGAGATAGCAGATTCCTAAGGTGAAGAAGGGCAAACAGGTCACCTCGAACCTGTTCTCGTCCAGCCGGCGGGTCCACAACTGCTCGCGCCAGCCGAACTGCCGGTCCGAGAGGTCAGCGTGGATCATGTAGTTGGCGAGGCCCCGGCCGATGGGGTCCTCGTGCGTGATGATGGTGATGGGGTGCCTCTCGGATCCGGATCGCGACCTCAAGATCCTGCATCAGCGCCCGCTGCTGGAACACGGCGGGTCACGTTCAGTCGTCGGCGGCAGATGAGGGCGCGGGCCCCAAGCGAGGAAGGCCTCGTGGATGCCATCGCGGATCTCCCAGCGGATCCGCGGGCGGCGGAACCAGTACAACGAACACGTGCTCCACAAGCCGGTGTTGAGTACCGAGGCCGGCGCCGCGTCGGGCGTTGGCCCCCTGCGGTTCGGTCTCCGGTGGAGTGCTGTGTGCAATCACCGGGCCGTCCAGGCCCACCTGCACGGGAGCTGCCGGACCGGCCGGTCCGGCGAAATCGGGCCCCTGCCCCGGCAGCAGCGTTACGGGCGAGGCCTGTCCGCGAACACCCATCGGTTGCCGGCCAAGGCGTCATTGTCCTCGGGCAGTGGGCCGCGCCCGTGATGACGGGTGAAGTCGAAGGGGGTGTGAACCGACGTGGACCAGCCCCGGCACGTCAGGTCACCCGCGGAGTCCGGGCGCGGCTCTGTGTCGAACAGGCTGAGCAGGTCGATGCCGATCTGCTGTGTCGTCGAGGTGTACAGCGGGCTGTCGCGGTATTCCAGCAAGTCCTTGTCGAGCTTGACCTCGAACGCCAGAGAGCTGCCTTGCGTGCTCAGCCGGTCCACCGTGTCCATGAGGCGCCTCTCGGCGGCAGCCGGCAGGTAGAACAGCAGCCCCTCGGCCAGCCAGACGCTCGGTGCGCCGGCATCGAAGCCTGCGCAGGCCAGCGCTGTGGCCCAGTCGCCACGCAGATCGACGGGGACGGGTACGCGCGCTGCCTTCGGGGTGGCCGACAGTCCCTCGAGGACCGTGTGCTTGAACGCCAGCACGCTTTCCCTGTCGACCTCGAAGACCACACACCCCGCGGGCCAGCCGAGCCGGAATGCCCGTGAGTCCAGCCCCGCCCCGAGCAGGACCACTTGGCGGGCGCTTCCCGTGTGCACCGACCGCAGAAGAAAGTCGTCGAGGACCCTCGTGCGCAGACCGAAGTAACGTGCGAACCGTCCCCACAGCGGGTTCGCGTCCCCGTCCGGGACCTGCTGTATGCGGACCGGCCAGCCGGCGGACGCCGGTGCGGCGAGCACGAAGTGCTCGGCGTAGAGGTCCCGTGCCAGGGTGTCGTGGCGGTGGGTCTCGATCGCCCGTGCGGCGGCGACCATGAGAGCGGTCAGTCCGACACCCGCCTCCACACCTTCCACGCCGGTGCCCCGGTGCGCTGTGCCGGCCACGTGTCCTCCTGGGGGTGAGATGGGGCCGCCTGCAGCGGCACACACGCATGCCGGATCTACGGCGGTCTCCGGAGACGCGCCGTCAGGTGACGGCCGGCCGGTGCCGGTCGGCTGGAATGCGGCCGGCGGGTGTGCGGCGTCGCGTGCCTCGCTCATCGGCTCCTCCCTTGTGGGATCAAGACGGGTTTGACCACGCGGCCCGCTTCGCAGTCGCGTTCGGCCTCGTTGATGTCGGCGAGCGGATACGTACGGACAAGTTCGTCGAAGGGGAACCGCCCGGCCTGCCACAGCCCGGTCAGCCGCGGAATCAGCAGTCCCGGCACTGCGTCCCCCTCACAGATGTGGGAGATTCTCCTGCCACCTTCCAGTGCCCCCGCCTGCAGGGGCAGCGTGGTGTGCAACCGTGCCACCAGGCCCAGGTGACCGGTCGGGCGAAGGGCTCGCAGCGCGTCGTTGATCAGCTGGGCGCAGGCCGTGGTGTCGAGGGCGTAGTGGGCGCCGCCGTCGGTCAGTTGCCGGATACGGGCCGGCAGGGAGGGTGACTCGGCGTGCAGCGGGATCGCGCCGAACCGTTCGGCGAGTGCCAGCCGCCCGTGGTGGCGGTCGATCGCCACGGTCACCACCGCGCAGGAGGTGGCCGCCATCACCGCGGCCAGGCCCACCGCTCCCGCGCCGAAGACCGCGATGCTCTCGCCGGGCCGGGCGCCGAACGAGTTGAAGACCGCTCCGGCGCCGGTGAGGAACCCGCAGCCCAGCGGTCCCAGCAGTTCGATGGGCAGCTCCGGGTCGACCCGTACGGCGTTACGGGCAGGGACCAGTGCGTACTCGGCGAACGAGGACTGGCCGAACCACCGGGGGGCCAGTGCGCCGCCTGCCGCGTCGGTGAACCGCCCGCTGTTCTCCTCGCGCCCTGCGAAGAGGTTCAGAGAGGCGAAGAAGTCGCAGTAGGCGGGGGCCGCATTCAGGCAGTTACGGCAGCGGCCGCAGGAGTCGAAGCTCAGCACGACATGGTCACCGATGCTCAGACCGGTGTGCGGGCCGCCCGTCTCCACCACGACCCCGGCACCCTCATGGCCGAGCACCGCCGGCAGCGGTGAGCGGCCCGCCGGGCGGCGAACGGCGAGATCGGTCCGGCACATTCCGCACCCCGCGATCCTGACCAGGACCTCACCGTCGGCCGGACCTGATTCCAGGTTCACCTCCTCGACGGTGAACGGGCTCTCGCGGGAGCGCAGCAGCGCCGCACCGAACCTCATCGTCTCCCCTCCTCGGGACGGTGCACGACAAATGGTCTGAGGTTCCCCTGAAGGCCCCATGGCCCGCCCGCGACACCGACACCGCTGTCCTTGATGCCCGCGAAGGGCTGGGCAAGGGACAGTTCGCCGTGGTGGTTGACCCATGCCGTCCCGCACTCCAGCCGGTCCGCCACAGCCGCGGCCTCATCGAGGTCGGTCCCCCATACCGAGCCGCCCAGCCCGAAGCCGGTGTCGTTGGCGGCCACGACGGCTTCATCGAGGCTCCCGTACGCCATGACCGGCAGGACGGGCCCGAACTGCTCCTGCGTCACCACCGCACTGGCCGGCGGGACATCGGCCAGGATCGTCGGGGCGAAGAAATAGCCCGGCCGCGCCAGCCGGTGGCCACCGGCCGCGGCACGAGCACCGTCCGCCAGAGCGCGAGACGTGCAGCGCTCGATCCGGGCCAGCTGGGGGACGTTGCTGACCGGCCCGAGCTCGGTGCCCGGTGCGAGGCCCGCCCCCACGACGGCGCTCTTCGCGCGCTGCGCCAGTGCCTCGACCACCTGGTCGTAGAGCCGGGCCGGGGCATAGAGGCGCTTGACCGCCATACAGACCTGCCCGCAGTTACGGAACGCCGCCCAGAACAGCCGGTCCGCGATCCGCTCCACATCCACGTCCTCAAGCAGGATGGCCGCGTCGTTGCCACCCAGCTCCAGCGTGACGCGGGCAAGTGAGGACGCCGCGCCCCGCGCGACGGCCCGCCCGGTGGAAACCGAACCGGTGAAGGTCACATGGCGGATCCCCGGATGGGATGCCAGACGGGCACCGAGGCTCTCATGGCCGGTGACGACCGTCAGCACGTCCTCGGGCAGAGCTGCGGAAAGGACAGATCCCAGCAGCCGTGTGGCCAGGGGCGTGAACGGGGAGGGCTTGAGGACCATCGTGTTGCCCGCGGCGAGCGCAGGCGCCAGCTTCGCCGACGCGATCTGGAGGGGAAAGTTCCAGGGGACGATCGCAGCGACGGGTCCAAGCGACCGCCAGCGGATCTCGCTTCGTACCGGTCGGCCGTCCGTGATCGGCTGGGGCCCGGGAACGCCCAGCTGGGCGTAGTAGCGCAGGCGTGCCGCGGTGCGGGCGACCTCCGCGTACGACTCGGCAAGCGGTTTGCCCTGTTCACGGGTGAGCAGCACCGCCATGTCCGCGCCGGCCGCCTCCACGGCGTCGCCTGCCGCGAGCAGCGCGGTGGTACGGGTCTCGGGGTCGGTCCGCCAGCCGCGCCAGGCCTCATGGGCCCGGCCGATCACGGTGTCTAGCTCATCACCCTGCTGGTCGGGAGCCTCGTCGAAGGCCTCGCCGGTCGCCGGGTCGGTGACGGTGAACGAGGCCCCAGTGGGTTTCGGCACCCGGCGCGGCTGATGTGTCGCCATGCCGGCGGTCAGCCCGCGGTGGGGACGGCAGCCGTATGTTCCCGGGCGTGGCGGTCCATCTCCGCCCGGAAGGCTGCCACCAACTGCGGCTGGATCCTTCCGGCGTCGCGGTCACCGCCCTCGCAGACCGCGCCGCGCACCCCCACGATGTCCGTGCCGATACGGGTGAGTGCGGCAAGGTCTGCCACCTTCACGCTGCCCGCGAGAGCGGCCAGCAGCCCGGCTTCGTGAGCCCGGCCGACGAACTCCGCACAGACCTCCGGGGATACGTGGTCGAACAGCCGTGTCCCGTCCTTGACCGCGGTGTCGAGCATGGCCGCGTCGGCGCCCGAGCGAAGGGCGATGTCGGGCAGGGCGAGCGGGTTGACGCAGCCGATCCGGTGGGCGTCGGCATAACCGGACGCGACGACGAAAGCATCCGGCCGGTACTCCTTCACCGCTCGCACGACCCCCCGCATCACTTCGACGGCCTGGCCGGGCGTCGTACACCCGTAGAGACCGACCTTGATGTATGTGGCTCCTGAGACAGCCGCACCAAGTGCCGCCTGGGCCACCGTGCCGGGTTTGTACGGCACGTCTCCCACGGTGGCGGACACCGGCTTGTCAGCCGGGACCGCCTCACGGATCTCCCTGATGACCCAGGGGTAGTTCGCGCCGAGCGAGCCCTCGTCGGGCTTCTTGACATCGACGATGTCGAGATACTCCGCTGCCTTCACACAGTCGAGAGCCTCCTCGACACCGTCCGGTGAGATGAGAAGCAACAACGTGGACTCCTTCCACCACATGCCGGCCCGGCCGGCAAGCAGACGCGGCTTCGCCTGGATCCCTCACGGTCCGCTCATCATTGCCGCGGCCCGTGAACACCGGTAGGGCGTGCGGAGACCCGACGGGTACTGCCACAGCGTGCCCGGTGCGCCGTGCACGCCGGATCTCACCAACTCCCGCACTGCGCGGCAGCCACCCGGAGCAGGTACGAGTCCATGCGCACAGGACCGGCAGCCGCCAGGCCGGGCGGACAGGCGGCAGTCCGGGCGGATTTCATGCCGGAGCGGCACCGTATTCATTCTTTCTGCTGAACAGCCGGCTTCCCTCGGAGCACCGGATTCCGCAGCCCGCATAGTGACAGCGCGACAGCCGGGCGACCGGGCCCTACGCAGACAGCGGCTCTCCGCCCCGGGCGGGTGTCCGCCGCAACTGCGGGCAGCCCACCCGTGCGATGCCGGGCTGTCGCGCACCGTACGGAGCGCCCTGCATCGCACGGCCCCTCCGTCTCCAGTGCTGGACGAAAGGTGAGAGCCCATGCGGATCGAAGCGGTCAACCGGATCAAACTCGTGTTCACCCTGTTCGACGCCGACGGCAACGGCGTCCTGGAATCCGACGACTTCCATCTGATGAGCAGCCGGGTCGCCGCGGCCGTGCCCGGAGCCGACAACAAACGCACGCAAGCCATGCGGGCCGGATTCACGAGCTACTGGAACACACTGGCCCGTGAACTCGACACCAACCACGACGGCAGGATCACCTACGACGAATACCAGGCGTGTGTCCTCTCACCGGAGCGCTTCAGCGCAGCAGCCGATGAGTTCGCAGCCGGCTTCGCACACCTGGGCGACCTGGACGGCAGTGGTACCGTCACCCGCCCGGTATTCACCGCCATGATGAGGGGCGTCGGCTTCGACCTGCCGAACATCCACGCCCTCTTCGACGCCTTCGAGCCCGACGACACCGACCGGGTCAGGGTGGATGTCTGGGAAGCCGAGATCAAAAACTTCTACGCGCCCGACAAAGGCGGCATCCCCGCAGACCTCCTGACACCCTCCCCGGCAACCTGACACACCCCGTCAGCCTGGCGGCCCGTCTCATACGCGACAGGCCGCCAGGCCCAGCCCCTCCGCGGCGGGCCGCCAGGCACCGGCCCGTACCGGGGCGGGCGGGCTCACTGCCGGCTGGCGCCAGGCCGGATTCCCTGACCCGGGCGGCGGTCCGGTGACTCCGGCGACGATTGCCTCGGCTCTCGTACGACCGGATCTTGGCCCCCGGCCACAACTTTCGTCGCACCACTCCAGCCGGTCGGCCGACACCACCCTGTCCGGCCCCGACTTTCGTCACACCACTCCAACCGGTCGGCGGATGCGTCACCGGGCAGACCACTCGTAGCGTCGGATGGCATGAGACACGCGATGCCTGCCGTGGGGCTGTTCTTCCTTTCGCCGGTGGTCGGGGAGCTGTTGCTCGGTGCGACCTCGGTCGACATGCTGTGGCTGCTGCCCATGCAGGCGCTGCTGTACGGCGGCGGGTGCCTGCTGATCCGTGAAACCGTTCGGCGCGCCCGACGGGGCTGGTGTTCGATCCTGCTGCTGGGCGCGGCGTACGCACTGGTGGAGGAGGGGCTCCTGGACCAGATGCTGTTCAACGGGCACTACTCCGGCAACTACGACATGGTCTCAGTGACGCACGTGCCGGTCCTGGGTATCGGCGGGTACGGACTGCTCTCGGTGCTGGCCGTGCACGCCGTGTGGAGCATCACGGTGCCGATCGCGCTCGTGGAGGCGCTGGTCCCGGACCGGGCGCGGGAGCCCTGGCTGGGCCCCGCCGGCCTGTCCGTGACCGTGGCGCTCTTCGCCCTCGGCGCCGTCATCACCGGCTGGGGCAGCTACGACGACAGCCATTTCATGGCCCCCTGGCCACGCCTGGCCGGTACAGCAGCGACGGTGGTCCTGCTGGGAGCCGTCGCGTTCCGGGTCCGCCGGCCGGTGCCCGGCCGAGCAACTCGCGGTGCACCCCGCCCCCTGCTCGCGAGCACGGTGGCGTTCCTGCTGACGAGCGGCTTCATGCTGGTGCTGCAGCCGAGCTGGTGGGGCGTGGCGGCGGCGCTCGCCATTGCGGCCGCGGCTCTGGCCCTCGGGATATCCTGGTCACGGAGGCCCGGTTGGGGACTGCCGCACGTGTTCGCGCTCGCCGCCGGCGCCACCCTGACGTATGTGTGGACCGGCTTCGGTCAGACCCCCGACACCGGCTCCGACGGCACCGTCAACCTGATGGGGCATGTCGTTCTCGCCGTCGCCGCCGTCTCGCTGCTGTACCTCGCCGGCCGACGGGTGCGCGCGTACGGGCGGAGCCGGGCCGGCGGGCAGCCCAGCGCCGCGACAGCCCGCCCACCAGTAGTCTGAGCCCGTTCCGGCGAGTGCCGGGAAAGAGCCGGAGGGCGCCGCCGGAAGCGTGCTGACCTGAGTGCGTCAGTGGGCGCCCGGCTCGGCGGCGATGCGGTCCAGGATGGCGTCGAGGTCGGCGCGGGACCACCAGGAACCATCCCGCATCACGCCTGTGATCCTGCGCAGGGCGGTGTGGTCCTCCAGCGGGTCGTCGTCCAGGAGCACCAGGTCTGCGGGCATTCCGGGGGCGACCCGGCCGAAATCCCCTTCCTCGCCCAGGAACCGGGCCGGCTCGGTCGTTGTCATCCGCAGGATGGTCAGTGGGTCGAGCCCGGCCTCAGCAAGGTAGTCGAACTCGTCGTGGAGGGAGAATCCGGGGATGATTCCTGCGGCCCCGCACGCGTCGGTACCGGCGACCATCGGGACTCCGGCGTCTGCGAAGGTCTTGGTCATCCGCAACTGCGCGGCCCAGTGACTGTGCAGGGCGTCGCGGGTGGCGTCGGGAAGCCTGGCGAACTTCTTCGCCGACCTGTCCCAGGCGCGCAATTCCTCGGGAGCCATGTAGCGGCGCCTCGGGTCTTCGGTGTGTTCGGGCGAGTCGCCGAACTGCTGGGTGTGGACCCGGATCAGGGTCGGGCACTGCCAGGTGGTGTGTTCAGTGAACAAGTCCGCCAGTTCCTCGGCCTTCTGCTGGTCGTACGAGCTGTCGGCGAGGTTGTAGGAATGGGCTTCAAGTTCGGACGTGCCGGTCGCCGGGTTCACGGCCATGCGCTTGACCAGCTTCATCACCAGCCTGTCTGCACCGGGCACCTTGACCTTGGGAATCGGTGGGAGCTTCCGGGTTGCGTTCCCGGCACGCACCTCGGCCTCCCGGGATGACGCGGCGGCGAACACCGTGACACCCGGACCCAGGTGCTCGATCGACCACGCACCGCCGCGCGCGGCTTCCCGGGGATCGAGGTCGGCCGGCAGGTGGCCGCCCAGCCGGATGCCGAGCCGATTCGCCTCCTCGAGGGCAGCCAGGAAAGTCTCCCGGGTCGTCATGCCCGCCTTGACGAAGTCGGCACCGTCCCGGTGTTGTTCCCGCACGGCCCGCACCGCGCCGGCGATCGTGCCGGCGTTCAGCGGGGTCAGCAGGTCACCAGCGGTTGCTTTCAGGGCCGGCGCACCGTTCGGCCGGGGCAGCGTGCCCTCGCGGCGGGACTTCAGCAGCGCCCGGCTGCCCGACATCTGGCGGAAACCGACGACACCGTTGGCGAGCATCAGAGCATAGGTTCCGTCGACGTCCCCCGGGGTGTTCAGAGCGTGCATGTGCATGTCCATGAATGCCGGGACAACGAATTGTCCTCGGCCCTCCACCACCTGCGCGCCCGCGGCCGGGCCACCGGTCGCCGTCACGGAGATGATCCGGTCCCCTTCGACCCTCACGTCCTGGCCGGGTGTGCGAGTTCCGTTCAGCGGGTCGACCACGGTGACGTCCTGCACCACCACGCGTCCGCTGACCGAAGAGGGTTCGACGTACCTGCTCATGTGTCTCCCGTGGGTAGTCACGCCGTCCGCCCTTGTGCGCGGACCGCACATTCGTCTGCATCCCATTGCCCATTCCAGGGCTTGATTCATTCAGCGAGAGCACCGGCCGGGGTCCTGCACCCGCCCCACTGCGCCCCGTCCTTCACCCGGTGCTTCCGGGGCCATCACACGGCGAACAGCCGTCGCGCATTACGGGTGGTGAGGTCCCGCCAGGTGTCGGTGGCAGAAGGCGGCGCCGCCGAGTCGACGGACGCGACCTGGGCGAGCGCCACTCCCTCAGGTGTCCAGCAGTAGTCGCTGCCGTACAGGAGCCGGTCGGTGCCGAACGCGGCGTCGATGGCCGGAACCTGGCGCGGGAAGGGCGTCCCGGCCATGTCGTACCAGAGACGGCCGAGCTGCTCCACGGCGCTGGGCGCGTCCCTGAGGCTGCCACCCACGACTGCTCTGAACATGTCCATACGGTCGGCGAGCAGCGGCAGCGCTCCCCCACCGTGGGTCAGCACCCAGCGAATCCGCGGATGACGGGCGAGGACGCCGCGCAGGAGCAGGTCGCTCGCTGTGCGGGCGGTGTCGAAGAGGAACTCCAGCATCGGCCGCGGCCGGCCCAGTGACATTTCGTCGGCATGGGGCGGTGACGTGGGGTGGACGAAGACGAGGGCACCGCGGCGATCGAGGTCCTCCCACAGCGGTTCGAACCGCGGGTCGCCGAGGTAGATCCCGTGGTGGTTGGTCTCCACAGTCACCCCGTCCGCACCGAGCACGTCGATGGCGTGGGCGGCTTCGGTGAGCGATCCCTCGACGTCGGGCAGGGGCAGGGACGCGAAGTGGCCGAAACGCCGCGGATACTCGCTGCGGACGCGGGCTCCGAATTCGTTGACCTCGCGCGCCAGGGAACGGGCCGCGACGTCGTCACCGAAGTGCACGCCCGGCGAGGAGATGGACACGTAGGACTTCTCGATCCCTGAGCGCCCCATCAGATCAAGATGCCGCTCGACGCTCCACGCGGGCCATCCGGGCATCCCGTCGGGGTGTTCGATCCCGGCGGACCGAGCTGCGGCGACATAGCTGTCGGTAACGAAATGGGCGTGGACATCGATCAGACCTGCCGGGGTCATATGGGCTCCCTCCGAGGCGGATGCGTACCTGAACGAGCGTAGGAAGGGAGCCGTAAGCTGGCATGCACGATGCCAATGAATGAAACAGGGATTCCCGACAGCGGCGACCCACCAAGGCGCGGAGGGAAGCCTGCCGAGGGGCAGCCCGTCATCGATCGTGCGTTCGCGCTGCTCAGTGCGTTCGACAGCGACCATCGCGCTCAGACGCTCGCCGAACTCGCGGAGCGCAGCGGCACCCCCCGCAGCAGCGCTCTGCGGCTCGCGCGGTCCCTCGTCCACGTGGGTGCGCTGGAGCGTCTTGACGACGGTCGCTACGTCGTGGGACTGCGACTGCTGGAGACCGCGTCCCTGGCCCCGCGCGGTCACGGACTACGGTCCGTGGCCATGCCCTATATGGAAGACCTCTTCCATGTCACGCGCCAGCACGTGCTGCTCGGCGTACGCGAACAGCACGAGGCAGTACTCGTCGAACGGCTTTCGGCACTCGACGCCAGCCCCGTGCAGTACCGCGTCGGAGGCCGCCTCCCGCTGACGTCCACCGGCGTCGGACTGGTGCTGCTCGCCTTCGCGCCGTCGGCCGTCCAGGACCAGGCCATCGCCTCTTACGAACCCGGAAAGGGCCATGAAGACATCCACACACCTGCCGACCTGCGCCGCATGCTCGCGGAGGTACGGCGTGGTGACCACGCTTTCGGCAGGCAGAGTCACCCCTGGCGGCTGAATACCGTCGCCGCGCCGGTGCGGGACGGGAACGAGGTGGTGGCGGCCCTGTCGGTCGTGGCGCCCAGTACAGGCTTCGCTGACGCGGGCTACGGGCCCGCCGTGCGGGCTACCGCCCGCGCGATCTCCCGGCGGCTGGAGGAGGAAGGCCGGCGAGCGGCGTATCCCGACAACAGTCGCAACGCTCGGTGAGACCAGCACGCAGGCGGCGCCACAGCAGACGGGACCGCCTCCAGCGGTAGGCCCACGACCGCCTCACCACGGCGCGCCCCGTGCATGGCACCGTCCCTCCGTCCGTTTGTGTGGCGGGGTGGCGGGAGTGTTCTGCTGTGTACGAGGGGTGACGCGGAGTGAGAATCCGGGGTGCGGGAGTCGGTGATATGTGAGCCCAGGCATAGGGGCCACGTCACACAGGACGGCACCTAGTAGGCCACGGCAGGACTTTCCCCCCTCGTTGCGGGCCTCACATCCCGCCTGTCCGGTTTGTAACTAAATATCGTCGTAGGTCACACAATTGCCTTCGACCGGGTCCCTCTCGCAAGGTGTTTGACGTACCGGGGAGCCGAGCGCCGGACCGGGCGGAACACACCGCCCGTCATCCAGACACCGGCCCCACGACACGAACCACGGCCCCAGCGCCCCACCCGTGTCGCCGACCCCCCAGTCGGCCTCCCCACGACGTCCCCCACTGGAGAGGTACACACCCATGACTGTCACCACCCGCCGCACCCTGAGTCTCCGCAAGTCCTCCGTGGCCGGCATCGCCGCCGCCGGCGCCGCCGCCTGCGCCCTGTCCCTGGCCCCGCACCCCGCCCACGCCGCCGAGCCCACCGCCAATGCGCCCGTCTCGGCCGCCGCCGTCACCACCGCCCAGGTCGCCAAGCAGGCCCACCACGCCGAAAAGGCCGCCCAGCACACCACGGCGAAGAAGGCACCGAGCGCCATACACGCCGACCCCGTCGCCGAGATCGTCAAGAGCACCAAGTACGGCAACAACCTCGACGGCTGGATCAAGGAATCACTGGCCATCATGAAGGCCAAGCACATCCCCGGCAGCTACGAGGGCCTGCACCGCAACATCATGCGCGAGTCCAGCGGCAACCCCCACGCCCAGAACAACTGGGACGTCAACGCCCAGAACGGCATCCCCTCCAAGGGACTCCTCCAGGTCATCCAGCCCACCTTCGACACCTACCACGTCAAGGGCACCAAGGACAGCCTCACCGACCCCGTCGCCAACATCGTCGCCGCGGCCAACTACGCCGCCGACAAATACGGCTCGATGGACAACGTCAACTCCGCCTACTGACAACGCGGACCATCACACACCCGCACGCACCCCCACAGACCACCTGAGTCCGTGGGACGGCCGAACCCCCGGGAACGGCAGGACTCAGGTCCAGGCGAGGGGCTGGAACAGGTCCATCCATGAACCCGTCCCAGCCCCTCACCCATTTCCCGCCCCACCGCGACCGTGCACGAACACCCAAATTCTGGGGAACGGTCGCGAAGAGTCACTGAATCTGAGCAGTCTGCGCGTGGCTCCAGGTGGTGATCCTCAACGTGGGTGGGAGCAGCCGGAGAGCCCAAGCAGCGGAGCTGCTTGGGCTCTCCGGCAACGCCGCGAGACGCGGTGCCGGACCACGCCACCCGGGCGGGCACAGTGCAAGGACCCGTACGGTAGCCGGGCGTTACGGCGCCTGCGGCAGCGCCGGGCACAGCGCCTCAAGGGCCGCGGCGAAGGTATGGTCCGGGGGTGTCCCGTAGCCGAGGACCAGACCGTCGCGCGGCGGCATGGTGCTGTCGGGGTGGCGGTAGCGGCGAAGTCCTTCGAGAGCCAGGCCCTGACGGCGGGCAGCTCGCACAGCGGTGTCCTCGGTGTGCGCGGGCAGTTCGAGGACGGCGTGCAGACCCGCCGCGATGCCGCTCACGCGAATGTGCGGGGCCCGCTCGGCGAGCATGCGCGTCAGCAGATCCCTGCGGCGCCGGTAGTTCTGCCGCATACGTCGCAGATGGCGGTCATAGGCGCCGCAGGTGATGAAATCCGCGAGGGTGAGCTGGTCCACCACGCCCGACCACATCTCGCGGGAACCCTTGGCCCCCAGAACGTCGTCGACGAGCCATCCGGGCAGCACCATCCAGCCCAGCCGCAGCGCCGGTGACAGACTCTTGCTGGTCGAGCCGAGATAGACGACGCGTTCGGGGTCCAGGCCCTGGACGGCGCCCACCGGCTGCCGGTCGTAGCGGAACTCGCCATCGTAGTCGTCCTCCAGCAGCAGCCCGCCGGTGGAGCGGGCCCAGTCGATGACCGCCGCCCGCCGCCGCGGGTGCAGTGGGCCGCCCGTGGGGAACTGGTGCGCCGGTGTGAGCAGGACGGACCCGGCGCCGGTGTCGGGCAGCTCCTCGATCCGCGCTCCGTGGGCGTCGACGGTCAGCGGGACGGTCTGCAGCCCTGCTTCCGTGAGGATCCCCCGGTGGAAGTCCAGCCCGTACGACTCCACCGCGGTCCGGCCGCTCAGCACTTCGCCCAGCAGCCGCAGTCCGTGGGCGAAGCCGGCGCAGATGAGGATCTGTCCGGGGCGGGCACGTACACCGCGCGCCCGCGCCAGATACTCGGCCAGGGCGTGGCGCAGCTCCGGACGGCCGCGCGGATCGCCCACCCCGAACGCGTCGTTGGGCGCCGCGGCCAGGGCGCGCCGGGCCGAGGTGAGCCAGGCGGTGCGCGGGAAGGCGGCTGCGTCCGGTGAACTGGGCTGCAGGTCGTGGGCCGGTCGGCGGCCGGTCTGCCGGGGCGGGCGGCGTGAACGGTCGGGCTGGAGCGGAGCGGCTCGGCGTGCCACCCGGGTGCCGGAGCCCTGCCTTGCCGCCAGCCAGCCCTCCTCGACGAGCTCTGTGTACGCACCGGAGACGGTGTTGCGGGCAATGCCGAGGTCGTGCGCGAGGGTGCGGTAGGGCGGCAACCGGGTGCCGGGGGCCAGCCGGCCCGAGCGGATCGCCTCGCGCAGGGCGTGCATCAGCCGCGTACGGAGACTTCCCTCGCCGGTGAGTTCCAGGTGGAGGTCGGCGCCCGAGCCGCGCTGCTGGGGGTCCTCCGGCCCCTCCCCTGGATTGACCCATGTTTTCGCCATGGAAATGCACCATAATCGAAGCCGATTCCGCTTCTAGGGTCGGGGCATGACGACTTCTCAGGTCTCCGCCCGCATGGACTTCTCCGCTGTGGCCCCCAAAGTGTTCAAGGCCGTCCTCGCCCTGGACGCCGCTGCCCGTGAGGGCCTTGACTCCGTGCTCCTCGAACTGGTGCAGATTCGCGCTTCGCAGATCAACCACTGTACGTACTGCCTCGATTACCACACCCGCGATGCACGTGCGGCAGGGGAGAGCGAGGAGCGGATCCACCAGGTCGGCGCCTGGGAGGGCTCAAGTCTCTTCACCGCCGAGGAGCGTGCGGCGCTTGCCCTGACCGAGGCGGTCACCCTGCTGCCCGCGGGCGTATCGGACGAGGTGTACGCGGCAGCCGCCCAGCACTTCGGGGAGCAGGAGCTCGCGCAGCTGATCGCGCTGATCTTCACGGCCAACGCGTGGAACCGGATGAACGTCACCACCGGCAAGTGACCCGGCGCCGGACGGGTGCGCCTCACTGACTCCTGTACGGGGCGGCGGCCCGGACGGGCCGCCGCCCGTCGGCAACCGGTGCCGTACCCGTATTTCTCACGGAGAGTTGATGGAGCCATGACCAGCGCCGAATCACTGGTGTCCGACACCCGCTCGCCCGTCAGGGGCTGGCTCGCGGTCCTGGCGGTGACCCTGGGCATCTTCTCGCTGATGACTTCCGAGCTGCTGCCGGTGGGACTGCTCACTCCGGTCGGTTCGTCGCTGGATGTGTCCGAGGGCACGGCGGGGCTCATGGTGACGGTGCCAGGACTGGTCGCCGCCGTCTTTGCTCCCGTGGTCACCGTGGCCACCGCGCGCTTCGATCGGCGCCTGGTGCTGGCTGTGCTGATCGGCCTGGTGGGCACAGCCAATCTCGTCTCGGCCTCCGCGTCCGGCTTCGGCGTTGTGCTGACGGCCCGGTTCCTGATCGGGATCGGCGTCGGCGGATTCTGGTCGATCGCCGGGAGCATCGCGCTGCGGCTGGTACCGGAGAAGCATGTCGCCCGCGCCACGGCCGTGGTCTTCGGCGGTGTCCAGGCCGCCTCCGTCCTGGGTGTGCCCGCGGGTACGTTCATCGGCGATCTCAGCGGCTGGCGGACGGCGTTCGCCGCCGTCGGCGCACTTGGCCTGGTTGCCCTGGTCTGCACGGTCGCCCTGATGCCGAAGGTCCCGGCGGAGCGGACCATCCGCTTCGGTGACCTGCCCAGGGTCTTCAAGGGCAACGCCGGTGTGCGGGCCGGTATCGCCATGACCTTCCTGGTGATCACCGGTCACTTCCTGGCTTACACGTTCGTACGGCCCGTCCTGCAGGGCGACGGCGTCGACGACGGCCTGATCGGAGTGCTGCTGCTGGCCTTCGGCGTAGCCGGTATCTGCGGCAATTTCCTGGCCGGGGCGCTGATCGTCCGACGGCTGCGGGCCGTTGTCCTGGGCATCACTGTGGTCCTGACCGTGGCCATGACACTGCTGGCAGTCCTGGACAACAGCACCGGATCGGCGGCCGCGGTCCTCGCGCTGTGGGGCCTGGGCTACGGGGCCGTGCCGGTGACGTTCCAGACCTGGATCCTGGACAAGGCGTCCGGCGATGCCGAGGCCGCCTCGTCCCTGTACGTCTCCACCTTCAACCTGTCCATCGCGCTCGGTGCCCTCTTCGGCGGCCTGGCCGTCGACGGCATCGCCACCACCAGCGTGCTGTGGATCGGTGCAGCGCTCGCCCTCCTCACCCTGCTGGTCGTCGGCAGCCCCGGCCGGAACACCTCCGGCGCCGGGCCCGTCACGATCGATCAGGCGCACTGATCACAGATGCTGCCTGGAGAGTTCTGCCGCGCGGCGTGAAGAGGGGCTGTGGTCCTGGCCGTTGAGGGCGCGAACAGGCCGCGGCGGACGAACAGCCGGGGCACTCCGACCGCGGGGCAGTGGCCTGACGGCAATGCCCCCACCCCGCGGAAGGCGGATCCAGCGGCACCGATTCCGTCCGGCCCGAGGAGCGGAACACTACCTACGGGCTGGAACCGGTGTCTCGTAAGGGGACCCGGCGTGCGGCCGTCCGTCAGCCGACCGCCTTCCAGTGGTCGTACGCGCTGACCATCTGGTAGGTGCGGTCGGGGCAGTAGAAGGAGCTCGCAGGGGAGTCGTAGGTGGTGTCGGAGTTGTCCGGCGCCGCGGGGGTCCAGCTTCCGTTGATACGGACCGTTATGTTGCTGGACTCGAAGGTCTGCCCCGCCATGGCGTCGCAGGCATAGGACTGGCCGGAGCTGCCGACCTGGGAGTACAGCTCGTTGATGTCCCAACCGGTGTTGCGGCCCGACTGGTTCTGGCCGGACTGGGTGAAGAGGGTGTCCCAGGCGCCCGTCCGGTAGTTGTAAAGCGCCGCCGTCCAGGAGTTGGCGGCGGCGTCGGTCTTGATGACACGGCCGGTGTACGCGCTGGAGGTGCCGTCCGTGTAGGTGTTCATAAAGGCACTGTCGATGGGAACCGATGCCTCGAAGGTGACACTGTCGCACCAGTCCCAGGCCGAGACCGAAGGGCCGGCCGAGGTGTATACGGTGACCAGCTCGATGCACGAGCCGCCGGCCGGGTACATCGTGGGGGTGTAGATGGTGGTGGAGCCGTCCTGGATGTTCAGCTGGGTGGACACGGACTGGGTGGCGCAGGAGCCGTCACTGCCGTTGATCTCCTTGAAGGAGGTGCCCTGGGCCGGGTGTATGTCCGTCAGCAGCCCGCGGCCCGAAGTACCGTCCCCCAATGGGCCTTTGCCGGCTATCCCGGATGCGGGGTAGCCACGGGCCGCGCGATGGGGCCCGGTCAGGGCGGAGAGCTGGTGGTGAACCTGGTCGCGGGAGAGCGCCCCGTGGACCGTACGGCCGGAGTCCGCCGCCGTGGACGTGCAGACGTCGGCGGCCTGTTGCCGCGCGGCGCCGGTCTGATTGCGGGCGGGCGCCGCGGCGTTGGCGGTGGCATTGCCGAGACCACAGGCCAGGATCAGAACGGTTGTGGCGCCGAGCGCGGCTGCCGTGGATTTCAGGCGTCTCACTGGGTGCTTCCTCTCAGGGGTGGGGGGCGAGGAGTACGCAGAAACCATGCTCATGACAGGACGCGGAGTCAATCGGAACGGACATCTTTGTCCGGTTGCCGTTCCGGCGGTGGCGGCCGATGGGCATGCCGTATGGTCCGGCCGCCAACCGGGGGCGCCCGGCCGGAGGCTCCGGATCACACGGACCGGCCACCCCGCACTCACGTCACAAGCGACGGCCCCACCTCCGGCAGACACGCTCGACGCCTCATTCGTCAACGTCGCACTGCCCGCCATCTCCACGGAGTCATCTTCCTGCTGGGCATGTACTTCCAGCAGCTGCGCGGCCAGCAGTGCGGGGGCAATGTTTATCCCCATGTGCGCCCTGATCTCCGCCGTCAACCTGATCGGGGTCAAGATCGCCGCCCGCACCGGCGCCCGTCTCCCCATGGCGGTGGGCCAGCTCCTCATGGGAACCGGCGCCCTCCTGCTGCTCCTGACCGGCTCCCACACCTCCCTGTGGGTCCCGGTTCTGCTGCTGGTCCCGGTCGGACTGGGCGGCGGTCTCGCGGTGCCATCACTGACCGCGGCGCTGCTGGAGAACATTGACGGCGCCCGCGCCGGCACGGCCGCCGCCCTGCTCAACACCTTCCGCCAGGTCGGCAGTTGCCTGGCAGTGGCCGCCTTCGGTGCCCTGATCACCGACCGCACCGCATTCCTCGGCGGCCTGCATCTGAACCTCGTGATCAGCGGGGTGATGCTGCTGGTCACCGCCGCGGCGACGTAACTGCTGCTGCCCCGCCGCGGCGAAGCAGCGTCCGGCGGCGCCTGAGCAGGCCGTACGGCGGCCCACTTCGTCCGCACCGCCCAACCGTCCTGCGAAGCACCGCCGATCCCCGTACCTCCCCCGCGTCCGCACCCCGGCCCACAGGTCCGGGATGCGGACGGCATCGCGTATACGCGCCGGGCTGCCCCTGACCCCCTCGCCCGCGCACTGGCCTCCACCTGCTTCGGAGCACAAGCACATCTCCTGGGTCCTCAACGACCGGGCCGACTTCGCCGACCGCGTCGAGTCGAGGGGGTTCCTGGCCACCGTCGTCCCGGGGTGTTCAGCGCCCCCGGCGCCCTTGCCCCTCCGCGTCCGCCTTCACACCGGCCAGCGTCGCCTCGATACCGTCGCGGAGCATAGCCAGCCGGCCGTCGATGATCTGCTCTTCCCTGTCGGGGTAGCGGGCGACGGCCTGCTGCAGCGGTCCGGGGGTGTCACCCAGCCGCATACCGTGCCGCAAACAGGTGCCGTTCTCGTCCGGAAGCGGCTGCAGTGTGAAGGTCCATACGGCCAGGGGACCGTGGTCGCACCGGTCATCGTCATGGACGACCTCCCACTGAAAGGTGCGGTGCTCCTCGATCCGGGTGATCCGGCTGCGGGTGCGCCACTCCCCCAGGCCGGCATTGCGATTGCGGCCGGCGAAGCACGCGCCGACGGCCGGCCCGCTGGCCCCGTCGAGCCACTCGACTTCCTGCAGCTCGGGGCTGTGCCGGGCGGAAGTGGCGATGTCCGAGGCCAGGCCCCACACGTGCTCTTGTGCCGCGCTTATCCCGATCTCGCACTCCACCTGGGGGCCATCGGCAAGTCTCATCGCTCAACCTTTCCGAACTGGTGTTTCGGACCAGCGTAGTTGCTGTCGACGGGCAGGTGGACGGGCCGCCTTCAGTGGTCGCCGGGGCGGGGAGCGAGGCCGTCGGCGACCAGGCCGGCGAGTACCGCCTCACCGAGTGCGTGCACCGCGGACTGCGGGCGGACCATCACGGTGAACTCCTTTATCCGTCCCACCTCGTCGAACTGGAGGAGGTCGATGCCGTGGACCTCCCTGCCGTTCACCGTGGCGCGGAAGAGGAGGATCCGCGACGCGGCCTCTTCGCCCGCGCTGGTCTCGGCCGCACCTTCGAGGTCTCCGATGTAACGGAAGTCCTCGAAGGTGCGCAGCAGGACACCGAAGAGCCCCAGCACCATGGGCCTGCCCTCGAAGGGAGTGAACTTCACCGGACTGTAGAGGCGGACATCCTCTGCGAACAGGTCCTCCAGCGCTGCGAGGTCGCTCTGTTCCACGGCGGCGCGGAAGCGCTCGGCGGTCTCCATGACCCCTCCTGTTACTCAAATATATGATTAGTCATTTTCTTGAGTATGATGCGATGGCGGACGGAAAAAGGGAAGGGGTTCCTTCGATGGCTTTGCGGCATGCCGTACTGGCGGCACTACTGGACGGCGAGTACAGCGGATACCAGCTGGCCAAGGCGTTCGACGTCGGCGTCGCCAACTTCTGGTACGCACTGCCCCAGCAGCTGTACGCCGAACTGACCGGACTGGAGAAGGACGGACTGATCTCCGGTCGGCAAGTGGTGCAGGAAACCCGGCCCAACAAGCGCCTGTTCAAGGTCACCGACGCCGGTCTCGCTGAACTGGAGAGGTTCGCCGCGGTCGGCTCGAAGCCCTCGTTCATCCGCGACGACCTGCTCGTCAAGGTCCAGGCCGCCGACCACACCGCCACCGCCCCGGTGATCGGACAGCTCGAAGAGCGGGCGCGCGCAGCCGGGGCCAGAGTCGAGCTCTTCGGCAAGCTGCTGCGGCAGATGCGCGGCGACTCCGACGAGGAGGAGTTCCTGCGCCGCGGCGAGCGGATCGGCCCGTATCTGACCTGCCTGCGCGGCCTGGCCTTCGAGCAGGGCAACCGGGACTGGTGCCTGCGGACATCGGCCGTACTGCGGGAAAGGCAAACACCTCACGGGCAACGCTGAACACCCGCATCAGCCGGACACCCCATCACTCGCCGCAACTCATGCCGCTGGGGTGCCCGCCGACCATCCCGGCCGATTTTTAAACACGTTCAATTTTCTGCGTTAAGCTGGCCCCGAACCTGAGGGGGACCAGTGAAGGTAGTGATGCCCGGGGGAACCGGGCAGGTGGGCACCGTCTTGAACCGCGCGCTGACCGCTGCGGGCCATGAGGTCGTCGTCCTGACGAGACGGCCGGCACGCGAGCGCGAAGTGGGGTGGGACGGCGAGACCCTGGGCCCCTGGGCCGAGGTGATCGACGGCAGCGACCTCGTGATCAACCTGGCCGGACGGAGCGTCAGCTGCCGCTACACCCCGACCAACCTGCGGGCCATGATGGATTCCCGCGTGCACTCGGCCGAGGTCGTGGGTGAGGCGATCGCAGCCGCCGCTCGGCCACCCAGGGTCTGGCTGCAGATGAGCACGGCCACCGTCTACGCTCACCGTTTCGACGCGCCCAACGACGAGGCGACCGGCCTGCTCGGCGGCACGGAACCCGGCGTCCCGGGTTACTGGGCGTACAGCGTCGAGATCGCCAGGAACTGGGAGCGGGCGCAGGAGCGCACCCGGACCCCGCACACCCGCAAGATCGCCCTGCGCTCAGCCATGGTGATGAGTCCCGACCGCGGGGGCGTCTTCGATGTCCTGCTGCGGCTGGCCCGGCTCGGGCTCGGTGGCCCGGTCGCGGGCGGCGCACAGTACATATCCTGGATCCACGACCGTGATTTCGTCCGTGCAGTCGAATTCCTGGCCCACCGGGACGACTTCGCCGGGCCGGTGAACCTCGCGGCGCCTGTTCCTGTGCCGCAGCGTGCCTTCATGCGCGCGCTGCGCGCCGCGTGGGGTGTCCCGGTGGGGCTGCCCGCGACGCGATGGATGGCGGAGATCGGCGCGTTCGCGCTGCGCTCGGACACCGAACTCCTGCTGAAGAGCCGCCGCGTCGTCCCGGGCCGTCTGCTCGGGGCCGGTTTCGCTTTCGAACACCCTCAGTGGCCGGGGGCCGCCGGGGATCTCGTACGGCGGGTACGCGGCGGCCCCGGCCTCACCGGGTGAGGCGAACGGCAGTGGCAGGAGTGTGAGCGCTCAGCCCTTCATGCCGGAGAAGGCGATGCCCTGGATGAACTGGCGTTGCATCGCGACGAACACCACGATCACCGGGAGCGTGGCAAGCAGGGATCCGGCCATCAGCACCGGATACTCCGTCAGGTGGGCGCCCTGAAGGGAGGCCAGGCCGGCCGACAGCGGCATCTTGGCCGGGTCGGTGTTGACGATCAGCGGCCACATCAGGTCGTTCCAGGACCACAGGAACGTCAGGACGCCCAGCGCCAGCAGCCCCGGCCGGGCCAGCGGCAGGGCGATGCGCCAGAAGACCGTGAAGGGGTTGGCGCCGTCCAGCCGCGCCGCCTCCTCCAGCTCCTCGGGCAGTCCCATGAAGAACTGGCGCAGCAGGAACGTGCCGAATGCCGAGAACATCCCGGGGACCACCAGCGCCTGCATCGAGTCCAGCCAGCCGAGGTCCTGCATGATCTGGTACTGCGGCAGCAGGAAGAGCTGGCCGGGGACCATGAGCACGGCGAGGAACCCGAGGAAGATGGCCCCGCGCCCGGGGAAGCGGATGCGCGCGAAGGCGTATGCCGCCATCGAGCACAGCAGCAGCTGGGCCGCGGTCCGCAGCACGGCCATCACGGCGGTGTTCACGAACTGACGCCCGAGAGGGATCGCGTCGAAGACCTTCCCGTAGTTCGACCAGTCCCAGTGTGCGGGCAGGATCGTCGGCGGCACCCGTACGGACTCACCGAAGGTCTTGAAGGAGGTCAGGACCTCCCACGCCAGCGGGAAGACGGTGACCACCGCGCCCAGCGCGAGCAGGACGTGGGCCGGCCACAGCCTGCCCTGACGGCTTCTGTTCTGAGCACGCCGGGAACCCTGCGTGCCCCGCGTCGCCTCACGCATAGTGGACCCACCTCTTCTGCAACCGGAACTGGACGGCGGTCAGCGCCATGATCAGGACGAACAGCACACAGACGATCGCCGCGCCGTAGCCACGCTGGTTGTCGAAGAACGCCTTCTGGAAGAAGAGCATCACGACGGTCTGACCCTGGCCGTAGGCCGGGTTCTGCAGCGCGTTCTGCGTGTTGGCGCCGAGGATCAGATACACCAGGTCGAAGACCTGCAGCGACTGGATCACCGAGAGCACGGTGGTGAAGAACAGCGTGGGGCTCAGCAGCGGCAGAGTGACGGAGAAGAACTGCCGGATGCGCCCCGCGCCGTCGAGGGACGCCGCCTCGTAGTAGTCGCCCGGGATGCTCTGCAGGCCGGCCAGCAGCAGGATCATGTTGTAGCCGACGGTCATCCACACTCCGACGACGGCGACCGCGATACGGACGGTGCCCGGGTCGGAAACCCAGTAGGTCCCGTTGATGCCGATCGCGGACAGCGCGTGGTTGAGGATGCCGGCGTCGCCGTTGTACAGCCAGCGCCACACCACCGCGACCGCGGCGGGCATCGTGACCACCGGCAGGAAGTACAACGTGCGGTAGATGCCGGTGCCGGTCAGACCCTTGAGGTTGAGCAGCACCGCCAGCACCATCGACAGCGGGATCCCCAGCAGCACGAGCCCGGTGTAGATGCCGGTGTTGCCCAGTGACTGCCAGAACTCGGGGTCACCCACCAGGGTGCGGTAGTTGGAGAGACCGATCCAGCTGGTCCCACCGAAAGCGCCCCACTCGGTGAAGCTGTAGTACACCGTCTGCACGACGGGCCACAGATAGAAGACTGCGAGACCCAGCCCGGCCGGTGCGATCAGCGCGTAGCCCCACCACTTGTCCCGGTGGCGGAAGCGGCGCTCACGGCGGCGCAGTTCCCGCTGGTCCAGGGTGTCCTGGCGGGTGCGCTGCGCCGGTACGGCGGTTTTCGCACGCACATCGAGGCTCATCAGGACCGGCCCTTCCTCTCCTGCGCGAGGAGCTGGTTCATCGCGTCGGTCAGGGACCGGGTCGCGCTCTTGAGGCTGTCGTCGCCGCTCCACGCCCTGGCCAGCCACATCTGTTCCTTGTGCTGCCAGGCGGCGCTGTTGGCGGAGCTGGGGAAGGGCACCGAATAGTCGAGCGCGTCCAGGTGCACCTGGAGGTCGAACTTGGGCATCCCGTCGGCCCACGGTTCGGCGGTGCCGTTGCGCGCCGGGATCGCCGTGCCGTACTTGCCCTGGAGCAGCGATGCCTCCTCCCCGCCGAGGAACTGGACGAACTCCTTGGCCAGCTCGGGGTGCGGGGTGCGGGCGTAGACGACGTTCGCCAGGCCGTGCAGGACGGTGGCGCGGTGACGGCCCTTGGGCATCGGTGCGACGTCGATCTTGGCTCGCAGTTCGGGGTCGCCGTAGAACATCGCCGCGTTGTAGGACGCCTCGTACGTCATGGCCAGCGTCCCGGACTGGAACATCTGGGTGGGGTCCGTGTCCGCCATCTGCTGGAGGGTCGGAGATGCCTGGTAGCGGTGGATCAGGTCGATCCACAGCTGCAGGCCGTCCCGGGTGTGCTCGTCGGAGTAGCCGGAGCGCGTCTTGTCCTGGGAGATGACCCAGCCGCCGGCCTGCGGTATCGAGTTGTAGTAGTTCTCCTGCGCGCGGACCGGAGCCCCGACGCCGTAGATCCCGCGCTTGCGGTCGGTGAGCCGCTGGGCGTTGGAGATCAGGTCCTGCCAGGTCCAGGACGAGTCCGGATAGTCGACCTTGGCCCGGTCGAAGATCTCCTTGTTGAACCACAGCGCGACCGTGTCGAAGTCCTTCGGGGCGCCGTACTGGGTGCCCTTCCAGCGGTAGAGGGAGACCAGGTCGGACGGGAAGTCGGCGGGGCGCAGCACAGCACCGGACCCCTCGGTCTCCAGCGGGAGCAGCTGTCCCGCATCCGCGTAGAGACCGAAGTTCGGTCCGTTCATCCAGAAGACGTCGGGAGCGGAGCCGCCGGTGCACGCGGTGCGCAGTTTGGTCCAGTACGTCCCGTTGGGGGTGAGCTGGACATCGACGGTCACCCCCGGACGGGTGCGCTCGAACTCCCGCGCCGCCCGTTTCATCGCGGGAACCTGGTAGACGTCCCAGACGCCGTAGGTGAGATGCCCGCGCCTGGAGCCGCCCGAGGAACCTCGGGAGGCCGGGGACGGGGAGGGGCTGCAGCCGGCCGCGAGCGGAGCCGCCGCGAGCGTCGTGGCGGCGGCCGCCGTGAGGAGGGAACGTCTGCGCACGCGGAGCCTTCCTGGGGGGATGGAGCTTTTGACCTCGCCGCGCGGGAGAGGCCGTGAAGCCGACGGGGACCGTTCGGTGGGGGACACTGCCCCGCAGCCGGATAATCGGACATTATTTGCTCAAAGTTGATGGGTCAATGGCTCTTCCGATCATCTTTACGCATTTGAAGCCGTCGAGAGAGTCGCCTCCGCGCACCCTGCCCCCAGCGCCAGCCACCCGCGGCGCCCCAACACCGCCACTGCGCACCAGTCTTGGCGGCAAGCGGCAAACGTGCAGGGCCGCGCGCGCAGGCCGGGGGCAGCCGCCCCACTCCATGGCCGGATTCCTGGACCGGCCCCCGGACAGCGGCCATCGGGGAGCGGAAAGTTTCCCCGCACGGTGTGTCGATTCCGCCTGTGGCCGTTCGACGTCCGTATGAGAGAGCGGGTACGAGGCCCGCCCCCCATCACGAGGAGAACGTCATGCCGCGCTTCATTTCCCTGATCCGTGTCGACGAGAAGACCGCCCCCGCCGCGCCCAGTGCCGGCCTCATGGAGCGGATGGGTGAGCTCATGGAGGAGATGACCAGGGCCGGGGTCCTGCTGGACACCGGCGGCCTCGGCCCGATCGACTCCTCCAAGCGGGTGCGCTGGAGTGAGGGCAGGACGACCGTATTGGACGGACCGTTCACCGAGGCCAAGGAGGTCGTCGGCGGGTACAGCCTGGTACAGACCAAGGACCTCGACGAGGCTGTCGAGTGGGCAAAGCGCTTCGTGCAGCTGCACGAGGAGGAATACGACCTCGACTGCGAGGTCCGCCAGGTCTTCGGTTCCTCCGACGACTGACGGCCGTGTCCGGTTGCCGCGTCGCCGCTGGGCTGCTCTGATGGGTGGCCGTGACCAGGAGCGACGCGGACCGGGCGGTCGAAGCGGTATTCAGGATCGAATCGGCGCGGATCATCGCCGCGGCCGCACGGATCGTGCGGGACATCGGCATCGCCGAGGAGATCGCCCAGGACGCGCTGGTCGCCGCGCTGGAGCAGTGGCCCGCCTCAGGAGTTCCGCAGAGGCCGGGCGCCTGGCTCATGACCACGGCCAGACGCCGGGCGATCGACCTCGTACGCCGCCGCGAGACATACGCGCGCAAGCTGGCCGAGGCCGGCCGGGAACTGCAGGACACACACCCGCCGGCCGACACCACCGCCGATACCGCCGTCGACTGCGCCGACAGCGCCGACACCATCGACGACGACCTGCTGCGGCTGATCTTCACCGCCTGCCACCCCGTCCTGGCGACCGAAGCCAGGACCGCGCTCACGCTGCGGCTGCTGGGCGGGCTGAGCACCGGCGAGATCGCCCGCGCGTATCTCGTCCCCGAGGCGACCGTCGCCCAGCGCATCGTGCGCGCCAAACGAAAACTGGCGGCGCGCGCGGTGCCGTTCGAGGTGCCCGACGAGGCCGAGCGCGGGCAGCGTCTGGCCTCCGTCCTGGAGGTCATCTACCTGGTCTTCAACGAGGGCTACTCGGCCACCGCCGGCGAGGACTGGGTACGCCCCGCGCTGTGCGAGGAAGCGCTGCGCCTCGCACGGGTACTGGCGGGGCTGATGCCCGAGGAAGCCGAAGTACAAGGCCTGCTGGCCCTGCTCGAGATCCAGGCCTCCCGCATCGGAGCCCGGGTGGGAACAGCCGGCGAAGCAGTCCTGCTCGCCGACCAGAACAGAGGCCGCTGGAACCAGCTCCTCGTCCGGCGCGGCTTCGCCGCACTGCTGCGCGCCGGCGAACTGGACGCCCGCCCCGGCCCGTACACGCTGCAGGCCGCCATCGCCGCCTGCCATGCCCAGGCGCCTACGTATGAGGAAACCGACTGGCACCGGATCGCCGCTCTCTACGCGGCACTGCCACCCTCCCCCGTGACCGAGCTCAACCGCGCCGTCGCCGTCTCGATGGCCGAAGGCCCGGCCGCCGGACTCGCCATCGTGGACGTGCTCGCGAAAGAACCCCCGCTGTCCGGCTACCATCTGCTGCCCAGCGTGCGCGGTAGTCTGCTGGAACGCCTGGGGCGAGATCAGGAAGCGCGCGCGGAGTACATCCGCGCGGCAGACCTGACGGACAACACAGCCGAACGGGACCTGTTGCTCCGCAGGGCCGGAGTGGACCACCGCAGACCGCGGCACACACAAACCTGACCCACGGGCCGTCACCCCCTGACATATGAGCACTTGCGAGGGCACATCGCATGCGGCACTCGCCCCCACACCCCGTCATCGCGGCCACCGGAGGCCCTCTTGACCGTGCAGGTCGCGCGGACCAAGGCGGCAACGGGCGCTGACAACTCGGGGCCCCTCACGAGGGCAGAGAGGCAAGCCAGCCAGTCAGGATCTCGTTGACCTCCTCGTGGCGCTCCTGCTGGATCCAGTGGCCGCACCCCTCAAGGATCTGCGAGGAGACCAGACCGGGCAGGGTGGAGGGGTACTCCTGGATCGCATCGGACATCCAGGTGGTGGAGGCATCCAGTGCCCCGCCGAGAAAGAGGGACGGCTGAGTGATCGGCTTGCCGCGGAAGTCGGCGAGATCCTCCCAGTCCCGGTCCATGTTCCGGTAGCGGTTGAGTGCTCCGCTCATACCCGTCCGCTCGAACTCCGCGGCGTAGACGTCGAGATCGTCCTCCCTGAGCCATCCGGGCAGTCGGCCGGCCGGGAACCGGTCACGCAGCCCCCCGCCGCGGGTGACGAAGTGTGGGTCCGGGGCGCCGGGTGCGGGCATCGTATCGGCGGAGAGCGCGGCGTAGTAGCCCACAAGCCAACCGCGCACGTCGGGTTCGATCTCGGCCTCGGCCCGGCCGGGCTCCTGGAAGTAGGAGACGTAGAACTCCTCGTCCCCGCCCATCTTCGCGAAGACCTCACTGGGCCGAGGACCGCCGGGCGGTGCGTAGGGAACGCTGAGCAGTCCGACCGCGCGGAAGACATCCGGCCTGACGAGGGCGGAATGCGCGGCGATCGTCGAACCCCAGTCGTGCCCGACGATCACCGCTGTCTCCTCGCCGAGCGCCCGCACCACGGCGACGTTGTCCTCGATCAGGTCGAGCATGCGGTACGCGGACGCCTCACCGGGCTTGGAGGACCGCCCATAACCACGAACATCAATGGCGACCGCCCGGTACCCGGCTGCGGCGAGCACCGGCAACTGGCGGCGCCAGGAATACCAGGACTCCGGAAAGCCGTGGACCAGCAACACCAGTGGCCCGGCGCCGTGCTCCACCAAGTGGGTCCTGCCTGCGGGAGACGGAACGAGGCGGGCGGCATCTGTTACCTGGTCGGGCTGCGACATGAGTCCTCCGGGGGCTTCGATCGATCTGCTTGCGCCGAGTGCGCCACCGGCCCGGTACGAAGTGGGCCGCAGGCCAACATCTCAGGTAGCGATCATGCGACGGGCACCGGTGCCGCCGCGAGTTCTGTTGCTGCTTCGGCAAAAACGCTCTGCTGCGACGGCCATCAGGGGACGGAGCACCGCCGCGGATTCCCTTGACAGTGCCGCAGCATCCAGCACACATACGCCTTCCGGATCGCCGGACGAGCCCGCATCGCCCGAGCTACGCGTTCGGCGAACGGGGCCTGGCCCTCGGCTGTCCTTGTCCCAGAGTGGTGACCATGCTGAACCGGGTAGCCGTCCTGTCCGACATCCACGGAGTCCTGCCGGCCTTGGAGGCGGTGCTGGCAGAACCCGACGTACGCGCCGCCGATCGCATCGTGCTCACGGGCGACATCACCTCGGGTCCGCAACCGACCCAGGTTCTCGCCGGACCAGGTGGCACAGTGGTCGACCTGCCGTCCGTCAGCGCGAGTCGACCAGCGAATACACCGCGTAGAGGACCTTCGGCTTGTCCTTCGGGGTCAAGTGGACGAGAGCCTGACCCTGGAATTCGTCCACGATGGCGGAACGTGGCGTCGAGTTGAATACCTTCTCCGCCGGCCCCGGGGTGATCTGCATGGACGAACTCCCGCGCAGAGCAGCCTTGGTGATGGACTCCTCGTTGTGCGCCAGCGACGACACGGTCAGCACCCCGCCGTCCTTCGTCCGGAGTGCGTAGATCTTCTCGCTCTTCGCGGGCTTGCTGAAGAAGGACACCTGAGCCTGCGAGCCCAGCTCGTCGTTGCGTGTCCGATACGTTTTCAGAGCGTCCTTGGTCCACCCACTCGATGCCAGCTCCTTGCCCTGGTGCTTCCCCCCGCTGGTGTAGAGGTCCTCCCACGCGTTCTTCACCTCAGCGGGGCTGAGAACACCGCTCTTCGCACTGGTGGACACCGCGGCCGCGAGGCCACCACGACTCGTGTCGATCGCTGGGACCGGGACGCTCAGGTGGACCGCCCTGACGGCCTTCCACTCGCCGCCGACCTTGTCGAAGACAAGCAGGGAGGGGTACTTGGAGCCGTTCATGTGGCCGATGAACATGAACCAGCCCGCGTTGGCCGGCATGGCGAAGGAGCGCTGCTTGTACGTGAAGGGGTTGCCGTACTCCTTCCGCTTCTTGCTCGGCCATGTCGGGAACGCCTTGAACTCCGCCTTGCTCAGCTCGTAGACCTGGCCTCCCTCCACCGTGCCGAGCAACTTGGCGTCGCGGGTCTTGTTGCTCCGGTTGTTGACCTCTTCATAGTGGTCAACGATTTTGTCCGCCTGCGCACGGGTCACCGCTCCGGTGGGAGAGGGGCTCGCGCTCGCCGGCCGCTTCGAGTCCGCGGCGTCGGACGAGGCGCCGCAGGCCATCAGGGTTGCCGCAGCAGCCAAGGTGACGGATGCCGCCGCGTACTGACGCGCACGCCGCCTGGGTATCTTCACGGAACGGCTGGGGGCGATCTGCTGGCTCTTCACTGGACTCCCTGGAGGCGATCATCGGATGAACGTCATCGTAAGGGCTCCGGAACACATCAAACCGCGTACCACCGAGCGTGGTTGGACCTCCGCTCGTCCCGTGGGCGGGAGTCGGCGCAGGACTCGGTGAGACGCGATCTCCGCGGACTCGCCGGCCCGGCGGAATCCGGCGGAATCCGAAAACGAGCGATGCGGTTGAATCGGGGTGAGCATGCTCAGCCGAGGCGTCGACGCTGTCAGCGCCGTGTTCCTTCGAGAGGTAAGTCATGGCAGATCCATTTTCCGTACGAGTCGGAGTGCGCGGGTACGAAACCGACACGCAGGGCCATCTCAACCAGAGCGTGTACTTGCAGTACGCGGAACACGCACGCTGGGCGATCCTCCAGGACTCGGGCATCAAGCAGAACGATCTGCGCGAGAAGGGCATCGGCCCGGTGGCCCTGGAGACGACCATTCGCTACAAACGCGAGTTGGTCGCAGGTGACCAGGTCGACGTGAGCTGCTCCTTCGTCTGGAGTGATGGCAAGACCTTCCGGATCGAACAGACCATCCGGAAGACCGACGGCACACTCGCGGCAGAGCTCACGTCGGTCGGCGGGCTGCTCGACCTCAAACTGCGCAAGCTGGTCACCGGCCCACGGGAGCGCTTCCGGTCCCTGGCGAGCGACCCGGGCCTGCTCGGCCTCTGAGCCGGAGCCGGTCGGCACGGTCAATGGAACAGTACGGGCGAGAACAAGAACACTATGGACGGCAACGGATTGGACCGGATGGCCGCCCGGAGGCGACGGAGCCCTGGTGCCCGCCTCCACACACCGGTACGCGGTGGTTCCGTCCTGTCGCCGAACGCCCCATGAGCGGGGCCACTCCACGGAGGTTCTGAACATGCAGCACGCCCGCACCGGCCGCACGGTATTCGGTGCGCTCGCCGCGCTCGCCCTGGCCTCCCTCGCCGGATGCGCCCATACCGAGCCCGCCGCCCCCCGCCACACCACCGGATCGGCAGCGCCGAGCCTGACCGCGAGGCCGTACGCCCGCAAACTCAAGCAACTGGAAGGCCGGTTTGACGCGCGCCTGGGTGTCTACGCAATCGACACCGGCACCGGTCGCGAGGTGGCCTACAAGGACAACGACCGTTTCGCCTACGCCTCAACGTCCAAGGTACTGATCGTCGGCGCCGTGCTGCGGAAGTACTCGACGAGTGAGCTGGACAAGGTGGTGAAGTACTCCAGCAAGGATCTCATCGCCAACTCTCCCGTGACCGGAAAACACGTCGCGAGCGGAATGAGCCTGCGCGCTCTGTGTGACGCCGCGATCCGGTACAGCGACAACACCGCCGCCAACCTCCTTTTCGACGCGGTCGGTGGGCCCGGGAAGGTCGGCATGGACCTCACGAAGCTCGGCGACCACGTCACGCGGATGGAGCGCCGCGAGCCCGAGCTGAACCGCTGGGTGCCGGGTGAGCAGCGGGATACGAGCACCCCGCGGGCGATGGCCGAGGACCTGCGCGCCTTCGTTCTGGGGGACGCTCTCGGCAAGGCCGGGCGGGCGCAGCTCACACACTGGCTGCGGACCAACACCACGGGAGCTGATCTGATCAGGGCCGGTGTGCCCAAGGACTGGGTGGTTGGTGACAAGACCGGGACCGGCAGCTACTACGGCGCCCGCAACGACATCGCAGTGGTGTGGCGCCCCGGCTCCGCACCCGTGGTCGTGACGGTCATGTCGAATCGCTCGGAGAAGACTGCGGGCACCGACGACAAGCTGATCGCGCGAGCGGCAGGGGTGGTGGCCGACTCACTCTCTTGAAGGCAGGGGGCGCAGTGCGACAGACGGTGCGGCAGGCGGCCCCCTCGGCCGGCGAAACGGACTTGGCCGGGGCTCGTTGAGCGCGACATGAAGAACGTAAGCATGCAGCGGCATGTACGCATCCTGGTTATGGTCTCCGCCCTGATGCTGGGGGTTGCGGGCGCGGCGAGTGCGCAGTCGGACTCGGTGGCCCGCAACTGCCCGGCGGCGGAGATCTTCGCCACGGACAACACGGCGATCATCACGGATCCGGATGACTCGCGTCTCACGCGGCACCTGACACGCTTCGACCACGAAGTGCACGGGATCATCCGCTCGAATGGGGCAACGTCAGGTGTCTCATCCCTCCTGGACGGTGTCTTCTGGTCGGCCGGACGGCAGCAGGTGACCTACGAGCGATCACGCGCGTTCGATGTCAGGAACATCAGCCGCGGCGGGCTCCACCATGTCGCCGACCTCATTGCCAAGCAGTACGACCAGGAGTCGGTGCTCACGTTCCGCTGTCTGCGGCGCACCTCGCCGGAGAGCGACGCGGCGGAAGTCCTCGCCCCCGGCGTCAGCCGGACCCGCTTGCACGACGCGCTCGTCAACAGCCGCGAGGCACGTACCAGGCTCGGAGGCGGCTCGATCACTCCTGACGGACAGCTCATCCTCATCGCCCCTCTCGCCGACCTGCGACTGGCCAGGGAGTTCGCTGCCGGGCTCGGCGTGGACCGGCACAGAACCGAGATCCATTACGGTGACGAGGAGTTCGTGAGCTGAGGGCACACCATCTCCGGGTGCCCGCGGGAGTGGGGATACCCGGTTGCCGTGCGTCACTTCCGGCGGTCCATGCACGCGCGGATCTCGTCCAGCGGGTACGGAGTCGCCCTGCTCTCGTGCTGGAGTTTGCGGAAGAAGTCCGCCATCACTGCGGTAAGCGGAGCGTGGCGGGCGATGATCGCCCCGGCGGTCTCTGGGATTCCCGTGGGGCGCTCACCTCGGGCATACGCGCGCACCTGCGCCTCCCGGTCATCCCTTCCGTATCCGGACAGAGCTGTGACCAGCCAATTCACCAGGTAGGTGACCGAATAGCACCGGTCATAGTCCTGGTGCCTGTCGAAGAAGCCGACCTCATCCCGCGACAGATCGAAGCGGGAGGAGAGCGCAAGACCGTAGTCGGCGAGGTAGAGGTGTCTGCCGTCGGTCAGGATGTTCTCGAAATGGGCGTCGAAGTGCAGCAGACCGCGGGAGTTCATGAATGAAGTCCCGGCCTCCAGCTCTCGCTCCACCATGGTGCAGGCCCGGTCCGCGTTCTCACCCCCGGTGGCCATCTGTTCGCCCAGCCACTCGTGGAGGGTGCGCGGGATGTACTCCAGGAACAGGGCGATGCTTGCCGAGGATTCCTGGAGTGCCTCGATGCGGCGGCGCACCTGCGCTCCACCGCCCCAGTATGCGACGGCCCTTTCCACGTCGGCCAGTTCCTCCGGCAGGGGCGTCGAGTCAGGCAGCACCCGCCAGTGGTGCATGAGGGGGAAACCTTCGTGTTTCCCTGCCAGAACCCAGTTCGTCGTCATGGTCTGCACGGCGAGTTCTCTCCAGGCCCCGAAGCTGGGGCCGCCGATGCCGTACTGGCAGAAGACCGGCAACTCGAACAAGTTCGCGGTGGACCGGACGTTTTCCGGTCGCCTCTCCGGATCGGTGAGGGGCACCCTCTTCACGAAGACCGGGGTACCCGCGACCTCGAGCAGTGCCGATTTCCCGCCGATGCCCGTTCCGATGGGTACGGCGGTGTCCACAAGGTCGCGCAGGGCGTGATCACTGTGCAGGGCCAGAGAGGTGGCGACGGCGCCGTGAGCCGCCAGGCGCGCGCTCCGTGACCTGTCGGCTGTTTCCACCGCTGCCTCCATTTCGCCTCCTGCGCACCCCGGCCCGGCCCGGCATTCCGGCGTCCCGTGGACAGCAGCCGTTACACGGCGCCGGGTGTCACTGCCAGCGCGTCGATCTCGACCCTGAAGTCGGGGTGGACCAGACCCGCGACCCTCACCAAGGAGCAGGCGGGCGGCCGCTCCGCGTCCTGGTGTTCGTCTCGCACGGTGCGGAACGCGCCGAGGTCGTCCAGATCGGTCAGGTAGACCGTCAGTTTGACTACGTGCTCCAGGCTGGAGCCCGCTGCTTCCAGCGCGGTGGCCAGATTCGCGTAGACCTGCCGGACCTGGGTCTCAGCGTCCCCTTTGCCGACCAGGTTGTCGCCGTCCACAGGGACCTGGCCCGAGACGGCGATCATCGCTCCGTGGAAGGCGACCGCATGGCTGTAGCCGTTGACGGGTGGCGAACCGGCGGGACGTATGAAGTACTCCACGCCTGCGATCATGTCACGACCGGGAATAGGCTCCTCCTGACACGGAACCGGCCTCGTGCAGGAGCAGTTGGGCGACCGGGAGGGCCCCAGCGCCGGAGCCGTCCTGAACGTTTCCGCAGGCTGTGGCGTACCTCCCTGGCCCGAAGCGTGAAGCACCGTGCGAAAGCGAAGGGCTTTCGGGGTCGGACGCTGCGGTACGCGACCCGCAGGTCATTCAGATAGCGCTTGGCGATCCGGCCGCCGTGACGCTCCTGGATCAGCCGCTCGATGCAGTCGAACAGATCTGCGCGCGCCTTCGGCTCCAGCGCGCGATGGCCGGAGTAGGTGTTCAGCACGTCCAGATACTGCGCTGCCGAGTACACGAGATCCCGCTCATAGCGGCGGAAAGCCACTTGCCCGAAGCGGCCGGAGCGATCCACCTCCGCGCGGTCCGGGGCAATGCCGGCGGCAGTGGAAAGGCGCAGCCCCGGCGGCGTCGCCGGGTCGAGGCGCTCATAGCAGTCCTGTACTTCGGTGAAGAACGCCTCGCTGCCACCGGCCACATGTTCCGTGGTGATTGTCGCGAGAGCGCCGCCGCTTCGCAGCGCGTCGGCAGCCTTCCTCTGTTCCACTGGCCCTCACCGGCCCATGAATCACCTCGCCGAGAGCACCGGGCCCCGGTGCCTTCGCCCTCATTCCCAGAAGGGGAGTTCCGCCGTCCCCGTGCGGAGCGGGCCGTGGCGGACGTACCACTCAGTCGCAAGTAGTCTCTCCTGGTCGGTCCGGGGAAGGACGGCGAGCCGCCCCGGCAGGGCTCCACGCTCCACCTCCGAGCGGTGAGCAAACACCGCCGCGAGCTTCTGCTCCAGCCACGGGCGCACATCGGCAGTTGTCGTGATCCACTCGTCCGGGACGCTGTACATCGCCGCGCCATCCCGGATCAGGTCTCCGCCGAGCGCCCGAGCGGCAGAGTGCGGATGCGTGGCCAGATACAGCGCGCTCGGCTGCCACCGGGTGCCCGCATCGGGATACATGTGGTCGCATCCTGCGGCTCGGACTGCGAGTGCGGTCACTCTGTGGGTGTGGGCGTGATCCGGATGTCCGGTCAGACCTCCGTACGCGTCGTGCGTGATGACAACGTCCGGACGGAACTCTCGGATGCGCGCGACGAGACGCCCCACCGACTCGTCGAGCGGCGCGTCACAGAACCGGATGCTGCCAGGGGCCGACTGGGGGACACGAGCATCGGCGTATCCGAGCATCCTCGGTGGGTCCGCACCAAGGATGCGCAGCGCGTGGGCCAACTCCTCGGCACGGTGACTGTCTTCGGCCCAGGTCACCGTGACGACCGCTGTTCTCGCTCCTGCGGCCGCGTGACGGGCCAGCGTTCCGCCCGAAGACAGGGACTCGTCGTCCGGGTGGGCGAATACGGCGAGCAGGCTCGGTACGGACATGAGAGCTCACTTTCCAACAGGATGCGCGATTCGGGTCACGGGTCCTCCGGTTTCGTCCTCGTCGAGACGAACGTGGGCCGGGGCCGCGAAGCCATTCTCGTCCTCGGATGCGCGCGCTTTTCCACCGACGAGCCCGATGGGATGCCATCAGACCTCGGAGTGACCAAAAGCAATGGCATTCCCGGCTCGGGGCGTTACCCATGGCGTTCACACTGCTTCTGCTTCCGGCCGCCGGAGCAGCCCGCCTGGCGGGCCGCACCCGGGTGGCGGACCCGGAACAGTGGCGCGCCCCCGAAGTTGCTCCCACCCCTGCCCACGCCGTGCCCGTGGACGAGACATGAGCTCCGGCACGCTTCGACCGTAGATCTCAGCGGAGGGCGCCGATGCGGGTCAGTTCGACCTGAGAGAGCCGCAGTGCGCCTGCGGCGACGTTCTCTGTCAGGTGGCCCGGGGTTCCCGTGCCCGGAATGGCCAGCACATGCGGTCCACGGTGCAGGGTCCAGGCCAGTCGGATCTGCGCGGGTGACACGCCATGTGCGCGCGCGACCGCCAGGACCTCGTCGTTGTGCGTGCCATCTGCGCTCTCCTCTTGGCGGTCGCCTGCGATCGCGAAGAAAGGCACGAACGCGATCCCCTGCTCTCCGCATCTGTCCAGCAGGCCATTGGCGTCAGCGGTCCTGTGATCAAGGCCGTACCAGTTCTGCACGCAGATCAGCGGCGCGATGGCCTGGGCTTCGTCGAGGTGCTCGGGTCCGACATTGGAAATGCCGAGATGACGGATGAGGCCGGCATCGCGCAACTCCGCGAGGGCTCCGAAGTGTTCCGCGATCGAGTCCTGGCCCATCCTGCGCAGATTGACCACGTCGAGGTGGTCGCGGCCGAGTTGGCGCAGGTTCTCCTCGACCTGGTCACGCAATTCCTCGGGCGCAGCCGGGGGCAACCACTCCCCCGTCGGGCCACGTCCTGGGCCGACCTTGGTAACGATGACCAAGTCGTCGGGGTACGGGGCCAGCGCCCGGTTGATCAGCTCGTTGGCTGCCACGTAGAACGCCGCGGTGTCCACATGATTCACACCGAGATCGACGGCGCGGCGCAGCACGCTGATCGCCCGGTCGGTGTCGATCGGGGCTCCGTCGGGGATGTCCCTCATCCCATTGCCCGTCAGACGCATTGCACCGAAGCCGAGACGGTTGACCTGCCGGTCTCCCAGCTTCCACGTTCCGGATGACGTAGCGGAGATGAGGTCGGGGGCCGTGTAGGTCCTCCTTGTGTGGGGGGTCCGCGGGTAGAGGGGCGGGCCCTCCGGGGCGCGGATGGGCTTTGTTCCAAGGGGAGTTACCGGGATCGGCCTCCGCTGTCGATCCCGGAGTATGGAGCAGCGGTCACCTGGGCGGGAAGGCGCGGCGCACACGGGAAAGGCCACATGGAGCACAGGAACGAATCAGCTCCGTGCTGCGTTGGAAGATGTGTACAGGCGGTCAGGCAGGGCGGTGGTTCAGCCAGCTCGGCCAGGTATACCCAACCTCGGGACCTGGGTGACGGCGGTGCATTTGATGTGGGCGGCGGAGCTGGAGATGCCGTCCCCGGGTCCGGTGATACCGATGGACATCACGGAGCTTCAGCCAACTTGAATCCGCTGGTCAAAGGGCTGGCGTGACAGCCTTCCGGGGCACTCATGCTGATCGTGGGCGGCTGTCTATCGTGTAGATCATCTGCCAGCGATTCACTTCAGGTCCATCAGGACTGGCGAGAGGTGGCCGCCGCTCGCCGACCGACGGGCTTGACCGGAGCTATGCGGGCGCGACCACAGTTTGCGCATCTTGAATCCCCGCAGCACCAAACTATGACCAGCAGCTTCATGAGGCGCTTTGCTCCCTGTTCGCAGAGGAGACCACTGCGGACCGGTGGGGACATCGCGTCCCAGAGATCAGTGTTGAGCGGCGAACATCGCTTCGATCTCCTTGAGTACGAGGTCGGGACGGTCCGTCGGCAGCTCATGGGAAGTGCCCTTGGCAGTGACGAGCGTCCGGTTCGGCGCATGCCGGGCGAACGAGGCGGCTGCATCGCGCCAGCGCTGGGCGTCTTCAGGAGACCCGGCGAACGGAGTCTTATCCGAAACCATGACCGTTGCCGGCACCGAAGCCGGCCACGTCACCTTGTGGAATGCCTTGTGCGCTGCGGCGAAGCCCTCTGCTGTGGAGATCAGCTGGCGGTTCTCCGGCTTCTCGGGGTCCTTCTTCGCCGCATCGACGTCCGGCTGAGTCCCGGCCACGAGACGGGGAATCTCCTCGTCCGTGAAGAACTGCGGGAGATTGGCGTCGACCAGGACCGCGCCGGAGAGCATCTCCGGGTTGTCCTGGGCGAGGTAGTTCGCGATCTCCCCGGCCTGGGAGTGAGATACCAAGGTCACGTCCTTGGCGATGCCCAGTTGCTTGAGTCCCGCCTTGAGGTCGCTGACGGCGCTCTGCACCTTCCACGCGCCGGGCACCACGTCGCTCTTGCCGAGACCGGCCCGGTCATACGTGATGACGGTGGCACCGGTGGCCGCGTGAAGCTTGGGGACGATGTCCTTCCACTGCGTGGAGTACTCCCCGCCACCCGAGTCCAGGACGATGGTGGAGCCGTTGCCCTGCGTGACGTAGAAGGCCACACGGTGCCCCCCGTTGTCGACCATGTGCAGCTTCGTTTCGGCCGCCTTGGCGGATCCCGGGGAGGCGGACGAGGTGGCGGACGACGAGGCCGTGGGGCTGGAGGCGGAATCGTTGTCGCTGCAGGCAGTGATGCCACCGGCCCCCAGAGCCAGCAAGGCGAGGGAGGACAGAACACGGGACGTGGAACGGCTCATACGGGGGGTGCGGGACACGAGTGATCCTTCGACGGCTTGAGGCGCTGTGGTACCTGTCCAACCATTCGGGAACCTGGCTGCCCACAGAATCCGGCTGGCACGTCTGTTGATGGTGCTGTTGAGACCACCGACCGTGGTGGGGTTACCCCCCTGGTCCTTCGCCGACCCGTGTCTGCTCACCGATGAAGCCTGCCAGGTGTCCGCTTGGCTGCGCGCGGCCGTACAACCGATTCCTACTTGCTGGGGCCGGATGGCTATCTACGATCCGGTGCATGTTGGATTCCAAGGTGCTGGAACGGATAACCGCGCGACGCGCAGAGCTGGACGACCTCAAAGCACAGCTGACCAAGCAGCTGGCCGCGGTGCGATCCGAGCGGGATGAACTCTCCGAAGCCGAAAGAGTCCTTGAGCGGGTGAGTGAAGAGATCGCAGGCGAGCGCGCTTCGGTCTCCCCGGCGCCAGGCCATGTGGCCGGCCGGACGGTGATGCTCGTCCCGCACCGCGGCCCGGAAATTCAGGAGGCCATGCTCCCGCCGGATTACCAGCGCATCCTCAGCATCGTGCGCCAGGCCGGCGGACCGGTCACAGCCCGGCAAGTGGGCGAGACACTGGGGGTGGCCGTCAGCGTGAAATCCAAGTTGGAACCACTGCGCGGGAAACTGATCAGGCTCACCGACCGCAGCTGGCTGCGAAAACAACCCGACGGCCGGTTCACCACCCGCCTGTGACATCCTCCGGCATGACGCGTACGGAGGACACAAGGCCGTAACCGCAATGGCCCAGGAGGCCGTTGGCATTGTGTGACGAAAACCAAAGGGCACCCCGAGGGCACCTTCCCGCTTGCCTACCAGTGCCGCCTGCCACTGTCCACGCGCACCGTCAACCACCTCGCCGACCTGCTGCGCCGCCATCTGAAGACGATACGGTCACGCTGGCGGATCCTGCCGCCCGGGAAGATCGCGGTGATCGTCCTGGCCGTGCTGCGTCACGACCAGCGCCTGGCCGACATGGCCGGCGGAAACGGCGTGTCCGAGTCCACCGTCCGCCGCTGGCGAGACGAGCTGATCGGGCTTCCTACCCAGGCGCCGCGCCTGGACCGCGCCCTGAAGAAGGTCGCCAAGCAGGGCGGGGAGGTGGTCCTGATCGACGGCACCCTCATCCGCACCAGACGCCGCACCGGCAAGGCCGATCGACGGAACTACTCCGGCAAGCACCGAACTCATGGCCTGCACTTCCTCGCCCTGACCGACGAGAACGGCGCCTGATCTGGATATCCGCCGCCCGGCCCGGCCGCACCCACGACAACACCGCCGCCCACCAAGACCACATCCTGACCCACCTGCGCGCCGCTGGCCTCGGAGCGCTGGCCGACCTCGGCTTCCGCGGCCTGGACAACGACATCCTCGACCCAGTGATCGTCACCGGCTACGCCGCCAGCCGCACACACAAACTCACCCCAGGCGAGAAGGAAGCCAACCGCGTCCTCGCCGTCGGACGCGCGCCGGTCGAGCACGGCTTCGCCCACCTCAAGAACTGGCGGATCCTCACCAAGCTCCGCGCCGACCCCGCCCGCGCCACCCAGCTCCTGCGAGCCCTGCTCGTCTTGACGAACCTCGAAGTCGACCGCTGACGGATGATCTTCGCCGTGGACTTCCGCCCACGACCAGCATGAGGCCCCCGAGGACCAATCACACCAGCATGTTGACCTGCGACTTCAAGTTGGCGGAGGTTCACGGGCACCCATCGGGATCACGCGTGGTGTTCGCCGGTACCGCCTCGGCGAACGTCGCTGGGCGGAAGCGGCCGGGAGTGCTCGACGCGTGGCCCACGGGCTCTCACATCTCGCTCCTCCATCGACGGTGACCGGGTCACTGCGGCGATGCGGTTCCCCCGCTGTGATGGGGCGCTGGAGGCCGCGCCCGCGTCCACATCGCCGCAACTGGGACCAGCCTCACCCCCTGCCGACTGGGCTGGTCGTGGCAGACGATGGGCGAGGGGGGTGAGCGGCGGCCGACATGGTGCTGATCGTCTCGTCGCTCCCGCTGGGGACGGGGATGATCCGGATATGGATATCCGTCTGTCCACGGCCCGCGGCCGCTGGGTCATCCTCACGACCGTGCTCGGTTCCAGTATGGCGCTGCTGGACTCCACCGTCGTCAACGTCGCGTTGCCGCGCATCGGTGATGACCTGCACGCCGAGCTGAGCTCTTTGCAGTGGATCACCAACGCCTACACCGTCACGCTCGCCGGACTGATTCTCCTGGGTGGCTCCCTCGGCGACCGGTACGGACGCCGCAGGGTGTTCGTCATCGGGGTGGTCTGGTTCGCGTTCGGCTCGCTGCTGTGCGGCCTCGCACCCAGTACGGGAGTGCTCATCTTCGCGCGTGCCCTGCAGGGCATCGGCGGCGCGCTGCTGACGCCGGGCTCCCTCGCCATCATCCAGGCCGGCTTTCACCCCGACGACCGCTCCAGGGCCGTCGGCATGTGGTCGGGCCTCGGCGGTATCGGATCGGCGATCGGCCCGTTCGTCGGCGGCTGGCTCGTCGATGGACCAGGCTGGCGCTGGGTGTTCCTGATCAATCTTCCGCTCGCGGCGCTGTGCGTACCGGTCGCGCTGCGACACGTACCGGAGACGCGGGACCCACGCCACCATGGCAGGTTCGACATGGGCGGAGCCCTGCTCTGCGCGTTCGCGCTGGCACTCCTGGCCTATTCGCTCATCGCGCAGAACCCCTGGGCCGGGGCGCTCGGCGTCGCGGGCGCGGTGTCGTTCGTGCTGGTGGAGAAGCGGCGAAGCGACCCGATGCTGCCGCTGTCGATCTTCTCCTCGCGCCTGTTCTCCATGGTCAACATCGTGACCCTCTGCGTGTACGCCGCTCTGGGCGGCTTCTTCTTCCTCGGCACACTGCAACTTCAGGTGGTGGCGGGCTACTCACCGTTGGCGGCCGGCACAGCGCTGCTGCCGACGACGGTTCTCCTGCTGCTGTTCTCCGCGCGGTCCGGACAGCTCGCGGACAGGATCGGGCCGCGGGCCCCCCTGACCGTGGGGCCCCTACTGTGCGCAGGGGGCTTGCTTCTGATGCTGAGGGTCGGCAGGCATGCTTCCTATCCCACGGATGTGCTCCCCGCACTGTTGGTGCTCGGCGCGGGCTTGGTCACCCTCATCGCCCCGCTGACGTCGACGGTGCTCTCCTCCGTGGAGACCGCACGGGCGGGCCTCGCAAGCGGCGTGAACAACGCGGCGGCTCGGGCAGCCGGCCTGATCGCGGTCGCCGCTCTGCCGTTCCTCACCGGGATGGGCCCAGAGGCGTACCACTCGGCGACCGCCTTCGACCGGTCGTTCAACAAGGCCATGCCGATCTGCGCGGGTGTCCTGATCGTGGGCGCCTTCATCGCCTTCCTCACCGTCCGGAGGCCGGCTCCTTCGGGTCCGGCGCCTGTACGTGCGGAGTCCGAGCACCGCATGAGCTGCGGGCTGACCGCGCCTCCGCTGGAGCACGTCACTACGGACACACCTCCCGAGCGGCGGCGGACCTGACCGCAGGTGTCTCGCGCCGGCCGTTCTGCCGGAACGCCCGAGGGATACAGAGGTGATCGGTTGATCGCCTCCTCACCCCGTGCCCCGAAGGACGTCGGGTCGCCGGCCCCGGCTCTTCCGGCCACCTCTCGATACTGGAGATCAGGCGGCGACAAAGCGGCCAACCGCGGCATGCGCGGCTTCGAGGACAGGGGCCGTCTGCTCACTCCCGGAGAATCCGTCATCGCCGCCGAGCCGATGGCGCTTCAGCCGGCGCTGGTCACCACGTGGGCCTCGGTCGGACCGTCCGGGCGTATCCAGGATCTCGGTTCCAAGGAGTGCAGTCACCTTCGGCGCAGGCAAGGTGTCCAGAGCGTGCCCGTACGGATCGGCGGCGAAGTCCAGGGAACGGACCACCACGTCGGCCGTCCCGGAAACCCTGCCCTCAGAGTCAGCACCGGTTCGGCGTTGTCCGGGCCTCAGGTCTCCCAAGTCGCCCTGCCCAGTGGGGAGAAACCGATGCCGCACAGCCTGGTGGTGCCAGACCCAGGATGAGGGGACACTGGCCGTTGGTTGTCGGCGCACGGAGTATGGGGGCATGAGCAACGACAGCAACACCCCGATGAAGGCAGTGACCATCCCCGAGTTCGGCGAAGCCGAGGTACTGCGCCTCGCCACCGTGCCGGCCCCCACTCCCGGGCCGGGCCAGGTCGCCATCGATGTGGCTTATGCGGGCGCCAACTTCGCCGAAGTCCTCTACCGGCGCGGCGTGGTGGACGTGCCGCTGCCCTTCGTGCCCGGCATCGAGGTTGCAGGGCGGGTCCGAGCCGTCGGCAAGGGCGTCGAGGGCCTGAGCGTCGGACAGCCGGTGGCTGCGCTGACGATCGTCGACAGTGGTGGGTACGCCGAGGTGGTAGTCACCTCGGCGCACCTGGTCGCACCGCTGGACGGTCTCGGTATCACCATGAGCGTCGCCGCGGCGCTGCCGTCCAACAGCACGACCGCGTTTCTGGTGCTTGACCGGGTGGCCCGGATCACGCGCGGAGAGAGCGTTCTGGTCCATGCCGCGGCCGGTGGCGTCGGCAGCCAGCTCGGCCAGGTCGCTCGCCTGCTCGGCGCGGGCCGTGTGGTCGGAAGTGTCGGCAGCGAGGCCAAGATCGATGCCGCGAAGCGTTTCGGTTACGACGAGGTATTCCTGCGCGATGAGATCGCCGACGCCGGTGAGTTCGACGTCGTGGTCGACATGGTGGGCGGGCCCACCCGGCACGCCAGCCTTGAGCGGCTGGCCCCGATGGGGCGTCTGGTGGTGATGGGTAACGCCTCGGGCGCTGAGGACATCGGCATTCCGGCCAACGAACTGTGGTTCACGAACAAGACCGTCTCCGGCTTCAACCTGGCCGCCTTTACCGCCGCCTTCCCCGAGGAGGCGGGCCAGGCGCTGCACCGTGCGGTGCTCGCCGCCTCAACAGGAGATCTGCGGGTACAGGTCGAAACCCTGCCGCTGGAGCAGGCAGTCGAAGCCCACCGCCTCATCGAGTCGGGCACGACCACAGGCAAGCTCGTGCTCGAGGTCGCAGCATCGTGAGCAACGGCCTGACCCTGCTCCCCCCGGCCTCTGCTCTGCGACGCTCTCCGCAGGCGCAATGCCGCGAGCGCCAGGAGAACGGTCCCGGCCCGTAGCGGTGAGCACAACGAGCGGGGCAGCCCGGCTGACTCCGCCCGCAGAGCCGTCCGCACCGGAACAGCGACCGGTTCACAGAGCGGCTCTGCGTTACGGGCCCAGCCCTGCCCCGAGCCTGCGTCGGCCATGGTGTCGCACTCAGGCCGTGATCTCCGTGGCTGGACTCAGACGAGCAGCACCCGGCGCCCGCGCGTGTGACCGGCCTGACTGTCGATGTGCGCCATCGCGGCCTCGGCGAGCGGGTACGACTTCTCGACCGGGATACGGAGCTTCCCCCGCGAGATGAGGCCGGCGGCCTCGACGAGCGCATCCGGCACGCTCCCGGCCACACCGGAGAACCGGACACCGAACTCCGGCGCAGCGAGATCGGCGATGGAGATCACCTTCTGCGGATCCCCCGTCAGCTCGACGAGCTCGCGGATCACGCCCGAACCGGCCAGATCGAGAGCCGCATCGATGGGTCCGAGCTGCCGTACCCGCTCGACCCAACCTTCGCCGTACGTCGTGGCGATGGCGCCCAGGCTACGCAGATAGTCCTGGTTGGCGGCCCCGGCCGTACCGATCACTGCGATGCCGCGGTCGCGGGCGATCTGCAGCACCGCCGATCCGACTCCCCCGGACGCACCGCTGGCAAGCAGCGTCTGGCCGGGCTGCACGCCGACCTCGCGAATCACGCGCAGCGCGGTCTCCACCACGGAGGGGTACCCGGCCGCCTCTTCGAACGTCAGGCCCTCGGGTATACGGGCCCAGGCCGACAGCACGGCGAACTCGGCATAGGTGCTCGAACCTTCGCCGAACACCTGGTCGCCGACTTCGATCCCCCTCACGCCCTCGCCGACCTCGTCCACCACACCGGAGGCGTCCAAACCGACCCCGGTGGGCAACTCGATCGGATGGGCCCCCAACACCTGGCCTTCACGGATCCTCCAGTCGACGGGGTTCACGCCTGCCGCCCGCACTGCGATGCGTATCTGGCCGGGGCCCGCGTGGGGCTCCTCGGCGTCCGTGAGTTGCAGGACGTCCGGACCGCCGAATTCGGCGAAGCTCACTCTCTTCATGTGAGGGACCATAACACTAACGGTTATGATTTTGAAACGGTTGTTCTTTCGTGGCTGATAGTGTCAGCACATGACCGTGCCGCCCGGACGCCGCGAGCGCAAGAAGGCCGCGACCCGCCAGAAGATCGCTGACACCGCACTACGGCTCTTCCTGGAACGCGGGTACGACGGGGTGGGCATCCGCGACGTCGCCGCTGAGGCGGACGTGGCCGTCACCACGCTCTTCTCCCACTTCGCCTCGAAAGAGGCCCTGGTGTTCGAGCAGGACGGGGACTTCGAGCAACGCATCAGGCAGGCGGTCACGGGCCGGGCGCCGCAAGAGCCGCTCATCCCTGCGTTGCGCCGCGAGATCCAGGCTCTGGTGGAGCACTGCACGGCGGACAGCGCCGCCCCGATCTGGCGCATGATCGAAAAGTCGCCTGCCCTGCGGGAGTACGAGGAGTCGATGCGACTGCGCCACGCAGATTCGCTGGCAGCGGCCATCGCCGCTGATCTAGGCCTGCCGCCGACCACAGTGGCCTGCCGGTCGATCGCGAGGTTCGTGATCGACGCCTATTCACTGGCCCGCGAGGCGTCCGATCCGGCGGCCGCCGTCGAGGAGGTCTTCCGGATGATCGAGGCGGCCTGGGAGGTCTCCCGCCCTTCTCGACGTGCCTGAGGGTCTGGGTTCCGCCGGCGCACCCGAGTCCCCGGGTTCGCCCAGGACAACGGCCCCGACCCGGCGAAGGCACGGAACGGCATCATCTGTTTCAGAGCAGGGGCCACACGGCGAGGAGCGCCCAGCGCCAGCAGCCGCCGTGCTCCTTGTCCGCATCAGCGCTATATGTCACCCCACCCAGGGAACAGGACATGAAGCAGGGCGAAGCGAGCGTTGCGGGGGAACACGAGGAGTTCGTACTGGCTATCGGGCCGAGCTGGATGGCGTCGAAGTCCGAGTACCCGGCGTGCCTTTCCGAGGAGCACTTCAACCGGTTTGTTCCCACGAGTGGGCCGGTAGACGTGCAACTCAGCATCGTGGACGAATCCATGACCGAGTTCGAGCGCACGGCTGGCATGCAGTTCGGCGAGTCAGAACAGGGCCGCAACCTCACCCTGACTCTGCGGGCCTTCCGGGACTTCAAGGAAGGCCGCCAGCCAGCCGGACCCGGCACCCGTGACTTGGTGAGTTTCTTCGAATCTCTGGAGAGTTAACTCCTCCAGAACGCCGCCGCGCCGCAGATCAAGCACAGCGACCAACCAAGAAGTGATCAATCTGCTGCCCCAGCGAACCGGCGCTCCCCCACATGGTCGAGGAGCGCTGCAAGGTCGTCGGGCAACGAGGCCGCGCGGGACCTGACTTTCGTCATGTGCTGGCCCCAGTCGCCTTCCGGGCCGGTGGTGTCAAAGCGATAGGGGTATCTGCGGTCCACGCTCGCCCAGTCGATCGGGTACCGGCCGGCGCCGCGCCAGCGACCCGAGCACGCGCCCCGCAGATCCGTGGCCCGCGGCGCACCCAGTGTGGCGTCGTAGACCCACCAGCCGCTGCTCTGATGCACGCTTGGCCCGCTGCCGGTATCGAAGATCACCGGCTTCGGCTCGCTCCGTCCTCCAGGAGCACCCCCGGCCTGCCTTCATGCGAAGTCCCGAACTCCTCGGTCTGCCACATGAACCCACCCGCCTCTTCCCACCCGATGTAAACGGACCCGCAACCGAGAGCTTCTACTCAGTCTGCCCCCTCTGGGCACCCCGGGACGAGCTGCGCCGACCCGAACGGCCCCACTCCGACCATGCCTGCCCCGGCCACGTGGTGACTGGCAAATACCCGAACTGTGAAGCCCCGCGCAGCCGGCCCGGACAACGTGGACAACGGCTGCGAACCTGCGCCTGTCGCTCGACTCCTGGCCCATGCCAGCTCTCCACACCGAGAAAAGAACACATCGGAACCGTTGCGCCCAGCGCTCGGCTCCGCCTCACCTCGGCGCGGGCCCTGTAGAGACATCTTCGCGGCGGAACACCCCGTACGCCAGAAGGTTGGACGCCTACGGCACCAGCAGCAACGCGGGACCCGCCGCCGGCGCCGACACCTGGGCTCGCACCTGCTGTGTGAGAGGCACGGCAATGAGCGAGCCGCCAGGCATGTCGGGAGGATCACCTCAGCCGGCGTTCAGCCCACCCGCCGCTGTCCTCCTGAAGTAAATTCCATTTTGACATTGGGAGTCGTCATTCGCGATGCAAATTTTGGGAACACTGTCGTTCTTTACGCTCATGACATCGATTGTGCAGTTGGCGTATCGGAGCTCAATGGCAGTTCCCTTATTCATTGATTTGTCAGTGGAGGTCGTCGATGGAAATTTATATATCTTCCAACCCAATGGGGCAGGGTCGGAATGGCAATCCGCATCGAATTCCTTGACGGCGACGCCGGAGGATGAGAATTCTCCCGATTCATGGAATGTGATGCGCTCGCCCTTGTCGCCAACCCAGGAACCGAGGACTTGATTCCTATTTATGGCTGTCAGCTGCACCGATGATCCCACGAACAGATAGTCGATCAGGAAGATCCCCGTCGCAACGATGCCTAGAAACGCCACTATGCAGAAGAGTGTTATCGCAATCGGGTGCAAACGATGCCGCGGGGCTGGCGAACGAGGCCAGTGCTGTGGTGGATAGTTTCTAATTTCGTATCTTGAATCCATGACTGAATGCCTTTCTTGAGAATCCCAACAGTTGTGCCGCAGGCCGGCCGACCCGTGCTCCCTTTCGGCCGAGCGTTGATAGGCCGTTGCGGGGGCAGAACCCACGCCCCGTCTTCGCAAAGAAACCGCTCCTTTGACGGTGTCCTACGTGGTGAGTCGTACGAGTCGTTTGTAGCAGCAGAGGGCTGCAGCGAGGCCGAGGAAGGCCATGTAGCTGGAGGGTTGGCGTTCGTAGCGGGGGCTGAGGCAGTGGTAGCCGGACAGCCATGACATCGTTCGCTCGATCACCCACCTTCGGCGCCCTAACCATTCGCTGGGTTCGATGCCTTTGCGTGCGATGCGGACTCCGATGTGCTTGCCCCATAACCATTTCCGCAGGTGGGGCACGTCGTAGGCTTTGTCGGCATGCAGTCGCAGGGGCTTGATGTAGCGGCCGCGGTGGGGGTCGTGTCTCGTTTGGTGACCAACGACCACGGGCTTCAGTGCGAGGCTGTCGTGGACGTTGGCGGCGAAGATACCGACGACCAGGGGCAGTCCGTTCGCGTCCGACAGGATGTGCATCTTGGAACCCGGCTTGCCCCGGTCCACGGGGCTCGGGCCTGTGTGGGCGCCCCTTTTTTTGCCCGCACGTGCGCGGAGTCGAGCACCACACGGCAGACGTCGATGAGGCCGGCATCATCGAGGCGATGCACCACCGCTTCATGGAACTGGCCCCAGACGCCGGCTCTCGACCAGATCATGAAGCAGCGGTGCACCGTCGACTTCGACACCCCGAAACACGGCGGCAGCGCCCGCCAGGAACACCCGCTGACCAGCACATAGATGATCGCCGCGAACAATGTCTCATCAGGCGTGGCCTGCGTCCCGCCGCCCTGCGGCCGCACCCTCGACGGAGGGATGAGATGCCTCGCTATCTCCCACAGCCCGTCCGGAACAATTCAACTCCACTTCCCCTGAACCAGGTTGGACAGTACTACCCAGCCTCACGACATAGGACACCGTCTGCGCTCCTTGGGCGGACTCCTTGGCCACCTGGTCGGGACGGTCGGCCTCCATGAAATCTCGCTCGGCAAGGGGCGGGAGGACTTCCATGATGCCGCCGAGATCTTCCAGCACGAGCTGCTGGGCTGTTTTTTCCGTCAGCTCGCCGTCTTCTCCAACCAGGACCTTCGCCACGACGTTCTCGTCGTCGGACACGCCGCATCGAGGGCCGAGGCCCGCAACAACGCCCGTCGAAGACCCTGACGCCCCGGTTCCGCACGTAGGGCCGGATTCGGCGGCTTCGCCCTGCTCTGGTGCACCGGGCCCAGTGAGAGTGGCGATGCGCAGTTCCCTGCAGACTTGTTGAACGAGGTGACGCACATCGATTTCACCGCGCGGTCAAAGACCGGGCGGTCCTCCGTGGCGAGGACCTTGATCTTGGAGTGGACGATGCCTTGCATCCGGGTGAGTTGTTCGGCTTCGCTCCCGCCCTGGTGGATGCAGCTGAGAGCTGTTCGGTCCAGGACGTCACGCAGCTTGTTGGGGCCGACGCGTATGCCGTCACCGTCAAGGGCCGCCGTGGGATGCGCACCCCGGCGCGTGCCGCGTGGAAGCCGTCTAACTCGTTGGCGGCGACTGGACCCGAGGCGTCACCATCCGCCAGCTCTGGGCTGCCTGCATCCTTGCCGGGAGGACTTGAAGGCCGAGGCGCAGGAGTTGACGGGGTTGGTTCTCTTGGTACATCGGTACAGCGGCTATCGGTGAGATTGATCATGGTCCACGCGGCCTTCGCGCTTCTACGCTGGTTGCGTCGGCTGCGTATCCGCTGGGACATCCGCGCCGACATCCACCAGGCCTTTCTCACCCTCGGCTGCGCAATCATCTGCTGGCGGCGCCCCAGAAAACAGTGCTGATCCGAGCCCTCAGCCCGAACCGGCGACCAGTGCCTCGCCGAGCGGGGTGCGCCGGTAGAGCACCGACCGTCCGGACCGGGCGCGGACGAGCAGCCCCGCGCCTCGCAGGATGGCGAGGTGGTCTCCTACCGCGCCGGGTGCCATGGCGAGGCTTCGGGCGAGGTGGCTGGTACTGGCCGGGGCGTCCAGCGCCACCAGCAGCCGGGCTCGGGCCCGGCCGACCAGAGCAGTCAGCGCGTCCGGTTGGGGGACGGTCTCCTGTTCGTCCCACAGGGCGGCGGTGCCGCGGGCACGGTAGACCAAGGTCCTGGGCCAGGGGTCTTCCAGCTGGGCGGCGATATGCCCGACGAAGACCGAAGGGATCAGCAGGAGCCCGTCGCCGGCGAGGCGGACCGTTCCGCTTTCAGGGAAGAAGCCGAGCTCAATACGGCCGGCGCGCCAGGCGATGCTCGGGTGCAGGCTCTCGATGGTCGTGGCCCAGCCGTGTTCGCCGATCACCCCCACCCGGTGCACGACATCGCGCTCACAGATCGCGCGCAGTTGCGGCCAGTCCGGGGCGAGCAGCTCGTGCCACGCCTGGTCCATCGCCTCGGCGATCCTGGAGACGGCATCCGCCGAGTCCAGCACTTCGCGTACGCGGGGATCACGGGCGACCGGGCCGGTCACGGTGGTGGCGAATTCCTGGCGGGCCGCGTCCAGCGGTGTGGCCCGGATCATGGCCAGGTCGTCCACCCAGGTCTGGTTGAGGCCGCGCGGGGGCGGGGCGACGAAGTTCGGTCCGCCTTGCGGGGTCTGCAGGGCGAGGACGGCGTCCAGTTCGGTCTCGCGGCGCAGCCGTTCAAAGACCGGCCGGAGCCGGGCGGCCCAGGCTCGTGGCAGCGGCCGCTCTTGGCCGGCGAGCGAGCGCAGCAGTAGGACGAGGTCCATCGCGGGCGACAGTGCGAAGCGGCTGCGCAGCAGGTCCTCGACGGAGACTTCGAAGCGGAGCACCCGGCCATGCTACCGCGGGACGCCTGATCCGATTCGTCCAGCGACGAATCATTGGTGAGCGGCGTGGGCGCACGGCGAGGCTGCTCGTCATGACCCCAACCGCCGAACCCGTGCAGGGCAACCACCATGCCACCTACAGGGAGGTGCTGGCAGAGCCGCGTTTCCGGCTGCTCTTCTCGACCCGCACCGTCGCGATCACCGCGGACTCGCTGCGGATCACCACGTTCTCGGTGCTGGTCTTCGCGTCCACCGGCTCCGCGCTGTTGAGTGCGGTGGCCTTCGGCATCGGCTTTCTCCTGCAGTTGTTCGGCTCGCTGCTGCTGGGCTCGCTGGCCGACCGACTGCCGCCCCGCGCGCTCATCGTCGGCGGCTACGCGTTGGAGTGCGCCGCCGCCCTGCTGCTCGCCCTGGTGCGGATGCCGATCGCGGCGAGCCTCGGTGTCGTGGCGCTGGTCGCCCTCGCCACACCGGTGTTCAGCGGCGCATCGAGCCGGCTGGTCGCGCAGTGGCTGCAGGGCGACGCCTATGTACTGGGCCGTTCACTGAACAACATCGCTGCCTCCGGCGCGCAATTGTTCGGTCTGGCGCTGGGGGGTGCGGCCGTGGCGGCACTCGGCCCGCACCGGGCGCTCGCGGTGAGCGCCGCGCTCTACCTCGGCTGCGCGCTCGCTATCCGTATCCGGCTGCCCCGGCTGCAGCCGGGAGAGGTCGGCGGCCCACCCGGCAGCGCTCGGGGCGATGGCGGGGCCGTCCGGGCAAGCCTGCACGGGGCCGGCCTGCTGCTGCGCGGGCGCACGGTGCGACGGCTGATGCTGGCCCAGTGGCTACCGTCCGCGTTCGTGGCGGGCGCGGAGGGCCTGATCGTCGCCTACGCGGGAGGACGCCACTTCGCGCCCGGCTGGTACGCGGTGCTGATGGGCTGTCTGCCGGTCGGGATGCTGGTCGGTGACCTGCTGGTGGGCCGACTCCTACGGCCGCCCACCCGCGAGCGACTGGTGGTCCCGTTGATCGCGCTGATGGGACTGCCGCTGGTCGGCTTCGCCGCCGAGCCCGGAGTGGGCGTCTCGTCCTGTTTGCTGCTGCTCTGCGGTTTCGGATTCGCCTATGGTCTCGGCTTGCAACGGCCGTTCCTGGAGGCCCTGCCGCAGGATGGTCAGGGCCATGCCTTCGGTTTGCTCGGCTCCGGCGGCATGACGCTGCAGGGCGTCGGGCCGGCCTGCTTCGGGTTGGTGGCCGCAGGCATCGGAACAGGCGGCGCAATCGCCCTGGCAGGCGGCGCCGCGGCGCTTACCGCCAGCTGGATTCTTACCTGGCACCGGCCTACCTCCCCGGTCCCCGTCCCGAACTACTCAACGGGATCAGAGAACGGCACAGAACAGCATCCGTGTAGTTCTCCTGCGCAGTAACCGCCAACGAAGCGAACGTGCCCGGATCCGCAGCGAGAAGGGCATCCGCTGGGGCGGACGACCGGTCACTCAGGTGGCTTGAGTCTCCTCAGGGCTCCTGCGTCTCAGATCGCCACACGTACCGGATGTCCGGCTCACGTTCTTCGTTGCGGTGACCGTCGGTGCGTTCAACAGCGACGAAGCCGTGCCGCTCGTAGAAGCGCCGTGCCAGCTCGTTGACCTGGAACGTCCACAGCGCGAACCCAGCTGGACGACGTTGCTTCGCCAGGTGCACGAGGCGGCCGCCGATGCCCCGGCCCTGCCAGGCCGGATCGAGATAGAGCTGCTCCAGGTCGTCGTCCAACACCATCACCCCGACCACCGAGCCCTCAGCGCTCACCAGCCACGTCTCCTGGCCAGGCACGACCACCTCTCGGAACCAGGACCGGACCTGCTCGTCCGTGTGCGCTCGGCGTACACCCGGAAGCGCCGCCGTAAAGGAACGTAGCCACACCTCGGCCACCGCTACGGTATCGGCGTCGACCGCTCGGCGGACGACAAAGTTGTTGATCTCCACAGCGACGCATGTTCGCAGACACACGAACGACCGCACGCGAGTTCCCAGCGACGCCCGACGACCACACCCCGGTGATGGTTTCCGGTCAGAGCACTAGCCCCACCGTCCGGTGTGCCTGCGCCTCCACCTGGACAGTGGTCGTAGCCGGCGCGGCTCCCGCCTCGGATACCGTGTTCCTCTACGGGGTGCCATAACGGATGTGACGCCCCCCACCGGAGGTAGTCAGCGTATGAGTTCAAAGCGCAGCAAGAATCCAGCCCTGCCCGTACTTGACGACGCATTCCGACTCGCGTCGGTCAAGGACGCCGAAGAGTCCACCCGTGACTTGGCCGCGAGGCTGGCCACCACCGAGCTGCGCCGAGTTTCCCACCCGGGCCGGATCACCTGGGAGCCCACCGATCAGGCCGAGCCCGTACCGGTCCCGCCGACTGTGGTCGACGGTGACGGGGACCTGTGGCTGCGGGACCGGGGCACTGGCACCTGGACCATGCCCGAGTTCAACCCGAAGGAGTTCCCGGCCCGCTGTGGCGAGATTCTGACGTGGAACCAGCTTGCCCTCGAGTTCGGCCCGCTTACCGCACTGGCCGACGACCGCCGCATCGGCGGCGGCCGGCGCTGACCGCGCAGCCTTCTGGGAAGTCCAAGCCCCTGGAGCGCCCGCTACGGGTAGCTGGGAGCTCGCCGTCCTACTACTCGCCGCTGCCGTCCCGCTCACCGCGGCGACGGCCGCCGCCATGCCCAAGGCCGCCCACCTGAAGCTGTACGCGGACCGGCACCGCATCGAGATCACCGCCCAGTCCCGGCCGGGCTGCCCGCGCTGCCACGGCGAGGGCAGCTGGTGGACCGGCGGAGCCTTTCCTGAGATGGAGGCGTGCGGCTGCTGGTCCGACCGGCGTGAGATCCGCTTCCCCTCCGGCCCCGCGGCGGAGGGGAAGCCACAACACTGCTCTCCATGCAACGGACCAGACAGCCCACTGAGCTGCGCAGACACCCGGTGGAGGTTCCCCGATCACCTGACAGATTCAACGCGCACCGCAGTAGTCGACCCGGTGAGTACTTCCCCCGGAGATGGGCGCGTGCCGAGCGGCTCGATGCCACACGGATGCTCGAGGCCCTGCATGCGCAGGCCGATGTCCGGTTGGCTTTCGATGGCGCCTGCCCCGGAGGACAGGTCGGTGCCGCCTACGTTCGCTGGCACGACGGCCACCGGTCCGTCCTGGCGGCCACACAGCCAGGTCGAGGACATACAGGCGGGGCCGCTTGCAGTCACAGAGAAGCTACGGCTCGCTGGCTACCCGGCTCCAGCTACCGAGTTAGTGGCCCAAGTTGGCCACGCGGTGATCATGGTGCAAGAGCTGCTGCCCGGAACGAAGATCGATCATCTCGATCACCACGGTCTTGACCAGGCCCTCCACCTCGACCAGTTGCAGGCTGACCAACTTGCAGACCGCCCCGACATCCCCGCGATGGATCTCCACCTGCACAACACCGGAACACGTTTCCTCAGCGCTGTGGACTCTGCGGGTGAACTGTTCGCTCCAACTCCCGCACGCCGGGCGGTCCTGCTCGGCCGGGCTCGTCCCGCTGAGCCGCACGCCACCGTACGCAGCGAACCCTGCGCCCGAGCCCGCGTCCTGCGTACCGGAGACCGGTTCAGAACGCCGAGGGTTCAGGGCAAGTCGTCCCTTCGTGACGGCTCTTGAACGCTTCCGTCGAGCGGGTACCGGTGCGGGTCGCCCCCATCCCTGCCATGACGACGATGACGACGCCAGTGGCCGGCACAGGACCGGGCGTCTGGCCGAGCACCAGCAGGCCCGCGAGCAGGGCGATGGCGGGCTCCAGGCTCATGAGAGTCCCGAAGGCGGAGGCGGTCAGCCGGCGCAGCGCCAGGAATTCGAGGGTGAACGGCAGCACCGGGCTCAGTGCCGCCAGCCCCAGCATGGCCAGGAGGATCGGCCAGGTGGCGTGGCCCAGTTGTGAGGGCGCGGCAACGAGGATGCCGAGGAACCCGGCCACGGGCATGGAGACGGCCAGTCCGTTCAGACCGGTGACCCGGTCACCGACACGCTGTGTCATGAGGATGTACGCCGCCCAGCAGACCGCGGCGGCCAGCGCGAAACCCAGGCCCGCGAGGTCGATGCCGCCGCGCCACGGCTCGGTCAGCAGCACGACGCCTGCGGCGGCAGCCGCCGTCCAGCGTTTGCGCCCACCACCCGGCCCGTACAGGGATACCGCCAGCGGTCCGAGGAACTCCAGCGCGCTCGCGGTACCGAGCGGCAGGCGCGCCACAGCCAGCATGAAGAACAGCATCATTCCCGCACTTACCGCCCCCAGGCCGCTGCATGCCAGCAGGTCCCTGCTGGTGAAATCACTGGGCCGGGGACGAACCAGGACGAGCACCAGCACGCCGGCCCAGGCAAGTCGCAGCCCTGCCGTTCCCACGGCGCCGAGCTGATCGATGATGGGCACCGAGAGAGCCAGCCCGAGCTGGATGGTGGACATGGAAGCGACACCCATGAGTGCCCCGGTCACGGAGGCGGGCGGGCGGGGGCGGCCCGCGCGGGGTTCCAACGTGCTCATGGCCTCAGTAGAGGGCCCACTCATTGTTCATGTCCACGTGCCGATCATTAACATTCCGTCCGGGAATCCTGGACAATCGAATCATGGAGACACGAAGACTGCAGTTGCTCGTGGAACTGTCGCGTCTGGGGTCCATGCGCGCGGTGGCCGACGTACTGGGGACCACCACGTCGACGGTCTCGCAGCAGATCGCCTCCTTGGCCGCCGAGATGGGCACCGCTCTGATCGAGCCGCACGGCCGGCGGGTCCGGCTCACTCCGGCAGGCCGTCGGCTTGCCGAACACGCCGTTACGATTCTCGCCGCGGTGGAGGTGGCGCACCACGACCTGGCCCCGGGCGCGGAGCCCAGCGGCACCTTGCGTGTCGCCGGATTCGCCACTGCCGTCCGTTCGTATCTGCTGCCCGTCGTCACCCACCTCGCAGTGAGTCATCCGCGGGTCCACGTGCTGATCCGTGAACACGAGCCGTCCGAGGCCCTGGGGCTCCTGGCCGATGACGACACCGATCTCGCGCTCACGTACGACTACAACCTGGCGCCGGCGGCCGGCGACCCAACGGTGCTCGCCACCGCACTGTGGACGGCCGCGTGGGGCCTGGGTGTACCGGCGAGCGCCGACGCCGTTCCCGGGACGACGGCCCTGGAGGTCTTCGCCCGCTTCCGTACGCATGACTGGATCGTCAATTCCCGTAACACCGCGGACGAGACGGTCATCCGCACACTTGCCTCGATGGCCGGTTTCGCACCGCGCGTCACACACCAGGCCGACAACCTCGACCTGGTGCAGGGCATGATCGCCGCCGGGCTCGGGGTGGGACTGCTGCCCGTCGGCACGGTCACCTTCCCCGGCGTGCGGCTTTGCCCGCTCACATCGCCGGACGTCGAACTGCGCGCCTACGCCGTCGCCCGCCGAGGCCGCGTGGACTGGCCCCCGCTCGCACTGGTCACCGGCTTGATCCTTCAGCGGGCCGCGAACCGGGAACGGGCCCTGAGGACTCGCCGCGGAACGGAGTAGCACTCGCGGGCCCGCTGAGCGAGCGAGGCGACCGTGGATCCGCGGCTTCACTGGCGGCTCAGGTCGGTATGGCCGTCATCAGCCACGTCAGCGCGGTCTGGTTCCTCCACCCTCATCTCAGTCTGGACCGGCTCACCTGTGACGACGTCGAGGACCTCCACGCCCTCACCACACCACTGGGCGGCGCCGCCGGGCCCGGGGAACACACGCCCGTGCCCCGGCCCCCGGTGTGAGGGGTCCTTGCACTATGCCCGTCCGGGTCGCGTGGGCCGGGGACGGCTGCGGGCCCCTGCGCGGGCGAGGCACGCGTCATCCCGGCAGGGGATCCGTGCCGCCGAAATCCACTGCCACCGTGAGACCTCCGTCGGGATTGGCCTCGGCTGCGGCTTCGGCCCCGTGGGAGTGGGCGACGGACGCGACGATCGACAGGCCGAGGCCGGCGCCTTCGCCCGCGCTGTGGGTGCGTTCGTTGAGGCGGCGGAAAGGCTCGAAGAGGTGTGGAGCGTCGTCGGCAGGTACGAGCGGGCCCGAGTTGGAGATCGTGAGGGTGCGGTCGTGAAGGCCGATGCGGACCGTGCCGCCGCGGTGGTTGTAGCGCAGGGCGTTGTCGACGAGGTTACGGATCAGGAGGCTCAGCAGTACGGGGTCGCCGGCGACGGTGGTGGGCTCCAGCGTGGTGGTCACCGTGATCTCCCGTTGCTCGGCTTCGTCGACGACGTCAGCGGCGATGATCGCTGCGGCCTCTTCCAGACGTACGGAATCACGGCGTTCCAGGTCCTGCTGCGCGGTGGCGAGCAGCAGAAGCGACTCGATGAGGTGCTCACTCCTGTCAGCGACGTGGATGAGTTCGCCGCGGATCCACTGCACGCGTTCGGGGTCGGGGTCGGCGAGCCCGATCTCTGCGGCTGCCCGCTGGATGGCGAGCGGGGTGCGCAGCTCGTGCGCGGCGTTCGCGGCGAATCTCTGCTGTGCGGTGACCAGGTGTTCCAGACGGCCGAGCATCCGGTCGAAGGTGTCGGCGAGGTCCTTGAGTTCGCCCGGCGGCCCTGTCAGGTCGATGCGCTGGTGGAGATTGTCGCCGGAGAGCTTGCGCGCCGTGGCGGCGATGACACCGACGGGGCGGAGCACCCGGCCCGCCATCCACCAGGCCAGGAACACCGAGAGGACGGCGAACACGCCGAGGGCGATACCGGAGACGGTGAGCAGGCGGCTGAGGGTGGAAGAAGTGATCAGCTCGACGGTCTGCGTACGGGCGTACTTGCCCGCACGGTCGGAGGAGATGAGGTCTCCGGGCACGGGGCCGGTCGGCGAAGGCACGGACCGACCGCCGGGCGGCGCGGCCCTGAACGCATCCCCGATGCGGCTGTCCAGGCCGTCCTGGACGAACAGGTAGATGAGGACGACCAGGATGCATCCGGCCAGGACGAGCAGTCCCCCGTACAGGGCGGTGAGCCGGGCACGCTCGGTGGCGGGGATCAGCCGGTGGATCACTGGCCGCCCTCCCGCGGCCGGGCCGGCCTCTGCGGCACGGCGGAAGCACCCGGCTCCTCGGCTTCCGGGGCTCCTGTGGTGCGGCGGTCCGGAGGGATCCGGTATCCGGCGCCCGGCACGGTCTCCACGGCCGGGGGTTCACCGAGCTTCGCGCGCAACCGGCTGAGTGCGACCCGTACGGGGTTCGTGTCGTACCCCGTGTGCTCGTCCCAGACCTTTTCGATGAGGTCCTCACCGCTGACCACTCCGCCGTCGGCGCGCAGAAGTGTTTCCAGGACGCCGAACTCCTTGCGGGTCAGGGCGAGCGTACGGCCGTGCCGGCTGGCCTGGCGGCGTGCGGTGTCCAGGACGATGCCGGCCTGTTCGATGACCGGGGGCAGCGCGGGCTGTGCCCGGCGGCCGAGTGCGAGGACGCGGGCGAGCAGTTCGTCGTGCGAGAAGGGCTTGGTCAGGTAGTCGTCGGCGCCCATACCGAGGCCCTCGACCCGGTCGGGGACGGCGGTGGAGGCCGTGAGCATGAGGATCCGGGTCAGCACTCCCTCGGCGACGACCCGGCGGCAGAGCTCGTCGCCGTGCATACCGGGCAGGTCCCGGTCGAGGACGAGGACGTCGTAGTCACCGAGTTGCAGCTTGTGCAACCCGGTGAGGCCGTCCAGGGCGACGTCGGCCGTGATCGCCTCGCGCCGCAGCCCCTCGGCGATCATCGCGGCCAGAAACGCCTCATCTTCCACCACCAGTACACGCATGCCTCCCTGTGTACCCGACGGCTGCCTTTCGCCGCTGTTACAGCGGGGCACGGTGGGCGGTGGCAGTCGCACGGTGGCAGCTGTAAGGGAAACGAAACAGCGGGTTCTGTGAACCTCTCCCTCGTCCGCCGCTGAGGCTGACGTCACAGACCACCTCTCAGCTCTCAGGGAGAAGACGATGAGGAACCACAAGTTCACCCTGGCCCTGGCGACCGGCATGGCCGGCCTGGCCCTGGTCACCGCCGGCTGCTCCGGTTCCGACGGCGGCGGGGTGAAGAAGTCGGACAGTTCCGGCGGAACGAGCAGCTCGGGCGGCGATTCGGCGGCGATGGACAACGCACAGAAGCTGCGCTCGTGTCTGCGGGGCAAGGGCATGGACGTCCCCGACCTCAAGCCGGGCAGCAACCCGTACGCGCAGTCGCTCGCGGCTCCGGCAGGAGTCTCACCGGACAAGTGGCAGAAGGCGCTGGAGGGCTGCGGCTCCGGTGTGGCCTCCGGAGGGAGTGGCGGCGGGGACGGTGGGACCGCCCAGCAGAACCAGGACCAGCAGGTGAAGATCGCCAAGTGTGTGCGGGACAAGGGCTTCGACATGCCCGACCCGAAGCCGGGACCCAACGGGTCGAACAGTGGCTTCAAGGTCCCCGAGGGCGCCGACCCGGGGAAGTTCATGAAGGCGCTCAACGAGTGCGCCGCATGAGGCCCCGTGTCATCGCCGGATCGCTCGCGGCCCTCGCGGTAGTGGCCGGGGGCGGTTTCGCGGCCACCGGGTGGGCCGGGCACGGCGACCAGGAATCCGGCGATCGGCAGAGCGCTCTGCCGCCGGACACCGCCACCGTCGACAAGGGCGACCTGATCAGCAGCACCAGCGTGGACGGCACCCTGGGCTACTCCCAGCGGAAGAAGGTCAACGCCGGCGCGCCGGGCACCCTCACCTGGCTGCCGGGCAGCGGCTCGAGGACAAGGCGTGACGGCCGTCTCTACGCTCTCGACGGCAAGGACGTACGTCTGATGTACGGAACCGAACCGATGTACCGGGCACTGAAGAAGGGCGAAACGGGCACCGATGTCAAGCAGCTGAAGGCGAATTTGATCGCACTCGGGTACGGCGGCGGCATCGCTGAGGACGAGGACTTCACGCAGGGAACGGCCGAGGCTGTCGGTCGATGGCAGAAGGCGCACGGTCTGAAGGTGACCGGCGCGACGGGACCCGGGCAGATAGCGTTCGCGTCGGGGCCAGTACGTGTACAGAGCACGGGAGCGGCCGTCGGCGACCGGGCAGTGTCCGGGCAGCAGCTCCTGACGATCACCAGTTCCGAACGTGTGGTGCAGCTCCAGGTAAAGGTCTCGGAAGCAGCACTGGTCACACGCGGCGGCAAGGTGAAGGTGGAACTGCCCGACGGGACGGTCACGACCGGCACCGTCTCATCAGTCGGGACGACCGCGAAGACGGGCGACAACCCGAACGACAAGACCCCCAGGATCAGTGTCGCTGTCACCTTTGACGACCCTTCCAGGGTCAGCGGCATCGACAAGTCTCCCGCCACCGTGAGACTGACCGGCAGGACCCGCAGGGATGTTCTGAGTGTTCCCGTCGGAGCGCTGCTCGCCCTGGAGGACGGGTCGTTCGGCGTGCAAGTGGTGGAAGGCGGTCAGGCGCGCGAGGTCAAGGTCAAGCTCGGCATGTTCGCCCAGGGCCGCGTCGAAGTCTCCGGCGAGGGGCTGCGCGCCGGTACGAAGGTCGGGGTGCCCCGGACATGAGCGTCGCAGGCCAACTGTCCGGGCCCGTGGTGGAGCTGACCGGCGTCACCAAGGAGTACCCCGGCGGAGTCGCCGCACTGGGCGGGGTGGATCTGACCGTCGAGCGCGGTGAGCTACTCGCGATCGTCGGTCCTTCCGGGTCGGGCAAATCGACACTGCTGCACATTGTCGGCACCCTGGACCTACCCACCGCCGGATCCGTTCACATCGCGGGCCACGACACAGCCGCGCTGTCCGACCGCAGGCTCTCCGCGCTGCGGGCCCAGCACATCGGTTTCGTCTTCCAGGCGTTCCATCTCGTGCCCGGCATCAGTGCGCAGGACAACGTGGCCGAGGGCCTGCTCTACTCCGGGCTGCCGCGTGCCGAGCGCCGCAGGCGTGCGGTCCGGGCGCTCGAGCGTGTCGGTCTCGGCGAACGCCTGACGCACAAACCGCATGAGCTGTCCGGTGGTCAGAAACAGCGCGTCGCCATCGCCCGCGCGGTCGTCGGCGAACCCGACCTCCTTCTCGCCGACGAGCCGACCGGGGCCCTGGACTCCGCATCGGGTGAGGCCGTGATGCAGCTCATCCACGAACTCAACCAGGAGGGCGCGACCATCGCCGTCATCACCCATGACACCGAAATAGCCGCCATACTGCCGCGCCAGGTCAACCTCCGCGACGGACTGGTCGTCGCCGACACCCACCAAGAACGTGAGACCCGGCCCAAGGGCGCTCAGACGGCGCAGGACACCCGATGAGCCGCCGCGGCCCGTCCCTCAAACCTGCCAGGCTCACTCCGAGGGACATCCTGCACACCGGCTCGGCGGGTATGCGCAGCCGCCCGATGCGTGTCGTGCTCTCCGCCCTCGGTATCGCCATCGGCATCGCCACGATGATCTCCGTGGTCGGCATCTCCGCCTCCAGCAAACAGCAGCTCCTCAACCAGCTCGACAAGCTCGGCACCAACATGCTCGTCGTCACACCCGGAACTGATCTGCTGACCGGGAAGAAGATCCCGCTCGCCAGGGACGCGGCCGGGCGCGTGGCCCGTATCGATGGTATTGAACACGTGGGCTCCACAGCCGAGTTGTCCCATACGGTCCGGCGGTCGGAGAAGATCCCCGACACCATCACGGGCGGCATTTCGGTCCAGAGCTCCGACGAGGACCTGCTGGTCACGCTCCGGGCCCGGATACGCAGTGGGAGCTGGCTCAACGGCGCCACCGGGAAATACCCATCGGTCGTACTCGGCGACGTCGCCGCACAACGGCTGGGCATTACCGCGGCCGGCCAGCAGGTGTACATCGACAATCAGTACTTCACCGTCCTGGGCATTCTCGACGCGCTGCCGCTGGCCCCCGAGATCGCCCGCTCGGCACTGGTCGGGTGGGACGTGGCCAGGGCGCGGCTCGGATTCGACGGACTGCCCACATCGGTCTACGAACGCTCCGCCGACAGCCGGGTCGACACAGTGCACGGGCTGATCCCACGGGCGGTCGACCCGCAGACGCCGCGCAACGTAAGCGTCAGCGACCCCTCCTCAGGCCTGCAGGCCAAAGCCGCCACAGAGGGCGCTTTCAGTAACTTGCTCCTCGGACTCGGCGCGGTCGCTCTGCTCGTCGGCGGAGTCGGCGTGGCGAACACCATGATCATCTCAGTGCTCGAACGGCGCTACGAGATAGGGCTCCGCCGCTCCATCGGCGCGACCCGCGGCCAGATACGGGGCCAGTTCGTCACCGAATCCCTCCTGCTCTCCGGACTGGGCGGCGCAGCCGGCATCGTCCTCGGCGCCCTGGCCACGGGAGCCTACGCGCTCAGCAGCGGCATTCCCTGGGTCATCCCCCTGTGGGCCGTGGCGGGCGGCTTCGGAGCAACCCTTGTCATCGGGACCGTCGCCGGTCTCTATCCGGCGGTCCGCGCCTCCCGCCTCTCCCCCACGCTGGCGCTGCACGCGGCGTGACCGCAGAACAGCCGCGCGACGCACGGCGGCGCTGATCGTCCGCGTGGATAGGCGCGGGGACGCCCGGAGACGCTGGGAGACTCGTGAGGCCCCGCCTCGCACCGTACCGACGGTGCGGGTGCGGGGCCTCCTCGTGTCCTGGGCAATCGTGACCGACGGTGCTTCGCGTGGCTGGCCCCCTTTCACGCCACATGTCCAACCACAGGACTGGCGGGAGTGGTTGCCGGAATGCTGAGCCAGGCCCTGCCGCGCGTACGACGCCAACGCTGTCACCGGTGCTGACCAGCCCCCTACCGCGCGCGCATACAGTCGCGCCGAACAGCAAGCCGTGGGCTGGTCCAGCGTCCGCACTGCCCACCGCTACTGGGCGCCGACGGTCCCGAGTTCGACTGCGACCATGGCCATCAGGCGCAGGTGTTCGTAGTACTTGGCGCCGGCCCCGTCATCGATCAACGGCAGGACATTCTCCACATCCGCGAGGCAGTTGAGGAGGATCTGGCGTCGCTCTCCCTCGAGTGATCCTGACAGCGACGAGGACACACAGCCGGCGATGCCTGCGTCCAGCAACACCATGTCCTCCCCTTCGATCACTTGACCGCGCATGTGTGGTGGGAACGGTGCGCGCAAGTGCTTCTCCCACAGTTGTGACAGCAGTTCCCTCAGCTCCGGCTTGCTCATGTTCGATATCATGCCTCGCAGGCCAGGCCGCACAGGGCGGGTATCCACCACGCCCTCCCGGCATCCTCCCCTCTCCCCCAGTGTTCACCTCGGCTCGGTGACAGCCATGAGGCAGCTGGACAGGCTGCCGCGGTCTCCACGAGCGGGAAACGCGAACCGAGTTACCCGTCGGGGCGGACGACGAAACCGGTCGGGCCGTCAGGCCGGTGGGATCGGGTGGCCTCTCCGGCGAGCGGCATCACGGCGCGGCCGCGCGTCCGGTCTACGCCGCGCCGCCCGGCTTCCTGGAGTGCCCATTACCGCTCGTACCTCCGCCACCAGGGGCTGACGCCAGCCTTCACCGACCGCAGGGCCTGACTGTGCTCGCGGCGTTCACCACTCGTGAGAGGCCTGTACGTCAGCCGCTGCTGCTGAGCACCTCCAGAACGTGTGGCCAGGCATCCGCGCCCAGGAGCGCGTCGGCCTCCGGTGTGCCTCCGTACTGGAAGCGCGGGGAGGACGGCGCCGGGCTCTCACCCGGAAAACGTGGTCGGTGGCCGGCATCGTGGCGGCCGATCAGTCGCACTGTGGTCCCGGCCGCACGCCGGCGTCGCGCCAGCTGTTCCGCGAAGAGCAGGGACGGCCACATCGCGTCGTCGCCACCCGCGACGAGCAACAGATCCGCGCGGGCCTTCTCCACGGGTATCTCAGCGGGAGGAACCAGATGGCTGAAGGTCTTCTCGCTGAGTTCGTACCATCCCCGGATGGGGATCGGACCGCTTGCCGGGGGTATGGGTGCCCAGGAGTCATCCATGGGGACAAAGGGCAGCGGCCGTCCCCGCCACGTCCAGGACGACCGGTAAGGCTGCCGCTCGTCGTCACCGCCGGATCCGACATTGCACCAGACCCGCGAGGTCGGCGACAGCGCTATCACCACGTCCACCCGCGGTTCGCGCACGGCGGTGAGCAACGCCGCCTCGGCCCCCTTGGAGACACCGAGGATGCCGATGCGGCGCGCCCCGCCCGAGCGGAGGAAATCGACGGCGCGGATGAAGGTCTCCAGGGGGATTTCGCAGATTCCGGGAGCCTGTCCGGGACCACCGAACCAGCGGATCGCCAGGGCAGCGACGCCCTGCTCCGCGAGGAGGCGTGCTCGCTCACGTTCGATACGTCCACTTGATCCCGCCAGGACCAGTACGCCGACATCGGCGCCGGTCTCGGGAGCGAACAGAACACCTTCCCACGGACTGGTCAGCTCCCGCTCCGTCACTTCCACATGCGCTCCCTGCGGTCGGCCCCCGTGTGCCGAACCAGCCTATTCGGCCTCGATGCGACGCAGAGCGCACCGGCCGGCATCAACGGGGCGCGGCGTATGCAGACCTGTTCCACGAGTCATGACGGTTCCTCGTTATGGCGGCGATTCTTGGGGGGCGGTCCTCATTTCAGCTGTCACCCGACCCGCGCCTCATGCGGCACGGCGCGGAGCCCGGCCGTGTTCTGATGCCGCCAAATCCACGGCCCGTCACCGGCGTTGAACATGACGCCAAGTCCAGCAGCCAGGCGGCGGCACCGCCGTCCCGAGTCACTGCACTGACCGGGCGTCAGGCAACGGATGCCCGGTTCCGATCGCCGTCGGCCACGGGCGGCCCTCAGGTCCCGCGCTCATGCCGGCCGAGCGCATGGTCTTCCGGCTCAGCTCGGGCTTGCCGGGCGACGACGCAGCCTGAGGGGAGCGTAGATGACGAGCGCGGCGAGGAAGGCCGCGTAGTAGGCGAGGTCGGCGCCGTGCAGCGCCGCAGCCACCGGCCCCGTGTAGAGGCCGGTGTTCATGAACGGAACCGCTGCGGCGAACGCGGCGCAGAATGCCACCAGTGCGGACCGGCCGGACTGCCTGCGACCCGTCTCCGCCGTCGGGTCGACCGGTTCGCCGGCGCGAGCCCTCGCGTACCAGTCGACAGCGACGACAGCGACGAAGCCAGGGATCCAGTAGCCGACGAACAGCAGCACGTTCTGGAAGCGTGCGGCGGTGTCAGCGGCGTGCATCCACAGCACCAGTGGGAACCCCAGAGCGGCGGCGAGAGCGGCCGCGAACGGACGCGGGATGCGCAGTCCGATGGTCTGCAGAGCCAGCGAACCGCTGTAGTCGTTCATGGCGTTGCTGCACAGAGCAGCCAGCGCCACGGCCAGCAGTCCCAGCCCGCCGAGTACGCCGCCACCCAGCAATCGGTCGACGCCCCGAGCGGTCTGGTCGGTGAAGGCGGCGGCTCCCCACAGCCCGAGCGACTGAACCGCCACGAAGGAGATGGTGACGCCGAGGAGCGTGTACCAGAACATGCGTGGCCGGGAGGTGTCCTGCGGCAGGTAGCGGCTGAAGTCGCTGGCGTACGGCGCCCACGACAGCGCGAGGCTGAGAGCGATCGTGCTGGTCAGCATGAACGCGCCGGCGCGGTCGGCGCCGTGGGCGCCGCCGGGGGCCGCGGGGTGGACACTGTCCGGGAGTCTGATGGCCAGGGCGACGAACGCGGCGGCGAGCACGAAGGTCATCAGCTTCTGCAGCCGGTGTATCGCTTCGTAGCCCAGCACGCCGAGAGACCCCTGCCCCAGCATCATGACCAGCACACCGAGCCAGAACGGCCAGCCGCAGAGCCTGGCCAGCGCGTCCCCGCCGAACAGCCCGATGAGTGCGTCCCAGGCCACCGACGAGAGCCACTGCAGCAGGCCAGGCACCGTGACGGACCGACCGAACGCGAGCCGGGCCAGCGGCAGCTGACCCGCGCCGGTGCGACTGCCCCAGGTTCCCAGGTACGCGGTGGGGACGGCGCCGACGACGGTGCCCAGCACCACCGCCGCCAACGCGGTGGGCAAGTCCAGACCGAGCACGATGCCGACAGTGCCGGTGAACACCCCGGTCATGGTCAGATTCGGTGCGAACCACACGGTGAACAGCCGGCCGGGGCCGCCATAGCGATGTTGCGCGGGCACCGGCGCGATCCCGCGTGCCTCGATACGCAAATCGCCGGGCTCGGCGGGCATACGGCCGCCGAAGACGGATCGAGGACCTGTGGCCGACGTGCTGCTCGGAGCAGGTGGCAATGACATGAGCGACATCCCTCCGCCAGTGCTAACTGGTTCAGGTTCGGCGGGTGTGATCTCAGCCCCTGGATGGGGCACCCCGTGTCCGGTACGACCGCAAGGCTAACGTGCGGCGTCACGCTGTCCGTGGTGAGGGTGGTGACTACGGACCGCTGCCGGTCGGGTTGCGCCCCCAGCCCTGCCGCAGGGACGTCACCGCTTCAGCGTGACCTTGAGCACCTGTGCCGTCTCGCGCGGGAACGCGGTCGCCCCGTTGCGGCAGCCCGGACATGCGATCGGCTCCGCGCCCAGTAGCGCCGCCAGGGCCAGAGCTCAGCGACAGGTGTGCACCTCAGGTGGGATCGTGCGGCCCGTCGCCGGGATGATCCGCGTTCCGGCCCGTGCCGCGGGCCGCACCGGTTCCGCCGGGCGAGGCCGTCCGTGGTGGCAGCAGTGGACTCTGCTCCGACGATGAACCTGACGTTCGCCTGTCTCCGCGACGTCAGCGGCTGAGGGACAGCCACTCCTCGGCCCCTTCGTGCGCCCGGTCGATAGAGAGGCCCGGCGATCTCCGCAAACGCGACCGTAAGCCATCCTGCCTCGCACCTGCTGGCCCACCGGCGACACCGTCCACCTCTGCTGTGCCCGGCGTCTCGACGCCATGGGCACGGCAGAAACACCCCATACCGAAGCCACGTCGCAACCGGTCTCCGGCTGAGCAGCGACGCGCCCTCCACGCCCCCGAGCACGCGCCCCACATCTCATCGCGAACCACGCCGGGCCCGATCCTACGGTCGGTGGGAGCAACCGCCGCTGCGCTCGCCCGAGTTCGCAGCGGTCACGGATAGCCGTCCGCTGCGAACTCGGGCGAGCGCAGCCGCACAGGCCGGTACCGCTACCGGGGGCGCGGCTCGCCACCCGCGCGCACTGGCTCCGGGGGCAACCGAAGGGATATTCACGACATGTTGGCCCGCCGCACACGGCGGCGGCGCTTCGCCGCCCGCTCGCCGGCAGCATTCGCTTCTGCCTCAGTGGCCCCGCGGTCAACCGCCTTGTTGTACGCCTTCACACGTGACTCCTCCATCTTCTCCTCGGTCCTGCCGCGCATCCACCCGAAGACACCCATAGCGTTCCTCCCTCTGACCAGCGATGAGGACCGGCAGTACACGGCCCGTCAAAAGGACCCCGTACCCCCTGGGCACGGGCCCAGACCCCTGAGGGCCGCAGTCGGACGGTGTGCCCGGCCGATTCACCCAGCCGGCCCAGCCGCGGGGTCAGGGGGCTCATCACTTCAAGGACCGTCCGGCCGGGGACGGATCCGGGACTGGGGGTGGCAGGCCATTGGACCTGTCTGTACGGCGAGCGGCCAAGGAGCACTCCGGCGTGGCCGGGCGGCACCCCGCCTCCGGTCGGGTGTCCGATTCGGCGGACGGCTCACGGCCGGCCGGTTGACAGTTCCTCAGTGTGCGCTGGCTCGGTACATGGTGGGCTTTTCCTGGACTTCGGCGTTGAGACGGCGCTGCAGGGAGGACATGAAAGCGTAGGGAACGGCGGCCGGCGGCGCGCTGACCTCGTCCAGGCGAGTGCGGAGGTCATCGGGGAGAGTGAAGTCGAGCGCGCCCAGGTTGGACTGGATCTGGTGCAGCTTGCTGGCGCCGAGGATCACCGAGCCCACGGCCGGGCGGTTCGCCACCCAGTTCAGCGCGACCTGGGCGGGGCTCCTGCCGATCTCCTGGGCCACCTCGGCCAGTTCGGACACGATGCGCCAGTTGCGCTCGCTGCGGTTGTCCGCGAGAGACGCGGTGCCGGCCGCGACCTTGATACGCCCTTCCGGCAGATCCTCGGTCGCGGAGGCGCCGGCGGAGTACTTCCCGGACAGCAGGCCCTTGGCAAGCGGCCCCCAGGTCATCAGCCCCATGCCCAACTCCTGGGCCAGGGAGGGGAACTCGTATTCCAGTCCACGTTCGGCGAGCGAGTACTCCAACTGCAGGGCGACCAGCGGCTCGTACCCGCGCCACTCGGCCAGTGTCTGGGCACGGGCCGCGTACCAAGCAGGAACGTCGGAGAACGCGACGTAGCGCACTTTCCCGGCCGAGACCAGGTCGTCCAGCCCCCGCATGACCTCTTCGGCCGGGGTGAGGGCGTCCCAGGCGTGCACGATGTACAGGTCCACGTAGTCGGTCCCGAGCCGGCGCAGCGAGCCCTCCAGGGAACGCAGCATCGCCTTGCGGCCGTTGCCGCCCGCGTTGGGGTCGCCCTCGCGTCCACCGAGGGTGAACTTCGTCGACAGGACGGTGCGGTCGCGTATGCCGCGCTCAGCGATCAGCTTGCCGACCAGTTCCTCGCTGGCGCCCGCACTGTAGATGTCGGCGGTGTCGACGAAGTTCCCGCCCGCATCGAGGTAGGCGTCGAAGATCTGCGCCGAGGTGGAGGCATCGGCGCCCCAGTCGGACTGGCCGAAGGTCATGGTGCCGAGTGCGAGAGGGCTGACCCGCAGACCCGACCGGCCCAGTGTGTAGTAGGCATTGAGCGTCATGATTCCCCGTCTCTGGTGTGCCGGCGCACCCTGCATGGAGGCGCGGCGAGCAGCCGAGCCGCACACGAAGAGGGCACCAAGCTGATCGACTCACTCGGCGGGATAACCGTAGCACTGACACTCCTAACGTTTGGCGACTCATCGATGACCAACGTTATAGACGTCTTGGAATAGCAACTCCGGTTGGCCTCAGGCGTGAGGTAGACTCATCAAGGAGGTAAAGGCATGCAGCAACACACGGCCGACGTGACGCACACATCGAAGGGTCCCCACGCGGGCCCACCACACCTGTGCGGCAGCTCGGACCTGCTTCTCGGTTTCGTGAACACCACGCCCCATGGCAGCGAGCCGGTGGAGCTGCTGGGTGACAGCGCCTGTCTCGCCGCATGGCTGGCCGAGGCGGGCCTCATGGAAGACGGCGCGGCTGTCACCCAGGCCGATGTCGTGGCCGCGCACGAGCTCAGGGACGCGCTCTGCACCATCTTCCTCACGCACTCCGGCTGTGTGAACAGGGCGGAGATCCTCCCCGAAGCCGAGCAGTATCTGCAGCGCACCGCCGAGCGCTATCCGCTCACCCTCAAGATCACGGGAGACGGCTGCCGGCTCGCGCCCTCGCAGACCGGGGTGCTCGGTGCCTTCGGCGGGCTCCTTGCCGCCGCAGCCGACCTGGACTCACGTGGCGCCTGGATGCGCGTGAAGATGTGCAAGAACACCAACTGCTACTCGGGCTTCTTCGACAAGACCCGCAATTCCTCCGGGCTCTACTGCAGTACCGCTTGCAGCTCGCAGGCATCACAGCGCGCCTATCGCAACCGGGTCAAGGACGCTGCGTGCGCGCAGCCATCCTGACCCGGGCGCGGCCACACACCGCGGGCGCGGCCAGGAACCAATCGTTCAGCCTTCTTCCGCGCGCCCGTGAGCCCGTGAGCCCGTGAGCCCGTGAGCCCAACGAGCAGCACGCCTGGACAGGGTTTCAGGTGTCGGCCAGGCAGCCGGAGCCGGGGCGCGTCACTCCGTGCAGTTGGTTTTATTTCGGTTCGGAGGACGCGATGACAGCACTGGCCGCAGTCAGCAGGTCAACCCACGCTTGGGACGGAGAGCAGCTCAGTTACTTCGAGGTGGCGCCGGGCGGGGAGCGGGGCGAGCAGGGGTGCGCCGTCCTGATGCACGGTGGAGGCAGCGCGGACAGCAAGGAGCCGAGTCTCCCCCTGGCCGAGGCTCTCGCCGCGCGCGGATACCGGGTGCTGGGCCTCGACTTCACCGGGAGCGGTGAGAGCTCGGGACGGTGGTCCGATCTGACACTAGACCGCCGGCCGGGACCAGGTCGCCTCACTGATCGAGGACCGACTGCCCCCGCAAACCCCGTTGACCCTCGTCGGGTTCAGCATGAGCGGCCAGACGGCAGTCGACCTGGTCAGCCGGTTCGGTGACCGCGTTACGCACCTGGTCCTGTGCGCTCCGGGCATCTACTCGGCGACTCTCCGCGACATCCCCTTCGGCGACTCGTCGTTCAAGAGTCTGGCTTTCGAAACGCCACACATCTGGCAGGACAGCCCTGCTCTCGACGTCCTGGCGGTGTTCAAGGGGCGAATCCTGCTGGTCCTGCCCGGTCACGACGAGGAAGTCCCGGCGGGTATGGCCGACTTGATCGAGAGGACTCTGCGCGCCAATCCCGCGACCCGCACACTGCTCCTCGCGGAGGCCGGGCACCTGCTCGACAGCTGGATTGCCCGGCACCCGGTGGACCGGCAAGCGGTCACCGACGCCCTCTGCGGCCCTCTTCGGGACTGACGTATGCACAGGGTCCGAGAACGCGCCCGGCGTGCTGCCGGGTTGCTGTGGACTCCACCAGGGGACTACCGCCCTCTTCCGGTCCGGCCTCCGGCTCACCCCCGGCCGAGGACACTTCACAGGGCTCCTCTGCGCTTCGGCTCTTCGCCGCCGCAGGCGCTCGCCGCCCAGCACCCGCGGCTACCGGGCCCCGGGATACACTGCCCGCCCCACCCCGACCGGAGGTCATCTCGGTGTTCCCCGCACGGGTACTCGCCATTGCCCCGCCGGCTCTGGTGATTCTCGCCCTGTCCGGCTGCTCTTCCTGGGGCTGCACCGACACGACGGCGGAGCGCGGTAGGGCCGGTGTCAGGGTGCAGGTCGTGGACACGGATGGGCAGCCTCTCGGCGTCACCGCCGCGGTCGTTGGCTGGAGCCTTGAGCCCCACCCGCAGGTGCCCTCCGAAGGTGACCAGGTCCATTTCCGCTTCCGCTTCGACGGCGCCGACGAATATTCCGACCCCGCGGTGGACGCCTGCGCGGTCGACAAGGAACGCGTGACATTGGGATGTCAGACGGTTTCCTCGTCCCAGGCGTTCGGGCCGGCCGACGATCCCCTCACGGGCAACGAATGGCTCGCCGTCGAGCACCCTGAGCAGGTTGACGGCGTGCTGCTGATCCCCAATGACCAGTCCTATGACCGACGCACCTGCGAAGCGGATATCAAGGACGGTGGCGGGAGGCATCCTCCGGAACCACCCAGCAGGGGGGACCAGCTGTAGGGAGATCAAGGCGGTTGAGCTCGCGGCTCGGGGCTGTCCGGCACCCCGGTGCTTGCGCTGTTTGGTGGTCTGGCTGTGCGCCCATCGCCCCGGTGCGACCTCACTGCGGCCGCTCCGGATTCTCAGGACCACCACGGTCGCGTCCACCAGCTCCGGCGTGAACACCTTGGTCGAGACCCCTATGCGCGACCGGCGTCCCGGCCCCCGCCCCTCCACGAGCAGGCCAACGGACCAGCCAGCTCAACAGCAACTGCCTCGGGCTCCCCCGCCACCCCCCAGGGTCAGGACTTCGGCTCGTACAGGTCACTCAGCTCGTCGGCGTGGTCCTCCTCCTCCTTGAGGAGGTCCTCCATGAGCCGGCGGCTGGTCGGGTCGCTGTCGCCGATCCAGCGCACGATCTCGGTGTACGTCTCGACGGCGATGCGCTCCGCGACGAAGTTCTCCCGGATCATCTCCTGAAGGTCGTTCTCCGCGGGCGCCTCGTACTCGGTGTGCGAGCGGGCGACCAGGGTCGCCGGGTCCAGGTCCGGGGTCCCGCCCAGCTGGTTGATCCGGTCCGAGACCCGCTTGAAGTGGTCCAGTTCCTCGTCGGCGTGCTCCCGGAACAGTGCGGCCACCTGTTCACGGTTGATGCCCTGTGCGACGATCGCATTCTGCGTGTACCGCAGATAGCAGACCATCTCAGTGGCTACGACCTCGTTGAGTACGTCGATGAGGCGTCGCAGGTCGGACGTGTTGGCCGAGGTGACCGGGCCCTTGTTGAGGTGCTTCCGGGCGTCCTCTCGGATCTTGGAGAGGTCGAGGGCGAACTGGTTCGGCACAGGAAGTTCCCATCTGGTCAGTGCTGCTGTGCGTGCTGTCTGGTGCGGAAAGCGGCGGCGAAAGCGTAAGCGGGAACCGGCGGCCTCCCGGTCCGACGCGCGCGGCACGTCGGAGCGGGGCGCCCGCCCGGCGGATCGGCGCACGGGCGCCGGCGCCACCAGCCGGGTGACGGTGCGCGAAGCGACGTCCGGCCCGCGTCCGAATCCGCGACCACATGCCGACGTGTTGTCGGGCCTGCACGATCCCGCCAGCGGGCCGCCGCCTGCCGGGGTTCAGCTGTTGATCGCGCCGGTGATCGCGGCGTTGGTGTTGCCGCGGCGGGCGGCGCGCTCCCCGGCGCGCCGAGCCTGCTCAGGAGACTCCCCCCGGGCCGCCGCTTCCAATGTGGCCGCCGTACGCCGCTGCTCGATCTGCTCGGCCCTCTTGCGCTTGAGGTTGGTGAGGAAAGACATGTCGGCCGTGTGCCCGGGAGATGGCTCAGCAAACGGCTCCCCCGGCCGTCGAGCCGACGGGACGCAGTGCGTGGCAGCGACAGGCGCTCCCGGTGTCCGGGCACAGCGGGGCCTCTGCCGGACGACGCTCCCCCTCGTCACAACCCGGTCGCCCAGTGCGCCGACGAGAACGACACCTCGTCCGTCCTGTCCGACGGCGTCGCGGTGCCGCCGAAGATGTTGACGATCAGTCCGATCACCAGGAACACCGTGACCAGCACCGTGCCTGTGGTGCTCAGCCGAAGGGGTCTGGTGGCCGACATGGGTGGAGCCTGGTCCGGTGTGCCGGGGGTGTCCCGTTCTCCGTACAGACGCTTGGGGTAGGCCGATGTCAGCATGCTGGTATACGCGTTGTAGCGCATGGTGAACCGGAGCAGGGCTGCGGTGGCCTCGAACAGCGGCCGGGGCATGCGACCCAGAATGAGTACGACGATCCAGCTCACGAAAGACACGGCGTACCAGCCCGAGACGAAGAGGCCCTGCACGATGGCTGCCGGGATCATCAGGATGATCCGGAAGAGCACGGCGAGCCGGTTCAGCCGACCGGGCCGCACCTCGATCCGGACCGGATAGGCGCGCGCAGGCGTGAGCGCGAAGGGAGGGTATGTGTCGACGAGGAGCAGCGCGCTCGCGTGCACTCGGGTCTCGTAGGCGAGGAATCCACTCAGGTATCGGGCGACGGCGCCGGGCAGCCTGGCGATGAACAGGGCAGCGAACCAGCCCGCCACCGTCGCGAGGAAAGCCACGATGCCCAGTACGAACAGCACAATGAACTGGGGGAGCAGCAGGAGCCAGCGCACCAGAACCGTGAGACGGCGCTGTGCCTGCGGTTCGGGAATGTCGAGTGCCGGAAGCCACTCGTCGGCCTCCGGGGGCATTTTGCTGTCCCACACCGGCTGTGTCATGTCAGTTGCTCCATTCCTCGCTCTGTCAGGTGCGCCGTACCAGTGGGAACGCCAGCGTCTCGCGGATCGACAGACCGGTGAGGAACATGACCAGCCTGTCCACACCGATGCCCAGTCCGCCGGTCGGCGGCATGGCGTATCCGAGTGCCTGGAGGAAGTCCTCGTCCAGTTCCATCGCTTCGGGGTCGCCGCCCGCCGCCAGCAGCGACTGCTCGGTGAGCCGTCGGCGCTGCTCGACCGGGTCGGTCAACTCCGAATAGGCGGTGCCCAGTTCCGTGCCGAAGGCGACCAGGTCCCAGCGTTCGGCGAGGCGCGGGTCCAGGCGGTGCTGGCGGGTCAGTGGGGAGACATCCGTCGGGAAGTCCTTGTAGAACGTGGGGAGCTTGGTCCTCTCCTCCACCAGTCGCTCGTACATTTCCAGTACGAGGTCGCCGCGGCTGTGCTCCGGCCGCACCGGTACGCCGGCAGTGCCGCACAGCCGGCGCAGTTTCTCCGGGTCCGTACCGGCGTCCACCTCTTCCCCCAGGGCCTCGGAGATCGCCCCGTAGACGGTCTTGACGGGCCACACACCTGAGATGTCGTGCTCGACGAGTCTGCCGTTCTCGTCGGCTTTTCGCGCTGTGGCACTGCCGAACGCCGCGGTTGCCGCACCCTGGATCAGTTCCCGGGCGAGGTCGAGCATCACGTTGTAGTCGGCGAACGCCTGGTATGCCTCCAGCATCGTGAATTCGGGGTTGTGTTTGTAGGAGACTCCCTCGTTGCGGAAGGTCCGCCCCATCTCGAACACCTTCTCCACACCGCCGACACACAGCCGCTTGAGATACAGCTCGGGGGCGATCCGCAGATAGAGATCGAGGTCGTAGGCGTTGATGTGAGTGCGGAAGGGGCGGGCGTTCGCACCGCCGTGGATCTGTTGGAGCATCGGCGTCTCGACCTCGATATACCCCTGGTCGAGCAGCCCCTGACGCAGCGCCTGCACAGCTGTGCTGCGCGCGCGTACGGTCTCCCGGGCGCTCTTCGACACGACCAGGTCCACGTATCGCTGACGGACCTTGGCCTCCGGATCGGACAGGCCGTGCCGCTTGTCGGGCAGCGGGTGCAAGCATTTTCCGGTCAGTCGCCAGTGGGTCACGAACACGGTCGGCCGTCCGCTGTCGCTCGCTCCGACCTCCCCCTCCACCTCGATGAGGTCACCGAGGTCCACATCGGCGCCGAAGGTCCGCAGCACCTCTGATCCGCTGTCGTCCCTGGTGAGTGCCACCTGCAGGTCTCCCGACCAGTCGCGGAGTGTCGCGAACACGATCCCGCCGTGGTCGCGGACGAGCAGGACCCGCCCGGCCAGCCGCACCGTGTCACCCGTGCGGGTGCCGGCGGCCGGGGCCGGGTGTTCCGCGACGACCTCGCTCAAGGTGTGGGTGCGGCGTACTCCCACCGGGTACGGGTCGACGCCGGCCGCCTGGAGCCTCTCCAATGTGCGGTGACGCAGACGTACTTGCTCGGGCAGTGCATCGAGTTCCCGCTCGTGCAGCTCTGCAGCGCTCGGCGCCGCTCCGTCCAGGCCGAGTTCGGTGAGCGAGGGCAGTCCAGCGGTGTCGGCCGGGGTCGGGGAGCGTCGGCTGTGCCCTCGGCCGGTCCACTTGCTCAGACTCGGAAGAGCCACGAAGCCCTCCGCGATGCCGGACGCAAGGGCGATCCGTGCAAGCGCCGCGGCGTCCCCGTAGCACAGGAGCCGCGGATACCACTCGGGGGCGTATTTCACGTTCGCGCGGTAGAGCGCCTCCAGCTGCCACCACCTGGAGAAGAGCAGCAACAACTTGCGCCAGAACTTCAGCACCGGGCCCGCGCCGATTCTGGCGCCCTCCTCGAAGGCGGCGCGGAAGACAGCGAAGTTGAGTGATACCCGGCGGACTCCGATGGTGGGCGCCTGGGCGCACAGCTGGGCGACCATGAACTCCATGACACCGTTGGGGGCGGTACGGTCGCGGCGCATCACGTCGAGTGAGATGCCGTCCTTGCCCCAGGGCACGAACGACAGCAGGGCCATCAGTTCGCCCTTGCCGTCAAAGGCCTCGGCCAGGAGACAGTCGCCGTCCGCCGGGTCACCCAGACGATCCAGTGCCATCGAGAACCCGCGTTCGTTCTCGGTGCCGCGCCAGGCGTCCGCCCGCTGAACGACCTGCGTCATCTCGTCCGGGGACACCGAGGAGTGGCGGCGCAGCCGGAAGGTGGCACCGCCGCGCTCCACACGGTTGGCTGCCTGGCGGGTCACCCGCATGTCCCTGCCGTTGAGGTCGAAGCCCGCCACCTTCAGGATCGCTTCGTCGCCGAGCTGCAGTGCGCTGAGACCGGAGCGGGAGAAGGCACTGGCCCCTGCCTCGCTGGCTCCCATGACCGCGGGCTGCCAGCCGTAGCGGGTGGCCACCTTCAGCCAGGCGTCGATCGCCTGCGTCCAGGCTTCACGGTCCCCGATCGGGTCACCGCTCGCCAGACAGACCCCGGCTTCGACGCGGTAGGTGATGGCAGCCTTGCCACTGGCGGAAAAGACGACCGCCTTGTCCCGCCGGGTGGCGAAGTAGCCGAGGGAGTCCTCACTGCCGTAGCGCGTGAGCAGTGCGCGGATGCGTGCCTCCTCATCTCCGTGCAGCGATGCCTCCATCCGCTGCGAGCGGAAGAGAGCGGCCGCCGCGTTCAGCAGCGCCAGCGCGCCGAACAGACCGAGGAGGGTCGCGATCCAGTGCGGGTGCCTGCTGAAGTGCTCGCCCCCGACCAGCCCACCGCAGACACGGTTGACGGCCCACAGGAGCCGGCTCGCGCCCCCGTCGTGCGTGTCCCCGGGGAAGAGCGCCACCAGGCCCCAGCCGACGAGTGACGCCAGCGCGAGCCCGGCGACCAGTACCGCCGCGGCGCGCCGTACCGCGCCGCGCCGCGTGACCGCGTAGAACTCACGGCGGGACATCAGCAGGAGCCCCAGGCCCGACGCGCACAGGATGAGGGAGACGAGATACTCCCAGTCCCAGTCGGTCAGCAGGACCAGCACGTCGGCGAGAGTCACCAACACCAGGTAGACCACGACGAACCACAGAGCGACCCGCTTGCGCGCCGCCGTCGCCGCGCCCAGCAGGAAGAGGAAGGCTGCGTACGCGAGGTTGGACGCAACCGGGATGGTGAAGGCGTTCAACCAGTAGGTCACGGTGCCGAGTCCATGGCGCAATGGACTGATCAGAGCCGTCAGGGCGCAGTAGGCCGCCACGGCGCTGAAGAAGACGGCGAAGCGGTGCGGGACCCGCCGTCGGAACCGTGTCCACGCCGCCAGCCGGTCTCCGTCACCACCTGAGCTCATCCCGTCACATTAGGTGTACGCGATACCGATCTGCCTGGTGAACATTCGCCCATCTGCCGTTGTCACCTCTGTTCCGTATGGCTGCTGCCACTCCCCCACTGCCTGAACGGGCCGGATGTACAGGCACCACTCGGGTCCGCCCGGTCGGCGCGGTCCTCCGCGGTTGAGTTGGCTTCCTGCCGGGCAGTGGCCGGGCATTCACTCTCCCGGCGCACTTGGGTTTCCTGCTTTTTCGGCAGGCTCGATACACGTGACCAGTGCGTTCATGTCGCCGGATGGCCCGTTCGACGGAACGCGACCTGTTCCTGGGGCGCGCCGCCCTACTGGCCACGTGCTTGTCATGGGGCCAGCGACGCGGTTCCACGAGGCAGGACGCGACAAGGAGTCATCAGGTGACCAGATCTGGCAGGGCTGTCGTCGCCGCGCTGGTGATCTCCGCATTCGCGGGTGTCGGCACCACGTACGACGCTCCGCGGGCAAGCAGCCGGCCTCCGCAGCCGCGGCCGCAGGATGCCGCGCTTCCCCGGCCGGATGCCGGACCGCGCACGGCAGCGGTGCCCGCGTTGCAGCCGTCGGCGCCCAGCCGGGTCAGCATCGCCTCGATCGACGTCGATGCCTCAGTGACAGCCGTGCACCGCGGGGGCGGCGGGTCGCCGGCCGCGCTGCTCGGCGTTGAGGGAAACGGTGCGGGCTGGCTCGACGGGTCTGTGACACCGGGCGAGAGCGGCAGTTCCGTGGTCCTCGGCCGTGTCGCCACGCGGCTGGGCCCCGCCGTGTTCCACGACCTGGGAGCCCTGCGGAAGGGAAACACCATCGACGTCACGCGCAAGGACCGCACCCGGGCGACATTCACCGTCTACGCCGTCGCCGTCTACCCGGGGGACCGCTTCCCTGCCAAGAGGGTCTACGGGAACGCCCGAATCCCAGAGCTCCGGGTGATCGGCTGCGCCGGCTACGGCAGGGCGGAGGGTCACTCCGGCGATGTCGTCGCCTATGCCCGTCTCACTTCGACCCTCCGCTGACACCCCGTCGGACTTCACCATTGCCTGAGCAGCGCCGGCGGGGTGTGATGCCCGTCAGGCGGCTGACCTTGAGCGTGAGCCAGGACGAAACGGATGGCGGACGGCGCGTTTCCTCTACGCGCAGTAGCGCGCTGGCACAGACACAGAGGAACCACCCCGCGCGCGGCGGCGGTTCACACGCCCCGGGGCTCTGTCCGTACGTATGTGCGCCCCCGTGCCGGGCCGGTTCATCAGCGGGCCTCCACCCCGTCGTCCCGCTCCGGACCGGCCTCGTCGGCAACGGCCAGGCAGTCGGCAAGGGTTGCTGCGAAGTCCTCGGCACGGGCGAGCTGGGTACGCAGGTCCGCCACCCGCTCCCGGGCGAGTGCGTGGAACCCGCGCACTGTGGCCACCAGCGCTTCGCGCTCCGGACGTGACAGCTCGACTGCGGAATCGAGCCGGTCGGTGGCCTGCAGCAGGTCGCGCATCTCGTCCAGGGTGAAACCGAGCGGCTTCATCCGGCGGATGACCGTGAGGCGGGCCACATCGGTCTCGGTGTAAAGGCGGAAACCGCCCTGTGAGCGGGCCGACGGGACGACGAGGCCCGTCTCCTCGTAGTGGCGGATCGTGCGCAGCGACAGCTCGGTGCGTGCGGCGACCTCGCCGATCTGCATGTGCGCCATGGCTGCCACAGCTCTCCTCGTGGTGTGATGCGGGGCGCATCCCAGCGCCTCCGGCAATCTCTACCCTAACGTCAGGGTAGAGTTGAACGCGCAATGCCGGTCGCCTGCATGCGCCGCTCCCCCCGGCGGTGCGCGGACTGTCCGCACTGCCCGGCATCGACTTCTGGGGCCGGTGCCGGCCCCGGGCAGAACACCGGAGTCGTCCGGGAGACGCGCGCGTGTCACGGGCCGCCGGCTCGGCTGAAGCTACTCGCAGTCGCTTGCCAACGGATCACCTGCGCCGGTGCGCGCACGCACCATCCGGCCCGGCCGCATCGACCCCAGCGCCACCGCCTCACCGGCGGGGGCGCGCCGACCCGACAGGCAGACCACCTTGTCATCTCCGCTGTCCCCGGCCGCACTGCTGCGCGGAGCGCGCCGTCCCGCATGGCTGTCCCCGAAGGTGTTCCGCACCGAGGTACTGGCCGGCCTGGTCGTGGGGCTCGCTCTGATCCCCGAGGCTATTTCGTTCTCCGTGATCGCCGGTGTCGATCCAAAGGTCGGCCTGTTCGCCGCATGCACCATGGCCATGGTCATTGCCTTCGTCGGCGGGCGCCCGGCGATGATTTCCGCGTCCACCGGTGCTGTCGCCCTGGTCGTCGCGCCCGTCGCGCGCGAACACGGCCTGGGCTACCTGATCGCGACCGTCATCCTGGCCGGGATCTTCCAGATCGTTCTCGGCTCTCTCGGTGTGGCCGCGCTGATGCGGTTCGTACCGCGCTCGGTGATGGTCGGTTTCGTCAACGCACTGGGCATCCTGCTGTTCACCGCACAGATTCCCAATCTGCACAACGTCCCCTGGCCGGTCTACCCGCTGGTCGTGGCCGGTCTGGCACTGATGGTGCTCTTCCCCCGCCTCACCAGGGCGGTCCCCGCGCCGCTGGTATCCATCGTGATCCTCACGGTCATCACCGTCGCGGCCGGCCTCGCTGTGCCCACTGTGGGCGACAAGGGCCGCCTCCCCTCGTCCCTGCCCGTGCCGGGGCTGCCGGATGTGCCGTTCACTGTGCACACCCTGACCGTCATCGCGCCCTACGCGCTGGCGATGGCGCTGGTGGGACTGATGGAGACGCTGATGACCGCCAAGCTGGTGGACGAGATCACCGACACCCATTCCAACAAGACCCGCGAGTCGATCGGCCAGGGCATCGCCAACATCGTCACCGGGTTCTTCGGAGGCATGGGCGGCTGCGCGATGATCGGCCAGACCATGATCAACGTCAAGAACGGCGCCCGGACCCGCCTGTCGACGTTCCTTGCCGGGTTCTTCCTGCTGATCCTCTGCATCGCCCTCGGCCCGGTCGTCTCCGACATCCCGATGGCCGCCCTGGTCGCGGTCATGGTCCTGGTCTCGGTCGGCACCTTCGACTGGCATTCGGTGAAGCCCGCCACCCTCAAGCGAATGCCCGTCGGCGAGACCAGCGTCATGGTCATCACCGTCGCCGTCGTGGTCGCCACCGGCAACCTGTCCATCGGCGTCGTCGTCGGCACCCTCACCGCGACGGTCGTCTTCGCCCGCCGGGTCGCTCGCCTCACCCGGGTCACCGCCGTCGCCGACCCCGACGGCAACAGCGTCGTGTACGCCGTCACCGGGGAGCTCTTCTTTGCTTCCTCCAACGATCTGGCCGGCCGGTTCGACTACGCGGGAGATCCCAGCGCCGTCGTCATCGACCTCACCGACGCCCATGTCTGGGACGCGTCCTCCGTCGCCGCCCTCGACACCATCACCACCAAATACGCCGCCCGCGGCAAGACCGTCACCGTGGTCGGCCTCAACGAGGAGAGCGCCAGGATGCACGGGAACCTCACCGGCGAACTCACCGCAGGTCACTGACCCGGCGCCACGCCCACGGTGTGGATGGCCGGCCGGCCGAGGCCGCCGGCGTTCCACTTGACCACTCAGTTACCACGTGATTCCGTTGTACGGATAGAACTTTCCGCATAATGAAAGTGTGAGTGCTGTGGCGAAGGTCGGATTCATCGGTCTCGGGATCATGGGAAGCCCGATGGCGGTCAACCTCGTGCGGGCCGGACACGCGGTGACGGGCTGGAACCGGAGCCCGCACCGTACCGAAGCCCTGGTCGCGGCCGGCGGCAGCGCCGCCTCCAGTATCGCGGACGCCGTACGGGACGCCGACGTCGTGATCACCATGGTCCCGGCATCACCACAGGTCGAGGCCGTCGCCTATGGCCCGGATGGGATTCTGGAGAACGCACGGCGCGGCGCGACCCTGATCGACCACTCCTCCATCACACCCCAGACCTCGATCGACCTCGCGAAGCGCGCCGCCGACAAGGGCATCCGGGTGCTGGACGCGCCCGTCTCCGGCGGCGAGGCGGGAGCCGTCGAAGGCGTCCTCTCGATCATGGTCGGTGGCGACGCGGAAGTCTTCGAAAGCGTCGTGCCGGTGCTCCAGGCCATGGCGGCAACCGTCGTGCACTGCGGCCCGCACGGCGCGGGGCAGACGGTAAAGGCCGCCAACCAGCTCATCGTGGCCCTCAACCTCCAAGCCTGCGCCGAAGCCGTGAACTTCCTCGACAAGTCGGGCGTCGACCTCAAGGCAGCCCTCCAGGTGCTGTCCGCGGGCCTCGCCGGATCCGCGGTGCTCGACCGCAAGACGGAAAACTTCCTTCTCCACGACTTCCGGCCCGGCTTCAAGACCGACCTGCACCACAAGGACATGGGGATCGTCACCGAAGCCGCCCGTACGGTCGGAGCCGTTCTGCCGGCCGGCACCGTGGCGGCCCAGCTCATCGCCTCGGCCCGTGCACAGGGATGGGGCGATCTCGACCACTCGGTGCTGCTTCAGGTCATGGAGCGGCTCAGCGGCGACCAGTAGCCCACGCCCATCCGGGGCCGTGGGCCCCACGGTCCCACCACGCGCCTGGCTCACTTCCCCTAGACTGAGCGGTCATGCCGGAAATCCGCCATCAGCCCGTCGCACCGACCCGGACCCAGAGACTGGCGACCGGAGCGGAAATCGACGCGCACCGGCACGACGACCACCAGATCGTCTACGCGGGACGAGGCGTGCTGAGCGTGACAGCCAGTGCGGGTATCTGGGTGGCGCCGGCCACCCGCGCCATCTGGATTCCCGCCGGAACGGTCCACTCCCACCAGGCCCACGGGGATCTGGACATGCACCTGGTCGGCCTGGACACGAGCGACGACCCCATCGGTATCGAGAAGCCGACCGTGCTTGCCGTCGGTCCCCTTCTGCGTGAACTCATCCTCGCTTATACCGAGTCCCCACTCGACGACAGCCCCCAGCGCACCCGGCTGCGCGCCGTACTCCTGGATCAGCTGCGCGTCTCGCCTCACCAGCCCCTCCACCTGCCCGCTCCCACCGCCCCTCAACTCAGGGACCTCTGCGACCTGTTGAAGGCCGACCCGGGTGACAACCGCACGCTCACCCGGCTGGGCCAGGACGTCGGCGCCAGCAGCCGCACCCTGTCCCGGCTCTTCCGGACCGACCTCAACATGACCTTCCCCCAGTGGCGCACCCAGCTACGCCTCCACCACGCGCTCGTCCTCCTCGCCGACAACACCCCCGTCACCACCACGGCGCACCGGTGCGGCTGGTCGTCCGCCAGTGCGTTCATCGACGTCTTCCACCGGACCTTCGGACACACCCCCGGAGCACACCACGGCCAGGCGCCCCAAAAGCACGCCCGCTGAACACCCGCACAACTCTCCGGCCCGCCCGGGGAGCCCCGGCGCCGGGTGCTACGTAGGTTCGACTCGCTGCAGCTTGGCCCGGCGCACCACCCGGGGGCCCACCTCGGCCGCCCGCGCCACCAGCGCGGGGCCGTCCCAGTCCGGCGGCCAGCCGTGCCACAGGCGCAGCCGGCCTCCTACGACCACGGCGGTGATCTGATCACGGTTCGAGAGGCGCACGAGTTCCCACCGGAGGTCGTAGGAGGGGGTGAGCTCCGGCACGTTGACATCCACCACAAGGAAGTCGGCCGCCTTTCCGACCGCGATCTCGCCGGTCACCCGTCCCAGTCCGACAGCGTCGGCGCTCAGCTTCGTGGCATGGTCGAGCCACAGCCGTCCGGCTCCGCACGAGGAGTCTCCCGTCGCCAGGCCGGACGTCAGGCGCTGAGCGGACTCCGCCGCGTCGACCAGCCGGAACCCGTCACCGCGGGTGCCGTCGGTGCCCGTGCCGAACCGCACACCCATCGCGGCCATCATCGTGGCCGGCGCGACGGCGTTACCCTTCCAGGCGCTGGCCACCGGGTTATAACTGACAGCCGCGCCGGAGTCGGCGAGCAGACGCGTCTCGGCGGGGGTGACCAGAGTGGCGTGAGCGCCCAGAACGTGCGGCCCGAGTGCGCCGATGTGGTGCAGATAGTCGACGGGGCGGCGCCCGACGCTCTTCAACGAGCGTTCCACCGAAGCGAGATGTTCGTTGACGTGGATCTGCAGCACCGCGCCGGCTTCAGAGCAGAGATCCGCGGTCTTCTTGATGACCTGAGATGTCGCGTCCTCGGGCACCGCGATGGCCAGGGAGGGGTGGATCAGCGGGTGGCCGCCCCAGCGCCCGAGGTGTTCGGGCCCGCCCTTCCCATCGGAGACGATCTTGGAGAGCACGCAGCGGATCCCGGCTTCCTCGGTGGCCCTGGCCAGCGCCGCGACATCGACCGGGGCACGGGTGCCCGCGTCGGCGACCGTGGTGAAGCCGCCTCGCAGCGCCTCCAGCGCGGCCAGCTTCGCTGAGAGGTACGCGGTTTCGTCGTCCAGCGTGTGCTCCAGCGGTTCCCAGATCGTCTTGAAGATCTCCGAAGGCTGCCCGAACGACTGGGCCTTCCCGAAGCTCTGGGTGAGGTGGTGGTGCGCGTCGACGAATCCCGGCATCAGCACGTGTCCGTCCAGCCGGACGGGGCGCAGGTCGCTGTGGGAGGCGATGAGCCGCTCGGCCCGGCCGATCTCGCGGAACTTCCCGGACTCGACGAGGACGGCCTGGCCCCGGACCGGTCCGTCGGCCAGGAGGAGCAGTTCGGGTACGAGCAGCAGACGCTTGCCCGAGAACTGGCCCCGCTGCGGAGCACGCGCACCGGCGGTCCGCGGCTCGTCCCCTTGCGCCGCCGTGAAGGCCCCGTGTCCCGTTCCGGCGACGGAAGCGTCCGGGACCGGGGCGGCAGCGGCGCTCGGACCGGCGACGAATGACGCGCCGAGCAGTCCGCCCGCGCCCGTCAGCCCGGCGAGGAAACCGCGCCGCCCGACCCCCTCGTGGCCGCCTTCTCCTGCCGGTTCCGGCCCTCGGTCCTGCGCCGGCCCACCGGAGCCGCCCTCGTCAGGGCCCCGCCCGCCGCCGTTGGAGGGATCCCGGTACCTGTCGTTCGCCAACCCGCTCGCCTGCTTCCTGTTCCCAACTGCCCGTCCGTACTGAGGCATCCGCACATGGAGCAGCGGAGTGTGCCGCGCACATGACGGAGCCGGAAACCACCGGTCCGCGAGATCGGCCGCGCCGGGTGGCCCGACACTAGAACCACGCCAACAAGCGGAACAAGGCTTCCGGCATACGGGATTTCCCTGCTCGGGGCATGGGCGGCGGAACGGTTCTCCCATCCCGCCCACCCCCTGGCCAGAGCGCCGGAGCCCGAGCCGCAGGTGGCGTAACCTCAGCGAAACATATGGTCGGCGCGGCGTACGTCCCGCACACGGCGACGGACGGGAGAGCGGGACCACCGGGGCGGACGGGACCTACCGAGGCGGGAAGCCAGGGGCTCCCGGCCCGGTCAGGCGATCACCCTGTCGATGAAAGCCAGTACGTTGCCCCGGGTGCGGGCGATCTTCTCGTCCACGGAAAGGGTCTCCTCGTATCCCCAGCCGGTACCCGCCTGCTTCTTGCCACGGATGTAGAGGGAGCAGGCCAGATCAGTACAGAGGTACTGACCGAGCGTGTTCCCCTGGCGGCCGGCTTCACCGGGGCGCCGCGCCGTCATCAGCGCCACACCGCCGCTGGTGTGGGTCGTCAGGCACAGCGTGCACATGCTGCGGGCGGTGAAGCCGCGCCTGGCCGCCGCCGGCGCACGCAGGACGAGGCCCAGGAGGCCGCCGTCCCCCTCGGCGACGAGGTAGGCGCGGTCGGGCGCTCCGGGATCGCGCCAGCCGAGGAAATCGAGGTCGCCCCAGGGCTGCTCCTCCAGGTCCCGCGGGACACTGAGACGCTTGGCCTCGCCCTTGGAACAGTTGACGAACGATGTGCGGATGTCAGTCTCACTGAGGTGTCTCACGTAGAACGACGCTAGCTGGCCTAATATGATTAGGCAAACTCTTTATTTCATTAGCCCGCGGAGGACGCATGGCACGCATGGGCATCACCCCCGAAAGCCTCACCCGCACTGCGGCGGAGCTCGCGGACGAGATCGGGTTCGACAACCTGACGGTCTCGGCCGTGGCACGCAGGCTCGGTGTCAAGGATCCGAGCCTGTACGCGCACATCCGCAACGGGCGCGAGCTGAAGGTGAGGGTGACCCTGCTGGCCCTCGAGGAGCTGGCCGACGCGGCGGGCGCGGCCCTGGCCGGGCGCGCCGGCAAGGACGCACTGGTCGCGTTCGCCAACGCCTACCGTGACTACGCCAAAGCGCACCCCGGCCGCTACGCAGCCGCCCAGTTCGAACTCGACACGGAGACGGCCCTCAAGAGCGCCGCACCCCGTCAGTCACAGATGACGCGGGCGCTCCTGCGCGACTACAACCTGCCGGAGCCCGACCAGACCGACGCGATCCGCTTTCTGCACGGCACCTTTCACGGGTACGTGAGCCTGGAGAGAGTGGGCGGCTTCCGCCACACGGCGCGCGAGGCTGACGCTTCCTGGGCCTGGACGCTGGACACCCTCGACTTCGCTCTGCGGAACCGACCGGTGGCCTGACCTCCGCACGCCGAGCGTCACCGGCGGGGCAGGAACGCACGTACAGCCGCGGGGTAGGAGTGCAGCTGTACGTGCGCTCCAGGGTCAGCCGGTGACGCTCGGCGTGCCCGTCTCGATATGTCCGGTGTACCGGCGGGACCAGGTGGTGTCGCAGTCGGCGGTGACAGTGAAGTCGTACCAGCCGTTCGCGACGGTCACCGCGTTGAAGTGGTCCTCCGCCGACGCGCCCGCCGGCACCGTGTACGTCCACGGCCCGTCCGTGCGGTAGTTGGTGGACGTGACGGTGAACTTGACGGCAGCCTGCGACGCGTTGGCGAACGTGAACCAGATCGCCTGTTTGCCGGTGTCCGCAGCCACGGCGTACCTGGCGGCCACCTCCACATCCTTCCCCGCCTTCGACGCGTCCCCGGCGAAGCGGCGCTGGAACCGGTTGGGGCCCATCAGGGTGAAGTCGTACCGCCCCGATCCGTACCCCGCGCCGATGTTGAACGAGTCCGTCGCTGTCGCACCCGCCGCCACGGTGTACTGCCAGGGGTCCGTGGCCCGGTAGGCGTTGGGGTGGATCGAGAAGTGCGCGGCGCTCTTCGCCGGAGCACCCTGGTTGGACATACCGAACCAGGCAAGGATCTTTCCGGCTGAACCGAACTCCAGACGGTCGAGGTTGGCGTTCGGCTGGTACGGGAGCGCACGGGCCCGGCGCGTTCCGCTCTCCTGCGCGGGGAGGGCGTTGGTCTGCGGCGCCGGGTTCGGCAGCGAGGTACAGGTGTCGATTCCGATCACCTTCGCGGTGGACGGCAGGCCCGAGGGCACCCCGTAGACCGGAGCGGTGAAGTCGAAGACCCCGGTGAGGTCGCCGGTGACCTTGCGGCGCCATGCGCTGATGTTGGGGCAGGTGGCCGGAGTTCCGATAGCGGCGGTCCAGGTTTCGAGGAAGCGCAGTACGGAGGTGTGGTCGAAGACCTCCGAGGACACCCAGCCGCCCCGGGTCCACGGCGACATCACCACCATCGGGACACGGAAGCCGAGGCCGAACGGGATACCGTTCAGGAACTCACCCGGCTCGTTCGCGGGAGGCGACGGCGGGGGCACATGGTCGAAGAAGCCGTCGTTCTCGTCGTAGTTGAGGAAGAGAACGGTCGAGTCGAACACGTCGGGGTCGGCCGCGAGCGCACGGTAGACCAGGTCGACGAAGTGGGCACCGTCGCCGGGCGGTGCGAAAGGGTGCTCGGAGAACGCCTGGTTCGGCACCACCCAGGACACCTGCGGGAGCGTGCCCGCCAGGACGTCGGCCTTGATCGCAGCCGCGATGTCGTCCGGGGTGGAGCCGGTGGTGGCCGGTACGGAGCCCATACCCCGGTCGTGCAGCGGGTCGCCTGGCTTGGCGCCGGTGAACTTCGTGAAGTACGCGAGGCCGTTGTCGCCGAAGTTGTCATCGGCGTTCTGGTAGAGCTTCCAGCTCACTCCCGCGCGCTGCAGCGCCTCCGCGTATGTCTCCCACGTCAGTCCGGACTCGTCGCCACCGTCATTGCTGGAGGAGTCGACCTTGCCGCTCCAGAGATAGGTACGGTTGGGCCCGGTGGCACTGAGGGTGGACGAGAAGTACCCGTCGCAGACCGTGTAGTTGTCGGCCAGCGCATAGTGGAACGGCATGTCGCCGCGGTCGAGGTAGCCGAGTGTACGGACGTTGCCGACCCCCGAAACCCAGCTGTCCATGCGGCCCTTGTTCCAGGCGGAGTGCTGAGACGACCAGCTGTGCGGCAGGTCGCCATTGCACTGGGCGAGCGTCTCGCCGTCCACCCCTCCGGCCGCCGGGGTGGAGCTGAGCTTCCACGGGTACTGCCGCCCGGCGCCGTTCGGCTGATTGAAAACGGACTGCCCGCCGGAGAGTGAAGGGCCACTGCGGTCGCCGAAGCCCCGGACACCCTTGAGCCGGCCGAAGTAGTGGTCGAAGCTGCGGTTCTCCTGCATCAGGATCACCACGTGCTTGACGTCCCTGACCGTCCCGGTCGCGCCGGCCGTTCGATTCGCGGCCTCGGCACGGGCTCCCGCACTCATCGGAACGACAGCGCCGGCCACCGCCCCCGCCCCGAGTGCAACGAAACCTCTTCGACTGATCGGTGTCATCCGCCCCGCCCTCACCTCAGGAATCATCTGCGCATACGTGATCGCCTCTGCGCCATATCGCGCACAAGAGTGCAGGATTGACCGGGTCCACAGCTAGACCCATGCCACCAGCTCTCGGTAAAGATCAGCTGAACACCTCGGGCCACGCCGGGGCCGGCGGAGCGCGGACCGGCCGGATCACCGGTGGTGCGAAGTGCGTGATGCGGTCTAGGATGCCTCTCCACGTTGGAACTGACGAAACGTCAGCAACCGCACGGCAGCTCGGCGCATGCCCACTCCCCCCACCCCGCAGGAGATACACCATGCGACGCGGATCCACCGTACTGCTGTCCGTACTCGGCGCTCTGGCGCTGCTGTTCGGGACCGCCCCCGCCTCCCTCGCCGCGCAGCGTGCCGCGGCGCCGGTGAGCCACAACCCCGTGATCTTCGTCCACGGCTACAACGCCGACCCAGGGGTATGGGGCGGCATGATCAGCGATTTCAAGGCCGCCGGTTACCCCGACGACTCACTGTTCAGCTGGGGTTACGACACACACCAGTCCGTCAACGAAGTCCTCGCCGGGCAGTTCAAGGATTACGTCAACGATGTGCTGCGCACGACCGGAGCATCGAAGGTCGACCTGGTCGCGCACTCCTTCGGCAGCCTGACCACCCGCTGGTACGTCAAGTTCCTCGGCGGCACCACCACGGTGGACCACTGGGTGTCTCTCGGTGGCCCCAACCACGGCACCTATCTGACCTGGGCGTGCGTGATCTGGGACCAGGCCTGCCGGGACATGTCCCCTGGCTCGTACGTACAGGACCAGCTGGCCGCCGGCGACGAGACGCCCGGCGCCGTGAAGTACGCGACCTTCTGGTCGGAGTGCGACGAGGTGATCGACCCGGACAGCAGCGTCGCCCTCGACGGTGCGGTCAACACGGACGCGGGCTGCCTGAAACACAACGACCTGCTCGGCGACGACGGAGTGTCCCAGGGGGTGCGGGACTTCCTCGCCCACTGACCGCGACCCCACGCACGCCGGGCGGCCCGGCCGCGGTACTCCACATTCCCCACACAGCCGGACCCCTTGACCCCGGCAGCGGGCCGACCCTACCTTCCCCTCGGGAAAGCGCTTTCTCCCTTGGGGGCGCGTCAGGTGATCCACACCGGATTCCCGCAGCGGCGAGAGGACCAGGGATGCGCCTCGGAAGAACGAACTGCTCCGCCCCCCGTATTGCCGGGCGTGGCACCGCCCGAGCCGCCGGGCGCAGCCCGAGAAGGAAGGGGCGCGGCTGGGCTGCCGTCACCCTCTCCGTCGCCGTAGCCATGCTGACGGTCTTCGCTCCGACGGCCGGCGCGAGTTCCGGCTTCGCCGTCTACACCAATGAGCGGGGCACGGACACACCCGGCCTCCAGCAGTACGGCGCGGTCAAGTCCACGGTGGTCTACGACTACTTCGCGCTGACCTGCGACACCGACGGGTGCTATTCGAACGGCGGTGCCCTGCCCACCGAGGCGGCCTACGAGAGCAAGGTCAAGGACTACATGAGCGCGGGCCAGTTCGGCGGCGGCGCTACGGCCCCGGTCGTACTCGACTTCGAGAACATCGTGCTCACGGCCCTCTCCGGGAAAGCCGCGACCAACGCATTCAACCTCTGGAAACAGCTCATCACCTGGACTCACGCGGCCGCCCCGTCCGCCCCTGTCGGCATGTACGGGTATGACTCGTCGAACGTCAACAACAGCCTCACCCAACAGCTGCACGAGAACGGTCTGTTCGACTTCTTCTCACCCCGCGCCTACCGCGGGAGCTCGCAGACGGACGCCGCGTGGACGAGCACACTCGACGCCTCCGTCGCCAACGACCACTCCCTCGCGGCGGGGCAGCCCATATACCCGTACATCTCGCCGAGTTGGGACGGCAGTCCCGGGGGTGCGTACATGTCGGGCGGCACCTGGGGCTACACCATCGACCAGCTCAAGGCGAAGACCGACGGTGCGGTCGTGTGGGAACCGTCCGCCAACGACGCCTCGGCCTGCAACTGGGTCGCGCAGAACGCGTACGAGATGGGCGTCCTCGCCGGGACGCCCAGCAGCGGCCCGCTGACTGCCACCGCGACCCCGCCCAGCGGCGACTGCACCGTGCCGCGCGGGACCACCACCGATGTGCCCGTCACCATCACGAACACCTCGGGCTCCACCACGGCGGCCACCCAGATGCAGTCCTTCACGGGCAGATCCGGATTCAGCGGCAGCTGGAAGTACTGGAGCGTGCCATCCCTTGCGCCGGGTGCGAAGTTCAGCACCACGCTGCCACTGGCAGTCGCCTCCTCGCAGTCCACCAGCACGGCCCTGCTGCACATACGGACCGGGCTGAGTGACACGCGGTGGGCCGTCGTCGTGAAGTAGGGCGCCCCACGGCACACCGGGACCGTCCCGTCCACCGGCGCAAGCCGATGGACGGGGACGGCCCCGGTGTCCGCTCAGAAGACCGGCGGACCCGCTTCGATGCGCCGCAGCACCGGTGCGAGCCGGTCGATGTCTTCGCTGCTCTGCACCTGCCGCTCGTCCCACCAGGTGGCACCGGCGTCGATGAGGGGTCCGATCACGTCGTGCGCCCGTGCGGCGTCCATGGGACTGGCGCCGCCCAGCACGATCTCGAAGGGGGTGTTCTGCCGGCCGTCACGCATCCGGCGCAGGTGGGCCACCAGGTCGCGCACCTCGTCGACAGGGGGTACATGCCCGTGCTTGGCGGATGCGAACAGGGGCACCGCACCATCCCAGCGGGCAGCACGGCGCATGGGCGGCCTGTTCGGCCAGAATCCGCCGATCCACACCGGCGGGCGCGGCCGTTGGAGCGTGGCGGGCAGCAAAGTGACGTCCCGGACCGTGTAGTGCTGTCCGTCGTGGCTGACTGGCTCGCCGGACCAGTAGCCCTGCAGCAACTCCAGCCCTTCGTCCAGACGCTCGGCCAGTACCCTCGGGTCGGTCGTCTCACCGAAGCTCCCGTACTCGTCCTCGATCGGGCCGCCCAGTCCCGCACCGAAGATCACCCGTCCGCCGCTGAGGTTGTCCAGGGTAGCCACCTGGCGGGCGAGTTGCTCCGGGCGCCGCCGGGCCACCGGGGTGACCAGGGTGCCCAGCCGGATCGTGGAGGTGGCCAGCGCCGCAGCGGTCAACAGCATCCAGGGGTCACCGAAGGGCCGGCCCTGCCGCGCGCGTTTGTCATGCACCACGTGATCCCACACGAACAGCCCGTCCCAGCCCGCCTGTTCCGCGGCTTCGGCGACTTCTGCCACGGTGCTGGGATCGGCGAAATCGCCGAAGTTCGGAATATTGACCGAGAAGCGCATCCCCGCATCGTGCTCCATGGCGACGCGCCCGGCAACCGCATACAGGGCCTTGCTCCCGTACCGCCCGCGGGTGGCGGGTGCGTCGCGTACGTCGAATGCTTCGGGCTAGGAGCGCGACCAGCAGCCCGACATCGTGCGCACACCCCTGCGCAGTGCGGGCAGCGCCGCGGAGATCGCCTCGCCGATGCTTTTCCTCGCCGGGACGAGCCCTCGTTCGACACCGGCTCCGAACTCGTGCCCGCCGGGCGCCTCACGCCCGCTGAATCCGTACGGCCCGATCGTCCCCGCCCCCACCCCGTGGCCTTCGAGGTCAGCGCCCGGCCGCCGCAGCCGCGTTGCCCCGCACCGTGACCTGCTGCCCCTGCGCGGTGGCCTTCGACGTGGTGCTCAGACAGCTGCCGGACGCGGGGTCGGTGACGGCGGGGAGGCCTCCCACGTAGTCCGTGCCCGCCTCCGTACCGACCGGCTTCCCGTAGGTCACGGTGACCTGCTGGCCGCAGCCGGCTGTGAGGTAGGGCTCCATGAAGCCCTGGTCGGCACCCTTGAACCGCCCCGAGCCGGACGGGAGGCTGAAGCTCCCGATGTGTGCCACGGACGTACCGGTCGCGGTCCGCACGACGTCACCCGACATCAGCTGCGTGTCCCCGGTGACGCCGGCGCGTTTGAGGACGAGCGAGTACATCGTTCCCGGCGTATAGGCGAACCGGACCGCGCAGCTCACCCCCGCGCCGCCGTCGGCGCCGTGCGTGCAGTGGGTATCCGTGGTGGTGGCGTCCGCGCTGAAGGAGCTGAAGACCGCCTGGAGCGAGTGGTGTCCGTCGGCGTCCACGGGCTCCGGCTGGAATCCGGCGTACGGCCGGGTGCCGCTCTCCAGTGTCGTGTAGTAGGCGAAGTAGACGCCGGCTGCGTCAGGAGCCGAGTCCACGGACATCGGGAGCTTCAGCGTGGTCACCGGGGTCGGCGCACCGGTGGTCCAGCGCAGCGTGGGTGTGGATGCCCATGACTGTCCGGCCGCTCCGAGTGCGAGGAGCGCGGTGACTGCGGCAACGGTGCCGGATCTGACGAGTTGGCGTCCGGTGTTGCTGATGGATACGCCCGCGGATACGCCCGTAGTGTATGGCATGCGCATGTCATCTCCTGGTGTTCGCGTTCCGGTTGCGCGTCAGCATGTAAGCGATTGCTGTCCTGCCGCAAGAGGCATGGCCTTGTTTCTGTCTTTTACTATGACCGGAGTGCAGGCGGACAGCAGTAACCGCTCACATCCGGGGGGCCATTGCCCTCAGCGGGCGGGGCTCAGCGCCCGTGGAGGACTTCATCGATGACCCGCCACGAGGACTCCACGATCACAGGGTTGGTCTCCAGGTAGTAGGGCAACGCGACGAGAGCGATGGACAGCGCCCAGCCACGTCCTCGGCGCCACGTCGCCTCGTCGGCAGCCGAGGCGGAACGGAAGACATCCCTGGCCTCCCCCGAGAAGAGGTTCCAGGCGACGATCAGGTCGCAGGCCGGATCGCCGACTCCCAGGGCACCGAAATCGATGACCGCGCTCAGCCGGCCGTCCTCCACAAGAAGGTTCCCGGGTGTGAGGTCTCCGTGAATCCAGACAGCCGGTGCGTCATGGACCGGAGCACGCAGCGCTGCTTCCCAGGCCTCCGTCACAGCGGCGGTGTCGATCATGCCCGCCAGCGCGGCGATCGCCTCGCGGGTAACCGTGTCCCGCGTTGCCAGCGGCACACCCCGGCCGGCGGCCGGCCCGCCCGTGGTGTCGATCCGCTGCAACGCCGTGACGAAACCGGCGAGGTCAGCCGCCGCCCGGCAAGGATCGGCGAGGCGGTCGATTGCCGCGGACTCTCCTTTGATCCAGTCGTGGACCGACCACTCCCACGGATAGTCCTCGGCCGGTGCGCCGCGGCCGACCGGCGTGGGAAGGCGGAGCGGAAGGTGCGGCGCGAGCCGTGGCAGCCACCGGTGCTCCACCTCCACCTGGCCGACGGCCCCGGCGATACGGGGAAGGCGTACCGACAGGTCCTCACCGAGCCGGTAGACGGCGTTGTCCGTCCCCCAGGGCAGGACCGGTTCGACGGGCAGGACGGCCCACCGCGGAAATTGCGCCCCGAGCAGCCTGCGGACGAGGGACGCATCGACGTCCGCCTCGTCGGCGTGCATCCTCACCACAGCAACAGCCACCTTCTCCGGTCGGGAACAGCCGCCATCCCACCCCGGGGCGCATCCGGGCGGCAACCCGATTAACCCCAGGGACCCAGGAATCCTGGACCGGCTCACGCGCGTGTCCGAAGTCCCGCGGGAGCACAGGCCGCAGCCGTCGGTCAGCGGATGGTTCCCGATGCCGGGTCCAGGACCTCCTCGGCCAGCAGTTCCAGGAGGCGGCGGTCGTCGGCGGCTGTGCCGCGCAGGCCGGGAAGGTCCGGGTTGGTGTCCAGGAGCAGATGAGTGGCGCCCAGGGCGGCCAGGGCCGCGAGGTCCTCGCGGATCTGGTCGACTGTTCCGTGGCCCACCGGGTGCTCCCCGCGGAGCCTGGTCTCGGTGACCCGCACCTGGAGCCGGGGCACCAGAGCGGGCGTTGCCCGTCCCGCGCGGTCCGCCTCCTCGGCGAGCACCGGAAGGGCCGCGCGCATTGCGGGCAGCGTCGCCAGATAGGGGTGCCATCCCTCACCGAGCCGGGCGGCACGCCTGAGCGCGGCGGGCGAGTTGCCGCCCACCCAGACGGGGAGGCCCGGTTCCGTTCGCGGGGCCGGGGCGGTGTGCACGTTCTCGTACGAGACGTACTCGCCCCGGAAGGTCGTGGGATCCTCTGCCCAAGCAGCGCGAATGGCGGCCAGGTACTCGTCCGCGATGCGGCCGCGTTCGGCGAACGGGACGCCCAGCGCTGCGTACTCGGGACGCGACCAGCCGGTCCCGGCCCCGAGGATGAAGCCCTCCGGGTTCAGACAGTCGATGTTCGCCGCCAGCCGGGCGGTGTGCAGTGGATGGCGGTAGGGGACCACGGTCACCGTCGTACCGAGGGTGAGACCCGGCACCCGTCCTGCGAGGTGGGCCGCGAGCACGAACTGATCGTAGAAGGGCGCGGGGTACGCCTCGTGCACATCGGCGGTCACGGCGACATGATCCGAGATCATCGCGAAGGAGTAGCCGCACTCCCTTGCCGCCAGGGCCTGTTGGAGGAGTGAGGCGGGGGTTGTGCCGGGGCCGAAGTTGAGAATGTTGACGCCGAATTCCATCGGCCGAGCGTAACAATCACCCGGAACCAGGTCACATTCCCCGCGCACAGGTCACGATCATGCGCCCGCTGTTCCCGCCGGCCAGGAGGGTGGCGAACGCGTCGGGCGTGCGTTCGAAGCCGACGACCGATGTATGGACACTGCGCAGCATCCCTTCCCTGACCAGCTTGCCCACTTCTCTTTCGAACCGTGGGCGCAGGTCCTCGTGCGCGGTCACCGCGAACCCGCGCAACGTCAGTTCCCGGTAGATCAAGCGGGCGTAGTTGGCCGGTCCCCGCGCCGCCCCCGCGGTTCCGTACTGTGAGGCGAGGCCGCAAATCATCGCCCGGCCACGGAAGTTGAGCACTTCGAGTGCGGCTTCCAGCTGTTCGCCGCCGATGTTGTCGAAGAACAGGTCGATGCCGTCCGGTGCTGCTGCCCGCAGCAGATCCAGGGCGGCACCGTGACGGTAGTTGAAGGCGTCAACGCCCAGTTCACCGGTAAGGAGCCCGACCTTCTCGTCCGAGCCGGCGCTCCCGACGACCCGTGCACCGTGCGCCTTGGCCAACTGGACCGCACAGCTGCCGACGCCGCCTGCCGCACCCGAGACGTAGACGGTCTCGGCCGGCGCCACCCGGCCGAGGTGCACCATGCCGGTGTAGGCGGTGAAACCGACATGTCCGAGCACGGTGAGATGGGTCTCCAGCGGGAGATCCGCCGACTCCCCCGGGATACGGCGCAGCTCGCCCGCGTCCGCGACATCGGCGGTGCGCCACGGGGACCGCGGCCGGACGGCGAGGTCACCGGGCCGGAATGTGTCACTGCGGGATACGAGGACCTCGACCACGGCGTCGCTCGCGGGCACGGACCCGATCGTGAGCCCCGGGCCGTACGGTGTACCCGCGGCGCCGATCCTCGTCGCCATACCGGCGTTGAGGCCCAGTCCGCGCAGGGCCACCAGCACCTGTCCGTCGCCGGGCGCCGGAGGCGCGCCAGCTCCCGCCACCTCGAAATCCTCGGCCCGTACCGGTCCTGCCGGATACCTGGCCACCCGCACCTCTTCGACGGTCATGACGGGCCTCCTGGTGTCGCGGCGGGCGACGTTCGTCCCGGCACCCGGCGGTCAGAGCTCGGGCCGGACGGGGACGTAGCCGCTGTCGAGCAGTCGGGGCAGGTAGTCCCTGACCGCGTCCACGGTCTGGGAACGGTCGCCACCGCCGTCGTGGCAGAGCACGATCGTGCCGTCCTTCACGTCGCGCAGCACGGACTTGGTGATGCTGTTCGTCCCCGGCCGCGCCCAGTCGTTGGTGTCCAGGGACCAGCCGAGCGGCTCCATGCCCAAGTCGGCGCAGACGGCGAGGGTGGCCGGGTTCCAGTCGCCGTACGGTGCGCGGGCCCAGTCGGGCGGCGCGCCGAGTACCTTCTCGATCAGATCGCTGGTCCTTTCGAGCTCGCTTCGCGCGGCAGCCGGCTTCAGCTTGGTGAGCTGGGGGTGTGTCCATGTGTGATTGGCGACGGCGTGGCCGCCGTTCGCGATGTCGTGCAGCAACTGCGGGTACTGGACGGCGTTCTCCCCGATGACGCAGAACGTCGCCTGCACGTTGTACTGCGCCAGGATGCGCAGTACCTGGGGTGTGTAGACGGGATCAGGGCCGTCGTCGAAGGTCAGGGCGATCCGGCCGCCGCCGTCCTCCAGGAAGTACACCGCGTGGGTGCGCACGGCCGGGTTCCCGGCGGGAGCACCCATGGACGTCTCGCCCGCGAAGGGGCGCAGCCGGTACGTGGGCGGCCGGGCCCCGGCCGCCGGAGGCCCGGCCGCCGGGGCCTGAACACGGTGCGGCGGGGCCGCGGCCGGTGCCGACCCGTCCGTGGCGGCGTGTCCTGACGGTCCGCACGCCCTGGAGACCACTCCGCCGACCGCCAGCGCGCCCAGACCGACCGCGCCACGGACGAAGCTGCGCCGCCCCTGCCTATTAGTATGATTTTCAGACTTCATGGCACCGTCATGCCACGCGTCCGCGCGATTTCCCGGACGACACCACCGGAGCACGGCCGATACCACCCGTTCGGCCCCGCCCATCGGCAGTCCTGGCCCGGGTTCCCCGCAGCCCGCGCTGCCCCGGCCGGGACCGGAGCCCCGAAGGCCCACCCAAGTCCGCTGCGACTGGCCCCGCTTTCAGCAGCCCGCCGAACGCGGCCTCGCGAAAGGCCAAGGAGGCGGCGCTCGCTCTCGTACGCGGGCGCCCCTACTCCGGCGGCGACCACAGCTGGGCCGCTCCTCTCGTCCAGGAGATGCGCACACGCATCACCGATGTGGCTCACACCGTCGCGACGTGGCGACACACCGGTCCTCACCGCGATCTGGTCGCGGCCCGCTGCTCGAACTCGCCTGGCTGCCGGCCCTGTCACCGGCGCTGCCGGCCGTCCCGGGCACCTCGTCGGTGGCGCACATCGAGGAGAACGTGGCGTCGGCCGGGCTGGTGCGCGATGCGGACACTCTGTCCGAGCTGGACGGCGCGGGATCCTGAGACCTCAGCCCGACCCATCGCCGGGCGGGCCGGCCAGCCACTCCTGGCCGGCGACGACGTGCGCGAGCGTCCTGGGCGAGTCGTGCAGCAGGGAAGCGTAGGCCGCCACCACCGTGTCCAGGTGATCGGGCGACGAGCAACGTGCCGACCAGTAACCGCGGACGAAACCGAGGCAGTCGGTGAAGATCCGCGGATCATCGACGAAGACCCCGGCAGCGAGCGAATCCGTCAGGTACCCCAGCTGCTCGACAGTGGCATCGAACTGGGGATCCGCCGGGTCGGCCGCGAGGGCGAGTCCGTCGGGCAGATGCTCCAGCAGGCCCCGCAGCAGTGCCGGGCGCTGTTGGACGAGCCATGCGTAGGTCTCGGCGGACCGGTCGTCCACCGAGGGCCTGCCCGTCCGCCGAGGTGGCCACCCGGTGCGCAGCAGCTCCGCTGCACTCCGGGCGTCGGGGGCGTACAGGTCCGCACCCAGGGTGCGGGCCCACATACCGGCAGGACCGAAGCCGGGCCCGCCGGCCAGAACGGGTACACCTGCCGTCCTGCACACCTCGAAGAGACGGTCCGCGAGCGGCAGGCGGGCCGGCAGGGTGCAGGAAAGGGCCACCACGTCCGGTCCGTTCGAGTGCAGATCGGAGATCAGCCGGGCCGGAGGCACATGACCGCCGAGGAAACGCACCTGGAAGCCGCGCAACCGCAGGACCTCGGAGAGGATGCGCGGAGCGAGGGTGTGCCACTCGCCGTCGCTGCAGGCGACGGCGATGTCACCCGTGGGGGCGACGCCGTCCGGAGGGCGGATCGCGGCGATGGCAGCGACCACCTGCTGGCTGACGTGGGTGGCGGCGTGTTCCTGGGCCACGGTCCACTCGCCGGCCGCCCACCGGGAGCCCACCGCGATCTGTGCGGGGGCCACCAGATCGAGCAGTACCTCCTCCTCACTCAGGCCGTCCTCCACGAGGCGGACGGTCAGTGCGACGGCGGCCTTGTCGTCCGCATCGGTCAGATGGTGGTCGAAGGCGGCCCGCACCTCCTCGGTGATCCCCGTTACGGCATCCGTCATCGGGGGACCCCTCCCTCCCGGCCGTGCGGGGCCTGGATCGCCAGTACGGCGATGTCGTCGTGGGGGCGCCCGGCCAGCCACCGTGTGATGAGAAGCTCCACGCGTTCGGTGACGGCTCCTGCTTGCATCCCCAGGCAGCCGGCGAGATCACGGATGAGCCGCTCATCGCCGAACAGTGCGTCCCCGGTCGGGCCGCCGCGCGCCTCGGTCACCCCGTCGCTGTAGAGCAGCATCAGTTCACCGGGCTCCAGCCGGGATTGCGTCAGTGCGAATTCCGCGTCGGGCAGGATGCCGAGCAGAGTCCCACCGACCGCCACCGTCTCCACCCGGCCGTCCCGGCGCAGCACCAGCGGCGGAAGGTGGCCGCCACCGGCCGTCGTCACGGTCAGCCCGCCGTCCGGAGCCCGGCGGGCGGAACCCATCACCAGTGTGGTGAAGCGGCTTCCAGCGTCGAGCAGAGCCCGGTTGAGCAGACGCAGAGTACCGAGCGGATCACGCTCCACCAACGCCAGGGTCCGCAGGCTCTGCCGTACCTGGCCTGCGAGCAACGCGGCCTCGGCGCCCTTGCCGCGCACGTCGCCGAAGAAGAACTCCACGCCTCCGCCGTCCTCGGGGGCGACATGATAGAAGTCCCCGCTGACGAGCAGCGCCTCCGCGGCCGGCCGGTAGGCCGCGCCGAGTGCGATGCCATCGACATCGGGCAGCGCACGAGGGGCCAGATCGGCCTGCATCACGGCGGTGATGCGTGTCTGCTGCGAGTAGAGGGAGGCAGTGGCGAGCGCAAGACCGGCCCGTACTGCGAACTGGTCGGCGAGCTCGATGTCCTGTTCGCCGAAGCCCGGCCGCTCAGGTCCCCGCACCAGAACGAGTGCACCTGCCGAAACCCCGTTGCCGGAGAGCGGGATCACCAGCGCCTCGCCGGCTGCGTCCTGGCCTTGCGGCATCAGGGCGCCCACCCCGCCCAGCTCGTCCCGGCGGCAGACAACCGCCCGGCGCTGGAGCCCGGTCAATGCGTGCGCGACCCGTGACACCCGCAGCAGCGTCTCCGCCGGCATGTCGCCCGATCTGGTGGTCCCGCCCGGCCCTGCCAGGTACCAGGTGGACCGTCGCCCGAGTACCGGAAGGACAGCGATTGCGGTATCCGCCAGGACCGGCAGGGCGGCCTGAACCAGGGCGCGTACCGTGCGGCCGTGATGCAGTGAGCCCCCCAGTCGAACGCCTGTCTCCTGGAGGAACGACGAGCGTTCCCGCGCCGCCAGCAGGTCCCGCTCGCGGTCCCGGGCACCGCTGACATCGCGTACCAGCCAGAGCACACCGCCGTTCCACGGCCGCCGGTAACCGGAAAGCCTGCGCCCGGCGACATCGCACTCGAAGCGCTCCGCCAGTCGGGCGGTGGCCGTCGCCATCGGCCCGACCAGCCCCTGCCCCGTCCCCAACCGCGGGAACAGCTCTGCCGCGGGGCCGTTGAACCCGCGTACGACGCCGTCCCCGTCGCACATCACCACCGCCTGATCCACCAGATCGAGCAGGCCCCGCGGTGGTCCGGCGCCGGGCCACCGTCCTGCGACCGGCTGCGACGACGCGCGATCGCCGGTCACCGAAGTGCCCGGTACCGAGGTGGCGTCGGTGGGCTCGCCGTCCGTCATCGGCATCGGTCCGCATCGTCGGGTGTCACGGGCCGGCGAGGGCGGCGGGCGCCCGTACGCAGGGGAGACGAAGCCGTTGCCCGGCCAGCGCCCTTGCCGACCGGCCGGCTGCCACGTCGCCACATGATGTCATATGTCCTTTTTCTCGGCTCCCGCCTCCACCGTACCCATCTCTCCCGGGTGGGGCATCGCCACGCTGCGCGGCGGGCCGGTCCCCGCCGACGGGCACCACGACGACGCCGGCGGGACTCCGGCTGATTGCTCTAGGTTGGAACCTAGGACGGCTGGCCAACGTTCGTTGCCTTCGACAACGCTGAGCGGAGGTACTTGCCCGGTGCGCGTGGGGCTCACCGTCGCCGGCCGGCAGAAGCGGCCGCGGGGGTGACCGATGAGGCCGGGCTCGACTGGGCACCTTGTGCACGGCCTGCACGCCGTCGACCCCTTCGAAGCGCTCCTCGCGGAACGCTTCCCGCACCTGAGGGTCAGTGACCGCACCGTCTTCCTCCACACCCGCAAACGCATGGGCCGGCGCCTCGACGCCACCGGCCGTGCCGTCGGGCACGTCCCCTTCTCCCTGCCGCAGGTCTGACCCCGGCACTCGGCTCAGCTGGCCGACGGGCAGCAGGAGGAGGAAGTGCATCTGGAGACTCAGGAGTGCCTGGACCCATTGCTCGCCATAGGTGCCTGTGCCTGCTCCGTCTCGCCCGGCCCCTCGGAAAAGACCTCCGCAAATCCTGGGAACGACCCGCGCACCAAGCGCGCCTCACATCCGCAAGCGTCCGTCGAGGGTTCCGGCGCCTCCACAGAAGAACCTCCCGGCCGGCCGGCGGCGCGGGCGGCCGGGTGGGCTGACCTCCGAGGCCGCGCTGAAGGTGCTCGCCGTCCTGGGTACGGGCCGGATCACGGCTCCGTTCCCAGGCAGCCAAGATGACTGTTTGTGCAAGAAACACGATGGCATCTTGCACAAATGAACCTACGGAGGCACGGTGTTGGCCATCGCGCCGTCACTGAGGCGCGCTCGATGACGGGAGACGCCTTGTCCGCGAGAACGACCCCGACCCCTGCATCCCTGCGACGGAGCCTCTATGCCCTGGCGACGGCCACCGCGCTCGCCCTGGGCGGGCTCGCCGGCCCGTCCGCTGCGGCGGCGGGTACCCCGCTTCCCGCGCAGGGTGCGGGAAGCGCCAGTGCTTCGGAGAGTTCCTACCCGAATCTTGCCCCGACCCCGCCCATGGGCTGGAACAACTGGTCCTACTACGGCTGTGACATCGACGAGGCCACTGTCCTGTCCAACGCACGGGCCCTGGTCACCTCCGGACTCGCAGCGAAGGGCTACAACACTGTCACCACCGACGACTGCTGGATGTCACACAGCAGAAACGCCAAGGGCGACCTGGTCCCCGACCCCGACCGCTTCCCCCACGGAATGGCCTACATCGGTCAGCAACTTCATGCGATGGGGCTGAAGTTCGGCATCTATGAGGACGCTGGCACCTCCACCTGCGGTGGATATCCCGGCTCGTACGGCCACATCCAGCAGGACGCCGATCTCTTCGCCCAGTGGCGCGTCGACTATCTGAAGCTCGACGGCTGCAACGTGCCCGAAAGTGACAGCCAGACGCCCGACGAGGTCTACCACTCCCTCTACGGCGATATGAGCACTGCTCTCCTGCACACCGGCAGGCCCATCACCTTCTCCGTTTCCGCCCCCGCGTACTTCGAGGGCGAGAAGGACTGGCACAACGTCATCGCCTGGTCTGCCCAGGTGGGCAATCTGTGGCGAGAGGGAGCCGACGTCGCGATGGAATCGGCCTCGGCGAGCTCCAAGTGGTCTTCGATCAAGTACAACTACGGCTACAACGTGCCGCTCGCCGACCTGCAGAGCCCCGGCCGCTGGAATGACCCGGACTTCCTGCTCGCAGGCCAGTCCCGGCTGACCGGCGACGAAATCCGGAGCCAGATGTCACTGTGGTCGGTGATGGCCGCGCCGCTGATCTCCAGCACCGACCTGGCCGAAGCATCCCCTGACGCCCTGTCCGTGCTCGGTAACCGTGACGTCATCGCGGTCGACCAGGATCCGACAGGTCTGCAGGGCCGCATCGTCCAGCAGGGCGACGGCTATGACGTGCTGTCGAAAAAACTCCGCGGCGGGGACAGGGCCGTGGCACTCTTCAACTCATCGGACCAGGCACAGACCATCACGACCACGGCGTCCAAGGCCGGGCTGCCCAAGGGCTCCTCCTATCTGCTGAAGGACCTCTGGTCGAAGCGGACAACACAGTCCACGGGTACTGTCGCGGCGAATGTCCCCGCTCATGGCACCGTCCTGTACCGGATACACGCCGGGCAGGCGCACAAGATCCCGCCGGCCACCGCGATCACCTGGAAGCGGACGGGGAGCGAGGGGACGTCCTCGACCTGGCAGGTCAGTCTGGCCGACCACGGCCCCGGGGGGCTGTCCGCGGCCGCGCTCGAAGTCAACGTGCCGCAGGGATGGTCCGTCAGCCCGTCGAAGGCATCGCTCGGCCGCATCGCCCCCGGTGGCTCGGCCAGAGCGAACTTCACAGTGAAGGGCCCGGAGACGAAGCCGGGAACAACGACCGTCACGCTGAGCGCAACTGCCCGGTACCGCACAGGATCGGCCGGCGAGTCACGCACGACAGGGCAGGGTTCCGTCGTGTCGGTCGTGCCCTACCCCGCTCTGGCCGACGCTTTCAACAATGTCGGGATCACCAGTGAGGACGCCCCGCCGGCGGACGGCAACTACACACTGGGCAACTTCGACGGCGGCGGTGACAGTTACTCCGCCCAGGCACTGGCCACCGCGGGTGTGACACCGGGAGGCACGGTCACCAAGGACGGCGTCAGCTGGACGTTCCCGAAGACTGCACCCGGCGCGCCGGACAACGTGACCACAGCGGGTCAGGTGATCAACATGGCAGGCAGCGGGACGAAGCTGTGGTTCCTCGGCGCTGAGGCAGGTGCGGCAGAGGGCAAGGTGACCGTCACGTACACGGACGGCACCACCAGCAACGGCGATCTCGGGCTGCCCAACTGGTGCTGCACGGCCGGCACCGAGTACGGCGCCACGACGGTCGCCACGACCGATCACCGCAACACACCGCAGGGACCCGCCAACTTCGGCGGCGCTTACAAGCTGTTCGGAAACTCCGTACCGCTTGACACAGGCAAGACAATCCGCACGGTGACTCTCCCGGACGAGGATGCCCTGCATCTCTTCGCGATCACGGCGCAGTAGTGGTCATGGCCTGCTCCGGTGCCGATGGTGAGCGTCCGGATCTCATGGAGGCCGCAGCTGAGGGGTGGGCGGCGCCGCACGGCTGAACCACGGAACCGCGTGACGGCGTCCACCCGTTGACCGGTACGAGGCCTCGCAGCGCTCCTGTCTGCGAGGCCTCACCAGTCCGCTGTGCGTACTGGCCGTCATGCCGCGGCTGTCTCCATCTGGAGTCGGCTCGCCTCCCCGCCCCCATCACCACGTCGAGAACGCTACGCCGGCCCAGGTTCGGGCCTGCACCGGCCGCAACCGCGAACACCTGGACAGAGCAGGAAGAACACACCTGCGCTCGGCCGGGTGGCCCGCTGCGGCGCCGACGGTAGCGGTGACGCTCATGCCTGTCACCACCACCCCGGGCCAGGGACCACCGCCGGCAGCGCGCCCGTCAGTCCTCGCCCTCCAGATTCCCCTCGGTCTCCAGATAGACCCGGCGCAGGGCTTCGAGTGTCCCCGGGTCCGGCTCGGCCCACATGCCCCGGGACTCGGCCTCCAGCAGCCGCTCCGCGATCCCGTGCAGCGCCCAGGGGTTGGCCTGCTGGAGGAAGTCGCGGTTCACCGGGTCGAGTACGTAGGTCTCGGTGAGCTTGTCGTACATCCAGTCGGCGACCACACCGGTGGTGGCGTCGTATCCGAAGAGGTAGTCGACGGTGGCGGCGAGTTCGAAGGCACCCTTGTAGCCGTGCCGCCGCATCGCCTCGATCCACCGGGGGTTGACCACCCGCGCGCGGAAGACCCGTGAGGTCTCCTCCACGAGGGTGCGGGTGCGGACCGTCTCCGGGCGGGTGGAGTCGCCGATGTACGCCTCGGGGGCGCTCCCGCGCAGCGCGCGGACCGTGGCGACCATGCCACCGTGGTACTGGAAGTAGTCGTCGGAGTCCGCGATGTCGTGCTCACGGGTGTCGGTGTTCTTCGCCGCGACCGTGATGCGCTTGTACGCCGTCTCCATCTCGGCGCGCGCCGGGCGGCCGTCGAGTTCCCGGCCGTAGGCGTAACCGCCCCACACCGTGTACACCTCGGCGAGGTCGGCGTCGGTGCGCCAGTCCCGGCTGTCGATGAGCTGCAGGATCCCGGCGCCGTAGGTGCCCGGCCGCGAGCCGAAGATGCGGGTGGTGGCCCGGCGTTCGTCGCCGTGCTCGGCGAGGTCGGCCCGGGTGTGGGCGCGTACGAAGTTCTGGTCGTCGGGCTCGTCCAGTGATGCCGCCAGCCGTACCGCGTCGTCCAGGAGGCCGATGGTGTGCGGGAATGCGTCCCGGAAGAAGCCCGAGATCCGCAGGGTGACATCGACACGGGGACGGCCCAGCTCGTCGAGCGGCACCGGTTCCAGGCCGGTGACCCGGCGTGAGGCGTCGTCCCACACGGGGCGGATACCGAGGAGGGCGAGGGCTTCGGCGACATCGTCGCCCGAGGTCCGCATCGCGCTGGTGCCCCACAGGGAGAGTCCCACGGATGCCGGCCACTCCCCGTTGTCCGTGCGGTAGCGCTCCAGTAGTGAGTCGGCGAGCAACTGGCCGGTCTCCCAGGCGAGCCGGGAAGGAATGGCCTTGGGATCGACGGAGTAGAAGTTGCGGCCGGTCGGCAGCACATTGACCAGCCCGCGCAGCGGGGAACCGGAGGGGCCTGCCGGGACGAATCCGCCGTTCAGCGCGTGGAGCGCGTGGTCGATCTCGTCCGTGGTGGCCGCCAGCCGCGGGACGACCTCGCGGGCCGCGAAGCGGAGGATGTCGACGACTGCCCGCGGGTGGCCGTCCGCCACCTTGACAGCGGCTTCCGGGTCCCAGTCCGCCGCTTCCATGGCCTCGACGAGGACGCGTGCCTGTTCCTCGGTCGCGTCGGCGCTGATACGTGTGGCGTTGGCCTCATCGAGGCCGAGGGCCTCGCGCAGCCCCGGCAGTGAGGCGGTGCCGCCCCAGATCTGGCGGGCGCGCAGGATCGCGAGCACCAGGTTGACCCGGTCGGCTCCGGCGGGCGGATTACCCAGAACGTGCAGGCCGTCGCGGATCTGGGCGTCCTTGATCTCGCACAGCCACCCGTCGACGTGGAAGATGAAGTCGTCGAAGCCCTCGTCGTCCGGACGGTTCTCCAGGCCCAGGTCGTGGTCGAGTTTGGCGGCCTGGATGAGTGTCCAGATCTGTGCCCGGATGGCGGGGAGTTTCGCCGGGTCCATGGAGGCGATCTGAGCGTATTCGTCGAGCAGCTGTTCCAGGCGCGCGATGTCGCCGTACGACTCGGCGCGTGCCATGGGCGGGATCAGGTGATCGACCAGCGTGGCGTGGACACGTCGCTTGGCCTGGGTTCCCTCGCCCGGGTCGTTCACCAGGAACGGGTAGACCAGCGGAAGATCGCCGAGTGCCGCGTCAGGACCGCACGCGGCGGACAGTCCCGCGTTCTTGCCGGGCAGCCACTCCAGGTTGCCGTGCTTGCCGAGATGGACCATGGCGTCCGCCCCGAAGCCGCCGTCGTCAGCCGATGCGGCGATCCACCGGTAGGCGGCCAAGTAGTGGTGCGACGGGGGCAGATCGGGATCGTGGTAGATCGCGATCGGATTCTCGCCGAACCCGCGCGGCGGCTGGATGAGAATCAGCAGGTTGCCGTGGCGCAGGGCGGCGAGCACGATGTCGCCCTCCGGGTTGCGGCTGCGGTCCAGGAACATCTCGCCGGGCGCCGGGCCCCAGTGCTCCTCCACGTCCGCGCGCAGCGGGGCGGGGAGGGTGGCGTACCAGCGCCGGTAGTCGGCGGCGGGGATACGGACCGGGTTGCGGGCAAGCTGCTCCTCGGTGAGCCACTCCTGGTCGTGGCCGCCGGCCTCGATCAGCGCGCGGATCAGCTCGTCGCCGTCTCCCGACGCGAGGCCGGGTACCTCCTGAGGGCCGAAGTCGTAGCCCTGGTCACGGAGCCGGCGGAGCAGGGCGACGGCACTCGCGGGCGTGTCGAGACCGACGGCGTTGCCGATCCTGGAGTGCTTGGTCGGGTACGCGGACAGCACCAGGGCCAGGCGCTTGTCGGCCGGGGCTATGTGCCGCAGACGAGCGTGGCGCACGGCGATCCCGGCGACGCGGGCGGCCCGTTCGGGGTCGACGACATAGGCGGGGAGCCCGTCCTGGTCGATCTCCTTGAACGAGAAGGGCACCGTGATCAGCCTGCCGTCGAACTCGGGCACGGCGATCTGGCTGGCAGCGTCGAGCGGTGACACGCCCTCGTCATTCTCCTCCCAGGCGGCCCGCGAACCTGTCAGGCAGAGCGCCTGGAGGATGGGCACGTCCAGCGAGGTGAGCGCGCCGGCGTCCCAGGACTCGTCGTCGCCCCCGGCGGACGCCTCGGCGGGTTTCGTCCCTCCCGCCGCCAGCACGGTGGTGACGATGACATCCGCGGCGCGCAGCGTGTCGATGAGCTCCGGCTCGGGGGCCCGCAGCGAGGCGACGTAGAGCGGGAGCGCCCGGCCCCCGATGTCCTCGACGGCCTCGCAGAGGGCGTCCACGAAGGCGGTGTTGCCGCTCATGTGGTGGGCCCGGTAGTAGAGCACCGCGACGGTCGGGCCGTCCGTGGTGCGGACAGTGCGTTCCAGGGGGCCCCAGCTGGGTGCCGGCGCCGGGGGCTCGAAGCCGTGGCCGGTGAGGAGCACGGTGTCGGAGAGGAATCGCGCGAGCTGATCGAGGTTGGCGGGCCCGCCGTGCGCCAGATAGGCGTGGGCCTCGGCGGCGATCCCGACCGGGACGGTCGACGCCTCCATCAACTGGGCGTCGGGGGCCTGCTCACCGGTGAGGACGACGACTGGCCGGCCGTCCGCGAGGAGCAGGTCGAGGCCCTCCTGCCAGGCGCGGATCCCACCGAGGAGGCGCACGACGACGAGGTCGGCGCCTTCGAGGAGAGCGGGCAGGTCGGTGAGCTGGAGACGGGCCGGGTTGGCGAAGCGGTAAGCCACCGGTCCGTCCGCTGCACGGGCGCTGAGCAGGTCGGTGTCGGACGTCGACAGAAGCAGGAGCATGCGGCGTCAGGCCTTCCTCGGGGTGTCCGCGCCCCGGGCGGTGTTAAGACGGCGGGAGTTCCTGGCTCACCCGGCTCGGAGAGCCGGGCTCACAGTGGCGGGACCGCGCCGGGATTTCACCGGGCTTCCTCCCCTGTCGCCGTCGTAGGCGATTGCGGGCCGATCAGCCCGCCGACAAGCATAGTAACGACCTGACGGGCGGCCGGAGGCGGATCCGCGGACCCGGCCCCGCGCACACCGGGTCGTAAGGACCGTCACGTCGGCGCAGGACGGACCCGCTGCGGACCGATCGGTATGCTCGCCGCCATGCCCCGCACTTCCGCACCCCCGCCGCCACGGCAGCCGGTCCCCCGGCGTGACCGCGGTGACGCGTGTCCGGGGAGTCTGCGCCTGCACACGGCGGACGACGGCGCGCTCGCCCGGGTCAGGATCCCCGCGGGCGTACTGACGGTGTCCCAGGCCCGGACGCTGATGGATGCGGCGCGACGGCTCGGCGACGGGGCACTCCACCTGACGTCACGCGGCAACGTGCAGCTGCGCGGGCTGGCGCCGGACTGCGGCCAGGAGCTCGCCGGCGTACTCGCGGACGCCGGACTGCTGCCCTCCGTGCGCCACGAGCGGGCCCGCAACATCGTGGCCTCCCCGCTGTCCGGACTCGAATCACCGGCAGCGGCCGATGTGCACGCCTGGGCACGTGAGTTGGACTCGCTGCTCTGCGCGTGCGACGCGGCTGCCGAGCTGTCCGGCCGCTTTCTGTTCGCGTTCGACGACGGCCGGGGCGATGTGGCCGGGCTCGGCGCCGATGTGACGTTGATCGCTTCTCCGGACGCCGGCGCCCTGCTGTGCGCCGGCGGGGCGCGGGAGGTGCTCGTGGTGCCGCCCGAACACGCTGCCCGCTGCGCGCTGCTGGCGGCCGAGACCTTCCTGGGCGCCGCCCGTGACGCCGGTACCGGCGCCTGGCGGGTGGCTGAACTTCCCGGCGGGCCTTCCGCGTTCGTACGGGCGGTCGCGGAGCGGCTGTCAGCCGCCGGCATCACGGCCGCTGCCCGGGAACGGGCAGAACCGCTGACATCCGGTACCGGCCCTGAGCCCGGCGTCGTGCCGGCGCCGGACGGTCGGGCAGCACTCTCCGTCGAGGCGCCGCTGGGCCTCATCACGGCCGGCCAGTGGAGCCTGCTGACCCGCACGGCACTGCACGACGGCGCCGGTGAGCTGCGGCTGACCCCCTGGCGGGGAGTGGTACTCCCCGGTCTGGGCCCGGACAGCGCCCGCACCCGCCTCGCCGAGCTCTCGGCCGCAGGGATGATCACCGCGGCCGACTCGCCCTGGCACGGGGTGGGGGCATGCATCGGACGCCCCGGCTGTGCCAAGTCCCTGGCCGACGTGCGCGCCGACGCCGCGCCCGCTCCCGGTACTGGCCGTGGTCTGCCCGTGTACTGGTCGGGGTGCGCGCGGCGCTGCGGACACCCGCACGGCGACTGGGTGGACGTGGTCGCCACGGCCGGCGGTTACGACATCTCCGTACGCGGAGAGCGGCTGCGCGACACCATGAACGACCCCTCAGAGTTCGCCGCCACCGTGGCGGAAGCCCGCACCACGCCCCTCCCGCAGTGACGAAATGAGCGAGAAGACAGTGTTCGACTACGAGAAGGACGGCCCGGCGATCTACCGCCAGTCCTTTGCGACCATCCGCGCAGAGGCGGACCTCTCGGGGCTTCCCGCCGATGTCAGCCAGGTCGCTGTCCGGATGATCCACGCCTGCGGGATGGTCGACCTGGTCCGCGATCTCGCGTACACCCCGCAGGTGGTCGCGCGCGCCAGGCAGGCGCTGCGCGCGGGGGCCCCCGTACTGTGCGATGTGGCCATGGTCGCCAGTGGCGTGACCCGTAAACGGCTGCCCGCCGGCAATGACGTGGTGTGCACCCTGTCCGACCCGTCGGTGCCCGACCTCGCCGCGCAGCTCGGCACGACGCGTACCGCCGCCGCACTGGAACTGTGGCGTGACCGTATGGAGGGCGCGGTGGTGGCGGTCGGTAACGCGCCGACCGCTCTCTTCCGGCTCCTTGAGATGATCCGCGAGGGCGCACCGCGTCCCGCGGCGGTCATCGGGGTCCCGGTGGGGTTCGTCGGCGCGGCCGAGTCCAAGGACGCGCTGGCCGACGACGTTGCGGGCCTTGACTACCTGGTGGTACGCGGGCGGCGGGGCGGCAGTGCCATCGCGGCGGCCGCGGTCAACGCCATTGCGAGCGAAGAGGAATGAACTCGAGCATGAGCGAGCTGAGCACCGGTCGGCTGTACGGGGTCGGGCTCGGCCCCGGTGACCCGTCGCTGATGACCGTACGCGCCGTGGAGGTCATCTCCCAGGCGCAGGTCATCGCCTTTCACAGCGCCCGGCACGGCCGGTCCATAGCCCGGTCCATCGCTGCCGGGCATCTGCGCGCCGACCACATCGAGGAGGCGCTGGTCTATCCGGTCACCACGGAGACCACCGACCATCCCGGCGGATACCGGGCCGCGATGGAGGAGTTCTACGCCGAGGCGGCAGCCCGGCTCGCCGCGCATCTCGACGCGGGCCGCACCGTCGCGGTACTCGCCGAGGGTGATCCGCTCTTCTACGGCTCGTACATGCACATGCACAAACGGCTGGCGCACCGCTATCCGACCGAGGTCATCCCCGGAGTGACGTCGGTGAGCGCGGCCGCCGCCCGGCTGGGTGTGCCCCTCGTCGAGGGCGAGGAAGTGCTGACGATCCTGCCCGGCACCCTGCCGGAGGAGGAGCTGACGGCACGTCTGGCCTCGACGGACTCCGCGGTGGTCATGAAGCTCGGCCGCACCTTCCCCGCTGTTCACCGGGCGGTCGAGCGGTCGGGACGGATGGCGGAAGCACGTTATGTGGAGCGCGCCACGATGCCCGGGGAGCGTACCGGTGAACTGGCCGGCGTGGAGGCCGGATCGGTGCCGTACTTCTCGGTGGCTGTGCTGCCGAGCCGTGTGGGGGCGCCCGAACCGGTACGGGAACACGGTGACGTCGTCGTGGTCGGCACCGGACCGGCCGGACCGCTCTGGCTCACACCCGAGACCCGCGGCGCGCTGGCCGCGGCGGACGACCTGGTGGGCTACACCACATATCTGGACCGGGTCCCGGTGCGTTCCGGGCAGCGACGGCACGGCTCCGACAACAAGGTGGAGTCGGAGCGCGCCGAGTTCGCTCTCGAACTGGCCCGGCGCGGCAGGAAGGTCGCCGTGGTGTCCGGCGGTGACCCCGGCGTGTTCGCCATGGCCACCGCTGTACTGGAGGTCGCGGCGCAGGACGTGTACCGCGATGTTCCCGTGCGGGTGCTGCCGGGGGTGACCGCCGCCAACGCGGCTGCCGCCCGCGCCGGTGCGCCGCTCGGTCACGACTACGCCACGATCTCGCTGTCGGACCGGCTCAAGCCGTGGGAGGTCATCGCGGAGAGGCTGCGCGCCGCCGCCGCCGCCGATCTGGTGCTGGCGCTGTACAACCCGGGCTCCCGCAGCCGCACCTGGCAGGTCGGCAAGGCCCGCGACCTGCTCCTGGAGCACCGGTCCCCGGACACCCCCGTGGTGCTTGGGCGCGACATCGGCGGGCCGCAGGAGAGTGTGCGGATCGTACGGCTGGCCGCGCTCGATCCGGCCGATGTCGACATGCGCACGATCCTGCTCGTCGGCTCCTCCCGGACCCGGACGGTCCGGCGGGGCGACGGTGAGGAGATCGTCTGGACTCCCCGGAGCTATCCGCAGGGGTGAGTCCGCGGGGGAAGGCCGCCCGCAGGCCGGGGCCCGGAGGTCAGGCCGGCCACTTTCCGGCCTGGCACTCCCGTACCCACTGGAGAGCTTCGCCGGGGTCGCGGGCGACCGGCACGCCTTCGGGGGCGGCCGGGCGGCGGACGACCACGACCGGGAGGCCGGCCTCCCGGGCCGCGGTGAGTTTGGCGGCGGTGGCCGATCCGCCGCTGTCCTTGGTGACCATCACGTCGATGCCGTGGTCGCGCAGCAACGCTCTCTCGTCCTCCAGCGCGAAGGGTCCCCGGTCGAGCAGCGTCCTCATGCGGAGCGGATGCGGCGGCTGCGGCGCGTCCACCGACCGTACGAGAAACCAGAGTTCGTCCAGAGCGGCGAAGGCGGCGAGACCGGTCCTTCCGGTGGTGAGGAAGATCCGGCGTCCGAGCGCGGGGAGCATTCCGGCGGCCTGCTCCAGGGAGTCCGCCGGATGCCAGTCGTCACCCCTGCCCGGCACCCACCCGGGCCTGCGCAGAGCGAGCAGGGGAACATGGGCGGTGGCAGCGGCTGAGGCCGCGTTGAAACTGATGGTTCCGGCGAAAGGATGGGTGGCGTCGATGAGCGCGCCGACCTCGTGCTCGCGCATCCACTGCGCCAGTCCCCCGGCCCCGCCGAACCCGCCGATACGGACCTCTCCGGGCGGCAGCACGGGCTGTGCGACCCGCCCGGCCAGTGAACTGGTGACACGGACGACGGGGTGCAGCGCCGCGGCAAGACGGCGGGCCTCGGTCGTGCCGCCGAGTATCAGTACGTGCATCGGAGCCTTTCATGACTGAGGGAACTGGTGGCCGCAGCGCCCAACTCAAGCACACCGGGCTGCGGCCCGGCTGGACCACGGGTGCCTGTGCGACGGCTGCCGCCACGGCCGCCTGGACCGCGCTGCTGAGCGGCGATTTCCCGGACCCCGTGACGATCACCCTGCCCAAGGGGCAGACGCCGTCGTTCGCGCTGGCCGTCGAGGAGCTGAGTGACGGACGGGCCACCGCGGGAGTGGTCAAGGACGCGGGCGACGACCCGGACGTCACCCATGGGGCACTGGTACGCGTCACCGTCAGGCGGCTGCCGCCGGGCTCGGGCGTCGCGTTCAGAGCGGGCCCTGGGGTAGGCACCGTCACACGCCCCGGGCTGCCGCTGGATGTCGGCGAGCCTGCCGTCAACCCGGTGCCGCGGCAGATGATGCGCGAACACATCGCGCGCGTCGCCGAGCGCTACGGCGCCGGCGCGGACGCCGAGATCACCGTGTCCGTCGATCATGGCGAGGAGATCGCCCGCTCCACCTGGAATCCCCGGCTAGGCATCCTGGGTGGTCTCTCCATCCTCGGGACCACGGGCATCGTGGTGCCCTATTCGTGCTCGGCATGGATCGACTCGATCCGGCGTGGTGTCGACGTCGCACGGGCCGCCGGGCGTACGCATCTGGCCGGGTGCACCGGCTCCACGTCGGAGCGGACGGTCGTCGCCGAGTACGGGCTCCCCGAGGACGCCCTGCTCGACATGGGCGACTTCGCGGGGGCCGTGCTCAAGTACGTGCGCCGCCATCCGGTGGACCGGCTCACCGTCTGCGGTGGCTTCGCCAAACTCTCGAAGCTGGCAGCAGGACACCTCGATCTGCACTCGGGCCGCTCCCAGGTCGACAAGGCGTTCCTGGCCGGCCTGGCCCGGCGGGGCGGCGCGGGCGAAGCGCTGGCCGCGGAGGTCGCCGGGGCGAACACCGGACTGGCAGCCCTGCAGTTGTGCCGCGCGGCGGGTGTCCCGCTGGGCGACCTGGTGGCCGCAACCGCCCGCGACCAGGCACTGGCGGTACTGCGGGGCGCACCTGTCGCGGTCGATGTCATCTGTATCGACCGGGCGGGCAACGTCGTTGGCCGGAGCACGGCCCGTTCGTAGCACTCGGGCATTCGTCCGGTGCGGCGGGATTGCGTACCGGGCGTCGTACGCCGGGCGCGACTTCGCGGGCACGGCCTAGGAGACGTGACGCTCCCGCTCCGCCGAGTAGAGGTGGCTGTCGCGGAACTCTGCGGCGCCGAGCGTGCGGCCGACCATGATGACCGCCGTACGCAGGATGCCCGCCTGCTCGACCTGGCCCGCGATGGTATCGAGGGTGCCCCGGAGGATGACCTCGTCGGGCCGGCTGGCCAGGGCCACGACAGCGGCCGGGCAGTCGGCACCGTAGTGCGGCAGCAGTTCGGCCACGACCCGCTCGGCGTGCTGGGCCGCCAGATGCAGCACGATCAGGGCGCCGCTGCGGCCGAGTGTGGCCAGGTCCTCACCGTCCGGCATCGCCGTGGCACGCTGCGCGACGCGGGTGAGGATCACGGTCTGGCCGACGGTCGGGACCGTCAGCTCACGCTTCAGCGCCGCGGCCGCGGCGGCGAAGGCGGGGACGCCGGGCACCACCGCGTAATCCACGCCTGCCGCGTCGAGCCGGCGCATCTGCTCGGCCACCGCGCTGAAGACCGACGGGTCTCCGGAATGCAGCCGGGCCACATCCTGCCCCTCCCGGTCGGCACGCACCAGCTCGGCGGTGATCTCGTCCAGGTTGAGCTGCGCGGTGTCGATCAGCCGGGCGTCAGGAGGGCATTCGGCGAGCAGCTCACGCGGTACCAGGCTGCCGGCGTAGAGGCAGACGCCGCAGGCGGCGAGCAGACGGGCGCCGCGCACCGTGATGAGGTCCGCCGCGCCGGGTCCGGCGCCGATGAAGTGCACGGTCATCTGTCTTCTCCAGGAAGGGGACGGTACGGGTTCTTCTCAACAGCCCACTGGGTGACCGGCATGGCCTGCCGCCAGCCGGTGAAACCCCCGACGGGTACGGCATGCGCGACGGCGAGACGCACCAGGTCGCCGCCGTGTCTGCGGTAGCGGTCGGCCAGGAGTGCCTCCGACTCCAGCGTCACGGTGTTGGCGACGAGCCGTCCCCCGTCGGGCAGGGCGTCCCAGCACGCGTCCAGCAGTCCGGGGACGGTCAGTCCTCCCCCGACGAACACCGCGTCCGGCGCGGGGAGCCCGCCGAGTGCGTCCGGGGCTGCGCCGGTGACGACACGCAGCGCGGGCACGCCGAGCCGCGCGGCGTTACGGGCGATGCGCTCGGCCCGTACGGGATCACGCTCGACGGTGACAGCACGGCAGGAGGGATGTGTGCGCATCCACTCGATGGCGATGGACCCGGAACCGCCGCCGACGTCCCACAGGAGTTCGCCCGGGGCGGGTGCGAGCGCACCGAGTGTGGCGGCGCGTACATGGCGCTTGGTGAGCTGGCCGTCGTGTTCGTAAGCGTCGTCGGGCAGCCCGGGTACAGCGCCGGCTCTCGGAGCGCCGGGGTCGCGGCGGCAGTCGACCGCTATCACGTTCAGCGGGTCGCCGGGCGGGTGCGGCCAGGCCGCGGCTGTGCCTTCGGCGATGTTCTCCCGCTCACCGCCGAGCTGTTCGAGGACCCGCATCCGGCTCGCGCCGAAGCCGAGGCCGCTCAGATGGGCCGCTACGTCGGACGGCGTCGCTGCGCCCGCGCTGAGTACCAGCACCCGCCGGCGGTCGTGCAGCGCCGCGGTGAGCCGGGCGGTGGGACGGCCGACCAGGGTGACGACCTCTGTGTCCTCGACCTGCCAGCCCAGCCGGGCACAGGCATACGAGACGGACGACGGGTACGGCAGCACGTGGACAGTGCCCTCGCCGAGCACCTCGGTCAGCGCGCGCCCGATGCCGTAGAACATGGGGTCGCCGCTGGCCAGTACGGAGACACGCCGCCCGGCATGCGCCGCGAGGATCCGGGGCACCGCGGGGCGCAGCGGCGAGGGCCATTCGACCCGCTCGCCGGTGCATCCGGGGGGGAGCAGGGCCAGTTGACGGGCGCCGCCGACCAGGACCTGGGCGCTGAGCAGAGCGTCCTGCGACGCGGCGGGAAGTCCGTCCCAGCCGTCGGCTCCGATGCCGACGACGGTGACGTGCGGCGCCGGGGCGGGGGTCGGGGGCGGTGCGGGGGCCACAGCCGGGGTTCCTCACGGGTCGGATCGGGCGGTCGGGGCGGTACGGAGCCGGGCCCGCCGGCAGTGAGTGCTCCTGCCGCTGGTCGCGGGCGCGCCGTCGCATTCTTATGGCACGCCCGTGACATGCACAAATCCCCGTCGGTCCGGCGCGGGGGCGAGGGCATGCGGCCGTGTCCCGCCGGTCCACCGAGGGTGGTGGTGCCGGGGCCCGCCCCCGCGGGCCCCGGCAGGGGACGCCCGCTACCCTCTCCGGCCCCTCGCGCGTTCGTACGTGAGCAGCACATGGACCACGCGGACCACGGCGAGCAGCCCGGCGGCCGTCGCCCCGGTCAGCAGCAGTGCTGTCGTGACACGGTGCGGCAGATTCCACACGGCCGCCGGGCCGGCGATCACACCGAACGCCACCGCGCCGAGAAACCCCGCGCTGGCGAGCGCGTAGCCGATCTCGACCGTTCTGGCGTCGCGCCGGGCCTGGTCTCCCCCGCTCATCATCCGGTGCCCTTCCCGAGCGAGTAGTGGTCGGCGACCCGCGCGGCGCTGAGCACCCCCGGGTAGACGGCTGTCTCGTCCAGCTCGCCCTTGAAGAAGTTGCTCGTGGGGTGTGAGGGCCAGTCGGCCAGCGTGTCGCCCCCGATCCGCCAGTAGCCGCTGGAGCTCTCGCTCTTCGTCACGGTATTGCTCTCCAGGAGGTGGCCGTCGACATAGAGTCGCATACCGGTCGGGCCCTGGGTCGCGACGGCCTGGTGCCACTTGCCGTCGTTGTACGCCTTCGGGCTGACGAGTGTCTTGAACCCGCTTCCGCTCACTCCGAAGACAAGCTTGCCCGCATTGGTCATGTACACCTGCTTATCGTACTTCTTGCTGGCGACTGTCGTGTTGTCGCCGAACCCGATGAGTTTCCCGCCCGACGTGCTGGTCGTTCTGAACCAGGTCTCCAGGCTGTACTTGACGGGAGCGGCGTAACGGCGGTCGCTGTACACCCACTGGTTGGTCCCGTTGAACCCGAGCGCGGTGGACGGGCCGCTGACGGCTCCCGGAGTCCGCCGCAGCGAGGGAGCGTTGACGTCCACCCCGGATCGGTTTCCACTCGACGCGTCCGCCACGTACGGCTGTGCGGCGTCGTCGTAGCGCCAGTACAGTGACGCGCCGTCACCGAGTACCGCGGTGGGGTAGCGCTCGGTGGCGGTCGCGGCTGTGGCGGTGACGGCAGCCGACTTGGCACTGGTGTTGCCCGCGGCGTCGGATGCGGTGATCCGGTAGCTGTAGCTCTTGCCCTTGGTGACCGCGGTGTCCTTGACGGACACCTGGGGCCGGGCCCACATCAGTGAATCCGCCTGCACGGTCGCCATGGGTTTGGTGGCCCCGTCGCGGTAGACCCTGTACGTCAGCTTCGAGTCGTCGGTGTCGAAGGCGGCGCGCCAGCTGATCTGGACCTCTCCCGGCTTCGCACTGGCTGCGGCGCCCACCGGAACAGTCGGCGCACCCTTGTCGCCGGTGGACGCGAACCGGGTGAGGCTCTGCGCCGCGGACTTGTTGACGGTGGTGAACTCCCCGCCCGACCAGAGGTACTGGGTGGAGCCGGATGCGGCGATGGTCAGTGCGCGGGGGCCGATCCCCTCGCCGTTGCCGTCGTTGGTGTCCGGGAACCAGCCGAGCTTGCCGGTCCCGGTGGTGGGCTCCGCCAGGAAGTGGTGACGCGGTCCGTTGGGGAACTCCCCGACGCTGGAGCAGTCGTGGGCGTGCGAGGCGCTGTAGAGCACGCCCTTGTACGACTTCACGGACTGGGTGGCGCCGAGACAGGTATCGCGCCAGCGCTGGTTGAGGGTGCCGGCGTCGAGTGCGATCCGCCCGTCGAACACGGCGAACCCGGTCCCCTCGTTGCCGGTGTAGATTCCGGTGGCGTCCGTGTCGAGGGTCTTGACCACCGAGTTGTTCTCGATGAAGCCCGGGTAGGCTTTCGTCACCTTGCCCGACTTGGCGTCCACCACGGCCAGGGCGTGTGACGCCGCACCGTTGACCTTGAAGAAGTCGCCGCCGAGCACCGCGTTCTTGCCGTCCGGGGTCAGTGCGAGCGCGCGGCCCGGCTCGTCCGCGTCGGCGGTGAACGGGAGCACGGAACCGTCGGAGGTCTTGACAGCGGCGAACCGCTGGCGCTTCTGTCCGCTGACGGTGCCGAAGTCGCCGCCCGCGTAGACCGTGTCCTTGGTCACCGTCAGCGCCCGCACGGTCGCGGCGAAAGCGGGCCGGAACGAGGTCTTGGGCTTGCAGGTGGCGATGTCGATCGCCGCGAGCGAGGACACCTTGGTGCCGTTGACGGCGCCGAAGTACCCGCCGGCGTAGAGCGTCTTCTTGTCGGGCGACACCGCCAGGGCCCGCACGGTGGCGGTACCGCTGCCGACCGTGAAGGAGAGGGTGCAACTCGTGGGCACGCCGGTGGCGGCGTTGAACGCGGCGAAGTTCACGGCGGACCGCGCCTTGCCCGACACTCCGGCGGGCGGCCGCAGCGCGGAGAACGTACCGCCCGCGAACACCACACTGCCGCTCTGCGCGAGCGCCCAGACGATCCCGTTGGTCTGCCATGTCGGCAGCGCGTCAGCCGTGAACGCCACCGGCGGTGTGATGGCGGAAGCGCCGGGCGCCGCGATCACTCCCAGTCCGGCCGTGGCGAACGACATGGCGAGTGCGGCGGACAGCGTTCTTGATCTCTTCATGAACCCCCCAGTAGAAGACCCGGGCTCCGTCCGGAGAACCGCGGAACATCCGGAATACGACACACGGGGACGAGCGGGACGGGTCGCGCTCCAACCCCCCTGTACGTCACGTTACTTGCCGGAGGACAGCCGCACCTGCCACTCCATGGGTGTGGCCGGAACCGGTAGCCATGGAAGCCGCCAGGAGTGAATGCTTTCAACCGGGGGAAGCTAGTGGCCCTGAGTCCGCCCGTCAACGCCCAAGGCATTGAATCCCAGAGGTTTACCGGAGTTCGGACAGAACTCTTGACAGGCCAGAGGCGCAACCCTAGCTTCGCCGTTCATGAAACGATTCATTTGCCGAGTCGTGACGGAGCCGGGACGGAGCCGAACATGATCAGCAGAAGACGACTGCTCAGTACCACGGGAGCGGCCATGGCAGCGGCCGCGGTCGTGGGGGCGGCGCCGGCCGCCCGCGCCGCCGGGACGGCCGGAGCCGCCTCAGGCCGCAAGGGCGCGGCGGACGCCTTCCGCGTCACCGGGCCGACCGTGGAGTACGCCGGGCAGCCGCTCGGACTCGACGTGGCACGGCCGCGGTTGAGCTGGCCGCTCGCGTCCGGCGGTCAGGACCGGTCGCAGACCGCGTACCAGATCCGGGTCGCGACCGACCCACGGCGCCTGGCGGAACCCGATGTGTGGGACAGCGCCAGGGTGGCCTCGTCCGATTCACTCCTGGTGCCGTACGCGGGTCCGCCGCTGCGCGCCCGTACGCGCTACCACTGGTCGGTGCGTGTCTGGGACGACAAGGGCGAGGTGTCCGAGTGGAGTGAGCCGTCCTGGTGGGAGACCGGACTGACCGCGGCGTCCGACTGGTCCGCACAGTGGATATCGGCACCCGCCGCGCTGGTGGCCTCCCCCTCGCTCCACGGCGCGACATGGATCTGGTTCCCCGAGGGTGACCCGGCGGACAGCGCCCCGGCGGGGACCCGTTGGTTCCGCGCCGACGTGGACGTGGCCGACGGCGTGACCCGGGCCCGCCTCGTGATGACCGCCGATGACGCGTTCACGGTGTACGTGAACGGCACCCAGGTCGCGCACACCGAGGCGGACGGACCCGCGGAGAACTGGCGCCGTCCCGTTGTCGTCGACGTCACCGGGCAGTTGCGCCCCGGCGGCAATGTGGTGGCCGTCGCCGCGGTCAACGCGCTGACAGGCGCAGCGGGACTGCTCGGCCTGCTGGAGATGACCTCCAAGGACGGCACGCGGACCTTCGTCACCGACGGCACCTGGCGTACGGTCGCCGAGGAGCCCGCCACCGACTGGACGTCCGCCGGTTTCGACGCCAGTTCATGGTCCGCAGCGAAGTCGCTCGGCGCATGGGGCGCGGCGCCCTGGGGTGAGGTGGCCGCTTCCTCGGCCCCGGCCGTCCAGCTCCGCCACGAATTCCCGGTACGGCGCAAGCCGGTCGCCCGCGCACGGCTGTACTCCACGGCACTGGGGGTCTACGAGGCCGGTCTGAACGGCGAGCGCGTGGGCGAGGACCAGCTCGCGCCGGGCTGGACCGACTACAACCGGCGCGTCCAGTACCAGACGTACGACGTGACCAAGCTGGTCAGGTCCGGGACCAACGCGCTGGGGCTGACCGTCGGGGCCGGCTGGTACGCGGGGCACGTGGGCATGTTCGGTCCGCACCAGTACGGCGAGACACCCGCGGTACTGGCCCAGCTGGAAGTGACGTACACGGACGGGACGACCGACCGTGTCGGTTCGGACGGAGGCTGGCGCGTCGCGACGGGGCCCGTGACCGATGCCGATCTGCTGATGGGTGAGCACTACGACGCCCGCCGGGAGACTCCCGGGTGGACGAGCGCCGGCTTCGACGACTCGGGGTGGGAACCGGTCACCGTCGTCGACAAGGTCACGGCTCAGCTGGTGGCGGAGGTCGACGCTCCCGCGCGCGTGGAGCGTGAGATCCCCGCACGTGATGTCACGGAGCCGAAGCCGGGCGTCTTCATCTTCGATCTCGGCCAGAACATGGTCGGTTCGGTCCGGCTACGGGTCTCGGGCAAGGCCGGGACCTCGGTCCAGCTGCGCCACGGCGAGGTGCTCAACCCCGACGGCACGCTCTACACGGCCAACCTGCGCACCGCGGCGGCCACTGACACGTACACCCTGGCGGGCCGCGGCACCGAGACCTACGCACCGCGGTTCACCTTCCACGGATTCCGCTACGTCGAGGTGACGGGCTATCCGGGGCGGCCGCCGCTGAGTGCTGTGGTCGGCCGGGTCATCCACACATCGGCGCCGTTCACCATGGAGTTCAGGACGAACGTCCCGATGCTCAACCAGTTGCACAGCAACATCACCTGGGGCCAGCGCGGCAACTTCCTGTCGGTTCCCACGGACACTCCGGCACGTGACGAACGGCTCGGGTGGACAGGCGACATCAACGTCTTCGCCCCCACCGCCACGTACACCATGGAGTCGGCGCGGTTCCTCACCAAGTGGCTGTACGACATGCGCGGCAGCCAGACCTCGGAGGGCAGCTTCACCGATGTGGCCCCCCTGGTCGGCAACATCGGCAACGGCTCGGCGGGCTGGGGCGACGCCGGGGTCACCGTTCCCTGGGCGCTCTACCAGGCGTACGGGGACACCCGGGTGCTGGAGCAGTCCTGGGACTCCATGGTCCAGTGGATCGGCTATCTGCAGCAGCACAGCGAGGGCCTCCTCAGGCCGGCCGAGGGCTACGGGGACTGGCTCAACACCGACGACGAGACGCCCAAGGACGTCATCGGAACAGCCTGTTTCGCGCACAGTGCCGACCTGGTGGCCCAGGCGGCCGAGGCGCTGGGCAAGGACCCGGCGCCTCACAAAGCCCTCTTCCAGCAGATCCGCGACGCCTTCCGCACGGCATACGTCTCCGCCGCCGGACGGGTCAAGGGTGACACCCAGACCGCCTATGTCCTCGCTCTCTCCATGGACCTGCTGGCGGACGCCGAACGGGGGCCGGCCGCCGACCGGCTGGTCGAGCTGATCAAGGCCAGGGACTGGCACCTCTCGACGGGGTTCCTCGGCACGCCGCGGCTCCTCCCCGTGCTCACCGCCACCGGGCACACGGATGTCGCCTACCGCCTGCTGCTCCAGCGGACGTTCCCGAGCTGGGGGTATCAGATCGACAAGGGCTCCACGACGATGTGGGAGCGCTGGGACTCCATCAAGCCCGACGGCAGCTTCCAGGACGCCGCGATGAACTCCTTCAACCACTACGCCTACGGATCGGTCGGCGAGTGGATGTACGCGAACATCGCGGGCATCGCCCCAGGCGGACCGGGATTCCGCAAGACGGTCATCCGGCCGCGTCCCGGTGGCGGGGTGACAGAGGCCGAGGGCCGCTTCGACTCCCGCTACGGGCCGATCTCCACTCACTGGACGACCTCCGGAGGGTTCCGCCTCACGGTGTCACTGCCGGCCAACACGTCCGCTGAGGTGTGGATCGCCGCGGACCGGGCGTCCGATGTCGACCACGGACAGGCGGAGTTCCTGCGGACCGAGGACGGCTGCGCCGTCTTCCGCACCGGATCGGGGACGCACACCTTCGCCGTCCGTTCCTCCGGCTGAGCTGCCGGCGGCCGGATTGCCGCCGGCCGGACGCGTTCCGGCCCGGCCGGCGGCGAGGGGCGGGCCGGCCAGCCCGGCCCGCCCCTCAGCTCAGCTCAGCTCCGTACGGTGAACCCGTCCACGATCATGTACTGCCCGCTCTTCATCACTCCGGTGAGAGTGTGCACCCCCGCCGGCAGACCGCTGACCGACCAGAGCTTCTGCTGGTACTGGCGGGATGCGCTCGTGGCGTCGGCGGTCTCCCGGTGCACCCCGTCGACGGAGATGTCGATCGCTCCCTCGTCCGCGTTCAGTTCGGTGAGGAAGTCGGCTCCTGTGCCATGGAACGTGAAGGTGAAGGAGTCACCGACGGTGGTGGTGGCGTCGATGTCGTTCTGGAACGAGCCCTGGCCGCCGGCCTCGGCGCCCCGCCATCCCCAGCCGGTCCCCGTGTAGCTGACGCCCGCGGTGTTGTTGTACTCCTGCGGCCCGGTGGGCTTGACCAGAGTGACGGTGGTGGAGGACTGCGCGCGCCACACCCCGAGGGTGAGGGTGCTGCCCGGAGCCAGCTTGTTGTAGACGGCCCAGAAGCTGGCGCGGTCCGTCACTCCGGTCCCGTTCACTTCCCGGATCACATCGAGGGAGCGCAACCCCTGTCCGTAGGCATAGGAGGCGGACGGGACGCTCTGGAGGTAGAGCCCGTCGAAGTCGCCGAGGCCGACGGCCGACTGGGTGGCCTTGTCGTACACCTGGCGGGCCGTGGCGCCCATCAGCGGCTCGGGCTGGGTCTCGATCACCGTGTCCGGTGCGGGGGCGGCCGGCCAGCTGACGGGGGGCGGCGTCGCCTCCCCCTTCCTCCCGGTGCCGAACCGGTTCATCGGGAAGTCGACGAATCCCAGAGCCGTCGCGGGAGAGTCCGCGGGCAGCGTGTAGTCCGTCATACCGGGCGATTCCCACGGCGATCCACCGGCGAACCGCGGGTCCGCCGTAACCGAGTGGGCGTCCAGACCACTGGCGCCCCAGATGTCCGACAGTGCGACCGCCCGGCCGTTGTCCCAGAACAGATTGCGGTCCGCCGTGTACTTCGCGGCGGCCGGGTCGCTGCCGGTGAGTGAGTAGGGCGTATCCGCCAGGACGATGTTGCGGGTGATGGCATCACCGTTGTCGCGGTGCGAGATCTGCTCGTAGACCGATCCGCCCACGAGGATGTTGTTCGTGACCGTCCGCTTGAAACCGTCGCGCAGTTTGATGCCCGCGCCCAGCAGCAGATTGTTCTTCACCACGTAGTTGCTCGAACCGTCATCGAGGTCGACGGCCCATTCGCTGTTGTGCCAGATCCGGTTGTTGCTGATCGTGATCGGCCGCACGGCGTCGAGCAGCGAGTAGCTCTTCTGCAGGGCGTCGGACTCCGCGCTGGGGTTGGCGCTCGGCCCGGCGATGGGCCAGTACCTGTCCCGGCCCCACGCGTTGACCGGCCCGTGGTCCGACGTCTCCTTCACACAGTCGAAGATGTCGTTGTACTGGATCAGATGCCCGCCCCAGGTGCCGTCGTTGACGTTGACACAGGACCGGGGACTGCCGTGAATGGTGTTGTGGGCGACCGTGACCCGGCTGCTCATGGAGATGTTGACACCGGCGCTCTGTTTCTCGAACCGGCCCATGTCCGCCATGCTGTTGTGGCTGACGTCGATGTCGCGCGGGTAGTCGTCGGTCCTGGGTCCGGGGGTCAGGTCCGTGGGGGGATCGACCATGTGCGCCCAGGTCGAGGGGTCCCGGACAGCGGCGGTGGAGCCCACCACCTGCACATCGCTGGCGCCTGAGCCGGCGAAGCTGTTTGCGGTGACGGCCTCGTCCTTGTTGTAGCCGTCGATGAAGACACCGTTTCCTCCGACCTGGGCGAAGGAGGAACCGGAGACCGTGATGTTCCTGGCGTTCTTGATGTGGACGGCGCCGGCCCGTGCCACCGCCCAGTCACCGAGCTGCAGTGGCTCGTACGGTGTGTCGAAGAGGGTCCGGTGCGTCGCGGTGTAGGTGAACCCGTCGAAGGTGAGGTCATGGACGGGGCGGTTGGCCGACGGGCCCTCGGCCCGGACGAGTTCGTCCAGTTCCGCGGTGTCCACGGGGGACCTGTTGAGGTCCACGCCGGCCGGCGGGATCATGTACAGCTTCCCGGCGTCCTTGTCGTAGAACCACTCGCCCGGCGCGTCGAGTTCCTCGAATTCGCCCTCCGCGACGACGTGCGCGGTGTCCACGTCACCGCCCCGGTTGTTGTCACCGACCCACTTCAGCTGCAGGCCCGACTCGTTGCGTCCGGTGATCGTGTAGTCATTGCCGCCCCAGTGGGAGGAGTGCAGCCCGCGGATGTCGCCGGTGGCCGGGGTCTTCCACTGTGCCGAACGGGTGTTCAGGTTGGCCATGGTGGTCGAGCCGTTGAGTACGGCCGTGTCCGGGTCGAAATTCGGGTAACGGGCGAGCACTTGCCGGGCGCCGTCCACGAACAGCCCGTCGATCCTGTGGTGCGCCCCGATGTCCGCGACCCGGACCGCGCTGTTGTGCCGGTCGGTGGTCCACGCGGCCGTCACCCTGCGGCCGCCGCTGAGCACGGCCCGCTCGCCGGGGTAGGAGGAGTAGGTCACGGGGGCGGCCGCGCTGCCCGAGTCCGCGGCGCCGAACGTGAGGGTGGACGTGAGGTGGTAGGTACCGCCGCGGACCCACACGTGGACCGGGCGGCCCGACCTGGCCGCCTTTCGCGCGGAGAGCTGGGCGGCCGCCAGGGTCCGCAGGGGTGTGCGGGTGGACTGCCCTGAGCTCCGGTCGCTCCCGGAGGCCGACACGTAGATGTTCGTGACCGACGGGGTGCGGGCCGCGGTCGCGGTCCCCGCGGTGAGCGTGGGGGCCGCGGCCACGGTCAGGGCCGTGAGGACCGCCGCCGTCGCGAGCCGCCGTTTCGGGACGGCCCTGCCTCCTGGTCCGGTGTCCGAGCTTCGGTGCACTTCTGACTCCCTGCCACGGTAGGGCGGACTGTCCAGCAGATATCTCTGCCTCGATGAACTTTCATCGGATGTATCGATGAACTCAACGGTCGGCGGAACTCTGCTATTCACCCCATCCAGGTGTCAAGAGGTGTGACGCCGGGTCAATCTCGCTACTCTGGAGTCCAGTTGTCCGATGTATCGACTGCACACTGTGCGAAAAGCGGGAGGGGCCGGTCATGTCGACCGCCCCCTCCCCCCGCACAGCCCGGCCGGGATCACCGCCGTCGTACGCCCTTCAGTTCCCGCGCGATCTCCGCCACGGCCGCCCAGCTGAACGCCATGGCGGGCCCGATGGTCGCTCCGGGGCCGGGATAGGTCTCCCCCATCACCGCCGCGGACACATTGCCCGATGCGTACAGCCCCTTGATGGCGGAGCCGTCCTCGCGCAGGACCCGCGCCGACCCGTCGGCCACCAGACCGCCCTTGGTGCCGATGTCGCCCGGGTGGACGGGGATGGCGTAGTAGGGGGCCTTGTCGAGAGGGGCGAGGTTGGGGTTGAGCAGCGTCGGATCGCCGTAGTACCGGTCGTATACGCTCTCGCCCCGCTGGAAGTCCTCGTCACGGCCCGTTCGCGCGAAGCCGTTGAACCGGCCGATGGTGGTGCGCAGCCGTTCCGGTTCCGCTCCGATCCGGGCGGCCAGTTCGGACAGCGTGCCCGCCTTCTTGACGAAACCGCTCGCCAGCCACTCCTTCGGGAAGGACTGTCCCGGGAAGAGCCCCATGAAGATGTAGCGGGCCTTGGACCGGGCGTCGAGGATCAGCCAGGACGGCACCGTGGAGGCGTCCGGGCGGTCGTTGGCGTACATCTCGTCGACGAACTGGTGATACGGGGCCGCCTCGTTGGCGTACCGCTCGCCCGCTCCGTTGACGATGACCATGCTGGGGATGCCCCGGTCGGCGACGAGGAAGAAAGGCTTCTCGCCGGAGCCGGGCGGTACGACGGACGGTGCGCCCCACACCTTGTCGAGCAGGTCCGTCGCGGCGCCCGCCTCGACACCGAGACGCAGCGCGTCGCCGGTCTGTCCGTCCGACGCCGAGGTCCAGGCCGTCGAGGTGGGCGCGGGCAGGTACTTCTCGCGCAGCTGCTGGTCGTGCGAGAAGCCGCCGGAGGCGAGGACGACGCCGCCGTACGCCCGGATGGTGACGGGCGAGCCGTCGCGCTCGGCGCGTACGCCGGCGATCCGGCCGTCCTCCTCCACCAGACCGGTGAGCGGGGTGGAGAGCCAGAGCTCGCCGCCGAGCTCGTCCAGCGACTGGCGCATCCGCGCGATCAGGGCCTCCCCGAGTGCGATCGGCTTCGCGCCGGACGCCAGCGCGCCGACCGCCTTCATGCCGACCTTCAGCGAGGTCCTCCGGCCCTTCCAGGTGCGGGCGACCATGTTGAGGAAGCGGAAGTCGTACGAGGTGATGGTGAGCCCGTAGGTGGGCAGGCCGGCCCGGCGCATGGTGGCGCGGCGGTCGGCCGGGAGCTTCTTGAAGTCGAAGACCAGCGGCTCGATGGACCGGCCCTGCGGGTAGCCGCCGAGTGCCTCGGGGAAGTAGTCGGAGTAGCCGGGGGTGTAGGCGAACCGGACCGTGGTGCGGTCGTGGAACTCGCGGACCATGCGCGGGCCGTGCTCCAGATAGGCGTCCTTGCGCTCGGCGGGCACCCGGTCGCCGACGGTCGCATCGAGGTAGGCACGCGCCTTGGCCGGGGTGTCGCCCAGCCCAGCGGCGTCCAGATGGAAGTTGCCCGGTACCCAGATCGCGCCGCCTGACAGGGCGGTCGAGCCGCCGTACAGCTCCGTCTTCTCGATCACCAGGGCGGTCAGGCCGCGCAGCCGTGCGGTGATGGCCGCCGCGAGTCCGGCGGCGCCGGATCCGACGACGACCACGTCGTAACTGTGGTCCCAGCGGGTGTTCATGGGGCGGTTTTCCTCTCCGGCCGGGCGCCGGTCGCTGCCGGCGCCCGGTCACGTTTCACGGCTGTGGTGCGCGGCGGCCGGACGCGGCCGTCGGGCCGCTCCGCGCCGCGGTGCCACGCGCCGGGGTTCATCGGAAGTCACCTGCCGCGTAGGCGCTGCCGAAGTAGAGCAGCGGTGATCCGTCCGGCCGGGCGGCCAGTTCCAGCACCTCTCCGGTGACGACGAGGTGGTCGCCCGCCTCCTGGACGCTGTGCAGCGCGCAGTCCACGGTGGCGAGGGCGCCGTCGATCCGTACGGTGCCGTGCTCCGAAGCCGTCCAGCCGACACCGTCGAACTTGTCGCCGCCGCGGCTGCCGAGCGCGGCGCAGACCTCGCGCTGCTCCTCGGCGAGGACGCTGACGGCGAACCGGCCGGTGCCGGCGACGAGGGGCCAGCTGGTCGACCTCTTGCCGACGCACAGCATGACGAGCGGCGGGTCGAGGGAGAGCGAGGCGAAGGACTGGCAGGCCAGGCCCACCGGCCTGCCGTTGCCGTCGGCGGACGCGACGACCGTGATGCCGCTCGCGAACCGGCCGAGTACCTCGCGGAAGACAGCCGGGGCCGGCTGCCCGGTCAGCCGTTCCACTGGTGGCCCCAGAAGCTGTCGGCCGTCATCTCCTTGGCGACCCACGTGGTGTCGTCCACGAGGCGGCCTTCGGTGCCGTACTCGACCTGGAAGCCGCCAGGAGCCTGGGCGTAGAAGGACACCATCAGGTCGTTGGTGTGCCGGCCGAGGGTGGAGGCGACGGGGATGCCGGCCGCGTGGAGGCGGTCCAGCCCGCGGCCGACATCGTCGAGCGTGGCCACCTCGACCATGAAGTGCACGATGCCGGGCTCCATCAGGCCCGGGTAGAGCCCCAGGCTGTGGTGGCGGGGGTTGCATCCCATGAAGTGCATCCAGTGGAAATCGCGGCCGCCGGCGGCGCCGGGCACGATCGCTGCGGGCAGCCGCATCGAATCGCGCAGCGTGAAGCCGAGCAGCCCCTCGTAGAAGTCGTACGCCTCCTCGATGGCAGGGGCGGGGAGCACCACGTGGCCCAGGCCCAGGTCTCCGGTGACGAAGCGGTTGCCGTACGGGGTGACGGCAGGGGTGTGGTCCTGTGCCTGGCCCCAGAAGATCTCCAGGTGGTTGCCGGCCGGATCCTGGCAGTGGAACATGCCCTGCACCCGCCGGTCGGCGAGCTCGTCCGGCTTGGCGTCCTCGACCTCGACCCCGGCCGCGGCGAGTTCCGTACGGGCGGTGGCGAGCGCGGCGGCGTCGCGTACCTCCCAGCCCGCGGCGAGGAGCCGGTCGGTGGCGCCGCGCACGATGGTGATGCGGTGCGCGCGGTCGTCCAGGCGCAGCCGCAGGGTGTCCTCGGTCGAGCCGGGTGCCTCGATCATGCCGAGGACGCCGAGCGTGAAGGCACTCCATTCGTCGAACCTGGCGGTTTCCAGACGCAGATAGCCCAGTGCGCGAATTTCCATGACCCAGGTGCCTCTCAGTGCGTGAAGAAGTCGACGGCGAGCCGGTTGAACTCGTCGGCCTGTTCGGTCTGCGCCCAGTGGCCGCAGTGCGGGAAGACGTGGAGCCGGGCGTCGGGGATCGCCTTGAGCGCGACCAGTGCCCCGTCGAGCGGGTTGGCCCGGTCCTCGCGGCCCCAGGTGAGCAGGGTGGGCGCGGTGATGCGGTGGGCCTCGCGCCACAGCATGGTGTCCTGCTGCCAGGCCGGGTTGGCGAAGGAGGCCGCCATCCGGGCGTTGCCGAGCTTGGCGCCGGGGCCGGTGGCCTGTACCCAGCGCTCCTCGATCAGTTCGTCGGTGACGATGGCCGGGTCGTAGGCGAGGGTGGTGAGGAAGGTGCGCAGCTGGTCCTTGGTCGGCTCCGCCGCGGCGCTGAACTCGAAGAGCCGTTTGATGCCTTCGGTGGGGTCGGCGGCGAAGAGGTTGAGGGAGATCCCGCCGGGTCCCATGAGCAGGAGTTTGTCGACCTTGCCCGGATGGTCGAGCGCCATCCGTACGGAGGTGCCGCCGCCGAGCGAGTTCCCGATGAAGTGGGCACGGGAGATGCCGAGTTCGTCCATCAGGGCGGCCACGGCGTCCGCGCTGTAGCTGAAGAAGTCCTTGTCGAGTTCGGGTTTGTCGGATGCGCCGAAGCAGGGCTGGTCGACGAGAAGGGTGCGGAAGTGCTCGGCGAAGACCGGCAGGTTGCCGCCGAAGTTTGACCAGCCGGAGGCGCCCGGACCACCGCCGTGCAGCATGATCACGACGGGCGCGCCGGGGCCTGCGGGGCCCGCCTCGTGGTAGTGCAGCGTGAGTCCGGCGGCTTCGGCGGTGCGTGAGGTGGAGGCGTCGTCGATCACAGCATCGTGTCCTGGGTGTCGAGGCCGAGGGCTCCACGGCCGAAGAGGACGAGCGCGCGCTCGGGGTCGTTGGCGGCGTGGCCGCGGGCGTTGTGGGCGTCGCGCCAGGCGCGCTGGATGGCATTGCCGCCGGTCCGCATGGCGCTGCCGCCGGCGTTCTCCATCAGCAGGTCGACGGCGGCGACCGCGCGCTCGGTGGCCAGCACCTGGTCGCGGCGGGTGCGGGTACGCAGCGCGGTCGGCAGTTCCTCGCCGCGTTCGGCGCACTCGTACAGCTCCGTGATGTTCCGGACGAGCTGGAGCCAGGATGCGTCGATGTCGCTGGCGGCACGGGCGATGCGCACTTGTGCGAAGGGGTCCTCGGCGACCTGCTGACCGTACGAGACGCGGATCCGCTCACGGGTGGCGTCGACATAGCTGTCGTACGCGCCTTCGGCGATGCCGATCACCGGGGTGGAGATGGTGGTGGTGAAGACCGAGGCGTACGGCAGGCGGTAGAGCGGTTCGGGGTTGTGCCGGCACCCGGGGGCCTGCAGGGCGGTGACCGGTCCGAAGCTGAGGGCCCGGTGGTCGGGGACGAACGCGTCCTCGATGATGATGTCGTTGCTGCCGCTGCCGCGGAGTCCGACGGTGTCCCAGACGTCGTCGATACGGTATTCCGTGCGCGGCACCAGAAAGGTGCGCATATCGACGGGCTTACCTTCGTCGTCTTTGATGATGCCGCCGAGCAGGGCCCAGTCGGCGTGGTCGCAGCCTGACGAGAAGCGCCAGCGCCCGGATATCCGGAAGCCGCCGTCGACGGGGGTGACCTTGCCGGTCGGGGCGTACGAGGAGCAGATGCGGGCCCGGTTGTCCGGCCCCCACACCTCGTCCTGTGCGCGCCGGTCGTACAGACCGACGTGCCAGGGGTGGACGCCGACGACCGAGGCCACCCAGCCGGTGGACCCGCAGGCCCTGGCGATCTCTCTGACGGCGCTGTAGAAGACGGCGGGGTGTGCGGCGAAGCCCCCGTAAGCCTTGGGCTGGAGGAGCCGGAAGAAGCCGGTCTCGGCGAGTTCCTTGATGGAGGTGTCCGGCACGCGGCGCAGCGCCTCGGTCTCGGCGGCGCGCTCGCGCAGGGCCGGGGCAAGGGCCCGTACGGCGGCGAGAACCTCGTCGGCACTCATGCGCATCCCCTCTCGGTCGTCCTGGATGAGTGCCAGGAACCTACGCTTTTACTATTCCGAAACGAAATACCTTCTTCCCGCTGAGCGGGAACCGTGGAAGCCTCACGGCATGGCAGAGCAGCCACCCTCACTGTTGGAGAAGGCCGCGCTGGTGCTGGGCGCTTTCGAAGGCCCCGCACCCCGGCTGACGCTGACCGATGTGATGCACCGTTCGGGTCTTCCGCGCTCGTCGGTGCACCGCATCCTCGATCAGCTCGTCCGTCTGCGCTGGCTGGACCGGGAGGGCCGGGACTACCGGCTGGGCATGCGGATGCTGGAGCTCGGGGCCCTTGCCTCGCACCACAACCGGCTGCGCCGGGCGGCCCTGCCCCATCTGCACGCGCTGCACGAGTCCACCGGGCACGTGGCGCACCTCGCCGTACTCGACGGACCCGAGGTGGTGTATCTGGAGCGGATCGGCGGCGCCCAGGACGGGGGCGTGCCCTCGCGGGTGGGCGGCCGGCAGCCGGCGTACTGCACGGGGACCGGCAAGGCGATCCTCGCGTTCAGCGAAGAGTCGCTCGTCGCCGAGACGGTGCGGGCTGGGCTGCGGCCGCGCACCGCCCGCACGATCACGCGGCCTGTGGCGTTCCATCAGGAGCTGGCGCGGATCCGGGAGCGCGGTGTGGCGTTCGACGTCGAGGAGGCGTTCCGGGGCGTTTCGTGCGTGGCGGCGCCGCTGCGGGGCGCGGGGCGGGCGATCGCGTCGGTGTCGATCTGCGGCAACGGCACGCACCGCGAGCTGGAGCGGCTGGCTCCCGTGGTGCTGGCCACGTCCCGGGCGGTGTGGCGCTCGCTCTTCGGACCGGGCCGCGCCGAGGCCCGGCCGCGCACGGCCCCTGCCCCGGCATCGTCGCCCGAGCCCGTGGTGGCTCCGCCCATCGACCCTGCCGAGATGGACAACATGATGTCGTGGATGCGGTTCGCGGACTGGATGTGACGGCGGGGTTCTGGGGCCGTGCGCGGGAGAAGCGGGCGGGGAGGCCGCCGTCCGGACGGGCGGGGCCCGGGGACGGTCCGGCGGCGGCCGGTCAGGAGTAGCTGATGCTGATCCGCTCACTGGCCGGCAGCGCCTGGCAGGCCAGGACGTAACCGTCCGCGCGGTCCTCGTCGTCCAGGACGTCGTCGTGGACCACGGTGACCTCACCCTCGACGACCCGGCAGGCACAGGCGGCGCAGGAGCCCTCGCGGCAGGAGTACGGGGCGTCGATCCCCGCCGCGAGCAGGGCGTCGAGCAGCGGGGTGGTGGCGCCCCACGTCACGTCGTGGGTCTCGCCGTCCAGCTCGACCACCGCCCGGGAGGCGGCACCGCCCGCCGCGGGCTGGGCGGCTGCGGCCGGGGACGTACGGAAGACGTCCCCGGTGAGCGAGAAGAAGCGTTCCCGGTGGATGGCGGCGGGGGCGGCGCCCGCCGCGCGCAGGGCCTCGTCCACCGCGTCCATGAAGGGCGCGGGGCCGCAGAGGTACGCGCGGTGGCCCGCATAGGGGCCGAGCAGCGCGGTGAGCCGGTCCGCGGACGGCAGGCCGTCGAGCGTCTCCAGCCAGTGCAGGACGAGCAGCCGCCGGGGATGGGCCGCGGCGAGTGCGCGCAGTTCGTCCCGGAAGATCACCGCGCTCTCGTCGCGGTTGGCGTACAGGAGCACGACGCGCCCCTGGCTCCCTGCCAGTGCCGCCTTGGCGAGGGAGATCACCGGGGTGATACCGCTGCCCGCGGCCGCCAGCAGCAGATCGCCGTCCAGCGGGCCGGAGCCGAAGGTGCCGGCCGGGGCCAGCACCTCCAGTTCGTCGCCCACACCGATGTGATCGCAGAGCCAGTTGGAGCCGTGGCCGCCCGCCACCCGCTTCACCGTGATCTTCATCGGTTCGCCGGAGTGCGGGGAGCTGGCGAGGGAGTAGCAGCGTGCGGCCGCTCCGCCGTCCGGGCCGGGCAGTCTGAGCGTCAGGAACTGGCCCGGCCGGTAGGCGAGTACGCCGTCGGCCGGGGCCAGCACGAACGAGCGCGCGTCGGCCGTCTCGGCCACCACCTCGGTGACCCGGACCCGGTGCGTCCGGGCCGCCGGCACCTGGGGCAGCTCAGGCATCGGCCACCGCCAGCCGCCCGTCGCCGACGGCCCGGTCGATGCTGTCGCGCAGCGCCGCACAGGTACGCATCGGGTCCCGGTACTCGGCGCAGACCTCCGCCGCATCGGCCGTCCACTGCACGGAGGTGTGGGCCGTGGAGAACTTCTCGCACAGGACCTGATTGCCGCAGGCCGCGCACTCGACCGGTGTCATGTCAGCCCTCGCTCCGGTGGCGCGCCACGTTCTCGTCGACCTCGCGCTGCCACGCGGCTGTTGCGCGGGAGGTGTCGATCTCGAACTCGAAGCGCTGGGTCATCTCGTCCTTGACGTCGCCGGCGTTCACATAGAACTGCTCGTACCAGCGGCGCAGTTGGTAGACCGGACCGTCCTCCTCCGAGAGGAGGGGGTTGTCGATGCGGGTCTTGTTCTTCCAGATGTGGACGTCCTGCTCGAAGCCGACGGCGAGGCCGTCCGATGTGAGCCGGGCGGCTTCCGCCGCTTGCTCGTCCGTCATACCGGGCAGCTTCCTGACGATCGCGCCGTACATCAGCAGGAAGCTGTCGGAGTCGATCGGGTAGTGGCAGTTGATCAGCACGCTCTCCATGTCCACGTCCGCACCGACATCGCTCCACATGTAGTCGATCATGTAGGAGGGGCCGTGGTACGAGGCGTCGGAGCGGAGCACGCCCTCGGTGCTGAGGGTGCCCAGGTCGACGTCACCGCGGGGCGAACTCTCCATGTACTGAGTGGCGGTGTGCCCCTCGAAGACGTTCTTGAAGTACGTGGGGAAGCAGTAGTGCACATAGAAGAAGTGCGCCATGTCCACGACGTTGTCCACGATCTCCCGGCAGTTGGAGTTCTCCACCCGCAGGACGTTCCAGCTCCAGTCGCTCCACTCGTCGCTGAAGACCCCTTCGATGCGCGGGACCGTGACACCGGGCGGCGGCGGGTTCCCCTCGGGGTCGTGCCAGACGAAGAGCTGCTTGTTCTCCTCGACGGTGGTCCAGGCGCGGGTGCGGGCACGCGGCGGCACCCGGCGCGCGTAGGGAATCCCCGCGCAGCGGCCGTTGCCCGACCAGCGCCAGTCGTGGAACGGGCAGGCGACGGCGTCGCCCTTGACGGTGCCCTGGGCGAGGTTGCCGCCCATGTGCGGGCAGTACGCGTTGAGGACGTGCAGCTCACCGTCGTCCTGGCCCTGGAAGACCACGAGCCGGGTGCCGAACGCCTCGACCTCGTGCGGCTGTCCGTCCTTGAAGGAGTCAGCGAGGCCCAGGCAGTGCCAGCCCCGCGCGAAGCGGGCGGGCGGCGCGGCCGCCTCAATGACGCGGACTTCTTCGCTTGCTGCGGTCATCTTGTGCCTCCTTGGTGGTGGTGACGCGTCGGGACTGGCTGCTCCGCGGGGGGTCTGCGTCAGCGGCCGGCGGAGAGTTCGAGCGCGATGTCGATGAGCTGGTCCTCCTGGCCGCCGACGAGCCTGCGCTCCCCCGCGCGCAGCAGGATCTCGGCGCCGGACACGCCGTACCGGTCGGCCTGGCGGTAGGCGTGCTTGAGGAAGCTGGAGTAGACGCCCGCGTGTCCCATCAGCAGGGCGAGCCGGTCGAGGCGGCACTCGTCGTCCATCACCGGGCGGACGGCGTCCTCGGCCGCGTCGATGATCTTGAGTACGTCGATGCCGGTGCGGATGCCCATCTTGGCGCAGACGGCGACGAGCGCCTCCACCGCGGTGTTGCCCGCGCCGGCGCCGAGCCGCCGTGTCGAGCCGTCGATCTGGAGCGCTCCGGCCCGGATGGCGGCGATCGAGTTGCCGGTGCCGAGTGCGAGGTTCTCGTGGCCGTGGAAGCCGACCTGCGCGTCGTCGCCGAGTTCCGCGACGAGCGCGGCGACCCGGTCGGTCACGTCGTCCATGACCATCGCACCGGCCGAGTCGACGACGTACACGCACTGGCAGCCCGCGTCGGCCATGATGCGGCCCTGCCGGGCGAGCGTCCCGGGCGTGGTGGAGTGCGCCATCATCAGGAAGCCGACGGTCTCCAGGCCCATCTCGCGGGCCAGTCCGAAGTGCTGGACGGAGATGTCCGCCTCGGTGCAGTGCGTGGCGATACGGCAGATGGCGGCGCCGTTGGCGTGGGCGGCGCGGATGTCGTCCTTGACGCCGAGCCCGGGGAGCATCAGGAAGGCGATCCGGGCCTGCCGCGCCGTGTCCACTGCGGTCTTGATGAGGTCCTGTTCGGGGGTGGCGGAGAAGCCGTAGTTGAAGGAGGATCCGCCGAGTCCGTCGCCGTGCGTGACCTCGATGACCGGGACGCCGGCGCCGTCGAGCGCGGTGACGATCGACCGTACGTGCTCCACGGTGAACCGGTGGCGCATGGCGTGCGATCCGTCGCGCAGCGAGGAGTCGGTGACGCGGATGTCGAGCGTGTCCGAGTAGGGCATCTGGTACTCCTGCTTCTGATTGCTTCTCAGCGGCCGGGTGCGAGGAGCGCCTTGGCGAACTCCTCGCCGACCTTGGTGGCGGCGGCGGTCATGATGTCGAGGTTCCCGGCGTACGGCGGGAGATAGTCGCCCGCGCCCTCCACCTCCAGGAAGACCGCGACGCGGGCCATGCCGCCGCTCTCCGGGGTGGGGTCGTCGAACTGCGGCTCGGAGCGCAGCCGGTAGCCGGGCACGTACGAGGCGACGTCCTCGGCGACCTGCTTGACGGAGAGGGTGATGGCGTCGCGGTCGGCGTCCTCGGGGATGGCGCAGAAGACGGTGTCGCGCATCATCACGGGCGGGTCGGCGGGGTTCAGGATGATGATGGCCTTGCCGCGCTCGGCGCCGCCGATGTCCTCGATGCCGCGGGAGGTGGTCCGGGTGAACTCGTCGATGTTGGCGCGGGTTCCGGGTCCCGCCGAGACGGAGGCGACGGACGCGACGATCTCCGCGTACCGGACGGGGACGATCCGTGAGACGGCGTGGACCATCGGGATCGTGGCCTGGCCGCCACACGTGATCATGTTGACGTTCGGCTGGTCGAGATGGGCGCGCAGGTTCGCGGGCGGTACGACGGCCGGGCCGACGGCGGCCGGGGTGAGGTCGATGGCGCGGATGCCGAGTTCGGCGTAGCGCGGGGCGTTGGCCCGGTGCACGGCCGCGGACGTCGCCTCGAAGACGAGGTCGGGCCGCTCGTCGCCGTCGAGCAGCGGACCGACTCCGTCGGGGCGGGCCTCGATGCCGGCGGCGCGGGCGCGGGCGAGTCCTTCGCTCGCCGGATCGACACCGATCATCCAGCGGGGCTCGATGTGCGGGGACCGCAGGAGCTTGTACAGCAGGTCGGTCCCGATGTTGCCGGAGCCGACGATGGCGGCGGTCGCCTTGGTCCTGTTGGTCATCATCACCTCAGATGAAGGAGAGCGAGACCGGGCCGAGCCCGGTGAAATCGGCGGTGTAGGTCCGGCCCGCCTCGACGTCGACGGCCCGGGTGCAGGAACCGGGCAGCACCAGATGCCCCTTCTTCAGCGGAACGCCGAAGCGGGCCACCGTGCGGGCCAGCCAGGCGACGGAGGCCGCGGGGTCGCCGAGTACGGCGTCGCTGCGGCCCGCGGCGATCTGCTCGGATCCGCGGCGCAGGACGGCGTCGATGGCCTTGAGGTCCAGTTCGCGCGGATCGCGGCCTTCGCCGGTGACGTACCCGGCGGACGAGGCGTTGTCGGCGACGGTGTCGGCGATGGTGATGCGCCAGTCGGCGATGCGGCTGTCGATCAGCTCGATGGCGGGGACGACGCGCTCGGTGGCGGCGAGTACGTCCGCCGTGGTGCAGCCCTCGCCGGGCAGGTCGTCGCCCAGGACGAAACCGACCTCGACCTCGATCCGCGGCGCGCAGTAGCGGTCCACGGGAACGGGCCGGTCGTCCGGCAGCCGCATGTCGTCCAGGAGGTGGCCGTAGTCGGGCTCGTCGACGCCCATCATGCGCTGCATGACGGGCGAGGAGAGCCCCACCTTGTGGCCGTGCACGACCGCTCCGGCGGCAAGCCTGCGGCCGATTCCGAGCAGCTGGATCTCGTAGGCGTCCTCGGTGCCGATCTCCGGGAACAGCTCGGTCAGCGGGGCGATGGGCCGCCGGTCGCGCTCGGCCGCGCCGAGCGCGCCGGCGGCGGTCTGCCGTTCACTGGCCGTGAGCATGGGCGGTCCTCCGCAGTGTGGTGGGACAGGGGTGTTGTGAAACAGGGAGTTGTGGGACGAGGACGGTGCGACAACGAGCCGAGGACGGGGGGCGGTGCGGCGAGCAGATGAGAGGTGTGCGGTGCTGCTCGGGTCGTGCACCAGGGGTGGTGGACTGTGCGCCGAGGCTAGGCCGCGGGCCCCGGCCGGGCCGAGCGGCTGCTCCCGCTCAGTGGGAAACCCGCGCGGTCCCTTCGGTGTCGCGGGGCGGCGGACGCCACCGGAGCCGCTGGTGTTCCCGCAGGCAGGGGCGCGGATGACGGCGGTGCGGGAGCCCGGGGACTCCGGACGGCGCGGGTCCGAGCCGGGCCATCCGACAAGCCCGGCGCCGGCACCTCCCCCGGGGAGCGGATCCGCTGCTACCTTCCCGTCCAGCATCCGTCCGCCGTACCGGGCGGAGCAGCGCGAACGCCTGTGCTCCCCGTCACGGGGCGGGCGCCCGCCGCCGCTGTCCGAGCGGGAGTTCACCGCCCGCTGCGGGGTTGCAGTCTCCGGCCACCCCGGTCACGGACGCTCCGCACCGACCAGGGCCGCTCCCCCACAGCGGGTGGCCCGGCCGCACTGCTCTCCGCAGCCGCCACGCTCCGGACCCGCCTGTCCCCACACCTCACCCCTGCCCACGCTCCCCGGGAGTTGTTTTGATGCGCCGTACCCGAAACCCGAACCGCACCCTGGTCCTGACCCGGGCCGCCACCGCCGTACTCAGCGCGGCTCTGGTGCTCACCGGGTGCTCCGACACGTCCCACCCGTCCAGTGCTTCCGGCCCTTCGCCCAGCGCACGCCCGGACACCGGCCACACCGCCGAAGGTTCGCGACCGGTGCCGCCCGACGCCCGCCACATCGCGCTCAAGGGCGCGGTCAACGTCCGTGACCTGGGCGGATACCGGACCAGCGACGGCAAACGGCTTCGCTACGGAGTCGTGTACCGCGGTGACGCGCTCGGCAAGCTCACACCGGCGGATCTCACCGCGGTATCGAAGCTCGGGCTCAGGTCGGTGGTCGACTTCAGGCTCCCGCTCGAAGTCAGGACCGACGGTACCGACCGGCTGCCGACGGGGGTGTCCGCCGTTCCGCTGCCGATCGACGACACCGGTCTGTACGAGCGGACGACGGCGGCCATCGGCAGCCGCGACGCGGCGAAGCAGCAGCAGGCGCTGGGCGACGGAAGAGGGGCGGGGACAATGCGGCGGATCTACCGCACGTTCGTCACCGAGGCGGGCGCCCGCCGCCAGTTCGCCCGGGTGCTGGACACCATCGCCGACGGCACGGGGCAGCCGCTGCTCTTCCACTGCACGTCGGGCAAGGACCGGACCGGCTGGATGAGTTACGTCCTGCTGCGCGCGGTGGGGGTGCCCGCCCACACGGCCGAGGCGGACTATCTGCTCTCCAACGACATCCGCAGGACCGCCGACGAACGGACTCGCGCCGGTCTGGAGAAGGCGGGGATCATGCGGGATCCGCAACTGATCGTTCCGCTGCAGGAGGTCAGCGGGGACTATCTCGGTGCCGCGCTCACCGAGGCCGCCCAGCGGTACGGCAGCTTCGACGGCTACCTCTCGAAGGGGCTGGGCCTGGATGCCGGGACGCTGCACAAGCTCCGCGCCCGGCTCCTGATGTAGCGGCCCCGGCACCCCGGCGCGCTCAGACCCGTGTCTCCTTCGGCAGGCCGAGGACCCGCTCCGCGATGATGTTGCGCTGGATCTCGTTCGACCCGGCGTAGATCGTGTCGGCGCGGGAGAAGAGGAACAGCCGCTGCCAGTCGCCGAGATCGTACGGTGCGCCGTCCGCCAGCATGCCGCCGGCGCCGCAGACGTCCATCGCCAGCTCGCCGAGCTCCCGGTGCCAGGTCGCCCAGTAGATCTTGCTGATGGAGGCCTCGGGCCCGGGGGCTCCGGCGGCCGCGCCGCCCAGCATCCGCAGCGCGTTGAACCGGATGATCTCCAGTCCCGTCCAGGCCCTGGCGAGCCGGTCGCGGATGAGGGGGTCGCCGGCCGCGCCGTTCTCGCGTGCCAGAGCGATCAGCGCCTCCAGCTCGCGCCGGAATCCGACCTGCTGGCCGAGAGTGGAGACGCCGCGCTCGAAGCCGAGGGTGGCCATCGCCACCCTCCAGCCGTCGCCGGGTTCGCCGACGACGTTCTCCGCGCCGGTACGGGCCCCGTCGAAGAAGACCTCGTTGAACTCACTGGTGCCGGTCAGCTGGGTGATGGGCCGCACGTCGACCCCGGGCTGGTCCATGGGTACGAGCAGATAGGACAGGCCCTCGTGGCGGCGGGTGCCCTGTCCGGTGCGGGCGACCAGGAAGCACCACTGGGACTCATGGGCCAGCGAGGTCCAGGTCTTCTGCCCGGTGACCGACCATCCCTCCGCGTCCAGCTCGGCGCGGGTGCGGACGTTCGCCAGATCCGAACCCGCCTCGGGTTCGCTGTAACCCTGGCACCACAGTTCGTCTACGGACCTGATCGCCGGAAGGAAGCGGGCCCGCTGCGTGTCCGTGCCGAAGGCGATGAGGGTGGGCCCGATGAGCTGTTCCCCGATGTGCCCCACCCGGGCAGGGGCGTCGGCGAGTGCGTACTCCTCGTGGAGGGCGACCTGCTCCTCCAGCGTCGCACCGCGGCCCCCGCACTCCCGCGGCCAGCCGACGCAGGTCCAGCCCGCCGCGGCCATGTGCCGTTCCCAGGCGAGGCGTTCGGCGAAGGCCTCGTGTTCCCGGCCGGGCCCGCCGCGGCCCTTGAGCGCGGCGAACTCACCGGTGAGCGCGGACCGCAGCCACGTACGGAACTCCGCGCGGAACTTCTCGGTACTGCTCATGACACCTACACCTGCCGAACGATCGCTGGGAAGAAGGGGACCGGACACGGGCCGGTGGAACGCCCGGCCGCTGAGCCGATGTCAGGCACGACGCTGTGCACCCGCCCCGCACGGTCCGACCAGTACCTCGGCGATGCGGTCGCGGTGCCCGGCGGGTGAGCCGAGGAGCTGGGCCGAGCCGTGGGCCCGCTTGAAGTAACGGTGGGCGTCGTGCTCCCAGGTGATGCCGATCCCGCCGTGCAGCTGGATCATGTCCCCGGCCACCGCCGAGAACGCCTCGGAGCAGGCGGACTTGGCGACCGCCGCGTATCTCGACAGGTCCGGTGAGCCTTCCGCGGCCGCCCAGGAGGCGCCGAGAGCGGCGGAGCGCGCGGACTCGACACGTACGAAGGCGTCGGCGAGCCGGTGCTTCACGGCCTGGAACGAGCCGATCGGACGCCCGAACTGAACCCGGTCGCGGACATGCGCGACGGTGAGTTCGAGACAGCGCTCCGCCGCGCCGGCCTGTTCCGCGGCGAGAGCGGTACAGGCCAGGTCCCGTACGTGTGCGAGAACCCGGTCACCGTCCGCGGTGAGCGCGCGGGCCCCGGCTCCGTCGAACCGCAGCGTCGCCTGCGGCCGGGTCAGGTCCATCGTGGTGTGCGCCTCACGGCTGACGCCGCCGGCCCCGGCCGGTACGTGGAACAGTGCGAGCCCGGCCTCGGTGCGGGCCACGACCAGCAGGACGTCGGCATCAGCCCCGTCCAGGACATGGTCCTTGACGCCGGTGATCCGCCAGCCCCCCGCGTCGCGCACCGCGCGGGCCCGGACGGCTTCCGGCCGCCACGCCCCGCTCTCCGCCCAGGCGAGTGCGCCGGTGGTCCGGCCGTCCGCCAGGGCGGGCAGCAGTTCCGTGTCACCGGCGGCCAGCAGCGCCTGGGTGGCGAGGACCGCGGAGCCCAGATACGGGACGGGGCTGAGCGCCCGCCCCAGCTCCTCCATGACCACATGCACCTCGATCGGGCCGCACCCCGCCCCGCCGTATTCCTCTGGGACGGCGAGCCCGGCCACCCCGATCTGCCGGGTCAGCGGCTCCCAGGCCGCGGCCCCTTCGTACCGGGACAGCAACAACCGCACGGCTGTGCGCAGTTCTCCGTGCTCTTCGCCGAATCTCATCGGCTCTCTCCTTCCGGTTCCGGGCGGGCCTGCTCTTCGGCGATGTGCGCGGCACCGGGCGCGGCCGGCCGGCCGTTGCGGCCCTCCCGGACGTTCTCCCGTGCGGCGCGCCGCAGTTCGGCCTTGAGGATCTTGCCGCTCGCGTTGCGCGGCAGTTCCGGGATGACGTGGAAGCGGCGCGGTACCTTGAAGTTGGCGAGCCGTTCCCGGGTCCACGCGGTGAGTTCGGACGGGTCGGGGTGGCGCCCGTCCTCCGTGACGAGATAGGCGACTCCGACCTCGCCGAGACGCTCGTCGGGGGCCCCGACCACCGCGGCCTCACTGATGAGTTCGTGGCCGCGCAGGACGTTCTCGACCTCGGCGGGGTAGGCGTTGAAGCCGCCGACGACGTACATGTCCTTGAGCCGGTCGGTGATCGAGAGGTAGCCGCGTTCGTCGAGTACGCCGATGTCCCCGGTGTACAGCCAGCCGGCGTCGTCCAGGATGCGGGCGGTGGCCTGCGGGTCGTCGAGGTATCCGAGCATGACCTGGGGGCCCCGCACCGCGACCTCTCCCGCGCTGCCGGCGGGCAGCCGGCCGCCGTCCGGGCCGCCGGGGCCGACGATGCGGATCTCGGTTCCGGGCAGCGGCAGCCCGACGGTGTGGGAGACGCTCCATGCGTCGGCGTCTACCGGGCAGACGGCGACGACACCCATGCACTCGGTGAGCCCGTAGGCCGTGAACACACCTGATACACCCAGACGTTCGCGGATCTCGTCGACGAGCGCGACCGGTACGACGGAGGCCCCGGTGCCCGCCAGGCGCAGCGCGCCGAGGTCGTGGTGGGCCAGGCCCGGATGGCGGACCAGCCCGTGGAAGACGGTCGGCGGGGCGAGGAGCACGCTGATGCGTTCGTCCGCGATGCGGCGCAGCACCCTGTCCACGTCGTAGACCGCTTCCGGGATCATGGCGGCGCCGCGCAGCAGGCAGGCGACGAAGCCGGCTTTGTAGCCGAAGGTGTGGAAGAAGGGGTTGACCAGAAGGTAGCGGTCGCCGGGGCGCAGGGTGACCGCCCGGGACCAGGCCTCGATTCCGGCGAGCACCTGCCTGTGGGTGCCCATGACGCCCTTGGGCCGGCCTGTGGTGCCGGAGGTGTAGAGGATGTCGGCGAGGTCGTCGGGAAGGACGGCCGCGGCGCGGGCGGATCGCGTCGCCTCGGAGACATACCGGCCACGCGCGAGCCACTTCCCCCAGCTCAGCTCCGGTCCGGTCGCCCCGCCCCGGAGCACGACGACGGATTCCAGGCCGCCGAGATCCTCACCGGAGTCGCGCAGCATGGCCACGTAGTCGATGCCGAGGAAGCCGCGTTCGGTGAGCAGGGTGCGGGCGCCGCTGCGACGGATGATGTCGGCGGCCTCGGCCGCTTTGTAGCGGGTGTTGAGGGGGACGAGCACGGCTCCGGCGGAGAGGGCGCCGAGGGCGGCCGAGATCCATTCGCGGCTGTTGGAGGCCCAGACGGCCACCCGGTCACCCGGCTCCACACCGTGGGCGATGACGGCGCGCGCCGCGGCGTGGACCGCGGCACCCAGCTGTCCGAAACTCCAGCGGACCTCTCCGTCGGCGAGGGCGTCGAGGCCCTCGTATGTGCGGGCGGCGAAGTCCGCCAACTGCGCGAGGGTGGTGGGTGGTGGCACTTGGTGTGCGCTGATGATGACCCTCCCTACTTGACGTGCGAGCGTGGCCGGTATCCAATCACACGTGTTTCGGTTAGGCATATACCTAGTAGGAATATTGGAGACAGCATGCCGACCCTCACCCCTCGCCCCGTGCCTGGATTCGACGACTCCATGCGGGAGGCCCTCAGCAGTTTCTGCACCGGAGTCGCGGTCATCACCGCGATTCAGACGGACGGCCGCCCCACCGGCATGGCCGTCCAGTCCTTCTCGTCGGTCTCACTGGAGCCGCCGCTGATCTGCTTCTGCCCGGCCCTCACCTCGACGACCTGGCCACACATCCGCGCGGCGGGCCGCTTCGCCGTGAACATCCTCGCCGCCGAACAGCAGTCGCTGTGCAGGCAGTTCGCGGTGACAGGAAAGGAGAAGTTCCAGGACGCGGGCTGGCGGCCGGGCGCCAACGGGGCGCCGCTGCTCGACGGGGCACTGGCCACCGTCGAGTGCGATCTCGCGGGCACCTTCCCCGGCGGCGACCACCTGATCGCACTCGGCCGGGTCACCGCGCTGGAGCGGCACGGCGACGCCGGGCCACTGCTGTACTTCCGGCGGGGCTACGGCCGCCTGCGCTCCAGCTCCTCCAGGTCGGCGAGCATCGAGTCGGCCAGGTCGCGCTCCGACGCGTAGTACCGCTCGGCCCACTTGAGGGTGAGCGTGGGATACGCCCACGCCTCTTCCCCGCGCGCCCCGGCGATGTCGACCTCGGCCCGCTGCCGCATCTTCTCCGCGTACTCGCGGTGGGTACCGAGCACGTCCCGCATCTGCTGGGACTCCAGGAGGTGGCCGAGCCAGATGCGCAGCATGACGCCGTGCTTGAGCACGGGCGGCTCGACGGGCGCCTCGCGCGCCCAGGTCCGCACGGCGGCCATCCCGTCATCGGTGATCGAGTAGACGCGCTTGTCGCGGTTGCCGGTCTCCTGCGCGACCATCCGGGAAGTCACGTACCCGACCTTGTCCAGCCGCTTCAGCTCACCGTAGATCTGCGAGAACGACGGGCTCCAGTAGAAGAACCTCAGCGACCAGTCCGACCACTTCTTGAGGTCGTAACCGGACAGCTCCTCACCGAAGGAGAGCAGCCCGAGCACGGCCCAGCTGGTCGCCGGGAGGGCTGCCCTGCCGGGCTCGGCGCCCTGCCGACCGACTGGTTCGCCGCCCTGTTCACCGCTCGTCCGCTTCTCCGCCACGCCCCGCAGTCTACGGTCCGGCCACGCCGGACCGGACCGCGGCGGCCCGCCCCGCCCCTCCCGCACCCCCACCCCTTCCGTCAGACATTTATGCCTGATAGAAGTATTCCTAATCGAAATACTCCGGAGGCATTCCGTGAAGTTCTCCATGATCTTCGAGGCCCAGCTCTCGAACCCGACCCCAGAGCGTGAGCGCCAGGTCATCCATGACTGCGTCGAACAGGCCGTATACGCCGAGGAGATGGGCTTCGACCGGATCTGGGCCGTCGAGCACCACTCGCTCTCGCAGTACGCGCACATGAGTGCGTCCGAGATCTTCCTGACCTGGGTCGCCGCCCGGACCTCGCGCATCCGCATCGGCCACGGCGTGGTCACCATGCCGTTCGGCTACCAGCACCCGGTCCGGGTGGCCGAGCGCGCGGCCATGCTCGATGTGCTCTCCGGCGGGCGCGTCGACATCGGCTCGGGACGCGGCGCGACGAAGCAGGAGATGTCGATGTACGGGGTGCGGCCCGAGGACACCTACCCGCAGATGGAGGAGGCACTTCGGATCTTCGCCGCGGCCTGGCGCGAGGAGCAGTTCGAGTGGCACGGATCGATCGACATCGGCCCCGGCGCCATCCTTCCCCGCCCGGTGCAGGACCCGCATCCACCGCTGTTCATGGCGTGCAGCAAGCACGACACCCTCAAGCTCGCCGCCGAACTGGGCATCGGCGCACTGGTGATGGGGTTCGCCGGCGCCGACGACGTACGGGCGATGCGTGCGGTGTACGACGAGGCCATCGCCACCAGGAACGGCGAGCGGTGTGTCTCCACAGAGGTCAACGACCACTTCTCCGCGCTGTGCCCGACAGTCGTCCTCGACGACGCTGAGAGTGCGCTGCGCATCGGCACCCGGGGCCAGCGCTTCTTCGCGGAGTCCATCGCGCACTGGTACGGGAACTCGCCCGCGCCCACCGGTGACGACGAGGACGAGGACCACGTGGCGGTGATGGCGCGCGACCGCGACGAACTGGTCGCGAGGCTGCACGACGCCAACATCCCGGCCCGCCCGGTCGACACCGGCACCTACAACGCGGACCACGCCTACGGCACCGCCGGGACAGCCATCGCCTACGTCGAGAAACTGCGCGAGATCGGGGTGGACGAGGTGATGTGCCTCATCCAGATGGGCACCGTGCCGCAGGAGGCGTGCATGGAGACCATCCGTCAGTGGGGCGAGACGGTCATCCCGCATTTCCGGGCGCTGGAGAGCCAGAAGTGACCGCCCCCACGGACTCGGAGGCGGCGGACGGCGTCCGGCTGGACGGCAAGGTGGCACTGATCACCGGGGCCGGCCGGGGCCAGGGAGCGGTCGAGGCCCGGCTGTTCGCCGAGGCGGGCGCGCGGATCGTGGTCACCGACGTCCGGGAGGACGAGGGCCGCGAAGTCGCTGCCGGGCTGGGCTCGGCGGCGGTTTTCGTGCCGCACGACGTGTCCGACGCGGCGAGCTGGGACAGAGCGGTCGCGACGGCCGTACGGAGTTTCGGACGGCTGGACGTACTCGTCAACAACGCTGCCCTGTGGCGGACGGAGCCGGTCGACACCGAGACACAGGAGAATTTCGAGCTGCTGTTCCGCGTCAATCTGCTGGGGCCCTTCCTCGGCATCAAGGCGGCGGTCCCCGCGCTGCGGGAGGCGGGCGGCGGTTCCGTCGTGAACATCTCGTCGACCGCTGGCCTGGTGGGGATCGCACGGCACGCGGCCTACGGATCGAGCAAGTTCGGGCTGCGCGGGCTCAGCAAGCACGCCGCACTGGACCTCGCGCCCGACGGAATCCGGGTCAACTCCGTGCACCCGGGGATGGTCGACACCCCGATGGTCGCCGGGGCGCTGGGCCAGGACGCCGGGCAGCGCGAGCACCCCCGGGTACCGCTGCGGCGTATGGGCCGGCCGTCCGAGGTCGCCGAACTCGTACGTTTCCTGGCCTCCGACGCCTCCTCGTACATCACCGGCGCCGAATTCACCGTTGACGGGGGGCTGACGACCGGATGAGCCTCACTCCCGCCGCCCGCCGCTTCGCCGACGCGCTGGCGCACGGCTTCCCCGACCCTGCGGCCGGGCCTCTGGACGCGGTTTCCCTGCGCAGGGCCTCGTCGGCAGGACCCGTGCGCGGGCTCCCGGAGATCGCCCGGGTGAGCGAAGTGTCCGCCCCTGGACCGCCGGGCGCCCCGAGCGTGCCCGTACGTATCTACGACCCCGACCCGCACGGGGCGGACGGGCACCGGCCGCTCGTCGTCTTCCTCCACGGGGGTGGCTGGGTGCTGTGCAACCTGGACACACACGACGGGCTCTGCCGTGAACTCGCCGCCCGCACAGGCGCGGCGGTTGTCTCGGTGGACTACCGCCGCGCCCCGGAGCACCGGTTCCCTTCCGCGCTTCTCGATGCGTACGCCGTCACCGGCTGGGCAGCCGGGCGCGCCCGGGAACTGCGCTGCGATCCGTCCCGGCTGATCGTCGCCGGTGACTCCAGCGGCGGCAACCTGGCCGCCGCGACCGCCCTGATGGCCCGGGACGCGGGCGGGCCGGCCATCGCCGGCCAGCTCCTGTTCTATCCCGTGCTCGACCACCGCCTCGAAACGGCTTCCGCGACGGCGTACGCCACGGGCTACTTCCACACCACCGCCCATATGCGCTGGTACTGGCAGCAGTATCTCGGGCCGGAGGGTAACGGCGCCGACCCGTATGCCTCGCCGGTGCGCGCAGCCGACCTGAGCGGGCTGCCCCCGGCCCTGCTGGTACTGCCCGAGTGCGACCCGCTCCGTGACGAGGGACGTGCCTACGCGGAGCGGTTGCGCGAGTCAGGTGTCCAGGCCGAAGCGCGGGTCGAACGGGGGATGTTCCACGGCTTCCTCGGGGCCGCGGGCATCCTGCCCGAGGCGGACGCGGCGCTCGGTGCTGCGGCCCGGTGGCTGCTGGACATCTGAGACGGCCGGGCTTCTGCCCGGCCGTCTCGGGGTGGAGTGGGGCCGGTGCGGCCTCGCCGCCCCGGGCCCACCCCACATTGCGGGCCTATTCCCGCGGTCCGACGGTCTCGTCCCCGTCGCGGACCGTGATGGCCATCGCGGGACAGATGTCCGCCGCGTCCAGGGCCCGATCGTCCTCGGCGATGTCGCTGTTGAGCGCGCGGGCCCGGTCGTGGTCGAGAGCGAAGAGATCGGGGGCGGCTCCCGCGCACATTCCCGATGCCATGCACTGGTTGCGGTCCACTTCCACATGCCAGGTCATCGGCTCACCACCCCACCGGCATGACACGCGGGCCGCGGACCAGCATCTCGCCCTTCCAGACGATGTCGCCCGCGAGGCCGAGATCCGGGAAGCGGGCAATGAGCGCGCCGAGTGCCTCCTGCAGTTCGAGCCTGGCGAGCGGGGCGCCCAGGCAGTGGTGGACCCCGTGGCCGAAACCGAGGTGCTGGTTGGCGGCGCGGGAGAGGTCCAGCTTGCCCGGAGCCGAGAAGCGCAGCGCGTCGCGGTTCGCCGCGCCCACCGCGACCAGCACGGGGGAGCCCTCCCGCACGAGGGTGCCGCCCACCTCGATGTCCTCCTTCGCGTACCGCGGCTGGCCCGCGCCGCTGCCCAGCGGCACGAAGCGGAGCAGTTCCTCCACCGCGCTGTCGATGAGGCCGGGTTCCGACCGGAGCCGCTGCCACTCACCGGGGTGGTCCAGCAGGGTGTGCACGAAGTTGGGAATCTGGCTCGCGGTGGTCTCGTGGCCTGCGACCAGGATACCGACGCAGAGGTCGACCAGTTCGAGCTCGGACAGCCGGTCGCCGCCGTCCCTGGCCTCGATCAGCGCGGTCATCAGGTCGTCACGCGGCTCGGCGCGGTGTTGAGCGATCAACCCGGCCATATAGGCGCGCAGTTCATCACGGTTGGCATCGAACTCATCGGCCGTCAGGGAACTCGTCGAGAGCGCGGCATCACTCCAGACGCGGAACTTGGGCCGGTCCTGCTCCGGGACTCCCAGCATCCGGCAGATCACAGCGACCGGGATCGGCAGCGCGTACTCCTCGACGAGATCCACCGGCGGCCCGGCGGCCTCCATCCTGTCGAGCAGTCCCGCGGTCAGCTCCCGTACCTGGGGACGCAGCTTCTCGACCTGGCGGACAGTGAACGCCTTGGCGACCAGCGAACGCAGCCGGGTGTGGTCGGGCGGGTCCATGCCCAGGATGCCGCTGTCCCTGCGTCCTTCGCCCTGGCGGGGCTCGTCGTGGTTATATCCCTCGGCCCGGCTGAAGCGCAGGTCGCCGAGGACGAAGCGGGCCTCCTCGTAGCGGGTGACGAGCCAGGCCGGTTCGCCGTAGGCCATCCGGACCCGCAGCAGCCCCGGCCTGTTGCGTACTTGTTCGTACTCCTCGGCCAGGGCAAGGCCCTCGGCCGTGTTGAAGGGATAGGCGAGAGGTTCCGTGCTGGCTGTGGTCACACTGCTCTCCTCTTTTGTAAGCACCTGCTTACAAACCGTAGGCGGGCATCGGAGCACCGTCAACGGCGGTATACGGCCGTTATGCTGACGCCTCACCGATGAGGAGCCGGACCATGGAGGAACACACCAACACCGGGCCCGCCGAGCGGCGCCGGGACGCCCGTGGGACCCGGCAACTGCTCCTCGACGCGGCGGCGAAACTGTTCTCCGAGCGTGGGTACGAGGCCGCGACGGTGCGCGACATCGCCTCCGAGGCCGGGGTCAACCAGGCCCTGCTCTTCAGGTACTTCGGCTCGAAGCAGGCACTGCTCACGGAGGTCATGGCGTCCGGCGGCCAGGAGCAGGTACGCACGACCCCGCCGGAACGGCTGTTCGCCACAGCCCTGCGGGAGATGCTCACGGGTGGCGGAAAAGAGGGGGCGGATCTTCCGCTGTCGGTCTATCTGCGGTCGATCGGGACCGGAGGCGGGGCCGGCGACATGGTCAAGGCCCTGGGCGACGAGTACACCGCCGCGCTGTCCACCCTGTCCGGCGAGGAGGACAGCCTGCTGCGCGCCGATCTCGCCATGGCATGGCTGCTCGGGATCGGCCTGATGCGGACCGTCGTGGCGAGGGAGCCGCTGGCCAGCGCGGCACCGGACGACATCTCCAGGCTGGTGCTCGGGGCGCTGGGAACACTGCTGGAGGACCTGGCGGTCACCGAGGAGTGAGGGCCGCGGCGCGGGAATGCCGCCCGCTGCCCGGCGGAGGACCCGGTTGCGAATTCACCGCCCAGGTCACCTGCACCCGTGCTCGCCGGGCGGCGCCGGGCGGCGCCGGGCGGCGCCGGGCGGCGCCGGGCGGCGCCGGGCGGCGCCGGGCGGCGCCGGGCGGCGCCGGGAACAGCCTCGCGGGGCGGTCCACAGGGGACCGCCCCGCGAGGAGCCGAAGCAACGGACGTCAGCCGGTGAAGGCCGCGGTCCCGTTGGGGGTGCCGAGGCCGCTCGGGCCGTCGTAGCCCGCCTTGCCGGTGCACAGGTAGGACGAGCCACAGCTGCCGTTCGAGCCGCTGGTGACATCGTTGAGCGAGCCGGTGTGCGCGTACGGGAACGACGCCGGCGTGGAGCCCGACGACGGGGTGCCCGCGAGTGCGTAGACCGCCGCGATCAGCGGCGACGACGCGCTGGTGCCGCCGAAGACCATCCAGCCGGTGCCCGGACTGTACGAGTCGTACACGGCGACGCCGGTGTTGGGGTCGGCGACCGCGGACACATCGGCGACCGTGCGCTTGGCGCAGCCGGTGTCCTTCTGCCACGTCGGCTTGGCGTCGTAGCCCGAGCAGCCCGAACCGGCGCCGCTCCACACCGTGTCCGCCCAACCGCGGGTGGACGAGGCGGTCTTGAGCGACGTACCACCGACAGCGGTGACGTAGCGCGAGGAGGCCGGGTACTCGGCGCCGTAGCCGTCGTCACCGGAGCTCACGGTGACGGCCACACCGGGGTGATTGAAGTACTTGGTGTCGTACGAGGTGTCGGAGGAGGACTCGCCGCCGCCGTAGCTGTTGGAGACGTACTTGGCGCCCAGCTTGACGGCCGAGTTGACCGCGGTGCCGAGGTTGGCCATCGTCGGAGACGTGGCCTCCACCAGGAGGATCTTGCAGTTGGGGCAGGCAGCGCTGACCATGTCGAGGTCGAGGGATATCTCCTCGGCCCAGCCACCATCGGCCGAGGGCAGGGTGGAGGTGCCGGACTGGCCCACCTTCTTGAAGCAGCCGTTGGCCGTGGTGCACGCCGAAAGCCCGTACTGCTTGCGGTAGGTCCCGAGGTCGGCTTCGGCCTTCGGGTCGTCATACGCGTCGACGATCGCGACGGTCGCTCCCGAACCCGCGGTGGCGGAAGGGAGTTTGTACGCCGCCTGGAGCGAGGACGGGCCGAGACCCGACGGCGCGGCCGCGGCGGTGAGGTTGCGCTCGGTGTTGGCCGACGCCGGGGTGCCGGAGGTGACATGGAGTGCGTTGCACGCCATGTAGTCCTTCTTCGTCGGCTGGGCACACGAACGGGCAACCTTGACGCCCTGGGCCGATGAGCCCGAATGGGCGGGCGCCGCCTGGCCGAGGGGTGCGGCCAGCGCGAGCGCGGCGGTGGCCATACCGGCCACCGCCGTGAGGGAAAGGGATCTGCGCAACAACGTTCTGCCTCCGTCTTGTGGGGGAACGAGGAGCTGTGTGAGTGCGCTTGCACCCCGGGCCGACGGGTTACGCGGCAGGGGCGGCCACAACCTACGTTCGCCAGGAACACGTCAACAAGATGACCGGGGGCGTCTGTACACGCGCTTTACTCTCGGGGACGGCCGATGGGTATCCCATGGCCAAAGGCTTGCCTACTGAGGAGAGTGAGCAGACGGGGTACAGGTGTGGCGTCGAACCACCACTGGATGCAGGGGTGTTGAGGGGACGGGCGCAGTCCGGCGCGCAGCGCCCACCCACGCGGGGCCTCGCCCGGGTGGCGTACGGGCCGGCGAGGAGTGGGGGCCGAGGGCTCCCGCGAGGCCGTCGCCCACACCGGGGACACCGAGGTACCTGCCTGCGGCACGGCCGGGGCCGGGAGCGGAGGAGGTCACGAATTCCGAGGCGGCGTCCCGGAGTTCACCGACCGCGCGGACGGGTACAGCGGCCGGGTGCGGGGCAGTGGCCGACAGCGCCGGGATTCCTGCCTGCTGCGCGACAAGGCGCACGGGCTCGCACGGGCCCAGGAAGACGGCACCGGTCCGAACGCACCCCGGCCACTCAGCCGCTCGGCAGGGCCCGCAGCGTTACCGTCCGGCTGAATTCTTACTCGGCCGGCCCCGGCGCGAGCCGGGCACCCACATCCCCGGGGTGCAGCGGGGTCACGGTGAACAGGCCGCCGTCCGGGTCGCGCAGCGTCGCCTCCGTACCGGAGGGCGTCGCCTGGCGGGCGACGACCGTACCTCCGTGCGCGAGCGCCGCATCCACGCAGGCCGGCACGTCGGGCACTGGGAAATGCACCTGCCAGTGCGGCCGGATCGCCGGGTCACTCGCCGCCTCCAGCGCCCCGGAGCTGAGACGGGCAACCACATGGCCGCCGCTGCGCAGTACGACCTCGTCCTGTTCGTACTCGACCTCGCAGCTGCCCGGCAGCCCGCTGGCCCAGTCCAGCACTCCCCCGTAGAAGATCGCGGCGTCGAAGGCGTCGCGGGTACGCAGGCGCAGCCAGGCGGGGGCGTTGTCACGCCATGCCTCCCAGCCGGAGAGAAGCTGTCCTTCCCAGATCCCGAACACCGCTCCGTCCCGGTCCGAGGCCAGCGCGCCGCGACCGGAGACCAGGGAGACCGGACCGATGGCCACCGTGCCGCTGCGCTCCCTGATCCGGGACGCGGCCACATCCGCGTCCGAGACGGCGAAGTACGGCGTCCAGGCCACGGCGACCTGGAGGGTGGGCGCGAGTGCGCCGATACCGGCGACGGGTGCTCCGTCCAGGAGGGCGACGCTGAATTCCTCACCGAGTTTCGCCGGCCGGAAATCCCAGGACATCACGGCGCCGTAGAAGTCCTGCGACGCCGCCAGATTCCGTCCGGTCAGATTGACCCAGCAGGGGGCCCCGGACACCGCGTCGCTCCACTCCACGCCTGCGGTATCCACAGGATCTCCTCCTCGTCCGTCGCGAACCGTCCGATTCCACTGCCCCTGGCCCGCCGCGCGCCTCGGCAGCGGTACCGGCAGGGCAGAGCGCCGCGACGGCGCCTCGTCCGGTCCCTCCAGTCTGCCCACTCAGGACAGCCACCGCTCGTCGAGCACCCGGCGCAGAGGTCCCTGCGGAGGCGATCGGCGCGAGCGGTGGCCCTCTCAGTCGCGGAGCGTGTCAGGCGTGCGTGCCGCCGTCGATGCGGAGCTCGGTGCCCGTGACGAACGCACCGTCGTCGGACGCGAGCATGGCGATCACACCCGCCACCGTCTCGGGCCCGGCGAAGCCCTGGCCGATGGCCGGGGAGAGCTTCGCGAGCAGGCTGAAGTCGGCGTCCTCCGGCAGACCCGGGTCACTGGTCATGCCGGAGGCGATGGAGCCCGGCGCGACACACACGGCCCGGAGCCCCTGCTTGGCGTACTCGATCGCGATGGCGTGCGTGAAGGACTGGATGCCGCCCTTGGTCGCCGCGTAGGCCGCCATGTAGGGATGCGCGAAGGTCGCGGAGGTGGAGCTGAAGTTGACCACCACTCCCTTTCCGTTCTCCAGGAGCGCGGGCAGCGCCTCACGGGTGACCAGGAAGGTACCGGTGAGGTTCACCGCGAGCATCCTGTTCCAGAACTCCAGCGTCGTCGCCGCGGTGTGCGAGGAGCGCAGGATGCCCGCCGCGTTGACCAGCGCGTCCAGACCGCCCAGGTCCCTTATGGCGCCTCCGATGGCACTGCGCACCGACGACTCGTCCGAAATATCGGCCACCACCGTCGTGAGGCGGTCCCCGGCATCTGCCGCACGCGCCTGCTCGCGGGTGGCTTCGAGGCCCGCCTCGACGATGTCGGCGGCGACGACGGTGCCGCCCTCGGCGAGGATGCGGGCCACAGTGGCCTGACCGATGCCCGACCCACCCCCCGTGACCAGTACGCGGCGTCCGTCAAAGCGGTTCATAGTCCCTGTCTCCGTTCCGGGCTCGCCCTCGAACCCTTCCTGCACGGTACGCCTAGATGGCACGTTGTGCCACAAAGGCAGATCGAGCGGTCCGGGGCGACCGGGACATACCCTGTGGCCATGCCAGACACGTCCCGGACAGACACACCACGGCCCTCGCTGACCGAGCGGCGCAAGGCGGCGACCCAGCTGGAGATCGCCCGCACCGCAGCCGCCCTGTTCGCCGAAAAGGGTGCCGAAGGCACCACGGCCGAGGACATCGCCCGCGCTTCGGGAATCGCGCTGCGTACCTTCTACCGGTACTTCCGGACGAAGGAGGACGCGGTCGCCCCCCTGCTGTCCAGCGGTGTGAAGCAGTGGATCGCCGATCTCCGAGACAGCCCGTCCGGGCTGCCCGCGCCGCGCGCCCTCGAACGCGCCGCTCTGCGGGCGCTCACCCCGGCCGACGAAACCGAGGCCCAGGCGCTGTACTGGACGAGGGGGCTCATCAGGGCGATGGACACCCATCCGGCTCTGCTCTCCGTATGGCTCCGTGTGACACACGACGCCGAGCAGGAACTCACCCCGGTACTGGCCGGGTTGGCGGGCCGAGACGCGGACCCGCTGGAGATCGGACTGGCCTCCGCCGCCGCCAACACGGCCATGCGCGTCGCGGTCGAGGTGTGGGCCGCCACGGACGCGCCGGACCACGGCCCCGGAGGGCCCGCCGAACTCGCGGCACGCTGCGTCCACGGGCTGACCGCGGGACTGCGGCTGTGGGACCGGCCGGACGGAGAAACCTCCACCCGCTGACCTGCCCCTACGCCTCCCCTCCACCCGCACCGACGGGCGCGGCCCGCTGCCTCTGCCACACCTGTGCGCACGCGCGGACTCGGCTCCGGGCGTGCGCGCGCTCTTGACCGGCTCTCGTCAACCGCGCCTAAGATCCCCGGCCAGCGACCCAGTCCGCTCACTGACGCAATGGAGTCCCGCCATGGACATCGGCCGACGCACGATCATCACCGCCCTCGGCGCCGCGGCCGCACTGGGCGCCGGAAACGGCGCCGCCGCGGCAGCGCCCAGGTCAGCGGCATCGCGGGCGCTGGCTCGGCTCCTCCCCCGCCACTGCGACCAGGTCACCTTCCGCACCGTGCCGGCCAGGGACGGCGCAGACGCCTTCCGGGTCGCCGGGACGGCCGGCCGGATAGTCGTCGAGGGGACCACACCCGCGGTGCAGCTCACCGGAGTGCACCACTACCTGAGATCGGCGGCCCACGCCCACTTCTCGTGGAACGGCGAGCAGACCGGTCTCCCCCGTCTGCTGCCGGGCCTGCGGACGCCGCTGGTCAAGTCGGCGAACGTCGCTCACCGTTTTGTCTTCAACGACACCAACGACGGCTACACGGGCCCCTGCAACAGCTGGGACTACTGGGAGCACGAGCTGGACGTCCTGGCCCTGCACGGCTACAACGAGGTCCTGGTCTACCTCGGTGCGGACACCGTCTATCACCGTACGTTCCAGGAGTTCGGGTACGGCGACGCCGAACTGCGGGCCTGGATTCCGGGCCCGGCGCACCAGCCGTGGTGGCTGCTCCAGAACATGTCCGGCTTCGGCGGGCCGGTGTCCCAACAGCTCCTGGACCGGCGCCTGCGCCTCGCTCGGCGGATCGTCGGGCGGGTGCGCGAGCTGGGCATGACCCCCGTACTCCCCGGCTACTTCGGTACGGTCCCGCCGGGCTTCGCGGACCGGAACACGGGTGCCCATGTCGTGCCGCAGGGCGACTGGAGCGGCTTCGCCCGCCCCGACTGGCTGGATCCGCGCACCGCTGTCTTCGCCCGGGTCGCCGAGGCCTTCTACCGGATCCAGAGCGCCCTCCTCGGCGACTCGGACATGTACAAGGTCGACCTTCTGCACGAGGGCGGGGACCCCGGGGACGTACCTGTCGGCGAGGCCGCGAAGGCCGTCGAGAAGGCTCTGCGGACCGCGCATCCCGGTGCTGTCTGGAACGTACTCGGCTGGCAGACCAACCCGCGCCGCGACATCATCGATGCCGTCGACAAGTCGAAGATGTTCATCGTGGACGGGCTGTCGGACCGTTTCCCGACCGTCACGGACCGCGAAGCGGACTGGGCGGGGACACCGTATGCCTTCGGTTCGATCTGGAACTTCGGCGGACACACCACGATGGGGGCGAACACCCCCGACTGGACGGCACTGTACGAGCAGTGGCGTACGAGAAAGGGCAGCGCGCTCAGCGGAATCGCGTTGATGCCCGAGGGATCGGACAACAATCCCGCTGCCTTCGCGCTCTTCAGCGACCTGCCCTGGAGCGACGGCCCCGTCTCACTCACCGCGTGGTTCGAGCAGTGGTCGGCCGAGCGGTACGGGGCGCCCGACCGGCACGCGGCCGCGGCATGGGACATCCTGCGGCGCACCGCGTACGGGACCACCCGGCAGGACAGCTGGAGCGAAGCGCCGGACGGGCTCTTCGGCGCCCGGCCCTCGCTGACCGCGCGAAATGGCGCGTCCTGGTCGCCCGACAGCCTCCGCTACGACACCGCCGAGTTCGCACGGGCCCTACCCGAACTCCTCGCGGTACCCGCCGCGTTGAAACACAGCAGCGCGTACAGGTACGACCTTCTCGATGTGACCCGGCAGACTGTCTCGCACCACAGCCGCGCCCTGCTCCCGCAGATCAAGGCCGCCTACGACAGGGCCGGCCTGGCGGCGTTCCGCGAACTCACCACGGAGTGGTTCGAGTGGATGGGGCTCCTGGAGGAGACAGTCGCCACCGACCGGCGGTTCCTGCTGGGGCGCTGGATCGCGGACGCCCGCGCCTGGGGCGCCGACAGCGCCGAGAAGGACCGGCTCGCCCATGACGCCGTCTCACTCCTCACCGTCTGGGGCGATCGTGCTGCGGCGGACGACGGCGGATTGCGCGACTATGCGAACCGCGAGTGGGCCGGGCTGGTCGGCGGTCTCTACACACTGCGCTGGAAGACCTACTTCCAGGAGCTCGACACGGCGCTGGCCGAGAGCCGCGCGCCCCGGGACATCGACTGGTACACCATCGAGGACGGCTGGGTACGTAACCACCCGCCGTACCCCACGGAGCCGTCCGGTGACATCGTGCGTATCGCCCGCCGGGTCGTCAGCGCCGGCCGCCGCTGATGCGGCCTGCGGGCGGGGGCGGCGCCCGCACGGAGGTCCAAGTGCCCTGAACGTATGTCCATGGCCGGGCGACCGGGACACTGGCTACCGTCCGGCCATGCTCCGAGAACTGCTGCGAACGAAGGCCGCGCTGACCGCGCTGGCAGCCGCCGTCGCCGGGCTGGCCCCCGCCACGGCCGTCGCTCACGACCGGGCGGGCACCACCTACTACGTGGACTGCCGCGACGGCAGCGACACCGCCCAGGGCACCAGTGGTGCCACCGCCTGGCACAGCCTGAGCAAGGCCTCCCGGACCTACGGGCCGGGCGACCGGCTGCTGCTGCGGCGCGGACGCGACTGCACCGGAACTCTCGCCCCCACCGGTTCGGGCACGGCTGCCGAGCCCATCTCGCTCGGCGCCTACGGCAGCGGCAGCAAACCGCACATCGAGGGCGCCGGCGCACGGGCCGCCGTGCTGCTGCGCGACTCCGAGGGCTGGGAGGTGCGTGACCTCGACCTCTCCGACACGGGCCCCGCCACGACCACGGACCGCCGGGCCGGACTGCTCGTCCTGCTGCGGGACTTCGGCGTGGGCCACCACTACCTCGTCGACGGCGTGGACGTCCATGACGTCAACGGCTCCGACAGCAAGGACCCCGACCCCAGTGGCGGCATCCTCTTCGTGGTGCAGGGCTCCGACGTGCCGACCCGTTTCGACGACGTGCGGATCACGGATTCGACCGTCAGGCACACCGACCGCACCGGTATCGGGACGGCGTCGACGTGGAGCCACCGGGACGAGAATCCGGACGGCACCGGCAGCAGCTGGCAGGCCATCACCGGCCTGGTCATCGACCGGAACAAGGTGACCGACGCGGGCGGCGACGGGATCGTTGTGCAGAACGCACGGCAGGCGCTGGTCGAGCACAACCGCGTGGACGGCTTCAACATGCGCTCCGCCGCGTACAACGCCGGGGTGTGGGCCTGGAATTCGGACCACGTCCTCTACCAGTACAACGAGGTGAGCGGCGGACACGGCACCCGGGACTCCATGGCGTACGACATCGACGGCGCCAACACCCGCAACGTCTACCGCTACAACTACAGCCACGACAACGAAGGCGGTTTCCTGCTCGTCTGCAACGGCGCGACAACGACCACGAACGGCAACCGCGTGCACGACAACATCAGCATCAACGACCGCAACACATCGGCGCCCTACGGGGTGATATCGGTGGCCTGCGGGAGCACCAAGGACACCCGCGTCTACCGCAACACGGTCGTCACCGACAGGCCGGACACGGCGATGGTCTCCGACAACGGCCAGAGCGGCGTGACCTTCTCCGGCAATGTCTTCGTCGGCGCCGAGGGCGGGTCACCGGTCACGGACACTCTCAGCACGTATTCCGGCAACCTCTACTGGAACACCGGGCAGCCCCGTGACCCGGCAGCTGTCGGTGCGGACCCCCTGCTGCGCTCCGCACACCCCACGACGCCGGACGGTGTCCGGCTGCTCCCCGGCTCCCCCGCCCGCGGCGCCGGAACCCCGGTCGACGACGGTACGGACCTCGACTACTTCGGCCACCGGATTCCCGCCCGCCCCAACCTGGGAGCGGACCAGGAGAAGTAGCAGACCGGGGCGGACCGCCACGACAGCCCGGTCGGGTCGCGATCCCGGGGCCGCACGTGGCTGCCCGGACAGCGTCGCACTGGACGCCGGCGCCCCGGACGAGCCGCGTACGCTCCCGGCCGTTGCCGGTGGACCACGGCATGCGACGAACCGGCGTGTGCAAGGGGCCCCCGCCTCCCTGCGCGTACGATGACCTGCGGTCGGCGGCGCCCCGCGTATCCGCCGCCGACGGGACCGGCAGCCCAGGCCGGCACCTCCTTACGGGCAGGAGAAGTGAGTCGTGAGCGCAGCTCCGGGGAGCGGCCGGGAAAACGAGTCGTACGTCGTCGGTGTGGACTTCGGGACTCTGTCCGGCCGTGCGGTCGTGGTCCGCGTACAGGACGGCGCCGAACTGGGAGCGGCCGAACATGTCTACCCGCACGGTGTGATCGACGAGGCGCTCCCCGCCGGCGGGCCGAGGCTGCCACCCGAGTGGGCGCTCCAGATGCCGTCGGACTACATCGAGGTACTGCGCCGCGCGGTACCGGAAGCCCTGGCCACGAGCGGGGTTCCGGCGGAGCGGGTGATCGGTGTGGGCACCGACTTCACGTCGTGCACGATGATTCCGGTCACCGCCGACGGGACCCCGCTCTGCGAGCTGCCGCAGTACGCGTCGCGCCCGCACGCGTACGTGAAGCTCTGGAAGCACCACTCGGCGCAGCCCCAGGCCGACCGGATCAACGCCCTGGCTGCTGAGCTGGGCGAACCGTGGCTGGACCGCTACGGAGGCCGGATCTCATCGGAGGGCCAGTTCGCCAAGGGGCTGCAGCTCCTCGAGGAGGACCCGGAGCTGTACGACCTGACGGACCACTGGGTGGAGGCGACGGACTGGATCGTCTGGCAGCTGTGCGGCAGCTATGTGCGCAGTGCCTGCGCCGCCGGGTACAAGGGGCTGCTGCAGGACGGCGCCCACCCTTCCGAAGCCTTCCTCGCCGCACTTGCCCCCGGGTTCCGGGGCTTCGTGCGTGACAAGGTCGAACACCCTACGGGCGCGCTCGGAACACGGGCCGGCGGCCTGAGCGCCCGAGCGGCCGCCTGGACCGGACTGCCGGAGGGGATCGCGGTGTGCGTCGGGAACATCGACGCACACGTGACCGTGCCCGCGACGGGCTCGGCCGGGGCGGGCCGGATGGTCCTGATCATGGGCACCTCCTCCTGTCACATGGTGAGTTCCGCGGAGCCGAGCCCGGTACCGGGCATGTCCGGGGTGGTGGACGGCGGTATCGTCCCCGGGCTGTGGGGTTACGAGGCCGGACAGAGCGGTGTCGGAGACATCTTCGGCTGGTTCGTGCGCACCGCCGTCCCGGAGTCCTGCGCGCGGGAGGCACGGCGGCTGGGGCTGACCCTGCACGATCACCTGACCCGGCTGAGCGCTGGACAGGCCGTCGGAGAGCACGGTCTCGTCGCCCTGGACTGGCTCAGCGGCAACCGGTCGGTTCTCGTCGATCATGAGCTCAGCGGCACCGTCGTCGGGCTGACGCTGGCCACCCGGCCGGAGGATGTCTACCGCGCCCTGCTGGAATCGACGGCCTTCGGCACCCGGCGGATCATCGAGGCCTTCGAGGAAGCCGGGGTGCCGGTCAGCGGTGTCACGCTCGCCGGCGGCCTGCTGGAGAACACCTTCCTGACCCAGCTCTACGCCGATGTCATCCGGCGGCCGCTGAGCCTGATCCGCTCGTCGAGGGGCCCCGCGCTCGGTTCGGCGATGCACGCGGCGGTCGCCGCGGGCGCGTACCGGGACATCCACGCCGCGGCAGCGGCGATGGGAGGGGTCCGCCACGACGTACACGAGCCCGATCCGGACCGGGCAGCGGCGTACGACCTCCTCTATGCGGAGTACTGCCTGCTGCACGACTATTTCGGCCGGGGCGCCAACGACGTGATGCACCGGCTCAGGCAGCTCCGGCGTACCGCTGTGTCGACCTCGGCACAGACCGTGACGGGTGGCACGCCACCCGCGTCTCCGCCACTCTGACCTGCGTCCCGGCCGCCCCGTACCGTCGGCCGGTGCTCCGTTCTATACGCCTGTCGCTCCGTGAAGCATGTACTGGTCCAGCAGCTTCGTACGGGCCACTTCCAGGCGAACGGCAAGGATCTCGGCGACGGAGCGGGCCAGGGCCAGGCCCAGCTCGTGGTCGCTCTCGCACACTTCCCTGGTCGTCACCGCGTCGAATTCGTGCGCGCGGACCGGGCTGAACGCCTCAGCACCGAAATGCCACTGGTGTGGAGGGAAGAGCCACGACCAGCCGAGCAGGTCGCCGACGCCCAGAGTGTCGACCATCACCCGCCCCTGCTGCGGGACGTGCAGATCCAGTGCCACGGTGCCCGTGTGGATGATCCAGAACTTGTCGGCGGGTGATTCCTCCTCGAAGATCCTCGCGTCCTGAGGGAAGAAGACGTCACGGGCCAGGCCCATCAGGAGATCGCGGTGGAATGCGGGAAGTACGTTCATCAGCCGCGTGGTGGAAGTCATGGTGGGAACCTCCTCGCTGAATGTCCCGCGCGCCACGGCTGTCGCATCTCCGGATGACGGGCGGGGATTCCCTTGATTCGAGGGTATCCCCGGTGGCCCCTCCCTTTCCGTTCCTTTCCGGCCCCGGGGAGGTTCGTCCGGGACTGTTCGCTCCGGGTCGCCCGTACCGGCCATGAACCGGCTGTCTGCTCACCGGGCCCGGGGAGCGAGCAGGGGCGCGATCGACGGTGGCGGATCCCCGGCGGGCGGCCAGTGCGCCGGGCGGACCTCCCCCGGGGCGGGGAGCGCCCCTCACTGCCGCCCCTGCCTGCAGCCCCTCACTGCCTCACTGCCTCTGCGCGATGACGGTGCCCCTCGCCCGCGCCGCCGATGGGCCGGGAAGCGCCGCCGACGACGCGCACGCGTACCCGCCCATAGGGGTGCCGAACCACCGCAAAGCCCCTCAACACTGTGACCCACACAACTTTTTCGGTCTTTTCCGGTGCCTCGCGAGGTGACACCAGCCATAGGACCCACGTCACTTACGACCCGCGATAGTCGACCCGCGGGCCCACCCAGCCCGGCAGAACAGGCATTATTTCGGGCATTTCACCTCATCTCACGATGAGAGGTAGTACAGGTGGTCATTGCCTCCACTGAGGACGGGCGCTAACCATGTATCTCGGCAAGCACCGAGAACGAGCCTGCGACCAACGCCAGTCGGCGAACGCGGCCAAGACCCTCGGTTTCACCAACTGCGCCGCCGAAGGCCGCACCGTCACGTCCCCCACCTGGAAGAGGCCAGCATGCCCCGCATCTCCCTGCCCCGCACGACCCGTACGCACAAGATCGCCGCCGCCGTCCTCGTGACCGTGGGAGCAAGCACCGCCCTTGCGGCCACCGCCGAGACGAGTAGCGCCCAGATACCGGCGCACGCAGCCGCCTCGGTCAAGCCGGTCTCCGTCAATGGCCTTCCCGCCAAGGACGCGCCGAAGAAGGACACCGCGAAGAAGGCCGCCGCCAAGCCCGCCAAGAAGGACGACAAGGCCGCCAAGGCGAAGGCCGCGAAGGCGGCAAAGGCCAAGGCCGCTGCCCTCAAGAAGAGCGCTGCGAAGCACAAGGCCGCCGCGCCCAGGACGTACAAGAACAACCTCGACGGCTGGATCAAGGAATCGCTGGCCATCATGAAGGCCAAGCACATTCCCGGCACCTACGAGGGTCTGCACCGCAACATCATGCGTGAGTCCAGCGGCAACCCCAACGCCGTCAACAACTGGGACATCAACGCGCAGAACGGCGTTCCCTCGAAGGGCCTGCTCCAGGTGATCCAGCCCACCTTCGACATCTACCACGTGGCCGGAACCGCAGACAGCCTGACCGACCCCGTCGCGAACCTGACGGCCGCCGCCAACTACGCGGCCCACCGTTACGGCTCCATCGACAACGTCAACTCCGCTTACTGAGCAGGAGATCCACGACGTGGACCGACCTGCTGCGGGTGAGCGAAAGCCCGCGGAGGAACGGCGGCCACGAGCCTGCCGGTGGCAGCGGACCCCAGCGGACCGCGCTCGCCGGCAGGCTCGTGCCGTTCCTCCCCGCCCCGGTCGTCCCACGTCGGCCGCAACACAGCGCCGGTGAGCAATACCGGCGCCAACACACTCAACAGCGCACACCGGTCGGGCTGCACCGGGAAGGCGGAGTCAGCCTGCAGGCCGAGGCCTGCTCCATGCGGCACGGACACCGTCTCGCGCCGCTCTCACCGCACGGTGCCGACGGTCTCGTCACCCGCTCGCACCGGTGGCGCCGACGAGGCGGAATCAGCCGGTGCGGCGGGATCATCGCCACCACGGCAAGGCCGAGCCGACGGATCGGCCGCCCGCCCGGCCACCGGAAGCGATGCAACACTCCACCCAGCGGGTTGATCGTTCTCACGGGCCGCAGGCGACACACTCTGGAAGGTAACGACTCCATCCGTCGTGCTGAAAGGGTGCACCTCCGTGAATAGCTCCGGTGTCGACCACGTCGCTGTCGCAAGCGACCTACTGATCAGGCTGCTCACCCACCCCACCGCCGCATGAGGGCCCTGCCGGCCGGCTGGGGCCGGCTGCACCGGGCGCCCGTCACGCTGGCTGTCGCCGTCTGCCTCCTGACCCCGGCGGCCGCCTGCAGCAGCCCGACGGAGCGCCGCACGGAGGGGTCGCCCACCGCCGCCGTGTCCGCCGGGGCGCTGAAGTGGGGCGCCTGTCCGGCGCCCGACGCGGGGACGGGCGGCACCCCGGTCAAGCGTGATCCGCGCCAGCGGTGCACGACTGTCCGTGTCCCCCTCGACTACCACGCGCCCGACGGCCGCCATCTCTCCATCGCGGTGTCCAGGATCCGCTCCGGCGCCGCCCGCCCGAGGTCCCTCATGACGGGCCAGGGCGGCCCCGGCAGCAGCGGGCTCGATCTGCCGTCGCAGGACGCGTCCGCACTGCCCTCGCGCGTCACCCGGACCACCGACCTGTACGGCCTCGACTACCGGGGTATCGGCCACAGCGCCCCACTGCGCTGTGGCATCGCTCGCGCCGACCGCACCGAGGCCGCCGGCATCCCCTACCCGGCGGCCGACGGCCGCATCGACGCGAATGCCGCGTCGGCCCGGCGGGTGGCGGCCGCCTGCAGCCATCATGCGGGCCCCGGACTGCGCTTCTTCAACACGGTGAACATCGCACGCGACATCGACCGGATCCGGGTCGCCCTGGGATTGCGGACCCTGTCCTACACCGGCATCTCGTACGGGACGTTCGTCGGGCAGGTCTACGCCTCGCTCTTTCCCGGGACTTCCGGACGGGTGCTGCTGAACAGTGTGGTCCCGCCAGGCGGCGTGAAGGCCGCCATCCAGAACAAGGGGCGCGGCGTCGAGGATGCCTTCGGTGGTTTCGCGCGCTGGGCCGCCGCCCGGGACAGCACGTACCACCTCGGCAGTTCGGCGAGGGCCGTGCGGCAAACGGTCCTTTCCACCGTGCGGGGGCTCAACGAGTCGCCCCTGCCGCTCATGACGGGTGACGGCCTCACCGGGAACCTGCTGCTGGAAGCAGAGGAAGCACTGCTCGAACAGCAGGGTTATCTGCCGGGGCTCGCGGCGCTGCTCGCTGCGGCCCACGACGGCTCGGTCCCCGCCGACGTCACGGCGAGGCTCCAGTTCGGCAGCGTGTTCCCGGACAACTTCTTCAGCGCACAGGACGCCATCGTCTGCAACGACAGCGTCTGGCCCAAGGACATCGGGGGCTATCGGCGGGCGGTCGCGCACAGTGCAGCGCGGTTCCCGCTGACAGCGGGATCGCCCGCGAACATCTGGCCCTGCGCCTTCTGGCCCGTGGCCGGATCAGACCATCCGCCGAAGCCGGTCACGCACGGTCCGCACAACATCCTGCTGACGCAGAACACCGCTGACCCCTCGACTCCGCTGAGCGAGGCCCGCAGGACGCTGCGTGCCTTCGGAGGCCGAGCCGCGATGGTCACCGTCGAGGCGACCGGGCACGGTGTGGCCATCGCAGAAGGGTGCGCCGGTGACGCCGTGGCGGATTTCCTCCTCAGCGACTCGCCCGCACGGCCCCGGCGCTGCGCGGCAGCGCGGTGAGGCGTCGGGACAGCGGCCATTGCCGGCCGGCAGGCCGATCCGCCGACGGGGTCCGATATCGGGCGGTATCTCCGGAAGGGTCCTACCGTGGCCTGGTCAGCGATCCACACCGCACAAGGAGCGACCATGGGCGACGACAGCGCCACCGACAAGATCAAGGGCAAGGCCAAGGAGGCCGCCGGGAAGGTCACCGGCAACAAGCGCCAGGAGGCCGAAGGCAAGACCGACCAGGCGAAGGGCGGCACCAAGAACGCACTCGGTGACGCGAAGGACCGCGCCAAGGGCATGAAGGACTCGCTCGGAGACTGAGCGCTCCCGGGAGCCTTGCACCATGAGCGTCCGGTCCGGGCGCTGCATGGCGCAAGGGATCCTTCGCCGCGGGCCCCTGCCGGAAAGCAGGGGCCCGCGGCGCGAGGTGCGGCCCCGCGCCGCGCCCTCCCTGTTTCAGTGGCCCGGATGGACAGCCGGGAGGGCGGCGCCGGGGGGCGGCGCCACGCCGCAGGCGGAGTCCATCAGCATGCGGTAGCCGGAAACGGCGCCGCGGTCATGGGTGACCGCCGCCTCGCCTCCTGGCCCGCCGACGACGGCGTGGTCCGGGATCTCCGGCACCGGGAGGCGGATCAGCTCCAGCGGCGGCGCGCCGGTCAGCGCGTGCGGTCCGGCCGTAAGAGGCATTACCTGCAGGCTGATGTGGGGACGGGCGGCCGCGTCCCGCAAGGCCTCAAGCTGCTCACGCATGACATCCGGGGAGCCTACGCAGGTGTGGAGTGCGGCCTCCGGGATCAGCCCCCACAGGACTGCCTCCCGTTCGTGGAACCGTTCCTGCCGGGCCCGCAGGAACTCCGTGCGCCGTGCCCGTTCCTCATCCGGCGCCCCGGGGTGGCGGACCGCCTCCACAGCGGCGGCGTAACCGGGTGTCCGCAGCAGATCGGGGACCAGCCCGGGGTGCCAGATCCGGATCACGTCGGCCGACGACTCGATACCGATCACCTCCCGCTGCCACGGCGGCAGAACGTCCCGCCAGCGGTGCCACCAACCCGGCTCGTTCGCCCTGACCAGGCTGGATCTGATCCGCCGGGCGTCGTCATCGGGGTGACCGTAGAACGTCAGGAGGTCCCTGACCTGGCCCGCGTCCAGAGCTGTCTCCGCCCGCTCGATGCGCCGCACGGTGGCCTCGGACAATTCCAGCGCTGCGGCGACCGCCGCAAGGCTGCATCCCGCACGTTCACGGGCCTGACGGAGCCTCTCGGCGACGACTCGGTGCTCCAGGGTCGGTCCTGAACGGGCTCTCACGGTGTCCATCTCCTTCGGGCGAAACCGGGGAACCGACCTGTTACATTCCGTATCATTCACACTCTGACAGTTGCAGAGTATGCCGAATATGTTGATAGTGCATATATGTCTGAATTCGATGGTGATGCCTCTGCCGCGCGCTCCGACGACCCCGAAGACCCCGACTCCCCCGACTCCAGGAACGCCATGGACGAAGCGGCCTACCGCTGGTCGATGCCGCGAATACCCGAGGGCGTCATCGCTTCCCGGCAGCGAGTCCGCGACGCCATGCTCGCCTGGGGCGAACCGGAGGAACGCACGGAGACCGCGGTCCTGCTGGTGTCCGAGCTGGTGACCAACTCGGTCCGGTACAGCGCACGGTCAGCGACGGTGCGCTGCTGCCTGCGGCGCACCTGCTCCCGGATCACGATCCAGGTGTGGGACGCGGGCGGCGACGGCGTCCCGTCCCAGCGCCGCCCACCGGCCTGCGAGACCGATCCGGACGGTGGCCCCAGGGTGGACCTCTCCGAGCGTGGCCGCGGCCTGCTCATCGTCACGGCCCTGGCAGCCGACTGGGGCACCTCCCAGGAGGCCGGCGGCCGTCTGGTCTGGGCCGACCTCTGACCCCGCCCGCCCCTCCACGGCCCGGCCTCGGCGCACCGTGATCCGGTGGACGCCACCGCGGCGCCAGGCCAAGAAGGCGCCAGTGAGCACACTGGCACACACCGGCACACAGCAGCGCACCGGGAGTACCAGCCGGCCGGCCCTGCGACTTGCGTCCGGCGGCAACGGATTCACCGGGCTCGGCCCCGTCGGACATGACGCCGATCCCGCACTCGGGAGTGGCGGCCCGCAGGGCCTGAGGACGGCGGTCGCCTCAGGAGCTCGCCGCGATTGACGCACGGACGGACCAGACGGCGCCACGGCAGCGGGAGACCGTGGCGCGGTAAGGGTTCGTTGTCCGTCAGCCTGCGGCATCCCGGTTCATGGTGATCACGGCGAAGGTCTCCCCGTTTCCCGGCGGCCGCGTCCATGAGCGGGTGGTGAACGTGTGCAGCCGTCCGTTCATGATCGCGTGGCGCGGCAGCTGGACCCCGAACTCGCCGGTCACGGCCTCCAGCAGGGACCGTTCCGCCTCGGTGGGCTCCTCCTGGGAGCCGAAGTACCGGTCCGGGTCCAGTGCCGGTGGTATCGGTCCGGTCCGGTGTGTCTCTCCACCCGCGTACGTGAAGGCGTACTGCTCGGTGCCGTTGCGTGCCACGGAAAGGTGGAAGAACGGTTCCCCGGACCGGGTCCTCAGACCGCTCCACACGACCACCGCACGGCTACCTGCGCCGGCCTCCGCGGCCGGGGACACGAACCGCTGCGGGTCGAACTGCGCAGGGTCCCCGTCGAAGGCGAAGCTCCAACGGGCGCCCGCCCGGCCGACAGCCATGAGGGCCCTGTCGTCGTAGGACGAGAACTCCCGCTTCCCGCGCAGCAGTCGGCGGCGCGCTTCCTCGGAGGTCATGGGATCGTCCAGTGCTGCCCCGTTCGCGTCCGCGAGGCGTTCCGGCAGGCCCTCCGGCTCCACACCTTCGACCAGGACGAACCGGTAGGACGTGATGTCGTCGTGGGCGTCCGGATGCGCGAGCCAGGCCAGGCCGTGCGGGTCGAGGCCGGTCGGCCTGGGCGGTGCCTCACCCGCCTGTCCGCCCCTCGGGGTGGACAGCAGCTCGCGGCCCCGGTCCGGCGTCAGCAGGGGCCCGAGCAGAGGGTCGGCCACCCAGCCCAGCGGCGCCAGGTGGTCGGGCCCCAGCGGCTGCCATACCGGCAGAGCGTCCGTCAGCGTGCGCCACGCACCGTCGGTGTCGCCCCATCGCGCCAGCTGCCGCGCGCGTTCGACCGCTTCCCCGAACGGTCCGGCCGCCGTGTACCGGTACGTGCCGTTGCGCACCTGCTCCAGCGTCACGCGGGCCAGCGACACCACGTCGTCTCCGGCTCCCCGCAGGTGGAACATCAGCGTGGAGTCGTCCCGGTACGAGTGCGCCGCATGCTCAGCGACCAGTGCCGGCAGCAGCTCAGCCGCATACCGCGGGTCGGTCACCACGTCCTCGAAGTACACCATGTAGGTCTGTCCGAGCAGACGGCGTATCTGGTCGCCCAGTCCGGCTGCCCGTGGCCTGCCGTACTCCTTCGCCTCGTCCAGCGCGCGCCCGGCCCGCTCCCAGTCGCCGCGCAGCGCCTCCAGCCGGGCCCGCTCGACCAGGGCGTCCAGCTCTCGCGTCGTGTCGTTGGCGAAGTCCTGCTCCCCACCGGCCCGGCTTGCCCGCAGGCTGTGGAACTCCCGGTACATGTCGCGCATGAACTCGGCGAAGTTCGCGTACCGCGCGGGCGGTTCGGCACGCCAGCCGGCCCACGTGTAAACGGCCCACTCGCCGTCCTCGTCCGCGTCCTCAGGGTCCATGAGCACATGGGTGGCGTCGGACTCGACTTCGAGCTGCAGCCCGCGCCGCCAGATGTCCGCGTCCTGCCGCTCGGCAGGACCGGCGTCCTCGTCCAAGTACTCCTCGAACATGTCCGCGAGACCCGACTCGTTGTTGTGCCAGCGCGCGTCCGTGGTCCCCGCCAGGAGCCAGATGAATTCGCCGGCGTGCCGCCACCCGTCGCTGACCTCGAGGAACTCCCGGTACGACGGGGGCATCCGCCGGCCGAGGCGCTTCTCCATGGCTGCGATCCGCTCCTCGGACGCCGACGGGAAGCCCAGCCACCGGGCCCGACGGGCGCCCTCATCCTCCCCCCGTGCCTCCTCGTCGGACAGCGAATCCGACCACTCCCCGCTCCATCCGAGCAGGAACGGCCGCCAGTCGAACGGTGTCGTGTTCGTCATGAGCCCGATGCTGCCATCCGCCACTGACAGTGCCCGGCGACCCGGGTGGTTCCTCCGTCCGAGCACGTCACTACGAGAGTGCTGAACACGGTTTCCATGCCTCGTGATGCCTTCAGCATCAGGGATCACTCCGCTGCGTGTGCCGCCGAAGTGACGGCTGCTCAGCCGGTGCGCCTCACGACGTGTCCGATGACGAGAATGCCGACCGCGACGCTGAGAAGCCAGGCAGAGTGAAGACCGAGTGCGGCGATGGTCAGCAGTGCACCAGAACCCCGCAGACGCGGGAACCGTACAGCGGCCCGCGGTCCACGGCCGGGCATCCGGCCGTGGATCAGGGCATGGACGCCGGGCCCGGCCTCCGCGGGTCAGGCGCCGGTGCGGGTGCGGGCCGCCCGGCCGAGGAGACGGGGCACCGCCAGATGGTGGACGGGCGCGGCCACCGCCCACACCAGCCGCGAGAGCCGCCGGTTGTACCGGACGAACGTGATCCAGACGACCCCGGAGCCGTCCACCACAACGATGTTGCGGGTGACGACCAGGGACGACCGCGCTTCGAGGGTCACCGACCCCGGCCCGGATTGGGAGACCAGCCAGCCGAGGACGTGCCCCGGTGAGGGCCTCGGCCCCATCCGCAGGCCGAGTACGAGTGTCCAGCCCCGCAGCAGGAACCATCGCACGGCGGCGGGAGCGTCCTCGAAGGTGGCCCGCGCCCACTGCTCCGGTGTCCGGGAGCCGGCGCGCGGCATGGGCAGTCCGAAGGCGGAGGCGTAGTCGGCAGCAGCAAAGTCGCCCGAGGTCCGGGCCGCTTCCGGCACATCCACCCGGCGCACGCGAGGAGTTGTCATGAAGGGGCCCTTTCGCAAACCATTGCCGCCGCGCCGCCCCCGGCAGAACCAGAGGCCCCGTACGGCACCCCTGATTGTGCCGGGGTCAGCGCGCGTGCGGTACTGCCACGCCGGGAATCGGGAACCGGTCGTCGACGGCACAGCGTTCGCGCGCGGGCACCGGCCCCTACGGCGGGAAGCCCTGCCCGCACGGGAGGTTGTGTCAGGTGTCGAGCGGCAGCGGCTGCCAGGTCCAGTCGGCCACCTCGGGGAGGTCGGTGCCGTGCTCGCGGATCCAGGAGTGGTGTCTCAGCCGGGCGTCCTCCATGGCCTGGCGGGCATGGGTGGCACGCACCGCCAGCCCTGGTACGCGGTCGATGACATCCAGGACCAGCCGGTAGCGGTCCAGGTCGTTGCGCACCACCATGTCGAAGGGGGTGGTGGTGGTCCCGGACTCCTTGTACCCGCGCACGTGCAGATTTCCGTGACCGGCCTGGCGGTAGGCAAGCCGGTGGATCAGCCACGGGTAGCCGTGGTACGCGAAGATCACCGGCTTGTCACGCGTGAAGAGCGCGTCGTACTGCTTGCCGGACAGCCCGTGCGGGTGCTCCGACTCCGGGAGGAGCCTGGCCAGATCGACCACGTTGACGACCCGGACGGCCAGCCGGGGCAGGTGACGCCGGATCAGCTGGGCCGCGGCCAGCACCTCCTGGGTGGGCACGTCTCCCGCACAGGCCAGGACGACATCGGGCTCCTCGCCCTCACGCTCCGTACCGGCCCACTGCCAGACCCCGGCCCCGCGTGCGCAGTGGGCGCGCGCCTCGTCGAGCGTGAGCCAGTCGAAGGAGGGCTGTTTCCCGGCGACGACGACATTGACGTAGTCCCGGCTGTGCAGGACGTGTTCGGCGACGGAGAGCAGCGTATTGGTGTCCGGCGGCAGGTAGACACGTACGACTTCCGGGGACTTGTTGAGCACGTGGTCGACGAAGCCGGGGTCCTGGTGCGAGAAGCCGTTGTGGTCCTGGCGCCAGACGTGCGAGGTGAGCAGGTAGTTGAGGGAGGCGATGGGGCGGCGCCAGGGCAGGGTGCGCGACACCTTCAGCCACTTGATGTGCTGGTTGACCATCGAGTCGACGATGTGCACGAAGGCTTCGTAGCAGGAGAAGAGGCCGTGCCGGCCGGTGAGGAGATAACCCTCCAGCCAGCCCTGGCAGGTGTGTTCGGAGAGGATCTCCATGACGCGGCCGTGCCGGTCGAGGTGCTCGTCGACGTCCAGGGTCCCGGCCTGCCACGCCTTGCCCGAGGCCCCGTACAGCGCCTGGAGCCGGTTGGAGGCGGTCTCGTCGGGTCCCATCACCCGGAAATCGCGGCGCTGGGCGGTGGCTGCCATGACCGCTTCCAGCAAGTCGCCGAGCACACGGGTCGGTTCGTGCATGCCCGCGCCCGGACGGGCGACCTCGACTGCGTACTCCTCCAGCTGCGGCACGGGAAGGTCGAGCAACCGGAGGCCGCCGTTGGTGTGCGGGTTCGCACCGAGGCGCAGCGGGCCGTCGGGGACGCAGGCCAGTACATCGGCACTGGGCCGTCCCTCGCGGTCGAAGAGGTCCTCGGGCCGGTAGGAGCGCAGCCACGTCTCCAGTTGCCTCAGGTGATCCGGGTTCTCGCGGACCTCGGGCAGGGGCACCTGGTGCGCCCGCCAGGTGCCCTCGACCGGCAGCCCGTCGACCCTCGCGGGGCCCGTCCACCCCTTCGGCGTGCGCAGGACGATCATGGGCCAGTGTGGGCGCTCCGTGGCACCCTCCTCACGGGCGTCACGCTGAATGGCGGCGATACGGTCGAGTGCCGTGTCCATGGTCGCCGCCATGGCCCGGTGCACCGTGGCCGGGTCGTCCCCGGTGACATGCAGGACGTCATGACCGTAGCCGCGCAGCAGTTCGTCGAGCTCCGCTTCGGGGATACGGGCGAGCACCGTCGGGTTGGCGATCTTGTACCCGTTGAGGTGCAGGATGGGGAGTACGGCTCCGTCGCACACCGGGTCGAGGAACTTGTTGGAGTGCCATGAGGCCGCGAGCGGGCCCGTCTCCGCTTCGCCGTCGCCGATGACACAGGCGACCAGCAGGCCGGGGTTGTCGAAAGCGGCACCGTAGGCGTGCGAGAGGGAGTAGCCCAGCTCCCCGCCCTCGTGGATCGAGCCCGGTGTCTCCGGGGCGACATGGCTGGGGACTCCGCCGGGGAAGGAGAACTGGCGGAAGAGCCGGGCCATGCCCTCCGCGTCGCGGGCGATGTCCGGGTACGTCTCCGAGTAACTGCCTTCGAGCCACGCGTTGGCGAGGACCGCCGGGCCGCCGTGGCCGGGCCCCCAGACACACACGGTGTCCTGGCCGCGCGCCTTGACGACACGGTTGAGGTGTGTGTGAACGAGGTTCAGTCCGGGCGAGGTTCCCCAGTGGCCCAGCAGCCGGGGCTTGATGTGTTCCGGCCGCAGCGGTTCGGTGAGCAGCGGGTTTCCCAGGAGATAGATCTGACCGACCGCGAGGTAGTTCGCGGCCCGCCAGTGGGCGAGCAGTGACGCGAGCTCGTCGTCGGTGACCGCGGCCGGTGCTCCCGCACTGGTGTCACGCATGGTGTTCCTTCGATCCGATGGCGTTCGTGGCCGGTCCGGGCACCCTGCGCCCCTGATGCGGGGCGCGTCGAGTGGTGAGGGGTTCAGTCGTGCGGGACAACCGCTACCGGGCAGGGCGCGTGGTGTACGGCCGAGGACAGGACGTGCCCCACCGGCGGCACGGGCGCGGGTTGGTTCCTGCGTCGTCCGACGACCAGGAGCCCCGCACCCGTGGCGCCTCTGACGACGGCCTGGGCCGGGCTCTCGGTGCGCACCCGGTCGGCTGTGCGGACCTGCGGGAACTTCTCCCTCCAGGGCCGCAGCGCATCGCCGAGTTCCAGCTGGGCGCGCTCGGTCTCCCGGCCGGAGGCGTGCGGGTCGACACCACTGCGGGTGTACGCGTGTTCCGGCAGGCTCCGGCCGTGGACGGCCCGGAGCAGGACACCGCGCCTGGCCGCGGTCTCGAAGGCGAACTCGCAGAGCGCGTCGCACGGACCGTGCAGCGAGAGACCCAGCACCACCGCGCCGTCATCCGCCACCGGGCCGGTGGCCTCGCGCGCCCGGACGAGGACGACCGGGGCGTCGGCCCGCGCCAGCACCTGGAGGCCGATGTCGCCCAGGTGGTAGCCGGCCAGGGGTGCCATGTCCCGGGAGCCGAGTACCACCGCAGCCGAATCGCCGGCCGCCTCGAGGAGCGCCGCCACCGGGTCGCCCTCCGTCAGCGCCTCGGCAACGGGCAGTCCTGGGCAGCGCTCGTCGACGACGATGCGTGCCCGTTCCACGAGCCACCTGGGCAGATCCTGCTGGCCGGCGCCCGAATCCCGGTGCGGGCCGTCGGGCGGCTCCGCACGCGCGTGCAGGATGCGCAGCGTCGCGCCTCGCGACTGCGCCTCGCGCGCGGCCCAGCGGGCCGCGGAGAGCGACTCGGCCCTACTGTCCAGCCCTACGGTGACGATCGGCTTCATGGCCGTGCTCCGTTCTGCGCGCGATGACTCGCGCCCCTTGTCCCGCGAGCCGCCGTGGCGACCGGACACTACGGGCGGGGCGGCGCCACCGCGCTCGCGCCGCACCGGGAAGGCCGAGCCGTACCGAGTCCGATTCTCGGCACGACGGCGCAGCCCCGCAAACGCAGGGGCCGTGCCCCCGATGGGTTCCGGGGCGGCCGCCGAACTGTCATCTCACCGTCGGATCGCCCTTGATCAGTGCGAACACGGCGCCGGCCGGGTCACGCAGCATCGCCAGCCGCCCGACCCCCGGAACGTCGCTCGGCGGCATCAGAGCCGTCGCACCGTGTCCGGTCGCCGCGGCGAAGGTGGTGTCGCAGTCGTCGACGCCGAAGTACGGATGCCACTCGGACACCGCTCCGGCCTCCCGGTTCTCTTCCGGGAGCTGCATGACGCCGCCGTGGCCGGTGTCGCCGCCCTTGCCGCCGCCGGGCGCGGAGACGACGGTGTAGACCATGCCGTCCCCGGCCGGCATGTCCTGGTACTGCCAGGAGAAGACCGCTCCGTAGAAGGCCTTCGCCGCCGCGGCGTCAGTGGTGTGCAGCTCGGTCCAGCACATGGCATCCGGCTCCATTACGGTGTCCAGGCCCTGTACATCGCCGGGTTCCCACACGGCGAACTCAGCGCCTGCCGGGTCCGTGAAGCCTGCCATGCGGCCTGCCGTGAAGACATCCATCGCCGGGAAGCGGACCGTTCCCCCGGCCTGCCCGACGGCGCGGCCCGTGGCCTCGGCGTCGGAGGTGTGGAAGTAGACCGTCCAGGCGGCGCCCGCACCCTCCTCCGTCAGTGGACCGACGGCTCCGACGGTCCTGCCGCCCTTCTGGAAGTAGCCGTAGCCGCCGGCGTCGGGGCCCGCCGACCGGAAGGTCCAGTCGAACACGGCGGTGTAGAACGCGACGGCTGCGTCGATGTCCGTGGAACCGAGGTCCAGCCAGTTCGGCGTGCCGGGGACGTAGTGGGTCGTCAGCAAGGGGGCCTCCGGTGTACGGGGTGCGGCGGGCCGTCCGTACTCGGCCGGGGAGTCCCTCTTGCCCGCTTGGTACGGCAGCCGCTGGCTGTTGTGCCATGGATACCGGGGCCGCAGGGCCGCCGAAACAGAAACCGTCCAGCGCCCTGCGGACGGCCCGCGAGCCCCACCCGTACGGCGCATCGCTGCCGTCACGGCTCCGGGCCATCCGTCCGGCGTACGGCGCCCCGGGGCACGGGAACGCAATCCGGCGGCGGACGGGATCCGCCGGCCGGACACCCGGCACCCACCGCGGAGAACCGGCGGCCGCCGAGCGGTAGGTGCCGGCGTGTCATGCCGCCGGCCGCGGTGGACCGCCGGCATGACACGCTGTCACTTCTTGCCCGGAAGCCACTTCTTCCAGACGTCCGGGTTCCGGTCCACCCAGCGCTTGGCCGCTTCGTCGGCCGGGAGTCCCTGCGAGGCGATCATCGCGGAGACCTTGTTCTGGTCGTTCTTCGTCCACTTGAAGTTCTTCAGGAACTTCGCGGCGTCTCCGCCCGTCCTCGTGAACTCGGTGTTGAAGTACTTCTGCAGCGGTGTCGACGGATAGGCGCAGTCGACGGACGCCGGGTCCTTCACCCCCTTGTCCGCGCACTTCGCGGTGTACCGCGGGAGCTTGACCTCCTTCATGGGTACCTGGTTGAAGAGCCACTGCGGCTCGTACCAGTAGCTGAGGAAGGGCTTCTTCTCCTTGGCGAACTGCTGGATCTGGGTGATCTGTGCGGCCTCCGACCCCGCGAACACCACGTCGTAGTCCAGCTTGAGGTTCTTCACCAGGGCCTTGTCGTTCGTGACGTAGGACGGTGAGCCGTCCATGAGCTGGCCCTTGCTGCCGCTCTCCGCCGTACGCAGCTGAGAGGCGTACTTGTTGAGGTTCTTCCAGTCGGTGACATCGGGGTGCTTGTCCGCCCAGTACTTCGGTACGAACCAGCCGATGTGGCCGGTGACACCCAGGTCACCGCCGGCTGTGATCGTCTTCTTGTCCTTGACGTACCGCTTCTCCTGGTCGGGGTGGCCCCAGTCCTCCAGGATCGCGTCCACCCGGCCCTGGCTGAGTGCGTCCCAGGCAGGGATCTCGTCCACCTGTACGGTGTCGACGCGGTAGCCCAGCTCGTGTTCGAGCAGATACTTGGCGACCGCCACATTCGCCTGCGCGCCGACCCAGCTCTGCACCGACAGCGTGACGGACTTGGCGCCCTTGGCCGCAGCGAACGGCGAGGACTGCTTGGTCATGTCGGCGGCTCCGCAGCCGCTGAGCGAGACCAGCAGAGCACCCGACGCCAGAACAGCGAAAGGGGTCGTGGCTCGGCGGGCGCCACCGATACGTGTACGTGACATGGCTCAGGCTCCCTTCCGTGTGCGGCGTTCCGTGGGCTGCGTGACGCGGTCGAGCATCAGACCGAGGCAGACGATGGCCACGCCGGCGACAAGGCCGACGGCCAGGTCGCCGGTGGCCAGTCCGGTGACGACGTCGTAGCCGAGGGCCCCGCCGCCCACCAGTCCGCCGATGATGACCACCGCGAGGACGAGTACCACGCCCTGGTTGACGGCAAGGAGCAGTGCCGGCCGGGCCAGCGGCAGCTGGACCTGGCGGAGCGTCTGAACTCGGGTGGCACCGAGCGACCGGGCCGCCTCCACGGCGGCGGGGTCGACCTGCCGCAGCCCCTGCGTGGTGATGCGGATGACGGCGGGCAGCGCGTAGACGACCGCCGCTGCGGCCGCCGGCGCACGGCCCACGGCGAAGAGCGCCACCACGGGGATGAGGTACACGAACTGCGGCATGGTCTGCATGACGTCCAGGACCGGGCGCAGTACGGCTTCGGCACGTCGGCTGCCGGCGGCGATGACGCCGACGCCGAATCCGATGACGAGCGTGACCACGAGCGCGGCCAGCACCTGCGAGAGCGTGTCCATGGACGGCTTCCACATGCCGAGCACGCCGATGGCGCAGAGCGCGAGTACCGCGGTCAGGGCCGTCTGCCAGGTACCGATCAGCCAGGCCAGGGCGGCGACGATGAGCAGCGCGCCCCACCAGGGCAGTCCCGTCAGTCCGTCGCGCAGCGGGTCGAGGATCCACGACGTGAAGTGCGCGGCCCAGTCGGCAGTGCCGCCGACGACCGGCACTCCGGAGTAGAGGTGGTCGACCATCCACTCCTTGAAGTCGTTGACCGGCCGTGCGATCGCCACCGTGGTTCCGGTGGGCCAGAGCGTGGAGCCCGCCAGCCGGCCGGCCACCGCGACGACGGCGGTGACGACGGCTGCGAGGCCCCAGCCCCGCAGGCCGCGCAGGGCCACGGGTCCGGAGGGCTCACTGCCGAGCCGGGCACCGGCTGCGGCTGTGGTGCGGTCCATGACGATGGCGAGCAGCACGATCGGAATGGCGGCGGCCAGGGCCCCGCCCACGTCCACGGAGGCCAGCGCCTGGTAGACGCGGTCGCCGAGGCCCGCGGCTCCGATGAGTGAGGCGATGACGACCATCGAGAGCGCCATCATGATGGTCTGGTTGAGGCCGAGGAGCAGTTCCTTGCGGGCCAGTGGCAGCCGGGCCGTGATCAGGCGCTGGCGTGCGGTGGAGCCGAGCGAGGCGACCGCCTCCAGGACTCCGGCGTCGGCTCCGCGCAGTCCGAGCGCGGTGAGCCTGGCCATCGGCGGCGCGGCGTAGACCACGGTGGCGAGCAGGGCTGCCGGGACGCCGATGCCGAACACCAGGACCACGGGCAGCAGATACGCGAAGGCCGGCAGCACCTGCATGGTGTCGAGGACCGGGCGCAGGATGCGGAACAGCCGGTCGGACAGGCCGCCCGCGAGACCCAGCACCACTCCGACGACGGCGGACGCGATGACGGCCACCACCATCAGGGCGAGCGTCTGCATGGTCGGAACCCACATGTCCAGCACTCCGCTGACCAGCAAGGAGACCAGCGCAGTGGCGCCGATACGCCATCCGGCCACCCGCCAGGCCACCAGGGTCACCGCGGCGGTGACCCCGGTCCAGCCGAGGGCGAGCAGCACCAGGTAGACGGCGCGTACGGCGATGACCACGGCGTTGCTCAGATAGCCGAGGAAGTACAGGAACAACGGGTGCGTGTCGCGGTTGTCGATGATCCAGTCGCTGACGTGGCCCAGCGGTGCCGAGAGGTCCACGGTGAGAGCGCCGGGCCACAGCCCGCTGGACCAGACGGCGTTCGCGATCGGCACCAGAACGGCGGCGGCGACGGCGAGCACCAGGAGTTTGCCCGCGCCCCGGTGGAGCAGTGCGGCCCGGAGCCTGGCGGTCCTGCCGGGCGCGGCCGGACTGTCGGTGCCGACGGGGGCGGCAGTGGCGGCCGTCATGCGCGCCTCCGGGTCGCGGGGCGGAAGGGCGCGGGTACGGGGTTCGTACGCATCAGGCCGCCACCGCGCTCTGGTCGACGCGGGCAACGACGGCGAGCAGGCAGGCGTGGTCCACGATGCCGAGGCACTGGTCCCCGTCGACCACACGGACGGCGCCCCCGGAGCGGACGACGGTGTCGACGGCGTCCGATATGAGCGTGCCGGGGCTGACCGACTCGCCCTCCTCGGCCTCGCTGCCCCGCGCGGGACGCATGGCACGGCGGACGGTGAGTACCTGCTCGCGCGGCACGTCCCGTACGAAGTCGCGCACGTACGCGTCGGCCGGCGAGCCGACGATCTCCTCCGGCGTACCGAGCTGCACGATCCTGCCGTCTCGCATCAGCGCGATGCGGTCGCCCAGGGTCAGCGCCTCGGACAGGTCGTGGGTGATGAAGACCATGGTGCGGCCCTCGTCCTTGTGCAAGCGGACGACTTCCTCCTGCATGTCCCGCCGGATGAGCGGGTCGAGCGCGCTGAACGGCTCGTCGAAGAGGAGGACTTCGGGATCCACAGCGAGTGCGCGGGCCAGCCCGACGCGCTGCTGCTGGCCGCCGGAGAGCTCGCTCGGCCGCCGGTTCTCCAGCCCCGTGAGGCCGACCTTCTCGATGAACTCGGCTGCCTTGGCGCGGCGTTCGGCCTTGCCGATGCCCTGGATCTCCAGCCCGTAGGCGACGTTGTCCAGGACGGTGCGGTGCGGGAGCAGGCCGAAGTGCTGGAAGACCATGGCGGCGCGGTGGCGGCGGAGTTCGCGGAGCTTGGTCCTGTCCATGGCGCGTACGTCCTCGCCGTCCATGGTGAGGTCGCCGCTGGTCGGCTCGATGAGCCGGGTCAGACAGCGCACCAGGGTCGACTTGCCCGAGCCGGACAGGCCCATGACCACGAAGACTTCGCCCTCGTGGACGTCGAAGGAGACGTCACGGACGGCGGCCGTGCAACCGGTGCGCTGCCTCAGTTCGTCGGCGGTCAGTCCGGTCAGCGAGGTGTCGCCGGGGATCCGTTCGGCTCGGGGGCCGAAGACCTTCCACAGATTGCGGACGGAGAAGACGATGCCACGCTTCTCCGATACGGCGGCGGGTGCGCCGTTGGGCTGCTCGCCGTCTCCCGAGGCTGCGGTGGGTGCGGTCGCTGTCATGCCGCACCTCCCTGGGAGGGGGTGGCCGCCAGGAGTTCGGCGCACTTCTCGCCCACCATGAGGACTCCGATCATGGGGTTGACCGACGGCATCGTCGGGAAGACGGACGCGTCGGCGATCCTGATGCCCGAAAGGCCGCGGATCCGCAGCTCGGGGTCGACCACCGCGAGGGCATCGTCCGGGGCACCCATCCGGCAGGTGCCGGCCGGGTGGTACACGGTGTGTGCGACCTTGCGGGCGTATTCGCTGATGTCCTCGTCGGATGTGACATCGGGTCCGGGGCAGACCTCGCGCTTGAGCCAGTGGGCGAGCGGTTCGGTCTTCGCGATCTCACGTGCGAGGCGGATTCCGTCGACCAGCGTACGGCCGTCGTAGTCCTCCTCATCAGTGAAGTACCGGAAGTCCAGGGCCGGTTTGACCTCGGGGTCGGCGCTGGTGAGGTACAGCCGGCCGCGGCTGCGCGGCTTGGGGATGTTGGGCGTCATCGACACACCGTGCTCGGGCTTCTCGTAGCCCAGCCGCTCCGGGTTGTCGGTGAAGGGAATCTGGTAGAAGTGGAACATCAGGTCCGGGCCGCGTGAATCGGCGTCGCGGCGGACGAAGAGTCCGGCGTCGGAGTCCATGGCCGAGTTCTCCGGGATGGGGCCGTCGGTCTCCCACACGATGACGGACTCGGGGTGGTCGAGGAGGTTCTCGCCGACACCCGGCAGGTCGTGCACCACGGGGATGCCGAGGGCTTCGAGGTCCTGCTTCGGTCCGATACCCGACAGCATCAGCAGCCGCGGTGTGTCCACCGCGCCCGCGCAGACCAGTACTTCGTGTCCGGCCCGCAGGAGGACCTCTTCGCCTTCCTTGGTATGGACGTGCACTCCGGTGGCGCGGCTGCCCTCGAGTTCGAGCCGGTGGGCCCAGGTCTCCAGCATGATGCGGAGGTTGGGCCGGTCGCCCGCTTCGATGTGCGGGTGGAGGTAGGCGACCGACGCCGAGGAACGCTTGTTGTTCTCCGGGTGGTAGGCGAGGTCGAAGAAGCCGGCGCCCTCGTGGAAGGGGTTCTTGTTGAAGCCCTCGACACGTGGGACGCCCGCCGCCTCCTGTGCGGCGGCCACGAAGTCGCGGGCGATGGCGTTCCGGTCCTTCTCGTCGACCGCGACGATGTTGTTGCGGAGCTTGGAGAAGTACGGGTCCATGGACTTCGCGTCCCAGCCGGCCGCGCCGTGCTCGGACCACTCGTCCCAGTCGCCGGGCAACGGCTTGAACGAGATCAGGGTGTTGTGCGAGGAACAGCCGCCGAGCACCTTGGCGCGGCTGTGCAGGATGTGCGAGTTGCCGCGCGGCTGCTCGGTGGTGGGGTACGCGTAGTCCAGGTCACCGCCGAGCAGACCGAGCCAGCGGCGGAGGGTGAGGACGTCGTCGCGGTCGATGTCGGTCGGGCCGCCTTCGACGACGACGACGCTGACAGCGGGGTCCTCTGTGAGCCGGGACGCGATCACCGAACCGGCGGTGCCGCCGCCGACGATGACGTAGTCGGCCGTGATCGTGGAGATCTCCGGGGGCATGGGACGTGGCTCCTTCTGCGAAGTACTGACGGGCATGGGCCGCCCGGCACATGGGGGTGGGCCAAGGAGCGAGGTCCGGTGCGTGCAGCTGCGAGGCGGACGATTGAGCCGACGCGGAGCATTGGTGACTGACGACAACGCCACCGGTGCGCATACCGGACCTCGCGACGCCGCCCCCATGTGCTGGGCGGGCTTGCGTCCTACTGGGAACGGACGGGCACTCAGCCCGCGAACCAGCGGACCGGTACGGGCCGGAGGTTCTCGTAGATGTGCTTGGACTCGCGGTACTCGTCCAGGCCCGTGGGTCCCAGCTCCCGGCCGATACCGGACTTGCCGAAGCCGCCCCACTCGGCCTGCGGGAGGTAGGGGTGGTAGTCGTTGATCCAGACGGTGCCGTGCCGCAGGCGGGCGGCGACGCGGCGGGCGCGGGCGGTGTCGGCCGACCAGACGGCGCCGGCCAGCCCGTATTCGGTGTCATTGGCCAGTGTCACCGCCTCCTCCTCGTCGCGGAAGGTCTCGACGGTCAGGATCGGGCCGAAGGTCTCCTCGCGGACGACCTTCATGTCGCGGTGGCAGCCGTCCAGGACGGTGGGAGAGTAGAAGTATCCGGTGGCGGGGCGGACGTCGCAAGGCTCGGGACGCCGCCCGCCGCAGCGCAGTTGCGCACCTTCGGCCAGGGCGGACGCCACGTACGCCTCGACCTTGTCCAGCTGCTGCTGGGAGACCAGGGGCCCGCACTCGACGCCGTCGGCCGTGCCACGCCCCAGTTTGATCCGCTCGGCGCGGCGGGCCAATTCGGCGACGAACCGGTCCCGGACCGACTCCTCGACGATGAGCCTGGCGCCGGCCGAACAGACCTGGCCGCTGTGGATGAACGCAGCGTTCAGCGCCTGGTCGACAGCGGTGTCGAAACCCTCCTCAGTGGCGCAGGCGTCGGCGAAGACCACGTTGGGGTTCTTGCCGCCCAGCTCCAGGGCTATCTTCTTCGCGCCGGCGACGGCCGAGCCGGCGGCTTTGGTGCCGCTGGCCAGTCCGCCGGTGAAGGAGAACAGGTCGACCAGCGGGTGCTCGGCCAGCCTGGCCCCCACCGGGACGCCCGGTCCGGTGACGATGTTGGCCACCCCCGCGGGCAGTCCGGCCTCCGCCAGGAGCTTCACCAGGTGGACGGTTGAGAGCGGGGTGACCTCACTGGGCTTGACGACGAAGGTGTTGCCCGCGGCGAGCGCCGGTGCGATCTTCCAACTGGCCTGCAGCAGCGGGTAGTTCCAGGGGGTGATCAGCGCGCAGACGCCGACCGGCTCGTGCACGACGACGCTGTGCACATCGGGCGAACCCGCGTCCACGACCCGGCCGCCGCTCTCGTTCATCACCAGATCGGCGAAGTACCGGAAGGCGTTGGTGACGTCGTCGACGTCGACCCGGCCCTCCTCCAGGGTCTTGCCGGTGTCCCGGCTCTCGATGAGCGCGATCTCCTCGCGGTCGCGCTGGAGCAGCCCGGCGACCCTGCGCAGCAGGGCGGCGCGCTCGGCCACCGGGGTACTCGGCCAGTCGCCCCGGCCGCCCGCGAACGCGGTGTGCGCCGCCTGTACGGCGGCGTCCGCGTCCTCGGCGCCGCCTTCGGCCACGACCTGCAGGGTCTTCGCGTCGGCGGGGTCGAGGACCTCCCGTGTGGCGCCGGATGCGGCGCCCCGCCACATCCCGTCTACATGAATGGTCTCGCTTGCCGACACGTGTGTTCTGCCTTTCCCTCACCGGACCGATGCCGCTGATTCGCACCAGCGGTCTGGTCCCCTCCCCGATTGACCTGCACCTATGCCTGAACAGCAACAGAAAGTGACCCAGCTCACTCACCGTGCGCCGAATACGCTCCGCCGAAGTGGTGAGGAGCTGAGCCCGGTCCGTCACCGGGATCAGCTCACCGCTCCACCCACCGGCCGCAGCCGGTGAGTTCGGGACGCGGCGCCGTGCACGACGACTCACGACGCGGCGCCGTGGACGGCGACTCACGCGGCGCGCCGCACCGGGGCCGCCGGCCCACGGCGGGCGACCACTGGAGAGTGGGCACCGCCGCCCTGGTTCACCTACCTAACGCTTGGTAGGTTGCATCAACCCGGCCGCCCACGGCGCAGCCGGACCTGACGGTACGGAGGCGGCTCATGAGCATCAGCAACCCGGCGGACTTCACCGGACGGGCGGTGGTCGTCACGGGCGGCACCAAGGGGATCGGTTACGCCATCGCCGAGGCATTCCTCGGCGCGGGTGCCGAGGTCCTCGTCTGCGGCCGCCGCGAACCGGACTCCCTGCCCACCGCGGGCGGCCGTACGGCCGCCTTCGTCGCGGCGGACGTACGCGACCCCGCGGCGGCCGCAGGTGTCATCGACCACGCGGCAGCCAGATTCGGACGGCTGGACACGCTCGTCAACAACGCGGGAGGCTCGCCCGATTCCGACGCGGCCACCGTCTCGCCCCGCTTCGTCGAGCGGATCGTCGCGCTCAATCTGCTGGCGCCGTTCTACACGGCCCAGGCGGCCAACCGCATCATGCGAACGCAGGAGCGGGGCGGCTCGGTCGTGAACATCGGCAGCGTGTCGGGCCACGCCCCCCAGCCGGGCACGGCAGCCTATTCGGCAGCCAAGGCGGGGCTGCTCGGGCTGACCCGCGCCCTCGCTCTGGAGTGGGCGCCGCTGGTCCGCGTCAACCACATCACCACCGGCCTCATCAGCACCGAGAACGCCGCGGCCGTCTACGGGAGGGACGGCGGCGCGGCGGTCGCGCGGACCATCCCCATGGGGCGGATGGCGACGCCGTCCGACGTGGCGGACGCCTGCCTCTACCTGGCGGGCAGTCAGGCGTCCTACGTGAACGGCGCCGATCTCGCGGTCCACGGGGGCGGCGACTTCCCCGGCCGCTACCTCGCCGCACACTCCGGCGGCGCGGCCGCCGGACTTCCGGACTGACGGACCTCCGGGCCCGCGGGGCCCCGGCGACAGCCACCCACAGCCGGCGCCCCGGCCCCGTACGAACCGCAGAGCGTCCCAACTGCCGCCCCGCCCGGCGCTCGTCCTCGACAACCTGCCGTGCGGGCGCAGGTCCGCGGCGCGCCCGCACGGCGGGGATCACTGCGCGCCGTACACGGGCTGCGGCCGCTCGGCGGCCGCGAGCAGCCGCAGTGCCGTCTCGCCCGCCTCGGCCGGGGTCCAGCGTGCCCCCTTGTCCGCGGCGGGGCCGGGCCGCCACCCCTCCATGACGGTGATCCTCCCGGCCTCCGCCTCGAAGACCCGGCCGGTGACCCCAGCGGATGCCCCGGAAGCCAGCCAGACCACGAGCGGCGAGACGTTCTCCGGGGCCATCGCGTCGAAGCCGCCGTCCGCGGAGGCGGCCATGGCATCGGCGAAGACCGTCTCGGTCATCCGGGTCCTGGCGGCGGGGGCGATGGCGTTCACCTGGACGCCGTAGCGGCCCAGTTCGGCCGCGGCGACCAGGGTCAGCCCGAGGATCCCGGCCTTGGCCGCCGCGTAGTTGCCCTGGCCCACGCTGCCGAGCAGCCCGGCGCCCGAGCTGGTGTTGACCACCCGGGCCTGCGGGGCGCGCCCCGCCTTGGCCTCCGCACGCCAGTGCGCCCCGGCGTGCTTGAGCGACAGGAAGTGCCCCTTGAGGTGGACCCGCATGACCGCGTCCCAGCTGTCCTCGTCGAGGTTGACGAGCATCCTGTCCCGCAGGAACCCGGCGTTGTTGACCAGGATGTCCAGCCGCCCGAACGCGTCCAGCGCGGTGGTGACCAGGGAAGCCGCGCCCTCCTCCGTGGCGATGTCACCTCCGTGCGCTACCGCTTCGCCGCCCGCGGCGACGATCTCGTCGACCACGTCCTGCGCGGGGCCCGACGAGCCACCGGCGCCGTCCAGACCCACACCCAGGTCGTTGACAACGACCCGCGCACCCTCAGCGGCCAGCGCACACGCATGTGCGCGGCCCAGTCCCCGGCCGGCCCCGGTGACGACGGCGACCCGCCCCGCGCACATCCCGCCGCCGTTCCCGGCGCCGTCCGTCCTGTATGGCGTCATCCCACTTCTCCTCTTCGAGAGTCGTACGGGCAGGGGACGCCGGGCGCCCCCTGCCGCGGTGCACGAACCACTGCTACCTTCTCACCTAACAAATGTTTGGTGGAAAGGTAGCTGATCTGCTCATGGGTGTCTCCACCTCAAGCCCGCACAGCGGCGTCGCCGTGGTCACCGTCGACTTCCCTCCGGTCAACGCCCTCCCCGTGCGGGGCTGGTACGACCTGGCCGGAGCCGTACGTGCCGCCGGCGCCGACCCGGACGTGCGCTGCGTTGTCCTCACCGCGGCCGGGCGCGGATTCAACGCCGGCGTCGACATCAAGGAGATGCAGCGAGCCGATGGCCATGAGGCCCTGGTGGGCGCCAACCAGGGCTGCGCAGAGGCATTCGCCGCGGTGTACGAGTGCGAGGTCCCGGTGGTCGCCGCCGTGGCCGGCTTCTGCCTGGGCGGCGGAATCGGCCTGGTGGGAAACGCGGACGCCATCGTGGCCAGCGACGACGCGACGTTCGGACTCCCCGAGCTGGACCGGGGCGCGCTCGGCGCCGCCACCCACCTCGCACGGCTGGTCCCCCAGCATCTGATGCGCACGCTGTACTACACCTCGCGCACCGCCACCGCGCAGGAACTCCACCGCCACGGCTCGGTGTGGGAGATCGTCCCGCGCGCCGGGCTGCTGGACGCGGCCGTGCGGCTGGCGGCCGAGATCGCCGCCAAGGACGGCACTCTGATCCGCCTCGCGAAGGCGGCCATCAACGGGATAGACCCGGTCGACGTCCGCCGCAGCTACCGCTTCGAGCAGGGCTTCACCTTCCAGGCCAATCTGCTGGGCGTCGCCGACCGGGTCCGCAACACCTTCGGAAGCAAGGAGAAGTCGTGAGCAGCGACACCCCCGGAGTGACCGGGAAGAGCGGAAAGATCATGTCGCCCGACGAGGTCGCCGGCCGGTTGCGCAGCGGAATGACGATCGGGATCGGCGGCTGGGGATCGCGGCGCAAGCCCATGGCGCTCGTACGGGCCCTGCTGCGTTCGGACGTCACCGACCTGACGGTCATCTCGTACGGCGGACCCGATGTGGGCCTGCTGGCAGCTGCCGGGAAGATCCGCAAGCTGGTGGCCGCGTTCACCACACTCGACTCCATACCGCTGGAGCCGCACTTCCGGGCGGCCCGCCAGCGGGGCGACTTCGAACTGACCGAGCTGGACGAGGCGATGTTCATGTGGGGGCTGACCGCCGCCACGCACCGGCTGCCGTTCCTGCCGGTGCGGGCCGGACTCGGCTCGGACGTCATGCGGGTCAACCCGCAGCTGCGAACGGTCACTTCCCCCTACGCCGACGGCGAGGAGCTGGTGGCCGTACCGGCGCTGTCGATGGACGTGGCGCTGGTCCACCTCAACCGGGCCGACGCGCGGGGCAACGCCCAGTACCTGGGCCCCGATCCCTACTTCGACGACCTCTTCTGCGACGCGGCCGCCGAGGCGTACGTCTCCTGCGAACGCATCGTGCCGAGCACGGAGTTCGCGAGTGCCGGTGCACCGCAGACACTGCTGGTCGGACGGCAGTCGGTGACCGGGGTCGTCGAGACCCCCAACGGGGCGCACTTCACCTCCTGCGTGCCCGACTACGGACGCGACGAGCCGTTCCAGGCGGCGTACGCCAAGGCCGCCGCCGACCCGGAGGCCTGGCGGGAGTTCACCGCACGGTTCCTGTCCGGGGACGAGGACACCTACCAGGCCGCGGTCGCGGCGTTCGCCGAGGAGAGCGCATGAGTACACAGGAGGCCACGGGGGATGTGCGGAGCGATGTCACCCGCGCCGAGTACTGCGTCGTCGCCTGCGCGGAGGCCTGGCGGGGGGACGGCGAGATCCTGGCCAGTCCGATGGGGACCGTGCCGTCGGCGGGTGCCCGGCTCGCCGCGCTGACCTTCTCCCCCGACCTGTTGCTCACCGACGGCGAGGCCCTGGTGATCGGCGATGTCCCCGCCATCGGTGCGACACCGGAGGTCGTCGAGGGCTGGCTGCCCTACCGGCGGCACCTGGCCATGGTCACCGGCGGCAAGCGGCACGTGATGATGGGCGCCAGCCAGCTCGACCGGCACGGCAACCAGAACATCAGCTGTATCGGCGACTGGAAGCAGCCCGCCAGGCAGCTGCTCGGGGTGCGCGGCGCCCCGGTCAACACCATCAACAATCCGGTCAGTTACTGGGTGCCCCGCCACTCCACCCGGGTGTTCGTCGACAAGGTCGACATGGTCAGCGGCGTCGGCCACGACCGTGCCGCGGCGGCCGGCCCGTCGGCCACCCGCTTCCACCAGCTCCGTACGGTCGTCACCGATCTGGCCGTGCTGGACTTCGAGACGCCCGACCGTACGCTGCGGGTACGGTCCCTGCACCCCGGGGTGAGCGCGGCGCAGGTGCGCGAGGCGACCGGTTTCCCGCTGCCGGTCGCCGACGACGTGCCCCGCACCCGCGAGCCCAGCGCGCAGGAGCTCCGGCTGATCCGCACGGTCATCGATCCCGCGGGGCTGCGCAACCGCGAGGTGCGGACATGACCGGCGGCGGCACCGGCTCAGGAGCCGCGCTGCTGTCCACCCCGCTCACCGAACTGGTCGGCGTGCGCCATCCGATCGTGCAGACCGGCATGGGCTGGGTGGCGGGCCCTCGCCTCGTATCGGCGTCTGCCGACGCCGGGGCGCTGGGCATCCTGGCCTCCGCGACCATGACGCCGCCGCAGCTGCGGTCGGCGGTGCGCGAGGTCATGTCCCGTACGGACCGGCCGTTCGGCGTCAATCTGCGGGCCGACGCCGGCGACGCGGGCGAGCGGGTGGACATCATCATCGAGGAAGGCGTGCGCGTCGCCTCCTTCGCGCTGGCGCCCTCCGAGGCACTGATCGGCCGGCTGAAGGACGCGGGCGTCGTCGTGATCCCGTCGGTCGGTGCGCGCAGGCATGCCGAGAAGGTGGCCGCGTGGGGCGCCGACGCGGTCATCGTGCAGGGCGGCGAGGGTGGCGGGCACACCGGTGAGGTCGCCACCACGGTGCTGCTGCCGCAGGTCGTCGACGCGGTGGACATCCCCGTTGTCGCGGCGGGCGGTTTCCGTGACGGCCGCGGGCTGGTGGCCGCTCTCGCCCAGGGCGCGGCGGGCGTGGCGATGGGTACCCGGTTCCTGCTCACGTCGGACAGCACGGTGCCGGACGCGGTGAAGGCCGAGTACCTCGCGGCGGGCGTCAAGGACATCACCGTCACCACCAGGGTCGACGGTCTTCCCCACCGGATGCTCCGCACTCCCCTGGTCGCCTCACTGGAGCGCTCGGGAAGGCCCGCGGCGCTGCTGCGGGCCGTGCGGCACGCCGCCGGTTTCAAGGCACACTCGGGCCTCGGCTGGGCCGAGATGGTGCGCGACGGGCTGGCCATGAAGCACGGCAAGGACCTGACCTGGAGTCAGGTCCTGCTGGCGGCCAACACTCCGATGATGCTCAAGGCCTCGATGGTGGACGGCCGCCCCGATCTGGGGGTGATGGCGTCCGGCCAGGTCGCCGGTCTGATCGACGATCTGCCGTCCTGCGCGGAACTCGTCGCCCGCATCATGTCCGAGGCCCGGGAGACGCTGCGTTCACTGGCTGCCCTGGAAGCCGCGGCCGACGACCCGGGCACGGCCGCCGGGCCGCCTGAGTGAGTCTGCGCCCAATCGGCCTCCGCCGGGCGGCGGTCAGCACGGAGCGACTGCCCCGGGCCGTGTCCGCCGCCTGGGGCCCCACCGGTCGGGCCACCCCACTCCGCCGCCGGCCCACTCCCCCGTTCACCGACCGGAGGCGAGAGCGCCCCAGCCGCTTTCGAGGAGGTCGAAGGCGCGGATGACGGCTTGGCGGAGGTCGTCGTGGCCGCGAGCGGAGCGGGGGGCTTCGAGAGCGAAGTGGGCCAGGGCGGTACAGGCGGGGTCGCGAGCGGGCAGCCCGCTCTCCTCCGCGATGACCTGCGCGAGGGCTGCGGCGTGGCGCAGCCACATGGCCTGGACGTAGTCGCGCAGCGCCGGAGTGTCGTTGATCAGGGCGAAGAACGCGGTGAAGCGGTCGTCGCCGTTCGCGGCGGCCATGCGGTAGTGCAGCGCGTGCTCGCGCAGCGCCGCGGGGATCGACTGGCCCTCGGGGCGTTCGCGCACGGCGGCGAGCAGGAGGGCCTCCTGGTCGGCGTCCTCGTCGAGGACGAGCGCTTCCTTGACGGGGAAGTGCTTGAACAGGGTGGTGGTGGACACGTCCGCGGCATCCGCGATCTCGCGGATACCGACGTCGTCGTATCCGCGCTCCAGGAACAGGCGCATCGCGGCGTCGGAGATGGCCTGGCGGGTGGCGGCCTTCTTGCGCTCGCGGCGCCCCGTCGGCGCGGCCGGGGCGGGGGATTCAGGCTGGGACATGGCCATCACCCTACCCTCTGGGTTGTTCAGCTCCAAAAGTGCATCTGTTGCACTTAGTGATCTGGTGTGGTCTTCTGGGGAGGCGTCGGCGGAACACCGTCCCGCCCCTCACCCATGACCTTCCCCTCTGCCTGAAAGGGGCGTTCAGCCATGTCCGGGAACGCAGCCCTCCCCTCCACCACACCGGCCGTACCGAAGAATGCGCGCTGGGTACTGCTCGGCGTCATGCTCGCCATGCTGCTGTCAATGCTCGACAACATGGTCGTCAGCACCGCCATGCCCACGATCGTCGGTGACCTCGGCGGCCTGGAGCACATCTCGTGGGTCGTGACCGCGTACACCCTCGTCACCGCCGTCACCACCCCCGTCTGGGGCAAGTTCGGCGATCTGTACGGCCGTAAACCCGTGTACCTGGCGTCCATCGCCGTGTTCATCGCCGGGTCCGCCCTGTGCGGGACGTCCCATTCCATGGGCGAGCTCATCGCCTTCCGCGTCCTGCAGGGCATCGGCGCCGGCGGCATCGGCGCGGGGGCCTTCGCGCTGATCGGCGCGCTGGTCCCGCCCCGTGAGCGGGGCAGGTACCAGGGCATGACCGCCTCGGTCATGGCGATCGGCACCATCGGCGGACCGCTGCTGGGCGGATTCGTCACCGGCCACTTCGACTGGCGGTGGGCCTTCTACATCAACCTCCCGCTCGGCCTGGTCGCCCTGGTCTGGCTGTGGCTGAAGCTGCACGTTCCCGCCAAGCGCATCAAAGCGAAGACCGACTGGGCCGGCATCGGCCTGCTGACCCTCTCCATCACCGCGGTCGTCCTGGCCGCTACCTGGGCAGGGAGCACCTACGCGTGGGGATCCTGGCAGATCCTGGCCCTGGGCGCCGTCGCGATCACGGGCCTGGCCCTGTTCGTTCAGGTGGAGAAGCGGGTCCGTGAGCCGCTGCTCCCCCTGTCCGTGTTCACAGGCCACCGCAACTACCCGCTGGCGATGGTCATGACCCTCTCCGCCGGTGTGGTCACGTTCGGCGCGGGCCTCTACCTGCCGCTTTTCCAGCAGAACGTCCAGGGCGCATCGGCCACCGGCTCCGGCCTCCTGATGCTGCCGATGATGATCCCCGTCGTGATCGTCTCGACCATCGCCGGCAAGGTCATGTCCGCCACCGGCAAGTACAAGGTCTTCCCCGTGGTCGGCACCGTCTTCCTCACCACCGGGCTCGGCCTGCTGGCGACCATGACCGCCGGCACCTCGTTCCTGCTGACCAGCCTGTACATGATCCTCGTCGGCATCGGCCTGGGCTTCACCATGCAGATGGCGGGCACCATCGCGCAGAACAGCGTCTCCCTGCGCGACATGGGAGCGGCGATGAGCTCGGCCAGCCTCTTCCGCACCCTGGGCGGTTCCCTCGGCGTCGCTGTCTTCGGCTCGCTGTTCACCCGCGCCGTCCAGCCCCACCTGCCCGCCGGCGCCGACCCGGACTCCCTGCGCAACGGGCCCGCCGGGGCCCAGGGCTCCTACCTCACCGCGGTCACGGACGGCACCAGCCACATCTTCCTCACCGCCGCGGTCGTCTGCGCCCTGGCCTTCGCCGCCGCGCTGTTCGTCGTGGAAGTGCCGCTCAAGAAGGCCGGCCCGCCCGTGCCCGCCGACACCCCCGAGAACACCCCCCTCACCACGGCCGGCTGACACCGCCCACCACGTCGCCCCGGGCTCCGCGCCCGCATGGCCGGGCGCTTCGGCCCGACCGGCGGGGCCGCACGACCGGAGGCGTGCGCACCCGTGCGACGGCTGTGCCGTTCCCGATGGGCCAAGGGGCCGGGAACGGCACAGCCGTCGCACGAGGGTCGGATCAGAGCCGCTCGATGACGGTGACGTTGGCCTGCCCACCGCCCTCGCACATGGTCTGGAGACCGAACCGCCCGCCAGTGCGCTCCAGTTCGTGCAGAAGCGTCGTCATCAGCCTGGTGCCGGTCGCGCCGAGCGGGTGGCCCAGGGCGATGGCTCCGCCGTTGACGTTGACCTTGCCGGGGTCCGCGCCGGTCTCCTTGAGCCAGGCCAGCACCACGGGCGCGAATGCCTCGTTGATCTCGACCAGGTCGATGTCCTCGATGGACATGCCCGCCTTCTTCAGGGCGTACGCCGTCGCCGGGATGGGCGCCGACAGCATCCGGATGGGGTCCTCGCCGCGCACCGAGAGGTGGTGGATACGGGCCCGCGGCGTCAGCCCGTGCTCGCGCACGGCGCGTTCGGAGGCGAGCAGCATGGCCGACGCCCCGTCGGAGACCTGCGACGAGACGCCCGCGGTGAGCCGGCCGCCCTCCACGACGGGCTTCAGACCTGCCATCTTCTCCAGTGAGGTGTCCCGGCGGGGCCCTTCGTCGGTGGTCACATCCCCGTAGGCGACGGTCTCGCGGGCGAAGCGTCCCTCGTCGATGGCCCGGATCGCGCGCTGGTGCGAGCGGAGCGCGAACTCCTCCATGTCGCTTCGGGAGATGCCCCACTTCTCGGCGATCAGTTCGGCGCCGTGGAACTGGTTGACCGGCCGGTCGCCGTAGCGCGCCCGCCACCCCTCGGATCCTGCGTACGGGCCTTCGGTCAGCCCCAGCGGCTCGGCGGCCTGCCTGCTGGCGAACGCGATCGGGATCATCGACATGTTCTGGGTGCCGCCCGCCACGACGAGGTCCTGAGTGCCGGAGAGCACCCCCTGCGCCGCGAAGTGCACGGCCTGCTGGGAGGAGCCGCACTGCCGGTCGACGGTCACCCCGGGGACTTCCTCGGGCAGCCCGGCGGCCAGCCAGCTCGTCCGGGCGATGTCCCCGGCCTGCGGGCCGACCGTGTCCAGGCAGCCGAGGACGACGTCCTCGACGGCGGACGGGTCGATGCCCGAGCGCTCCATGAGCGCCCGGAGCACATGCGCGCCGAGGTCGGCCGGGTGGACGGTACTGAGCCCGCCGTTGCGCCGCCCGACCGGGGTACGAACCGCTTCGACGATATAGGCCTCGGCCATGACTGCTCCTCCATGGGGAACCTGGTGGGGTTGCGACCGTCCGGCGAGCGGCGGTCGGTCTACGTTTCCTGGTGCGGCCCGGAGGCGATGCCTTCCAGCACCATCGCGAGGTACTGGCGGGCGATCTCCTCCGGGCTGTGCTGTCCGCCCGGCCGGTACCAGCTCGCCGCGACCCAGACGGTGTCGCGCACGAAGCGGTAGGTGAGGCGGACGTCGAGATCGCCGCGGAAGGCCCCTTCGGAGACGCCGCGTTCGAGCGTTCCGAGCCAGGCCTTCTCGTACTTCTCCTGCGAGTCGGCGAGATAGCCGAAGCGCGGCTGCCGGGCCAGGTACTTGGACTCCTTCTGGTAGATGGCGACTGCGGCGCGGTGCCGGTCGATCTCCCGGAAGGACTCGGTGACGAGGGCTTCGATGGTCTCCCTGGGGCCGAGTCCGGAGGCGAGTACGGCGTCGTAACGGGCCCACAGCTCGTCAAGGAAGGTGCTCAGGATCTCATCGAGCATCGACTCCTTGGAGTCGAAGTGGTAGTAGAGACTGCCGGCCAGGATCCCGGCCTCGTCCGCGATCTTCCGCACGGTGGTGGCGTTGTAGCCCTGGGCCGCGAACACTTCCGCTGCGGTGGCGAGCAGTTCCCGGCGCCGCGCGGGCGAGGGGCTCATCTCGGGCTTCTTCTTGGCTGAGGGCACGTTCTTGGCTGTAGGCACGGAACCATTGTCGTTCCCCGCTCACGCGTGCTGGCTGCTGACCGACACGGTCTCGCCGGTCATGTACGAGGAGTAGCCGCTGGCCAGGAAGACGATGACATTGGCGATCTCCCACGGTTCCGCGTACCGGCCGAATGCCTCCGCGTCGGTGAGCTGTTCGAGCAGCTCGGGCGTGGTGACCTTCACCAGGTGCGGGTGCATGGCCAGGCTGGGCGAGACCGCGTTGACCCGTACGCCGTACTCGGCGGCCTCCACGGCCGCGCAGCGGGTGAGTGCCATCACGCCCGCCTTCGCGGCGGCGTAGTGGGCCTGTCCGCGCTGGGCGCGCCAGCCGACGACGGAGGCGTTGTTGACGACGGCTCCTCCACGACCGGAGGCCTTCATCCGGCGCAGCGCGGCGCGGGTGCACCGGAAGGTCCCGTTCAGGGTGACGTCGATGACCTTGTCCCACTGGGCGTCGGTCATTTCGGTCAGCTCGGCGGTGCCGCCGAGCCCCGCGTTGTTGACAACGAGGTCCAGACCGCCGTGCCGCTCCTCCGCCAGGTCGAAGAGGGCCCCGACCTGTTCCTCGTCGGTGACGTCACAGGCCCTACCGGCGACGCGGTCCGCGCCGAACTCCAGGGCCAGTGCCCGGACCGTCTCGCCGAGCCGGCGGGCGTGGCTGTCGCCGAGTACGACGCTGGCGTCCTCCTCGAGGAACCGGCGTGCGGTGGCACCGCCGATCCCGGCGCCCGCGGCTGCGGTGATCACCGCGGTGCGGCCGGCGAGCAGCTGGTGCCCGGGGAGGTACTGCGGGGGCTTGTTCACAGATGTTCACCTCGCGGTGCGGTCCGCCGCCGGGCGCTGCTCCCGGTGCCGGATTCCTCGACGCTGCTCATGGCCGTAGGTTAGCCTACCAAACACTTGTTAGGGAAGGAGTCACCGATGACCACCGACCATGAAGAGCCCGTGGTGCGCTACGAACGCCAGGGCCCCGTCGCACTCGTCACGATGAACCGGCCGGACTACCGCAACGCCCAGAACTCCGCGATGACTTACGCGCTCGACCGCGCCTTCTACCGCGCGGCCGACGACAGCGAGGTCAAGGCCGTCGTACTGGCGGGCGCGGGCCGGCACTTCTCCGCGGGCCACGACATCGGCACCCCGGAGCGTGATGCGCACCTCCCCTTCGACCGCACCGCGGGACTGTGGTGGGACCACTCGGACAAGACGGGCGCGGAGAGCCGGTTCGCCCGCGAGTCCGAGGTCTATCTCGGCATGTGCCGACGGTGGCGCGAACTGCCGAAGCCCCTGATCGCATCGGTACAGGGCGCCTGTGTGGCGGGCGGGCTGATGCTCGCGTGGATCTGCGATCTGATCGTCGCATCGGACGACGCCTTCTTCGCGGATCCGGTCGTGCGGATGGGGATCCCCGGCGTCGAGTACTTCGCCCACCCCTGGGTGATGCCCCCGCGGATCGCCAAGGAGTTCCTCTTCACCGGTGACCGGATGAGCGCGCAGCGCGCCTACGAGGTCGGCATGGTCAACCGGGTCGTGACAGCTGCCGAACTCACCGCGCGCACCCATGAACTGGCTTCCCGCATCGCCGAGATGCCACGGATGGGACTGGCCCTGACCAAACGCGCCGTCAACCAGGCCGAGGATCTCCAGGGCCTGCACACCGGCCTCGACTCGGTGTTCGGTCTCCACCACCTGGCCCACGCGCACAACGCCGAGACGGCGGCGGACCCGCTCGGCGGAATGGACATCGGCGCGATGAAGAAGGCAGGACGCTGATGGATCTCGGCTTCACCGCAGCGGAGGACGCCTTCCGGGCCGAGGCCCGCGACTGGCTCGCCGCACACGTACCCGCCGCGCCCCTGCCGTCCCTGGAGACCGCCGACGGCTTCGCCGCCCATCGCGACTGGGAGCGCACCCTGTTCGCCGACCGCTGGTCGGTGGTCTCCTGGCCCGCGCGCCACGGCGGCCGGGACGCCTCGATCCTGCAGTGGCTGATCTTCGAGGAGGAGTATTTCGCCGCGGGAGCGCCCGGCCGGGTCAGCCAGAACGGCATCAACCTCCTCGCCCCCACCCTCTTCGAGCACGGCAGCCCGGAACAGTGCGGCCGGATCCTGCCCGCCATGGCCGGCGGTGAGGTGATCTGGGCACAGGCCTGGTCGGAACCCGATTCCGGGTCGGATCTGGCATCGCTGCGCTCCACCGCGACCCGGACGGCAGGCGGCTGGTTGCTCAACGGCCAGAAGGCGTGGTCGTCGCGGGCCGCCTTCGCCGACCGTGCCTTCGGGCTCTTCCGCAGCGACCCGGACGCGGACCGGCCGCACCGGGGCCTCACCTATGTGATGTTCCCTCTCGACGCCGACGGCGTGACCGTAAGGCCCGTCGGACGCCTGGACGGCAAGCCTGCCTTCGCCGAGCTCTTCCTCGACGATGTCTTCGTGCCCGACTCCGATGTGATCGGCGAGCCGGGGCGCGGCTGGCAGGTCGCGATGAGCACCGCGGGCAACGAACGCGGACTGACACTGCGCAGCCCGGGACGCTTCACCGCCGCGGCCGGCCGGCTCACCACTCTGTGGCACGCCGAGGGCGACGCGGGCGACACAGCGCTGCGCGACCGGGTCGCCGACGCGGTGATCCGCTCGCGCGCCTATCAGCTGTTCACGTACGCCAACGCCTCCCGGATCGCGGCCGGCGGCTCCATCGGAGCCGAGTCCAGCCTGAACAAGGTCTTCTGGTCAGAGCTGGACATCAGCCTGCACGAGACGGCGCTCGACCTGCTCGGCCCGCGCGGTGAGCTCGCCGACGAGGCGGCGGACGCTCCGGCCGGCGGCGGCTGGGCCGACGGCTACACCTTCGCGCTGGCGGGCCCGATCTACGCGGGGACCAACGAGATCCAGCGCGACATCATCGCCGAGCGGCTGCTGGGCCTGCCGAAGGGGCGCCGGTCATGAAATTCCTGCTGGACGACGAACAGGCCGAGTTCGGCCGCACGCTGGACAGGATGCTCTCATCTGCCGACACCCCCGCTGCGGTACGGGCCTGGGGTGCGGGCGACACCGGCCCCGGCCGGGCGCTGTGGAAGCGGATCGCCGACGCGGGGGTCTTCGCTCTCGCCGTCCCGGAGGAGTACGAGGGCATGGGACTGCTGCCCGTCGAACTCGCCGTGTCATTCATGGAGCTGGGGCGGCACGCCGTGCCGGGCCCCCTGGTGGAGACCGTGGCGGCGGCTGTCCTCCTGGGGGGGCCAGCGGGGTGCGGGGACACGGCTGCCGCGGACCGTTGGCTGCCGCGGCTCGCATCCGGAGGGGCCATGGCCTCACTGGCGATGCCGGACGGCGGACCGTACGCCCTGGACATGGACACGGCCGATGTCACCTTCGTGGTGACAGGCGCGACGGAAGCGGTCCGCAACGGCCGTAACCACGAGGAGGCCCAGGACCATTCGGAGCTGCGCACGGCGTCCGGGCACGGCGCCGTCCAGCCCTCGACCGATCCCGCCCGCCGGCTCGCGGTCCCGCACATCGCCGGTGGTGTTCCGCTCGTATCGGGCGCGGACGCGGACAAGGCGGCCCGTACGGCCGCTCAGTGGGCGGCGTTCGCAACTGCGGCCCAGGCCCTGGGGGTCGGCCTGGAACTGGTCGATCGGACCGTCGCCTACGCCAAGCAGCGCACCCAGTTCTCCACCACCATCGGGTCCTTCCAAGCCGTGAAACACCGGCTGGCGGACGCACTGATCGGGCTGGAGTTCGCGCGCCCTCTGGTGCACGGCGCGGCGGTGGCTCTCGCGGACGGATCGCCGGATGCGGGGGCCGCGATCGCGGCCGCGAAGGTGGCGGCGGGCGAGGCGGCGTACACGGCGGCCCGTACCGCACTGCAACTGCACGGCGCCATCGGCTACACCGCCGAGTACGACCTGTCGCTGTGGATCCGCAAGGCCCGCGCTCTGCGCTCGGCCTGGGGCTCCCCGTCCGCCTGCCGGGCGCGGGTCCTGGCAGGGCCGACCGGCTGAAGCATCCGCAGGCACGGCCGCGGTCCGGGCTCCGCGACCGCTCGCTACAGCGGCGGTCGCGGAGGCATCCGGGCACCGGTCCGTACCTCGGGCCCTCCAGGAAAAGCCGGAGAGGCCCGGGAAGGCCCCCGGGGGGGTTACTTCTCGACGACTCCGGAAGCCGCGATGGTGATCTGCGCGCTGGTGCCGCCGGAGCGGGAGCCGAGCGACTCGATCTTCTTCACGAGGTCCTGGCCCTCGACGACCTCGCCGAAGACGACGTGCTTGCCGTCCAGCCACGGAGTCTTCACCGTGGTGACGAAGAACTGCGAGCCGTTGGTGTTCGGGCCCGCGTTGGCCATCGAAAGCAGGTACGGACGCTCGTGCTTCAGCGTGAAGTTCTCGTCGGCGAACTTCTCGCCGTAGATGCTCTTGCCGCCGGTGCCGTCACCGCGGGTGAAGTCGCCGCCCTGGAGCATGAACTCCGGGATGACGCGGTGGAAGCCCGAGCCCTCGTAGCCGAAGCCGTGCTTGCCGGTGGCGAGCTCGCGGAAGTTCTGCGTGGTCTTGGGAACGACGTCGTCGAAGAGCTCGAAGACGATCCTTCCCGCGGCCTCGCCCTGAATGGTGATGTCGAAGAAAACGTTGGTAGACATGCGGACATCCTGTCACGTCTGCCCCGGAGCCCCAGGCCACAGGTCCAGGTGGCCCGGCGGACGGGGACGCGGCTGTCCCGGCGGAGCCTCCCGGCAGGGCCGGACCCGGCCCGCCGACCGCCTCGGGACACCGCTGCCGCGCCGCTCCCCGCAGGCCGGCGGCCACCGGCGCGGCGCGCCAGGCGGAGCGGGAGGAGCCCCTCCCTACGGCCACGGCGAAGGCCGGCCGATGGCGATCAGCCGTTTTCCGCGGAATCGGACACCATGAGCTCATATACCTCTGGGGGGTACAATAAGCTGAGGAATATACCCCCAGCCCGTATTCGGCACCACCTCGGACGGCGAGCGGATCCGGTGGGCGCTCAGACTTGACTCGATACCCCTCAGGGGTATGTAGTGCTTCAGGAAGTGACCGTCGGACGTCCCGTCGGTCCGACCGAGAAGCAGGAGGCTTCGCCATGGCCACAGGCACGTCCACGTCCTCCGCCGTCTACACCGTCAGTGGCATGACCTGCGACCACTGCGTCAAGTCCGTCACCGAAGAGGTCTCCAAGGTCGGCGGTGTGACCAGCGCCGACGTCGATCTGTCCACCGGAAGGCTGACCGTGACGGCCACCGGCACCGTGGACGACGCGGCTGTCGCCGCCGCCGTCGACGAAGCCGGGTACGAGATCGCCGCAGCGCCCGAGCAGGCGTCGGCGAACTGCTGCGGCTCCAGCCACTGACACGGCGCCCAGCCGCCGCACCGCGCGCACAGCACAGCCCCGTCAGCACCGCGGAAGGAAAGCCATGAACACCGTCGGAAGGGCAGGGACATACGCCCTGGGCCTCGCCTTGGTCTTCGGCGCCTCGCTCGGCATCGGCCACGCGGTGGGGCCGGTGGGCGGAAATCCCGCCGCTGCCCGCTCCGCGCACGGCCCGGCAGGATCCACCGGCCCGACGGGGGCCGGCGACGCCGTGCCCGACGGCCTGCAGATCGCGGAACACGGGTACACCCTCGTACCGCCGCCGGGTGCTCTGCCGGCCGGCCGGAAGACCGACTTCCGCTTCCGGATCACCGGCCCCGACGGCCGGCCTGTCACCCGCTACACCCGGTCGCACGGCAAGGACCTGCACTTCATCGTCGCCCGCAGGGACCTGTCCGGCTTCCAGCACGTGCATCCCGCGCTCTCCGCCGACGGCACCTGGTCGCTGCCGCTCACCTTCGGCTCGGCCGGGACCTACCGCGTCTTCGCGGACTTCGTGCCGGCCGGCGGCAGCGGCCTCACGCTGGGCGCGGACGTCTCCGTCGCGGGCGACTACCGGCCCACTGCGCTGCCTGCGCCCTCCCGTACGGCACATGCCGACGGCTACACCGTCACACTGTCCGGTAGCGCCACTGCCGGCGCGTCGAGCGTGCTCACCATGTCGGTGGCGAGGAACGGCCGGCCGATCACCGGTCTTCAGCCCTACCTCGGCGCGTACGGACACCTCGTCGCCCTGCGCGCGGGTGACCTCGCCTGTCTCCATGTGCACCCGCAGGGAGCGCCGGGGGACGGCACCACCCGCTCCGGGCCCGGGATCACCTTTCACGCGGAGTTCCCCAGCGCCGGCGCCTACCGCCTGTACCTGGACTTCCGGCACCGGGGAAAAGTGCACACCGCGGAGTTCACCGTCATTGCGGGAGCCCCGCATACCGGCTCCGGGAGCGGAGCCGGTATGGCGGACCATGGAGGACACGACCACCGAGCCGTTCCCCCCGTACACCGGTCGGGTGCACATGAAGCAGGAGCAGCCGGTGCGTGAGCCGCATGCACCGCAGCAGGCGCGCCGCACGACGTTCCGAGGAGTCACAGCATGAGTACGAGCACCGGCACCGAAGCGCCGAGCCGGGCGGACAGCGTCGAGCTGGCGATCGGTGGGATGACCTGCGCGTCCTGCGCAATGCGCATCGAGAAGCGGCTCAACAAGCTGGACGGGGTGAGCGCGACCGTCAACTACGCCACCGAGAAGGCCAAAGTCACGTTCGGCGACGGGACCGTCCCGCAGGACCTCGTCGCCCAGGTGGAGGCGGCGGGCTACACCGCCGAGCTGCCCGCCCCTCCTGTGGCCCCCGGCGGGGCGACAGCGGGGGACACGGATCCCGGCGCCGAGAGAGACGGGGGCCGGCTCCGTGCCCTGCGGGACCGCCTGCTGATCTCCGCCGTGCTGTCCGTCCCGGTCGTCGCCCTGGCCATGGTGCCGACCTGGCAGTTCACCAACTGGCAGTGGATCTCACTGGCCCTGGCCGGGCCGGTCGTCGTGTACGGCGCCTGGCCCTTCCACAAGGCGGCCTTCACCAATCTGCGCCACGGCACGTCGACCATGGACACCCTGGTCTCCATGGGCACCCTCGCCGCGTTCGGCTGGTCGGTGTACGCGCTGCTGTGGGGTACGGCGGGCGCGGCCGGGATGACCCACCCCTTCAGTTTCACGGTCAGCCGCACCGACGGGGCCGGAAACATCTACCTCGAAGCAGCCGCAGGGGTGACTACGTTCATTCTGGCGGGCCGGTATTTCGAGGCCCGCTCCAAGCGGCGCGCCGGCGCGGCCCTGCGGGCCCTGCTGGACCTCGGCGCCCGTGATGTCGCCGTACTGCGCGGCGGCCGGGAGGAACGCGTCCCGCTGGAACAGCTGGCGCCCGGAGACCGGTTCGTCGTCCGCCCCGGCGAGAAGATCGCCACCGACGGCGTCATCGGCGAAGGGACGTCAGCGGTGGACGCCTCGATGCTGACCGGAGAGTCCGTTCCAGTGGCGGTCCGCCCCGGCGACTCCGTCGTCGGAGCGACCGTGAACGCGGGCGGGCGTCTGGTCGTCCGTGCCACCCGGGTCGGGTCCGACACGCAACTGGCCCAGATGGCCCGGCTGGTGGAGGAAGCGCAGAACGGCAAGGCACAGGTGCAGCGGCTCGCCGACCGTGTCTCGGGGGTCTTCGTGCCCGTCGTCATCGCGCTGGCGGTAGCCACACTCGGATTCTGGTGGGGCACGGGCGGAAGCGTGTCGGCGGCGTTCACCGCAGCGGTGGCAGTCCTGATCATCGCCTGCCCCTGCGCACTCGGCCTGGCCACACCGACCGCTCTGATGGTCGGCACCGGACGCGGCGCCCAGCTGGGCATCCTCATCAAGGGACCCGAGGTGCTGGAGTCCACCCGCAAGGTGGACACGGTCGTGCTCGACAAGACGGGCACCGTCACCACCGGCCGGATGACCCTGCTCGCCGTGCACACCGGCGAGGGCACGGACGAGCTGGAGGCCCTCAGGCTGGCCGGCGCGCTGGAGGAAGCGTCGGAGCATCCGATCGCACAGGCCGTCGCCAGGGCCGCGACGGAACGCACCGGGACGCTGCCCGCACCCGAGGACTTCACCAGTGTGGAGGGGCTGGGCGTCCGGGGCGTCGTCGACGGCCACACGGTGCTGGTCGGCCGCACCGGGCTGCTTGCCGACTTCTCGACGGAGCTGCCCGACGGTCTCCTGCAGGCCAAGGCGGAGGCCGAGTCGCAGGGCCGTACGGCGGTCGCGGTGGCCTGGGACGGGCGGGCCCGCGCTGTCCTGGTGGTCGCGGACGCGGTCAAGCCGACGTCCGCCGAGGCGGTCCGCCGCTTCCGCGAGCTCGGCCTCACCCCCGTCCTGCTCACCGGGGACAACGCCACGGTCGCCGCGTCGGTCGCCCGCGAGGTCGGCATCGACGCCGACCGGGTGATCGCCGAGGTCATGCCCAGGGACAAGGTCGAGGTCGTCAGCCGGCTGCAGGGAGAGGGCCGGGTCGTCGCCATGGTCGGTGACGGGGTCAACGACGCCGCCGCCCTGGCCCAGGCCGACCTCGGGCTGGCCATGGGGACCGGATCCGACGTCGCCATCGAGGCGGGCGACATCACTCTGGTACGCGGGGACCTGCGCGGCGCGGCGGACGCGATCCGTCTCTCGCGCCGCACGCTCGCCACCATCAAGGGCAATCTGTTCTGGGCCTTCGCCTACAACGTGGCCGCATTGCCGCTGGCCGCTTCGGGGCTGCTCAACCCCATGTTCGCGGGGGCCGCCATGGCCTTCTCGTCGGTCTTCGTCATCTCCAACAGCCTGCGTCTGCGCAGCTTCCGCGCCCGGACGGACGACGGCAGCCGCCCGCCGTGGGAGACGTCGGAACCGGTGGCTGCGCCATGACCCCGCGCGGACCGGGCCGGGGGCCCGGTCCGTACGGCGGCGGATGCCTCCCCCGGGTCGGCCCCGCGGGGCTCAGTTCCGGCCGGCGGCTGCCGCTCCGCGCCCGGCCGGTGTCAGACGGACCGTCAGGATCTGGAACGGCCTGAAGGACAGCGGCACTTCGGATCGCGCGCAGGACAGCACCGGCTCGTCATCGAGATCCCGCTCCAGCAGATCCGTGATCCGTGCGGCGGCGAGGGGGAAACCGGCCGTGAGCGTGACCCGTGCCCGTCGGCCGCCGGACTCGTAGAGCCGGACGACCACGTCACCCGAGCGGTCGTCCGCGAGTTTGACCGCCTCGATGACGACGTCGTCGCCGTCCGTCCCCACCAGCGGCTCTACCGCCGCGCCACCCGGCACGGCACGCTCGGGGAGGTTGAAGTGGTAGCCCTCGCGGACCGCGTCCCGGATGTCCGCACCGATCACCAGCGCGTACCGCAGCCGGTGCTCACCCCGGTCCGCGTCGGGATCGGGGAAGCGGGGGGCGCGCAGCAGCGAGATCCGGGCCGTCGTGGTGGTCCCGCCGTCGGGACGCACGTCCCGTGTGACGTCGTGGCCGTAGCTGGAGTCGTTCACCAGCGCCGCGCCCCAGCCGGGCTCCGCGATGTGCAGGTAGCGGTGGGCGCAGATCTCGAACCGGGCGCTGTCCCAGGTGGTGTTGGTGTGCGTGGGCCGCCGGACATGCCCGAAGGGGATCTCGGCGCTCGACTCCGCCGCGCGCACGTCGAGCGGGAAGGCGGCCTTGAGGATCTTCTCGCACTCGTGCCAGTCCACCTCCGTGTCGATGTCGAGGCGGCGGCTGCCCTCGCTGAGGCTGAGCAGCTGAGTGATACGGGACGCGTTGACGCTCCGTACGACGCGGACGCCGCCGGGCACCGCGGTGACCTCGTCCGCCTCGGTCAGGTCGCGAACGGTGTTGCGGTAGAACGCGTCGATGTCCCACGCGTCCCACTGGTTCGGGAAGTCCTGGTGGAGCTGGAGGAGGTTCCCGACCGTCCCGGGGGCGAGCGCCTCGCGCCCGGCCGTCAGGTCGTATGCCGAGGTGACCAGGCCCCTGGCATCGATGGTGATGCGTACGAGACCGTTGTCCAGGATGAACCCGGCGTCCTCGGTGGTCCGGGCGGCTACCGCACGGGCGGCCCGCTGACGCGGTGCGCCACCGAGCGCGGGAATGCCGTCACGGGGGTGCGGCGCGGCGTTGAACACCGTCTCGGCTCCCTGGTCGTCGGGGCCCGCCGCGAGACTGCGCTGGGCGGTGTCGATGAGCGCGCCGAGCTCCCGGGCCACCTCCGCGTACGTCTCCTCGGCCTCGCGGTGCACCCAGGCGATGGACGATCCGGGCAGGATGTCGTGGAACTGGTGGAGCAGTACGGTCTTCCACACCCGGTCGAGCAGGTCGTACGGGTAGGGCTCAGCGGTGCGCAGCGCGGCGGTCGCCGCCCACAGCTCGGCCTCGCGCAGCAGGTGTTCGCTGCGCCGGTTGCCCTGCTTGGTGGCCAGCTGGCTGGTGAGGGTGCCGCGGTGCAGCTCCAGATAGAGCTCGCCGACCCAGACGGGTGCGTCGGCGTACTCCTCCTCGGCCTTGGTGAAGAACTCCGCGGGTCCCTCCATCCGCAGCCGGGCCGAGCCCTCCAGATTCTCCAGCCTCTCCGCGCGCGCCAGCATCTCGCGGGTGGGGCCACCCCCGCCGTCGCCGTAACCGAAGGGGACGAGGGAGCGGTTGGCTGCGCCCTTGTCCCGGAAGTTGCGCTCGGTGTGGCCTATATCGGTGCCGGAGAGATCACCGTTGTAGGAGTCGACGGGCGGGAAGTGGCTGAAGATACGGGTGCCGTCGATGCCCTCCCACCAGAAGGTGTGGTGCGGGAAGGCGTTGGTGGTGTTCCAGGAGATCTTCTGGGTGAGGAACCACTTGATGCCGGCCAGCTTCATGAGCTGGGGCAGGGCGGCGTTGTAGCCGAAGGTGTCGGGAAGCCACATGTCCTTGGTCTCGACCCCGAACTCCTCCAGGTAGAAGCGCTTTCCGTGCACGAACTGCCGGACCAGGGACTCCCCGCCGGAGAGGTTGGTGTCGGGTTCGATCCAGAGACTGCCGGTCGGCAGGAACTGCCCGCTCCGCACCTTCTCGACGACGCGGGCGAAGACCTCGGGCCGCTGCTCCTTGAGCCAGGCGAGCTGTTGTGCCTGGGACATCACGAAACGGAAGTCCGGGTGATCGTCCATCAGCGCGGTGACGTTGGAGACGGTTCGTGCCGCCTTGCGAACGGTCTCCCGCACCGGCCACAGCCAGGCGGTGTCGATGTGCGCGTGCCCCACGGCCGAGATGCGGTGGGCGCCGGCATGGGCGGGAGAGGCGAGTGCGGGAGCCAGGATCGCGCGCGCGCCCGAAGCCGTACCGCTGATGTCCTGAAGGTCGACGGCGTCCAGGGCCCGGTCCACGGCGTGCACCAGCTGCCAGCGCCTGGTGGAGTCCTCCGGCAGCTGGTGCATCAGGCCGGAGAGGACGTCCAGGTCCTGGACGAGTTCCCAGACGGGGGCGTCGAAGACGGCGAGATCCATCCGGGTCAGCCGGTAGAGCGGCTCGCCCGGGGTCTCGTCGCCGCGCAGCCAGGGGGCGACGCCACCGCGCCTGGTGGGGACGAAGGGGTCGCCGTCGGTACCCGAGTCGAAGATGACCGGGTTGGCCGCCGCCTCGATGAAGTAGACGAACTCCTCTCCTCCGGTGGCCTGTTCGGTGATTGGCAGCCACGTGTTGCGTGGGTTGAGTGCCTTCACCGGGGTCCCGTCGGGGCGATGGACGAGGCCTTCGGCTGAGAAGCCCGGCTGGGTGGTGCCGAAGCCGAGGTCGAGGACCGCCTCGACGCGCTGCCCGGCCCATCCGGCAGGGACCGTACCGCTGATCCGGAACCAGCTGGTGGACCAGGCGGGCCCCCACATCGCGCCGGTGCTGACCGGTTCGTACGGGGCGGCGATCCCATCGGACACCGGGACGGGTTCGCCGGTGACGTTCCATATCGCGACGTCGAGGGGCGTGCTGCGGCGGTGTACCGCGGGCCGCAGGCGCTGGTTGAGCACGCGGTCGAGTCGGCGTTCGGTGACGGTGCGGTCGTGGTGCATGGGTGCTCCGTAGGGATGCGGGAGGCGAAGACGGCAAGCCGGTGCCGTGGGAGGGCCGGCACGGGGCTGGGATCAGCGCGTCCCGTAGCGGATGACGTGAGTGGGGACGACGGTTCTGCGGGCCGGGATCGGCTCCGTGGGCGAACCGTTGATCCGGTCGATGAGCATCTGGCCGGCCCGGCGGCCGACCTCGTCGGCGTCGTACGACACGATCGTCAGTGGCAGGCCCAGGACGTCGGCCAGGTCGAAGTCGTCGAAACCGGCGAGCGCGACCGGTCTGTCGAGCTCGGCCACGGCGCGGATGGCGCCCTGGGTCAGGCGGTTGTTGGTGCAGAAGAGCGCGGTCGGGGCGTCGGGGGCCCGCAGGAGCGCGCGTGCGGCGGTCTCGGCTGCGGCCACATCGGCCAGTCCGCGCCGTATGTGGTTCTCGTCCGGTTCGAGTCCGGCTGTCTCGTGGGCGGCCCAGTAGCCGCGGAACCGTTCCGCACCGGTGTAGAGCGCGGGCGGGTTGCCGAGGAAGCCGATCCTGCGGTGGCCGTCCGCGATGAGCTGCCCGGTGGCCTGTTCGGCTCCGCCGAAGTCGTCGACCAGGACGCAGTCGGCGTCCATTCCGGCGGGGGGCCGGGATGCCAGGACGATCGGCATGCCGCGCAGCGCCGTGGGTGCGAGATGGCGGTGGCTGCTGCCCGCGGGGACGACGATCATGCCGTCGACCTGACGGGACGCCAGGTCCTCGACAAGCCCGCGCTCCTTGTCGACCTGCTCGGCGGTGTTGCTGAGCAGCACCCGCAGTCCGTGTTCGGACGCCACCTCCTGCACGCCGAGCGCCAGGCGCGAGTAGAACGGGTTCGCCAGGTTGGTGACGACCAGTCCGATCATCCCGCTGCCGCCCAGGCGCAGGTTGCGCGCCGTTTCGTTGCGCCGGTAACCGAGTGCCTCGACAGCGGCCAGTACGCGGTCCCGGGTGGCCACGCTGACCCGGTCGTCGTCCTTGAGTACACGGGAGACGGTCATGGCACTGACGCCTGCGCGGGCGGCTACATCGCGCATCGTCGGCGCGCCGGCGTCACCCGCTCGGTGCTGCGCCATGGGCATCCCTCCTGAGTCGTCGTGCGGCGGGTCGATCAAGGGTGCGGTCATTCTAGGTCCGTACGGGCGGGATGCCCGCGGACCGTTGCAGAGCCCAGTGAGCGGCGCCGACGAGAGGGGCGTCGGCGGGGCGCAGGGCGGTGACGATCGGTGGCGCGGCGCCCGGAGCCCACGCGTCGAAGCCCGCGCGGACGGCTGGACCCAGCAGATCCCAGGAGCCGGCCATCGAACCGCCGAAGACCATGAGTTCCGGACCGAACCGCTCGCACCAGGGCGCCAGAGCCCGTCCCAGCGCGCCGAAGCAGTGCCGGATCGTCCGAGTGGCGTGCGGGTCGCCGGTGCGCGCCAGCCCGGCGATGTCGCGCACGTCCGCCGCCCTGCGCTCGCCCGCATCCGCCGCCATGTCCGAGTAGAACCTGAGTATCGCCTTGCGGGAGACGACCTCCTCCAGCGGACTCCCGTCGACGGCGAGCCGGTGCACCCGCCCGCCGGGCGGGACTTCGGGCCCGTCCACTACCGGTTGTCCGCCGTCGAGGAACGAGGAACCGACCCCGGTGCCGAGCGTGATGCAGACGACCCGCCGCCGGCCTGCCGCCGCACCGGCCCGGTACTCGCCCATGGCGAAGGCGTCGGCGTCGTTGACGAAGCTGATGCCGCGGGGGCCTGCCGGGAGACGGCCCAGCAGCTCCGCGCCCACGTCGATGCCGTGCAGCGACTCGAACTTGCCGATTCCCCGGAAGCGGCCGATGCCGGCGGAGTAGTCGAAGGGCCCCGGTATCGCCACGCCCCAGTGCGCCGCTTCGGGGAGGTCGAGGTGGTGGGCGGCGCCGGCGATCGCGTCGAGGAGTTCACCGGCAGGCGCATCCGCGGGAACCGGCTGCCGTACGGCCGGGACAGGAGCGAGCGGTCCGGCCCCGGTGTCGACGACGGCGGCCGTCACATGAGTACCGCCGATCTCCAGCACAGGCACCTGGCTCATACCTGCGTCACCAGCGACTTCACCACATGCACCGGGCGGGTGCCGACGGGGTGCAGGCGGTAGGGGCCGACGGACGCGGGCACGGTGAGCGTCTCCGCGAAAGCCAGGTCGTGACGGAGTCCTCCCGGTGTCTCCACCACGACGCCGTCACCGGACGAGACGTTCAGGATGTGGAAGCGGCCGGCGGTGTCGTCGGCGGCGGCCTCCGGTCCCTCGATCACGAAGCGGTGCACCGCGTAGAACATCTCGGGCAGCGCACCGATGGCCTCCTCGCGCCAGCCCGGCCCCTCACGCAGGGTCCGCGGCCGCTGCACGAGGTCGTCGACCACGTCGTCCCCGCGCCGCGCGGTGCCGAGATTGGCGAACCCGTGCTCGTACGAGAGGGGGCGTGGCGCGCCGGATGTCCCCTTGCGCAGCCAGTCGTAGAAGCGGAGGGAGTAGAGGTAGGGCGTCGCGCTGACCTCGAGTACCAGGTTGCCCGCGCCGGAGGCGTGCGGGGTGCCTGCCGGGATCATGAAGAGCTGTCCGGCCTCGGCCGGGTGCGTCATGACGTGGTCCTCGACCCGCAGCGGGACCCCGTCCGCCGCCGCCTCGACCTCCTTGCGCATCACGTCCACGTCGGTACTGTCCCGCAGGCCGAGGTAGACCTGCGCACCGGGTTCGCTCGCGGTCACGTAGTACGTCTCGTGCTGGGTGTAGGGCCAGCCGAACGTCTCCCGCATGTACTGCTCCTGCGGGTGGAGATGCAGGGAGAGGTTGCCGCCGCCGACGGTGTCCAGGTAGTCGAAGCGGATGGGGAAGGAGGTGCCGTAGCGGCGGTGGACCTCGGGGCCGAGGAACTCATCGGGATGGAGCTCGCAGAGCAGTTGGAACGGGAGCTCGACCTGGGCGGCCTCGTCCTGCCCGACCAGGACCCCGGCTTCGGGCGCGATGAGTTCGTACCCGAGGGCGGTGTTGCCGTTGCGCGGTTCGAAACCGAGCTCACGCGCGGCCCACTGGCCGCCCCACGGTGTGGAGTTGAAGAACGGACGGGTCCTGACAGGCCCGGTGGCGAGCCCGGCGAGGGTCGCCCGTACCGCGGCGCCGTCCAGTGAGGCGGGCCCCTGCTCGCTCTGGAGATCGACCCAGCGGTCGACCCGGTGGGCCAGTCCGTCCCGATGGCGGTCGCCGACGGGCCAGTCCGTGTAGAAGAGGCTGCGCAGCTCGCCGGGTACGCCCGGACGGCCGAGGTTGGTGCCCGTCGCTCCCCCGGTGACGGCCTCTTCGGCGTACCGCTTCGGCAGGTCGGCCCACCACAGCAGATCGGGTCGGCTCAGGGCCGCGCCGGGACCGAAGACGAGCAGGACCCCGTCGCGCGGGCGCTGCTGGGTGGGGGGCGTCCCGAAGAGATCACTCATGGAGAATTCGGCGAGAGGCAGGAAGAACGGGTCGGCGTCCGGTCCTGGGACACAGAGCCGCTCGACGGCCGCTGCGGACCAGAGCTCACGTATGTCGAGCACAGTCACGGCCGTGCCCCGCGCGCCCAGGGCCTCGGCGAGGCCGTCGACCGCGCCTGCCCAGTTCAGCGCGGCAGGCCCGTCGAGTGCGAGGACTGTCGGGGCGGTGGGCACATCCGCGACGGCGGCGGTCCAGCCGGTGACGACGGTGCCGCCGGTGGCCGGGTACCGCGGGTTGCGTTCGTAGGGGCGGGGCTGGTGCACAGGGGCTCCTGAAGACGTGGGCCGACAACCGACTGAATGGTATCGATAACACTCGGCACGAACAAGGCGCTCGACACATCGAGGCACTTATTCGCAGCCAGCAGCGGTCTTGCTCTGAAATTAGGGCCACACCTCTTGTTTCGGCTTCATGGTGTCGTTAACATCCTGGCAACCCGGAGCGCATACGAACGATGTACGCGCATCCGGCGGATCTCCCACACCGCACCCCAGAGCCAGGGACCCCGCCCGGGATCCAGAGGGAAGTGAACCCATGAGATCAACCGGCGAGACGACACAGCCGTCGTCTCACCCGCTCCGCCGGCGCACCGTGCTGGCGGGCCTCGGGGCCGGCGCCGCGGCCGCACTGGCAGGCGGCTGCGCACGCGGCGACAGCACGGCCGCGATGCGGGGCACGACATCGCTGGCGAACGACAACCCGACCTGGGACGCGGGGTATGCCGCTGCCGGACGGGAGCTGAAGAAGCTGACCGGGTACGCACTGCGCCCGCTCTCGAACCCCAACCCCACCGCCTACACGCAGGTCACACAGATCTCGCTGCAGACCACCAAGGCGACGGACCTCATCAAATGGCAGTCGGGATACGACCTCAAGCAGCTCGCACGTACGGGCAGCCTCAGTGACCTGACGCACGTATGGGACGCGTACGAGCGGAAGGGCTGGGTGACCAGGACCCTCCGTGACGCGATGTCCTACCGGGGCGCCGTGTACGGGATACCCCTTTACCAGTCGTACTACGTGCTGTTCTACAACACGGAGGTATTCGGCAGGCACGGACTCCGCGCCCCGGACACCTGGGACGAGCTGCTCCACAACGCGGAGGTGCTCAAGAAGGCAGGCGTCATACCGTTCGTCGCCACGCAGAACGGCAACTGGCCGGCGTACGAATGGTTCGAGGAGCTCATCAGCAAGGTGGACCCGGTCTTCTACGCCGATCTGATCGCGGGCCGGGCCCGCTACACCGATCCGCAGGCGCACAAGGCCATGCAGATCTGGCAGGAGTTCATGAAGAAGGGCTGGATGACCCCGGCCGACTTCGACCAGAACAACGGGCCCGCCGCACTGAAGACCGGCAAGGTCGGCATGTTCCTGCACGGCTCCTGGCAGTCGCAGGGGCTGGCTGCCGCCGGGATGAAACCGGGCAAGGGGTTCGACGCCTTCGTCCTGCCTCCCGTCGACGCCTCGACCAAACGGTCCGTGGTCACCGAGGCCGGTGTTCTCGCCGTACCGGAGAAGGCCGTGTCGCACGACGCAGCCATGGCGAACGCCGCGCACTGGCTGGCCCCCTCGGTCCAGCACGTGTGGACCGATTTCCTCCAGGACGGCTCGGCCAACCCGAAGGCGGTCACCGGCAATCCGGTACTCGCCCGTCTCAAGGCGCGGGCCGCGCGCGAGCACTGGACCGAGCTCCCCCGGTACGGACAGTCCGGGCCGCCCAATCTCATTCAGGGCAACACTGACGACCTTGGAGCCTTCATGACGCAGGGCATGTCACCCGAGGCCACGCTGCGCAGCATGGCGAGCCGGGCGGCCAAGGAGTGGGCCGCCTGGAACAAGGACGAGTCATGACATCGGCACTCGACCGGCGCCCTACGGCGGCCGGTTCCCCCGCGCCCGACGTCCCGCCGTCCGTCACCGGCCGCGCAGCCCCGCGCAGGCTGAAGGACCGGCTGGCCGGGGCCGGATTCCTGGCACCCGCCGTCCTGCTCGTCGCCGCTCTGCTGCTCGCCCCGTTCGCGGTGACGCTGTACCGCGGCTTCTTCAGCGACGGACGGATCTCCGGTTTCACCTGGTTCACCAACTACGGGCTCTTCCTCACCGACCCGGTCCTCGCGAAGTCCGTCGAGAACACCCTGATGTGGGTGGTGGGCACGGTCGCCCTGCCGCTGGTTCTGGGCCTGGGCATCGCGGTCATGACCAACGGCTCCGGGTGGTCCCGGGTGGCGCGGCTGCTCGTGGTCCTGCCGTACGCCATATCCGGTTCCGCGGTGGCCGTCGTGTGGAACTTCATCCTCACCACGGACGGCGCCGCCAACCAGGCGCTCCGGGCGCTCGGTCTGGGATCGTTCGCCCAGGGCTGGCTGCTCGAATGGCCGGGCAACACACTCGTCATGATCGTCGCCAACACGTGGCAGTCGACCGGCGTCGCCGTGATCCTCTTCCTGGTCGGTCTGCAGACCATCCCTCCGGAAACCCTGGAGGCCGCGTCCCTGGACGGGGCCGACGGGTGGCGCAAGTTCTGGTACGTCGTCCTGCCCCAGCTGAGGACGGTCTCCGTGATCGTCGTCGGCAGCAGCCTGGTCAACGGACTGAAGTCGTTCGACCTGATCTGGGTGCTCACGCAGGGCGGCCCCGGCCGCAATTCCGAGACACTCGCGGTCTCGATGTACCAGGAGACGTTCCTCGCCCTGCGTCCGGGCGCCGGCGCGGCCGTCGCGGTCGTCCTCACCGTCATCGTGCTGCTGGCCTCCTGGCTCTATCTGCGACGCCAGCTGACCCCGAAAGGCGCCTGACCATGTCCACCCGCCGAATCTCCGCCGGCACCGCCGTCCGCAACACCGTCCTGGTGGTCGTCTCCCTCCTCTGGGCCGTGCCGACCTGGCTGCTGCTCGTCAACGCACTGGTGCCGGCCGCCGATTACGGCGGCAGCCCGCACTGGTGGCCGCACGGGGGCTTCGGGCTCTTCGGCAACATGTCCCAGGCCTGGACCCGGGCCAGACTGGGACCCGCCATGGGCAACAGCCTGATGTACGCGGTGACCAGTGCGGCCGCGGCGATCGTGGTGGCCACCACCGCCGCTTTCGCGACCGTGATCATGCCAGTGAAGCGCAAGACCCTGTGGTTCTGGCTTATCTACTCGGGCACCCTGCTGCCGCTCCAGGTCTTCCTGCGGCCGCTGTTCCTCGCGTACGCGAACACCGGTCTCTACGACGCGCAGATCGGGCTGTTCCTCGTGTACGTCGCGGTGGCGATCCCGTTCGCGTACTTCATCATGCGCAACTTCGCGCAGACGCTCCCCGGTGAGGTGATCGAGGCGGCGCGGCTGGACGGGGCGTCCTGGTGGCGGATCTTCTGGCAGATCCACGTACCGCTCTCGCGGTCGGCGATGGTCGCAGCGTTCGTCTTCCAGTTCGTCGCCGTCTGGAACGACCTCCTCTTCGGGATCACCCTCTCCACCAGCCGGAACATCCGCCCGGTGATGGCCGCGCTCGCCGAGCTCCAGGGCAACTACTCCAGTGTCGGTCCCCCGGTCGTCCTCGGCGGCGCGCTGCTGGTCTCCCTGCCGACCGTCGTCCTGTTCTTCTCCGCCCAGCGCTTCTTCGTCAGCAGCCTCAAGCTCGGCTGACCCTCCGCGGAGACAGCCCGCCACCGGCCCCGCCCCGCGGTCGTCGGCCGTTCCCCCGAAAGGCACCCCACGGTGAAGATCCCCGTCCGCACCGCCCTCGTCCTGGCCGCCGCCCCGGTCCTCTGCTCCGTTCTGTGCCCCGCGCCGGCTCTCGCCGCCGCGAAACCGGCCGCGGACCCGTGGACCGGCCGCGCCGAGGCCACGTACGGCTCACTCCAGAAACACTTGTACCAGGGCCCGGAGAACCACGGCCTCTACCAGGAGAAGACCCCGCAACAGAGCACGGACAACGCCCACTCCTTTCTCTGGCCGATGCGCGAAGCCGCGGCGGCCACGGTCGACATGGCCGGCCTGCCCAAGGCCGGAAACGCCTACAGGGCGGACGCGGCCGAGCGCTTCGCCACCCTGGAGCGCTACTTCGAACCCCGTGACGGCCGGCCCGGCTACGACTCGTACCTGCCGGCGCCGCTCGGACAGGGCGGCGACGTCTTCTACGACGACAATTCCGTCGTCGGGCTGTCGCTGCTGGACCAGTACCGTTCCACCGGGGACACCGCCTACCTCGGCCGGGCGGAGCAGACCTTCGACATCGTCAGCCGCGGATGGGACGACGACGCGTCCAAGACCTGCCCCGGGGGCATGGACTGGGTCGACTCTCCCAGTAACACCACGCGCGCCGCGAACGTGACAGGTCTCGCAGCGGAGCTGGCCGCGCGGCTCTACCAGGTGAAGCACGAGAGCCGCTACCTGCGGAGCGCGGAGAAGTGGTACGGGTGGAACCGGTCCTGTCTGCGCCAGGGCCCGGGGCTCTACCGGAACAGCCGCGGTGACGACGGTACGGTCGACACCACCTTGTGGACCTACAACTCCGGGGCCATGGTCGGCACCGCCACCACGCTGTACCTGGCGACCGGCGACCACTCGTACCTGAAGCGCGCGGTGGCGGACGCCGGCGCGTCGCTCGCGTACTGGAAGCAGGGCGACCGGCTGCACGACCAGCCGGCGATCTTCAACGCCATCTACTTCGACAACCTCCGGATCCTGAACGGCGTACGCCCCGACCCGGCCTACCGGCAGGTGGAGAGCGCCTACGCGGAACGTATCTGGAAGGAGAACCGGGATCCGTCGGACGGACTCTTCCGGTTCCAGCCGTCGGGCGGCGGTGACTACAACCCGTCCGCGCCCGCCGAAACCCTCGAACAGTCCGCGATGGTCCAGATCTTCGCCGGGCTCGCCACGGACCGCTCCTGAGGAACCACCCCCGGACGTCCGGGCCCCACGCTCCACCACCGACCGCTGAAACGCACCGAACCGGCACCACGCCAGAGCGGAGAACCCTCTCCATGCCCCGCCCCGATCTGTCCCGCCCCTCCTGGTGGGACTCCGACATCGCCCGCGACATCCTGCGCGACCGTGGGGTGAGCGCCACCGGCGTCCTCGGTGGACACGCCGTCCGGCTGTCCTGCGAGCCGCTGCTGCGCCATGACGGCGACGGCGGTCTGCTCCAGTCCGTACGGGTGGGCACCGACCGCCCTCTCACGCGGGCCCGTGTCACCACCCTGTCCGGCACCGCTGTGCGATGCGACCTGATACCCGGCCCTGAGGGCGACGTCCGGCTTCTGGTACCCGAGGTGGACTCACCGGTCCAGCTCCTGGTCGAGCTGCCCGAGATCGCGGAGGGCGAGCACATCGAGGTGCGGCTGACCCCGCAACGGCACTGGACGCTGCATCTGGTGCAGCACGCCCACCTCGACATCGGCTACACGGACCCGCAGGGCACCGTTCTCGCGGAGGGCCGCAAGTACCTCGACTCCCTCCTCGAGCTGTGCCGTGCGACGGACGACCGGCCGGACGCCTCCATGTTCCGCTGGGCCGTCGAGGGCTTCTTCAGCTTCGAGAACTGGTCGGCGAACCGTCCGCCGGAGCAGGTCGCGCGGTTCCTGGAGCGGGTACGCGAAGGCCGCATCGAACTCACCGCGATGCCGTTCAACCTGCACACGGAGACGTGCTCCACCGATGAGCTGCACGAACTACTGCGTCCTATAAGGGAGTTCCGCGAGCAGCACGGCATCGACATCACCACCGCGATGCAGACGGATGTCCCGGGGCAGGTCGTCGGGCTGCCCGACGTCCTCGCGGACAGCGGCATCCGCTATCTCTCGGTGGCCCACAACTGGGCCGGCCGTGCGGTGCCGCACCATGTCGGCGGCGGGGCGCTCCCCCGGCTGTTCCGCTGGAAGGCACCGAGCGGCCGCAGTGTGCTGGTGTGGCGCACCGACACCCCGCACGGACTGGCGTACATGGAGGGGTCGGTCCTCGGGTTCGACGAGTCCTTCGACCGGGTCGACGATCTCCTGCCGCACTATCTCTCGGCACTGGCCACGCGGCAGTATCCGCACGAAGGCCGCGGCATCCCCGGGTTCCCGGTCCTGGACGAGGAGTTCAAGGGCGACCCGTACCCGTGGGACATCCTGCACCTGCGGGTGCTGGGCAAGTTCGCGGACAACGGTCCGCCGCGCCGCGTGATCGCGGACACCGTACGCCGGTGGAACGAGGAGTGGGCCTTCCCCGTCCTGCGCACCTCACGCAACGAGGACTTCTTCCTCGACGCGGAGACACGGCTGGGTGACCGTCTGGAGACCTTCGAGGGTGACTGGAGCGACTGGTGGGTGGACGGTGTCGGGGCTGGCGCCGTCCCGCTGGCCGCCACTCGCGACGGCCAGGCTGCGCTGGCCGACGCCCAGACCGTGGCCGCACACGCGGAGATCCTCGGAGCGGCGGGCAGCTCGCAGATCACCGCGGCCGCTCCCGAGGTCTACCGTGCGGCTTCACTGTTCAACGAACACACCTGGGGCGGCGGTGACCCCTGGACGCACGGCGACCACGGCCACCAGTCCGGGGAGCGGCAGTGGCACTGGAAGTACGCGCAGGCGCTGCGTGCCCACGACGAAGCGAAGACACTCCTCGACGGCGCCGGGGCGGCACTCGGCGCCCGGCTGTCGCCCCGCTGGGGCACACCGGCCGGCTTCTACGTGACCAACACGTGCAGCTGGCAGCGTTCGGAGAGCGTACGGCTGTTCCTTCCGGAGAGCACGGTTCCGCTGGAGGACCAGGTCCGGGTACTCGACGGGCGCGACGGCGCACACCTGGAGCACACCGAGGAGGCCCAGACCAACGAGCTGCACCGGGCCGCGGGCCGCTTCCTGCTGTTCCGGCTCCGGGACGTGCCCGCACAGGGTGCGGTCCGCGTGGACATCGTTCCGGCCGGGGGCGCTTCAACGGCCGCAGTGGTCTCACCGGACACAGGGGACTCGACCGTTCTGGAGAACGAGTTCCTGCGGGTGACCGTCGACCTGCGCTCGGCCTGGATCAGTTCGGTCACCGACAAACAGACCGGCCGGGAACTGGTCCGGCAGGACGCGACGGTCGGCCTCAACGGCTATGTGTACGACGAGTACGCCACGGCGGGCGGCTTCAACCACCAGTCGAGCAAGACCACGGCGACCGATTCGATGCACCTGCTCGCCTCGCGCACGGCGGCCCCGGCGGCTGCGCTGGTGGAACGCTCCCGTGACGCGACCGGCCAGACGCTCGTCTACGAGTGTGCGCCGGCCGGCACCGAGCGGCTGCGCGTACGCGTCCACCTCCCGCACGGTCAGGCCCGTATCGATCTCGAGAACCGGATCGCCAAGCGGGCGACCCTGACCAAGGAGAGTGCGTTCTTCGCATTCCCCTTCGCCATGCGGGATCCGGTCGTACGCATGGAGGCCACCGGTGGCATGACGGGCACCGGTCTGCCGGTGGTGCCGGGCTCCGCGCGGCACATGCGTGCGGTCCGCCGCTGGGTGAGCTTCGAGGAGGGGGCCACGGCCGCCGCCGTGGCCACTCAGGACGCCCCGCTGGTGCAGGTGGGCGGGATCGCGATTCCCTATGCGCCCTACCCGCAGTCGCTGGCCCAGGACGAGCCGGGCACGCTGTTCTCCTGGGTGCACAACAACATCTGGGACACCAACTTCCCCTCCGAGCAGGCCTTCGACCACGTCTTCCGGTACAGCGTGGCTGTAGCACCCGCATCGGAGTTCGCAGGTCCTGAACTGGGCATGCGGACAGCGGCCGCAGGAAGCCGCCCGCTGGTCGCCGTACGCGCCATGGGAGAAGCGGTCGAGGAGCCTGAAGCCTCGTACGGCCTGCTGACCGTCGGTGATCCACGGATCCGGATCGTGGGGCTCACCGTTCCGGCCCCCGGCCGGGTGCTGGTGCGGCTCCAGTCGTACGCGCAGGAGCCGGTCGCCTGCCGGATCACTCCGGGCTTCCCGGTCGCGGAGACCGTGGCAGCCGACTTTCTCGGAGCACCGGGCGAGCGGCTGGACCCGGATGCCGACGGCTCGACGACGGTTGACGTACCGGCGCTGGGCACCACGGCGGTGCTGCTCCACCTCTGAGGGCGGGCCGGTGCCCGCCGGATCGCCGGGTGGCGGTCCGGCGGGTGAAGTCTTCGTCCGACAGGCCTGGGGCGGGCGGTGAGGCGGGTACCGCGAGCACGGTGGTCCCGCCCTGGCTCCGCCGCCCCGGTGTCGGTCTCCGTGCGGGGGCTTCCCTGCTGACGGTCGCCTGCGGTGATGACCGCCACCGCGGTGGCGAGTCGGCGGGCGAGCAGGCCGAAGAGCCTGTCACCGGGGGCCACTTCGACCGGTGGTCCGCCGGGACACCAAGCGGATGCCGGTCTCCTGCGCCGCCGCTCAGCCGTGCCTGGCTGCCCGCCGATTCGCTGTGGCAGACTGCGCCGACAAGGCGCTGATCGGCCGGGGTGCGGTGGACTGAGGGCAGCGCGGCAGCCACCCGTCGTCCCGGCCGCACACAGGGGCCTGCTCCCCGTCCACTCCTCGCACAACGGAGCCCGCCATGACGGCAGCCGTACCCGCCTCCCGGATCGACACGAGCAAGCCGCACCCCGCGCGGGTCTACGACTGGCTGCTGGGCGGCAAGGACAACTATCCCGTCGACCAGGAGGTGGGCGAGGGGCTTCCGACCGAGGCGAAGGACGCGGCCCGGCAGAACCGCGAGTTCATGCACCGCGCCGCGGCCTGGCTGGCAGGCAGCGGCATCGACCAGTTCCTCGACATAGGCACCGGCATCCCCACCCGGCCGAACCTCCACCAGATCGTGCAGCGGACCGTGCCTTCGGCCCGGGTCGTCTACACGGACAACGACCCCATCGTGCTGAGGCACGCGGAAGCACTCCTCGTGAGCAGTGCGCAGGGCGCGACCGATTACGTCCAGGCCGATGTCCGCGAGCCGCAGGCGATCATCAGCCACGCCCGGAAGGTCCTGGACTTCGACCGGCCGATCGCGCTCTCCCTGATCGCGCTGATGCACTTCGTACCCGACGACCAGGACCCGTACGGCATCGTCGGCGCCCTGGTGGGGACACTGCCGCCGGGCAGCTGCCTGGTGATGTCGCACGCGGCGTCCGACCGGTACCCGGAGCTGGCGGCCATGGTCACGGCGCAGTACGCGAAAGGCGGCATCCGGCTCGGCTTCCGCACCCGCGCCGAGGTCGGCCGGTTCTTCGGCGGGCTCGATCTCGTCTCCCCCGGCCTGGTGACAGCGCCGGAGTGGTTCAGGGACACGGCCGCCCCCGCTGCGGAGGGCAGCGGGATCTACGCCGCGGTGGGACGGGTCCGCGGGCGGCACTGAGTCCTGCCCGCGGGCGCCGGCCGCCCGGGACACCGAAACCCGCGCGGGCGGGAGCACACTGGGTGGTACAGGATCCACGTGATTCAGTGCGCGGCCGCCCGCACTCCCGGCGGCCGCAGCCGGGAAGGGGTTCTCATGTCCCACCGTGCAGTACTGGGCACCCGCCACGGCGGACCGGCCCCGCGTGCCCACTCAGGAATCCCCGGGCGGGGCAGGACCGGGACAGAGCCGCTGACCGCCCGCAGCGCGCTGGGTGCCCGGCTGCTTCTCTCCGCGGTGGCGCTGCCGCTCTTCGCCGCGGGGGCGGCGCTGCTCGCCCTGTGGGCGGTTTCCGCCCGCTCTCCCGGAGCTCCGGGCACAGCCGTCCTGGTCGTCCTCGCCGCCGTCTGCGGCGTCCTCACCGCCGTTTCGGCGATCGACATCGCCGTCATCCGCCGGCGCCGCGCGGAGCGTCGCTGAGAATCGGCGCGCCGTGGGGGTACCCGGGAAACTCCTTCCGCCCCGGTACGGGTGACCCACCGGCGGAGTACCACGGGCCGGAAGCGGGAACACGACGCCACGGACACCGGGACGGACACCCCGTGCATCGGCTGCCGTCGCGCAGGGCATGGGCCTCATGTCCCGCGCGAGGGCGCAAGGTGTCATTAGAGTCGCATCGCGGAGCATTCCGCAGACACTGGAGGCGGAGAGACTTTTGAACCGTGACGTCATGCTGGCCCTGGTCCCCGACGAGCAGGGTGTGCTGCATGTGGCAGCCGCCGATGTGAGCCACATGCTGCGGACGCTCGGCGCCGGCTGGCTGCAGGCGGTGCGCGACGACTCGTCCAACGCCGACGAGGACACCGTGGCCGCACTCACCATCGAACTGGCCAAACTCGCCGATCAGATCGACGTCGAATGCATTGCCCACACCTCCAAGGGGGACGCGGAGACCGACTGAGCGCGCGCGCCTGCGGAAACACCGCGCCCGGGGGACGGCACAGGCGGGGCCGCGGCGCCGCCCGTGCCGTCCCCCGGCACCGCTGTCCTCTACCAGATCGAGTCGACCCACTCGGGGTGGTCGATGAACGGATTGCGGTTGTGCTGGTAGTCGGTGTAGATCACGTCGTTGCGGTGTTCCTCGAAGGCGTCGGGCGGGTCCTCGTCGCTCCACTTGGTGAGCACGCTGATCCGGCCGATGGCGGGGGCCGATCCGTTGTCGACCTTGTCGTTCGGTTCCAGATCGGGGAACCCGTCACCGCCGTCGTACCGCACGGCCATGTAGAGGATCATGCGTGCCACGTCTCCCTTGACCGCGTCGCGCGGCTCGAAGGAGTCCGAGTCGGTGTAGTTGCCGGGGGCTCCGGCGACCGCTGTGCCGCCGTCGTCGAAGTCCTTGTCCCCGCGGATGCCGTTCACTGAGACATCCGCGGGCCGCAGGTGGTGCAGGTCGGTGCCGGGGCCGGTGGCGGTACCGAAGCCGCCGTGGGACTTGGCCCACACGTGTTCGCGGTTCCAGTCACCCGTGTCGCCACCGTTGCTGGACTTGGGCACGGACTTTCCGGTGTACAGCTCGATCACGTCGGATGTGTTGGCCGGATCCTGGTCCGTGACCTCCAGGGCGTCCCACACCTGGGCGTAGGTGACCGTCGACTGCTTGCTGATGATCGTGTGGAGCGCGCTCTTGAGCGCAGCACCGGTCTTGCCCTCGGCGTCCGCGTAGTACGAATCGTCCAGCACCGTCGAGGCAGTCGCCGGCGGGACGTGAGCGGGGCGGGCGGCCGCTGTCGTGGGGGGTGCGGCGCTCAGTGCGGCGGCCACCGCGAGTGCCGCGGCGGTCATCCATCTCGTGGCCATAAGACGGGACATGTGGGGTGTCCTCTCCAACTGCCGTGCGGTGGCACGACATTGATGTCATGTACGGTTCACAGGACACTGCCACAGCCCCCGGTCCGGCGGGTGAAGAACGCGGAACAAGCGTGTGGCGATCCGCAGGGCACCCCGGCCCGCGCCCCGGCGGGACCGGACACCGGGACAATGGCCGCATGCTGATCCGTATCGAAGCCACGGCCCTCCCCGGCCGCACCAGTTCCGCCTTCCCCGATGCCACCGATATCCATGTCGGCGTCCAGGCCAAGGACAGGCCTCAGGAAGTGGCCGCTCCGCACGCCGGTGATCTGCCGTCGGCCCGGTGGACGCTGGAGTGCACGGCTGTCACGACACCGGACGGCATCGTCATCTCCGGCCCCTACATCCAGAACCGCTTCGGCGGACGCTTCGTCTACCTGTCCTGGACCACGTCGGACGGGGCCGCCCCCGCCACCATGTTCCGCCGCGCCAAACTGATGCTGGACGCTGTCAGCCCCGAGGTGCTCGCCGCCGCTGTGCGGTCCGGACACCTCACCGGCCGGCTGCGGCTCACGGACACCCACGGGCAACCGCTCTGCGGTGCGGTGCGCCCCCCGGTGATCAGCTGGACCGCCGAGCCCGCAGCGTAGGGCCGCCCCGGCCCACAGGTACGGCGCATTCCGGCCACCGGAGCGGAGTTGCCGGCCGGAGGGAGTGCGGCCGTACGGGCATTCGGTCTACGATTCGCCTCCAGCTGCCGACCGACGGAGGATCAGTGCCCCTCAAAACGCTCCGCGTTGCCGCCGTTCTGACGGGCGCCATAGCCATGTCCGCCGCGTTCCTGCCGAGCGCGTCCGCCGCCCCCGGCGGATGGACCGAATCGGGCACCTCCTACACCGGCTCCCTGACCGGCGGCGAGGGCGTCGCGAGCCGCGCGGACGGTTCGCTGCTCTTCCGCGGACTCGCATCGGTGCCGCTGGCCCTGCGCGTCAAGGGCTGGAGCCACGTCGGCGACCCGGACATCGCCGACGGTGACGTCTTCGACGCCTACCAGGGCGGCGACGACGCGACATCCAAGATGTACGCGGTGACGACCCCCGACGGGAAGCGGTACGAGTACGTCCACCAGCTCGACCCGGGCGAGAAGCTCAACAACTCCTTTGCCGCCGTCTCCCCCGACACGCAGTGGATGGTCTCCGGGGAATGGGGGGACCAGGACCGCCTCCAGGTCTTCCCGGCCCCCCTCCTCAATCCCGCCACTCCCCCCACCGGCGGGGCGCTGGCACAGGCCGGCCAGATCTCACTGGACCGCACGGTGAACGACATCCAGGCCTGTGACTTCGTCTCGGACACCCGGCTGGTGTGCGTCTCCGACGACAGCGCCAAGGACCTCCTCCAGGTCGATCTGGAACACGCCCTGGACGGACGTACGGTCACCGGCCGGGTGACGACGCTGCTCCAGCTCCCCCGTCGCAGCATCTGCTCCGGAACGTTCGAGTCCGAGGGTGTCGACTACGACTCGAACACCGGCACCCTGCGTGCGGAGGTGGTCCAGCCGGGCGCCTGCATCGTGTCCACGACGGTCTACTCGTACTCCCCCGCGGGGTGATCCGGGCCGCCGGGCCCAGGCCTCTGGCGAGCAGCCAGAACAGCGCGGCGGAGCATTCGGGTTCCCGGTCCGAGGCGTTGGCGATCCCGGTCGTCAGCAACGGCCAGTGGCACCTGGCGCACTGACCGGCCGGACCGGGCATCGGGTCCCGTCCGGCCGGGAGACTACGCCCCGGCGCCGTCCGCCGTGCGGCAGCCGGGGTGGCCCCAGCCGTCCGGGTTCTTGGCGATGGGCTCCCCCGTCGCGTAGGAGCGTCCGCACCGGCAGCGGCCCGGGAACTTCGCGTTCAGCGTCCGTACCGAGGTGCGCTTCGACGACGGCCCTGCCTTGGTCGCGCCTCCGGCCGAACGCCGGGGCGCGCCGCCTGCACGGACCGCGTCGGGTGAGGCAGGCGGCTGGGGGGAACCGAGACGGCTGCCCGCGGCCTGCTGCACGATCGCGGCCTGGCTGGCCGCCCGGTCGGCGAAGTCGTTGAGCGGGTCACCGTTGACCTGGTGCGCCGGGACGTAGCGGAATTCGACGGTACGTCCTGTGAGCAACCCGTCGATCCGCATCACGAGTTCCTGGTTGGCGACCGGTTTGCCCGACGACGTCTTCCAGCCCTTGCGCTTCCATCCGGGCAGCCACGTCGTGACGGCCTTCATCGCGTACTGGGAGTCCATCCGGATCTCCATCTCGACATCCGGGTCCACTGCGGCCAGCAGGCTCTCCAGGGCGGTCAGTTCCGCCACGTTGTTCGTCGCCGTGCCCAGCGGGCCCGCCTCCCAGCGGACAGGCGCCCCCGCACTGTCGGCAATGACCCAGGCCCATGCCGCTGGTCCTGGATTTCCTTTCGACGCCCCGTCACACGCGGCGATAACGCGTTCAGCCATGCCTCGATCATGCCAGCAACGCCGATGTGCCGGTCACCACGCCCTCACCCCGCCGCCGCCTTGAACCAGGTCACGGAGGCGAAGCACCGCCCCCGCCTTGGCTTGCCCCATCACCCCACACGTAAAAGCAAACAAATCACCATAAATACCACGCCATTTACCTTTCCTTGACCTGCGCTAGGGTAAGAGCAGACCCATTGACAGATCACCGGCCCGGACGACGGCTCCGCCTGCGGTCGTCCGGCAACGACGCCCGCTCGACCCCGATGGCGTCCGCGCCCGTGCACCGCCTGCCTGCCTGCCTGTAGGGAGCCTCCTTTGGAACCCGCCGCCCACATCCGGAAGACCGGCCTGCCCGGGGTCGGCACCCGGTACGACCTCAACACCGAAGCAGGACAGCACCTTTCGGTCGTCGCACACCAGGACGGCCGGCGCATCCTCGCTCTTCACGACGCCGAGGACGACGACAACTGCCGCAACGCGACACCACTGGCCCCGCACGAGGCTGCCGCACTGTCCCGGCTTCTCACACCGGCCCCGGTGGCGCAGCTGCACGAGCACCTGGAGATCGACCTGGTGAGCGAGCGCATCGCGATCACCAAGAGGTCGCCGTACGCGGGGCGCCTCCTCGGCGCCACACAGGCTCGCACCCGGACCGGGGCCTCCATCGTCGCCGTACTGCGCCGCACCGCGGCCTTCCCCTCACCCACCCCGGACTTCCGCTTCGCCGGCGGCGACATCCTCGTGGTCGTCGGCACCCGCGAAGGCGTGGACGCCGTGGCGGAACTGATCACCGGAGGATAAACGCCCGTGCACGACATGTCCGCGCTGCTCATCGAACTCGGGGCGGTCATCCTCGCCCTGGGGCTCCTCGGCCGCTTCGCCGGCCGCATCGGTTTCTCCCCCATCCCGCTCTATCTGCTGGCCGGACTCGCCTTCGGCCACGGCGGTCTGGTTCCGCTGGACGCCAGCGAGGAGTTCACCGCCACCGGCGCCGAGATCGGCGTCATCCTGCTGCTGCTCCTGCTGGGACTCGAGTACAGCGCGTCAGAACTCGTCACGAATCTCAAGACGCAGTACCCGTCCGGAATCGTCGACTTCGTACTCAACGCGACTCCGGGAGCCGTCGCCGCGCTGCTCCTCGGCTGGGGCCCGGTCGCCGCCGTCGCGCTGGCCGGCGTCACCTGGATCTCTTCATCGGGAGTGATCGCCAAGGTACTCGGGGATCTCGGCCGCCTCGGCAACCGGGAGACACCGGTCGTCCTCGGTGTCCTGGTCATCGAGGACCTGGCGATGGCGGTCTATCTGCCCCTGCTCACCGCGCTGCTCGCCGGACTGAGTCTGGCCGGAGGCAGTCTCACCCTGCTGATCTCCCTCGGCACGGTCGGCGCCGTCCTCTACGTGGCGCTGCGCCACGGCCGGCTCATCAGCCGGGCTGTCTCGTCCGACAACCCCGAGATGCTGCTCCTCGTGGTTCTCGGGCTGACCCTGTTCGTCGCGGGGATCGCGCAGCAGCTCCAGGTGTCCGCTGCCGTAGGCGCGTTCCTGGTCGGTATCGCACTGTCCGGTGAGGTCGCCGAAGGCGCGCACCACCTGCTGACTCCGCTGCGGGATCTCTTCGCCGCCGTCTTCTTCGTCTTCTTCGGACTGAGCACCGATCCCGCCGACATTCCGCCCGTCCTGCTCCCCGCGCTGCTCCTCGCGATCGTGACGGCTCTCACCAAGATCGTCACGGGCTGGTACGCGGCCCGGCGTGCCGGGATCAGGTCCGCGGGACGCTGGCGGGCCGGTGGCACGCTCGTGGCGCGCGGTGAGTTCTCGATCGTGATCGCGGGTCTCGCGGTCGGCGCCGAGCCGCGCATCGGCCCGTTCGCGACGGCGTACGTCCTCATCCTGGTCGTCCTGGGACCCCTGACCGCGCGGTGGACGGAACCTCTCGCACGGCGGCTCCGCCGCGGGGCGGAGGCCCCCGCGCCGTCCGCCGCGGCCCAGTCTGCGGGCAGGACGGATACGGCGGATACGGCGCACTCCCTGGACTGACGGCCGCCGGCCCCGCGCGTGCGGTCCGGATTCCCTACTGCTGAGCCCAGGGCCCCGCCCGGTACTGGACCGTCTGCGCCGTGGCACCGCCACCGGAACGGACCGCCTCGACGACGATCTGGTGAAGTTCCCGGCTGGCCTTCTCCGAGCCGCACGGCACCGGACTGCCGACCAGCGTGAACCAGTCCGACGCGCCGCTGTACTGCACGGCGAAGGACACCTGATCCTCCCACCACGTCGTGTGTACCGTCAGGTCGCCGGTCAGCACACCGACCTCTTCCGTACGGACTCCGCCCGGTCCCGCGAAGATTCCGCCGGTCGTCCACGAAGCCCAGGTCATGGCGCGTCGTCCTTTCGGACAGGGACAGCCGTTCGAGTGAACATGTCCGAGTATGGCACCGCCGCGCGAGGTGTGCACGACAGGTGCTGCAGGCTTTCCGGACAGGTGCCGCTCACGCATTCGGAGGCAGACGGAATGGACCGTACGGCGCACGACGTACTCAGGACCACCACAGCCGAGCTCGCGCCGGGGGCAGCGGAAAACGGGCTCGTTCCACTCCTCGCGTCGGGTGCGGCGGACCGCGGCGCGGTGGCGGCGCTCGCCCTGGAGCAGCAGCACGTCATCGCGAGCGACCGCAGCGCCTTCACTCATCTGGCCGGTCGTTCGGCCGCGCGCGGGGATGACGCCTGTGCCGTATTCTTCGCCGCCCTCGCGCGCGGGGAGGACACCGCGGCCGAGCGGCTGGAGGCGCTCATCACCGGGTGCGGGCTCGACAGGGCCGACGCCGCCGCGTACGAGCCGACCGCCGGCTGCCAGGCCTACCCCTCGTACGTGGCCAGGCTCGCCCTCACCGCCGCACCCGCGGAGGCCGCCCTGGCACTGATCGTCAACTTCGCGGCCTGGGGTGGTTACTGCGCCACCATCGCGGAGGGGCTGCGCACCCACTACGGCTTCGACGACGCGGCGTGCGGGTTCTTCGACTTCTTCGCCGAACCCGCCCCCGTTCTCGAGGCGCAGGGCACCGCCGCAGTTCAGGCCGGGCTCGACGGCGGCCTCGACCTGACAGCCGCCCGGCGTCACGGGCGGCTGCTGCAGAGCTACGAGCTGATGTTCTGGAACACTCTCGCCGGGCAGGCGTGACCGGCGGCCCCGTCGTCACCCGCTGCGGACGCGTCAGTCAGTGTTCGGACTCCCGGTCGTCGAACTCCTCGGGGAAGGGGCAGTCCGCACCCTGGGGCGGTTCGGGCCCGTACTCCGTCATGACGATGGTCTGCTCCACGCGCACGACGCGGTAGACGCTCTCACCCAGGATGACCTGGTCCGCACCGTTCTCGACGGCATCGGCGGCCTGCGCGTAGCGGACCGCCGCCACGTGCGGATGCTCGGTGGTACCGCGCAGCACCGCGGCCAGATCGAGCCGGGCCTCGTCCTCGCTCGGCTGGGCCGGGAACATCTGGCGCCATCCGGCGCCTTCGAGGACCATGGCGGCGTACGCGGTGTAGGGCGCCATGCGGGTGCGCTCGAATGACGTCGATTCGATCGGGTAGCGGCGGCGCAGCTTCTCCTCGCGTGCGCCCGTCGCGAGTACCTGTCGCGCCTCCTCGTCGAAAGCGTTCCGGCTGCCCGCGGTCTCGTCGTGATCACTCATAGGGCCATCATCCTGCCCGCCCCCGGCCGTCGTTAGACGTGGGAGCGGTGTCGGGGCCGAGCATGACCCACCAGCCGCCGGGCAGACAGCCCACGACGGAGAGAGCTGATGTCTGATGTCTGATGGCTGATAGCCTTGGACCGTAGCCGGGCCGAGGAGAGGGGTCAAGGGGTGGAGAGCCGACAGGTCGCGGAGGGACGTCAAGGACGGTCCCTGCTGAGACAGGAGGTCAGCGAGGGCATCAAGCGGTACATCCTGGAGAACAGCCTTCGTCCGGGAGATCCGCTGCCCACCGAGAGCGAGCTGAGCGCCACTCTCGGCGCGAGCCGCTCCAGCGTGCGCGAAGCGGTCAAGACCCTCGACGCGCTGGACATCGTCGAGGTACGGCACGGCCACGGCACCTACGTCGGCAGGCTCACCCTCTCCGCACTGGTGGAGGGGCTCACCTTCCGCGGACTGCTCAGCCGTGACGACGACTTCAAGGTCATGTCGGACCTGGTGGACGTACGCGAGCTGTTCGAACGGGGAATGGCCGAGCGCATCCTCACTTCGCTGGACAGCGACCACCTCCGCACGCTCAATCGCATCGTGGACGACATGGAGCGCTCGGGAAACGGCGACGGCACCGGATTCGTCGAGGCCGACCGGTCCTTCCACGGCGTACTGGTCGAGCCGCTCGGCAACGAGCTGATCGGACAGCTGTCGCTCGCGTTCTGGGACGTGTACACGATCGTCGTGCCGCACCTCGGTGACTTCACGAGCAAGGACGAGGCCGAGACCGTGGACAACCACCGCAGGATCGTCGATGCGGCGCGCGCCGGCGATGTCGACGCGTTCACCCGTGCCATCGCCGAGCACTACGCCCCGGTCCGGCGGCGCGTGGAGGAGGCCAGGGCAGCAGGCCCTGCCACCGGCTGACCGCTCCTCCGGACGCTCCGCCCCCGCTCCTCGCCCGGGGAGGGGCGGGGGCGTCCGCCCTGCCGTCACGGCCGCCGGGTCAGGACTGCCGGGCCCAGTCAAGGGTGAAGCTGCTGAGGACGACGCCGCCCGTGGCACCGATCTCGTACAGATCGCCGACCACCCCGTCGCCGAGGATCGCCGTCGTCGAATACCCGGCCGCGCCCGGCTTGATGAGAACCTGGTGGGGCCAGGTCACGCCGTCGTCCTCGCTCACGCGTACGGTCAGCTCGCTGCGCCCGGCCGACGACGCGTTGTTGCTCTGCGCCATGACGGGCGTCAGCGTGGGATAGCCGTCGGCGGAGACATCCGTGGGCCTGAGGTAGGAGATCTCGTCGGCGTTGCAACCTGGGTCGATCAGGCCGGAGTTCCAGGCCGGGCCGTAGGCGCCGGCGACGTTCTGACCGGTGGCGGCGTCCGCGGCCGTGGCGTACCACCGGTTGCCCCCGCTGTCGGACCGCAGGTTCTGCACCACCTGTCCGCTGTCCCGCTGAACGGCCTTGTTCTCGTTGACGCCTGTCGCCGCCGAGGCACCCGCGTGCCAAGTGGCTCCGTGGTCGTCGGAGTAGATGTTGCCCGCGTGATCGGTGCCGTCCTCCTTGTAGACGATCGGCTGGACCAGCCGGCCGTCGGAGAGCTGGATGCCATGGCCCGACGAGGCGAACATTCCGGCCCACTTGACGTTCTTCACCTGCGGGTTGAGATCCACCGGCCTGCTCCAGGTGGCACCGTCGTCGGTGGAGGAGATGACCCGGATGTGCATGGCGGTGCTGTCGGTCGCGGAGTTGGAGCCCGCCGACGAGCCCGCGTAGCTGATACCGGGCGCGGGCGAGTAGTTGACGAACGCGAAGACCTTCCCGGCCCGGCCGGCCGAACGGTCCACCAGAAGGCTGCTGTCGCCGTACCCCTCGCTGGTGGTGGCCGCGTGCACGACAGTTGACGCCCCGGTCCAGGTGGCTGCCCCGTCGGTGCTGCGGCGCATGGCGACCTGAATGTTGTTGCTCCGGCCGCCCAGGTCGGCCGAGCTGTCGACACGGGCGTCGGCCATGGCGATCACCGTGCCGTCGTTGGTGACGGCCATCGAAGGAATGCGGACCGAAGCCGCGGCCCCGGTGTAGGTCTCGTATCCGCTGCCGCCGGTCCTGGCGCGGTTCAGGCCGGCGATCGGGGTGCCGGCGCTCGTGGCGGTGTGCGCCTCGAAGAGCGTCCGGGTGTTCATGCCGGGCGTGCCCGCGGCCAGTCCGCAGCTCGCTGTCCCGCTCTCGGTACGGCCGAAGCCGGTGGCTGTCGTACGGATGCGGTACGGGGTCCCGTCGGCCACCGTCCAGTGGATCGTGTCGTCCGAACCATGGGCCGCGACGGTCCGGGTCCAGGGAGACCCGGACCTGCCAGGCCACGCCACGGTGAAGGTCCTCGCGGCGTCGGACCGGTTGACGAGGGTGAGCCCCAGCCCGTGGGCCGCGGGCCGCGAGCCGTCCGCGCCAGGCGGGCACTCGCTGCTCACCTGCGCTGCCATGGACGTGCTGCAGTCCAGAGTGCCCGACGCGGTCCTGTCCAGCCCCTGGGGCGTCGTGGCGCGGAACGAGTAGGCCGTACCGCTGGGCCGGGAGAAGGACAGATCGCTGCGGTCGCCTGCCGACACCGTCCGGGTCCACGTGCCGGTCCCCGGCCACGTGACCGTGAAGGTGGTAGCCGCCGCGGTGGGGTTGAGCAGTGACACGCGCACCCGGCTGCTCGTGCAGTCCTGGCTGACCACCGCCGACTGAGCACTGCCCACGGCGACAGCCGGACCCGTCGTCACCAGGGAGGCGGCGGCGACCACGACCGCCCCCAGCAGAACAATGGCCATAGGGGCCCTTGCACGACGCCGGCCCGCGCGACCCGGACGGGCATAGTCCAAGGACCCCTTACGCCGCAGGCGGGCCGGCGCTCTCCACATCAATGCCATCTGCTCGAACGCTCCTTGGTGCGGGCCGACAGAACACCTGACGCATGACATCAGACGTCAGGTGTCGAATGGTTCGAGACCTTAGGAGCGGACGGACAGAGACGTCAATAGACCCACGCCGAAGACGAGTTCCACCGAACGACGACGGCCCCGCGGACCGGGCCGCGGGGCCGTCGGGCATTGCCGTCGAACATGGCAGGAACATCCCGGCCGGCACGAGGCGGACCGGCGGGCGAGCGATTGGCGTCAGGTCAGCCGGTCACATCAGGTCAGGTCAGGTCAGGTCAGGTCAGGTCAGGTCAGGTCAGGGCGAAGGCCGATGCCAGCTCGCGCCATTCCGCACGCGGCAGAACGCTGTGCCGGTCCCCCGAAAGCACCTGGAGCGCGACATGGTCCGCACCCGCTGCCCGGTACGCGTCCACCCTGGCCCGCGCCGTGTCCAGGTCACCGAGGGCGAACAGCGCGTCGAGCAGCCGGTCACTGCCACCGGCGGTCACGTCCGCCTCGGTGAATCCGAGGCGCAGCAGGTTCTCGGTGTAGTTGGGAAGTTGCAGGTACATCGAGAGCGTCTCCCGCGCGACGGTCCGCGCGCGTTCGATGTCGGTGTCGAGTACGACCTTCAGCTCCGGAGCGAGCAGCGCGTCGGGGCCGAGGGCCGTCCGGGCCTGCGCCGTGTGCTCGGCGGTGACCAGGTACGGGTGGGCGCCGAGGGAGCGTCCGGCCGACAGCTTCAGCATCTTCGGGCCGAGCGCGGCCAGGACCCGCCGCGAGGCCGGGACCGGGGCGGGCGCGGTGTCCAGTGCGTCCAGGTAGTCGACCATCTTCGAGTACGGACGGGCGTACTGCGGGGTGAGCGCGTCGTGGCTGACTCCGAGGCCCAGCACGAACCGTCCGGGATGACGCTTCTCGACCCCCGCGACCTGCTCGGCGACCTCGGCGGCGGTGTGCTGCCAGATGCTGAGGATTCCGGTCGCGACGGTGATGCGCCGCGTCGCGTCGACGACCGGCACCACCTCTTCCATCGACGGGCTGCCGCCGATCCAGATCGTGCCGTAGCCGAGCTCGTCCAGCTCGGCCACGGCGTCGGACACTTCACCGCGGTCGCCGGGATCCGCGGGGTGCAGGGCTGCGCTCCAGATGCCGATGCTGCCGAAACGCGCGTGTTCGTCGGAGGTCATGGGTACTCCAACCGCCTCCGGACGGGAGCCTATTCCGGTGCGGGCCCCTCTCCCCCGGTCGGCCCAGCCGGACGCTGCCCCGTCATGCCGTCCCGTACGGGCCCGGCTCCGGCTCGTCCAGGGCGAGGACGAGCTCCGGGACCACCCGCGAAGTCGGCGACCGGGTCGCCCCAGAACATCCGCTCGCCGTCGACGACCCCGCTGACGCACCGCTCCCCGTCGGCTCCGGCAAGCAGCAGATTCCCCTGCCACAGGTTGAAGTGCACCAGCGCGGGCCGTGAGACGTCGTCCAGCACGCCGGACGCGGCGGCGATCACCCGGCGATCTCGGTACGGGAGCAGCCGGGCTCCGTACCGCTCTGGGGCGGCGAGCAGCGTCCGAACCATCGCGTGAAGGCCTGCCGCCAGGTGGAGGCATCGGCCCGAAGGACTCGGCGGGGTAGCCGAATCCGGGACCCGTCACGCGGTGGAGGCGGCCGACCGGCCCGCTCAGCTACCGACGGAGGCGGCTGCGCTCCGCGCCCCGGACATCCGCCGCGCAGTCGTGCCACGGCCCCCCGTGCGGCGGACGTCCCCGGGCCGTCCTCGGGGATCGCCACCGCTCGGGACTATGGCTCGGCGGACAGGACCCTGCGACATGGACCATTCGGGTGTGCCGAGTGGCGGCGCTCCGAGGCCCGGCCGAGCCTCGGAGGAAGGCCGCACAGAGGAAGCCGGAGGAACATGGGCACCGCAACCGCACCCCCCGCGTCACCGCGCGTACCCACGGCGCCCACCGCGTCCGCGTACCGGAACCTGGTGATGGCCACGATCGGCTTCACGCTGACCTTCTGGGCGTGGGCCCTCATCGCGCCGCTGGGGAGCGATTTCAAGGACCGGCTCGGGCTCAGCAACTTCCAGCAGTCGCTCCTCGTCGCCGTGCCCGTGATCGTCGGGTCGCTGGGCCGGATCCCCGTCGGGGCACTCACCGACCGGTACGGCGCGAAGCTGATGTTCCCCCTGGTCACCGCGCTCACCATCGTGCCGGTGCTGCTGCTGATCCCGGCGAAGAACTCCTACGGCGCGATGCTGGCCGTGGGCTTCCTGCTGGGGCTGGGCGGCACGACCTTCGCGATCGGTATCCCACTGGTCAACTCCTGGTTCCCGCCCGCGAACCGGGGGCTCGCACTCGGCATCTTCGGGATGGGCATGGGCGGGGTCGCCATCTCCGGCTACTTCACCACCCGGATCGCAGAGCACGGCGCCAACCTGCCGTTCATCGTGGTCGCCGTCGCGCTGGCCGCATTCGCCGTGCTGGGGGCGCTGCTGATCACCGACCACCCGGACCGGCAGATTCCCACCACCCCGCTCGCCACCCGGCTCGGCGGAGCCGGACGGCTGCGGGTGACCTGGGAGCTGTCCGCGCTGTACGCGATCGGGTTCGGCGGGATCGTGGCGTTCGGGGTCTATCTGCCCACGTACCTGAAGACCTGGTACCACCTGTCACCGACCGACGCGGGCACCAAGGCCGCGGGGTTCGCGCTCGTCACCGTCATCTTCCGGCCCGTCGGCGGGCGTCTCGCCGACCGGATCCACCCCGCCGTCGTCACGGCGGGCGCCCTCGCGCTCGTCGCGCTGATGGCCATCATCCAGGCCTTCGACCCGCCGCTGAACCCCACCGGGACCATCTGCTTCCTGGCTATGGCGGCGGGCCTGGGCACCGCGAGCGGGAGCGTGTTCGCGCTGGTCTCCCAGGTCACCCCACAGCCCCAAGTGGGCAGTGTGACCGGGATCGTCGGGGCGATGGGCGGCCTGGGCGGGTTCGTTCCGCCGCTGGTCATGGGCGCGATCTACAGCGCCAAGGGCACCTATTCGATCGGTTTCATGCTGCTGTCCGACCTGGCACTGGCCGGGTGCGTCTACGCCTTCGGACGGATGCGCACGGCCGGAACGTCCACCGCCGGGACGTGATCAGCACGGCTGAGTGCCCCCCGGCGCGGCCGTCGAGGCCCGGCGGTGAAGCACCGTAGGCAGCTCGGTGACGACGGTCCTGCGGCTGCCCGCGCAGACCTCCAGCAGCCGGGTCACCGCAAGTGCTCCCGCCTCCTCGACCGGGACACCGAGCGCGGTCACGGCCGGGGACGTCGCTCCGAGCGCCGTCAGGTCGTCGGCCGCGGCCAGGCTCATGTCCTCGGGGACGCGGATGCCCGCGGCCTTCAGCCCGTGCAGCAGGCCGAGCACCAGATAGCTGTTGTACGCGATCACCGCGGTGGTCCCGGCCGGCAACGCCGCCGCGGCCCGGATACCCGCGTCGAAGGTGGGCGGCAGCGGCCCGAGCACCCGCAGCCTTGCCCCTGCGTCCGCGGCCTGCTCCGCCATGGCCTCACGGCGCCGCCCGTCGGCCCAGGAACCGGCAGGACCTGATACGTACGCGATATCGCGGTGCCCGAGGCCGAGCAGGTGCCGGACCAGGGCCGACGTCCCGGACGCGGTGTCGAGGACGACGGCGGGCAGTCTGCCGGAGCGGCGGTCGACCAGGACGACGGGTCGCCGACGGGCGCTCAGGCGCAGCGCCGCGTCCGGGCCCACCGGCGCGACCATGATCAGGCCGTCGACCTGTCCGGAGATCCGGTCCGCGAGCGCCGCCTCCCGCTCGGCGCTGTACTCGGAGACGGTGAGCAGGAGATGGCTGTCGGTCTCTTCTGCCGCCTGCTGGGCGCCCAGGACCAGTGGTGCGAAGAAGGGGTTGGCCAGGGTCGGCACAATCAGTCCGATCATGCCGGTACGCCCGGTGGTCAGAGCGCGGGCGGCGGGATTCGGGTGGAATCCGAGACGCCCGGCGGCCTCACGCACCCGCTGCAGGGTGGCGTCGGCGACCATCTCCGGGCGCATCAGCGCTCGGGAGGCCGTGGCCTTGGACACGCCCGCCTCACGGGCCACGTCTGCCAGCGTCGCCATCGTCGGATCCCCTCCCGTCCGCCATGTCCCGGGCCGCTCCGCTCGCACGCCTCCGGGCGGACCGTGTGACCGCAGTGTGACCGATCGCGGGGTTCACGTGGCGGCCGGGTCGTGTCATCCTATCCGCAACCGGTCTCTGCAACCGGTTACAGAGACCGGTTGCAGAAATCCCGGCGGTGCCGCACCCGCAGCCTCCCGCCGGACACGCGCAAGGGATCCGGATACCGCCCGGCCTCGCCCCCTCATCCTGCCGAGGTACTCATGCCCCACCCCGACGCGTCCGACGTGAAGGACGCGCCAGACCCGGCCCCAGGGCCGCGCCCCTCGCTGCTGGAACGGAGGTTCCGCATCCGCGAGCGCGGCAGCACGCCGCGCACCGAGGCCGTCGCGGGCCTGTCCATGTTCGTCGCCGCCGCCTATGCGGCGGTCGTCGTGCCCGGCCAGCTGGCGAAGGCCGGACTCCCGATCGGCCCGGTCACCACCGCTGTGATCATCGCGATCGTGCTCGCCACGCTCGCGATGGGGCTGTTCGCGAATCTTCCGTTCGTCCTCGCTCCCGGCCTCGGCGGGGTGGCACTGCTCGCCGTCACCATCGTGGGCCAGGACGGCGTCCCGTGGGACTCCGCACTGGGCATGGTCTTCTGGTCGGGTGTCGCCTTCCTGGTGCTCACCGCTCTGGGCATCCGCGACCTGATCACCCGGCTGATGCCGCTCAATCTCAAGTACGCGATCAGCGGCGGCCTCGGGCTCTTCATCGCACTGCTCGGATTCCGCGACAGTGGCCTGGTGGTCGCGAAGACCGCGGGCAACTCACTGAGCATCGGCGACCTCTCGCAGCCGGGAGCGCTGCTCGCACTCGGCGGCCTGGTGCTTCTCACGGCTCTGGTGACCCGGAAGGTGCCCGGCGCGTTCCTGATCACCATCGCCGTGGTGACCCTGGCGGGTATCCCGTGCGGGGTGACCGAACTTCCCGGTCACTTCTTCGGCGCGCCCGACAGCCCGGGTGCCGTCCTGTTCCATGTCGACATCCTGGGCGCGCTCAAACCCGCGTACTTCCCGTACATCTTCGCGTTCTTCGTCTCGGAGTTCTTCTCCATGACGGGCACGCTGCTGGCCGTGGCAGGCCGGGCCGGCCTCACCGACAAGGACGGCAACGTGCCGGGCATCCGCCGGCCGTTCTACGTCGACTCGGGCGCCGTGATCGGTGGCGCAGGGCTCGGCGCGCCCAGCATGACCGCGTATCTGGAGTCCTCGGCGGGCGCGGACAGCGGCGGCCGTACGGGCCTCACGTCGGTGTACGCGGCACTCGGCTTCGCGGCGCTGCTGCTCGTCACGCCGTTCGCCACACTGATCCCTTCCGCCGCCACCGCCCCGGTGCTGATGTACATCGGCCTGAGCATGCTCGGCGCACTGCGCAACGTCGACTTCCGGGATCCGACCGATGCCGTCCCGGCCGCACTGGTCGTCGCCACAACCATCTTCTTCGGCAACTTCGGCACCGGAATCGCGGTCGGACTCGCCGCCCACGTCCTGGTGAAGGCCGCAGCGGGCCGGTTCCGTGAGATCCCGGCCGGACTGTGGATCGTGATGATCCCGCTCGGCTACTACTTCTACACACTCGTCCCCTGACCCCGCCGCCCCGACCGGTTCGGGGACGGCCGCCCGGGACTACGACGGCTCGCTGAGGAGCACCTACCGCATGACCACTGACCAGCAGCAACTGCCGGAACCCCACGACGTCCGCATCAGCGGCGGCAGGGTGGTGTCCACTTTCACGGGTGAGGAGTTCGCGGCGGACGTCCTGCTGCGCGGCGACCGCATCACCGGTGTACTGCCTCCCGGGGCACCCGGCGATGCGCTGGAGCATGTGGACGCCACCGGCATGCTCGTCGTGCCCGGCTTCGTCGACGCGCACATGCACATCGAGAGCTCGTTCCTCACCCCGCAGACCTTCGCCGGGCTGACGCTCGCACGCGGGACGACGACGGTGCTGGCCGACCCGCACGAGATCGTCAATGTCGCGGGCGCCGAGGCGATGCGCTGGATGACCGAGGCCGGGCGGGGGACACCGCAGACCCAGCTGTGGGGCGTGCCGTCCTGTGTACCCGCGCTCGAAGGCCTCGAGCACGCCGGCGCCAGCCTGTCCGCCGACGACATCGACGCGATGCTGCAGTGGCCGGGCGTCATCGCGCTGGGTGAGGTCATGGACTACCGGGCGGTCGTGGCCGACGAGCCCCGGATGCGGGGCATCGTGGGTGCGGCCCGCGAGCGCGGGGTCATCCTCGACGGGCACTGCCCGAACCTCAGTGGCGCGGAACTCAGCGCCTACATGGCCACCGGCGTCGACTCCGACCACACCAAGAACCGCACCGAGGTCGTCCTGGAGAAGGTCAGGATGGGCATGCTGATGATGCTCCAGGAGAAGTGCCTGCTCCCGGAGGTCGTCGAAGCGCTCCTGGCACTCCCGCAGCTGCCGCCGCTGTGTCTGGTCACCGACGACCTGGCCGCCGACCACATCCTCTCCACCGGCCACCTCGACCACATCGCGCGCGTCGCGGTACGGGCCGGGCTGCCCGCCGTCGACGTACTGCGCGCCCTGACCTGGAACCCGGCGCAGCGGCTGCGGCTGTACGACCGCGGGGTCGTCGCTCCGGGCAAGCGGGCCGACCTGGTCCTGCTCCGCGGCGAGCTGGCCGCTTTCGATCCGGCGCTGGTCATCGCGGGCGGCCGGACCGTGGCTCGGGACGGGAAACCGGCGTACGAGACGGAACCGGTCGCCGGTGCGCTGTCGGGCACCCTCGACGTCGAGCCGCAGACCCCGGACGGCTTCCGCTGGCGGATTTCACTGCCCGACGGCGTGCACCGTTTCCGGGCGATGCGGGTCAACGCGCGCGACACGTACACCGAGGCCGCTGACGCCGAACTGCCGGTCCGCGACGGTGAGGTGCAGTGGGAGGGCCGGGTGACCCTGGTCAGGGTGCGCAACCGCTACGGCCGCGCGGGCACGGTCTTCGCCCCGCTGCTCGGCCGTGACCTCGGCGCGGGCGCGGTCGCGACGACGTACGCCCATGACAGCCACAACCTGGTGACCGTCGGGACATCGCGGGCCGCGATGGCGACAGCCGCTGCAGCGGTGCTCGCCGACGGCGGCGGGGTGGCCGTGGTGCACGGCGACACGGTGGCGGCCCGGATGCCGCTGCCGGTCGCGGGGGTGATGTCCCCGGCTCCGGCGGAGGAGATCGCCGCGCAGTCGGGTGCGGTGCGGACCGCGCTGACCGAGTGGGGCTGGGACCACCTCAACCCGTTCATGAGTGTGTCGACCCTGACGCTCGCGGTGTCACCCAGCCTCAAAATCACGGATCTGTCGCTGGTCGACGTCGTCCGCAGGGAGCCGGTGGGGGCAACGCTGCCCACTGCTTCCTGAAGCGGGCGGGTGCCACGTGGACGCCCGGGGACCGTCTTCGGCTGCGCGGTGGAGGGGAACGGTGTCAGCCTGGAGGGGCCGCGGGGTCCGTGGATCCACCGGACCCCGCGGGACGGATGTACGCGCGGGCGGTCCGGCGGAGTACGGACGGCACACCGGGCACCGGCCAACGGGAAGGATCACGGTGATGAACCACCCCAGCGACAGCGGCGAGAAAGGCGACGGCGGCAACGCCGGATACGGCAGGAAACCGTTCAAGCGGTCGACGAGCCACTTCGCCGACCGGATCACCGTCGACGGGCGCGACGGCTGGCCCGTCGAGGCCGGCCGGTACCGGCTGGTGGTCAGCCGGGCCTGCCCGTGGGCGAGCCGCGCGCTGGTCTCACGGCGGCTGCTCGGCCTTGAGGACGCGCTCTCGCTGGGCGTCACCGACCCGATCCAGGACGACCGCAGCTGGCGCTTCACCCTCGACCCCGATGGCCAGGACCCGGTCCTCGGCATCCGCTACCTCAGCGAGGCCTACGAGGCACGGGAGACGGGCTATCCGGGCGGCGTGAGCGTGCCCGCAGTCGTGGACGTACCGAGCGGTCAGCTGGTCACCAACGACTTCCAGCGGATCACCCTGGATCTCGCCACGCAGTGGTCCGCGCTGCACAGGCCGGGCGCGCCCGATCTGTACCCGGAGCGACTGCGCGACGAGATCGACGACGTCATGGAGGGGATCTACCGGGACGTCAACAACGGCGTCTACCGGGCGGGATTCGCTTCGGAACAGGGCGAGTACGAGGACGCGTACCGCGATGTGTTCCGGCGCCTGGACCTGGTCTCCGAGCGGCTGGCAGGGCGGCGCTACCTGGTGGGGGACACGGTCACCGAGGCGGACATCCGGCTCTTCACCACGCTTGTGCGGTTCGATGCCGTCTACCACGGCCACTTCAAGTGCAACCGGGCGAAGCTGACCGAGGACCCGGTGCTCTGGGCGTACGCCAGGGACCTGTACCAGACGCCGGGCTTCGGCGACACGGTCGATTTCGACCACATCAAGCGGCACTACTACGGGGTGCACGCCGGCATCAACCCGACCGGCATCGTGCCGCTCGGTCCGGACCTGAGCGGCTGGCTCACCCCGCACCACCGGGAGGAGCTGGGCGGCCACCCGTTCGGGGACGGGACCCCGCCGGGGCCGGTCGTACCCGCGGAGGAGATTCCGGCGGCGGGGCGGCCACCGGAGCGCTGACCGGGTCTCGCCCCGGCCGGACCGGCGCCGGCCGGGGCCTCCCCCGCCGGCGCGGGTGGTCCATCACCCTCCGCGCGTCTCCAGCGAGCGCGCCGCGAGCCGTCCGGCGAGTATGGAGCAGTGACGAATTCTCAGAAACTGGATCATCTCGCTCAGGTGACGACAGGCTGGGTCGCACGCGATCTCAGCTCTCCGCACGGACGGCTCAGGGACGCGCTTGTCAACTGGCGCCAGGCCTTCCCCCCGTCCTTCACCACCGACTCGGCCGGTGCGAGCACCGCGCGGCTGGTCGTCGCCCCGCCCGGCCCCGCGCATCCCGAGGACGCGATGCTCCTCCATCTGACGCGCGCCGAGGCGGACCGGCTGATCGGACTGCTGCACAAGGACACGGCACACCAGCTGGACACACCGGCCGGCGCGCCCGCCCGCCTGGGAGCCGGCGGCTGAATCGCCCGCACTCGGGCGTAGGTTGTGAGCCACGGGGTACCGGCGGATTCCGACAACAGATGGGGCCAGAGATGCTGTTCGGCAAGGAGCACGTCGAGCGTTACGTCGCGACCGATGGAGCCGAGGGACACGAGTGGCAGGGCACGACGACCCTGATCCTCACCACCACCGGCCGCAAGAGCGGTGAGCAGCGCAGCACGCCGCTGATCTACCAGCCGTACGGCGACGACCTGCTCGTGGTCGCCTCCAAGGGCGGCTCCGACGAGCCGCCGGCCTGGTATCTGAACCTTCAGGCGGATCCCCAGGTGCAGGTACAGGTGAAGGGCGACCGGTTCTCCGCGCACGCACGGACCGCGAAGCCCGGCGAGAAGCCGGACATGTGGCGGACGATGGCGGCCGTCTGGCCCGCGTACGACGAGTACCAGACCAAGACCGACCGTGAGATCCCCGTGGTGGTACTCACCCGATCCTGACTGCGCGGGGCCGGCGCGGGCGGGCGTACGATCTCCCCCGCATCAGCCGTCCGTCCGCAGCAGGAGGAATCGTTGTCCCCCACGCCCGCCCCCGGTGTCGTCACCGACACCGTACGGCTCGTCCGCGAGGCCACCGAGGCTGAACGCGGGGCACTCTGGCGATTGGCCGAGCCGGCGCGGCAGCTGGACTCGAACGTGATCCGGCTGCCGCCGGACGCCGGGGTGGACGCGCATGTGGAACCGGACCTCGACGTGCTCGTGTGCGTCGTCGGCGGCAGCGGTGGCCTGGAAACGGCCGAAGGGCGCCAGGACCTGGGGCCGGGGGCGGTCGTCTGGCTGCCGCACGGTTCCCGTCGCGCGCTGGCCGCCGGCCCGGAGGGTCTCGTCTATCTCACCGTGCACCGGCGCCGCCCCGGCCTCACCGTCGCCCCGGGTGCGGTGGAGCACGAGGGGGGCGAGGCCGCATGCCTGCTGAACCTGGTCTGCACCGGCTGCGGACGCCTCGCGCAGCAGGCCGACGCGCGCTTCTGCTCACGGTGCGGTGAAGAGCTCCCGACCGGCTGACGATCCGTCAATGTCGCCTGCCTGGAGCTATTTCCGTACCAGCCCGGACGTGTTCCCTCAGGGGCCCTTGCACTATGCCCGTCCGGCCTTCGCGACCTCATCGGACGCTCATAGTGCAAGACCCCTTAGCCGCGGGGGAATTTCGGCCTATGTTGCTCGGCATGTCTCCGTCGCTTCATCGGAGCCCGCGACGATCCCGGCGGAGAGTCACCCCCCACTGGAGGCCACATGTCAGGTAACCGGTTCAGACGCGTTCCGCTCCGGCTGCGCGCGATACTCACCGGCGCAGCGGCTGCCGCCCTCGCCATCACCGCGGCCGGCGGGACGGGGAGCGCGGCCGCGGCCGGTTCGCCGCCCCTCTCGGGAGCCACGACGTCGGGCCTCCACAACACCTATGACCCTGCGGCCTTCCCTTATCTCGCCCAGTCCCTGGACACCGGCACCTCGATGATCGAGTTGGACGTCTGGGACGACTTCGTCACCAAGGAGTGGAAGGTCAGCCACTCCAACCCGCTGGGAAACAGCAACAACTGCGTGAACGCCGACACCCCCGACCAGCTCTACACCGGTGGCGCCAACAAGAATCTGGAGAGCTGCCTGGACGACGTGCGGGTGTGGCTCGCGGCCCACCCCGGACACGCACCGGTCGTGATCAAGCTGGAGATGAAAGCGGGCTTCCAGTCCGATCTCGGCCTCGGTCCGGCTCAGTTGGACGCGGCGATCGCTGCGCACCTGGGCTCCGCCGTCTTCCGCCCGGCGGACCTGCTGGCCAAGCCGGGCGGCGGCCGGTACGCCACGCTGGACGAGGCGGCCACGGCAGGCAACTGGCCCACGCGCGCGCAGCTCGCCGGCAGAGTGCTGCTGGAGGCGATCCCCGGCACCGTCGAGGAGAGCAACCCGACCGACTCGCTGTGGACCGACAGCGAGTACGCCGGACATCTCCGCGATCTGGACGCGTCGGGTGACATCGGCCAGGCGCAGATCTTTCCCGCGGTGCACTCCGCCCAGCCGGGTGACCCCCGTTCACGGTACGCGGACACCTCGCTCCGGCCCTGGTTCGTCTTCTTCGACGGAGACGCCGCCGCCTACCTCGGCGGGACGATCGACACCGCCTGGTACGACACCCATCACTACATGCTGGTGATGACCGACGCCCAGAACGTGTCCCCGGCCCTGGACGACAAGAATCCGTCGGAATCCGACGCGCAGGCCCGCGTCGCCCAACTCGCCGCAGCTCACGCGAGTGTCGTCTCCAACGACTGGACCCTGCTCCCGCGGGTGCAGTCGGCAGCGCTGCCACGCGGCTGACCGCAGGTCCGCGCCCCGGACCGGGGCGCGGAATCCGCGGTTCCGACCCCGGGGGCCCGAGCCCCGCGCTCCGGGCAATCCCCAAGGATTGGCAATGGTCTAGTCCAAGTCGTTGACGCGGACTCGACAGGCACCGATTCTGGCGGCCACTTCCCCACTCTGGAGGCCCTCAGATGAAACGCATCCGTGCTCTGTTCTGCGGCGTGGCGACCGCCGCGCTGGCCGCCGCCGGGCTCTCCGCATTCGCCACCGCCCAGGCGGCCGGGGCCACCACCGGTCAAGCCGCGCTCAGCAACCGCTGGTACGCGGCGGCCCCGTACCTCATGCCCACGGACAACAACCCGCCCGACGCCGGGGCCATCATGGACGCCACCGGCCTGAAGGCATTCCAGCTCGCCTTCATCCTGGCGCCCAACGGTGGTGGCTGCAGCCCGACATGGGGCGGCACGTCGGCAGTGTCGTCCGACACCGCGGTGAGCTCCGTCATCAGCGGCATCCGCGCCAAGGGCGGCGACGTCTCGGTCTCCATCGGCGGGTACGGCGGCACCAAACTCGGCCAGGCCTGCTCCGACGCCGCGTCCACAGCCGCCGCCTACCAACAGGTCATCACCAAGTACCAGTTGAAGGCCATCGACTTCGACCTGGAGGAGCCGGAGTACGAGAACACGGCAGCCGTGGCCCATGAGATCGGCGCGGCGAAGATCCTCCAGCAGAACAACCCCGGCCTGTACGTCTCGGTGACCACAGCGGGCACGGCCGACGGCACCGGCTGGTTCGGCAAGCAGATGCTGAACGAGGCCAAGTCGCAGGGGTTCACGCCCAACAACTTCTCGATCATGCCCTTCGACGGGGGCTTCAGCGGGGCCGCCGCACAGACGAGCGCGCTGACCAACTTCAACACGATCCTGCAGTCGACATTCGGCTGGGACCAGGCGACCGCCTACGCCCACGAGGGCTTCTCGGGAATGAACGGCCGCAGCGACAGCGGCGAGTACTTCAAGCAGGCGGACTTCCAGACCGTCCTGGACTTCGCCACCAGCCACCACATGGACCGCTTCACCTTCTGGTCACTCAACCGCGACCGCCAGTGCGACCCGCCGGACAACGGTGCCACGTCCGGAGTCTGCAGCAGCGTGCCGCAGTCGGACTGGGAGTTCGCCAAGTACGCGGTGACATTCGCCGGGGCCACTCCACCCACCACGCCTCCGACGACGCCGCCGGCCTCCTCCTCTCCCACGCCGCCGGGCGGCTCCTGCACCGCGGCCGCCTGGAGCAGCACAGCGACATACACGAACGGCAGCACGGTGTCCCACAACGGACACACCTGGCAGGCCCAGTGGTGGACCCAGAACGAGGAGCCGGGGACCACGGGTGACTGGGGTGCCTGGCGGGACAAGGGAGCCTGCTGACCTGCACCGTCCAGGGCCCCGAAGCCACAGCCGCACAGCCGTATGACCGCGGCAGAAATGTCCCACTGGGCAAGATGTCCCAGTGGGACATTTCTGGGTGTACGGTGAAATGCGTGAACGATGAGGGAACAGCCGGGGACCGGCGCGGCCGCAAGGCCCGCCGGACCCGCGAAGCGCTTGCGGAAGCCGCCTGCGTCCTGGTGTGCGACCGCGGGCTGAAGGCCGTCACGGTCGAAGACATCGCCGACCGCGCCGACGTCGCCCGCCGGACGTTCAGCCGCTACTTCTCCAGTAAGGAGGACGCGGTCCTGGACTCCGTACGGGCCGACGGCGACCGGATCAACGCCGCCCTGCGTGCCCGCCCGGCCGGCGAGGCACCGCTCGTCGCCTACCGCAACGCGGTGGCCGACTGGCTGAGGGACGACGAGCGCCCGGCCTGGCACCGGCGGTCGCGAATCTTCGAACTCATGCGGATCGCGGACCGGGAGCCCACGCTGTACGCGGCCTTCCAGCACATCCGTGTGGAGGCCCAGGCGGACTCGATCCGGATCCTGGCCGACCGGATGGGCATCGCGGACGAGCACGACCTGCGCCCGGCCGTTCTGGTGGGCGCGGGCGCGGGAGCACTCGTCGCCGCCCAGGCGGCCTGGGTCCGCGGCTCCCGCGAGGACGCCCTGCCCGGCATCGTCCACGCCGCGTTCACCGCTCTCACCGGCGAACTGCCGCAGTCGTGACACCGCTGCGGCGCACAGCACGAAAGGAACACAGACACCATGAGCAGCACCACCCCCACAGATGAGTTCGCCGGCCGCACCGCGCTGGTCACCGGTGGCGCCTCCGGCATCGGCCTGGCCGTCGCCGGCCGCCTCGCCGCCGGCGGCGCCGCAGTCGTCGTGGCCGACTACAACGGGGAAGGCGCGCGCGAGGCGGCCGCCGGGCTCGAAGCCTCCGGAGCCCGAGCCTCCGCCGTGACCGTGGACGTCACGGACCCCGTCTCCGTCGAACGCGCCGTGCGGCACGCCGCCGATACCTTCGGCGCACTGCATCTCGCCGTGAACAACGCGGGCATCGGCGGCCCGAGCCTGCCGACCGGTGAGTACGGAGTGACAGCCTGGCAGCGGGTGATCGACACCAACCTCAACGGCGTCTTCTACTCGCTCAAGTACGAGCTGCCCGCGATTCTCGCGGCAGGCGGCGGCGCCATCGTCAACATGGCCTCCATACTCGGCACCAACGGCTTCGCCGGTTCACCCGCCTATGTCGCCGCCAAGCACGGTGTCGTCGGACTCACGAAGACCGCCGCGCTCGAATACGCCGCGCAGAACATCCGCGTCAACGCCGTCGGTCCCGGCTTCATCGACACCCCACTGCTGCACGACACGGACAACCCGGCGCGCGAGCAGCTCGTCTCGCTGCACCCCGCCGGGCGCCTCGGAACAGCCGGGGAAGTGGCGGAGCTGACCGCGTTCCTGCTCTCCGACCGTGCCTCGTTCATCCACGGCAGCTACCACCTCGTCGACGGCGGCTACGCCGCGCGCTGACCGATCACCCAGGCGGGCCAGGGTCGGGGACCGTCCCGCCGCCCAGCTGAGGAGCACAACCCATGAAAGCAGTCCAGTACCGCACGATCGGCGCCGCACCCGAGGTCGTCACCCTTCCCGAGCCCGAGCCGGGGCCGGGGCAGGTCCTTCTGAAGGTCACCGCGGCGGGTGTCTGCCACTCGGACATCGCGGTGATGAGCCGCCCCGCGGAGAGCCTGCCCTACGAGCTCCCGCTCACCCTCGGGCACGAAGGGGCCGGGACGGTCGCCGGGCTGGGCGCCGGCGTCACCGGGCTCGCCGAGGGCGATTCCGTGGCGGTCTACGGACCGTGGGGCTGCGGCACGTGCATCAAGTGCGCCGAGGGCAAGGAGAACTACTGCCTGCGCGCCGGTGAACTCGGCATCCACCCGCCCGGTCTCGGCGCCCCCGGGGCGATGGCCGAATACATGGTCGTGGACAGCCCCCGCCACCTGGTGCCGCTCGGCGATCTGAACCCGGTCGGCGCCGTGCCGCTCACCGACGCCGGCCTCACCCCGTACCACGCCATCAAGCGCTCACTGGCGAAGCTCACCCCCGGCTCCACCGCGGTGGTCATCGGTACCGGCGGTCTCGGGCATGTGGCCATCCAGCTGCTGCGGGCGATGTCCGCCACGCGGGTCGTCGCGCTCGACGTCACCGAGGACAAGCTCGCGCTGGCGAAGACGGTCGGTGCCCACGAGGCCGTACTCTCCGACGAACGTGCGGCGGCAAGGGTCCGCGCGCTGACCGGCGGGCTCGGCGCCCAGGCCGTCTTCGACTTCGTGGGTGTCCCGTCCACGGTGGCGCTGGCCGGTGCGGTGGCCGGTATCGAAGCCGATATCGCGCTGGTCGGCATCGGCGGCGGCACGCTGCCCGTCGGTTTCGGCGCACTCCCCTTCGAGGTCTCGGTGGCCGCGCCCTACTGGGGTTCGCGCTCGGAACTGACCGAGGTGCTCGATCTGGCGCGCGCCGGGGCCGTGGACGTCCACGTGGAGACGTACGCGATCGACGACGCCCCCCTTGCCTACGAAAGGCTGCACGCAGGGAAGATCAACGGCCGCGCGGTCATCCTGCCGCAGAGCTGAACACCACGGTGGAGCTGTCCAGCGTGGCGAGCAGGGCGGCACCCGACGGAAGTCCGGTCAATTGCGAAGAGCCGAATTCACCGCTCCCCCCGCCTTGTGCGTTTGCCCTCAGGGGGGCGCGGTGTTCCGGTGGAGAATCGGCAGCCGCCGGGGCGGGCGAGGGAATTGCACGCTGCATCCGGAGTGCGTCGACCGATTCCGCGAGAAGTTCGTACTCGGTGGTGTCGTCGTTGATCGCGAATCGCATGAGACCACCGCCGGCCAGTACCTCGGCGGCCTTTTCCTGCTGAGGACCGCCGTCCCGCCAGGCACGGAACGCACCCGGTACGTCGGGGGCATCGGACGGCAGTTCGAAGAGTGCCCGGACCGGGAAGCATTCATGAGCAGGGCTGGGATCCAGCCGTTCCGAGATCCACGTCGCGCGGTCACGCAGCCACCACAGGGCCAGCGGAAGCGTGGGCGCGCGATAGGTGCCGAGCGGCACACCGACCCGCCGTCCACCGCAGACTCCGTACGCGGTGACATGGCACAGGAATTCGTCGTGCACAGCCACTCCCCCAGGGCAGTTCGCGGCCAGGGCCCCGCAAACGGTCCGGTCGGCAACCGGCCGCGAGTCGCGGGCCTCTCACTGGTGGATCACGGTTGATTCGAACAGAATTCAACCTTCCCAGTGAACGAGTATCTTCTTTCACGGCACATTGTCACCATGGGGTTCTGGCCATATCTCTGGCATATTCGCCGACGACCTGGCCGAAAAGTTCCGGCTCGGCCGGACACAGAAGAGCCCCGACTGGTCGGGGGAGGCCAGCCGGGGCGGTCTGTGTGCGGGCACCGGACTCTCGCCCGCTCCGTGCCCACATATAGGTGAACGGTGAACCAAGCGAAGATGTTCCGGATGTCCGGGATCGGCAGTGTGAGGTGGGGCACCCCTCCGGCCAACGGCATATGCCAGAAGCACCACCGCATCGAGTGTTGCCAATCCCCTTACGGGCCTTCGCTCCCTGTGCAACAGTCGTAACCGGTCCATCCCGCAGCTCTGGCCGCGCCGCGCCCGTATCGGAGTACGTCATGCCGTCCCATGTGTTCGCGGACCGTCCCGTCCCCCAGCCACCCGAGCGGGGCACGGTCGACGCTCTCATCGCCCGGACCCGTCTGCTGCGCGGGGACATGGACGCCGTACGGCGGGACGCCGTCGCGGACGACGACGATGTGCAGGGCCGCTGGCAGCGCGCGCTGTGTGATCTAGCCCTTCACCACCTCGACGACCTGGGCGCCCATCTGGGACAGCTCAAGGAGGGGCTGCCGGCGGCCGGTCCCGAATCGCCCGCCGGCGGGCCCTCCGGGCACGGAGCCCATGCCCACCCGCTGACCGGCCCGGGGCCGCTGCTCGGCCGGGTGGGCAGCGCCGACTGGGATCTCCTCACCGACGAGGTGAGCTGGTCGGAGGAGCTGTACGAGATCTTCGGCCGTCCGCCGGAGAGCGGCCCGCTCTCCCTGGACGAGCTTCCCTCCGTGGTACTGCCAGACGACCAGCCGCGGCTCACCGCGATGGTCACCGACTGCCTGGTCGACGGAAGACCGATCGACGGGGAGTTCCGGATCAGGCGTCCGGACGAGACGGTGCGCACCCTGCACATGATGGGTGAGCCGGTACTCGACAGCGACGGCTGCACCGCCTCCATGTGGGCCGTGCTGCGCGATGTCAGCGACCTCCGGCGCAGTGAGCGCACGGTGCGCGAGAGCGAGGACTCGCTCCAGCGCCGGCAGCAGATCGCCAGGACCGAGCGCCAGGTGGCCGTGGAGTTACAGGAGGCCGTACTGCCGCCCTGGCGCGGTCCCGTACGGCTTCCCCAGGGCGGTCCCGCGGTACTCGACCTGGCGGCGCACTATCTGCCGTCGGCCGCTCACTCGCGCATCGGCGGCGACTGGTATGACGCGATGGAGCTCCCGGACGGCCAGTCACTCCTCACCGTGGGCGACCTGACCGGTCACGGCGTGGGCGCCACATCCGCCGTCGCGATGCTGCTGGGCGCACTGCGCGGGATGGCCCTCGCCGGAGTCGCCCCGGGAGCCCTCATGGGCCATCTCGACGAACTCCTCGACGCATCCGCGCAGCCCGCCCTGGGCAGCGCACTGTGCTGCCGGTACGACCCGGCCGCGCGGACGCTCACCTGGGCCCAGTCAGGCCACCCCGCGCCCGTGCTCTTCCGCCAGGGCGTGGGGACCGCGCTGACGCCGCCGAGCGGAGTGCTGCTCGGCGCCATGGCCGGGACCGCCTACGGGCAGGCGCAGGAACAGCTCCGGCCCGGCGACGTCCTGGTACTTCACACCGGCGGACTGACCGCCCACGGCTCCGCGGCGGCGTGGGGCGAGGACGGACTGCTCGCACTGGCACCGCGATTCGCCGCTGCAGGCAGCGCACAGGAGTGCATGCGCCCGATCATCGAGGAGTGCGGCCACACGGAGCGTCAGGAAGACGCCTGTGTGCTGGTCGCCCGTGTCGGCGGCAAGTAACACCGCTCACGGTCCGCCGTCCCTGCCCTGCTTCACTGCTCGCCGCCTCCGCGACCGGCCGGCAGCCTCACACCACCGCCCTCCGCTGCAGGTCGGTCTAAGCCTGCGCGTTCCTGGGGCGCTTCGTCTGCTTGGGCATGGCGAGCTGGATCTCCTCCCGCAATTCCTGGATGCTCCCGTGGCGTGCGTACTGCCCGGTGAGCCGGTACATCTCCCTGAGCCGGTCCCAGGTCCGGTGCGACGAGGTCTCCCCCATCGACACCAGGGCGAGCCGGGCGTAGCGGTCGGCCTGTTCGGGGTCGTCCGCGATGAAGCAGGCGGACGCCAGCGAGATGTAGTCGAAGATCTTGGACCGCTGGCGGCCGTTGATCCGCAGTTCGAGCGCCCGCTTCGCGTGGCGCTGCGCGGTCGCCGCGGCCGACGGTTCGTGGTCCGCGAGCGTGCGGTACGCCAGGGCCTCCATCCCGTGCAGGTCGGCTTCGTCGAACATCTGCATCCAGCTCGGCGCCGGCTCTCCGCTGCGGTCCGAGACGAACAGGTCCTCGGCCTCGCCGAGCGTGCGCCGCATGGCCTGGCCGTGGCCCAGTGAGGCCTGCGCCCAGGCTTCGATGGTGTGCAGCATCGCACGGGTGCGCGGCAGGTTCTGTTCGCCGGAACCGGAATGCGCGAGCTTCATCAGATCCAGCGCCTCGTCCGGACGCCCGAGATGGACCATCTGCCGTGCGGCACGCGACAGAGCTTCACCGGCGCGCGGGCGGTCGCCGCCCTCGCGCGCGGCGTGGGCGGCGATGACGAAGTACTTCTGGGCCGTGGGTTCGAGGCCCACGTCGTGGGACATCCAGCCCGCGAGAACGGCAAGGTTGGCGGCGACGCCCCACAGACGCCGCTGGAGGGAGTCGGGATGGCGGTAGGAGAGCATGCCTCCCACCTCGTTCAGCTGGCCCACGACCGCCTTGCGCTGGAGTCCGCCGCCGCGTGAGGCGTCCCAGGCGCGGAAGATCTCGACGGAGTGCTCCAGCGCCTCGATCTCCTGCGACCCGATGGGGGCGGCCTCGTAACGGTCGAAGCCGGCGGGCTCGGCGTGCAGGGGACGATCGGTGCGTGGCGCGTCCGACGCCAGGGCCGGATCGGTGTGAAGCCAGTCGTGCATGGCGCTGCTGAGTGCGGAGCCTGCGGCAAGCGCAGCGCCTGCGCCCACCAAGCCGCGTCGGTTGAGCATGAGGTCCATTCCCGTGAATTCGGTGAGGACCGCTGCCGTCCGTTCTGGCGCCCACGGGAGGCCGTCCGGATTCGCTGTCTCGTCCGCGTTCCCGGTGGCCTGCCGTTTCCCCGCGCGCCCAGGTCGTACGAACCCGAGGTCCTCGATGGTCACGACACGGCCGAGCCGCTCGGTGAACAGGGCTGCCAGCACCTTCGGCACAGGGTCACGCGGGCTCTCGCCCATGTCGATCCAGCGCCTCACACGCGAGGTGTCGGTCGCCAGCTGCTGGTGGCCCATCACGGCCGCCTGCCGGTTCACGAGTCTCGCGAGTTCGCCCTTGGACCATCCGGCCAGGCCGAACAGGTCTGCTAGGCGGGTGTTGGGTTCTCCGGTCACGTCAAGCCCCCAGGTTCTCGGCTGGTTTGACAGTAACCCTGTGTCAGATGCCGTGCGACTATTCGCCAGGGTTCGCCAGGGTCCGCCAGATGGTGTGCCACCCGCAGGCCGTTGTGAGGTAGTGATGCGCCACCCCGACCCGGCGGCCGGACCTACTCCCCAGGGTATGTACCGGCGGCCGGGGCGGGGAGCGCACGTAACCCGTCGGCACACGAAGGGATCTGTTTCCCCCATGTACACAGCATCGTCCTCCGTGTCCGCCCCAGTTCGGCCGCACCGTTCCCTCCCGGCCGGTGGCGGACCATACCTCGACCCCTCGCACGCCGCTGCGACCCTCGGTGCCGGCCGGGTCCGGCGGGCGGCCGGGCCCGGCACTCAACCGCTCAGCGGGAGAATCGACTTGTCCGGCCCCCAGGGCGCGCAGCTGCGCATGGCGATCGCTTCGGTGCACCGCATCTGTCCGGAGTTCAACCCGGTGCAGGTGCTGCGCCGGAGCAGCCGCTCCGTACTGCTCGTCGGAACGACGGGGAGGGCGACGGCGGTTGCCAAGTGCTTAATCGATCAGTCCCCTCTCTGGGCGGAGAGCTTCCGCCACGAAATAGCTACATACCGCACGTTCGTCCGGCACCGCCCACCGGCCCGGGTACCGCGGCTCATCGCTGCGGATCCCGAGAACTGCACTCTGGTGATCGAGCGGATGGCCGGTCGGGCGGCGGCACTTCAGCGCCACCCCGTGGAGACTCCGCCCCGCGCGGATCTGCGGGCCGTACTCGGCGCGGTAACCCGGGTCAACGCCTGGCGGCCGGCCGGCGGGCTGTTCGGCCAGCCCCTCGACTACGCCTCGCGGATCGCCAGGTACCACGAGCTGGGTCTCTTCACCGACCGGGACCTGGGAGACCTCCAGAAGCTGCTGCACGGCCTCGCGCACTCCGGCGGCCGGCAGGGCATGGGCCAGTTCTGCCACGGTGACGCGCTGCTCTCCAACATCCTGCTGTCACCGGCGGGCCCGGTGCTGGTCGACTGGGAGCACGCGGGCTGGTATCTGCCGGGCTACGACCTGGCGACGCTGTGGTCCGTGCTGGGCGAGGCACCGGTGGCGAGGCGCCAGATCAGCCAGCTGGCGCAGGCCGCCGGACCCGCGGCCCGGGACGCGTTCCTGGTGAATCTGATGCTGGTACTGACCCGCGAGATCCGCACCTACGAGACCGCCGTCCAGCGCACGATCCGCGAGGCCGCGCCGGCCGGCGCGGCGCACCAGCCGCAGCCCGGCGTCCTGTCCCACGGCGAGGAGCAGCGGCTGCTGCTCCGGAGGCTGCACGACGACTGCGCCCTGGCCCGCCGCGCTGTCCGCGCGGCTGTCGGAACCCGCTGAACCGCGGCGTCCGGACGCCGGGTCCCTGAAGAGGGCAAGCAGGGGGTGCGCCCAGTGCCGAACACACTGGGCGCACCCCCTGTCGCGCGTCCACCGGGAGTGAACGCGGCGGCAGGCGTCACCGGTGGGTCAGTGCGTACGCACGATGTCGACGTCGGAGGCCTTGACGAAGCCGACCCGGTGCCCGATCTGTACGGTCACGTATTTGGTGGCGCCGGGGAAGTACGTGTGGTCGTACGGGTACGAGGCGTCGATCGTCGGCGAGTAGTAGTAACCCGTGGGTGCCTCACCGCCGCCGGGGTACGCCTGGCCCTTCTTGATCGTGTACTGGAGGGGCGTGCCCAGGTGGGCGGCGGTGAAGTCCGCCGGATACTCGCTCTTCTCCGGGTAGGCCACCCCGTACACCGGCACATCGGTCCGGCCGGCCTTCGGCTCGACCACGTATCCGGAGGTCGGCGTGGTGGTCCGGGTGTGCGCCGGAGTCTGGAACCAGGCCTTCTGTCCGTACCACCAGATCGCGGTCCAGCCGGGTGCGCGTCCCGCGATCACCGCTTGCTGCGAGGCACTGATCTTGCTGCCCCAGTCGGCGATGCAGTTGGTCCCGGGGGATCCGCCGGTGTGCAGACCGGGGTCGGAGAAGAGCGGTGACGCGGTGGACGGCTCGGTGTGGAGCGGCACGGCGCTCGATGGCTGCGCGGGGAGGTCGACGTTCTTCTCGCAGTCCCGGAACGCCTGGATGTTCTGCTTGAACTCCGGGCTGATGGTGACGAGTTGACTGCGAGGAGAGGCGGTCGGGACGGTGGGCCTGCCGAGGAGCTTCATGAAATAGTCCCAGTCCCAGTAGGTTCCGGGGTCCCAGTGCATGGCTGCCGTTCCGGAAGCGCTCGTCGGCGGGACGTTGTCATGACCGATGATGTGCTGGCGGTCGAGCGGGATGTCGTACTTCGCGGCGAGATAGCGCACGAGCTTCGCCGTCGAGCTGTACATCGCCGGGGTGAACCACTTGGAGCCCTCGCTCGCGATGCCTTCCTGCTCGATCCCGATGGACTGCTGGTTGATGTACCAGTTGCCCGCCTGCCAGGCGATGTCCTTGTCCTTGACCATCTGGGCCACATGACCGTCGCTGGAGCGGACCACGTAGTGCGCGGACGTCTGGTTGTGCGGGTCCTGGAAGATCTGCAGCGTCTTGTCGAAGGTTTCCTCGGTGTCGTGCAGGACGATGTACTTGATCTTCCCGGTGTGCGGACGGTCGGCGGTGTCGTAGTTGCCGTACGTCTCCTTGTCCGCGGGATCACCGGTCTGCTGATAGGCGGCAGGGGCCCACTCGCAGTCGAGGGTGCGGGGACACTCCGGCCGCGTGCCCGGCGCACTTGCCTGCGCCGCCGGGCTGAGCAGGCCGAGGCCGAGAGTGCTCGCGGTGGTCAGTGCGAGCGCGAGTCTGATCCTCTGCTTGGACGTCATGACGGCCCTTCTTGCCGGGAGTTGCGCCGTGGTGATCTCTCGAACGGTATGGGCGCACTCTCCGACCTGACGTGATGGCGCGTCAAGACCACCGCGCAGGGCGGCTGTTGAAACAGTTGTCCAGACCACTGGCAGGGGTCGTGACCAGCGCGAAAGGCATGACGACCAGGCTCTGACGGAGCCGTGTTACCCGACTTTTACGTGCGAGAGCCGCCCGCAGAGGCAGGCGGCCGGACCGCGGGCCTCAGCCCTGCTGGAACATCTCGGCGGGCAGTGGCTTCAGCAACGCGTACAGGTCGTCGGTGATCGGCCGGTCCCAGCTGGCGATCGTGACCAGGACCTTGTCGCTGCGGTCGAACTGGACGCAGGAGATCCTGCTCTCCGAGAGCTTCAGGCGCCGCACGATGAGGAGGTTGTCGCCCTGCATCACCGGCATGTCCTCGGTGTCGAGCACCTCGATGAGCTCGTCGTTCTCCAGGGCCGCGAGGAGTTGCGCCACCTCGAACGGGATCTGGCCGTCGCCCACCTCGCGGGCCGGTGATCCCTCCGGCAGATTACCGATGATCATCGCGGGACCGCGGCCGCCGAAGAGGTCGTACCGCAGGAAGACACCCTGGCAGGTTCCGTCGGGCGCGGGGAGAAGTCCGGCTCCGAGGTTCCCGGGCCAGTCACCCGGGTCCATGGCCAGGACGTCGAAGTCCGGGCCCGCGGGAGTGGCGGCACTGCGGCGGCGGAGGAAGGACATGCAGCCATGGTACGTGGCCCGGACCGTCCGCCGTCGCCGGGGCCGGTACAGCCCGGCGCGGAGTGCCGCTCACGCGGAAGCTCAGCGTAACTACGCGGACACAGCACGTGTTTGAGGCGTTTTGCCCGCCCTGCGCGGGACCGGACGGAGCACGCAGGGCAGCTGCCGCGGGCCGGGCCCGCGCGCCTCAGGTCAGATCGAAGTCGCCCTCCCGTGCGCCCAGAACGAAGGCCCGCCACTCGCCAGGATTGAAGATCAGCGACGGACTGCCCGGTCTGCCGGCGTTACGCATCGCGATGAAGCCGTCCACGAATGCGATCTGAACGTCGCCCCGCCCCTGGCTCCCCGACTGCCAGTCCGCGTCGGTGAGATCGAGGTCCGGCTTGTCCCAACCCGCAAGGGTCCGCTGGGGGATGGTGCTCTCGGCCACGTCCGTGCTCCTCCCGGTTCATCGTCCGCTGGACACCCTAGCGATCCGTGCGGCCGACGGACAGGCCACAGGTGTTCGGTGCGACTCCCCGGCGGTCAGGCCGTGGGCGGTTCGGCACCCACCAGCCACATGGAGAAGAACTGCGAGCCGCCGCCATAGGCATGTCCGAGGGCTTTGCGTGCGCCGTCCACCTGGTGCTCGCCGGCCGCGCCGCGCACCTGGAGGGCGGCCTCGGCGAACCGGATCATGCCGGACGCACCGATGGGATTGGTCGAGAGCACCCCGCCCGAGGGGTTCACCGGCAGGTCACCGTCCAGCTCGGTGGCCCCGGACTCGGTGAGCTTCCACCCCTCGCCCTCGGCCGCGAAGCCCAGGTTCTCCAGCCACATCGGCTCGTACCAGGAGAACGGCACGTACATCTCGACGGCGTCGATCTCCCGGCGCGGGTCCGTGATCCCGGCCTGCCGGTAGACGTCGGCCGCACAGTCCTTGCCGGCCTGCGGGGACACGAAGTCCTTCCCGGCGAACAGGGTGGGCTCGCTGCGCATCGCGCCGCCGTGCATCCAGGCGGGCGGCCGCGGTGAACGGGCCGCTCCAGCACGGTCGGTGAGAACCATCGCGCAGGCGCCGTCCGACGAGGGGCAGGTTTCCGAGTAGCGGATGGGATCCCAGAGCATGGGCGACGCCTGGACCTTCTCCAGGGTGATGTCCTTCTCGTGCAGATGCGCGTACGGGTTCTTCAGCGCGTTGCGGCGGTCCTTGTACGCGACGAGCGAGCCGACCGTGTCCGGCGCCCCCGCCCTGCGCATGTAGGCCCGGACGTGCGGGGCGAAGAAGCCGCCCGCGCCTGCGAGCAGGGGCTGCTGGAAGGGCACGGGCAGTGAGAGCCCCCACATGGCGTTGGACTCGGACTGCTTCTCGAAGGCGAGGGTGAGCACTGTTCTGTGCACCCGGGACGCGACCAGGTTGGAGGCGACCAGTGTGGTGGACCCGCCCACCGAGCCCGCGGTGTGCACACGCATCATGGGTTTGCCGACGGCACCGAGCGCGTCGGCGAGGTAGAGCTCCGGCATCATCAGGCCCTCGAAGAAGTCCGGGGCCTTCCCGATGACGACCGCGTCGATGTCCGACCAGGTCAGCTCGGCGTCGGTCAGGGCGCGTTGAGCTGCCTCACGGACGAGCCCCGCGATCGACACGTCGTGCCGGGCGGCGACGTGGTGGGTCTGGCCGACACCGACGACGGCCACGGGTTCCTTGCCCGTCGCGCCTCGGTTGTTCGCTGGCTGTGTACTCACTGGGCCTCTCCTTCGAGGACGGCGACCAGGTTCTGTTGCAGGCAGGGGCCCGAGGTCGCGTGTGCGAGTGCCCGGTCGGACTCGCCCCGCTGGATCCGGGCGGCGGCCTCGCCGAGCCGGATGAGACCGGCCGCCATGACGGGGTTCGCGGCGAGCGCGCCGCCCGACGGGTTGATCCGCACGTCGTCACCGAGCCGCAGCGCCTTGCGCAGGACGACCTCCTGGGAGGTGAAGGGCGCGTGCAGTTCCGCGGTGTCGACCGGGCGCTCGAAGGCACCGGACCGTTCGGCGGCCAGCCGGGTGGACGGTGAGTCCGTGAGGTCGCGGACGCCGAGGCTGTGCGCCTCGATGCGGTGGTCCATGCCCCGGATCCACGCGGGGCGTTCGCACAGGGCACGTGCCCGGTCGCCGGCGGCGAGAACCACGGCCGCCGCGCCGTCCCCGACCGGCGAGCAGTCGCCGGTGCGCAGCGGCTGTACCAGGTAGTCGCCCTGCGGCCTGGCGCCGGGCAGTTGGGCGTGCGGGTTGGCCGCGGCGTCCCCGCGGCTGCGGGCGGCGACCCCGGCGAGCGCCGGCTCGTCCGTCTCACCCGAGTCGATCAGCGCCTGGGCCTGGAGCGCGGCGAGTGCGACGGAGTCGGGCCAGAGCGGGGCCACGTAGTAGGGGTCGAGCTGGCGGGTCAGCACGTCCCTGACCGAACCGGGCGACGACTTGCCGTAGGAGTAGACGAGGGCGGTGTCCGCCTCGCCCGTCAGCAGCTTCACCCATGCCTCGTACAGTGCCCACGCACCGTCCATCTCCACATGGGACTCGGAGATCGGCGGCCACGCTCCGACGCCGTCGAGTGTCATGGTGAAGGAGAAGGCCCGGCCCGCGAGGTAGTCGCTCGATCCGGAGCAGGTGAAGCCGATGTCGCTCGTCCTCAGCCCGGTCTGCCCGAGCACACTGTGCAGTACCGGCATCACCATGTCGACCTCGGAGCACTCGTCGGTGTTCCGCCGGTGGTCGCTCTGCGCGAAGGCAACGATCGCGACGTCCCGCATCAGATCAGCTCCTTGTACGTGTCGTAGTCGGCGTCGGGCTCGCCGGTGGGCCGGTAGTGATCGGGGAAGCGGGCGCCGTCCGTCCACACCGGTTCGACGCGCAGCCCCATGCGCACCTGGTCGTAAGGGATACCGCCGATCCGCCCGTGCAGGGCGAGGCCCGCACCGTCCAGGGCGATGTGCCCGTAGACGTAGGGGACTTCGATGTCGAGGCCGCGGGCCTTGATGTTGACGATGCAGTACGTGGTGAGGGTGCCCGCTGGGCCGACCTCGACCTGGTCGGTCGTCGCGACCCCGCAGGTGGGGCAGGCGCCGCGTGGCGGGACATAGACCTTGGCGCAGGAGGGGCAGCGCTCGCCGACGGTCTTCCGGTCGGCGAGCGCGTTGATGTAGTCGCTCTGTGCGCGGCCGGGGCTGTAGACGTAGTCCAGACGTGCGGGGGTGACGATGCCGGTGACCATGTCGTCGAACAGGCCGCTGTGCGCGGGCGTTCCGGTCGTCGCCGGCTCGCCCTCGTACGGCTCGAAGCAGGCGATGTCGGTGATGGCCCCGGTGCGCTCCGCCGCCCAGCGGATGCGGACGCGCTGCCCGGAGCGCACGGCGCCCGGTCCGCTGGCGTCGAGGGCATGGAGCAGGGCGGTGTCGGCGCCGTCGAGTTTCACCAGTACCCAGGCGAACGGCGTCGTCAGCGGCTGGCCGCGGCGCGGGGACGCGTTCCAGGCCCAGGTGGTGACCGTGCCGGTGGGGGCGACTTCGACCAGGTCGCGTATCTCGTCCGCGGTGACCGGGTCGTACTCGACAGGTGGCACGAGGACCGCGCCGTCGCCGGTCCGCACCCCCAGTACGGTGCGCTCCCGCAGTCCGGTGAGGAAGGCGCTCTGCACGGGTCCGAGGGAGCGGGTGAAGGGGAACTCGACGACGAGGGGGGCGCGGAGCACCTCCGGTGAGGGAGCGGCTGTCATGAGTGGGCTCCTGATTCTCCGCTGCTCGCGGGGCTCGTCCGGCGGGTGCCGGAGCGTCGGAAGGGGACGGGGTGCCGGACGGGGACCGGGGCATGGATGCGGCGCGCGGTCAGGCCCTGCGGTAGACGGGCGGCCGTTTCTCGGCGAAGGCGCGTGAGCCCTCCTTGGCGTCCGCGGTGTCGAAGACCGGCCAGCCCCGGGCGAGTTCGGACTTCAGCCCCTCGGTCTCGGACAGCTCGGCGGTCTCGTAGACCGAGGCCTTGACGGCTTCGACGGCGAGCGGCCCGCAGGCGTTGATCTGCGCGGCGATCTCCAGGGCCTTGTCCAGCGCTGTCCCGTCGGGCACCACATGGCCGATGAGGCCGATGGCCGCGGCTTCGGCGGCGGTGTAGGGGCGGCCGGTGAGCAGCATCTCCAGGGCGTGCGTGCGGGGGATCTGGCGCTGCAGGCGCACCGTGGAGCCGCCGATCGGGAACAGGCCGCGCCTGACCTCGAAGAGGCCGAAGGTGGCGCTCTCGGCCCCGACCCGGATGTCGGTGCCCTGGAGGATCTCGGTGCCTCCGGCGACGCAGTACCCCTCGACCGCCGCGATCACCGGTTTGCGGGGCCGGTGGTGGCGCAGCATCGCCTTCCAGTGCAGGTCCGGGTCGGCCTTGAGCCGGTCCCGGTACTGGTCGCCGCCCATGCCCCCGCCGGCGAGCGCCTTGAGGTCCATACCGGCGCAGAACGCGCCGCCCGCTCCGGTGAGCACCACCGAGCGGACCGTGTCGTCCTCGTCGGCCTCCAGCCAGCCGTCGTGGAGCCCGACCAGCATCGGCAGCGAGAGCGCGTTCTTCGCCTCCGGCCTGTTCAGTGTGAGCACCAGTGTCGCGCCTTCGCGCCGCACGGCGAGGTGTTCTGTACCACCCATGACCGTCCTCCCGTCTCAAGACCTGGGCGCGCTCGGGGGATCCGAGCCGGATCGGCGAGCGGCGCGTAGACAGGTTGCAGTAGGCGGGGTCCCAGTTCAATAGTTTTCTGACAGTCAGTCAGATTTCTTCGCGGGGGGCCTTCCCACTTTCCGTGCGCGGCGCTGTAATGACGCCGGGTCACTGGACGCCGGCGTCAGGAGAAATGGTGGAGTACAACCTTGCCGACCTGTTCGAGTCCGTCGTCGACGCGGTTCCGGACCGCGAGGCGCTCGTGTTCATCGACCATCCCGGTACAGGAGCGGAGCGCAGGCTCACGTACGCCGCGCTGGACCGGGCGGCCAATCGCGTCGCACACCATCTGATGGACAGCGGCATACGTCCCGGCGAGCATCTGGGGCTGCACCTCTACAACGGGGTGGAGTACCTGCAGACCGTGCTCGCCTGCCTCAAGGCCCGGATCGTGCCGGTAAATGTCAACTACCGTTACGTGGCAGAGGAGTTGGTCTACCTCTACCGGGACGCGGATCTGGCGGCGCTGGTCTTCGACGGCGAGTTCACCGGGCGGGTCGCGGCGGCGTTGCCGAAGACGGAGAAGCTGCGCCATCTGATCCGCGTCGGTGAGCCCCCCGATGGGGCGCCGGAGCCAGGAGTCAGGCCCGTTCCGTACAGCGCGGCGGAGGCGGCCGGATCGGCCGGGCGGGGCTTCGGACCGCGGTCCGCCGACGACCAGTTCATCATCTACACCGGGGGCACCACCGGGATGCCCAAGGGAGTGATGTGGCGGGCGGAGGACCTGTTCTTCTCGGGCCTCGGCGGCGGCGCCCCGACGGGCGAGCCGGTCAGCACTCCGGAGGAACTCGCCGAGCGGGTGGCCGCGGGCGGCGACGGGATCACCTTCTTCCCCACTCCCCCGCTGATGCACGGCACATCCACCTTGACCGCCTTCATCGGCTTCAACTTCGGTCAACGCGTCGTCATCCACCGGAAGTTCGTCCCGGAGGAGGTGCTCCGTACCATCGAGAAGGAGAAGGTCACCAGTGTCTCGCTGGTCGGCGACGCGATGCTGCGGCCGCTGATCGACGCGCTCGACGGGCCGCTCCACGGCATCGACTGCTCGTCGCTGTTCAGCGTCTCCAGTTCGGGCGCCATCATGTCGGAGACGGTGCGTGCGCAGTTCCAGGAACTGGTGCCGACGGCGATGCTGCTGAACAACTTCGGCTCCTCGGAGTCCGGGTTCAACGGCACGGCGACCCCCGACTCCGGACCCGACAAGGGGTTCAGGATACGGATGAACTCCCGTACCGCGGTGGTCGATCCGGCCACCTGCCGCCAGGTGGCCGTCGGAGAGGTGGGGCGGCTGGCCCAGCGCGGCCACGTCCCGCTCGGCTACTACAACGATCCGCGGAAGACGGCCGAGACATTCTTCCGGGCCGACGGCGAGCGGTGGGTCCTGCTCGGCGACATGGCGACTGTGGACGAGGCCGGCATCGTCACCGTCCTGGGCCGCGGTTCGCAGTGCATCAACACCGGTGGCGAGAAGGTGTATCCGGAGGAGGTCGAGCAGGCGCTCAAGTCACACCCCGATGTCTACGACGCCCTGGTCGCCGGGGTGCCGGACGCCCGGTGGGGCAATCACGTGGCAGCCGTGGTGCAGATACGCGCCGGGGCCGGCGAGCTCAGCCTGGACGACATCCAGGCGCACTGCCGCAGCAGGATCGCCGGTTACAAGGTGCCGAGGCAGCTGGTGATAACACCGGAGATCCAGCGTTCTCCGAGCGGCAAGGCGGACTACCGGTGGGCACGCGGGGTCGCGGTCGCAGCCGACTGAGGCCGCACGGCCCGGCCCGGCCCGCGGAAGGTGGCACGGTAGGCGCTCGGGGACACCCCGAGCGCCTCGTGCAGATGACTGCGGAGGGACGCGGCGGTCCCGAATCCGGCATCCACCGCCACCCGGTCCACGGGTAGATCAGTCTCCTCCAGGAGCTGCCTGGCCAGGTCGACACGCTGCTGTGTGAGCCATTGGACGGGGGTGAGTCCGGCCTCCTCGCAGAAGCGCCGCGAGAATGTGCGGGTACTCATCGCGGCGCGGGCCGCCAGGGCGTCGAGCGTGATGCGCTCCCCCAGGTGCTCCAGGGCCCAGGCGCGCGCCGCACCGGTCGAGAGGGGCGCGGGGGCCGGTACCGGACACGGCACGAACTGCGCCTGACCGCCCTCCCGGTGGGGCGGCACCACGGTGGCGCGGGCCACCGCGTTGGCCACCGCGGCACCGTGATCGCTGCGGATCATGTGCAGACAGAGATCGATCCCCGATGCGACCCCGGCCGATGTGAGGACACCCCGGTCGTCGGTGTAGAGCACATCGGCATCGACGTCGACCGCGGGGTGGAGCCGCCGCAGATCCTCGGCCGAGCGCCAGTGGGTGGTGGCACGCCTGCCGTCCAGGAACCCGGCCGCCGCCAGCACGAAGGAACCGGTGCAGATGGAGGCGAGACGGGTGCCGGGGCGAATCCGCGCGAAGGCCTCGGCCAGCGCGGGCGGCAGATACGGCGCGGCGCGCGGCGCGTAGTCCTCGTCGGATGCCGGGACCACCACGGTGTCCGCCTCGGCGAGCAGTTCGGGGCCGAGGGTGACATTCACCGTCACATCGGCCTCAGTCCGGATCTCCCCCGGCTCGACTGTGCAGGTCAGAACGGTGTAAAGCGGTTCACCTGCCGCGGATACCGCGCCTCTGAACAGCCGGTGGACGATTCCGAGCTCCATCGGGAGAAGCCCGTGGCGCACGAGGACGGCCACTCTGTGGCGCCCGTCCGGCCCTGCCGCGTCACCGAAGAGACTCATGGCGAGATCCTTGCACATCATGTCTATCTCGCCACTGGCGCCGGGCCCCACAGGAGCCCGAGAGTCGGTGCATGGCTGATGTCGCGACGAAGTACACGAACGGCCCGCCACGGCGCGGGCACGTCCATCCGGCCTGGCAGGTGGCCGCCGTGTCGGCGTCGGCGATCGTGGCGGCCGGGGCGTTCACCACGATGGCCGGGCTGTTCACGGACCCGCTGCACCGGGAGTTCGGCTGGTCGCACGGGTCGATCGGCCTCGCGGCCTCCGTGAACATGGTGGTGTACGGGGCGATCGCCCCGTTCTCGGCCGCTCTCATGGACCGGTTCGGAATGCGCGCGGTGGTGGGCACGGCGCTGGCCGCAGTCGCTGCGGGCGCGCTGCTCAGTACGGCGATGACCGCGCCGTGGCAGTACGTGCTCACCTGGGGCGTGCTGATAGGGCTCGGCTCCGGTGCAGTGGCGCTGACGTTCGCGGCGACGGTCACCCAGCGCTGGTTCGTCCGGCGTCGCGGCCTGGTCAGCGGCGTCCTCACCGCCGCCGGAGTGTTCGGGCAGTTCGCCTTCCTCCCGGTGCTCTCGTGGGTGGTCTCCGGACACGGGTGGCGTACGGCGGCCGTACTGCTGGCGCTGGTCGCGTGCGCCGCACTGCCCCTGGCGCTGACGCTGCTGCGCGACCATCCCGCGGATGCGGGCGTACGGGCTTACGGCGCGCGGAGGTTCGCCGGGAAGCCGACCGCCCGGCCCGGCGCGGCCGTCCGTACGGTCCGGGTGCTGTGCACGGTGGCACGCGGCGCGCCGTTCTGGCTGCTCGCGGCCACCTTCGCGATCTGCGGGGCCTCGACGAACGGTGTGATGTGGACCCATTTCACTCCGGCCGCGCACGACCACGGGATGCTCGCGACCACCGCCTCCTCGCTGCTGGCGCTGATCGGCGTGTTCAATGTCGCGGGCACGGTCTTCTCCGGATGGCTGACGGACCGCATCGACCCGCGCAGGCTGCTCGCCGTGTACTACGCGCTGCGCGGAGTGGCGCTGTTCTGTCTGCCGGTACTCATGTCGGCGACGGTCCGGCCGCCGATGGTCGCCTTCGTGGCCGTCTTCGGACTGCTCGACGTCGCCACCGTGCCGCCGACACTCGCACTCTGCAGGGAGCTGTACGGGGCGGACAGCCCCGTCGTCTTCGGCTGGGTGGCCGCGGCACACCAACTGGGCGCCGGGCTCGCGGCATTCCTCGGCGGAGTGTCCAGGGACGCCTTCGGCTCGTACGACCCGCTGTGGGCCGCGATCGGCGCGGTCTGCGGCGCCGGCGCCCTGCTCTCACTGGTCGTCCCGCGGCCGGCCGCCGGGGCGGTCACGCCCCGGCCCGAGCCCGGTTGACGGGCACCGGGCCGGCTCGACCACGGGCGGGCCGGCATCGGGTGACGGTTCAGACCCCGGCGGCAGCCCGGCCGGCGAGCGCGGCCTCCCACGGCGTGCGTGCCGCGACCAGGGGCTGCAGGGCGCGCAGCGGCCGGAACATGTTCACACCGATCGCGCCGCAGACCTTGCCCTCACGGGCGAAGAGCGCGGTGAACTTCCGCTCGGCGAGGCTCCCTTCGACGATGTGCACGAGGTCGGCACCACGGGTCCTGCCGTGGATCTGGATCTTGCGGTCGTACTGGTCCGACCAGACGTAGGGCACAGTGGTGAAGGGGGTGGCCCCCTCACCGGCGAGGATGTTGCGCGCGACGGCACGGCCCTGTTCGGAGGCGTTGGTGCGGTGCTCGATACGCAGCCGCTCCCCGGTCGCGGTGTCCGGCCAGGACGCCACATCACCGGCGGCCCAGATGTTCCCGGCGGCGCGGAGGGTGGCGTCGCACTCCACACCGTTGCCGAGCCGGACGCCGCTTCCCTCCAGCCATTCGGTGTTGGGCCGCGACCCGATGCCGACGAGCACTGCGTCCGCTTCGAGGGTGCGGCCGTCGGAGAGGCGTACGCCCGTCGCACGGCCGCCGTCGGTGACGACGCCCTCGACGAGGACCCCGGTAACGGTCCGCACTCCGTGGTCACGGTGCAGCTCCGTCAGCATCGTCCCGATGGCGTGGCCGACCGCGTCAGCGAGGGGCACCGCCCCGTCGGTGACCAGGGTGACCTCGCAGCCGATGCCGCGGGCGACGGCCGCCGCCTCCGCGCCGATGAAGCCGCCGCCGGCAATCACCAGGTGCGGCTTGCCTGCGAGCGTCTCGCGCAGCGATGCGGCGTCGTCCAGGGTGCGCAGGGCATGCACGCCCACGATGCCGTCCGTGCCCGGCAGCATCCGGGGGCGGACCCCGGTGGCGACAACGAGTGCGTCGTAACCCACGGGGCTGCGACCGCCCGTGTGTATCTCCCGGGCGGCGGGGTCGACGGCGTGCACCCGAGTGCCGGAGCGCACCTCGATATCCAGGTCGTCCAGCGCCCCGGCACTCCGCAGCAGGACCCGTTCGGCGCTCCACTCACCGGCGAGGAGCTGTTTGGAGAGCGGCGGGCGGTCGTACGGCAGGTGGTCCTCCTCACCCACGAGGACCAGCCCCCCGTCGTACCCGGAGCGGCGCAGCCCCTCTGCCGCGGCGAGGCCCGCCGCAGAGGCGCCGACGACCACTACCCGGCGCGGAAGGCTCATGCGAGGACCTCTCGCTGCCCGGCGCCACAGCACTTGTCCTTCTCGATGTCGACGCGCATACGGCTCCGATGATCACGGCGCACGGCACCGTACCGCACACCACATGGATGCGAACGTCGGGAAATTTACACCCGTTTACCTACCGAGCCAATCCCCTCCCGCATCCCAGTACGGGAGTTGACGGACCAGGTCCCGCAGACGGCCGCTGTGTCAGGCTTGCCCCATGCCCCACGACCCCGAGCCTCCGCACGCGGCCACGCCACCGGCCGCCGCCCGGCGGCCCCGTAACGCCCGCGGGGAGGGCGACAGGCTGCGCATCGAGATCGTCGAGGCGACCCTGCGGCTCATCGCCGACGAGCAGCGGATGCGGCCGGTACCGCTGTCGCTGCGGGAGGTGGCGCGCGAGGCGGGTATCACCGCGCCGGCGATCTACCGGCATTTCGCGGGCAAGGACGAACTCGTGCGTACCGCCGTCGGACACCTCTTCGGAGAGCTGCTGGCGGACCTGGACCGGGCGACCGCAGCGGCCGGCGCACTCTCCCCGGCCGGCCGGCTGGCCGCACTGGCCCACGCGTACGCCCGGTTCGCGGAGGAGAACCCGGTGAGCTTCCGGGCCATGTTCAACGGTGCGGGCCCGGACGCCGAGGGGCCCGCCGAGGTCGCGGCCCGCTGGCACACGGCGGTCGGCCGGCTGGCGGACTCCGGGGTGCGGCTCGGGCAGTCCCCCGACGCGGCGGCCGTCTCGGTGTGGTCGTCGGTGCACGGCAGGCTGCTGCTTGACCGGCCGGCGGGAGGCGTACGGCAACTGGGCGATGTCCATGACTTCATCGATGACCTCGCCCGGTCCCTGTCGGCCGCCCGACTCGCGCACGGGTGACTGCCAGGGTGTACGGGCCGCGCGCGGTGCGCAGCTCTTGACGCTCCCGTCCGCTCCTGAATTACTGATCACACACAGAACGACCGAATGATCGGTTGGCCGGTCGGCCCTGCCGGGAGTGACGGGAGTGACCACATGAGTGCCCTGCTGGACACGGCGGAACAACTCGGCCGCGAGGAGCTCGAAGCGCTTCAGACCGAGCGGCTGCGCGCGACGCTCCGGCACGCGTACGAGAACGTCGCGTTCTACCGCGAATCCTTCGACAGAGCCGGGCTGCGGCCTGAGGACTGCCGCACCCTCGCCGACCTGGCCCGTTTTCCGTTCACCGTCAAGGCCGACCTGCGCGACCAGTACCCGTTCGGGATGTTCGCCGTGCCGCGCGCCGACGTCCGCCGCATTCATGCGTCCAGTGGCACGACCGGCCGCCCGACGGTCGTCGGATATACCGAGCGCGACCTGTCCACCTGGGCGGACGTGGTGGCCCGGTCCATCCGGGCGGCGGGCGGGCGGCCCGGCGACATGGTGCATGTGGCGTACGGTTACGGGCTGTTCACCGGCGGACTCGGTGCACACTACGGCGCCGAACGCCTCGGCTGCACAGTGGTCCCCGCGTCCGGCGGGATGACGTCCAGGCAGGTGCAGCTGATCCAGGATTTCCGCCCCGGGGTCATCATGGTCACGCCGACCTACATGCTCACGCTCCTGGACGAGTTCGAGCGCAGGGGCATCGATCCCAGGAGCACCTCGCTGCGCGTCGGCATATTCGGCGCCGAGCCATGGACCGAGGGGATGCGGCGCGAGATCGAGGAACGGTTCGCGATCGACGCCGTCGACATCTACGGGCTCTCCGAGGTCATGGGACCAGGCGTGGCCCAGGAGTGCGTGGAGACCAAGGACGGTCTGCACATCTGGGAGGACCACTTCTACCCCGAGGTGGTCGACCCGGTCACCGGCGAGGTCCTGCCGGACGGTGAGCACGGGGAGCTGGTCTTCACCTCGCTCACCAAGGAGGCCATGCCGGTGATCCGGTACCGGACCAGGGATCTGACCCGGCTGCTGCCGGGCACGGCCAGGGCGTTCCGTCGGATGGAGCGGATCAGCGGGCGCAGCGACGACCTCGTCATCGTGCGCGGAGTGAACCTCTTTCCCACCCAGGTCGAGGAGATCGTGCTGCGGACACCCGGCCTCGCCCCGCACTTCCAGCTGCGGCTCACCCGCGAGGGCCGGATGGACGCGCTCACCGTACGGGCGGAGGCCAGGCCGGACGCCCCGCCGGAGGTGCGGGCCGCTGCGGCCCGCACCGTCGCCGCGGCCATCAAGGACTCCATCGGGATCTCCGCCGGTGTCGAGGTAGTGGAGCCCGAAGCGCTAGAAAGGTCGGTGGGAAAGTTCAAGCGGATCGTGGATCTGCGAAACGGTCCCGCGGCTCACTGAAGCCGTTCGGATACTCGGCCTCCCACGCCGTGAAACCCCTCCGGCCGATCCTGATGTCTGTGGCGCGTGGCTCCGCACTGAGCCCGCGGGGCCCCGGCGGGCCTTGCGGATGGAACCGGGTTTCAGTAGCGGGCAACTACTGTCGCGGGCATGGCCGAACACGATGCTTCCGGTGCCACCCGCTCTGCCTACGATGCCGCCGCCCCCGTCTATGCGCAGCTGTTCCGCGACGAGCTGCGCGACAGACCGCTGGACCGCGCGATCTTGAGCGCCTTCGCCGAGCTCGTCGTCAGCGCGAGCGGGGACGGCCAGGTCGCCGACCTGGGGTGTGGGCCTGGCCATATCACCGCCCATCTCAGCGAGTTGGCGGTGAAGGTCTTTGGCGTCGATGTCTCCCCCGCCATGATCGAGTCGGCTCGGCAGGCCTACCCGGCCCTGCGGTTCGATGTGGGCTCCATGGCCGCGCTGGACATCGCTGACGGCATCCTGGAGGGCGTGCTCTCACGTTGGTCCCTCATTCATACTCCGCCTCCCGAACTCCCGTCCGTGCTAGCGGAGTTCCACCGCGTACTGAAGCCCGGCGGTCACCTGCTGCTCGGCTTTTCGGCCAGTGATGGTCCGTCCCACCCGTCACAGGTCTTCGATCACGCCGTCACACCGGCCTACCGGTGGTCGCCGGACCATCTCGCTGCGATGCTGCGCGAGTCGGGGTTGCACGAGGTGGCCCGGATGGTCCGCGAGCCCCAGCCCACCGACCGACGGCAGTTCCAGGAGATCCAACTGCTCGCCCGCAAATCGGAGTCGGGTGCCGGGGCGTCCCGGCTGCCCGCCGTGCTGCCTGCTTGAACCGCTCGCGGGGCGGGTGCAAGGTGGACGCACGACATCGACCGCACCACCTTTCGGACGCGCCGCACAGCTGAACGGCCTGGGCGCCGTAGCTGAGCGCAGATTCTGATCCAGGAGTACTCCCGTCACAACGGCCACGCCGAGGGCGGAGGCCGGAGATCAGCCTGCCCTCCGCCCTCGATCGGGTGTCAGCGGCGGGGTTCGACCTTCAGGTCGCCGCGGGTCAGCGTGCGGCCGAAGGCACCGGCGAGCAGGTCGTGCGGGACTCCGAGTCCGATCGCGCCGGCCTCGTCGAGGCGGGCCAGCTGAGCGGCCGTGAAGTCAACCTCCAGGGCGCCCAGGTTCTCCTCCAGCTGTGCGGGAGTACGGGCGCCGATGACCGGTGCTGTCACGCCCGGGTTCTGCAGGGTCCAGGCCAGCCCGATCTGGCCGGGTGTGCGGCCCAGCTCCGTGGCCACCTCCTTCACGACGTCCACGATGGCGAAGTTACGTTCCGTCAGCGTGCCGTTGGCGATGGTGAGACTCTTGCGAGTGCCGTCGGCGCCGGATTCCGTCGCGGTCAGGTCGCCGCGGCTGTACTTGCCCGTCAGCACACCGCCGGCCAGCGGTGAGTACGGCATCACTCCCAGCCCCATCTCCCGCGCCATGGGGATCAGGTCACGTTCCCCGGAGCGCTCGATCAGGCTGTATTCGATCTGCAGCGCGACCAGTGGCGACCAGCCGCGCAGATCGGCGATGGCTTGCATGCGCGACACCTGCCAGGCCGGGACGTTGGACATCCCCACGTAGAGGACCTTGCCCTGCCGGACCAGATCGTCCAGGCCGCGCAGGATCTCCTCGACCGGTGTCGTGAAATCCCATACGTGCAGATAGAGCAGATCGATGTAGTCCGTGTTCAGTTGCCGCAGACTGCTCTCCACCGACGCGAAGAGGTTCTTGCGGTGACTGCCCCCGGAATTCGGATCGCCGGGCCGGCGAAGCGTCGTGTATTTCGTGGCCAGCACCAGGTTCTCGCGATTTTCGCGGGCGAATTCACCCAGCAGGCGCTCGGAGCTTCCATTGGTGTAGGTGACGGCGGTGTCAATGAGATTACCGCCGCGCTCGACGTAGAGGTCGAAGAGCTTGCGCGCCTCGTCCCGCTCGGCGCCCCAGCCCCAGTCGGTGCCGAAGGTCGCCGCGCCCAGCGCCAGCGGTGAGACCCGCAGGCCGGAGCGGCCCAGCAGCCGGTAGGTGTCGAGGGTGAGCGACATCGTGTCCTCCTGTGCTTGTGATCCGTTGGCGACAACGAGTCTGTGAGCACCGCGCGCAGGGGATAAGGGAAAGAAGATCCTGGGAAGGCCAGTCCTACCCTGGTTGTAGGATCGAACGTGATGACTCGCGCCGTGGACACCTCACAGGAGCTGGCCGCGTTCCTGCGGAGTCGGCGCGAGCGCCTGGATCCGCTCGATTTCGGTCTGCCGCCGCGTCGGCAGGCCCGGCGGACCCCGGGCCTGCGCCGCGAAGAGGTCGCCGAACTGGCCGGGGTCAGCATCGACTACGTCGTGCGGCTGGAGCAGGCCCGCGGGCTGCGGCCCTCAGTGGACGTGGTCGAGGCGCTGGCAAAGGCGCTGCGCCTGGCTCCTGAGGAACGCGCCTACCTCTTCGACCTGACCCAGCAGCGTCCGCGCAACGCCGACAGACTCGCCACCGCTGCGGCGCCTCCGCTGGCCCGTCTGGTAGCCGACCTGTCGCCGCTGCCGGCCATGCTGATGAACCACCGTTACGACATCCTGGCCTGGAACGGCGAAATGGCGGGCCTGCTGCTCGATTTCGACACCCTGCCGCCGTCGCAGCGCAATTCGATGTGGCTGTGTCTGATGCATCCGCGGATCCGCGAGTTCTACGTCGACCGCGAACGCGTGGTGCGGGAGGGGATCGCCCACCTGCGCGCCGCATGGGCCGCTCACCCCGAGGATCAGGCGCTGACCGGTCTCATCACCGAATTCACCGCTCATAACGAGGAATTCGCCCGATTGTGGGCCGAGCGGGACATCATGGTCAACGGCCGCGGGCGCAAGGCGATGCGGCATCCTGACGTCGGTTTGATCGCGGTGGATTTCGAAGTGCTTACGCCACTTCAGGATCCGGACCAGCGGTTGGTGATCTACCGTGCCGCGGACGATGAGAGCCAGTCGGCCTTTGACCGGTTGTGCGCGCGGTGATGTCGACCGCGGTCAGGTCTATTGGGGGCCGTCCCCGGCCCGGAGGGGACACACGCGTCACGTTGCCGGGTCCGCGAAGCGGTCCCGCAGTTCGCGCTTGAGGATCTTCCCGCTGGCGTTCCGCGGCAGGGCGTCCACGAACAGGATCCGCTTCGGGGCCTTGAAGTGCGGCAGGCTCTCGCGGGCGTGGGCCAGAAGATCGGCCTCGGTGACCCCGTCCGCCTCGTCGCACACCACGACCACAGCTGTGACCGCCTCGATCCAGCGGTCGTGAGGCAGCCCGACGACCGCGGCCTCGGCCACACCGGGGTGGGTGTAGAGCGCGTCCTCGACCTGGCGCGAAGCGACCAGGACACCACCGGAGTTGATGACGTCCTTCACCCGGTCGACCACGGTGAAATACCCCTGCGCGTCACGCACCGCGAGATCGCCGGAGTGGAACCAGCCACCCCGGAAGGCCTCCTCGGTCTCCTCCGGCTTGCCCCAGTACCCCTCACACAACTGCGGTGAACGGTAGACGACTTCGCCCGCTGTGCCGTCGGGGACCTCATCACCGTTCTCGTCGACCACCGCGGCCTCGACGAAGAGGACGGGCCTGCCGCACGAGTCCATCCGGCCCTCGTGCTCGGAAGGGCCCAGGACCATGGCGAGGGGGCCGATCTCGCTCTGGCCGAAGCAGTTGTGGAAAGCCAGGCCCGGCAGCCTCTCCCGCAGCCGTTCCAGGACGGGCACCGGCATGATCGAAGCACCGTAGAACGCCTTGCGGAGTCCGCTCAGATCACGGCTGGCGAAGTCGGGGCGACGGGAGAAGCCGATCCATACGGTGGGCGGAGCGAAGAGGGTGTCCGCAAGACCCGCCTCCACACGTCCGAACACCTCGGCCGCGTCCGGCGCGTCCAGGATGGTGTTCTCGGCACCCACCGCCAGATAGGGCAGCAGAAAGACGTGCAACTGAGCCGAGTGGTACAGGGGCAGCGCGTGCAGGGGGCGGTCCGTCTCCTGCAGCCCGAGGGCCGTGATGGCGCTGACGTACTCATGGACGAGTGCCCGGTGGGTCATCATCGCGCCCTTGGCGAGCGCGGTGGTACCCGAGGTGTAGAGCAGCTGCACCAGATCCTCGGCCACGGGAGGGTGTTCCGGGGTGAAGTCCCGGGGGGTGCCGAGCGCCGCCAGCAGCGAGTCGTCGCTCCCCCGCAGCAGACGGACCGGGAGCCCTTCGGGAACACCATCGGCGAGGCCGGGGTCCGCGAGCACCAGGGCGCTGCCCGACTGGCCGAGGATGTAGGCGAGTTCGTCGCCCGTGAGGTTCTGGTTCACCGGCACATGCACCAGCCCGGACCGCGCACAGGCGAGGAAGCCGATGAGATAGACGTCCGAGTTGTTGCCGTACGAAGCCACCCGGTCGCCGGTCCGCAGCCCGTGCTCCGTCAGGACGGCGGCCGCCGTGGTGACGGCCGCATCGAGGTCCGCGTAACTCCAGGAACGGTCCCCGTAGCGCACGGCGGTGCGTCCGGGTACGCGCCGCGCACTGCGGCGCAGGATTCCGTCGACCGTGCTGTCGCGTACGCCTGTCATGGCGTGGTCCTGTGTCATGGCGTGATCCTGCGGTTCACCGGCGGCCCGGTCAAGGGTGACGGTACGGGCCGGGCGGGACGGGCAGCCGACCGGACGTGCCGGCCGACGGCATCCGGTGTCACGGGCTGACGGCCAGGAACACGAACGCGGCGAAGATCGCCAGATGGATGCCGCCCTGCATCAGGGTCGCCCGGCCGGGGACGATGGTCAGGACGCCGACCACCACCGTCAGGGCGAGCAGCACCATGTGGGTCGCTCCGAGTCCGAGCAGCAGCGGTCCGGTGAGCCAGATGGAGGCCAGCGCGATGGCGGGAATCGTCAGCCCGATGCTCGCCATGGCCGAGCCCAGTCCAAGATTGAGGCTGGTCTGGATACGGTCCCGGCGCGCGGCGCGTACCGCGGCGAGCGTCTCGGGCAGCAGCACGAGCAGCGCGATCACCACGCCGACGACGGCATGGGGCAGCCCCGCCGATTCGACGCCCGACTCCAGGGTCGGCGAGATGGCCTTGGCGTTGCCGACCACGGCGACAAGAGCGACAAGAAGCAGCCCGAGGCTCAGCAGGGCGGCACGTCTGCCGGGCGGCGGCGCGTGTCCGTCCTCGTCCTGGATCTCACCCTCCTGGGTGAGCGGCAGGAAGTAGTCGCGGTGCCGCACTGTCTGTACGGCGACGAACAGTCCGTACAGACAGAGTGAGGCGATGGCGGCGAAGGCCAGCTGCGGGCCGCTGAACTCGGCGCCCGGCGTCTTGGTGAACGTCGGCAGGACCAGGGTGAGTGTCGCCAGTGCGGTCACGGCGGACAGGGCGGTGCCCGACCCCTCGGCGTTGAAGACGGCGACCCCGCGGCGTACCGCGCCGACCAGCAGAGACAGACCGACGATCCCGTTGCAGGTAATCATCACGGCCGCGAAGACGGTGTCCCTGGCGAGTGAGGAGTACTTGGAGCCGCCGTCGGCCATCAGGGTGACGATGAGCGCCACCTCGATGACGGTGACGGCCACGGCCAGCACGAGCGAGCCGAAGGGCTCCCCCACCCGGTGGGCGATCACCTCCGCGTGGTGCACGGCGGCCAGCACCGCGCCCGCCAGGCAGAGCGCCACCAGGGCCACCGCGAACGCCGGCAGGTCGCGGCCCCAGCTGAAGATCAGGGCCACCACCGCGATCACGGGGACCGCGGTGGTCCACTGTGCCGCCAGGGCCCGGCTCGGCGCTCTCATGGGGCCACGCTGGCAGAGTTGATCAGGAGCCGCACGGTGAGTGCGCCGGTGCGGCAGGTCGGCAGCGCCGCGTACGAGGGGTCAGACCGCGCGCTCGTGTCCCTCCCAGTACGGTTCGCGCAGCCGCCGCTTGTAGAGCTTGCCGTTGGGGTCGCGGGGCATCGTCTCGATGAAGTCGACGGTCCTGGGGCGTTTGTACCCGGCGAGCCGGGACTCGCAGTGGGCGAGGATCTCGGCGGCGAGGGCCTCGCCGGGCACGACGCCGTCGGCCGGCTCGATGACGGCCTTCACCTCTTCACCCCAGTCGCTGTGCGGGATGCCGAAAGCCGCTGCGTCGGCGACGGCGGGATGGGTGAGGAGCGCGGACTCGATCTCGGCCGGGTAGATGTTGACCCCGCCGGAGATGATCATGTCGATCTTGCGGTCGCGAAGGAAGAGGTAGCCCTCCTCGTCGAGCAGGCCCAGATCGCCGACGGTGAAGAAGTCGCCGATCCGGTTCTTGGCCGTTTTGGCCTCGTCCTTGTGGTAGCTGAAACCGCCGGTGGACATCTTCATGTAGACGGTGCCGAGCTCGCCGGGCGGCAGCCGGTTGCCGTCGTCGTCGTGGATGGCGAGTTCGCTGATGGGCCAGGCCCTGCCCACGGTGCCGGGCTTCTTCAGCCAGTCCTCGGCCGTGGCGAAGGCGCCGCCCCCCTCGCTGGCCGCGTAGTACTCCTCGACGCAGTGTCCCCACCACTCGATCATCGCCCGCTTGACGTGGTCGGGGCAGGGCGCGGCGCCGTGGATGGCATGGCGCATCGACGTCACGTCGTACCGCTCCTTGACCTCGCCGGGCAACGCGAGGAGGCGGTGGAACTGGGTCGGGACCATATGGGTGTGCGTGCACCGGTGCGTGTCGATGCTGACCAGCATCTCCTCGGGCGTCCATTTGTCCATGAGGACCAGGGGGTGGCCGATGTGCAGGGCCGCGCCGGCGAACTGGAGAACGGCGGTGTGGTAGAGCGGCGAGCAGACGAGGTGGACGTTGCCGTCGAAGGGCCTGATGCCGAAGATCCCGAGGAACCCGCCCAGATAGGTCTCCTCCGGCACCTTGCCGGGGAGCGGGCGGCGGATGCCGCGGGGCCGCCCCGTGGTGCCCGACGTGTAGTTCATGACCCAGCCGAGAGTGCGGTCCTGCGGTACGGAACCGGGCTGCCCGCCGGGGAGTTGGGTGTAGGGCCTGAAGCCCGGTATGTCGCCGACCGCGTACCGGTGCGTGGCGGGCAGCCCTGCCTCGTCGGCCGCCTCGGTGGCCGCTTCGGCGAACCGTTCGTGGGCGATGAGGACCTTGGAACCCGAGTCGGCGACGATCCAGGCGATCTCCGGGCCGACGAAGTGGTGGTTGACCGGGACCAGATAGAGCCCGGCCTGCGAGGCGGCGAGGTACGCGGTGAGGAACTCGACGCTGTTGGGCAGGACGACCGCGAAGGCGTCACCGCGCTCGAGCCCCGCGGCGCGCAGCCCGTGCACCAGCTGGTTGACGGCCGTGTGCAGCCGTCCGGCCGACCACTCCTCACCGTCGGGCGCGATCACGACCGTCCGGCCGGGATCGGCGGTGGCCTGGGCCCAGAAGCCGTTGGGGGCGCCGCTGTCCGTCGCTGCCATCAGTGACTCCGTCCTGCGATGCGGTTGATACGGTCGACTGCCCGCTCGAAGCCACGGGTCAGCTCGTCGAAGACCTCCCGCACACCGCGCTCGGAGTTCATCCGGCCGACGATCTGGCCCACCGGGGTGCCGAGCAGCGGGGCGATCTCGTACTTCTGGATCCGTGAGACCGCGTCGGCCACGAGCAGCCCCTGGAGCGGCATGGGCAGGGTGCCGGGTCCGGCGGGGTCGTCCCAGGCGTCGGTCCATTCGGTACGCAGCTGCCGGGCGGGCTTGCCGGTGAGCGCGCGGGAGCGCACGGTGTCGCCCGAGCCCGCTTCGATGAGCTTTCGGGTGAGCGCGCGGGAGTGCATCTCGGCCTCGGTGGTGGTGAGCCAGAGCGATCCGAGCCAGACGCCCTGAGCGCCGAGGGCGATACCCGCGGCGACCTGTTCCCCACTGCCGATGCCGCCGGCCGCCAGCACCGGAATCGGGGAGACGGCGTCGACCACGTCGGGGGTGAGCACCATGGAGGCGATGTCCCCGGTGTGGCCGCCCGCCTCGTACCCCTGGGCGACGACGATGTCGATGCCGGCCTCGGCATGGCGCCGGGCGTGTTTGGCACTGCCCGCCAGCGCCGCGACCAGGACATCGTGCCGGTGAGCGCGTTCGATGACGTCGGCGGGCGGGGAGCCGAGAGCGTTGGCGAGGAGCTTGATCGGGTAGTCGAAGGCGACGTCGAGCTGGTTGCGGGCGACCTGTTCCATCCACCCGGTGATCCGCCAGCCGGACGGCTCGCCTTCGGGGAATTCGGGGACACCGTGCTTGGCGAGGGTCTCGTCGACGAACTGGCGGTGCCCCTCCGGGATCATCGCCTCGACCTCGGCCTCCGTCACCCCCTCCACCTTCTTCGCGGGCATGACGACATCGAGGCCGTAGGGCAGCCCGTCGGTGTGCTCCTGCATCCAGTCGAGATCACGCGCCAGTTCGTCGGGCGCGGTGTAGCGGACCGCTCCGAGTACCCCGAATCCACCGGCCCGGGTGATGGCGGCGGCCACGGCCGGGAAGGGCGTGAAGCCGAAGATTGCGTGCTCGATCCCCAGTTTCTTGCTCAGCTCCGTCTCCATGGGGCGCAGGATGCCTCAGCGGAGCGGCCGAGGGAAGAGATTTTCTGATGCTGTGTCAGATTCTTTGGGGCTCCGGAGACACGCAGTACGAGGGTTGACACCCCCGCACCCATGGCAGAAAGTTTCCGCAGTCGATCGAGGCCCGAAAGATAGTTTCAAGGAGTGCTTGGATGAGCGGCATGGCTGCGGGCGGAGACATCAGCAGGCGACGGATGGGCGGCGGAATGCTGGCCCTCGGCGGAGCAATCGCCCTGGCATCGCTTCCGCTGGGACCCGCTCTCGCAGCCACCGGCCCGGCCGCGGCTCCGGGGTCCGGACGGAACGCCGACCCCGGCGTTCCGGCGTCCGGTCCCCGGCGCACGACGCTCCGGCGCGGTACCGCGGAGCGGGCCGGACTGCTGCCGGGCCCGCTGCGGCAGCTGGTGAGCGATGCCGAGTCGTTCCTCGGGCCCTCCCCCACCCACCCCTGGTACGCGGGTGCTGTGCTGCTCGCCGGACGCGGCGGCACCGTGGCACTGCACGAGCCGATCGGACACGCGGTGCGCTACTCGGCGTACAACGAGGAGTCCGACACCGGTGTGGAGTTCCCCGCGGACCAGCAGATCGCGGCGGCCCGGGACACCCTCTACGACCTGGCGTCCGTCTCCAAACTCTTCACCTCCCTCGTAGCCGTGCAGCAGATCGAGCGGGGCGCGCTGGAGCTGACCGCGACGGTCGCGTCCTACCTCCCCGAGTTCGGCGCGGCCGGCAAGGAGGACATGACGGTACGCCAGCTCCTCACGCACACCTCCGGATTCCGCGCGACGCTGGCGCTGTACAAGGAGCCGACGCGTGAGGGGAGACTGCGGCTGCTGTGGAACGAGGCGCCGATCAATACCCCCGGCACCGCATACCTCTACTCCGACCTCAACCTCATCTCGATGCAGCTGGTCCTTGAGCGGATCACGGGCCGCACGCTCGACGTACTGGTACGCGAGGGGATCACCGGTCCGCTCGGGATGCACCGCACGCGCTACAACCCGCCCGCGGCCTGGAAGCCGGGGATCGCGGCGACCGAGGACGCCAGGCTGCCCTGGTCGGGCCTGGACCGCGGCCTCGTCTGGGGCGAGGTGCACGACGAGAACGCCTACAGTTTCGGCGGCGTCGCCGGTCACGCCGGAGTCTTCTCCTGTGCGTGGGACCTGGCCGTCCTGGCCCGCACCCTGCTGAACGGCGGCGCCTACGGGCAGGCCCGCATCCTCAGGTCCGACTCGGTCGATCTGTTGTTCACCGACTTCAACACCGCGTTCCCCGGCGACAACCACGGCCTGGGGTTCGAGCTCTACCAGCACTGGTACATGGGCGCGATGGCCACCCCGCGCACCGCTGGCCACACCGGTTTCACCGGTACCAGCCTGGTACTCGACCCCTCCACCGACTCCTTCCTGATCATGCTCGGCAACTCGGTCCACCCCGTGCGCAACTGGCGTACGGGGAGCGCGCCGCGCGTACAGGCCGGCAACAGCCTGGCGCGGGCGGTGCCGGTGCGGCCCGCACGCGGGCGTACGGCCTGGTTCTCCGGTATGGCGAGTCCGGCCACGGCCACGCTCGCCCTGCCCGCGGTCACCCCGTCGTCCGAACGGGCCCGCCTGGGCGCCGCGGTGTGGTGGGACACCGAGCCGCGCGCGGATTCGCTGTTCCTGGAAGCGTCGGTGGACTCCGGTGAGTCCTGGCAGCCGGTGCCCTTCTCCACCACCGCCGAGGGCGAGGGCCTCCGGACGCACCCGGCGGGGTCGGTGGACGGCTGGTCCGGACGCGTGTGGCACCGGCTGGATGCGGAACTGGCGGCCTGGCGCGGCAGGGAAGTGCGGCTGCGCTGGCGCTACACCACCGATCAGTTGTACGTGGGCCGCGGGGTGTACCTCACCGGGATCGTGGTCGAGGACAGCCGCCGTACGGTCTTCGACGAGTACCGGGCAGCGGACGCGGACCGGATCGAGGCGGACGGCTGGGCGCGTTCCGCTGACTGAACCGCGGGTGACGCCGGATCAGCGGGACTCAACGCGTGTCCGTCTCCCCTCCCGCTGCCGGGCTCCGCGCTGCGGCTCACAGACCCGGCCCGCTCCGCTGCTGCCGTCGCACGGCGACCTGCCGGTACAGTTCGGCGGCCTCGTCACCGTGGCCCAGTTGCTCCAGGCAGTGCGCCTCGTCGTTGCGGCTGGCCAGCGTGTCCGGGTGGTCGAGTCCCAGCACCCGCTCCCGGGACTCGGCGACCGCCCGGTAGACAGTGAGCGCGTCCGCCCACCGGCCGAGCCACCCGAGTCCGACAGCGATCTCGCGGCGGCTGACGAGGGTGTCCGGGTGATCGGCGCCCAGGGCCCGCTCACGGAGTTCGCAGACCTCGCGCGCCTCGGTGAGCGCCTCGTCCCACCGGGCGAGGCGGCCGAGGTTCACTCCCAGGCCGTGGCGGGCCCGCAGGGTCTCCGGGTCGGACGGCCCCTGGACCCGGGAACGGTCGCCGACCAGTGCGCCGAACCGTTCGAGGGCTTCCTCGCTGCGGCCCAGTCTGCCCAGACTGATGGCCACCTCGTAACGGGTGGCGAGGGTGTCGGGGTGATCGGCGCCCAGCGCCTGTTCACGTGCCGCTGCCACCTCCCGGTAGATCTCCAGCGCCTCCGGCCAGTGCCCCAGCTGTCCCAGGGCATAGGCGACTTCGTACCGGGTCACCAGAGTGTCCGGGTGCGAGGCGCCGAGTACGGCGGCCCGCGCCGCCGCGACGTCGCAGGCCATCCGGTACGAGTCCTCCAGCCGTCCGAGCCTGCTCAGGTTGAAGGCGAGGTTGTGCCGGCAGCGCAGGGTGTCCGGGTGGTCCGGCCCGACGGTGCGCTCCCGCGCTGCCAGCACCGACGCGTAGACCTGGTGCGCCTCGAAGTGCCGGCCGAGCTGTCCCAGTACGTATGCCGTCTCCTGCCGGGCGGCCAGCGTCTCGGGCCGGTCTGCGCCCAGGGCCCGCTCCCGGCCGTCGGCGACCCGGGTGAACTCATGCAGCGCGTCGGCCGCCCGGCCTGTGCGGCTCAGGGCGAAGCCCACCTCGTAGCGGCTGGTCAGGGTGTCCGGGTGATGGGGGCCGAGGACGTACTCACGCTCGGCCGCCACGGCCCGGTGCACCTCTCCGGCCTCCGACCAGCGGCCCAGCCTGCTCAGGCTGAGCCCTGCGTTGTGGCGGCCCGTGAGCGCCGCCACGAGACCGGGCGGCGGCGTGGGCCGCTGCCCGGTCGAAAGGACAGGCACCGCGGCGGTTCCGCGCGGGGCTCCGGCGGTCGTCCACTCGCCGGTGAGTGCTGTCGCCCGGTCGGTCGGGGTGGAGGTGACGGTCCAGGTCCCGGTGGCTTTGTGGCCGGTGGTCATGGACCTGGTCCACGGGGGCAACGGGGGCACCCGCGGGGGAAGTTGCACCGCCGGACCGAGTTCGGCGGTGGCGGACGCCCCGGCGGCGGGTGTCTCCGGACCGAGCAGCAGGCCGAAGGCCCTGGCGTCCGCCGGGCGTTCCTCCGGGGTCTTGGCGAGCAGGTCCAGGACGGCCCGGTCGAGGGACTCGGGCAGTTCGGCGCGGTGGCTTCGAAGTGGCTCGGGCACGGTGTCCCGGTGTCCGACGAGTACCGCCCAGGCATCGTCGAGGTCGAACGGTGGCGCCCCGGTGGCGATCTCGTACAGCACGCACCCCAGGGAGTAGAGGTCGCTGCGGTGATCGACCTCGGTGCCGCCGATCTGCTCCGGCGACATGTAGTGCGGCGTCCCCATGGCGATGCCGGTGCCGGTGAGCCGGGAGGTGAAGCCGATGTCGTGGCCCAGGCGCGCGATGCCGAAGTCGCAGATCTTCACCGTGCCGTCGGTGAGCCGCATGATGTTCGCCGGCTTCAGGTCCCGGTGGACGATGCCCTGTTCGTGGGTGTAGGCGAGCGCGGACGCGACCTGCCGCGCGATGTCGACGACGTCGGGTACGGCCAGTGGACGCCGCCCGTTGGCCGTCAGGAGCTGGCTGAGGTTACTGCCGTCGAGCAGCTCCATGACGAGGTACAGGACTCCCTCGTACTCCCCGAAGTCGTGGACGACGGTGACCCCGCGGTGCTGCAGCGAGGCCGCCACCCGTGCCTCGCGGCGGAAGCGCTCGCGCAGTACCCGGGTGAAGGACTGGTCGTGCTGGGGCCCCAGCGGTTTGAGGCACTTGACGGCGACCTGGCGGCCCAGTGACTCGTCACGTGCACGCCACACCTCACCCATGCCCCCGCGCCCGATCGGTTCGAGCAGCCGGTACCGGCCGTGGATCAGCCTGGTGTCCGCCATCTCGTGCTGTCGCCCCCGTCGCGTAGCTGCGCCCTCCCCGGTCCGTCCAGTATGGCGTCCGGTGTCCGGAGTTTGTACGGTGCCGGGCGGCTGCCCGGCCCCAGGCGTGCCATCGCCCCCAGGATATGGCCAGGTGGCAGCTGCCAGCGCAGCCGGTCCGGGATGCAGCGCAGGGCGTTGCCGGTGACCGTGAGCCGTCGGGTCACCGTCGCCGGGCCTGGTGCCGGCCTTCCGTAGAGCTCATGGGCGTACGCGGGGAGGGCGTCGTACGCGAGAGAGGCCACGTGCCGCCACAGCACCGCGCGGGCCGGGACGAGAAAGGCGGGCACGGGCGGTCTGCGCAGGAAGTCGTCGACCTCGTGGGACTCATCCGTGGCGGCGAGTTCGGGGCGTACGGCTTCGAAGTACGCGGCGAGTTGGGCCCGGTCCGCCGGCACGGCGGCCGGGTCGAGACCGACCAGTCGGGCGCTCTGCCGGTTCTCGTCGATGTAGCGGTCGGCCTGCGCGTCGCTCACGGGGGTGCCGGAGCGGCGCAGGACGCTCAGGTACGAGTCGATCTCGGCACAGTGCACCCAGAGCAGCAGGTCCGGCTCCCCCACCCCGTACCGCTCGCCGGTCACGGGGTCGGTGGCGCCGAGGTGACTGTGGATCCGGCGGACGCGGGCACCCGCCTGCTCGGCTGCCTCGGTGGTGCCGTAGGTGATGGTTCCGACGAAGCCCGCGGTGCGCAGCAGCCTTCCCCAGGCGTCCCGGCGGAAGTCCGAGTTCTGGGTGACTCCCCGGACGGCCCGGGGGTGCAGCGCCTGGAGGTAGAGGGCGCGGACTCCGGCGATCCACATGACCGGGTCCGCGTGTGCCTGCCAGGTCACCGATCCGGGGCCGAAGAGGCCGGGGTCCGGTCCGTCCGCCGTTCGCGGTCCGTCAGTCATGCCGCTCCGCCGCTCGATGTCCGCCGCCGCCCCGGGGCCCGGGTGTGACTCCCAGGGTGACATGTCGCCCGCGGTCGCAGGGAGCCCGCTACAGGGCGACGAGCCCGATCTCGGTTGCCTTCACGCTGCACCACACAGGTGCGCCGTCGGTGATGCCCAGGTCGGCGGCTGCCTGCGGGGTGATTTCGGCGACGATGTCCGGGACCAGGTCCGAGGTGATCAGGACCCGGAGGCGGCTGCCGGCGACGGTGATCTCACGGACGGTGCCCGGCCAGACGTTGCGTGGGCTTCCGGCAGGCCGGTCCTGGTGGAGCGATACGGCCTCGGGTGCGATGATCGCCAGCGCTTGGGACCCTGCCGGGAGCGCCTCCGCCGTGACGAGGCTTCCTCCGGTGGTGAGCCGGAACCCGTCGGCCGTGGTGGTGCCGGGCCAGGCGTTGCGGCCGAGCAGCCGGGCGACCCACGGTGAGCGGGGGTTGCGGGTGACTTCGGCGGGGGTCGCGTCCTGGAGGGTTGCGCCGTCGGCCAGGACGAGGACCCGGTCGGCCAGCGAGACGGCTTCGACGGGGTCATGGGTGACGATCAGGCAGACGCCCCCGAAGCCGGACAGGTGCGTGCGCAGGGTGTGGCGGACACGGGCCCGGGTGGTCTGGTCGAGGGCGGCGAGCGGCTCGTCCAGCAGCAGCAGGCGGGGGCGGGCGGCCAACGCGCGGGCGAGAGCGACGCGTTGTGCCTGGCCGCCGGAGAGCTGAGCGGGCTTGCGGTGGGCGAGGTGACCCACGCCCAGACGGGTGAGCCACTGCTGGGCCGCCGTGCGGGCCTCACTCTTGTGCGTGCCGTGGGCGCGCAGTCCGTAGGCGGTGTTACTGAGCGCGGTCAGGTGGGGGAAGAGAGCTCCGTCCTGCGGGACCCAGGCCACACCGCGCCGGTGCGGCGGCAGGGCGGTGACGTCGGTGTCGCCGAGACGGAGGGTCGCGTGGGCGCGGTCGGTGAGGCCGAGCATGGCGCGCAGCAGCGTGGTCTTGCCCGCGCCGTTCTCCCCTACGACGGCGATGGTGGTGCCCGGATCCGCGTCCAGCTTCAGCTGGTTGAAGCCGGTGACCTCGGCGTGCAGCGGCCAGGACTCGTCGGGCGCCGGGGCGGCCGGCGCGTCCGGGGCCGGTGGAACGGCGGGTGGGGTGTCCGCCGTATCCGCCTTTCCACCGGCGGGGCGGGGCGGCCTGCGGCCGGCGGAGCCCGTCCAGCGGCCGCGCAGGCCGACGAGTACGGCCATGGCGATGGCGAGGAGCAGCAGCGAGACGGATGTGGCGGCTTCCGGGGAGTCCTGGAGGAGGAGGTAGACCTGCAGGGGCAGGGTCTGGGTGACGCCGGGCAGATTGCCCGCGAAGGTGATGGTCGCACCGAACTCCCCCAGCGCACGCGCCCACGCCAGGGCCGCTCCGGCAGCCAGACCGGGGGCCACCATCGGCAGGGTGACCGTGCAGAAGACCCGCAGCGGGGATGCGCCGAGTGAGGCGGCCGTCTCCTCGTAGGAGGGACGGAGCCCGGCCAGGGTGCCTTCGAGACTGATGACGAGGAACGGCATGGCGACGAAGGTCGCGGCGACGATCGCACCTGAGGTGTGGAAGGGCAGGACGATCCCGAGGCTGCTCTCCAGCCACGGCCCGAGCAGGCCGCGCCGTCCGAACCCGAGCAGCAGGGCCACACCGCCCACGGTGGGGGGCAGAACCATCGGGAGCAGGACCAGGGAACGGACCAGGGTCTTGCCGGGGAACTCGACACGGGCCAGCAGCCAGGCCAGCGGCACGCCGAGGAGCAGGGACAGGCCCAGTGCCGCGAAGGACACCATCAGCGAGAGCTTGAGTGCCTGCACGACCGGTGGTGAGGTCAGATGCGTGCCGAGATCGCTCCACGAGGTACGGGCGAGGATTCCGACCAGCGGGAGGAACAGGAACAGGACCGCGAGCGCCGCGGGAAGAGCCAGGGCGAGGGACGTACGCGGTCCGGAGATACGGCGGCCACGGAACATGGGGGCGGGTCCTGAACGTCGGCGCGGGACAAGATGACGCGTGAGGGGCCGTCCGGGTGTCCGGACGGCCCCTGTGCGCCGGAGGTCACGGCTGCTGGAAGCCGGCCTGGCGGAGGAGCTTCTGGGCTTCGGGGGTGGAGAGCCACTTCACGAATGCGGCGGCGGCCTGGCTGTGCTTGGAGTCCTTGAGCGCGGCGGCGGGGTAGGACGCGATCGCGTTCTGGTCGTCGGGGATGGTGACCGTACCGACCTTGCCCTTGGCCGATTCCGCGTCGGTCTTGTAGACGATGCCCGCGTCCGCCTCCCCGAGTTCCACCTTGGACAGGACAGCGCGGACGTTGGGCTCCTGGGAGACGGGCTTCACGGTGAGGTGCTGCTTGTCCAGGACCTCCTTGCTGTACCGGCCCACCGGGACCTCGGGGGCGGCCAGGACGACCTTGAGATCACTCTTGGTCAGGTCCTTGAGGTCCTTGACCTTCTTCGGGTTGCCCTTGCCGGTCGCGATGACCAGACGGTTCTTGGCGATGACGGCCGGAGCGCCGGTGGTGTCGGACTTCAGGCCGTCCATCGTCTTGGTGTCGGCGGTGACCAGGACGTCCGCGGGGGCACCCTGCTTGACCTGTGCGGCCAGCTCCTGGGAACCGGCGAACGAGAAGTTAACCTCTGTGCCCGGGTGTTCCTTCTCGTACGTGGCGCCGGCCGTCTTGAAGACGTCGGTCAGGGAGGCGGCGGCCAGCACTGTCAGGTTGGCCTTCGGCGCAGCGGAGGGAGATGCGGAGGAGGAGGAGCTGGACCCCGTGGTGGAGTCGCTCCTGCTGTCACTGCCTCCACAGGCGGCGAGGACGGGGACGAGGACGGCAGCGGTCACGGCGCCTGCTGCGACGCGGCGCGGGGTGAAGGTGAGTGACATGGGCGGGTACGGCTCCTTCGTCACGGGCTGGTCGCACGCCCCGCTGGTGCGGGGGTGCGCGCACGGCGGCCGCCAGGGGCGGCCCCTGCTTCCGGTCAGGCGCGGTCGATGTGGACGTTGGTGGACTTCACGCGGGCGGTGGCCTGCATGCCGACTTCCAGTTCCAGCTCCTCGGCGGCCTCCCGGGTCAGCAGCGAGACCAGCCGGTGCGGACCGGCCTGGATCTCCACCTGGGCGGCGACGTCGCCGAGCTTGATGGCGGTGACGATGCCCGGGAAGGCGTTGCGGACCGAGGTGTGCGCGTTCTCGTCCTCGGCGACAGCGCCCCGGCCCAGTTCGACAGCGAAGGCCGCCAGGTCACGCCCCTCGATCAGACGACGCCCGGATTCCTCCCGGTGCGTGGAGATCTTCCCGGCGTCCGCCCAGCGACGAGCCGTGTCCGGGCTGACTCCCAGCAGGCGAGCAGTCTGACCAATGGTGTATAGCTGCATATGCACCACATTAGGAACATAAAGCTCTTATCTGCAATCCAGAAGATCACGCCGTTACCTGAAGCAGATGCGAAATCAGGGGCCGGAATACCCCGATGACGCCAAGGAGGAGGTCCCGGAAATCTCGTGACCTTCGGGGCCGCCCCATCTGCCAGGCGTACGGGGCCACTCGCTGGCGTATGCGATGCCCTGCACACGGAGCCCGTTTCAGGGCATTAGCGTGTGATTCACGGCAGGCACACAGCCTGACAAACCCCGCCAAACACCTATGTGAGGTACTCCGTCATGAGCCTGAGCATCCGCAACCAGATCGTCGGCACCGTCACCTCCGTCACCGCGGGCGAGGTCATGGCAACCGTGAAGGTGCGCCTCTCCGGCGGCCAGGTGATCACTGCCGCCATCACGCTGGAGGCCGTCAAGGAGCTCGGGCTCGCCGAGGACTCCTCAGTACGGATCCTCGTGAAGTCCACCGAGGTGTCCCTGGCGACGGGTCCGGTGGAGGGCCTGTCCATCCGCAACCAAATCCCCGGCACCATCACCGACGTCGCCACCGGTGGTGCCATGGCGTCGGTGAAGGTGTCCGTGGAGGGCGGCGAACTGACCGCCGCCATCACCAAGGACGCTGTCACCGACCTGAAGCTGGCCGCCGGCTCGTCCGTCGTCGCGCTGATCAAGTCGACCGAGATCTCGCTCGCCGCGCTCTGACCAGCCCCCGCCGCACGACGGTTCGAGGGCCTCGCACCCGGCTGGGTGCGAGGCCCTCGGCATACGGGGTGCGGTACCCCTTGCGGTTGGCCGCAGTCTCATGTGCCATCGACAGTGCCGACGGAGTGGCAGAGGTGGACGAGACACCGGCCAACAGGCCCCAACGCCTCGGGGGGAACAGTGCTGCGACAGCTGGAGTACCTGGTGGCGCTTGCCCGCGAACGGCACTTCGCGCGGGCCGCCGCCACCTGCTTCGTCTCCCAGCCGTCGCTGTCGGCGGGGATCCGCAAACTGGAGACCGAGCTCGGGGTGCCCGTCATCCGGCGCGGGGCCCGCTTCCAGGGCCTGACCCCGGAGGGGGAGCACGTGCTGGCCTGGGCGCACCGCGTACTTGCCGAACGTGACGCGCTGCGCCAGCAACTTGCCTCGCTGAACGGCGAGTTGACCGGCACACTCCGGCTGGGCGCCATCCCGACCGCCCTGACCGTCACCTCACTGCTCACCGCACCGTTCTGCGAGCGCCACCCAGCTGCGAAGGTGAGTCTGGAATCGCTGTCCTCACGTGACATCAGCCGCCGGCTGGCCGCCTTCGAGATCGACGCGGCGCTGACCTATCTCGACGACGAACTGCTGCGTGACATGCGACGGCTCCCGCTCTACGAGGAGCGGTACGTCCTGCTCACCCCGGCCGACGGGCCGTATGCCGGGAGCACCGAAGTGCGCTGGGCGCAGGCGGCCTCGCTGCCGCTGTGCCTTCTCTCACCGCGTATGCGCAACCGCCGGATCCTGGATGAGAACTTCGCCGCCGACGGCTCGGCGGCGGCCCCGGCCATCGAGTCGGACACCGTGGCCGGCCTGTACGCGCACCTGAATACCGGCCGGTGGTCCAGCGTTATCTCTCATGCGTGGCTGCACATGTTCGGCAGCCCGTCAGGCCTGCGTGTGGTGCGCCTGGCCGGACCCGCACGGGGACCGCGTGTCGGCCTGGCCTTTGTCGCCCAGGACCCCCAACCTGTCATGATCCGGGCCCTGTTGACGGTGGCCCGGGAGGCGGGGGTGCGCGACGCGCTGGACACGCTGCTCCACACCCACCTGGCCTCATAGTCCGGGGCTTACCGCGGATAGAAGAGTTCACTTTGACCACGGCCCGCACGGAGCGGACCGTGAGGGCATTCCCGCACGTCCGCCCTCCCCGACGAGGAGCCGTGACCATGGCCAAGGTGCTCTGCGTTCTGTACGACGACCCCACCGACGGATACCCCACCGCCTACGCCCGTGACGGGCTGCCGCGCATCGAGTCCTACCCCGACGGACAGTCCGCGCCGGCCTCGCGGGGTGTCGGCTTCACCCCCGGACACCTCCTCGGCAGCGTCTCCGGCGAGCTCGGTCTGCGCGCCTTCCTGGAGAGCCGCGGCCACACGCTCGTGGTCACATCCGACAAGGAGGGCGACGGCTCGGTCTTCGACCGTGAGCTCGTGGACGCGGACGTCGTCATCTCCCAGCCGTTCTGGCCCGCCTACCTCACCGCCGAACGCATCACCGCCGCCAAGAACCTCAAGCTCGCCGTCACCGCGGGTATCGGCTCCGATCACGTCGATCTGGAGGCGGCCATCACGCACGGTGTCACCGTCGCGGAGGTCACGTACAGCAACAGCATCAGCGTCGCCGAGCACGTCGTCATGATGACGCTCTCCCTGGTGCGCAACTACTTTCCGTCCCACCGGGTGGTGCTCGACGGCGGCTGGAACGTCGCCGACTGCGTCGCCCGCTCCTACGATCTGGAGGGCATGCACGTCGGTACCGTCGCCGCCGGCCGCATCGGCATCGCCGTGCTGCGCCGCCTCGCACCCTTCGACGTAAAGCTGCACTACACCGACCGGCGCCGGCTGCCCTCCGCCATCGAGGAGGAACTGGGCCTGGTCTTCCACGAGTCGGCGGCCGACATGGTCCCGCACTGCGACGTCGTCACCATCAATGCCCCCCTCCACACGGAGACGGAGCACCTGTTCGACGAGAAACTGCTCGCCACCATGAAGCGCGGCACCTACCTCATCAACACCGCCCGCGCGAAGATCGTCGACCAGGAGGCCGTCCAGCACGCGCTGGAGAGCGGCCGGCTGGCCGGATACGCGGGCGACGTCTGGTACCCGCAGCCCGCCCCCGCCGATCACCCGTGGCGCAGCATGCCGCACCACGGGATGACCCCGCACATCTCGGGATCCTCGCTCTCGGCGCAGGCCCGCTACGCCACCGGCACCCGCGAGATCCTGGAGTCCTGGTTCGACGGGATCCCCATCCGTGACGAGTACCTGATCGTCGCCGGCGGCGCGCTCGCCGGAACGGGTGCCCACTCGTACGCGGTGAACCCCGCAACCGCCGAAAGCTGAGCACACAGCGACGCCGGAACGGGTGGCCGCGCTCCTCCTCGGCGGGGCCACCCCCGCACGGGCGCCAGCGCCCCGGTCCGGTCGCCCACCATCACCCCTCCCGTCGCACCCGGGCACTCTGGCCGGCCCCGGGGGTGCCTGCCCTAAACTGCCGGCCCGGGGCACTTTGCGCCGGCCATGCTGTTCACCGGTGCCGACACGGCACGGAAGGGGAGGGCCAGGACATGCGTGAACTGGCGGACACCGCACAGCGGTGGATCACCGAAGGCCGGTCGGCTGTGCTGGCGCGGCCGATCACCGAGCAGGGCTTCGGCCCCCGCCGTCCGGCCGACGCCGTCCTCATCGACAGCGACGGGCATTGCGAAGGCACGCTGTACCAGGGGTTGTTCGACACCCATCTGGCGGCCGAGGCCGCGGCCCTCGCCCCGGGCCACACGGCGCACGTGTGCCAGGTGTCCGTCCATGACAACGAGGCGAAACAGGCCGGCCTCACCTGCGGCGGACAGGCCGAAGTCCTTCTCCAGCCCCTGAACTCCATTCCCGCTCACTGGTGGGAACGGCTCGACGACGGTGGCGGGGTCGCCCTGCTCACCCGCCTCGACGACCAGCAGACCGAAGCGGCCAGCACCGTCGTCGCCCTCGATCAGCCGGACGCCGCAGCGCCGGCACAGGCGGCCGGACAGGCCCGGCGGCTGCTCGCCCGCCACCGCGCCGGCCGCGAGACGCATTACACCGATGCCGGGCTCGTCCTGATCGAGGCCTTTGCTGCCATTCCGCACCTGGTCATCGTCGGAGGGGGTGAACTCGCCGAACTCCTCTGCGCCCAGGCTCACCTCCTGGGCTGGCACGCCGACGTGGCTCACCACGACGAGGACGCCCAGCGCGTCCTGGCCGACCGTCGTCGCAGCGCTTGTCTGATCGTCCTCAGCCACGAGCCGGATCTCGACATCCCCGCCATGCGCACCGCACTCAGCCTGGGCATCCCCTACATCGGCGCCCTCGGCTCCCGCCGCACCCAGAGCAGGCGCACCACCGACCTCCTCGAGGCGGGCTTCACGGAAGACAGCCTGCGACCCATTCACGGGCCGATCGGCCTTGACCTGGGTGCGCGTACCCCGGCGGAAACAGCGCTCGCCATCTGTGCCGAAATCCTCGGTGCTCTCGACCGGCGTACGGCAGGCGCCCTGCGCGACAGCTCCGGGCCCATCAACACCTGACACGGGTCCAGGTGCCGGAGCACCGAAGGGGTCTAACCTCGCCGGCATGGACCAGCGAGACCCCAGTCGGGATGATCACGGTACTGCGACAGGGCGACATGTCGGCGTGGTCGCCTCCTACGACTTCACGCTCCAGGAGGAGCTGCGCCGCTGGATCCCGCCGGGCGTGGCGTGCACGGTGGCGTACACCGAGGAGGTCGCCTACCGGGACAATCTGGAGCTCGTCTCCCGTCTCGGCAGGCCGGGCATGGCCGCCAAACCGGTCCACGAGCTCGTCGCACGCGGGGCGCAGGCCGTCGCGTACTTGTGCACCGCCTGCACCTTCGTCGACGGTGTGGACGGTGAGCGGGCGTTGCGGGCGGGAATGGTGGAACACGGTGCCAGGCGGGCGCTGACGACCAGCGGCGCCGTCATCGACGCTCTCCACGCCGTCGGCGCCCGCCGTATCGCCGTCATCCACCCCTACCTGGACCCGGTCGATCGTTTGCTGACCGCGTACCTGGAGGCGTCCGGCTTCGACGTCGTGGCGCTCACGGCGCTGGGCCTCGCCACGGTCGAGGATGTCTACGCCGTGGACGAGCGGCAGGTGCTGGGCGCCGTTGCCCGCGGGGACCGCCCCGAGGCCGACGCCCTGTTCGTCAGCTGCACCGCGCTGCCCACCTACGATGCGATCCCCCTTATCGAGGAACGCCTCGGCAAGCCGGTGATCAGCGCCAACCAGGCGACCGTCTGGTCGTTGCTGGGGTCTGTGGGCGAACGAGCGCGGGGAGCCCGCCAGCGACTGCTGGCACGGAATCCCTGACCGGCACGCACGACGCACAAAGGTCCGCATCGGCCGATCACTGCGGCAGTTCGCATTCGGGGCCGATCAGTGAGCGCTCGGCCTGCTTCAGCCGCGTGCCACGGATCAGGATGTCAGTCCAGCGGCTGCTGCGCCGGGAGATCCTTCCCGGCTTCCGGCGACGCAGCGGGCGGTCGGGAGATGAAGTTCTCGAAAGCGTCCATCCCGAGCATCAGCAGCATCATCACGGCGGGGAGACATACGGCTATGAACACCATGGAACCCTCACGGAGATAGTAGGGGCCATCTGTCCTGCACTGCTCCTCAGTGTGCGGCCGAACAGAGCAATGCGCTCGTCGGCCCGGCCGGGGCCGCCCGGACGCCGCGGTGCGCCGGGGGCGGGCCGTGCTGCGCGGCTGGGGCAGCCGCGACGGGCCGGGCACCGCCGGGAACCGGTCGGGTTCCGGCGGGCGGCGGGCCATCGGTCAGCAGAGCGCACTCACCGTTGAGCCGGGCTTCGACGCCCTCGGTCTGCCATGTGGGGCATGGGGCGGGTGGTGAGAAGGGCCGGGGTGACGTCGAAGGCGGCCTGCGCCGACCCGTCCGGCGCCGACACTGCTGCGTTCGGCGGCCAGCACCCCGCAGGTCGCTGTCAGCTCGCGATCCTGATCGGTTCTGGCGCGTTTCGTGGTCACCGGTTTACGGGTCGCCGCCGGCCGAAGGTGCGTGGGCCCGTGAGCAGGCCGTGGGACAGGGCCCCGCAGGCGGTGATGCCGAGGCCCAGGCCCCGGCAGGTGCCCAGGATGTGCTGCTCGATGCCCCGGTACGCCCGGACCCGGCAGCCCATCGGACCACGCCTCCCCAGGCAACCGGCGTCCGCCGATTCAACGCCGCGCGACAGCAAGTAGCGGGAGCCGTGCCACAGGGGCGAACTCACTTCTCCGGGGCAGGGAGGGGTTCGCTGTGCAGGAGGGCGTCGAGCTCGGTCTCCAGAGGAGTGCTGCCGTGGGGGACGTGCGCCTTCTGCGGGTTGGTCCCGCGGGCCGCGACGGCGGTCGCGGCCACGGCCATGGGAATGGCGACGAACACCGCGGCCGTGCGCATGCCACCCGGTCCCGAGAGCAGCAGGGCGATCAGGGGCGGTCCAAAAGCTCCGCCGGATTTACCGACGGCCGCGGCCCACCCGCCCGCGGTACCCCGGATGGCCGTGGGATAGACCTCGGCCGTGTACGGCCCGAGCAGTGCGATGACACCGGCGCTGCCGGCGAACAGCAACATCACGGCAGTCAGGATGAGGGGGCGGCTGCCGTTCGTTCCGATGCCGGCCAGGGCAAGGAGGGCTGTGACGGTGAGGGCTCCGTAGACCACCATGGTGCCCTTGGCCGACCAGCGCGTGTACAGCCAGGCCGCCGCCGCGCAGGTGGGAATGGACAGCAGGGACGAGATGAACAGCAGCGTGGCGGCGGACATGCCGTGGTTGCCGGATGCCGCCAGCAGACCGGGCAGGAAGATGATGAAGCCCCAGTAGACCAGTCCCCAGGCCAGTGCGTATGCACTGACGACCAGCGTCCTGGCCATGTGCGGCCGTTGGAACAGGGCGGAGGCCGGGACACGCTCGGGCCGGGTCATACCCGCGGTGAAGGCCGCTGATTCGGGGATCCACCGGTTCAACGCGATCAGCATCAGCACCAGCGGGAGCTGGGCGAACCACAGCATCCGCCAGCCGGCCAGCGGTACGAGCAGTGCCGCCAGCCCCGATGCGGCCATGTAGCCGCCGGTGGTGGTCAGTCCGGCCTGGAGCACCATGATGGCCGCACGCCTGCCGGGTGGCAGGCTCTCGGTCATCAGGGCGTAGACGACGGGCAGCATGCCGCCGGCCGCCATTCCCATCATGGCGCACATGATCAGGTTGCCGCTGAAGCTCGGCATGGCGCCGCACACGGTGGTGCCGAGGAAGAGCAGGGATGCGATAAGGATGGTGGCCCGGCGGCCGATACGGTCCGCGGCCCGGCCCCACACGAGGGAGCCGACGACGGTGCCGGTCAGCGCCACTGTGGGAAGCCAGGCGACTTGAGAAGCACTGAGATGGAACTCGTCGCGCATGCCCGGGGAGACGAAGGCCAGAGTCGCCGGTTTCATCTGGTCGACCATCAGGGCGAAGCTCAGGACAGCGACCAGACGGCGGCGCTTCGCCGTGGTCAGTGGGGCCGGCGGGAGATCGACGGTGTGACCTGTTCCGGCCGGACGCACCAGAGCGAGCCCGGCGGCCACCACGCCCACAGCGATCAAGATCATCGCCGCCCACATCAACGGAGACATACCCATCGTCGACATGTCGAAGTGCATGGGCGCGGCATCGATGAACATCCACAAGTGTTCGGCGACGCCGGCGCAGATGAGGGCCACGCCCGTCCAGAACAGTACGGGCCGCGGTATGAGGGAAGGTTGTGGTGCGGACATCGTCAACTCCTCGCTGAAAGCCGGCCTTGAGGCACCGACGGAACGCGGGGCCGTGATCACGCGCGCTGGCTGCGCCGGACACCTGCGGCCGAGGACGCGTCGGCAGATCAAATCGCCCACGAAGTGCTCGCTCGGCACGACACCGGTGATTTCACTCCGGCGCTCGGCGGACAGCGGTTCGCCCTCACAGCCGAATGGCGATCACCGCGTCTGCCGGCAACCTCCCCGGCGATTCGGACCAGGACCGTGAGCGCGCCGCACCCCCGTTGGCCGACGGCGCCGCGCCGTGCACGGAGTCACCGGTCGAACCACCATGGCCGGCCACGACCATGCGGCTGGAGAGAGACGTGCCCACCGGGGTGGTGGAGCACGAAGCGGAGATCCACCGCGAGGCCTGGCGGTGACACTGCATGTGTCCCGTGACCGGGCCGGTCGCCCATGGTCGCGCAGGACGTCACAGGGCCGCACCGCCGTCCACCCGTATCACCTGCCCGGTGATGTACGCCGCGCGGTCCGAGAGGAGATAGGCGACCAGTTCGGCAGTGTCCTCAGGGCGCCCGAACCGCTTGAGCGGGATGCGCTCCAGTATCTTCTCGCGCATCGGTGCGGGGATGTCCTCCATCATCTGCGTCTCGGTGATTCCTGGAGCGACGACATTGACCCGGACACCGTGAGCCGCGACTTCCCGCGCGAGCGACTTGCTCATGCCGATGATGCCCGCCTTGCTGGCAGCGTAGTTACTCATGGTCACGAAGCCGCTCAGGGCGACGATGGAGGAGATGTTGACGCAGGCCCCGGACTTACGACGCAGGAAGCGGTACAGCACCGACTGGCACACGTTCCACGTGCCGGTGAGATTGGTGTCGATGACGTCGTCCCAGGACTCACCGGCCAGCAGCGGCATAGAGCCGTTCCTGGTGATGCCCGCGTTGTTCACCAGCGCGGTGACGGGACCCAGCTCGCTCTCGGCACGGGCCACCATCTCCTCGACGGCGTCGCGGTCACGTACGTCGCATGCCGTGAACAGCGCGCGGACACCCAGAGATTCGACCTCCTCCTGGGTCGCGCGCGCCTCCTTGCTCTCGGACCGGTAGCAGCCGATGACGTCGTACCCGTCCGCGGCGAGCCGGAGGGCGATACTCCGGCCGATACCCCGGGCCGCCCCGGTCACCAGGGCGCAACGCCGTTCGTCCGGCTCGCCTCCCGCGTCTCCCGTGGCGGCCTGTCCGGCCTCGGCGAAGTCTTCGTTGGACAAGGTTTCTCCCCGGATCGCGGCGCTGTGGCACCCCAGGAAAGCATCAGTCCATAAAGGGCCACTTAATTCCCCGACCGCGGTAACTCGGCGTCCGCCAAGCGGCGTTGTGGGCAGGCATCGGCCACCGTCCCACACGAGCCGGTCCGGTCGCCCTGGCCCGGGGAACCGTTCGGAGGGAGCAAACCACACTCCCTCGGGGGCAGAGTCCACCGGCAGAGCAGGACGACTTCAGCCGTGGCGATGATCACCGTAGCGAGAACCAGGATCGACAGCACTTCCCGGCAGACGATGCGCCATCAAATGACTGCTCCATTCCTCCCGCCCTTCTCAGCCCTGTTGCGAACTCGTGATCGAGCCGACGCCAAACAGGAATAAGCACAACCAAGCCCAACAGCGCTCAGCGCGGGGAGAATCGGAGCTGCATCCGCAGGAAACTTGCGCCTGCACTCCGGACAGCAGAAGGCTTCACGAGAGTGGCCCCGATGAGAACTTCGGCATTTATTTCACCGAAAACCCGACCGCCCCATCGCGAGGGTAAATTTCATGGACCAAGAATGCGGCAGAACGAAAGAGACAGCGGACAGCTCTTCGCCGGTGCACTCAATCGAGGTTCGAACCACTCGGGGACCCCGCACGGCCCGTCATGCCGTACGGAAAGGCCACCCGAACCCCCTCCGAGCACCAAAAGCCGCACACCGTCACCATCCTGTGGCATCCCACCCCCGGCCTTCACGCGAACGGTCCTTGCTAAAGACTTACTTAACCGCAGCCGCCGCTCCTGCTATACAACCCGGCAGTAACCACCCGGATCCGTTTACCAGGATTTAGCGATACCGGCGGGCACCAGTGCCCGAATCCGGAAATCTGTCCGAATCTTCACGTGAGCGCGCCCCCGAATCCCTGTTCAAGTATTTAGCTAAATATCGTGACAAAGGCATATTAAGGACACGTTGGGAAAGTCATTTTACATCACGGCCCATTCGCCGCAGTTGATCAGATCACTCGATGCGGGTTTTAAAGGGCTTGACGCCACCCATACCTCCATTCATGATTCCTTTGGCTTGCCGCACTAACGCGTCACCTCGGCATGGATGACCCCTTCGGAAATCAAGGTGAGGGTGCGTATGAGGTTTAGAGTTCTGGGCCCGATAGATATGGAGACCGACACCGGCGAGACTGTTACCCCGCAGGCTCTCAAAATCCGGTCATTACTGGCCCTGTTCTGCATGCATGCGGGCCACGTTGTCTCCCCCGCGCGTCTCGTGAGCGCCTTGTGGGCCGGGACACCCCCGCGCACAGCGGCCACCGCGCTTCAGGTCTATGTCTCCAAGCTGCGTGGCCAGTTCGCCCAAGCAGGTGCGAGTCCCACCCTCATCACCACCACCTCATCCGGCTACACCATGCGACTCGACGGCCACTCGCTCGACCTCACCCTCTTGGAAAGAAGCGTGGCCAAGGCCCAGCAGGCGATCGACAACGAGCGGATCCTGGATGCCACCCAGCTGCTTTCCCAGTCGCTGGGGCTCTGGCGGGGCACCGCTCTCGCCGATGTGCGCACCACCCCCGCTCTGGAGGGCTACGCCCAGCAGTTGGACGAGCGGCGCAACGCCCTGCGCGAGCAGAGACTCACCCTGGAACTCCGGCTGGGCCGCCACAGTCAGCTCATCGGCGAGCTCTACGGTCTCGCGCAAGAACACCCCATGTGGGAGAACGTGCACGCCTGTCTCATGATCGCGCTCTACCGCAGCGGGCGAATCCCCGAGTGTCTGGAGGCGTACAAACAGATTCGCCGGACACTCCAGGACGAGTTGGGCATGGAACCCTGTAACCGGCTGTGCAACCTGCATCGCGCGATCCTCGCCCGGGAGCCGTGGCTGGACGACCACCGCCGGCCGCTGTCCTCCGCGTACGCCGCGTGAACGTCGCCGGGCGCCGTCGCCCGGGGCGGCCGGGGTCCGTGGAACGGTCCGGCCATCCCGGGGACCGAGGCCGCCTTCCCTTCGCGGCAGCCGCATACATCCTCTTCGTGCTGACCGTGGGCACGAACATGCCGACCCCGCTGTATGCCCGGTACCAGATCGAGTTCGGGTTCTCGCCACTGGTGGTCACCCTCGTCTTCGCGGTGTACGCGGGAGCACTGATCCCCACGGCCATGCTCGCCGGGGCTCTGACCGACCGCATCGGGTACCGCCGTGTCGCCGTGACCGCCGTCGTGCTCGCGGCGACCGCGGCCGCCCTGTTCTGCCTCGCCGACGGCGTCGCCTGGCTGTTCGCTGCGCGGGCGCTGCAGGGCATCTCGGTCGGCGCCGCCTCCGGCGCACTCACCGTGGCCCTGGTCGAGACGGAACCGTCGGGAGAACGGGCGCGGGCGTCCCTGCTCGCCTCCGTCATGATCACTGGTGGAGGCGGGATCGGCCCGGTGCTCTCCGGGTTCCTCGGACAGTACGCACCGCTACCGCTGCGTCTGACCTACCTCCTCGAACTGGCGTTGCTCGCCGTCGCGATGGCGGCCACCACCAGGCTGCCGAGACAGACCCGCCCCGGTGCCCGGCGCTTCCAGCTGCCCCGCATCCCGGCCACACTCCGGGGGCGCTTCGCACTCGCGTGCGCCGTCAGCGTTCTGGGATGGGCCGTGGTCGCGCTCTTCCTCGCCATGGTCCCGTCGTACGCCACAGCGATCATGCACCGCCACGATCTTCTCCTGTCCGGCACGGCCGGGGGCTTGTTCCTGCTGTTCGCCGCGGGCATGCAGTACGCACTGGCCCGCGGGGGCACCGTGACCTCGCCTGCAACGGGTCTCCTCCTGCTCACCGCCGGCCTGGTGATGCTGGCCGTCGCCGGGGGCACCCGCTCGCTCTGGTTACTCCTCGCGGCCGCCGCGTGCGGCGGGGCGGGACAAGGCATCACCTTCATGGCCGCGCTGGCCAGGGTGAACGAGCTGGCGCCGCGGAGTTCCCGGGCCGAGGTGCTCTCCGCCTTCTACATGATCACCTACCTCGGCGTCGGGCTGCCCGTCATCGGCGTCGGCTTCCTGGCCGCCGCCACCGATCTGCTGACCGCCGTCGTCACCTTCTCGGTGGTAACGGCCCCGGCGTGCGTCCTTGTTGCGGCCAGAGTGCGCGCCACCTGGGCCGACACCGCTTGAGGGACAGGTAAGTGCTGCTTAAGCGAACGCCGTTAGAGTGCACCGCTGTCACCCGGTCCATCACTACGCCGCCCGCCCCCGCGACGCACCACCACACCGAGGCGATCGTCCATGGCTACCACAGGCCGCGACACACAACTGCTGGGCGAGTACCACGCGTTGGGCTATCCCGTACAGGTGTGGACGGCACGTGCCCCCCTCCCGCGCAGTGCACGTTTCGCGGCGTACACGGCAGAACTGACCCCGGACGAACACTCGCAGGCCGGCCGGATCGGCACCGGCGCCGCGCGTGCCCAATACGTGACGGGTCGCGCCCTGGCGAGACGGGTCCTCTCACGCCACGTCCGGGCGCCGGTATCGGACATCCGCTTCGGGGCCACAGAGGAAGGACGTCCGTTCCTGGCCGATCCCCCGTTTCCGGAGCTCGACTTCAACCTCTCGCACTCCGGGCGGCTGACGGTCCTGGCCGTGACTCGGGGGTGCCGGGTGGGCGTCGACATCGAACAAATGTCGGTGGAGCGGGACTTCCCCTCGATCGCGGCGGGCTTCTTCTCCCGGGACGAGTACGAGAGCTGGTCCGCGGCCGGCACCGCGGACAGGACCGCACTCTGGTACCGCACCTGGACCCGACGCGAGGCCTATGTGAAGGCCACCGGCGCCGGACTGCGCGACATAGCCGATGACCACCACGGTCGCGGCTCGGCCTGGGCCGACATTCCCCTGGAGCCGGCACAGGGCCATGTCGGCTGCGTCGTGCTGATCCCGCCTCCACCCGCCCCTTCACTCCGCGAGGTGAAACCGACATGAATTCCGACACCCCTCTGTGGTCCCCGCCCCATGACATTCTCGACCGCTCGCGCATCGGCGACTACGTGCGCTGGCTGGACCGCCACCGCGGCCTCCGCTTCGACGGCTACCCAGAATTGTGGCAATGGTCCGTGACCGACCTGGATGGCTTCTGGTCGTCCCTGTGGGAGTACTTCGAGGTCACGCCGCAGACCCCCGCCACCGCGTTCGTCGACGCGCCTGCCATGCCGGACGTCCAGTGGTTCCCCGGGGCGCGGCTCAACTACGCCGAGCGTGTCCTGAGCATGCCGGGCGTCGCGGGACCGACTCCCATGGTGTTCGGGCACTCGCAGTCACGGGAGCCCGTCGTGCTCACCGCCGACCAGCTCCGTGACCAGGTCGCGCGGGCGCAGCACGGACTGCGCGGCCTCGGGGTGGGGCGCGGGGACCGGGTCGCCGCCTATCTGCCGAACATTCCCGAGGCCCTGGTGCTCCTGCTGGCCTGCGCGAGCCTGGGCGCCGTTTTCTCCTCGTGCGCTCCGGAGTTCGGCGCGCGTTCCGTGCAGGACCGCTGGCGTCAGATAGCCCCGAAGGTCCTGGTGACCGTAACCGCCTTTCGCTCCGGTGACCGGCTCGTCGACCGCTCGGCGGACGTCGCGGCGATCCGCGCCGCGCTGCCGAGCCTGACGCATACCGTGTCCGTGCCCTATGCGGGATCCAGCGTCGAAGCCGCTGTGACCTGGGACGAACTGCTCGCCGAGCGGGGCGGACTCGGCTTCGCGCAGGTGGGCTTCGGCCACCCGCTGTACGTGCTGTACTCGTCCGGGACGACCGGGCTGCCCAAGCCCATCGTGCACGGCCACGGCGGCATCCTCCTGGAACATCTGAAGATGCTGGCCCTGCATCACGACCTGGGCCCCGGGGACCGCTTCCTCTGGATCACCACCACGGGCTGGATGATGTGGAACTACCTCGTCTCCGGCCTCGCCGTCGGCAGCGCGCTGGTGCTCTTCGACGGGAACCCCACGTACCCCGGCTTCGCTTCCCCCTGGCGCCTCGCCGCGGATTCCGGGGCGACGTACTTCGGCACCTCGGCTCCGTATCTGATGGCCTGCCGAAGGGCCGGGATCGCTCCGTGGCGTGACCTGGACCTGTCACACCTGCGGGGCATCGGTTCGACGGGCGCGCCCCTGCCGGCGGAAGGGTTCCGCTGGGTGTACGAGGCGTCGGCCGACAGCGGGGCGCCTTCCCCCATGCTGACGTCCTTGTCGGGGGGCACGGACGTGTGCACCGGCTTCGTCGGCGGAGTTCCGCTGCTGCCCGTCGTCGAGGGTGAGATCAGCTGCCGCTGCCTGGGGGCGAAGGTCGAGGCGTACGACCCGGCCGGCAAGTCCGTCATCGGCCGCACCGGGGAACTCGTGGTGACCCGGCCGATGCCCAGCATGCCTGTCGCCCTGTGGGGAGACACCGACGGATCACGGCGCCACGCCGCGTACTTCGCCAGGTTCGCCGGCGTGTGGCACCACGGCGACTGGATCAGCGTCAGCGACCGGGGCACCTGCGTGATCAGCGGGCGCTCGGACGCGACTCTGAAGCGCGGTGGCGTGCGCCTGGGAACCGCGGAGTTCTACGCCGTTGTGGAAGAGGTCGACGAAGTCGCCGACTCCCTCGTCGTCCACGTGGAGGGGGCGGAGAGTGGCGCCGACAAGCTGATGCTCTTCGTCGAGCTGCGCGGGGAGCACACCCTCGACGCGGGGCTGCGCCGACGGATCAGCAATACGCTGCGCAGCACACTCTCCGAGCATCACGTCCCGGACCACATCGTCCAGGTTCCGGCCGTCCCCCGCACGCTGTCGGGCAAGAAACTGGAGGTGCCGGTCAAGCACATACTCGCCGGCGCCGACACCGAATCCCTGGTGGCCCGGGGCGCTTTGGCCAATCCCGGATCGCTCACCGCCTTCGAGAATGCGGCGATCCGCTACCGTACGCGTAATCGTCCACAGAGCCTGACCGAGCCGTGACTCCGCGTGAGAGGGAACCCATGACGACGACCACTCCGGCCGCCACCGACAACTTCGCTGCCCCCATCGAGGACCGTTACTTCGAGGACTACGTGCCGGACACCGTGCACGTATTCGGCAGCATTACCCTCACCGAGCAGGACATCCTCGAATTCGCCGGACGTTTCGACACCCAGAGCTTCCACACGGACCCCGCGGCGGCGCAGGCCGGACCGTTCGAGGGTCTGATCGCGAGCGGCTGGCACACCGCGGCCGTGATGATGCGCCTCTACGCGGACAACTACCTCAGCAAGGTCGCGTCGCTCGCTTCCCCGGGAGTCGACGAGATGCGCTGGCAGCGACCGGTGCGGCCGGGCGACACCCTTTCGGTCCGGGCCACGGTCGCCCGCGCCCGGCTCTCCCGTTCGAAGCCGGACCGCGGCCTGGTCCACACCGACGTGGAGGTACTCAACCAGCACGGCGAGACGGTGCTGACGATGACCATCATGAACATGCTGCAGCGCCGGCCGTAGCGGCCTGAGCCGCTTCGGGCCCGAGCGTCGCCCGCCCGCGCTGCCGTGCCGTCAGGCGAACGTCAGCACGATCTTCCCGATGTGCCGTGCACCCATCATCTTCCGGAACGCGCCGTCGGCCTGCTCCACCGGAAACGGGGTGTAGGGCAACGGTGCCAGCTCTCCCGAAGCGAACAAGGGCGCCAGCTCTCCCAGGAGTTCGCCGATGAGATCCGGGCAGCGTTCGACCAGCAGCCTGAGGTCCACGCTGTGCATGCTGAGGCTGTTGCGGAAGGGACCGAGGCCGAGGGCGGCGTCGGCCATGATGTCCCGCTTGCCGATCTCCACGAACCTGCCGCGGATCCGGAGCAGCTCCAGGCTGCGGCGCAACAGCTCTCCGGTGAGGGAGTTGAGGACGACGTCGACGCCCTCACCGCCGGTGGCCGCGAGTGTCTCGTCCCCGAAATCCGCGCTGCGGGAGTCCATGACATGCCGGACGCCCTGCCCATGCAGATACGTTCGTTTGTCGGGAGTTCCAGCAGTCGCGAGCACGTCGGCTCCCCGCAACCTCGCGACCGCCAGCGCCGCCGAGCCCACTCCGCCGGTAGCGGAGTGGATGAGGAGACGCTCTCCGCGCTGGAGGCCGGCCATGCTGACCAGGCCGTACCAGGCCGTGAGGAAAGCGACGGGCACCGTGGCGGCCTGCGCGAAATCCATGTGGTCAGGCACGGACATGACCGACGTCGTCGGCACGTTCACCTCGGACGCGAAGGCCCCCTCGACGACGGCCGCGACCCGGTCACCCTCCTCGAACGCCGTCACCCCCGGACCGACCGCGGTGACCACGCCGGCGCACTCCATTCCCGGTTTCGGGGAGTTGTCGTAGTACGCCGCGGAGAGGCCCATCGCCGTCAGTACGTCGCTGAAGTTGAGGCCTGCGGCGAACACCTGAACGGTCACTTCACCCGGCCGTGGCGGTTCCGACTGGATCGCGGTCATCTCGAAGTACATCTCACCCGGGCGGCGTTGACACAGTTCTACGCGGGTGTCCCGGGGACTGTGGGCCGCCGTCGAATTCAGGCGTTCCATGGAACCCTCCTTGATGAACGCCGTCATACGACGGCGCGGAAGAAGTCGACGAGGATGCGGTTGACCTCATCGGGGCGCTCGAGAAACCCGAAGTGTCCGCACCCTTCGAGCAGTTCGAAGCGGCAGTCCGCTATCGCATCGGCCACCGCGCGCGCCATGGCGGGTGGCATGACGATGTCGTGAGCGAACGCGAGAACAAGCGACGGGCACCGGATGCCGCGCAGCCCCAGCAGCCGGTCGCTCGTTACCGTGGCCTCGTATTGGGCCGCGAACCCCTCCCCCCGCTGCGGGAAGAGGGTCAGCGTCGTCAGCCAGTCCGCTGCGAACTTGTCGTCGGCCAGGCTCGCGGGGGCGAACAACTGGCTCATCGTGGCCGCAGCCGAGAACTCCACGGGCACTGCGTCACCGGCCCGCATGGCATCCGCGCAGCCCCGTGCCAGCCTGTCACGGAATACGTCCGACCGGCCCCGGGTCGCCAGGAGCGCGAGCCCGCCGACCAGTCCGGGGTGTTCCACGGCCAGGTCCTGAGCGATCATCGCGCCGATCGAGACTCCCGCCACCAGGCAGGGGGCGATACCCAGCCAGCGGATCAGCTCCGCCGTGTCAGTGACGAAGTCGTCGAGCGAGTAGGGGCCCGGAGGGACGTCGGAGGGTGCGCTCCCGCGGAGGTCGAAGGTGATGACCTGAAATCCGGCCCGTACGAGATCCGGAACCTGGTACCGGTCCCAGACGGCTGCCGGTGACGCGGCCGGCCCGATCAGGAGTACCGGGATTCCCTCACCCTGAACGCGGTAGACGAGCCGGACTCCGTTGACTGTGGCCGCGGGCACGCTTCAGCCGACTTCCGTCACCGTGGCCGGCGCGGCTGCCGGGGCCGGTTCTGCCGGCCCCTGGAAGAACTTCTCCTGAATCGTGCGCAGGGTCTGGAAGTCCTCCGTTTTGAGCTGTCGCCGGTCGATGGCCTGTCCGCTGGCCCGTTCGACGATGACGACGAACTCGATCAGCGAGAGGGAGTTGACCAGCCGGGTGTCGAACAGGTCGAGGTCGGGGTCGATATCGTCGAAGTCCGGGTTCTGCTCGTAGATCCACTTCATCACCTCGGGTGGCAGCGTGGACATGCTTGCTCTCCTTCTTGTGGTTGGGGTGACAGCGGGGCGGCGCCCTTGAACTCCCGGAAGTCCGGGATCAGCGGCCGGCCTCCGCACGGTCGCCGGCGGGTGCGTCCGCCGGGCGGGCACGTTTGACACCGAGGACCGGGTGCGTGACCAGGTACAGACCCGAGGCTTCGTCGTAGAGATCGCTGGGCTCGATCCTGAGCGCGTTGAGATTGGCGGTCTGCCCCTCCGGAGCCTTCTCATCGGCGCGCTGACGCGCCTGTTCCGCCTCCTCGATCAGCTCCGGCATGGCGTTCGTGCCCCGCGGGTCTGCCGCGTCCCTGAGGTCGCTCAGCCCCGCTGAGATCTCGGCGAAGGCTCCGTTCGGGCGGTCGTACCGCTCCTTCTCGCGGACCAGGCGCTGAGCGAGCCAGAAGTAGCTTTCCGTGCCCTTGTACTGCTCGTAGACCCCCGACACCAACACGATGAGGCGGGCGTAGGCGTTGCGGAACAGGGACTCGTAGAACCCCATCGCTTCGCGCTCGCTGATCTGTTCGCTGTCGGCGCCGATCACGGATGCGGCAGCGAGGACCGCGCTGTACATCGCCAGATGCACTCCTGTCGACAGCAGCGGGTCGAGGAAACACGCGGCGTCGCCGACCAGGAAATAGCCAGGGCCGCAGAAGCTGTCTGCCACGTAGGAGTAGTCCTGCTCGACGCGCGTGGGCCCGGTGAATTCGGCTCCCGCCAATTGGCCGCGTACAGTCTCGGATTCCTGTACAAGACTCAGGAGCATCTCGTCGTCGGATGCGAATTCCTTGCGCCGCTCGCCGAAGCGGTTCTTGTGCGTCACGAACCCCACGCTGAACTTTTCGTCCCGCAGGGGGATGACCCAGAACCAGCCGTCGGGCGTGGAAACGACGTTGAGGCCACCCGGGGGTGTTCCCTTCAGCAGCTCGCCACCGTCCCAGTATCCCCAGATCGCGACGTTGCGGAAGATCTCGTGGGCGCGGCGATTCCGGAAGTGCTGTGCGGCGAGCACTCCCGAACGGCCGGAGGCGTCGACAAGGAAGTCGAACTCACTCACCCGCTGGGCGTTGCCGTGCTTCGTGTCCACCCACTCCGCGGCGACCGGACGGTCACCGTCGAAGACGACCTTCTTGACATGAGCGCCCTCGACGACCTCGACACCCTGCTCCTGCGCGTGCCGCAGCAGGAGCTCGTCGAACTCTGCGCGCTCCACCTGCCAGCCGCGCACGTCCGGGCCGAAGAGCTCCGCCCAGTCGATCGTCCAGTCCTCGGCACCCCACCTCAGCAGAGCACCCCGCCGACTGGTGAATCCGGCGGCGTCCACCTTCTCCAGGACACCGGCGATGTCCATCATGACGCGGCAGGACGAGGTGAGCGATTCACCGACGTGATATCTGGGGAATGTTTCCCGTTCCAGCAATGTGACGTCGATACCGGCACGAGCCAGCAGCATCGCTGTGAGGGAACCTCCCGGCCCGCCGCCTATCACCAGAACATTCGACATCGATGATCCCCTCGCTTCGCATGGGTGTCGGGAAGGGTGCCGACGACACACAACCACGCGGTGGTTAAGAGACGGCCTCATCGCCTCTAAAGGCGTGCTTAACCTCGCTGTTGCGGTTGGGGCGAGGAGGCGTTGTCGATCGCCGGCTGTCCTGTGGGCGGGTGTTTTCACTGCTCGGGCATCGCGGCGTTCCGGGACAGCCCTTAGCTCCGGGCATGCAAGGCGTGCGAGAGCGCGCTCATGCTGATGTCGATGACCGTGCGGAGCTGCTTCTGGCTCGCCCTGGTCCTGCTCATCACGGCCAGCGACTGGTTGACCGCCATTATGTGAACCGCGAAGTCGTCGGCATCGCCTTCGGCCAACCGCGCGGCGTCCAAGGCGGTCCGCAGCCGCGCATGCTGAAAGCCCAGAGCTTCGATCGCGCGGGCCGCGATGGTGGGGCTGAGCACCGGCGCCGCCATTGCGGTCTGGGCGATCAGGCATCCGTCGGGTACGTCGGGGTCGGCGATGCGCCGCAGGGTGACTTCGAAGAACGCCCGTACCGCCTGGAGCGGTTCCTCGGACGCACGTGAAAGCGCCTGGTCGTACCTGTCTCCGTACCGCGCGGCGTAGCGGTCCAGGCAGCGCAGGTAGAGCGAGTCCTTGTCGCCGAACGAGGAGTAGATGGAACTGCGGTTCAGTCCGGTCGTCCTGGTCAGGTCGTCGAGAGACGTGTCGGCGTATCCGGCCCGCCAGAACTGGACCATCGCCGCGTCGAGCGCGATGCCCACGTCGAACTGCTTCTTCCCGGCCATCACGCGTGCACCTCGTTCTCGGACCAGCCGTTGTGTACCTGCCCATCCTATCTTGAACCAATCAGTTCAAGATGCAGTAGGCTCAGCTCATGACCGACGACGCCATAGCCCCGAACGGCCCCTGCGACCAGAACCCGCTCCCCGGGTTGCCGCTGTACGACCTTGCGGGTTTCACTCACCGCTGGGTCAATGCGGAAGGAATCCGGCTCCACGCCGTGGAAGGCGGCCGACCTGCCGGTCCCACCGTCGTCCTGCTCGCCGGATTCCCGCAGACCTGGTGGGCTTGGCACAAGGTGATGCCGGGCCTTGCCGAGCGATTCCACGTGATCGCGATCGACCTGCCGGGGCAGGGCCACTCCGACCGCCCTCAAGGGGGCTACGACACCCACACCGTCGCTTCGCGTGTCCAGGCAGCGCTGACCGCGCTCCACGTGCCGAAGTACTGGCTCGTCGGCCACGACATCGGGGCCTGGGTTGCCTTCTCGCTGGCCCTGAAGTACGAAGCGCGCCTGCTTGGTGTCGCTCTGCTCGACGCCGGCATTCCCGGAATCACCCTCCCGGAATCCGTCCCAACGGATCCCGACCGGGCCTGGAAGACCTGGCACTTCGCCTTCCACCTGGTGCCCGAACTGCCCGAGACTCTGCTCACCGGCCGAGAGCGTGACTACGTCGGCTGGTTCTTGAAGGTCAAGGCCCTGTCCCCCAACACCTTCGACGGCGCCGAGATCGACCACTACGCCGCCGCCATCGCAGCCGAGGGAGGTCTCTCGGCGTCTCTCGCCTACTACCGCGACGCCGCGGAATCGGCGCGTAAAAATCATGACGCTCTCGAACGAGGGCACTTGACCGCTCCGGTCCTGGGAATCTCCGGCTCCCATGGCTCGATCCCCGACATGGCCGCCTCCCTCAGCCCGTGGGCAGAGAACGCGACCGGCGTCTTCATCCCACAGGCCGGACACTTCATTCCCGACGAGCAGCCCGACGCAACTGTGAACGCGTTGACCGCGTTCATCGATCACGAGCGTGACGCGTAGTCCGCGACGCACTGATCGGTCCGGTGCCGTCGCGAGATCAGCGGTGGGCCGTGCCCCGGCACGGCCCACCGCCCCTCCACCGTCGGCGGGGAGATGAAGCCAGGGACGCGAACCGACACCCTCCCTGCACGGAGAGAGCGCCTGGCATCTGGACCGGCGGAGCCCCGCGACGAGGTTCCTCGTCCCGGATCAGAAGGCACTTTCGCGTTCCCGGCCGCCAGTCGGCCTCACGTCAACCGAAACGGCGGGGCTGAGGGGTCCAGAACTCCTCGTCACACAGTCCTACCGCCGCACGCGGGGCATCCCCAGTCCGATCCAGGAGATGATCTCCCGCTGGATCTCGTTGTTGCCGCCACCGAAGGTGAAGATGACGGCCGAGCGGTAGCCGCGCTCCAGTTCGCCGTGGAGTACCGCGGCGGCCGAGCCCTCCTTGAGCGGCCCGGCCGCGCCGACGACCTCCATCAGCCAGGCGTAGGCGTCCCTGCGGGCCTCCGAGCCGTACACCTTGACGGCGGACGCGTCCTGGGGGGTGAGCGTTCCGTTCTGCACGGCGTTGACCATCTGCCAGTTCAGGAGCTTCATTGCGTCGAGCCGGGTGTGCGTGCGGGCGAGGCGGCCGCGTACCCAGCCGAGGTCGATGACCCGGCGCCCGGCGTCGAGTTCGGTCTCCGCGGCCCACCGCTGGACGTTGTGCAGCGCGCGGATGGCCATCGTGCCGTGGGCCGCGAGGGTGACGCGCTCATGGTTGAGCTGGTTGGTGATGAGCCGCCACCCCTTGTTCTCGTCACCGACCCGGCGGGACGCGGGGACCCTGACGTCCTCGTAGTAGCTGGCGGTGGTGTCGTGTGAGGCCAGTGTGTTGATGAGGGTGCAGGAGTAGCCGGGGTCGTCGGTCGGCACCAGCAGCATGGTGATGCCCTTGTGCGCGGGGGCGGCCGGATCGGTGCGGACGGCGAGCCACACCCAGTCGGCGGTGTCCCCGTTCGTCGTCCAGATCTTCTGGCCGTTCACGGTGTAGTGGCCGGTGACCTCGTCGCCCTCGCGCACGGCTCGGGTCTTCAGCGCGGCGAGGTCGGTGCCCGCATCGGGCTCGCTGTAGCCGATCGCGAAGTCGATCTCACCCTTGAGGATCTTCGGCAGGAAGTACGACTTCTGCTCATCGGTGCCGAACTGCATGATGGTCGGGCCGACGGTATTGAGCGCCATCAGCGGCAGCGGCACACCGGCCTGCGCCGCCTCGTCGAAGAAGATGAACTGCTCCATCGGGGACAGGCCGCGCCCGCCGTACTCCTGCGGCCAGCCGACACCCAGCCAGCCGTCACCGCCCAGACGGCGGACGGTCTCCCGGTAGAAGAGCTTCTGAGCTGCCGGGTCCGCGTACCGCGCGTACACGTTGTCCGGCACCAGACCGGCGAAGTAGACGCGCAGCTCGGTACGCAGCTGCTGCTGTTCGGGGGTGTATTCGAGGTGCACGGCCCCTCCTCGGTGCGGCATCGGATCGAGGGCACAGTAGAACGTGTTCCATTCTTTTGGAATGGTGATGACCGCCCCGTCTGCGCCGCCACCGCCGGGCCGCAACCCCGCATGGCGGCAGCTGTGCCGGGCAGCCGAAGCGACAGGGCGCCCAGGCCGTTGCACCCTGGACGCAGGGTGCGGCGCGGGCCGCCCTCCGACCGAAGCATCATCCGGACGAGGCAAGGAATGACTGTGAACGCGGTTCCGACCATCAGCTTGAACAACGGCATCCACATCCCCCAGCTGGGCTTCGGCACGTATCAGATCGAGCCTGCCGACACCGTGGCCGCGACGCTGGCAGCCCTGGAGACCGGCTACCGGCACATCGACACCGCGGAGATGTACGGCAACGAGAAGGAGGTCGGCCAGGCGGTACGCGACTCCGGCCTGGCCCGCGAGGACATCTTCGTCACCAGCAAGCTGAACAACGGCTTCCACGCCCACGACGACGCGCTCAAGGCGTTCGACCGGACACTCACCGAGCTGCGTTTCGACTACCTCGACCTGTTCCTGATCCACTGGCCGCTGCCGGGCGTCGGCGACTTCGTCGAGACGTGGAAGGCCCTGGAGGAGATCTACCGCTCCGGACGAGCGAAGGCGATCGGGGTGTCCAACTTCCAGCCGCACCATCTGCGGCGGCTCCTGCAGGAGACCGAGATCGTGCCGGCCGTGAACCAGATCGAGGTCCACCCCTATCTGACGCAGGACGAGGTCCGCGCTTTCGGCGCCGGGCACCGGATCGAGACCGAGGCCTGGTCGCCGATCGCTCAGGGCAAGGTCCTGGACGACCCGACGATCACCGGCATCGCCCGGCGGCTCGGCCGCACGGCGGCGCAGGTCACGTTGCGCTGGCACATCCAGCGCAACGACATCGTGTTCCCCAAGTCGGTCACGCGCTCGCGGGTCGAGGAGAACTTCGCGCTCTTCGACTTCGAGCTGACCGAAGCCGACATGGCCTCCATCACCGGCCTCGACCGCGGCGAGCGCACCGGGCCCGACCCGGACACGTTCAACTACGTCCCGTAGGACAGCGCAGTGGCGGCCCCAAGGGTGGCTGGGTTCCGGTGGCCGGGCCCCTGCCGCCACCGGGCCGCCGGGTTACACCGCCGGGATCAGCACGACCTTCCCCGCAACCGTTCCCGACTCGGCCAGCCGCAGCGCTTCAGCCGCGCGGTCCAGCGGGAGCCGGGCAGCGACCGCGGCGGTGAGCGAGCCGTCGGCGAGCAGGGCCAGCACCTGGGTCAGATCGGCCCGCGTGCGGGCCCTGAACGCCGCGGCACGCCGCTTGCCCGCCCAGATGTTGTAGAAGGTGGTGCGGCGACCGTTGGGCAGCGTATTCCAGAGGGCCAGGCGTGCGACCAGGCGCAGCACGGGCAGCCTGGACGATCCCGGCGCGTCACGGGTGGCCGCGGTGCCGTAGGACACGAGAGTGCCGCCCGGCGCCAGCAGCCGGAACGAGTCGACAACACCATCCCCGCCGACGTGGTCGAAGACCGCGTCCACCCCCTGCGGCGCGGCGGCCCTGAGCCGGTCGCCCAGACCGGGCGCCCGGTAGTCGACCGGGACGACACCGAGGGCGCGCAGGGCGTCGTGGTGGCGGTGTGAAGCCGTACCGATGACCCGGACACCGGCGAGCAGGGCGAGCTGCACGAGTGTGGAGCCGACACCGCCGTTGGCGCCGTGCACCAGCACGGTCTGTCCGGCCCGGACGCGGGCGGCGCGGTGCAGCATCTGCCAGGCGGTGATCCCGTTGACGACAAGGGTCTCGGCCTCGGCCGGGTCGACGCCGGCGGGCACCGGGACAAGGTCCGCCGCGGACACCACCTGACGGCTCGCCCAGCCCCCGGTTTTGAGCAGAGCGGCGAACCGGCCGCCCACCATCGCGGGGTCCACGTCCGGCCCGGCCGCCACGGCCCTGCCCACCACGTCATATCCGGGCACGAAGGGGAACGCCGGCTGGTCGTAGTACTTGCCCCGGCGCATCTGCTGCTCGGCGAACGAGACACCGGTGGCCTCCATCTCCAGCAGCACCTCGCCGGGCCCGGCGACGGGCATGGGGCTGCTCCGCACCTCCAGGCCCTCCGGCTCGACGATGCCCGGCAGGACCACCTCGGTGACGGTGCCGGTCCTGCGCGAGCGGGTGTTCCCGGCTGAGCGGTCGTTGCCGGTGTTCGTCATCGTCACTGCCTTTCGTAAGTGCTTCAATCTCTAGTTATAAGCTCTAACTCAAGAGTGAAGCCGTTACGTTCGGTTGTCAAGGTGGGCGATACGGGCCCGTACGAGCGGACGGGCGTGTCCGCGAAAGCAGACCAGGCGCGAGCCAAGGGGACACCGCACGGGAGCAACCGGCCAGGACGGTGAAGGCGGGCACCTCGGTCAACGCGACCGGGCCACGCCGACGCCGGGAATCGCGCTCCACCGCCGCTTCGCCGGCCGCATGGAGCTGCTGACCACCCCGACCGCCGCGGTGCGCCCGGTACGGGAGTCCCGCGGGTCAGCGGATACCTGTCCGGCGCCCGGGGCGACGCCCGCTCAGGGACCGGTGCCGGGCGGCTCGAAGTCGCACCAGACGGCCTTGCCGTCCCCGCGCGGCTCGACACCCCAGCGGGCCGACACCGCATCGATCATCATCAGGCCGCGCCCCGATGTCGCCGCTTCGCCGGGGGTGCGACGCCGCGGCCAGACGCTCGACCGGTCCTTGACCCAGAGCCGGATACGCCGCACCGGCTCCGGCAGGACTTCGAGGGTGAGGACCGCGCCACCCTCCGTGTGCAGCAGCACATTCACCAGGAGTTCGCCCGCCGCCAGTTCGACATCGTCGACGAGCTCCTCGAGCCCCCAGGCCTCCAGCGCGCCACGCAGGACGGCACGGGCCTCCGCCAGCCCCTCCGGATCCGCCTGGTGGACGTACTGGTGAATACGGGGCGCCTGCGGGGTCCCGGGGTCCGGCGCCCGGCGCAGCACCAGCAGGGCGACATCGTCACTCGTGCCCCAGCGCTCCCAGAGACTGGTGGCCAGATGGTCGGCGAGCCGCTCCGCCTCCGCAGGGCCACGGCGCACCGCGTCGGCCAGCGCGTCCATTCCGACACCGATGTCGGTGCCGGGCTCCTCGACCAGGCCGTCGGTGCAGAGCAGCAGAGTCTCACCGGGCACCAGGTCGAGCCGGGTCTCGGGGTATTCCTCCAGCCCGAACTGCGAGCCCAGGCCGAGCGGGAGACCACCGCGCACGTTCGGCCAGCCGACCCGCCCGTCGGTGTGGCGGATCAGCGGCCCGAGGTGTCCGGCGCGCACCGCCCTGATCGCGCCCGATGCCAGATCGATCTGGGCGTAGGTGCAGGTGGCGAAGCGGTCCGTGTCGAGTTCGGCGAGGAAGCGGGATGCGCGCGCCAGCACCGTCCCCGGGGCGTGCCCCTCCCCCGCGTACGCCCTCAGCGCGATGCGGAGCTGGCCCATGATGGCCGATGCGTGCGTGTCATGGCCCTGCACGTCACCGACCACGACGCCCACCCTGCCGCGCGGCAGAGCGACGACGTCGTACCAGTCGCCGCCGACCTCCCTGCCGCTCCACGCCGAGTGGTAGCGCACGGCGATCTCGGCGTCCGCGAACTCGGGGATACGGCGCGGCAGCATGGCGGACTGGAGCGTGGCGGCGAACTCCCTCTCCTGGTCGAAGAGGACAGCACGCTGAAGCGACTGGGCGACAATGGCCGCAAGTCCCAGGCCGAGGTTGCGGTCCTCCGACGAGAAGTGGGTGCGGCCCCGGTAGAACAGCGCGAGGCAGCCGATGGAGCGGGCCTGTGCGATCAGCGGCAGAAAGGCCGCCGCGTCGACCCCCATGCGCCGGACATACGGGCGCAGCCGGGGGAACTCCTCCGAGAGGTCGCCCATCGACGTGGTGAACCGGGGCTGCTGGGTGAGAACCACATTGGTGAGCGGCAGCGAGTCGTCCAGCCGGTGACGCCTGAGCTCGTCGAGGACGTGCATCGAGTCTCCGGCGAGCGCGACGAGTTCCAGGGCGCCGCCCGCGACCAGGCCGAGGGCCAGTCCGTCCGCACCGAAGCGTTCGAGACCGTCGTCGCCGGTGAGGACCGCCGTCACATCTTCGACGGTGGCCGCCCTGGACAGTGCGTCCGTGGTGCTCTGCACCATGCTCGTGATCCGCCGGCGGCCTGCTTCGATCGGACTGACCGTGGCGAATTCGGTGAGCTCGGTCGTGGCGTTGCGCACGATGCCGACGACTCGGTACGGGGCCGCCTGCTCGTCCCTCAGGATCCGGCCACGTGCGTGGGTCCACTGCCGGATACCGTTGCGGCGCCGCAGCTGGAAGTACACCCCGAACGACGACCGGCCGTCCCGGACGGCCTGCGCCAGCGCGGCGTCGAGCCTGCTGCCCTCCTCGGGCGGGATACGGCTGCCGAGGGATTCGGGGCGGCCGCTGTACTCGTCGGGGCGCAGATCGAAGACGGCGAGACCGGCCTCGTCGAACTGCAGCGTCCCGGCGTGCAGGTCCCAGTCGAAACTGCCCATGCGGTTGAGGGCCAGCCGCTCTCCCGGCCCGATCAGGGGAAGTTCTCGTCCTGCCATACGGTCGCTCCGGAGGAGGGCTGAGGGGCCCTAGCTTAACTTTCCCTGGTTTGTCCCGCATTACGGCTCAGTTCCGGCCATGGACCACGGGGCCGGAAAACGGACCGTCGCTAGCGGCGTTCCAGGGCTCCCCTCACGAAGGCGGCCTGGCCCGCGTGCTGCAGGTCGTCGGCGATGACACTGGCCAGCCGGACACCGAGCGTGACCGGCGGCGACCATGCCTCGTCCACCACCCGGTCGAGTGCCGCGTCGTCGAGCCCCCTGACGAAGCCCACGGTCTGCTCGTGGACCGCGTCGTAGTATCCGGTCAGCAGTTCGGCGCCCGCCTGGACCTGGGCCGTCTGCCGGGCGCTCTGGCCGTAACCGGTCTCCGTGTCGTCGAAGGGCAGCCCGAAGCGGCCGGCCCAGCCCTGTGCGAGCCACACCTGCTCCAGCCCGGCCGCTTCGGCCACATGGCCGTCCTGCACCCGGGTCAGATGCCAGACGAGCCAGGCGATCGAATTCGCCCCGCTGTCCAGCCGGTCGCCGAGATCCCCTGCCGGAAGCCCTTCGACCACCTCGTGCACTGCCTCCTGGATCCGGCCGAACTCTTCTTCCAGAACGTCTGCGGTGTTCATCCGCTGCTCCTCGGCCGTACGAGTGGAACCGCGCCGGTCGGCCGCACCCGGGACGGTCTGTCTGCCACCACCTTCGCCGGTCCCCCGCCCCGGCAGTGTGTTCGACACGCGTGGCATCGCACCACCCGTGCCGGCGCCCTTCACCCGCCGTTCACCGGAAGGGGTGTCGGCGTCATGTCCCGTACGGTCCGGGCGACTTATGATCGCGTCGCCCCTGCGTGGCGGCGCGACGACGGGCCGCCACCGGGGTGCTGACCACCCGCTACCGCCGGAAGGCCGTTCCATGCTCTTCGGACCACCCCGCTCCCCCGGCAGGACGTTCGCGTCGACCGCCGCCGTGGGAGTCGCCACCGCGCTGGCCGCCGTCCTGCTCGCGCCGTCGGCCGATGCCGCTGCCCCGGTGCAGCGGCCGACCGCCTACGTCGACCCGCTCATCGGCTCGTCCAACGGCGGCAACACCTACCCCGGCGCCACCGCACCGTTCGGAATGATCGGCTGGTCCCCCACCAGCACGAAGGGCGACCAGACCGACACCGGCGCCGCCAACGGCTACGACTACAACACGACACGGATGCGGGGCCTGAGCCTCACCCACGTCAACGGCGCGGGATGCGCTCCGGGCGCGGCGGGCGACGTACCGGTCATGCCGTTCGTCGGAGACGTCACCTCGTCCCCGTCGGCCGATACCAAGGACGCGGTCTACGCCTCCGGCTTCAAGCACGAGAACGAGAGCGCCACTCCCGGCCGTTACCGGGTGGGCCTCGACTCCGGCGCGTCGGCGGATCTCGCCGTCAGCCGGCGGGCCGGCGTCGCCGACTTCACCTTCCCGGCCGGGAAGCCGGCGAATCTGCTCTTCCGCGTGTCCAACTCGCTCAACGGCAGCGAGGACGCGCACGTCGACATCGACACCGCCCACCACAAGGTGACCGGCTGGGTGCTGACCGGGGCCTTCTGCGGCCGCCGCGCGAACGGCGGTACCAACAACCGCAAGAGCTACTACAAGCTGTACTTCAGCGCCTCCTTCGACCGGGCCTTCTCCTCCAACGGGACCTGGCGGGACGGAACGCTCTCCCCCGGTTCCGTCAGCGGTTCGGGCGGCGAGGGTTACGCGACGGGAGCCGACCGCGCGGGCCGCGGCTCCGGTGGCTGGGTCGGCTTCGACACCTCGTCCGACAACGATGTCAAGATGCATCTCGGTATCTCCTACGTCAGCCTCGGCGGCGCCGAGACCAACCTCCGCAAGGAGATCGCGCCCCGGGCGGGCGTCGCGGATGTCGCACGGAGTACCAGCCGTGCCTGGGACCGCGAGCTGCGCTCGGTACAGGTCGGCGGCGGAAGCACGGCGCAGCGCACCACGTTCTACACAGCGCTGTACCACTCACTGATGCAGCCGAACCTGATCAGCGACACCGACGGCCGCTATCCAGGCATGGATGGCGCCCCGCACCGGATCGAACGCGGCCAGCGGGCGCAGTACAGCAACTTCTCGGGCTGGGACCAGTACCGCGCCCAGATACAGCTGCTGGCCGTCCTGAAGCCGGAGGTCGCAGGCGACTTCGCGCAGTCGCTGTACAACTTCTCCCGCCAGAACGACGGTGTATGGGATCGCTGGGTGCACATCAGCGGCGCCACACATGTCATGACAGGTGATCCGACAGCGGCGACGCTGGCGACCTTCTACGCCATGGGTGTGCGGAACTTCGACTACCGCGGCGCCTTCGAATCCCTGGTGCGCCAGGCCACCGTTCCCCGTCCGGACGACGTATCCGACGCCGGATGTCCCGGTCAGTGCACCGGCCAGCGGCCCGGCCTCGCCCAGTACCTGACCTCGCACTACGCGCCCCAGGACGTCTGCCACTGCTGGGGCGGCGCCGCCGAGACGCTGGAGGACGCGGTCGCCGACTCGGCTCTCGCGAAGTGGGCGAAGCTGCTCGGCAGGAACGACGAGGCCGCCGAGTTCACCGCACGCGGCAGCTGGTGGCGCAATGTCTTCAACCCGCGGGCCACCGCGGACGCGGGCTACATCCAGGCGCGAAACGCGGACGGCTCGTGGGTGATGCCGTTCAGCCCCGGCAGCGACCTCGGGTTCGCCCAGGGCACCAGCGCCACCTACAGCTGGATGGTGCCGCAGGATGTCCAGGGGCTGGCAGCCGAGATGGGCGGGCGGAGCGCCGCAGCCGGACGGCTGGACGGCTTCTTCCACAAGGCGGACGGCTCCTGGTCGGTCAAGGGCGGCGACGCCGTGCGCTACGACCCGACCAACGAGCCCGGGATCCACGCCCCGTGGCTCTACAACGCACTCGGGCAGCCCTGGAAGACACAGGCGACCGTCCGGCAGATCCTGGACACCGTCTACGGCACCGGCCCGGCCGGGCTGCCGGGGAACGACGACCTCGGCACCATGTCGGCCTGGTACGTCTTCTCCGCACTCGGCCTGTATCCGCAGACGCCGGGCAGCGCCTCGATGCTGGTGGGCGCCCCGCTGTTCCCGAAGGCGGTCCTCAGCCGCGCGGGCAGGGGTGACATCACCCTCAGTGCTCCCGCGGCGGACCCGGCACATCCGTACATCAGCGGGCTCTCGGTCGACGGGCGCAGCAGTGACCGTTCATGGACGGACGCACAGCTGGTCACATCGGGCGGAAGCCTGGCCTACCGGCTGACGGACAAGCCCGACACCACCTGGGCGACCGCGCCCGGCAGCCTTCCGCACTGACCACAGCGGTACGCCGGCAGCAAAGGCACAGCGTCCGAAAGGGCGTGGTGCCAAGGGCATGAGACAGGGGGCCGGGACGGCGGACGTCCCGGCCCCCGCGGCCGGTTACCGGTCCGGGCGTCTTCAGCGGCTCACGCCGGCCGGCCGAGCGACCAGCCGGACACATCGGCGAGCCGTCCGCGCCACAGGGGAAGCGTCACCGCGTTCACCGGGCCGGCCACCAGCGTGGCGTCACGCAAGTGGATCCAGCGGGGCAACTGGTGCGGCCCCTCGTCACCGTGGAGTTCACTGAGAGCCTGGTCGACGGTCTCCGGGAATCCCGCCATCACATCGGCGCCGGATCCGCCCAGCTCCCGCAGGCTCTTCGACCAGTCGGCCTTCCAGGCCTCGTGCGCGATGAGATCTCCGTACAGCACACCGCCCGGAACGTTCAGCGTGACCGGCAGACTCGACCGCAGCTGGTCGCCGAGCAGCCGGACCAGCAGTTGCAGCTGCAGATCCGGGACGGGCTCGGTGACCGTCGGTGCGGAGTCGCGCTGCTGCTCCGGGGAGCTGTTCATCAACATGTCCTTTCGTGAAGCCGCCGGTCCGGTGCCTGCGGCCCACGGGCTGTCCCACCACCACACAGGTGGCGCCGCCCGCACGACTGGCGTCTGCCCAACCAGCACGTATCCAGCGTTTCCGGATCCGGAATTCTCCGTCGGCCTGCTGACGGCCCTCCCCCGGGACGGCCGGGCCGCTCCGGGGCGGTGGGAGCCGTCAGCCCCGGCCGTCACCGTCCGCGGCGCTCTCGGCGACCTGCTGGAGCGTTCTTCCGGTACGGACCGAGCGGGCCCGGCGCGGGTCCGGGGCGCCCGCGCCCGGCGCCGCAGGTGCCCGGCTCCTGCCGGTCCTGTCGTGCACCGTGCCGGTCTTCTCCTTGGCCTTGATGAGCAGCCAGGCCTCGGGTTCGGTACTGTCGCGGCCGCCGTGGAATCGCGTCAGCGCGTACTCCCCGTGCAGTTTGGACCCCTCCAGCCAGAAGGTCGCGTGGCCGCGTTCGATGGAATCCCCGAACGGAACGGCGTGGCCGCGGCGGTCGTGACTGAGCGGACGGTACGTCCCCTCGTCCCAGACGATGACCGTGCCGCCCCCGTACTCGCCCTTCGGAATGACCCCCTCGAAGTCCCGGTACTCCAGCGGATGGTCCTCGGTGGGCACGGCGAGCCGTTTGTCCTTCGGCTCGGCGGAAGGCCCCTTCGGCACCGCCCAGGACTTGAGCACGCCGTCCACCTCGAGCCTGAAGTCGAAGTGCATCCGGCGCGCGTCGTGGATCTGCACCACGAAGCAGGGCGCGTCGCCGTGGCGCACCGTGTCGCCGCGGGGTTCGGACGTCGTCCCGAAATCCCGTTTGCCGCGGTACTTCCCCAGGCGTTCGTCGCCGCTCATGTCCGGGCCTTCCTGACGTTCATACGGCGGGGGCGCTCGGCGGCGCGGCAGGTCCGCCGCCCTTTGCGCGTTCGGAGAGGGGGCGGGCGATGTCCTCCAGCGACTTGCCCTCCGCGTCGACCGAGAACAGCACGGCGACCACTCCGGCGGCCACCATCAGGGCGGCACCGATACAGAAGGCCAGGACCGCATCCGAGACCACGCCGCTCGATGTGAGACCGGAGAAGATCAGGGGGCCCGAGATACCGCCGGCCGCCGTGCCGAGCGCGTAGAACAGGGCGATGGCCATGGCCCTGGTCTCCATGGGGAAGATCTCGCTCACGGTCAGGTAGGCCGAACTGGCACCGGCCGAGGCGAAGAACAGCACGACGCACCAGCACGCCGTCATCGTGGTCGCGTTGAGCCAGCCCTGGTCGAAGAACCAGGCGGTGACGAAGAGCAGCAGTCCGGACAGGATGTACGTGCCCGAGATCATCTTCCTGCGCCCGACGGTATCGAAGAGCTTGCCGAGGAAGAGCGGGCCGAGGAAGTTACCGAAAGCGATCACAGCGAAGAAGTAGCCCGTCGCGCCGCTGGACACGCCGAAGAACTTCACCAGGATGGAGCTGAACCCGAAGGTGATCGCGTTGTACAGGAACGCCTGGCCGATGAAGAGCGAGAAGCCGAGCGTCGCGCGCTTGGGGTACGAGCGGAAGAGCGTGCGGCCGATCTCGACGAAACTGACGCTCCTGCGCTGCTCGATGGTGATGGCACTGCCCGGTTTCGGAAGCCGGGAGCCCGTCTCCTCCTCGATCTCCTTCTCGACTCCGTCGACGATCGCGTTCGCGCCGTCGGACTGCCCGTGGATGAACATCCATCGCGGGCTCTCCGGTACGTGCCGGCGCACCAGCAGGATCACCAGGCCGAGAACGACACCGAGCGCGAACGTGAGGCGCCAGCCGATGTTTTCGGGGAAAATGTCGGTATTGAGGGCAAGGACCGAGAGCAGAGCGCCACCCATCGCACCGAGCCAGTAACTGCCGTTGATGATGAGGTCGACCCGGCCGCGGTACTTGCTGGGGATCAGTTCATCGATGGCCGAGTTGATGGCCGCGTACTCACCGCCGATCCCGAACCCGGTGAGGAACCGGAAGAGGAAGAACCACCAGGCCGAGAAGGAGAGCGCGGTCATCGCGGTCGCCGCCAGATAGACGGCGAGGGTGATCAGGAAGAGCTTCTTGCGTCCGAAGCGGTCGGTGAGCCAGCCGAAGACCAGCGCTCCGAAGCAGGCGCCCGCCACGTAGAGGGCGGCTCCGAGCCCGGTGACCTGGGAGTCGCTGATGGAGAGTCCACTGCCGCTCTCCGAGAGCCGGCTGGCGATATTGCCCACGACGGTGACTTCGAGGCCGTCGAGAATCCAGACCGTTCCGAGCCCGATCACGATCATCCAGTGCCACCGGGACCAGGGCAGCCGGTCGAGCCGGGCGGGCACCTCGGTGGTGATGGTGCCTACCGGGGGGCCTCCGGCACTGGTCATCAGATTCCTCCCCGCGTACGGCGGCTCCGGCGGCAGCGCAGAGCGTTCACTGCCGTACCCAGGAGATCATCCCCACAAACAGGAGAGCGCGCCTGCGGAACACGCCCGCGCGGACACCGCGGCCGGGCACACGCTCTCTCGCGGCGGTCGTGTCAGGTACCGAACACCCCGTGAAGATCCGGAAACGGCAGTGCCCGCCTCCGGCACAGGCCGGAGGCGGGCACACCCACCTGAATCAGGCGGGGACGATGTTCTCCGCCTGCGGGCCCTTCTGGCCCTGCGTGATGTCGAAGTTCACCTTCTGGCCCTCCTGCAGCTCGCGGAAGCCCTGAGCGTTGATGTTGGAGTAGTGGGCGAAGACGTCCGGGCCCCCACCATCCTGCTCAATGAAGCCGAAACCCTTTTCCGCGTTGAACCACTTAACGGTGCCACTGGCCATGATTGCCCTCCAAGGGGACTCGAAGTCGGCTCCCGCACTTCGCGGGAGCCGGAGGTGATCGCCCTGGTCCTCGGAGACGCCGAACAGCAGACCCGCCCGTGCATGTACGCACGGGCGAGAGGTACTTCGGAACCACGACAGCTGGGTGAGACGCTACACGGCCGAACGCGCGGCGACCCCGTCGGCTCATCCGTTGAGCCCCTCCTGGCGCACATCCGACCGTTTCATCGCGTTCGATATGACGATCAATGTCCCACTCGCCCCTACCTCCAGGCACACGAAAGTACGAATCAAGATCAGATCAGAAGAAATTCAGGCTTCGCCACGTCGGGCCTAGCCATGCGCCCGAAGAACCCCTTCGTTTGGCATGGACCTGCTCATCAGCTTCGGCTACGCTCCGTCGCGGCACAGTCTGAGAGCGCTCCCAGAACGAGCGCCCGGACGACTGCTGTTCCATCCCCACGATGCTGGAACAACAGAAGGGCCAGACCCTTGAGACGCAGCACGCTCACTCGCACCGCACTGTCCGCGCTTCTCGTTCTCGGGACCTGGGCGACGGCAGGTCTCGTACCGGCCTCCGCCGCCGGCTCCCCCTCCTCCGCCTCCCCACGATCCGCGCTGCCGGCCTCCGCCGGCCTGCTCTCGGCCATGCAGAAGGACCTCGGCCTGACCGCCGGACAGGCTCGGGCGCGTCTGGCGTCCGAGCGAAAGGCGACAGCCGTCCAGGGCGCGGCCCGCCGGGCCGCGGGCGACTCCTACGGCGGCGACTGGTACGACGCGAACAGCGGCAAGCTGACCGTCGCCCTGACCACCGGAGGGCGGGCCGATGCCGTCCGGTCGACCGGGGCTGCCGTCAGGCTGGTGAAACACAGCGCCCGCCGGCTCGACGCGACCAGGAAGCAGCTGGACAAGGGGGCGGCACCGGCGGCGGTCAGCAGCTGGCACGTCGACCCCGAGGCCAACCGGGTCGTGGTGGACGTCGTCGCTTCAGCAAAGAACGACAACGATGTCCAGGCGTTCGTCGCGCGTGCCCGCAAGACAGGGCCCGTTACGGTGCACGCGGTCCCCGCGGCCGCGCGGACCCTGTCCGCCGGCACCGTGGGCGGAGATCCGTACTACACGGGCAACGTCCGCTGCTCCATCGGCTTCTCCGTCAACGGCGGCTTCGTCACCGCGGGCCACTGCGGGCAGCCGGGGGCCGCGGTCAGCGGCTGGGACGGCTCTGCCGTCGGCAGCTTCCAGGGTTCGTCGTTCCCCGGCGACGACTACGCCTGGGTCAGCGTGGGCAACGGCTGGTGGACGGTCCCGGTGGTGCTCGGCTGGGGCACGGTCTCCGACCAGCTGGTCCGCGGCTCAGCGGCGGCGCCCGTCGGCGCGTCGATCTGCCGCTCCGGCTCCACGTCGCACTGGCACTGCGGGAACGTCCTGGCCACCAACGAGACGGTGAACTACAGCCAGGGGGCGGTCTACGAACTGACCGGGACCAACGTATGCGCGGAGCCGGGCGACTCCGGCGGCTCGTTCATCAGCGGCGACCAGGCCCAGGGCACCACATCAGGCGGCTGGGGCGACTGCACCAGCGGCGGTCAGACGTGGTTCCAGCCCATCAACGAGGTCCTGAACCGGTACGGCCTGACGCTCACCACGGCCTGACAGCCGCCGCGAGCGCGCCGAACGTATTCCGTTCCGGTACGGACCCTGCCGCCGTGCCCTGCCGCCCTGCCACGGCGCACGAGCGCCCGCGCCGCGGCAGGGTGCGGCACCGGCGGTGTCACGGGGTCTGCAAGGCGGCTGCCGGGCCCGCCCGCGGTACACCACCGGAGACTGCGGGATCGCCGCTCCGGAAATAAGATGCAAGGGACGGTATCCGGACCCACGGACCGTGAGCGTCGGAGAGGAGAGGCCCGGCGGGCCGGAACCACGGCCCGCGCCGCGACCATGGACCCCCGGTCGCGGTCCGGGAACGAACGCACCGCGGAGCCGCTCATGAACCGGCGTCGTCCTCCTCGTTCTGCAAGCGCCGACGAGCTCCTCACCACGCTCCACCAGCTCACGGCGCGGGCCCGGCGGGAGGTGGAGCTTCATCAGGCGCGTGTGGAGCTGGCAGAGGCACTGCAGCGCGAGATGCTTCCCGCCAGCCTCCCCGGCCTGCCCGGACTGCGTTCCGCGGCTCGCTACACCCCGGCCCGCAGCGGGCTGGACATCGGCGGTGACTGGTACGACGGCTTCCCGCTCCCGGACGGTTCGCTCGGGTTCGCGATCGGCGACGTACAGGGACATGACGTCGAGGCAGCCGCCTTCATGGGCCAGATCCGCATCGGTATGCGCGCCATCGCCAGCACCGCGTCGGACCCGGGCGAGATTGTCGGCCGGACCAACGACCTGCTGCTGTCGGTGAACTCCAACCTTTTCGCGACGTGCACCTTCCTGCGCTTCGACCCGGTCACCTGGGAGATCGAAAGCGCCCGCGCCGGGCATGTCCCGGCGATCTGGGCCTCGGCGGACGGCCGGACAGGCGTCATCGACGACGCGGGCGGCCTGCCCCTGGGTATCCAGGGGCAGCAGCGCTATCCGGTCACCCGGCGGAAACTGACGGAGCAGGGCTCGTTCGTCCTGGTCACCGACGGCGTGATCGAAGGGCCGTCCTTCTCCATCGAGAACGGCCTGGACGCCGTCATGACCCGGGCGGGCGCCCTCGCCGGCGCCGACGCCGACGAGCTGGCCGACGAGATCATCAAGGCCGCGGCACTCACAGGCCACGAGGACGACGCCGCCGTACTGGTGCTGTGCCACGACAGCACACCCGGCCGGACCGCATGACAGCCCCCAGGACCTCGCGTGTCTTACCTGCCCACGGCTCGGAGCACGGTGTGTGATGGGCGCCGTGACACGCAGCGAGACAGCGAGATGTACGACGGCCACAGTCCTGCGGATCCTCGCCGTGGCGGCCGCGTACTACCTGTCCGGCCGGCTCGGGCTGCTCAGGCAGGTCACAGTGCGGGGCGCGATGGTCACGCCTCTGTGGCCTCCGACGGGAATCGCCCTGGGCTCCTTGCTCTTCTGGGGCCTGCCGATGTGGCCGGGCATCGCGATCGGAGCTCTGCTCGCCGTGGTGTCGACCGGCCACGGCTTCGTTCCCGGCGACATCGGCATCATGGCGGGCAACACGCTCGCCCCGGTGTGCGCCTTCCTGATGCTCCGCAAGGTGGGTTTCCGGATGGATCTGTCCCGGGTGCGGGACGGCGCCGCCCTGATCTTCCTCGGGGCGCTCACTGCCATGCTCATCAGCGCCAGCGTCGGTACCGCTGTGCTGTTCAGCGAGGACAAGATCCCCAGGAGCGGTGTCTGGCCGATCTGGTTCGCTTGGTGGGCCGGGGACGCGGTCGGCGTCCTGGTGGTGACCCCGCTGCTGCTCGTCCTGCGGCGGGCGCGGCTTCCCCGGCCTACCGACAGATGGGTGGAGGGCTGCGCTCTGGCGGTGACCGCAGCAGCCGTGGTCCCGGCGGTGACCAGAGCCCCTTACGCCCTGCTCTTCCTGGTCTTTCCCCTGCTGATCTGGGCAGCGCTCCGCTTCGAGCTGGCGGGCAGCGCGCCCTGCGCGATCCTGGTCACGGTGCTGGCGGGCATCGCGGCCACCGGGCGCACGGGACCTTTCCACGGCCTCACCCTGCTCGAAGCCATGATCAATCTCACCGCGCTCAACGGTTCGGTTGCGCTGACCGCGCTGCTCCTGGCCGCCATCGTCACCGAGCACAAGAACGTCCGCCGGCGCATCGAGCGGGCCTGCGAAGAGCTGGCCGACGTGGTCGATCAGCTCGCGCCCGCCGATCAGCGCCGCGGCTGGCCGTCGTCGGACACCCGCCGGCGCGACGGCGGCTGAGGGGTCGTCGCCCTGTGCCCGCCCGGGTCGCGCACTCATGGCGCAAGGGCCCCTGAGGCGGGGCCGCCCCGCCTCAGGGGCCGCCGCCACCGCGCCGGTCCCGGCTCACCGGCCGAGGTCCGCGACCCACTTCTCGGTGGTGACGACGTCCGCCTGACGGGGAAACACCTTCTCGGTCAGCACCCGGTGCACCTCCGGATCGGCGTCGAGGCAGCAGTCCTCCAACACGGTGAGACCGAAGTCCAGGTCGGCGGCCTGCCTCAAGGTCGAGAGCACGACGCCGCTGGCGGCGATGCCGGTGAGCACGAGGCTGTCCGTGCCCGCTGCTCCGAGCACCATCGCCAGGTCGCTCCCGGCGAACGCGCTGACCCGTTTCTTGGTCACCACGATGTCGCCGTCACGCGGTCGCACTTCGGGGTGGATCCGGGCGCCGGGGTCGCCTTCGACGAAACCTCCCGTGGCTCCGCCGCCGGCGGCAAGCGCCCGGAAGGTCTTGTTGCGAGGGCTGACCTCGGGGTGCCCCGGCCGGAAGCCGATCACCACGTACACCACGAGAAGACCGGCCGCGCGGGCTGCGTCGATCGCTCCGCCCAGGCGTGGCAGGTACCCGGCGTCACTGCTGTGACGCTCGACGATGTCCTGCTGGACGTCCATCACGAGTAGGGCGCTCTTCGGCATGCTCCTTCTTCCTTTCACGGGGGTTCACAGGATTCACGGGGTTGCTGAGTCGCGGTCACCGGAGTTCTCCGCCGTGCCGGTGCTGTCGCCGCCGCCGGTACCGCCCGTCGCACCGGGCCCCGCGGCCGGGCCCGGTCCGGCCTTGTCGTGGCGGCCGCGCAGCAGCGAGGCGAGCGCGGCGACGAGCGCCATCGCGGTGGCGGCGCCGAAAACGGTGACGAGTCCGTGGTGGAACGGGCCGGAGACGAGTTCGGGGAAGAACTCCTTCCCCGTCAGCGTGCTGACGTTGTGCGCGGGCAGCTTGTCCAGCACCCCGCTGGGCGCGAGGAGCTGGCTGACCGGGTTCTTGCCGAGGAACGTGGCGAAAAGCGTGCTGACCGGCGGCAGTCCCGCCACCTGTTGGGCCGTCCCGGCAGGTACGCCCTGCCCTTGCAGACCACTGCTCAGCGCATGCGGCAGCGTTCCCGCGAGACCGGAGATCATCAGCGAGAACGAGAGGCCGATCGACAGGGCGGTACCCGAGTTCTGGAAGGTCGAGCGCATTCCCGATGCGACTCCGCGCTGTTCCGGCGGCACACTGCCCATGATCGCCGAGGTGTTCGGCGCGGAGAACATGCCCTGGCCCAGGCCGCTGAGGAGCAGCAGAGCCGCGAATTCGGGGTACGAGAAGTTCACCGGCAGGAGCAGCAGACCGACGAATCCACCGGCCACGAGAAGCAGCCCGGTCGTGGAGAAGAGACGTGCGCCGTACCGGTCGGAGAGAAAACCGGACACCGGTCCCGCGATGAGGAATCCGACCGTCAGCGGCAGCATGAAGATGCCTGCCCAGAGCGGGGTGCTCTCGAAGTCGTACCCGCGCCGGGGAAGCCAGATGCCCTGGAGCCAGATGATCAGCATGAACTGGAGCCCGCCGCGGGCGATGGCGGTGAGCAGGGCCGCGAGGTTCCCGGCGGCGAAGGCACGTACACGGAACAGACCGAGCCGGAACATCGGTTCGGCCACCCGGGTCTCGATGAGGCAGAAGGCCACGAGCAACAGCACTCCGCCGCCCAGCCCGCCGAGCACCCAGGGGTTGGTCCAGCCGGTCGGATGCCCGCCGTACGGCTGGATTCCGTAGGTGATGGCGGCGAGCAGAATGCCGGCGCCGCCCGTGAAGGTGACGTTTCCGGCCCAGTCGATACGGCCCGCTGTACGCGCTCCTGTCTCACGCAGGCTGCGGTACGACCAGATCGTGCCGAACACCCCGATGGGCACGCTCACCCAGAAGACCGCGCGCCAGTCGATGGTGGCCAGCAGCCCGCCCGCCAGCAGACCGAGGAACTGGCCTGCCAGCGCGGTGATCTGGTTGATGCCCAGGGCCATACCGCGCTGCCGGGCGGGGAACGCGTCGGTGAGGATGGCCGCCGAGTTCGCGGTCAGCATCGAGCCGCCGACTGCCTGCACGACACGGAATCCGATCAGCCACAGCGCGCCGGAACCGCCCTTCAGCGGATCGAGCGACAGAGCGAGCGAGGCGCAAGCGAAGATCGCGAAGCCCATGTTGTACATCCGGACCCGGCCGAACATGTCGCCGAGCCGGCCGAGTGCGACCACCAGCACCGCGGAGACCAGCAGATAGCCGAGGATCATCCAGAGCAGATAGCCGATGTTTCCGGGGGCCAGCGGGTCGAGCCCGATGCCCCGGAAGATGGCGGGCAGGGAAATGATCACGATCGAGGCGTCCATGGTCGCGATCAGCACGCCGAGCGTCGTGTTGGACAGCGCGATCCATTTGTAGCGCTCGCCGACGTCGGACCTCTCGCTCCTCCGTGCGGACATCACAGACGCTCCGCGAGCCGGTCGAGCAGTGGCACCACGTCGAGAAGCCTGCGCCTCTCAGCGGGCGTGAACTCCTCGCCGAGGACCTCGGTGAGCCGGTGGACGGACTCCGATCGGCGGTCGATCAGCACTGTGCGCCCCGCCTCGGTCACCGTGATCACCGCGCGTCGGCCGTCCCGGCTGTCCTGCCCGCGGCACACCAGCCCGCGTTCCTCCAGGGCGGCGAGCGTCGATGCCATCGCCTGCGGGCGCACCCGCTCCAGATCGGCGAGCGACCCGGGGGAATCAGCTCCGTCCCGGCTCAGCCGGGAGAGCACGGAGACCTCGGAAAGCGTCACGTCGCCCACCCGGTGGGCCTGCCTCAGCCGGCGGGCGATCCGTGCCACCGCCAGCCGTATCGACACCGCGGCCCCGGCCGCGTCGGCCGGCTCACCGCTCTCGCCGCTCGTCCCGTTCACGCTGCTCCCCCACCGTCAGGAAAGTACTGACAATAGGCTTATCAACCTGTCATAACCAGTGGGCGGCCGCTCGGGCCGACCGCCGGGAAAGCCGTTCGGCGCAACGGCGCTCCGGACGGCCATTCACTCATCCACCTGGGTTTTTGGCACTGGTAACCCGTGTCGGACGCACGATGTCGCCGCCCTCGCAGAGGACTCCCGACCTAGCCTTCGAAGCACGAGGCCATCCGGCGGACGCCGTCCGGCGCCGCCTGTCCCACGACATCTCTCCGTGCGACGAGCATCCGTACGCCGCGTACGGCCGCGCGTTGCCCGTCGTTGCTTTCCGGCCCGGGGTTCACACGAAGGAAGCTGCCATGGACGACGGCCTGCCCACACGTGACCCGGCCGCCGGAAGACGCCGGCCCGTGGGTGTTCCCGTCCGGGCCACACGTGCGGAGAGGCCGACGGGCGCCGCCCCACCGCAGTGGCACCGCGGGTTGACTGTCATCGCGGTCATCAGTCTGTTCATCGGCACTCGCGCCCTCTGGACAGAGGCCATCGCGAGCGGCCCTGTCGTCGCGGCGGTCGTCACCGTCTGCTACGCCGGAATCCTTGTATGCGGTGTCCTCGCCCTCTCCGTACGCGGCCGCCTGGCCCTGGCAGCGGTCGACCTGGGGGTGCTGGCCCTCGCGGTCGCGCTGGTGATCTGCAACTACTGGCTGGATCACAGCGGTTCCGACGAAGGCGTGCTGACCGCTCAGGCCGCGAACGCGATCCTGCACGGGCGGCCGGTCTACGGCCAGCCGTGGCCGTGGCTCTTCGACAATCCCCGGGTCGGCGTCACCAAGACCATGTCGGGCGGCGCCGACTACACCTACGCCTATCCGCCGCTGACCGCTCTGCTCGCCGCCCCGGTCCACGCCGTGGTGCACTCCACGGCCGCGGCGACGCTGGTGACGACCGCCGCGCTGCTCATCGGCACCGTCACGCTGTGGGCGCTGCTCCCCGCGCCGTGGCGGCCGGCGGTCACGGCGGTCTGCCTGGGCTTCGGCCTGCTGCCCGCCTACGCGCGCCAGGGATATCCGGCCCTCGTGGCCCTCGCCTTCCTGGTGCCGGCTGTCGTGCGGTGGCACAACACCGGCGCGGGCGGGCGCCTCGGACGGTACGGGGTGTTCCGGGCCGTGTGCGTCGGTGCGGCCTGCTCCAGTCAGCAGCTGGCCTGGTTCCTCCTGCCGTTCCTGCTCATCGGCATCCACGCCGTGCGCCGCGGCGAGCTGGGTGGGCGCACGGCGCTGGGGGTGACCGCCCGTTACGCCGGCACAGCGGTCCTGACCTGGGCGGCGCTGAACGCCTACTTCGCCGCGGACGGCTTCCGCGACTGGGCCGAGGGATCGTTGCTGCCCTTCACCCAGGGCGCAATCCTGCACGGCCAGGGCGCCATGGGCATCTCCTTCTACTTCACCGACGGCAGCAGCCGGCTGAACTTCTACTCGTACGCGAGCGTGCTGCTGCTCCTCGGCCTGCTCGGCGCCACCCTCCTCTTCGCGCGGCGGCTGGGCCCCGCCCTCACGGTGCTGCCCTGGCTGCCCTTCTACCTCGCCACGCGCTCACAGGACGGCTACTTCCTTCTGATGACCCCGCTGTGGCTGGCGGCGGCCGCCACCGTACCGGCGTCCGCGCTTGCGACCGCATGGCAGCCGAGGATTCCACGCGTGCGCGTCCGCAGGGCGAAGGCGGCGGTGGCCGCCGCGCTCGTCGTACCGTCCCTGCTCTGCCTCACGGTGGCGGCCGCGAGCCCGCCACCGCTCCGGATGAGCGTCACGCCGCGGCTCACCGACCGGCCGCACCTGGGCGTCGCCTCGGTCCGCGTGCGCGCCGTGAACACCACGGGCCACGCCCTCTCCCCGCACTTCGCCGGCCGCATCGGTCAGGGGACGTCCGGCTGGTGGACCGTCCACTCGGGCCCGGCCACCATCGCCCCGCACGGCTCGGCCTCGTACGTCGTCAGCCCGCCGGGCGGATTCCGCCGACTGCCCCGTAATGGAGCCGCCTTCTACCTGATCGCGGTGAGCGACAGGCCGATGACCATCACCACCGCGGAACTGCCCTCGGTCCCGACCGCGCACCCCCGCAGCCGGCCGGCCCGCCGCAGCCGTGCCCCTCGATGAGTTCGGTGTCCCGCTCTGCGGCCTCGGGGAATACAGTGGAATCAGCAACACCATTTGTCCGTTTTATTCGCAGGTGAGGCTGCGTCTCCTGTCCGGGAACGCGGCCCAGGGAGGCCATGCCGCCTATGAACTCCGAACGCGCCGAACGGCTGGTGAGTGCGCTGCGTGCCCGCGGGGTGATGGCACACGTCGCAGAGGCGGGCGTCTACCAGTTCGGGGTCCGCGTCGTCATCGACTGGAACATCGAGGCGATCTGGGACACCGACGGGGCGGCGGGTCTCGACGCACAGGTGCTCAGCGACGGGATGCTGGTGGGATTCGTCCCTCATGTCGAAGGGTCGGAGGACTTCACCGAGCAGCAGCTCGTCGACACCATCGCCAACACCAGCTACTCGACCGAGGGCCTCCGCCCGCCGTCCGACGCGGAGACGGCCGCAGGGGGATCCGGCGTCGCGCCCCGCCCGGACTCCGGCACCGGCAGCTCCGTCAGGAGCGGCACGCCGGTCGCCGGCGAGCCGGACAGGCCGGATGCCACTGCTCCCCCGCCTCCGCCCGAGCAGGAGTCCGGGCCGCCGGGCGCGCCCGGCCACCGCAGGCCGAAGGACCGCTGGTGGAAACGCTGAACCGGCGGAGCCGGTCTACAGACCGGGCGCGCCCCATACGGGGAACCATCTCGCGAGGTCGGGCTCGATCCGCAGGTCGTCCTTGAGGACAGCCTTGACCTGGAGTTCCAGCGGGCTGTTCCGCTTCTCCGTACCGTCGGGCTCGGGTGCGAAGGGAAAGAACGTGCCGCGCTTGTACAGGTAGACCAGTGCGAGCGGCCGCTGCTCGGCATCCTGGAACGAGAGCAGTGAACAGAGCAGCTGCGGGCCGAACCCGCCGTCCTCCAGAAGCGAGTTGACGGCGTGCAGGTCGGTGACGAGTGCCGCGGTGTCGTCGGGTGGCTGCTGGGCGAGCAGCCAGGTGTAACCGTACGAATCAGTGCTGAAGTGCACCGGGGAGCCGCCGTGCCCGGTGTCCGCGTCGAGCAGTTCCCCCACGTCCTGCTTGATCCGCGCGAAGCTGCCTCCCTCGACGCCCGCGAAGCAGACGGAGCCCATGCCGGTGGGGGTGAACCCGGTGCCCGCCTGGAGGGTGAGCGCCGCGGACGGCAGAGCGAACAGCCGGTCCAGATCGGGTCGGACCGGCTTGCTCCGGCCCAGGATGCTGTCGAGAAAACCCACGAGGTGCACTCCTGCGGTTCAGAACGGCCGGAAGGCGGGCGCCCGCCTTCCGGCCACGGACGGATACGGACGGCGGGCCCGGCGCGCGGCGGGCCGCGGCGTCACGGGCGGGCGAGTTCGGCGGAGATGCGGGCGAGCTGGTCCAGGCGCTGTTCGAGCGTCGGGTGGGAGGAGAGCAGCCGGCCCAGGCTCTCCTTCGATGCGAACGCGGGCATGAAGTAGAAGGCGTTGTACGGCTCCGCCTTCCGAAGGTCCTCGGTCGGGATCCTCGCCATCTGTCCGTTCACCTTGGTGAGCGCCGAAGCGAGGGCCGAGGGGCGGCCGGTGAGCAGGGCCGCGGCGCGGTCGGCGGAGAGCTCCCGGTAGCGGGAGAGCAGGCGCGTGAGCAGGAAGCTGATCGCGTAGACCACCGCGCTGACCAGCGGCACGAGCGCGATGGCGAGGCCGATGGGGTCCGAGCCCCTGCTGTTGCGGGCGAGCCCGCTCCACAGGGCGGCCCTGGTGATGAGTCCGGCCAGCACACCGAGGAACGAGGCGATCGTCATCACCGCGGCATCGCGGTGCGCGACGTGGGACATCTCGTGGGCGAGGACACCCTCCAGTTCCTCGGGCTCCAGCCGGCGCAGCAGTCCCGTCGTGGCGCATACGAGTGCGGTGCGCTCGCTGCGACCGGTCGCGAAAGCGTTGGGAATGTCGCTGCGGGCGATGGCCACGCGCGGTTTGGGCATGTCGGCCAGCGCGCAGATCCGGTCGATCGCGCCGTGCAGTTCGGGGGCCTCGTCGGCGGTCACCTCCCGCGCGCCCATGGTGACGGCCGCGATCTTGTCGCTGAACCAGAACTGAGCGACGAAGACAACACCCGCGATCACCAGAATGACCGGCCAGGCACCACGCACCAGGACCAGCAGCACACCCACCAGGACGACGTACAGCAGTCCGATCAGGAACATGGTGGTCACCATGCGCGTGGTGAGACCGCGATCGAGGGTGTAGCGGCTTCGCGTCATCTTCGTCTCCTGTGACGGTTCTCCCCCTTCGGTAATTGTCCTCCTTTCGCGTAAAGGCAGGGTATGCGGCGGGTTCTGTGTTTCCTGAGTGCCGCCCGGGGCGAGGGCGGAAGCCGGTGCCACGGACGCCCCGAATGTGCGAGGGTCCGCGGCACCGGCCGTTTCACCAGGCGACGGGCAGCTCGTGGACGCCGTAGACGGCCATGTCGGTGCGGAACGGGATCTCGTCGAGCGGGCGGTCGAGACGCAGACCGGGCAGGCGCCGCAGCAGAGCGGGGTAGGCGAGCTGCAGCTCGACGCGGGCGAGGTTCTGGCCGAGGCACTGATGGGGGCCCGAGCCGAAGGCGAGATGCCGGCGCGCCTGCCGGTCGATGTCGAGGCGGCTCGGGTCCTCGAAGACGTCCGGGTCGCGGTTGGCGACGTCGGTGGCGCAGATGACGGCCTCGCCGGCCTTGATGAGCTGGCCCCCGACCTCGATGTCCTGGGTGGCGACGCGACGGCGCCCCAGGTGGGTGATGGTCAGATACCGCAGCAGCTCCTCGACGGCGCCCGCCACCCGCTGGGGGCTGCCGTCGCGGACCGCGGCCAGCTGTTCGGGGTTCTGGAGCAGCGCGCAGGTGCCGAGGGCGATCATGTTGGCGGTGGTCTCGTGCCCGGCGACCAGCAGCAGCCGGGCCTGCTTGGCGCATTCGTCCCGCGTGCTGATCCCGGTCAGGAGATAGTCCGCAGCCAGCCGGCTGAGCAGGTCGTCACCCGGGTTCTCGGCCTTCTTCTCCACCAGGTCGCCCAGGTAGTCGACCAGCTCCTGGGAGGCGTCCAGGGCATCCTGCGCACTGCTGCGGGTGTCGACGATGACGGCGCTCGCCCGCTGGAAGAACCCGTGGTCCTCGTACGGGACACCGAGCAGTTCGCAGATGACGAGCGAGGGCAGCGGCAGTGCGAAGGACGTGACCAGGTCGGCGGGCGATCCGGCCTTCTCCATCCCGTCCAGCAGCTCGCCGATGATGCGTTCTATGCGATCCCGCAGGGCCTGTGTCCGTTTGATGGTGAAGTCACCGGTGAACCTCTTGCGCTGCTCGTTGTGTTCCGGTTCGTCCATCGTGATGAACGTGCGGTTGTGGGCACGGGTGGCCTCGCTGCCGGCGCTGATGCTCGGGTAGGAGGGCTGCCTGTTGTCGGCGCTGATGCGTTCGTCGCGCAGCAGCGCCACCTGGTCCGCGTGCCGGGTCACGTACCAGGCCGTGGCACCGTTCCAGAGCGTGACCCGGGAGACCGGTTCCGAGTTCATCAGCCCGGACATCTCCGGCGGGGGGTCGAAGGGGCATCCGGCGGCGCGGCGCGTCGTGTAGGCGGGGGCCTCGGTCATCGTCGTCCTTCCACAGTGGGGGTGTGAGGTGTTCCGGGAGCCGGGTCGCCCGGTCAGGACAGGGTGATGGCGGCGGCAGGACAGATCTGCGCGGCCTCCTCGACGGCGGCGTGCTGCTCGGCGGGCGGCCGGCTGTTCAGCACGAGCACGATCCCGTCCTCGTCCCGCTGGTCGAACACATCGGGGGCGGCGAGTACGCACTGGCCCGCAGCACAGCACTTCTCGGTGTCCACGGTGATCTGCACGTCATTCCTCCAGCACTAGGGGATGAGCGGGTTACTTAACAAAAGTAACTTCTCAACGCGGACGGTAGTACTCCGCTCACCCCGCAGGGAACCCCCAGTCGATGCATAGGGCATCTTTCTGGCCACCCCAGGAGGGTGGCGGTGCAGGCCGGGGTGACGCCGGGCTCACCCGGTCCGCGCAAGTGGGCGGCCGGGGCGGACCGCATACGGGATCATCGTGGCGTGGACCAACCCGAGCCCGGCGGTTCCGCCGCCCAAGACCTCTACAAGTCCCTCGCCGACCTCGCCTACACGATGGCGGGCAACCGCGCGCACATGCGGCTGCGCGTTCAGGCGGACGTTACGGTCGACCGTGCGTCCCTCGCGCTGCTGCGCACGCTCGCGGCGGCGCCGGCCCCGCTGCGGATGGGCGAGATCGCGCAGGCCCTGCTGGTCCAGGCGCCGCACGTCACCCGCGAGATCCGCGGGCTGGAGGAGCGCGGGCTGGTGCGCACCGTCCCGGATCCCGGCGACCACCGGGCCCGCCGGATCGCCGTCAGCGACGACGGCCGCGATGTCGTGGCGCGCGCGGAGGAGGCCGGCCGGCGGTGGCTCGACGACGCCCTGCGGGATTTCGGCCCCAGTGAGCTGATGACCGCGGCCGCGGTGATCAGCCGCGTCGTCGAGGCCTACCGCAATCCCTGAGCGCAGCGCGGACAGCGGCCCGGCGGGGCGCGGACGAATGGCCCGATTGCGGGGTCTCCCCCGCCACTGGTCCGGGCAACACCCAGTACGCCCCCGGCGTCAGTGACGTCGAGGGCGTACGCGCATACGGGCCGGTGCGGGACCAGGGGGCGGAGTGGTCAGGCGCTCTGCCAGAGCCGGGTCATCACCCGGACCCCGAACCGCAGCCCTTCGAGCGGTACCCGCTCGTCCACTGCGTGGAAGAGCCGCCCGTAGTCCAGGTCGTGCGGGAGCTTGAGCCCCTTGAAGCCGAAGCACCGGATGCCCAGGTGGGTGAAGGCCTTGGCGTCCGTACCGCCCGGATTGCAGTACGGCACCGGGTGGCCGTCCGGGTCCTCGGCGCGCACGGCGTCGCACATCGCGTCCACGAGCGGGCCGTCGAACGTGGTCTCCATCGCGACGTCGTGGTTGACCCACTCCCGGCTGACCGACGGCAGCAGCAGGGCGTCAATGGTGTCGATCAGCTCCTGCTCGTGACCGGGCAGGAAGCGGCCGTCGACGCGGGCGGTGGCCCGGCCGGGGATGACGTTCGTCTGGTAGCCGGCCTGGAACATGGTCGGGTTGGCGGAGTTGCGGAGCACCACCTGCATGAAGTCCGAGACGGGGCCGAGCCGGGCGAGGCTGCCCTCGATGTCGTCCTCGTCGAACTCGACGCCGTAGAGCCGGGCAGCCTCGGTGAGCAGGGCTCGCACCGGCTCGATGAGGCGGATGGGGAAGGTCTGGCGCCCGATGCGGGTGAGCGACTCGGCGAGATCGGTGACCGCGTTCTCGTCGTTGGGCGACGAGCCGTGGCCGGCCCGGCCGGTGGCGGTCAGCTCCATCCAGGCCATGCCGCGCTGGGCGTTCTCGATCGGGTAGAGCCTGCGCGTGTCGTCGATGGCGAAGGAGAAGCCGCCGCCCTCGCCGATCGCCTCGGTGACCCCTTCGAACAGCTCGGGCCGGTGCTCGACGAGCCAGTGCCCGCCGAATTTGCCGCCCGCCTCCTCGTCCGCGAGGAAGGCCAGGACCAGGTCCCTGGAGGGCCGGGTGCCGGTCCGGGCGAAGTCCCGGGCGGTGGCCAGCATGACGGCCACCGTGTCCTTCATGTCGATGGCCCCGCGTCCCCAGAGGTAGCCGTCGCGGATCTCTCCGGAGAACGGCGGCACCTGCCACTCGGACGCGTCGGCCGGTACGACGTCGAGATGACCGTGGACCATCAGCGCGCCGCGCGAACGGTCGGCGCCCTCGATACGGGCGATGACACTGGCGCGGCCCGGCGCGCTCTCGATCAGCTCGGACTCGATACCGGCCTCGGCCAGCCGGTCCACGACCCAGTCGGCGCAGGCCCGTTCGTTGCTGATGGGGTTGGAGGTGTCGAAGCGGATGAGTTCGGCGCAGAGTTCGACCACCTCGCGCTGTGCCTCTTCGGACGCGGGGACCGGTCCGGCTGCGGTCGTGTCGGGCTCAGGGGTGTTCATGCCGCTCCCACGGGGGTGTTGGTTTCGGCGACGGGAAGGCCCGGGGCGGCCTCCACCGTCGAGGTGCCGTACGGCTTGATCCAGCCCAGCAGACCGAGCGCCGCGTAGAGCACGAAGGCAGTGATCAGCGAGTTCAGCGCGGGGATGCCGCCGTCGTAGAGCTTGCCGACGCAGAACGCCGCGATCCAGATGACCAGCGACATCGGGACCCAGGTGGGTGAAGTGGCCGGCAGGGTCTGGGCCTCGCGGGTCTCGTCCAGTGGCTTGCGCATCCGCCGGACGATCCAGTACTCGGCCACGATGATCCCGCCGATCGGCGGGATGGCGACGCCCAGCAGTGACAGGAAGTCCGTGAAGTGCGTCATGATGCCGACCGCCGACAGCAGGGTGCCCGCGAGCCCCAGCACGATGGTCACCGCGCCGCGGTGCAGGCGCTTGCCGAAGACGACCTGGAAGAAGTTGACGACACCGAGCGAGGAACCGTACAGGTTCCAGTCGTTGACCTTGGCGGTGGACATCAGCACCACGATCACACCGACCGCGCCCGATGTGCTCAGCACGATGTCCGAGACCTGGTTGCTCTTGACCAGGTGACCCAGCAGGACGCCCGTCATGCCCACGATGTACTCGGAGAGGATCATGGACGAGGCACTCTGCAGGAAGACGTGTGAGCCCTTCCTGTTGAAACGCGTCATCTCCGGCGCGACGATCGCTCCCGTCATGAACCCGCCCGCGATGGCGGTGGCGGCCACGGCCAGCGATATGTGATGGGCCGGCGCAGGCGAGTGGATCAGGTCCATGAAGGAGTGCTTGGTCAGGGTGGAGATGACCGACCAGGCGACCAGTGCGAAGAACAGCGGCGTGACGATCTTCGCGAAGATGGCCATGTACCTGAAGCCGAAGATCACCAGTGCGGTCACGGCCAGCCCGGCGACCACGCACCACATCCAGGAGGGACCGCCCACCAGGGAGGAGACGCTGTCCCCGAAGATCGTGTTCTGCACGCCGAACCAGCCCACCAGGCTGACCGCGATGACGAAGCTGACCAGCGCCGAGCCGTTGCGGCCGAAGCCGACCCAGCGGGTGAGCAGCGGGGTCGCCAGGCCTTCGCGCATTCCGGCCAGGCCGATCGCGAAGATCACGACCTCCAGGGTCACCGCGCCCAGCGTGAAGGCGAGGAACGCCTGGCCGAAGGTCATGCCGACACCGATGGTGGCCCCGAGCGTGAACTGGGAGATGGATCCCGACTGGGCCAGCCACTGGAGCAGCATGCTCCCGAAGCCGAAGCGCTTGTCGCGCGGGACGCGGGAGAGCGCGTAGTCGTCGCTGCCGATGCCCTTGGTGGCTTCGGCAGTGGGTGGTGAGGTTGCCATTCATGACTCCCTGGGCTGGCGGCCGAGGGTCTGCAGGTGCGACAGCGACCCATAGCGGTTGACGAGGTTGCCGAACTCCACCTCGTCGTGGAAATCGAGTTGTCCGGCGGCGTAGACCTTGGCGGTCTCGACGGCGAACCGGGCGGCGGAGGCGATGTCCGTCTCGTGGCTCGCGCCCGTCTGGCAGCCGGGCACCGCGGCAGCGGACGTGATCGCGAGGCCGACGACCGGAGCGGCGGTCGCCGTGGCAGGCTGCAGGATCGAATTGATGTGGTGTGCCCCATTACCGTACGGAGTGATGTCCTGCGTCGTCACGGGGTAAGTGACCAACGGCTCACCCGTCACGACGGCCAGCAGCTCGCCGAGCTGCTCGCTCACCCGCAGCACCCAGCCCTCCTTGACGGTGGGCGAAAGGGCGAGGCCCTTGTGGTTGATGATGCGGTTGCCCTTGGTGGTGTCGATGGACAGCACCGCCTCCATCTCCTCCGTCACCTCGTGACGGTTCATCGTGGCGATGTCCACCGGTGAGCCCATGAACGGGACCGGGTCGTGCGGCTCGGTGGGGGCGTCCGGGCAGATGTGGGTGGCGACGAGCACGTCACCGGGCAGCAGGTCGCCGCGGCGGCGCATGTCGAGCAGCTTGGCGGCCGTGGCCAGAGCGGCGGCCGCTCCGTCGGCGTCCGAGACGAGCCCGGTCACCTCGGGCCGGGCGCCGACGCCGCCGAGCCTGCCGACCACACCGAGGGTGCGGGCGGTGCCGCCCGACGACCGTCCGCTGCGGCCCGGGATGCGGACCTGCACGAAGTCGGTGGAGCCGCGCTCGCCGCTCACCGAGGCGACCGAGGCACCGGCCCCGCCGGGGCCCGCCACCGCGTCGAGGTACGCGACGACGCGCTTGCCGTCGGCCGCGGGATCGTCCAGCAGATCCACGATGTCCAGGACGTACTTCAACATGAGGGGCCTTTCTCGCTGCGTCAGCACCCGCTGAGTTCCGGGGGGTGCTGACAGCAGATTCGGGATCCGATAGCGTTGAGCGCAACTGTTTCCCTCTATTTGCAATTAGGGTCTGGATGGTGAGATGACGATGGCCGAGATCGATCTGGACCGCCGCAAACCCGCGGGCGCGCTGCAGACCGTCGACCGCGCGCTGCTCGTCCTGCTGGCCTTCGAGCGGACCCGGCCCGACTGGGGCGTCACCGAGGTGGCCGCCGAGTTCGGCTGGGACACCTCCGTAGCCCAGCGGCTGCTGTCGACGCTGGCGGGCCGCGGCTTCCTGGTGTCCGACCCGGCGACCAGGCGCTACCGCATCGGCCCCGCCGTACTGCGGCTGAGCCGGCAGTGGGAGCGCTCGGGATCCCTCGAACTGCTGGCGGGGCCGGTACTGGACGAGCTGTGCCGCGCCACCGGCGACACCGTCCTGTTCTGCCTGCCGGACAGCTTCCACATGCGCTGCGTGGCGGCGGAGGAGGGTGAGGCGGGGCCGCTGCGGTACTACCCCCTGGTCGGCGAGCTGTATCCGGCGCACGCGGGCGCGACCAGCAAGTCCTACTACGCGTTCCTTCCCGACGACCAGCGCCACCGGCTCTTCCGCGCCCGCCCGATGGCCCGCTTCACCGACCGGACGGTGACCGACGCCGATCTGCTGGAGCAGGAGTTCCTCCGCATCCGCGCCCAGGGGTACGCCTGGACGGTCGGCGAGTACGACAGCGGAATCGCCACCCTCGCCGTCCCGGTCTTCCTCGGCCGGGAGCCTTACGGAAGTCTCAGCCTCGGCGGCGCCGAGCAGCGCTTCCCTGACGGCCCCGAACCCCGGCTCGACAGCCTCAGACAGGCCGCCCAGCAGCTGGAGAAGCGGCTCACCCATCCGCCCCAGCGCACCAGACGCCCCCGCGCCTGACCCTTCCCGGACCACCGGATCGGCCCCGGGCCCACCGGTCCCACTTCACCCTCTCCGAAAGAGCGCCACCGTGAACCTGCTCCTCCTGTCCAACTCCACCCAGTACGGACGCGGTTACCTGGAACACGCCCTGGACACCGTCACCGGCTTCCTGCCGCAGGGCGCCCGACTCGCCTTCGTCCCCTACGCGCTGGCCGACCACGACACGTACACCGCACGCGTGCGCGGCGCCCTGGAGCCGGCCGGAATCTCGGTGCGCGGTGTCCACGAGAACAGCGACCCGGTGGCCGAACTCGCCGCCGCCGACGCCGTGTTCATCGGCGGCGGCAACTCCTTCCGGCTGCTGAGCGCGCTGTACCGTACGGGCCTGCGTGACGCCGTACGCGAGGCCGTGCGCGGCGGGCTTCCCTACATGGGTGCCAGCGCGGGCACCAACATGGCCGCCCCCACACTCCGCACCTCCAACGACATGCCCATCGTGCAGCCGCCCTCCTTCGACGCGCTGGGCCTCGTGCCCTTCCAGATCAACCCCCACTACCTGGACCCGGACCCGGACAGCACGCACAAGGGCGAGACGCGCGCGGAACGCCTGACGGAATTCCTGGAGGAGAACGACGTTCCCGTGCTGGGGCTGCGCGAGGGCAGCTGGCTGCGCGTGGTGGGAGCGGCGGCCACGCTCAGCGGGGAACGTCCGGGTGTCCTGTTCACCCGGAATGCGGCTGCTCAGGAGCTGCCGGTGGACACCGACGTATCCGGCCTGCTGGCGGGCGAGCCCCACTTCGACTCGCCCGCCCTCTGAGCGGTACCCGCCGCCGCTGTTGGGCGAGATGTCACCCGGCGTCCATGATTTGGCTCGCTTCGGGGCACCGTCTACAGTCCTGTAGATAGACCGAGCCCGTGGCCACCGCACCTCTCCCGCGGAGCGGGCAGCCCCGACCGAGCCCGGGAGTTCCGCCTGATGACCGCTGTCCCCCCGGTGCCCCTGGCCTTCGACGGCTCACATATCGACGGCTCGCTGTTCACCACCGTCACGGACCTCGCGCGGGACACCAGGTGGCTGAACGGCCCGGTGGAGTGGTGGACCACCGTCGGCCTCGGCGTGTTCGCAGTCCTCATGGTCGTCGGCTGGTGGCAGGCCCGGCGCCGCGACAGCGCGTCCATGGCACTGGCGCTGGCCGTGCCGGTCAGCGTGGTGGTCGCCTTCGGCGTGGCCGAGGTGGTGAAGAAACTCGTCTCGGAGGTCAGACCGTGCCGCTCGGTGCCCCACGCGTTCATCGTGGAGACCTGCCCGGTCCCGTCCGACTACGCCTTCCCCAGCGGTCACACCACGACAGCCGCGGCCACTGTCGCGGCCCTCTACCTGCTGAACCGGAAGCTGTGCGCCGTCGCAGCGCTCTTCGCGCTCTTCGAGGGCTTCACCCGTGTCTACGTCGGCGCCCATTACCCCCATGACGTCCTCGGCTCGGCGCTCCTCGCTCTGCCCGTCGCCCTTCTGACCAGTCTGGCTCTGCGCCGCCTCGCCACCCCATTGGTCGAGCGGCTGCGCACGGGCGTACTGGCCCCCGTCCTGACCGCCGGGGCGGCCGGGGCGCACGCCGCCGGCTGACAACGGTGCACCGGAGCCTCACCCCCAGGCCGCCTGCGCGACAAGGGCTCCGGCGAACGCCGCTCCCAGACCCGCCACCACACTCGCCACGACGTTGACAGCGGCGAGGAAGCGGGCCCCGTCCTGGGCCAGCCGCAAGGTCTCGTACGAGAACGTCGAGTACGTGGACAACGCCCCGCAGAGCCCTGTCCCGACCAGCAGCTGCACCTGGGACGCCGCCGCCCCGGCGGCTACCGCGCCGGTGACGAGCCCCAGGGTGAGGCAGGCGGCCACGTTGACGGCGAAGGTTCCCCACGGGAAGAGGGTGTCGTGGGTCGACTGGATCCTCCGGTCGGTGAGATAGCGCAGCGGAGCGCCGACCGCGGCTCCGACGATCATGAGCAGCCAGTCCAACGTTCCTCACCTTCGCGGTCGGTACGGGAGACGGCCTCGCGGATGCCCACGGCACCGTCGCGGGTCATCGCCGCCTCCGGGTGACGAGACGGCGGGTCAGCGTGGCCGAGCCCCCGACGGCCGCCAGCGCCGAGAACAGTGTCAGCGCCAGACAGCCCAGTGCGGTTCGGGCGTGTCCGTCTTCGGCCAGACGCCGGATGTCCACGGTGTACGTGGAGAAGGTGGTGAAACCGCCCAGGACTCCGGTACCGAAGAAGGGGCGCACGAGCCGGTGGGGCGTCCGGCCCTCGGTGACGAGCACCATCAACACCCCGATGAGGGCGCAGCCCAAGGTGTTGACGGCGTACGTCGTCCAGGGAAAGGCCCCGTCGGCGGTGGGCCACAGGAGCGAGGCACCGTACCGCGCGGACGCCCCGGCGACACCGCCGGCAGAGACCGCGGCCAGGACCGCGCCCTGAACGGCGGGCCGCGGCTCGTCACGCTGTACGGGTACGTGGAATCCGCCGTCGGGACCAGCCCCGGCGATATCTCCCACCGTCGTAACGGGGGTCTTCGGCATGCGGTTCTCCTACTCGGCGGACACGGCGCGCGTCAGGGCGCACCATCGCAAGTAGGGACCGTCGGCGGCACGATCACCGCAGTTCGGGTACGGCGGGCCCCACCGCCGCGCGAGAGGCCACCGGCCTTCCGCTGTCCGGATCATACCGTGCGGCACCGTGCCGGCCCCCGGCGCCTGCGGCCCCCGTGGTGCGGAACAGCGCGTCGGCTGACAGCCTCGGACACCAGGCCCTGCGGTGTGCGAGGACCGCGGGGAACTGCAGAGGATCGAGGAGGACGCCCCGGTGGGCACGATCACCGACTGGCTGGCAGGGCTGTCCGGAGCGGCCGTCTACGCCGTCGTCGCCGGGCTGGTCTTCTGCGAGGACGCGCTGTTCTTCGGCTTCGTCATCCCCGGCGAGAGCGCAGCCGTCATCGGGGGTGTGCTCGCCGCGCAGCACCAGGTGTCCATCTACTGGCTCGCCCTGATCGTGGTCGCGGCGGCCATCGCCGGCGACTCCGTCGGTTACGAGATCGGCCGCAGGTTCGGTCCGAGGCTGCTGGCGGCACAGTCCCTGCGCCGCCACCGGAGAAGCATCGAATCCGCCCGGGACCTGATCCGTCGCAGAGGACCGGTGGCGGTGTTCCTCGGCCGTTTCGTGGCGTTCTTCCGTGCGGTCATGCCGGCACTCGCCGGCGCCTCGGGCATGCGCTACCGGACCTTCCTGCTCTTCAACGCGCTGGGCGGGCTGGTCTGGGGTGTCGGCTTCACCCTGATCGGTTACGCCGCGGGAAACGCGTACAGCAGCATCGAACGCTTCGTCGGCCGGGGGGCCGCCCTGGTGTTCGTGGCGCTGGTCGTCGTCGTACTCGCGATCCGGTACGTCCGGCGGCGCCGCAGGGACAACGGCGGCGAGGACGGGGCGGACGGCCCGGCGGACGAGGCCGACAGCACGGGTAGTGGCACCTGGGACGACTGAGCGCCGGGTGCTGCCCTCCTACAGTTCGGGGGGAACGCGCAGCGCCAGGACCGCGATGTCGTCGAAGTGGCCGTCCGTGAGCCGCGCCAGCAGCTCGTCGCAGAAGGTCTGGAGCGGCTCCGCCGCGAGATTGGCGGCGTGCTGACGCAGCCTGGTGAACCCCCGCCCGATGTCCTCGCCGGGCCGTTCGATGAGCCCGTCCGTGTACAGCAGCAGAGTGGAGCCCGGTTCCAGCACGGTCAGCGCGTCTTCCCGCTCGATGGCGGGATCCACTCCGAGAACCGGGGCCAGCCCCTCCTCCAGCAGCCTGCTGCCGTCGGCGGTGCTGGTCAGCAGCGGTGGCGGGTGCCCCGCGTTGGTCCAGTGCACGAACCACGGCCCGGTGGGGGGCGTATAGACACGTGCGATGACGCCCGTCACCAGTTCGGTGGTGCTCAGCCCCTGCATGACCCCGTCCAGCCGGCGCATCACACCGGCCGGTGAGTCTCCGCTGTCGTACGCCAGCGACCTCAGCATGTTGCGCAGCTGTCCCATCCCCACCGCGGCGGTCAGGTCATGTCCGACGACATCGCCGATGGCCAGCACGGTGGAGCCGTCGCAGAGCCTGAAGGCATCGAACCAGTCACCGCCGACCTCGGCCCCCTCCCGCGCCGGCACATACCGCGCGGCGAGTTCCAGGTGCTCGATTCCCGACAGGTCGGGGAGGAGCGACAGCTGCAACTGCTCGGCCGTGCGCAGCTGGATGGCGTACAGCCGGGCGTTCTCGACCGCGAGTCCTGCCCGGTGGCCCAGGTCGGCCGCGAGGGAGGTCTCCTCGTCGCCGAAGGGTTCGGTGGATGCGGTACGGATGAGGCTGAGCGCGCCGAAGACCTCTCTGCGCACCTGGAGCGGCACGATGAGCACGCCCGTGGCGTCGAGCGCACGGTAGAGCTCCAGCTGTGCGGACTGGAGGGGGCCGACCGCCGTATGCGTTCCGAAACCGGTCACCGCCACCGCTCCGGCACCACGGAGCACCCGCGCCAGCGGTGCGTCGAAGTCGTCGGACCAGGGGAGGCTCTCCGGTGGCTGCGGCAGTTCCCGTGCCGGGTCACGCTGGACCACGGTCAGCCGGCGCACTCCGCCGTCGACGACCAGATCCACCACGCACGCGTCGGCCACCTGCGGGACGATGAGCCGTGCCAGCCGGTTGAGTGCCTCGTCCGCGTCGAGAACGCTGGACAGAGCCGTGCTCGCGTCGGACAGCAGCCGCAGACGGGCGGTCGCCCGCTCAAGATCCTGTCTGACCGCCGCGAGCCGGTCCTCCGCGTCGTCTGTGGGCACACGGCCAGTGTGCACGACGGACACCGGGATCACATGCGGCCCTGCCAGGAGAGCGTCTGGTTGGAGGTCGTGTCCCACTGGTTCAGGATGCCGTCCCAGTCGTGCATCGGGGCGGTGGTGAAATCGGCGAGCGGGGACTGCTGGTCCCAGGGAGCCTGCTGGTGGGCCGGCTGTTGCTGGGCAGGGTAGTACCACTGCTGCGGCTGGGCAGGGGCCGACGGCTCGGCGCCGGCGCCGCCGCGGCGATGGCGCCCCGAGCGGTCGGCGGGAGGCGGCGCGGCGTACGTGAGACGGCCCTGGGCCTCCAGATACCGCGCCCTCGCGACGAGGTGGGAGAGGTCGAGACCGAGCTCGTTGGCCAGTACGGAGAGATCGACACCTGTGCTCCAGGCGCCGACAAGAACGGCGTCCACAGCGGGCGAGGACGCAGGCTCCTGGACCGTGTCGTCGGGGACACCGGGCGGGACGTGCGAGGGGCGTGGAGCCGGGATGGTGACGTGGAACGGCTGCCCGGCCTCCAGATCCGGCTGGATCTGACCGCTGTCCGCGCAGTCGGCCGGGGGCGGCGGCTCAGGCTGCTCGGCGTCGCGCTCCGCCAGGAGTGCCTGTGCCACCGCCCTCGCGTCGTCCTTGCCCACAGTGCGCCGGGCAAGGCGCACTTCACGCTCGGTGAGCCCCAGCAGCCCGGCCACGGTCCCGTCGCTTCCCAGCGTCACCGCGAACGCGGCAAGCGTCCGCGTACGCACCGCGTGTCCCTCGTCGAGTGCGCCCTGGGCACGGCGCACCTCCTCGTCATTCGCGCAGAACGCCTGTGCCAGCACGGCATGGCGCTCCCACAGCTCCCTCGGATCCATGCCCGTATCAACGTGCTATCACCCATTTTGAAGCTACTTCAGAATGGATTGCACCGTAAAAGGTGAAATCCCAGTTTATCGTTCCGTTCCATTTGAGTTACCCCAGCGGACAGCGGTCGTTACGCCCGTCATGAACGCACGCGCGCCCGCTACCACCACGGCCAGAGGCTCAGCGGTATTCATTCCGCCTCCCGCACACGCCCATCGGGCACCCACCGCCCCACCGGCCTCCGTGCCGCAGCCGACGGCGCCTCAAGTCCCCCATCCGTCGCGCGGGGGACAGTCCGGCGCGCACGCACGCGGCAGGACCGAGAGCCAGACACCTCTGTACTACGAGCTGGCCGCCCAGTGGACGGCCCGCGGCGCCACGGTGCCGGGCGCCCCCGACCCCGAATGGCAGCGCCTGGTCTCCTACCAGTCGCTTCTCTTCGAGGTCGAGTCCGTGCTCAGAGATCTGCGCCCCCACCGGGCGCCGGAGACACTGCCACGCCCGCAGCAACCGGCGCCCGGCGGAGGCCGGGGCAGGTAGAGAGGCCTACCGGTCCTGCGGGCGGCCCGTTCCGGGCCTCTGCGACGAGGGGCCCGGAACGGGGATCACGAACGGCTGGTCGCGGGGCGCGGAGCCCTCAGAGCCGGTCGAGGATCTTGTGCATCGTGCCGATTTCGGCCTGCTGAGTCCTCACCACAGCGCCGGCGAGCTTCCTGGCGGCGGGGCTACGGCCGTTCTTCCGCTCGTCGCCGGCCATGGTGACCGCGCCCTCGTGATGCCCGATCATCAGCTCGGCGAACCTCCTGTCGAAGTCCTCGCCCTTGGCGGCCTTGAGCCCGGCCATGGCCTTGCCGGACATCATGCCCGGCATGGCGGTTTCGCCCCCGTGGTCCATGCCCGGCATACCGTGATCCATGGACGGGGAAGGGGACTTGCCCCACGACCTCAGCCAGCCCCGCATCGTGTTGATCTCAGGCCCCTGGGCCTTCTCGATGTCCGCGGCCAGGCTCTTGATCTCCCGGTCCGATGCCCGGCCGTCGGCCAGTTCGGCCATCGACACGGCCTGCTCGTGGTGCGGGATCATCATCTGCGCGAACGCAACGTCCGCTTCGTTGAAGCCACCCGGCACGGAGGCAGTGGCGCTGCTCCCGTGCCGCGTTCCGGGCATGGACGAATGCTCGGTGCCGGAGCCGCAGGACGCGAGCGCGAGGGCAAGAGCAGCGGCGACGCCTGCGGCGGCGGCGACACGGCGACGTTCCGGGAGATACAGGAAAACAGACATGTCAGGTCTTTCCGGGTGTGCGCGTACCCCTGGGGCACGCGCAGTGAGCAGGGCCCGTTGCCGGCGCCCGGCCTCGTCGGCCGGGGGCCAGCGCGGCCCTGTCACGCTCGCGCGACGCAGACCCGTAGCAGCAGACTTCTCCCGCTTATCGGTGGCCCACGCCGGCAGGTCCGCCCCGCGCGCGCCGGCCTGCCGGGGAGCGACCGGGCGGCCGGGGCCGCCGGAGCGGCCACGCCCATGAGACCGGCCGACCTCAGCGGGGTGAGGTCGCGTGCGGGGGTCGAGACGCACACCGCCCCGCGCATGCCCGACTCGGTCGTGGACCGGACCGCGGGTCCGGGGTGGGCCGCCGCCGGGATGGCGGCGGAAGGCACCATCGCGGAATCATCGTGGCCGCCCGGCATGACGGCGTCCATGGACATCGCCCCGTGACAGCCGCCGGCAGCGGCGGCCGGAGCACCGTGCATGAGGAACAGGCCGAGCAGCACCGCGCACACCGCGAGCAGTAGGGCGGTGCGCCGCCCGCGTGCGGCTCCGGTGTCCACTGGCTCTCCCCGCTTCCGCCGTGCCGGCTGGGCCGTTCCGGGCGACGCGTGGCCGCCACCCGGCGGTACGATACCCCTGCAAGGTATCCCGCGTCCGACCGGCCCTCACCGCCGGGCAGTGCAGCTGCGGGACGCGCGGACCGGGCCGGACACCGGAGCGCCCGCCGGGACGGCAAGCAGGACGGTGTTATCGACACTGGTAACCGACATCGATGCAGGCTTTGCACCGGCGGCCCGTACTGGGGTTCACTGCCCCTCTTCGACCGCACAGGGGGCATGACGTGAGCAGCCACGACCACGACGGACATCCGGACACGGGCGACCACGGGCACAGCCACGGCGTGGCCCAGGACGCGGACCGCCGCTGGCTCGGCGCCGCCCTCACGCTGATCGTCGGCTTCATGGCCGGTGAAGTCGTCGTCGGCCTGACCGCCCACTCGCTGGCTCTGATCTCCGACGCCGCACACATGCTCACGGACGCCGCGTCCATCGTCCTGGCGCTGATCGCGATGCGTCTGGCGGCCCGCCCCGCCAGAGGCGGGTACACGTTCGGCCTCAAACGCGCCGAGATCCTCTCCGCCCAGGCCAACGGCATCACGCTGCTGCTGCTCGCCGTCTGGCTGGCCTACGAAGCCGTGCAGCGCCTGATCGCCCCGCCCCCGGTCACCGGCGGCCCGGTTCTCGTCACGGCACTCGTCGGCGTCGTCGTCAATCTCCTGGCCGCCTGGTGCATCTCCAAGGCCAACCGCACCAGCCTCAACGTGGAGGGCGCCTATCAGCACATCCTCACCGACCTGTACGGCTTCATCGCCACCGCCATCGCCGGCGTGATCGTACTGACCACCGGCTTCTCCCGCGCCGACGCCCTCGCCACCCTGGTCGTGGTGGCCCTCATGCTCCGCGCCGGCACCGGCCTGGTCCGCGCCTCGGGGCGCATCTTCCTCGAAGCTGCCCCCGCCGGCACCGACCCCGACATCGTCGGTGATCAGCTCGCCGCCCAGGACGGTGTCGTGGAAGTCCACGACCTGCACGTGTGGCAGATCAACTCGGAGCAGACGGCCCTGTCCGCACATGTCCTCGCCTCTCCCGGCGGCGACTGCCATGCCCTGCGACGCGATCTCGAACAACTGCTGGAGAACAAGTGGGCCATCACCCACACCACACTCCAGGTCGACCACGCACGCGCCACCGAACGACACCAGGACGTCACCCTCTCCCCTGCCCCGCCGGACGAGAGCGGGCCGCACTGCGAGGACTCCCACGGCCCCATCCACCACGCCGGGCCCCACGACCACTGAACCTCCCGGAGTGCCGCGCCCCGCGGCGTGAGACAGCCCGCAGGGCGGATCCCGGCCGGCAGGGCGCCGACACACGGGAATACCCCCCTCGGGTACGGTGTCGGTGTCTTCGGAACGCGCCGGGGAACCCCTCACCCCGTCCGGCGCGCACGCACACAGCAACCCGTAAGGAAGAAACCATGGCCTCCCAGACAGACTCCGGCCCCAGCACCTCGACCGGCGTCGCGGGCAACGCCGTCACCACCACATTCCAGGTGACCGGCATGACCTGCGGTCACTGCGAAGGCGCCGTGTCGGAGGAGATCTCGGCCATCGCCGGTGTCACCTCCGCCGAGGCCGTCGCCTCGACCGGCCGGGTGACGGTCACCTCGTCCGCCGCACTGGACGACGAGGCCGTCCGCGCCGCCGTCGACGAGGCAGGCTACGAACTCGTGGGCCGCGTCTGACGTTGCCCCGTCCGCCCGGAGGCCCCGGGTGGCAGGCGGTCGGCAGGGCTGCGGGTACGGCGGGTACCGACAGCCCTGCAGGCCGGCCGGAGTGCGCCTACATGCCGTTGAAGTAGAGATCCACCTCACCGTTCGAGCTGCTGCCGTTGACGACCTTGGTACCGGCAGCGGAACTGTCGCCGGTCCACGCGATGGTGGGGGGTGCGGTGTGTCCGGGCTGGTCGGTCAGGTCGATGTTCTTCATCGCCACATCGGGTGCATCCGGGTTCTTCGACGCGTCTCCGTCGGTGTACGGCTCGAAGCACTCGATGACACCGTCGGCGACACTGGTCCGGTTCACGGTGACATCCGCGGACGGATGTCCGGCGAACGACTCCTTGTAGGTGTAGGTGCCGTTGCCCTGCGAGACGTAGTCGATTCTGCCGGTCAGCGACGCGCCGGGCGCGACACTCAGATAGGTGCCGTGCGCGTACTTGCCGCCGACGTAGTACCAGTTCGCGATCTGGTAGGCCGCGGTTCCGTTGCCCCACTGGAGCACCGGCTGCAACGCACCGCCGGCCAGCCCGTTCCAGATGAAGTATGTCGTCGTGCTGGTCGAGTCCGCAGGTTTGGGCGGCACCGTCCAGGTGGTGCTGAACGACTGGATGTTCTTCTGGCCCCAGTCGGCCGGGCAGTTGCCACCCAGACCGGCATCGTCCGTCCGGGCCGCGATACCGGCCCGCGCACGCAGGCTCGCGGCATGACGGTAGGGGTCGGCCGAGGCCGGGCCGGTGGCCGCCGCGCCGAGGCGGGCGAGGACGGTACGGCTGCGCAGGTCCACCTTCTCCACCTGCCCGTCGACCACTTCGAGGCTCTGGTGGTTGTCGACCTGCACGACGTCGGACTGGGGTACGCGTCCGTAGGGTGTGAGGACCGTCTTTTCCGGCGCGTGCGCCGAGGCAGGTGCGGCGAGGGCCGCCGCGCCAAGTGACGCCGCAGCAATTAATGCGGCGATCCGGAACGTCGTGGGCATGGTGTCTCCCGTCCGGAGTGCAGCGGTGAGCGACCGCACGCCCCGTCGAAGCGGCAGCGGAATCCACGCCGGCCCGCGCACTCGCTATGTCGATTTCTGCTCGAAACGAGCCATTACCGAGCGCGATGCGTCACGTAGGCTATGGCCTGGACCAGCACCTGCCAAGATGAGTCTTTGTGGACTTGTCGTGAAGACTGCGGCCACCGGCAGGGCCCCGCTCCGCCCTCCAGGTCCGCGCCCGCGAAGGCGGCGGCGGACGGGCGTGACGGCACACGGGCCTGTGCCTGCCTCCCGTACCCGGTGGGACCGGCTGCGTCGAAATCCGCCGGAAGCAGTGCTTGCATCACGCCGCGGGGGGCACTCGGAGACAGCGAGCCGACTCCGCGACCACATGTCACAGTACGAGGGTCGACCGCGCCTGAGACGCCCGAAAGCCCAGCCCTCGCCCGCGGAGCCACCGCGCAACTGAGGGTGTGTGCCGTACGGCATCTGTTACCTGTCACGGCAGAGGAGACCGACATGCACCGAACCCCCGGCCGGCCCTGCCGGAATTGCCTCGTCCGAGCAGCACCGGCGGGCAGAGACCAGCCTCATACGAGTTCGCTTTCGTACGCGAAGGGGAAATCGGATGGGTGAGGCCACCACTCCGCTGGAGCCCGGAATCGAATGGGACGGCGAACTGGACGAGGATTCCGGAATAAGCCCGGGGGCGGCCCGCCGGGAAACCGCGCAACGGTTTTCCGCCGTTGTGAAGGACATTGCCTGCGGCACGCTGGAATTTCCCCTGCCCGGCGCCGGAAATACCGCCCGCCGACTGACTTCCCTTTGGTCCGTCGCCCAGGAGGACCTCTGTCTGGCGCGACTCGTGGAAGGTCATGTCGACGCGGTGGCCATCCTCGCGGAACTCCGGGGCCCCGCTCCCGGCACCGGCGAACGATGGGGTGTGTGGGCGGCTGAACCGCCCGGTGAAGGCGTCACCGCCACCCGTACCGAAGACGGCTGGCTCCTGAACGGTCTCAAGCAGTACTGCTCCGGGGCCCACAGCTGCACCCACGCCCTCATCACCGCTACCGCCGAGGAGGGCCGACGGCTCTTCGCCGTCAGCACCGACGGCCCCGGCTGCCGGCCGGTGAAGGGCACATGGCAGGCGATCGGCATGGCCGGCAGCGACACCCCCGACGTACGGATCAGGGATCTGCCCGCCGTGCCCGTCGGCGGCGTGGAGGCTTACGTACAGCGTCCGGGGTTCCAGCACGGCGGCATCGGTGTGGCCGCCTGCTGGTACGGCGGCGCGCTGGCGGTCGCCGACACCCTGAGGAGCGCGGCACATCGCAGGACGGACCCGCACGCCGACGCCCATCTGGGCGCTGTCGACATGCGGCTCCACGCGGCGGGTGCCCTGCTGCACCAGGCAGCGGCCGAAATAGACCGGGACCCCCTGGACAGCGGAGGAACGGCCAGGGTGCGCAGTCTGCGCGTGCGCGCCTTCGTCGAAGAGGCGTGCAGCGCGACGCTGGCCCACGTGGGCCGGGCCACCGGTGCCGGCCCCCTCTGCCACGACCTGCGCCACGCCCGCAACGTCGCCGATCTGGGCGTCTATCTCCGCCAGCACCACGCCGAGGCCAACCTCGCGGAGCTCGGCGGCCTCGTCGCCCGCCCGGAGCCCGAGGAGGACCTCCGATGACGCGCGGAGAGCGGGAGCCGGTGCCCGATCCGATCCAGGCACCGGGTACCGAGGAGAGCGAGTGGCGGGCGTGGGCCGGATGGGACGCGCTGCCGGAGTTCAGGCTGCCGGCCGCTGGACGCGCTGTCGTGGTCGCGGCGCACCCCGACGACGAAGTCCTGGGTTTCGGCGGCTCCATCAGCCTGCTGGCGGCCGCAGGGCTCGACCTGACGGTTGTCACCGTGACCGACGGAGAACGCTCCCATCCCCACAGCCGCGTGGAGACCCCCGAATCGCTCGCGCGCATACGCGCCGAGGAAACGCGCGCCGCGCTGGACGACCTCGGGGCCGCAGACGCGGACATCGTGCCGCTTCATGTCCCGGACACCGAGGTGGCCCGCCACGAGAACCGTGTCGCCGGCATGCTTGCGGACGTAGTGGCAGGGGCCGTCCTCTGTGCCGCGCCCTGGGCCGGGGACATCCACCCCGACCACGAGGCCGCGGGCCGTGCGGCACTCGCCGCCTCGGACACAGCCGGAGTGCCCTGCCTGCACTACCCGGTCTGGATGTGGCACTGGGCTCGCCCCGGCGACCCCCGGGTGCCCTGGGCGGATGCCGCCCGCATCCTTCTGCCGCCTGTGGCGGTGGCCCGGAAAACCGCGGCGATCAACCGTTTCACCAGCCAGATCAGCCCGCTCGGACCGGCGCCGGGCGATGCCGCGATCCTGCCGCCCGAGGAGATCGCCCATCATCTGCGCTCTGCGGAGGTGGTGTTCCGGTGAGCACACCCGCTTCCTACTTCGAAACGATGTACGAGCACTCGGCCGACCCGTGGCACCTGGCCGAGCGCTGGTACGAGCGCCGCAAGTACGACCTCACCGTCGCCGCCCTCCCCCGGCCCCGGTACCGGAGCGCCTTCGAACCGGCCTGCTCGGTGGGCGAGCTGACGCTGCGGCTCGCTGAACGGTGCGACGCGCTGCTCGCGTGCGACCGGGTCCCGTCCGCCGCCGCCACGGCGGCGCAGCGTACTGCCGAGTGCTCCAACGTAACGGTGGAGCACCGGGTTCTGCCCGAACAGTGGCCGGACGGCACCTTCGACCTCATCGTCCTTTCCGAGCTGCTCTACTACTTCGACCCCGCTGCGCTGGACCTTCTGCTGCGGCACTCGGTCCGCGCGCTGGAGCCCGGCGGCACACTCATCACCGTCCACTGGAACCATCCGGCTGACGGTCACCTGGCCACCGGGGACGATCTCGCGCCGGTCCTCGCGCGGGTGCCCGGTCTGACGCTGACAGCCGACCACCGCGAGGACGACTTCGTCCTGCAGACATTCGGCCGGCTGGGCCCTGACGGCGCCCGGCCGCCGTCGCCGGCCGGGCGGGAAGGGCTGACATGAGGCCGGAAGCGATCGCGGTGCTCATCCCCGCGCACAACGAGGAAGGGCTACTGCCCCGTGCTCTCGCCGCGGTCAACGCTGCCGCTCGTCACCCCGCCCTGGCAGAACTGCGCGTGCTGACGGTCGTGGCAGCCGACGCCTGCGTCGACGACACGGCGGAGGTGGCCAGGAGAGCGGGTGCCGACGTGCTGCACCTGGAATCACGGAACCCGGGCAGAGCCCGCGCGGTCGCCGCACAGCACGCCATGGCCGCGCTGGGGGCTCCCGCCGACGTCACCTGGCTCGCCTCCACCGACGCCGACAGTGCTGTTCCGCACGACTGGCTCGCGTTCCAGCTCTCCCAGGCTCGCGCCGGCTGGGCAGCCGTGGTCGGCACGGTGACGGTGACGCACTGGCCACCGGTACCCGAGCTCGCCGACCGTCACCGTCGGCTCTACAACGCGTCACGCCCCGCACGCGGACTGCCCTGGCGCCACCCCCACGTCCACGGCGCCAACCTCGGGGTGGCCGCCGACGCCTACCGGCAGGTCGGCGGCTTTCCCTCTCTTCTGTCGGGCGAGGACCACGCGCTTGTCAGCGCACTGGAACTCGGCGGCCACCGGGTGCTGCGCACTCCGGCCTGCCCGGTCGAGACGTCGAGCCGACTGCACCCCCGGGCGGTCGGCGGTTTCGGCGACGACCTGGCCCGGTTGGCAACGCGAACCGGGCCGGTGGGTTGATGCCGGAAAACACCGGCGAAGCCGTTCCAGGACGGCTTGAATCACGCCGTCGTCCGGCCTGCGGGAAAGCGATGTTATCGGCCTCCGCTTCCGGGTAACCGCCTCGTATGGCTTCTCACTTGGAAATTTCCGCATCACCAGGATTGAGCGTTGTCCTCTTCCCGGTCGCCGGTCTTGTCGTGGTCGGCGTCCTCGTCGCAGCCTTTCTCTGGGGCCGCAGGCTCAGTGCGCGCGAGTCCCCCAAGCCGCTCCCCGAGGAGCAGCCCCAGCAGCCGAAGGGCGGTCCGGTCTTCGAGACCAGCGAATTCCCCGAGCCGCGCGCGGTACCGCGCCGGCAGAACGGCCGTCTCACGCCCCATCAGATGAAGGGGTACGGCCGTACGCGAGCGAGCGAGCCGGGAAACTACCAGGAGTAGGACGCGAACTCCATGAGGGCGCCGGGCGCCACCGTGCAATTCATTGATTCGTACCGTACCGCGTGCTTGCCGACCCGGATGTGGCACAGGACCGGCGGCAGCGATTCCCACTCCACCCACTCCTGACAGGGTTCTGCCCTCCCGGCCGACCCGGACCAGGGCCGCCGGTCTGAAGTCCTCTCAGCCGGGCGGCCGTTCACCTCGAAGCCGCGCGATGTAGCGGTCGGCCGAGCGCCGGACCGCCGCGGCCCCGTCGCCGACCACGACGCGTCCCCACCAGCCTCCGTAGACACGGTCGAAGGAGAAGCGCTCGACCCGGCGGGCGATGTTCTCGACGGTGGGTCCGTCGAGGGGAATGAGGTTGGGGAAGCTCCACATGAAGCTGACCCAGCGGCGGTCCTGGACGACGGCGACGGTGTCGCCGGTCAGCAGCGCGCCTCTACCTGCGGCCCCGGCGGGCCAGTGCAGCACCGAGGCACCGTCGAAGTGGCCTCCGATCCGCGCCAGGGTGACTCCCGGGACGGGTTCGATGTAGTCGTCGAACAACTCGATCCGGTGCGAGGGCCGTTGAATCCACTTCGCGTCCGCGCGCGGGATGAGGACACGGGCGTCGAAAGTCTCGGCGAAGTCGATGTTGGCGCCGTAGAAGTGCGGGTGGGACATGCAGATCGCATCGATTCCGCCCAGACCGACGATCTGCCGCCTCGCGGCATCGTCGAGCAGGGGCACACAGTCCCACAGGACATTGCCGTGCGGCGTGCGGACCAGGAGCGCACGCTGGCCGATCGCGACCGACGGTCGTACACCGATGCCGACCAGGTCCGGCTCCTCCTCCCGCAGTTCGCAGGAGTGGTCGATGGCCAGCTCGCCCGTCGTGGTCCAGCGCTGCCCCCCGGGGCCGACGTACTGACGCTCGTCCTCGCAGACCGGACAGTGCGCCGGTGGCTGTCGCGTGTCCGGGTACTGCACACCGCAGGTCACACAGATCCAGGCAGACATACGGCCGGGTCTCCTCTCTTCCCACTGGCACCCCTCAGGGCCCGTCAGTCCTCGCGGGTCCCCTGAAGTCCTTCTGCCGCGCCGTCGGCCTTCCATACTTCCGCGTGTTTCCCCACGTCTGCGGCGTGTCGGTGTCCCGCCGCGGACTCGGCGGGTCCGGAGCCCGGTTGCACGGGTGGCCGCCATTCGATCAGCAGGATGGTGGCGTCGTCGCGGAGTGTGTCGCTCTGGCGCTCCAGGATGGAGTGGATCAGCTGCCGGAGCGCTTCGGAGGCGAGCGCCCCCGCCGAGGTGGCGCGGATGATGGATCCGGTGAAGCCGGTCAGCCCGAACTCGTGGCCGTCATCGATACGGGCTTCGGTGACGCCGTCGGTGTAGAGCAGCACTCGGTCCCCTGGCTCCAGCGTCACCTGATGGACCTCCCGCGGTGTGCCGGCCAGCTTGGCCGGCGCACCCATCGGAGGCTCTCCCGGGTATTCCAGCGCGTGGTCGAGCACCTGCTGATCGCGGATGAGCAAGGGCGGCGGGTGACCGCAGTTCACCCAGTCCAGGACGCCGCTGAGCAGATCCAGCCGCACGGCGATGCCGGTGCAGAACTGATCCGGCAGCCATTCGGCGAGCACCTCGTCGACCGTGTCGACACACTCCTGCAGCCCGGCTTCATTGCGGCGGGCGCTCCTGAAGCCGGCCATGGCGATCGCTGTTGTGAGTCCGGACGCGAGGTTGTGGCCCATGGCGTCTAGGATCACCGCGTGCAGCGTCGACTCGGTCAGCGAGTGGTCGAAGGCGTCCCCGCCGAGCTCGTAGGCGGGTTCGAGTACCGCGGTGGAGACAGCCCATTCGTTTCCGATGGTGCGCGGCGGCAGCAGGGCGCGCACCATTTCCGCCGGGAGGGTCATCGTGCCGCTGCGCGCCCGCTGCACGAGCCGGTCGCTGAACGTGCGCTTGGATGAGATGACCATCGCGAGGATCGAGGCCAGAGCTCTGCAGCGGTCCAGCAGCGTGCTGTCCAGCGAGTCCGTGTGCACACCGATGACACCGAGGCGCTCCACACCGTCGACCAGAGGGAGCCAGGCGGTCAGCGCGCCGTCCGCGGTCGCCTCCACGCGCAGATCGAGTGCGCGGTACGCACGGCCCGCCCGGGTCCGGTCGACGAGGAGCTGCTCTCCCCCGGAGAGCGGGGTCAGCCGGCGCTGCTGAAGGTCGACCAGGTAGACGACGACCTTGCGCACACCCAGTTTCGTGGCGTAGCTGTCGACCAGGGACGGCAGCTTCGTAGGCGCCGTGGCGTGCACTGCGTCCAGGAATTCCTGCAGCAGCTTCTCCCCGTGGCCGACTTCGGGCCCCGTCATCCCTGGCATCCGCCCGGCCGCCCTATGGCCGCGTCGCCGGGAGCGGGCGGCGGCCGGAAGACGTTGCCCGATGCTGGGAGAATCTGTTCGCAGAACATGGTGGGTCTCCACGGAAGGCGGGCCAGGACCGAGCGCCGCCAGGCCGGCGGACCGGTACCGAGCAGGCGCGGGGCATGCTGTCCTCCAGCCAAGTCCCCATCAGGTCACCGGCGCCATTCCGGCTGGACCATACGGCGGACGCGCGGACAGCAGCCCGGTCGGACCACCCGTCACACCTGGCTGCCGACAGCGACGAGCAGGGCTGCCATGCCGACCGTCAGCCACATCAGGTAATCGCCGAGCAGCCCTGAATGCAGGCGGCGCAGGGGTACGACCAGGTGGTGCCCGGCGCCCCGGAGCGCATGCGAGGGACGCCAGACCGCCGCGCAGGCCATGGCAACGGCGAGTCCCGCCGACAGCAGGCCGAGCAGGACGCCCGGCAGAGTCCAGATCGCCTCGGGCGCGGCGGCGGCAGGAACGCCGGCGCCGCCGTGCCGGACACTCGCGAGGTATCCGGCGTGATCGGTGAAGGCCCGCGCCCCCTCGGCGACGGCGGCCGCGACGGAGGGCACCGTCCCGACCGCCAGACAGAGGGCGATGAGGACCGCAGGTACCAGCGTCATCGTGCGGGGCACCGGCCGGCGGGGGTCACGCACCTCGGGCTCCTCCCCCTCGCCGCTGGTCTCCAGGTCCGCGTGGGTACGCCGGGGGACCGGCCCCGCCCCGAAGAACACCCGCAGCCCGGCGCGGAGCACGGCAGCGCCGGTGACCGCTGACACCAGTACGTACAGGGCGGGCAGCCACGGCCCGCTCCCGCCTGCCGCGTGCTCGGCGAGTGATTTGCCCAGCCCGGTACCGAAGGGCGGAAGCCCGGCGAGCGCCAGGCCCCCCGCGAGGAAAAGCGCTCCGGTTCCGCGCAGTTCACGGCCGCGGCCGTGCAGCGCGTGCTCATCGACGGACCCGTATCTGTCCAGCAGAACGCCCACAAGACCGAACAGTGCGGCCTTCGCTCCGGCGTGCCCTGCGACGTAGACGGCTGTGCCCGCCGCGCCGTCAGGACCGAGCAGGCCCAGGCCCACCAGGAACAGGCCGGTATGGCCGATGGTGGAGAAGGCGAGGAGCCGCTTGAGGTGCCGCTGCTGCCAGCACATCACCGCTCCGACGACACCCGTCACCGCCCCTGCGGCGACCATGGTGTGCTCGAACGCGTCCGGCGGGATGCCGTGCTGTCCGGCGAAGACGACGTGGTAGATGCGCACGGTTCCGTACACGCCGAGTTCGACCATCACTCCGGACATCAGCATGCAGACCGGGGTGGGGGCGACGGCATGGGCGTCGGGCAGCCAGAAGTGGAAGGGGACGATGGCAGCTTTGACCAGCATGCTGGTGGTCACCAGGACGAACGCGGTGACGAGGAGGGGGTCGGCCCGGTGCCCGGAGAGGTGACTGCTGATCTGAGCCATGCCGAGTTCGCCCGTTCGCGCGTAGAGCAGCCCGATACCGAGCAACGAGGCGTACGCGGCCAGGGAGTTCACCACGCCGAAGGTGAGAGCGCCGTGCAGCGGCCGGGGATCCTCCACATGGAATCCGGTGAGGGCGTACGCGACCACACCCATCAGCTCGAAGAAGACGAAGGCGTTGAAGAGGTCCCCGGTGAGGGCGAATCCGCACATGCCCGCCTCGAAGAGCAGCAGCAGTGCGGGGAACGCTCCGCGGTGGCGCTCGGGAGGTTCGTCGAAATACCGCCATGAGTAGGCCAGTACGGCCACGGTCAGTACCGAGACGAGCAGCGCCAGGCCGATACCGAGCCGGTCGCCGACCAGAACGATCCCGACGCTCTCCCCGCCGGTCATGGTCCAGCCGCCCGACCAGGACACCACTCGTCCGCCGCCGGCGCGCAGCCACTCCAGCAGCAGCCCGGCGCACGTGGCGGCAGCGACGGCGAGTGCCAGCACATCGTTGACGGTGCGGGGCAGCAGACGCCCGACGACAACGAGCAGCGCCGCGCCCAGCAGGGGCAGCGCCACGGTGAGGGGCAGCAGGTCGGCGGTACCTGGCACGGGCCGCACTCAGCCCTTCAGGCCGGTCAGGGCCTCGGGGTCGAGGGTCCCGGTGCGCTTGCGGATCTGGATGACGAGGCTGAGCAGCAGGGCCGTCACCGTCGCTCCGACGACGACATCGGTAAGGACGAGCGCCTGCACGACGGGGTCGACCACGACGGAGCTCAGGGGGATGTCCGCGAAGACCGGTGCGGTGCCACCCCGGCGGTACCCCACGGCGAGCAGCAGGACGTACGTGGACGACTGGGCCACGGCCAGGCAGCCGACGGCGTGCACGAGGTTACGGCTGGTCACCATGCCGTACACACCGACGAGGAAGATCCATCCGGCCGCGAGAAAGGGCAGCGTGGTCACGATTCCTCCTGCGGATGTTGTCCGTCGTCGGGCGGGGACGAGATCTCGACTGCCTGGTCCAGGAACTGCGCGAGCAGCACGATCACCCCGGAGGCCACCTCCACCCCCACAGCCGCGTTCACCAGGGGTACGAGGCCGCCGGACGAAAGCTGGTTGAAGGTGCCCAGCGGAAGGGTGTTCTCCAGGTACGCCCCGCCCGCGATCAGGCCCGCCAGACCGAGAACGGTGAACGAACCTGCCGCCACGGCGTCCAGAGCCCCGTACAGAGCCAGCGGGCGGACGCGACGCAACACGCGGTAGTCGGCCGCCAGGTACGCCAGGTGCAGGCCGGTGGCCAGTACGACGCCGCCCTGGAATCCCCCACCCGGTGTCAACTGGCCGTGCGCCACCACGTAGATGCCGACGAGGACCGTCACGGGCAGCAGGCCCGCTCCGAGCAGCAGGGTGGACGGCATCACCCACTGCGGCTCGGGGTCCTCGCGGTCCTCGTCGCGGGCGCGCCGCAGGAGCACCACGGCGCCCAGTACAGCCGCGAAGAGGATCGACTCCTCCCCCAGGGTGTCCAGGGCCCGCTGGTCGAAGTTGATGGAGGAAATGACGTTGGCCGTGCGCTGATGAATGGCAGCGGCGACCGACCGGTCACCGTACGGATGACTGCGCGCGCCGAACGGCGGGAGTCCGGTGCACGCGGCGGCGAACGCGACCGCCACCACGGTCGCAGCGGCGAAGAAGACGCCTTTACGTACCGTCCTGGTCACCCGCCGCTCCCCCCTTCCGGTCGTCGCGGCCACCCCGGCCATCCCGGCCGTCGCCGCGCGGCAGCCGGCGCGCCTTGCGCACCGTCAGCAGAATGAGCAGCGGGGTGAGCGCACTGCCCACCGCGAGTTGCGACAGTGCCACGTCGGGCGCCTGGACAGCCAGGAACAACACGGCCAGGCACAGCCCCAGGGCCGACAGCACCACCGCCTGACGCACCGGGTCACGGGTGAGGGCGGCGCAAGTGGCCGCGACCGTGACCAGAAGCAGGGAAACAGCGACCAGGAAGTCGACACCGCCCGCGGCGCCGCTCACGCCGGAGGTCCCTGCTCGGCGCCCGGAGGTTCGTGTCCGGTGGTCTCCCCGATGGTGCGGGCGATGGAGATGGTGACCACTGGGCCCGTCACCGCCATCACAGCGGCGATGAAGAGAAACTTGACCGCCGTGCGGCCGGGTCCGGCGTCCACCGCCAGCGCGAGGCAGATCAGCGGCAGCCCGAGGGAGGTGGCGGGAGCGAGCGCGTGCAGTCGCGCGTACGGCCCCGGAAGGACGAGCAGTGCGAGCACCGACAGCACGAGGGCGGCCGACCCGCAGCACATCAGGGCCACGGCACAGATCTGACGGATGTCCACGTCACCTGCCCTCCGTCCGCGAACGGCCCGGCAGCGGCCGGGCTCCGCCGGCCAGGCAGCGGCAGAAAACGAGCGTGCCCGCAGGTGACAGCACCGCGAGCACCAGGGCGAGATCGGCGTACGCGGGGCGGCTCAGTCCGCGCGAGACCAGCAGGAACACCGCGGCCGCCACAGCGCCGCCCAGGGTGATCCCGGTCAGCCGCTCAGCGGGTTCTCCCCGGCAGGCACGCCACAGACACGGCCCCATCCCGGTGGGCAGCAGGACACAGGAGGCCAGCAACCAGGCATTCACGAAACGTGCCTTCCCGGCAGCGCCCGCTCCACGCCCGAAACGGCGCCACCGAGCAGATGCAGCGTCAACTCCGCTTCACCGCCCCGGCCTCCCTTCTGGCTGATGTCTATGACGCACGCGCCCGGACTCGCCGCCAGCAGCACCGCCGCCCAGCCGGGGCTCGCCCCCGGCTCCAGACGGAATGCCGCCCTGCGCCCGGTGGAGCCCCGGCCGGACATGACGCCGGCGACCGCGCACGCGAGCTGCCCGCACTCGCGCAGCAGCGTCACGGGGAAGGCCGCCCCGGCCGCGAGCAGCCCTCGCACGGTGCCCCGCGGCCGCTCGACCCGCCGCAGCGCCTCAGCGGCGATCGCACCGAGGAGCGCCGCGAGGCCGCCGACCACAAGTTCCAGCGGCGAGACGGAGGAGATCAGCACTGTGTAGAGCAGGAAGAGCAGCACCCACCAGGTCAGCAAGGACAGTACGGTCACCGCGCCACGGGCCATCCCGGTCGCCTCCTGAAAGTCGTGGAACCTCCTGGTATACCGGCGGCCTCCCGCCGGCACCGTTCCGCTGACAGGACACGCCAGTTCATGCCCTCCGATGCCATCTGCCCTGCGCTCGAAGCGGTACTCACCTCGCGCGTGCGTACACACCGTGCCCCGGACGCGGGCCGGCGCACGGCGAAGCGGAGGCTCCTCGGGACTCGTCAGTCGGAGACGTGGTCGTCCGGGGCGGAGCGGGCGAGTTCCGCCAGGACGGCCAGAGCCTGCGACAGGACGTCGATGCGTGGTGTGGCCAGACCCAGTCTGACCGCGCTGGGAGCGCGGTACTCGCCGACGGCGAACGCCGCCGCAGGGGTGACCGCGATGCCGTGCCGGGCTGCTGCGGCCACGAACATGTCGGCCCGCCAGGGGCGCGGCAGTTCCCACCAGCAGTAGTACGAGCGGGGATCACTGCGTACCGCGAACCCGGCCTGACCTCAACTGTCCCGCGGCCGACCCGGACCGGGCATCCACCGGCATCGGCCCGGGTCGGTGCGGCGGGCTGCACGTCAGGAGTCGCGCGACGGCCCGGATGCCGTCGCCAGCTTCGCGAACCGCAGCGAGTGGTCGAAGATTTCCTCGACCCGCGCACTGGGCAGGCCGTACCAGCAGTGGTCCGCGCCCGGCACGGTCCGGAGCTCCACCGGTGCGCCCGTCTCCCGCAGCCTGGTTGCGAGATCCTGGCTGTGCGAGCACGGGACCATGGTGTCCTCCTCTCCGTGGATCAGCAGAAAAGGAGGAGCACCCTCGTGGGCCAGGGACAGTGGGCTGGCGGCCCGAGCACGTTCCCCGGCCATGGCCGGGGGGCCGCCGAGCAACATGGCTTCAGGTGTACTGGCGGACTGCGGATCGTAGTGGCCCCGGGGGGCGGTCAGATCGCTGAGCCCGTACCAGACGACGGCACCTACGGGGGCCGGGGCGGTGTGGGTGAGAGCCAGCAGGGAAGCCAGGTGCCCGCCTGCGGAGTCGCCCCACACCACGGTCCGTCCGGTATCGAGACCCAGTTCGGCCGAGCGCAGCGTGAGCCAGGACAGCGCGGCGCGGAGGTCTTCGAGAGGGGCGGGGAACCGGGCTTCGCCGCTGAGCCGGTAGTCGGCACACGCAACAGCGATACCTGCCGCGGCGATACGCGCGAACGGCCCCGGAGACCAGTCACGCGTCTGCAGGCCCATGTCGTCCCGCCGCCCCGCACGCCACGCGCCGCCGTGCACGAACAGCACCAGGGGAACGGGAACAGTGCCCGCTCCGGTCCTCCCGGGGAGCCACAGGTCCAGTTCCAGCGGGCGGCTCCCCTCGACCCGGGCGAAGGGCACACCCCGCAGCATCCGTACGCCCGGCTCGCAGATGGCCGCGGCGGGGAGAGGCGCGATGTCCGGGTGGGGTGCGGGGATGGCCTCAAGGAGGGAACGCCGATCGGTCACCGGAAGCGCCACTGGTGGTCCGGGAGGAACTGGACGTCGTACTCCTGGGGGACGGTGGCGAACTTGCGCGGCTCGGGCACACAGGGCTCCTGTGGCAGCCCGACGGCCTCGGTGGGAGTGCCCAGGTTCTCGAAGAAGCGCTCGAACGTACCGCCGGGACCCGCGGCGACGCCGACGACTTGGCTGTGGTGGCGTTCCATGCGGTAGGCGTGCCTGCAGTTCTTGGGCACGAATCCGAAATCGCCGGGGGTCAGCAGTTTCTCCTGCTGCTCCCCCTCGGTGTCCTCGACGAAGAGCCGGACAGCACCCTGCGTGACGTAGAAGACCTCGTGGGTGTCGGTGTGCAGATGCGCTGGGATGATGTCGCCCTTGGGGCCTTCGACGGTGAAGAAGTTGAAGGTGTTCTCGGTCTGCTCGCCCCCCGCGTAGATCGTGATCAGGTCCCCGAACAGGTGGGCGCGGTCCCCCTCGCCCTTCTCGATGAAGTAGGGCTTTCCCGGGTCGGCGGGTATCCGTGACGCGCGCCGGTAGCGCGTGGCGTACTCGATGGTCATGACTCTCCTGGGAGCATCGACTAAGTGTCAGGTAGCCTGACATAAGAGATCGACGCACAGCAAGAGCGGCAGAAGATCCGTCCGGCCACCCGCCACCCTCGCGAGGAACAGATGCACCCCGCCGACCGCACCCTCCCCCGATTGCTGGGCGACGCCCGCCGCTGGTTCGACGAGGCGCTCCTTGCGGCACTGCGGCAGGCCGGCGCCTCGCCCGTCTCCCCGACTCATCTGGGCCTCTTCGCCGTCCTGGACCAGGACGGGACGACCGTGTCGGAGCTGGCCAGGCGGATGGGCGTGACGCGGCAGACCGCCCATCAGGCCACCCACAGCCTGATGGAACTCGGGCTGCTGGAACAGGTGCCCGACCCCGCTTCCGCCCGGCGGCGGCTGATCCGGCGCACCCCGCTGGGCGAGCGCGCCCACCAGCAGGCCACTCTCGTACTGGAACAGCTGGAGGAGGCTCTCGCCGAGCGCATCGGCCGGCAGGCGGTCACGGCCCTGCGCGCCGCACTGGAGGCCCCGTGGGGCCCGGCACCCGTCCTCGGCGCCCCCGAGGCATAGCACCGCCGGGGGCACCGGCCCGGCACGAGCCGCTCCCGGACTCGTTCGATCGGTACGGGCCCGGCGCGGGCGGTTCTCGGACATTTCGGGCGGCGGAGCCTCGCCCGGCAAGCCGTCCTTCAGGCTGTGAGCCCGATGTCCCCCCGTGTCCCTTCACACAGAGCGGCGGCGAGCTGCTCCTCCGCAACGATCAGGGCAGCTTCGGCCGTACGCGTACCGGTGGAGACACACAGCGTGTACGTGGCGTCCTCCAGCTGACGCCGCGTGGCGCAGGTGCCCTGGCCGGTATGCAGCGCAAGCACCTCGCCGTAGTGATCGACAAGTCCGCGCAGTATCGCGGGGTGAGCCCTCAGCACGACGGTCCTTCTTTCAGGGGTTGGCGGTCAGGCGAACATGCCGGTGCGCAGCTTGGTGAGCGTGCGGGAGAGGAGACGGGAGACATGCATCTGGGAAACGCCGAGTTCGGTCCCGATCTGCGACTGCGTCATCTCCTGGCCGAAGCGCAGCTGGATGATGCGTCGCTCCCTCTCGTCGAGCTCGTCGAGCAGCGGGGCCAGCGCGTGCAGGTTCTCCACGATCTCCATGCCGGGGTCCGGCTCACCCAGCACGTCGGCGAACGCGCGGGCCGAGGGCGCCGCGCTGTCGGTGCCGTCGACGGACAGGTCCAGGGAGCCCGCGGTGTAACCGTTGGCGGCGACGACGCCCTCGATGACTTCGTCCTCAGTGAGGTCGAGGTGGACCGCGAGTTCCTTGATGGTGGGGTCGCGGTCCAGACGGGTGCCGAGCTCGTCCTTCGCCTTGGCGAGTTCGATGCGCAGTTCCTGCAGCCGGCGGGGAACATGGACGGCCCAGCTGGTGTCGCGGAAGAACCGCTTGATCTCGCCGAGAATGTAGGGGATGGCGAACGTGGTGAACTCGACTTCCCTGGAGAGCTCGAACCGGTCGATGGCCTTGATGAGGCCGATGGTGCCGACCTGGACGATGTCCTCCGTGTCACCGCTGCCGCGGTTGCGGAACCGTGCCGCGACGAACTGCACGAGGGAAAGATTCATTTCGATGAGGGTGTTGCGCGCGTACTGGTGCTCCCGCGTGCCTTCCTCCATGCTCTGGAGCTGATCGAAGAACAGCTTGGACAGGGCGCGCGCGTCCTTCGGGGCCACCTTGCCCGCGTCCTCGATCCACGGCAGCGCCTGCCCGGCGGGGGACTCATCGGTGGCGGTCGATGCCTCGCTCCCGCGCGTCGCCCCGGTGGCCCGTTCGGAGATCAGTGACATATCGCTTCTCTTCCTCGCTGGTCGTGCACGCTTCCCAGTAGTGGCACTTCCCCCACTTGGAGATGCCACACCGGCTCACGCGATTTTTCTTGTCGCGCGGAAACAGTTGTTGCTGTGCAACGTATGATGAGGCGAAGAGTGCCAGGCCAGCGCCGGTCGCCGGCCCGTCCTCGCGGCCCGGTGCAGACATGAGAAGCAGGATCACGTGGACAGATTGGCTGCCGTCGAGAGGGCCTTGCGGAGCGCCGCACCCCATTTGCTGCTCGACGTCCTAACGGCGGCGCTGCGGGAGCAGTACGGCACCGAGAGTGCCGAACTGCGCCTTGCCGACTACGGCATGACCACCCTCCAGGCCGTGGAGGACGTGGCGTCCCTCCGGGAACCGGTACCCATCGACGGCAGCCCGCAGGGGCGGGCCTTCGGCGCACAGGAACCGTTCGTCGAGCCGACGGCCGTGCGGGGCGCGGTCACCGTGCACGTGCCGGTGACCGTCCGCGGAGACCGGATGGGCGTCCTCACCATCAGCGCCCCCGAAGCGAGCTGCGCGAAGACGGATCTGCTGGAGATCCAGCAGATCTGCGAAGCGCTGGGCCGCGAGATCCTGGTGGCCGAGCGGGACACCGACCTCTATCTCCTCGCCCGCCGCGCCACACGACTCACACTGGCAGCCGAGATGCAGTGGCAGCTGCTGCCCGGCCGTTCTGTGTCACGTCCGGAATTCTCGCTGGGAGCCCAGCTCGAACCCGCGTACGCGATCTTCGGCGACAACTTCGACTGGTCGGTGTCGGCCCACCACCTCACGCTCACCGTCACCAACGGTATGGGCAAGGGAATGGAAGCGGCTCTTCTCACCAACCTGGTCGTCAACGCCTTGCGCAACGCCCGCCGTGCCGGACTCGGCCTGGCCGACCAGGCAAGCCTCGCGGACCAGGCCGTCTACGCGCAGTACCGCGGCGCTCTCCACGCCTCCGTCCTGCTCCTGCGCTTCGACCTCGCCACCGGCGAGATGGAGGCTGTCGACGCCGGGTCCCCCCTCATGTGGAGGCTCCGGGGGCGCCACGTCGAGTCGGTCGGCTTCGACGCACAGCTCCCTCTGGGGATGTTCGAGGAGACGGCCTACGTCGCCGAGCGCATGCGGGTGGAGCCGGGCGACCGGATCCTGGTGGGCAGCGACGGCGTCTACAACAGCGTGTCCGCCACAGGGGAGCAGTACGGGGAGCGAGCGCTGGCACGTTCGCTGTCCGCCCATCGCTTCCTGCCGTCGGCCCAGGTGCCCCGTGCGGTGCTCCGGGACCTCGGAAACCACCGGGGCTCGTCGCCGCTGGACGACGACGCGCTCGTCGTCTGCCTCGACTGGTTCGGCCGCCGGCACCGCACGGACGACGCCACCGCCTGATCCGCGGCGCCGCGCCCGGCCCTTCACCCGGCCGGGCTCCGGCCCGACCTGACGTCCGACGCCGCGCGGACCGCCTCGGCACGGCCCTGTACGGAGGAACCGGCAGGGCCCCGTCACCGGCTCACCGGGTGCGGACGCCGGGGAAGAGCCGCAGGATGAGCGTGCCCGCCCCGCGCTCCCGCGGCGGCTCGGACGACGCGGCTCAGAGAGGTGTGAGGGACGGATGCAGCCTGCCGGCGAACGCCCCGATGCGCGCAACCCGTCGGGGAAGGCTCCTACCCGGTCGACCGTGACCCTGCGGGTCAACGGACGCGCCCACACCCTGGAGCTCGACCACCGCACCACGCTCCTGGACGCCCTCCGGGAGGCGATCGGGCTGACGGGTGCGAAGAAGGGCTGCGACCACGGGCAGTGCGGGGCGTGCACGGTGCTGGCCGACGGGCGCCGCGTCAACAGCTGCCTCCTGCTGGCCGTCGCCCACCAGGACGTCCGCATCACCACGATCGAGGGGCTCGGTGACGCCGACGCCCCGCATCCCGTCCAGGAAGCCTTCCTCGACCGCGACGGATTCCAGTGCGGCTACTGCACCCCGGGCCAGATCTGCTCGGCGGTCGGCGTACTGGCCGAGGCCGCCGCGGGGCACCCCTCGCACGTCACGCCGCCGGATGATCTCGCGGCCGAAGGCCCCGCCGAGCTCAGCCCGGACGAGATCCGTGAGCGCATGAGCGGCAACCTGTGCCGGTGCGGCGCCTACCCGAGGATCGTCGAAGCTGTCGGGGACGTGGTCGTATGAAGCCGTTCGGATACGTCAGGGCCCGTACCACCGACGACGCCGTGCACAGCTTCGTCTCGCTGCCGGGCGCCCGCTTCCTCGGCGGCGGTACCAACCTCGTCGACCTGATGAAACTCGGCGTCGAATCCCCCGGCACCCTCATCGACGTGAGCGGGCTGCCCCTCGACGCCGTCACCGAACTGCCCGGCGGCGGGCTCCGTATCGGGGCGACCGTGCGCAACAGTGACCTCGCCGCCCATCCGGCGGTACGCCGGAGCTGGCCGGTGCTGTCCCAGGCCTTGCTGTCGGGCGCGTCGGGCCAGCTGCGCAATGTGGCCACCACCGGGGGCAACCTCCTCCAGCGGACGCGCTGCCCGTACTTCCAGGACACCCGGCAGCCCTGCAACAAGCGCGAGCCGGGTTCCGGCTGCGCGGCTGTCGAGGGAGTCAACCGTGATCACGCGGTCCTGGGCCATTCGGCGCACTGTGTGGCCACTCATCCCTCCGACATGGCGGTGGCACTTGCGGTCCTCGACGCCGAGGTGGAACTCGTGGGCCCCGGAGGCGGGAGGACCGTACCCGTGGCCGACCTGCACAGGCTGCCCGGCGACCGTCCCGAACAGGACACCGTCATCCGGCCGGGAGAACTGATCACATCGGTCGTGGTCCCCGCAGCATCCGGCGGGCTGCCCTCCGCGTACCGCAAGGCACGCGACCGCGCGTCCTACGCTTTCGCTCTCGTCTCGGTCGCCGCCGTCCTGGCGGTCGGTGACGACGGCCTGATCCGGTACGCGCGCCTCGGTTTCGGTGGTGTCGCGCACAAACCCTGGCGCGCGGTGACCGCGGAGTCGCTCCTCATCGGGGCCCCCGCCGAGGAGAGCACCTACCTCCGGGCGGCCGAGGCCGAGATGTCGCGTGCCGCACCGCTGTCCGGCAACGCGTTCAAGGTGAAGCTCGCCCGAAATCTGGCCGTCGACACGCTGGGCCGACTCGCGAACCGCGGCTGAGGAAGAGAGCACTCCCGTGAATCACCAAGCTTCCGCGCCCGGTGCCCCCGTCAGCCGCAGGGAAGGGCGGGCGAAAGTCACCGGCGCCGCCGCCTACGCCGCCGAACACTCCCCCACCGGACGCGTCTACGCCTGGCCGGTCCCCGCCGGGATCGCATCCGGCCGGGTCACCGCCGTACATACCCAGCAGGCCCTGTCGCTTCCGGGCACCATCGCCGTACTCACCCCCGACAACGCGCCCCGGCTGGGCGACACCGACGACCCGATCCTCAGCGTCCTCCAGAACGACCGGGTGCCGCACTACGGCTGGTACGTCGCCCTCGTCGTGGCCGAGACCCTCGAAGCTGCGCGTGCCGCGGCCCAGGCAGTGCGGGTGGAGTACGAGACCGACGCCCACGACGCGGTACTCAAACCCGGCGATCCCGCGATCTACGCGCCGGAGTCGGCCAACGGGGGGCACCCCGCCGACCGCGAACGGGGTGACTTCACCACCGCTCACGCCGGAGCGCCGGTCCGGGTCGATGTCTCGTACACCGTCCCCCCGCTCCACAACCACCCGATGGAGCCGCACGCCAGCACCGCGGAGTGGGACGGCGGGCATCTGACCGTGCACGACTCGAGTCAGGGCGCGACGGCTGTCCGTCAGGCCCTCGCGGCCCTCTTCGGCATCCCGGAGAAGGACATCACCGTCGTCGCCGAACACGTCGGCGGTGGTTTCGGCTCCAAGGGCACGCCCCGCCCCCATGTGGTGCTCGCCGTCATGGCAGCCCTGCAGACCGGACGCCCCGTGACGCTCTCGCTGCCGCGGCGGCAGATGGCCGCGGTCGTCGGCCACCGCGCCCCCACGCTGCACCGTGTCCGGCTCGGGGCGGGCCACGACGGTGTCATCACCGCCCTGGCACACGAAGTGATCACCCACACCTCGCGCATCAAGGAATTCGTGGAGCAGGCCGCTGTCCCCGGGCGGGTCATGTACCACTCGCCCAACAGCCTGACGACCCATCGCGTCGCACCTCTCGATGTGCCCAGCCCCTCCTGGATGCGGGCTCCCGGTGAGGCTCCCGGCATGTACGCGCTGGAGTCGGCGATGGACGAACTCGCCGTGGCCACCGGCCTCGACCCGGTGGAGCTGCGGCTGCGGAACGAACCGGAGACCGAACCGGACAGCGGCCTCCCGTTCAGCAGCCGTCACCTCACCGACTGCCTCACGGAGGGCGCGCGGCGATTCGGCTGGAGCGACCGGGACCCGCGCCCCGCTGTCCGCCGCGACGGCAGCCTGCTCATCGGAACCGGCGTCGCGTCCGCGACCTACCCGGTCCTGGTCTCCCCGTCCGAGGCGACCGCACACGCGTCGCCGGACGGAACCTTCCGGGTACGGATCAACGCCACCGACATCGGGACGGGAGCCCGTACGGTCCTGGCCCAGGTCGCCGCCGGAGCGATGGACGTACCGGTGGAGTCAGTGACGGTCGACATCGGCAACAGCGATCTGCCCAGCGCCCCTCTCGCAGGCGGCTCCTCGGGCACCGCGTCCTGGGGCTGGGCCGTCCACCAGGCCTGCACCTCACTCAGGGGACTGCTCGATGAACGTGCGGGGGCGGTGCCTCCCGATGGTCTGCACGCTGCCGCCGACACCAGCGGGCAGGCCGATCAGCCGGTGCCCTACGCCCGGCACGCGTTCGGGGCCCACTTCGCGGAGGTCGAGGTCGACACGGTGACCGGTGAGGTGCGCGTGCGGCGGCTGCTGGGCGTGTTCGCGGCCGGGCGCATCCTCAACTCCCGTACGGCGAGGGCGCAGTTCATCGGCGGCATGGTGATGGGCATCGGGATGGCTCTCACCGAGGGCAGCACCGTCGACCCCGCCTCCGGTGCCTTCGTGGAGAACGATCTCGCTTCCTACCACGTCCCGGTCTGCGCGGATGTCCACGCGATCGAGGCGCACTGGATCGCCGAGGAGGACAAGCACCTCAATCCGATGGGCAGCAAGGGGATCGGCGAGATCGGCATCGTCGGCACCGCCGCTGCGGTCGGCAACGCCTTCCACCACGCCACGGGCGTCCGGCTGCGCTCACTCCCGCTCACCGTCGACAAGGTGCTGGAAGCGATGGACCCGGCACGGCCGTGAATGCGCCCGCAGGCCCGGTGCGGATTGCGGGTCCCCAGGACAGCGGGGCCTGCGGGAGTCAGTACAGGGAGTCAGCACAACGTGCGGACCTTCCGGGGCGAATCATGTGTTTCAAGCGACTGAAAAACGTCGAATGAGGGGATATGAAGCCCTCCGCCGGGCAGTGCACTGGTATGAACACTCCAGATGTGCAGCTCGCCGCGACCATCGGAGCGTCGGCGTGGGTCTTCATGGCGATCGGGGGACTCGTGATCGTCGGTCTCCTGCTCGCGGCGTTCGCCTGGGGGCGCCGGGTCCGGGACCGTGAGTCGGACCCGCCCACACCCGAGGAACAGCCGAAGATGCCGGAGGGCGGGCCCGTCTACGAGGTACGTGAGTACCGGGAACCGGACGAAGTGCCGAAGGTGGAGGGAGACGACCGGCTCACCCCGCACGAGCTCACCGGGCTCGGCGGGACGGGCCCCGAGGGAAACGAACCGCACGGGCCGGGAAAGGACAAGGACGACGGAGGCGGCTTCGGCAGTGGCGGGCTCGGAGGCTGAGTAACGCCGGGGAGCACCGTGCTGCCGCCGTACGAGCGGCGCTCCGCCGGACGGGGGCAGCCCGAGGTACGTCGTCGTCTCCTGCCGGGATCCGGGCCGCGCCGTCACACGGTGAGGCGGCCGATGTCCTGGGGATCGAGACCGGTCAGCTGGGCGATGCGCGGCGCGGAAACCCCTGCGGTCAGGGCACGGTGCACGAGCCCCTCCCAGTCATGGACCGTGTCTCTGAACTCCAGGAGCTCGCTCTCCATGTCCGTCACGGACCGCGGCGCGCACGCCTGGTGGACGCGCAGTGCTTCCTCCTCGCTCAACGGCACAGGCAGACGTTCCGCGTCCTGCGGGATGAACGCCTCCGCCTCCGCGGGGAGGATCCTGACCTGCTCCGAGGAGCCCGAGACCCCGTGGGCCTGCAACCAGCCGTGGACAGCAGGCGTTTGCGCGCACTCCAGTTCACCGACGGCGGCGAGGGCCGCACCGAGCCAGGGGTGGCGGTCAGGGAGCAGAAACAGGTAAGCCTCATCGGCCATCGCGTGAAATCGCCTTCTCGATCGGACATCGGCACCCCGATGTTATCGCTCCTGAACGATGGCAATTCCCACCCGGCATTCGCCAGTTGTCCGCACTCCCAGTCGAACACGCCTGCCCGCACAAACGTCCGCCCCGCAGGCCGTTATCTCAATCTCAGGAGTCCCGGGTCACCCAGCCGGCCAGTTCCGCATCGGATGCCTGCCGCACGTCGGCGTTACGGGGCACGTCCACCTTCAGCCGCATGACGTACGGACGCCGGTGGCTCGCATCGAACTTTCCGCCGGGCACCCGTGGGGCGTCCGTCGGCAGGTATCCCGCGAAGTACAGGGCCCATTTCCCGTCCGCTTCGACGACGGAGGGCACACCGGGAGCAAGAACACGGTCCGCCACATAGTTCGGCCAGGCTTTCTCCTGCGTCTGCAGGAGATAGTCCACTTCGCTGCCCCCGGGCTTCCCCCACACTCCCGAGGAGTCCTTCCGGAGGATCCTGCGGTAGGAGGAACCGTGGGCAGGTATCAGTGTGTCGGACCACGCCAGCCCCGACTTGTAGTCGCGTTCATTGAACGCACCGGTGGAATAGGCCATCACATACTTGCCGCCGATCCTCGTGATGTTTCCCGTCTCGATCAGCTTGAACTTCTTGGTCTGGTCGAGTCCGAAGAAGTACTCCGAGTTGTAGCCGCCGTGCGAATCCTCCGGCCCCAGGAGCAGCACCGGCCCACTGGCGGCGGGATGGGAGGAGGACTCCATCTCCTGTGCCACGATCCCGTCCTCCGGGGACGGCCCGGAGAGCCGCTTGCTGTAGATGAGGTACAGCTTGCCGCCGTCCTCGAAGTACTTCCCGTCGTAGTCGGCCTTTTCCGGACGCTCGAACGATCCGGCCACCAGCGAGTCGGCAGTCCAATTCGCCGGGACGGCGGACGGCGACCCGCGCCTGGCATGTGCGTGGACGACCACCGTCCACGGGGCGGCATGCGGATAGGCGGGATTCTTCACGTACATGGTTGCCGCCATCTCCCATTCACCGGAATCCAGCTGGTAGATGTTCTCGTTGTCGACGACCGTCGTCCGGGAGCCGTACCGCTTCGCGGCGTTCACCAGGGCGGGGCCCGCGCTGACTTCGACCTTCTGGCCGGCCTTGCAGTGGGCGGGAGTTCCGCCGGGGCAGTGGAGCAGCGATTTGGTGGTTCCGGAGAAGTACTGGCTGCGGGCGCCGTGGTACGAGGACGCCCGATGGATGGGGTAGGGGTCGGAGTAATAGGCCCCCGCTCCTTCGGTTCCGGGGTCGGTCAGCGGCTGGACACCAGCCGCTTCACCGGAAGCCGAGGGCGATGGTGTCGCCCGCGTGCCGGACGAGGCCGGGTGGGACGTCGCCCCGTGCGGTGTGCCGGACGTACAGCCGGCGCCGACCAGTCCGACGGCCACCAGAGCGGCCACCAGACGAAGCCTCGGGCCCAGTTGATGGCGAAAGCCTGTCTTCACTGCGTGTGTCTTCTGCACTCCGCGTACCTCCTGTCGACCTGCGACCGCTCCGCCCTGGGCACCCGGGCCGGGCACCGCGAAAATTGACGTAACTATCGCTATATCGATAAAGTTCCCTATATGAAAGACGATGAGTCGCGTCCGCGACGTCTGACCCGGGCGGAAACCAAGGCACGCACCCGGGCCCTGTTGCTGGAAGCCGCCGCGCAGGTCTTCGCCCGCAAGGGCTTCGCCGGGGCGTCGGTCGACGACATCGCGGAGAGCGCTGGATTCTCCACCGGCGCGCTGTACTCGAACTTCGCGAGCAAGGACGAGTTGTTCGTCGAGCTCCTCTCCAGCCGGAGCAGCAGCCGCCTCACCGAGGCAGCCACGATCGTGACCGGGCAGGGCGGCAGCAACGAGGAAGCCCGGACGGCGCTGTCGCGCCTTGTGATCGACGTCGCCGACGAGGACATGGACCTGGCACCGCTCCAGGCGGAGTTCTGGCTGTACGCGATCCGCCGCCCGGAATTCCAGGAGCGCCTCGCCTCACAGTTCCGCTCCAACCGGGACGCGCTGACCGGGGTGCTGGCCGACCGCGCCAGGGATCGGGGCCAGAGCGGCGATGCCCCCTTCGATCAAGTCGCCACCGTCCTGCTGGCCCTGTTCCAGGGGCTGGTCCAACTGCGCCGCACCGACCCGGCGCTGGTCCCCGAGGACCTGTACGGCAACGCCGCCCGCTGGCTGTTCGCCGGCCTCAACGCGCCGTCGCGCACGACTCCCGGCGAAGAAGAGCGCTGACCCGTCCCGTACGCAGGGCCGACGAGGGCACGGAGAGCCGAGCCCGGTCCCGCGTTCTCCAGCCGCACACCGTGGAGATTGCCGCGACCCAGGAGCCGGCGCCGCGACCCCGGTAAGCGGGTTCGGACCGCTGCGCGGGTACCAGCCGTTCAACTCGGGCGGGTTGGCGCCCCGGCCACCGGACGGCGCACCCCGTCATCGCACCTGCCGCGCGGGCGCCGACGCCGATGATGGCACCTGCCGGGTGAAGTAATGCCCGTCCCCCAGAGGGCCGAGCAGGATGACGCCGAGTCCGAGCCCGATCGCGACGACGAGCGCCGGGTTACCGACGGAACCCTCGATCCTTGACTCGACCAGGGCCGCGACGGCGACCAGGGCAGCCTTCGACGCGATCAGCGGAACCAGGTGCACGTCTATGGACCTGCGCTTGAGCCGGGACTTCATCAGGAACATCACCACCGCGAACACGATGATCGTGCGCAGCGCCTCCTCCCACAGAGGCCTGCCGCGGTTGAGGTACCAGAATCCGCCGATCAGCAGGCCCCCCAGCAGGTAACGGACGACTTTCGATGAGGACGTCATTCTGTGCTCCGGGAGAGGTGTGGGGATGTATCGGCAGACGCGTGGAGACCGGCGGACAGATGTCGCCGCTCATCCATGTTCATATAGGTAACGCTATTCGAATAGTGCTCACTATGTCAACGGTGAGCGCGCCCTGCCCGCTGGATCCCCGGGCGCCCGGCGCGAACTCACGAGGGCCTGGCAGCGGGACAGCCCCTGCGGGGCGCCCGCACAAACCCCGCTCCGACCCCTTCTGCATACCGACTAGTCGGTACTAGCCTGCCGTGGGGCGAGCACGCACTGCGGCGTCCGGTTGACCAGCACAAGGAGGCATGGGTGTCGATATCTCCACCGCCGACGCATGAGCCGAGTTCTGCGCGGCCTGCTACGACGGCGCTGAGGGTCCTGAGCCGGCCACGGCTGCTGCGCTATCCCGAACGCGGCGCCCGGTACTGGTACCTGGGCATCGTGGTGCTCGTCACGATCGTTCTCTACTACCAGCTGTACGTCCAGTACGCGGTGTCGACCGCCATCATCGGTCAGTACCACATGACGTTCCTGTACTTCGTCTACATATCGGTGGCTGCCAACGCGGTCGGCGCGTTCGCCTCCCTCATCGCAGGTCTCGCCGACCGCTGGGGCCGGGCGAACATCGTGGTGTACGGCCTCCTCGTCGTCGGCCTGCTGACCACGTTCGTCCTGCCCAACGCGCCGGGCAAGGCGAGCTATCTGCTCAGCTACTGCGCGCTGGCCTTCGTCGAGGGCATGATCCTCGTCGCCACCCCGGCCCTCATCCGCGACTTCTCACCGCAGCTCGGCCGGGCTTCGGCGATGGGCTACTGGACCATGGGGCCGATCATCGGCAGCCTGGTCGTCACCGCTGTCACCTCCCGTACGTACGGGGCCTCCACGTCCTGGCAGGACGAGATCAGGTTCGCCGGCATCAGCGGGCTCGTCATATTCGCGATCGCCCTGTTCGGCCTCCGCGAGCTCGCCCCGGCGCTGCGCGATCAGATCATGGTGAGTGTGCGCGACCGGGCTCTGATCGAGGCCCGCGCCAAGGGCCTGGGTGCCGAGGTCGCGCTGCACGGACAGTGGCGCCAGATGATGCGCCTCGACGTGATCGGGTCCGCCGTAGCCATCAGCCTGTACCTCCTCCTGTACTATGCGGCGGTCGGCAACTTCGTCGTCTACTTCGCCACGGACTTCGGCTACACGGCACAGCGCGCCAACGCCCTGCTCGACTGGTACTGGGGGGCGAACGCCATCGCCCTGGTCGCGGCGGGCCTGCTTTCCGACCGGCTGCGCGTACGCAAGCCGTTCATGCTGCTGGGCGGAATCGGATCGGTCGGCTTCACCCTGGTGTTCACCCTGCATGCCACACAACCGCACACCGGGTACTACGCGTTCGCCTTCATTCTGGCCGGCATCGGCGTGACCAGCGGCATCGCCTACTCCCCCTGGATGGCGAGCTTCACCGAGACCGTCGAACGGCACAATCCCGCAGCTACCGCGACAGGGCTCGCCGTCTGGGGGTGGATCGTACGCATCACGGTGGCCCTGTCCGCTGCCTGCGTCCCCCTCATGGTGAACACGGTGACACCACTGATCGAACACGGTCCGGAGGTCAGGCAGGCGTCTGTCCAGGCCGCTCCCGCGCTGGCCATCACCCGTGCGCACCCGAAGCTGTTCGCCGAACTCGGCGCGTACGCACCCGGCAAGGTGCCCCCGGCGCTGTCGGCCCGCGCACAGCAGGAGGTCGGAGCCGGGCAGCTGCGCACCGTACAGAAGGCCGCGCCACAGCTGAAGATCCTGCGCGAGCACGGCACCGAGGTCGCACGGGCAAGCGCCGACAACCCCGGCAAGTGGCAGGCCTGGTGGTGGGTGTGTCTGGCCGGACAGGTGCTGTTCCTGCCGTTCGTCTTCGTGATGACCGGTCGCTGGCGGCCCCGGGACGCCCGGCGCGATCTCAGGGACCATGAAGAGGCGGTGGCCCGGCAGGTCGCCGCGATGCAACAGAGTCCTCAGGGAAGCAGGAGCGTATGACCGTCCCCACCTCACTGCACGCGCTGACCGCACTCGAACAGGCCACCGCCGTACGCAAGGGCGAGGTTTCCCCGGTGGAGCTCGTGCGGCATCACCTGGCACGCGCCGAGGAGTACGACGAGCGATTCGGCGCCTTCATCACGCGGACACCAGAGGCGGCGCTGACCGCCGCGGCCGCACTGCGGGACCAGCGCTTCGCGAGCGACGCACCGTCGGCCCTCGTCGGCGTGCCCACCGCGGTGAAGGATCTCGTCGACACCGCAGGCGTCCCGACCACGTACGGATCGAAAGCGTTCGCGGCACATGTCCCATCGGTCGACGCCCACACCGTCACCAGACTGCGCGAAGCCGACACGATCAGCATCGGCAAGACCAACACCCCTGAATTCGGGTGCTGTTGCTACACGGACAACGACCTCGTGGGGCCGGCTCGCAATCCCTGGAATCCGGCATTGTCCGCCGGAGGCTCCAGCGGTGGCGCCGCGGTCGCCGTGGCACTCGGGGTCGTCTCCGTCGCCCACGCCAGTGACGGCGGCGGCTCGATCCGGATACCGGCCAGTGTGTGCGGGCTGTTCGGGATCAAACCCTCCCGGGGCCGCGTGAGTTCGGGCCCGGCCGGGGCGGAGGTCACAGGCCTGTCCGCGCAGGGGCCACTTGCCCGCTCGGTGCGTGACGCGGCGGCCCTGCTCGATGTGCTGGCCGGCCCGGAACCGGGCGATCCGCACTGGGTGCCGCCCCTCCCGGCCGGCGAAACATTCCTGGACCACGCCGAACGCGCCCCCGGACGACTGCGCATCGGCCGGTATGCGACTCCGGCCACCCCGGGTGTCGCCGTCGACCCGCAGTGCCTGGCTGCCTGGGAGCACGCCTCCCGGCTGCTGGAGAGTCTCGGTCACATCGTGGAGGACATCCCGACGCCCTTCGGCCCGGAGATCAGCGACCACTTCGTGAACGCATGGGGGGTGCAGTCCCTCGGATACACCGTCGCCCCCGACCGGGAGGCATCGCTGAGGCCGGTGACGCGGGCGTGGCGGGAGTACGGACGCGGCGTGTCCGGCGAGCAGTTCGCGGCCGCGGTCACCGGGATGCACCGCGCCACCCGGCGCGCGATACGGGCGACCAGTCAGTACGACGTCGTCCTCACCCCGACACTGGCGTCACTGCCGCAGCCCGTCGAGTACTTCGACGAATCCGGTGACCCGCTGGAAAACCTGTACCGGCAGAGCGCGTTCAGCGCGTTCACCAGCCCGTACAACATGACGGGCCAGCCCGCGGCCAGCCTTCCGCTGTACTGGACCCCCGGGGATCAGATCCCCGTCGGAGTCAGCCTCGTGGGGCGCCCGGCCGACGAGGCCACACTCATCAGGCTCAGCGCGCAGCTGGAGGAAGCCTGCCCCTGGCGGGACAGGTACGCACCCCTGCTCTCCCTGTGACCTGACCGTGCACGACGCGCCCTCGCCCCCCGCGCACACGGGGGGCAAGGGCGCACCCAGTACGCCAGTGAAGTACTGGCAAGTCCGGCTACTGAGACTTGCGGAAAACCCAAGGGGATGAGGGTATGCCGACAGGGCCCGCAGCCGCTGGCAGCGCCTGGCCCCCATGTCCGTGCCGCGCCACGGCACCGCTGCGGCGGCGGGTCGGGGAAACCGTCTGCATTCCCGGCGGCCGCACAGCCGCCGGGCCCTGTCGCCGTGAATGACGCCTACAGGCCGCCCCGGTACTGACAGGCGGCCTCCCGCAGAGTTCCGGGGCTCCGGGGGCGGGCGCCGTCCGTACCCGCAGCGGCGCCGGAGACCTCAGGAGTGCTGCGAGTCGTTGGCGCGGCGGCCGTAGCGGGCGAGCATCGTCGTGACCGCCTCCTCGACCGCGTGGCCGACGTCGGCAGGTGCGGGGCTCCAGTCGGCGAGCAGCATCCGCGGCCACAGGACGTAGTTGGCGATCATGCCGAGGAACTGGTTGGTGGCGCTCTCCGCGTCGGGTACCACCGCAGTTCCCGCGGCGTGCTGGGCCTCCAGGTAGTGCTGGACGGAGATGAAGTAGGGCAGCTTGCCCAGCTCGAACTGAGCCCGTCCCAGTTCCGGGAAGCGCGGCAGTTCGGCGATGACGATGCGGAAGAGGGCCGCCATCGCGGGCCGGCCGATCAGCTCGGCGTACTGGCGGCCGATCGCGCCCAGGCCGACGCCCAGGTCACCGGGCTGCGTCGCGGGCGCCGCCGGGTCCGGCCCGCCCTCCCAGTACTCGGTGACGATGGCTTCGAAGAGCGCCGCCTTGGTGGGGAACTGCTTGAACAGCGTGGACTTCGAGACGACCGCTTCCTGCGCGATCTTCGCCAGCGAGGTCCCGTCATAGCCCCGTTCGAGGAACAGCTTCGTGGCCGCTGCGGTGATCGCCTCACGCTTGCGCTGAGCGAGTCGTTGATGGTGCGCGGAGAGTCCTGCGGTCATGGGACCAGTATGACTCATCACGAGGCGAGTCACTTGACTCGCCACTGTGCAGATGTTTACGTGGGGAGGCGAGTCGCCCGACTCGCATTCGGTCGGCGGGAGTACTCCCCCGCCGTCGTCGCTCCGTCACCGCAGGGAGATGCACTCATGGAGTCAGGCAAGATCGCATTGGTGACCGGCGGCAATCGCGGACTGGGCCGGGCCACGGCCCAGTCGCTGGCCCGGCACGGGCTGCGCGTCATCGTCACCCATCGCGGCGACGCGCAGGAGGCCGAGGAGACGGTCAAGAGCATTCAGGACACCGGCGCCACGGCCGCCGCCCTGCGGCTGGACATCAGCGACGTGGCCTCTTTTCCCGCCTTCGTCTCCCACCTGGCCTCGCAGCTGGAGCGCTGGGAGGCGACCCGGCTGGACGTCCTGGTCAACAATGCCGGGATCGGGCTGTTCGGACCGCTGGAAGCGGTCACGGTCGACGACTACGACGCGGTGATGGACACCAACGTGCGCGGCACGTTCTTCCTCATCCAGGCGCTTGCGCCCGTGCTGGCCGACGGGGGGCGGATCATCAACGTCTCCTCCTCCCTCAGCCGCCACACCAGCGCCGGCACCTCGGTGTACTCGGCCTCCAAGGCGGCGGTCGAGGCCCTCAGCCGGACCTTGGCCGTGGAGCTGGGGGCGCGCAAGATCCGTGTCAACTCCATCGCACCGGGGCCGACCGCCACCGACTTCAACGGCGGCGCCATGCGGGACGACGCGCAGATGCGCGAGGGCTTGGGCGCGCAGACCGCGCTCGGCCGCGTCGGTGAACCGCAGGAGATCGGCGACGCGATTGCCGCGCTCGCCTCCGAGGACCTGCGATGGGTCACCGCCCAGCGCCTCGAGGTGTCCGGCGGCGCCCTACTGTAGGGCCCCGCCCACACCGCGCGCCCCGCCCCTTACCTGGCAGAACCGGGAGATGCATCAGACGCGGTCCGCCCCGCGGGCCCGGTGGGCGGCATAGCGGGCCTCGTCGCCGCCTCGGCCATCCAGTTCGCGGCGGTCTGCTCGCAGAAGCCGGGCGGACGGCTGAAAACGAACGCGGGAAGCTCAGCGGCCAGGTCCATGAGCGAGGCGTTCCTGGCGGGCCGGGGCCGGACGCCGAGCGCCTTGAGCCTGCGCGACAGACTGACCGGCTCCATCGGGCGACCGGCCACGGAACCGGGGAACAGCCATAGGCTCGGGCCGGGTTCGAGACGATGGGCCTCGCCGACCGGGTGGCGCACCGGTTCGCGGAGCATGCCGTCCAGCGGCGGCGGGATCTCTACCGGGCGTGTGCCCAGGCGCAGCCGCAGCGTGGTGCCGTCGTCGGGGACCTCGTCGCGGCTGAGGGCACAGATCCGAAGACGGGGGCTGCGCGAACAGCAACAGGAGCAGTCCGGCCGCGCGGTCGCGGACCGCGATGTCGGGTTCGCTCACCAGCCGGTGCACCAGTCGCCGGCGTGTATCGGCGGCGATGATGTCGGCGGCGGGCGAGCTGGTGCAGAAGGGAGCCGCAGGGCTCGGGTGTGCTGGTGGCGGCTGGTCCAGTTCAAGAAGGACCGGATCCGCAGGCGCGCGGCCGGGCCCGTGGCGTAAGCGTCGATGTGGTCCTGCGTGCACGTGGTCCTGCGTGCACGTGGCGAGGCTGCTGTGCCCTCGCCGCGCATGACGACGGCACCGTCACCGGCCCGCGCTAGACGCTTCGCGATTCGTACCTGTCCAGCAAGTCGGCCGGGGGCGGCTGGGGAAGCCGACCGCAATCCGACCGCAGTAAGACGGCGGACGAGCGATGGCGCACCGGCGAGCCAAGCCCACCCGACGGATATCCCTGATCGCGGCAACGCACTGCTCGGAGATACATCCGACAACGCCCCGGGGGACTTCCTGCGCGCCCGGCGCATACGTACGACACGATTCACGGCCCGCCCAACGCTCCTCTCCCGGAGACGTATCGGGCAGCTGCGACGGCCCGTCACCGGGTCGGTCCGGGGGTGCCGAGGAATTGTTTCCAGCCTTCTGTGGGGCCGTGTCCGGGGTCGAGTGTGCGGAGTTTGCGGAGTACGGCGGGGTCTTGGGCTTCTTGCCATTCGGTGAACTGGCGGAAGGAGACGAGGCGTGTGTCGGGTGTGCCGGCGATTTGCTGGATGAATTGTTCGACGGCGTCCATGTAGATGCCGCCGTTCCAGGTTTCGAGGTGGTTTCCGACGAAGTAGGGTGCCCGGTTGGTGTGGTAGGTGCGGTCGAAGCCTGCTTTGTAGGACTCGGCGGCCTGGGTGCGCCAGGCATCGAATTTTGTGGGGTCGCCCTTGGGGTTTCCTCCGTTCTGGTTGGCCATGATGTTGTAGTCCATGGAGAGGACTTCGAAGGTGTGGCCGGGGAAGGGGATGGCCTGGAGGGGGTAGTCCCAGACTCCTTCGCGTTTGCTGGGCCACATCTGCATGCCGCCGGGCGAGCTCGCGTCGTATTTCCAGCCTCGTTTCGCGGCGGTCGGCAGGAGGTTGCGCTGTCCTTCGAGGCAGGGCGCGCGTCCGCCGATGAGTTCCTTGCGGTAGTCGAAGGGCAGGGGCGGCAGGTCGGTGAAGCCGGTGTTCGTCTTCCAGGTCATGACGAACTTGATGGCTTGTTCGATCTCGGAGTCCCAGTCCTCGGGTGACCATTCCCTGACGCCGCCGGCTCCGCAGAAGTGGCCGTTGAAGTGGGTACCGATCTCGTGCCCGGCGTTCCATGCCTTGGTGAGCTGCTCGAGGGTGGCGCGGATGTGGGCGTCGGTGAGGTAGCCGATCGCTGAGGCACCGGGGGCGTGGTGGGGCGGGAGGTAGAGCTTCCGTTTCGCTTCGGGGAGCAGGAAGATGCCACTGAGGAAGAACGTCATCTTCGCGTCGTGGTCCTCGGCGACCTTGAGGAACCGGGAGAAGAGCGCGGCATCGGTCTCACCGGCGCCGTCCCAGGAGAAGATGACGAACTGCGGCGGTGTCTCGCCGGGTTCCAGGGGCACGGCGTGGGGCTGGTTGGGCTGGGCTCCGGTGTCGGCGGTGGAGGCGTCGCCGATGATCCGGACCTTGCGCTTGCCGGCGGCGGCGGTTCCTGAGGCTCCGGCGACACTCCTGGGCTGCTGCAGGGTGTCGCTGCATCCGGCGACGGCCGAGCCGAGGGCGGCGGTCGTCGCCGCGGTGAGCACGGAACGCCGTGAGAGTTCACCCATCAGGTCCTCTTTTCCGATTAGTCGGATTATCGGAACATGCTTAGAGGGGGACTCCGTGGAAAGTCACGTACCTGCCGCCGCGCCGGGTCCCCTTCCCGCGAAAGGATGAGCAATCCAGCCGCCAAGTGGCCCATCACCCCCACCCCCACCCCACCAGAACCCCGACCCCGCGCACCCACCATCCAACCGCCGCAACGAAACGGGACACCACACCAGAACCCACAGCCAAAGAACCCGAGAACCCCGCCCCGACCCCCCACATTGCCTGTCCGGCTCCCGCAGGCACGGACTTCCACAGGCCCCTGCGCCCGCAATACACACCAACGCGCCTGCTCAACCAGCCCCAGTCCGGGGGACGTTGAAGTAAAAACGAGAACCTACCAGCTCCCGGCAGATCACCGAAGCCCGGTCGCAGGGCCGTGACGTCACGTCACCTGACCACGGTCCGGCCGCAGGCACCCCAGCCACCCGGGCCACCCGAACGGGGCCGCGCGACGAATTTCGCCCATTCGGATCCCCGCTCCACCCCCACCTGCACAGACACCCCGCCCACCCACAGCACACCGACCATGCGGCAGCCCACACCCCCACACCTCGCGCTGCACACTCCACCGATCCGAGGTGACCTGACGTCAGAGTCCGCCCGCGACGGACAGAAAAGACACAACCCGAGGAGCACACCAGATGACGGTCATCTCGGACCAGTCGGCCCAGCGCGCCGATCAGTACGACACACACGAGGACTACCGAACCTACTGGTACGGACGCGAATACGAACACCAGGCAGAAGTCACAGCCCTACGCCGACTCCTGCGCGGCACATTCGTACCGCACGCCGTCGACGTCGGAGGCGGATACGGACGCCTCGTACCGACCCTGGGACGCTACGCGGAAAAAGTCACACTCACCGACTCCAGCCGCAAACAACTCGACACCGCGAAAACCCACCTCGCCGCCGAAGGAGGCGTAGAAATCCGCCTCGCCCCCGCAGGCACACTCCCCTTCGACAACGCCACCGCCGACCTCGTCAGCATGGTCCGCGTCATGCACCACCTCCCCGACCCCACAGACGCCCTCAAAGAAATCCACCGCATCCTGCGCCACGACGGCCGAGCCATCATCGAAGTCGCCAACAGCGCCCACGCCGCCAACCGCCTCAAAGCAGCACTCAACCGCCGCCCCCTCTCCCGCAACCCCATCGACCTGCGCTCCACCACCAACCGCGACCGCGACAGCATCCCCTTCGTGAACCACCACCCCGACACCATCACAGAACACATGCAACACACCGGATTCACCGTTGAACGCACCCTGTCGGTATCCAACCTCCGCCACCCACAACTCAAACGACTCCTCCCCACCCCCGCACTCAACACCCTCGAAAAGGCCCTCCAAGCCCCCCTCGCACGCACAGCATTCGGACCCAGCATCTTCTTCCTGCTCCGCAAAACCCACTGAACACAACCCACAACCCACAACCCGCGCCACCGACACCCACGGACCACAGCCCGGAGTCACCCGCACCACACACCGCGCCGCGACTCCGGGCCCAAAGACAGCGGATGCCGCAAAACCGCGAATGCCTCGCATGTTGTTCCGCTTCACCGCGGTGCAGCACCGAGGCCCGGTCCGCAGTCGAACCGCAGGTGTCAGGCTCCGGTCCGGCGCGACTGTCCTCGTAGCGCGCTGTCGGTATTGAATACCAGGCAGCTTGTCGTTCTTGGCCGTGGCGCCGGCCATCACCGCGTCGGGTGCCACCCTCGGGGAGAAGGGACAGGCATCTCCCGGGCGGCCTGCCGCGGCGATGACCACGAACCCCATGCTGTACGCGGCCTGCACACGTGTTGTTCACGGCGCTGCTCGTCGGCTGGGAGACACCGATGAGGATCATGTTGCCCTTGGCACCCCTTTTTTGTCGTTCACGGCCAGTTCGTTGCCCTTGCAGCGACCCTCAGCGGTGCCAGCGACCGGATCCCGGGCTCGTACGTGATTCGAGTTGTCGCTCTACTGGTGCTCTCTCCTCCCGACCCTGGGCACCCTTGCCAGGCAGTTACTTCGGTGAAAATGGCCGCCTATCCGGGCGAGGCATCCCCTAACGCACTGTCAGCTGGACAGGAGCCGGGCTGGAACCGGAGCATGATCAATAACGTGTTCCGACGGTACGCCCACACTCGCTCTCGCCGCCTAGCCTCTCCTGGCCGTCGTTGTCCCGGCCACCGCATCCAATTCCAACGTCGCTGCCCCGCCCGCACGCCTGGGCAGCAGGGCCGGCGCGTCAGGCCGATGAGATTGACGGTTGCCTGAAGTCTTCCTTGTGACGTGCCCGCCCCGTCGGCGGATCACGAAACGGCGAGTTCCGTTGTCATGGAGGAGAGAGGGAGGCCAGGATGCACAATCCGATTCGGCTGTACATGTCGATGTCGCTCGACGGCTACATCGCCGGGCCAGACGATCGGCCAGGTCAGGAGCTCGGACGCAACGGCGGACGGCTTTTCAACTGGCTCGACGATCGGGAATCCGACGGTCCGAGCGGCCAGATCTACCGCGAAGCGCTGGCAACCGGCGCGGTGATTTCCGGCCGACGGACCTTCGAACTCGCCGGGCGCTGGCAGGGCGACCATCACGACGGCGTGCCGGTCCTGGTCCTCACCCACCAGGTGGATGACGGGGACGTGCCACCCGGCCACGCGCGTTTCGTCACCGACGTCGAGGACTGCGCCCGTCAGGCTCGCGCCGCCGCCGGGGACCGGCCGGTCATGGTCCATGGCGCGGGGGCTGCCCAAGCGCTCCTCCGAGCCGGGCAGATGGACGAGATGGAGATCCACCTGGTGCAGGTCCTCCTCGGGGGCGGTCGACGGCTGTTCGACCACCTCGGTGGTGGTCACATCGAACTCGACCTCGTCCGACGGCTCGAGGATCGAGACGTCACGCACCTCCGCTACCGGGTGCGCCGGCCCGGGGAGGCCGCATGAAGACACTCTTCGTCGCCTACCGCGTCACCGATCTGGAGCACTCGCTCCCCTTCTGCTCCGCCTGGGCTACGGCGAGCTGGGAGGGGTCGAGTTCGACGACCGGAGCCGCCTTGTGGCCCTCAAGTTCCCCGGCGAACCGGCGGCCTCCCTCGAACTGGTACACCGTCCCGCCCACGGACGCGTCGATGTGGGCAGCGGAATCGACCGCCCCGCGATCCAGGTTGACACGCCGACAGTCACCCGGACGACGCCGGCCGAAGCCGGCCTGGGGCTGGAACCCGTCCAGTGTCCGGGTGGCCCTCACGACCCGAAGACGTCGTGGCTCACGGACCCGGACGGTTACCGGATCGAGCTGGTGGAGTGGCCGTTCGAACATCCCGACGGCATCACCGCAGCAGCCCGCCCGCGTCCGGCTCGGGCACCGGTCGCGCGCACTGGAATCCGGAGCGGGTGCGTCGGCTCTTGCGGTCGGGATGCCCGCACCAGTGGCAGGTCTGCGAGGGTTGGGCGGGGTTGACCGCGGTGACCTTCACGCCGTGGCGTTCGGCTTCGCACTCGATCCGGCGGCGGATCTCGCCGAAGCCGACAGCGAGGATGGCCATCGTGAGGCGTTCAGTCCGGCCTAGGCTGCCACGTTCTGCCTGGGTGCATCCTGGGCGCCGGACGCGGAGCGGGTCATGTTCTTCATCGCCCGCCGGGGGCTGCGGAGTTGTGGCTGCGGCCCGAACGGGACAGTGGTCGGACGGCCTCGAAATACCTCCTGGCGTGGCGCTCGGCCCGAGTGTCCGCTGGGGCGGGCCTCGGGGAGCTGAGGGCCAGCCGACTTGTTCCAGCGCGCTCAGTCCTCTTCCTCATGAACAGCCCATGGGTGAGGGGACTTTGGGCCTGTGGTTAAGTGATCGTTTCATGCAACATCCCGCGCCTGCCCTACGAGGGGAGTCGCGATTACTCAGGTGAGGTTCGAAATGGTCAAGCTCAGAGAGCGCATCGTCCGACGCTCTGCTGTCGTTCTGTCGGTCGCCATGATGGGCGCCGGCACGAGTGTGGCCCTGGCGCCCACCGCATCTGCGGCAGGGAGCTGCCAAACGGGCTCCATAGTCGTCAACACCAACGGCGTAAACTTCCGGACCGGGCACGGGACCAACTACTCGTCGCTGGGCATTCTCTACAAGGGGGACTGCGGCTGGCAGACAGAGGGCTACCCGGGCTGGTTCAAGATCAAGCTCGACAAGACGTCGAAGACAGGCTTGAAGGCCGGTACCACTGGCTGGGTCAGCATCAAATACGCGAACTGAAGCGGGTCCCGGCGCTGAGGTGACCTTCAGCCGGGCCGGCCATCGAAGAGGGGCGTCCTTGTAGGTCCTCTTGGGCTCTTGCCTATGGGGCTTCCGGTCTCGTGACGCCTGCGCAACCGCCCTTTCACGCTGCGCACGGGCGTGGTCTGGATGGGCGACGGGGCACCGGCCGCACCGCAGATCGACCCGGAAGTCCTGGCGCCCCGCGCGGTCGGCTCAATGAAGTTGGCCGGGCCCGCCAGCCGGTCGGTCCGCGGGTGCTCGCCGAGAGCCAGGTCGAGCAGTTCGAAGCCACCCTGCCCGCCAGGCCCGAAAGTTTTGGAAATCCCCGCGCACACACGGCGGCACCATCCGGCGCAGACCGAAACCGAAGTGTTCGGGATCGCAGACGACGCCCCCCCCCGTTACCTTTTTCGTGGCTCCGCAATGGGGCCTCCGGCCTTCGGGTCCGGCATGACTTCCCCCCCTTGTTGTTCATGATCCGGGGGGTGGTGTCACCGGGTCCGGAGGCATCGACGGACCGCTGATGAGGGGCTTGAGCACCGGCTTCACCCGAGCCGGAAGAGCTCTCCGTAACGTGGATGTGGCAGCTCGGTGCCGAGGCAAGGCCGGACGAAAGCGTGGTGGAGGGGCCTGCACGTGATCGATACCGGCGACATCGACGTCTTCCTCGGCCTGGACGTCGGCAAGGGCGAACACCACGCTACCGCCGTCACACCGGCCGGGAAGAAGGCGTTCGACAAGCGGCTGCCCAACACCGAACCCAAGCTCCGGGAGCTGTTCGCCAAGCTGAAGGCCAAGCACGGGACGGTGCTGGTCGTGGTCGACCAGCCGGCCTCAATTGGCGCCCTGCCGCTGGCGGTCGCACGGGACATGGGCTGCCCGGTCGCCTACTTACCGGGCCTGACGATGAGGCGGATCGCCGACCTCTACCCGGGCGAGGCCAAGACGGACGCGAAGGATGCGTTCATCATCGCGGACGCGCCCCGCGCGATGCCTCACACGCTGCGGGCGATCGACGGCGAGGACGAGACGATCGCCGAACTGGAGATGATCGTCGGGTTCGACGACGACCTGGCCGGGGAGGCAACGAGGGTCGCGAACCGGCTCCACGGCCTGCTGACCCAGATCCATCCGTCGCTGGAGCGAGTTCTGGGGCCGCGGTTGCAGCACCCGGCCGTCCTGACCTTGCTGGAGCGGTTCGGGTCACCCGCCCAGATCCGCAAGGCGGGTCGGCGCCGCCTGGTCACGCTGTTGCGGCCGAAGGCCCCACGGATGGCAGAACGACTGGGCGAGGACATCTTCGACGCCCTGGACGAGCAGACCGTCACCGTCCCGGGCACCGAGGCGGCGGCACTGATCGTCCCGAGCCTGGCCGGATCCCTGACAGCGGTCCTCGACCAGCGCAAACTTCTGGCCGCACGGATCGAGGAACTCCTGGAGGCCCACCCCCTTTCGAAGGTCCTGAGGTCGATGCCGGGAGTCGGCGTCAGGACCGGAGCACGGATCCTGATCGAGGTCGGCGACGGCAGCACCTTCCCGACCGCCGGCCACCTCGCCGCCTATGCAGGACTCGCCCCCGCGACCCGCAGCTCAGGCTCCTCGATCCGCGGCGAACAGCCATCCCGGAGAGGAAACAAGCAGCTCAAACGGGCCTTCTTCCTCTCCGCTTTCGCCGCCCTAGGCGACCCGGCATCGCGGACCTACTACGACAAGAAGATCACCCAAGGGAAGCACCACACCCAAGCACTGCTCTGCCTCGCCCGACGACGGGCCGACGTCCTCTTCGCGATGCTCCGCGACGGAACCTTCTACGAACCGCGACCCGCCACGGCCGACAGCGGAGCCTAAGACCTGTCCCGTAAATGATCTCTGCCTGGTGTGGACGTGGGCGGTGACCAGCCCGACCGCTCGTCTATCCGGCGAGGTTGAGGTTGTGCAGGCGGGCGATGCCGAGCATGGCGTGGTGGACGCCGTCGCCCTTGAGGCGGCAGTCGCGGAGGATTTTCCAGGTCTTCATGCGGGCGAAGACGTGCTCTACGCGGGCGCGGACCTGTTTGTGGGACTTGTTGTGGGCGTGTTTCCAGTCGGGCAGTTCCTCGCCGTTGCGGCGCCGGTGTGGCATCACCAGCCCGGTGCCCGGATAGCCGCCGTCGGCGATTGTCATCGTCTTGCCGACGGCGGCCTTCGCGCCGGACTCCTCCCACGCCTTGCAGTCGTTGCGGTTGCCGGGCAGAGGCCGGCCGACCACCACAACGAGCCGAGTGTCGGCGTCGATAACGACCTGGTGGTTCGTGGAGTACCGGTAGTTCTTGGACTGCTCGGCGATGGTGTGGTCGCGGGTGGGCACCAGGGTGCCGTCCACGATGAGCACGGTGTCCTTGCGGAACCGCTTGCGGGGCTGCAGCGCGAGGGACGGGCCGAGGTGGTCGATGATGCGGTCGGCCGCGGACTTCGAGATACCGAAGAGAGGGGCGATCTGGCGCAACGTCAAGTTCGTGCGCCAGTAAGCCGCTACCAGCAGCACCCGGTCCTCCAGCGGAAGAGACCACGGGCGGCCCTTGCGGACCGGATCTGCACCTTCGCGGCGCAGCGCGGTCACCAGCTTGCCGAAGATACGCGGGCTCAGCCCGGTGAACGGGGCTATCCAGGACGGCTCCGACGCCGTGATCACACCAGACACAGCAAGATCATCTCACCTGTGACCAGCAGTTACGGGACAGGTCTTAGGCGAGAGTCTCTTCACAACCCGGAAGGTGGCGGGCCACGTCGTGATTGGCGATCCGGTCCGCCAACGTCCGCGGGCTCGCTCCATGAGCGTTCACACGGTCGGAGTCGGCACCTGCTTCCAGCAGCAGCCGAATCACCGCGCCCTCGCCCCGCGAACAGAACACCGCCCTCCACAGCGGCGTATTGCCATGACGGTCCGCAGCATCGACCGTCACACCGGCGGCAAGCAGGGCTTCGACGACCAGGGGATCCTGGGCCTGCGCCGCAAAATGCAACGGCGTCCAGCCATCGGCATCAGCAGCCCCCGGGTCGGCACCCTCAGCCAACAGCACCCTCAGCACATCCACGTCCCCATCGGCAGCGGCATAGTGCACCGCCATCCGCCCCAACCGATCCCGATCCGTCATGCCAACCATCCTCACCCGGCTTGACCAAACAGATAGGGGCACCCCCCCCGGAAGCCGGCGTTGCAACTCGTACGCGCTCTGCGTCTTTCTCCACCGAACGGCTCGTTGATCCAGAGAACCATGCCTGGCCGCCGGGGGCGCCGAGCCTGCAGTCACCCGGCTCCGTGTCACTCGTAGAGACGGCTCGCCGAGTCGGTGACCTGCGTCTGACGGTCCGGGACCGTGTAGGCGAAGTTGAGAACGGTACGGCGCACACCGTGTCTGTTCAAAGGTGTCACCCGGTGAGCGGTGAGGTCACTGCGCAGCAGGTAGGCATGGCCCGGGTGGTGGTGCAGGCTTCGGGTGCCCGAGCCGCCCAGCGCTTCGAGGTCTGCTGTGCCGGGGGCGAATTCCAGCAGCCCGCCGTCGGCGGGACGGGGCGGTGCGTCGATGAAGAGAACCAGAGCGAGGGGGTAGTCGTCGGTGTGAGCACCGTGCGTGTCGCCGGGGCGGTGCAGGATGTTGAGCACGTGCCGTTCCACCGGCTGCTCGACCGGCACGACACGGCGGTCGAAGACCGTGCTGAGGAGAGCGAGCAGGGCGGGGTCCCGGTACAGGTTCGCGATGACGCCGGATTCCTGGGCGATCCGGTGCCCGCCGACGGTGGTCATGTGCCGTGGGCTGTGCGCCATGGACTCCATGGTGAAGTCGCGCCGGGCCGCCTCCTCCCTCTCCAGCCGTCCGGCCTCCTGGCGCAGTACTCGCAGGCCGTCAGCGGTGAGGAAATCCGGCAGGGGCAGATAGCCGTCAGCGGCGAAGCGCCCTGTCAGCGAATCGGTTTCCATCGGCATCGTCAGCACGAGCACAGCGCTACCACCCCGCGCCGGACGCCAAACGTTCTCACCGGAGCAGCAGCCGGTGCGTGTGGTCACCGGCTGTGCTGTACTGGGCGTGTGGAGCGTAAGCGCACACTGCCATGGGCAACACACACGGAGCGGCCCGGCGACGCGGCTGCCGACGCCGCGCGCGCCGAGAAGGCTGACGCGGTGCGCAACCGGGTGCGGCTCATGATCGAGATCACTGCGCGGGCGGGGGCGTACCGGAAAGGGCTGGTTGAAGCAGCCCGGCGGCTGAGCCCCGAGGAAGCGACGATCCTTTCCGATCTGGAGCAGCACGGTTTGCAGGTACCGCAGTTGCACGATGTGCTGTGCGGTGGCCATGTGCTGGTGGACGACCCGCAGTTGTACAAGGACTGGCTGTTCGACAAGGTCAGCCATCCGCGTCTGTCCAGCCATCACCGGGACATCGACAAGAAGCTCTATCCCGACATCGGGATGCGCGGCCACGTGGTGCGGGAGAAGCTGCACGGACGCACCGCCCAGGGCACCTGGGTGCAGCTGGAGAAGACCCCGGCGGCCTTCGGCGGGCGCAAGCTGCCCAGCCTCAACGACCTCCGGCATCTCATGGATTACGTGGTCTACCGGCTCACCCGCAGCAATGTCGGCCCCTGGGGCCTGTCCCGGATGACTGAGCGGCACCCGTTGTACCTGTCGCCGGTGCTGGCAGTCCCCACGTCCCTGACACCCCCGGTCGCACAGTTGCTGACTCAGACACTTCGCCGCATCGAGGAGGCTGACGACGCCACTGCCGTGTCCCAGGATCTGGCAGCGCGGTTCCCGCCCCCGGACCGGCCGGACCCGGCTGCCGAGCTGGGCCGGTCGCTGCCCGGCAGGGCAGGGCGGGGGCTCTTCGGGAGTTCCGAGGTGTGGGTGACCGAGACACCCTCGGCGAGCGCCGCCGCAGTTCTACGTGAAAGCCGCGTGCCGGCTGCGGCGGGCTCGTGGCAGACGGAAAGGCCGACATGAGCGACGACGCGCGCGAAGTTCCCGCTGCCACACCGTCGGACCCCGGCGCGGCATCCGTCCCCGCGGGGCTGGTCTCGGCCGTGGTGGATCTGGTGCATACCGGGCCGGTACTGCTCGGTGCGTACACCATCGCCGAGCTCACCGCCGTCGACGCGATCGTGGACTTTCTGGAGGCCCGCCCGTCGGACGAGGTACTCGCTGAGGCCGTCCGCTCACTGGCGGCACGGCAACTGCTCCTCGCGGGTGATACCGGCGAGCAGGTCCAGGTACAGGGCGACCTGGGCATCGCCGTGGCGTTCCAGCAGAGAGCCCGCAAGGTGCTTGACGCCCGCACGACCGGGTCACAGCCTGGCGAGCCGTGGCGGATCCTGGTACTCCCCCAGCCCGAGCAGATCTGCCTCATGGTCCGCATCGACGCGCTGGGCATCCACCAGATCGGTCTGTACAAGCTCGACGAGGCGCTTCGGATGCTCACGGACTGGCTGCCGCAAGGCGCGTCTGCGGATCCCGATCCGGCGACCGACGCCGAGGCCGTACTCACCGCGTCGGAGCGTTCCGCACTGGTCACCGTCACCCAGTACACCGCGCAGGGGTCGGCCGAGATCGCCGGCGTCAGCAGCGATCTGATCCTCGCCCGGAGTGACGGGCGGCTGCACTTCTTCTCCCGGGACCCCCACGCCCGGGACAAGCTGGTGCCGAGCCCGGCAGCGGGCAAGGACGGCGTCCAAGAGCGGCTCGTCGAACTGCTGGCTTAGGGGTCCTTGCGCATCACCCCCATCGTCACCACCCGCTCAGCACATGGGCACACAGCTGCATGATGGGGTGATTTTACTAAGGCTGCTTGATAAAGTAGCCTTAGTACATGAACGACGATCTGGATCCCGCTGGAGTCGCATCAGCTCTGCTGGCGAGCTTCAGTGTGCTGCTGCGACGGGTGCGCCAGGTGCCCACCGACGGCGGACTCACGATGCCCGAGCGGACCGCCCTGTCACACCTGGACCGTTCGGGCCCGACCACCTCTTCTGCGCTGGCCCGGGATGTGCAGATCACCGCGCAGGCCATGGGAGCGACGCTCAGCACGCTGCGGGCCAGGGGTCTGGTCGAGCGCCGCCCCGACCCGGACGACGGCAGGCGCGTGGTGCTGACGGTGACCGACGCCGGCCTGCAGGCGCTGAGGGACAAGCGCAACGCGCGGGCTGAACTCATCGCCCAGGCCCTGACCAGCGGCACGTTCACCCGGGATGAGCTGAAGCAGCTCGCAGCGGCCGCCGCGCTGCTGGAGCGACTGGCACAGAACATCTGACGCCGAAGGAACCTCGAGGAAACACCCTGATGACGGATCCTCCCAGGACACTCGCTCCACGCCGCTCGGCCGCCGACCGGTACAAGTGGACGGCGCTGACGAATACGACGGCCGCGGTCTTCATGTCCGCACTGGACGGCTCCATCGTGCTGATCGCCCTGCCGGCGATCTTCCGCGGCGTACACCTGGACCCGCTGGCTCCGGGCAACATCGCCTATCTGCTGTGGATGATCATGGGGTACCGGCTGGTCCAGGCCGTCCTGGTGGTCACGGTGGGGCGCCTGGGAGACATGTACGGCCGGGTCAGGATCTACAACTCCGGGTTCGCGGTCTTCACCGTCGCCTCGATCCTGCTGTCCTTCGATCCCTTCGACGGCGGCCACGGGGCGATGTGGCTGATCGGCTGGCGACTGGTGCAGGCCGTCGGCGGCTCGATGCTCACCGCGAATTCGGCGGCGATCCTGACGGACGCCTTCCCCAAGGAGCAGCGTGGCTTCGCCCTGGGGATCAACCAGGTCGCCGGTCTTGGCGGGATGTTCATCGGCCTGGTCGCCGGGGGGCTGCTGTCGACCTGGGACTGGCGGGCGGTGTTCTGGGTGAACGTGCCTGTCGGCGTGTTCTTCACCCTGTGGGCCTACCGCACCCTGCGTGAGACCGGAAAGCGCGGCGGCGGCCGGATCGACTGGTGGGGCAACATCACTTTCGCTGTGGGCCTCAGCGCGGTCCTGATCGCCGTGACCTTCGGCCTGCAGCCCTATGGCGGGCGCACCATGGGCTGGACGAATCCGCTGGTCGACGGACTCATAGCCGGCGGCCTGGTCCTCCTGGCGGCATTCGTCGCCATCGAGAACCGCGTCTCCGCGCCGATGATCCAACTTGGACTCTTCCGCCTGCGGGCCTTCACGTTCGGCAATCTGGCGGGCCTGGCCATCTCGATCGGCCGCGGCGGGATGCAGTTCGTACTGATCATCTGGCTGCAGGGCATCTGGCTTCCGCTGCACGGATACGACTACAGCGACACGCCGCTCTGGGCCGGCATCTTCATGCTGCCGCTGACCGCCGGTTTCCTCGCCGCTGGGCCCGTCTCCGGGTATCTGTCCGACCGGCTCGGCTCCCGGGGCCTGGCCACCGGCGGCGCGGTGCTGTTCGGCGCCAGCTTCCTGGGACTGATGCTCCTGCCGATCGACTTCAGCTACTGGGTCTTCGCCGTACTGATCGCGCTCAACGGGATCGCCAGCGGCATGTTCGCCTCCCCCAACTCCTCGTCGATCATGGGCAGCGTGCCCACCCACCTGCGCGGTGTCGCCTCCGGCATGCGCGCCACGTTCCAGAACTCCGGCACCGCCGTCTCCATCGGCGTGTTCTTCTCCCTGATGATCGCGGGGCTGGCGGGCAGCCTCCCGCACACGCTCACCAGCGGCCTGCAACAGCAGGGCGTACCGGCTCACGTCGCCGCCCAGGTCGGCGGCCTGCCCCCGGTCTCGTCGCTGTTCGCCGCGCAACTGGGCGTCAACCCGATCCAGCACCTTCTCCAGCCCAGCGGCGCCCTGGCCCACCTGACAGCGGCGCAGCAACAGGCTCTGACCGGACGCGAATTCTTCCCGACCCTGATCGCCGGCCCCTTCCACTCCGGCCTGGTCGTCGTGTTCGCCTTCGGCGCCGCCCTCGCCTTCCTCGCCGCGATCGCTTCGCTGCTACGCGGCGCCAACTCCGCCCGCCCGGCCGGGGCGGCAGAGCCTGCCACCGGTCGCGAAGCGTCAACCACAGCCGCGACTCCCGCCCTCGGTGGGAGCCACGACGAGGAAACCACCAGCAGAAGGACAGCGCCATGACACTGACATCCATGGACCCGAAGGCGGCCCTGATCGTCATCGACCTGCAGAAGGGAATCGTTCCGGCCGACCCGGACCACCCCTTCGCTGCGGTCGTCACACACTCGGCGCAGCTGGCTACGGCGTTCCGCGAGCGCGACCTGCCGGTAGTCCTGGTGAATGTGACCGGTCAGCCCGCAGGCCGCACCGACAAGGGCAGGCCCGGCGCGGGCACCGCTTTCCCGCCCGGCTGGACCGATCTCGTCGATGAGCTCGATGTGCAGCCGACCGACCACCTGGTCACCAAGCGGCGGCGCAACGCCTTCCACGACACGGGATTGGACACCCTGCTGCGGGACCTGGGGGTCACTCAGGTCGTACTGACCGGTATCTCGACCAGCTCGGGTGTGGAGTCGTCCGCCCGTGCGGCCTTCGACTGCGGCTACCACGTCGTCCTGGCCACCGACGCCATGGCCGACCCGGACGCCGAGGCCCACCGCAACAGCATCGAGCGGATCTTCCCCAAGACCGGCGAGACCACCACCACGGCCGCGGTCATCGACAGTCTGGAGGCCACACGATGACGCTCCTCGGCCGACTCCTGACCAACCGCAGAGCAGGCGACACCCACACGGCCTGGAAGATGCCCAACCTCCAGGGCCCCGAGCTGCTGACCCTCACCAGCCGGCAGTTCAGCGACGGCGGTTCCATGCCACTGGACAACTGCGCGAAGCACGTCGGCGGCGCGGACCTCTCCCCCCATCTGGCTTGGAGCCCGCTCCCGGCCGGCACCGCACAGCTCCTCCTGGTCGTCGAGGACATCGATATCCCCATCGGGAAGCCCGCCGTACACTGCCTCGCCCTGATCGACCCGGCAGCCGGCGAACTGGAGCCGGGCGCCCTGGCCGGGAAACAGCCCGGCTCAGGGGTACGGGCGCTGAGGTCCACCATCGGTCGCGGCTACCACGGCCCCGCCCCCGTCAAGGGCCACGGGCCACACCAGTACGTCTTCCAACTCTTCGCCCTGGAAAGCCCTTTGGGCAGTGCTTCCGGAGCGGCGCCCCCGGAGCGGGCACGACCCCGAACGCTCCTGCCCACCATCACCTCCCCCGTCCTCAGCCGCGGCCGGCTGACCGGCGTCTTCGAACGCTGACCGGGGCGAAGGCCCCCAACACAGCCACATCACAGGCAGCGTGCCCGGGGCGGCCGGCTCTCCGGAACAACCCGGAGCCCCGGCTGCCCCGGGCACGAGCAGGTCAACGGGAGGCACGTTCCGAGGCGTTCAGCCTCCCGTGTACGGAGCGACGGGCGCCTTTCGTCCGGTCGGGGTGGGTCCGTGTGCCGACGAGGGCCGTGGAGCGGGCTGTGGTCGACACGGCCAGAGGCCCACGGTTGTATCCATGAATGAAGACCTGAACCATGAACACAGATGTACCTCCATCTCAGGTCTGGCTTGCCAGGGGGCGCATTCAGGCCCATCTGATTACGCAGCGATTCAGGTGACTGAACGATGCTGAAAAATGTTTCTTCGTCTTGAGTGTTGACCTCAAAACCGACACGACCGCACACTGAGCGTCATCCCCCACCCGAGCGAACGGCACCCCCACGCACCGGACGGGCCCAACAGCCGACCCGCCACGACATCCCGCGTACGAACAGCGTGCGCGTTTTCCTCCGCACCTCAGCGAAGCACTGTCGCCTGCCTCCGCAGCGCGCGATTTGCGCTGCACCGCAACGAGACGAGGAGCACCTCATGACCGGGTTCAACCGTCGCGATTTCCTCAGAGTCACCGGTGCCGGGTCCGCCGCCCTTGTGCTGCCACTGACGGGCGGGGCCGTGCGGGCCAACGCGACCGCCGCCCGGCCGGCGGTGCTGCGGGGAAGCGTGCACACCTCAGGCACGTGGCAGGTGACCGCGAGCGCCTTGGGCTGGACCTTCAGCGGTTCGGTCGGCTCGGCGGCGACCGGGATCACCACCACAAGGGGAGCGGATGCTCTGGGCACCTACAGCGAGACCGGGTTCACCTTCCGGTCGGGCGCGCGGAAAGGCAGCATCCGCGTGTACGACGGTGCGTCGTCCGTCGTCTTCACCGACACCTACGTCACAGCGGCCGCCAACACCGACCCGTTCCCGACCTTCACCCGTTACCCGGAACTCGGGCACCAACTGAGCCACAGCGACTGCTTCGGGAGATTCCAGTTCAACACCTTCGCGGGCGCGTCCGACAGCCCGTGGGTGTTCTTCGACGACGCGGGCAACACCTTCGTGCTCTCGGCGGCGAACCACTTCCAGGAGGCGCAGACCACGCAAGCTCCGGACGGCTCGATCGCGGCCGGGGTGATCAGCTCGATCGGCACCCTGCCGGCCGGGTACACCCGGCGGACGATTCTGTCGGCCAAGGCCGGTATCGGCTCCGCCCACCGCGCCTGGGGCAGCGCGCTGACCCGGCTCGCGGGCAAGCCTCTGCCCGCCAACGACGCGGGCCCGATCCTCAACACCCTGGGTTACTGGACCGACAACGGCGCGGACTACTACTACAAGTACGAGCAGTCGAAGGGCTATACGGGCACGCTGCTGGCCGTCCGCGACGAGTGGGCGTCCCTGAAGATCCCGATGGGCTACATGCAGCTCGACAGCTGGTGGTACCCCAAGGGCCCAGACAGCGACTGGAACGACCTGCCGGACGGCACTTCCCGCTACGAGGCGGACAAGGAGCTGTTCCCGGACGGACTCGCCGCATTCCAGAAGAAGTTGGGGATGCCGCTGGTCACCCACGCCCGGTGGATGGACCAGTCGAGCCCGTACCACGGCCAGTACGCGTTCTCCGACGACGTCATCATCGACCCGGCGTTCTGGAAGAGCGTCATGGACTCCCTGCACGAGGCCGGGGTCGTCGTCTACGAGCAGGACTGGCTCTGCAACAAGGCCAAGCCCGCCGAGAATCTCACCGACGCCGACGCTTTCTTCGACAACATGGCCCACCACGCCGCGGCAGACGGCATGGACCTCCAGTACTGCATGGGACTGCCGCGTGACTACCTGCAGAGCACGCGCTACCCGAACCTGACAACCATGCGGGTGAGTGACGACCGCTTCGACCGACCGAAGTGGGACATGTTCCTGTACGACTCACAACTCGCCGGCGCGCTCGGGGTGTGGCCGTGGGCCGACGTCTTCATGAGCGGTGAGCTCAACAACCTGCTGCTGGCGAATCTTTCGGCAGGGCCGGTCGGCGTCGGAGACGCGCTGGGCAAGGTGAACGCCGGCCATCTGTTCCAGGTGGTGCGCCCCGACGGAGTCATCGTCAAGCCGGACGTGCCGATCGTCCCCACCGATGCCACTTATGTCGCGGAGGCGTCCGGAAAGCTGCCCGCCATGGTGGCCTCCACACACGTCACCCGGACCCCAGACCTGACGTATCGTTATGTCTTTGCTTACGCCAGGAACTTCGTCGCGCCGCAACGGATCTACCAGGCGGAGGACGCGACGCTGTCGGGGGCGGTCGTCGGCTCGGACAACTCCGGCTACACCGGCAGCGGCTTCGCCGACTTCCGGCACGACGATGCCGATTACGTGGAGTGGACGGTACAGGCCCCCGCCGCGGGCACTTACACACTGCAATTCCGCTACGCCAACGCCTCCTTCACCGACCGGCCGCTCGCGGTCACGGTGAACGGCGGCGACCCCCACACCGTGCCGTTCCCCTCGACCGGCTGGTGGACGTCATGGGGCGTCGTGGGCCTGACGGTCACGCTGGCAGCGGGCGCGAACACCGTGCGCGCCACGACCACGGGGTCGAACGGCGGCAACATCGACTGGCTGGGCGTCACTCGGGGCACCGTGGCGACCGGCATGTCCCAGAAGACCTCTTTCGACTTGTCGGAGGTGGGCGTGACCGGCCTGGCCTATGTCTACGACTACTACGCGGCCACCGGCAGGCTGGTCGGCGCGGGCGGCAGTGTGCACGCCACCGTCGGGAACGGCACGTACTGGGTCATCGCCCCGGTGGGCGTCTCCGGTATCGCCTTCCTGGGCGACGCGGGGAAGTTCGTCCCGCACGGCGACAAGCGCATCCCGCACCTCAGTGACGACGGCAGCGTGCACGCCACGGTCGCCTTCGCCGTCGGGGAGGGGCCGGTGACCCTGCACGGCTACGCACCCCGCAAGCCGACCGCCACCGCCACCACCGGCAGCGTCGGCGCCGTCGCCTACAACACGTCGACCAAGCTCTTCACGGTCTCCGTCACCGCGGCGGCGACCGACCGGGCGGTCATCACCATCACGCCCTGACAGCACGTGCGCCACCCCTGTGCCAGCCGCCAGGTGAGTCCCCGACGTCGATCGGGCAAGCGGATCCGCAGCCCTCCGGGGACGGTCGGGAGAGGGGCGCGGAGAGGCTCAGCCGGACTGCGCGCTCGGCTTCAGAACCAAGAACCCGCACCGAGGCGCCGCGCACCACGGCCAGTCTGCCCCACCTCGCCATCAGCACGCTCCGCCAGGACGCCCGACACCACCATCGCCGCGGCCCTACGACGCACCGGCCGCGCCTGCCGCCGTCCCCTGAAAACCTTCGGCATCAACTGACGGACCAGGACAGATCACCAATCCGCCATGCCCCCTGGGTCCAACCCGTCCCCGTTCAGCACGGTGTTCGTAAGGTCTCCTCCGCCCCATGAACACGTCACCAAGCCGGACACGTCTCATGATCCGCCCCACACAGGCTGTAGCACGCCGACGGGTGCGCCTCGGCCGCATTGCGCGGTTCGCATCCTTTCGGGTCACGGTGGTGGCGGCGCGCCGCGGCAAGGGTAGGAACGATCCGTCGCACAGGGCTGGACGGGGGGGCGGGTGAATGCGCGGACGTACAGAAGCACGGATCCGTACCCGTCTGCGGTACTGGTTCGACAACTTCCTGGCCCGCAGCACCCTCACCCTGGTGGCCTGTCTGACCCTCGCCTGTCTGGCCGTCGTCATTCCGGCGAGCGTGGCCCAGGTGCTGGTCGGCAGGCCTGTGCCCGTCACGCTCGCGGGACAGGCGGCGGCGGTGTGGACCACGGTCGGCGCCACACTGCGGATCGGGGGTGCGGTCGGGGCCCCGTCGTTCGTCGTGCTGTCCGTGCTGCTCGCCCTGGTGAGTCTGCTGTTCGTCTCCACGCTCGTCAGCGTGATCACCACCGGCATGAACGACAAAATCCTTGAACTGCGGCTCGGGCGCTCGACGATCGTGGAGCAGCGGCACACCGTGGTCCTCGGCTGGTCGGACCAGGTGTTCCCGGTGATCTCCGAGTTGGTGACGGCCAACGCCCATCGGCGCAGAGCCACCGTGGCGCTGCTGGCCCCGCGTGACAAGGTGCAGATGGAGGAGGAGATCACCACGAAGGTGGGCGCCACCGGGACCACACGGGTGGTCTGCCGCAGCGGATCGCCCACCGACCCCGCCGTCCTGGCCCGGGTCAGCCCGCACACGGCGGCCGCGGTCATCGTCCTGTCGCCGGGCGACCACGAGGGCGACCGGACGGTGGTAAGGACGCTGCTTGCGCTCGGTACCGTCCTCGGCGACGCCGCCTCAACCACCGTCGTCGCCGCCGTGCGCGAACCCTGCCATCACACGGCCGCGGTGCTCGCGGCGGGTCCTGGCGGCCGGGTCCTGGACATCGACGCCATCACCGCCCGCCTCCTCGCCCAGTGCTCGCGGCAGCCCGGACTGTCCCTCGTGCACCAGGAGTTACTGGAATTCGCGGGCAGCGAGTTCCACACCGTCCAGGAGCCCGCGCTCACCGGCCGGACCTACGGCGAGGCACTGCTGTCGTACGCGCGCTCCTGCGTGGTCGGTCTGCTGCGCCCCGACGGACGGCCCGCGCTCAACCCGCCCGCTTCCACAGTGATCACCGCGGGGGACCGCATCGTCCTGATCACGGAGGACGACACCACCGCGATCGTCTCGGACGAACCGTTCCCGTTCGACGAGAACGTGATCGTCGTGCCCGCACCGCGCGAGACCGGGTCGGCGAGGATGCTGCTCATGGGGTGGAACCGCAGGGCCCCGCTGATCATCGATCAGCTCGCCCGGTACGTGGGGCCGGATTCGCGCCTCGATCTGGTGCCCGGCGGACCGTGGGCCCCGCACGACCTGCACGTCCTGGCGTACGACAGTGTGATCGTGCTGGGCTCGGACGCGGCGGGGAGCGTCAGTACCGCGGACTCCGACTACCACGTCCTGGAGACCTTGCTGCATCTGCGGGCCGCCGAGCAGGCGGCAGGGCGGTCACTGCACGTGGTCGCCGAACTGTCCGACGACCGCAACCGGCTGATCGCTCCCATGAGCCCGGGTGCCGATTTCGTCGTCAGCGGCCGGCTCATCAGCCTCCTGATGACGCAGATCAGCGAAAACCCCCGTACCGCTGCCCTGTTCGAGGAGCTGTTCACCGCCGGCGGCAACAGGATCCACCTCGGTCCGGCCGCCGACTACGTACCTCTGGGCCCCGAAGTCGCGTTCGCCGACGTCGTGGCCTCCGGCCGCCGCTGCGACCGGTCCGTCATCGGCTACCGGCTCCACGCGGGATCGGGCACCGGCCCCCGGTTCGGGGTCCGGGTCAATCCCGACAAGGACGAACGCGTGGTCTTCGGCGATGCCGACACCGTCATCGCGATCATGCGGGACCGTTAGCGCCGGTGCGGCGGATCATGGCGCGGGCCCGGGGTCCGGCACTCCCCCGAGCTCTCCACTTCGTTCGAGTGGGGAGACCCGCTCCCTGCGGCGTTGTCGTCGGTTGCGGGACGCACGGTTCCACTACCTCAACGAGGGGCACGCGACCACCAGTCCGGTGGGACCTGGTGATCAGCGCGGGCACGAAGAAGCAGGAACTGGCCGACCCGTTCAAGAACAACGGCCGTGAATGGGAGCCGGGAGGTGAACCGGTGCGGGACGATACCGGCGAGTTCCCGAACGTGAGCTGGGCCGAGCGACGCCCAGCGGCATCCACGACGTCGCCCTGACAAGCCCTCCGCGGAACGGAACAGGGACAGAGACAGAGACAGGGACAGATCAGCCTCCCTGACCGGCGCTTCCGATCGGGCCGATCTTCACGGGAGAGCCGGAACCGTCCGTGATGGGCAGCGTGCGGGCGCCCGGCCAGGAAAGGGTGACCGACTTCGTCTCGTCGGGCGGGGTCACCACAAGCCCCGTGACGCGGATACCGGATCCGCCCGACTTGTTGAACGGGTAGGTGATCGGGAAGTCGATCGCCCTGCCGTTCTTGAGGATGCCCGGACTGCCCTCCTGACCAGTGCGCTTCGCGGACAGCGGCCCAGAGGTGGTCTTCAGATCGACGCCCGCGTACCCGGAGATCGCGCAGTCCCGGCCGCTGTGGTTCGTCAGCTCCACCACGACGGTGGCGTCGGTGTCACCGCCGATGGTGTTGTCCTTAGCCGTGATCGCCAGATCATCGGTGCGGCACTTGGCAGCCCTGCCTGCCGCGTCGGAGCCCGTCCCGGCAGCGGCATTCTTCCCGTTCGAGCCCGATCCGGCGGACTCCTTCCCGCCGCCCTGATCCGAACTGTCCGAGCCCGAACCGCTGCCCGAGGAAGACGCGCTGGACCCGGAGGGGGCGCCGGACGCCGACGACGAGTCGCTCTGTCCCGCGCCGGCGTCATCGTTCTGGCAGGCCGTCAGTGAGAGACCGGCCGCAACGGCGAGGGCTGCGAAGGTGAGCTTGTGAACGCGCATCGTTTCTTCCTCAGTATCGGTGGGCAGCGCCGACCGGTCCTTACGGGCCGGTACCAGCGAGCGTTTCTGATCATCAGAACCCGCCTCGCCCGGTGAACCGTTCCGCTCAGCGAATTCCTAAGACACTCCTGTTACACACAGCCTGTTGCACACAGCAGCCAGGAACGGCACACCATCACCGGGCCTGCCGGCGACGCTGAGTGCGGCAACCAGCCGGGACGGTAGTGCACTTCAGCGGGACGGCGGACCCGGCCGGGGCGGCCCTGAGGGGGCCTTGCGCTATGCCCGCCCGGGTCGCGTGCGCCGACCACGCGTGGCGCAAGGCGCCTGCCCACGCGACCTCGCCGGACGCTCATAGTGCAAGGACCCCTAATTCGCGCCGATCCGCCCGGTCGGCCGGGGCCCGCGCGCACGGCCGATCAGCCACCCCAGCAGCGCACCGACGGCGACGCCCAGGGTGTTGTTCGCCCAGTCGAGGGGCTGGCAGGACCGTACGGGGTCGAGCGTCTGGAGCAGTTCGACCACCACCCACGCCGCCGACCCGGCGAGCGCCACGACCACTGGCCGCCGGCAGGCCAGCGTGCCCAGCAGCCCCATGGGCACCCACAGCACTACGTTGACGGCGTTGTGCGCGAAGCCGCCCGTGAGGGTTCGGACCGAGTCGCCGGTCATGCACGCCCCGAGACGCCCGGCGGTCCCGGCGACGATCTGATCGGGCAGCGTGATCCCCAGACACACCGCCACCGCGAGCAACGCTGCGAGCGTGATGCCGACCGGTCGGCCCGTTCTCCGTGCGGCCGGCCGGCACGCAACCACCGCGGCTACCGCGAGGACCAGGGCCAGCGCTGCCATCACGGCGCTGTGCATCGAGGAAGACATGGAAGGAACCTACGCTCGACTGGCACGTCATGCCAGAGATGCACGGAGTGCCGCACATGAAACCTGCAACCGACAACTCTGCACTCCTTGAGCCCACCACTCGGCATAGACAGACCACTTCCGCCCGGGACGCAGCCCAAGAGGACGGTAGGCACCATGCGGGGCACGGCCATGTGCAAGTCGTGAGCGCAGACGTCCGCAGACATCTATCGTGAAGCGATCACGACAACACAGTGACTGGACGCAGGAGCAGAATGATCACCGCCGGACAGACGGGCGCTCGGACCATCACAACACTCGCCGCCGTCACCTTGGCTGTCGCGCTGAGCGCCGGCTGCACCTCTGAAAGCGAAAGCGCGGGAGCGCCCGAAGCCGATTCCGGCAAGCCCAGCACTCCGCAGTCGGCGCCCTTGGAGGAGGAAGCGCTGAAAGCCGCGCTTCCCAATCAGTTCAATGTGCCGGAGGACGTCTCAGAGGAGCGAATCAGGAAGACCTGGGACACCACCGATCCCATCTACTGTCAGTCAGAGGGGTGGCCGGATGAGTGGTGCGCCAAAGCGGACTTCGCCGGAGCTGCAGGGTTCACCAACCTGGATGACCAGGAACTGGTCATCCGACTGATCTCCTTTCCCGACATCAAGACAGCGGCAGCCCTGTTCAAAGGCGAGGGAACACCCGATGAAGTGGGCGAAAACCCTCCCGGAGACGAGATCGACGGGTTCGACATCGACGATCCCAACGGAGCCTCGGACTGGACCGGCCATGGGATCAACGTCCGGCAGGGGGCCGTGATCGGAAAGATCGAGTACACCTGGAAGCAAGGGACGTTCATCCCGTCAGGCAGACTCGCATCGATCACCGCCATGGTCGTCAAACGCGTCCAGCAGGCGCAGCACGGAGAAACACCGATCGCATCAGCCCGGTAGCACCCACAAGCAAGCCTGAGCCCTCACACATAACCGCGTCACACATCCCGATCCCTGCCAAGTACTGGGAAACGATCACCAGGGCCACGGGAAGCGATCTTGAGCGGCTCGTAACACCCATGCTCAGACCCACTCGTGAACTCCCCCTCCTTTGAGCGCGGCGCCGAAGAGCAGGCCCCGTCACTCGTCGCTCCGCCGCAGCGCGAGGCGGACCGCCACGCGACGAATGGCCGACGCGCGTTGCATGCGGTGAGATCCGCCAGGCGTCGGCGATGGACGGCTGGCGCGCCGAGTCGACGGACTCGCCCCCGGGGGGAGGACCGCTTCGGCGGGCGTCCAGGCGACATGCGGCAGGCCGGTCATACGGATGTGTCCGGTCGATCACCATCGAGTGTCTCGACGGACCGCCTGACACCAGGAAACCGAGTTGCCCTCGCGCGAGGGGTCGATGAAGCTGCCGGGTGACCGACGAGCCGAACCCGCAGGGGATACCGATGTTGTCCGACGCCGAGATCGATTCCTTCATCACGGACGGATTCGTCCGGGTCCCGGGGGCAGTCCCCAGGGGTACTGCCGAGGGGTGCCGCACGCAGTTGTGGGAGGCGAGCGGTTACTCCGCCGACGACCCCGGGAGCTGGATCGAGCCGGTCGTACGGATCGGCAGCATGGCCACACCGGCCTTCCGTGAGGCGGCCAATACTTCCGAACTGCACGCGGTATACGACCAGTTGGTGGGTGCGGGGCGCTGGCGCGCTCCGCTCGGGCTGGGCACCTTCCCGCTCCGGTTCCCGAGTGAGAAGGACCCCGGTGATGACGGCTGGCACCTGGACGCGGGCTGGACCGCGGAAACGGGCGATTACCGGGTGAATCTGCGCTCGCGCGGGCGGGCGCTGCTGATGCTCTTCCTCTTCTCCGACGTCGGCCCCGACGACGCGCCGACCCGTATCCGGGTCGGCTCGCACCTCGACCTGCCACCGCTGCTCGCTCCAGCAGGAGAGGAGGGGCGGCCGTGGTTCCCGTTGTGCGCGGAGGCCGTCCCTCTCTCCGCGCACCGTCGCGAGGTGGCCGCCACCGGGGAGGCCGGGGACGTATATCTATGCCACCCGTTTCTGATCCACGCCGCACAGAAGCACGGTGGAGACACCCCGCGATTCCTCGCCCAGCCGCCGCTGGAACCGACGGACCTGCTCAACCTGCACGGCCCGGCGCCCTCGCCCGTCGAACGTGCCGTGCTGGCAGGCTTGAACCCGCTCTGAGGCGCGAGCCTTCCCCTGCGAGAGCCGCGGGCCGTCGACCCACCCGGGCCGCCTCGATCGCGCCCAACTCCGTACGCGCGGCGCAGCGTCCCCGTCCGCCGTGTGCGCATGCCTGGCGGTGCGTGCGTGACGGTGCGTGCGTGCCTGGCCCGCCCCCGCAGAGCTTGTCGGACTTCGGGAGCGGGCAGAGGCGCGCCGGTCAGCGTGAGGTGGTCGCAGGCTTCGGGTCGGTGCTGGGAGTCGGGGGTGGGTGCGGGGTCTCCGCTGTCTGGATTTCCGGGGCGTTGCGGGTACCCAGCACCAGCAGGGTGATGAGACCGGCTGCCAGGTAGAGGAGCGCTTGGGCGTTGAGCAGCGGGACAGGGCCCAGGCGGTCGGCGAGCAGGCCCGCGATGGCCATGCCGATGGCCTGGGCACCGTTGAACGCCGCGTAGAAGGAGCCGAGTGCCCGGCCCAGGTGTCCGGGTGGGACGCGTTGCTGGACCATGCCGAGGACGCCCGCGTAGTAGATGCCTCCGGGCAGGCCGACCACGGCGAACAGGCCGATGTAGACGCCGAACGCGGTGGTGGCGGGTGCGTTCCAGATCAGCAGGGCCAGGGCCGAGAAGCCGAGGGCACCCCAGGTGATGAGCGGTTTGGGGTGCACACGGGTGCCCAGGGCGCCCAGTACCAGGCCGCCCGCGATGCCGCCGATGCCCTGGACGCTGCGCAGCAGACCGATCTGGGCATCGCTGCCGTGCAGCGTCTTGGCGACGAAGACGACGAACAGGACCACGAACAGGCCCTGTCCGATGGCGCAGAGGATCGCGGAGAGGAACGAGAAGCGCAGTCGGCGGTCGTCCAGGATGACCGCGACGCCCTCCCGCCAGTGCCGGAAGACCTGGGCCAGGCCTGATGTGTCCGGTTCGGCGGCCTCGGCCGGTGGCGGTACCGGCTCTGCGGGTACGGTCCCGGTGCTCTCGGGCCGGCGGATGCGGCTGACGACCGCGGCCGCCAGGAGCAGGCCGACGACCGAGGCCGCGGCGACCGGCCGGAGCCCTCCGGCCACCACGATGCCGCCGAGCAGGCTGCCACCCAGACGGCCGAGATTGGAGTTCAGGACGACAAGGTTGCTGGCCGCCGCGCTCTGTCCGGGGTCGACCAGGTCCGGCAGCAGGGCGTTCTTGGAGGTGAGGACGAACTGTGCGCAGACCGCGCGCCCGGCGATCACCAGGTAGACGAGCCAGAGCTGGTCACCGGAGGAGACGAGGAGCAGCAGGGTGACCAGGGCCGCGTGGAGCAACGTACAGCCGAGAAGCAGTTTCCTGCGGTCCAGGCGGTCGGCGGCGACTCCGGCGAGGGGGCTGACCAGGACGCCGGGAGCGAGTTCGATGAGGAAGGCGAGAGAGGTCGTCATGGCCGAGCCGGTCATGCGGTAGACGAAGATCGGGATGGCGGTGACGAGCATCCAGTCGATCGTGTCGTCGATGAGTCCGGCCGCCCAGAGTGCCCGGAAACGCTGGTGGTGTATCGGCGAGTTGCGGGCGGTGCCGGTGCTGTCGGGGGGCTTCTGTTTACGGGATGTCCTCATCAACTGAGCTCCTTGGGGCGGCGGAACGCCTGGACGCTGAAGCTGATCTCGGACGCCTCGGGCGGCACCTGTTCCCGATGGGCGATGATGTACGGCCGCACCAGCAGGTCGATGACCGAGGTGAGGTGGACCAGCTCGTCCGGGGTGAGGGTGAGCGCGTAGGAGTCGAACACCGCTGCGCGCTGCCAGGGTTCGTCCAGGGAGCCGAAGCCCGCGAGGAAGGACCTGGCCAGCCGGGTGAGTTCGCCCAGTTCGGCGCCGACGACCGCGGAGTGGGCGGCCAGCGTCTCGGGTGCGTCGCCGTCCGGAAGGAAGTCGAAGCCGGTGGCCACGGCCCGCCAGGGCCGGTCGCGCGCGTCCGCACCCTCCTCGGCCTCGGCCCGCTCGACGAGTCCGTATCGGTGGAGCAGGCGCAGGTGGTAGCTGCAGTTGGAGGCCGAGTCACCCGTCACCTCGGCGCATCGGCTCGCGGTGGCCGGCCCCGTGCGCATCAGGTGGTGGAGCAGGCGCAGGCGCAGGGGGTGGGCGAAGGCGCCGAGGACGCGCACGTCGGTGATCGGCACCCGGCCGGGGCCGGTTCCGGGGTTCGCTCGTGACGTGAAAGACATCTTTCAATACTGCGCTCGGGTCCATCGACTCCGCAAGGCCGTGACGGGTCATGAGGCGTTGGATCAGGCCATTCCTGGAGGAACGCGAGGGAGAACTCCCTGGCCGGAGAGGAATGCGAGGAGTTTCGAAATATTTATTTCACTTGCTGGAAATGGGGTGCGGGATTCGCTGCTCCTCCTTTCACGGCTCCCCACTCCTCCTCGTTCTTCCTCCCGCGGTGGAAATCCATTCCGGCCTGCCCAAATACCCACGTGAATTGTCTAGCCTGCCGGAAAAGATCCGTCGAACCTCACGAGGAAAGGATTTCGATATGGCTCTTCCACCCTCAGGCGCGCGCCGCGTCGGCGTGCTGTGCGGATCACGTGGCGGCCGGACCCCGCTCTACGTGGAGTCCGCCACCGCGCTCGGCGACGCGCTCGGGCGGCGAGGCGCCGACCTGGTGTACGGAGCGGGCGGTTCAGGCGTCATGGGCGCCGTGTCGCAGGCCGCGCACCGGGCCGGCGCGAAGGTGACCGGGGTGATTCCACACGCCCTGCACGAGCGGGAGCGGGCCGTCGAGGCCTGCGGTGAGATCTTCGTGGTGCCCAGCATGCACGAGCGCAAGGCCCTGATATACCGGCTCTCGGACGCATTTCTGGTGCTGCCCGGCGGATTCGGCACTCTGGACGAACTGATGGAGGTGGCAACCTGGAACCAGCTGGGCTATCACCAAAAGCCGGTCGTGCTGGTCAACGTGCGGGAATTCTTCCAGCCGCTGATATCGATGCTCGACCGGATGGAGGAAGAAGGCTTCTTCACGGCCCGCGAGCGCTCCATCGTCCGGGTCGCGGACGGCACGGATGCGGCGCTGGACATGCTGGGGCTGCCCCGCCCGGCGCCCACGGCGCGGATGGTGCCCGCCTGAGCGCCACCGGCCCGAGAGCGCACAGGGGTGGGGTCCCGCGCCGTTTCCGGTGCGGGACCCCACCCCTTCCGTTCGTCTCACCCGCCCTGGGTCACCGCCCTGAGGTGCGGGAAGGACGGTGTGGTGAGCCGGATACGCAGGTCACGCAGCTCGTCGCGGGCAGGTACGCCGCCCCGGGCCGCGAAGAGCTCGCGCAGCGGGCGCGTGCCGTCAGCCTCCCCCGCCAGCCAGGGCGCCGCCGGGGGCGGGCCGGTGACCAGGGGCTGCGGCGCGTCCAGTGGCCGGTAGCCGCCGGAGCGGCCCATCACCCATACCCGCTCGCTCGCGGTCACGGGGGCGAGTACGGCATCGAGGAACGCCTCGTCGCGATCGGCCTCGCACAGCGCGGGGAGCGGGTTGTCCGTGCGGCGCAGGTAGAACCACAGCAGGGGGCTTCGGTCGACGCTGAGCGCCTGGGTGACCTGCCAGCGCGTCACGTCGTCCAACGCCTCGCTCCGACGGCGCAGTTGGTCGTCCGTGCAGGGCACCCGCCAGTCGTACAGGTCGAGTCCGGTGGCCAGCTGGCTCGCACAGGGTGCCTCCAGGGCGAGACCGGCCGCGCGGGCCGTCTCGTGGAGGGTACGGACGGTGAAGTTGCGCTCGCAGGGGTTGAGCCAGCTGTCGGCGAACTGCTCCTCCGGCTCGCCGAGGTCCGCTCGCAGCTGACGGGTCAGTTCGCTGTCACGGGTGAGGGTGCCGGCGACCCGGCGGGCGAACCACAGGTCCTGTTCGCGGCCGAGCAGCCGCATGGCCCCTTGGAACGCGGTGATCTCGCGCCGGTGGTAGGTGTTGTACACCATCAGCTCCAGCACGCCGGAGGGCTTGAGGGCCGTGGCGAGCCGGTCCAGGAGCAGTCCGGGGTCGGGGTGGTGGTGGATCACCCCGGTGCACACGACGTAGTCGAACTCTTCGCGGTACCCGGCGTCGGTGATGCCCTCCTCGCGCAGGGTCAGGTTGCGCGCGCCGAGCTGGTCGCCGGCGGTCCGGCACAGGTCGAGGGAGTCCGTGGAGACATCACTGCCGACGACCTCGGCGTCCGGGAAGCGCAGGGCGACGATGAGGGCCTGGTTGACTCCGCAGCCGGGCACCCAGATCCGCGCGTCGCGCGGCACGCGCCGGTGGGTGAAGTCGCCCAGTTCCTGGGCCAGGAGCGCCGGGTGGAGGGTGGGGTCGTCGGGTGCGGTGAGCCGGGTGGCGTGCCAGGGGTAGGGGAACTCGGAGTAGAACTCGCCGATGATCTGTTCGGCGTCAGCGTGCACGGTCATGTTGTGCCCTCCCGTCCCCGGCGATCAGTTCCCGCAGTGCCGCGGCCGAGGAGGCGGCGGCGGGCAGCCGCATCATGCCGAGGTGGTCGCCGGCCACCTGTATGTGCTTGACGGGTCCGCCGGCGTGCTCCTGCCACTTGGCCACGAGCAGGATCTGGTCGTCCCCGTCGCGCTCCTGTGAGGTGAGGACCGTCATCGGGCCGTCGTAGTGGCCGACTTCGTAGCCGCCGAGGGTCTCCAGCTGGCGCTGCCAGATGTGCAGCACGTCCTGGGGGAAGAGGGAGTAGTCGCGGCAGGTGGCCGGGTCGATGCCCATGGCCTGGAACAGGTCGCCGCGCAGGACGGCCTGGAACTCCTCCTCCCGCTCCTCGTCCCCGGCGAGCCCCAGCCGGGAGCGGATGCGGCGCAGTTGGCGTACGTATCCGCGCCAGCGGGTGTTCTCCTGCGGCGGGCTGGGATCGAGAAGGACCAGCTGGGCGACCTGGCCGCCCAGCGCACGCAGCCGGCGGGCGGTCTCGAAGGCGGTGACACCGCCCGCCGACCAGCCGACGATGTTGACCGGTCCGGACACGGCGTCGCGGATCTCGGCGGCGTAGCGGGCGGCGGTGTCCTCAAGCCGGTCGTCGCCGTCGGAGTCCTCACCGCGCAGGGCACCCAGGGTGAGTCCGTACAGGGGGGCCTCGCCGCTGAGTATCTCGACCAGGTGGCGGTAGCAGAAAACGGTTCCGCCCAGCGGATGGACGAACACGGTGGGCGTGCCGTCGCCGTCGGGGGCGAGCTGGGACAGGCTGTGCCCGCCGGCCGGGCGGTCCTCGTCACTGACGGCTGCGGCGACCCCGGCGACGGTGGGGTCCTGAAGGAATCGGGCGAAGGTGAGTTCGGCGCCGAGCAGGCCGCGCAACCGGGCCACGACGGTCAGGACGAGCAGGGAGTTGCCGCCGAGCCCGAAGAAGTTGTCGTCGGGTCCGAAGGCCTCGGGGGCCAGGCCGAGGACCTCGGCCCATGCCTGGGTGACCGCTTCCTCGGTGGGGGTGCGCGGGCCGCGCAGCGCTGCCGGGGAGCCGGTGCCCCACTCGGGCCGCGGGAGCGCCGACCGGTCGACCTTGCCGTTGCCGTTGAGCGGGACGCGGGCGAGTTCGAGGACCTGGGCGGGCACCAGGTGTGCGGGCAGGATGTGGGCGAGTTCCGCGCGCAGGGCGGCGGCGTCGAACGCGGTACCGGGCTCGGGTACGACATGGGCGACCAGGGCGGGAGTTCCGGAGGGGGTGTCGGAGGTGACCACGAGGGCCTGGCGTACGCCGGGGACGGCCCCCAGGGCCGCCTCGACCTCACCGGGTTCGACACGGTAGCCGTTGATCTTGACCTGGTGGTCGGACCTGCCGCAGAACTCCGCCTGCCCGTCCGGCAGCCAGCGGCCCAGGTCGCCGGTGCGGTAGAGCCGGGCACCGGGCGGGCCGAACGGGTCGTCGACGAACCGTTCGGCGGTGGTCTCCGGCCGGTTGGCGTAGCCGCGGGCCACACAGGTGCCGCCGATGTGGATTTCGCCGATGACGCCGGGGGGTACGGGCCGGCGGTCGTCGTCGAGGACGTACAGGGTGGTGTTGGGGATGGGCCTGCCGATGGGCAGCGTGGCGGGCTCGTCGCTCTCGCACGTGCCGGGGGCCGCTTGGGACGGGATCTCGTACACGCTGTTGGCGACGGTCGCCTCGGTCGGCCCGTACTCGTTCACCAGGGGCAGGTCGGGGGCGAGCACACGCCAGGCGGCCAGGGCCGCCGGCGGGAAGGCGTCGGCCCCGACGACGAGCAGCCGGGCCAGGTCGCGTGCCTGGTCGGGGGCGAGCTGGGCAGTGAGCAGTTCCAGGTGGCCGGGGGTGAGTTTGATGAAGCTGTACGGGGCTCCCGAGGCCAGCACCTCCCCCAGGCGGTCCGGTGGCAGGCCGTCGGGGGCGAGTGCCACGGCCTGGCCCATGAGCAGCGGGGTGTAGAGGTCGGGCACCACCATGTCGAAGGCCATGGAAGAGAACAGTGGTGCCCCGCCGTCGCCTTCGGCGGCGTAGCGGCGCACGCACCAGTCCAGGAAGTTCGCGAGCCCGCGATGCTCCACGAGGACGCCCTTGGGCTTGCCGGTCGATCCGGAGGTGTGGATGACGTAGGCGAGCGCGTCCGGGCCCGGTCCGTCGGGCAGGTCGGTGCCGGGGTGAGCGGCGACGGCGGACCCTGCCTCATCGAGCACGACGACGTCGACGCCGAGAGCGGCAGCCCGTCCGGCAAGCCCGGACTCGGTGACGACCAGGCACGCCCCGCTGTCCTCGGTGACGAACTCCAGGCGGGCGTCGGGGAAAGCGGGGTCCAGGGGCACATACGCGGCTCCGGCCTTCCACGCGGCCAGGCAGGCCACTACGAGGTCCGGTGAGCGGCGCAGCAGCAGCGCGACCCGGTCGTGCGGGGCGACGCCCTGGGCGCGCAGGTGGCGGGCCAGCCGGTTGGCCCGCCCGTTCAGCTCCTCGTAGCTCAGCGTCCGCCCGCCACCGCCCAGCTCACGAACCGCTACGGCGCCGGGGGTGCGCCGCGCCTGCTGTTCGAAGAGGCGGTGCACGCAGGTGTCGGCGAAGGCCGTGCGGCCGCCGTCGGCGAACGCCTGGAGGGCGTCGTCGCGACGGGCCGGCGACATCACGGGCAGGTCGTTCAGCGCGGTGCCGGGCGCGTGGAGGGCGGCGTCGAGCAGGGCGGTGAACCCGTCGGCGACGGCGCGGATGCCCGCGTCGTCGCAGGCGGTGGTGCGATAGGTGAACTCGCCGGTGAGTCCTTCGCCTTCGGGCCTCAGGGCGAGCATGAGGTCGGTCTTGGGTGCGTGGTCGGGGAAGCGGAAGGGCGCCGTCGCGCAGCCCGGCAGGCGCAGGGCGGGGGCAGTGGCGTGGTCGAGTTCGAAGAAGACGTTGAACAGCGGGTTGCGCAGCCCGGAGGAGGCGGCGGTGCGCACGGTGTCGAGGACGTCCTCGAACGGCACCCGTACGTGCTCGAAGGCGTCCAGGACGGTGTCGGTCACCGTGGCGACGGCGTCGCGGAAGGCAGTGCCGCCGGGGGTCGCGGTGTGCAGCGCGAGGGTGTTGAACAGCGGGCCGATCACGTGCTGGGCGTCCTCGTCGAGGCGGGTCGAAGCCGTGGTGCCGACGGTGACCTCCTCGGTGCGGCACAGGCGCCCGAGGAGGGCGCAGAACGCGGTCAGCAGCACGCTGTAGCGGGTGGTGCGGGCTTCACGGGCGAAGGCGTCGACGCGCCGCAGCAGGGCGGGCGGAACGGGGAAGCTGTGGCCGGCGCCGTCCCGTCCTGTGCGCCCGGGGTGTCCGGTCAGCGGCAGGGCAAGCGGGGTCGCGCCGTCGAGGTGGCGGCTCCAGTAGGCGAGCCCCTCCGCGCGTTCTGCCTCGGAGAGGGTGGCGTGCCGGTGGTAGTCCGGGGTGTCGTCGTGCGCGTGGCGCTCCTCGAGGGCGGGATCGTGGGGGCCGTCCGGGGCGGTGCGCCGCGTGTAGGCGCGGCTCCAGGCGTCGTACAGGAGCTGCACGGAGTCGCCGTCGCACACGGCGTGGTGCAGATGCAGGGCGACGACGTGGTCATCGGGTGCCAGGCGCAGCAGCATGGCGCGCAGCAGTGGGCCTCGCTCCAGGTCGAAGGGGACACGGGCGGCCTCGGCGACGAGGTCGCGGGCGGTGGTCTCCGCTCGCGCCGGGGGCAGGGCGGTGAGGTCGGTCTGTGCCGGCGCGGCCGCCAGGCCCGGGTCGACGACCAGGGACAGGCCGCTCTGGCCGTAGCGGGCGAACCGCGATCGCAGCAGGGGCTGTTGGCCGGTCACGTCGCGCAGCGCCTGGCTCAGCGCCGCGGGGTCCAGCGGGCCGGTCAGGCGCAGCGCGCAGGACACGGTGAACTCGGAGCCGATCGGGTCGAGCTGGGAGGCGAGCCACATACCCCGTTGGATCGGGAGGGCAGGCACGCGGGTGGCGGTTGTCATGTCGTCATTCCCTCCAGGAGGGTGCAGCCGAGCAGCACGCCCGCGCCGCGGACGAGATCGGCGGGCGCGGTGTGTTCGTAGGGGACGTGGCTCGCGCCGTCCTCGCTCGGCACGAAGATCATGCCGGTCGGGGCGACTCGGGCCATCCACTGGGCGTCGTGGCCGGCGCCGCTGGGCAGGGTGACGCTGGACAGGCCGAGAGCGTCGGCCACCCGGCGCACGGTGGCGCGCCGGCCGGGGTCGCAGGGGGTGGGGCTCACCCGCTGGACCTCGGTGACGTCGACGGTGGTGCCGGTCGCGCTCCCCGCTTCCTGCCCCATGGCCCGCAGCCGGTCGAGTCCCGCCCGCAGGTTGTCCTCGGACATGTCGCGCAGGTCGACGATCACGCGGGCCCGGCCGGGGACGACGTTCCAGGCTCCGGGCGAGACCTGGCAGTCACCGACGGTCGCGACGCGTACGACGCCGCCGGGGCCGGTGAGCGAGGGGACGGCGACGGTGAGGCGCGCGGCGGCGAGCAGCGCGTCGTGTCGGTCCGCCATGGGGGTGGTGCCCGCGTGGTTGGCCTGCCCCTGGACGGTGACCTCGGCGGTGAGGCGGCCCGAGATGCCCTCCACGATCCCGATGTCGGTGCCGGAGCCGATGAGCACCGGGCCCTGCTCGATGTGCAGTTCGAGGTAGGCGGCGACGGAGCCGGGTGCACGGCGCACGTCGTCGACGCACCTGCTGTCGCCTCCCGCCGCGTCCAGGACCTGGGCCAGGGCGCGGTCCTGCCCGGTGACCACCAGATCCAGCTCGCCCGGTTCCAGACAGCCCGCGACCGCACGGGAGCCGAACATGGCGGGGGTGCCGGTGGTGCCCTCCTCGTTGCTGAACGCCATCACGCACAGCGGACGGTCGAGCACCGTGCCGCTCTCGTGCAGGGTGTGGGCGACCTCGACGGCCGCGAGCACTCCGTACGCGCCGTCGTAGGCTCCGCCGCCGGGCACGGTGTCCAGGTGCGAGCCGAGGACCAGGGGCGCCCCTGTCCCGCCGCGTCCCTGCCGGGTGCCGACCAGATTGGCGGCGGCGTCGACGCGCACGTCGAGGCCGGCTTCACGCATGAGGCCGGCCACGAACTCCTGGCCCTTGACGTCCTCCCGGCTGAACGCGCGGCGCGTGACGCCGCCCTCGGGGGTGGCGCCGATGGCGCGCAGCCGTTCAAGGTTCGACAGCAGCCGGTCGGCGTCGACGCGGGTGGGGAGCAGGGGTGTGGTCGTCGTGGTCATCCCTGCCGTCCCTCCGCCACGGGGTGCCGCCAGTCGTGGACGTCGGGGACCAGTCCGTGGTGGTGGGCGCGCAGGCGCTCGCGGACGGCCCGGGTGACGGGGCCGGGGGTGCCGTCGCCGACGTGCCATTCCTCGTCGCCGTCGCGGACGCCGCCGACGGCGGTCACGACGGCGGCGGTGCCGCAGCCGAAGGTCTCGGTGATCAGGCCCGACTCGCAGTCGGCGCGCCACTGGTCGATCGCGACGGGCTCCTGCACGACCCGGTGGCCCAGCTCAGCGGCGACGGCGATGACCGAGTCGCGCGTGATGCCGGGCAGGAAGGTGCCGCTCAGCGGCGGGGTGACGACGGTACGGTCGGCGCCGTGGCCTCGTACGAAGAACAGGTTGGCGCTGCCCATCTCCTCCACCCAGCGGCCCTCCCTCGCGTCCAGCCAGACCACCTGCTGGGCACCGGCCCGCCCCGCGGCGAGCTGGGCGGGCATGGTGGGGGCGTAGTTGCCGGGGGTCTTCGCGCTTCCGGTGCCGCCGGGGAAGGCGCGGGGAAAGTCGCGGCAGACCCACGCGGTCACGGCGTCCGCGTCCTCGCCGAGGTAGCTGCCCATGAGGAAGGAAATGAAGACCACGGTGTACGCGCGGGCGGGGCGCGGCACCACGTTGGCCTCCGACGCGAACATGAACGGCCGCAGGTACAGGCTGTGTCCAGGCCGGTCGGGCACGACCTCGCGGTTGGCCTCGACCAGCCGCTCCAGGGAGCCGACGAAGAGTTCCTCCGGCAGCTCCGGCATCGACAGGCGGCGGGCGGAGCTGCGGAAGCGGCGGGCGTGGTCGAAGGGCCGGAAGACGGCGAAGGAGCCGTCGGACTGACGGTGCGCCTTGAGGCCCTCGATGATCGACTGGCCGTAGTGCAGCGCGGCGCTCGCCGGTGACACGGACAGGTTCTGGTGCGGGCCGAGCAGGGGCTGGGTCCAGCCGTCGTCCTCGGTCCACTGCAGGGTCACCATGTGCGGCGTGAAGCCGCCGATCTCTGCCTTCAAGATGCCTGCCTCACCACTCACGGTGGCGGGTGCGGCGGTGCTGACGGTCATGTGGGTGTCCTCACGTGCTCGTTGGTGTGGCAGCCGCGGACGGGTGGCGCTCAGAAGTTGCAGACGAACAGGAAGGAGTCGCGGCGGGCGATGAGCCCCCCGGGTGCGAACTCGAAGATCTCCGCGAAACGGTGGGCCTGCTCGCGGCCGTTGGTGAGGTGGCCGCTGAAGGTGCCGTCGACGGCGACGGCACCGTCACTCAGGAGCACCCGGGTCAGGGTGTGGGAGCCGTCGGCGACGGTGCGTCCTTCGCGGTAGTACGACTCGATGGCGTCGCGGCCCGCCAGGGTCGGGCTGCCGGGCCGGTGGTAGACGGCGTGCTCGTCGAACAGCTCGGCGAAGCCGGCGAAGTCGCCCTCGTCGATACGGCGGTACATCGTGTGCACGGCGTCCTCGGGTGACAGGGTGGGTGACACGGTCGCCTCCTGGGCGGGACGGCGGCGCCGGGCGCCGCGGGGACCGGGGGCCGGGAAGCGCACCGCGGTCGTCGGGGTGGGGGTCCTGCGCTCCTCGTACGCGCGGACGTCGTCCTCGTGGTGCAGGGTGGCGCCGATGGCGTCCTGGCCGCGCAGCAGCCGGTTCTGGGTGTCGGCGTCGAGGTCGAAGGGCTGGACGAGCCCGGCCGCGGTGACCGTGAGGTCGTTCACGTCGATCCGGACCTCGGTGGCTGGGTCCTCGTCGACGGCGTGCCATACGGCGTCCACGAAGCTCTGGGGCACGGGGACGGCGTACAGGCCGTTGAGCCAGGCGTTGGCGCGGAAGATGTCACCGAAGCGGGGCGACAGGACGGCGCGGATCCCGTGGTCGGCGAGCGCCCAGACGGCGGCTTCACGCGAGGAGCCGGTGCCGAAGTTCTCGGCGGCGACGAGCACGGTGGCGCCGCGGTGGCGGGGGTCGTCCAGGACGAAACCGGGCTCGGCCCGCCGGTCGGCGAACAGGCCCCGGGCGAAGCCGGTCCGTTCGGTGTTCGTACAGAACCGCGCGGGGATGATCTGGTCGGTGTCCACGTCGCGGATGCGCAGCGGTACCGCCGTTCCGGCGTGGCCGGTGGCGGGCCGGCGCGGGTCGGACGCGGGCGCCGGGGACTGGGTGGCCGGGGACACGGTCACGGCCGTCTCCTCTCCTCGTCGGTGCGGTGGTGGGATGGTGCCGGGAGTGGGCGCCGCTCACGCCTCTGACAGGTCGTCGGGCCCCGCGATCCGGCCGCGTACAGCCGTGGCCGCGGCGACGGCCGGCGAGACCAGGTGGGTACGGGACCCGGTACCCTGGCGGCCCTCGAAGTTGCGGTTGGTGGTGGAGGCGGACCTCACCCCGGCGCCGAGCCGGTCCTCCCCCAGGCCGACGCACATGGAACAGCCCGGTGCCGCGCGGAAGTCGGCCCCCGCGCGGGCGAAGATCCGGTCCAGGCCCTCGGCAACAGCCGCCTCACGCACGCGGGCGGAGCCGGGCACGATGACAGTGCCGACCCGGACCCGGTGGCCGTCCAGGACGTCGGCCGCGGCCCGCAGGTCCTCGATGCGGCTGTTGGTGCAGGAGCCGATGAACACGGTGTCGACCGCGATGTCCCGCACGGCGGTTCCGGGGACGAGGTCCATGTAGTCCAGGGCCCGGCGGGCGGCGGTGGCCTCGGCCTCGTCGGCCAGGTCGCGCGGGTCGGGCACCCGGCCGTCCATCGGGACGCTCTGGGCCGGGTTGGTGCCCCACGACACGCGGGGCAGCACGCGTGTGCCGTCGATCTCGATCTCTCGGTCGAAGGCCGCGCCGTCGTCGCCGTGCAGCGCCAGGCCGTCGTAGCGTCCGGCGTCGCGCGGCGCGGTGCGTGCCAGGTAGTCGCGCGTGGCGTCGTCGGGGGCGACGAGGCCGGCCCGTGCGCTCATTTCGACGGCCATGTTGCACAGCGTCATCCGCCCCTCCATGGACAGCGCCCGCACCGCGGGGCCGCGGAACTCCACGATGTGGCCCTGGGCGCCGCCCGTACCCACCCGGTTGATCACCGCGAGGGCGAGATCCTTGGCGGTGCTGCCCGCGGGCAGGGTGCCGGTCACCGTCACGGCCATGTCCCGGGGCCTGGCCAGCGGCAGGGTCTGAGTGGCCAGGACGTGCTCCACCTGGCTGGTGCCGATTCCGAGGGCCAGGGCGCCGAACGCGCCGAGGGTAGTGGTGTGCGAGTCGCAGCACACGGCGGTCATCCCCGGCCTCACCAGGCCGAGTTCGGGCCCGATGACGTGCACGATGCCCTGCGATGCGGTGCCGAGCCGGTGCAGCGGGATCCGGAACTCCGCGCAGTTGCGCGCCATGAGGCGGCGCTGGTGGCGGCGCGCGGCGTCGGGGTCGGCCCGGTCGACCGCGATCGTGGGAGTGGTGTGGTCCTCGGTGCCCACGGTCAGGTCGGGCCTGCGGACCGTGCGGCCCGCGGCCCGCAGCCCGGCGAAGGCCTGCGGGGTGTTCACCTCGTGCAATAGGTGGAGGTCGATGTAGAGGAGGTCGTTCCCGGCCCCGGTACGGCGCACGACATGCTCGCGCCACACCTTCGCGGCCAGTGTCTGTGGTGCCACGGCGGATACCTCCGCATCCGTGATCTCTTCGTCCGGCGCGTTCCCGCCCGACGCGTCCGGCGCAGGGGGTACGTGATCGCTTCCTGCGGCTCATCGAAACACCTGGAGCGCGGCCCCGGAATCGACAGCCGTGATGAACTCACTCGCCCCCGGGTGGAGTCCACTCGGCCACTCGATCGATGATTCGCGCGGAAAGCGGGCGGACGATGGCGGAATGGAACCCATTCACGTACTCACGCCGCCCCAGCACGACGAACTCCTCGCCGCGCTCGGGGCCGTACCGCACAATCCGTACCGGGACCATGAGGAATTCGTCGCAGGCGTGGCCCGGGTGACCCCTCCGCCATTCCTGGTGGACGTGTGCTCGCGTATCCGGCAGGACCGCAGGAGCGGGCGCAGCGAAGCACACGTGATACGGAACTGCCCCGTCGACCCGAATGTGCCCGAACTCGACCTCGACGATCCGGTGGCGGACAAGTACCGCAAGAAGACGACCTTCGTCGGGGAGGCGTTCCTGGCGCTGGTCGCCCGGCTGACCGACACTCCGCTGATGGCGTACGGCAGCCGCAACAACGGTGACTTCTTCACCGACGTCATCGCGATCAACAAGTACAGCGGCATGAAGACGGGGTTCAGCGACAGCGAACTGCCCTTTCACAACGACCGCACCGCGCACTGGGCGCGTGCCGACCACATCGCCCTGCTCGGCATGCGCTGCCCGCAGGACGAGGTCATCTACACGACCTTCGTCAGCGGCCGCGAACTGCTCCGCAACCTGTCGGAACAGGACCAGCGGATCCTGCGCCGGCCCTACTTCACGACGTCCTTCGACGTCTTCTCACGGGACACCAACAGCAGCCAGCACTCGTCCGGCGCACACCCGATCCTGGAGGGCGACCACTCGATCCGCTACCTGGAGACGACGACGTCGGTGGTCCCCGAGGCGCCGGGCCAGGCCAAGGACGCGCTGCTGGGACTCAAGAACGCTCTGGTGGTCGCCGAGAAGCAACGCCACCGGCTGCGCGACGGGGATCTGCTGCTGTTCGCCAACCAGGACGGTCTGCACAGCAGGGACCGCATCGAGATCCTCGACGCGGAGCGGGCGGCCACGCGCTGGCTGCTGAAGACGTACGCCTTCCGGGACCGTGCGGCGGCCGACCGCTACTCCGGCCGCTGGAAGAACGGGGTGGAGGGCCTGATCGACGACTGACGGCCATCGCGCGGTGCGACCGGGCGGCCCGCCCACACAGGCGGGCCGCCCTCACCCGTGCGCGTTCACTGCCGTTGCGGTTGCCATTGCCGTTGCCGTTGCCGTTGCCGTTGCCGTTGCCCGTACGCTGCCGCGCCCCGGAGGGTTCCGGACGGCGATCCAGCGATGCAGCGAGCCGCCGGGCCACCGCGCCCCCGGCGACCCGCTGTTCCGCGCCGTCCGTTGAGTCTCCTGCACGACTCTCCCCGCGGGCCTGGTGCTCCGTAGGCCCCGCGAGCCTGGCACGGGCACGACGAGGGCGGTGGGAAGCGGACTGTGTCGTCCGCTTCCCACCGCCCGTGCCCGCGGTGACGAAGGCCCGCCTCAGCGGCCCGCCCCGACGGTGAGCAGTTCGTCGGCGAGCCTCCTGCGCAGCACGGAGATGTCCTCGCAGTCGCCCCCGGTGCGCTCGCTGATGTGCCGGCGGTACAACGCCTCCATCCGTTCGTCGTCGATGTGCACGCCCATCGTGTCGAGCAGGTGCCGCAGCACGGCTCGGCCCGAGTGGCGGGCGATGAGCATGGAGCGCTCACGGCCGAAGCGCTCGGGCTCCACGAACTCGTAGGTGGACGGGTCCCGCAGGATCCCTGCCTGGTGGATCCCGGCGGCGCTGCCGAAGGCGTACGCCCCGAAGACCGCCTTGTTGCGCGGCTGGTCGAGCTTGATGATGTGGCGCAGCGCGGTGTAGGCGGCGTACATGGCCCTGGTGTCGATGTCGGTGTACAGGCCCAGGGAGGCGCGCTTGTACGTGAGGAGCGCGACCAGTTCCTCCATGGCCGCGTTGCCGGCGCGCTCCCCGATGCCGCCCAGCGTCGTCTGGACGCCGTCGGCCCCCGCCTGCAGCCCGGCCAGGCTGTTGGCGGTGGAGAGCCCGAAGTCCTCGTGGCAGTGGGTGAACACGCTCACGTGCGGCGGTGCCCACGAGCGCACCTTGCCTATCATCCCGCCGTACTCCTGCGGCGTCATGCAGCCCGAGGTGTCGGCCGCCACGACGCAGGTGATGCCCGCGTCCGTACCCGCCTCGATCTGGGCGCGCAGCAGGCTGTCGGAGCCGCGCGACGCGTCCTCGAGGGCGAGCGAGACGCGGGGCACGCCCAGCTTCCGGGCGTGCTCCACGGAGTTGACGATCTCGTCGATCGACTCCCTGGCGGAGATGCGGCGCTTGCGCTCCAGGTGCAGTTCGCTCGATGTGGCGAGTATCTGCACCTCGTGCCGGCGGGTGCCGCCCGCGGCCACGGCGCAGTCGATGTCGGTGCGCACGGTTCGGCAGAAGGTGGTGAACCAGGCGCTGGTGAGGTTGCGGGAGATGAGGCGGGTCGCTTCGGCCTCCGCCGGCGACGAGGCGGGGAACCCGGCCTCGACGACGTCCACCCCGAGTGCCTCGATCCGCAGCGCGAGTTCCAGTTTCTGCTGCGGGGTCATCGAATTGCGCGGCGCCTGTTCGCCATCCCTCAGAGTGGTGTCGAAAATTGAAACTCGACGTTCTTCCATCGGTAGCCCCTTTCGCGGCGTTCCAGATGCCCTCATGGACCCACGGCGCAGAGTTCCGGTCAATCATTCCCGCGTCCAACTCCTTCCACCCGCAGGGGAGAAAGACCACCTCGGGAGTTAAATATGCGATTTCCAGCGGAAGTTCCGACCGGAAGTTCCGGGTGTCGCACAGCCTGGGTCTAGGTTGGTGCCACCCGATACGACGGGATCTCATATTCCATTAGGGGAGGCCCGCATGAGCGGCATGCTGCGCGCGCCAGGATTTCCGGAAGCCGCCGTGCGTGAGCGCGCACGCACGGGTATTGAGGCGGCCTTTCCGCCACTGGACGGCTACGGCTCCACGCTCTACGGCAGCGGCTGGGCGGGACCGGCGCGCGACGACCCGCTGGAGCGGCTGCGGCTGCTCCCGCCGGTGTTCATGGAGCAGCGCCTGGAGAAGCTGATCGACCTGGGGTGCGAACCGATGCCCTCGGACGTGAACCTGGAGACCACCATCGGTGGCTTCCCGTCCCGACTGCCCTTCTACGTCTCGGCGTTCGGGTCGACCGCCGCCGCCCGCGGCGACCTGGGCACCTCGCTCGGCAAGCAGGCGGGCCGGCTGGGGATCCCCCTGGTGGTCGGCGAGAACGTGGTGCCGGTCATCGGCTACGGACGCCTAGGCGACCAGCCCGCGAAGGCGCTGCTGGCGCGGATCGAGGCGTACGGGGAGGAAGGCGACGGGCGGCACGGCGGGATCGTGGTGCAGCAGAGCACCGAGGACGCCGACGCCGAGGTGTGGAACCTGGTCTACAGCGATCCGGCGGCCCAGCCGTTCCTGGAGGAGGGCCGGCTGGCCTTCGAGCTCAAGACCGGGCAGGGCGCGAAGCCGGGCCTGGGCGGGATGACGCTGCTGGACGATGCCGCCGCGGCGGCGGTCGCGGAGCAGTACGCGCTCCTGCCGATGCCGGATGACGGCCGGACGCTGCGCGCCTCCAGCCCCGGCACGTACACCGAGGAGATCCTGCGCCAGCAGATCAATCTGATGCGGAACAACTACCCCCGGGCCCGGGTGTGGGTGAAGCTCCACCCCGGCCGGGACGTCGGCGCCGCCGCGCGCGTGGCCTGGGAGGCCGGCGCGGACAGCGTCACGGTGGACGGAGCCGAGGGCGGCACAGGCTGGGCGCCCGGCTGCTTCCTGGACCATGTGGGCCTCCCGCTGTTCGACTGCCTGCTGGCGACCGGGCAGGGGCCCGGCTGCCTGCTGGCGGGCGGGCGCGTGTGGGAAGGGACTCGGGCGGTGAAGTGCCTGGCCCTGGGAGCCCGCGCGGTGGGCCTGGGCCGGGCAGCCCTCGTCGCCGCCGACGAGGATCCCGAGCGGGGCCTGCTGCGCCTGGCGGCCTGTCTCGACCTTGAGGTGCGCATGCTCATCAGCGCCCTCGGTAAGTACGACACGGCCACGGTGAACAGGGACGACGTCGGTCCGCTGCCGGCCATACACAAGGAAGAAGAGGTGTCCCATGACGCATCCGTTCGAGGATGACTCGGCCCCCTACCTGGTGCTCGCCAACGACCAGGAGCGCTATTCGCTGTGGCCCGCGCCGCTCGCCGTCCCGGACGGCTGGCGGGTGGCGCTGACGGAGCGCGACCGGGCGGCCTGCCTGGAGTTCGTGGACCGCCACTTCGCGGTGGTCGCGGACCGTGCGGGCGAACCGGCGCCCTCCCGGGCACGGTGAGCGCGGTGACGACCCTCGCCGGCCTCTTCGCCGCGCAGGCGGAACGCACACCGCACGCCACAGCCGTGATCGCGGACCGGGTCACCCTCGACTACGCGGCGCTGGCCCGCCGGGTGCAGGAGGTCGCCGACGCGCTGCGCCGCGACGGCATCGGGCCGGGCAGCGTGGTGGCGGTGCGCATGGACCGCTCCCCCGATCTGGTGGTCGCCCTGCTCGGCGTGGAGAGTGCGGGCGCGGCCTACCTGCCGCTCGACGCGGACACCCCGCAGCGCCGCACCGAGCTGATCCTCGACGAGGCCGCCCCGGACCGGGTACTCACCGCGCTGCCCGTGCCCCCGGCGTCCGCGGACACCGGGGAGGGGCCGGTGCGACGGGCCCGCGCCGAGGACCCCGCCTACGTCATCTACACCTCCGGGTCCACCGGACGCCCCAAGGGCGTCGTGGTGCGCCAGGAGGCCATCGTCAGCCATCTGCGGTGGATGCAGCGAGCAGTGCCCCTGAACGCCGACGACCGGGTACTGGTCAAGACCCCGGTCGGTTTCGACGTCTCCACTTACGAGTACTTCTGGCCGCTGATCTGCGGCGCCGCGCTCGTCGTCGCGCCGCCGGGTCTCGAGCGGGAACCGCACGGGCTGGCCGCGCTCATCGCGCGCCGGGGCGTGACCACGGTGCAGTTCGTACCCTCCATGCTGCGGCTCTTCCTGGACGCACAGGTCACCGACCGCTGCCGCTCACTGCGCCGGATCGTCTGCATCGGCGAGGCGCTGCCGGTGTCCCTGCGCGATCGCTGCCTGCGCCTGCTGGACGCCGAGTTGCACAACCTGTACGGGCCCACCGAGGTGACGGTGGCTGCCACGGCCTGGCACTGCCGTCCGGGCGCGGATCCGGACAGTGTGCCGATCGGCCGTCCGGTGAGCGACACCGGCGCGCACGTCCTGGACGAGCGGCTCGACCCGCTGCCTCCGGGCGTGACGGGCGAGCTGTACCTGTCCGGCGTGCAGCTCGCCGAGGGCTATCTCGCCCGGCCGGGACTGACCGCTGAGCGGTTCGTGGCCAGTCCCCTGGGGCCTCCGGGCTCCCGGCTGTACCGCACAGGGGACCTGGCACGGCGGCGGAACGACGGCGTGCTGGAGTTCATCGGCCGGGCGGACGGCCAGGTGAAGTTCCGCGGCCGGCGCATCGAACTCGGCGAGATCGAGACGGTGCTGTCCGCGCATCCGGCCGTCGCGCAGGCGGCAGTGGTGTGTGCCGGGCCGCCGGACGGCGATCGCTGGCTGGCCTGCTTCGTGGTGCCCGCGCCGGGCAGGCCCGCGCCCGACGGGCAGGCGCTGGGCGAGCACCTGCGCGGTTCACTGCCGGAGACGATGGTGCCCACCGCGTGGGCCGTTCTCGATCGGGTCCCGCTGACCGGCAACGGCAAGCTCGACCGGGCCGCGCTGCCCGAGCCGCCCCGGCCCGGCCCGGCTCCCCGGCCGGGCTCCCCGGCACCGGCCGCGCGACCGGCCGATGGAGCTCCGGAGGCCTGGCTGTGCGCGGCCACCGAGGAGGTGTTGGGGCTGACCGCCGGAGATGCGGCGCCGGGCCACTCCTTCATCGGTCTCGGCGGCGACAGCATGGCGGCCATGCGTCTGGTGAACCGGGCCGTCGCTCGCGGCATCGGGATCACCGTGGCCGATGTCGTCGGCGCCGCCTCACTGGCCGAACTGGCCTCCGCGGCAGCCCCCGGGACCACGCCCGGCCCGGATACGGAGCCGGAGCTGCTGCCCGACCTGGACCCGCGTGAGTACGAGTCCCTGGCGGCGCAGTTGTCGCGCGGCTGACCGCTGTCCCGACCGTCCCGAAGTGGAGGCCCCATGTCCGCCCCCGTCATCGACGAGATACTCCCCCTCACCCCGCTGCAGGAGGGCCTGCTGTTCCACACCCTGGCGCAGGACGGGCAGCAAGGCGTGTACGTCGCGCAGTACACCGTGCCGCTGCGCGGACCCCTGGACGCGGAACGGCTGCGCGCGGCGGTACACCGGGCGCTGGTGCGCCACCCCAACCTGCGGGCCCGCATCCACCACCGCGCCAACGGACAACCCGTGCAGGTCGTTCCGCACGACACCGAACCGAACTGGTCGGTGGCGGGCCCCTACGACGGCAGCGCGGTGCTGCGCGCCGCGCGCACCGACGGGGTCGGAGTTCAGGGCGGTCCGCTCCTCCGGTTCGACCTGGTCCGCGAGGACGTCGAGCGGCACCGTCTCGCGGTCACCGCGCACCACTGCGTACTGGACGGCTGGAGCGCCCGCGTACTGCTGCGCGAGATTCTCGCCGGGTACGCGAACGAGGACCTGGCTCCCGCGGTGCCCTACCGGCGATTCCTCGGCTGGCTCGCCGGCCGTGACCGCGCCGCAGCCGAACAGGCCTGGCGGGATGAGCTGGCCGACGCCGCACCGACCGTGCTGGCCCCGGGCTCGGGCGGCGCGGCACCCCGCTGGTCGACCGCGGTCGAGACGGTGCCCGCACCGCGGACCGCCATTCTGACCGCCCGGATACGGGATCAGGGCGTGACGCTCAACACCGCGGTGCAGGCCGCGTGGGCGCTGGTGCTCGCGCGGCAGACCGGGGGCGACGACGTCGTGTTCGGCTCTGTCCTCAGCGGCCGTCCGGCGGAACTCGACGGCGTTCAGGACATGGTGGGCATGCTGGTCAACACGGTGCCGGTCCGGGTGCGGACGGGTGCGAGCGCGAGCCTGGCCGCCCTGCTGGCCGATGTGCACGCCCGCCGGCTGGCCCTGCATCCGCACGACCATCTGGGCCTGGGCGACATCGCTCGGGCCGCAGGGGCCGCAGGACCCCTCCTGGACACCACGGTGACCGTGGACGCATCCCCCGAAGGGCCGCTCGGTGCCGGGGAGTTCGCCGGACTCCGGGCCGGCGGGATCAGCTGCGCCGAGACGGCCCACTACCCGGTGACGGTGGTGGTGACGCCCGGCGAGCGCCTGGAGGTACGGCTGCACCACGACGCGGCCCGCGTCCCCGAGGCACTGGCCCGTGCGCTCGCCGCCGACCTGGTACGGGTCCTCGACGTCTTCTCGGAGGACCCGGCGACCCGGCCCGGAGACGTGGCACCGTGCGACCCCGGGCTGCGGGACCGGATGCTGGCCGCGGGACGGGGGGCCCGCTTCCCGCTCCCCCGAGCTGCGTGCGTACACACCGTGTTCTCCGGCCAGGTGGCGCGCGACCCGGAGGCCACGGCCCTCGTCTTCGACGACGAGCGGGTCTCGTACGGCGAACTGGACCGGCGCGCCAACCGGCTGGCCCACCACCTGATCGGCCTCGGCACCGGCAGGGGCGACTGGGTGGGCGTACGCCTTGAGCGCGGCCCGCAGCTGGTCGTCGCACTGCTCGCCGCGCTCAAGTCCGGTGCCGGCCACGTGATGCTGGACCCGGCGTTCCCCGACGCCCGGACCGCCGAGTGCGTCCGGGCGACCGGCTGCCGGATCGTGGTGAGCGACCGCCCGCTGCCGGACACGGCTTCGGACCCGGTCGGCCCGTACACGGTACGGACCGACGATCCGGCGCTCCTGCACGGTCTCCCGGACACGGACCCGGGAGTGGCGGTCGACGGCGAGGACCCGGCCTGTGTGCTGTTCACCTCGGGCTCGCAGGGCAGGCCCAAGGGGGTGGTGGCGTCGCACCGGGCTGTCGTCGGCAGCCTGGTGGGACAGGAGTTCGCCCGCGTCACCCGGTCGGACGTCGTCCTCCAGTGCTCCCCGATGTCCTGGGACGCCTTCGCCTTCGAGCTGTTGTCCGCACTGTTCGCGGGTGCCACCTGCGTCCTGCAGCCAGGCGGGACACCCGAGCCGGAGATCGCCGTACGCCTCATGGGCGAACACCGCGTCACAGTCGCCCACTTCTCCGCCAGCCTGCTCAACTTCATGGTCGACGAGCACCCTTCCGCCTTCGACACGGTCCGGCTGCTGCTGACCGGCGGCGAGGCCGCCTCCCCGCGGCACCTGGAGCGGCTGCTGCGCCGCCGCCCCGCACTGCGGCTGGTCAATGCCTACTCGCCGCTGGAATGCATGATGGTGACCGTGTGGCGGCCCGTCACGCTGCGGGACTGCCTCGACGGATCCGTACCGCTGGGCGGTCCGGTGGCCAACAAGCACTTCTACGTCCTGGACGACAAGCTGCGAGTACTGCCGCCGGGAATGGTCGGCGAGGTGTACCTCGGCGGGGTGGGCGAGGCCCACGGCTACCTGGGCGCGGCCCGCCTCACCGCCGAGCGTTTTGTGGCCGACCCCTACGGCCCGCCGGGGTCGCGCGTGTACCGCTCTGGGGACCTGGCCCGCTGGCGTGCCGACGGCACCGTGGAGTATCTGGGGCGGCGGGACGACCAGCTGAAACTGCGAGGCTTCCGTATCGAGCCCTCGGAGGTGGAGGCTGCGCTCGCCCGCCACCCGGACGTGGCCGGCGTACGCGTCCTCGTACGCACCGAAGGCCCCGGTGACCAGCGGCTCGTCGCCTACGTGCTGCCGCGCGCCGGGACGGCTCCCGGGGCACTGGGGCTGCGCGCGCAGGCCGAGGCCGAGCTGCCCGAGCACCTCCGGCCGGTGGCGTACGTGACGGTGGACCGTTTCCCCACGACCCCGAACGGCAAGCTGGACCGCCGAGCCCTGCCCGCACCCGTGTACGCGGGCACGGCCGAGCCCTCCGGCGCCCCGGACGGCCCCGTGCAGGAGCGCCTGTGCGCGCTGTTCGCGGACGTGCTGGGCCTGGAACGGGTCGGTGCCGAGGACGACTTCTTCAGTCTGGGCGGCCATTCGATTCTGGCCCTGCGGCTACTGGGGCGGATCAAGGCGGAGTTCGCGCAGGAGGTACGCCTGCGCACACTGCTGCGCCACCCGACGGTGGCGGAGCTGGCGCAGGAGCTGGGGACACAGGCGGTCTGAGCACATGTGCGGCCACAACCCGGCCGGGAAGCCGCTGGGTTGTGGCCGCTTTCGGCCTGTACGAGTTGCCCCGCGATTGATCTGGGTCGAAGCGGGTGGCGCCCGGAGGCCGAACGCCCGGTACCGCGCCTGTCTGGGCCTGGACGCTGACGAGCACGGCTTGTGGCGTCGGGCAGCCGGTGTTCGCGACGTCCGGGTCTCCGGGACCGACCACTTCGGGTCGCGCTCCCCGCAGACCATCCTCAACTTCCGGGTGGGCGAACTGGATGCGATGCTCGCGCAGCTGCGCACCGAGGGAGCGGACGTGTCCGAGGACATCCAGGACACGGAGGGTGTCGGTCGATTCGGCCGGGTCATGGATCGTCGAGGGCAACCGGGTCGAGCTGTGGCAGCCCGTCCGACCGCGCCCGGCTCGCACGGCAACCGCGGTCCGCGGCCAGCGACCGGACGCCGCACGGAGAGGTGCCCCCGTGCGGCTCAATGGGCTCGCCCATTGGCCGGACAGGGGCACCTGATCGGTCATCGGTGCGTCGAGAACGAATCAGGCGTCGTCCATCACGTCCCGCGCGGCGCTCCGGGGCGCGCCGCGGGTCGTGATGACGATACGTTCCGATGCCGTACGGGCAGCCGCTTCCGCGCCTTCGCCGTCCGGGCCCGTGGCGATCACGAAACCGGAGCGCTCCCAGGAGCTGCGGATCGGCTCGACGAGCGATCCGACGTCCACGGCCACGTTCACGTCCGAGACCCCCGAGACGGAGCGAGCCGCGTCGAGACCCGTCAGCGAAGTGACCCGGCCGTGCGGCGCGTCCAGGAAGCGGATGGCGGCGCCGGCCGGCTCCTCGGGTACACGTGCGGGCGCCGCGCCGGTCATGACGACGAACCAGTTCTCCAACAGGCTCCATCCGTAGGCGAGTTCGATGAGCCGGTGGATCTGGTCGCCGGGCAGACGTGCCGCACACTCCACCAGGTGCGGCACGCCGCCTTCGACGATCCACTCACCGTGCATGATTCCCGTGCGGAACCCGGCAGCTCGGGCGAGCGCCATCATGCTCTCGCGCAGCACCGTGTCCACGCCGTCCCCGGCGGGCGCCGGGACCACGTGCCCCATCTCCACCGGGTACACACCGCCGAGGAGCCGCTTGGCGGTGGCGTTGAAGAACAGCGGTACACCCTCCCTCATCAGCAGCTCGGCACTGAACTCCGGTCCGGTGAGGCGGCGTTCGGCCAGATACGCGAGCGGCCCGGCATCGATGCGCATGGTGCCGCCCGTCGCGTTGCGCGCGGTGGTGTGCCGCCAGGCGGCCTCGATGTCGGCGCCGGGGTCGAGGAGCTGGACACCCTCGCTGGACTGGAGGGTGGCCGGCTTCAGGACAAAGCCGTGGGGGCATCCGGCGGCGAACTGCGCAGCCTCCGCGGCATCGGCCACCTCCCGCCAGGCGGGCTGCGGGATACCCGCGTCGTCGGCGAGTCGGCGCTGGCGGCGCTTGTCCCGGAACACCCGGGCCGCCTCCGTGCCCGCGCCGGGCAGTCCCCACGCGTCCGCGAGGACCGCCGCGGCCACGACTCCGTAGTCGTTGCCCGGCAGCACCGCGCGGGTGCCCGGCGGAGGGGCGACCAGGTCGGGCAGCCGGTGCGCGGCACCGTCCTGCACCGGTGCCGGAATCACGTCGGCGAAGCACGCGATCTCGCTGGTCCGGTCCCGGGCTCCGCGCGTGGCGAGCACTTCCGGTTCGTCCACGACGAGGACGCTGTCCGGCGCCAGGAAGCCGTCGAGGATGCGCAACAGGTCGGCGCTGTAGCCCACCAGAACGTATTCGGGCATGAGCTGCTCCCTTCAGATCTCTCCTGGTCGGAAGTCACCGTGCTGGACACCGCAGCCCAGGGCCGCCTGCATGAGCAGGACGGCTTCGAGCCGGTTGCGTACACACAGCTTGGTCAGGGCGTGGGAGACATGGCTCTTGATGGTGGCCTGCGAGACCACGAGGGTGTCCGACACCTCGCTGGTGGACATCCCCTCCGCCAGCAGGGTCAGCACTTCCCGTTCCCGGCGGGTCAGGCAGCGCAGGCGGTGTGCCAGACCGCGCCCGGCGTCCACGGGCTGCATCGAGACGCACAGTCCGACCAGGTCGGGCGAGAGGACGACGTGTCCGGTCGCGGCGGCGGCGGCCGCCTGCGGCAGGTGGCACAGCGCCCAGTCCTTGCTCAGGCAGCCCGACACTCCGGACGACAGGGCCGCGTCAAGCCGGTGCTTGGTCCAGTCGACGCCCACCAGGAGTGCCCTGCCGCCGCGGCGCGCCACGTCCTGTGCCTTCAGGACGTGGTTCTCCAGCGGGCCGGAGACCAGGATCGTCAGGTCGGCCCGGTGCAGCGGCCATTCGGCGAGCGGCTGCCTGCTGTCGCCGGTGGCGACGAGGCTCACCTGATCGTCCCCGTTCAGCGTGCCACCGAAGACCTGGCGGGAGACGGGATCCCCGTCGAGGAGCAGCACCCGGGGCGGTTCGTCGGACTGGGCCGGCGCCTGCCACACGCCCCGCGCCGACGGTACGGGGCCGGCCGCGGCGATTGCCGCCGTCGTGGGTCCGGCGGGGCGCGGCGGCCGGCGGGGGCCGGTGCCCAGCAGTCCGGTGGCGGGGGCCATGGCGCTCCGTGGCGAGCTACCGAGGTCCCCGGGGGCGCGGCCCGGTGTGCGCGGCTCCGGCACGGAGCCGCGGGGGGCGTGGGGGCTCGGGGCGTACGGGCCGGTGACGCGGGAGCCGTGGGCGTAGGGGGCAGCGGGGCGGGAGCCGGGCGGGCCGCCGGTACCGGTGCCGGGCAGGTGCTGCCCGGCGGAGCCGTTCGTGGGCGCGACATGAGGCATGTCAGCATCTCCTCGGTCAGGGCGAGACGATACCGGGCAGTTTGGGGAAGGCCGTGGCCTGCCACACGTAGTCGGCACCCACGAGGTAGCGCGTGAAGCGCTGGATGCCCAGGCCGAAGCCGGCGCTCGGCGGAATCCCCTTCTTCACCTCGTCCAGGTACCAGCCGTACTTCGACGGGTTCTCCCCCGTCTCACGCATCCGGGTGATCAGGCGCCGGTAGTCCGACTCCCGCTCTCCACCGCTGATGACCTCGCCGTACCCCTCGGGCATGAGCAGGTCGAACGTGCGCAGGATGCGGGGCCGTTCGCTGTCCTCGCGCTCCAGGAAGACCCGTGAGCCCTTGGGGTAGTCGGTCAGGAACACCGGCCGGGCGCTGCCGTCGGACAGGATGCGCTCGCCCTCCCAGTCGATCTCGGCGGCGGCGCTCTGGGCGTGCCCGCCGTCGATGAGCCGGGTCACGGCGTCCGCGTGCGGCAGCCGCTCGAACGGGGCGGCCACCATCGCCCGCAGCGCGTCCACGTCGCGCCCCAGGGCGACGAGGTCGTCCTGCGACTCGGCGATCAGAGCGCGTGTGGCGCTGACGATGATGCCCTCGGCGAGGTCCATGACCTCCTCGCGGCTGGTGTGCGCCATCTCGATGTCGAGCTGGTGGAACTCGGCCAGGTGACGCTGCGTGGAGCAGGTCTCCAGTGGCTCCATGCGTACGTTCGGGGCGACGTAGAAGATCCGGTCGTGTGCGAGCAGCGCGGTCTGCTTGTAGACGAACGCACTCGTCATCAGCTTGTAGCGGTGCCCGTAGAAATCCACGTCGACCTGCTTGGCACCGCGAATTCCCGGGTCGGTCACCGGGCCGATGATGGGCGGCAGGAGTTCCATGAAGCCCGCTTCGCGCAGGAAATCCCGGGCGTGCCGCAGAAAGGAATTCTGCAGGCGGAGTATGCGACGGGTGCTGTCCGATGTGAGGTGTTCTCGCGGTCCGGGCGGAAGCTCCGTGCCGGTCGTGATCGCGGGTGCTGACATTCTCGCGGCTCCCTGCTTCTCGAAGGCTCTCCAGAGTTTCAGGAGAAGAAGTTCGTCCGGTCGACGCTAGAGGAAGCAAGCGGCAACTCCGGCATCTTCCGCCGGAATCTGACCGGCACCCCGAGCCCTGAGGCGTGGAACCGAAACGGAAATGTGCGGGTTCTGAACAGGTGTCCGGGACGGGGAGGCGCGGGGGTGAACGCGCGGGCGGCACACGCGGTGGGCGGGCCCGCGCACAAAGGCGCGGACCCGCCCACTTCCGGGTCGTTATCGTGCACCGCGGAGGACGCTGTACGCACCCTCTCCGTACGGAACCCGTGCGGCTGCCGCCATGCGGCGGTGCGGCGGCGCTCAGCTTTCCCGGCCCGTGCGGTCTCAGTCCGTACGGCGTTCCATATAGGCGGTGTCCCCGTCGACGGCCGCCAGTCGCCAGCCGTCACTGCCCTCCTCGTTGAGCACACCGATGACTCCGGCGCGCGCCCCACCCTCGGGCAGCGACACGGCCTTGTACTCGTACTCCGGCCTCTGCGAGCTCATTCGGCCGTCGCTCTGTTCCTCGTGGTCGTGCATGTCATCACTTCCGTGCGGGCCGGGCAGTGGTGTCCAGGACGGTTCGGCAGTAGCCGGGGGCGGCGTTCCGCAGCCGGCTCCGGATATTCCCCGACCCCAACGGCGCAAAGGGTCACGGGTGTTCCCCGGCAAACCGAAGTCCGGTGCGCAGGAACCGCCCTGGCTGAATCCCGTGCGAAGTCTCTGGGTGTCTTCGTCGACGGCGAGTTGCAGCAGCCGGTGACGGGTGGTCCCCTCTATCCGCAGCGCATCGGCCAGCAGCTGGACGGTCTCTCTGCGGGGGTGGCTGACATGGCCCTTCTCCAGGTTCCGTATGGCACGCGAACTGACCGTGGACAGGTCGGCGAGTTGCTTTTGGGTGATGCCGGAGCGCAACCGCGTGCGCATCAGCATCTCGGCGAACTGGCGATTTCCCATGAGGTCGCTCCGCAATATCGTAGACCGCGCAACCCTCATACGGGCGGGGCCTGCGGTGTCACCGCGCTCGGCGTGCGTCGGGCGACATTGGCTTTCCCACGCTACGAATTGTCGCCGCAGCCTCCGGACAACGCACACTGACCGCAGTGCTTCGCGACAACCTGCTGCCCGTCGTGTCCGAAAGGTTGTCCCTGCTGGTGGGAGAACGCGGAAGTGGTGGTGGCGCCGCCCCGGCGCGATGGCCGGTGGCCGGTAACCGGTGGCTCTTCCGGGTACACCGGGCCACTGCGCTTGACGCGTGTCGCCATTCGACCTGACCTGCGCGAAGAGGGACTCCGGCCCCCCGAACGCCGACGGCGTCGGCCGCCCGCATCGGCGGGGCACGTCACCGACACCCTTAATTGGCTTGAATCCGGGGGCTGTTCGGCACTCCGACGGGCGCGGAGGCGGCAGCGGGGCCCCCTGTCCCTACGCATCATCTGGCACAACATCACCCGAAACTCGGGCAATCGCGCCATCGCTCATCTCAACTGGCCTGTTCAGCAAGCGACTTCACTTCGAACTGATCAGTACGTGGTCCATCCGGAAGCCTTCCGGGCCTGACGGGCAGCTGTCGCGCGTGGGTCGGGCAGGAGCGCCGCTGCCCCTCGGCGCAGGCACCGCCCGCCGATCGCACCGCAGGCACCGCCCGCTGGGTCACCGGTGAGCGGGTGGGCACCGCCGTCCGATGCCCGGCCCCTCGGCCCCGTCGTGTGTGGCTGGGCCTCGCCGCCGCAGCCGCCTACTGGTGTTCTCCACCGGCCTGGCCGGTCTGAGAGTGTCCGCGGTCGGCACACTGAGCCTCGCCGAACCGCCGGCCGCCTCCCGCTGAACCCCGTCGACCCGGTCGGGTCCTACGGCGACGACGCCGCCGGTGTCCCCCGTCCCGGTCCGCGCTGGACAGCCTGCCGCCCCGTCGTCGCTGCCGACACGGGCATTCCACACCTCGCTGGCCGAAGCCGGTCCAGGAAGGCGAGCGACTGATCATCCATATGCGGGATCAGCCGTCACGGCGCCGCACCGGAGTGAACACGACCCCGGGCGGTTTCGTACGCCGCACCCCTGCGCATGCCTGTGAGGCGTGACCTTCGGATGTCTCCGTTCGATACTGAACCGTCGGCAACACACCCGCAGGGGCTGACCGGCGAGCCTGCCGGAGCGTCACTGAAATCGGCGTCCGGTCGGCCTCCGCCCCGCCGGGAACCATGGAACAGCACCTGGAACCAGCAAGCTCAACTACAGTCCGAATATGCCCTGACCTGCCGAAACACAGTCCAGTGCCCGAAGCGCCAACGTCACTCGGAGGTACCTGTGAACATGCTCATCAATGTCCCGGAAACCGTGGTCGCGGACGCCCTGCGAGGAATGGCAGCCGCCCACCCGGACCTGTCCGTCGATGTCGAGAACCGCGTGATCGTACGGCGCGACGCGCCCGTGGCCGGGAAGGTCGGGCTCGTCTCGGGAGGAGGGTCCGGACACGAACCGCTGCACGGCGGATTCGTCGGGCCCGGGATGCTCTCCGGCGCCTGCCCCGGCGAAGTGTTCACCTCGCCGGTCCCCGACCAGATGGTGCGGGCCGCGGCGGCCGTCGACAGCGGTGAAGGTGTGCTGTTCGTCGTGAAGAACTACACGGGCGACGTACTCAACTTCGACATGGCGGCGGAGCTCGCCGAGGACGAGGGCGTGCGGATCGCCAAGGTCCTGGTCAACGACGACGTGGCGGTGAGCGACAGCACCTTCACCGCAGGCAGGCGTGGTACCGGGGCCACGCTCTTCGTCGAGAAGCTGGCGGGGGCCGCGGCCGAGGAAGGGGCACCGCTGGAGCGGGTCGAGGCCGTGGCCAGGCAGGTGACCGGGAGCGCGCGGTCCTTCGGCGTCGCCCTGAGTGCCTGCAGCACCCCGGCCAAGGGCGGGCCCACTTTCGACCTGCCGCCCGGAGAGCTGGAGTTGGGTGTCGGGATCCACGGCGAGCCGGGACGTGAACGGCGCGCGATGATGACCTCCCGGGAAATCGCCGACTACGCGGTGAACGCCGTCCTGGAGGATCTGCGGCCGACCCTCCCGGTGCTCGCGCTGGTGAACGGTGCGGGGGCCACTCCCCTGCTGGAGCTGTACGGCTTCAATGCCGAGGTACAGCGTGTACTGGCCGAGCGTGGCGTGACCGTCGCCCGTACGCTCGTGGGGAACTATGTGACCTCACTCGACATGGCAGGTTGCTCGGTGACGCTCTGCCAGGTGGACGAGGAACTGCTGCGACTGTGGGACGCTCCGGTGCGGACCGCCGCGCTGCGCTGGGGCTGCTGACCCGTCCCGTGCAACGACTCACCAAGGAGGACCTGTGCTCGACGCCGAATTCTTCCGCCGCTGGATGGCCGGGACGGCCGATGCCGTCGACAGGGAGGCGGACCGGCTGACCGACCTGGACTCGGCCATCGGCGACGCCGACCACGGAAGTAACCTGCGGCGCGGATTCGCCGCCGTGCAGGACGCGCTCGACAAGGCAGCGCCGCAGACGCCGGGCGCGGTCCTCACACTGGCCGGACGGCAGCTCATCTCCACCGTCGGCGGCGCGTCAGGGCCGCTGTACGGGACGCTCCTGCGGCGCACCGGGAAGGCGCTCGGGGAAGAGGCCTCCGTCACCAGGGAGCAGCTGTCCGCGGCGCTGAAGGCCGGGACCGAGGCGGTGAGCAGGCTCGGCGGCGCCGCCGCGGGTGACAAGACGATGCTGGACGCTCTGCTTCCCGGTGCCGAGGCGCTCGGGGAGTCCTTCGCCTCGGCCGCGGAAGCCGCGGAGGCCGGGGCGCTGGCGACCGTACCGCTACTGGCCCGCAAGGGCCGGGCGAGTTATCTCGGTGAGCGCAGCGTAGGGCACCAGGATCCTGGGGCGACGTCGTCGGCGCTGCTGTTCGCCGCGCTGGCGGAGGCGGACGCATGAGCGACCTCGTGGGAATCGTCCTGGTGTCCCACAGCGCGGCGGTCGCGGCGGCCGTCGCCGAACTGGCGACCGGCCTGGCGGGGGGAGCGACGACCGCTCCGGTCGCCGCCGCGGGCGGCACCCCGGACGGTGGGCTCGGCACCAGCTCGGAGCTGATCTCGGCGGCAGCCGCGGCGGTGGACCGGGGCGCGGGTGTCGCGGTCCTCGTCGACCTCGGCAGTGCCGTACTGACCGTGAAGGCACTCCTGGCCGAGGGGGACGAACTTCCGGACGGCACGCGGCTGGTGGATGCCCCGTTCCTGGAGGGCGCGGTGGCCGCCATGGTCACCGCTTCGGCCGGGGGCGGTCTGGACGCGGTGGAGGCCGCGGCCGTCGAGGCGTACGACTACCGGAAGACGTGAGAGCGTGCGCTGAATCCCGGGCTTCCTCACACGGGCCCTCCGCACACCGGACTGCCGGCGTCTCCTGCGGGAGGCGCCGGCAGCCCTGGTGGGTCAGCTCTGGTTGCTGCGGCGCTTGCGCGCGGCGAACATGATGCCGCCACCGGCGACGATGACCACAGCGGCCGCGCCCGCGATGAGGGGCGTGGAGCTGGAAGAACCGGTCTCGGCGAGGTCCGACGGCGCAGTGGCGCTCGGCGACGGCGCGGGGGCTGCCGCCGCGGGGCTGCTGGGGGCGGAGCTCGGCTTACTGCTCGGGGCAGGGGCCGCAGAGCTCGGGGCCTGGGTCGGGGGCTGAGAGGCGGGCGTCGACGGGGACGATGCGCAGACGGGAGCCGTCCGCGTGTCGTCCTTCGAGAACTGCTCCCCGTCGCCGGCCTTCACGACGAGGTGCACGGTGAGCGGCTTGGTGTGCTCGCCGAGCGGCAGCGTCTTGCTGAAGGACGAGCCGAAGTTCTGTGCGGGAAGGAGCTCCTTCCCGTCCACACTGACGGTCACCGTGTTGGTGACGCCGGCGTTGTACGCAGTGAGGTCAAGGCTGACCTCGGAGCACGAAACGGTCCACGTCGGTGTGTGCGCCTGAGCCGGGACAGCACACAGACCGACGCCGACCACGCTCGCCGCCGCGGCTATGAAAGCCCCCCGGAGCCGCCACGATCCCTTGGTTACGGTCACTAAACCCTCCACACTTGCTGCGCCGCCCGTTTGGCGGTGCGCGCGCAGGGTACCGCTCCCGCGCCTCGGCCCCCACAGGGGCCCCGTGCTTCACTCCCTTCAGCCAATCCTGGCGGAGCACGGGTGAGTTGGCGTCGGCCCTCCGGAGGCTCGGCCGGGAGCTCCACGTCGGTGCCGCCCGGCGGATTCCGGGCGCGCCGGGACCAGCCCGTCAACCGCTGGCCGTACGCGGTTGGTTCACTTTCCGAAGGCATGAAGCGGACACAACTCACTCTTCGCCTCTATGCGTTCAGGCATGAATTCGGTAGTCCGCAGAGTGGTACAGACCAAGGTCTTGACAGTGGGTAGGTTCACTTCTTAAATCTCGGAGTGAAGCGCGCCCCCCACCCCGGTCGCCGCACCCATCGGGCGACCCCGTTGCGCATGTCTGTCATATCCATGTCAAACATGCCCGTTCAGTGCACCCCCTGGGTGCACCGGAAGGGAGAACCATGGGCTCCCCACGCCTGACCCGGCGGCTCCTCGTCGCCACCGCGTCCGCTCTGCTCCTCGCCCCCGTCATCGCGTCCACCGCGAACGCCGATCCCGCCTCCGCCGCCCGCCCGGCGGCGAAAACGGCCGCGGCGACCTTCTCCGACACCTTCGACGGGCCGGCGGGCTCCGCCGTCGACGGCAGCAAGTGGCAGACGGAGACCGGCGACAATGTCGACAACCACGAACGCGAGTACTACACGCCTGGCAGCGACAATGCCGCTCTCGACGGTCAGGGCCACCTGGTCATCACGGCACGCAAGGAGAACCCGAACAACTACCAGTGCTGGTACGGGTCCTGTGAGTACACATCGGCACGGCTGAACACTTCCGGCAAGTTCTCGGCCGCCTACGGCCATGTCGAGGCGCGGATAAAGATCCCCAAGGGGCAGGGCATGTGGCCCGCCTTCTGGATGCTGGGGGACGACATCGGACAGGTCGGCTGGCCCAACTCCGGTGAGATCGACGTGATGGAGAACGTCGGCTTCGAACCGTCGACCGTACACGGCACCATCCATGGTCCCGGCTACTCCGGCTCCGCCGGCATCGGGGCCGGCTACACGCTCCCGGGCGGCCAGGCGTTCTCCGACGACTTCCACACCTTCGCCGTCGACTGGGCACCCGACTCGATCACGTGGTCCGTGGACGGCACCGTCTACCAGACTCGTACGCCCGCGGATGTCGGCGGCAATCAGTGGGTGTTCAACAAGCCCTTCTTCCTGATCCTCAACCTGGCCGTCGGCGGGTACTGGCCCGGAGACCCGGACGGCAGCACCGCTTTCCCGCAGCAACTGGTCGTCGACCAGGTACAGGTCACCACCAGCAACGCCGCACCCGCTGCCGGGAAGGCCCGGCAGCACTGAGTCACCGCAGGGGGCCCGGTCCGCGGCTGCGCGGCCCGGTCCTCCCCCTGGCCGCTGTCACGACCGGCCCGCGGCACCGCGGAGAAGTACCCGGGTCACCGGCCGGGCCCGGGACCGGAGGCGGCCGGACCCCCCGCGGACCGCCCCCTCTCGCACCAGGCGATGGCCTCCTCGCGGGAGGGGAACCTCCGCCAGGGAGTCAGCCGCGCCCCGGTCGGCACGCGCGGATCGACCACGACGGCCACCCGGTGCCCCTCCGCCTCCAGACGGGCGAGCGCGGAGGCCAGGACCGACGCGCCCGAGGGCTCGATGCTGGTGACATCGAGCAGGTCCAGCACGACCCAGCCACCGGACTCCGGGACCACGTCCGAGAGACCGTGCAGCAGTCGCTCGGCCGCAGTGAAGTCCAGGGCCCCCTGCGCGGCGACGAGCCCCGTCCGCGTCCCGTGGTCCGCCTCCGTGATCGTGGGCGCCGACAGTGTGGGATGGCGCATCATGTGGAGCCCGAACCGCTCGGACAGCTCCCGCAGCGCCTCGATGCCGCGCACCGGGGTACCCGCGGCATCCAGGGGCGGGCTGTGCACTGCGACTCCGAACCGGGCCGGGCTCACGGCGATCAGCCCGCCGGACACCCCGCTCTTCGCGGGCAGGCCCACGCGCAGAAGCCAGGCACCGGACGCGTCGTACATCCCGCAGGACGCCATCACCGCGAGCACCTGACAGGCGACGGTCTCGGACACCACGGTCTCGCCGGTCACCGGGTTGACGCCCGCGTTGGCCAGCGTCGATGCCATCACCGCGAGATCGCCGGTGGTGACCCGCACCGCGCACTGCCGGAAATACGTGTCCACGACCGAAGGCGGGCCGGGCAGCGCCCCGAGGCTGCTCATCAGATAGGCCAGGGCGCGGTTGCGGTCACCTGTCTCGGCCTCCGACGCGTGCACCGCCTCGTCCACGTCCAGGCGGCGGCCCGCGAAACGGCTCAGGCACTCCAGGATGCGTTCGAACCGCTCCGCGCCGGTGGCACCGGGCACCAGCGCCGTAGTGACGATGGCCCCCGCATTGATCATCGCGTTGTCCGGCCGCCCCGTGTCCGGCTCCAGGCTGATCGCGTTGAACCCCTCGCCGCTCGGCTCCGTGCCCACCCACCGGGTCACTTCGTCCAGCCCCAGCAGCGAGAGGACCAGGGCGTAGACGAACGGCTTCGACACGGACTGGATGCTGAACGGCAGTTCCGCGTCGCCCGCCTCGTACCGGTGTCCGTACATGCTCACCAGAGAGAGCCCGAAGGTGTCCGGGTCCGCGAGCGCAAGTTGCGGGATGTAGCCGGCGACCGCGCCGTCGCGCAGCGCGCCGAGCCGGTCGTGGAGCTCGCACAGGGATTCCGTCACCACATCGAGTACGGGTCCGTCCTTCGCCATTCGTCATGCTAATCACGGATGCGGGCGGCCCGCGTCCGGATGCAGCCGTGCTGCGGCTGATGGATCGTGAAGGAGGACCAGTACCAGAAAGGGAGTCATGGAAACCAACGCTCTGACGCCTGCGCTCCTGCAGAGCCTGCGCAAGAAGCAGCCCCATCCGGTGGTGTCCGTGAGCATGCCGACCCACCGGCGGGAGCCGGACAACGCCCAGGACGCGGTGCGGCTGCGCAATCTCGTGACCGAGGCCGGACACCGGATCGACGCTCTGACCGAAGCCGGGGAGCCGCTGTCGCGGGAGGTGCGGAGCGGGCTCAGGGCCCAGCTCGACCGGGCACACGCGGAGGTCGATCTGCGGTACTCCCTGGACGGCCTGGTGATCTTCGCGAGCACCGACGACTACCAGACCTGGGTGCTGCCCCGCGAGGTACCGGAGCGCGTGGTGATCAGTGACAGCTATCTGACCAGGAACCTGGTCGCCGCCCGTGCCCGTGCCACCCCCTACTGGGTGCTCGTGCTGGCCGCGGGCCGCGCCACGCTCTGGCACGGATCCCAGGAGACGGTGCGCGAGCACACCGGCAGCGGTTTCCCGGCCGCCCCCGACGAACTGCAGACCGATGTGGAGCGCGAGGAACGCATCGGTGACGTGGCCAGCACGTTCCAGGACGAGGAGACCCGGCGGTTCTTCCGGGAGGTGGACAGCGCGCTCGGCGCGGTCCTCGCCGCGGCCCCCCGCCCGCTGTACGTGGTCGGTCTCGCCCCCGCGCTGAGTCTCCTGGAGGAGGTGGGCACCGCGACCCGGCACGCGGCGGGCAAGATCCAGACCGGCGGGCTCGTGAACGGGCCGGGCCCCGAGCTGTACAGGGAGCTGGAGCCCAGTCTGCGGGAGTCCCGGGCACGGACCGCCGCGCGGGCCGCGGAGCGGCTCGACGCCGCACGGGGCAGGCGGACCTTCGCCGCGGGCCTCGACGAGGTGTGGGAGTCGGTACGGGAGGGGCGCGTGGCGCTGCTGGCCGTCGAGGAGAACTTCCGGCGGACCGTACGGGTGAAGGAGGGGCATCTGGTACCCGTCGGTCCCGGGGAGGAGGAAGCTCCGGACCCCGGCGGCGAGACCGTGCGTGAGGACATCGTCGACGAGCTCGTGGAGCTCGCCCTCGACACCGGAGCTGAGGTCGTCTTCGTCGCCGACGACACACTCGCCGACCACGACCGGGTCGCAGCCGAACTGCGCTACTGACCCGGCGGCCGGGTATCTCCGTGCGTGTCGTCGCCGACGACGTGCACGGCGGCCTCCTCGGCCGAGGCCGCGCCGCCGTCGATGCCGACGTCCTCCGCGAGCATGTCCTTCTCGGCCTCCTCGTGCGCTCCCTCGTCCGGCGCCACGAGCCGGCCCGACCGGTCGCCGCCGACCTCGTCGTCCAGAGGCTCGCCGTCGCTGTCCGACGTGTCACCGATGCCGTCGCCGCCCGGTGCGCGGAGCAACGACGGATCGGGGAGCTCTTCGGCCAGGCGCTGTTCCAGCGACTCACCCTCCTGCTGCTCCTCCTGGGTGGTGCCCGCATGCTCGACGCCCAGCGGTCGCTCGGGCGGGGACCAGCCCTCGTCGTACGGATCGGACGCGCGGCCGGTCAGCGTGTCCTCGCGGTCGAGAATGCCCGAGTCCTCGGTGACTTCGCCGCCCTCCGGCTGATAGACGTCGTCACCCCTGGCCTCGTCCTCTCCCATCGCCACGGTGTGCTCCTTCGTCCGTCCTGTGGTGCGTCCGTTCGTACTCCGGGACACGTGCCCGGCCGGACTCCTCGCACCTCCAGCGTGCTCGCATATCCCGGTCGGGACAACGTCACGGGTCCCGGACGGCCCAGCGGCGGGCAGGGAGCGGCCCCCGGGACGGGCTGGCGCAGCAGAAGAACGGGTACAGCCCAGAAGGTGTGGTACGGTGCGGTGAGCACTTGTGTACGCCCCTTCAGAGGGCGCCGGTGCCAGTTATCGCATTGTTTCGCCGCTGCGCCCTTCTTCTCATGATCGGCGATCCGGCTCACAAGCACCACCTCTCCCGGCTCGGGCTCTCATGCCCGTCGCAGGGGGCGTGACGACTCCGCCCCCGCCGGGCCTCTGATTCGCATGTCCGCGAAAGGATTCGCCATGACCACCACACTCGAACGCCCCCCTGTCCGACAAGATCTCGCCGTGGCCGCCTCAGGCGTCCTCGACATCATCGGCCGGGGCCACGGCCTGCTCCGCACCCACCGGGCGCCGGGCTCCCGCCCGTCTCCCGACGACGTCCAGGTGACTGCCGCTCAGATTCGCCAATTCGGCCTGCGAGCAGGCGATTTCATCGAAGGCACCTGTGCGCGCCCCGGGGCTCCGGCCCTGGTCGACCGGGTCAACGGCCGCCCGCCCGGGGCCCTTCGGGGCCGACCGCACTTCCGCGACCTGACACCGCTGCACCCGCGCGAGCGGCTGCGGCTGGAATCAGCGGGCGGCGGAACCGCGGCCCGTCTCATCGATCTGGTCGCCCCGGTCGGCAAGGGGCAGCGCGGCCTGATCGTCGCACCGCCCAGGACAGGCAAGACCGTGCTGCTCCAGCAACTCGCGGCGGCCATCGCGGAGAACCATCCGGAGTGCCATCTGATGGTGGTGCTGCTCGACGAGCGCCCCGAAGAGGTCACCGACATGCGCCGCTCCGTACGCGGCGAAGTTCTCGCCTCGACCTTCGACAGGCCCGCGAAGGAACACATCGCACTCGCCGACCTCGCCGTGGAGCGCGCCAAACGCCTCGTCGAGCAGGGCGAGGACGTCGTCATCCTGTTCGACTCGCTGACCCGGCTCTGCCGGGCGCACAACAACGCGGCCTCATCCGGTGGCCGGACCCTGTCGGGCGGAGTCGACGCATCGGCGGTGCAGGGTCCGAAGCGGCTGTTCGGCGCCGCGCGTCTCGCCGAGGAAGGCGGCTCGCTGACCATCCTCGCGACCGCGCTGGTCGACACCGGCTCGCGCGCCGACGACTACTTCTTCGAAGAGCTGAAGAGCACCGGCAACATGGAGCTCCGACTGGACCGTTCGCTGGCCGAGAAGCGGGTCTTCCCGGCCGTCGACATCACGCCTTCGGGCACCCGCCACGAGGAACTGCTGCTTTCCGGTGGCGAGTTGGCCGCCGCGCAGGGGCTGCGCCGGGCGCTCCGGTCCAGGGACGGGCAGACGATGCTCGAAGCTCTGCTGGACAAGATCCGGCGCACGCCCGACAACGCCGCCTTCCTGCGTCAGATCCACGGCACCGTTCCCGGCGCCTGACTCCACGAGCAGGCCGCGTGCCGCCGGGAAACGGGAACGGCCGGCCGCGGAGCGTCAGCCCGCCAGGGCCGCCGAGACGACGGCCTTCGCCTCCTCCTGGACGCGGCCGAGATGACTGGCCCCCAGGAACGACTCGGCATAGATCTTGTAGACGTCCTCGGTGCCCGACGGGCGGGCGGCGAACCAGGCGTTCTCCGTGGTCACCTTGATGCCGCCGATCGCCGCGCCATTGCCGGGCGCCTCGGTGAGCACAGCCGTGACCCGCTCCCCCGCCAGGGTGTCCGCGGTGATCTGTCCGGGCGAGAGCCTGGCCAGCACCGCCTTCTCCTCACGGCTGGCGGGAGCGTCGATCCTCGCGTAGGCGGGCGCGCCGAAACGCTCGGTCAGCGCCACGTAGTGCTCGGATGGGGTCTTCCCGGTGACCGCGAGGATCTCGGAGGCGAGCAGGGCCAGGATGATGCCGTCCTTGTCGGTGGTCCAGACCGATCCGTCGCGGCGCAGGAAGGAGGCGCCCGCGGACTCCTCACCACCGAAGCCGAGCGAACCGTCCACCAGGCCGTCCACGAACCACTTGAAGCCCACCGGCACCTCGACCAGTTCACGGCCGAGGTCGGCGGCCACCCGGTCGATCATTCCGGACGAGACCAGCGTCTTGCCGATGCCCGCGCCCGCCGGCCAGCGCTCCCGGTGGGTGTACAGGTAGGAGATCGCCGCCGCCAGATAGTGATTGGGGTTCATGAGCCCCGCGTCCGGGGTGACGATGCCGTGCCGGTCGGCGTCCGCGTCATTCCCGGTGGCGATCCGGTACTCGTCCCGCCGCTCGATCAGGGACGCCATCGCGTACGGCGACGAGCAGTCCATCCGGATCCTGCCGTCCCAGTCCAGGGTCATGAACCGCCAGGTCGGGTCGGCCAGGGGATTGACCACGGTCAGGTCGATCCGGTGCTGCTCGGCGATCCTGCCCCAGTACGCGACCGACGCGCCGCCCAGCGGATCGGCGCCGATGCGCAGCCCGGCGGCGCGCACGGCGTCGAGGTCGAGCACCGAGGGCAGATCGCTCACGTACGCACCGAGGAAGTCGTGGCGTCCGGTCGTGGAAGCGGCCAGAGCGCGGGTGTACGGCAGCCGCCGTACGTCCTTCAGTCCCGCGGCGATGATGTCGTTGGCGCGGTCCTGGATCCAGCCGGTCGCGTCGGACCCGGCAGGGCCACCGCTCGGCGGGTTGTACTTGAACCCTCCGTCGGCCGGCGGGTTGTGCGAGGGGGTGACGACCACGCCGTCGGCGAGTGCCGAGGTCCGGCCGCGGTTGTGCGTGAGGATCGCGTGCGAGACAGCGGGCGTCGGGGTGTAGCCGTCCGCCGAGTCGATGAGCAGATCCACACCATTGGCCGCGAACACCTCGATCGCGGTCACCCGGGCGGGCTCGGAGAGCGCATGGGTGTCGGCGCCGACGAAGAGCGGGCCGTCGGTCCCCTGCCGGGCCCGGTACTCGCAGATCGCCTGGCTGGTGGCGGCGATGTGGTCCTCGTTGAACGCGGTGGCGAAGGACGAGCCGCGGTGTCCCGAGGTACCGAACGCCACGCGCTGGGCGGGCTCATCGGGGTCCGGGTGCAGCGCGTAGTACGAAGTCACCAGCCGGGCGACATCGGTGAGGTCCTCCGGTCGTGCCTGCTGCCCCGCTCGTTCGTGCGGCATCTCGCCACTCCTCCACATCGGTCGTCACACCCCGGGCAGGGCCCGGTGCCGCGGCAGGCAGCCTTCGCCTCACCGCGGCACTAGTTTGTCAGCTCATCATCCCGGGTCTCCTGCCCGTTCGGTGGATGCCCCGCCGTACGACGGGCCCGGCTCAGCTGAGCTCAGCTCAGCTCAGCGAGAAGTCGTCGCCGTAGACCGTGCCCTGCCCGTACCAGCCGTGCAGGTAGACGGTTGCCGCCCCCGATGCGTCTGTGGTGAACGGGACCGTCAGCTTCGACCAGCCGCTCCCGCTGGTCCAGGCGCTGCCGGTCGCCCCTCCCCGTACCCCCAGGTAGGCGTAGTCGCCCTGTACCCAACCGCTCAGCGTGTACTTGGTGTTGGGTGCGAGCTTGACCGTCTGGGTGCACTCGCCGAGCTGCGACGAGCTCGGGACCGCCTTGAGGGCGTGCGTGCCGGCGTGCGCCGGAGTGGCGACGACCGAGCCGCCGGTCTCGCAGTTCCACGGCGCAAGCGAGCCGCTCTCGAAGTCACCGTTCACCAGCGATCCGGTACCGCCGCCCGGCCCCGACACGGTCAGCGTGAAGGTGCTCGAGTGACTGGCCTTGCCCGCCGTACCGGTGACCGTGATCGGGTACGTACCGGGCGCGGCCGATGCCGAGGCGCTGACCGTGAGCTTCGCCGTACCGCCCGCGGTGACGGATGCCGGGCTGAGGGACGCCGTCACGCCGGCCGGCGCGCCGGTGGTCTTCAGCGCGACGCTCTGTGCAGTTCCGGAGACGACAGCGGTGCTCACCGTCGAGGTGGCCGAGCCGCCGGGCGCCACGGAAGCCGACACCGGCGCCGCCGTGAGCGAGAAGTCGTCCGTCACCGGGACACTGCCGCCGCCGGTGAAGGGGGCGAAGGTATGGCTGAAGTACCAGGTGTCCTGCGCGATGCCGGAGCAGGCGTCGGAGCCGCCCGTTCCGGGGCAGCCGCCGTTGTCACGCTGCAGCGCCCAGAAGGAGAGGGTGCTGATTCCCTTGCTGGTGGCCCAGTTGTAGACGGAGGTCGCGTCGGCCGTGGTGAAGGTCTCGGCGGCCCCGAAGTCGTCGATGCCCGGCATCTCGATGACGCCGATCATCGCCCAGAGCTGAGCCTCGCTCTTGGATGGGTTCAGCGAGGCGAGCTGCTTCTCCAGGCCACTGGTCGCGGTCTGCGTGTCGTTCGCCATGTTGTGGGTGGCGTTGTCGTAGTAGTCGAACGTCATGAGGTTGACGACGTCGATCTTGGCACCGTAGGTGTTCGCGCTCTTGAGTACCGCGAGCCCACTGCTCGCGAGACCGCTCGTGGTGGTGGGCAGTGTGTACGAGAACTGCACCGAGCGTCCGTTGGCCGCCGCCCAGTCCTGCACCTTCTTGATCGCCTGGTTGCGGCGGTCGATGCCCGCCTTGTTGGTCAGCGAGTTGTCCTCGATGTCCATGTCGAGACGGGAGACGTCATAGGTCGTGATGACCTTTTCGTACGCCGCGGCGATGGAGTCCACGCTGGTGCAGCTGTCGGCGATCTCCGTACCGCCGTTGTCCGCCGCGTAACCGCCGAAGGACGGGATCACGTCACCGCCGCGTGAACGCATGGTCGTGATGTCCGCTCCGAACACGGACGAGGACACCGGCTGGCCCGTGTCGCCGTTCCAGTACGGAGTGCAGGAGCCCTGTGCATCGGACTGGAGGAAGGCCATGGTCAGGTACTTGGCACCGGACTGCTGCGAGAGGTCCGCGAGGCTGTCGCCGTTGTACGCCTCGAAGTACGGCGCGAAGACGTGGGCGGGCAGGGGTGCCGGGGCAGCGTGCGCCGCGCCGCCCCCGATCAGGACCATGCCGGCGGACGCGGCGGCGGTCGCCAGGGTGGTCAGCAGGGCGCGGACGGATCTCTTACGTCTCATGGAGGCTCCCAGTGGGTGAGACAACAGGCGGATCGCGCCCCATAATTGGTCTGGACCAGCGTTGCGTCAAGGGTCCAGACCAGTTCGTTCCACAGTGTTTGCCTCGCACCTCCCGTCGGACGGCGGCCAGTTGACGTCCAGCCGGCCCAGCGGACCCGACGCGGCACTCAACGGCCGGCCCGTCACATCCGACGGGCCACGGCGAGACGCCAGTGCGGGCTGCCGTCCGGGCGGCGGCCGAACTCCTCCAGAGGCAGCAGGCCGACGGAGAACCCGGCGCGGGTCAGATCGTCCCGTACGGCACCCAGAGGGAACGTCCGGTAGTACATGACGAAAGGCGGCCGCCACACCAGATTGCGCACACGCATCACCGAGTCGAAGCCGAGCAGCGTCCAGTACAGCGGGTCGCGGTAGGACTGGGGCGCCCCGACGGGGAAGGCGAAGATCCCACCCGGGCGAAGTGCCCGGTGGACCCCGGCGAACAGGGCGGGGCGCTCAGCGGGTAGAAAGTGGCCGAAGGCGCCGAAACTCACGGCCAGATCGAAGGCGCTCCGGAAGGGCAGCGACCGGGCGTCGGCCCGCACCCACTCGGCCACCGGTGACGCGTCAGCCGCCTCGGCCCGACGGGCGGCGCCCAGCATCCCGGCGCTGAAGTCCACACCTGTGACGCGCTCCCCGCAGAGGGCTCGCAGCACACCGGCTCCCGCCCCCGTTCCGCAGCAGACATCGAGTCCCGCGCCGAACGGGCCCAGTGGGCGCAGGGCGCTGCCGACCGCCTCCAGGACCCGGTCGGGCGTACGGAAAGGGGTCAGGTCGAACTTCGGGGCCAGCAGGTCGTATCCACGCTCCACCGAGGAGAGGGCCTGCACGGTCAGCTCGCGGAGGGTCGGGCCCTGCGGGGCGAACGGGCCCGTGCGGCCCGAGAGCACCGCCCCGGCCCTGGAGAGCGCCGTCGAGGCGCGCACCGTGCGGGTGCCGCGTTCCGCCGGCTCGTCGACGAGTGAGGACATGGGACGTGCCACCTTTCAGAGCTTTCAGGCTAAGGGGTCCTTGCACCAGGAGCGGCCGATGAGGTCGCGTGGTCCGGTGCCGCGCATCGCAGGGGCCGCAGAGCCCACGCAGCGGAGCCACCTGGGCCTTTCGGTACGCCGCGAGACGCGGTGCCGGACCACGCGCCCCGGGCGCAGCGCAAGGACCCCTGAGGGCTGCCGCCCGGCCCTTCTTGCGCAGGACGGGCAGGGAGTGGTTCAGTGACAGAGAAGATATGAATCGGGGTTCAGATCATCATGGCCTACCGACCGACGGCCCGCACGGAGGCGACACGTACGGCCCACCGCGAGCGCTTGCTCGAAGCCGCCCGCGGCCTGCTGTCCGAAGGCGGTTACGCAGCGGCCGTCGTCGCCGCGATCGCGACACGGGCCGGGGTCTCCACCGGGAGCGTGTACAACCACTTCGCATCGAAACAGGAGTTGCTGGCAGCGGTCTTCCGGCACACCGCCGGTCATGAACTCGCCACCGTACGGGAGGCGGTACGGGCCGCGGGCGGCACGGCGGACCGGCTCAGAGCCCTGGTCGAGGCCTTCTCGTACCGCGCCCTGAGATCACCGCGGACCGCCTGGGCGCTGCTGGCCGAACGGGTGGACCCCTTGGTGGAGGCGGAGCGCCGCACCTACCGCAGCGGCTACCACGGACTTGCCGAGGAAATCATCGCGGCCGGTGTCGCTGCGGGCGAACTCCCCGCGCAGGAAGCGGATCTCTCCGCGGCCGCGGTCATCGGGGCGATCAGTGAGGCGCTGCTCGGACCACTCTCCCCGGTCGGCGGACAGAACGAGGCCGGGCGCGTGGTGTCCGCGGTCACGGCTCTCTGTCTCCGGGCCGTCGGCGCCCGCGACCACCCCTGATCCACTCCCGGCCGTCCCACCGACCGCAGACAGGAATCAGCCATGACGGAGAACCCATCACGCGCCGTTGCTGCCCCGGACGCGCCCGCCCCACGGCGTACGCACGAGGTGACCAATCAGGTGCCGCCCCGCGTCGGCATCGACGAGTACGGTGCCAACACCCCACTGGTGGAGGCCGTCAGGGAGTTCGGCGCCGCTCACCACACGCCGCAGCTGCACGAGATCGGCGCTCTTGTCGGTTCGCAGGAGTTCCAGGGCTGGGCCGAGCTGGCCCACACCAGCCCGCCCGCGTTGCGCACCCACGACCGCTACGGCAACCGCGTCGACGAGATCGACTTCCACCCTGCGTACCACGAGGTGATCGGTGCCGCGGTGCGCCATGGCGCCCACACCGCGGCCTGGGCCGACCCCAAACCCGGCGCCGCGGTGGCACGGGCCGCCTCGTTCATGCTCTTCGCCCAGATCGAGCCGGGCCACGCCTGCCCGATGTCCATGTCGCACGCCGTGGTCCCGGTGCTCCAGCGCGACCCCGAGGTGGGCCGCGACTGGCTGCCCGGCCTGTTCAGCCGTATCTACGACCCACGGCTGATCGCGCCGGGGAACAAGGACGGGCTCACCTTCGGCATGGGGATGACGGAGAAACAAGGCGGCTCGGACGTACGGTCCAACACCACTCACGCGGTCCCACTGCCCTCCGACCCCGAGGGCCGCGCCCATCTGCTCACGGGCCACAAGTGGTTCTTCTCGGCCCCGCGGTCCGACGCCTTCCTGGTCCTGGCGCAGGCCGAGGCCGGGCTGACGTGTTTCCTCGTCCCCCGGGTGCTGCCGGACGGCACTCGCAACCCGGTCCGGATACAGCGCCTCAAGAACAAGCTGGGCAACAAGTCCAACGCCTCCTCCGAGGTCGAGTTCGACAGCACTTGGGCCCAGCGGGTCGGCGAGCCGGGGCGGGGGGTGCCGACCATCATCGAGATGGTGAATCACACCCGGCTCGACTGTGTCCTCGGCTCCACGGCCGGTATGCGGCAGTCGCTCTCGGAGGCCGTGTGGCATGCCACGTACCGCTCCGCGTTCGGCGCCCGGCTGGTGGACCAGCCGGCGATGACCGCCGTACTCGCCGATCTGGCACTGGAGACGGAGGCCGCCACCTGGACCTCGCTGCGGCTGGCCCGCGCCTACGAGGAGGACAGCGGCGAATCCGATGCGGCGTTCCGGCGGCTGGCGACCGCGGTGTCCAAGTACTGGATCTGCAAGCGCGGCCCGCACCACGCCTATGAGGCGCTGGAGTGCCTGGGTGGCAACGGCTACACCGAGGACTGGCCGCTGGCCCGGCGCTACCGCGAGCAGCCCGTCATGGCGGTGTGGGAAGGGTCGGGCAATGTCATCGCGCTCGACGTGCTGCGTGGAATCGCGAAAACGCCCCGCTCCCTGGACGCCTTCTGGGCCGAGCTGGAAGTGACGTCCGGTGCGCATCCGGTACTCGACGCACACATCGGGCGACTGCGCCGGAATCTGGCCGAGGACCTGCGCGACCCTGCCGCCGCACAGACCCGCGCACGCGCCACGGTGGAGGCCATGGCACTGGCGCTCCAGGCGTCACTGATGCTCCGGCACGCACCGCAGACATCGGCCGACGCCTTCGTCGGCGCCCGCCTCGGCGAGGAACGCGGACACCAGTACGGCATATTGCCGCGCGGCACGGACGCGGCAGCGATCGTGGCCCGCCATTCCGGGGCGGCAGTCACACCCCGGGAGTGAGAACGGACGGCTCGCCGGAGGACACCGGTCGCCGCCCACCGCATCAGCCAACAGGTCTCCCTTACAGCCGAGTTGGACCTGCGTCGGGTAGCCGCGCCAGACAGAGGACGAGCAGCTCTGCGCAGCCGACCTGACGGGCTGTCGTCATGGGTTTCGCTGCTTCCGCCCCGGCTGGTCCGGTCCGCCCCGGCTGGCCCGGTCCGGTCCGGTCCGGTCTGGTCGCCGCCATCTTGATCACGCGAGAACCGGTCGAGGTCGACCTGGAGCGGCTGCGCAGCAGGGGGTGTCGGAGCTTCTCCCAGACGTCGGGGGCGAGTTCGGCGACGACACCCGAGAGCCTGCCGGTTCCACCGGTGACCAGCGCGCGCCCATGATGCGACCTGTGATCGTCTCGGCACCCTGTGGCCGGCGCACGCCGCAGGTCAACCGGATGCCGGCCGCAGACTGTCCATGAGCAGGCCGAGGGCGAACTCGAAGCGGTCGTGTCCGGTGCCGGAGACCAGCTCGGCCGCATGGCGTCGCGTCTGCGGGAATTCCTCGGCAGACAGCGCGGTGAAGCGGGCCGACAACTCCTCGTCGCTGAGTACCCATTCCTGATCCTGGTGCCGGCGCCGCCGCTGGACCAGCGACTGCTCCAGCGCATAGGCGCTGACGTAGAGGGAGAGTGCGTCGCGGGCCCATCCGGCCGCCCTCGGTTCGATTCCGCCCGCGAGCAGGATCGCCAGGATTCCTTCGCCGACCCGCAGCGTTTCCAGGTTGGTCGGCACCATGGCCAGCGCGGCGCGCGAGACTCCAGGGTATTCCAGGTACAGGTCGCGGATCCGTGTGTACACCCCGAGCAACTGCTCGCGCCAGGCGGCCGGGTCCGGTTCGGGGAGCACGACCCCGGCGTAGAGCCTGCCGATCAGAAGATCGTCGATGTCGTCCTTGTTGACGATGTGCGCGTACAGCGACGACGGACCGGTGCCGAGCACGGCGGCGACCCGGCGGATGGTCAGTGCGTCATACCCCTCGGTGGCGACCACTTCCAGGGCGGCGTCGGTGATCCGTCCGACGGTGATCGGCTTCTTGCGCGGTACAGACGCGGCGGACTCCGCCGTGGGTTGGGCGTGGCGAGCTGAGCGGCGCTGGCGGGGATCGGCGGTCATGTCGGCCACTATAACTTGACACGATCTAAGTTCGTTAAGTAGAACTTAGATCGTCAGAGCGAACTAAGTTCGTGTCGATGTCCTGGAGGTGTGATGCGAGTTTCCGTCGTCGGAGCCGGTCTGGGAGGCCTGGCGCTCGCGCAGGGTCTGCGTGGTGCCGGGATCGAGGCCGATGTGTTCGAGCGCGACCCGGGGATCGGCGCACGGTTCCAGGGCTACAGGCTGGTACTGGACCCGATCGGTTTCCAGGCGGTGCGCGACTGCCTGCCGACACGCTGGCACCCGCTGCTGGACGAGATCGTCATGCATGCCTCCGCCCAGCAGATGATCCTGGACCCGCAGCTGAACGAGACGGGCAGGCTCGGCGCGGGCCGGACCGGCATCGTGGTCGACCGGCAGGTGCTGCGACACCTGCTGCTGACCGGCCTCACCGTGCACACCGATGCCGCGCTGACCGGCTACCACGTGCTGGCCAACGGCAACGTCGAGGCCCGCTTCACCCGCCGCGACCCGGCCACCGCGGACCTGCTCGTCGGCGCTGACGGCGTCACCTCCGTGGTCCGCGGGGTGCTGTCGCCGCAGACCACCCCGACCGACACCGGCGTCCGGTTCGTCATCGGCCGCACCCCGCTGACCGACGAGTTCGCCGGACTGTCCTCGGCATACGGCTCGAAGATCACGGACGACAGCGTCAGCCTGCTGCTCGGCGCGATGCGCTTCCGCACCCCGCCCAAGCAGGCCGCCGAGCAACTGGCCCCCGAAGTCACGCTGCCCGACATCGGCGACTACGTGCGCTGGGCCATGATCCTGCCGCCGGACGGCGCGCTGGGGGACCTGACCGCGCAGGACGCCGTGCTTTCCAGGATGGAAGGGTGGCACCCGGAGCTGCGCGCGCTGATCGAGCAGGCCGACCCGGACAACAGCACCCTGCTGTCCATCCGGGCTGTCAAGCCCGGCGAGCGCTGGGCGTCCGGCCCGGTCACGCTGCTCGGCGACGCGATCCACGCCACCTCCCCGACCGGCGGCAACGGCGCGAACACCGCGCTGCGCGACGCCGACCTGCTGCGCCGCTGCCTGATCGGGGCAGGCGAAGGCCGCCAGGAGCTGCTCAGCGCGGTCGACGACTACGAGCGGCAGATGTTCGAGTACGGCGCCGAGGCCGTGCGCAGCAGTCTCGAGAAGCTGCCCGCCTTCGCCCCGGAAGCGAAACTGTCCTGAGTCTGTGCGACATCGCCAAGCGCCTCGTCATCACCGGCCCGGAGAAGGGCCGACATCCCTCACCCGCCACCATCCTGCGAATGCTGCGCGGAAACGGCCAACGGGCCACCAACCCCGGTCACTCCGAGCCGCTTGCCCCTCTGCCGCAGCTACTCGAGCGCAGGGCCGAGTTGACGCCGCTCCCGGCCCCGGACGCGTAGCGCGTCGCATGCAGTCAACTAGCTGAGCGTCCGGATCTACTGGGGGATGAACACCGGTATGCACCGGTCCGACCCGACGCAACAGTCGCCATTTTGCGTCGCAGTCGTTGTTTCTTGCGCAGACTCATAGACTTCCTGCGGAACCACTCCTAGCCTTTCGGCGTCCGCAGAGTCCCGACGAGCCGCAAGGACGTATGTCTGTGACACCTCCCCCAAGACGCCGCCTGTTCCGGCGCGGCATCTCCGCATCGCTCTCCATGGCACTCGCCGTGGCCGGAACGGCCGCAGCAGTGGTGCTCTCCAACGCCCCCAGCGCCCACGCTGCAGGGGTACCGGCCCCCTCCCCCGTCGGGATATCCGGCCGGGGCGCCACCGTGCCCTTCAAGGAGCAGGAGGCCGAGTACGCCGCCACCAACGGCACCTTGATCGGCCCCGACCGCCTCTACGGCCACCTGCCGTCGGAGGCGTCGGGGCGCCAGGCGGTGACCCTCGACGCGACCGGCGAGTACGTCGAGTTCACGCTCTCCGCACCGGCCAACGCGATGTCGTTCCGGTACTCGCTCCCCGACACCTCAGACGGAGCGGGGCGCGACGCCGCCATCGATCTGAAGGTCAACGGCAGTCAGCTCAAGAGTGTGCCGGTCACCTCCAAGTACAGCTGGTATTACGGGGGTTACCCCTTCAACAACAACCCGGGCGACACCAACCCGCACCACTTCTACGACGAGACACGTACGATGTTCGGCTCGACCCTGCCGGCCGGGACCAAGATCCGCCTCCAGGTCTCGTCGACCGCGCAGTCGCCGTCCTTCACCATCGATCTGGCCGACTTCGAGCAGGTGGCCGCACCTATCGGCAAACCCGCCGGCGCGCTGGACGTGGTGAGCGACTTCGGTGCCGACCCGACCGGCGCCGCCGACTCGACCGCCAAGATCCAGGCGGCGGTCGACGCGGGCAAGGCGCAGGGCAAGACGGTGTACATCCCGCAGGGCACCTTCCAGGTACGGGATCACATCGTCGTCGACAAGGTGACACTGGCGGGCGCGGGCCCCTGGTACAGCGTGCTGACCGGGCGCGACCCGACCGACCGCAGCAAGGCGGTCGGCGTGTACGGGAAGTACGCCTCGGCGGGCGGCAGCAGCGGCGTCACCCTCAAGGACTTCGCCATCATGGGAGACATCCGCGAGCGCGAGGACAACGACCAGGTCAACGCGATCGGCGGCGCGCTGTCGAACTCCACGGTCGACGACGTGTGGATGCAGCACACCAAGGTCGGCGCCTGGATGGACGGCCCGATGGACAACTTCACCATCAAGAACAGCCGCATCCTCGACCAGACCGCCGACGGCGTCAACTTCCACATGGGCGTCACCAATTCCACGGTCACCAACACCTTCGTACGCAACACCGGTGACGACGGTCTGGCCATGTGGGCGGAGAACATCCCGAACGTCAACAACAAGTTCACGTTCAACACCGTGGTCCTGCCGATCCTGGCGAACAACATCGTGACCTACGGCGGCAAGGACATCACCATCTCCGACAACGTGATGGCGGACACCATCACCAACGGCGGCGGCCTGCACATCGCCAACCGTTATCCGGGCGTCAACTCCGGTCAGGGCACGGCCGTTTCGGGCACCACCACAGCCGCGCGCAACACCCTGATCCGTACCGGGAACAATGACTTCAACTGGCAGTTCGGAGTCGGCGCCATCTGGTTCAGCGGTCTCAACGAGCCGGTGAACGGCAACATCAACATCACCGACAGCGAGGTCCTGGACAGCTCGTACGCCGCGATCATGCTGATCGAGGGCGCGACCAACGGCCTGCACTTCAAGAATGTGAAGATCGACGGCACCGGAACGTACGCACTGCAGATCCAGGCACCGGGCACGGCCTCGTTCACCAATGTCACCGCGACCCACGTCGCACAGCCGAACCCGGTCTACAACTGCATCGGATCCGGATTCGTGATCACCCAGGGCACCGGGAACTCCGGCTGGTACGCCGACCCGCCGGCCTGCACCGGCACCTGGCCCACCCCGGTGTGGACCAACGGTGGCGTGCCGCAGGGCGGCGGCACTCCGACCGACCCGCCGACCGATCCCCCGACCACCCCGCCCACCGACCCGCCCACGACTCCGCCCGCCGACCCGGGCAACCTCGCCAAGGGCCGCCCGGTCACCGAGTCCGGCCACGCCGATGTGTACCCGGCCGCCAAGGCGGTCGACGGGAACGCCGACACGTACTGGGAGAGCACCAACCACGCCTTCCCCCAGACCATCACCGTGGATCTCGGAGCGGCGAAAGCCGTGAAGCGCGTCGTGCTGAAACTGCCCCCGTCGGCGGCATGGGCCACCCGTACCCAGACGCTGAGCGTGTCGGGCAGTACGGACAACTCCTCGTACAGCACGCTCAAGGCGTCGGCGGACCATACTTTTGATCCGTCGAGCGGCAATACGGCCACGCTCACCCTGCCGGGAACGGCGGTCCGCTATCTGCGGGTGACCGTCACCGCCAACACGGGCTGGCCTGCCGCACAGCTCTCCGAGCTGGAGGCGTACACCGGCTGAACCCGCTCCCACCGGCCGGAAACGCCCGGTGACCACCCCCTCTGCGCCCGCCGTGCGACACACGCATGGCGGGCGTAGCCTCGTCGTGTACGTCTCACCGCCCTTGACCAGGCACATCTCAGGAGGCGACGTTGACAGGACACCGCACGGCCAAGCCACTGGCAGCGTGTTCAGCGGCAGTCATTCTGACGATCGCGGCGGGCAGTTCCGCCGTGGCCGACGGCGGAACAGCCTCGCTGCCGGCCCAGGAGATCGCCAACAAGGCACATGACGCCCTCTTCGGGACGTCGTCGCTGCACATCAGCGTCCATGGGCGATTCGGCTCGAGAGGCACCCCCACTTCGATGGACCTCTCCCTCGACCGGCAGGCCAACTGCCGCGGCTCGGTGAGCCTGGGCGGGCAGGGATCCGTCGAGATCATCAAGCGCGGCGGCAAGGTCTGGATCAAGCCGGACGCCGCCTTCTGGAAGAACCAGGTGCCGGGAGGCAGCGCCGCGCAGTCGGTCCTGCACGGCCGGTATCTGACGGGGTCGTCGCAGGATCCTCCGCTGCAGGGCCTGGCGAGCGTCTGCGATCTGGACTCGTTCCTCAAGACGAGCACCGAGTCGGGTACCTCCGGGGGCGCCCCGCTGACCAAGGGCAAGGTGACGAAGCTCCACGGAATCGACGTCGTCCCGGTCAGCGGGGTGCGCGGCGGACGGATGGAGACGCTGTACGTGGCGGCGCACGGCAAGCCCTACCCGGTCCAGGTCACGGTGAAGGCCAGGGACAAGACCACACTGGCGACCGTGGGTTTCTCCGGCTTCGACAAGCCGGTCCCCTCTGCCACGCCGTCCCCCGGCCAGGCGGTGGACATCTCGAAGCTGCGGACCCAGGTCGGCCCGGCCGGCTCCACCTGAGTGCACGGGGCGCGGGACAGGCCGGCTGTGCGGCACGACGACGGGGACCGGACCACTGCGGTCCGGTCCCCGTCGTCATACCGTACGGCTCAGGACGCGCTCCGGTGGGAGCGGCGGCGAACCGTCAGAGCGGCCCCTGCGCCACCGATCACCACGGCCGCCAGCACTCCGGCGGTCAGCAGGCCGGGCTGGGGGGTTCCACTGCCGGAGAGGTCCTGGAGGGCGACGTTCTGCCGCTGCGGGTCCGTGATCCGGGCCGCGACCGGCGCCACGGGCCTGATCGGTCCGGCCGACTTGACGGACCCGTCCTTGTTCAGCAGGACCTGCTTGCCGTTCGGGTGGCGGAAGTCCAGCATCCCTGCCAGCGACCCGGCCCGGGTGTCGAAGGAATGGTCCCCGATGCGCCCGGTGTGCCAGTTCTCCTCGACGAACTTGATGATGGATGTCTGCTCGGTCTGCGTGTGGTCGATCTTGTTGACCTTGCCGTACGGGGAGATGACCATCAGCGGCTGACGTGCTCCAGGTCCGCACCGGTCGGCATAGCCGCCCGCCGCCTTCGGGCCCTTCCGGCAGGCCGGTGAGTCCACCGTGTTGCCGTTCGTCTGCTTGCTCGTGTCCCGCGACCCGTTGCTCGGCCTGGCGTAGACGTGGTCGTACCAGCCGTCCGAGTCGTCGTAGGCGAGGACGACCGCGGTGTCCTTCCACTGCGGGGCCTGCTGAATCTTGTTGATCTGGCCGATGAGGAAGTTCTGCTCGTCGGTCGGATCCGAGTATCCGGCGTGCCCGTCCTGGTACGACGGGGCCTTCAGGAAACTCACCGAGGGCAGGTTGCCCGACTTGAGGACGGCGTCGAAGTCCGTCAGGTCGTAGTTGTGATTGGCCTGGCCGGCGTGGCCGATCTCGGCGACCGACTTCGGTGCCACGTGGTGCGGGTTCGCCGTCGACCTGTAGTACTGGAAGGGGTCGTGGTGCGGGCTGTAGTCCACGACCTGCTCGCCGCCGACGTTGGCGTGCGTGGTGCCACCGCACTTGGCGAGCCGGTCCGAGGTGCCGTCCCACGGGGTGCTCGGCCGGAAGCCGCCCTGGAACCAGCCCCAGCTGATGTTCTTCTCGTTGAGGCGGTCGCCGATGTTCTTGCCGCCCAGTTCGGCGAGGGAGGACTTGCTGGTGTGGTCGTTGCCCGAGCAGTCGTCGTACGCCGGGTCCGGGTCAGTGATCATGGTACCGACGCCGTGCGCGTCCGGTGAGGCGACCGCCGCGGGGTCGGGCTTGTCGGTCCGCTTCGGATTCTCGGTGGACGACGCGGGGTCGGTGGAGACCACCCCGTGCGTCTGTCCCGATACCAGCTCGATGGCGCCGGGCGTGGAAGGACCGTAAGCCGATCCGAACGAGTTGTCGTTGAGGGCGTAGTGCTGCGCGTAGTTCCACATCGCGGTGACGGTGTTGCCGTCGTAGTAGTCCATGGCCAGACCGGGTCCGCCGAAGAGGTTGCCCGAACACTTGCCGGAGTCGGTGTTCTCCACGAACTTGTCGGCCCCACCGCCGTTGTACGCGTACTGCTCAGGACCGTAGGAGTGGTTCTGGTCGCAGGTCACGGCCTGATCGGGGGTGAGACGCTCGGGCAGGTACTGGTTGGGGTTCTTGTCGAGCAGACCTGCCGTGCGGAGATTGTCGATGTCGCGGGGGGTGCGCGGTGACGGGGTGAATTTCGTGCCGTCGGTATTCGCGGCGTGCGGGTAGGTCGCGAAGTAGTGGTCGAAGGAGATGTTCTCGTCGAAGAGCACCACCAGATGTTTGATGGGGGTCGCCGTCGCACTCCCGTGGTGCGCTGCGGCCGGGGGCGCCGCCCAGACGGGCGTGGCGCCGCCGAGCACGGTCAGCGCGGCGGCGCCGGCCAGCGCCCCCCAGCGGCGCGCACCTTGTCCTCTGCCCTTGCTGCCCATACGGTTCCGCCTTCCACTTCCGACCCTGCGCATCTGACATGCACCTCTCAACATGGTGACACGATGCATCACAATGACACGGGAGTGAACATGTGGCATCCGGTGGGAAAACAAAATGTTCACCTTCCGCGCAGAGCCGACGGCCCGTCAGCCTGCCCCGGTGCCCCGGCCGGTCCGGCTCGGCCGGTCCGGCTCGGCCGGTCCGGACCGCAGGTCACAACGACCGCCGTACGTCGCAGAGCGCCGCGATGTCCGCGAGCCGCTCCACGAGACCACCGACCGCGGCGTCGACCTTCTCGCGCTGTGCACGGCCGAGCCGGGCGGGCGGAGTCCAGTGCCCGCCGTGTTCCTGACGGTCCAGGAGATGTCCGGTCCGGTCGATCTCCCCGTCCAGTTCCTTCATCCGGGGATACCTGCCGGTGAGCACGGGGCGCAGCCGTGAGAGGACAACCCGCGTGCCGTCGAGATTTGCGCGGGCCGTCGCGAGACTGGTGCCGCTGCCGTAGTCGGTGCGTCCCGTCAGCTCGAACTGCAGGGTGTTCTCCAGGATTTCGTGCGCCCGCAGCCCGAGGTCGAGGGGGTCCATCCGAGCCTGCCGCCACTGTGTGCGCAGGGCCACCACATCCTTGACCAGCCGGTCCGCGAACGGGCGCAGGGTGTTGACCGGCTCCCCGTGCCAGAGCCCGTACTCGATACGGTGGAAACCGGTGAACCCGTGGTCCTTGACGCCACCGGCCAGACCGGCGGTCGTTCCGTTGACCGCCGTGTCGGCGTCGCCGAAGGCGCCGTAGGCGGCGCCCAGCCTTTCGTAGTCGAGGTGTGCCGTGAGCCAGCGCCCCCTGGCCTGTGCGGAGTCGCCCGAGCGGATCGCGGTGTTGAGCTTCCGCGTGGCGCTGACCAGTGAGCCCATCCTGCCGGTGACCCACTTCTGGTAGCTCAGTGTCGGCGGGATCAGGTCGTGCTGGCTGACGGGGGCAGCCGCCGGGCCACCGCCCACTCTGCCGCCCGGCACCCGGACGGTGGGCCCGGTGACGGACGCGGCATCGTCGGGAAAGCAGCCGAAGGCATAGGAGCCTCCCGCAATGGTCACCCGGAGCGCCCGGGTCGTGCCGGGCCCGAGGCCTTCCAGCTCGCCGTACACAGCCCCACTCGCCGTGTCCTTCAGATACACCTCGACCGGGGTGCTGGACGTGTTGTGGACGTCGAACACCTGAGTGCCGGGGCGCGGGTGCCGCCAGCCCGTCCCGCAACTGCCCGCCGAAGCGTCGACACGGGTGTGCGGCAGACCGTCGGACGGTCCCGCGGGGTGGCTGTGGCCACTCAGCAGTCCCGCCGCTCCGGCGCCCCCGAGCGCCAGCGCGGCGGCCAGTGCCGCGGCGCCGCCCGCGACGAGCGTACGGCGCGAAGGGCGCAGCGCCTTCCTGTCCGGCACACCGGCCTCCTGTCGAGCAGTACGCGGAAGAACGACATCGTAGACCCGCGATGGATCAACGGAGCAGGGCCCGGACCGGATTCGCCGCCGCCGGGACCCCGATTCGCGGTGGGCATACGGCCCGGACACCCGCTACGGTCCTGCCATGCTCAGATCAGCCGAGAACACACCGGGTCCCGTCAGCGCGGAGGACCTGGACCGAGCTGTACAGCTCGCCGTCCACACGCTCCGCGACGCGCCCGCGCATGCCTGGGACGGCAGGGCGGGTTCGCTCGAGTGGGACTGCTGGGAGACCGTCGAGCATCTCAGCGACGACCTCTTCGCGTACGCCGCCCAACTGGGCCCGAGGGTGCCCCCGCTGGACACCGATGTGCCCTTCGTCTGGGAGCGCCGGAGGCCCGGCGGACCGGCCAATGCCATTCACGCGGACCGCGCGGCGGGCCCCTCGGGGCTGCTGCAGGTCCTTGAGGCGAGCGGCGCACTGCTGGTCGCCATGGTGCGTACGACGCCACCGGAGACCCGGGCCCACCACACCTTCGGAGTCTCCGACCCCGAGGGCTTCGCGGCGATGGGCATCGTGGAGACGCTGGTGCACACCCACGATCTGGCCGAGGGTCTCGGGCTCGTCCACTGCCCACCCGCCGGACTGTGCGCGCGGGTGCTCGCGCGGCTCTTCCCTGATGCTCCGCCGGCAGCAGAGCCCTGGCCGACACTCCTCTGGGCCACCGGCCGCGGTGAACTGCCGGGGCGGGCACGCCTCACCACCTGGCGCTGGTACGGGGAGCCCCGGCCGTCCTGAGCGAAATCGAAGCGGCCGTCGAGAAGAACGCCACGGCCTGGTCGGAGCCGGATGCGGGCACGCGTCGCAAGGTCATCGCCGAGCTGTGGGCCCAGGACGCTCCACACGAACCAGCCCGTGGAATACCGCGGACGCAGGGGCGTTGAGGACGCGGCCACGCAGGCCTGCGGCCTCTTCGCCGCCAGAGGCGGCGCGTTCGAGGTCACCCGGACCGGCACCGACATGGACGCCGTGCGCTACGCCCGGGATCGGTGGCTCCCGGGAGCCACCGATCCGCCGGAGAGACGAGTCCGCGGGCGACGCCGCGTGTCACGTCGGCGCCGCGCGACGGCGCCTGCCGCCTGCACCCGGCGGCGGGAACACCACCGCGCGCTGCGCCTCGCCCTCCCCGGCCCGGTGTCGCGCGGCATCCGATGGGGCCCTGGAGCGGACAGAGAAGGCGTCACGACCTCGGGGAACCCGGCCCGCGCGCGGAACGGCCTGCGTGCGGGGCCGTTGATAGCCTCCCGGAGTGACGATCGCAGCAGAGGCGGACGAACCCGCGAGGCGGGAGCCCGCACCAGGTTCCGCGCAACCACGCCAGTTCATCGTGACGGTGTACGGCCTGTACTCCAGGACTGAGGGCGGCTGGCTCTCGGTGGCCACCCTGATCGGGCTGCTCGCGGACCTGGGCATTGAGGCCCCCGCCGTGCGGTCGTCCATCTCCCGGCTCAAACGGCGCGGTCTCCTGCGGGCCGAACGGCGGAGCGGAGCGGCGGGGTACGCACTGTCCGACGAGGGCCTTTCCGTACTGCGGGAGGGCGATCGCAGGATCTTCCGCCGGGATCGCGCGACACCGGGCGACGGGTGGCTGCTGGCGGTGTTCTCGGTACCGGAGTCCGAGCGCAGCAAGCGCCATCTGATGCGCTCGCGGCTGACCCGGCTCGGGTTCGGCACGGCGTCCGCGGGGGTCTACATCGCGCCGGCACACCTGTACGACGCGACGGCCGAGATGCTGCGCCGGCTGGAACTGGACGGTTACGCGGACCTCTTCCGCGCCGACCACCTGGCCTTCGGCCCACTGGAGGAGAAGGTGCGACAGTGGTGGGACCTGGACCAACTGGAGCTTCTGTACGGCGAGTTCGTGCGGAAGCACGCCGGGGTGCTGGGCCGTCTGCCGGATCACGCGGCAGGAGGCGCCGAGCGCGGCGCATTTGCCGACTACGTCCGCGTACTGACCGACTGGCGGCAGCTCCCCTATCTCGACCCAGGGCTCCCCGCGGAGCTGCTTCCCGAGGACTGGGTGGGCATCCGTGCCGCCGAACTGTTCTTCACGCTGCAGTCGCGGCTGGAGGACAGCGCCCGCGCCTATGTCGCCAGCGGTCTGTCCCGGGCCCCGGACCCCTCCGGAGCTAGCGTGCCGTCCACCCGCCGTCGAGCGTGAGCGAGGTACCGGTGATGAACGCGGCCTGCGGGGCGCACAGGTAGGCGACCGCTTCGGCGACCTCGTCCGGCTCGACGAGCCGCTTGAGCGCCGACTCCTTCAGCAGTACCTCGCTGAGGACCCGCTCGCGCGGGATCTCATGGGCGGCAGCCTGATCGGCGATCTGCTGCTCGACGAGCGGGGTGCGCACATAGCCGGGGTTGACGCAGTTCGACGTCACACCGTGCGGGGCGCCTTCGAGCGCCGCGGTCTTGGAGAGGCCTTCCAGCCCGTGCTTGGCCGCGACGTACGCGGACTTGTAGGCGGATGCGCGCAGCCCGTGCACGGACGAGATGTTGACGATCCGGCCCCAGCCCTGTCCGTACATGTGCGGCAGAGCGCCCCTGATCAGCCGGAAAGGCGCTTCCAGCATCACGGTGAGGATGGTGTGGAACGCCTCGGGCGGGAAGTCCTCCAGGGGGCGGACCAGCTGCAGGCCCGCGTTGTTGACGAGGATGTCCGCACCCGCCGCGGACCGCTCCGCCGCGTCGAGGTCGGTCAGGTCGAGGCCGTACGGTTCGACGGTGCCCGGCAGCCCCGCCGCCCGGCCGAGGAGTACGTCGAGCCCCGCCGTGTCCCGGTCGACGGCCCGTACCGTCGCGCCGGCGGCGGCGAGCCGCAGTGTGCAGGCGGCGCCGATACCGCCGGCCGCACCGGTGACGAGCGCGGTACGGCCCGCGAGTTCGAGCCCCAGAGGGGCAGGTGCGGACACGGAGGCGGTGTGAGCGGTCATAGAGGTAGAGCCTAGGCGTCGGCGCCGGGCAGGGGACCGGCCGGTTCGAACCATGTGGGTTCGTCGGTGAGTGCGTGCTTGATCCGGGTCAGCGCGAATTCAGCGAGCTCCGGGAGGGCGTCGACAGCGAACCAGCCGACGTCCAGGGACTCCTCGTCATTGACCCGGGCCGCTCCCCCGGTCGCCCGGCAGAGCAGGCTGGTGTCCATGAACTGGCAGTGGTCCCCGTTCGGGTACTGGATCTTCTTGAGTGCCTGGACGAGGACCACCCGCTCCACGACGCACCTGACGGCCGTCTCCTCGTAGACCTCACGGACGGCCGTGTCGGCGGGCTGCTCGCCCGGCTCCGGGATACCACCGATGATCGACCACTTGCCGGTGTCGGCGCGCCGGTTGAGCAGCACCCTCCCCTGGTCGTCGAAGACGATGGCACTCACGCCGGGCAGCAGAAGCAGCTGGTGGCCGGCGGTGGCCCGGATGTCTCGGATGAAGTCAGGAGTAGCCATGCCCCGACCCTAACCGGCGCCGAGCCGCTCCTTCACTGCTTGCGCCGCTGCACCGTGCGGACGGCCGACCAGCCGAGACCGCCCGCTGCGAGCGCGACGAGCAGCCACTCGGGAAGTGTCCCCAGCCGGGTGGCCGGAGTCTGCGACGAGCGCTTCGGCACATCTGCCACCAGCGCGTCGGCGGTGAACATCTTCGTCTTCTGTGCGACCGAACCGTCCGGCCGGATCACCGCACTGACACCTGTGGTGACAGGGACCATCACGGCCCTGCTGTGCTCGACGGCCCGCACCCGCGACATCGCGAGCTGCTGGTAGGTCATCTCGCTGCGGTCGAACGTGGCGTTGTTGCTCGGTACGGAGATGATCTGCGCCCCGGCCCGCACCTGGTCCCTTACGGTCCAGTCGAAGGCGGCCTCGTAGCACGTGACGGGGCCGACGTGGGTTCCCGCCATGTCGAAGTCGGCCGCTTTGTGCCCGGGTACGAAGTCCTTGCGGACGAGATCCACATCGGAGCTGAACAGACGGAAGAAGGACCGGTAGGGCATGTACTCGCCGAAAGGCTGGAGCCTGCGCTTGTTGTACGTGTCGACCGGGCCCTTCTTGGGGTCCCAGAGAATCTGCTGGTTCAGCGGCGAACCCGCACCGTTGTCCGGGGTGACGACGGCGCCGACCGAGATGGGCGCCTTGATCGCCTTGGCCGCCTCATCGATGGCGTCGTAGGCGTCGGCGTTGAGGTACGGGTCGATGTCCGAGGAGTTCTCCGGCCAGAGCACCAGGTCCGGCTGCTTGACCCGGCCCGCCTTCACATCGGCGGCCAGCTTCAGCGTCTCCTTCACGTGGTGGTCGAGCACCGCGCGGCGCTGGGTGGCGAAGTCCAGTCCCATCCTGGGGACGTTCCCCTGGATCAGCGCCACCGTGGCGGAGCCGTCCTGGGCGCTGTCGTCGACCAGTGGCAGTGCGGCGAACCCCGCCGCGACCGGTGCGACGGCCAGGACAAGCGCGGTGACGATCCGGCGGTCCGCGAAGCGGCGCAGTGTGACCCGGCGGCGCACCAGCTCCCCGAGGCCGAAGCCGCACAGGACGACGGCGAAGCCGAGCAGCGGGGTGCCCCCGACTGCGGCCAGCGGCAGGAACACGCCTTCCGGCTGTCCGAAGGCGACTTTCCCCCAGGGAAATCCGCCGAACGGTGCGCGGGCACGGACCGCTTCGAGGGCGATCCAGACCGTGGCGGCCCAGAGCGGCCCGAGCGGCAGCCGGGAGACATACGCGATTCCCGCCCCCGCGACGGCGATGAAGAGCGCTTCGACCGCCGCGAGGCCCAGCCAGGGGACGGACCCGACCTCGACGCCCGTCCAGACCAGGAGCGGCAGCAGATATCCGAGGCCCGCGAGGTAGCCGAGGCCCAGTCCGGTCCTGGCCCTGCGGCCGTGCAGGGCCAGTCCCAGTACGGCGAAGGCGACGGGTGCCAGCCACCACAGCGGCCGCGGCGGGAAGCTCGCGTACAGCAGCAGGCCGGACGCGGCAGCGGCGGCGGGCCGCACGAGACGGCGGGCCAGCCGCCGTCCGCGCGGTACTTCGACGGGCTGCGGGGCGAGCCGCTCGGGCTCGTCCGTGGGGGTGGTGGGGGCGCTCACCAGGCGGAGTCTACGGTGATGGCCTGTGCGTCCGGCAAGCGCGGCTCCGCACCCCACGGTGACCCCCACGGTCCGGAGCACGGCCCGCCGCACGTGCCGACGGGCCCCGCGGGCATCAGGTGCCCCCGGTGACGTGTCAGCCGGGCGAGAGCCGCAGCCGGTCGCGGATGATCCGTACGGCCGCCTCCGCGTCGTCGACCGTGACCGTGAAGCTGCGGCCGTCCCCCAGGGTGAGGACGAGGCCCTCCCCGCGGCGCACCACCACAGCGGTCCCCTTCTCGGGGCGCCACCGGTATCCCCAGCCACCCCACTGGCGCGGGGTCACCGCCGGGTCGAAGTCCGCACCCACCACGTGGTCGAGCAGAATGCGGCGGCGCGGCAGGCCGATGTAGCCGCAGCGTACTTCGAAGGAGTGGTCGTCGACCTTCACCGAGACATGCACGAACGCGAGGGTGCCGTAGAGCATCAGCAGGCCGACCAGTACACAGCCGATCACGGCCATCAGCAGCGGAGCGCGGTCCGCCGTCCAGGCGGAGGCCACAGCCAGCTCGATTCCCAGCCCCAGGCACGCCGCCCCGGCGACCGAGAGCAGCCACTGCACGCGGTTGGTCGCATGGCCGGTCCATACCCGGGAGGCGGGCTCGCTGTGGTCCCTCATGCGTAGCAGCCTACTCACCTTCCGCGAGGAGGGCGCCGGTGCGGCGGAGGCCGTGGCGGTCAGTGCGCGGGGCTGACGGCCTGGAGCAGACGGCCTTCGACGTAGGTCAGCGCGGCGACGGGAAGGGGCCCCCGGCGTCCGCTGAGGAGCACCGTCAGCCGGGGCCCGGCCGAGCCACCGGAAGCGGCCGCCGCCCTGACGCGGCGCAGGGCCTGCGCGGCCACGGCCCCGGCCGAGCCGTACAGCTCGGCCGCTGGGCTGCCGTGCCGCCGGACGGCGTCGGCGATCCGCTCGCCGACCAGTTCGTAATGGGTGCAGCCAAGGACCACGGCCCTTACGCCGGACGGGGTCAGCGCGGCTGCCGCGGCCACGGCCTCGTCGATCGCCGCTTCGTCGGCGTGCTCTACGGCGTCCGCCAGTCCGGGGCAGGGCACTTCGGTGACGTCGGCGCCTGCGGCGAATTCAGCGATCAGTCCACGCTGGTAGTCACTGCCGGTGGTCGCCGGTGTCGCCCAGATCGCGACGGCCCCCCCGTCGGCGGCGGCCGGTTTGATGGCGGGCACCGTACCGATGACGGGGATGTCCGGCTCGAGCGCGGCACGGATGGCCGGCAGTGCGTGCACGGACGCGGTGTTGCAGGCGACGATGAGTGCGTCGGGCCGCTGGGCGGCGGCCGCGCGGGCCACTGCCAGTGCGCGGGCGGTGACGTCCTGCGGCGTACGCGGGCCCCAGGGCATGCTGCCGGGGTCGCTGGAGAGCACCAGATCGGCGTCGGGCTGCTGTCGGCGCACCGCGGCGGCCGCCGCCAGCAGGCCGATTCCGGAGTCCATGAGCGCGATCTTCACCCGGTCACCCTAGTCGACCGCTCGTCCCGGCCCGCCGCGGTGGGGCAGACTTCGGCGGATGAGCGCCATTGCCTGGATCTCCGTCTGTTCGCTGGCCGTGTGGATGTGGCTCCTGCTGGGGCAGGGTTTCTTCTGGCGGACGGATCAGCGGCTGCCGCCGCGCGCCGCCCCCGGGAGCTGGCCGTCCGTGGCCGTGGTCGTGCCCGCAAGGGACGAGGCCGGGGTCCTGCCGCTGAGCCTCCCTTCGCTACTGGCTCAGGACTATCCGGGCGAAGCCGAGATCCTGCTGGTCGACGACGGGAGCTCCGACGGCACCGGGGAGCTGGCGGCGCAGCTGTCGGCACACCACGGCGGACTCCCCCTGACCGTCGTCTCGCCCGGCGAGCCGGAGCCCGGCTGGACGGGAAAGCTCTGGGCCGTGCGGTACGGGATCGCGAGGGCCCGTGCGCGGGGTCCCGAGTATCTGCTGCTGACGGACGCCGACATCGCCCATGCCCCGGACAGCCTGCGCCAGTTGGTTTCCGCCGCCGGTACGGCAGGGCTCGACCTGGTGTCCCAGATGGCGCGGCTGCGCGTCGCGAGCTTCTGGGAGCGGCAGGTGGTGCCCGCGTTCGTGTACTTCTTCGCGCAGCTGTACCCGTTCCGCTGGATCAACCGGCCCGGGGGCCGCACAGCGGCCGCGGCGGGCGGCTGTGTCCTGCTGCGCACCGAGGCGGCGGAGCGCGCCCGCATCCCGGAGTCGATCAGACAGGCTGTGATCGACGATGTTTCGCTGGCCCGCGCGGTGCAGCGCAGCGGCGGCCGGATCTGGCTGGGGCTCGCCGAGGGGGTGGACAGCGTGCGTCCCTATCCACAGCTCGGCGATCTTTGGCGGATGGTCTCGCGCAGCGCGTACGCACAGCTGAGGCACAGCCTTCTCCTGCTCACCGGCACGGTGCTCGGCCTGGCCCTGATCTATCTCGCGCCGCCGGTCACGCTCGTCGCGGGCCTGCTGTTCCGCGACACCCCCGCCGCCTGGGCGGGCGGGCTCGCCTGGCTGGTGATGGCGGGCACCTATGTGCCGATGCTGCGCTACTACCGGCAGTCGCCGCTGCTGGGCCTTGCTCTGCCGTTCACCGCTCTGCTGTATCTGCTGATGACGGTGGACTCCGCGGTGCAGCACTACCGCGGGCGCGGCGCGGCCTGGAAGGGGCGGACCTACTCCAGGCCGGTCGCGGAACCGGACGCCGGCGGCGCGCAGGACGCGATGCGAGGGCCGGACCTTCCTCCGGGCGCCGCGCAGGACCTCTGAGCGGCGCCGCCGTTCCCGCCGCGCCCGGCGCGGCGGGAACGGCGGCGCTCACTTCCTGCCGGGCGTCCAGTTCATGCCCCAGCCGTACGCCTGGTCGATGGTGCGCTGCGGACTGACGCCGCGGTCGGGCACCAGATAGCGGGCCTCGCGCTGGACGACGAGATCCCCGCCGTTGTTGCTGATCAGGGCGAGCGCGCAGACGGTGGACGGCACGGTGCATTCGTCGAGAGAGAAGTCGATGGCCGCGCCGTTCTGCGGCTGGAGCGTGACCGTCGCGTGCAGATCGGCGAAGCTCCGCGCACCCTCGTAGATGGTCACGAAGATGAGAATCCGGCGGATGCTGCTCTTCTGGTCGAGGTTGACGGTGAGGTTCTCTCCGGCCGAGACGGAACCGGTGCGGTCGTCGCCGTCGAGAAGGATGTACGGGGGCCGGCTCAGCGATCCGAACGCGTTGCCCAGGGCCTGCACGACTCCCTTCCGGCCGTCGGTCAGCTCGTAGAGCGCGCAGAGGTCGAGGTCGATACCGCCGTTCCCGGCGACTGCCTTGCCGAGCTTGGCGGCCCAGCCCTTCGGCTCCGGCCGGCGGGACTCCCAGTTGAGGTTGACCCGCATGGCCCCGGAGGTTCCGCCCTGCTTGGCGAGGGAGACCGCCGGAGCGTCCTTCGTCAGGGTGACTTTGGTCAGCCGTACGGGGGTGGCCGGTGCCGGGGTCCCCGCGGGCGGCTGCGGGGGCTCGGGAGCGCTGTACGGCGCGACAGGAGGAGCCGGCGGCGGAGGCGGGGCCTGGGGTGCAGGTGCGGGCTGTGGGGCCGGAGGAGCTTGAGGTGCGGGTGCGGCCTGTGGGGCGGGCCGCTGGGAGTCGTCCACGCTGATCCCGAAGTCGGTCGCCAGCCCTTCCAGCCCGCTGCCGTATCCCTGCCCGACCGCACGGAACTTCCAGCCGCCCTGCCGCCGGTAGAGCTCGCCGAGGAGGAAGGCCGTCTCCACCGTCGCGTCCTGGCTGTCGAACCGGGCGATCTCCGTGCCGTCCGCCGCGTCGAGCACACGGATGTACAGTCCGGGCACGCGTCCGAAGCTGCCCCCGTCGGCCGAGGCCGCGAGGACCACGCGCTCGATGGCGGGTTCCACCCGGGAGAGGTCGACCGAGAGCGTGTCGGTCGTGGTGCCCGGTGCGGTGGTCTTTCCCTCGTGGCTGACTGCGCCCGACGCGTGCCGCGGCTGGTTGTAAAAGACGAAGTCGGCGTCGGTACGCACCTTTCCCGATGCCAGCAACAGGGCCGAGGCATCGACGTCCGGCACCCCCGGACCCGGCTGCCATCCCAATTCGACCCGCACGGCCTGAGCCGACACCGGAACATTGGTTCCCTTAAGCATTGACATGCTCGCCCCCAACTGGCGTCGTGAAGCCGTAGATTTCCGTACGCCCAACCTAATCCCAGCCACCGCGCAGCGCTCCCGAGGAGCACGGGAAGATCGTCGCGCCGCCTGGCGGCGACCCGTCGGTAACCGGCCCGCGAGCAGGCCTGTACCTGATCCGGGCCCGGATTGACGACCGTTTTTTGCAAGTTCGCTCGCATTGGGGGTCCACAGTCACTCGGAACGCGCAAAACAACCCTCTTATCGGGCTCCCCAATCAGCACATCGTGGGCTTTACTTATGTGCCATGACGTCCCCCCGTGCGACCTACGGCGGCGGTTACTACTCCGCGCCGTCCTTCCCGGACACCCCTATCTACGATTCCCTTGTCGCAGAGCGGGGCACCCCTCAGATCGCTCCGATCCGAGTCCCTTCGGCTTACGACACCGGCAACAGCTACCTCCCGGCGCTGCCCTCTGCGCTCCCGGCGCTGCCGGCCGGTCCCTCGCAGCAGGCGCCGTCGTACGGCTATCCGCAGCCCATGGCACAGCCCGGCCCGATGCAGCACGCTCCCTCGCCCTACATCCCGCAGCAGGCCACAGCGCCCCGCGGCTACCCGGGGCCGCAGCAGCAGCCGCAGCGCCCCATGGGCGGAGCCGGGTACGAGGCGATGCGCCCTGCTGCGCAGAGGCCCGCACCCTCGCCGTACGAGGATCCGTACAACCGCCCGTACCAGGGCCGGGGATACTGACTCTCCCTCCCGCGTCCCCGCGCGTCCGGAGCGAATGGCAGGATGACTGCCGTGTCGCAGCCCGTTCGCGCAGTTCTGCACGAGATCCACATCCATCCGGTCAAGTCCCTCACGGGGTGTGCGCCGGGTTCGGCCGCGGTCGAACCCTGGGGGCTGGCCGGAGACCGCCGGTGGATGCTCGTGGACGAGAACGCGAAGGCCGTCACTCAACGCCAGCAGCCGCGGCTGGCACCGGCAGCCGCCGAGCCGCTGCCGGACGGCGGGATCAGACTGTCCGCGCCGGGGTGCGATCCACTGGCCGTCGCCGTGCCGGAGCCGGTGGGCACGGTCGGGGCGCAGCTCTTCGGGGACAAGGTCGATGTCGTACCCGCGGGCCCGGCGGCGGACCTCTGGCTCAGCAGGTATCTCGGCGCTGCCGTACGCCTGGTCCATCTAGACGAGCCGGCGGTCCGGAGACCGGTCGATCCGCGCTACGCGCGGCCGGGCGAGACCGTCAGCCTCGCCGACGGCTATCCGCTGCTGCTCACGACACTCTCCTCGCTCGACGCCCTCAACTCGCTCATCGCACGGGGTGACCTGCCGGCCGAAGGACCCCTCCCGATGGACCGGTTCCGGCCAAATCTCGTCGTGTCGGGCGTCCCGCCCTGGGCCGAGGACGGCTGGACCCGCATCGCGGTCGGTGACGTGGCCTTTCGGGTGGCCAAACCCTGCGGCCGCTGCGTTGTCACCACCATCGACCAGCGCACGTCCGGGCGGGGCAGAGAACCGCTGCGCACCCTCGCCCGGTACCGCCGCGTGGACAATGATCTGCTGTTCGGCCAGAATCTGATCCCCGAGGGGACCGGCGTCCTGCACGTCGGTGATCCGGTGCACATCCTCGAATGAGATCCCGCTTCTCAGGGAACTCACAGATACGGCAGGTTCGTTGTACGGAGCGAGATCTTCCTCGCTGCGCCCCAGTCGTACGCAGGCCGTGCCCGGTGAGGTCTTGACGGATGCGGAAGGGGGTGCGGGACCGTGCGAGCGGCAGTCGGCGTGTGGCGTTGGCGGCGCAATCCCCTGCGCCGCGGGACCGACCTCACCGAGGCTTGGGTGGCGCTCGTCGCGGTGCTGCTGATCGCCGTCGCGGGACCGGTCACCGGATGGCTCTGCGGCGCCCTCACCGACAGCGTGCTCCAGGACACCGCCCGCGTCCAGCGCCTGCACCGGCACATGACGACCGCCACCGTGGTGCGTGCGCTTCCCCACCGGTCGGTCGTGGCCAACCCGGACGGCATCACGGACGCCGTGCCCAGCGGCCGGGCCGCCGCCGTCTGGACCGGCGTGGACGGCAGCCGTCACCGCGGGGCGCTGGCCACCTTCAAGGGGGACAACCGCCCCGGCGACCGCTTGCGCATCTGGACCGACGACCGCGGACATATCGTCAACAGACCGATGAAGCCTCGCACGGTGCGGGCACACGCCGTACTGGCGGGGTTCGGCGCGGCCGCCGCGACGACGGGGTTCATAGTCGTCGGACGCCGTCTCATCGTATGGCGGCTGATACAGCGGCGGTACGTCAGACTCGACCGCGCGTGGAGTGAAGCCGGTCCCGACTGGGGACGCACCGGCACAGGAAGCTGAGACCGGCTCTCGCGTCAACTCCCGCCTCCCGCGCGCGCTACGGTGGGGCCACATCCGTCGGGTACACGAGGTGGGGGCACAACAGCGCCATGGCACAGGGCACGGTCCAGGTGACGTACACCGGAACATCGAGGTGGCGGCGCCGCACAGGCGAGTACGCCTCCCTCTCCGCAGCCCTGGAGGCCGCCGGCGACGGCGACGTCCTGACGGTCGCTCCCGGCACGTACCGGGAAAATCTCGTCGTCCAGCACGCCATCACGCTGCGCGGGACCGAGGGCGCGGTCGGCTCCGTGCGGATCGCTCCCGCCGACGGCATCCCGCTCACCGTGCGGGCATCCGCCGTCGTCCAGGACCTCCAGGTCGAGGGCCAGGACTCGTCCGCACCCGCCCTGCTCGTCGAGGAGGGCACCCCCGAGCTGCTCGATCTGCGCGTCGTCACCCGCTCTGCCGTCGGCATCGAGGTGCGGGGAGCGGCCCGGCCCACCGTGCGCCGCTGCACCGTGGACAACCCGGCGGGCGTCGGCATCGGCGTGCTGGAAGGCTCGGGCGGGGTGTTCGAGGAGTGCGAGGTGGTCGCGGCCGGTCAGTCGGGCCTCTCGGTGCACGGCGGGGCGCACCCCAGAATCGAGCGCTGCCGGATCCATCACGCGTCCGGGGCCGGGCTGAGCGTCTCCGGCGAAGGCAGCGGCCTGGAGGCCTTCGGATGTGAGATCTACGAGGTAAAGGGCAGCGGCGTCCAGGTCGCCGCGCGCGCGTCCGCCCATCTCACCGACTGCTCCGTCCACCGCACGTCGGCCGACGGGATCACTCTGGACACGGACGCGGTCCTGACGCTCTCGGACTGCGACATCCATGACATTCCGGAGAACGCGGTCGATCTGCGGTCCCGCTCCGTGCTCACGCTCACACGGTCGACAGTCCGGCGCTTCGGGCGCAACGGCCTTTCCGTCTGGGATCCGGGCACCCGGGTGGACGCCAACCAGTGCGAGATCCACGACAGCACGGGCGACTACCCGGCCGTGTGGGTCAGCGACGGGGCGACGGTCGTACTGGACTCCTGCCGGGTGCACGACGTACCGGACGCGATCTTCGTACTGGATCGGGGTTCCCGCGCCGACGTGGTCGACAGCGATCTCTCCCAGGTGCGCAACACGGCGGTGTCGGTGAGCGACGGCGCCACCGCGCAGCTGGACGACTGCCGCATCCGGGAGGCATCCACCGGTGCCTGGTTCCGTGATCACGGCAGCGGCGGCACGCTCAGCGGCTGCACCATCGACGCGGCGCAGACCGGTGTCATCGTCACCAAGGGTGCCGACCCGAGGATCGAACGGTGCACCGTGACCTCGCCCACGGAGGCCGGCTTCTACGTCTCGGCCGAGGGGCGCGGCACTTTCCACAGCTGCCGGGTGACGGGGAGCGCCGGTTACGGCTTCCATGTCATAGACGGCTGCCGTACGACACTGACCCGCTGCCGTACCGAGCGGTGCGCGCGCAGCGGCTACGAGTTCACCGACGGCGCCCAAGGCGCGGGCGGCCCCGTCGCGGAGGAGTGCACCAGCGACGAGAGCGGACTGCCGACGGAACCTCAGGCACCCCCTGCCGTGGTGGCGACCGCGACACAGACGGCCGGGCTGCTCGGCGCCCTGCCCGGCCAGCGGCCGGCCCCTGCCACCGCTTCCGCCCCCACCGCCGCCCCCGCGGACGAGCCCATACGCTCCTCGGTGGACGTCCTCGGTGAACTCGACACCCTGGTGGGCCTGGAGAGCGTCAAGCGCGAGGTCCGCGCCCTCACCGACATGATCGAGATCGGCCGCCGGCGGGCCGCCGCGGGCCTCAAGGCCGCCTCCGCCCGCCGTCATCTGGTGTTCACCGGCTCCCCCGGTACGGGCAAGACGACAGTGGCGCGGCTGTACGGCGAGATCCTCGCGTCGCTCGGGGTGCTGGAGCGCGGACACCTCGTGGAGGTCTCCCGGGTCGACCTGGTGGGCGAACACATCGGCTCGACGGCCATCCGTACCCAGGAGGCGTTCGACCGGGCCAGGGGCGGGGTGCTCTTCATCGACGAGGCCTACGCCCTCTCCCCCGAGGACTCCGGACGGGACTTCGGCAAGGAAGCCATCGACACGCTGGTCAAGCTGATGGAGGACCACCGGGAGGCGGTGGTGGTGATCGTCGCCGGGTACACCGCCGAGATGAAGCGCTTCCTGGGGGTCAACCCCGGTGTGGCGTCCCGTTTCTCACGGACCATCACCTTCGGCGACTATGCCCCCGAGGAACTGCTGCGGATTGTCGAACAGCAGGCGGACGAGCATGAGTACCGGCTCGGCGAGGGCGCACCGGAGGCCCTGCTGAAGTACTTCACCGTGCTCCCCAAGGGCCCCGCTTTCGGTAACGGCAGGACTGCCCGGCAGACGTTCGAGTCGATGGTGGAACGGCACGCCGGCCGGGTGGCCCAGTTCTCCGAGATGTCGACCGACGATCTCAGTCTGCTGTTTCCCGAGGACCTGCCCGACCTTCCCTGAGCTGTTCCGCCGCTGCCCGGCCGGCACCGGCCTCTCCGGCCGCCGATTGCTGCGGGACCTGCTGGCGGCCCCGGGCCGGCGCCGCCAGCCGGCTCAGCAGCGCCGCACGCTCCTCGGGGAACGCCGGGTCGGCCTGGTAGTCGGAGTGGCCCAGGACCGGGTCCGGCAGAGGGTGTTCGCGGGTGCGGCCGTAGGCGACCGGGTCGAGCAGTGGCCCACGGTCGACGTCTGCGCCGGACATCACCCAGCCCCCGATGGGGTCCGTGGCGCGCCACAGATTGCGCCAGCAGGGCACTTCGCGGTGCAGGGCGTCCAGACAGCCTGCACCGAAGTACGCCGGGAACCACCGCCCGTACAGCCGCTCCAGCGGTGAGCCGTAGGTGAGCAGGGCGACCCTGCGGCGGGTCCGGGCAGGCAGCTGCCAGACCGCGGCGGCGGCCAGTACGCTGCCCTGCGAATGGCCGGAGATGACGAGCCTGCCTCCGGTGATGTCGGTCCAGGTGAACATCCGCCAGGTCAGGTCCGGGACGGCGCGCTCGGCGTAGCAGGGCGGCGCGAAGGGATGCGCCGCACGCGGCCAGAAGGTGCCGACGTCCCAGAGGATGCCGATGCTGCGGCGGGCGGAGGCGTCACGGTAGGCACGCCTGCCCAGGGTGACGAACAGTACGAAGCCGAGGCCCACCAGCCAGGAACCCGCCGCCTGTGCGGCATCGACGGCGGATGCGATGAACGAGGGCGCCGTATCGGCGGCCCGGCCCGGCACCTTCTCGCTGGCCCAGGAGCCGGCGAGCGCGCCCGCTCCCAGCAGCAGGGTGGCCGCCGAGACGATTCCGACGAACGGCGGTGCGGCGTCCGTGAGCTGGGCGCGGGCACGGACCCCGGCGATCTGCCGGGTGCGCACGGTGTCCGGCTCCTCCCCCGGATAGTCCGTCATCAGCGTCCGGGCGATACGGCGCTCACGGCGCTTGGTGCGCAGGGCGTAGTACGCGACCGGGAGCAGCAGCAGGAGCAGCAGGACGGGAATGACGGAGGCCTGCCAGCTGAGCAGCACCGGCGGCCCTGCCATGGAGCTCCTCCTGCCCATGCCGGGGGTGCCGGGTCCGTCGAGCCAGTCGGCGACGCGCTGGGCGACGCCGCCCGTCATCACGCCGCCGAGAGCGCAGGCCAGCAGGGCGACCGCGGGTCCGCCCAGTCCGCGCAGCGCGGTACGGGTATGGGGAGCCCGGCGGTAGAGCGTCATGGCCACGACGGCCAGTACGACCACGAGAGCGAGTTGGGTCAGAGTGAGGATGCCGAAGGTGCGGTCGCCGGGGAGGGTGCCGCTCGACCGCCATCCGGGCCGGGACCATGCCGCGTACACGGCGGAGACCGCGAGCAGGATCAGGGCGCTGACCGGCAGGAGTGTGACGACGGCGCGGTCGAGTTCCTCGTCGAGCCGGGTTTCGGTGCGGCCTCGCCGGCAGACCACCCAGACCACAACTCCTCCTGCCACCAGCAGTGTTGCCTCGAGGAGCCAGCCGATGGCCTCCAGGAGGGTGGCCGAGGAGCGGCGGTCGAAGGCGGCGGCCGCGACGGTGAGCGCGGCGGCCACGGTAAGGAATCCCGCGGCGGTGTGTGCCGCGCGCAGTCGTGCGACGAGCCTGCGCCCGTACCAGAATCCGGGCCGGCCGAGCGCCGGACCTGCCGCAGCCCCGCCACCCCTGTCGGCGTCCTCGCCGCCTCGGGTGGACGCGGGCTCCGTGGCGTCCGGGGCACGGACGTCCTCGCCCAGCGGCTGCTGGGACTCGTAGGCACTCCAGGTGCGGTTGGAGAGATACCAGAGGAGCGTCGTCAGTGCTGCGGGGAGCAGCGCTGCCAAGGCCAGTCTCCGGCCCGGCTGTGCCCACCAGCCACCGCGTGCGGCGGCCAGGAAGCCGAGCCAGGACTTGTCCCCGGAGCAGTCGGCTGACCCCGCGCACTGCCAGGCCGTCAGGTCGAGCGCCACTTCGCAGGCCGCCGCGACGAGCAGCACGGTGAGGGTGAGTGCGATGAGCCGTACCAGCACCCCGTACAGCCTGGCGGCCCGCTCCCCGCCGGAAGGCAGCATCCAGTGGGCGAGGTTGACCACCATGAAGGGGAGCAGGAGCAGCCACAGGGCGCGGGCGCTGTTGCCGGAGGTGAGGTTGGACCAGACATATGCCTCGGGGACCGGCCGGTCCCGGTGGTCCTGCGGGTGCGCGTCCGCGTCGGTGTCGTCGGCACGGCGGTAGACCGCCGCCGTGCCGTCGCCGGTGACCCGTACGGTGCGCGCGTCGCCGAGCATCTCCTGCGGCGTGGCTCCGCCGACGCCGTGGACGAGGAGTTCGACGGCGGGTGTACCGCTCTCACCAGGTGGGGCTGGGGACACTGCGGTGCTCGCTCTCGTGGAGGGGGACGGTCGGCGGTGTGTGCCCAGAATCCTGGACGCCTGCCGCCCGCCGCACGGCTCTCACTGAATCTCCCCCGGAAGAGGGGCGGCAACCAGTGGCACGCCCGGGAACTCTGCGTGCGAGGATGAGGCATCCCCGGTGACCAGGGCGAGCCCCTGGCGCCGCATCGGCGCGTGGAAGGACAGGACCCTGCGGTGAGCGACAATCAGAATCTGCTCGCGGAGCAGCGTCGCGCGCTGATCCTCGACGAGGTACGGCGACGCGGCGGTGTCCGCGTCAACGAGCTCACCCGCAAACTCAACGTCTCGGACATGACAGTCCGCCGGGACCTGGACGCGCTGGCTCGTCAGGGCGTCATCGAGAAGGTTCACGGCGGCGCGGTGCCGGTGGTCGAGGCGTCCACGCACGAACCGGGGTTCGAGGCCAAGTCCGGTCTCGAACTGACCGCCAAGGAGGACATCGCGCGGGCCGCCGCGGCGATGGCCGCCCCTGGCAGTGCCATCGCCCTGTCCGGCGGGACGACGACCTACGCGCTCGCCCAGCACCTGCTGGACGTTCCCGATCTGACCGTGGTGACGAACTCGGTCCGCGTCGCCGATGTCTTCCACACCGCCCAGCACGTCGCGGGCGGAGGAGGTCAGCGGCCGGGAGCGGCGACGGTGGTGCTGACGGGCGGGGTGCGCACGCCGTCGGACTCCCTGGTGGGGCCGGTGGCCGACCAGGCGATCCGGTCGCTCCACTTCGACGTGCTGTTCCTGGGTGTACACGGCATATCGGCGGAGGCGGGGCTCTCCACGCCCAATCTCGCGGAGGCCGAGACGAACCGCAGGTTCGTGCAGTCGGCTCGGCGGGTGGTGGTGGTCGCCGACCACACCAAGTGGGGCACCGTCGGGCTGAGTTCGTTCGCGACGCTTGAGGACGTGGACGCGTTCGTCACCGACTCGGGGCTGTCCGGTGGGGCGCGCGAGGAGATCGCCGAGTACCTGCCGGGGCTGGTAGTGGCGGGCGGCGACAGAACCGTCTGACAGCCGGCACCCCCGCGCCGCCCGCCGGCCCGGATGCACGCCTCATGATCCGCGGCGGCAATCCGGAACGCGTCCGGCCACGAAGGACCACGTGGGGTCCGGGCGGCACGGCTGCACGGACACCTGCGAGGAACCGGCCAGAAAGGAAGTCCCGCGCGTGTCCGAACCGCGGAATGACGGCGTGCAGCAGCCCGCTCTGATAGTCACCAGGCCCTGCGCGGCCCCCCGGGCGGCGGTGCTGCTCCTGCACGGGGGCCGGGCCGACGGGCTGCGGCCACCGCCGCCGTGGAACCTGCCGGAGGCCCGGATGCGGCCCATCGGCGCGCGGGTCGCCGAGGCCACAGCGGGGAACTCCGTGCTGATGGGACGGGTCCGCTACCGGTACCGGGGCTGGAACGGTCCGCGCGCGGACGCCGCGTACGACGCGCGGCGTGCCCTCGACGAGCTCGCCGAGGCCGCGGGTGAGGTCCCCGTGGTGCTTGTCGGGCATTCGATGGGCGGCCGTGCCGCGCTGAGCGCGGCGGACCATCCGCTGGTCCGGGCCGTGGTCGGCCTGGCCCCCTGGTGCCCTCCGGATGAGCCCGCAGGTCATCTCGGCGGCCGTACGGTCGTCCTCCTGCACGGTGACCGCGACCGCACCACCGATCCCGGCGCGAGCGCCGGCTTCGTGCGCCGGGCACGGGACTCCGGTGCGCGGGCGTGTGCTCTCACGGTCACGGGCGGAGATCACGCGATGCTCCGCAGGCCGGGCATCTGGCACGGGCTCACAGCCGGCACTGTCGCAGGCCTGCTGGATCTGGCCGCGTTGCCCAGGGCGGTAAGCGTCGCGCTGGATTCCGAGGCGGCGCAGAAGGTATGACGGCACCGCGCCGGGGCGCGCACGGCGGTCCGGCGGGGCGGGTCCCGGCGGGTGCGGCCGTGTCAGTGCGCTGCCGGGGCTGCGGTGGTCGTGCGTGCGGCCCTGCTCACCTTCTCCGCCCAGACGATCAAAGGCAGTTGGAGCGGCAGCCGGGCGAGAGCCGCCGCCCTGAGCGGCGCGGAGCGGTGCCTCCAGTCGTACGCCATCTGGACGTTCGCGGGGAAGACCGCCGCGAAGAGACCGGCGGCGGCACGCGCGCTGAGACTGCGGGTGGCCGGTACCGCCACACCTGCCGCGAGCAGCAGTTCGACCGCTCCGCTGACCTGCGTGTACGTCCGCGCACTGCCGGGCAGCCAGGGCGGCACCGTCGTGTCGAACTGGCGCGGGGCGACGAAGTGGGCCACTCCCGCGCCGGCCAGGAGCGCGGCCAGGTACTTCGTCGGACGGTCAGCGGCCGGCATGGGACCTCCAGGGTCGGTGCGGTACGACGTGCGCGGTGCACGACTGTGCGTCGGAAGTGATTCTTACTGCGCAGTAGCACGATAGGGAAGCCTCGGACGCGCCCACCGCGCCCGAGGCCGCGACAGCGGCTCTCCGCGGGGCAGACAGCTGATCGGGGGTCAGCTATGGTGTGCGGGCCCGTCTCCCACCGACCCCTGGAGGTGCGGCCCGATGGCTCACCGACTCCGCCCCGTCGGACTCGACTTCGTCGAGACCGCACCGCTGCGCCTGGTCTTCGCCGCTGGGGTCTCCGCGCCGCCGGACGCCGTCTACCGGGCTCTGGCCGATGACGTCGCGGACTGGCCTTCGTGGTTCACCGCGGTGACCATGGCCCGCGCCACCGAGGGCGGCCGGGAGGTTCGGCTCAAGGGCGGCACCCGTTTCCGGGAGTCGGTGCTCGCGGCCGATCCCGGAACCCGGTACGCCTACCGGGTGGACGAGACCAACGCGCCTGGTCTGCGGGCCCTGCTGGAGGAATGGCGGCTCACCGCGACGGACTCCGGGACCCGCGTCCAGTGGACGTTCGCGGCGGACGGGCCGGGGGCCCTGCTCGCCGGAATCCGGCTCGGAAGGTCCGGCCTGGGGCGGGCCTTCCGGGACGCCGCGCGCAAGCTGGACAGCCGTATCGCGCCGGCCACCGCATAGACCCTCACCTGCCGGGGCCCGCGGCGTCACTCGGTCCAGACGCCGGTGACCAGCAGCCGCTCGATGGCTGCGGTGTACGGCGAGATGTCGAGGCCCTGCTCCTCCAGCCAGCTGTCGGAGTAGTACTTGTCCAGGTAGCGGTCCCCCGGATCGCAGAGCAGCGTGACCACACTGCCCGTGCGCCCCTCCGCCACCATCTCGGCGACGATCTTCAGCGCGCTCCACAGCCCCGTGCCCGTCGATCCGCCTGCCTTGCGGCCGACGACGCGGTCGAGGGCGCGGATGGCGGCGACGCTCGCCGCGTCCGGCACCTTCATCATCCGGTCGATGGCGCCCGGCACGAAGCTCGGCTCCATCCGGGGCCTGCCGATGCCCTCGATCCGCGAGCCGCAGTCACTGGTCGCCGAAGGGTCGCTGCGGGTCCAGCCGTCGAAGAAACAGGAGTTCTCCGGATCGGGGACACAGATGCGGGTGTCGTGCTGCATGTAGTGCACATAGCGGGCGATCGTCGCCGATGTACCGCCCGTCCCTGCGGTCGCGACGATCCAGGCGGGCTCCGGATACCGCTCCAGCCTCAGCTGCTGGTAGATGGATTCGGCGATGTTGTTGTTGCCGCGCCAGTCCGTGGCCCGTTCCGCGTACGTGAACTGGTCGATGTAGTGGCCGCCCGTCGATGCGGCGAGGGAGCCCGCCTCCTCGTACATCCTCCGGGAGTCGTCCACGAAGTGGCACTGCCCCCCGTGGAACTCGATCAGCCGGCACTTCTCGGGGCTGGTGGTGCGCGGCATGACGGCGATGAAGGGCACGCCGATGAGCTTGGCGAAGTACGCCTCGGACACCGCTGTCGAACCGCTGGACGCCTCGATGACCGGCTTTCCGGGCCGGATCCACCCGTTGCAGAGCCCGTAGAGGAAGAGCGAGCGGGCGAGCCGGTGCTTCAGGCTGCCCGTGGGGTGGGTGGACTCGTCCTTGAGATAGAGGTCGATGCCCCACTCCTCGGGGAGCGGGAACATCAGCAGATGCGTGTCAGCGGACCGGTTGGCGTCGGCCTGGACCTTGCGGACGGCTTCTTTGAGCCAAGCCCGGTACTCCGGATCGGTACGATCCACATCGGCGGTCGGCGCGGCTCCGCCTTCCGGTCCCAGTTCGCTCTTGCTCACGTGCGCCGCCCCTCATGGCTTCCACTCCGGTCTACATTCGTGACCATACCCGCCCCACCTGCACAAACGTTCACTTTGACCCCCCATAGGGCTGACTTGTGGGAACCGGGCACACACCAGCACAGGCCAATACGGCCCGGTTGCGCTCCGTGGGCTGGTGCGCAGGCCCGCACCCCGGCACACTTCCCGGAGGGGACCGATCGGAAGAGGGCGGGGAGAGCCATGTCAGAGGCTGAGTTCACTGCGACGGGCGTACGGATCGAGCGGTGGACCCGCTCGCTCACTCGGGCCGGACAGGTACTGATCAAGGACGGCAGGCTGGCCCTGCTCACCAGTAGCGGGCGGGAGATCGACAGCGCCCCGCTGACCACAGTCAGCGCGGGAAAACCGTGGTTCGCCAAGGTCGGCCGCATGGTCGCGACCGTAAACGGAACGCGTTACCGGCTGACCATGGGCCAGCGGAACATGCCTCTCGACAGCTCCCGGTCCGTCGCCGGATTCCTGGACGCGGTACACGGAGACAGCAGGCACTGACGCGAACGCGAGTTGCGAAGGCGCAACCCCTGGGTGACGCTGGTCTCACATCACTAACGGTTTACCGGCGGTCACAATGAGACCAGCTCCCCGCCGGGCCACTTCGTCTTCTTCCGGACCTCATTCGGGGAGTCGCAGCCGTGATCACCCAGCCAACCAGGCATTGCGCAGTAGAACTTCAAGCCCTGCCATCACGTATCGGGCAAGTCCGCAGAATCGTATCGGCGCAGCTGCGCTACTGGCATCTCGATCCTCTGATCGACCAAGCAGCGCTGGGCGTCACCGAATTGCTGACCAACGTCCACCGGCATGCCCAGCCGGACAAACTGTGCACCGTCGAGATGGATCTCCTTCTCGACCGGCTCACCGTCTCCGTCCATGACCACGACCCCCGAATGCCCCTGGTCCGCGACGCCGAGCAGTTCGCCACCTGCGGGCGTGGCCTCTCGATGATCGCCGCTGTCAGCGAGAGCTGGGGCGTACGGCCGCAGGGGGTGACAGGGAAGATCGTGTGGTTCACCCTGCCCGCCACTCCGCCCGCCACCCCTCTCGCCCATCGCGCCCCGGTGTACGGGGCGACGACATCCGGACCGTTCGCCGACGACCGTCCAGCGGCTCAGTCCGCCCTGGTGGGCTGAGCGGACGCCGCACAGCCGTGGGGTGCACCGCGGAACGCGCCCCACGGCACGGTGACGGGTCAGCGAGGCCCGTTCCCGGACATGGGACCGAACTGCTCCTCCAGGACGGACAGCCGGCGCCAGTACTCCTCCTCTTCGATCTCGCCGGAGGCGAACCTGCGGCCGAGAATCGCGAGCGGTGCGTGCCCGCCCTGCACGGAGCGCGTCGAGGCGGGTCCCTGCCACGGCCCCCGTCTGCCGCGCCACACCGTGCGGCGCAGGACGGTGACGACCGTGAGGACGACGGCCGCCCAGAAGATCGGGAGGAGCAGGATCCACGGTCCGGGCCCTGCGAAAGCGAGCGTGTTCATCTCGGTTCATCTCCTCGGTCGGATTGGCCCTGCTGACACCGAGCCTCCCTCCGCGGGCGCCCCACGGCGTCGTACGGCCGGTGGCTCCACGACTGCGCCGACGGGAGTACGAAGGGCCTTCGCGGGCTGCTCCCCCGGAGCGGCGGACCCCGGCGGCAGTGGAGAAGTGCTTCCTGCGCTCAGTGCAGGTCCTGGGCGAGGCCGTCGACACCAAGAACTGCGACTGCGTGTACTGGGCTGACGTATGCGGCTCTCCGGCGAGCGGGGGACGGAGCGCGTGGGCGGTGGGGTGAGGGCTGGTGATCTGCACCGGCGGTACGGGACCGTCTGCGATCCACGGCTCAATGACACGCAGGCGCTCGAACCTGCTCTCCTCATAGGCGAGTTGATGGGCGAGGGCGGACCCGGACAGGGCCGGTGCGTGGGTACGCCACTGGGGGAGCCCGGACACGGCTCCCCCAGGAGCGCTCGCGGCGGTCAGCCCTGCGCGCCGAATCCGGTGCGCCAGCTGGGGTGTTCGGGCTGCCAGCCACGTGACCGGGCAAGGGAATTGTCCGCTCCCCTCTCCCAGCCGGCACCGCCGGACGACACCCCGGGGGACGGGGAACCCAGCGCCTGGGCCAGCACCGGGACCCACGCGTGGGCCGGGGCGGGCTCGTCGTCGACGATGTTCACCGGTCCGTTCGGCCACTTCAGGGCCAGGACGGCGGCCTGTGCCGCGTCCTGGACGTGCACGAACGAGGAGACTCCGTCGTTGGCCGGCAGCTGGCCGACGGCCAGCTTCGCGGCCATCAGACCGCCGGGTGCGAACCAGGTGCCGGGGCCGTAGAGGGTGCCGTAGCGCAGCACGACATGCCGGGGCAGTTCCGCAACGGCGCTCTCCAGGGCCTGGATACCACCGATGGTGGTGGCGCGCGGCAAGGCGGCGTTCACGTCGAGCGGGTTGTGCTCCCCGGCCGGTCCGGTGTCCGGCCTGTAGGCCCAGGAGATGGACTGCGCGACAATCCTCGACACGTCCGCCCGTTTGGCGGCGTCCACCAGGTTGCGCGTGCCTTCGATGCGGATCCGGGCGTTGTCGGCTGGGCTTCCGGCCGCGAGTGAGGTCAGCTGGTGCATCACGGCGTCCGGCCTGTGCTCGGTGACGGCCCGGACGACGCCCTCGGCGTCGAGGACGTCGAGGAGCACACCCTGGGCGCCCATGGCGTGCAGCCTCTCGACTCCCTCCGGGGTCCGGGTGGCTCCGACGACGTCATGGCCGTCCTGGACGAGCAGAGGGACGAGGTGGCGGCCGATAGCGCCGGTGGCACCGGCGACGAAGATGCGCATCAGTTGACTTCCCGAGAGGTCATGGGGTGGGTGGTCGCGCGGGATCGCGCGTGGTCGAAGGCTCCGCGACAGGGCCGGGGGCCGGAAGGTACGCCAGGTACCGGATGCACGGGGCACGGGGTTTCGCAGGGGCATGGGCTTTCACGGGGGCGGGGCGGCCGTCCCCGCGGGCGTCCGGTGGCGTTCGGTCAGCCAGAGCAGCAGCGCGGCGGCGGTCAGGACGCCGCCCGCGGCGCACACACCGCCCCAGCCCGCCGCCGTGTACAGGCTCACGCCGAGCGCCCCGCCCACCGAGCCGCCGAGGAAGTAGGAGGTCATGTAGGCAGTGGTCACCCGGGACCTGATCCGGGCCGGGTAGCCGTAGATCCGCGCCTGGTTGAGTACGTGGACGCCCTGGACGCCGATGTCGAGGACCAGGATGCCCGCGATGAGCAGGACGAGGTTGCCGCCACCGGCCGTCAGGGCCCAGGCGGCCCCGACGACGAGCAGCAGGACGCCGGTCGCGGCGTGGGCGACGCCCTTGTCCTGCAGTCGGCCGGCGGGCTGTGCGCAGGCCGCGCCGGCCGCGCCGAGGAGCCCGAACAGGCCGATCGCGGCCGCGGAGTAGTGGTGCGGAGCGCTGCTGAGCATGAACGGCAGTGCGGTCCACAGGAGTTGGAAGCAGCAGAAGCCGATCGCGCCGATCGCCATCCGGCGCCGCAGGAAGGGCTCGGTGCGCACCAGGGAGCCGACCGAGGCGAGGAGCCGCCCGTAGCGGGCGCCGCGGGTGGCGGGCACGTCGGGCATCCGAAGCCGCAGGGCCACCGCGAGTACGGCGATGACCACGGCGGCCAGCCCGTACACCCAGCGCCATCCGACGGCCTGGTCGACCGTGCCGGCGACGGTGCGTGCCAGCAGGATGCCGAGCAGCAGGCCGGTCATGAGGGTACCGACCACCCGGCCGCGCTGGTCGTCCGCGGCGAGTGTGGCCGCCGCCGGTATGAGGATGTTGATGGCGGACCCGGTGATGCCGACGACGGTGAGGACGGCGATCAGGGTGAACGCGTTCGGCGCGGCCGCCGCGCCCGCGAGTGCCAGTGCGTCGACGGTGAGCATCACGGTGACGACGCTGCGCCGGGCGAGCAGATCGCCGAGCGGGACCAGGAGTACCAGGCCGGCGGCGTAGCCGAGCTGGTTGAGGGTGACGGCCAGGCCCGCGGTGGAGGAGGAGATGTGCAGACTCCGGGTGAAGTCCGGCAGGAGCGGCTGCGCGTAGTAGTTGTTGGCCACGATCAGTCCGCACGCCACCGCGAGGAGCAGCACGAGCGAACGGGGGATGCCGGAGCCCGGCGCGGCTGCCGTTCCCGGATCGGGCTGTCTGGTGTCCCCGAGGGGTTGACGGATGCTCATGCAGGAAGGCTAGGCAATAATCAGTCCAGAACTCTGAACCAAAAAAGCTGCCTTGGATTGGACCAAATATGGATGGCGTGGTGTCCGGGCAGTCCATGGGGTCCAGGCTCGACCTGTTGATCGATGTGGCGCCGCGCGGGGGCAGGCGCCGGGCTGTCGAGGACGGGCTGCGGGCCGCGATCAGGGACGGCAGGCTGGTCGCCGGCGTCCGGCTGCCGTCCACCCGGGACCTCGCGGCGGAGCTGGGCCTGTCCCGTGGCACGGTCAGCCAGGCCTACGAGCAACTGACCGCAGAGGGCTGGCTGGTGGCGCGCACGAAGGCGGGCACCCGAGTGGCGGACGGAGCGGCGGCCAGCGTGGTGCCGGTGGCCGCGCCGGATCCGGTCGCCGTGCCCGTGCCCCGCCACGACCTGAGCCCGGGGCGGCCGGACGTGTCCTCCTTCCCGCGCGTGGAGTGGGCCAGGGCCGTGCGCCACGCCGTGCATGAGGCACCGGCGGAGGCCTTCGGGTACGGGGATCCGCGCGGTCGGCCGGAGTTGCGCAGCGCGCTGGCCGGGTATCTCGGGCGGGTCCGCGGGGTGCGCGTGGACCCCTCGCACCTGGTGGTGTGCTCCGGCTACACCCAGGGGCTTGGGCTGCTCGCCGGCGTACTGGCCGAACTGGGCGTCCGTACAGCGGGGATGGAGAATCCGGCGGTGGGCGACCATGTCTCGATCGTCAGGCCCCGGATGGCGGTGGCGGACGTGGCGGTCGACGCGCAGGGACTGTGTGTCGGGGACCTCGAACGGTCCGGCGCGGGGGCGGCGGTGTGCACCCCGGCCCACCAGTTCCCCCTGGGGGTGGGGATGTCGCCTGGGCGCCGGGCCGAGCTGCTGGCCTGGGCCGGCGGGCGCGGGGCCTGGGTCGTGGAGGACGACTACGACGGCGAGTTCCGCTACGACCGCCGTCCGGTGGGTGCCCTGCAGCCGCGGCTGCCGCACCAGGTCGCCTATCTGGGCACGACGAGCAAGTCGCTGGGCCCGGCGGTCCGGCTGGGCTGGATCGCGTGCCCGCCGGCCCTGCTCGAGCCGCTCGTCGAGGCCAAGCGGCTGGCGGACCGGCAGACCGGGCCGATGGACCAGCTCGCCCTCGCCCACCTGATCGGGTCGGGAGCGTACGACAGCCATCTGCGTACGATGCGCCACGTCTACCGGCGGCGGAGGGACGACCTGGTGGCGGCGGTCGGGACGGCGCTGCCGCGGGCCCGGGTGACGGGGATCGCGGCGGGGCTACACGCGATGGTCGAGCTGCCGCCCGGCCCGTCGGAAGCGCACATCACCGCGGCACTTCAGGCGGCCTCCATCCGTGTGCAGACCTTGGGGGACTACACACGCGGGGAACGGGAGGCGGGAGCCACATCGCTGATCGTTGGCTACGCGACGCCTGCCCCCCATGCCTACGCGGGTGCGGTGGAGGCGCTGGTGCGGACGGTACGGGGGGTGCTGGGGCGGGCGGCGTGAGGGGGCCGTGTCCGGGTCAGGTCGCCGCGGACCGCGGCCCGGAGCGGTCCGGCCGGGCCTCACACCACTCAACTCGCCAGCGGCGCGGTGCGGTTGTTCTGCGGCCGGATCAGCGATAGGGCGATCCCCTTGTTGACCGCGTCCAGCCGGGAGACCGCGTCGAGCTTGTCGAAGATCTTCCGCAGATGGCGCTTGACGGTACCTTCGGTGATGCCCAGGCGGGCGCCGATCTGGCGGTTGCTCAGTGCGACAGCGACCAGGGCGAGCACTTCGGTCTCCCGCTCCGAGAGCCGCTGTGGCCCACCGGGGCCGGGGTGCACCGGGTGCAGTCCGCCCGGAGGCAGCGAGACGGTGACGACGCGCCTCCCTGTGTCGGCGCGCTCGCGTATGGCGGCCGCCAGGGTCTGGCAACTGGTGCTCTTGTGCAGATATCCGCAGACGCCCAGATCCAGCAGCTGCCTCACCAAAACAGGGTGGTCGTCCATGCTCACGATGATGATGCGCAGCTCGGGCTGGCGCTGCAGCAACCGGCGGACGGTGGCCACCGGGTCCTCGTTGTGGGGCATCTGGACATCGAGCAGTGCGACGTCGGGACGCAGCTGAGCCGCCTGGCCGATCGCCTCCTGGGCGTCGCCGGCCTGCGCGACGACCTCGAAGTCCGGCTCGATTTCGAGCATTTCGCACAGCGCCTGGCGCAGCAGCGTGTGGTCGTCGGCGACCAGAATGCGGATCCTGTCCTCAGCCATGGATGCTGCTCTCCTTGATCGGGATCCAGACGGCGACCCTGGTGCCCCGGCCCGGGGCGGAAGAGATGCTCGCGGTGCCCGCGAGCGCGCGGGCCCGCTCCTCCATGCCGAGCAGGCCGTTCGTCCGTCCCAGCCCGTGGACCGCGGCCGGGTCGAACCCGACGCCGTCGTCGACGACCTGGGCGTGGACCTCGTGCGGGGCGATCACGATACGGGCCCTGGCATGGCGGGCTCCGGCGTGGGCCAGGACATTGCGCAGGGACTCGCGGACGATGACGAACACCTCATCGGCGATCTGCGCCGGAATCCAGCTGTCGTCGCCGTCGACGCGCACCTGCACGTAGGGAGCGCAGGGCGCCATGGACTCCAGGAAACCCGTCAGCGACCTCTCCAGTCCGGGCCGGGCGGCCGGTGGCCGGCGCAGCCCTGTGGCGACCTCCCTGGCCACTCCGAGGGTGTCCAGCAGGGCCGTCCTGACGTCGGCGACCCGGCCCCGCTCGGCCGGTCCCAGCCCCTCGGCTGTCATCTCCAGCAGGTCCAGGCGCCGCAGCGCCAGGGCCAGTCCGGTGCCGATCCGGTCGTGAACCTCGCGGGCCAGCAGACTGCGTGCAGCTGCCTCGGGTCCGGCGTCGATGTGCGGCACAGCGGTCCTGCCTTTCTTCGTTGGTCCAGTCACGAAGCCGTCGACAGATAGCGGGAGTTGGACTCGCGTCCGGCCCCAGCCCGTTCATGTCCGGCGACCCACAACGGGAACCATACGGAATGCTCGCTATGTTTTCTACGTCAGAAGAGTCCGCATCGGTAAAGGGAAAGGAAAATGGGTGAGCTACTTCGCCGCGGAGACCCCGCGCAGGGCCAGCTGCCAGATCCGGACCAGCCGAGCGGCGGCACTCTCGGACGGAGCGCCCCGTACCGCAGCAGCGGTACGGATGTGCGCCTCGGCGCCCGCCATCAGATGTACAGCCAGGTCAGCGACGGCCTCAGGGCCGCCCGCCTCGCCCAACTCGCCTTCCCGGTAAGCCTGTTCGAGCAACATGCGCACTGCGGGGAGCCAGACCTGCGTCCAGCAGCCGACGGCATCCGGGCACTCCCGGGCGAGCCGGGCCGCAGACCGCACGATCACGTCCTGCTCCAGGAGCCCGGCAATCCCGGAGGTCAGGTCGACCACGGAGCACAGAGCGGATGCGCGGCTGGAGAGCTGCCGGTCCACCAGGTCGTGAGTCAGTTGGCGCCCCCGGTCGCCGACGGCGTCCGCAAGTTTGTCCTTGGAGGCGAAATGGAAGGTCAGAGCCCCCATGGATACTTCCGCCCTCTTGCAGATCCGGGCCAGTGCGGCACCTTCGTAGCCGTTGCGGTCGATCTCCTCGGCGGCTGCCCGGACGAGGGCCCCTCGCGTGCGCGCCGCCCTCTCCTGAATCACCATGCGTACTCTCCTCGTTCACATACAGCACCGGTCGGACGTCCGGCCGGAAGTAGTCAGCGTGTGGGGGCGGACACCCCGGCGGCAACGCCGACTTGCCGAAGATGCGCGGGGGATCGAAAGGGACATGCCGGGCGTGCCGTGACACCTCCCCCCTCCACTGCGAGCCGAGCGACACCACACCCCGCTAAAACGAAAGTGAGCGTTCTGTATTGTTGGGCGGGTGAGGGACGCCATCATCGGCGGTAAGTGGGAGGACATCGTCATGGCCGTACCCGGAACGACAGGGCCCCCGCAGCAGATCGCCTCGTTCGCCGAGGAACTGTTCGGGCATCTGCCGAGGGCCGACCAGCGTCACTGGGCCCTCACCTACCTCCGGGGACTGCTGGCCGCAGAGGGCCGCAAGTCGGTGCGCAGGCTGGCATCGGCCGTCTCCGAATCCCCCACCGCCGCACAGTCGTTGCAGCAGTTCGTCAATGTCAGCCCATGGGCATGGGCTCCGGCCCGCAGCGCACTGACCCGCTGGAGCGTCCGGCGGGCCGCGCCCACGGCCTGGACGGCCGCCCCGGTGATGCTGCCCAAGCGGGGCAGCCACTCGGTGGGAGTGCACCGGCGCACCGGCCCGGCCGGCGGACGGCCCGTCAGCTGCCAGCTGGGCCTTGCCCTGTTCCTGTCCACCGGACAGCTGGACGTGCCGGTCGACTGGCAGCTGATGCTGCCGGGGCCGTGGGCCGAGGACGTCGCGCTGCGCCGTCGCGCCCGGGTCCCCGACGATGTTCTCCCCCGCCCCGCCTGGGCGCAGGTGCTCGACATGACCGACCGGCTCGCCGTCGGCACCGGCCCGGCCGCCGCCCCGGTGGTCGCGGACCTGAGCACGTTCGTGGAGGACGCGACCCCGCTCGTCGCCGGTCTGAGCAGGCGGGGACGCCACTTTCTCCTCACGGTGCCGGGCTCGCTGCCGGTCACCCCCGCCGGCGGGTTTGCCTCCCGCACAGCAGGCGCCCTGGAACTGCTGCACTCGGGCGGGCACGCCCTGCGCACCGCCGCCCGCTCCGGCCGGCTGCGCCCCGCACACATCACGACCAGCCTGGTCCGGCTGCCCGGCGTCCCCGGCCCCTCGCGCACCTGCCGGCTCTTCACCGAGGTCCGGCCGGCGGGCGGGCGGGTGCCACGGGTGTGGCTGACCGACCTTCCGCACCGCCGCGTCGACGAGTTGCTCCCCCTCACCGAGTGCACGGCCTCAAGCGCCACGGCCGTGCGCCGACTGGAGGATTTCGGGCTGTTCGACCTCGAAGGCCGGTCCTTCCCCGGCTGGCACCATCACATGACCCTCGTCTCCGCCGCATACGCCTACAGCCGCCTGGCCTGTCAGGACTAAATTCTGCCCGGCGGATCATGGCGGCACAGGCTCAAGGCCATGCACAGAACCCTGACGGAGCACGCCAGATGTCTCTACGCAGACGAGTACCGGCCCACCCCAGGTGGTCGGGCGGGTGCGCGGATGCACCGCCGGGGCTCTGACCCGGATCCGTTCGAGGACCGGTACCAGCTGCGGGCTGTCGCCCCGCTGACCCGGCGTCACCAGGAAGGCCAGTGGACGGCGGCCGCCCTCACCGGCCAGGTGGATCTTGGAAGTCAGACCGCCACGGGACCTGCCGAGTCCCTCGTCGGGGCGATGCCGCCAGGGCGTCGATCGCCATTTCGGTAGACGGGGTGTTCCGCGCGGTGCACCGGCAGCGTGCTGGTGGGCCCGGAACGAGGTGGAATCCACGCTCACCGTGCTCCAGTCGGTGTGCCCCTGAGAGTCGGCCCCATGACCAACACAATGGGCCGCGCGAGGCGATCACATGATCCACCGGACAGAACCCAGCGGCGCCGCCCGAGCTGCGCTCCGCGGGTCTCACCAAAGCGGCCGCAGCCGAATACGCCGCTCAGGACATCCGCACCAACGCCGTCGCGCCCGGCACCGTACGGACGGACCGAAGTGGTCAGCGCATGGTTCGGACACATTCCCCGGGCGTGGAGAGGCACTCCACGCCGAACCCCCGCAGCCGCGCACCGCGGAGCCCGTCGAAATGTCCGGGGCGGTCGCTCATCTTCTCGGCGGCCGCATCCTTCGATACCTGAGTGGTCATACCTGTCGCCGGTGGGCTCACCGCCATCCGGCCACAGGCCTGCGGTGCGGCACGGGACGAAAATGCCGGTTGCCCGCGACGCGGACCGCAGGGCGACCGATGAAGCCACCGGCCCCCGTGCCCATTACCGTCAAAGGTGGGCGGCGACCTGCGCGCGTTGCGGACTGACCTCCGTACGGGCCACGACGGCAGGGACAGCGGTCCCGGGCAGCAGAACCCGCCACATGCGTACGGTGCGTTCGGTCAGGTCCTCCCGGGAACGGCCGCTCACCGCAGCCGCGAAAATCTGCATTCCCGAGCAGTGCTCCACGATGAACTCCGCCAACTCGTGAGCGTCCACACCGACCTGCAGCTCCCCCTTGTCGGATGCGACGCGAAGAGACTCCTCCAGGATCTGAGTCCAGTTCCGGTAGGCCGTGGACGCGTCCACGGCGGAGAAGTCGGACTGATCCGTGGAGAGACGGACGCCTGCGCGCAGCATCGTGTTCTGCTGCAGTTGCTGCGACCAGATCATGGTGAGGTCGACCACCCGTTGCAGCCCGTCGGTCTCCGCCAGCGGGACGATCGTGGACGGCTGAGCATTCATCACCGCGCGGGCCAGTCCCTCCTTCGACTCGAAGTGGAAGTACATCGCCCCGGCGGTGACTCCCGCACGTTCGAGAATGCGGCTGACGCTCGCCCCGAAGAAGCCGTGCTCGTCGAAGACCTCGGCTGCCGCACGAAGGATTGTTTCACGGGTCTGCACAGCCCGTTCCTGCTTTGGACGCGCCATCACGTCTCCTTAATAGAACGTTCTCTATGTTAACAGGAAGCTTCGCCCTCAAATGGCACTGCAAACTGCAAATGACGCGTGCAACTTGGCCGATTATCGCCTATTTTGCACCACCCAGGGAAGCGAAATCGACTGCCCCATGGTCAATCCTTGACCCATTCATGACATCTGAAAAGCGAGCACTCTTTATGTCCAGGCATGGAGTGAGTCAAGCCACGACCCACGCCATGGCCGGGATCCACACAGCGTTCGCGAGTTGTGGTGTGCCCAGCGGGGCCCAGCACACGGACGAGAGGCAACTCTCGGGCGATTTGGTTCCTTGCGAGTACGTGCACAAGGACGCACCGTCCGAAGCCCTTCCACGACCTCCTGCTCGGCGCCGAGCCGATGCGCCAAGCGATCGGGGCAACGCGAAGATGTCCGTCTCCCCCGTACGGGCGGGACTTCCCCCGCATGCCGGGCCTCGGCCAGGTTCACCGGAGACAGCGTGGCAGCACGCCGCCGGAAAGCAGTCGCCGTGTCACCGGGACGTGCGGCCCACGTCAGAACAAAACGGCTGAGTATGACGAAGAACTGAACGCCCGCCCGGCCCCGGACTTCTCACACCTCATGGACAAGCCGGTGGCCGCTCCACTGAGCGCACCACCGGCTGACAGAACTGTTCGTGAACTACTTGACGGAGTCGGCGGTGAGTTTACCGGCGGTGCCCCAGCTGTCGGTCGGCACCTCAGTGACCCAGACCTGCACGGCCTCGGCCGGAATCTTGTAGGCGTCGACGAAAGCGTCTGTGATACGCGTGACCAGCTCACGCTTCTGCTCGACATCACGGGGACCCTGCAGAACAGTCACAACGGGCATCTCATGCTCCTGGATTGAGTAACGGGGAACACCGGTCCGTGTTTGCTTTGGTTCGCCGAACCGGCTTCGGTGTGAATACGACGCTATGAGTTCCGTACGGATGTGTGCAAGATGAATGGCCCTTAGGTACCTGCACCGTGTTTCTAAAGGAACATCGTGGCGGGCGCGGACAAGCCGGGCGGCATGGGGCGCCGGCCACGGTGTTCGTGGCTGCCTCCGGGTGTCGTGGGCCCCGGTGTTGACGCTCCCGAGGCGCACTAGCGCAGCGCGCCGGCGGGAATCCGCTCGTCAGCCTGGGTGACATCCTCGGCCACGTCCTCGGGAAGGACTGCCACGGTCGTCTCCACCCGCGCCGTGCGGCGGGCGCCGACCACGGCGACCAGTACGGTGGCGGCGGCCACGAAGGCCGCCATCGCCCACAGCGCGGCATGCAGTCCGCCGGTGTAGCCGTTCGCGGCCACGGCCTTGAAGGCCGCGCGCGAGGCCTCGGGGACCGTGCCGGCGGGACCGGAGAGCTGACCCTGGTTCAGCGCGTCGGCGAGCGCCTGCGGCTGGTGCCCGTACGGCCCGGGGAAGCCGTCGAGTCTGCCGTCCAGACGGCTGCGGGTGAAGGTGACGAGCAGGCTTCCCACGACGGCGATCGAAATGGCCTCGCCGGCCAGGCGCATGGTGTTGAACATGCCGGCGGCCATACCTGCCCGCTCCGGCGTCACGCTGGAGACGGCTGCGCCGTCCATGACGCCGAACGACACCCCCACGCCGATGCCGACCAGGGAGTACGGCCCGAGCGCGGCCCAGTTGCTGATACCTGGGTGCAGCACGGTCAGCCCGGCCACGCCGACCGCGATGAACCCGGTCGACGCGGTCACCATGTGGCGTACCGGAATCCAGCGGAGCAGGTAGCCGGTGATCATCGGGAAAATCACTGTGGGCACGGTGAGCATCATCAGGTCCATGCCCACGTGCATGGTGGACTGGCCGTTGACCGCGGTCAGGTAGCTGGGCAGGTACACCAGCAGCGGAGTCGTGCCCAGGACGATCGCCACCACCGCGACGCAGAGCGAGACGAACTGCGGCCGGCGGAAGAGGCTGAGGTCGAACATGGGGCGCTCCTGGCGCTGTTCGACGACCACGAAAGCGGCGAGCAGCGCCACACAGGCGACGTAGGACGCAATGATCAGCGGCGAGGACCAGCCGAGTTCCGGGCCTTCGAGGAGCGCGTAGATGAGTGTGGCGAGGGCGCCGCTGAAGGTGATGACCCCGCCCCAGTCGACCGTGGTCGCCTCCGGGTCGGACGACTCCGGCAGGAAACCGGTCAGGAACACCACGACCGTGGAGACGATGGCCGGGACCAGGAAGATCGCACGCCAGCCCAACGCGGTGGACAGCGCACCCGCCACGAACGGGCCGAAGGCCAGGCCGACTCCGACCGCAGTGCCGAAGAGGCCGAACGCCTTCGTGCGCGCCGGGCCGTCGAAGAGCTGGGCGAGCAGCGCACTGCCGGAGGTGAGCACCATCGCCGCCGCCAGGCCCGCGACCGCCCGCGTCACATCGAGCATGACGATGCCGGATGCCAGCGCGGAGACGTACGAGGCGAGCGCGAAGCCGATACTTCCGAGGAGAAAAATCCGCCGACGGCCGAAGCGGTCCGAGAACGAACCGCTGGCCAGCATGAAGCTCGCGAACGTCAGGTCGTAGGCGTTGACGATCCACTGGCCGGCCGGGAGGGAGTTGTGGAAGTCACCGGCTACACCCGGCATGGCGATCGACGAACCCGTCAGCGTGATCGGCAGCAGGAACGATGCAACCACCACGATGATGAGACCTATGACGGGATTCCGTTTTCTTGCCGGCGTCTCGTTCATTTCCATCCTTGTCCGTCGCGAATACCTGCCGGAAAAGCTATGCGACGGGCCAGGGGATTTAAATCCCACCTACGCGGTACTCCCCCGGTGTTCCGAAAGAAACACAGCGCGTTCCTTCGGAACACCGGCGCGGCTCTTGCGCCGTACAACTGCCGAGAGAGCGATTGCGGGGAATTAGCGTGCCGGTGAAGCGGCAGGCGGATACGCCCCTGCGGCAGCAGCGAAGGGATGCCCTTTCCATGAACGAACCCGTAGTCGTCGTCGGCGCCGGCCCCCGTCGGGCTGGTCCTGGCATGCGAACTGCTCCAACAGGACGTGCCCGTACGGATCCTCGACGCGGAGCGAAGCCACTCCGGGCAGTCCCGTGCCACAGTGCTCCGGCCCCGGCTGCTGGAGCTGCCGCGGCGCACAGACGTGACCGCCAGCCCGCAACTTCGCGGCGCAGGCCGGCGGCGCACCGTGGCCCGCGGTTCAGGGGTGAGCGGGTTCCACCAGGTCGATGTCCCCGATGTCCCGCCCGATCTGCTCGATGAGCCGGGCGATGCGCTCCTCGTCGCGTCGGTAGTGGGTCCACTTCCCGACACGCGCGGAGCGGACGAGGCCCGCGCGTTCGAGTACGGCCATGTAGGCGGAGACGGTGGACTGTGCCAGTCCGGTCTTTGCCTGGATGTGGCTGACGCAGACGCCGACTTCGTTGACGGGGAAGTGCTCCTCGGGGACGCGCAGCCACTGCAGCACCTGGAGCCGCACGGGGTGAGCGAGCGCCTTGAGGGGCTCAACGAGGGCCGCGGCGCTCTCCGTCATGGACGTTTCGTGTGTCGTCATGGGGCCTTCTCGGACGGGCGCAGGATCGATTCCTACGCATCGAGGACAGGCGATACGTTACGCCATCGCCCGCCGTCCACCGCGGGCGGCGCAAGCGACTTGACACATCACATCGTAATACTGCGATACTTCGATTTGTTCTGCTCTTGTCAGACGCGGCACGGCACGGTCCCGTACCGCATGCCACTACAACGAAGGACTTTCACATGCCTGTCGGGCTCATTGCCCTGGCACTCGGGGGCTTCGGTATCGGCCTCACCGAGTTCGGGATCGTAGGTCTGCTGCCCGAGGTGGCGGACAATTTCCATGTCTCTGAAGCGGCGGCCGGATACCTGGTGTCCGGGTATGCGCTGAGCGTCGCGATCGGCGCCCTCGCGCTGACCGCGGCGATCGCCCGCTTCGACCGCAAGAAGTCCCTGGTCGGCCTCATGGTGCTGTTCATCGTGGGCAACCTGATCTCCGCTGTCGCGCCGACCTACGAGCTGCTCATGGCCGGCCGGATCGTCGCGGCCCTGTGCCACGGAGCGTTCTTCGGTATCGGTGCGGTCGTCGCCTCCGACATGGTCGCCGAGGACAAGAAGGGCAGCGCCATCGCGCTCATGTTCGGCGGCCTGACCGCCGCCAACGTGCTGGGTGTGCCTCTGGGCACCTTCGTCGGCCAGCAGTTCGGCTGGCGCTCCACGTTCTGGGCCATCACGGTCATCGGCGTCATCACGCTGATCGGCATTCAGGTCCTGGTGCCGCAGACCACGTCGGCCGGGCAGACCAGCCTGCGCGGCGAACTCGCCGTCTTCCGGCGCGGTCAGGTCTGGGTGTCGCTGGCGCTCAGCGTCCTCGCCTTCGGCGCCGTGATCGGCGCGTATACCTACATCGCCTTCACGCTCACCGATGTCAGCGGGTTCGCCACCAGCACCGTGCCGTGGCTGCTTGTCGTGTTCGGGGTGGGAACGTTCATCGGGAACTTCATCGGCGGCAAGGCCGCCGACAAGTCCCTCAACGCCACACTGATCGGCATCATGGCGCTCCTCACCGTCCTCCTGGCGGTCTTCGCCCTCACGGCGGAGAACAAGGTCGCCACGATCATCTCGCTGCTCCTGATGGGCACCATCGGCCTCGCGGCGGCGCCCGGCCTGATGGTCCGGATCATGAAGTACGCCGACGACGCGCCCACCATGGCGTCCGGCGCCAACGTGGCCGCGTTCAACGTCGGCAACGCTCTCGGAGCCTGGATCGGCGGGCTCACCATCGCAGCCGGGTTCGGATTCGTCTCCCCGCTGTGGGTCGGTGCCGGCCTCGCCCTCGCCGCCCTCGTCGTCGCGGCAGGAGGTGGCTCACTGAGCCGCCGGCCCGTGGCACCCGTGGGGGTTCCGACTGACGCCGCACCTCATTCGGTCGCCGCCGCACCCCAGGCGGAAACGATTGGGTCCGGCGTTCAGTAGGAGTGCGACCGGGCAGGGAACCGGCCATTGGATGAATCAGGACCGACAGGATCGAGGGGCCTTCGGGCCCCCTCGGTCCTGATTCCTTTACGCCTCGGTACCGGTGCGCCCGTTCCGGGGCACCGGTACGCACGAACAGCGCGGGAAGGGCGTGACGGAACACCGCCGCCGCACGGCCCCACACGAGAAGGTGACGCACGTGTCGGGCTCCGTCTCCCCCGACCGGCCGGTTCCGGCTACCGCCGCGACACGTCTCACTCGACCACAAGCTCTGACAGCAGTACCCAGCGACCCGAGAACCGCCGATCGCCGGATCACCCCGCCCTCTCCGGATCAACTGGACTCTGTACCTACTGGTATGTACATTGCTCTCATGAGCACTCCGGAGCGGCTGATCGAATCCACCCGCGAGCTGCTGTGGGAGCGCGGCTACGTGGGCACCAGCCCGCGAGCCATCCAGCAGCACGCAGGGGCCGGGCAGGGCAGCATGTACCACCACTTCGCCGGCAAGCCCGATCTGGCGCTGGCTGCCATCCGCCGTACGGCCGGGGAGCTGCGCACCTCGGCGGAGGCCGCGCTGGGGGGCGACGGTTCGGCGTACGAGCGGATCTCCGCCTATCTGCTGCGCGAGCGTGACGTGCTGCGCGGCTGTCCGGTCGGGGGGCTGACCATGGATCCGGACATCATCGCCAGCGACGAGCTGCGCGCTCCGCTCGGCGAGACTCTCGACTGGCTGCACGGGCGGCTCGCCGCCATCGTCCAGGAGGGACAGGAGCACGGGGAGTTCAACGGGGCACTCGACCCCGCCCAGGTCGCAGCCACGGTCGTCGCGACCGTGCAGGGCGGATATGTGCTGGCCCGCGCGTCCGGCTCACCCGCGGCGTTCGACGGCGCGGTCGGCGGACTGCTCGCGCTCCTCGCCCCTGCGGCCTGATCCCCGGCCCGCCCGACCGGGGCGCGGCGGCTCCCCCGGACCCGCCGCATCGTTCCCACCGAGGAGTTACCGCACCCACGTCCCGCCGCCCCGCACCCGCGTCCTCATGTCCCGTCCTGACCCAGGAGCACGTCATGCACGCGATGCAGTACGAGATCACCTTGCCCGCCGACTACGACATGAGCATCATCCGCAATCGCGTGGCAACCCGCGGGCACCTGCTCGACGGTTTCCCCGGACTCGGGCTGAAGGCCTATCTCATCCGCGAGCGCGGCCCGCACTCCCCGGTGAACCAGTACGCCCCGTTCTATCTCTGGAGCGCCCCCGCGGGGATGAACGCGTTCCTCTGGGGGCCAGGGTTCCAAGGCATCGTCGACGACTTCGGGCGGCCCGATGTGCAGCACTGGACGGGTCTCGCCCATGAGGAGGGAGCGGCGTCAACAGCCCTGCCACGCACCGCTGTCCGGCGGAGACAGCCGCTGCCACCCGGAACCGATCTGCCGTCGGCCGTCGAGGAGGCCGTGGCACGAACGGCGCGCTTCGCCCGGCTCGACGGAGTCGTGTGCGCCGCCCTCGCCGTCGATCCGCGCCACTGGGAGCTGGTCCACTTCTCCCTGTGGGCGGACGATTCCCCCAAGGCGGTGGGCGACCGGTTCGATGTGCTGCACCTGTCGGAATCCGACCGTTCCGGACTGGGGAGGGGCAAGCAGTGGTGACCGTCGTCCGCACCGTGCTCGGCGACATCCCGGCCACCGAGCTGGGAACGACCGACGCGCACGACCATCTCTTCATCCGCAGCCCTCTGCTGCCCGGTCAGGAACTGAACGATCCGGCAAGGGCGGAGCAGGCGCTGCGGGCGTTCCTGCGCCTCGGTGGGCGGTCGGTGGTGCAGTGGACACCGCACGGAATGGGGCGTGAGCCGGCAGCACTGGAGGCGCTCGCCCGCGCGAGCGGCGCCCATCTGGTGGCAGCCACAGGGCTCCATCAGGCGGTCCACTATCCGGCGGAGCTGCTGACCAGGATCATGGGGACGGCTGACGAGCTCTTCGTCTCCGAGCTGACGGAGGGGATCCGGGACACCGGCGTGCGGGCCGGGCTGATCAAGGTTGCGGGGAGTTTTCACGGCCTGGACGCACACGCCGTGCAGACCATGCGGGCCGCGGCGTCGGCCCACCACCGCACAGGCGCGCCCATCGCCGTACACCTGGAACTCGGAACGGGCGCGACGGACGTACTGGACCTGCTGTGCGGTGAGTTGGAAGTGCCGCCGTGCAGCGTGCTCCTCGGCCATCTCGGCCGGTGCCCCGACTCCGTCATGCATCACGAGGCGGCGGAGGCCGGGGCGTTCCTCGCGTTCGACGGGCCTTCACGGACGAACCACGCCACCGACTGGCGGCTTCCCGAACTGCTGCTCTCACTGGCGGACGCCGGGTACGCCGACCGCCTGCTGCTGGGCGGGGACACGACGACGCCCGGCACCCCCGGGATGCCCCATCTCCTCGGGCCGCTCCGCTCGCGGCTTCGACTCACCCTGGGCGAAGACCTGTTGGAGCAGATCTTCACCTTGAACCCGGCCCGCGCGTTCGCACTCGCGCCGCACACCAAGGGCGCGAAGGGCTGAGTACGGGGTGGGTGGCGGTCCGCCGGCCTCAGCCGACGATGGAGAGCGGGTCGTCGAGGACCGGCTGCCAGGCCAGTTCCGCCGCCCCCACCAGGCTGTTGTGGTCCAGCGTGCACGGCAGGATAGGCACCCCGCCGCTGCGTCCCCACAGACTGCGATCGGCGACGACAGCGCGCAGCCGCTCCGGGTCCGCGTCGAGCAGCTCGCGGTGGAGACCGCCGAGGATGATCCGGTCCGGGTTGAGGATGTTCACGAGGCCTGCCAGGCCGAGCCCGAGGCGGTCGACGATCTCCTGTGCGGCGATCCGCACCCCCGGGTCGCCGTACTCCGTACGGAGAATGTCGCGGGACTGCTGGAGCAGCGAGCCCTCGGGGCCCGGGGTCCGTCCGGCAGCGGTCAGGAAGGCGAGCGGGTCGGTCTCGACGTCGAGGCAGCCCCGGCTCCCGCAGTAGCAGGCGCGGCCCTCCGGGTTGACCGTGACGTGCCCGACCTCCAGGGCGAGTCCGGAACTGCCGGTGTGCAGACGGCCGTCGAGGACCAGGGCGCCACCGACACCACGGTGTCCGGTGGCCACGCAGAGCAGGTGCTGTGCGCCCCTGCCCGCTCCGTGACGGTGCTCGGCGAGCGCCGCGAGGTTGACGTCGTTGCCGGTGAAGGCGGGGCCGGTGATGCCTGCCGCGCGCACCCTGTCGGCGAAGATGTCGCGGACCGGGGCCCCCGCCGGCCACGCCAGGTGCAGCGGGTTGAGTGCGGTGCCCTCCGGCTCGGCGACGGCCGAGGGCACCGCGAGCCCCGCCCCGACGCAGCGCAGGCCCGTGTCGCGCAGCAGTGCGGACCCTTCGTCGACCACTGCGCCGAGTACCTGGGCGGGGTCGGCGGAGACCGTGACACAGCCGGGCGAGGTGGCGACGGCCCGTCCGCCGAGCCCGACGAGCGCGGCGCGGAAACCGTCCGCGTGTACCTGGGCGGCGAGTACGACGGGTCCGCCGCTCTTGACCGACAGCCGGTGCGAGGGCCTGCCCTGGGAGCCGGCGGCGGCGCCGGGGCGTGAGTCGACCTGGATCAGTCCGAGCGATTCGAGCTCGGCTGCGACCGCGCCGGCGGTGGCGCGGGTGACGCCCAACTCCGCGGTGAGCACGGCGCGGGTGGGCGCCCGGCCCGTGTGGACCAGCTCCAGAGCCGGGCCCAGCGCGCTGCGGCCGCGCTCCAGTTTCGTCCGGTTGGTCGTCACCTTGCCGTTCATGGGGGCGAGTCTCCCATGATCCCGGGCGGTGCAAGACGATCCGGTACCACCCTTGTCGACCGGCCTCCCCTCCACCTATGCTTCTTTTGTGCCGAATCTAAACAAAGTCGGGACGGCTCTTCCGGGCGACAAGCGCCGCGGAGACGACGTCATCCCCTCCCTGCTCCGCCTGCGGGTAACCCTCACGGTCTTCTTCGCCCTGGACGGCTTCCTGTTCGCCGGCTGGGTGGTCCGCATTCCCGCGGTCAAACAGCAGACGGGCGCTTCGGCGAGCGCCCTCGGCCTGGCCCTGCTGGGGGTGTCCGCGGGGGGAGTGATCACGATGATGCTCACGGGGCGGCTGTGCCGGCGCTTCGGCAGCCATCCGGTCACCGTTGCCTGCGGGGCTCTCCTCTCGCTGAGTATCGCGCTGCCGCCTCAGACGCATTCGGCGCTCACACTCGGCCTGGTCCTGCTGGTCTTCGGCGCCGGGTACGGCGGGCTCAACGTGGCGATGAACAGCGCGGCAGTGGACCTGGTCGCCGCGCTGCGCCGCCCGGTGATGTCCAGCTTCCACGCCGCGTTCAGTCTCGGCGGCATGGTCGGGGCCGGCGTGGGCGGGCTCGTCGCGGGCCGGATATCGGCGGCTTCCCATCTGCTCGGCCTGACCGTCGTCGGACTGGTGGTGACCTGCGTAGCCGGACGTGAACTGCTGCGTCATCCGGTCCCGGCCGGGCCGCGGACCGCGGCCCGGGACTCGGCGCCGCGCCGCCTCGACAGCCACAGCCGCCGACTGGTCCTGGTCTTCGGGACGATCGCCCTGTGCACCTCGTACGGCGAAGGTGCGATGGCCGACTGGAGCGCCCTCCACCTGAAGCAGGACCTGCACGCGCATCCGGGGGTCGCGGCAGCCGCGTACTCGCTCTTCGCCCTGGCCATGACGGTCGGCCGGCTGACCGGCACCGCGCTCCTGGAGCGTTTCGGCCAGACCCGCGTACTCGTCGGAGGCGCCACCGTGGCGGCCGCCGGCCTGCTGCTCGGAGCGCTCGCGCCCACGGTCTGGCCGGCGCTGGCCGGCTTCGCGGTGGCGGGGATGGGCCTGGCCAACAGCTTTCCGGTGGCAATCGCCCGCGCAGGCGCGCTCGCGGGCCCCGGCGGGGTCGCCACCGCGTCCACGCTGGGCTACGGCGGCATGCTCATCGGCCCGCCCGTGATCGGCTTCGTCGCGGACTGGCTGTCGCTGCCGGCCGCCCTCACGACGGTGGCGATGCTCGCCGCGGTCGCCGCCCTGATCGGCTACGCCACCCGCAACGCGTCGGCCCCCGAGACCGCTTGAGCTCCTGGCACAATCGCCCGCATGGAGCCCCTGCCGACCGCCGCACTCATCCAGGCCCTCGACCGGGAGGGCCGTCTGCTCGCCACCGCAGCCGCGGGGGCAGGCACCGGGGCCACGGTGCCCACCTGCCCCGGCTGGCACGTACGGGACCTGCTCCGGCACACGGGCGCGGTGCACCGCTGGGCGACGGCCTTCGTCACGGAGGGACACACCCGCTTCCGCCCGGCCGGTTCCGGGCCCGCTCTCGACGGGGACGCACTCGTCGACTGGTTCAGGGATGGGCACCATGCGCTGGTGACGGCGCTGACGACCGCGCCGGACGATCTGGACTGCTGGACGTTTCTGCCCGGGGCTTCCCCGCTCGCGTTCTGGGCACGGCGCCAGGCCCACGAGACCACCATTCACCGGATGGACGCCGACACGGCACTCGGCGCCGAACCGGGCCCGCCGAGCCCGGAGTTCGCGGCGGACGGCATCGACGAGCTGCTGTGCGCGTTCCACGCGACGTCCAGGAGCAAGGTGCGTACGGAGGAGGCGAAAGCGCTCCGGGTACGGACCACGGACACAGGGGCCGCCTGGACCGTCCACCTCTCGACGGAACCACCCCGGGCCGAGAGCACCGGCAGCGGGCCCGCCGACTGCGAGCTGAGCGGGGACGCCGCCCTGCTCTACGCCACACTCTGGAACCGCCGCCCCCTCTCCGCCGTATCCGTCACGGGCGACGTGGCCCTGGCCCGGCTCTGGCGGGAGACCTCCGCGATCACCTGATCCCCCACCGCACGGCCTGCCTGCGCGGCTCCGCCTCCTTGCGCCCCCTCGCCCCGTTGCCCGCTCAGCCCAGCCAGCCCGGCCGCACCAGCCCGGACTCGTATGCCAGCACCACCAGCTGGGCCCGGTCGCGTGCACCGAGTTTCACCATGGCGCGACTGACGTGGGTCTTGGCCGTGAGGGGGCTGACCACGAGCCTGCGAGCGATTTCGTCGTTGGAAAGGCCGATACCGACCAGGGCCATCACCTCCCTCTCACGTTCGGTGAGCCCGCCGAGCCCGATGGCCGTGGCGGGTTCCTTGGAGCGCGCGGCGAACTCGGCGATGAGTCTGCGCGTCACCCCCGGCGACAGCAGCGCGTCGCCGTCGACCACGGCACGTACCGCACGCAGCAGTTCCTCCGGCTCGGTGTCCTTGACCAGGAACCCGGAGGCACCGGAGCGGATCGCCTCGAAGACATACTCGTCGAGTTCGAAGGTGGTGAGCATGACCACCTTGACCCCGTCGAGCTCAGGGTCCCCGGTGATCCTGCGGGTGGCGGCGAGGCCGTCGAGCACCGGCATCCGGATGTCCATCAGCACGACGTCCGGCCGCAGCTCCCGCACCAGCTCCAGTGCCTCGTTCCCGTCGGCGGCCTCACCGGCCACCGCGATGTCGGGCTGGGCTCCGAGCAGGGCCCGGAATCCGGCTCTGACCAGGGACTGGTCGTCGGCGAGCAGGACACGGATCACGGTGACTCCTTCGTTGCCTCGGCCGGTCCGGCGGCCGGGCCGACGCCTGACGTGGATGCCCTGCCGGTGAACGGGATGCCGGCCTCGACCCGGAAACCGCCACCGGGGCGCGGGCCCGCGTCGATCGTGCCGCCCAGAGCGGCTGCCCGCTCGCGCATGCCCACCAGACCGCTGCCGCTTCCTCCCGCGCCCTCATGAGTGGGCGGGCCCTCGTCGTCGATCCGCAGGAGGAGCCGGTGCGGGGCGTAGGCCAGGGTGACACGGGCGGTACGGGAACCGGAGTGGCGCACCACGTTGGTCAACGCCTCCTGAACGATGCGGAAGGCGGCGAGGTCGGCGCCGGGGGCCAGCTCCCTCCGTACGCCCTCGGTCGCTGTCTCCACCGTGAGACCTGTGGCGGACGCCTGCTCGACGAGTTCGTCGAGCAGGCCGAGCCCGGGGGCCGGCGCCCTTGGCGCCGCGCCCGGCGCGCGCAGGGTGTCCAGCACCTGACGCACCTCCCCCAGCGCCTCCTTGCTCGCTGCCTTGATCGTGGTCAGAGCGGTACGCGCCTGCTCCGGATCGGAGTCCAGCAGTGCGAGACCGACGCCGGACTGCACGTTGATGACGGAAATGCTGTGGGCGAGTACGTCGTGGAGTTCACGGGCGATGCTCAGCCGTTCCTCGTCGGCGCGGCGCTGCTCGGCGGCCCGGCGTTCGGAACGTTCGCGGGCCCACTGCTCGCGCCGGACCCGGGCGAGCTCGGAGGCCGCGAGGATCGCCACCACCCAGGCGGTGACCACCAGTTCCTGCCCCCAGGGAGCGGCGTGGTCACCGGTGGGCGGCAGCCACCGGTAGAGCCAGTGGGCGGCCAGGACATGCCCCGCCCAGAGCATGGCGACCGCGGACCAGGCCGCATAGCGGTGGCCGGCGACGATGGCTCCGAAGCAGCCGACGGCAACAGTGAAGAAAACCGGGCCGTACGGGTACCCGGCGCCCAGATAGACCATCGCGCAGGCCGCCGTCGCGAAGGCGGTGAGGACCGGGTACTTGAGGCGGAGCAGCAGGAATGCCTGCCCGGCCAGCAGCAGCAACAGGGCCAGGACATCGAGCGGGGCGCGGGTGCCGGCCTGCCCGTGGGCGGCGAAGACAGTCCCCACCAGGACGATGACGGTGACGACCAGCGTGGAGCGCCAGGGCAGCCGGTCCGCGTGCCGCCCGTCCCGCGGCGGCTGCCACGCTCCGGACACGCCAGGCGCCCACGGCGGCCTGCCCCTCGCGTGTCCGCGTCGCTCGTCCGTGCCGGGCTCATCCATGCGGACAACGCTAGACCGGCGCAGGCGTGCTGGGCGTCAGCCCGGCGTGGCGGTCACGTCTACTCCCGGCGGAGTAGACGGCGTCGAGACGGCGTGCCCGACCGCGGGCCTGCGAGGGCCGGATGGTGCACACCAGGTGCAGCGCGGTCCCCGGGAGACGGGAGGGCCGGCTGTGGCCGGCACAGTAACGCGTACTCGGCGCACCCCGTACTCGGCGTCACTCGTGGGCACGGCGCCGGCCGCCCGGACAGAACTGAAGGGCTTCGGAGCGGCAGGCCCGGCCCCGCAGGCCCGAAGGCCGCCGTGAGCCGTGAGCCCGCTCCGAGCGACGCTCGCCTCCACCACTTGACCTGAGTAGACCTGTCTGTCTAGTCTGATTCACGATTACGACTGCACAGACAGGTCTACTCACACTTCGACGGGAATGGTCATGACGAATCTCCCGGTCGTCCCGGTGTCCAAACCGGCGCGCACCTCGCATGCGGCGCCTGCCCACGCCGGATCTGCTTCCGGATCCGACTCCGCTGCCGTATCCGCGCGAGGCCGGCGGCTGCCGCCGAACGTCGCGCTGTACGTACTCGCCTCGATCACCATCTCGTTCCTGGCGGCCTCCAGCGCGCCGACCCCGCTCTATGCGGTCTACCAGGCCGAATGGGGCTTCGACCCGATCACCACCACCGTGGTCTTCGGCGTCTACGCGGTGGCCGTCCTGCTCGGGCTGCTCACCCTGGGCAAGCTCTCCGACCACGTCGGCAGGCGGCCGGTACTGCTGGCCGCGCTGACGGCACAGGCCATTTCGATGGTCGTGTTCGCCACCGCCGACGGCGTGTCGGGGCTGATGGTCGCCCGGATCGTCCAGGGGCTGTCGACCGGTGCAGCGCTCGGCGCGATCGGGGCGGGGATGATGGACATCGACCGGCCGCGCGGCACGATCACCAACGCGGTCGTCCCGGGCATCGGCACGGCGACCGGCGCGCTGGTTTCCGGCGTTGTCGTCCAGTTCCTGCCCGCCCCCACGCATCTGATCTACCTCGGGCTGCTGACGGTCTTCGTCCTCCAGGCCGTCGCCGTCGCACTGATGGCGGAAACGGTGACCCGAAAGCCGGGGGCGCTGGCCGGCCTGGCGCCGGAGATCAAGCTGCCGCGCCCCGTACGCCGCCCGATGCTGGTGGCCGCGCCGGTGCTGTTCGCCGTCTGGGCGCTGGCCGGGCTGTACGGGTCGCTCGGCCCTTCCCTGACACGGAAGTTGACGGGTTCCAGGTCCGAAGTCCTCGGCGGGCTGAGCCTGTTCGTACTCGCCGGGGTGGCCGCCGTCTCGGTGCTGGTCCTGCGGAAGGCGGCGGCCCGGACGGTGATGCTCACCGGCATACTCGCGCTGATCGCCGGGGTGTCCCTCACCCTCGTCTCGATCCGCGGCTCCTCCCCCACCGGCTTCTTCGTCGGCACCGCCATCGCGGGCGTCGGCTTCGGCAGCGGATTCCAGGGCGGCATCCGAACGGTGATGCCGCTCGCCCGGCCGCACGAGAGTTCCGGGGTGCTGTCGCTGCTCTTCGTCGTCTCCTACCTGGGCATGGGGGTGCCGGCTGTGATCGCCGGGTTCCTCGTCGTACACGCGGGCGGACTGACGGCCACCGCCCAGGAGTACGGCGTCGCCGTGATCGTCCTCGCTGCGTTCGCGCTGTTCGGGCTGGGGCGCGGCGGCCGGGACGGGGCCGCGGTCCTGCCGGGTGAGCGGGTCGGCGGCAATGCCTGAGGGTGGCCCCGGCCAGGCACCGGCCGGGACTCGGCGGGGACTCGACGGGGACTCGGCGGGGACTCGGCCGGGGCATAATGTAGACAGATCTGTCTGAAGGAGTGGCCGTCATGGCGAATGTCCGGAGCGCCGCGAAGCCGTCGGCGCGTGAGCGCCTGCTCGCCGCCGCGAACGAGCTGTTCTACGCCGAGGGTGTGCAGAGCGTCGGGATCGACCGGGTCATCGAGCACGCGGGCGTGGCCAAGGCGTCGCTGTACAACACCTTCGGCGGCAAGGAGCAGCTCGTCCGGGCGTACCTCGACACCCGGCACGCCGGCACCGCCGACCGGATCACCCGGGCCGTCGCCGAGCGAGACACGCCCCGAGAGCAGATGCTGGCGGTCTTCGAGTCCCAGGGGCAGCAGTTCGACCGGCCCGACTTCCACGGCTGCGCCTTCATCCGCGCCGGCGCCGAGGCCAGCCCCGGCGGGCTGGTCCAGGAAGCGGCGGACGCCTTCCGCGGCTGGATGCGCGAACTCTTCACCCGCCTCGCCGCCGAGGCCGGCGCCGCCGACCCCGACACCCTGGGCCGCCAGCTCCAACTCCTCTACGACGGCGCAGGCATCTCCGCCCTGATGGACCACGACTCGACCGTCGCCGCGGCCTCCCGCGCGGCGGCGACCGCTCTGATCGCGGCGGCGACGGGCGCATCCGCCGAGGCGTGAACGGCGCCCGCCACGCACGGGGGCCGGGGCCGCGAGCGCGAACCACACAGTGCGCCAGGGTTGCTGACGCGGCGTCGGTGGAGCGGCGCGGGGTCAGTACACGGGGCCGCCGGCTCCGGTCGGGCCCGATCCGCTGACGGTGCCCCGCAGCCCGCTCGGCCGACGTCTGTCCGCTGGTTTCCCGACGCAGCACCACGCGACGAGCGGTTCCGGGAGGCCGGCTGCACGCATGGGACGAGGGCGTCCGACGTCAGTGTGCGGAGACGGAGTCGAACAGCACCGCGGTCACACGCCCGGCGGTGCCGTCGCCCGCGTCGTGCGGCGCATCCTCGCGCGCCGACCGTGTGGCACAACAACCACACAGGACAGCCAGTCCTGTGCCCACTGACCGCCTGCGACCGCCGGCCCCTTGGAACCGATCACATCTAGTCGACCGGGCTGACCTGCTTGCCCGCGTCCTCGCCGCTGTCCTCGGCAGCCTCGTCGTCCGTGCCGGGGGCCGGCTCCTTGGCCGCAGCCCTGCCGAGCTCCTTGCGGTCCAGGACACCGAGCGCACGCTGTGCCAGCGGGTGCGTACGCACCAGCTCACCCAGGGACGTCGAACCACGGGTGATGCCCGCGAACGCCTTCCAGGCGGGCCGGAAACCGGTGATCACCGCGTGCAGCATGACCGGGCGGCGCTCGAACACCTTGAGCATCCGGCGCCCGACCGCCATCTCCACGCCGAGACCGGCCTTGATGGCGAAGGCGTAGTTCAGCGCCTGGCGGCGGGCGTCCACCGCGTCGTGGGCCTCGGAGACCCTGACCGCCCACTCACCGGCCAGCCGGCCCGAGCGCAGGGCGAACGAGATGCCCTCACGCGTCCACGGCTCCAGCAGCCCGGCGGCGTCACCGCACACCAGCACCCTGCCGCGGGAGAGCGGTGAGTCGTCGCTGCGGCACCGGGTGAGATGCCCGGACGACACGGACGGCTCGAAACCGGCGAGGCCCTGCCGGGCGATGAAGTCCTCCAGATACCGCTTGGTGGCCGCACCCTCGCCCCGCGCCGAGATCACGCCGACGGTGAGCGTGTCGCCCTTGGGGAACACCCAGGCGTAACTCCCCGGAATGGGGCCCCAGTCGATGAGCACCCGCCCCGCCCAGTCCTCGGCGACCGTCGGGGGCACCGGGATCTCAGCCTCCAGACCGAGGTCCACCTGGTCCATCTTCACTCCGACATGGGCCCCTATGCGGCTGGCACTGCCGTCGGCACCGACGACCGCGCGTGCCAGCACGGTCTCGCCGCCGGAGAGGACGACCGCCACCGTGCGCCGGTCGGGCACGGCGGATCCGTGCTGCTCGACCCGTACGACGGCCGCACCCGTGCGGACCTCGGCACCCGCCTTCTGCGCCTCCTCGACCAGCCCCTGATCGAACTCGGGGCGGTTGACGAGCCCGAAGAGCATCTGCCTGGACCGGCGGGTCCTGGTCAGCTTGCCGTTCATCGAGAACGTCACCGCGTACACCCGGTCGCGGAGCGGCAGTTCGAATCCCGGCGGCAGGGAGTCGCGCGAGGGGCCGATGATGCCCCCGCCGCATGTCTTGTAGCGCGGCAACTCGGCCTTCTCCAGAAGCAGGACTCTCCGTCCCGCCACCGCCGCGGCGTACGCCGCCGAGGCCCCGGCAGGGCCCGCGCCGACCACCACCACATCCCATACCGGCCGGTCGTGCTCCGTGCCCGCGTCTGCGTTCTCGCTGCTCACGATGTGCTGCTGCTCCTGATCCGACCGGTGGCCCGTGCTTGTCGACGGCATACTACGGCGCGGCGCCGGCCGATCCCGCTGTGGGAGGATCGGTCAGCCCGCAAACGAACGCGTGTGTGTGCACACACTCACACGTACTTCAACGTCGCACCCACGAGGAGCGTGCCCATGTCCGCTGATCCGATTGCCGAGACCGTCTCCTCGCTGATGCCCCGCGCACAGGCGGAGCTGACCGAGCTGGTGGCCTTCCAGTCGGTCGCGGATCCGGCCGTCTTCCCCAGGAGCGAGTGCGAGGGCGCGGCCGACTGGGTCGCCGCGGCACTGCGCGCCGAGGGGTTCCAGGACGTCTCGCTCCTCGACACCCCCGACGGAACCCAGTCGGTCTACGGCCTGCTGCCGGGTCCCGAAGGCGCGCCAACCGTGCTGCTCTACGCGCACTACGACGTGCAGCCGCCGCTCGACGAGGACGCCTGGCTGTCCCCGCCGTTCGAGCTGACGGAGCGGAACGGCCGCTGGTACGGGCGCGGGGCCGCGGACTGCAAGGGCGGATTCATCATGCACCTGCTGGCGCTGCGCGCCCTGCGGGCGAACGGGGGCGTCCCCGTCTCCGTCAAGGTGATCGCCGAGGGTTCGGAGGAACAGGGCACCGGCGGTCTCGAGCGGTACGCGCAGGCGCACCCCGGACTCCTCACCGCAGACGCCGTCGTCATCGGCGACACCGGGAACTTCCGCGTCGGTCTGCCGACGGTCACCGCCACACTGCGCGGGATGACGATGCTCAGGGTTCAGCTGGACACCCTCGAAGGGAACCTCCACTCCGGTCAGTTCGGCGGCGCCGCGCCCGACGCGCTCGCCGCGATGATCCGGCTGCTGGACTCGCTGCGCGCCGAGGACGGTTCGACGACGGTCGACGGCCTGCCGGCGGATGCCGCGTGGGACGGCCTCCAGTACCCGCAGGACGAGTTCCGCCAGGACGCGAAGGTGCTCGACGGCGTAGGGCTGATCGGGACCGGGACGGTCGCGGACCGCGTCTGGGCGCGCCCCGCCGTGACCGTCATCGGCATCGACTGCCCTGCCGTCGTGGGCTCGACGCCGTCGGTGCAGGCGAGCGCGCGGGCCCAGGTGAGTCTGCGGGTGCCGCCGGGCACCGATGCCGCCGACGCGACCGCCCTGCTGACCGCGCATCTGAAGGCGCACACCCCGTGGGGCGCACGCGTCTCGGTGGAACAGGTCGGGCAGGGCCAGCCGTTCCGTGCCGACACCAGCAGTCCCGCGTACGCGTCGATGGCCGAGGCGATGCGCGTCGCGTACCCGGGCGAGGAGATGCAGTCGGCGGGCATGGGCGGGTCGATCCCGCTCTGCAACACCCTGGCCACGCTCTACCCGGAGGCGGAGATCCTGCTGATCGGACTGAGCGAGCCCGAGGCGCAGATCCACGCCGTCAACGAGAGTGTGTCGCCGGAGGAACTGGAGCGGCTCTCGGTGGCCGAGGCGCACTTCCTCGTCAACTACGCACGGTCGAAGAAGGCGTAGGCCGGCCGTCAGCCGACCGGCACACCCGCCTCCAGGTTGAGCACGGCACTGCGCTCCCGGGCGCGCAGTGCCCAGCGCAGGCGCTGGTACCGGTCGGGCGGCAGCAGATCCGCGGCTTCCTGTTCACTGACGAACCGCCAGCCGCGCAGTTCCGAGCCCGGCAGCAGCAGCCGGCCGGCCTGCTCGCTGTCGAGGCGCCCGCCGTCGAAGAGGAGCCGCAGACCGCCGTAGCCCGGCGGCCTCGGCGGCTCCCAGTCGACCACCAGCAGTGTGGGCACATGGCCGAGGTGTATTCCGATCTCCTCAGCGACCTCGCGTATGCCCGCGCGGGCCGGGGCCTCGCCGCTCTCCACCACCCCGCCGGGGAACTCCCAGCCCGGCTTGTACGTCGGGTCGACGAGCAGCACCCTGTCCTGCTCGTCGAAGAGCAGGACACCCGAGGCGAGCGTCTCGGCCGTGGGCTCCGGGGTCTGGACGATCTCGCAGTTCCCGGCCGACCCGGAACGCAGCGCCTCCGCGATCTGCCGCGCGGTCGCCGCCGGGGTCAGCCCGGTGTTGTCGACCGTGTGGGCGTCGGCGGTGAGCCAGCCGAGAGCTGTCCGGTACGGCTCGATGTGCTCGTAGGACCACTGGCGCACCCGTTCGCTGTGCTCCGGGTCGTCGGGCAGATCCTCACGGGCGGCGATCCGTTCGCGCAGGATCGTTTCCTCGGTTGTCAGCAGCACATGACAGACGGGGATCCTGCGTGATGCGAGCCCGCCGAAGATCTCATCGCGGTACTCCTGCCTCAGCAGCGTCATCGGCACCACGAGTACCCCGCCCGTGTCGGCGAGGAGCGCGGCCGCCGTGTCGACCACCATGCGCCGCCAGACCGGCAGGTCCTGGTAGTCGCCCACTTCGGCCAGTCGCTTCTGCGGCAGCAGGTGCCGCAGCGCCCCTCCGAGCACTTCGGGGTCGTAGAAGGTGCTGTTCGGGATCAGGTCGATCAGTTCTCGCGCGGTGCTCGTCTTGCCCGCACTGAACGCACCGTTGATCCAGACAATCACGGTTCCCCCTCATCCCTAGCCCCCAGTGGCTTGCCCGCAACACCCTGCCACGGAAACCCGGTCCGGCGGCATGGTGCCTCAGCAGGGCGATTCCGGACGGAACAGACGGGAGAACCCAGTTCGGTCCTGGTGCGGCGGAGAACGGAGCTGCCCGGGGCGCGGTGCCCCGGGCAGCTCGTGCCGGCAGCGGGTGCTGCCTGTATGTCAGCGGTTGAAGGACGACCCCAGCTTGGCGTTCGTCGGGTCCGTACCGAGCGTGCCGGCGCCGAAGGTGATCGAACCGGTGGCGGTCGCGCCCGAGGCGCTGCCCGGCAGGGCCCAGACGGACCCCGCGTTGCTGTTCTCGCCGGGGGCGCCGATCACGAGTTCGGCCCGGCCGTCGGCGTTGGCGTCCATCAGCGAGGTCGCCCCGCCGAAGGCGTCCTTGGGCTCGGCGCCGCCGCCGATGCCCGCCGTGTCCTGGGTGAACCCCTTCGAACCGGTGGCGGTGGGTCCAGCCGCGCTGCCGCGCAGGACGATCGCCTGTCCGGCCTGCGCCTTGGTGCCGACGGACTCGCCCGGGACGCCGATCGCGATGTCGCCGTAACCGTCTCCGTCGGTGTCACCGACGGAGACCGCCTCGCCGAACCTGTCGCCCACCTCGGACACGCCGGGGACGCCCGCGCTGTCCTGGCTGAAGGCCTTGGCCTTCGTCCCCTGGGGCCCGGACGCACCGCCCGGGATGTACATGATCATGCCGCCCTTGGCGAGCGGCAGGTCGACGTCGCTGTCGTGGCCCTCGACCGGGCGTCCGACAACGATGTCGGCGTAGCCGTCGTGGTTCACATCACCCGCGGTGACGTGCTCGCCGCCCTGGACCCAGTTGCCCTTGGCGTCCTCGACGATCCTGGGCGTGCCGAGGCCTTTCGCGGTCCCGGGCAGGAAGCGCACCCGGCGGGCGTCGTACTCGTCACCGTCGTTGACCGTGCCGACCAGGTCGGTGACGCCGTCGCCCGTCACGTCGCCGGCAGCGATGTCGAGGTAGCGGGTGTCCTCGGTGTCGCGGATGACCGACGTGCTCTTTGCCGACCCGTCCCGCGCGAACGGACCGGAGAACACACGCAGGTGCTGATCGCCCGCGACGGTCACCACGTCCTGGCCGCCGTCGCCGTTGAAGTCCCCGACGGCCAGCTTGTCGCCCATGGCTCCGGTATCGGTGTCACCCTGGCCCAGCACTGCGCCGCCCGACAGACCTGTGGGACTCCCCCAGATCACGGTGAGCGTGCCGAGCTTTCCGACGCCCGCGTCCTCGTTCGCGGCGCCGACGACGAGATCCGTGTAGCCGTCGCCGTCCAGGTCGGCGGAGGCAACGGCGCTGCCGAACGCGTCGCCGGACTCGGCCGAGTCCGGGACCCCTTCGGAGTTCTGACTGATGACCTGCTTGGAGGCCAGGTTCACACCGGACTTGGAGCCGTACATCACTCCGACGTATCCGGCGCCCTGCTTGCCGCCGACGGTGGCGGACGGCGCGGCGAAGGCCGTGTCGGCGTAGCCGTCACCGTTGAAGTCCGCCTTCTTGGCGGTTCCGGCGGCCGCTGCGGAATGCGCGGCCCCTGTGGACGAAGGGGACACGGCTTGGGCTGCGGGTATGGCGACCGCGGCGGACACCACGGCTACGGCGATTGCCACACCTGCGCCCAGGGCTCGGGAAGGCACACGAACTCCGATCTTTTGGTAACTGCTTCGTCCTCCTTGACACACGAGAACCGCGAATGGTTGCACCCGCCAACACTTCGCCGGGCTCCAGCCCGACTGCTCCGCACCTGCCCGTCACGTGCATCGGCGTCACCTCCCCCGTAACCGCGTTTGCGGGAGGGTCACTTGGTGGACCCGAGCGTCAGCCCCGCGATGAAGTGACGCTGCAGCAGCAGGAACACCACCAGCGTGGGCAGCGCCACGATCACCGAGCCGGCCGCCAGCAGGTTGTAGTCCGTGAAGAACTGCCCCCGGAGGTTGTTCAGCGCCGAGGTGATGGGCAGTTTGTCCCCGTCGGACATGAAGACCAGCGCCCACAGGAAGTCGTTGTACATCCAGGTGAACTCAAGGGTGCACAGCGCCGCGATCGCGGGGCGGCAGAGCGGGACGGTGATGCGCCAGAACTGGGTCCAGACGCCGGCGCCGTCGACGATCGCCGCCTCCAGGATCTCCTGCGGCAGCGTCCGCATGAAGTTGGCCAGGACGAAGACGCAGAAGCCGATCTGGAATCCGATCTGGACCAGGATGACGGCCCAGTACGAGTCGAACATCGTCATCGAGTCGGACATCCAGTACGGCAGCGGGATGCGGTTGAACAGGACGTACAGCGGGGTGACGATGACCTGTTGCGGAAGCAGGTTGCCCGCGGTGAAGAGCATCAGCAGGACGATGCCGCCGCGCATCTTCAGCCGGGAGACGGCGAAGGCCACGAACGACGCGAGGAAGAGCGTGACGATGACCCCGGGCACGGCGATGATCAGGGTGTTGACGAAGTACTTCGTCATCCCGGAGTCGCTGAAGGCCTGCTTGTAGTAGTGGAGGGACAGATGCCTCGGCAGGGAGAAGTAGCCGTACTTGGACGTCTCGTCGTACGGCCTGAGGGAGGCGTAGACCGCGAGGAGCAGGGGCGCGAGGAAGGCGATCGAGACGCCCATCAGGAAGACGTGCACGCCGATCCGGCCGGGGCGTGTTCCCCGACGGCGGGCGGCGGGAGCGGACGCCGGGACCGCGGTGGGCGGCGGAGCGGTGTCGACGGTCATCGGGACTTCTCTCCTCGGATCTCCTGCACCAGATACGTCACGACGAAGCCCATGGACACGGCCAGCAGCACCACGGCGATGGCCGAGCCGAAGCCGATCCTGCTGGCCTCGCCGATGATGTTGTCGGTGACGAGCACCGAGAGCACTTCCAGGCCGTTGCGGCCGTGGTTGACCGCGTAGACGATGTCGAAGGCGCGCAACGACTCGATGACGGTGATGACACCCACGATGACGTTGACCGGCCGCAGGGTCGGGAAGACCACGCGGAAGAAGGTCTGCGCCTCGCTCGCGCCGTCGATGGCCGCCGCCTCCTTGAGCGAGGGGTCCACGGCCTTCAGCCCGGCCAGATAGAGGATCATCACGTATCCGGTGTGCCGCCAGGCGGCGGCCAGCAGGATCATCCAGATGTTGAGGTCCGGGTCGCCGAGCCAGTCGGTGGGGTTCTTGGTGTTGCCGATGAGGGCGTTCAGCACACCCTGGTCCCGGGAGAAGATCAGCTGCGCGATGAAGCCGACGACGGCGAGCGAGAGCACCACCGGCATGTACAGCGTCGACTGGTAGAAGCGGCTGAAGCGCACACCCCGGTCGATCAGTACGGCGAGCAGCAGCCCGAACGGCACGGCGACGAAGCCGAGGAAGCCGAGCCACAGCAGGTTGTGCCGGACGGCGGGCCAGAACGGCGGGTAATTGGAGAAGAGGTTCGAGTAGTTCTGCGTCCCCACCCACTTGATGGGTCCGACACCGTCCCAGCTGGTGAAGGAGAGCACCACGGAAGCGAGGGTCGGCCCCCACACGATGGCGACATCGAGTAGGACGGGTATGCCCAGCAGCAGCCCGAGAACGACGAGGTCGCGCCGGGTGAAACGGCGGCGGCCTCGTCGTGGGGAGCGCCGCGCGGTGTTGAGCGCCACGGTCTGTACTCCAGGGGGCTGATCACTCGGAAGCGAAGATGGTCTTCTTCTGGCGCTCGATGTCGTTGCACAGTCCGTCGACATCGTTCGGAGTGGATATGAACTTCTGGATGGCCGGGATCATCACCGTCGACGCGAAGTCCGGGCGGGTGTCGCGGTCCATGAACTGCGAGATCTGCTTCGCCCCGGAAATCAGCTCCGCCGACTTCTTCTGCAGCGCGGTGTACTTCGTCAGATCCGCTCCGCTGTTGACCGCGATGTTGTTGGGGTCACCGGCCAGGTAGATGTCCTCCGCCTTGGGCGTGGCCAGCCACTTGAGCAGGTCCTTCGCGCTCTCCATGGACTTCTTGTTCTTCAGTTCCTTGGACTTCTTCGCCAGCAGGAATCCGTCGATGGGCGCCTCGACGGCGTCCTGGCCGTGCTCCGGATTGATCTCGGGAAAGGCGAAGAAATCGATGTCGGACCGCTCAGCGGCGGGGAACTGCTGGCCCGGGTGCGGCATCCCGAGGACCACCATGCCGATCTCGCGCTTCTGGAGGCTCTGCCCCGTCTCCTGCCAGGTACGGCCGTTGGCGCCCTTCTGGCAGTACGGGAGGAGGCGCCGCCAGGTGTCGAAGACATCCTTGACCCGCTTGTCGGTCCACGCCTCCTCGCCCGCCATCAGAGACTTGTGGAAGTCGTAACCGTTGGTCCGCATGTTGATGTAGTCGAAGGTGCCCATGGCGGGCCACCCGTCCTTGTCGCAGAAGCCGATGGGGACGAGCTTGTCCTTCTGCATCTGCTTGGCGAGCGCGATGTACTCGTCGAGCGTCTTCGGGGCTTCGTAGCCGTACTTGGTGAAGACGCTCTTCCGGTGGAAGACCGCCCACGGGTAGTAGTAGTACGGGGTGAAGTACTGCTTTCCGTCCGCGCCCGTCGACTGGGCCTTCAGAGCGGGAGTGAATCCCTTGTAGTCCTGCCAGAGGTCGCTGATGTCGTACAGCAGACCCTTCTTGGCGAAGTACTGCATACGGTTCCCGGCGAACCACATGAAGACTTCGTCCGGGTCGCTCTGCAGATAGCGGTTGATGTTCTCCTGGAAACTGTTGTGGTCGACCGTATTGACCTTGATCGTCCGGCCGGACTGCTTCTCGTACGCGGAGAAGGCCGAGGCGAAGGCCTTCTCCGGCACAGCGTCCGACGAGTTGGACCCCAGTTTGATGGTCTTCCCATCGCCTCCGGGTCCGCTGCTGCAGGCGGCCAGGAGCGAAGGCAGCGCCACAGCGCCGGCTCCGACCGCCGCGCCGCGCAGCAGATTCCGGCGGGACATCCGATGTCCAGCCACACTTCCAGGCACGACTGAACCGTTGTACGAAGACTGCGCCATGTCCCCCTCCTCCAGGGTGAAACTCAACACAACCGAACGCGAGGATTGGATCTCACTCCCAAGTGACGTGCTCGTCAAGGGTTTTAGCGAGATATCGAACAACCGTTACCGCGCCTCTTCCAACAGACTCGAACAAGCCCTACCGTAAACGCTCGACATGACACGTACATGAAGACATCCGATCACGGGCACAGACGGAGGAGCGTCACCATGCGTCACCTTCCCCCCAGCAACTCCCGTCCCATACGTCGAAGAGTCCTCGGAGCACTGGTCACCGCACTGCTCTGCGCCGGCGGACTCGCCTCGCCCGCCGTCGCGAGCGGCACACCGGGCGCCGTGACGCCGAAGGCCGACAACGGTCTGGCGCTCACACCTCCGATGGGTTTCAACAACTGGAACTCCACGCACTGCGGCGCGGACTTCAACGAGGCGATGGTCGAGGGCATCGCCGACATCTTCGTGAACAAGGGACTCAAGGCCGCCGGATACCAGTACGTGAACCTCGACGACTGCTGGGCGCTGCCCCAGCGGGACGCCGACGGGAAGCTGGTGCCCGATCCGGTGCGTTTTCCGCACGGCATCAAAGCCGTTGCCGACTACGTCCACTCCAAGGGGCTGAAGCTCGGCATCTACACGAGCGCGGGCACCAGGACGTGCGACAGCACGGGGCTGCCCGGCGCCCTGGGCCACGAGGCCAGTGACGCCCGGCAGTTCGCCGACTGGGGCGTCGACTACCTCAAGTACGACAACTGCAACAACCAGGGCGTGGACGCGGTGAAGCGCTACACGGCCATGCGCGACGCACTCGCCGCCACCGGCCGCCCGATCGTCTACAGCATCTGCGAGTGGGGCTCCAACAAGCCCTGGGAGTGGGCCGGTGACGTCGGGAACCTCTGGCGTACGACCGGTGACATCAGCGACAACTGGGCTTCGATGCTGTCGATCATCAAGCAGAACCTGCCGCTCGCCGCGGCTGCCGGTCCCGGCCACTGGAACGACCCGGACATGCTGGAGGTCGGCAACGGCGGGATGACCGGAACCGAGTACCGCACACACTTCTCGATGTGGTCGGTCATGGCGGCGCCGCTGCTGATCGGCACGGATCTGCGCAAGGCGTCGGACGCGACCTACGACATCGTGACCAACAAGGAGGTCATCGCCGTCGACCAGGACCCGCTCGGCAAACAGGGCACCGTCCTCTCGTCCGACGGCGGGCGCTGGGTGGTCGCCAAGGAGATGAAGGACGGCAGCCGCGCCGTGGCGCTCTTCAACGAATCGGACAGCCCGCAGCGCATCTCGACCACGGCGAGCGCGGCGGGTCTGCCGAAGGCGGCCGCGTACACCGAGCGGGACCTGTGGCAGCACAGGACCTACAGCACAGCGGGAGCTCTCTCGGCCACCGTTCCGGCGCACGGCACGGTGCTGCTGCGTGTCGCCGCCGACCGCGCGTGGGCCAGGTACCCCTCGGCCGTCGACACCGGTATCAGCGGCCCGCTGCTGGCCGAGGCCGGGAAGGCCGCCCCGGTGACCACCACCGTCACCGACCTCGGCCGCGTACCGGCCCTCCAGGTGGCCGCCTCACTCACCGGCCCGGCGGGCTGGACCGTGAAGCCCCTGTCCAGGCCCTCCGCGCCCGCTGTGCCGACCGGGAAGTCGCTGAGCACCTCCTGGCAGCTCACCGCTCCCCCGGGGACCGCTGCGGGCGCCTACGAGCTCGAACTGGCCTCGGCATACCGCTCGGCCACCGGAGAACGCATCCGGTCCCAGCAGCCCGTCCCCGTTCACGTCGTCGTCGCACCGCCGGCCGGCAGCCCGTATCTCAGTGATCTGCCGACGCTGTCGTCCGCCAACGGCTGGGGTCCGGTGGAGAAGGACACCAGTAACGGCGAGGACCAGGCGGGCGACGGGAAGCCGCTCACGATCGGCGGGACGGTGTACGCCAAGGGCCTCGGGGTGCATGCGCCCAGCGCGGTCGAGTACTACACGGGCGGTGCCTGCTCCGAGGTGAGTGCGCAGGTGGGTCTGGATGACGAGAAGGCCGCCAACGGGACGGTCACCTTCGAGATCTGGGCCGACGGCAGGAAAGCGGCGTCGACCGGCGTCCTCACCAACGACATGCCTGCGCAGCCGCTCTCGGCCGATGTGAGCGGAGCCCGGACGGTACGGCTCGTGGTCACCGACGGCGGGGACGGAAACGACTCCGACCACGCCGACTGGGCCGGGATCCGGCTCAGCTGCTGACGCCCGCCGCCGCCCCGTCCGGATCGCCGAGCGAGGCGGCGGCCGCAGCTCCGACGAGACCCGCGTCGTTGCCCATGAGAGCGGGAGCCACCTTCAGCTGCTGCACGAAGGAGAGCGTGGCGTAGTCCCGCAGCGCACGGCGCAGCGGATCGAACAGCACATCGCCCGCGCCCGCGACTCCGCCGCCGATCACCGCGATCTCGATCTCGACCAGGGTCGCGGTCGCGGCGATCCCGGCGGCGAGTGCCTGGGCCGCGCGCTCGAAGGACGCGGTCGCGATCCTGTCGCCCGCGCGCGCCGACGCGGCGACCGCGGCAGCCGTGGTGTCACCGTCCGGGCCGGGGAGCCAGCCGTCGGCCAGGGCCCTGCGCGCGATGTTCGGGCCGCTGGCGATGCGTTCGACGCAGCCGCGCGAACCGCACGGGCAGGCGTCTCCGTCCAGGTCCACACTGATGTGGCCGATGTGTCCGGCGTTGCCGCTGGGGCCGGGCCGCAGGGTGCCGCCCAGCACCAGGCCGCCGCCCACTCCGGTCGACACGACCATGCACAGGGCGTTGTCGTATCCGCGGGCCGCGCCCTGCCAGTGCTCGGCCGCTGTCATGGCGACACCGTCCCCGACGAGCGTGACGGGCAGACCGCCCGCCGCACCGCGCACCCGGTCGACGAGCGGGTAGTCGCGCCAGCCCGGCACATTGACCGGACTGACCGTGCCGGCCGACGCGTCCACGGGCCCGGCGCTGCCGATCCCGACCGCGGTCGCACGCTCCCACCGGGGGTCGGCTGCCAGCCCGGCGAGCACGGTCTCGACGGCGCCCATCACCGTGTCACCGTCCTCCGTGGCGGGTGTCGGAGCCTGCGTGCGTACGAGGATCCGCCCCCTGCCGTCCACCAGCGCGCCGGCGATCTTTGTGCCGCCGATGTCCAGCGCGGCTACGAGGTGGTTGTGCATTGCTGTCGGATCTCCAGGTGACAAGGGGTGATGAGGAGTGTATGTGGTCAGTCTCCATTCACCTGACAACGTTGTCCAGGCCCTATGCTCGTCAGGCATCTCTCACCACACCGCCAGCCGACGACAGGACACCGCACCGTGGCCCAGACCGCCAGCCACTCCGAGCCCCGCTACGGCAACCGGCCGACGATGAAGGACGTCGCCGCGCGCGCCGGAGTCGGTCTCAAGACAGTGTCGCGGGTGGTGAACGGCGAGGCGGGAGTCACGCCGGACACCGAGCGCCGGGTGCAGGAGGCCATCGAGGCCCTCGGGTTCCGCCGCAACGACAGCGCTCGCGTGCTGCGCAAGGGCCGCACCGCGAGCATCGGCCTGGTCCTCGAAGACCTCGCCGACCCCTTCTACGGGCCGCTGAACCGCGCCGTGGAAGAGGTGGCCCGCGCCCACGGCGCGCTGCTCATCAACGGGTCGAGTGCCGAGGACCCCGAGCGGGAGCAGGAGCTGGTCCTCGCGCTCTGCGCGCGCAGGGTGGACGGGCTGATCGTGATTCCCGCCGGGGACGACCACCGGTATCTGGAGCCGGAGATCGCCGCCGGGGTCGCCACCGTCTTCGTGGACCGCCCGGCCGGGAAGATCGACGCGGACATGGTGTTCTCGGACAACTTCGGCGGCGCCCGGGACGGTGTCGCGCATCTGATCGCGGGGGGCCACCGGAGGATCGGGTTCGTCGGTGACCAGCCCCGCATCCACACGGCGACCGAGCGTCTGCGCGGCTACCACGCGGCGATGTCCGACGGGGGGCTCGACGTGGACGACGCCTGGGTCTCGCTCGGGGTCACGGAGGCGGAGCGGGTGCGCGCGGCGGTGGAGACGCTGCTGGACGGACCGTCGCCGGTCACCGCGATCTTCGCGGGCAACAACCGTGTGACCGTGACGGCCGTGCGCGTCCTGGCCGAACGTGAACAGCCGGTGGCTCTCGTCGGGTTCGACGACATCGAGCTGGCCGATCTGCTGGGGATCACGGTGATCGCGCAGGACTCGGCCGCACTGGGGCGTACGGCGGCCGAGACGCTCTTCCGCCGGCTGGACGGAGCGAACGACGCGCCCTCGCAGAAGGTGCTTCCGACCCGGCTGATCGCGCGCGGCTCGGGCGAGATTCCGCCCGCGTAACCTCCGGCCCCGTCACAGCGCTGCCCCCGCCGGTCCGGCGGGGGCAGCGCTGTCGGGCACCATGGCGGCGGAACCGGAGACCGGCCCGCTCGTGCGACGGTCCCGTCAGGGCGCCGTCACGGTCAGGTCGGCGCGTCGCGGGCCCGCGAAGCCCTCCATGTCGGTGCGGGTCAGGCCGGTGAGCCGGCTGACCTCGGCGTCGTCGAGCGCGCCGCAGTCGAGGCCGCGCAGGAGATATCCGCTGAGGGCCTTGGCTGTCGCCGGCTCGTCCATGACGTCACCGCCGGCCTTGGCCACGTAGGCGGCGAGCCGGGCAGCGGCCGGCTCCAGGCCCTCGCGGTAGAAGGCGTAAACGGCCGCGTAGCGGGTCGGCAGATGGGCCGGGTGCATGTCCCAGCCCTGGTAGTAGGCGCGGGCCAGGGCGCGGCGGGTGAGGCCGTAGTGGAGCCTCCAGGCCTCGTGCACGTGCTCGGTCGAGCCGATCGGCAGGACGTTGGTCGAGCCGTCCGACACCCGTACACCGGTGCCGGCCGCCGCGACCTGCATGACGGCCTTGGCGTGGTCGGCTGCCGGGTGGTCGCTGGCCTGGTGTGCGGCGCTGACACCGACACAGGCGCTGTAGTCGAAGGTCCCGTAGTGCAGCCCGGTGGCCCGGCCCTCGGCCGCGCCGATCATCCTGGCGACGGCCGCCGTGCCGTCGGAGGCGAGGATGGACTGGCTGGTCTCGATCTGGATCTCGAAGCCGATCCGGCCCGCCGGCAGGCTGTGGGCCTTCTCGAAGGCTTCGAGGAGACGTACGAAGGCGGTGACCTGCTCGGGGTAGGTCACCTTCGGCAGTGTCAGGACGAGCCCGTCGGGCAGCCCGCCCGCCTGCATCAGACCCGTGAGGAAGATGTCGGTGGTGCGGATGCCCCGGTCGCGTACCGCGGCCTCCATGCACTTCATGCGGATGCCCATGTACGGGGCGGCGGTGCCGTCCGCGTACGCGGCGGAGACGAGCCGGGCGGCGCGGGCGGCCGCCTCGTCCTCCTCCGCGTCGGGGCGGGGGCCGTAACCGTCCTCGAAGTCGATGCGCAGATCCTCGACGGGCTCGCGCTCCAGCTTGGCCCGCACCCTGTCGTGGACGGGCCCGGCGAGCTCCTCCCCGATGCCGAGCACCGCGGCGAGGGTCGCGGCGTCGGGAGCATGGGTGTCGAGGGAGGCCAGCGCCTGGTCACCCCAGGAACGGATGGTGCCGACGTCGAACACATCACCGGGGACGTACACGGTGTGGACGGGCTGGCGGGTGCCGGGGTCCCCCGGGTAGCGGCTCGCCAGCTCCTCGTCGACCGCGACCAGGGAAGCGCTGATGTCCTCGCTGACAGCACCGGCGAGGCTCGTTGCCACCTTCTCCTGCTGACCCATCCTTCACACCCTCCTATTTTCCGCTTCACGGAATCAACAATCCGCATAGCGAAGTTAACGGGCGGTCATGACCTGCGTCAATGGTTGGCCGAAACAGCCGGGGGCCGCGCGGCAGGTATCGCCGCGCGGCCCCCGGCCGTCGAGAAGAAGCAGGTCAGCCCTTGCGAGCGGTGACCTCTTCGGTGAGCTGCGGGACGACCTGGAAGAGGTCGCCGACGATGCCGTAGTCGACGAGGTCGAAGATGGGGGCCTCGGCGTCCTTGTTGACGGCGACGATGGTCTTCGACGTCTGCATGCCTGCGCGGTGCTGGATGGCGCCGGAGATGCCGTTGGCGATGTAGAGCTGCGGCGAGACGGACTTGCCGGTCTGGCCGACCTGGTTGGAGTGCGGGTACCAGCCGGCGTCGACGGCGGCGCGGGAGGCGCCGACAGCGGCGCCGAGGGAGTCGGCGAGAGCCTCGATGAGGTGGAAGTTCTCCGCACCGTTGACCCCGCGGCCACCGGACACCACGATCGCGGCCTCGGTCAGGTCCGGGCGGCCGGTCGACTCACGCGGTGTGCGCGAGACGACCTTGGTGCCCGTCGAGTTCTCGCCGAAGGACACCGACAGCGCCTCGACGGTGCCCGCAGCCGGGGCGGCCTCGACCGGCGCCGAGTTCGGCTTGACGGTGATGACCGGGGTGCCGCGGGAGACGCGGGACTTGGTGGTGAACGACGCGGCGAACGCGGACTGCGTGGCGACCGGACCGTCCGCACCGGCCTCCAGATCGGTGGCGTCGGTGATGATGCCGGAGCCGATACGCACCGCGAGGCGCGCGGCGATCTCCTTGCCCTCGGCGGAGGACGGCACCAGTACCGCGGCCGGGGACACCGCGTCATGGGCGGCCTGCAGGGCGTCGACCTTCGGGACGACGAGGTAGTCGGCGAACTCGGGGGCGTCGGCGGTGAGGACCTTCACCGCTCCGTGCTCCGCGAGAGCGGCCGCGGTGTCCTGGGCACCGGCACCCAGCGCGACCGCCACCGGGTCACCGATCCGGCGGGCCAGCGTCAGAAGCTCCAGGGTGGGCTTGCGGACGGCACCGTCGAGGTGGTCGACATAGACGAGAACTTCAGCCATGGGATTGCTCTCCTGCGCATGCGAAGAAACTGAGGGAGGTCGGGGGACCTGGGCGGTCGGGAGGCTCGGGGAGCCTCAGATGAACTTCTGGCCCGCGAGGAACTCCGCGAGCTGCTTGCCGCCCTCGCCCTCGTCCTTGACGATCGTCCCGGCGGTACGGGGCGGGCGCTGCGCCGCGGAGTCGACCTTGGTCCAGGCGCCCTCCAGGCCGACGGCGTCCGCCTCGAGGTCCAGGTCCCCAAGATCCAGCGACTCCACCGGCTTCTTCTTGGCGGCCATGATGCCCTTGAAGGACGGGTAGCGGGCCTCGCCCGACTGGTCCGTCACGGACACGACGGCCGGCAGCGATGCCTCCAGCTGCTCGCTGGCGGTGTCGCCGTCACGGCGGCCCTTGACCGTGGTGCCGTCGACCGACACTTCCGACAGCAGCGTGACCTGCGGGACGCCCAGGCGCTCCGCGAGGAGCGCCGGGAGTACGCCCATGGTGCCGTCGGTCGAGGCCATACCGCAGACGACCAGGTCGTACCCGGTCTTCTCGATGGCCTTCGCGAGGACCAGTGACGTGCCCATCACGTCGGTGCCGTGCAGATCGTCGTCCTCGACATGGACCGCCTTGTCGGCGCCCATCGAGAGCGCCTTGCGCAGCGCGTCCTTCGCGTCCTCCGGACCGACCGTGAGGACAGTGATCTCCGCGTCGTCGGCCTCGCCCGCGATCTGGAGCGCCTGCTCCACCGCGTACTCGTCGAGCTCCGACAGCAGCCCGTCGACATCATCACGGTCCAGCGTCAGGTCATCGGCGAAATGCCGGTCACCAGTGGCATCGGGCACGTACTTCACACAGACAACGATCCTCAAGCTCACGCCGGCTCTCCTACTGCATCGTCTTTTCCGGGCTGCCTTGTTGCTCGCAGCATAGGCGCCTGATGGGGCGATTTCCGGTTGGGGGTTCCGACGCCCCCAACGAAATATTACTCGTCAGTACATCCAGAATGTACCCGCTGAGCAAGCGCTTTGAACTGTGACGTGAGCAACGCTCCGTAACCGGGATTCCGGGAGATCCTCAGTCCCGCAGCGCGTTGAAGCGCCCCTGGTGGTAGAGCAGCGGCCGGCCGGCGCCGGCCGGGTCACCGGTGACGACCTCGGCGATCACTATGCGGTGGTCCCCGGCAGGGACGCGTGCCACCACCCGGCAGACCAGCCAGGCCAGTACGCCGTCCAGCAGCGGCACGCCCTCGGGACCGGCGCGCCAGCCGGTGGGCGCGGCGAACCGGTCGGCGCCGCTGCGCGCGAAAGTGGCGGCGAGCTCCTGCTGATGCTCGCCGAGTATGTGCACACCGATGTGTTCCGCCGTGGCCACCACCGGCCAGCTCGACGAACCGGTCCCGACTCCGAAGGAGATCAGCGGCGGCTCGGCGGCGACGGAGCTGACCGAGGTGGCGGTGAAGCCCACCGGCCCCTCCCCGGCCGCGGTGATCACCGCGACACCGGCAGCGTGGCGGCGGAAGGCGGAGCGGAGCAGGGCGGGGGCGGCGAGCGGGTCGGCCGCGAGATCCGCCCCGGCCGCGGTGTCGGTCCCAGTCGTCCTGGTCCGGGTCGTCGGTGTCGTGGGTGGCGTCATCGTGGTGTCCTTCTGCGGTGTGAACGAACAGGGCCCGGGGTGTTCAGGCACCCGGACACCGCGCGCTGGCGTTCCTGGCGAGGTCCACATGGACCCTGCGGTGGAGGCGCCGGCCGTCAGGAGGAGAGAGCTGCCACATAGCGTCAGGTTGACGATTCGGGGGATGTCCAGTCAAGGGCGTTCCGGAATGTGGGAGATCACTCACGGGCAGTCAGACCGCCTGTCCCAGGGCCGCGATGACGTCGGCCCTGCGCGGCTGCCCCGCCGCTCGGCGGACGATCCGGCCCCCCGCGTCGAGCACCAGCACAGTGGGGGTGCTGACGATTCCCAGCTCCCGTACGAGCGCGAGCCGGGCTTCGGCGTCGATGTCGACATGAGTGACGCCCTCCACCATGGCGGCCACATCCTGCAGCGTCCGCCAGGTGGCCCTGCAGGGCCGGCAGAAGGCGCTGGAGAACTGGACGAGTGTCGCCCGCTCCCCCAGCTCCTCACCCAACTCCGCGGCGCCGAGCCGCCTTTCACCGTCGCGCCCGTGCACGTCGCACTCCCCTCGCTCAACCGCCGCAGGCCCGGCCGCACGTACCGCCACCCGCCACGCCGCTCTTCCGTCCGTGTGCAGCGCCCCAGCGGCCGGGATGATTCCCGCGGCCGCCGCGCACCCGGCCGCGCCGGACGCTCTCCGAGCGGCGTATGGGCTGCTCGGGAGCGGTGCGGTCGGTTTACGCACGACGTGACGAGAATCTCCCGGTCCCGCGCCACCAGGGGTGGCTACTCTGGTCGGCATGGGGCACGATCTGCCCATGCCGAAAACCTACGGCAGCGTAACTTCCGCCGGGGGGCACGTCCCCGGGCACAGAAGGGTCTTCTCCAGATGGCAGAACTCGTCTATCGACCGGTCATCGGCGCCGCCCGGGGGCTTTTCAAGGCGCTCGACCTCAAGATCGATACTCAGGGTTCCGAGAACATCCCGCGCTCGGGCGGGGCCGTGCTCGTCAGCAATCACATCGGCTATCTGGACTTCATCTTCGACGGTCTGGCCGCTCTCCCGCAGAAGCGCCTGGTGCGCTTCATGGCGAAGGAGTCGGTCTTCCGCCACAAGATCTCCGGGCCGCTGATGCGTGGCATGAAGCACATTCCGGTGGACCGGAAGCAGGGTGAGGCCGCCTACCGGCACGCTCTCACGGCACTGCGGTCCGGCGAGATCATCGGAGTTTTCCCCGAGGCCACCATCTCGGAGTCCTTCACGCTCAAGAGCTTCAAGTCCGGCGCCGCACGGCTGGCCCAGGACGCCGGCGTGCCGCTGATCCCGATGGCGCTCTGGGGCACTCAGCGACTGTGGACCAAGGGAAGGCCGCGCAACCTCAAGCGCAGCCACATCCCGGTGACGGTCCGGGTGGGCGAGCCCATGGACGCGCCCACCGACGAGTACGCGGGCGCGATCACGCGCAGGCTCCGCGAGCGCATGCAGGAACTGCTGGAAGCGGCGCAGCGCGCCTATCCGGTACGCCCGAAGAACGCGGCGGACACCTGGTGGATCCCGGCCCACCTCGGCGGGACCGCGCCGACTCCCGCGCAGGTACGCGAAGCCGGAGCCGGCTGACACCCGGAAGCCCCGTTCCTGCCCGGCTGAAGCTGAAACGTCTCTCCGGGCAGGTGCGGGGCCTCGTGCGGGCCGTCTTCCTGGACGCCCGTTGCTGCTCCGCTCAGACCGTGGAATACCGGGTCGACCCGTCGGCAGCAGAAGGTTGTGGGCACAGCCCCGGCGCGGCGGATGCGTGCCGCGGCCGGCAGAACGGGCCGCTCAGCGGGCCAGCTCTTCCTTCAGGGCCAGCAGGAAGCCGTCCACGTCCTCCTCCGTCGTGTCGAAGGAGCACATCCAGCGCACGTCACCGGCCGGCTCGTCCCAGAAGTAGAAGCGGTAGCGCTTCTGCAGTCGCTCGCTGACGTCGTGCGGCAGGCGTGCGAACACCGCGTTGGCCTGGACGTCGTGCAGGATCTCGACCCCGTCCGTATCGCGCACCCCCGCGGCCAGGCGCTGAGCCATGGTGTTGGCGTGCCGGGCACTGCGCAGCCACAGATCGCGGGTGAGCAGGGCCTCCAGCTGCACGGACACGAAGCGCATCTTGGACGGGAGCTGCATCGACATCTTCCGCACATGCTTCATCTGCCGTACGGCGTCGGGGTTCAGCACCACGACGGCCTCACCGAAGAGCATGCCGTTCTTGGTGCCCCCGAAGGAGAGGATGTCGACGCCCACCGCGTTGGTGAAGGCACGCATCGGTACGTCGAGCGACGCCGCCGCGTTGGCTATCCGGGCACCGTCGAGATGGACCTTCATCCCGTGTCCGTGGGCGTGCTCGCAGATCGCCCGGATCTCCCCGGGCGTGTAGACCGTGCCGAGTTCGGTGTTCTGGGTGATCGACACGACCTGCGGCATCGCCCGGTGTTCGTCGTCCCAGCCGAACGCCTGGCGGTCGATCAGCTCGGGCGTGAGCTTGCCGTCGGGCGTGGGGACGGTGAGCAGCTTCAGCCCGGCGACCCGTTCCGGTGCACCGCCCTCGTCCACGTTGATGTGCGCCGACTCGGCCGCGACGACGGCGCCCCACCGGTCGGTGAGTGCCTGGAGCGCCACGACGTTGGCCCCGGTGCCGTTGAAGACCGGGAACGCCTCGGCGCTCTGGCCGAAGTGGCTGTGGATCAGCCGCTGCAGGTGGTCGGTGTACGCGTCCTCGCCGTACGCGATCTGGTGCCCGCCGTTGGCGACGGCGAGGGCGGCCAGTATCTCCGGGTGCGCTCCGGCGTAGTTGTCACTGGCGAAGCCGCGCACCTGCGGATCGTGGTGGCGTACGGCATCGGTCTTCACGGGGCGGGTGTCAGCCACAGGCGCTTTCCGTTCACGTCTCCGGCGGGCTTGTCCCAGACGCCGGCGATGGCCTCGGCCAGCTGCGCGACGTCGGTGAAGCCCGAGAACTTCGCATTGGGCCGCTCGGCGCGCATCGCGTCGTGCACCAGGGCCTTGATCACCAGTACGGAAGCGGCCGTCTGCGGGCCCTCCTCACCGCCCGCCTTGCGGAAGGCGTCGCCGAGTGCGAGCGTCCAGGCCTCCGCCGCGGCTTTCGACGCCGCGTAGGCGGCGTTGCCCGCGGTGGGCTTGGAGGCCCCGGCCGCACTGACCAGGACGTAGCGGCCCCGGTCGCTGCGCAGCAGCACGTCGTGGAAAGCCAGCGAGGTGTGCTGCACGGTACGGACCAGCAGCTTCTCCAGCAGGTTCCAGTCGGCGATGTCGGTCTCCGGGAAGGTGGCGCTGCCGCGCCATCCGCCCACCAGATGCACCAGACCGTCGACGCGGCCGAACTCGGCCTCCGTCCGGTCTGCCCAGGCCCGGGTGGCCTCCAGGTCGAGCAGGTCCACCGTCTCGCCGGTCACGGTGGCACCGCCGTGCGCATAGCGCGCCGCGTCCACCGCCTCGGCGAGGCGTGCCACGTCGGCATCGGCGCCGACCACGGTCGCCCCGGCCTCGGCGAGCCTGAGCAGTGCCGCGCGGCCCGCCGGGCCCGCGGCCCCGGCCACGGCGACCACAGCTCCGTCCAACGATCCCTTGTTCATCGTCTTCGCCTCCTGCGTGCGAGCGCTCATGCGGCTTCTCGCTCGGGGGCGCCCGCCGCGGTGATGCCCTTGGTCGAGGCGACCACGTTCTTGAGCTTCTTCGCGAGCGCCTCATAGAACATGCTCAGCGGAAACTCGTCCGGAAGCACGTCATCCACAAGTTTACGCGGCGGCTGGCTCAGATCCAGGGCGTCCGGGCCCTTGGCCCAGCGCGACCCCGGGTGCGGGGCGAGGTAGCGGGAGACCAGGTCGTAGGCGGCGAACCAGTGGACCAGCTTCGGGCGGTCGATACCGGCCCGGTACAGGTCCTCGATCTCCGCGCAGAGCTGCTTGGTGACCTCCGGGGCCCGCTCCCAGTCGATCTTCAGCGTGCTGTCCGTCCAGCGCACCACATCGTGCTGGTGCAGATAGGCGAAGAGCAGCTGGCCGCCGAGGCCGTCGTAGTTGCGTACGCGCTCGCCGGTCACCGGGAAGCGGAACATGCGGTCGAAGAGGACGGCGTACTGGACGTCGCGGCCCTGCCCGAAACCGTCGGCCTCCAGACGCACGGCCTCCCGGAAGGCGGTCAGGTCGCAGCGCAGCTCTTCGAGGCCGTACATCCAGAACGGCTGACGCTGCTTGATCATGAAGGGGTCGAACGGCAGGTCCCCATGGCTGTGGGTGCGGTCGTGGACCATGTCCCACAGCACGAACGCCTGCTGGCAGCGCTCCTGGTCGGAGACCATCTCCCGGATGTCGTCGGGCAGTTCGAGCCGCAGCACCCGCACGGCGGCCTCGGTGACGGCCCGGAAGCGCGCAGCCTCGCGGTCGCAGAAGATGCCGCCCCAGGTGAACCGGTCGGGAGCCTCGCGGACGGCGATCGTCTCGGGGAAGAGCACCGCGGAGTTGGTGTCGTACCCGGACGTGAAGTCCTCGAAGGTGATGCCGCAGAAGAGCGGGTTGTCGTAGCGCGTGGCCTCCAGATCGGAGAGCCACTCGGGCCAGACCATCCGCAGCACGACCGCTTCGAGGTTGCGGTCCGGGTTGCCGTTCTGCGTGTACATCGCGAAGACGACCAGGTGCTGCAGACCGTCGGCGCGCAGATCGGCGGGGTGGAAGGCGAGCAGTGAGTCCAGGAAGTCCGGGACGCCGAATCCGTCGGCGGCCCACTTGCGGAGGTCGGACACGAGCGCCCTGTGGTAGGCGGCGTCGTGCGGCAGCAGCGGGGACAGCTCCTCGATCGCGCCCGTCACGAGCGCGAACGCGGCGTCGACGGCCGCGCGGGAAGGGGCTCCGTCGGCTTCGAAGTCGATGGACCCGTCCTTCGCCTGCCAGGGCCGGATCTCCTCGACGGCGTTCTTGAGCACGGGCCAGGCCGGGTGCTCGACCACGCGCCGGGTGCCGGATATATCGCCGCCGACCATGTCCTGCACAAGAATTTTCGTCATGTCACTTCCTCCGCAGCAGAAATTGCCGTCAAACCGCTGGGACACCGTATCCGGGTGGGGATCGCCCGCTCAAGGGCGGGTACAGCAGATTGTCCCGCCAAGCCCCCTTGATCGCAGCGAATCTTCCTGTCGTATGCCCGGCACGGGGCCGCTTTCACCCCACGGGGCCCGGAAAAACCCCGCCTGAAAATGTGGGCCGAGGGGTCCGCGAACACACACGCGCGCGGCTGGACACGGGCGCCCGGCGCCGTCACCGCCCGGCACCGGGCCCGACGCCGTACGGACCGGTCCGTACGGTGGGCACGCGCGGTCCGGACGGAGGACGGAGCAGGGCCGTTGGGCTGCGCCTCTGCCATGTGGGTAGCAATGCCACGCGAAAGCCGCCGTCGACGGAAGCGAGAGAACCTTGAGTCTCCTCATCATCGGACATCGCGGGGTCATGGGCGTCGAGCCGGAGAACACCCTGCGGTCCTTCCGCCACGCGGAACAGGCGGGGATGGACGCCATCGAGCTGGACCTGCACCTGAGCAAGGACGGCGCACTCGTCGTCATGCACGACACCGACGTGGACCGCACGACCGACGGCAAGGGGGCGATCGCCGACCGGACGCTCGCCGAGCTGCGGGAGCTGGACGCCGGCCAGGGTGAGCGTGTCCCGGTCTTCGAAGAGGTCCTGGACGCGATCGGCTCACCGATCCAGGCCGAGATCAAGGACGCCGCGGCGGCGCGGGCACTCGCCGAAGTGATGCTGCGCCGCGACCTGGCGGGACGAGTGGAGGTCTCCTCGTTCCACGACGAGGCGGTCGCCGAGATCGCCGCTCTCGTGCCGGGTGTGCGGACCGTACTCATCGCGAGCCGCTGGGGCGCCGACGTGGTGTCCCGCGCCACGGCCGTCGGTGCGGCGACGGTGGCGCTGAACATCCGCAGACTGACTCTGGAGACCGTCGAGCAGGCCCACGCGGAAGGCCTGAAGGTGCTCGGCTGGGTGGTGAACACACAGGAGCACCTGCGGCTCGTCCGGGCGCTGGATCTGGACGGAGCGACCACTGACTACCCGGAGATCCGGCGCTCCGGACGGTTCACGGCCTGAGGGGTCCCGAGTGCTCGCCCCCGGCCCCCGTTACTCCGTTCCCGCGCCCGGGGACGCCGCCGGGAGCGGCTTGACCAGGAGTTCGAACTGCAGGTCGTCGCGGAGCGGGATCCCGAACCGCTCGTCGCCGTACGGGAAGGGGTACATCCTCCCCGTACGGCGGTAGCCACGCCGCTCGTACCAGGCGATGAGGTCACCCCGTACCGATATGACCGTCATGTGCATCTCGTCGGCCCCCCAGTCGGCGTGCACCCGGCGTTCGGCCTCCGCGATGATCCGCTTGCCGATACCGGCGCCCTGCAGGGCCGGACTCACCGCGAACATGCCGAAGTAGGCCGCGTGGCCGCGGCGCTCCAGCTGACAGCAGGCCACCGGCTCACCGTCGCGCTCCACCACCATCAGCCGGCCGGCGGGCGCCCTGATGACGGCGAGCACTCCGTCGGGGTCCGTGCGCCGGCCGTCCAGGATGTCCGCCTCCGTGGTCCAGCCGGTCCGGCTGGTCTCCCCGCGGTAGGCCGACTCGATCAATGCGACGAGCGCAGGTACGTCGGTCTCTGCCGCGTCCCTGAAGATGAGCCGGTCGGGGGCGGTGTCCATGGGGCGGTGTCTCCCGTCTGAGGCGGTACCGGGCGGTCCGGAGCTGTCCGGCCGGTGCTGACCAGACAGTAACGCGCCCGCGACGCGCTCCCCCGTGCCCCCCTGCGCTCGCGTGCGCTCCGCCCGGCTGGGGAATCGATGCGTCGACCGAGGGACTGACGCGTCGAACGGGGAGGCACGCCGTGCACGGATCTGCGATGTCCGGCTGGTTACTGGTGGCACTCGGCTCGGCTACCGGCGCCTACTGCCTGCTGAGGATGCGCAGCACGTCGCAGCAGGCGCGGAAGGCCGCCGGGAGCGAGGCCGTGATGGGGTTCGGAATGGCGGCCATGGCTCTGCCCGCCGCCGTGGTGGTACCTCCGGCGTGGGGGTGGACGGTCCTCGCCGCAGTCTTCGCGGCAGGCGGCCTCCGGGCGCTCTGGCAGGCGCGCACGAGCGCCCGGCATCTGCACCACCTGGTCGGCTCCCTCGCCATGGTCTACATGGCGCTCACGATGGGGCCGGGGATGAGCCGGGACGGAGCGCACGGCGGAGCCATGGACCACGCCGAGCACTCGGCGGGTGGGGTGCCGCTGGTCACCGGTGCGCTGCTCGCCTACTACGCCGTGTACGTCCTTCGCGCGGGCGCCACCCTGGCCCCCGCACCGGCCGCGGTGGCGGGCGGCGGTATGGCGGGCGGAGCCTCCGGCGGCCCCATCGGCTGGGGATCGCGTCCGGAACTGGCGCTCGCGTGCCGACTCGCCATGGGCATCGCCATGTTCGCGATGCTCCTGACTCTCTGACCCGTGCCCTTCGGGCCTTCCGGCCCGTGCCCTTCAGGTCTGCATGTCTCGGCGCCTCACCGGCCCCCGCGACGCTGCGCCCCCTCCTCCGCCACCCGTCAGGCTCCCGGCCGCTCCAGGTCTTCACCGCGCGGGGCAGAAGAGTCCGACCGTGTCCTGCGTCACTTGCGGAGCCAGGCCATACCCCGGCGACACGCGGACTCCATAAACTGACGACCATGGTGGTCTCCCTAGCGCTGTTGCTACTCGGAGCCGTGGCTGCTGTTGCGGCACCCCGGCTTCTGGCGCGCGCACAATGGCCCGAGCGGGAGCCCGTGGTGGCGCTGTGGGTGTGGCAGTGCGCGGTGGCCGCCGTACTTCTGTGCTTCGCGCTGGCCATGACGTTCAGCGCGGCAGCGGCCTGGCAACTCGTGCGGGGCAACGTCTTCGCGCCCGCCCCGCACGCCGTGGTGGAGGCGTACGCCCTCGGTGCGTACACGCAGTGGTCGGCGGCCACAGCGACGGTACTGGCCGCCGGTGGCCTCTGGACGGCTGCCATGCTCACCCGGGAGATCCGCCGCGCACGGGCCGCACGCCGGAAGAGTCGCAGGGAACTGCTGGTGCGTTCCCCCGTACTGCCGGGCGAGGAACCGGGTGGCGAGCGTCTCGTCGTACTGGAGGGCGAACGCCCCGACGCCTGGTGGCTGTCCGGAACGGCGCCCCAACTGGTCATCACCACAGCAGCGCTCCGGGGACTGAAAGGCCGTCAGCTCGATGCGGTACTGGCCCATGAGCAGGGCCACGCGCGGGCCCGCCACGACTGGTTGCTGCACTGCTCGGCCGCGCTGGCCGCGGGTTTCCCGCAGATTCCGGTCTTCGCCGCCTTCCGCAACGAGATGCACCGGCTCGTGGAACTGGCCGCCGACGATGTGGCGTCGCGGCGCTTCGGCAGGCTGACCATCGCGCTGGCGCTGGTTCAACTCAATGAACACCGCGGGGTGTTCGGGCCCTGCCCGACACCGGACGCGGAGCTTCCACAGCGCGTCGACCGGCTGCTGAGCGCGGCCCCCCGCCTCACTGCCGGACGCAGGATGCGGCTCACCGCCGCCGCTTCGCTGGTGCCGGTCGTCCCGCTGCTGGTGGCGTTCGTCCCGGGACTGCGCGCACTCGGATAGCAGCGGTGCACGGAACGGCGACCGGATACGAAAGGATCCCCCACATGACGATCAAGGCTGTTCTCTTCGACTTCTCCGGAACGCTCTTCCGGATCGAGTCTGTCGCGACATGGCTGCGTGCCACCCTCGACGAGGCCGGTGTGACGCTGGCTCCAGAGGAATTCGAACTCCGCGTGGCGGAGTTGGCGGAGTCGGGGGCACTCCCCGGCGGGCCGGCGCCGCGCCGGGTGCCGCCCTCGCTCGCCGGCCTGTGGGCATCACGCGACGAGAGCGCCGCGGGCCACCGCGCCGCCTTCACCGGGCTCGCCCGCCAGGTCGAGCTGCCCGATCCGGCGCTCCACGAAGCTCTCTACGCACGCCACATGACACCGGACGCCTGGACCCCCTACCCGGACACGACCGAGGTGCTCAGCACCCTGCACGGCCGCGGGATCCGGGTCGCAGTGGTGAGCAACATCGGCTGGGACCTTCGGCCGGTGTTCCGGGCCCACGGGGCCGATCCGTACGTGGACGAGTACATCCTGTCGTACGAGTACGGCGTCCAGAAGCCCGATGTGCGGCTCTTCGGTGCCGCCTGTGAGGCTCTCGGACAGGATCCCCGCGAGACGCTGATGGTCGGCGACGACCGCCGCACCGACGCCGGCGCGGCGAATCTCGGCTGCGCGGTCCATTTCGTGGACCACCTCCCGGCCGCCGAGCGCCCGGACGCGCTCCGTCCGGTTCTCGGTCTCACCGGCTGATGCAGCGCACTTGCCGGAACCGCTCAACCCGCGAACGGGCAAACGCCCCGAATCGTCAGAATATGGAAGCGTACCCAGCAAAACATCCGGACCGGACGATCCCCCGCGTCGCCCGGTCCGGATGAAAGCCCGCAGGCGGACCCCTGACGGAGCCCTTCGCGGGATGCGCTGATTATAGTTGGCTGAGAGCCAGTCAACGCAGGAGTAAGCATGTCCCCGCGCAGCCAATCGGTCAATGAGGAGTTGCGGCGGCGTTCCCGCGAGCGACTCCTGCAGGCCACAGTGGATCTTGTCGGTGAGCGCGGATACGAGGCGACGACGCTGGCGGACATCGCCGATCGCGCCGGATCCGCCCGTGGCCTCGTCTCATATTATTTTCCGGGCAAGCGGTATCTGCTGCAGTCCGCCGTGCACCGGCTGATGCACCGCACGCTCACCGAGGCCCTGGAACGCGAGCCCCGCACCGACGACGGGAAGGAGCTGCTGGCCCGCGCGATCGACGCCGTCATGGGGCTCGCCATTGGCCACCCCGTGCTGATACGGACGCATATGGCCGGAATACTCCAGGAGCAAGGGTTCGTACAGTGCCCCGAGCAGCAGCAGCTCGCCCGGGTCCTGCGCTCCGCCGTGGTGCGGTACGGATCGGCCGACCCCGACACCGCCTATCCGCTGCTGCGCGCCCAGCTCATGGGCACCGTCTTCGCGCAGCTGCTGCCCGGGGCGCCCATGCCGCACGCACGGTTGCGGGCCGAACTCTTCCAGCGGTACGGGCTCGACTGGCAGCTGGGAGTGCCGCCGGGCGACGGTGCCGAGCCGGCGCACTGACGGCCACAGGCGTTCACTCCTGCCGCGCCGCCTCCGCAGCAGCCGCGGCGAGGATACCGTCCAGCAGACCGGGGAAGAGCGCGTCCAGGTCGTCCCTGCGCAGCACATTCATCTTCGCGGTGCCCCGGTAGATCTGCCGGATCACACCGCTCTCGCGCAGCACCCTGAAGTGATGCGTGGTCGTCGACTTGGCCACCGGAAGGACAAACCGCGAGCAGGACAACTCTCCGCCGTCCGAGGCCATTTCGCGCACCACACACATCCGCATGGGGTCGGCCAGCGCATGCAGCACCCCGTCCAGGCGGATCTCGTCGCGCGCCGGATGAGCGAGTGCACGGCTGCTCGTTGCGGTCGCCACGGCGGCTCTCCTTCATTCGGGCCCGGACAGGTTCGGGAACGGCTCCATTGTACGACACCCATCGTAGTTTGACATTCGCCGTACTACGATGAGTATCGTACGAGAAGTCCCGACGCCGTTGTGAATGGAGCCTGTCGTGAGCGCCCTTTTCGAGCCGTACACCCTGCGGTCACTGACCTTCCCCAACCGCGTGTGGATGCCGCCCATGTGCCAGTACTCGGCGGCCACCGCGGGGCCCGGCACCGGCGTCGCCAATGACTGGCACTTCGCGCACTACGCCGCACGCGCGGCCGGCGGCACCGGACTGATCATCGTCGAGGCGACCGGGGTCAGCCCCGAGGGCCGGATCAGCCCAGCCGACCTGGGTATCTGGAACGACGCCCAGGTGGAGGGGCTCCGCAGGATCACGGACTTCCTCAAGGGGCAGGGCACGGTCCCCGGCATCCAGCTCGCCCACGCGGGCCGCAAGGCATCGACGGACCGCCCCTGGAACGGTGGCGGACCGGTCGGAGCCGACCAGGGCGGCTGGCAGCCGGTCGCCCCCAGCCCGCTGCCCTTCGCCGAGGGCGAGCACGTACCCGACGAGCTGACCACCGCTCAGATCCGGGAGATAGTGGGCCAGTTCGCCGACGCCGCCAGGCGTGCGCTCGACGCCGGTTTCCAGGTCGCCGAGATCCACGGCGCCCACGGCTATCTCGTGAACGAGTTCCTCTCGCCGCACAGCAACCACCGCACCGACGAGTACGGCGGTTCCTTCGAGAACCGCACCCGCTTCGCGCTCGAAGTCGTCGACGCCGTACGGGCGGTGTGGCCCGAGGAGCTGCCTCTCTTCTTCCGGATCTCTGCCACCGACTGGCTGGACGAGGGCGGCTGGACGGCCGACGACACGGTGCGCCTCTCCCCGCTGCTCACGGAGCACGGCATCGACCTGCTGAACGTGTCGACCGGCGGCAACGCGGCAGGCGCCCGCATCCCGGTCGGCCCCGGCTACCAGGTGCCCTTCGCCGCCCGGGTCAAGGCAGAGACACCGCTGGCCGTCGCCGCGGTCGGCCTGATCACCGAGGTCGGGCAGGCCGAGAAGATCCTGGCCAACGGCGAGGCGGACGCGGTACTGCTCGGCCGTGAACTGCTGCGCAACCCTTCCTGGGCCCGGCTCGCCGCGCGTGAGCTCGGCGCCGACGTGCACGTACCCGAGCAGTACCACCGCTCCGTCTGAACGCCCGCCCGGCAGCGGCAGCACCCTGCCGGGCCGGGCGGCTTCGGCGCCGGCGCAGCGACGCCCCTTCCCCCTGCGGGGAGGGGCCGTCTGCCGTTTCACCCGGACGGCCCGGTTCGGGGGGTGGGGGCCGGGCAATGGATGGCCCGTCCTTCCCTCGTGCCATCCGGAGGCCTCCGTGCCCGAAATGAACGGCCCCTACAAGCCAGGCACCCCGTGCTGGCTCGACCTGATGGTCCCCGACCAGCAGGCGGCCATCGACTTCTACCGCGACCTGCTCGGCTGGCAGGGCGAGATCGGCCCCGCCGAGCAGGGCGGGTACGCCGTCTGCACCCTCAAGGGCAAGCCCGTCGCCGGAATCATGAAGGCGATGGCTCCGGACGGCAAGGTCCCCGACCCCATGCCGCCGGCGGTGTGGACCACGTATCTGGCCACCGACAGCATCGACGCCACCGCCAAGGCCGTCACGGATGCCCGGGGCACGGTCGTGACGGGTCCGATGGACGTCATGGAACTCGGGCGGATGGCCGTAGTCTCCGACCCGACAGGCGCCGTCTTCGGTCTGTGGGAGGCCGGTTCCTTCAGCGGTGCTGGGATCGTCAACGAGCAGGGCGCCCTCGTCTGGAACGAGCTGAGCACGGACGACATCCCCGCCGCTGTCGCCTTCTACTCGGCGGTCCTGCCCGTCACCACCGCCGCCACTGACATGCCGGGCGCCGCCGGGTACACGGAGTTCCGGGTGGCCGGCCGCCCGGTCGGCGGAATGAAGGACATGGCGAACCTGCCACCCGGCACACCCCCGAACTGGCTCCCGTACTTCCACGTCGACGACGTGGACAGTGTCCAGGCTGCCGCCGTCCGGGCCCAGGGCTCGGTCATGGCTCCGGCCTTCGACATGGTGGCGGGCCGGATGGCGGTCCTGGCCGACCCTCAGGGCGGCGTCTTCGCCGTGATCACGCCGGGGACACCGTAACCGGGCACGCACGAGTGTCTCCTTGACGGGCCGACCGGCTTCAAGGGCCGGCGGGGCGGCCGGCCACAGCGCCGGCCGCCCCGCCGGCGCCGCACTGGTACGGCCCCTGCCGTCAGCCCCGTGGCCACTGGTTCCAGGCGTGATGCAGAACGGCCGAGCGCACGGCGGCTACTGCTGTTCCCACTCTTCCTCGGTGATCTCGTACCGCACGCCTTCCGTGCTCGGAGCCCTCGATCATCTCCATGTCGGAGGGGGTGGGGATGGTGTCCACGAGCGTCATTCCGAGCTTCTCCATGATGTTGCGCGAGCCATGGTTCACGGACATCGTCTCGGCCCAGACCACGCGCACACCGATCTCCGTGAACGCCTTGCCCAGCAAGGCCCGCGAGCCCTCGGTGGCATAGCCCTCGCCCCAGGCCGCCTGCCGCAGCCGGTAGCCGAGTTCGACTTCGTCCAGCGGGCCCTGCGGCTCAGGGCGCAGGATGAACCAGCCGATGAACGCGCCGCCTTCCTTCTCGTGCGCCGCGAACAGGCCGAGGTCGCCACCCCACTTCTCGTAACCAGCGAGGATGTTCGGCAGGTAGCGCTCACGGACGACGTCCGGCGCGGTCGGACTGCCGCCGGTCAGGTAGCGCATCACAGCCGGGTCACTGTCCAGTTCGATCAGCAGATCCGCGTCATCGGCAGTGAAGCGGCGCAGGGCCAGGCGCTCGGTCTCCAGGTAGGTGTCCACGAGCCGATCATTCCGGAAGCATGTCGGGCAGGCCAACAACTTTCCTCGGCAACCCGGCGGTGCTGCCATGACGTCGCAGAAGGCAGAGTCGGGTGCGGACTGCCGCCGCCCGGTCAGCCCGCCGGACAGTCCAGGTACCTCCTCCCCCAAGGCCCTGAGGGCCAGGGGGACCCCCATCCTGGGCTTTTCGGCAACGCCGCGAGACGCGGTGCCGGCCCACGCGACCCGGAGAGGGCAGTGCAAAGGCCGCTTGAGAGCAAGGCCATGAAGTTACGGCCTTGGGGCTGGTGGCAAGGGGTGCCGATCTGGCTGAGTGGCAGACGTAGGAAGCGGAGCTCCGGTAGAACGACGTGTCGACCAAGACCCATCGTTCGAAAACTGGAGCTCCGCTGTCCGGTCAGTGTGTCATCACGCGTGAAATCACGGTAGCCAAGGGCCTGTTCGCCCCAGGTCATCTGGGGGAACTCACCCGGATCGTCCCGTTCGAGATGGTCGATGCGGTCCTTGCCGAGACCGCAAGAGCCTCAAAGCCGACCGGCACACCTATCAAGCCACCCACAGCATCAACATCTTGACACCGACCATCAGCCCGTAACTTCACGGCCTTGCCCTTAAGAGGGCATCTGATTTCGGTAGTTGGTGTTTGGCTGCGGATCTGGAAAACACTCCGGGAAACCCGAGATCGGAGAACGCACGCCGTCCGCACCGGTTCCGAAACCGTGGGCATGGGCCCAGGCGACGGCCTCCGCGCGGGTGCGGACCTGGAGCTTGGCGAACAGGTGGTTGATGTGGGTCTTGACTGTGGCCTCCCCCACCAGCAGGCGTCGGCCGATCGCGCCGTTCGACAGCCCTTGGGCGAGTAGCCGCAGCACGTCGGACTCGCGCGGGGTCAGCAGGTCCTGCGACGGTTCGGCCCGCCGCCGTTCGGTCGTATGGTCGGCGCCGCGCATGGCGGCGGCCAGGAGCCGTTCCTGGACGATCGGGTCCAATGTGGTGTGCCGGGCGAGCGCGGCCTCGATCGCGCGGACGATCTCGGCCTTGCCGGCGTCCTTGGTCAGGTAGGCGCGGGCGCCTGCCTGCAGGGCGTCGAGAATCAGCTGATCGTCCGCCATGGTGGTCAGCACCACGACGGCCACGTCCGGGTGCGCCGTCACGATCCGGCGGGTGGCCTCCACGCCGTCCATCCCCGGCATGCTCAGGTCCATCAGCACCGCGTCCGGGCTCGTTTCGGCGACCCGGGCGACGGCCTCCTCGCCGTTGGCAGCCCCGGCGACGACGTCTATGCCGGGCATCATGTCCATGAGAGTCATCAGGCCTTCGCGGACCACCTGCTGATCGTCGACGACTACGACCCGAGTACTCATGCGGGCACCTCTGCCTGCACGCGCCACCCCTCCGGGGTGGGGCCGACCGTCAGGTCGCCGCCGACCAGCAGCAGCCGCTCTCGCATGCCGGCCAGACCGTAGCCGCCGTCCATCCCCGCCACTCGGGGCCGTGGGCCGGCCTCGCCGCCACCGGAGCCGGCGGGTCCGGACAGCGCGGTCAGCCTCACCTGGTCCTCTTCGTAGTCCAAAGTGGCGGTCAGCTCCTGTCCGCGGGCGTGCTTGGCGGCGTTCGCCAGGGACTCCTGGGCGACTCTCAGCAACGCTAGCCCGACGTCCGGTTCGAGCGCGCGCGGGGTGCCGACCAGTGTGAAGGTCGCGGGCGCGCCGGAGGCGGTGCGGTGGTCGTGGACCAGCGCGGTGAGGGCCTCCGGCAGGGGCGGGGTGTCCGCACGCAGGACCGCGATCGCGCGGCGGGTCTCGGTCAGTCCGTCGACGGCGATCCGGCGGGCGTTGCGGACCCGCTCGACCGCCTCTTCGGTGCGCGGCGGATCCGCGGTGAGCAGCGAGTCGGTCACGTCCAACTGCACCGCCAGGGCACCCAGCGACTGCGCCAGGACGTCGTGGATCTCCCGGGCGACCCGGGTCCGCTCGGCCAGCGCCGCGGCCCGCTGCTCCTCCTCGTGCACACGCCGGGTCTGCAGCAGCAGTTCCTCCGCCTGTGCGTGCTGAGTCCCGATGCTGCGCCGGGTCGCGCCGGCGAGCTGACAGGCCAGCAGGGCGGCGATCCAGGCGGCGACGCGCGCCCATGCCTGCCCCGGAAAGCCGGCCACGATCCCGCCGATCGCCAGCGCAAGGACGCCAGCCGCCAGCACGGCCGCGCTGACCAGCGTGGACAGGATCGCTCCGGACGACACCGCCGCCATACCGACGATTGCCGTGGCCAGCACGGCCTTGGGTTCGAGGGTGACCAGGAGGTTGCCGCAGATCATTGCGACGCCCAGGATCGGCACGGCCAACGCCTCGGGCACCGGAGATTCCGCACGGAAGCCAGCCGCGCACCACAGCGCCCAGGCGCCGCTCATCAGCACCACCAGCTCCCAGGTGGTGGCGGACCAGTCAAGCCCGTCCGAGAACGGCAGGCCGACCAGCACCAGGGCCAACCCGAGCACCCGGGGCAGCACATGCTGCCAGAGGTCGGCACGCGGCAGGATCGGTCGCGGTGGCACGGGCGGCGCCGACGACGGCTTGCCTTCGGTGGTAACGACCATGGTTTCAGCTTGGCATGTACTTCCGCCCCGCAGCCGGGTGGGGGCCCGCCGGCAGGTGGAGGAGGGTGGAGAAGGGTGGAGATATCCGCGCTCCACCCTCCTCGGCTCCTCGGCCGACGCCCGGTCCGTGGCACAGGTCCGACGCTGAGTGGACAAGCCCTCCACTTCACCTACCGGCGGAAACCATGTCCACCTTGCAGAGCGCTGTCCTCATCAACGTCGTCGTGCTGCTCACGACCCTGCACGCCGACCTCGGCACCAAGGCGGTGAGCCGCGGACGCCTGCTCCGCCCGCTGATCGTCGCGGTGATCATCGTCCCCGTGTTCGTCCACACCTTCTTCGACAACGGGATCGGCCTGGCCATCGAAATCTGCGGCCTCGCGGCCGGCGTGCTGTTCGGGCTGGTCGCCGTCAGCCAGGTCCAGCTCTTCCGGGAGCCGGACGGCCAGGTCGTCGCCCGGGCCGGCCGCAGCTACGCAGTGCTGTGGATCGGCCTGATTGTCGCCCGCTCGGTGTTCTCCATCGGCGCCACCTACTGGTACAAGTCCGAGCTGGGCCGCTTCTTCTTCCGGCACGGCGCCCCGCCTCAGGACATCGCCTCGATCGTCACTAACGGGCTAGTGTTCATGGCCATCGCCGCGCTGCTCACCCGCTCGGGAGCACTGGCAGTGCGCGCTTCCGGGCAGCCCTGAGACCCGCCTGCCCAGTGGGCAGCGGCTGCTTCGTGCTCGAACTCGAATCCGTTTACCCAACAGCCCCTGTACAGCCAGATATTGGGGTCCGCCCTGGTCGTGGGAGCCGCCGCAGCCGGCAGACCCCGGCCCGACGGACCGGACAGAAGGAAGGTGCCACACGCATGAGTACCAGCGACGCCGTCGACCAAACCGGCACGGGAGCATACGACCCGGCTCAGCCGCCGGTTCCCGCGCCGGGCAGGAGCGAAGGGGGTGCCTCGGGCGAACGGCTGGTGTTGTTCACCGACGCGGTGACCGCGATCTCGATCACTTTGCTGATCCTGCCGCTGATCGACCTCGTCCCGGAGGCCGTGTCCAACCACCAGCAGGCCAGCGAGGTGTTCACCGGTCACCTCGACCAGATCTGGAGCTTCCTGCTCAGCTTCGCAGTCATCGCAAACATCTGGCGGGAGCACCACCGGACCTTCTCGTCGGTCGCGAGGGTCACCCGCTCTTTGATGGTGTGGAACATGGGATGGCTACTGTCCGTCGTCGTGCTACCCCTGCCGACGGAGATGATCGGTGCCTTCGGCCGTAACCGGTTCGTGGCCGCGTTCTACTACACGGCTCTCCTGGCGAGCATGGTGTGCCGGCTAGCGATGCTGAGGATCCTGAAAACCACCCCGGGACTGCTCGACGAGGACGGTCAGGAACCGGGCAAGCTCCAGGAGTCCTACACCGAGAGCTATGTCAACGTCCTGCTTCTGGTCCTGGCTCTTGTCCTCGCCCTCGCCGCACCCGTGCTGCAGTACTACAGCCTGCTGCTGCTCGTCCTGCCCAGGCGGGCGTTCCTTCGGGGCCGGCGCGACCGCTGACCCGCACGCGGGCCGTGCGGCAACCGCATGGACACGGCCCCTCGCCGACGACCTCGTCTACTTCCTCAAGCAGGTAGAGGCGTACGAGAAGAAGGCGGCCGCGGCCCACCAGGTCCTGAACGAGCGGATGGAGCAGGAGCGGGCGCGCGACGGACCGTCCCTGTGCGTGCGGGCTGCACTGGAAATACCCTCGGGCATGTGACCCCCCTATGGGGTCCTTGCACTATGAGCGCCCGATGAGGTCGCGTGGGCTGGTGCCGTGTATCGCAAGGCGCCGGGGAGTCCAGGATGGGGTCCCCTCTGGCCTTCAGTGCCTTGCCGGAGGAGCTACCTGGACTTTTCGGCGACGCCGCGAGACGCGGTGCCGGCCCACGCGACCCGGGCGGGCACAGTGCAAGGACCCCTAAGCCACCCGCAGGTCCGCGATGGCGTCCTCGTCCCACTCGATGCCGAGACCGGGTGTCTCGGGCGGGACCACGCAGCCGTCCTCGATGACCAGCGCGCTGCGGGTGATCGCACCGAGCTGCGGGATGTGTTCCACGTACATCCCGGCGGGGACGGCGCAGGCGAGACTCGCGTGCAGCTCCATCAGGAAGTGCGGAGCCACTTGCACGTTGCAGGCCTCGGCAGCGTGCGCGACCTTCAGCCACGGGGTGATGCCACCGACGCGCGCGACGTCGGCCTGGACTATCCCGGCGGCGCCTGCCGACAGGTACTCCGCGAAGTGGCCGACGCTGTACACCGATTCACCGACAGCGACCGGCACCGTGGTCGACCGGGCGAGTCTGCGGTGGCCCGCGACGTCCTCGGCGGGCAGTGGCTCCTCGAACCACGCGATGTCGAGGGGCTCGAAGGTACGGGCCCTGCGGATCGCTTCCGCCCCGGTCAGCGACTGGTTGGCGTCGACCATGATCTGGAAGGCGGGCCCGGTCGCCTCGCGGACAGCTGTGAGGCGTTCCGCGTCCTCGACGGCGGAGGGCTTGCCGACCTTCAGTTTGGCGCCGCGCAGCCCCGACGCCTGCGCCGCCGAGACGTTCTCCACCAGCTCCTCGGTGCTCAGGTGCAGCCAGCCGCCCTCGGTGTCGTACACGGGAAGCCGCTCGTGCGCACCGCCCGCCAGCCGCCAGAGCGGCTCCCCCGCGCGCAGACATCGCAGGTCCCACAGGGCCGTGTCGACCGCGGCCAGAGCCAGTGAGGTGAGGAGCCCGAAGGCGGTGGCCCTGGTCGCTGCGAGCATCCGGGCCCAGACCGCCTCGACATTGCGTGCGTCGGCGCCCAGCAGGGTGGCGGCCAGGTGGTCGCGGAGAAGCGCCAGGACGGAACTGCCGCCGGTGCCGATCGTGTAGGAGTACCCGGTGCCGCGCAGCCCGTCGTCGGTCTCGACGGTGACGAGAATGGTCTCCTGGCGGACAAAGGTCTGGGTGGCGTCGGTGCGCAGCGTCTCGGGCTCGATGAAGACGAGCCTGCAGTCGACGCTCTTGATGATGCTCATGGGTGTCGTCTCTCGTTCATGTGGTCTCTCGTGCGTGTGGCCGCTCGCTCTCCGGGTCCCTCGTCACTCCTCGACGAGGACGACTTCGAGCGTGCGGGGGCCGTGCACCCCCTCGACCCGGTCGAGTTCGATGTCGCTGGTGGCCGAAGGACCCGAGATCCAGGTGAGCGAGCGTGCCGGGTCGAGTCGCGGCAGCGCCTGCGGCACCGATGCGACCACCTGGCCGGGGGCGCGTACGACACAGATGTGGTGGTCGGGGACGAGGGTGATCCGGCGGCGCCCCTGGTCCGCGCCGCCGTCCAGGACGAGGGTGCCGGTCTCGGCGATGGCGACCGCGCAACCGGTGACCACGCTGTCCACCGCGTCCAGTTCCTGCGCGGTCGCCGAAGACGTGTCGTCGACCCGGGCAGCACCTGAAAGCGCCAGCCACCCGGCGGGCAGCCCGGACGGTGCCAGCACCGTGGTGGCCCCGCGCTCGGCCAGCAGCCGGGCGAGCAGCGCGGGCAGCCCGTCGGGGCGGGTCCGGTGCACCAGGGCGCGGTAGTCGGCCAGGTTCTCGTGAAGGAGGTCCAGGACGGCCGCCGGGTCGTCGGCGGTATGGGTCGTGAGGTAGTCGCGGGTGACCTCGGGCGCCTCCGGCGCGTCGGCGACCGCGGCACGTACGCGGGCGAGGATCTGGTCACGTGAGCTCATGTGCGGTTCTTCTTCCACCAGTCGCGGAACGGTTCGGGCGGCAGCTCGGGCAGATCGCGGCTGTCGGTCCACGCTGCCGCGCCCGGCAGCCGCTTCGGGTGCAGCCGGCGGGTCTTCGATGCCGCTCGCTCACCAGCGGCGAGCGCGGCGGGATGGTCGAGCACCCAGCCGGCCGCCTTCATCGCCGCCTTCTCCAGCCGGTGGCCCCGGCCGCCCTGGCCGGCGACCCGCTCGCGGAGGTGGACGAGAACCTCGGGGATGTCGATGGCCACCGGGCACACGTCGTAGCAGGCACCGCAGAGCGATGAGGCGTACGGCAGCGAGGCGTCGATCTCGCTCTCCGTGCCGCGGAGTTGCGGGCTGAGGATGGCGCCGATGGGGCCCGGGTAGACCGAGCCGTAGGCGTGGCCGCCCGCCCGTTCGTAGACGGGGCAGACATTGAGGCAGGCGGAGCAGCGGATGCAGCGCAGCGCCTGACGGCCGACCTCGTCGGCCAGGGTGGCGGTACGGCCGTTGTCGAGCAGCACCAGGTGGAAGTCGCGCGGACCGTCGGCGTCGGTGGTGCCGGTCCAGGTGCTGGTGTACGGGTTCATCCGCTCAGCCGTGGACGAGCGGGGCAGGGTCTGCAGGAAGACCTCCAGGTCCCGCCAGGTGGGCACGGTCTTCTCGATGCCCACCACCGAGATGAGCGTCTCGGGAAGGGTCAGGCACATCCGGCCGTTGCCCTCGGACTCGACCACCACCAGGGTGCCGGTCTCGGCGACCATGAAGTTGGCACCCGAGATACCGACCTTGGCCCGCAGGAACTTCTCCCGGAGGTGCAGCCTGGCGGCCTCGGCGAGTTCGGCCGGCGCATCGGTCAGCCCCTCGGGCGCCGGCCGCCCCCATTCGCTCATCGTGCGGGCGAAGATCTCCCGGATCTCGCCCCGGTTGCGGTGGATGGCCGGGACCAGGATGTGGCTGGGCCGGTCCTCGCCCAACTGCACGATCAGCTCCGCGAGATCGGTCTCGTAGGCGGCGATCCCCTCGGCCTCCAGGGCCTCGTTGAGACCGATCTCCTGCGTCGCCATCGACTTGACCTTGACGACCTCGCGCTCTCCGGTCGCCTTCACCAGAGCGGCGACGATCCGGTTCGCCTCATCGGCGTCGGCGGCCCAGTGGACAGTGCCCCCGGCGGCAGTGACGGACTCCTCCAGCTGCACCAGGTAGTCGTCCAGATGGCGCAGCGTCCGGTCCTTGATCTGCTTGCCCGCCTCCCGCAGCTGTGCCCAGTCGGCGAGTTCGGCGACCGCCTTCGCCCGCTTGTCGCGAATGGTGTGGGTGGCGTGCCGGAGGTTCCCGCGCAGGGTCTCGTTGTGCACGGCTTCCCCGGCCGCCACGGGGAAGGACGGCATCCCGAGGTACGTACCGCTCATGTGTGGGGCTCCTCTTCGGTGCTCGCCAGGATCTCGGCCAGGTGGAGCGCCCGCAGGGGCGCGTCCTGGCGGCGCATGATGCCACCGATGTGCATCAGGCAGGAGTTGTCGGCTCCGCACAGCACATCGGCGCCGGTCGACACCGCGTTGCGTACCTTGTCCGCGCCCATCGCGGCCGACACGTCCGCGTTCTTCACCGCGAACGTTCCCCCGAAGCCACAGCACTCCTCTGCTCCCTCCAGCTCACGGAGTTCCAGCCCCCGCACCGCTGCAAGCAGGCGCCGCGGCCGGTCCCCGAGACCCAGCATCCGCAGCCCGTGGCAGGACGGGTGGTACGCCACCGTGTGGGGGAAATAGGCCCCGACGTCCACCACCCCCAGTACGTCCACCAGGAATTCCGTCAGCTCGTACGTCTTCGGCACGGATCGGGCCGCGGCATCCGCGAGGGCGTGGCCCCGGTTCTCCGCGGCCGCCTTGCGGCCGATCCGCGGATAGTTGTCGCGGACCATCGCCGCACAGGAACCGGACGGCGTGACCACGTAGTCGTAGGCGGCGAACTCCCTGTCGAAGCGCCGGACCAGGGGTTCGGTCTCCCGCCGGTAGCCCGTGTTGAACTGCGGCTGCCCGCAGCAGGTCTGTCCGGCGGGAAAGCCGACCTCCACCCCCAGCCGCTCCAGCAGTTTCACGACGGCGATGCCGGTCCGTGGATACAACGCGTCATTCACACACGTCACGAAGAGTCCTACCCGCATGTGTCCTTCTCGGGGTCGTCCACGGCTCGGTGCCGCGGCGGATGTGGTCAGGCGGTGGACGGGGCGGTGGACGGCGCCGCGTCCTTGCGCCGCCACTCCGCCTCGATCTCCTCCAGCGACCGGTTGGCTGTCTCGGGCACCCGGGTCAGGACGAACGCGAGCCCCAGTGCGGAGATCACCGCGTAGATACCGAAGACCCAGAAGCCGATCGCATCGAGGATGTCAGGAAAGGTCAGCGAGAAGAGGAAGTTGAACAGGTACTGGGTGAACGTGACGACTCCCATGCCGAGAGCACGGGCGCGCAGCGGCAGAATCTCGGGGATGTAGAGCCAGAACACCGGCCCGAGCCCGAAGCCGAAGGCGAATGTGAAGACGAAGACACAGATGACGTCGAGACCGGAGGTGTGCGGGAACAGCGCCAGCACGACCAGCGGGAGCACCTGGCCGCCCAGGCTCCAGGCGAGCATCCTGACCCGGCCGAGCCGGTCTATCAGCGGCAGCGATATCGCGGTGGAGATCACCAGGGCGCCGCCGACGCTGTAGTTGGCGATGATGCCGGTGTCGCCGGAGTGCCCGGTGGCGCCGGCGAAGACGGTCGGCGCGTAGTAGACGACCGCGTTGATCCCGGTGAACACCTGGAAGAAGGTCAGGACCAGCCCGATCCTCAGAGCCGGGCGGTAGCGGTGCAGCAGTTCCCGCAGACCGGCCTCCTGCATCCCGAGGCTCTCCTGGATCTCGGCCGCCTCCGCGTCCGCCTCCGCGCGCGACGACCGCAGCCGCATCAGCACCGCGTGGGCCTCGGCCTCCCGGCCGCGCAGGCTCAGCCAGCGCGGGCTTGCCGGGCTGAGCACCATGCCGACGAGGAAGAGCAGCGCGGGCAGCGCCCCCAGGCCGAGCATCCACTCCCAGGCGCCCGCGCCCCGCAGGGCGTCGCCGGCACCGTAGGCGATCAGGATGCCGACGTTGACGCTGAGCTGGTAGAGCGCACTGATCAGTCCGCGTACCCGCTTCGGCGCCAGTTCGGTCAGATAAATCAGCCCGAACATATTGGCCAGACCCACGGCGAGGCCGAGGACGAAACGGGATACGAGCAGCATCGCGACGCTGGTGGACAGTGCGCAGCCGAGCGACCCCACGGCGAAGACGACCCCGGCGACGATCAGCAGATGCCTGCGGTCGAACCGCTTGGCCGCCATGGACCCCACGACGATCGACGGCAGCGCGCCGAGCAGGATCAGGCTGGTGACCAGGCCCTGTTCGGTGGACGAGAGGCCGAACCGGTCGGTGGCGAAGGGCAGTGCGGTGGCGATGGCTCCGGAGTCGTAGCCGTACAGCAGCCCCGCCATCCCGCCGAGCACGGCAACGGCTTTGACGAACCGGGGAAGCGGCGGGGTGGCCTCGTCGCCGCCTCCCGGTTCCGGCGCGCCTCGGGACTGCCGGCGCGCGGCAGGGACGGAGTGCGGGGAGTCAGCCATGGCGCCTCCAGAACGGCCGGATTTTTCCTATAGGAAATTCGAGGTCATCGGAGGTTAGCCATGCAGCCCCCGCGGGAGTCAACCCTCCGACCACGACTTTATGGCGCCAGGGACGCCGCAAGAGGGCAGGGGTTCACCCAGCGCCGCTTTCCCTATAGCTTTCGTGCCAATAACATCCGACCTCTTAGGGGTCCTTGCACTGTTTGCGCCCGATGAGGTCGCGTGGCCCGGCGGGTATGGCGCAAGGACCCCTGAGGGCTGAAACATGAGGAGGCTGCTGTCATGCAGCTCATGCGACTGGGTGATCCCGGCAGCGAACGCCCCGCCGTGCGCGAAGCCGGTGTTCTCTACGATCTCGGCACGCTGACCGAGGACATCGACGGGCGGTTCCTCGCCGCGGGCGGCGTCGCCCGGGTGCGGGAGGCCCTGCTGGCGGGCTCACTCACCGAGATCCAGGGAGCGGACCGGCTGCGGGTCGGCGCACCGGTGGCCCGGCCGGCCGCTGTCATCTGCGTCGGGCAGAACTACGCTGCCCACGCGGCGGAGTCGGGCAGCGAGCCGCCCACCGCACCGATCATTTTCTTCAAACACCCCAACACCGTGGTCGGCCCGTACGACGACGTCCTGATCCCGCCCGGTGCCACAACCGTGGACTGGGAGGTAGAACTGGCCGTCGTCATCGGACGCACCGCCCGCTATCTCGACTCCCCCCGGGCGGCCGCCGAGTGCATCGCCGGGTACGCGGTGTCCCACGACGTGTCGGAACGGACCTACCAGCTCGACGAGTCGGGCGGCCAGTGGTCGAAGGGCAAGTCGAGCGAGACCTTCAACCCGCTCGGCCCCTGGCTCGTACCGGCAGAGGATCTGCCCCACGGTCCGCAGGCCCTGAGACTCCGCAGCCGGGTCAACGGCGAACCACGCCAGGACTCCAGCACCGCGGACATGATTTTCGGGGCGCATGAGCTGGTGCGCCATCTCAGCCACTATCTGGTGCTGGAGCCGGGCGACATCATCAACACCGGTACCCCTGAGGGTGTCGCGCTCTCCGGCCGGTTCCCCTATCTCTCGGCCGGCGACGTGGTCGACCTCGAAATCGACGCACTGGGCGCTCAGCGTCAGACGGTACGAGCGGCGGTGGCGGCCTGATGCGGCGGATCGCGCAGGTGATCGGGGTCCGTCCGGAGAGACTGGCGGAATACCGCGAGCTGCACCGGGCCGTCCCGGAGCCCGTGCTCGCCCGGCTGCGGGCGAGCCATATCGCCAACTACTCCATCCATCTGCTCGGGGACCGGCTCTTCAGCTACTTCGAGTACCACGGCGACGACCTGGACGCGGATCTCGCGGCGATGGGACAGGACGAGGCCACCCGCACCTGGTGGGAGCTGACGGATCCCTGCCAGCAGAAGGTGCCGGAGGCGGCGCCCGAGGACTGGTGGGCCCCCATGGAGCAGGTCTTCCTCATGGAGTAGGCCTCCCGGGTACGCCGGGCGCCCGGCGCGTACGTTCGCGGATCGGGCGCCCGCCGACGATTCCTATAGAATCGACCGCCCGGGGTATTCACCGTATGCAGTCCGTGACGGGATCGAGGAGGCCGGATGCTGTCGGACGCTGGAGCACCGACGCCGCCGCGCCAGGTACTGGCCGACAGCGTCTACGAAGCCGTCAAAGCGATGGTCATGGACCACGAGATCAGGCCGGGCGCCCGTGTCGGCATCGAGGCCGTCGCCCGGACGCTCCAGGTCTCTCCGACACCGGTGCGCGAGGCACTGGCGCGGCTGGAGTCGGACGGGCTGGTCACCAAGCGGTCGCTCGCGGGATACCGGGCCACCGAACTCCTCACCCCGCAGGGCCTGGAAGAGCTCTTCGAGATGCGTCTGCTGCTTGAGCCGACGGCGGCGGCGCTGGCTGCCACGCACGCGGACGACGAGCAACTCGACGGCATCGAACGCCTTGTGGAGGAGATGCGCGACCGTCCGGGAGCAGGTGAACGGTATGCCGTCTACCGGGAGTTCGCAGCAGGCGACCAGCGCTTCCACGAGACGATCGCCCGCGCGGCCTGCCGCCCCCTGCTGGCGGACGCGGTGAGCAGGCTCCACTCTCACCTGCACATCTTCCGTCTCAGCAGCATCCAGGGGGCAGCCGAGCCGACCCTCGCCGAGCACGACCGCGTCCTGCGCGCCGTGCTGCGCCGCAGCCCCGAGCGTGCCGCGGAGGCGATGTCAGAACATCTGCAGCGCAGCATCGAGCGGCAGCGCAGCCGCCAGCAGCAGCGCTGACCCGGCGCCCCGGTCGGCTGCGCCGAGCACGGCCGGGCTCAGGGCAGCCGACCGGGCGCCGTCGTGGCGGAGTGCGCCTGGTGGCCGACGGTGCCGGTCCTGCGGAGCCCGACGAAGGAGCGGCCCTGTTCCTGCCACTGCCCGGCCGCGGCCCAGCCGGCCGCGCGCGCGTGAGCGAGCAGTGCGCGTACTCCCACGCGGGCCCACGGGAAGTCGGCCCCGGCGCCGCCCCTGCCGTCGTCGACCCGGACCCGTACCGACTCGTCGACATCGACCGGGTCGGCCTCGGCCAGCAACAGCCCACACGGCGCGGTGAGTTGAGCGGCGCGGGCCAGCAGGGCGCGCGGGTCGCCGCCGATGCCGATATTGCCGTCGATGAGCAGGGCAGTGTCCCAGCGCCCCTCCCCCGGCAGCCGGTCGAAGACGGAGCGGCACAGGGCGGGCGCTCCGGCACGTTCGGTGCGGGCGACGGCCGCCCGGCTGACATCGACACCGAGGGCCCGGTGGCCCAGCTCGGACAGGGCCGCGACCAGTCGGCCGGGTCCGCAGCCGATGTCCAGGACGGTCCCCTCGCAACGGGCGAGTACGGACATGTCGGCGCGGTCGGCGACCGCGCACCAGCGTTCCACGTCGAGCGGGAGCATCCAGCCGTCGGCGCGGCGGAGGAACAGCGGGCCGCGTCCGGTACGCAGCGCGTCGGTGTACGGATCGGCCTGCCAGCAGCGGGGCCGGACGGGCGCGCTCATCGCCGGGCCCCGGAGCGGTGGGAGCGTGCGCCGGGCTCGGCTGCGGGACCTGACTCCGGTACCGGTGCGGGCGCCAGGCCGGCGACGGCCGCCGCGAAGCGGCTGTGCGGGGCGGCAGCCGCCACCGCCCGTACGTCGTCCGCCGTGTCGACGTCACGCAGGGCCGGCAGATCCCGGACGGTGAGCCCCGCGCCGGTCAGCCTGGCCCGCTGCGCGGCGCCCGTCCCCGGTGTCGACATGGGAACACCGCGGAGCAGTTCGGGCCGGGGTTCCGCGAGTCCCAGTGCCCAGAACCCGCCGTCGTCGGCCGGCCCGAACCAGGCGTCGCAGCCGCTCCAGCCGCCGGGCCCGAGTGCGGGAGCCAGCAGAGCGGGGGTGAGCTGCGGGGTGTCCATGCCGACCAGCAGCGCGGGCCCCGCACACAGGGCGAACGCCGCGGCGAGCCGTTCGTCGAGCCCTCCGCCGGACTGCGGGGCGACCTCGATGCCGCGCGGCAGCCACGGGCCCGGAACGCCGTCGAGCACCAGGATCCGGCGCCGGGCCGGACAGTCCAGGACCGCAGCCAGTGTGTCGCTGAGCGCGGCCTCGGCGATACGGGCCGCCTGCTGCGGGGTGTAGGGCGGGGTGAGCCGGGTCTTGACCCGGCCGGGGCGCGGTTCCTTGGCGATGACGAGCAGCGTGGTCATCGGACCACCCTTCCGGCGGGCACGGGGGCGTTCAGCACGGAGCGCATGTCGCCCACCGCCTGCCAGGTGCCACGCCAGGTCCCCGTGACCTTCGATTTGCCGGTCCGCGGCCGGTAGGGCACGTCCTGCTCGGTGATCCGCCACCCCGCGTCGGAGGCCCGTACGACCATCTCCAGCGGATAGCCACTGCGCCGGTCGGTCAGGCCGAGTCCCAGCAGCGCCTCCCTGCGGGCGGCGCGCATCGGTCCGAGATCGTGCAGACGCAGTCCCGTGCGGGTGTGCAGCATCCGGGAGAGCGCGTAGTTGCCCGCGCGGGCGTGCAGCGGCCAGGCGCCACGGCCGGTGGGCCGCCTGCGTCCGAGCACGAGATCGGATTCCCCGTCCGCCACCCGGCGGACGAAGGCCGTCAGCAGCCCGGGGTCCAGCGATCCGTCGCAGTCGCAGAAACACACCACGTCCGCCGTCGCGGCGCGCAGACCCGCGTGGCAGGCGGCGCCGAAGCCGCGCCGGGGCTCGTGGACGACAGTGGCCCCGAGACCGGCGGCGATCGCCGCCGAACCGTCGGTGGAGCCGTTGTCGACGACGAGCCCGCGCCAGCCGTCCGGGATGCGCTCCAACACCCGGGGCAGTGCACCGGCTTCGTCGAGGCAGGGGAGGACCACGTCCACCGTGATGGGGGTCCGGGGGCTCAAGGTACTCAGCGGGATCAGGTCGGTCACGCCCTCACCGTACGAACCGAATGGGCCGGGACGGCTCTTTCACTCCTTACGAAACGCGGACGTCCGGACGTATCCACCCGTGCGACCGGCCGGTCGCCGCAGCACAGTGACACGCTGGGGTCATGCAGAACCCGCTCCCCGCCCTCCACCCGTCCTGCGTACTGGTCGTCGACGACGATCCCACCGTCTCCGAGGTCGTCGCCGGCTACCTCGTCCGTGCCGGGTACTGCGTGGACCTCGCCGCCGACGGCCCCGCCGCCCTGGAGTGCGCCGCGCGGCGCAGGCCCGATCTGGTGGTGCTCGATCTGATGCTGCCGGGCATGGACGGTCTGGAGGTGTGCCGGGTCCTGCGCGACAGCGGGCCGGTCCCGGTCATCATGCTGACCGCCCGCGGGGACGAGGACGACCGGATTCTCGGCCTCGAGATAGGCGCGGACGACTATGTGACCAAACCCTTCAGCCCACGGGAGCTGGTACTCCGCGTCGACTCGGTGCTGCGGCGCAGCCGCACGGGCGGAGACCGGCCGGGGCCGCTGCTGCACGCCGCGGGGCTCACGGTGGACCCCGCGGCCCGCCGGGCCGCCAAGGACGGGCGCGAGCTCGCCCTGACCCTGCGGGAGTTCGACCTGCTGGCCTATCTGATCAGGCACTCGGGAGAGGCCTGCGGGCGCGAGCAGCTGATGCACGAGGTGTGGGGCTGGGAGTTCGGCGATCTGTCGACGGTAACGGTCCACGTGCGCCGGCTCCGCGGCAAGATCGAGGACGATCCCGCGACCCCGAGGCTCATCCGGACCGTCTGGGGCGTCGGCTACCGGTTCGAGGCCGGACGGGAGGGATCGCACAGCACGAGCACGCCGGTGGAAGGCTCTGAGGTCCGGACCCTGAACACCGCGGGCAGCGACGCGCCGGACCGGTCCGGCGCGGCCGGCGGCGATTCGGCCGGGGACGGGGCGGGACTGCGATGAAGGACCTGGTGCTGATCGCCCTGTACGCGTTCCTCGGCGCCGCCGCGGCCGGGCTGATCGGAGCCGGCGCCCTGTGGCGGCTGCGCCACCGGTCGGTCGCCCTGTCGGTCACCGTCATCTCGGCCGTCGCGGTGACCGCGATGCTGGCGGGGACGCTGGCGGTGGCCAGGGCGATGTTCCTGTCGCCGCACGACCTCAAAGTGGTGACCCTGGTGGTGGCCATGGCGGCGGTGGTCTCGCTGGCGACCGCGCTGCTGCTCGGCCGCTGGGTCGTCGCGGGCAGCAGGGCGCTCACGCTGGCCGCGCGGTCCTTCGGGGACGGGGGTGACTTCGCCGTGCCCGGCGGGGCTCCCCCCGCCGAGCTGGCCGACCTGGGCAGGGAGCTGGCGGCGACGAGCGAGAAACTCGCCGTGTCGCGCCGCCGCGAACAGGCGCTGGAGACCTCCCGGCGTGAGCTGGTGGCGTGGATCTCGCACGATCTGCGGACACCGCTCGCCGGGCTGCGGGCGATGTCCGAGGCGCTGGAGGACGGGATGGCCACCGACCCCGAACGCTACTTCCGGCAGATCCGCACCGAGGTGGACCGGATGAACGCCATGGTCGGTGACCTGTTCGAGCTGTCCCGTATCCATGCGGGAGCGCTCACGCTGACGCCGATCCGGATGTCGGTGTACGACCTGGTGGGCGACGCACTGGCCGGAGCGGATCCGCTGGCCCGCGAGCACGGCGTCCGGCTGGAGGGAGGCGGCGTGAAGCCCCTGCCCGTCGAGGTGGACGGCAAGGAAATGACCAGGGTCCTGGCCAATCTGCTGGTCAACGCCATTCACCGGACACCGGCCGACGGTACGGTCGCGATCGCGGCCGAGCAGCGGGCAGGCTCCGTGGTCCTCTCGGTGACCGACGGCTGCGGGGGCATTCCCGAGGACGAACTCGCACGGGTCTTCGACACCGGCTGGCGCGGCAACGAGGCCCGGACTCCCCCGGCGGGCGCCGGCCTCGGCCTCGCCATCGTGCGTGGCATCGTGGAGGCACACGCCGGTCGGGCCGACGTGCGCAATGTGACCGGCGGCTGCTGCTTCGAGGTCACGCTGCCCGCGGCGCGCCCCTGAGGCCGCTCCCCGGCCTTCACCGGCCCGCGGTGCTCGCGCTTCGCGTATCCACGCCGGTAGGTCCGTACGGTGCGCCCTGGTCCCGTTCTGATGCCGTTTCAGCGTGCGAGGACCGACACCGGAGAAGCATCCCCATGAACGATTCGACCGCACCCGGTCCTGCTGTCCCGGGCCGGTGCGGTCGCCGTGTTCCTGGTCGCCTGACAGTCGCCGCGCTGGTCTCCGGCCACGGCATCCGCCGTGTGCTGCTCAGTAAGGCCCCCTCCCTGGCTGTCGCCGTCACGGTCGGTCTGTTAGGGGGCGGCTGGCCCGCTGCCGGGCGTCCGGCTGCCGGTGGCCGCCGCGAGATGGCCGATTCTCCTGTTCACAGCGCAGGACCGGCGTGTCTGCCGCCTGACCCTGCGTACGGGAACCTGATCCGCTGACCGCACCCGGGAAGGCGCCGGCGCGGCGGGCCAGTAGAGTGACGCCCCGTGGCAGCACGTCCGTTGAATGAAATTGTCGAAGCGGGGTGGGCGCAGGCCCTCGCTCCCGCCGCCGACCGGATCACGGCGATGGGCGAGTTCCTGCGCGCCGAGATCGCCGCGGGGCGCACGTATCTGCCGTCCGGTGCGAACGTGCTGCGCGCGTTCCAGCAGCCGTTCGACGACGTGCGTGTCCTGATCGTCGGCCAGGACCCTTATCCGACGCCGGGCAACGCCGTGGGGCTCAGCTTCTCGGTGGCACCCGATGTGCGGCCCGTGCCGGGCAGCCTGGACAACATCTTCCGTGAGATGCACACGGACCTCGGGCTGCCCCGCCCCTCCAACGGCGATCTGACACCGTGGGCCGAGCAGGGCGTACTGCTGCTCAACAGGGCGCTGACCACGGCTCCGCGCAAACCGGCGGCACATCGCGGCAAGGGCTGGGAGGAAGTGACCGAGCAGGCCATCCGGGCACTGGTCGCCCGGGAAAAACCCCTGGTATCGGTGTTGTGGGGGCGTGACGCCCGTAACCTGCGCCCTCTGCTGGGGAACCTTCCGGCGGTGGAGTCGTCCCACCCGTCCCCCATGTCGGCGGACCGGGGCTTCTTCGGCTCGCGCCCCTTCAGCCGCACCAACGAACTGCTGGTGCGCCAGGGTGCCCAGCCCGTCGACTGGCGGCTGCCGTGACCTGGGTCCTCGGTGTGGACTCCGGAGGCTCCGGGCTCCGGGTGGCACTCGCCGACGCGGCTGAACCGGGGCTCACCGGGTCCGTCGTCTCCCGCGTACCCGTCCGCACCGGCGCCGCGGGGATCGACGCGGACCATCTGCTGGGGCAGCTGCTGCCCATGGCGGACGAACTCCTCGGGCACACGGACGGCGCCGGTGTATCGGCGGTGGCGATCGGCGCGGCCGGGATGGCGACGCTCGGCGACGACCTCCGCGCGGCGCTCCCCGCGGCCCTGGAGCGCTCGCTCGGCGTCCGGCGGCTGGCGCTCGCGGCGGACGGGGTGACGGCGTACGCGGGCGCACTGGGGCAGCGGCCCGGTGTGGTCGTCGCTGCCGGAACCGGGATGATCGCTCTGGGAACCGACCTCACCGAGTGGCGCAGAGCGGACGGCTGGGGGCATCTCCTGGGCGACTGCGGCGGCGGGGCCTGGATCGGCCGGGCCGGCCTGGAGGCCGCGATGCGCGCGCACGACGGGCGGCCGGGCGGCTCGGCCGCGCTGCTGGAGCGGCTGGAGGCGGTCTTCGGGCCGGCGGGCGGCATGCCGGGCTCGCTGTATCCGCGTTCGGACCGGCCCGCGGTGCTCGCTTCGTTCGCCCCTGAGGTGGCCCGGTGCGCGGAAAGCGACCCCGTGGCTGCCGGGATTCTGCGGGAGGCGGCCCGGCAGATCGCCGGAGCCGCAGCCGCCGTCTGCCCCGCGGAGTCAGGCGCGGGCTGTGAAGTAGCCCTCACGGGTGGTCTGTTCAAGATGGGCGACCCGTTGCTCACCCCTGCGCGCGAGGAGTTCTCCACCCTGCTGCCGTCTGCCCGACCGGTGCTCGCTACCGGGGATCCGCTGGTGGGTGCGGTGCTGATCGCCTCGGCGCTCGCCACGGGGAGCCTCCGGCTGCCCCCGCATCCGCAGCTCCTGCGTGTGGTGGCGGAACAGGATACGCGCTAACGACGCAACGCACCGGATAAATGAGGACAGACGCCGCGCTAACGTACCCTCCCCGAACAGCCGGGCCTGCGAAGCCAGTAGCATGCGGCGCCATGAGCTCCCCCAATGGGCCCGCATCCGGCCTGCCTGTACGAATGCCGCGACCTCGCCAGACGGGACGGCACCGCCGCCCGGAACCCGCGGTGGCCCCTGAGGGCGCGCCCGCGCTGGTTCTCGCTGTTCCCGGCACGCCTTCCGCCGCTGTCCGCAGCCTGGCGGAAGAGGTTATCTCCATCGCCCGCTCCGAGCTGCCCGGCCTGGACGCCCGTATCGGTTACCTGGATGGTGCCGACGACGAGTTTCCCGCCCTTGAGACGGTTCTTTCCCGCACCGCCGCCGAGCGTGTGGCGCGCTACGAGCAGGCGAAGGCCGCCGGACGCGAGGTGGCCGAGCCATCGACCGCCACCGCTGTCGTGGTGCCCCTGCTGGCGGGCCCCGACGCAGCCACCGAGCGGCGGATACGGCAGGCCGTGATGGACAGCACCACCGCTGCCGAGCTGACCGAGGTCCTGGGCCCGCACCCGCTGCTGGCCGAGGGTCTCCACGTACGTCTTTCGGAGGCCGGTCTCTCCCGCGCCGACCGGGCCCGGCTGTTCACGGTCGCCACCGCGGCCGACGGCATCATCCTGGCGACGGTCGGCGGCGACGAGGCCGTGCAGGCCGCCGGGATCACCGGCATGCTGCTGGCCGCCCGCCTCGCCGTACCGGTGATGGCCGCCGCACTCGATGTGGACGGTTCGGTCGCCGCCATCGCCGATCAGCTGCGGGGTTCGGGTTCGGTGCAGCTGGCGCTCGCGCCGTACCTGATCGGCCCCGAGGTCACCGAGGAGCTGCTCTCAGGGGCGGCCAAGGAGGCGGGCTGCGCCTCTGCCGAGCCTCTCGGCGCCTACCCCGCGGTCGGCAAGCTGGTGCTCTCGAAGTACGCGACCGCGCTGGGCATCACCCCGCAGCAGCCGTCGCAGGGAGCTCCGGTCGGCTGACCCGCGCACTGCCGCCACGTACGTGGCCGCGCACTGCCGCCACGTACGTGAGGGGGCCCGCACCGGCAGTTCGTGCTGCTCGGTGCGGGCCCCGGTCACAGGTGTGCCGAGGGGGCGTCGGGGCCGTCAGGCGAACACCACGCACGAGGCGGCGGCCACCTCGACGGAGCCGGAGCGGCTCGGAACACCCGTACGCGGATCGATGTCGAACCAGGTCACATCCCCCGAGTGCTCGTTGGCCGCGTACAGCCGCCGGCCCGCCGGGTCCAGGGCGAGGTCGCGCGGCCACCGGCCGCCGCAGTCCACGGTGGTGACCAGGACGGGCTTCTCCGGGCTCACGTCCAGCGCGAGGACCGAGATGCTGTCCTGCCCGCGGTTCGCCGCCCAGACGAACCGTCCGTCGTGCGCGACGGCCACCCCCGACGCATGGCTCTCCCCCACCGTGCCCTCGGGCAGCAGCGCGGTCCGGCCGGCCGGCTCCAGGGTGCCGGCCGCCGCGTCCCACCGGAGGACCGTGAGGGTGGGCTCCAGCTCGTTCAGGACGTAGACGTGCCTCCCCTCCGGGTGGAACGCCAGGTGGCGGGGCCCGCTTCCGGGCGGCAGCGCGGTCTCTCCGTGCACCGTCAGTGCGCCCGTGACGGCGTCCAGCGCGCAGACCCGCACGGAGTCGGTACCGAGGTCGACACTCAGCACCCAGCGCCCCGTGGGGTCCTGCTTCACCTGGTGGGCGTGCGGGCCCTGCTGGCGCTCCGGATGAGGCCCCCGGCCCTCGTGCCGGAGCACGGACACAGGGGCTTCCAGAGCGCCGTCCGCGGCGCGTACGGGCAGCACGCTGACACTCCCCGACGTGTAGTTGGCGGTGAGGAGGTGCCCGCCGGTGAGGACGAGGTGGGTGGGCGCGGAGCCGGACACATCGACCGGTGCCCCGATCAGGCGCGGCAGTGGTCCCGCGGTGTCGAAGGCCGCCGCGGCCCCTTCGCCGGTCTCGGATACGGCGTAGAGGACCGAGCCTCCGGGGGCCGGAGCGAGGAACGAGGGGTTGGGTACGGTGTCCACCGCGCCGAGCACGGTCAGCGCCCCCGCCGCGTCCACCGAAGCGGCGACGAGACCAGGTCCCCCCGCTGACGTGAACGACCCTATGAATGCCCGCTCAGCGCCTGTCGTGGCCACCGCGCCACCCCTCTCCGTCGGTGCCCGGTCCTCGGGTGACCGGGCTTCGGCAGACGGTAGCAGGGGGTTGCGGACCGGATGGAGAGCGAGACCACCAGGTCAGGACAGTGCGGAGCAGCGGGAGTTGCGCAGTGCGGGGACCGGTCCGTGAAGCGGGCCCGGCGGATGACCGGCGTACTGCGGGTGCGTCGCTCTCAGCAACCGCGCGCCCGGTCGCGTACCGCAGGCGCGCTCGCCACCGCGGCGACCGCGGGTCACCGCTTCGGCAGCGGCGGCACTCGGAGGGGGTGGGCGGACGCGTCGGCCAGCGCCAGACGTTCCTGGTCAGCCTGGTACTCCGCCTGCTCGATCCGTCCGGCCAGCAGGTCGGCGGGGCGGGGACGCCGGCTGTGTTCCGCGGGGGAGCGCCCGGTTTCGAAGCGCCGGGCGACGTGGCGGCCGACTGCCCTGGCCGAGTCCGTCACCAGACGGATCAGTTGTCTGAACACGGTGAGAATGGCTGTGGACATACCGCATCTCCTTTCAGGACCGCCGCCCAGTGTTCCCGGGGGGACGCGGGGCGGTTTCGCAGCGCGCGTCCGTGAGGGCGGCCGGCTCACACCGGTCCGGCCGGACAGCCGCACGCCGCCCTGAAAGTCGTGGGATCAGCCTGATGTGCAACCCCGTTGCACCCGCTCGGCGGATGCAGCGGCAGCATCAAGCACTGACATCTCTCATGGAACCACGCACGGCCGTCCGCGGCATCCGGCGTAGGTCAGCGGCGGGGTTTGGCGGGGCGTCCGCCCGGCCGGCGGCAGGTCCAGCGCACACGCAGCCGCCCCGGCCGGCGGGACGCCGGCCGGGGCGGCCAGGGTGCGCTGCGGCGACCGGCTGCCGTTGCGGCTGCCGGTCGCCGGACTTCAGCCGAGCGTGGCGATGGCCTGGTTGAAGGTGGCCGACGGGCGCATGACGGCCGCGGCCTTCTCCGCGTCGGGCTGGTAGTAGCTGCCGATGTCGGCGGGCGAGCCCTGGACCGCGATCAGCTCGCCGACGATGGTCTGCTCCTGCTCGCCGAGTGTCTTGGCGAGGGCCGAGAACGCCTCGGCGAGCTGGGCGTCGTCGGTCTGCGCGGCGAGCTCCTGGGCCCAGTAGAGCGCCAGGTAGAAGTGGCTGCCGCGGTTGTCGATGCCACCCAGCTTGCGGCTCGGGGACTTGTCCTCGTTGAGGAACGTGCCGGTCGCACGGTCGAGCGTGTCCGCGAGGACCTGGGCGCGCGCGTTGCCCGTCGTCTGCGCGAGGTGCTCGAAGCTGACCGCGAGAGCGAGGAACTCGCCCAGGCTGTCCCAGCGCAGGTAGTTCTCCTTGACGAGCTGCTGGACGTGCTTGGGAGCCGAACCGCCGGCACCCGTCTCGAACAGACCGCCACCGTTCATGAGCGGGACGACGGAGAGCATCTTCGCGCTCGTGCCCAGCTCAAGGATCGGGAACAGGTCGGTCAGGTAGTCGCGCAGCACGTTGCCGGTGACGGAGATGGTGTCCTCGCCGCGGCGGATCCGCTCCAGCGAGAACGCGATGGCGTCCGCCGGCGTCATGATCTCGATCTGCAGACCGTCGGTGTCGTGCTCGGGGAGGTACGCCTTGACCTTCTCGATCAGGGCGGCATCGTGCGCGCGCCCCTCGTCGAGCCAGAACACGGCCGGGGAGCCGGTCGCGCGGGCGCGGGTGACGGCGAGCTTGACCCAGTCCTGGATCGGCAGGTCCTTGGTCTGGCACATGCGCCAGATGTCACCGGCGCTGACAGCGTGCTCGAGCACGGCATTGCCCTGGCCGTCGACGACCCGCACGGTGCCGGTGACGGGGATCTCGAAGGTCTTGTCGTGGCTGCCGTACTCCTCGGCCTTCTGCGCCATCAGCCCGACGTTGGGCACGGAGCCCATCGTCGACGGGTCGTAGGCGCCGTTGGCGCGGCAGTCGTCGATGACGACCTGGTAGATGTCCGCGTAGCTGCTGTCCGGGATGGTCGCCAGGGTGTCGGCCTCGCCGCCGTCCGGGCCCCACATGTGGCCGGAGGTGCGGATCATGGCCGGCATGGACGCGTCGACGATGACGTCGCTCGGTACGTGCAGGTTGGTGATGCCTCGGTCGGAGTCGACCATCGCAAGGGCGGGTCCCTCGGCCAGCTCGGCCTCGAAGGACTCCTTGATCTTCGCGCCCTCGGGCAGTGCCTCCAGGCCCTTGAGGATCCCGCCGAGACCGTCGTTCGGGGTGAGCCCGGCGGCGGCGAGCGCCGCACCGTGCTCGGCGAAGGTCTTCGGGAAGAAGGCGCGCACCACGTGGCCGAAGATGATCGGGTCGGAGACCTTCATCATCGTGGCCTTGAGGTGCACCGAGAACAGCACGCCCTCGGCCTTGGCGCGGGCGATCTGCGCCGTGAAGAACTCACGGAGCGCCGCCACCCGCATCACCGAGGCGTCGACGACCTCGCCGGCCAGCACGGGCACCGACTCGCGCAGGACGGTGGTGCTGCCGTCGTCCCCCGCCAGCTCGATACGGAGCGATCCGGCCTCGCCGATGACGGCGGACTTCTCCGTGGAGCGGAAGTCGTCGCCGTCCATGTGGGCGACGTTCGTCCTGGAGTCGGACGACCAGGCACCCATCCGGTGCGGGTGGGCCTTGGCGTAGTTCTTCACCGACGCCGGGGCGCGGCGGTCCGAGTTGCCCTCGCGCAGCACCGGGTTCACGGCGCTTCCCTTGACCTTGTCGTACCGGGCGCGGACGTCCTTGTCCTCGTCGGTCTGCGGGTCGTCCGGGTAGTCGGGAAGGGCGTAGCCGAGCTTCTGCAGCTCCGCGACGGCGGCCTTCAGCTGGGGGATGGACGCCGAGATGTTCGGCAGCTTGATGATGTTCGCGCCGGGCGTCTTGGCCAGCTCACCGAGCTCGGCGAGTGCGTCCTCGACCCGTCGGCTCTCGTCAAGACGCTCGGGGAAACTGGCGATGATCCGCCCCGCGAGAGAGATGTCACGGCTCTCCACGGTCACACCGGCCGTCGAGGCATACGCCTGGATCACCGGCAGGAACGAATACGTCGCCAGGGCCGGGGCCTCGTCGGTATGTGTATAGATGATGGTCGAGTCAGTCACCGGGTGCTCCGCTCCACGTCTGCAACATTGCTCGACATCAAGATATCTCCTGAGCGGCCCCCTCTCGACAGGGCCCCGCCCCCGGCGGCAGCGGACCGCACGCATCCGGCCGCGGGCGGGCACTCCCAAGGAGAGGAAGCGGCCGCCCGCCCGGCGCCGTGGGAGACCTGAGCATTTCCGGCACCGGTCCGGTCGTCTCAGGGGTCCTCGCACCGTGCCCGCACCGGCAGCGCCCCCGTCAGACGGAGGAATCGCAGCGCCGGTACACGTGGCCCCGCTCCCCGGCCGGGGTCACATCGCGGTCGCGCAGTGTGACCGACAGTTTGCCGCCCCAGGAGCGGCAGGCCCGGTCGAAGGCCTTGGCGCCGTACTCGATGTCGAAGGCCCTGCCCCGGTAGGCGGTGGCGAACTCGCCGCACTCCTGGAAGCTGCCGCACTCCTCGACCACGGCGAAGTCGAAGCCGATGTAGTCGCGTTCGCCCAGCAGGTCGGTGGTGTTCTTCTGCGCGATGGCGAGTCCCCGCCGGTGGGCCCGCTCGGCCAGCAGCCGGGCGAAGTCGGCGGCGTCGTCGGCGGTCAGCAGATGGTGCGAGCGCTCGTACGAGTCCAGGTTGTCGGGCTCCACCGCGTCGAACCCGGCGTCGGCGCAGCCGTCGATCCAGCGGCCGACGATGTCCGCGAGCGCCTTGCGCTCGGCCGCGCCGGAGATGTCGAGGAGGGGCTCGTGCCAGTCCTCGTCGACGACCGGCCTGCCCTCGCCGTCGTGCAGCAGCAGGTCCGGGTGGTGCTTTCGCCACCAGCCGACCGCGTCACCGGGCTGCGACTGGAAGGCGTTGACGTAACAGATGTTGTACAGCCCCGGTACCGGGGCCGCGGTGCGGTCGCGGGATACCGCACGTACCCCGGCCGGCGGCCGGTACGCCCCGCCCAGCTGGTAGTCGAAGGGCAACCGGGCCGCGGGCCCCCGGACCCCGCCGTGCGCTGAAGCGGTGGCGGCCGGGGTGGAGCCTTCAGCGGGTTCGCCGGACGAGCACCCGGCGAGGAGGACCATCAGCGCCGGAGCGAGGGCATGGGCGGCGCGGCGGAACACAGGGAGCACGTCGGGTCTTTCGCGGCAGGAGGCGGGGGAAGGTGATTGCACCACGCGAGCCGCCCGGCGGCGAACCCCGGCCGTCCGCCGCGGTGGAAGGACCGCAGCGGACGCCGTGGGGGTGTCAGGGCTGGAGCTTCAACGCCCTTGGAGGGAGCGGACGTTGTCGCCGAACGTCCAGTTCTTGGCGCCGTCCCAGTTGAGCGACCAGTCCATGAGCCCCTTGAGGCCGCCGCCGTACGTGTTCCACGCCTGCGCGACCTGGCCGGTCGGCAGATACCCGCCGCCCGCGCCCGGCTGCGCGGGCAGCCCCGGAACCTGCTTGTCGTAGGGGACCTTGACCGTGGTGCCCTGGACGACGAGCCCCTTGTTCAGGCAGTCCGTCTGTGCGGTGAAGCCCGCGACGGTCCCGGCGGAGTAGGAGTCGCCCGAGCAGCCGTACATACTGCCGTTGTAGTACTGCATGTTCAGCCACCAGAGCCGGCCGTTGTCCACGTACTTCTTGACGATGGGCAGGTAGGCACCCCAGATCGAACCGTAGGTGACACTGCCACCGGTGACGTACGCCGTCTCCGGCGCCATCGTCAGACCGAAGTTCGACGGCATCCGGGCGAGTACGCCGTCGATGATGCGGATGAGGTTGGACTGGGACGCCGAGAGCTGGTTGATGTTGCCGCTGCCGGTGAGCCCGGTCTCGATGTCGATGTCGATGCCGTCGAAGTTGTACTTCTGCAGAAGGGGCACCACGGTGTTCACGAACCGGTCGGCGACCGCGGTGGAGCTGAGGTCGATGCCCGCGGTCGCACCGCCGATGGACATCAGCGTGGTGAGGCCCGAAGCCTTTGCCTGGCACATCTCGGCCGGGGTCGGGACCTTCACGGTCGAGTCCATCCCGTCCTCCCACAGGGCGGTTCCGTCGGAACGGATGACCGGAAAGGCCGCGTTGATCACGTTGTAGCCGTGCGCCGGGATACGCGCGTCGGTGATCGGGATCCAGCCGAGCGGCGGATGCACACCGTTGGCGGCCCCGTCCCAGTTCTCCCAGTACCCCTGGAGAACCTTGCCAGCCGGTTTCGACTTGACCGCGCAGGTGTCGGCGGCCGGTGCGCTGCCGGGCGCGGCGGCGACCAGCATCTGCACCACGGCAGCCGTAGCGAGGCCGACCCCCAGAAGACGAACTCTCCGACCGATCATGTCGTGTCCCTTCCTGGCGCGGCGAGTTGACAGAGCACGAATGTCGAGTACCTGACAATCTAAAGTGGTCCAGACCTGCGGTCAATAGGTCTGGACCAAGCCCTCCGGGCGCCTCTCTGGGCACCCCAGCCGCAGGAAAGGGCAGGGAACGCCCGGATCGCTTCAGTCCGCCGCCGGGAGCCGTTCGACGGCGACCATGGCAGCGTCGTCCCCCAGGCGGCCGCCCGCGTGACGCAGGAGGTCCGCGCGGAGCCGTTCGAGCAGCGCCTCCGGGCCTTGCGTGCCCCAGGACGCGATCCGGTCGGACAGCGGGTAGAACCGGCCCGCGGAGTCCCGGGCCTCGATCACACCGTCGGTGTACAGCAGCAGGACGTCACCGGCGCCGAAGGTGAATGTCTCCGCCGCGAACGTGCTGCGGAGCAGATGGCCGAGGCCCAGGGGTGGCGCGGGTTCGCGCACAGCGAGCGTGTGCACCCGGCCCGCGCGCAGGACCAGCGGCTGCGGGTGTCCACAGCTGACCAGGTGGAGTTCCTGGGCGGCGTCGGGGATGTCGAGCACGGCTGCGGTGACGAAGGCCTCCCCACTGTCCTCGCCGTCCCCCCGCGATTCCCCGGCGTCGCTCCGGTCGGCCGCGACACCCGCCTCCAGCAGGCCCACGGCTTCGGACAGTTCCCGGTCCTGGTGAGCCAGCGCCCGGAAGACTCCGAGGACGCCGGCCGCCTCGCCGATCGCATCGAGTCCCTTGCCCCGGACGTCACCGATGATCACGCGGGTTTTGCCCGGTGTACGGGCGACCGCGTACAGGTCGCCGCCGAGCTGCGCCTCCTCCTCGGCGGCGAGGTACACGGACGCGATACGAAGGGGCCCGCTCCGTTCCGGCAGTGGGCGCATCACCACTTGCTGCACCGCGCGGGCCACCCAGCGGAGGTGGGTCATCTCGTCTTCGTGCCGTACTCGCAGATGGGCGAAGAAGGTGACGAAGACAGAGATCAGGAAGAGCGCCGCGAGCTGATACGTGTGGTTGAGGTCGGTGATGCTGGTCCGCGTGGTGGCGACGAACGCTTCCGTCGCGATCGCGAGCGCACCGACGAGTGCTGTCATACGGGGACCGGCGAAGGACGCCGTCATCGCGGGGGCCGCCACCAGGAAAGGACCGAGATGCACGGCCGGCGGCGTGAGGAGAGCCACCACCACGACAGCGATGATCAAGGCGAACGGCACCGCCATGAGCGCCTTCGGATACCGTCCCGACTGCTCGAGCGAGTACGGAAAGCGCAGCGACCTCATACGTGCCCACCTCCCCCTGCTCCCGCCCGTGCCTCAGCCGGTCCGCCCAGCTCCTGCCCGGTGCCGCCCGGCCCCGTGCTGGAGCGGCCGGGCGCCTCTGTGCTGCTCAGCCCTGCTTGATCGCCGAGACGTCGAATTCCAGCACCACCTTGTCCCCGACGAGGACTCCGCCGCCTTCCAGAGCCGCGTTCCACGTCATGCCGTACTCCTTGCGGCTGATGGCGACCTCGCCCTCGAAGCCCACCCGATGGTTGCCGAAGGGGTCCTGGGCGGCGCCCGTGTACTCGAAGTCGATACTGATCGGCTTGCTGGTGTCCTTGATCGTCAGGTCGCCGGTCAGCCGGAAGTGGGTGCCGTCCAGCTGCTCGACCCGGGTCGAGACGAAGGTGATCTGCGGGTAGGTGGGGGCGTCGAGAAAGTCGTTCGTCCGCAGGTGGCCGTCGCGCTGCTCATTGCCGGTGTCGATGCTCTCGGTCTTGATCGTGACCGAGACACCGGAGGCGGAGGGATCCGCGCCGTTCAGCAGTGCCGTGCCCTCGAACGCGCCGAACGAGCCCCGGACCTTGGTGATCATCGCGTGCCTGGCCACGAACCCGATCCGGGTGTGCGCCGGGTCGAGCGCGTACGTACCGGCCAGATCGGCGGGGGCAGGTGTCGTCACGGCGTACTCCATGAGGTCGCGGGAGGGGGTACCTCACGCTAGGCCGACTCGTCGGCGAAGGCGCCCCGACAGCGCCACCGCACCTACCCGGGTCACCCCGATGGGCCAAGATCGCCGGGGTGCGGGACCGGAGTGCGAGCGCCCCGCAACGGGCGGGCGGGCCTGGACCTCTACGTGCCGGGCCCGGCACGCTGCCGCCTCCGGCCAGGGCGGGGCGCGCCGCCCTCCCGGCGTGCTGGAACAGCCGGCCGGACGCACCCTGGAGGCATGGACAGCACGCCGATAGTGGTGCACCCGCCCTCCCCCACCGGAGGACGCCGGGTCACGATCCAAGGTGAGATCGCGGGACTGGCCCATGACGACGAGGACGTCGTCGAGTTCCTGCGGCGGGCCGGACTGCTGGACGCCGACACGCTTCTCGACGACGAGGCATGGGTGAAGTGGCGGGGCGCGCGCGCCCACCACTACGCGGCAGCCTGACCCGCCCCGGACCGGAGAACCGGGCACGGCGGCGCACGGGCGCCCGGCACCATCGCGTACTCAGGTGAAGAGGGGCCGCCACGCGATCCGCCAGTGCGGGCCGACGCCGGGGGCGAACAGCTCACCTGTCGGAGATGCCAGCTTGGCATCGGCGGAGAGCAGGAACGGCCGAGGGCAGTAGGACCGCCCGTTCTTCGGCTGGCGGACCCGGGTATCCGCGGTGTACGAGGCCGAGTCCTCCGGGTGGACGTAGACCGCGTCGTACGGCTCGCCCTCGCCCCGGTGGATGGCCGCCTCCTCCTCCCGCGTCGGGAGCCGGACCCGGTGGCCGCCGAGCGCGTCGCGGGCCAGCGCCTCGTACCCGTCCGCCACGATGTTCGCGACCGTGTGCAGGCCGTCCGGGTCGCAGTCCACAGCCGTCTGCGCCGCATGCGCCGCGTCCTTGGCGGTCGATGCGAACTCGTCCCGCCGCGACGTCCTGTTGTTGACGGCGGTGGCCAGGGCCAGTTGCGCCGTGTCCCTCGCGAGGGACGCCGCCCGGCCTGCCGTCGTACAGCTCGCGGTCTCCTCCGCGGCATCCGCAGCCGTCCGCCCGGTGCTGTCCCGGGCCTGGTCTGCGCCGTAGGCGGCGGCGCGCGCGGCGGCCCCGGCGGCCCGCGCGATGTGGCGCGCCAGTGCCCGCGCCGCGGACTCCGGCGGACAGGCCGGATCGCTCTCGCAACCGTGCGACTCAGGGGGGTGGGGCGTGCTCACGGGCGTTCCTCCGGCATCTGCGGACCGACAGCAGACATTCGGAGCCGGCCCGGCGCCGGATTGGGCGCGGGGATCGCGGGCCGCTGCCCGTGACGGGGTTTCACGGCGCGCGGTTCCGTGATGATCATCACGCTCCTTTCCCGGCGCCGGGTGTCAGCCGGATGTCCCCCGCCAGGCGTATCCCCAGGAGAGCGAAAGACGCAGGAGCCGCAGGTGTCACCGGTCGTGCCGGTACACCCCCGCACACCCAGGAGAGAGACCATGCCGTTCTTGCCGTCCGGGCTGCGAGAGCACATACCCGAATCCGGGCCGTCATCCGGCGCGCGGGAGCCGTGGCCCTCCGTATCGGGAGGCGCCGGGTCCGGCCCGCTTCCGCGCGCGGGCGCCGTCCGTTCTCTCCGGCTGCGGCTGGGCCCCGCCGACCGTGACGTGCTGTGGCTGTATCTGGTGGCCCGCCTGGCTGTCTGGATCACGGCCTACTGCGCACGGTGGCTGTTCCCCGCCAACAGCGGCTCCCGCGACCCGGGCCCCCTTCTCGCTCCCTTCCAGCAGTGGGACTGGGGCTACTACCTGCGCATAGCGCGCGACGGTTACTTCCCGGGCCAGGGTGTACTCCCGCACAGCAGCCTGGACCACAGGGAAGCGTTTCTGCCCGGCTTCCCGCTCGTACTGCGAGCGGTTCACACGGCCGTTCCGAGCTGGACCGCGGCCGGCCTGCTGGTCTCCTTCGTCGCGGGAGCCGTCGCCGTACTGTCGCTCTCCCGGATCGCCCGGCTTCAGGTGCACGGCCAGGAGGCCGGCCGGCGCGCCGTCCTGTTCCTGCTGGTCTCGCCGTGCGCCGTCTTCCTCGCCGCCGGTTACACCGAGGCGCTCTTTCTCGCACTCGCCCTGCCCGCCTGGCTGGCCGCCCAGCGGTACAACTGGCCGCTCGCCGCGGCCCTGACCGCCCTGGCCGCCACGGTCCGGGTGAACGGTCTCTTCCTCGCCGCTGCCATCGCCCTGCACTTCGTACTCACCGCCCGCACCGGCCGCCACTGGCGCCAACTCCCCTGGCTGTTCCTGCCCGCCGTACCCGTAGCGCTCCACAGCGGCTACCTGCACGCCCGCACCGGGGACTGGCTGGCCTGGAAACACGCCGAGGAACACGGCTGGAACCGTACGTTCCACGCGCCGTGGGAGGCCTGGGCCAACACCTGGCACGCGGCCTTCGCCCATACCCAGACCACCGGATACGCCTTCATGTTCCAGGCCGAACTCCTGGCCATGCTCGCCGGACTCCTCCTCATGGGCCTGCTGGTCCGGCAGCGCCGCTGGGCCGAGCTGCTGTACATCGGCCTCACCCTGTGGGCCCTGGGCACCTCCTACTGGTACATGTCCATCCCCCGCTCCACCCTCCTGTGGTGGCCGTTGTGGATCACGATGGCCGGATGGAGCCTGCGCCGGCCATGGTTCAGGACGGCCTGGCTGGGCCTCGCGGCGCCCGTCACCACCGTCTTCGCGCTCACCTTCCTGTCGGGCCGCTGGGCAGGCTGAGACGGTTCCGCCGGGTCCGGAGAGGACCGGCAGGACACGGTTCCCCGTGTCCTGCCCCGGCGGACGCCCGCCTCACGGCACCGGGCCGTCCGGTGGGACCCCACCCGCCCGACGACAAGCCGCGAGGAGGCACCCGGATCAGCGCGCGTGGACGCATTCGCCGCCGACGTACGTCAGGGCCACTCCCGTGTCACCGATCGCCTCCGGCGGGCCCGCGAAGGGGTCGCGGTCGAGCACGACGAGGTCGGCGAGCGCGCCCACCCGGATGGTGCCCCCGTCGTCCAGGCCGTTCACGTGCGCCGAACCCGCCGTGTAGGCGGCCAGAGCGGTGCCGAGGTCGATGCGCTGCTCCGGGAGGAACGGCGGGCGGTCCTCGCCGTGGCCGGTCCTGTTGACGGCCACATGGATGCCCTGCATGGGATCCGGGCTGCTCACCGGCCAGTCGCTGCCCGCGGCCAGGGTCGCCCCGGCGTGCAGCAGACCGGCGAACGGGTACTGCCGCTGGGCGAGTTCACCACCGAGGAAGGGGATGGTGAGGTCGTCCATCTGCGGCTCGTGGGCGGCCCAGAGCGGCTGCAGGTTGGCGATCGCGTCCAGCTGCGCGAACCGGGGCAGGTCGTCCGGGTGCACAACCTGGAGGTGGGCGAGGTGGTGCCGGTTGGCCCGGCGGCCGTTGGCGGTCCGGGCGGCCTCGACGGCGTCCAGCGCCTCACGGACGGCGCGGTCGCCGAGCGCGTGGAAGTGGACCTGGAAGTCCAGTGCGTCCAGCGCGGTGACATGGTCCCGCAGTTCGGCGGGGTCGACGAAGCTGAGACCGCTGTTGGCGGTGGCGCAGCCGCAGGAGTCCAGGTAGGGGGTGGTCATGGCGGCGGTGAAGTTCTCGGTGATGCCATCCTGCATGATCTTGACGGAGCCGGCCCTGAAGCGCCCGGCGCGCAGCCGTGCCCGCCGCTCCACCAGCTCCGGGATCTGCTCGGCGCCGCGCGAACGGTCCCACCACAGGGCTCCGTTGACCCGGGCGGTCAGGCGGCCGTCGCGGGCAGCGGTGAGGTACGCGTCGGAGACGTCGGGCCGGCCGTTGAACACACCGAGGATGGCATCCTGCCAGCCGGTGATGCCCAGGGAGTGCAGCACGCTCTGGGCTCGCAGCAGCCCGTCGAGGTGCTCGGCGTCGGTCGGCTGCGGGACAAGGCGTGCCACCAGGCCGGTCGCACCCTCCTGGAGAGTCCCGGCGGGGGCGCCGTCGGGTTCGCGCTCGATCCGGCCGTCGGCCGGGTCGGGGGTTCCGGCGGTGATCCCGGCGAGCTCCAGGGCGCGGGTGTTGGCCCAGGCGCCGTGGTGGTCGCGGTTGAACAGCAGCACGGGGCGGTCGGCCACCACGGCGTCGATGAGCTGCCTGGTGGGAACGCCGCCGGCGAAGGACTCCATCGACCAGCCGCTGCCCGTGATCCACTCCCGCTCGGGACGGGCCGCGGCATAGGCGGCGATCCGGCGCTGGTACTCCGCCAGGTCGGTGGTGCCGGTGAGGTCGCACTCCCCCAGTTCCACACCCGCGAAGACGGCGTGGACGTGGGCATCGGTGAAGCCGGGGACCAGCAGGCGCCCCGCCAGGTCGACCACTTCGGTCCCCGGCCCGACCAGACCGAGTACCTCGTCGTGGCCCACGGCGACGATCCGGTCGCCGCGGACGGCGACGGTGCCGGCACGGGTGCGGGCCGGACCGGCGGTGAAGGCGGGGCCGCCGGTGAGGACGAGGTCGGCGTGATTGGTCATGCGGTACTCCCTGGATTGTGCGGGGGCCGGACGGCTGTGGGTCCGGGGCCGAGAAGGTCACGGGCGTCGGCGTCGGTGGCCACGCCCGTACTGAAGTAGGAGGACTTACGGCCCCACTTGGCCCAGGCAGCGGCCAGTACACCGGAGGCGACCATCAGGAACGGCACCATCAGGGCGAACCAGCCGTTGCCGGCGCTGAGCGCGAAGTGATCGGTGGACGTTGCGTACCCCCAGCACATGTACCCGCCCAGCGCGAACAGCACTGCCGCACTCAGCGCCGGGGCGACCACCGCCCGCACTCCCTCCCAGGGCGCGCTGCGCAGCAGACCGCGGAAGCGGACGGCCGCAGCGAGCGCGGTGAGGCCGTAGTACAGGGCGACGACGATGCCGATGGCATTGACCGCCGCGCTGATCAGGTCGCTGACCCTGGGGATGACCAGCGACAGCACGGCTACCAGCGAGGCGATGGCACCGACCAGCAGGGTGCCGCGTGCGGGTGTGCCGTACCGCGGGCTGATACGGGTCCAGACCCGGCCCAGGGTACGGTCGCGGCCCATGGCGAACATCCCGCGCACGGTCGGGATGACACCGGCCTGCAGTGAGGCCACGGCGGAGAACGTCAGCGCGATCAGCGGCAGCGCCGCCAGCGGCTGGTGCGCCAGCCGGTTGCCGAAGAAGGTCAGCCCCTCGGCGCCGTGGTCAGCCAACTGCGCCGGGGAGAGCACTCGTTGGAACGCCGTCCCGCCCAGCATGAAGAGGCCGAGCATGGTGACCAGCGCGATCATCCCGCCCCGCGAGGCGTCGCGCGGGTCGCGGACCTCCTCGGTGACACTGAACGCCGCGTCGAAACCCCAGTAGCAGAAGACCGCGAGCACCATGCCCTGGGCCAGACCCGTGAGGGAGGGGATGGTGAAGGGGTTGAACCAGTCGAAGCTGAAGGGATGGGGGCCGGCGAAGAGCCCGTAACCGCAGAAGCCGAGCAGCACCAGGTACTCGAACGCCAGCAGGTAGCGCTGGATGCGTGCGGCGACATCGATGCCGGTGATCGCGGCGACGGTGACACCCGCCAGGACCACCAGCCCGATCAGAGTGGTCTGAAGCGTGTCGCCCGGATCCAGCCCGATCCCGCCCAGGGAGTGCACCCCGGCCTCACCGGCGAGCTGGAGCAGCACCGAGCCGGTGACCGTGGTGGTGTAGGCGAGAAAGACCACCGTACCGACGATGTTCACCCAGCCGGACAGGAACCCCAGCCATGGACTGAGTGAACGCCCCACCCAGACATAGCTGTTGCCGCAGTTGGGCTCGACCCGGTTGAGCCGGGAGAAGGCTGCCGCGATACCCAGGACCGGCAGGAAGGCCAGCAGCACGATGACCGGCAGGTGGAGGCCCACCGCTCCGGCGATCAGCCCCATGCCGATGCCGATACTCGATGTCGCCGCGGTGCTGGACGCGGCGATGACCACGCCGTCCACCACACCGAGGGACTTTCTCAGGTCTGCTGCCATCGGGCCACCGCTGCTTTCGCTAGTGCCGCGGCGGGCAACATCTGCCCGTCAAGGAGCGGCGTCCGGTGCGGCGAGAAGTGCTCCCACCTGTTCGAGCGCAGCCGAGAATCGGTGAACCCGGACGCCGCGACGGGGCAGACACCGGCCGCCGCGGCACCGGCCACTGCCTTCGCCTGCCGCAGCCACATGGAAACGCGCCGGGTCTTCCCGGGTCAACGGCGTTGACATAAGGTCTGCGCATGACGGATCGGAGTGAGCGGCAGGCCACCGCAGGGGTGCGGCGACGCCGTACCAAGCAGGGCACGATGCTCTCGGAGGCGCTGATCGTGGAGACCGCGCTGCGGCTGATCCGGCAGCACGGCGCCGAGGCGCTCACGGTGCGACGGCTGGGCGCGGCCCTGGGCTCGGATCCCAGCGCGCTGTACCGCTACTTCCCCAGCACGGACGGACTGCTGCTGGCTGTCGCCGACGAGCTGATCGGCCAGTCCTACGCGGGCTGGGTCCCGACCGGGGACTGGCGGGCGGACCTGCGGGAGCTGGGGCTGCGGATGCACGCCGCCTACCAGGAGCACCCACAGGCGGCGGCGCTGGCGGCGCACCGGGTCACCGGGCGGCCGCACGAGGTGCACGCGGTCGAGTCGATCCTCGGCGTACTGCGGCGCGGCGGCTTCGCGGACCAGGAGGCGGTACGGATCTACCACCTCTTCGTCGACACGGGTCTCGCCTTCGCGGCGCAGGACGCGAGCACCGCCGCCCTGCCGCCGGAGGCGCGGGAGGCGGAGCGGCAGGTCTGGCGCCGCACCTACGCGGTACTGCCGGCCGCCACCCACCCCAACATCGCGGCGACAGCGCGGCTGCTTCAGACGGAGATGGACCACAGCGCCTATGCGCAGAGCCTCGATCTGCTGCTGGAGACCGCGGCCCGGCGTCTCGCCGCTGCGGACAGCGAGCGCCCCACCTGAACGATCGGGCCCGCACCTGTCCCGACTCGCAGTCGCCCAGGCCCTCGTGGCAGTGATCCGGTGCGAACTGTGGACAACAAATGCCCAGTGTGGTGGCATGCATCCCGCTCGCCGTTTCCCGGGAAAGCAATGGAGAGACAGGGACTCATTCGTCCGGAAGACCGGGCGGCAGCAGTCTGACAACGTTGTCAGTCATCAGTAGTCCCTCCCCCACTGAAGGGTGGCAACAATGCACCGCGCAGGCAGACTTACCCCCATCTGGGTGCTGGCCCTGCTGGCCGCACTGCTGGCCGTGAGCAGTCATCCGGCACAGGCGGCCCCCGCGACGTCGATCGGCGTGGACGGCAGCCGGAGCGGCCGGACGTTCGACGGTATCGGTGCGATCAGTGGAGGCGGCGGTAACTCGCGTCTGCTGACGGACTATCCGGCGGCCCAGCAGTCCCAGATCCTGGACTACATGTTCAAGCCCGGGTACGGCGCGAACCTCCAGCTGCTGAAGCTGGAGATCGGCGGGGACGCCAACTCCACGGACGGCTCCGAACCCTCGATCGAGCACACCGAGGGAAAGATCAACTGCGATGCCGGGTACGAGTTCTGGCTCGCCGAGCAGGCGAAGAAGCGCAACCCGGACATCGGGCTGTACGGGCTGGCATGGGCCGCGCCCGGCTGGATCAAGGGTGGCTTCTGGTCCACGGACACGATCAACTACCTGATCTCGTGGCTGGGCTGTGCCAAGCAGCACGACCTGAACATCAAATACCTCGGTGGCTGGAACGAGCGCGGCCACGACGCCCACTGGTACGTGCAGTTGCGCGCCGCGCTCGACGCACACGGGTACTCGGGAGTGCAACTGGTCGCGGACGACAGCGGCTGGAGCACCGCCGACGACATGGCGAAGGACCCGGCATTCGACAAGGCCGTCTCGATCCTCGGCGCGCACTACTCCTGTGAGGGTGGTGACGGGGGCAGTGCCGACACCTGCTCGACCACCGAGGCCGCGAAGGCCAACGGCAAGCCGCTGTGGGACAGCGAGAGCGGCTCTCAGGACATGAACACCGGTGCGCCCGCCCTCATCCGCGCCATCACTCGAGGCTATATCGACGCGAAGATGACCAGCTACTTCAACTGGCCGCTCCTCGCCGCCGTATATCCCAACCTGCCCTACCACACCGTGGGTCTGGCAACCGCCGGCTCCCCCTGGTCCGGCAACTACTCCATCGGGGCGAGTACCTGGGCGACAGCGCAGGTCACACAGTTCACCCGGCCCGGCTGGAAGTTCATCGACAATGCCTCGGGCTATCTGGGTGGCAAGGAGTCCAACGGCACGTACGTCACGATGAAATCACCCAACGGCAGCGACTACTCGACGGTGCTGGAAACCACCACGGCCACCGCGTCCCAGACCGCCGATTTCACTGTCGGGGGCGGCCTCTCGACCGGCCCTGTGCACGTGTGGGCCACCAACGTGAACTCTCCCGATCCGTCGGCGTCCCTCGTCCACACCCAGGATCTCAAGCCATCGGACGGCTCCTACTCCCTGACCATGAAGCCGGGTTACGTCTACACCGTCACCACTACGACGGGCCAGGGCAAGGGCACCGCGACCGCGCCACGACCGCATGCCCTCGCACTGCCCTACTCGGACTCGTTCGAGCAGGACGGCGCCGGCACCGAAGCGAAGTACCTCTCCGACATGCAGGGCTCCTTCGAGGTCCAGAAGTGTTCGGCCGGACGGAAGGGCAAGTGCGTACAGCAGATGGCCCCGACGAAGCCCATCGAGTGGCAGGACGACAGTGACGCGTTCACCCTGGTCGGCGATCCGGCCTGGAAGAACTATTCGATGCAGTCCGATGTCGAACTGGCCAAGCCCGGCACCGTCGAGCTGATCGGACGTGCGGGCACCCAGAACCGGCCGCAGTCGCACCAGCAGGGCTACTGCTTCCAGATCAGTGACACCGGTGCGTGGACGGTCTTCAAGAGCGACGCGGACGGCAAACACACGGTGCTGGCCAAATCTTCCACGACGGCGCTCGGCACGGGCAAGTGGCACCGGCTGGGCCTGTCCTTCAGTGGCTCCGCGATCACCGCATCGGTCGACGGGACGGACGTGGGGGTGGTGCACGACAGCAGCTACTCCGAAGGGCAAGGGGGCCTGGGTCTCACGTCGTACGACACGGACCAGTTCGACAACCTCTCGTTCAAGCCCGTCCCGGCCGCGGCCCCCTCGGCTTCGCTGGCAGTGACACCGTCGGTGAAATCGGTCCGGCGCGGCAAGTCGCTGAGCGTCACGGCAAAGGTGTCGGTCCCGGCCCACGCGAAGGCCGCACAGGGCGTGAACGTCACTCTCGCCACACCCGACGGCTTCGTGTACGACACCCAGGCGCAGGTGTTCGGGGCGATCAAGCCCGGTCACAGCGCCGTCGCCACTTGGCAGTTGACCGCGCCCGCCACCAAGGCGCAGACCGCGAAGCTCACTGCCACCGCCACCTTCGCCCAGGGCGGAGCGGCACAGTGGTTGCGTCAGGACGGTGAGGTGAAGGTGGTCGACCCGCCGCCCCCGACGGGGGTCACCGACGTAGGTGACATCGACTTCCTGACATCGACGAACGGCTGGGGTCCGGTCGAGCGCAATGAAGCGGTGGGCGGCGTCAATGCCGGCGACGGCACGCCTCTGACCATCGACGGCACGGTGTACCCCAAGGGCCTGGGCACCAACTCGGTCAGCGACATCTCCGTCTACCTCGGCGGCAACTGCTCGAAGTTCACTTCGAAGGTCGGTAACGACGACGATGCAGGCGCCTCGGGCACGATGACGTTCAGCGTGCTCGGCGACGGCAAGACCCTGGCGTCGACGGAGACGGTCGAGGGAGGTGATCCCGTGCGGCAGATCACCGCCGATGTGAGCGGCGTGCAGACTCTCGACCTGGTCGTGGGCGACGCAGGGGACGGCAACGCCAACGACCATGGGGACTGGGCCATGCCCAGCCTTACCTGCTCCGGCTGAGTACGGGCCGCCCGGCTGCGGAGTGCTGCGAGCAGCTGCGGCCGGGCGGCTTCCCGTGCTTGGGCCGACGGCCTCTGCGCTGCCGGTGGCGCCACGGTCGCCCTTGTTGGTGTTCTGCTCACGGGATGCGGTACCGGCGGGGGGGAACGGTGACAAACGGCCCAATGGGTCCTCGGCGTCACCGTCCGCACGGTCATCCCAGGAACTGCGGGACGCCGCTCCCTTCTGTGACGGAACCGCCGCTCCGGGCGCCCTGCAGGTGCTGTTCGGCGGCGGCGGCCAACTCCCCGGTGGCGGCGGCGTCCAGTACGTCTCGTCACGCTCCGACGGCACTTCGCGTTCGGCAACCTCGCGTGAAAGGCCGAAGTACGCCGACGGCCGTCGGAAGAGGCTGATCCGGCCGGGCGACAGGGAGGACCTGTCCGGTCGTGCGTACCCGGTGGAGCAGGTGTGTACTCACCGGGTCCTGCTGAAACCGGTGAACCGGGGACGGCTCGGGGGGATCGGCAAGTGGCGCGCCCGAGGGGAAGTTCCCCTTGAGAACGACGACACCTGGATCATCCGCGAGCACACGCCGTACAGCGCGAAGTACCGGGGCCGGACGTACTCGGTGTCGGTGAAGACAGTTGCGCGGCCTTCGCCCGGCCTCACGGCACTGAGGCGGATCGCCGGCATTCCCTCCCGGCAGGCTGTCCGCGCCTGCCGGGAGGAGCGGCGCCTACGACGTGACGCCGAGGGCCCCGCTCGTCCACGCGGCGCGCAGCGCCTTCTTGTCCACCTTGCCGACCTTGGTCGTCGGCAGCTGATCCAGCAGGACCGTCTTCCGGGGCGTGTACAGCTCCCCCAACTCGGCGGTCACCGAGGCGCCGACCGCAGCCGGGTCGACGTCGGTGCCGTCGGCCGTGGCCAGGAAAATCTGTACGGCCTCCCCGTACTCCTCGTCGGGGATGCCCAGTGCCGCGGCGTTGCGCACACCGGGCAGCGTGAGCAGGAAGTCCTCCAGGACCCGGGAGTAGACGTTGTCGCTGGTGCTCCCGGTGACGATGATGTCCTTGGCCCGGTCGACCAGATAGAGGTACCCCTCGGCGTCGAGGTAGCCCATGTCCCCGGTGCGCAGCCACCCGTCATGCAGCGCCTCAGCGGTGCGCTCCGGGTCTTCGTAGTAGCCGAGCATCACCGTCTCGCCCCGGACGCACACCTCGCCGACCTGCCTGGTGGGCAGCGCCACCGCGCTGTCCTCACCACGGATCTCGATCTCGGTGTTGGACATCGCGCGGCCGCAGCTGCGCCAGAGCTCGGGCCGCTGGGCTCCCTCCGATGCGAGATCCTCCGCGCCGAAGGCAGCGATACCGAGCGCCTCCGACTGCCCGTAGCCCTGGCTGAGCACGGGCCCGAAGACCTCGACCGCCTGCTGCAGCCGGGTGGGCGACGAGGCCGCGCCTCCGACGGCGATCCGCCGGAGTGCGGGGAGGGCCCCCGGCTCACATGCCGGGTGGTCGAGAACCGCATACAGCATCGGCGGTACGAACATGGTGGCGGTGATCCGCTCCTCGCGCAGCACCGCAAGCGCCGCGCCCGCTTCGAACTCGGGCAGCACCGCGAGGACGGCCCCTGTCACCAGCGCCCGGACCGCGGTGAGATGACCGCTGCCGTGAGTGAGCAGTGTGGCGGCGAGCACTCGCTCCGTGCCCGGGTCCGTGGTCGGGAAAACCGCCGGCCGGGAGTCGTGCAGGATGCCCTCCGCCAGGCCAATGAGCGCGTCATAGAGCCGGTGGCTGTGCGCGGCGAGTTTTGGACGGCCCAGGGTCCCGCCGGTGTAGAGGACGGTGACGGCTTCGTCCGCTCCCGGGGCGGGCGCTCGGTCGGGGCGCACCGCAGGGCACCCGGCCTCCAGCGCCAGCAGATCGGCACACCGCTGCGCACAGGGCCCGAGACTGAGCAGCGCCGGCGCGTGGACGCTGTGGCCGGCGGCAGCGGCGGCCCGGTCCGCGAAGAGCGGGTCGGTGACCACGGCGCGCACCCGGGACTGCTCGACCAGCGCGGCGAGCTCGCCGGGCCCCGGCTCGGGCGGCAGGAACACCACGCGGCAGCCGATGAGGTGGACCGCGAGCTGCACCAGGACGGAATCCACCCGGTTGGCCAGGAACAGTCCCACCCCGTCGCCGGGCGCGAGCCCCTGGCGGCGCAGTGCGTGCCCCAGTCGGAACAGCCGCAGCCGAGCCTCTCTCCGGGTCAGCCGCTGCTCACCCTGAACGAGCGCCTCGGTGTCCTCGTCCTTGTGCCAGTGCTCCAGGATGTGGTCTATGTACGTTCGTGGTTCTTCTGTTTCCGATGCATTAACGATCATGAACATATGCAAACATGGCGCTCACGAGCCGTCGCCTTACGGGGGGCTCTTTCGGCCATTGCCCGGCTGGGTAGCATGCCCCTGCCCGGGACGGGCGGTCGGCGCTCGGTAGGTCGTGATTCCCGGCTTCCATGATCCGTCCGGAGTCAGGACACCGGCTCGACCGTCGCGTGCCGCAATGTTCTGACGGTGTGCCACAACGACGCCGATGCCGGAGGCGCCGCACACGCACGGCACCGACCTGACCGCGGGTGAACCCCGTCCGGCGGGCGACGGCCCCCTTACGGACAGCACCACTCACCTCCCCGATCGCGTCTTCGACGGCGTTGTCTCCGACGGCATACGCGCCTGCCGGACTTCGCGCGAGGGGGGACCGTCACGGGGTCGCCGCGCCGGCGCGCGATAGTTGTTACGGAGGCGAGTCTGTTGTCGCGCGAAACGGGTGGGAGAGCGGAGTGGAACCAGTCAGTGTTCTGAATTCGGCGTACGCGGCGTTCGGGAGCGTGGTGGGCTCGCTCGGGGACGAGGAGTCATGGCTGCCGAGCGGGTGTGCCGGGTGGGCCGTGCGGGATCTGGTCTTTCACTGCCTCGCCGACGCACAGCGAGGGCTGGTGGCTCTGCACACGCCCGCTTCGGGCCCGGCGGACCGGGACGCCGTCACCTACTGGGCCGACTGGCAGCCGGACACCATCGGGGCGGCGAACGGGCGGCGCTACACGCGCGTGTGCGCCGGCATGTTTCTGAGGTTCGAGCAGTTGCGCGGGCTGTACCTGGAGACGGCCGCCGCTGTCACCACGGCGGCGGGGCGCGCCGATCCCCGGTCGTTCGTCACCACTCAGGGGTATGTGCTGACCGCAGGAGATGTGATGGCGACGCTCGCTGTTGAGGCCACCGTCCACCACCTGGATCTGGTGGCGCATCTTCCGTCGGCCGCACCGCCGGCGGAGGATGCTCTGGGCTGTGTACGGGCCACGCTGGACGGCCTGCTGGGCCGTCCCGTACCGCTGGAGTGGAGCGACCAGCAGTATGCGCGGGCCGCCACCGGCCGGCTGCCTCTGAGCGCCGGCGAGAAGGAACAGCTCGGTACCGACGCGGAACGGTTCCCCCTGTTCGGATAGCGGCGGACCCGAACACCGGCAGGGCCGGAGCTGTGGTTAATCGCCGCTGAGCTCTTCCTTAAGGGTGCCTCAAGGCTGGTCGGCACCGCCCTGAACTGGGCGTTCAAGCAGACAGTGGCGCATAGCGTGGGTGCATCGCCCCCACCGTAGGAGCCCTGGATGACTGTCCGTGTGCCACGAGCGCGCCCCCGCCACCGTATCGAGCCGGTGCTCAGTACGGCCCCGCCGCGGCTGTCACCCCACACGTGCGGCGTGGCGATCGTGGCGGGTGCGGGCGCTGTCGCGCTGATGTGGGGTGCGCAGGCGCAGTTGTCGGCACGGCTGGACGCGCTGTTCGCCACGGGGGCACATCTCGCGGGGCTGCTCGGGGCCTACGGAGTCGTCGTCATGCTGCTGCTGATGGCGAGGATCCCAGCCGTGGAGCACGGCGTCGGCGCGGACCAACTGGCGCGCTGGCACGCCTGGGGAGGGCGGCTGGTGTTCACCTCCATCGCCGTGCACATGGTGCTGGCGCTGTTCGCCTACGCCGCCTACCGGGATATCGATGTCATCACGGCGGGCGTGGGGCTGCTCGGCTACCCCGGACTGGCGGCCGCTGCCGCCGGCACTGTGCTGCTCCTTGCCGTGGGCGTCACTTCGGCCCGCGCGGTGCGCCGCCGGATCAGCCACGAGAGCTGGCGGGCGGTACACCTGGCCACCTACCTCAGCGCCGCGCTCTGCTTCGTCCACCAGCTCGGCGGCCCCGATGTGGCGGGCGGGGGGCCGTTCGCCGTCTGGTTCTGGTCGCTGCTGCACGCCCAGGCCGCAGTGCTGCTGGTCTGGTACCGGCTGGTGGTGCCGGTCCGGCGCGCGCTCCGCCACGATCTGCGGGTCTCCCGGGTGCGGGCCGAGGCGCCGGGCATCGTCACGATCGAGTTCACCGGGCGCTTTCTGGATGAACTACAGGCGGAGTCGGGGCAGTTCTTCCGGTGGCGCTTCCTCACCAGACGGCTCTGGCGCACCGCGCTGCCCTTCTCGCTGTCCGCGCCGGTCCGCGACGACCAGCTGCGGATCACCGTCAAAGCAGCGGGCGACCACTCCCGGCGGGTACGCCGGATCCGGCCGGGCGTGCGGGTGATGGCCGCGGGCCCCTTCGGCGCGCTCACCGCACACCGGCGAAAGCGCCGCAAGGTGCTGCTGCTCGCCGGCGGGGTCGGGATCGCTCCGCTGCGGGCCCTGTTCGAAACCCTGCCCGGGGGCCCCGGCGACCTGACGCTGCTCTATCGTGCGTCCAACCCCGATCTCCTGGTCCTGCGGGAAGAGCTGCAGTCGATAGCCCAGCGGCGCGGAGCCGCCCTGCACTATCTGCTCGGACCGAGCGACGCGGACACCGACCCACTCTCACGGGGCCGGTTGCGTGCGCTGGTGCCCGATCTCGCCGAGCACGACGTCTTCCTGTGCGGGCCGCCAGGTATGACGACGGCGGCCACTCTCTCCTTGCTGCAGGCCGGAGTGCCCGAAGACCGCATCCACTGCGAGCAGTTCGCCATGACGGGCTGAGCGAACGACCCGAGACGGTGTACTGAACCGTCGCTTCCGGAAGACGAGTCCAGAGGAAGGTGGCAACGTGTCCACTACGCATCCGCTGTACAGCCAGATCCCCATCCCCGTAGTGGTGCCGACGGGGGCCCGTGGGCCCCGGAGCCACCGGGCCCGGCGCTCCCCGACACTCGTACGCAGGGTGCGGGCGGCCGCGCTGCTGACCATGACGGGTGCGGCGGCCGCGACCCTGTTCTCCATCACCATCGATCCGTCGTCCCCGCCCGCCCCCGACCGCGCGCAGCCGCACTCGGCCCAGCCGGAACCCGTACCGGACGTGGTCCAGGTGGATGCCGGCCAGGGGACATGGTGAGCGGTGGGCGGTGTCGGTGACGCGCTGTGCGTCACCGCGCCCCGCCCCTCCACGGCAGGCGGACAGATCAGCGCTCCTGCCGCTGGACGGCGTCGGGTGTGACAGGCGTGAAGAAGTTGATCAGGTTCCCGTCCGGGTCACGGAGGAGGAGGGACCGGTTGCCCCACGGCATCGTCGTCGGTGTCTGGACGAACTCGCAGTCGAGGGACGTCAGCCGGCGGTACTCCGCATCCACGTCGGTGACCCGGAATTCGGTGATCACCGAGCGGTTGGCCGCGGGCCGGGCGGAATCGGAGCCGAACAGCGCAACGGTTCTGGTGGCGGCGACCGCCAGCGTGCACGACTGCGTCACGATCTCGGCGAAGTCGGGGGTCGACCATTTCGCCGGAACGGTGGTGACCGCTTCGTAGAACGCGACGAGGCGGGCGACATCGTCGGTGATCATGCGGATCGAAACAAAATTCATGAGCGGCTTCCTGTCGAAGATCGTCCGGATGGTGGGGCACTTCGAACGCTAGGACCAATACAGGACAGAATCCGCCCGGTATCCGAGGCAGAATCGTGAGGTGACCACATCGACCACTCGCGTGCTGGCCCTGCTGGAGATCCTGCAGGAAGGCGGCATCCGCCCCGTCCCCGACCTGGCCACGCGCCTGGATGTGGACGAACGCACCGTCCGCCGCTACATCGGGCACCTGCTGGATCTCGGGGTGCCCGTCGACTCGGTGCGTGGCCGCTACGGCGGCTACCGGCTCGCTCCTGGCTACCGGATGCCGCCCCTGATGCTCACCGACGAAGAGGCACTTGCCGTCCTGCTCGGTCTGCTGGCCGGACAGCGGGCCGGACTGGTCACCACGTCGGCCGCCGCGGGCGAGAGCGCCACGGCGAAACTGCAGCGGGTGCTGCCCAAAGCCCTCGGGCAGCGGCTGGAGGCGCTGCTGGAGACGGCCGACTTCACGGCGCGCCCCCGGCCCGGCACCGCACCGGAAACAGGTGTGCTGCTCGGCCTTGCCGAGGCCGCACGCCACCAGCGGCCCGTGGTGATCCGCTACACCGACCGCAAGGGCCGCAGCAGTGAGCGCACCGTCCTGCCCTACGGCCTCGTGGCCCATTCCGGACGGTGGTACCTGACCGGCGCCGACCCCGCAGGCCAGGAGGTACGCACCTTCCGGCTGGACCGGATCGCCTCCATGACCGTGCAGTCCGGCTCGTTCGTCACCCCAGCGGATTTCGACCCTGCGGCCACCGTGCTGGAGGCCCTCGCGGACACGCCCTGGACCCATGAAGTGTCGCTGCGCGTCCAGGCCGGGGTCCAGCACATCCGCAGGCACTTTCCGGCGGACATCGCGAACCTCTCCATGATTCCGGCCGCGGCGACCCCCCGCGGCGGCCCGGATCGCACCGGGGCCCCCTGCGACGGTACGGACAGTCCGGCGCCCCTTCCCGCTGACGAGGACACCGGATGGGTCCACGTGCGCATCCGTGCCGAACGACTGGACTGGATTCCCCCGGTACTCGCCGCTCTCGACCGCCCGTTCGTGATCGAACAGCCCACCGCGCTGCGCGATCTCGTGCGTGCGCTCGCCCGCCGCCTGGACGAGCGCGCGACGGTGGAATAGGCCCGATTCCTCCTGATGGCACGTCAGCTACGGCCGATGACCCAACCACCGCCGTGGAGCGGCCGGTGAGGCGCGTACAGCGGCCACCGCCGTCCAGTTGGCCCCGGAGCGTCATGCGGGCGATTCGCCCCTGGCGCCCCGGCCCGGTGTTCCGTACCGAGGGGCGCCAGGTCGGCACGTTCCGACCGCTGTTGCCCGTCAGGCCTTCGGCTCCTCCGGCGCGACCCGGCGCCGGCTCAGCCGGGGGCGCCGGCTGGGCTTCCGGGCTCCGGTGGCTGCGGGCCATGTGCCGGCGAGGGCCCAGAGGGTGAGGGCGGGAAGTTCCGTGGTGCCGCCGCCGCCGGTCATGGTGATGGCGGGGCGGGACGGCAGACAGCAGCGGGAGACGGAGAGTTCGCCGTCGTTGGCGAAGACCTCGATGGACGTACGGTCGATGAGGATTTCCGCTGTCCTGAGCGGACTCGACAGGGGCCGGCTGCCGCTGCCGTTGTCGATGCTCTGGTGACCGAGGACGACCGGAGTGCCGCGCACGTCCAGGGTGAGGACTGCGCCCTGCGGAACGGAGACCTCGATGACGCAGTGGAACGGGTCGCTGTCGCTGGTGAGTGTCACGCTCTGCCCGTCACCGATGGCGCCGCTCCACCGAATGCCCTTGGCGCGCAGACCGGTGATCTCGGCGATGGGGTTGCGGTGGAGCCGCAGCCCGTCGGCCGTCGTGCGCAGCGTCAGCTCGGCGGGGAAGGTGATTTGCTGGTTGAAGGGCATGTCGGGGTACGAGCCGTCGCGCATCCACGCGGCCTGGATGCGCCGGCCGTCACCGGTCCCGGTGTTGTTCCAGGTCTGGGTGGCGTAGAAGTTGGGCCCGGAGTCGGCGACGTACTGACTGGTCTCCTCGGTGAAGCGGGTGCCGTCGAAGGAGCCCAGGGTGTACTTCCCGTCGCCACGGACCAGGACCCACTTGGTATTGCCGGCGTCGCCGTCGACGGGCAGCTCGAAGAAGTCGGGGCACTCGAAGCTGTCGTCGACAGGGTGGCCGGTGTCCGTCCAGTTCAGCAGGTCGGCCGAGGTGTAGATGTGGTACTTGCCCTCGCCGTAGAGGAACATCACCCAGTGGTCGCCGGGTGCGTACCAGAAGACCTTGGGATCGCGTTCGGGCGCGACGAGTACCGGGTTGTTCTTGTAGTGCGTCCAGGTACGACCGCGGTCGAGGCTGAAGCACAGACAGTGGCTCCGGTTGTCGTTCCGGGACCAGAAGGCGACCATCGGCGGGGTGCCGTCGTCCGGGGAGAGACCGGAGGTGTTCTTGTAGTCGACCACACAGGAGCCGGACTGCACACCGCTGTCCAGGCTCTCCTCCCAGAAGGCCGGCTGGAGTTCGGTCCAGTGGACCAGGTCCTCGCTGACCGCATGGATCCAGCACTTGTTCCAGCGCTGGGCGAAGAGGTGGTACTCGCCCTCGTAGTAGATGAGACCGTTGAGGTCGTTGAGCCAGCCCTCCTGCCGCTGCCCCGGGTTGAGCCGGTCCATCACCCACTGCCGGGCGGTGAAGTGGAACTGCGGCCGCCACGTCTCGCGATAGAGCGGCTGGGTGGTGACGGGGAGGCGTTCGGGCTGGTCGGTCTGGGTGATCCGGTCCACGTTGACGTGTCCCCAGTCGCCGGCAGCGGTGTCGACCAGCTCGACGTGCGCGGTCCTTCCTGCCCACCGGCGTACGTCCCAACTGGCCTCGGCGAGCGCGTCGCTGTTGCGGCCGGTGGCGCTGCGGACGATCTCTCCGTCGACGACGAGGTTGAGACAGGTCACCCGCTCATAGTCTCCGCCGCCGATACCGAAGGCGATGTAGTCACGCTGAACGCGGAAGCCGGGTGAGGCGACCGTGCCCGTGGGTCCGTCGCCGTCCCGTTCGCTGGAGGCGACCCCGATGCCGCGGTAGTTGCTGATCTCCAGCTTGCGCAACAGCTCGTCACCGATGGCGGGTCCGGTGCCGAACGCCGAGCCCGACGTGCTCCAGTCGCCCCAGACCCGGGACTCGAAGTCGTTGATGACGATGTCGGTCCTGGCCGACGCCGTGGCGGCATGCGCCGCAGCCCGGTCACCGAGAGCCGACCAGAACACGGCGCCCGCACCAGCACCGAACGCCGTGCGGAGTACGGCCCGGCGGCCGGGCCCGGTGGGAGTGGTTGCCTGTCGTTCGGTTCGGGGATCGTTGCGCATGCGGTTTGCCTCCAACGCCTCGTCGATCGGGACGCGTCAGATGGTTGCCCCGTGGCACACGAATGCGCAATGCATTGCGCAAAGATTTCTCGACCGAGTCGGAACCACGCGCCCGGAACACCAACCACCGCTGAAAATGGGGCGATCGGCATCGCGCAAAGTATTGCGCAATGGCTATGCAGACGGGTTTCGGCCGGGTAATTTGCCGTGCACCGGTCAGGTCGAGGGCGACCCGGCCACTGAGAGGAGCAGCTCATGGGACAGGTACGTGCACCCGCCCGTCTGGCGACGATCGCCGCTGCGGCGGCCCTGGCCTGCCTTGCCGCCGGGTGCAGTTCCACCAAGTCCGGCAGCGGCGACATCGGTGCGGGATCCGGTGGCAAGGCGTCCGTCGGGCTGGTGACGAAGACGAACAGCAACCCGTACTTCGTCAGGCTCCGCGAGTCGGCGAAGGCCGAAGCCGGCAAGCGCGGGGCGAAGCTGATCGCGCTCGCCGGCAAGTTCGACGGGGACAACCAGGGGCAGGTCGACGCCATCAACAACCTGGTCGCACAGAAGGTCACCGGGATCCTGATCACACCCAGCAGTTCCAAGGGCGTCCTCAACGCGATCGCCGCGGCGCGGCAGAAGGGCATCCTCGTCATCGCGCTGGACACCGCGACCGATCCCGCGAGTGCGGTCGATGCCACGTTCGCCACCGACAACCAGGCTGCGGGTGTGACGCAGGGCAAGTACGTCAAAGCCGCACTCAAGGGCGCCAAGCCCGACGCCGTGCTCCTGGACGGCACCCCGGGCTCCTCCGTGGACGACCTGCGGCACAAGGGATTCCTCGAGGGCTTCGGGGCGGACGGATCGCCCTCCGCGGTCAAGGGCACCGCGGTCACCAACGGCGACCAGACCAAGGCACAGACCGCCATGGAGAACCTGCTGCAGCGTGAGCCCGGCGTCAACGCCGTCTACACCATCAACGAACCCGCGGCGGCCGGTGCCGCCCAGGCGCTGGCCTCGAAGAAGGGTGTGGTGATCGGCTCGATCGACGGGTCCTGCACCGGAGTGCGCAACGTGGCCGCAGGCAAGTTCGCCGCGACCGTCATGCAGTTCCCGGAGAAGATGGCGAGGATGGGCGTCGACGCTGTCGCCGACTACACCAAGGACAAGGCCAGGAAGCCGAAGGGGTTCGTCGACACCGGATCGCAGCTGATCACTGACAAGCCGGTCGGCCAAGTGGCGTCCAAGGACACCGCCTGGGGCCTGAAGAACTGCTGGGGTTAGGAGAGATGACGGTGACATCCACGCCGACCGCCTCCCCGGCGACCCGGGCGAAGCCCGTCCTGTCCCGGGGCGCGGCCGCACTGGCCCGAACCCCCACGTCCGGGCCGCTGGCTGCGCTGGTCGTGGCGGTGGCCGTGTTCGCGCTGACGACGGACACCTTCTTCAACACCGACAACGCCTCCCTGATCGTCGAGCAGTTCCTGGTGATCGGCACGCTGGCGCTCGGCCAGACACTGGTCATCCTGACCGCAGGGATCGACCTGGCCAACGCCGCCACCATGGTGCTGGGCACGCTCGTCGTCGCCCGGCTCGGCCAGGAGACGATGCCCGCGGCTCTGGCGCTGGTCATCGGCATCGTGATCTGCACGGCCGTCGGCGCACTCTCGGGCACCCTGGTGACCCGCCTGAAGCTGCCCCCGTTCATCGTCACCCTGGGGGTGCTCAGCATCCTGACGGCGGTCAACCAGCTGTACGCGAACGGCGAGAGCTTCACGGTCCCGTCCGGCATCCTGACGTGGCCGGGCACCCGCTCCTACTTGTTCGGCCGGATCGAGGTGACGTACGGCATGGGGGTCATGCTCGTGCTCGCGGTGGGGCTGTGGTTCGCCCTGACCCAGACCTCCTGGGGCCGCAACATCTACGCCGTGGGTGATGACGCCGAAGCCGCCCGGCTGACCGGCGTCCACGTCCGCCGCACGCTGCTGAGCGTGTACGTGCTGGCCGGCTTCATCTACGCGGTCGCCGCCTGGCAGGCCCTCGGCCGTATCCCCAACGCCGATCCCAATGCCTTCCAGACCGGCAACCTGGAGAGCATCACGGCCGTCGTCATAGGCGGCACCAGCCTCTTCGGGGGCCGTGGCAGCATCACGGGCACCGTCCTTGGCGCCCTCGTCGTCACCGTCCTCGCCAACGGCCTCACCCAGGCCGGCATCGACAGCCTCTATCAGCAGGTCGCGACCGGCGTCCTGGTCATCGCGGCCGTCGCCGTCGACCGCATCGTGCGCGGGAGGACCGCATGAACACCGAGCACGCCCCACAGCCGTCGCCCCGCGGGGCCGGCGCCGACTCCGGAGACGTGATCCTGCGGGCCACCGGACTGGTCAAGAGGTACGGCAACGTGGTCGCCGTCCGGGAGTCGGACTTCGAGCTGCGCGCGGGAGAAGTCCTCGCCGTCGTCGGTGACAACGGCGCCGGGAAGTCCACCCTCATCAAGGCCCTCACCGGTGCCGTCGTCCCGGACGCCGGCACCGTTGAACTCGACGGCCGGCGAGTGCACTTCACGGGCCCGAGCGACGCCCGCGACGCCGGCATCGAAACCGTCCACCAGACCCTGGCGGTCGCCCCCCAGCTGGACATCGCGAGCAACCTCTTCCTCGGCCGTCCGCTGCGTCGCCCCGGGTTCCTCGGATCGACCCTGCGCATGCTGGACCACCGGACAATGCGCGCCCGCGCCGCCGAGCAGCTCGACCGGCTCGGTATCGCCACCGTCCAGGACATCACGCAGCTCGTCGGCACCCTCTCCGGCGGACAGCGCCAGGCGGTGGCCGTCGCCCGCGCCGCCATGTTCGGCACCCGTGTGATCATCATGGACGAGCCGACCGCCGCCCTGGGCGTACGTGAATCCCGCCAGGTGCTCGGCCTGATCAACCGCATCCGGGACCGTGGCGTGCCCGTGGTGCTCATCAGCCACGACATGCCGCAGGTCTTCGAGGTCGCCGACCGTATCCATGTGCACAGGCTGGGCCGGCGCACCGCCGTGGTCAGTCCGCGGGCGTGCTCCATGACCGACGTGGTGGGGCTGATGACGGGCGCTCTGCGCCTGCAGCCGGACGGTTCCCTCACGGAGAACGCCGGACACCCCATGCCGCACGACTCCCCCGCCGGCCCCGGCACCACGAAGGCGGCGCAGTGAACCCGACCAGCGACGGCACCGACCAGGAGCACGAGTCCGCACTGCTGTACCGAGGCACGTCCCTGTCCCAACTCGCCGACCGGGCACTGGAACTGGCCGGCGCGCCGGGACGGACACTGATCGGCATCGCGGGAGAACCCGGGTCGGGCAAGTCCACGCTTGCCGAGCGGCTCCTGACCGCCATCGGCCAACGCCGGCCCCACTTCGCGACGGTGGTGTCGATGGACGGCTTCCACCTCGCCCAGCGAGTGGTCGAGGAGCGCGGACACGGTGCGCGCAAGGGGGCCATCGACACCTTCGACGCCGAAGGCTTCCTCGCAGCCCTGCAGCGCGTCCGCCGGGAGCGGGCTGGCACCGTCTGGTGGCCGGAGTTCCGGCGGGACCTCGAAGAGCCCGTCGCCGGCGCACTGGAGGTCGCCCCGCGGCACCAACTGGTCATCGTCGAGGGGAACTTCCTGCTGGCCGCGCAGCCGCCCTGGCACCGGGTCAAGGACCTGCTGACCGAGACATGGTTCCTCGACGCCGCCCCCGGGGCCCGGCGCGAACGCCTCGCCCGCCGCTACATCCACTACGGCTTCACCCCGCAGGCCGCCCATGCGAAGACCACCGGTGTCGACGAGAGCACCAGCGCCCTCATCCGCAGCAGCGCGAACCGGGCCGACCTGACTCTCACCGAAGCCCGGTAGGGTGCGGACATGGCAGGCAGAACTCCCCGTCAGACACCGACGATGTCCGATGTCGCCCGCCATGCGGGCGTATCGGTCTCCACCGTCTCGCACGTACTCAACAAGACCCGCCCCGTCGCCGACGCCACCGCGCGCGCCGTCCTCGACGCGGTGGCTCACACCGGTTACGTCCCGGACGCGGTGGCCCGCGCGCTCGACAACAGCGGCTACGGAACCATCGGCCTGGCCATGTCGGCCCTGTCCAACCCGTACTTCAGCAATGTCGTCCACGGCATCGACCGGCACGCGTCGGCCGCCGGCTACTCACTGCTCCTCGCGGACACCCACGACGTGCACGACCGGGAGGTCAAGGCTGTCAGCGAGCTGCTGCGGCGCCGCGTCAGCGCCATCATCCTGGCCCCGTCGGGCGATGGGTCCACCGCCATCCACTACGCCCGTCAGGTCGACATACCGATCATCGTCATCGACCGCTTCGTCGCCGCCCCGGTCGACCAGATAGCGGTCGACAACGTCGAACCCACCGCGGTGTTGGTCGAGCATCTGGCGTCGCTCGGACACACCCGCATCGCGATGCTCACGGGCCGCAAGGGCCTGTCCACCACCACCGAACGGCTCGCCGGCTACCGAACCGGTCTCGCTCGCAACGGGATCGGACCGGACGCGTCGCTCGAAGCCGACGGGGACTCAACCGAGGATGGCGCGGCGCAGGCCGTCCGCCGTCTCCTGAACCTCCCCCGGCCTCCCAGCGCCATCGTGGCCGGGAACAACCGCATGACCATCGGCAGCATGCGCGCCCTGCGCGACGCCGGGCTGAGCGTGCCTGCCGACATGGCCCTCGTCTCCTTCGACGACTTCGAGTGGGCGGACCTCTTCCAACCGAGGCTCACCGCCATCGCGCAACCCGCGCTGTCCATCGGCGAGCAAGCGGTGGAAATGGCGCTCGCCCGTATCCGCGACCCGGAACTGGCGCCGCGCAAGGTCACCATCAACCCCGCGTTCACCCACCGCGAGTCCTGCGGGTGTCCCTCCCGGACCGGCTGACCCGGCGTCGCGTGCAGGGGCGCGTCGGCACCACGAACGCGTCGGTCGTCCGGGACATCTTCACATTCACATGCGGAGTCGTTGATTCATACATGTGAAGGAACTCGTCGGGAAGACGGTCGCGGCAAGGGCCGGTAGACACCGGCCCGTCACGGACCGCACCCAGGGGAGACGATGACCGTGGACACGGGCGGGGACAGACAGCGAGGCACGGCACACGGAGCGCCCGCCGAGCCCGAGCCGATCGACTGGCAGGCCGAGCGGCACTGGAACGACCGGCCGTGGGTACAGGTGGCACTCGCTCTCGTGATCGCAGGCGGAGTCGCGGTCGTGCTGAACGTGCTGCTGCGCGACGCGTGGGGCCGTTCGAGCGGCGGCACAGGGGGATTCGGTGGCTTCTGCGCAGCGTTCGCCGGGTTGTGGAGCGCCCGGCGTGTGCGGCGGCAGGTTGCCGAGGAGTCAGGGCTGAGCCCGTGGCAGGTGCCGATTGTCGGTCGATGGCTGCGCAAGGGCCGCGTGCCGGCGGACCCGAAGGCGCGGCGGGCGATGGCCGCTCTGGCACGGCAACAGCGGCGGGCGTCGCAGCGGAGCCGTTGGTCGCTGCCCGTCCTGATGACTCTGTTCGCGGTGGGGGGTGTCGCCCTCCTGGCGACCGGGTACTACGCCTTCGGTGCGTTGCTGCTGGCGGGCGACCTGTTGCTGGTACCGGCACTCGTCTCACAGCGACGCACCATCGAGCGACTGCCCCGCATCGAAGAGCAGCTCGCAGCGCCCCAGGAAGCGACTCCGCCACCACCGCCGGCCGCCGGTGTCTGATCAGCCGAACCGGCTCCGGCAGGGCCCCGGCGGACGGTTACGGCAATACCGGCCGGGGGCGAGGCGCTGCGTGGCCGCGGTCCGCGCACCGGTCCGGCGGACGAACGCTGTACCCGTCGTCGCTCCCGGCGCACCGGGAGCGGCACTGGTCCGTCACTGAACGGACTCCGTCACCGGTCGTCCTCCGGCCTTGTCCGCGGCCGCACCCGAGGCACGGAAAGTACGCCGGTACGCCGACGGGGCGACCCCCGCTTCCGCCGCCAGGTGTCGCCGCAGCGAGGTGGCAGTGGCGAAGCCGACCTCGTGGGCGACCCGTTCCACGGGCAGGTCGCTGGACTCCAGCAAGTGCCGTGCCCGCCGCAGCCGCTGCTGGGTCAGCCAGCGGACGGGGCTCAGACCGGTCTCGTCCCGGAAGCGCCGGGCGAAGGTACGGGTGCTCATCGCGGCGTGGGCGGCCAGCTCGTCCAGCGACAGAGGCAGCTCCAGCCGGTGCAGCGCCCAGTCGCGGGTCGGCCCGGTGCCGGTTCCGCTCGTCGTCGGCAAGGGCCGCTCGATGTACTGCGCCTGCCCGCCGTCCCGGTACGGCGGCACGACGCAGCGCCGGGCGACCTGGTTGGCCACCTCGCTGCCGTGGTCCCGGCGTAGCAGGTGCAGGCAGACGTCGACGCCGCTGGCCGCCCCGGCGGAGATCAGCACGTCACCGTGATCGACGAAGAGCACGCCGACATCGAGCTCGACCTGGGGGAAGAGCTCCTGGAAGTGGTCGGTGAGCGCCCAGTGGGTGGTGGCCCGGCGCCCGTCCAGGAGCCCGGCGGCGGCCAGCAGGAAGGCACCGGTGCAGATGGACACCAGACGCGTTCCGGGGCGGATGCGGGCCAGCGCGGCGAGGGCCTGCGGATCGGGGGCGGCGGCCGAGGCCCGGGTGATCGCGTACGGAGGGATGACCACGGTGTCCGCTTCTGCCAGCACCTCGGGACCGTGCCCGGGGGTGACAGTCAGGTCCGAGTCGGTACGCACGGGATGCCCGTCCACGCCGGCGGTCAGCACCTCGTAGCGGCCGTCGGCGGATCCCAGGACCCGGTGCGGGATGCCGAGCTCGAAGGGGTAGACGCCGTCGAGCGCAAGGACGACGACCTTGTGGGCGCCGGGCCTCGGGTCCGGGCGCATCCAGCGGTCCAGCTCGGCCGCTCGGTCGGCGATCACACGGGAACGCTCGTCGGACGCGGGGGTGGAGGCGGCGGGAGGGCCGAAGGTGGTGCCCGGAACACAATGGGCGGCAGGAGCTATGGACATGGCAAGAATGTATCGGATACTGACGTTCCTGCCATCGCCCCGGACCGCCGCGTACCGCGAGGATCGAGGCATGACTTCGACGGACACCCCTGAGAACCCCACCTCCCCGACCCCGGCGCGTGCCACGCGGTCCCCGGCCCACGCCGCCCCTGACGGCGCCCCTGTGATGCTCGCCCTGCACCAGACAGTCCTCGGTGGCCCCGAGGTCCTGCGGCTGACCGAGCTTCCGCGGCCCGTGCCCGGCCCCGGTGAGATCCTCGTCGCCGTGCACGCGGCCGGGCTCAACCCCACGGACTTCAAGCACCGCGCCCTGACTCTTTTCCTGCCGCCCCCGCCACTGACACTTGGCTGGGACGTCTCCGGCACCGTGGTGGAGACCGGCTACGGCGTCACCCTCTTCCAGCCCGGCGACGAGGTGTTCGGCATGCTGCCCTACCCGTACGGGGCCGGCTCCCACGCCGAGTACGTGACCGGCCCCGCCCGCGCCTTCGCCGCGAAGCCCGCCGGGATCGATCACGTCCAGGCGGCCGCTCTGCCGCTGGCCGCACTCACCGCCTGGCAGGCCCTGGCCGAGACCGCGGGCCTCCGGGCCGGGCAGCGGGTGCTGATCCACGCCGCGGCCGGCGGTGTCGGTCATCTCGCCGTACAGATCGCCAAGGAGCGCGGCGCCCACGTCACCGGGACGGCGAGCGCCCCCAAGCACGAGTTCCTGCGCGGGCTCGGCGCGGATGTCTGCATCGACCACCGCTCGGAGGACTTCACCGACACCGAGGAGCGCTACGACGTCGTCCTCGATGCCCTCGGCGGTGAGACCGCCACCCGTTCCGTGAGCGTGCTCCGCCCCGGCGGCGTCCTCGTCTCCCTGTTGCCGGGCGCCGAGGACACCCGGGCCGCTGCGGAGAAGAACCAGGTCCGTGCCGTCACCCTGCTCGTCGCACACGACCACGCCGGGATGCGCGCCGTCGCCGAACTCGTCGACCGCGGCAGCCTGCGCGCCCACGTGTCCGGCACGTTCCCCCTCGCCGAAGGCGCCCGAGCCCACGCCCTGGGAGAGACGGGCCGCACCACGGGCAAGCTGGTCATTACCGTGCGCTGACACGGGACGGTCCGGGAACGGCGTCGTCCGGCCGCACCATCCGTTCCGGCTGCCCGGAGAGCTCCGGCAGCCGGAACGGAAGTGGCAGCCCGGTGGCGTCAGTGGTGCTGGACCGCGCGGAACTCACTGCACCAGGTGTGGTTCCGGCCGGGCAGGCCGCCCTGCCCTGGCTTGGACACGTACGGGCAGAACAGACTGTTGATCACCCAGGGAGTGCGGTGCGGGCCGAAGTCCTTCGACATCGCCGCGTCCTGAGTGATGCCGTACCCGGCCACCGCGAGCTTCCCGGTGCTCCGAAAGCGCCCCATCTGGTCCGTCAGGAAGCTCTTGTTGGCCGCGAACCACGGGTTGGAGAGCAGGAAGTCGTTCCACTCCTGTTCCTCGAAAGGGTGCCAGGTGGCGCTGTTGATGACCTGCCATACGCGAGTCCCCCTCGCGATGCCGTGGCGGTTGGCGAACACCGGGTTCACCGGGTCGTTCATATGCGACTTCCAGAGCTGTACCAGCGAGAACTCAGTGGCGAGGAACTTCTGGTCGTCGCGGAGGAAGGGCATCACGTAGTCGACATACTTCTGCGCCGCGGCCGGGCTGGGCACGTGCGGGTGGATGTCCACGCCGGCGATGGAAGGGGTGTGAGCGGTGAACGTCATCCACCGCCGGGTCTGCGCGGTTTGGGCACCGGGCTTGTCGAGGGCGGTCAGCGCGCCCATGTAGATCTTTGTCCTGCAGCCCGCTCCGAAGTGCGCCTGCCGGTACTGGGCGGTGTGCCGGGCGAGCGCCTCGTAGAAGGCGTTGATGCGGGGTGTTGCGCTGTCCGCCTTCCTCGTCTCGAAGAACGGCTCGTTGCCGACGGTCAGGATGTCGACCTTGCCCATGGCCGCTGCCAGCACCTTGTCGAGACGGGCCAGAGCGGTGCGCATGGCGGGGCTGCCGGGAGTCGGTATCGGCACGTCGTGGTACTGGAACTTCATGCTCAGCACGGTGCCGTAACCGAGGGCCGCCGCGTGGAGCAGCTTCGCGATCCCGGTCCCGTCGGCCGGGTCCCCCCGGTCGGCGTCGGACATCACCTGGAAGCCGCGTATCCAAGTGCCGGAGACGGCCCTCAGCTCAGCGAGATCGATCTTGTCCAGGGCCTGGTTGACATTGGCCGCGAGTACGCCGGAGGCCGGCGGCGCACTCACCCCCGGAGTGGATGGCTCCACGGCGGGAGAACTGGCGGCGCCGGACCCGCCGCTCCGGTCCGGGCCGCACCCTGCCACCCCGAGCGTTGCCAGTGCCGCGCCCCCGGACAGGGTGAACAGCCGGCGACGGGAAAGCTCCCCGCCTCGCCGTCCCGCGTGGGGTCCCGCTTCACTCGCTCTCATGCGCCTGTCGCCTCCGGGCCGTTCGATTCACCTGTGCGGCCCCTCGGTTCTGCGGGCGGGGCCATTGCACTTCGGACGGAACAACACCTCCCACAGGTGCGCGGCAGAAGCAAAATCCGGAACAGTGGAGAGCCCGGCCCGGTGGGACGGATCCGGAACCTGTGGCAGCGGCCAGTCCGTTGACAGCGGCCCAGCGGCACCGGCGGAGACACACTGGCCGCTGCCGATGCTCGCGCGTCTTCGGCCAACAACACGTCCCTGGGCCGAAGGCCGACGACCGGCACGGAGCGGGACCGCGACCGTGTGGCCGTGTGCATTGCGGGTCAGGCCACCGGGTTCTCCATCAGGGTGACCCGGTTACCGTCCGGGTCGTCCAGAGCGGCGAATCGGGCGCGCTCACCGCCGGTCTGTACCGGCCCCGCGGTAAGACCGCGCTCCACGAGCCCTGCCAGGGCCTCGTCCAGGTCGGGCACCTCCAGGTTGAGCAGCGTCGAACCAGCATGTCCGGGATCCTCGAAGACCTGCAGCCAGCCACCCCCGGTGAGGTGCCAGTCGGCCAACGACGGCATCGGCCGGGTGTCCGCCGGACGACCCAACAGCCTTTCGTACCAATGCGCCGCTGCGCCGATGTCCCGTACCGGCGCGACCATCAGTACCCGCGCGATGTTCATGGAGTCCACCTGCCCTTCCAGACGTGATCTCTCGGTGCCCTTTCCTGTGGAGACCGCCAGGCAGCCCAGAACTCATCGGTCCATGCTTCGGACCCCGCACTGTGAAGAGCGGCGCGACGGCCGGACCCGCCGCCACCCCGGACCGCGCTCCCAAGAGACATCCGCACCCGCCGGAGCCCGCAGCCCTTGCCTCCGCGCTCGTACGGTGGGGAGCGAGCGGAAATCCTTTGGGCACCGCACAAGCCTACGGCTGAGCGGCTGCCCCCGCAGGCCCTCCGATCAGCCGAGGGCCGTTACGCGCCCGGTGCTGTCGGCACCAGCCGGTACGCATCACCCTCGCGCCGCACGTGACCTGCGGTCGGCGCCGGAATTGGCTGCCGGGCAGCAGGCGCACACCCGGCGTGGCCCCCGTGCCCCCGTCCGCGACGTCCATGAGTCCGGAGAGGCCCGTGGTCCGTACGGGGTACACCGAGTCCTGGGAGTGGGACCAATGTGTGCGGTAACCGACGCCGAGGCCACGTGTGGCCGACTGCCGACAACAGCCGGCCACACGTGACGCGTCACGTCAACCGTCAGTCAGCCTTGCTGGCGACAGCGGCGAACCCGCCGTTGGCCGGGACATCGACCGTAAGCGTGTCGTCGGCCGTCACCGTGTGGCTCTCCCGCACGAGTCCGTCCGGGCCGTCCCTGACGACGTCGATGGTGTACGTGCCGTGCCCCAGAAAACGGAGCGGCACCTGCTCGGTGTGGGCATCACCGGCGGTCACATCGCCCAGGAACCACCGGCCGCCGTCGCGGCGGGCGATCGTGGTCTTCTTCCCGGGGTCGCCGGCCACCAGCCGGGTCTCGTCCCAGACCGTGGGCACCTCCTCAAGGAACTTCTCCAGCTCCGGGCGCTTGCGGTACTCGTCGAGCGAGCCCGCGAAGTTCTGCAACCCGGACTCGTAGACCACCGAGAGTGCCAGCTCAGCGGCGTCGGACACCGGGATCTTGCCCGTCTGGAAGTCCATCGGGGTGAAGTCCATCGAGCCCACCACGTTGCGGGTGTACGGCAGTACCGACACATTGGCCGCGGTCACGTTCAACTGCTCCGCGCCGTGCACAGCCTCCATCGACATGACCTGTGGCCAAGTCCGCTGAATACCGTGCGGGATGGTCGAACCATGGAAGTCGACGAGAAGGTGACGGGCCGCCGTCTCCTTGAGGATCCCGTCGTACCACTTGTAGCGGGCCTGCTGATCCGAGTCCATGAAGTCGATCTTCACGCCGACAACACCCCAGTCCGCCAGCTTGTCGAACATCGCCTTCTGCTCTTCGGCGGTATCAACATCGCCGTAGTTCATCCAGAGCAGGATCTTGACCCCGCGCTCCTTGGCGTACGCGGTCAGTTCCGGCATCCAGTCGGTGGTGTTCCAGCCGTCGTCGACGAGTGTGTACTCCCAGTGGTGTGCGGCGGCGTAGTCCACCATGGACTTCTGCTTCTCCAGGCTGCGCTGGGCTTCGTGGCCGCCGTCCATCCAGGACCAGGCGACCTTGCCCGGCTCGATCCACGAGGTGTCCTTGACCCGGGAGGCCGGGGCGAGGTCGTCGTTGAGCGTGGACTCCGTGACGGTCGCCAGATCGCCGGTCGTCACGGTCCGCCACGGAGTGCTCAGCGGCCCGGTCGAGTTGATCTCGTCGTCCGCGAGCGATACCCGGTATTCGCCGTTGCCCTTGGTGTGCGCCAGGTGGCTGCCGTCGTAGCTTCCGGTCACGTCCGACTCACTCAGCAGCGCGTAATCACCGTGGACACCCGTTCCACGGGTACGGAAGAGCGCCGGGTAGGCATAGTCACCATCGCCGGCGCCGGCGGCCGAGAGCGACTGGTGAGCGGCTTCATAGTTGCCGTTCGACCAGGTGTTCACCCACGCCGACGCATTGGCGGGCAGCTCGAACGCGGAGGCTTCCTTCATGACCTTCACACCGTCGCCCTGGACGTCCGGCACCACATAGCGGTACGCGATGCCGTCGGCCGCGGCACGCACCACCACTCCGAGCCTGGCTCCGTCCCCGTTCTCGAATACGAACCGGGACTCCGTCTGATCGACCGTGCGCTTGCGGCGCTTGCCGACACTGGTGGTGTAGTTCTCGTGCACCCGGCTGTCGGTCCGGTTCACGAACTTCAGTCCAGAGGTGAGATCGCCTTCGTCGGTGACGATACCCAGGGCGCCAGGGGCGAGCACGGTACGGCCCTGGAGCCGGACCCCCAGGGAGAGTTTCCCGTCATCGTTCAGGTGGAGGGATGCGGCCGGGCCCGCACCGCCGCGGGAGACAACCCAGGACCCGTCGTCGGCCTGCGCCGAAGGAACAAGCACACCACCTGCCATGGACGCGGTCAGAAGAGCGGCGAGAAGTACGGGTGGTCGTACACGCATGAGTTCTCCTTGCTCAGAAGTCAACAGCAACATCGAACAGTTCTGGCCGATTCCACGCGCCCCCATGATCATTCACAAGGGTCATGACAACTCGGGCGGAGCGGTAGAACCGCACGATGGACAGTGCTATGTCGTCGGGGCGACTCCACCGCACCGGTGCGGTCGTGGGCGGCCGTGGCGCCGGTCCGGTCCAGCCGAGGTGCGCGGCTCAGTACGCCACGACCACCCGTCGCGCGTAACCGCCGCGCCCGTGCGACCGCGCCCGACCGGCGGCCGCCCGCGTCGCGGAAGGCCCCGGCACGAGCGAACCACCCATCAGGGCCACCGCCCCGCCGAACGCTCCCCGACTGGCAGGCAGTCCCGGCCGGTTCCGATATGACATCGTTGTCAACACCTCCGTACACCCAGTGGTTGATGGTCCTGCGCGGTGTCGGCGAACCTAGCGGCCGCACCGGCGGCGGGTCAACAGCCCTGCGTCGTCAATCGGGTTGAAGGCCTTCGCGTAACGCACGGTCCGTTCGATCTCACTGCTGGAGCGACCGGTGGCGTCGAGCGGCGCCGGATGGCGTGCGGCGAGGCATTCGGCCGTGTGCGCGTCGGACAGAACACGCGGCCGTGGCGCCGGACCACCCAGCCGCACGGCAGCCGACATGGCGAAGCTCCATGCGGTCGCGAGTGCCGTCACTGCTTCAGCGAACCCGGTGGCGAGCTGGTCGGGCGGAAGTGGTCACCCGGCGGCCACCAGATGGCGCACGACGATAGCCACCAGCTCCTCCACTCCTCCGCGAGCAACTTCAGCTGCAAGGGCGTGCGGAACATCGACTACAGCAAGCCGGGCGCCCGGGACTTCACCAACTCCTGGGCGGACGAGTTCGCCTCGCGGCGTGGACAACGTGAAGCTGGACGGGGTCGGTCCGTCCAGGGACGTCGGATGTGACGGCCTGGCCGAAGGCACTGAAGCAGCCCGGCCGACAGTGCGGGTGCGGCCGATCCCGCCGCCGCGACCGTCAGGACGTACCCCACGTCTTCCTGCTTCGTGGCGAGTTCGTCCTATTCCCTGGCGGTCGACTCCACGAAAATTGGTGTGCCGAAGAACTTCGACTGCTCCCTTGCGCGGTTTTCCTGTTCCGGGACGGCCCAGTTCACGGTGACCGCGGAGGAAGACATCGATTCCTGCGACATCAGTCCCCGCAGCTACGGCGTCAAGGCCACCGCAAGCGGCAAGGACCTCCCTCGTCGTTCCCGCGCCCGTCCCCGAAGGCCGGTGCTCATGCACCGGCCGTCCGGATCCTCCGCCAGCTGTGGGTTCTCGCCGCCGACGGCCGCGGCCTGGCTCCTGACCAGCACTGCTTCCGATGTCTCACATCGACGGTGAGTCGTTCGGTCTCACGGTCGGGGCACCCCGCGCACGCGTCCAGCGGCCGGCCTGCCGGACCTACTTGTGGATGCGCGTCACATTGTGGCTGTTGACGTTGACCTGGTTGTGGATGTCCCCGGTGTGAAAGTCGATGAGCCCGCACAGCAGACAGCCCGGGTTGTTGGCCGGGGGGGCCGGGGCTTCGGAGACGGTGACGGTGGTGGTGTTGCTCGAAGCGCCGCAACTGTCGTCGCCGTTGTAGGCGGCGGTGATGGTGTGTGCTCCGGTGGTCGTGAAACCGGTGGTCAGTGAGGAGTGTCCGTCGGCGGAGACAGGTGCGGTCGCGAGGAGGTCCGAGCCGTCGAAGAACGACACGCCGAGGCCGCCGCTCGGGTCCGAGCCGCAGGTCACTGTCGCGTCGAGGGTGACCAGTTGCCCGGTCGCCGCCGAGGAGGGCGTGGCCTGAACCGTGGTCGAGGACTGATCGGCGGCGGCAGCCGACGGAGCGAGGAACAGCACTGTGGCCGCCGCCGCTACGGCGACCATGACTCCGGCTTTGCGCGCACGACATGCTTTCACTGAGGGGCCTCCTCGGTCTGCTCGGCAGGCGGGGGTTCGCCGTAACCGTTCGGAGCGTGACCTTAGGCCGCTTTCGACGGCATATGCGGGAGGCGCGGGCCCCGGCGGCCCCACCTGAGCCATCGGCTCGCTCGAATGGGCTGGAGCGGGCCGATGGCACGGGCCGGTGGCGCCGATGCGGTGGTACTGGCTAGATCGCGGGTGGCGCAACCCGCTGGTAGGTCAGCGAGTTGGTGGTGCCGCCCGACGTCATGACGCTCACCGGCACGGGGCCCGCCGGACCCGCCGGGGCGATCGCGATCGCTGTCGTGTCCGACACCACGGTGAAGGCCGCCGGTACGGTGCCGAAGTGGACCGCGAAGGTCGTGGTCAGCCCGGTGCCCGTCAGGGTCACGGCGGCGCCGGCGCCGGTCGGTCCCTGCGTGGGCGACAGTGCGGTGAGCGCCGGCGCCGCCACGTAGGTGTAGACGACTGAGTTGCTGGTGCCACCGGGACCGGTGACGGTGCACGCGACGGATCCGCTGCCGGGCGGGGTGACGGCGGTGATCTGGGTGGCGGAATTGACGGTGTAGGAGGTCGCGGGGGTGCCGCCGAAGGTGACGGCGGTCGTCCCGGTGAGGCCGGTTCCGGTGAGGACGACGCTCGTCCCGCCGGTCGCTGGTCCCTCGGCGGGCGAGACGGACAGCAGCGAGGGCGCGTTGATGTAGTAGAAGAACACCGGCCCCGAGGTACCGCCGACGGTGGTCGCGGTGATCGCCACCGCCCCGGTGCCGGCCGGGGTGACGGCAGTGATCTGGGTGGCGGAATTGACGGTGTAGGAGGTCGCGGGGGTGCCGCCGAAGGTGACGGCGGTCGTCCCGGTGAGGCCGGTGCCGGTGAGGACCACACTCGTCCCGCCGGAAGTCGGTCCCTGGTTCGGTGCGATCGCGCTGAGGGTGGGCGTGGGCGCGTAGGTGTAGGCGACCGTGTTGCTGAGCCCGGCGGGTGTGCGCACGGTGACGTTGACCGCGCCGGTTCCGGGCGGGACGGTCGCCGTGATCGTCGAGGGGGTGTTGACCGTGTACGACAGGGCGGCCGCGGACCCGAACGTGACGGCGGTGGCGCCGGTGAACTGGCTTCCGTTCAAGGTCACGGGATTGGTGCCCGCCGCCGGACCCGTGTTGGGTGCGACCGAAGTGAGGACGGGAGGGGCCACGGTGACTCCAAGGGGTGTGGTCGGCATGGCTGGGCCGCGAGCTGTGGGGGTCACGGAAGCGGTGCGGGCGGGCGTACGCGAGTTCGCACCGCTTCCACTGCGCACAGGCCGGCGACCGGAGCGGACCGGACCTGCGCACAGCCGTGCATCCGATACACCGTCAGATACCGGGCCCGGACACGTAGGTGAATGCGCCGCTGGCGGTGGCGCTACCGCCCTCGGTAGTCACGACGACATCGACGGAACCCGTGGTGCCGGGCGGTGTGACGGCCACCAGCGTGGTGCTGTTCAGCACTGCGAAGGACGCGGCGGTGCCGCCGAAGGTGACGGCCGTGGTGGACGCCAGGCCGGTGCCGCTGATGGTCACCGAGGTACCGCCGGAGGCCGAGCCGGAGGTGGGTGTGAGCGAGACCAGTGTCGGCGCGTCGAGGTAGGCGTAGGTGAGCGGAGCGGTCGTGCCCCCGGTGGTGGTGACGGTGACGTCGACGGAGCCACTGGAGCTGCCGGCCGGAACGACCACCGACAGCTGGCTGTCCGAGACGACCGTAGGGGTGGCGGTGTTGGATCCGAAGGACACGGTGGCGGCCGTGGAGAGTCCGTAGCCGTTGATGGTGACCGTGTTGCCGCCCGCCGTCGGGCCGGAGCCCGGATCCACGGACACCGCGATCGGCGAGCCGATGTAGAAGAAGGAGAGCGAGTTGCTCGTCCCTCCCGCGGTCGTCACGTTGACGTCGACGACACCGCAGCCCGCGGGGTCGATGACATTGATCGAGGTCGGGGTGTTCGCGGTGATCGTGGCGGTCCGGGACCCGAAGTGGACGGCGGTGGCACCGGACAGGTTCACGCCGGTGATAGTGACGGTTGTACCGCCGCTGGTGGAGCCTTGATTGGGACTGATAGGCATGAGGGGTTCCTCCTCGCTCGGAAGACTTCTCCGAGCAGCGACTGGGTGTCCCGATCCACGGACGTCCCGAACCGGCCCAGGCCAACACGCCCGGCCACCGGCAGATGGGGATGTGCGGAGGCCCGTCCGGACGGGATGAGTTCAGTCCCGGGAGGGAGGCTTGTCCGCGGCGACTCGATGGACCGTCGCCCATTGATGCAGACACCTGGATTAACCCATCAGAGTGATCGCCCTACCAAGGGAATTGACACGGTGACACCCGTTTGGCGGAGCGCTCGTGGTGTGCGGAGGCGCGCTCCGGTGGTACATGGCCACCTGCCGGCCATCACGACCACGGCGGGTTCCACGACGTGCGGGCACCGCCGGTGAGGAGCGGGGCGACGGTGACGGCGGCGCTGAGGCGGGGCCGGATGCGGACGGCCGCAGCGGCCTTGGCGACGGGACGGCCCCGGCGACGGCGTGGCGGTCGGTCAGCGCGGGCGTCTTCATCCCCGCGCGTGCGCTGCCTGGTGGCACGCTGCCCGTTCCGGAACATCGAACATGGTCCCCGGTGCGCGCCGCCCAGGCAGCGCGTCAGCTCGCCGGCGGGTGCCGATGTCAGCTGCTGTGCGGCGCTGAACTTCCGCCGCCCAGGCCGGGGAGACGAAGACAAGCGCGACGGGCGCGCCGGATCCGGCCGGCATAGGGGGCCGCCGCTCCGAGCAGGAGGCGGTGGATTTCGGTGATGGTCCGGCGCCACGGTCCAGGGACTTGCCCCCGTACGCGCAGTAGCTCGGGGAAGAGACTGTTGCTGTCGGCGAAGTTGCTGTCGGCGAAGGACTGCAGCAGCGCGTGCGCATAGGCGTCCATGGCACCGGAGAGTGAAGGTCCGGCCGCGCGCAGCCGCTCGGCCATGTATTCCTCACGGCGTTCCAGCATCCGCTCGGTCAGGGCGGTGATCAGCTGTTCCTTGTCTTCGAAGCGGCGGTAGATCGTGACGACCGAGACGGGCGCGTTCCGCTACGCCGGTGATCGCCATCTCCTCCGGGCCGGCCGCGGAGGCGGTCTCCTCGGCCGCCCGCAGCACGCGAGCCGGCGTCGCGGCGCTCCGCTCCAGGCGGGGTTCCCGGTAGGGCGCTGGACGGTCCGGCTCATCGGTCACGTCCGTGATCGCATCGGCGGCGGTCTCGACACCTGTCCTTGACAAGTCGGGCGTCCCTCTGAGTACTCTCATTATGAGAACGTGAATTTGCATTCACATCCTACTGGAGGTTCGATAATGACTGGCACCCAGACGTCCCCGCCCGTGACCGTGACGCTCGAGTCGGGGCCCGCCGGCCGCGGGAGCATCGACGACTTCGAGCTGTTCTACGCCCGTCGCGCCCTGGACCGCTTCCGGACGCGGCTGGGTCGCCAGGGCCTGCTCGACCTCCTGGCGGCAGACATCGAGGAAGGCAACGCCTTCCTGCGGGAGAGCGCTCTTACATCGGACGGCAACTTCAAGGCGGGCACGACCGTGCTCGCGGCCCAGGGCCTCACATCGGGCGAGTTCCTGGCCTGGATGGACGGGGCCTTCGCGGGCGACGACGAGCGCGTACTCCTCGCCGCGCACCCCGAGCACTACGCGATGGGCCCCGATGCCATCGGAGCGCGCGTGGTGGAGAACATCGGCCCCCATGTCTGCTCCTTCTACATGGGCGGCTGGGGAACGGACGCGATGGCCTGGGCCGCGGACGCGCCCGAGCTCCTCCCGGAGTCCGAGTTTCCGCGCAAGATGTCCTCGAACCTCTTCCTGGAAGACGGCACCGTCGTGGGGCGGGCGCTGATCCAGTTCGGGGACACCGCCGACGGTTTCACTGCGAACCTGACCGTGTACTTCCCCGTCACGTGCCCCGATGAGGTCCTGGACCACCACCTGCGGCACTACGCCGTCGAGTTCAGGAACTGGATCGTTGCCGCTGCGGCCGCCAACTCCTGAGGGACCGCGGGCAACGCTCACCTTCGGTTGAAGTCCCGGGCCGGACGTCGGGCCGTCTCAGCCCCGATGGCGCCATTCGGCCCGACGTTCGCCTGTGCAGGCAGCGCGGCCGGCAACCGCACCGGGGCGGGGCACTGCGAAGCACCGGTACGGCATACACCGGCTCGGGCACACATCGCCGGCCCTGCCTTCTCCACCACCCGGCCGGGAAGGGCACGCCCCTCCGCGCACGGTATGAAGCACAGAAGGACTCACTATGTCCAAGCACTCCCCCGTGCCGGGTACGGGACGCAAGCTGGCTCTGGTCGTCCTCGGCCTGGCAGCCCTGATCACCACGATGCTCTGCGCTTTCGCGCTCCCCTCGCTCCACAGCGGCCCCCACCACATCCCCATCGGCGTCACCGGACCCCAGCGGACCACCGACGCTCTCCTGGGGGACGCCGACGGAGACGCGTGGGACGTTCACCGCTACAAAACCCCCGAGGCAGTCCAGTCCGCTATCAAGGACCGTGAAATAGCGGGCGGGCTCGCGGTCACCGGTCACGACGTGGACGTCTACACCGCCACCGCGGGCGGCCCCTCCGCCACCAGCACCCTCACCGCACTGGGCAGCAGCGTCGCCGCACAGCACGGGGCCGCGGCGTCAGTCCACGACCTGGCGCCCTTCACCAAGGACGACCCCCGCGGTTCCGGACTGACCTCCGCGCTCCTGCCCATGATCTTCGGCGGCATCTTCCCCGCCCTCATCCTGAGCAGCGTCTTCCCCGGTCACCGCAGGCTGCGGACCCGGCTGGCGGGAGCCCTTTTCTTCTCCATCGTGGCAGGCGCAGCTGTCACCGCCGTACTTGAGTTCGCCACACACTCGATCGACGGCAACTACTGGCTCACCTCTGCGGGAATCATCCTGGGCATGGCCGCCATGTCCACCACTCTCCTCGGCCTCCAAGCCCTCCTCGGCATAGCCGGGTTCGCCCTCGGCAGCGCCCTCATGATGTTGCTCGGCAACCCGCTTTCGGGCCTGGCCACCGGCCCGCACTGGCTGCCCGACGGATGGGCCACCCTTGGCCGGCTGCTCCCTCCGGGCGCCTCGGGCAGTCTTCTTCGTGCCAACGCCTACTTCGGCGGCACAGGTGCCGCCGCCCCCGCTCTGGTCCTGGCGGTCTGGTTCGTGATCGGGATCGTCCTCACCCTCCTCGCCGACCGGCGTGGGAAGCGATCCGCCGCGTCCCACTCGGGGACCGTCGCCGACGACGGGCTCGGGCGAGGGCCGTACGGCAACGGTCACTGCCTCAGTCAAGTGACGCAGGAGTAACCCCTTGCAGGGGGCGGAGGAGACGATCTAGCGTCACGTGCGGTGCATGACAACGATGTCCACGAGTGGGCGCACGGCAGGAGTGGTATGCAATCAACGCGATACGCATCGATCCGGAACGGGTCGACGGCACGGCGTCTGAGAGACCGGTTGGGGGCGGCTGCGCTCTGTTTCGCCCTCGCTGCCGCGGGATCCGTCACCGGGACAGCAGTGAGCGCGGAGGCCGCCACGCGGTCGGTGGCGGCGGCGGCAGCCGACGCGACGCCGGGAGCCGGGGCCGATCTGACGAAGCTGGTCAATCCGTTCATCGGGACCGAGAACGAGGGGCTGGACTTCCCTGCCGCGGGCGCACCGTTCGGTCTCGTGCAGGAGAGTCCGGTGACGAAGACGGCCGGTGGCACGGGGTGTGACACGGAGTCCGCCGACACCATCACTGGATTCAGTCAGACCACGATCAACGGGTGCCGGTTCAACTATCTGCCGATGATGCCCACTACCGGCGCGGTGAGTTCGACCGATCCAGCGCAGTACGCGTCGTCCTTCAGCCATGTGAATGAGACGACGGGGCCTGACTATTACCAGACGAAGCTCGACAAGTACGGCGTGACCGCCGGGCTGACGGCGACCGCACGGACCGGGTGGCAGCAGTACAAGTTCCCGCGGACGAGTCAGGCGAACGTACTGTTCAACGCCGGTGCCGGCGTGACCGGTTCCGAGATCCGCGTGGTCGGGAACCGGACGGTCGAGGGGTGGGTCGAGGATTCCAAGAAGACCTACTTCGTCGCACAGCTCAGCCGGCCGTTCGCGTCGTACGGCACCTGGAAGGGCTCCGACCGGAGCCCGGGGTCCCGTGCATCGGCCGCCAAGGGGGCCAACGGAGCGTGGGTGTCGTTCGACACGAGGAAGAACGACGCTCCCGTGGTCGCGAAGGTGGGGCTCTCCTTCACCGGACTCGCCGGCGCCCACAAGAACCTCTCGGCGGAGACGGGGAAGTTCGGGTTCGACTTCGACGCCGTGCACAAGGCGCTGAACGGCGAGTGGAACACCATGCTGCACAAGGCCGCGATCGGTGGTGGTTCGCACGACCAGCAGGTTGCCTACTACACGGCGCTGTACCACTCCATGCTCGATCCGAACATCATCGGTGACGTCGACGGCCGTTACGTCGGAGCCGACAAGAAGATCCACACCGCCAGGAATTACACCCCCTACAGCAACCTCTCGCTGTGGGACACGTACCGGACGCAGAACAAGCTCCTGGAGATGCTCGTTCCCCACGTCGCACACGATGTGGACATGTCGATCCTCGCGATCGCACGGGAGGGCGGCGCGCTTCCACGCTGGTATCTGGAAGACCAGGAGGGCAACATCATGACCGGTGACCCGGTCACGCCGTTCCTGGTCGAGGGCTGGTCGAAAGGCCTGCTCACCGGAGCCGACGCCCGGGAGGCGTACAAGTACCTACGGGCGAACGCGACCGAGGCGGCGCCCGCGGACGTCCGTGAGAACGGACGTGCTGGGGCCGCGTATTACGCGGCACGCGGGTACATCCCCTACGGCCTCAACATCAAGTCGAACGCCGACTGCAGCGGGGGGACGAGCGGCAACTGCTGCCCGACCAAGACGAACGACAACGACTGCTACTACGGCACGTCGGCCACGTTGGAGTACGCGGCGGCCGACGCGTCGTTGGCGCTGATGGCCAAGGGCCTGGGCCACGCGGCCGACGCCACGATGTTCGCCCGGCGCGGCCAGTCGTACAAAAACGTCTTCGACACGCAGACCAGCCAGTTCCGACCGCGCACCTCGGCCGACGGCACCTGGCTGACCCCTTACGACACGGTCACGAGCGACCACGCGTTGCACGAGCAGAACGCGAGCCAGTACCAGTGGCTGGTGCCCCAGGATCCGGCAGGGCTCGTCGGTATGCTGGGTGGCAGCGACGCGACGACCAGTCGGTTGAACGACTTCTTCGCTTACGACGACCTCCTCACCGACCCGGCGGGCACCGCACGCACGGCCTGGGTCAGTGACCCGTACAACTACTACGGCTCCACGAAGTACAACCCGAACAACGAGCCGAACCTCATCGCGCCGTACCTCTACGCGTGGACCGGGCAGCCCGCGAACACCGCAACCGTGGTCAAGGCGCAGGAGAGCCTGTTCACGAACAGCCCCGGCGGTATCCCCGGCAACGACGACATGGGGGAGATGTCCTCCTGGTACGTGATGTCGTCGCTGGGGCTCTACCCCACGACCAGTGGCGGCAACTTCGACGTCATCACCACTCCGCAGTTCCCGAACGCCCAGGTGCGGATCGGTGAGTACGGGAAGACACAGGGCGGGACTCTGACGCTCTCCGCACCTGGCACCAGCATGGCCAACCGGTACGTCGCCTCCGCGACGGTGAACGGCAGAGCCTGGGACAAGGCATGGGTCGACCAGTCCGACATCGCCCACGGCGGGCACATCGACTACGCCCTGAGCACCAAGCCCACCGCGTGGGCGACGGCCCGGAAGGACGCCCCGCCGTCGATCGACACGACGTCGGATCCGCAGCGCCGGCTCAGCGCTGACGTCACGCCCGACCAGGTCGTCATGGAGCCTACGGCGGGTCGTGCGTCGCGGCAGCAGGTCGACCTGACGCTGCTGGCCACATCTGCGCACACCGCGCGGGTCGCCGTGACGGCGAAGGCGCCGAAGGGGTGGTCGGTGTCGCCGTCCCGCGCGACGGCGACGGCGGAATCGAACGGGCTCCCCGCCCAGATGAAAGACCGGCTGCGGATCACCGCACCGGCCGGAACCACAGCGGGCACCTACGCGGTGTCGGTCACCGCCGGACTCCCCGGAGCCGCTCCGGTCAAGAAGACCGTCAGCGTCGTGGTCCGGCAAGCCGGGAACTGCGCCATCAAGACGAACACCTCGTGCGCCGTCGATCTGAACGCCGCCTACAACAACGACGGCGTCGCCACACTCGCTGCGCCGGACCAGGGCAACTTCGACGGCACAGGTACGAGCTTCGCCGCGGACCAACTGCCCGCACCGGGGCCGGTCACTCTCGGCGGGGAGACCTACGAGGCGCCCCCGACCTCCGGCACCAGCAACAACTTCGTCAAGTCCACCGGGCAGGCAATTGCCCTCCCCGCGGGCAAATACCACAGCCTCCACATCGTGGGCGCGTCCGACAACGGCAGTTCGGGTGCCGCGTCCGCCACCGCCGTCGTCACCTACACCGACGGCAGCACCGCGACGGTTCCGCTCGAACTCACCGGCTGGGCGAACAAGGCTCCGGACTTCGGCAACGGCGTCGCACTGACGACCGCGTACCAGCTCAAGGCCGGAACCGGGAAGACCGCCACCAAGGCATCACTCTACGAAACGACCGTCCCGCTGGAGTCCGGGAAGAAGGTCCGGTCCCTCTCCCTGGCGACACCGTCCGTACCCGCATGGGTCGCGCCCGGGTCCGGAGGACTCGACTGGCAGCGCAACAGCGACCTCGAGATCTACGCGATGACCCTGAAGCACTGACCGTCACCATCGCCCCTGCCACACAGGGTCGCGTCGGTCGACGGGTGGCCCGGTGCCAGTGAGCACCGGGCCACCCGTCCATCGGTGCGCGCCGGGCACGGCCCTCGCCGCGATCGCGATCACCCGCACACCGGCCCGCGATACCTACGCATCGGGCATCGGGCGCACCGGGCACCAGGCACCGGGGACCACGACATCCAGCAGACCCGCCGCATGCTCCACAGCTCACCGCACCTGGCTTGTCACTGCCCTCCAGGCACTCCCGGTCATCAAGGGGACCCCAGGTCCACCAGGGTTCCCCGTCCATGCCGTGGTGAGCCCTCGGGTCCACCGCCCCGATACTCGGTGGGCCATCGGCACATCGGCATTCCCACACGTCAAAGCATCGGTGACGCTGGTCGCCAGGCATTGCAACATTGTCGGCCGGTTTCATGACTTCGCCGGGCCCCTGGTGCACGGGGTGGCGGCCGGGCACGCTAGTTTGCTCGGATGAGTCTGCTTGATGATGTAGCCGAGCGTGACGGCTGGCGTTGCTGGGTGTGTGACGAACCGGTCGATCCCGACGAGTCGGTGAACGACCCGCGGGGACCCAGCGTCGACAGCCGGACTGCCGACCGGAAGGCCAAGGTCGCCGAGCGGCTCGCGCACCGCGGATGCAACACCCGCAAGGGCGCGGTCAAGGTGGCCATCGCCTGGCCGGACCACCTGTACGTGGTCGAACCCGCGCCGCTGATCACCGTTGCCGGGAGGCTGGAGCGCAAGGGGGGCCGCGAGATGGTGGGCCGTTGCCCGACCAGGCGGGACGCCCAAGAGGCGGCGGACTGGCTGGTGGACCGGTTCTCCCGACTGGTACCGGGGCTGGCGGTGACCGCCGACATCGAGCCGGGCGGCGGCCAGTTCCTCGTCATTCTGGCCACCGGCCGCCGCTGACCAGGGATCACCAGCGCACACTCGCGTCGAGCTGAACCGTGGGTCCACACCGACCTGTCCTGGCACGAGCCGATCAGGAGCGTGCTTTCAGGCCGAGCCGGTCGAGCCGGGCCTCGCTCTGCCAGGCACGCCCACCACTGTGAGCAGGTCCACGACGAAGATCAGCGTCGAGCCCGCCGGGATCAGCGGAGAGGGTGACTGCCTGCCGTAACCGAGACGCGGGGGAACGATGATCTCGCGCCGGCCGCCGACCTTCATTCCCCTCACCCCCCGGTCCCAGCCCTTGATGGCCTTGCCACCGCCCACGGCGAACTTGAAAGGCCGGTCCCGCTCCCAAGAGGAATCGAATTCCCTGCCGGACGCGAACGTGACCCCTACATAGTGAACCTGGACGACCCTGCCCGGCTGCGCCTCGAGTCCGTCCCCGACCACGAGGTCCCGGATCGTCAACTCGGTGGTCGCAACACCCTCGGGAACCTCGATCCTGGGCTTCGTCAGTTCACTCATCACGGTCCTATCGCTCGCCACCGGTATCCCTCGCACGGGCCGGCCCGACGCCTGAGATTCCGTGCGGACGATCACGCTACGGCAATGCCCGTGCTCCACGGGGCACCCCCGGGCCCCGGAGCCAGGTCATGGCCGGTCGACGCGCGCCCCGGAGCTGTTGTTCGAACTCCACTGGTGAGAGGTAGTTGAGGGCGCTGTGGCGCCTGCGGGCGCTGCTGCACGATCGGGTGGATTGTTGACCTGCCGCAGGTTGAGTGACGAGTGGAAGGAGCGCTACGCGGTCCGGTACGGCGTAGAGGGGACGATGCACCAGGCCGGCCGGGTCACAGGAGCGCGGACCACCCCATACCGGGGACTGGACAGAATACGGCTCGCCCAAGTGCTGACCGCGACCGCACTCAACATCGTCTGCCTGGACGCCTGATGGGCCGGCACACCGACCAGCCCCACACGTGTCAGCCACTTCGCCCGACTTCGCCTGACCCTCGTGGCCGGGCCACCGAGTCGGGCAACAGGGGATTCACCGCATCCTTATAGCTCCACCGCAACTCGGCGTCGCGACCCGAGGAATTCGAGATCCGCCGCGCGACCGGCACGAACTGCGCGCCGACTACCGCGAAGGCAACGCCGGGGCGGGGTGCTCAGGGTCTTCCGGAGAGGCCAGGGACCACCGACGGCCGTCCACCTCCGCAACAGGCTTGCCAGACACGGGTACGGCTGGGACAACGCGCGCGCTGACGAACTCTCCTTCCCCTGGAAGGGGGAGGCCGAGCTGATCGGCGATACGCCGGTGTGCGCTGTAGTCGCCCAGGATGATGATTCCTGCACCGCTGAGCGCCGTGCGGGATCCACCGTTTCCGCGGATCCGCTTCATGTAGTCCCTCTGCTGAGCTACCGTGCGGACCACCGTGCGTCCGATTCGGCGCCCTTGGACACGCCGGAAGAGTTCGTTGAGCCGAAGCTGGCTCGAACTGCTCCTGAAGACCGCCTCGCGGTCGGTGTCGGACATGTGCAGCAGGACGTTCTCCGCAAGCTCGGCGTCCCGCCAGAGCCAGACAATCTTGTCGCGGTGCTCGGCAGCCAGCGTGGCCTTCATGTCCCGGTTGCTCCCCGCGGTGAGCCACTCCTGCCTGACGCGCAGCAAACCGGCGCTCCACCGGCTCTGGTGGTCGTCGGCCCAGACCAGCAGGCAGACGTGGTCCAGCATCTCAGGAGCGAACATCCAGCCGCCGAACCTGCGGCTGTAACGGATGTCCACATCGACACCGGCGACACGGAAGTCCGTCGCGCGACCGTCCTCGAAGACAAACGCACGCTGGAACGCGATGGCCACCGAAGCGCCGAGGTTCCCCTTCTCCGCCTTGGTCAGCTGCTCCACGTCGTATCGACCTGTCACCTCACCGGCCAGCACCTCGTCGATGACATCCCGCAGTACGCGCTCGGTACGTGTACCATCCGGGTCCGCATCGCGCACTGCCTCATAGACCGCGATCAGCTCCGCATCATCCGTTCCCGCGCTCGTGAGCCGCTTCATCACCTCGACCGCAGTGGCCGGCCGGTCCTCGGGCTCGACGGCCATGAGTTCCGTGACCAGCGCCGCGAACTCGGGAGGGAAGCCGGGGGGCAGTTCCGGTGGAGGCTGCGGGGGGCGGTGGTCTCCTGCTTCACGTGGGGTGAGCGCGGTCATGTCGGGCGAGGCGCCCGTGGCCATGGCGTAGAGCAGACAACCCAGTGCGTACAGGTCACTTCGGTGGTCGAAGGCGACGCCCGTAGAGTCCGTCAGACCACGGATGCCCGAACCGGGATCTGTCAGCAGCACCCGGCCGTCAGGGCGCACCACCAAGGCCGCGGTGCTGATGTCCAGGTGCAGCAGCCCGTGACGGTGATATTCGGCGAGCATCCGCGCGGTCTGCCTACCGATGTCCTTGATTCTTTCCAACGGGAGTGCGCCGGAAGACCTATCCAGCAGGTTGTGCAGCTCTTCGCCGTCGACGGCATCCGTCACGAGGTACGGACGATGATCGTGCAGTCCGTAACCGCTGACACGCACCAATCCCTCCGCGTCCAGTGCGGCCAGCTGCCTCGCGTCGGAAAGGAAGTCCCTTCGTGCGGACGCCTCGCCGTCCCGTGGCCCGGTGAAGATTTTGAGAGTGACATCTCGGCTGTCCCGCAGTTCGTCCGTCGCCTGCCACGTCATCGAGATCGCTGCGGCGCGGTGCTGCCGCACCAGCCGGTAGCGTTCCCCGACCAGTGCTTCTTCTCCTCCAGACTCGGAAGAAGCGGCTGGGCCGACTGGCCCACGGTTCGTCCTCCGTGCGGTTTCCTCGGAGCCCGGGGCCGCGCGTCCGGGCGCCGCAAGCGCGAACGCCTCGGCCAGTTCAGTGGCAGAGGGTCTGCGGGCGGAGTCCCGCTCCAGACACCGCCGAAGCGTTCGCAGGAGCACCGGGTTACCGTTTCCGGGACCGGCCAGGAAACCTTGTTCCGGGTTGTCGGTCCTCAGGCCGCTCCACCGCCCCGAGAGGAAGGCCAGCAGCAGCGCCCCGACGTGGTACATGTCGCTTTGCGGCGTGAGCGAACGCCCGTCGTCGTCCGCCTTCAGATAGGTGTCGCTGAGGGGCAGCACGTTGCGGTGAGCGCTGTCGACGCCGTCGACCGTCGCGGTGGCCCAGCCGACCAGCCGTACGTCGCGGTCGGTCACGAGGACGGCCCGAGAGGAGAGCGAGCCGTGCACGAGTCCCCGGGAGTGCGCGAGGGCGACGGCCTCCGTGAGACCGAGGCCGATGCGCAGGAAGAGTTCTTCCGGGACGATCCCTCCGTGTTCTGCGAGCACGACGCGCAGATTCGGTGCGGGCGGTGAGGACGGATCGCCCGCGCGACGGTGAACGCAGCTCGCGGCGACCCATGGCAGCTCTCCCCCGGTAGGCGCCGCCGCACCGAGGAGGTCGGGGGTGTGCGTGCCCCGCATGCGCGACAGACACTCGACTTCCGTCCGGACAAGATCCCGCGCGGTTTCAGGCTCGCGGGCGTACAGGCTGACCGGTGCGCGGACCATGGAGAGCGCACCGTCCTCGGCCTCGGCCAGATACATCGTCAGGTGGGACCAGCCGTTCGCACTTCGCGCACGAAGCCGGAACCGGCCGAGCAGCGCCGGGTCCTCCGGGAGCAGCGCCACCCACCCTGGGGGCAGGAACGGGTCGCGCGTGTCGTCGTACATCTCTGCGCCTTCGTACGCCTCTTCACCTTCAACGTGCAGAGCACTCGGAGCGCGCTGCACACGCAGCACCGGTGGCAACTTCGCCACCGGCACAGCATCAGCGACGGACGGGATACCCAGCCTCGTGAGCACCTGCTCCCGTAGCCAGCCGAAGGAGCGTGCCGTGTTCTCGATGACGGCCGCGCCGTCCGGGTGGCCGACCCATGCCGGGAAGACCGGTGCGCGGCCGACCGCGGTCTCGATGCGTCGCGACACCGCCTCGGCGGTGCGCAGCAGTTCCCTCGGGGAGACGGCGCTGAGGAGGAGGCCCCGGGCGTCGTCCGTGAAGTCGTAACGCCGGTGATGTGGCAGCCGTTCCGTTCCGCCGGTTCCATCCGTCCCGTCCGCTGGATCCCTTCCGTCGGCGCCGGACTCGTGCATCAAACCCCCGAGGAACACTTCCACGAGGTGGCCGAGGTCCGTCGGCGGCCCGAGGGCCGCTTGCACCAAGCGCATGACGGGCGGCGTGACCGGGCTGACGGCCGCTATGTGGGCCGCGAGCCGGTACGCCTCGGCGGACGCGGCCTCTTTGAAGCGGAGTACCGCTTCGGCAGCGTCGTCGTCCGGGGCGTGGTTCGGGGCGTGGTTCGGGGCGTGGTTCGGGGCGTCGTCCACGATCCGGCCGGAGCCGGGCCGGGCCTCGTCCCACAGCGGGAGGAGCGCGGTGCCGCCCGGTGAGGCGACGAGCCCGGCCCAGTCGGCGACGGCCGCAGGGGTCGGCGTGAGGACAGGGACGGGCACGGAGCCGTAGCGGACAAGGTCCGGCGGCAGGTCCGGGTCGGTCACATGCCAGGCGTGCGTGGGGCCGCCGCGGCGCTGGGTGGTCACCTGCCAGCGTCGCGCGCCGATGCCGGTGCTCGCCCAGAGCCTGGACGGCAGTGTCTGGACGATCGCAGTGGGACCGCGGCGTCCCCAACGGTTCATCACCTGGCGCATGCTGCCGTCCCGCCACGCTTCACCCACGCCGTCGCTGACGACGAGGACGAGGGTGTTGCCGCTCGGGTCGCACAGGGCTTCTGGTGTCAGAGGCCGGCTGCGGGGGCGGTACGGGCTGGTGCGCAGCGACGGCGTGACGCTGCGCGCGTCGAGTCCGTACACGCGCACGTCGCGGAAGGCCCCGGCCCGTTCCATCAGGGCCCGGACGTCGGCGGCGAGCCGCTGCCACAGGACCATGGAGACGCCGTCGTCGACGACGAGGGCCAGAGACAGCCAGCGGCCGCGCACCGCACGGGTGACGGTCTCGGGTACACCTGTCTCGGCGATGGCGGCAATGGTCCGCTTGACGTCGAGTTCCTGTCGGCGCCGGTCCGGGAAGCGCTGCCGCAGCGGCCGCAGAGACCTGCCGAGCCCGAGCAGCCCGGTGCCGAGGGCGCTGCTCTCCGGGATCCGGAGAGCGACCGCCGGCGAGAGGCTCGCGGGCCCCTGCGCGTCGTCGTGGCCAGGTCGCCCCGAGGCCAGGAGTGGGCGCGCGGGCTGCTTTTCCGCGGACTCCGCGCTGTCCGGCTCCGACGCGGGCTTCGCAGTCCCGCCCGATGGCACCGTCGGCCCATCGTGGTGCGGCTCGTCTTGCCGCTCCGAGGACGCGGCGGCCACGTCTGCGGAGCGCGCCAGGGGTTCGGAGCCTCGGGGCAGGTTCGCGGCGAGCCAGAGGGCGTCGAGGAGTTCCTCGTGGGAGAGGTCCGCGCCGCTCTCCGCCAGGAGCCTCGTCACGCGCGAGATCACGGCGTCACATGCCTCCGCCGAGCCGGTGCAGCACGCCTTGGAGGAGGGAGATCGCGTTGAGGTTCACGCCGCCCTTGCGCAGGAATACGGCGTTGAGCAGCTGATCGGTGGCCAGTTCCCCCTCGGCGCGGCGTGCGAGGAACTCCCGTAGCAGGTCATCCACGTCGTCCAGGGCGTCGGAGCCGAGGTGCGCGGCGACGATCTCGCGGAGGCGCCGCTCGTCGGGCTCGGGGAGGTCGAGACGGACGCAGCGCCGCAGGAAGGCGGGCGGGAACTCGCGTTCGCCGTTGCTGGTGATGACCACGACCGGGAACTCGGCGCAGCGGACGCGGCCCCGCGTGACCGGGGCAGTCTCGTCCAGGTCGTCGGTCCGCACGTGGACCGGCGCCCGGCTCTCGGGCAGCCGGGCGAGTTCGGGGATGGTGAACTCGCCCTCCTCGAAGACGGTCAGCAGGTCGTTGGGCAGGTCGACGTCGCCCTTGTCCAGCTCGTCGATGAGCAGCACGCGGGGGCGCTCCCTGGGCACGAGTGCGTTACCCAGGGGGCCAAGGCGGATGTACTGGCCGATGTCCAATTCCGTGCCGTCCGCGTCGCGGCCGTCCGCGTCGCGCCGCAGGCTCGCCTCGCGCAGTCGGCCGACGGCGTCGTAGTGGTAGAGAGCGTCCTGAAGAGTCGAGCGGCTGTTCACCGGCCAGTGCAGAACGCGGCCGAGCGTCATCTCGTGCGCGATGGCGTGGGCCAGCGAGGATTTGCCCGTGCCGGGCTGGCCCGTCACCAGGAGGGGGCGGCGCAGGTGGAGCGCCGCGTTCACCACCTGCACCTCGTCGGGGCCGATGAGGTAGGGCCGCGGGAACGGGGCCCCGTCGCCGGTCGCCGTCTCCGTCCGGTCGAACCGGCGCCACGGAGGCGCGACGGGGAACGGCACTTCACGGCGCTCGCCGTCACCACGGAAGAGCCACCACGCGTCGCCTTCACTGTGGGAAGACGAGAGCCGGGGGCCTGTACCGGCCAGGGGGTCTGGGGTCGTCATGACGCGTACGATCCTCTCCGCGGGTCACTCAGTCGAAGCCGCTCGGTCCGCGGGAGACTGCCTTCCGGTTCCCATACGAGGGCAGGCCGTGCCCGCCGCTCCGTCGGGCGGGCCGCCGAACCGCTCCGGAAGTGCCGGACCCGCTCGGCGAGTCCGTCCAGATCGTCTGCAGGAGCAAGAGCCCCCAGTCTCTCTGCGTCCTCGTAGCCGCGGGCGTCTCGGTCCCACAGCACGACCGGGACTCCCAGGGCGAGACACAGGATCGCCCAGGACCTGCGCTCGTGGGCGGGCCCGTGGAGGACCACTCGCGCGGTGTCCCGGTGCTTGGTCGTCAGCAGATCCTGGAGCTGCCAGGCGTCGTCGACTGCCCGACTGGTGTCGAGCACCGACGCGCGGCCGTTTTTCCACCGGCGTGCCTGGTCGCCTTCGCGTGCCGCCATCAGGTCGTTGAGTTCCGGGCAGCTCAGAGACAGACGGTAACGTCCTCCGATCGGCCACGGCAGAATGAGGCCGTCGAGCGCCGCGGGCTCCCACTCGTCGACGGCCAGACCGAGCCCCTCCCGGTCGACCACGACGGTCACCCACACCGCCTGGTCGTCCTGTCCCGGCTCCCGGGAGGCGGCGGACACCGCCGCTTCGAGGCAGCCGGCCACCTCCTGCGGGGTTCTGGGACTCGCCTCCGCCTCCTTGAGCACGCGGTGTGAACCGTCGTGCCGGACGTGCAGGATCTGGGTCCGGTACCTCTCCTCCCCCGCGGCGGGGTCGTGCGACAGCTCCATCACGATCCGCGACACCGGCGACGGCGCGCGCTTGGCCCACTGGGCGGCGTCCGCACGCCGCTCGCGCAGGGCCCCCATATCGACACCGAGCCGCTGGACGGTCTTCTCCGACCACGCACGCAGGTCGTCGCCAAGGCCGCCGCCCACGGCCGCCGCCGCGTACTCGACGACCCGCAGGAGAGCCGGTACCGGGAAGGCGCTGTCGGCGCCGCTCACCGCGTCGGACAGGTTTTCCAGGCCCTCGACCACGGCGCCGATGTCGTCCTCGCCGAGCCGGGGGCGGGTAAGGATGTCCGGGAGAGCGGCGAACGGCAGCGCCTCCCTGGCCGTTCGGGGCAGCAACGACGGCTGTTTCTCGCAGACACGGCCCAGCAGACCGGTCAGGGAGTCGTACTCGTACAGGGAGAGCAGCGACGCGCGGTCGAACGTCGTGGCCCATGCGAATAGCCGAGTCAGGTCGGCCCTGGTCGCCGCTGGCGCGCCGGCCGCGACGGCTTCGCCGAGGGACGCGAGCGCCCGGGGATGCGCCATGAGCAGCGCCACGAGGTCAGCGACGGTGGGCTCATACCCCAGCGTCTCGTAACCCAGTTCGCGCGCCAGGGTCCGAGCGTGATCGACACGGACGCCAGGCCGCGGGAACAGCGGCGCCAGCCACGCCTCCAGTTCACGCCCGTCAGGTCGGCGCTCGGCGGCGGGCGGGGCCTCAGGCGGGCGCGCACCGATCGCACTGAGCGCGGGAGCCCGGCCGGTGTGCTCCTCGACAAGGGTCACGAAGCCACCGTCCCCCGCGAAGGAGGCCACCGGCACGGCGATCAACCGGCGGGCACCGTAGGCATGCGGCACCTGGGTCACGACACCGACGAGGTGACCGTCGCAGAAGACCGCCGCCCCCGAGGCGCCGCCCCAGGCGTTCCGGCCGTCGGTACGGGCGGTGGGAGCCGGGCCCTGATCGAGGACATAGCGGTCCTTGCCCCCGGAGAGGACCGGCAGGACACCGCGCAGGTGCTCCGGGTCCCGGGTCTCCTCCTTGGCGGCCAATGGGTAACCGAGGCCCTCGTACTGCAGCGGCACGCTGCCCGTCGGGCGACCCCAGCGGACGGAGCCGGGCGGATCGATTTCACCGTCGATCCGCAGCAGCGCGACGTCGAGTCCGCCCGAGTGGGTCCAAACAACTTCCGCGAGCGTACGCGTCGTCGCACCGTCGCGGTGATGACCCACCCACACGGTGATGTCCGGCCACAGCTCCGCGGCCTCGCGGTCCTCCAGCACATGACGGGCGGTGAGCACGAGCCGGGGGGCGACCAGGTAGCCGGAGCCGACGGTGGCGCGCCTTTCACCGCCACGTCCGCTGCGGATCAGCGCCAGTCTGCGACGATCCATGTCACTCCTCGTCCAGCGACCCGAACTCGTCATCGCCGATCTGCGGGCGCGCACCGCCGCGGGCCCGGTCGTTGACCGACAGCTTCAGCACCAGCTTGTGCGTACGGACGCTGGACTGCTCGCCCCCCGCGCCCACCGCGACCACCCCGAAGGCGAGCTTGCCGTCCGCCTTGGCGGTCTCGCGCAGTTCGAGCTGCAATTCCAGCTGTGCCTCTTCGACACCAAAGCCGAACTGCTGATGCGCACCGAGCCGCTGCACCTCGTACAGCTCCTGCCGCAGTTCCTCGATGGCCGCGGCCAGCCCAATACCCGACACTTTCGCCCCGCCCCCGGTTCACGCACCTTGGACCAACAGTAGATCGCCGTACGGTACAACGCGTACGAGACACCGCACACTCCGGACGGATGCGATGACCTGTGCGGTCCCGGAGAACGAGTCGCGCGTAAGGGGCTGGGAGGCGGAGCGCCCAAGCAGGCGCAGGTACCCGCGGTCGATGCAAAGCTCAGTGGCTGTGTCCAGGAAGCTGACCTCAATGCCACTGTTTTGGCTGGTCATAGTGACCATGGTGTATGTACCACCAGCATACGAAGAACCTGCTGTCACGCTGTGAAGGACCGCGAATGGCCCGGATCTTGGTTCGTGGCCATGATTTGCGTCGCTCGCGGTCGCCTGTGTCTGGCTGAACGATGAGGGGGCGGGCGCTGGGCGGCGTGAAGGAAGATCCTGTGACCCGCCCCCGCCGGGCGAATATGGCCAATTCCGCCCGGTGACCCATCAACCGAGGAAGCTCAGCCGCACCTGACGGTCGGTGTTACTCGTGTTCGTGTCCACCAGACACACCGACTGCCAAGTCCCCAGCTCCAGTTGGCCCCCGATCACCGGCAAGGTCGCGTGTGGGGCGACCAGGGCGGGTACGACGTGGTCGCGGCCGTGCCCCGGGCTGCCGTGCCGGTGCTGCCAGCGGTCGTCCGCGGGAAGCAGGCTGTGCAGCGCGGCGAGGAGGTCGTCGTCGCTGCCCGCTCCGGTCTCCAGGATGGCGATGCCCGCCGTGGCGTGCGGGACGAAGACATTGAGCAGGCCGTCACGGCCCGCCGCCGCCTCCCGGAGGAATTCCCCGCACTCCCCCGTCAGGTCGGTGACGGTCTCACTGCCGCCGGTTTCGATGTGCACGGTGCGCGTGGTGAAGGTGTCTGGCATGTGTCCCATTCTCCCGCGCCCGAGGCACGGCCGCCTGTCCGGGGGGACGGTGACCGGGAAGTCCGGGGGGCCGGTGACCGGGAAGACACCGCGGCCCTGAGCTGTTGGGGGAAGCGTGGACGATTCCGGTATACAGACAGTGGACGTGGTGGTCGTCGGCGCCGGGCAGGCGGGGCTTTCGGGCGCCTACCATCTGCGGCGCGGCGGGCTGGTCCCCGGCCGGGATTTCGTCGTGCTCGACCACGCCCCGGGGCCGGGCGGCGCCTGGCAGTACCGCTGGCCGTCGCTGACGTACGGCAAGGTCCACGGCATGCACTCGCTGCCCGGTATGAAGCTGACGGACGCGGACGGTGACCGCCCTTCGTCCGAGGTGGTCGGTGACTACTTCACGGCGTACGAGGACGCCTTCGGTCTGCGGGTGCACCGGCCGGTCCGGGTCGGCGCGGTACGTGAGGGCGACGGCGGGCTGCTGCGGGTGGAGACGTCCCGGGGTGTGTGGGCCGCCCGTGCGGTGATCAGCGCGACCGGTACCTGGGACCGGCCCTTCTGGCCGCACTATCCGGGTCAGGAGACCTTCCGCGGGCGGCAGTCGCACACCTCGGGATACCGCGGCCCGCAGGAGTTCGCCGGGCAGCGGGTCGTGGTGGTCGGCGGTGGGGCTTCCGGGACCCAGCATCTGATGGAGCTCGCTGACGTCGCGGCGGAGACCACCTGGGTGACGCGGCGACCGCCGGTGTTCCGGGACGGGCCGTTCGACGAGGAGTGGGGGCGGCAGGCGGTCGCGAGGGTCGAGGAACGCGTACGCCGAGGACTGCCGCCGCAGAGTGTCGTCTCCGTGACCGGGCTGCCGGTGAACGACGCGATCCGCGCCGCCCGGGACCGGGGTGTTCTCGACCGGCAGCCCATGTTCGACCGGATCACGGCGGAGGGGGTCGTCTGGGACAGCGGGCGCACCGTGGTGGCGGACAGCATTCTCTGGGCCACCGGGTTCCGACCGGCCATCGATCACCTGTCGCCCATGGGGCTCCGCGAGCCGGGCGGCGGGATCAGGCTCGACGGGACCCGCGCGGTCCTGGACGAGCGGATCCATCTGATCGGCTACGGACCCTCGGCCTCCACCATCGGAGCCAACCGCGCCGGACGGGTCGCGGTCCGGGACATCCTGCGGCTGCTGGAGCGCTCGCGGGGCCGCCTTCCCCTCGGCACGTCAGCCGCCTGACCCGGTGCGGGGAGGCGGGACATCAGACGGTCGGGGCCAGTTCGCCGTCCCGGCGTACCAGCGCCGCGTACCGGCCGTCCATCCCCAGCAACTCCTCATGCGTGCCGCGTTCGGCGACCCGGCCCGCGTCCAGCACCACGATCTGGTCGGCGTCCCTGACCGTGGAGAGCCGGTGCGCGATGGTGATGGTGGTGCGGCCCGCCGAGAGGCCGTCGATGGCCTGCTGCACCGCGTGTTCCGTACGGGTGTCCAGGGCGCTGGTCGCCTCGTCGAGGATCAGGACCGGCGGATCGCGCAGGATCGTACGGGCCAGAGCCAGGCGCTGCTTCTCGCCGCCCGAGAAACGGTAGCCGCGCTCGCCCACGAGCGTCTCGTATCCGTCGGGCAGTGAGGCGATGTGCTCGTGGATCTGCGCGGCCCTGGCCGCCTCCTGGAGTTCCGCGTCGGTGGCGTCCGGCTTGGCGAAGCGCAGGTTGTCGGCGACCGACGCGTGGAAGAGATAGGTCTCCTGCGAGACGACGCCCACGGCCTGCGCCAGTGTGGCGAAGTCGAGTTCGCGTACGTCGACGCCGTCCAGCGTGACGCACCCGCCGGTCACGTCGTACAGCCGGGGCACCAGATAGCTGAGAGTGGACTTCCCCGAACCGGTGGGGCCGACGACTGCCAGGCTGCCGCCCGCGGGCACCTCGATGTCGATGGCCTCCAGGGTCGGCCCGCTCTTCTCGTCGTAGCCGAAATCGACCTGCTGGAAGCGCACTTCACCGCGGACGCTGCCCAGTGGGACGGGATGTTCCGGTTCCGTGATGTCCACGGGCAGATCCAGATACTCGAAGATCCGCTGGAAGAGGGCGAGTGATGTCTGCATGTCGACACCGGTCGACAGCAGGCTCACCGCCGGCCGGAAGAGGCCCTGCTGGAGCGAGACGAAAGCGACGAGCGTGCCGATGGAGACCTGGGGCCCGCCCTCCTGGAGCGCCAGACCCGCCGCCCAGTAGATGACAGCCGGCATCGCGGCCATCACGATGCCGATGGTCGACATCCGCCAGCGGCCGGCCATGCTGGAGCGCACTTCGAGGTCGACGAGCGCTTCGGACTCCGCGGCGAAACTACTGGTGAGCGAGGACGAGCGGCCCATGGTGCGCCCGAGCAGGATGCCGCTGACCGACAGCGACTCGGTGACCGTGGCAGCCATCACCGCCATCTGCTTCTGCCGCTGGGTGGTGATCCGCTTCCGCTCGCGGCCGACCCGGCGGCTGATCCAGACGAACACCGGGAGCAGCAGGAGGGACACGATCGTCAGCCGCCAGTCGAGCGCGACCATGGCGACGACCGTGGCGATGACGGCCGTGAGGTTGGAGACCAGGGATGTCGCGGTCGAGGTGACCGTCGCCTGCATGCCGCCGATGTCGTTGGCGATGCGGGACTGGACCTCACCGGTGCGCGTCCTGGTGAAGAAGGCGAGCGGCATCCGCTGGAGCTGGGCGTAGACAGCGGTGCGCAGGTCGTGCATGACGCGCTGCCCGACCGTGGTCGAGATCAGGGTCTGGAGGACTCCGAAGACACTGTTCACGACGGCGGTCGCGATCATGCCCAGGGCCAGCAGGCTCAGCAGACCGGTACGGCCCTGCGGGATCGCGGTGTCCAGAATCTCGCGCAGCATGAACGGCGAGGCGACCGAGACCAGCGACGAAGCGCAGACCAGGAGTCCGACGAGTGCCAGGCGCGCCCGGTAGGGGCGGAAGAGCCGGACGATGCGCCGCACCTCGGCGGGTGGCTGCCCGGCGTCGCGGAGCGGCGGTGTCCAGTCGGGGCGTTCGGGTTTCATGAGCTCCTTCGGCAGTGAGGGGACAGCACCGGGCCGTCGGGGGAGCCGTCACGAGAGGCGGCGAAGCGGTCGCACCGGACGTGGGCGAAGCGGTCGCGCCGGACGTACCGGAGCGGAGTCCGACGAGCATAGTCCATTGTTACCTATGCTCACAATGTACATAGTCCTGATATTGTTCCCGCATGTCATCCCCTTCCGGTGCCCCCGACGCCGACGGCCTGCTGGCCGAGCAGCTCCTCCGGCTGACGCGCAGGCTCCACCGGATCCACAAACAGCATCTGGAACCGGTCGGCATCACACCCGCGCAGTCCCGTCTGCTGCGCACGGTCGCGCACTGCGCCGAGCCGCCGCGAATGGCCGACCTCGCCCAGCAGCTCGAAGTGGTGCCGCGCGCCGTGACCAGCCTCGTCGATGCCCTGGAGGAGAGTGGCAGCGTCCGGCGGGTGGCCGATCCGAGCAACCGCCGGGTGGTGCGGATCGAGCTCACGGACAGCGGCCGGGCCACTCTGCGCGCGCTGCGCGACGCGCGGCGCCGGGCGGCCGAGGAGATCCTCGCTCCACTGGCCACCGGCCAGCGGGAAGCTCTCGGCGAACTGCTGTCCACCCTGTTGGACAGCGCCCCCGACCGGCACTGCTGACGGCCGGCCGGCCGTTCACCCCGTCGGCCGCGTGTCCGTCCGCGCATCCGTCCGTTCGCCAGTCGTCTGCCGTACGCCGCCCGCCGTCCTCCGTTCCGAGGAGACTCTCTGATGCCGCTGTTGGAGCCGAAACCCGGCGCTCTCCGTCCGCGTACGGTCAGGGTGCCGTCACCCGACCGGGTGCCCGACACGCGGTCGGCCGGAACGCCCGAGCCGCTGCGCCGCGGTCTGGCGGCGCTGCTGGGCGAGGAGAAGGTGCTCTCGAAGATCTCCGACCTCGTGCGGTACGCCTCCGATGCCAGCCCTTACCGCTTCGTCCCCGCGGTCGTGGTGATCGCCGAGGACATCGACGACATCTCGGCCGTGCTCTCGTACGCGAGGGACAACGGACACCAGGTCGTCTTCCGTGCCGCGGGAACTTCCCTCAACGGCCAGGCCCAGGGCGAGGACATCCTCGTCGACGTCCGCCGGCACTGGTCGGGCATCGAGGTGCTGGACGACGGTGCGCGGGCCCGCATCCGGCCGGGTACCACCGTAGTGCGGGCCAACGCCGCGCTCGCACGGTACGGCCGTGTACTCGGCCCGGACCCGGCCAGCGCCATCGCCTGCACTCTGGGCGGTGTCGTGGCCAACAACGCTTCCGGCATGACGGCGGGCACCACCCGCAACTCCTACCGCACACTCGCCTCACTGACCTTCGTCCTGCCGGGCGGCACCGTCGTGGACACGGCGGACCCGGCCGCCGACGACGCTCTCGCAGCCGCCGAGCCCGGCCTGTGCGCGGGGCTCCTCTCGGTCAAGGCCGAGATCGAGGCGGACCCGGTGCTGGACGCCCGTATCCGCTCCAAGTACGAGATCAAGAACACCAACGGATACCGACTCGACGCCTTCCTGGACGGCGCCACCCCCGTCGAGATCCTGCGCGGGCTGATGGTGGGCTCCGAGGGCACCTTCGGCTTCATCTCCGAGGTCGTCTTCGACACCCTGCCGCTCGACCGCGAGCTCTCCACGGCGCTCCTCTTCTTCCCGGCCCTGCGTGCGGCGGCCGCCGCGGTCCCGCTCTTCAACGAGGCCGGGGCACTGGCCGTCGAGCTGATCGACGGCAACACGCTGCGCGCCTCGGTCAGCGTGGAGGGGGTACCCGCCGACTGGGCCGCGCTGCCGAAAGAGACCGCGGCGCTGCTGGTCGAGTTCCGGGCGCCGGACGAGAAGGGCAGGAAGGCGTACGAACGGGCGGCGGCCGCAGTCCTCGACAGGCTTGATCTGGTGGCTCCCGTCGCGTCGGTGACCAACACGTTCACGCGCGACCCGAAGACCATCGCCGGGTACTGGAAAGCGCGCAAGGCGTTCGTCACCGCGGTGGGCGGTGCCCGCCCGCCCGGCACGACGCTGATCACGGAGGATTTCGCGGTTCCGCCTTCGAAACTCGCCGACGCCTGTACGGCTCTGCTCGAACTGCAGACCAGGCACGGCTTCGACGCAGCCGTGGCCGGTCATGCCGCGCACGGCAATCTGCACTTCCTGCTCGCCTTCGACGCCGCGGTGCCGGGGGACGTCGCGCGCTACGCCGCGTTCATGGACGAGTTCTGCCGGCTCACCGTCGGACGCTTCGACGGCTCGCTCAAGGCGGAGCACGCCACCGGCCGGAACCTCGCTCCCTACCTGGAACTCGAATGGGGCCCGAAGGCGACGGAGCTGATGTGGCGCACCAAGCAGATCATCGACCCCGACGGCATCCTCGCACCGCGTATCGTCCTGGACAGGGACCCCGAGGCCCATCTGCGCGGGCTCAAGACCATCCCCGGGGTCGAACCGATCGCCGACCCCTGCATCGAGTGCGGCTTCTGCGAACCGACCTGCCCCAGCCAGGATCTGACGACAACACCACGCCAGCGCATCGTGCTGCGCCGCGAGATGATGCGCCAGCCGTCCGGATCACCGGTCGAGGACAGCCTGCTGGAAGCCTACGGATACGACGCGGTGGACACCTGCGCGGGCGACTCCACCTGTAAGCTCGCCTGCCCGGTGGGGATCGACACCGGCGCGATGATGAAGGACTTCCGGCACCGGCGGCACACCCCGCGCGAAGAGCGGATGGCCGCACTGACCGCGCGGAACTTCAGAACGGTCGAGGCGGCGGCGCGGCTCGCGGTCGGCGCGGCGGACCGGATCAGCGACCGGCTGCTGGCGTCCGTCACCGGTCTCGCACGCAAGGCGGTCCGTCAGGACCTGGTGCCGGAGTGGCTGCCGGAAATCCCGGGAGCCGCCGCCCGCAGGCTCCCGCGCACCTCCCGGCGGGGTGCGACCGCCGTCTACTACCCGGCCTGCGTCAACCGGATCTTCGGTGAACCGGCCGGGTTCCAGGGGCCCTCACTCCCCCGGGCCGTCGTGACGCTCGCCGGGCGGGCCGGACGCCCCGTGTGGATTCCGGACGATGTGGCGGGGACCTGCTGCGCGACGATCTGGCACTCCAAGGGGTACGAGGAGGCCGGCGCCGTGATGGCCAACCGCATCGTCGAGGCTGCCTGGGGATGGACCGGCGGCGGCAAGTATCCGCTGATCGTGGACGCGTCATCCTGCACTCTGGGCATCGCACACGAGGTGGTCCCGTATCTCACCGGCGACAACCGTGCACTGCACAGCGAGCTGAGGATCGTCGACTCGGTCGTGTGGGCCGCCGATGAGCTGCTCCCCCGACTCACCGTGCTGCGCAGGACCGGATCCGCCGTGCTCCACCCCACCTGCTCCATGCGACACCTCGGCGACGAGGAGCAGTTGAGGACCGTCGCCGCGGCCTGCGCCGATGAGGTCGTGGTCCCCCAGGACCTCGGCTGCTGCGCCTTCGCCGGGGACCGCGGGATGCTCCACAAGGAGCTCACCGCCGCAGCGACGGCACCGGAAGCAGCCGAGGTCACGGCCAGGGACTTCGACGCGCACCTGTCGGCGAACCGGATGTGCGAGGTGGGTATGGACCGTGCTACGGGCCGCGGTTACTACTCCGTCCTGCTGGAGCTGGAGCGGGCGACCCGCCCGGAACCCGGCGCCCCCCAGCACGGTTGACGGGTTTTCGTCCTGTTCCGTACCACTGGGCGGAAAATCAATTGCCCCGACCCGTGGTGCAGCGCGAACCTTGCACGGTTTGATCCCCTCAACGACTTCTGGGACGCCATGCAGATTCGCGATCTTCCCTATCCAGATCCAGGCGATCCCGACGTCAGGTCAGGTCCCCGTTTCCTGTACTGGCTCGGCCGGAATCAGCTCGGGGGCCAGTGCAGGTCGCTCGCCTGGGGACTGCTGCACCAGTGCGGAATCGCCGCACTGCCGCTCGCGGTCGGCTTCGCGGTCCAGTCGGTGGTGGAACGCTCCGGCGCGCGCCTGGCGCTCTCCGGCGGACTGATCATGCTGCTCGGCGCGGTGATCGCGGTGGGCGACACGATGCTCCACCGGACAGCGGTCACCAACTGGATCACCGCTGCGGCCCGCGTGCAGCAACTGCTCGCCAGGAAGACCGCCGAGCTGGGTTCGGCGCTGACCACGCGGGTCGCCGCGGGTGAGGTCGTGGCGGTGTCGACCGGCGACGTGGAGAAGATCGGCTGGTTCGTGGAGGCGCTCTCGCGATTCCTCGCCGCGGCGACGGTGCTGGTCATCATCTGTGCCGGTCTGCTGCTGTATCTGCCCTCGCTCGGCATCGTGGTGGCCCTCGCCATGCCCGTACTGGCCCTGGCCGTGCTGCCGTTGCTCTCCAGTGCCACCGCGCGGGCCGACGTCCAGCGGGACAAGGCCGGCCGCGCCACCGAGCTGGCCGCCGACACCGTCGCGGGTCTTCGGGTACTGCGTGGCATCGGCGGCGAGGAGCTCTTCCTCAGCCGCTACCGCGGCGCCTCGCAGGAAGTGCGCCGGGCCGCCGTGCGCAGCGCCCGTATGTGGGCGCTGATCTCGGGAATCCAGGTCCTGCTGCCGGGGCTGCTGCTCATCGCGGTGGTCTGTTACGGCGCCCGGCTGGCCTCCGAAGGACGGATCGAGGTCGGTCAGCTCGTCACCGTGTACAGCGCGGTGACGCTGCTCCTCTTCCCGTTGCGGCACTTCCAGGAGATCGCCATGGCGTACTCCTTCTCCCGGCCGTCGGCGAAGCGTGCGGCGCGGGTCCTGGCGCTGCAGCGCTCCTCCTGCGAGGACAGGACCGGCTGCGGCCCGGACGGCCGGGCGGCGTCCGGGGTGGTGCCGAGCGGTGATCTCTACGACCCGGTGACCGGAATGCTCGCACCGGCCGGTGAGTTCACCGCCGTGGTGTGCGGTGACCCGGACGCCGCGGGCGTACTGGCCGAGCGTCTCGGCGGGCATGCCACGGCCGTGCAGGACGCGGAGCGGCTGCCGTCGGTCCTGCTCGGCGGGGTCCCACTCGACGCACTGCCGCTGGAGACGTCCCGTACTGCCGTCCTGGTCCAGGACAAGGACCCGGTACTGCTGTCCGGCACACTCAGCGAGCTCCTCGACGTCCCGTCGTCCGGCCAGGTGCCGGCCGGGGAAGCGCTGGAGGCGGCACAGTGCGCAGACGTCCTGCAGGCGCTGGCCCAGGCTGCCGTCGAGCCGGGCGGTGATCCCATGCTGACCAAGGTCACCGAGCGCGGACGCTCACTCTCCGGCGGCCAGCGGCAGCGGCTGGCACTGGCGCGTTCACTGGTGACCGACCCGGAGGTACTGGTGCTGGACGAGCCGACGTCGGCAGTCGACTCACACACCGAGGCGCGGGTCGCCCGGAGCGTGAAGGAGCTGCGCGCGGGTCGTACGACCGTGGTCTTCGCCTCGTCTCCCCTGCTGCTCGACCACGCCGACCGGGTGGTCTTCGTGCACGGGGGCGTGGTCGCCGCCGCCGGTCCGCACCGCGAACTGCTGCACGGCGACGAGCGGTACCGCGCGGTCGTCACCCGGCGCTCCGACGATGCGGGTGACGGGCTGCCGGGGCCCGCCGCACCAGTGGTGTCCGGGCCGGCACCGGACGGCCGGGCGGACCGGCCCGGTCCACCCACCGAGCAGGCTTTCGCAGATATCGAGGAGTCGGCATGATCGGCCTCGCGCCACCGTCCCACGACCCGGCCGCACCGCAGACGGCGGCGACCCTTCCCGTCGGCACACCCGCGACCGTCCGGAGTTATGTACGCGAGCTGCTGCGCCGCCACCGGCGTGCTTTCGCCGTGCTCATCGGGGCCAACGCGATCGCCGTGATCGCCTCGCTGGCCGGCCCCTATCTGCTGGGTGGTCTCGTCGAGGACCTGTCGGACGGGAACCCCGATCTGCATCTGGGGCGCGTCGCGGCGGTGTTCGCCGTGGCACTGGCCGTCCAGGCCTGCTTCGTACGGCTGACCGGTCTGCGCGGTGCGATGCTCGGCGAGCAGATGCTTGCCGACCTGCGCGAGGACTTCCTCGTACGCTCCGTCGCACTGCCGCCCGGGGTACTGGAACGGGCGGGCACAGGTGACCTGCTCTCGCGCATCACCACCGATATCGACCGGCTCGCGAACGCGATGCGCGAAGCGGTGCCCCAACTGGCGATCGGTGTGGTGTGGGCGGGACTGCTGATCGGTGCGCTGACCGTCACCGCGCCGCCGCTCGCCCTGTCCGTGCTGATCGCGCTGCCGGTGCTGATCGCCGGGTGCCGGTGGTACTTCAAGCGGGCGCCGTCCGCCTACCGTTCGGAGGCCGCCGGATACGCGGCGGTCGCCGCGATGCTCGCCGAGACCGTGGACGCCGGGCGGACCATCGAGGCGCACCGCCTCGGCGCGCGCCGGGTGGCGCTGTCCGAACGCCGCGTGAAGGAGTGGACCAGCTGGGAGCGGTACACACTGTGGCTGCGGTCGGTCCTCTTCCCTGTCATCAACGCCACGTACGTGACCATCCTCGGCGCGGTGCTGATGCTCGGCGGGGTGTTCGTGCTCCAGGGCTGGATCAGCGTCGGCCGGCTCACCACGGGGGCGCTGCTCGCTCAGATGATGGTCGATCCGGTGGGGCTCATCCTCAGGTGGTACGACGAGCTTCAAGTCGCCCAGGTGTCGCTGGCCAGGCTCGTCGGAGTACGCGAGATCGAGCCGGACTCGGGCGACGGGGAAGCCGGTCCGGACGGACGTACGGTGCGCGCCGACGCGGTGCGCTTCGGCTACCGCGAGGGGGTCGACGTACTGCACCGGGTGACCCTGGACGTCGCGCCGGGCACCCGGATGGCACTGGTCGGACCGTCCGGCGCCGGCAAGTCCACGCTGGGGCGGCTGCTCGCGGGGATCTACGCACCTCGTACCGGCACGGTCACCCTGGGTGGCGCGGAACTCTCCGGAATGCCCGCGGAGCGGGTACGGGAGCATGTCGCGCTGGTCAATCAGGAGCACCACGTCTTCGTGGGTTCGCTGCGCGACAACCTGCTGCTGGCCAGGGCGGGCGCGGATGACGCCGAGCTGTGGGCGGCGCTCGGCTCGGTCGACGCGGACGGATGGGCCCGCGCCCTGGACGGGGCGCTGGACACCGAGGTCGGTTCGGGCGGACTGGCACTCACTCCCGCGCAGGCACAGCAGATCGCGCTGGCCCGGCTGGTGCTCGCCGATCCGCACACCCTGGTACTCGACGAGGCGACGTCGCTGCTCGACCCGCGGGCGGCCCGGCACCTGGAGCGCTCGCTGGCCCGGGTGCTCGAAGGGCGCACGGTGGTTGCGATCGCGCACCGGCTGCACACGGCGCACGACGCGGATGTGATCGCCGTGGTCGAGGAGGGCCGTGTCAGTGAGCTGGGCAGCCATGACGAGCTGGTCGCGGCGGACGGGGCGTACGCGGCGCTGTGGCGCACCTGGCACGGGTGAGAGCAGGAGCCGGGGGCGGCGCCGCTCCCGGCTCGCTCAGATGACCCCGAGCGCTACCGCGCAGCTGACCCCGCCCGCCACCATGAACACCGGCATCAGCACCTTGAGCTCCACCCAGCTGCCCGCCCGGAACCGCATGAACTTGGGCGGGCCCACATGGCGCCAGTGCTTGCGGCCGAGCGGTATCGGCCAGAAGATCGGGCAGCCCGAGACCGTGATGGCGTCGCCGATGTCGTGGATCAGGGCGCCCAGAACGACCGGAAGCCCCAGCCACATGTAGTTCTGGCCCGGCTCGGTGAAGAGCCAGTCCGAGCCGTTGCCCGGCTGGTCCAGGATCCCGGCCAGGATCCACGCGCCCGCGGCGCCGAGCAGCCAGACGAGCACGGTGCTGCTGGACGGGCGCGCGGCCCGCCAGAGCAGTCCCTCGATGGCGAGCACCACGTGGACGAAGAGGATGCCGAGGACCGCCCAGCGACCGCAGTAGATCGCCAGGGCGGAGGCCCCGGCGCCCAGCAGGACCGCCCACAGCCAGGTGTGTGTCAGCGTCCGGTGCCCGCCCGCCTTGCGGGGGTCGCCCTTGCCTCGCGTCGCCTTGTAGACGACGCCCGCCAGCGCGTCCACGACGGCGCACAGTCCGTGGGACAGCGGGCCGAACGCCGTGGAGATCGTCGCGGCCTTGTGATCCAGATCCGGTGCCAGCGCCGCCCCGGCGCTGATCAGCGCTCCGACCACGAGGACCGGCCACGGCATCGGATGCCCGTACGCCGTCGCCGCCGCCCCCACCCCCAGCCAGGCTGCTGCTCCTGACAGCGAGTGCGCGGGTCCCATCATGGTTCGTTCCGCCCCGTTTTCCGTTGTGCTGAGCCCAGTTGAGCACCGTTCGAGAGGGAAGCGTATCGCTCATGATCTTCCCGCGGACAGCCGGTTCCCCCTTGAGCCGGGAAGGCAGGCAAGATGGAGGCGTGACCCTTATCGATCAGCTCCCCACGACCGCCGATCCCGACGCACTCTTCGAGGCTTTCTCGTCGTGGGCGGAGGGTCAGGGCATCACGCTCTATCCGGCTCAGGAGGAGGCGCTGATCGAGGTGGTCTCCGGAGCCAATGTGATCCTTTCGACCCCCACCGGTTCGGGAAAGAGCCTGGTGGCGGCCGCCGCGCACTTCACCGCGCTGGCTCAGGACAAGGTCACGTTCTACACCGCGCCGATCAAGGCCCTCGTCTCGGAGAAGTTCTTCGACCTGTGCAAGCTCTTCGGCACCGAGAACGTCGGGATGCTCACCGGTGACGCGTCGGTGAACGCGGACGCCCCGGTCATCTGCTGCACTGCGGAGGTGCTGGCCTCGATCGCGCTGCGCGACGGCAAGTACGCCGACATCGGCCAGGTCGTGATGGACGAGTTCCACTTCTACGCGGAGCCCGACCGGGGCTGGGCGTGGCAGATCCCGATCCTCGAACTGCCACAGGCGCAGTTCATCCTGATGTCCGCGACGCTCGGTGACGTCTCCCGGTTCGAGGAGGACCTGACCCGGCGCACCGGGCTGCCGACCTCCGTGGTCCGCTCCGCGAGCCGTCCGGTCCCGCTCTCGTACGAGTACCGGCTGACTCCGATCACCGAGACGCTGACCGAGCTGCTCGAAACCAAGCAGTCGCCCGTCTACATCGTGCACTTCACCCAGGCCGCCGCGGTCGAGCGCGCACAGTCGCTGATGAGCATCAACATGTGCAGCCGCGAGGAGAAGGACAGGATCGCCGATCTCATCGGCAACTTCCGCTTCACCACCAAGTTCGGCCAGAACCTCTCGCGCTACGTGCGCCACGGCATCGGCGTTCACCACGCGGGCATGCTCCCCAAGTACCGCCGGCTGGTCGAGAAGCTGGCCCAGGCGGGCCTGCTGAAGGTCATCTGCGGTACCGACACACTGGGCGTGGGCGTCAACGTCCCCATCCGCACTGTGCTGTTCACCGCGCTGACGAAGTACGACGGGACGCGTGTCCGCACGCTCCGCGCCCGGGAGTTCCACCAGATCGCGGGCCGCGCGGGCCGGGCCGGGTTCGACACCGCCGGTTTCGTCGTCGCCCAGGCCCCCGAGCACGTCGTCGAGAACGAGAAGGCGCTCACCAAGGCGGGCGACGACCCGAAGAAGCGCCGCAAAGTGGTCCGCAAGAAGGCCCCGGACGGCTTCATCGCCTGGAGCGACACCACCTTCGAGCGTCTCATCGGCGCCGATCCGGAGCCGCTGACCTCACGGTTCCGGGTCACCCACACCATGCTGCTCTCGGTGATCGCGCGGCCGGGCAACGCCTTCAACGCGATGCGGCACCTCCTGGAGGACAACCACGAGCCCCGCAAGGCGCAGCTGCGGCACATCCGCCGCGCCATCGCGATCTACCGCTCGCTGCTGGACGGCGATGTCGTGGAGCAGCTGGACACCCCGGACGCCGAGGGCCGCATCATCCGGCTCACGGTCGACCTCCAGCAGGACTTCGCGCTCAACCAGCCGCTGTCCACCTTCGCGCTGGCCGCGTTCGACCTGCTGGACGCCGAGTCCCCCTCTTACGCCCTGGACATGGTCTCGGTGGTCGAGTCGACGCTGGACGACCCGCGCCAGATCCTCGCCGCCCAGCAGAACAAGGCGCGCGGTGAGGCGATCGGGCAGATGAAGGCCGACGGGATGGAGTACGAGGAGCGCATGGAACGGCTCCAGGAGGTCACCTACCCCAAGCCGCTCGAAGAGCTTCTCGTGCACGCGTACAACGTCTACCGCACGAGTCATCCGTGGGTCGGCGACCACCCGGTGTCGCCGAAGTCGGTCATCCGCGACATGTACGAACGCGCCATGACCTTCACCGAGTTCACCTCGCAGTACGAGCTCGCCCGCACCGAGGGCATCGTGCTGCGCTATCTCGCGGGCGCGTACAAGGCACTCGACCACACCATCCCTGACGACCTGAAGTCCGAGGACCTCCAGGACCTCATCGCGTGGCTGGGCGAGCTGGTCCGCCAGGTGGACTCCAGCCTGCTGGACGAGTGGGAGCAGCTCGCCAACCCCGAGGTGGAGACCGCGGAGCAGGCCGCCGAACGGGCCGACCAGGTCAAGCCGGTCACCGCCAACGCCCGCGCCTTCCGGGTGCTGGTGCGCAATGCCATGTTCCGCCGGGTGGAGCTCGCGGCGCTGGACAATGTGGCCGCGCTCGGCGAACTGGACGGCGACGCGGGGTGGGACGAGGACGCCTGGGGCGATGCGATGGACGCCTACTGGGACGAGTACGACGACCTGGGCACGGGCCCGGACGCGCGCGGCCCCAAGCTGCTGATCATCGAAGCGGACGACGAGCACACCTCGCGCGGGCTGTGGCGCGTGCGGCAGATCTTCGCCGACCCGAACGGCGACCACGACTGGGGCATCAGCGCGGAGGTGGATCTCGCGGCCTCCGACGAGGAGGGGCGGGCGGTCGTCCGGATCACCGCTGTCGGCCAGCTGTGAACCGGGCGGCCACTGTGACCTGGGAGGGCACCACATGACGAACCCCACCGAGAAGCTGATCGACCTGCTCGACCTGGAGCAGATCGAGGTCGACATCTTCCGCGGCCGCAGCCCGCACGAGTCCCTGCAGCGGGTCTTCGGCGGGCAGGTCGCCGGGCAGGCACTGGTAGCGGCCGGCCGCACGACCGACGGCGAGCGGCCCGTCCACTCGCTGCACGCGTACTTCCTGCGTCCGGGCCGGCCGGGGGTGCCGATCGTCTACCAGGTCGAACGGGTCAGGGACGGCCGCTCGTTCACCACCCGCCGGGTGACCGCCGTCCAGCAGGGACGCACCATCTTCAACCTCACCGCGTCCTTCCACCGGCCGGAGGAGGGCAGCTTCGAGCATCAGACGCCGGCCCGGCAGGTACCGGACCCGGAGTCGCTGCCCACGGTCACCGAGGAGATCCGCCGGCACCTGGGCGAGCTGCCCGAGGCGCTGGAGCGGATGGCCCGCAGACAGCCCTTCGACATCCGGTACGTGGACCGGCTGCGCTGGACGCCCGAAGAGATCAAGGGGGCCGATCCGCACAGCGCGGTGTGGATGCGTGCGGTCGGCCCGCTCGGCGACGACCAGCTCATCCATACCTGCGCGCTCACCTACGCCAGTGACATGACGCTGCTGGACGCGGTCCGTATCCCGGTCGAGCCCCTGTGGGGGCCGCGCGGTTTCGACATGGCGTCACTGGACCACGCCATGTGGTTCCACCGCCCGTTCCGTACGGACGAGTGGTTCCTCTACGACCAGGAGTCCCCCATCGCGACCGGCGGCCGCGGGCTGGCCCGTGGCCGCATCTTCGACCGTGAGGGGAATCTGCTGGTGTCGGTCGTCCAGGAGGGTCTGTTCCGCAAGCTCGGCGGCTGACAGGGGGCGCGGCACACCACAGCGCGGAGGGGGTCCGGTCGGGCTAAGCCACGGAGCGGCCCTGCCGGACTTCTCCTACGGTGTGATCATGTCACAAGCGATGTGGTGTTCTGTCAGGATCCGTGCGGCCCTGGCCGTTTCCCTGCCCGCGCTGGTTCTCGCCTCCCTCTCGCCGTCCGCTCGGGCCGACGGCCGGCCCGTGCCGGAACCGGGTGCGCACAGCGGGCAGTCCGCCCTGTACCGCACCGGCGTCCAGGTCTCCCCCGGTGCTCCCAAGCTGCCCGCGGCGACGGCCCTGTCGTGGATGGTGACCGACCTGCGGACCGGCCGGGTGCTCGCGGCCAAGGACGCGCACCGGCCACTGCCGCCGGCCAGCACGCTCAAGACGCTCTTCGCCCTGGCCCTGTTGCCGAAATTCCCGCCGCAGGAGGTGCACCGGGCGGCCGGCACCGACCTCTCGGGGCTCCAGCCGGGGAGCAGCATGGTCGGCGTCAAGGAGGGCACCCGGTACACGGTGGCCGATCTGTGGCGCGGCGTGTTCCTGGCGTCGGGCAACGACGCGGTGCACACCCTGGCGATGATGAACGGCGGGGTACCGGCCACCCTCCGGGACATGCGGGCCGCCGCCCGACGCATCGGGGTGCAGGACACCGTCGTCAAATCCGCCGACGGATACGACACCCCCGGGCAGCACTCCTCCGCGTACGACCTGTCCGTGATCGCCCGTGCGGGGCTGCAGAATCCGGAGTTCCGTCAGTTCGCCTCGACCAGGAGGGCCCGCTTCCCGGCCGTCGGCGGCCCCGGCGCGTTCGGCATCCAGAACACCAACCGGCTGCTCGTGGGGTCCCATGGTGTTGTCCGGTACCCCGGCCTGCTCGGGGTGAAGAACGGGTACACGACGGAGGCGGGCAACACCTTGGTCACCGCGGCCCGGCGCAACGGCCGCACCCTCCTGGTGACCGTCATGAACCCGCAGGCCGGGCAGCCGAACGACGCCTACACCGAGACCAGGTCGCTGCTGGACTGGGGGTTCTCCGCTGCGCCCACGGCGTCGCCCGTGGGGGTGCTGCCCGGCCTGCCCCGGGCGCGGCCGACGGACCCCGCCGCCAGCCCGGTGCCCGCCGGGCACACACCCCCGGTCGCCGCGTCGCAGGCCGCGCGCATCGCGTTCTCGGGACGGGCGGCACTCGCTGTCACCGGCGCTCTGTCCGCAGCCGCTCTGGCCTGCGCGCTCCTGGTCGGCCGACGACGGGCACGCAAGCAGAGCGGGCGGGCCTGAGGCGCGGAAGGGCTGCCGGCGGGGCCGTCGGCCGGGCGTCCGCGGGTCTCTGGAACAGTGGGTGCCACTGACCTACGACAGGAGCTGCCGATGAACCTGTACGACATCCCGCTGCGCACCCTGACCGGCGACGCCACCTCTCTGGCCGACTACCGGGGCAAGGCGGTGCTGCTGGTGAACGTGGCCTCCAAGTGCGGTCTCACTCCGCAGTACGCCGGTCTCGAAAAGCTGCAGCAGCAGTACGGCGAGCGCGGCTTCGCTGTCATCGGCGTGCCCTGCAACCAGTTCGCGGGGCAGGAGCCCGGCAGCGCCGAGGAGATCCAGACCTTCTGCTCGGCCACGTATGGCGTGACGTTCCCGATGCTGGAGAAGACCGATGTCAACGGCGCCGGACGGCATCCGCTGTACGCGGAGCTGACGCAGGTGGCCGACGAGGCCGGCGAGGCCGGGGACGTCCAGTGGAACTTCGAGAAGTTCCTGATCTCCCCGGCGGGCGAGGTCGTCTCCCGCATCCGCCCCCGTACCGAGCCGGAGGCGCCGGAGGTAGTGGCGGCGATCGAGGCGCAGCTGCCCGCCTGAGACCGTACGGAAAAGGCCTGCGGAGGATGCCTCCGCAGGCCTTTTCCCGTGTCCGGCCGGGGTGCCCGGCCGGTCAGCGGATCTGCATGCCCGACAGGGTCCGCGCGATCACCAGGCGCTGGATCTCGCTGGTGCCTTCGAAGATGGTGTAGATCGCGGCGTCGCGGTGCATCCGCTCGACCGGGTACTCACGGGTGAATCCGTTGCCCCCCAGGATCTGGACGGCCTGGGCCGTGACCTTCTTGGCCGTCTCACTCGCGTACAGCTTCGACATGGAGCCCTCTGCCGCGGTGAACGGCTTGTTCGCGGCGGCCATCCACGAGGCACGCCAGACCAGCAGCCGCGCCGCGTCGATCTGCGTCCGCATGTCGGCGAGCTGGAAGGCGACGCCCTGGTTGTCGATGATGGGGCGGCCGAACTGGCTGCGGGTCTTCGCGTAGTCCAGCGCGACCTCGTATGCGGCGCGGGCGGTACCGACCGCCATGGCGCCGACCGCGGGCCGGGAGGCCTCGAAGGTCGCCATCGCCGCGTTCTTCACCCTCCCCCTGCCTTCGGCGGGAGGTGCCCCCACGCCGCCGCCCTGCTTCGCGCGTTCCCTGGCGCGGGCCAGCCGCTCGTCCAGCTTCTCCTTGCCGCCGAGCAGGCAGTTGCCGGGCACCCGGACGTCCTCCAGGACGACCTCCGCCGTGTGGGAGGCGCGGATGCCGTGCTTCTTGAACTTCTGCCCCTGCGAGAGGCCCGGCGTTCCCGGCGGCACGATGAACGAGGCGTGCCCCTTGGAGCCGGCCTCGGGGTCGACGACGGCGACCACGACGTGGACGTTGGCTATGCCGCCGTTCGTCGCCCACGTCTTGGTGCCGTTGAGCACCCACTCGTCCTTGACCTCGTCGTACACGGCGCGGGTACGCATCGCCGCTACGTCCGAACCGGCGTCGGGCTCGGACGAGCAGAAGGCCGCGACCTTGACGTCGGCCGCGTCGCCGTACATCTGCGGAATCCAGGTGCCGATCTGTTCCTCGGTGCCGTTGGCGAGGACGCCGACGGCGGCCAGACCGGTACCGACGATCGAGAGGGCGATCCCGGCGTCACCCCAGAAGAGCTCCTCCATGGCCACGGGGATGCCGAGACCCGTCGGGTCGAAGAACTGCTGGGCGTAGAAGTCGAGTGAGTAGATGCCGACCTTGGCCGCCTCCTGGATCACCGGCCAGGGCGTCTCCTCACGCTCGTCCCACTCGGCGGCAGCCGGGCGGATGACGTCCGCTGCGAACCCGTGGATCCAGTCGCGGACCTCCTTCTGGTCATCGTTGAGTTCGAGCGTGAACTCGGCCATGTCCCCTCCAGCACTGCGTTCCATTGACTTGTTACTTGCGGTAACCGCAGTCTGTTACTGGCAAGTAGCCCCTGTCAACCTCCGCGGTCGCCCCCGACGTGGCCCCCCGGCCGGGTGTTACGTTTCGGCGGGGGCACGGATCAATCAGCGGACGCGGCACGGTCCGCGTCACAGAGCCAGGATCGCAGGGCGGGGAAGAGGTACCTATGGGGACCACACAGGTCACACAGCAGCGCTCGGCACACAGCCGCCGCCGCGAACTGCTGGAGGCCGCCGACCGGGTCGTCCTGCGGGACGGCCCGAAAGCGTCCATGAACGCCATCGCCGCCGAGGCGGGCATCACCAAGCCCATCCTCTACCGGCACTTCGGCGACAAGGGCGGCCTCTACCGCGCTCTCGCCAAACGCCACACCGACGCACTGCTCAGCGCACTGCGCGCCGCACTGGACGCTCCGGCCGGGCGGCGCGAGCGGGTCGAGGCCACGCTGGACACCTATCTCGCGGCGATCGAGGCCAGACCGCAGGTCTACCGCTTCCTGATGCATCCAGCCGACGCCGGTCAGCAGCCCGAGCAGGCCTTCGACGTAGGGCTGCACTCGGCCCCACTGCTGCGCAGGCTGGGCGAGGAACTGGCCAAGGTGATCGCCGAACGGGTCGACCTCGGGCCGGACAGCGAGCAGCTGGCCCGGGTCTGGGGCCACGGGATCGTCGGGATGATGCACGCGGCGGGCGACTGGTGGCTCGGCGAACGGCCCTGCTCCCGGGCGCAGTTGGTCAGCAGTCTCGCCGATCTCCTGTGGGGCAGGCTCTCCGTGGCCACCGACCGCGCGGGGGGACCGGGTTTCTGAACAACCGGCCGCAGCGGCCGGCCGGCCTCCGCGGCGGAGTGCCGGACAGCAGCTAGGGAATCAGCCCGGCCTTGCGGGCGGCCCGGAGCGCGCGGCCGCGGCGCCGGCCGGAGAGCCGGTCCGTGTACATCAGGCCGTCGAGGTGGTCGCACTCGTGCTGGAGGCAGCGCGCGAAGAATCCCGTACCGCTCACGGTGACCGGGGCTCCGGTCACCGTGAAGCCCTGGACGACGGCGTGGTCGAGGCGCGGGGTGCCCGCCTCGATACCCGGCAGTGAGAGGCAGCCCTCGGCGCCCCGCACGGTGACACCGCCGGTCTCCAGCAGCCGGGGGTTGACGAGGTGCCCGAGGTGGCGGACGTCCTCGTCGTCGGGGCAGTCGTACACGAACACCCGCAGCCCGACACCGATCTGATTCGCCGCGAGGCCGACACCCCGCGCCGCGTACATCGTCGCGAACATGTCCTCGACGAGCCGGGCGAGCGACGCGTCGAAGCCCGCCACGGGCTCACAGGGCGCGTGCAGCACGGGATCGCCGTACGGACTCATCGTCCGCACGGCTCCGGAACTGCCGGGGATCGGGCGGTTTCGCATGGCGGCAAGGGTACGTTCCCGCCGCAACAGCCCCGCCCCGGCGGTGCCGAGGTCGGGCGCACGGCCGGATCTCGATAGGCTGAGCTCCGCGCCGACGCAAGGAGGATCTAGGACGATGGACGGCAACACGGAGCCGCTGTCGCCGCGGGCCAAGCTGGCCGTGACGGCAGGCAGGGCCGCGGCAGCGGTATCGCGCGCCGCGGGGCGCGGCAGCGGGTCGGTGATCGGCGGCAAGGTGGCGCTGAGGCTCGACCCGGACCTGCTCGGGCGTCTCGCCCAGCACCTGGACGTGATCCTGGTCTCGGCGACGAACGGCAAGACGACCACGACCCGCCTCATCGCCGAGGCGCTGCGGGCCGCCGGCCCCGTCGTGTCGAACGCCCTGGGGGCCAACATGCCCGCGGGTATCACCTCCGCCCTGGCCGGCGGTTCCGACTCGCGCTTCGGCGTGATCGAGGTCGACGAGAAGTACCTCGCCGGGGTCGCACGCGACACCACACCCAAGGCGATCGCCCTGCTCAACCTCTCCCGCGACCAGCTCGACCGGGCCGGCGAGACCCGCATGCTGGCGGAGAAGTGGCGCGAGGGACTGGCCGGTACGAAGGCCGTCGTCATCGCCAACGCCGATGACCCGCTCGTCGTGTGGGCCGCCTCGTCCTCCCCCACCGTGGTCTGGGTCGCGGCCGGCCAGGAGTGGAAGGACGACGCCTGGTCGTGCCCGTCCTGCGGCGGTGTGCTCCAGTGGCCGAACGACGAGTGGTTCTGCGGCGACTGCGGTTTCCGCCGTCCGGCGCCCAGCTGGGCGCTCTCCGGCGACTATGTGGTCGACCCGCACGGCTCCGCCTGGCCCATCCACCTCCAGCTGCCGGGCCGGGCGAACAAGGCGAACGCGACCACCTCCGCGGCCGTCGCCGCGACCTTCGGCGTGCCGCCACAGGTCGCCCTGGAACGGATGTACGGCGTTCAGGCCGTCGCCGGCCGGTACGACGTCGTCTCGTACCTCAACCGCGAAGTGCGCCTGCTGCTGGCCAAGAACCCGGCGGGCTGGCTGGAGACGTTCTCCCTGATCGACCCGCCGCCCACACCGGTGATCCTCGCCGTCAACGCCCGGGGCGCCGACGGCACCGACACTTCCTGGCTCTGGGACGTCGACTACACCCGGCTGGCGGGCCACCCCATCTTCGTGATCGGCGACCGCAAGCTGGACCTCGCGGTCCGCCTGGAAGTGGCCGGTCTCCAGTTCCGCGTCTGCGAGACCGTCGACGAGGCTGTCCAGTACGCGCCGCCCGGACGGATCGAACTGATCGCCAACTACACCGCGTTCCAGGACGTGCGCCGCCGCGTCGGCAACTGACCTCAGAGGAAACGATGATGAGCGACAACAGCCTGCGACTGGTGTGGGTCTACCCGGACCTGCTGAGCACATACGGCGACCAGGGCAACGCCCTGGTGGTCGAGCGCCGGGCCCGCCAGCGCGGCCTCGACGTGACCCGTATCGACGTGCGCAGCGACCAGCCCGTGCCGACATCCGGCGACATCTATCTGATCGGCGGCGGCGAGGACCGCCCGCAGCGGCTGGCGTCCGAGCGGCTGCGCAGGGACGGCGGCCTCAGCAGAGCGGCCTCCAACGGAGCGATCATCTTCTCGGTCTGCGCCGGGTACCAGATCCTCGGCCACGAGTTCATCAACGACCTCGGCGAGCGCGAGCCGGGTCTGGGGCTCCTCGACGTGATCTCGACACGCGGCGAGGGCGACCGCTGCGTCGGCGACGTGTACGGCGACATCGACCAGCGGCTCGGCCTGCCGCCGCTGACGGGTTTCGAGAACCACCAGGGCATCACCCATCTCGGACCGACGGCCCGTCCGTTCGCTCGGGTTCAGCTCGGCCGGGGCAACGGGACCGGCGACGGGACCGAGGGGGCGTACAACGACACCGTCTTCGGTACGTACATGCACGGCCCGGTGCTGGCCCGCAATCCGCAGATCGCCGATCTGCTGCTCAAACTGGCCCTGGACGTCAACGCGCTGCCTCCGACCGACGACCGCTGGTACGAGGCGCTGCGCGCCGAACGGATCGCCGTGGCGACACAGCCCGCATGAGGCCCGAAACGTACATCTGAGCGGGCGTCCAGCAGGCGGACGCCCGCTACGTCTCCATCGCCCCGCGCCGGTAGGGTGACGGGGATCCAGCCCGGACGACGTGGTCCGGTCACAGGCCCACGTTGCAAAGGTAAGTCGGGCAATGCGAATTGGTGTGCTCACCTCCGGCGGCGACTGCCCCGGCCTGAACGCCGTCATCCGCTCGGTCGTTCACCGCGCCGTCGTCGACCACGGCGACGAGGTCATCGGCTTCCACGACGGGTGGAAAGGCCTGCTCGAGTGTGACTACCGCAAGCTCGACCTCGACGCGGTGGGCGGCATTCTGGCACGCGGCGGCACGATCCTCGGCTCGTCCCGGGTGCAGCCCGCGCACCTGCGTGACGGCGTGGAGCGGGCCAGGGGCCACGTCGCTGACCTGGGGCTCGACGCGATCATCCCGATCGGGGGTGAGGGCACACTCAAGGCGGCGAACCTGCTGTCCGAGGCCGGGCTGCCGATCGTGGGCGTGCCCAAGACCATCGACAACGACATCGCCTCCACCGATGTGACCTTCGGCTTCGACACGGCCGTCGGGGTGGCGACCGAGGCACTGGACCGGCTGAAGACCACCGCCGAATCCCATCAGCGGGTGCTGATCGTGGAGGTCATGGGGCGGCACACCGGCTGGATCGCCCTGCACTCGGGGATGGCCGCTGGTGCGCACGCCATCGTCGTACCGGAGCGCCCCTTCGACATCGGGGAGCTGGCGGAGCTGGTCGGCCGGCGCTTCTCGGCGGGGAAGAAGTTCGCGATCGTGGTGGTCGCCGAGGGCGCCAAGCCGCGCGAGGGCTCGATGAGCTTCGACGTGGGAGCCAAGGACATGTACGGCCATGAGCGTTTCGCCGGTGTCGCACGTCAGCTCTCGATCGAGCTGGAGGAGCGCCTCGGCAAGGAGGCCCGTCCGGTGATACTGGGTCATGTGCAGCGCGGTGGCACCCCCACCGCGTACGACCGGGTCCTGGCGACCCGGTTCGGCTGGCACGCGGTTGAGGCCGCGCACCGCGGGGCGTTCGGCATGCTCACCGCACTGCGCGGCACCGAGATCACGATGGTGCCGCTGGCCCAGGCCGTGGAAACCCTCAAGACCGTCCCCGCCGAGCGGTACGCCGAAGCCGAGTGCGTCCTCTGAGCGTTCCGCATTCGCCCGATACGGTACGAACTGCCCCCGGCCGCAGCTGCGGCCGGGGGCAGTTCTAGTCTGGTGCGGACATCAGGCACGAATCAGGAGTGAGTGGATGGACCACAGCGGGCACGGCATGACCATGGATCTGCCGCCGTTCACGCTGGGACGGGGGCTGGGTTTCTCCGCGGACCCGTTCTTCCTGATCGGCTGTCTGGTGGGACTCGCACTGTACGGCTGGGGCGTCGTGCGGCTGCGCCGGCGCGGTGACAGCTGGCCTGTCCACCGGGTGGCGTTCTTCGCCGTCGGGGTACTGACCGTCGGCCTGACGATGTGCACCAAGCTGAACGACTACGGCATGGTCATGTTCAGCGTGCACATGGTCCAGCACATGATCATCAGCATGCTCTCCCCCATCCTGCTGCTGCTCGGCGCACCGGTGACGCTGGCGCTGCGCGCGCTGCCCGTCGCCGGGCGCGGCAACCGCAAGGGGCCGAGGGAGCTGCTGCTGATGCTGCTGCGGAGCCGCTTCATGCGGATCGTCACGCACCCGGCGTTCACCATCCCGCTGTTCATCGCCAGCCTCTACGGCCTCTACTTCACCCCGCTCTTCGACTTCCTGATGGGTTCGAAGACGGGTCACATCGCGATGATGGTCCACTTCCTCTTCGTGGGCCTGGTCTTCTTCTGGCCGATCATGGGCGTCGACCCCGGCCCGCACCGGCCGGGCTACATCATGCGGATGCTGGAACTCTTCGCCGGAATGCCCTTCCACGCGTTCTTCGGCATCGCACTGATGATGGCGACCGAGCCGATGGTGCAGGTGTACAAGCACCCGCCCGTATCGCTGGGTATCGAAGCGCTCTCCGACCAGGAGGCCGCGGGCGGTATCGCATGGGCGTTCAGCGAGATCCCGTCGGTGCTGGTCCTGATCGCCCTGGTGTTCCAGTGGTACGGCTCCGAGCAGCGCATCTCGCGCCGCTCCGACCGGGCCGAGGACCGCAACGGCGACAAGGAGCTTGCCGCCTACAACGCCTACCTGGCGTCACTCCAGGCGCGCGGCCAGTAGCGGAGAAGGCCTCCGCCGGGCGACGATGGCCCTCCACCCCCGAGGAGGAGCGGCCATGCCCGGTTCTGTGAAAACGATGGGTGTCATCACCGTGGTAGCGCTGGTCACGGTGACGGGGTATTCAACGGTGCTCGGCAGCAACGGCTGGCTGTGGTTCGGCTGGGTGGTGCTGGGCCTGGTGACGCTCGGCATGGTTGTCTCGCGCGGCAGCGGCTGAGCCGCGGACCCGGCAGCTCAGAAGCGGAAGACCGGTCCGGTCGCCGCGTCGAGCGAGCAGGCGTTGGCGAAGGTCCGGCCCCAGTGGGTGGGCCGTCCGCCCCAGGTCCCCGCGACGGTGGCCCTGACCGGGTCGGACTGCCTGGTGCAGGCGCGGGGCTCGCCGTCGAGACGGTCGAAACTCCCGCCGGACCGGGTGAGTGCCCGGCAGGCGGCCGCGGCTTCCGGATGGGTCTCGTCCTCGTCCGGCGCGCACCGCAGCAGCACGCTGCGGTCGTCGGCGGGGCGCGCGGGCGACGACACGGTGAGCAGGAGCCCGCTCGGGCGGATGGGCGGCGCACCGGCCGCCTGCGCGGGCACAGCCGTGGCGAAGGCGAGCAGAGCCGCAGCGGCGAACATCGAACGGGGGCGCATCCGGACCTCCTGGAACGCGGCACGAGAGTGTGAGGCCAGAGCACCCGCCCATCGGTCCCGGTGGCAAGACGCCACACCGCCGGTCCACCCGTACGGCCGTGGGCCTCTGCCCCGAACGGGTACCGGCGGGGTTCCGCACAGGCTGGTCCGGCAGCTACTGTGCGTCGGCACGGGCACTACGGGGAGACAGGATCGCGCTTGTTCTACTACATCCTGAAATACGCCGTTCTCGGGCCGCTCCTGAGGCTGCTGTTCCGGCCCAGGATCGAAGGGCTGGAACACATCCCGGACGAGGGTGGCGCCATTGTCGCGGGCAACCATCTGTCGTTCTCCGACCACTTCCTGTTGCCGGTCGTCCTCAGCCGGCGCATTACCTTCCTGGCGAAGCAGGAATACTTCACAGGGCCAGGGATCAAGGGACGGCTGACGGCGGCCTTCTTCCGCAGCGCCGGTCAGATCCCGGTGGACCGGTCGGGCAAGGAAGCAGGGAAGGCCGCGGTCCGCGAAGGGCTCGGGGTACTCGGCAGGGGGGAACTGCTGGGGATCTACCCGGAGGGCACCCGCTCGCACGACGGCAGGCTCTACAAGGGCAAGGTCGGGGTCGCTGTGATGGCCGTCACCGGCGGGGTGCCCGTGGTGCCGTGCGCCATGGTGGGCACCTTCGAGATCCAGCCCCCCGGGCAGCGGATGCCCAGGATCAAGCGGGTCACGATCCGCTTCGGGGAGCCGCTGGACTTCAGCCGCTACGCCGGCCTGGAGAACGAGAAAGTGGCGCTGCGGGCGGTGACCGACGAGATCATGCATGCGGTACTCGGGCTCTCCGGCCAGGAGTACGTCGACGCGTACGCCGCCGACGTGAAGGCCGCGCAGGCGAAGAAGTTCCCGAGGAAGCCGCGCTGACAGCGGATCGGCCGAGAGCAGATTCCTCTGTCGGTGCCGCGTCCCGGACCTTAGCGTCGCCTGCATGAGCATGGGAAGCGTTGTTGTTCTGGGAGCCACAGGGCAGATCGGGCGCGCGGCGGTGCGTGCGCTCGCCTCTGACGGGTGGGAGGTACGGGCCGCGTCCCGCGGGGCGGGCCGTGACGAGGCCTGGTCCGACGATGTGCGTACGGTGCGCGTCGACCGGGACAGCGAAGGCCAGCTGGCTGCCGCCCTCGGGGACGGCTGTGACGTGCTGGTCGACATGGTCGCGTACGGAGAGGACCACGCCCGGCAGCTGACCGGCCTCGCGGACCGGATCGGCTCGGCGGTGGTGATCTCCAGCGGCGCGGTGTACGCGGACGCCGAGGGACGCAGTTTCGACACACAGGGCGATCCGGAGGGTTTCCCGCGCTATCCCGTCCCGATCCCGGAGAGCCAGCGGACGGTCGAGCCCGGCCCGGCCACGTACGGCACCCGCAAGATCGCACTGGAGCGGGGCCTGCTGGCGGCGGCCCGGGAGCTGCCCGTGACGCTGGTGCGCGCGGGCGCCGTGCACGGCCCGCACTGCCGCTCGCCGCGTGAGCTGTACTTCGTGAAGCGGGCGCTGGACGGCCGGCCGGTCCGGATCCTGGCCCACGGCGGACGGAGCCGTTTCCACCCGGCGCATGTCTCCAACCTGGCCGAGATGATCCGGCTGGCTGCGCTCCGGCCGGGCGCGCGCGTGCTCAACTGCGGGGACCCCGAGGCTCCGACAGTGGCCGAGATCAGCACGGCCGTCGACGATGCCATGGGTGTACGGAGCGAGTTGGTGCTGATCGACGGCCCGGCCACGGTGGGTGACACGCCGTGGAGCGTGGACCATCCCGTGGTCTACGACATGTCTGCGGCCGAGCGGGAGTTGGAGTACCGGCCGGTGACCGGGTACGCCGATTCCCTGCCCGCGACCGTTGAGTGGCTCACCTCCCGGCTGCGGGGCAGGGACTGGCGGGAGGCCTTTCCCGCGATGGCGAAGACCTACGGCCCGCACCTCGACCTCTTCGACTACACGGCGGAGGACGCCTGGCTGGGGAGCCGCTGACCGAGCAGCCCCCCAGCCGGCTCCGTCAGGGCTGCGGTGTGGCGTGCGGACCGCACGTCACGTCGCGGCGGTCGGTGCTGCCGGTGAGCAGATAGCTGTCCACCCGGCTGTTGATGCACGGGTTGACGAGACCGGTCACCCCGTGCGACCCGGCGCCCTTCTCCACGATCAGACGTGACCCCTTGAAGCGCTTGTGCAGGTCCACAGCACCTTGGTACGGGGTGGCGGCATCTCTGGTCGACTGCACGATCAGTACAGGCGGGAGCCCCTTGCCGCTGTGGACGTTCACCGGGGTCCGCTGCTTCGCGGGCCAGGTGGCGCACGGCAGGTTCATCCATGCGTTGGACCAGGTGAGGAACGGGTAGTCCTTGTTGAGCCGGGTGTTGTCCCGGTCCCATGTCCGCCAGTCGGTCGGCCACTTGGCATCGGCGCACTCGACTGCCGTGTAGACGGCTGTGCCGTTCTCCGCCGAGATATTGCCCGCGGTGTCCGACATATCGGGCCCCGCGGCCTCGATCAGCGGCTTGGGGTCACCGCCGAGATACTGGCTCCATGCCTTGGCGACCGGCGCCCAGGAGGAGTCGTAGTACGGAGCGTTCTGGAAGAACCCGAGCAACTCGGCCGGGCCCACGATCCCGCCGATCGGATGCTTCTTCGCCGTGGCCCGCAGCTTCACCCACTGCTGCTCGACGGCCCCGGCCGTCTTCCCGATATGGAACGTGGCGTCGTTGGCGGCGACCCAGTTCTGCCAGTCGCCCCAGCGGCCCTGGAAGGCGACGTCCTGATTGAGGTTGGCCCGGTACCAGATGTTCGATCGTTCCGGGTCGACCACGCTGTCCACGATCATCCGCCGGACGTGGCCAGGGAAGAGCGTTCCGTACACCGCGCCGAGATAGGTGCCGTAGGAGACACCCAGGTAGTTGAGTTTCTTCTCGCCGAGCGCCGCCCTGATGACGTCCAGGTCACGAGCGGTGTTCGGCGTGGTCATGTACGGGAGCATCGCCCCGCTGCGCTTCTCGCAGCCGTCCGCGTACTGCGCCGCGAGCTTGCGCTGAACCCGCTTGTCGGCGGCGCTGTCCGGGACGGGATCCGCCTTCGGAGCACTGACGTACTTCTGCGGGTCGACGCACGAGAGGGGTGCCGAGTGGCCCACACCCCGGGGGTCGAAGCCCACGAAGTCGTACGCCTTCGCGGTGTTGACCCAGAGTGCGCTCCTGGTGGTGGTCCTGATGGGGAAGCGCATGCCCGAACCGCCGGGGCCACCGGGGTTGTAGACGAGGGAGCCCTGCCGCTGCGACGCGGTGCCGGTGCTCGCGGCGCGGTCCACCGCCAGCTTGATCGTCCGGCCGTCCGGGTGCGCGTAGTCGACCGGCACGGTCACCCAGCCGCACTGGACCGGCTTGGCGAGCGCCCAGTCCGCGGGACAGTCCCGCCAGTCGATCCCCGCCCTCGCCGCGCGGGCGGCGGCGACGGCCGCACCGTGCGCCTCCGGGCCGGTGCGACCGCGGCCGTCGGCGGTGGCCGACGGTGCAGCCATGGCGCCCGCTATGAGAGTCGCCGCGGCCAGAGCGCCGGCCGAGCCGAGCACTGCGGTGCGTCTCACGTGGTACCTCCCCCTCTGCGAAGCGCCGTTCGCACGGCGCTCTCCAGTACGTACGGGGATCCTTGCGTGTGAACAGTCCCTGACAACAGGGCGCATCGGGGTTCTTTGCCAACCCGAAATGCGGAGATCCTGGTCCGATGAGCGGTTCAGCCCCAGCCAAAGGGCCCTGCATCGGGCCCGTCCGCCCGGCGGTTGGGCCCCGGTCGCCACAGCGGCCCGCAACGCGGAACCGGGACAGAGGAGTTCGGCCGGGCACCGCTGCCGCGCCCAGCACCCGGCGCCCACTCGGCCGGCAGGCGGCCCGCCCATCCTTTCGGCGGGCGCCGTTACACCGATGGACGCCCCCCGGAAGGCGTAGCCGGGCGGTGTTCCGGCTGTCGCGCCGAGTTGCACATCGCACCGGCCGACCCGCCCCTGACTACTGCTCCGCCCCAGGTGGGGGACGTGCGGCCACAGGAAAACCTGCCGCAGCGCCGTCGGTATCCACCCGAACAGGCCATCGGCACGAACCAGTACAAATCGGCGCGGTCAGCCAGAAATCCGCCCTGCCATGGGTGAAGATCCGGGAGACGACAAGCCCCCGCCACCACGGCGGGGCGGTCCGGGCGGACGCCGAGTCCTGCCGCCGTACCCGGATGTCTGGTCGACACGAGTGGATCGGCAGGAGTGGAGGACCCAAGCAGTCCGGGGCGACAGCGACGTCGCTCCTTGGGGTGAAGCCGCCCGGCGGGCAACCGACTTGATCAGTCGGCTGTTCCGCCGGGCGGCCGGGCAACTTCGCCGGCCCGAACCCGACAGGTCATCCTTCACAGGCGGTTTGCGAAGGGTTGCGCATGACTGCGCAGATTCATATCCCGTCTCTGCTCACCCGGGCCGGAACCGCCTCGGCCCTCACCCTCGCCGCAGTTGCGGGGACCTCTCTGGCGCCGGGTGCGACCACCGAAGCCCAGGCCGCCATGCACGCCGTCAGAGCCGTGCAGGTAGCGGCCTCCAAGAAGGGCTCGCCCTATCAGTGGGGGGCGGCGGGGCCATCGCGGTTCGACTGCTCGGGGCTGACGCTCTACTCGTACAAACAGGCAGGGAAGAAACTGCCGCGCACCGCTCAGGCGCAGTACAACCGGGTGCGCCACATCTCGGCCTCCGGACGGGCCCGGGGCGACCTGGTGTTCTTCCACTACGGCCGCAGCGTCTACCACGTCGGTATTTACGCCGGGCACGGGAAGATCTGGCACTCCCCCAAGACCGGCGCAGTGGTGAGGCTGGAGAAGATCTGGACCGGCAGCGTCTGGTACGGCCGGGTGGGCTGAAGCCGTAAGCCCCCTGATGCCGTAAGTTCCTCTGTTCGCAGGTGCGTTCAGCCCTGGGCCGTGGCAGTCCAGGGCAGGGCGATCCATACCGTCTTGCCGCCCTCCCGGGTGGGCGTGACGGTCAGCCGGCCGCCGTTCTCGGCTGCGAGCCAGCGGATGATGACCATGCCCCGGCCGTTGTCCTGCTGTACGGCAGCGGGCAGGCGTTGGGGCCAGCGCGGATGACTGTCAGTGACGCCGATACAGAGCCGTTCGTCCCGCTCGAGGACGGTTTCCACGGTGAAGGTGGGCGACGCCCCGAAGGTGTGCTGCACCGCGTTGGTCGCGAGCTCCGAGACGATCAGCCTGATGGTGTCGGCCAGCTCGGCTTCAGGAGACAGCCCCCATTCGGTGAGCACTCGGGCCACGAACGTCCGCGCTGCCGGAACCGAGGCCGGCTCGCTCGGCAGCGTGACGGATGCTTCCTGGTGGTCTGCCATGGCGGCCTGCCCCTTTCCCACCGATGAAGGCGCCGGCCTCGTGACGAATGCACTCCGAGGACGGCTTCGGGTGGCGCTTTGTACCAGCGTGACACTCATAGTGACCGCAGTACCCGTCATCCACCAAGATGTGCATATATCTGTCGCTCAAAGTGATGAACTCTGCGACGCGGAGCCGTATTTGACGTCCGGTCTGGCACGTTTGCGGAAACGGCCGGCCGGAGGGAGAGCCGCGTGCGCAGCAGCCCGGCGGTGCGCCGCGTCAAACTCGGCGCGGAGCTGCGTCGGTTGCGCGTCCTGGCCGGTCTGACCAGCGCGTCCGCAGCCCGGCTGGTGGGCTGGCACCAGTCGAAGGTGAGCAGGATCGAGACGGGCCGCAGCGGCGTACGGCCGTCGGACGTGGTGCTGCTGCTCGATGCCTACGGGGTACGGGACGACCGCCAGCGCGAGCTCCTGGAGGCACTGTCCGGCGCGGGGGCCGCCGAGGGTGCCGGTTGGTGGCACACCTACCGGGGCCTGCTGCCCGCGCAGTACCGGGACTTCATCAGACTGGAGTCCCAGGCGTGCACGGCTCACACCTTCGAAACGTCGGTGATGCCGGGGCTGCTGCAGACACCCGGCTACGCGAAAGCGGTGACGCGGGCTTCACTGGACGGACCGGCCGCCCGGACCGTGGACTCACTGGTCGACGTACGACTGGCCCGGCAGAGGGTACTGAGCGCGGATCCGCCCCTGGAGCTCAGTGCGGTCGTCGATGAAGCGGCTCTGCACCGGCGGATCGGCGGCCTCCGGGTGATGGCGGAGCAGTTGCGGCACGTGAGGGAGGTCGCGCAGCTTCCCCATGTGAACCTGCAGGTCATGCCATTCGCCGTCGGCGGATATATCGGACTGACCGGCTCTTTCACAATCTTCTCCTTTCCGAACATCATTGATCTGGATGTGGTCGTTCTCGACCACTTGATGACTAGCCGCTATCTGGAACGGAAAGAAGACCTTGAGGCGTACAGCGCCGCGTTCCGCAGGATCCAGGCGCTCGCCCTTCCACAGAAGGAATCGTTGGATCTCATCGCCGGGGTCGCTGACGGCGTCTAGGGAGTCATCATGTCCGCACGAACTACGCCCTTCCCTTCCAGCAGTTCTCAGTCCCGTGCTCCGCTTCCCAGCACCTGTCTGCCCCGTGCTCAGTGGCGGCGCAGCAGCCGCAGTACCGGGATGAACAACTGTGTCGAGGCCGCGTCACTCGACGGCGGCCTGCTGGCCGTCCGGGACTCCAAGCGTGTGAACCGCCCCGCGCTGCTTTTCGCAGCGGGCACCTGGACCAGCTTCCTGGCCGCGTTACGCGACCGGGAACTGCGACGCGTGGGGTAACCGGCAGCGGTCATCCGGTGGGCGCGGTCCGCAGGACCGTGTCCACCGCCCACTCGATCTGTTCCGGCGTCAGGTCGGCACGTGCGGTGAGCCGCAGCCGCGAGACACCGTCCGGCACTGACGGCGGGCGGAAGCAACCGACCCACAGTCCGGCGTCGCGGCAGTCGGCGGCCCAGCGCACCGCCTTGCCGGGCGAAGGGGCGAGGACGGATACGACGGCGGCCTGCGGGCGTACCGCGCTGAGCCCACCCGCGGTCAGACGTGTGTGCAAGGTGTGCGCGACCGTGCGGGCACAGCCGGCCAGCTGCGGCTCATCGCTCAGCAGTCGCAGGCTCGCCAGAGCGGCACCCGCGGCGGCCGGCGCAAGACCCGTGTCGAAGATGAAGGTGCGCGCCGCGTTGACCAGGTGTTCGATGACGCGGGCCGGACCGAGGACCGCGCCTCCCTGGCTGCCCAGCGACTTCGACAGGGTGACCGTGGAGACGACGTCGGGCGCGCCCGCGAGGCCCGCCGCGTGGACGGCGCCGCGCCCGCCGTCGCCGAGCACGCCGAGTCCGTGCGCGTCATCGGCGATGAGCGCCGCACCGTACGTGCGGCAGACCGCGGCCAGCTCCGGCAGGGGCGCGGCGTCGCCGTCGACCGAGAAGACCGAGTCGGTGACAGCGACGGCGCGGCCGCCGCCATGGGCGCCGAGCGCCTTGCCCACCGCCTCGGGGTCGCTGTGCGGGACGACTTCGGTCGCTGCCCTGGAGAGTCTGCAGCCGTCGACGATCGAGGCGTGGTTGCCGGCGTCCGAGACGATCAGGGAGTCCCTGCCGGTCAGCGCGGTGAGCACGGCGAGGTTGGCTGCGTACCCGGACGAGAAGACCAGCGCCGCCTCGAAACCGCCGAACTGCGCCAGCTCGCGCTCCAGTTCGGCGTGGAGCGCCGTGGAGCCCGTGACCAGCCGCGAACCTGTCGCCCCCGCACCCCAGCGGCGGGCGGCCTCGGCTGCGGCCCCGGTGATCTCCGGCCGGCGGGTCAGCCCCAGGTAGTCGTTGCTCGCGAGGTCCAGCACGTCGGGGGCCGCGGCCCGTGGCGTGAGTGTGCGTACGAGCCCGGCGTCCGCCCGGCGGCGCGCCTCGGTGTCGGTCCACTCGAAGGCCGCTCGGGGCATGGCTGAGGGCATGATCGGTCCCTTTTTGTAGGCAGTTCACAGACCCTAACCGGGGTGATGCGGGGTCAGCGTGTGGCAATACACACACCTCAGGTCGGCGGTGTTGTTCGGTTCCTCCTTGGCCGGAGACGGTGCCGTAGGCCAGGATCACCCCTATGGACCTGCTGAACACGCTGGTGGACAAGGGGCTGCGGCGCGAACTGCCGAGCCGTGAAGAGGCGCTCGCCGTACTGGCGACGACCGACGATGAACTGCTGGACGTGGTGGCGGCCGCCGGGAAAGTGCGCCGCCAGTGGTTCGGGCGGCGGGTGAAACTCAACTACCTCGTCAATCTCAAATCGGGCCTCTGCCCGGAGGACTGCTCCTACTGCTCACAGCGGCTGGGCTCCAAGGCGGAGATCCTCAAGTACACCTGGCTGAAGCCGGACGAGGCGTCGAAGGCGGCGGCCGCCGGAGTGGCTGGCGGCGCGAAGCGGGTCTGTCTGGTCGCCAGCGGCCGCGGACCGACGGACCGCGATGTCGACCGCGTTTCGGAGACGATCGAGGCAATCAAGGAGCAGAACGAGGACGTCGAGGTCTGCGCCTGCCTCGGGCTGCTCAAGGACGGTCAGGCGGAACGGCTGCGAGCGGCCGGGGCCGACGCGTACAACCACAATCTAAATACGTCGGAAGCCACCTACGCCGACATCTGCTCCACCCACGACTTCTCGGACCGGGTCGAGACGGTCCAGCACGCCCAGGCCGCCGGACTCTCGGCCTGCTCGGGCCTGATCGCCGGCATGGGCGAGAGCGACGCCGACCTGGTCGACGTGGTCTTCGCGCTGCGGGCCCTCGACCCCGACTCGGTACCGGTGAACTTCCTGATCCCCATGGAGGGCACCCCACTGGCCGGGGAGTGGCATCTGACCCCGCAGCGGTGCCTGCGCATCCTGGCGATGGTGCGGTTCGTCTGCCCGGACGCGGAAGTACGGCTCGCCGGAGGACGCGAGGTGCATCTGCGCTCGTTGCAGCCGCTCGCCCTGCACCTCGTCAACTCGATCTTCCTCGGCGACTACCTGACCAGCGAGGGCCAGGCCGGCCGGGCCGACCTGGACATGATCGCCGATGCCGGATTCGAGGTGGAGGGCTCGGGGACGACGACGCTGCCCGGCCACCGTGAGGGGCTCGTATCGGTACGCCGCAGGGGCGCCGGGACGGAACTCGCGCCCAATGCGTGACCCGGCCGCGTTGCTCGACCTCGACCGGCGCCACGTCTGGCACCCCTACGGACCGATGCCCGGCAGGCAGGAGCCACTGCTCGTCGAGTCGGCGTCCGGCGTCCGGCTGCGTGTCGCCGGTGCCGGTGACCTGGTGGACGGCATGTCGTCCTGGTGGTCGGCGATCCACGGGTACAACCACCCGGTGCTCAACGAGGCGGCACGCGGCCAGCTGGACCGGATGAGCCATGTGATGTTCGGCGGGCTCACCCATGAGCCCGCCGTCCGTCTCGCGGCGAAGCTGGTCGAGATCACCCCGGAACCGCTCCAGCATGTGTTCCTCGCGGACTCGGGTTCGGTGTCGGTCGAGGTCGCGGTCAAGATGTGTCTGCAGTACTGGCGTTCGGTGGGCCGCCCGGCCAAGCAGCGGCTGCTGACCTGGCGGGGCGGTTACCACGGGGACACCTGGCAGCCCATGTCGGTGTGCGATCCCGAGGGCGGGATGCACGAACTGTGGTCGGGGGTGCTGCCGCGGCAGATCTTCGCGGACGCGCCCCCGGCCGACTACGAACAGGGGTACGCCGACCACCTCCAGGAGCTGATCGGCCGGCATGCGCATGAGCTGGCAGCGGTGATCGTGGAACCGGTGGTCCAGGGTGCGGGCGGGATGCGCTTCCACTCCCCCGCGTATCTGAGGGTGCTCCGCGAGGCATGCGACGCGCACGGTGTGCTCCTCGTCTTTGATGAGATCGCCACCGGATTCGGCCGTACGGGAAAACTCTTCGCAGCGGGACACGCAGGCGTCTCACCGGACGTGATGTGTGTGGGCAAGGCCCTGACCGGGGGCTATCTGACCATGGCGGCGACGCTCTGCACTTCGCGCGTGGCCGAGGGGATTGCCCGGGGAGAGGTGCCGGTGCTGGCCCACGGGCCGACGTTCATGGGCAATCCGCTGGCCGCCGCGGTGGCCTGCGCCTCGGTGGAGCTGCTGCTCGGGCAGGACTGGGAGCGTGAGATCAAGCGTCTGGAGACAGCCTTGACGGACGGTCTCTCCGGGGCGGCGGAACTGCCCGGTGTCCGTGATGTCCGGGTGCTCGGCGCGATCGGGGTCGTCCAGCTCGACCACGAGGTGGACATGGCGGCGGCGACCAGGGCGGCGGTGCGAGAGGGCGTCTGGCTGCGGCCCTTCCGCGATCTCGTCTACACCATGCCGCCCTACATCACCGGTGATCAGGACGTGGCCCGGATCTGCCGTGCGGTGATCGCGGTGGCCCGGGAGGCATGACATGACGACTGCGGGAGGCACGACATGACGATTCTCGTGGTGACGGGAACCGGTACCGAGATCGGCAAGACGGTGGTGACCGCCGCGGTGGCGGCCGCCGCCGGAGGCAGGTCCGTCGCCGTGCTGAAGCCGGCGCAGACCGGGCTGCTTCCCGGCGAGCACGGCGACGCGGCCGAGGTGGCGCGGCTCGCCGGGGCGGTGACGGCAGTCGAACTCGCCCGTTTCCCGGACCCGTTGGCCCCCGCGACGGCCGCACGGCGCGCGGGGCTCACACCGCTGAACCCGCGGGACGTGGCGGACGCCGCGCTGAAGCTGGCCACCGAGCACGACCTGGTGCTGGTCGAGGGCGCGGGCGGGCTGCTCGTACGGTTCGACGACGAGGGCGGCACGCTGGCGGACGCGGCCGGCCTGATGGGGGCGCCGGTCCTGGTGGTCGCCCCCGCCGGCCTGGGCACGCTGAACTCGGCCGCGCTGACCGCCGAGGCCCTGCGTGCGCGGCGGCTGGACTGCGTGGGCGTCGTCATCGGCAGCTGGCCGGCCGAGCCCGGCCTGGACGCCCGGTGCAATCTGCTGGACCTGCCGGTGGCCGCCGGGGCCCCGCTGCTGGGCGCGGTGCCGGAAGGCGCCGGCCGGCTGGCGCCCGCCGTCTTCCGCGACCGGGCCCGGAGCTGGCTCGCACCGCGGCTCGGCGGGACCTACGGCCCGACGTCCGCCTGACCTGCCACGCGGGCGCGGCTGCCGGCGCCGGGTCGGGTCGGGTCGGGGTCGGGGTCGGTCCCAACACGGTTTCCGGAGGCGGACGTTACGCCGCCCGCGGGTGAGGCTCCCGGACGCGGGCGGAAAGCGCGGGCCGAACAGCCCTGCGCTCTGGTTGACTCGCCCCATGAGTGATCTTCACATCCGCAGCGCCGCTCACGGGGACGTCGACGCGGTGCTGCGTTTCTGGCGTACCGCCGCTGAAGGAACCAGCATCAGCGACGACCGCGACGGGGTCGCACGGCTCATCACGAGGGACCCCGGAGCTCTGCTCCTCGCGGAGCGCGACGGTCTGCTCGTGGGGACCGTGATAGCGGGCTTCGACGGCTGGCGGTGTTCCGCCTACCGGCTCGCCGTGAGCCCGGACCACCGGCGGCAGGGCATTGCGGCCGCCCTGATGGACGCGGCGGAAGAGCGGTTCACCGCGCTGGGCGGGCGGCGGGCCGACGCCATGGTCCTGGAGGCCAATGAACGGGCTCATCACACGTGGGCAGCGGCTGGCTACCATCGCGAGGACCACTGGCGCCGCTGGGTCAAAGCGCTGTGACTGGCAGGGCAGCCACCTGCCGTCCGATACATCGATACGTCGACGCCTTCACACTTTGCCGATCCTTTACCATGGCTGTCCGCCACTTCACCGACCGAGAGGTGTGAGAGTCCGCCCATGGGCGAGCCCCCAGTAGCCGATATCGCGCGTTCCTCCACTCCCTGGCCGATCATGGGACGGAGGTGAACCGATGACCGAAGTGCTTCTGCTCATCGTGGCGCTGCTGCTCTCACTGGCCTGCTCGGGTTTTGTCGCTGCGGAGTTCTCGCTCACGACAGTCGAGCGCGGGGAACTCGAACAGGCCGCCGAACGGGGTGAGCGCGGCGCGGCGAGCGCACTGCGGGCGGTGCGCGGCCTCACCTTCCAGTTGTCCGGTGCTCAGCTCGGCATCACCGTCACGAACCTGGTGATCGGCATGCTCGCGGAACCCTCGATCGGGAAACTGCTGCGCGGACCCATCGAATCAGCGGGCCTCTCGGCAGGCGCGGCCTCGTCAGTGGGTCTGGTGATCGGTACCGCGCTCTCCACCGTGTTCCTGATGGTCGTCGGCGAGCTGGTGCCGAAGAACTGGGCCATCTCCTCGCCGCTGGCCGTGGCCAAGGTGGTGGCCACTCCGCAGCGGTACTTCAGTGCCGTGTTCCGCCCGCTCATCAGCCACCTGAACAACACGGCCAACCGGCTGCTGCGACGGCTCGGCATGGAACCGCAGGAGGAACTGGCGTCGGCCCGTTCCCCCCAGGAGCTGGTCGCACTGGCCCGGCACTCCGCGAAGGCGGGCGCGCTGGAGGAGGACACCGCCGAGCGGTTCGTCCGCACACTCAATCTGGCGGATCTGACCGCGGAGAACGTGATGACCCCCCGGGTCCAGGTGGTGGCACTCGACGTGCAGGCCTGTGCGGAGGACGTCGCCAACGCCACCCGCGCCACCGGCCTGTCACGCTTCCCGGTCTACCGCGGCAGCCTCGACCAGGTCGTCGGGGTCGCCGACATCAAGGACGTCCTCGCCCTCCCTGGCGAGCGCAGGCCCCGTTCTCCCGTCTCCGAGCTGCTCCGCGAGCCACTGCTCGTGCCGGAGACCCTCACCGTGGACCGGCTGCTCGACCGTATGTACGGCAAGCGGACGATGGCCGTGGTGATCGACGAGTACGGCGGGACGGCCGGTGTCGTCACGCTGGAGGACATCGTCGAGGAAGTGGTCGGCGAGGTACGCGACGAGCACGACCCGCACGAAACGCCGGACCTGGCCGGCGCGGGCGAGGACGCGGAGGGCAGGCCGGTCTACTCCGTCGACGGGGCCGCCAGGACCGACCAGCTGGAGTCGATCGGGCTGCGCGTGGCCGATGGCCCGTACGAGACGCTGGCGGGTCTGGTCGCCACCGAGCTGGGACGGATCCCGGCCGAGGGCGACCGTGTCGAACTGGCCGGCTGGCGGATCGATGTGCTGGACGCGAGCGGGCGGCGCGCTGCCCGGCTGCTCTTGCACGCGCCGGCGGCGGCCGAGGGCGACGAGGAAGAGGACGCGCGATGACCTTTGTCCAGCTGTTCATCGGGCTGCTGACGCTCGTCGCCAACGCCTTCTTCGTCGGTGGTGAATTCGCCCTGATCTCCGTCCGGCGCAGCCAGATCGAACCAGCGGCGGAGGAGGGCGACCGGCGGGCGCGGAGTGTGCTGTGGGGACTGGAGCATCTGTCGGCGCTGATGGCGGCGGCGCAGCTGGGCATCACCCTCTGCACGCTGGTGCTCGGTGTGGTCGCCGAACCAGCCATCGCGCATCTGCTGGAGCCGGTCTTCCACGGCGTGGGGCTCCCCACCGGAGTCATCCATCCGGTCTCGTTCGTCATCGCCCTCACCGTGGCCACCTATCTGCACATGCTCTTCGGCGAGATGGTCCCGAAGAACATCGCTCTGGCAGGCCCTGTACGGACAGCTCTGCTGTTCGGTCCGCCGCTGGTCGCACTGGCGCGTGCGCTGCGTCCGGTGATCTTCGCGATCAACTCCTTCGCCAACGCCCTGCTGAGGCTGCTCCGGGTCGAGGCGAAGAGCGAGGTGGCTGCGACGTTCACGGACGACGAGCTGGCCCGCATGGTGACCGACGCCTCGGAGGCCGGGCTGCTCGACGACCGGGCGAGCGAACGGCTGCACGACGCGCTGGAGCTGGGCCGGCGGCCGGTGCGCGATGTGATCGTGCCACTGAAGCAGGTGGTGTACGCGCGTCTCGGCACGACCCCGGAGAAGCTGGAACAGCTGTCGGTCGAGTCCGGTTTCTCGCGCTTCCCTGTGGTCGACGACGACCGGCGGATTCTCGGCTACCTGCACGTCAAGGACGCCTTGGACGCGATGCCCCGCGATCTGCCGTTCACGGTCCCCGCGATGCGGGCGATCGCCCGGGTGCGGGCCGCGGACCCCCTGGACGATGTGCTGACCGCGATGCGCCGCAGCCGTACACACCTGGCGGCGGTGATGGGCGACGACGGCACGCTCACCGGTCTGGTGACGATGGAGGACGTACTGCGGGAACTGGTCGGGCGGCCGACGGCCCCGGCCGGGACGGGCGACTGACCGCGGGCTCCGCCGCGATACGATCGCCCGGCGATGAAACTGAATGCCTCCTACACAAGTCTGGTCGCGGTCGGCGACTCGTTCACCGAGGGAATGTCGGACGGCCTGCCGGACGGGTCGTACCGCGGCTGGGCCGACCTTCTCGCAGCGCGTCTCGCGGCACGGTCGCCCGGTTTCCGGTACGCCAATCTCGCCGTACGCGGAAAGCTCATCGGCCAGATCGCCGACGAGCAGGCGCAAGCGGCGGCAGAGCTCCGGCCCGGCGTGGCGACGCTGGTCGGCGGGCTCAACGACACCCTGCGCCCCAAGTGCGACATGGGGATGGTGCGCGGGCGGCTCGAGGAGGCGGCCGGGCTGCTGGCTCCCGCCTGCGGGCAGCTGGTACTGATGCGCAGTCCGGCACGTAACGGACCGGTGCTGGACCGGTTCCGCCCGCGCATGGAGGAACTCTTCACCTTCATCGACGAGCTGGCCGCCCGGCACGGAGCGCTGGTCGTCGACCTCTACGGCGCTCCGGTGCTCGGGGACCAGCGGCTGTGGGACGTGGACCGGCTGCATCTGACCGCCGAGGGTCACCGGCGGGTGGCCGAGGCCGTGTGGCAGGCGCTGGGCCTGACGGCCGAGGACGACTGGCAGGCCCCGCTGCCACCCGCGACGCTGGCCGGCTGGGCCACGCGACGGAGCAGTGACCTGCGGTTCGCGCGCGAGCACCTGGGCCCGTGGATAGGGCGCCGGCTGTCGGGGCGCTCATCGGGTGACGGGCGCAGCGGCGCCCAGTTCTGCGCGAGGACCGGTAAGGCGTTCTGGATCACCCCCGCGGACGACAGCGCCCCCGGCCCTGTGACCGGATGGCGCCGGCTGGAGTCCGCGCCCGACGTGCGGTAGGCCGGGTGCCCGACGTGCGGTAGGCCGGGTGTCCCGCTCAGCGCGAGCACCCGCCGCCCGCTCGGATCACAGGGTGTCCGGGGCGAGGGCGCGGACCGCGGAAACCGTGTCGGCTTCGGCGGGACTCTTGTCCTCGCGGTAGCGCAGAACACGTGCGAAGCGCAGGGCGAGCCCGGCCGGGTAGCGGGAGCTTCGCTGCAGTCCGTCGAACGCCACCTCGACCACCAGCTCGGGCCTGACCCGCACTACATACCCGTCCCGGCTCACCTCGCGCGCCAGCAGCGCGCGGGTCTGCCAGGCCAGCAGTTCATCGGTGAGGCCCTTGAAGGTCTTGCCGAGCATCACCCACGGTCCCGGGTCCTTCGCCTCCCCGCGAGCGGCCAGATGGAGATTGCTGAGCACGCCCTGCCGCCTGCCGTGCCCCCACTCCGCAGCGGTGACCACCAGGTCCAGCGTGTGCCGGGGTTTCACCTTGATCCACCCGGCCCCGCGGCGACCCGCGGCGTAGGGCGCGGCGGGGTCCTTCACGACGACACCCTCCTGCCCCCGGTCGAGGGCGTCCGCGAAGAACCGCCCCGCCTCGGCGGCGTCGCCGGTGACCGCACGCGGGACACGCAGATCCTCGGGCACCACCGCGTCGAGGGCCTCCCAGCGGGACCGTGCGGGCAGGTCGATGAGGTCGGCGCCGTCACGGTGCAGCAGGTCGAAGAAGTAAACCCGCAGCGGTACCTCGGCACGCAGACGGTCCGGATCCTGCCGGGACGCGGTGCGGGCCGCTGTGACCTGGAAGGGCAGCGGGCGTTCGTCCGGGCCCACCGCGATGGCCTCTCCGTCGAGCACCGCGGATCGCACGGGGAGCTGCGCCGCCGCCTCGACCACTTCGGGCACCCGCGAGGTGATGTCGTCGAGACTCCGCGTGAAGACGGCCACCTCCCCGCCGTTCCGGTGCACCTGCACGCGGATTCCGTCCAGCTTCCACTCCAGAGCGGCGGGCCCTACCCGCTCCAGGGCGGTGGCCACATCGGGCGCCGCAGCAGCGAGCATCGGGCGCACGGGCCTTCCCAGCTCCAGGCCGAAGGCCCTGAGTGCTTCCTGTCCGCCGGCCAGGGCGGCGGCCGCCACGGCGCGGGCCGACCCCCGGAACATCAGCGCACGCCGGACGTCCGCCGCCGCCACTCCGGCGGCCTTCGCCACCGCGTCGGCGACCACGGCGTCGAGCGCGCCCTGCCGCAGCTCGCCGACGAGGACAGCGGCAAGGAACGACTGCTCCGAAGCGGTGGCCCTGGCGAACAGCCCTTGCAGCAGTGCCTGCCGCTCGTGCTGCGAGCCGGGGCCGTGCACGGCAGCCAGTGCGGCCAGAGTGTCCTGGGTCTCCCGCACACCGAGCGACGGGGCGGCCGCAGGTTCCGGGAGGTCGCGCAGTGCCGCAGGTCCCACCCCGATCCGCATCCGCCGGGATTCACCGGAGAGCAGCGCCACCGCCGCGGGGAGCTCGTCCGGTCCGAGGCTCCTGAGGTACTCGGCCAGCAGGGCGGTCTTCGCGTTCCTGCCGGATTCCGAACCGACGGCGCGGGAGGTGGCGGCGAGTTCATCAAGCAGCATGGCGGGGCTCCGGCCGGTGGACGACGGTGGACGATCCGTACCCGTTTTCGACGCACCGTCCCGCCGCGGCGTGGGGGCGGGGCACTCCGGCAGCGGGCTCAGCGCACCCCGTGCGGGCGGAACTGCACGCTGATGCGGGGCCCCACCGGTCGCGCGGTCTTCAGAATCGCGTGCTCCCAGGTCCGCTGGCAGCTGCCGCCCATCACGATGAGATCTCCGTGACCGAGGGGTGTGCGGACTGTGCTGCCTCCGCCGCGCGGCCGCAGCACCAGGCTCCGGGGCGCGCCGAGCGAGAGGATCGCCACCATCGTGTCCTCTCTGCCACCCCGGCCGATGGTGTCCCCGTGCCAGGCGACGCCGTCCCTCCCGTCACGGTAGAAACACAGTCCTGCCGTGGTGAAGGGCTCTGCGAGTTCCTCCGCGTAGTGCGCGCCCAGCGCGTCACGGGCTTCACCGAGCACGGGGTGCGGCAGGGTGGCGCCGTCGCCGAAGAACGACAGCAGCCTCGGTACCTCCACCACCCGCTCGTACATCACACGTCGTTCGGCGTGCCAGGGGACATCCCTGACCAGCATGTCGAAGAGGGCATCCGCTCCGGCGAGCCACTGCGGCAGCACGTCGATCCAGGCACCCCGGCCGAGGTGCCTGCGGCGCAGCCCGGCCAGCGGGCGCAGACCGCTTGCGTCGTCCTGGTCGAAAAGTGAACTCTGCAGGTGGACAGCCATACCGCACAGAATACCCGAACTCATATTCGAATTCAGGATTCCGGTCCGCGTGTCCTCGGAGACGCCCCGGCGACCACGTGGCGGCCCCGTAGCAACCTACGAAGAGGACCGGCGCACCGGCCTGCAGAAACCGCCAGTAGACTCACGTCATGTGACTGCAAAGCCTCGCATCCCCAACGTTCTGGCCGGCCGCTACGCCTCCACGGAGCTCGCCGTCCTCTGGTCCCCCGAGCAGAAGGTGAAGCTGGAGCGTCAGCTCTGGCTCGCCGTGCTGCGTGCCCAGAAGGACCTCGGGATCGAGGTGCCCGAATCCGCGCTCGCCGACTACGAGCGAGTGCTCGACCAGGTGGACCTGGCGTCGATCGCCGAGCGCGAGAAGATCACCCGGCACGATGTGAAGGCGCGCATCGAGGAGTTCAACGCTCTGGCGGGCCACGAGCAGGTCCACAAGGGCATGACGTCGCGCGACCTCACGGAGAATGTGGAGCAGCTCCAGATCCGTCTCTCGCTGGAGCTGGCGCGGGACCGGACCGTGGCCGTGCTCGCCCGGCTGGGCAAGCTGGCCGGCGAGCACGCCGAGCTGGTGATGGCCGGACGCTCGCACAATGTGGCCGCCCAGGCGACGACCCTCGGCAAGCGGTTCGCCACAACCGCGGACGAGCTGCTGGTGGCATACGGGCGGCTGGAGGACCTGCTGGGGCGCTACCCGCTGCGCGGGATCAAGGGACCGGTCGGGACCGCCCAGGACATGCTCGACCTGCTGGGCGGGGACGAGGCGAAACTGGCCGACCTCGAACAGCGGATCGCCGGTCACCTCGGTTTCGCGCACGCCTTCACATCGGTCGGTCAGGTGTATCCGCGCTCGCTCGACTACGACGTGGTGACCGCGCTGGTGCAGCTGGCCGGCGCTCCGTCGTCCCTGGCGAAGACGATCCGCCTGATGGCCGGCCACGAGCTGGTCACGGAAGGCTTCAAGCCGGGGCAGGTCGGGTCCTCCGCGATGCCGCACAAGATGAACACCCGTTCCTGCGAACGCGTCAACGGCCTCATGGTGATCCTGCGCGGTTACGCCTCGATGACGGGCGAGCTGGCCGGTGACCAGTGGAATGAGGGCGACGTCTCGTGCTCGGTCGTCCGCCGTGTCGCCCTGCCCGACGCGTTCTTCGCGTTCGACGGCCTGCTGGAGACCTTCCTGACGGTGCTCGACGAGTTCGGCGCGTTCCCCGCGGTCGTCGCCCGTGAGCTGGACCGGTATCTGCCGTTCCTGGCCACCACCAAGGTACTGATGGGCGCCGTGCGGGCGGGCGTCGGCCGTGAGGCGGCGCACGAGGTCATCAAGGAGCACGCGGTCGCCTCCGCGCTCGCCATGCGCGAACAGGGCGCCGAGCGCAATGAACTCCTGGACAAGCTGGCGGCCGACGCGCGGATGCCCCTGGACCGCGCGCAGTTGGACACGCTGATGGCCGACAAGCTGTCGTTCACCGGTGCCGCAGGAGCTCAGGTGGCCGCGGTGATCTCGCGGATCGACGAAATCACCAAGCAGCACCCGGAGGCCGCCGCCTACACCCCCGGCTCGATCCTCTGACCCGCCGGTGAAACCCGAAGAGCTGGAAGCCGCCCGTGACCGCATCGTTCCCGATGTGGTCACGGAGGGCCTGAGCGTGCTGTTCTGCGGTATCAACCCGGGCCTGATGACAGCTGCGACGGGTCATCACTTCGCCCGTCCGGGCAACCGCTTCTGGCCGGTGCTGCATCTGTCGGGGTTCACACCCCGCAGGCTGGCCCCGTCGGAACAGGGCGAGCTGCCGGCCCTCGGCCTCGGCATCACTAATGTGGTGGCACGGGCGTCGGCCCGCGCCGATGAACTGAGCTCCGAGGAGTACCGGGAAGGTGGACGGCTCCTGACAGCGAAGGTGGAAAAGCTGAGGCCCCGGTGGCTCGCCGTCGTGGGGGTCACCGCCTACCGCACGGCCTTCCGTGAACCCAAGGCGCAGATCGGCGCCCAGACACTGACGATCGGCTCCACCCGGGTCTGGGCGCTGCCCAACCCGAGTGGCCTCAACGCACACTGGACCGTGCAGACCATGGCTGAGGAGTACGGCAGACTCCGTGCGGCCGTGCAGAGCACTGCCGGGGACGGCGCGTAGCCCAGCTCGAACGGACGTCGGCGGACTCGGTGCCCACGGCGCCGGCTGGGGCGGCCGGCGCCGTGGGCCGTCGGTTCCGGAGTGCCGCCCGCACCGGGCGCCCCGCATGTTCCGGTGCAGTGCCGCGGCTGGAACTGCCCTTCACCGCGGACGGTTCGCGCTGCCCGTCACGGGGGATCGACGTCGGTCACCACGACTATCAGCCCCGGCCCCTCGCCCTGTTCGCCCTGCACCCCGACCGCGATCCAGCGGCCCTCCGCCCGCCAGAGGGAGAGGGACGGCACGATGGCACACAACTCACCCCAGGGGTCCGGTATCTCCTCCCCGGACATACGCCGTGTCAGCATGCTCCACAGGCTGAACATCTGCGCCTCACCCCACCGTGCGTCGAGCACGGACACCAGGGCCTCGTGCTCGGCCCCGAGCTGGTCCCCCTCCGCCTCCGGGGCGCCGGCATCGCCATGGACCGGGAACACCTCCCCGCCGCCCAATACCACCAGGTGATACCCGGACCCCCCAGTTCCGGTGTCCGGCCGTCCGCGCCGCGCGGGGAACGCCAGGGCCCGCAGCCGGTCGATGGTGGCGACGTACTGAGCGGTGGTCATCCCTTCAGTAAACCCTCCTCCACTGACAGTTCACCGCCGGTCAGGCATCACGGCGCCGCAGCACCGTCCAGCCGGCACCGAGCGCGACAGCCACCCACCCCGCCGTCACAGCGAGTCCGCTCCACGGTCCCAGTGAACCAGCGGGGTGCTGGAGCAGGACCTGCTGCCCGGCCCGGTCCGGCAGGAAGTCGGCAAACCCCGCGCCCCGGTTCACGTCGCCGATCACGAAAGACACCAGAAGGAGGAAGGGTATGAGGATCCCCATAACGGCAGGACCACTCCGGAGCACGGTCGCCAGGCCTGCTGCGAACAGCGTGACCAGCGTCAGGTAGGCGGCACAGCCAACCACGGCACGCAGCCCCGTGGGATCGGCTGCTCCGATACCCGGACCACCGATCAGAGCCTGTCCGGCGAACCAGCAGGTAAGGCCGGTGATCAGGCCGACCACACACGAGAGGGCGCCGACGACGGCGAGTTTCGCAGCGTAGAACAGACCTCTGCGCGGTACGGCCGTGAGCGAGACACGGATGGCGCCGCTTCCGTATTCACTCGTGACAGCCGTCGCACCGAAGCAGATGGCCGCGATCTGACCGAAGTTGAGGCCGAAGAACGAGGCGAGCACCGGATCGAAGTCTCGCCTGCCTGCCTCTTCATGGCCGATGGTCGCGCTGCCGAGCAATGAGAAGGCAGCAGTGGACAGCAGGACGGCCAGCAGCGAACCGACCACTGCACGCACCGAACGGATCTTGATCCACTCCGAGCGGAGAACAGCGGAGAACGTCATGACTCACACCTCCGGGACGAGAGGGACACGGAGAGACCGGAACTGTGTCTGGTCCACGGTGAGGTCGAGGTATGCCTCCTCCAACGTGGCTTCTTCAGTGGCCAGTTCAAGAACCGTGATGCCCTCCTCAGCCGCGACAGGCCCGATGTCCTCGACGCGTGCGCCTTCGACAACCCAGACGCTGCCCTCCCTTTCGACCGCTGTGAAGCCCTTGCCGAGCAGGGCGTCACGAAGCCGCTCCCCCTCGGTGCTGCGCAGGCGTACCCGTGGCCGGATACGCGAGTCGATGAAGTCCTGCATCGGGGTGTCGGCGAGCAGCCTGCCCCGGCCCAGGACGACGAGGTGGTCTGCGAACGAGGCCGTCTCCTTCATGAGATGGCTGGACACCAGGACGGTTCTGCCTTCCGCCGCCAGCCGCCGCATCAGCTCCCGTATCCAGATGATCCCCTCTGGGTCCAGTCCGTTCGACGGTTCGTCCAGCATCAGCACGGGTGGATCTCCTAGCAGCGCGGCGGCTATGCCCAGTCGCTGCCTCATCCCCAGCGAGAACGACCTGATCCGGCGGGACGCCACGCTCGCGATGCCGGCTTCCTCAAGTACCTCGGTCACCCGGCGCTCCCTGATGCGATTGCTCGCGGCCAGGGCGCGCAGATGGTCACGGGCGGTCCGCGCTCCGTGTGCCGCGTTCGCGTCGAGAAGCGCTCCGGCGAGCCTCAGCGGCCGCGCGGCACATTCATAGCGCGCTCCGCCGATCGTGGCAGCACCGGCGGTGGGCCGGTCGAGCCCGAGAAGGAGCCGCATGGTGGTGGACTTGCCCGCGCCGTTCGGTCCGAGGAATCCGGTGACCCGGCCGGGCCGCACAGTGAACGAGAGCCGGTCCACCGCCCGGTTCGTTCCGTAATCCTTGCTCAGTTCACGGACTTCGATGCTGGTCATGGCTCCACCCTCCCCGTCCACCCCTGTCGGTGGCCTCCCCCTGCCGGGGGGATCGGCTCCCCCGCACGGGGGAGCCGCAGGGGCCGGGCCGACTGCGACGATGACGGCATGCACCGCCTCATCCGGCCGTTGTTCCGCCCGGTCACCTACACGCGATGGCTGCACGTCTGCGTCCCTCTCGCGTTCGTCGCCGTGTGGCTGTTCATCGACATGAAGCACTTCTACGTACCGGCGTTCCTCGTCATCCCGGTGGGCCTGGTCCCCGCGGTACGGCTGGAGGAGGCAGTCCAGGCCCAGTTGCTGCTGACTCCTGATGAACGCGGGCGGCCCCGCGCCTCCATCTTGGTTGCCCCGTCCCTGACCTGGGCGGACCGCTGGCGTACCGTGCTCTGGCTCGAAGCACGGCTTGCCTCCGGGCTTCTCGGCGCCCTCGCCCCCGTGCAGTTGCTCCTCCTGGGGATCCGGCTCCTGCATACGGCGCCCTGGTGGCTCTCATTCCTCGCACCACTGCCGTTGCTGGCGATACCGGTGTGTGTTGTCACCTCCGGCCTGCTGATCACCCAAGCCGCCCGTCGGCTGCTCGGCCCTTCGCAGGCGGAGCGGCTGACCGAGCTGGAGGAGCGGACGGAGCAGCTCCTCGAACGCAACCGCATCGCGAGGGAGCTGCACGACTCCATCGGGCACGCCCTGACTGTGGCCGTGGTGCAGGCCGGGGCCGCACGGGCCGCGAACGACCCGGCCTTCACCGACCATGCGCTGGCCGCCATCGAGGAGACCGGGCGGGAGGCGCTGGACGATCTGGAGCGGGTGCTGCTCATTCTGCGCGAGTCGCCCACCCCGCTGGGGCAGCGCCCTTCGCTCAGCGAGGCGGACCGGCTTCTGGAGTCGGCACGCAGTTCGGGTGCGAAGGTGGATGCCGAAGTGAGCGGACCGGTGGAGCTGGTGCCCGGCCCGATCTCCCGCGAGGGCTACCGCATGCTGCAGGAGGCACTGACCAACGTGCTGCGTCACTCGGGCCCCGTTCCGGTACGGGTACGCATCGCTGTCGTCGCCGGGCAGCTCAGCCTGGAGGTGACCAATCCGCTGGACGGCGCCGCGGCTGCGGCCCTGGGCGGAAGCGGACTGCGCGGGATCCGGGAGCGGGCGGCCCTGCTCGGCGGGACTGCGGAGGCCGGGCCGCACGAAGGCGATTGGAGGGTATACGCGCGGTTGCCGCTGGACGGCCTAGGCTGACCGGGTGCCCATCTCTGTGCTGCTCGTGGACGACGAACCGCTCGTACGGGCCGGCCTGCGCGCCGTCCTCGAGACCCAGGGAGACATCCAGGTGGTCGGCGAGGCGTCCGACGGGGCGGCCGTGGTGCCGCTGGTGCGGCAGCTGCGCCCTGACGTCATCGCCATGGACGTACGAATGCCCCTGCTGGACGGCATCGAAGCAACCAGAGCGGTCCTGCGGACCGTACGGCAGCCGCCGAAGATCCTCGTGGTCACCACCTTCGAGAACGACGAGTACGTCTACCGGGCGCTGCGTGCAGGTGCGGACGGATTTCTGCTGAAGCGGGCGCGGCCGGCCGAGATCGTCCATGCGGTGCGGCTCATCGCCGAGGGCGAGTCGCTGCTGTTCCCGGCAGCGGTCCGTTCGCTGGCCGCGGAGTACGGCAACAACGCGGCGCGTAAGGCGCTGGACCGCGCGGCCCTCACCGAACGGGAGGCCGCGGTGCTCCGGCTGATGGCACGCGGCCTGACGAACGCGGAGATCGCCGGTCAGCTGATCGTAGGCACCGAGACGGTGAAGTCCCACGTCAGCGCCGTGCTGGCGAAACTGGGTGCCCGCGACCGCACACAGGCGGTGATCGCCGCGTACGAGTCGGGGTTCGTCGCGCCCGCCTGACCGCCAACACCCCGGCACCCACTCGCCGCCCGACCGGTCACCCGGTACCATCCGGCACACACGCGCATGAGCTGAGCTGGGAGGACAGACGTTGGGGCAGCTGACCGGCGGGGATCCCTCGTTGCTGCGACGGATCAACTCCTCCGTGGTGCTGCACGCACTGCGCGGCGAGGTGTTCCCGACCCTGACGGATCTCACCCGCATCACCGGCCTTTCCAGGCCGACGGTCGAGGGCGTGATCGAAGGCCTCATGTCCGCCGGGCTCGTTGTCGAGGACGCTCCCGACGAGGGGGGCGAGACCCGGCGCCAGGGGCGTCCGGCGCGACGATTCCGGTTCCGGGCGGAGGCCGGGCATCTGCTCGGCATCGAGATCGGGCCGCACCGGGTCGCCGCGATGGTCTCCGGCCTGGACGGGCAGATCATCGGCTCCGGTTCCCGCGTGGTGTCGGAGACGGCGCCCGCGGACGAGCGGCTGGAGCGGGTACGGAGCACGGTGGCCGACGTCCTGCGCCGGGCGGGGGTCGCGCGCAGCACACTGCGCGCCGTCGGAGTCGGCAGCCCCGGCATCGTTGAGGCTGACGGAACCGTCCGGCTGGGCACCGCGCTCCCCCAGTGGACCGGGCTCGCCTTGGGCGAGAGGCTGCGGCGGTCGTTCCGTTGCCCCGTCCTCGTCGAGAACGATGCCAACGCGGCAGCTGTGGCCGAGCACTGGAAAGGCACGGCGACCGATTCCGACGACATCGTCTTCGTACTCGCAGGACTGAGCCCGGGGGCCGGGTCGCTGATCGGTGGCCGGCTGCACCGCGGGTTCGGCGGCGCGGCCGGTGAGATCGGCGCGCTGCATCTGCTGGGCCGCGGGGTGACCCCGGAGAAACTGCTCTCCACGACGGACGAGCCGCTGCACCCGCTGGACGAACGAGCCGTGGCCGAGGTCTTCGCACACGCCAGGGAGGGTGACTCCCGGGCCACGGCCGCGGTGGAGCGCTTCATTCAGCGGCTGGTCCACGACGTGGCCGCGCTGGTTCTGGCTCTCGACCCGGAACTAGTGGTGATCGGCGGCTGGGCGGCGGGGCTCGACGGGGTACTGGAGCCACTGCGCGGCGAGTTGGCGCGCTACTGCCTGCGTCCGCCCAGGGTGGCGCTGTCGCTCCTCGGTGAGGCCGCCGTGGCGACCGGTGCACTGCGGCTGGCCCTCGACCATGTGGAGGAGCAGCTCTTCGCTGTGGAGGGGACAGTGACGGCCCGCCGCTGACCACAGCGGCGGGGGTCGTCAGGCCGGGCGCCCCGCGGGGCGCCCGGATCAGGAGGCCTTCTTGCCGCCGGGCAGCTCGTCGCTGATCTCCAGATCGCCGGAGTCCCCGAAGGTGAGCCGGCAGGTATCCGCCCGGTAGGTGGCCACCGATGCCGCGACCGTCCTGCCGCCGGTGATGTACCGGGTAGTGACGACGAGCACGGGAGCGCCGGGCAGCCGGTCGAGTTCCTTGGCGTCGTCGGCGCGGGCCGACCCGAGTTCGACGGCGCGGTCCTGGCCATCGAGGTCCAGGTGCTGCAGTTCACGCAGAACGGCGCGCGCGCGTGCCGGGCCCGACGGGGCGTCTATGGCGGACAGGCCGGGCACCGACCCCGCCGGAACGTACAGCAGCTCCGCGGCGACGGACTGACCGTGCGTCACACGGATCCTGCGGACGGTGTGCACCGGCTCCTCGCCGTTCGCGTCGAGCAGCCGGGCCACAGCCGCCGACGGCACCGCGCTGCCGCACTCGACGGGCTGCCAGGCGTCGTCCGACGCACCGGGCCAGGTCTGCTGCGAAGTCGACACATCGACACCGACGCGCGGCGGGGCAACGGTGGTGCCCACGCCCCGGCGTCGCTGCAGACGGCCTTCGAGCTCCAGCTGCTCCAGCGCCTGACGCAGCGTGGCACGCGCGACGCCGAAGCGGGCGGCCAGTTCACGCTCGTTCGGCAGGATCTCCCCCACCGCGAATTCCGAGTCCAGCGCGTCAGTGAGAACGGTCTTGAGGTGCCAGTACTTCGGCTCCGGCACCGATTCCAGCTGCGTGGTCCCCACCCTGATCCTCCGCAATCGCCGTATCCCCGGCGGCTTTTCTGTGCCCTTGTTTATTAAAGGTTCCTGCACTAACTCTGCGAGAGTAGGACGACGCCCCCGCTTGGTCAAGACCAATCCTGTCTCGATTGCGGAGCGGAGTCGAATCCTGACGCAGAGCGTTCACAGGATGTTCTTGGCCTGACGTCCGCACAGGGCGAACCACCGCACAGCCGCAGAGCCGCACAGCGAGGAGCCCCGCGGCACCGTCGGTGCCGCGGGGCTCGGGGATTCCGGGGTTGAGGCTCGGGGCCGGGAGTTCAGGGGGGCCGAGGCCGGTCGCGCTCCTGAGCGGAGCGAGCCGCGCGTTCTACTCCGCGGAGAGCAGGGCCAGTTTGTCGGGATTGCGCACGATGTAGATTTCAGCGATCCGGCCGTCCCTGATCTCCGCCTGGAACACGGAGTCCACGACGCCGTCCGCAAGTACCACGACAGCCGGGGCCCCGTTGAGTTCCCTGATCCGGAACTCCGCGCCCTCCACACCCTTCTCGGCGATGCCGACCAGGAAGCGGCCCACCTTGTCCGCGGTCTCGATGACGCGCAGCGGCGCCTTGGACTTGCCGCCGCTGTCGCCCACCAGGCGCACTCCGGGCGCGAGAAGGGCCAGCAGCTCGTCCAGGTCCCCGCCCGACGCCGCCGCGAGGAACCGTTCGGTCAGATCCCTGCGCTCGGTGGGATCCACGTCGTATCTCGGCTTACGTTCCTCCACATGCCGCCGCGCCCGCCCGGCGAGCTGGCGCACTGCGGGCTCGCCACGGTCGAGTACGGCGGCGATCTCCGCGTACGGGAATCCGAAGGCCTCCCGCAGCACGAACACCGCACGCTCCAGCGGAGAAAGCGATTCCAGCACGACCAGCACAGCGAACGACACGGACTCGGCGAGCACTGCCCTCTCGGCGGTGTCGGGAACGGTCGGACCGAAGTCCGTGACGAGGGGTTCGGGGAGCCATGGCCCCACGTAAGCCTCACGACGCGCCTGCGCCTGCCTGAGCCGGTCGATGGCCAGCCGGGTGGTGATGCGCACGAGGAAGGCGCGCGGCTCACGCACGTTCCCGCGGTCGTCCGCCGACCACCGCAGCCACGCCTCCTGCACGATGTCCTCGGCGTCGGCAACCCGGCCGAGCATGCGGTACGCCACACCGGTCAGTACGGAGCGGTGTTCTTCGAAAAGGTTGTTCACCGTATCGGTCGCCACTCCCCCATCCCAGCCCACTGGCCCGCCGCTGTCCAGAAGAACCCGCCGGGCGAGCGCCGGGGAGGCCTGCTGCGCCGGTGGACGGCTCCGCGCCACACCGCATTCCCGAACCGCCGGCTGCTCCTCGTCCAACGGAAGGCCACCGCTCCTTCAACTGAAGGCCGCCGCCCCCTTGAAGTGGAAGCTACTGGAGGGTAATTGTTACTGACGCAACGTCTAAGTGCCGGCCTCTCGCCCCAGGGGCCCCTCCACAGGGAGCAACAGCATGGCCGCCCAGGTCTCCTTCACGATCGACACCCCGACGGGAAAGAAGCCGGTCTCGGTCGCGTACGAGCGCACCGGGTCCGGGGCTCCGCTCCTGCTGCTGCACGGCATCGGCCACCACCGCCAGGCCTGGGACCCCGTTGTGCACATCCTGGCCACCGAACGTGAGGTGATCGCGGTCGATCTGCCCGGGTTCGGCGCGTCGCCCGCACTGCCCGACGGCGTGCCGTACGACCTCGCATCGGTGGTCCCCGTACTCGCCGCGATGTGCGAGGCCCTCGGCGTCGAGCGGCCCCACGTGGCGGGGAACTCGCTCGGCGGGCTGCTCGCGCTGGAGCTGGGCAGCAGGAAGCTCGCGAAGTCGGTCACCGCCCTCTCACCGGCCGGGTTCTGGACGCCCGCCGAGCGCCGCTATGCGTTCTCGGCCCTGGCCGCGATGCGACAGGGCGCCCGGCTGCTGCCGCTCCCGGCAGTCGAACGGCTGTCGCGATCGGCGGCCGGGCGGGCGGCCCTCACCGGCACCATCTACGCCCGGCCGGGCCGCCGTTCACCGGAGGCCGTCGTGTCGGAGACCCTGGCGCTGCGGTCCGCGACCGGCTTCGGCGAGACGCTCACCGCCGGGCGGGACGTCCTGTTCACCTCCGACGTGAGCGCGGTTCCGGTCACCGTGGCCTGGGGCACCAAGGACCGCCTCCTCCTGCGCCGCCAGGGCGTACGGGCCAAGCGGACGATCCCCGGCGCCCGCCTGGTCCGACTGCCCGGCTGCGGGCACGTGCCGATGAACGACGACCCCGCCCTGGTGGCTCGCGTCATCCTCGACACCAGCCGCTGAGCCCTGCCCGGACCCGGAGCCCCCGTACCCCCGGATTCCGGGCCCGGAGCACCACCGCGCGGGACCGTGCAGCGCCCGCCACCGTGTGCCCCTGCGATGCCCCGCCGCGGAACCACCCGCCCCCGGATCGCGTCCTCCCTCCGGTAGCCGGACACGGGATTCGGGCACCGCCGGAGACCGGCCGCAGTATCCGGCCGCCGGCAGGAACCAATTGAGGCCCGTATCGGTTCACTTGGGGTGAGGGGGTACGTTCGATGGCAGCTGCATCACCATGGGGTACGGGGCTGGACGCTCTGCGTCTCTTTCAGCGGAAAAAGGTTCCCAATCAACCAAAACCACACTTAACCCATCGGTCACAGCGCGTTTGTGATCGCGCAACACCGCTGGGTCACAGTGATGGCATGACCAATGTGAATTCCGCGAAGAGTGCCCGCCGCCCGCACCACTGGCGCCGGGACCTCATCGAGCTCGCCGCCCTGTTCACCGCCGTGGCTCTCGCCGACGCCGTAGCCAATCTCGTGGCGCACGGCCCCGACGGCCCCGTGCTGCTGGTCGCCGCCGCCGTGGCTCTCATCGGCACGGCTGCCTTCCACCTCTGGTGGGCCCAACGCCACAGCCACGCGCCGCCGTCCGGGCGGGCGCCCGCGAGCGGCGGCGCTCCCGACCCCACGACCACGACGTCCCGCGACGGGGACGGGATGGAGCGGCCGGAGACCGCCCTGTGGCGTATGCGGACGACCGTGCGGGACGAGCCCGGCAGCCTCGCGGCGCTGTGCACGGCGCTGGCCCGCCACCATGTCGACATCCTGACGCTCCAGACCCATCCGCTCGCCGACGGTACGGTCGACGAGTTCCTGCTGCGCGCACCGGCCGCCTTCCAGGGCCGGCAGCTCGGCCACGAGGTCGCCGCGGCGGGCGGGCACGACACCTGGATCGAACGCGCGGACGCCCACGACCTCGTCGACACACCGACCCGCGTCCTCGGCCTCGCCACCCGTACCGCCCTGGATGCCTCGGAACTGCCTCTGGCCCTGCGCCAGTTGCTCGGCCGCTGCACCATCCACTCGCTGCCCGCCGTCTCCGCAGGCGGCGCGCCCACCGGCGAGTCCACGCCCGCGGAAGGCGTCCTGGAGGAGCGGGTGATGCGTCTGCGCGACCCCTCCGGCGGCACGATCACCGTTGAGCGGCCCCACCTGCCTTTCACACCGACGGAGTTCGCCCGCGCCCGCGCTCTCATCGAGCTGGACGCGCGCCTGGGGCCGAGGATGCCCCGCAGCCATGATGTCCTCACCCTCCCCGAGGGGAACGAGATCACCGTGCGCAGGGCCGGTCCCGACGACGCACCGGCGGCCAGAGCGATGCACGACCGGTGCAGCGACCGGACCCTGGGCCTGCGTTACCACGGGCCGCTGGGCGACGCGGACCGCTATCTCGGCCACCTGCTGAGCCCGCGCTTCGGCCGCACTCTCGCCGTGCAGACCGCGTCGGGGCGCGTCGTCGGCCTCGGCCATCTCCTGTGGGACGGCGACGAGACCGAGGTCGCCCTGCTCGTCGAGGACGCCTGGCAGCGCCGTGGCATCGGCTCCGAGCTGCTCGGCCGGCTGGTCGCACTGGCGGAGGAGACCGGCTGCGCGAGCGTGTACGCGGTGACGCAGGCCTCCAACACCGGGATGGTGGCGGCCATGCGCGGCCTCGGCCTGCCCCTCGACTACCAGATCGAGGAAGGCACTCTGGTGATCACCGCCCGGCTGGCGACGGCGCCCACGCACTCCCGTCCCTCGCACGATCTGCCGTACGGCCCTCCGAGCGAACTGCCGTACGGGCCGAGCGAGCAGAGCGGCCGCTGAGCGCCCGGTCCAGGTCCTCCCACAGGTCTTCGACGTCCTCCAGGCCCACCGACATCCTGAGCAACTGTTCACTCACACCGGCGGACCGCCGGTCTCCCTCGGCCACAATGCGGTGGCTGATGGAGGCAGGGTGCTGGATGAGACTGTCGACACTGCCGAGGCTGACAGCCGGAGTGATCAGGCGTACGTCCGCAATCACCGCGTGCGGATCGCCGTGCACCTCGAAGGCCACCATGGCGCCGCCCAGCTTCGGATAGTGGACCACCCGGATCCTCGGGTCGGCGGACAGCCTGCGGGCCAGCTCGGCGGCCGTTCCGGCCGCGGCCCGCATCCGTACCGGAAGCGTCGACAGCCCACGCAGCAGCAGATAGCCGGACAGCGGGTGCAGTACACCACCCGTCGCGAACCGTATCTGCCGCAGGGCCCGCGCGAACTCCTCGTCACAGGCCACCACACCGGCCAGTACGTCTCCGTGCCCGCCCAGATACTTCGTGGCGCTGTGCAGGACGATCCGTGCCCCGTGCTCCAGCGGCCGCTGGAGCACGGGGGTCGCGAAGGTGCTGTCGACGAGCAGCGGCACCGATCCGCAGGAGTGCGCCAGTGCCCGGATGTCCACTTCGGCGAGCGTCGGATTGGCGGGCGTCTCGACCATTACGAGCCCGGTCCCCGGACGGATCGCGTCGGCGACACCCGCCGGGTCGGTCCAGGTGACCTCGGTGCCGAGGAGTCCCGCGGTGAGCAGATGGTCACTGCACCCGTACAGCGGGCGGACGGCAACGACATGACGCAGGCCCTGACTCGCACGGCCGAGCAGAACCGCGCTGAGCGCGGCCATTCCGCTGGCGAAGGCGACCGCGCTTTCGGCCCCCTCCAGCCGTGCGAGTGCCGTCTCGAAACGGGCGGTGGTGGGGTTGTCGAGCCGCGCGTACACGGGCGGACCCTGCGGGCGGGCGCCGGTGGCCGCGAACTCGTCGATCCTGGCCGCCTCCTGCCTGCTGTCGTACGAGGGGTAGGTCGTCGACAGATCGATCGGGACTGCGTGCAGGCCGAGGCCGGCGAGGTCTTCGCGGCCGGCGTGCACGGCCTCTGTGGCCAGGGCCCTGGATGTGGTCGAGGCTTCGGTTTCCATGGACGGAATCTGAACACCTGACGGGCAGTTCGGGTCCAATCCCGTGTTACGTTCGGCTGATGTCCGAATCCGTCGTACTGGACCCGGTGGATCTGCATCTCCTGCGCCTCCTGCAGAACGATGCACGGATCACCTACCGGGAGCTGGCCGCCGAGGTCGGGGTGGCCGCGTCGACCTGTCTCGACCGGGTGGCGAGACTGCGCCGCTCCGGAGTGATACTCGGGCATCAGCTGCGGCTCGACCCGGCGAAACTGGGCCGCGGTCTCGAAGCGCTGCTCTCGGTACAGGTACGCCCGCACCGCCGGGAGCTGGTCGGCCCGTTCGTGGAACGGATACGGGCGCTGCCCGAGTCCCGGGCGCTCTTCCATCTGGCGGGGCCCGACGACTACCTGGTACATGTGGCGGTGGCGGACACCGCGGACCTGCAGCGCCTGGTCCTGGACGAGTTCACGGCCCACCGTGAGGTGGCGCGGGTGGAGACCCGGTTGATCTTCCAGCAGTGGGACTGCGGTCCGATGCTGCCGCCCGGGTGAGAAGGGCGGGCGGTACGGGAGAGGCGGGCGTGATGGCGCAGAGCTCACCGCCGTACGAAGATGTCCGCATGTCACAGACTCCCAACGACCCACTGCCCCGTCAGGTCGCCGACGCCTACGTCGACGCCCTGATCGCTCTCGACCCGATCACCGGCACCTACCTCGGAGTGCGGGCGAGTTCGGGCAGCCTCCCGGACTTCTCCCCCGCAGGGCAGGCGGCCCTCGCCGCGCTCGCACGCACAACACTGGCGGAACTCGACGAGGCGGAGCGCCGGCCGGGCGGCGACAGCGATGCCGAGCGGCGGTGCGGCAGGCTGCTGCGTGAGCGGCTCAACGCCGAACTCGCCGTGCACGAAGCCGACGAGCCGCTCCGCGCCGTCAGCAATATCCACTCCCCCGCTCATGCCGTGCGTGAGGTTTTCACGGTGACACCGACGGAGTCCGACGAGGACTGGGCGGCTGTCGCCGAACGGCTCGGCGCGGTGCCCGCCGCCCTCGACGGGTACTGTCGGTCCCTCGCCCTCGGTCTTGAACGGGGGCTGCTCGGGGGCCCGCGGCCCACCGAGACCTTCATCGCCCAGCTCACCGAGTGGGCGGGGCCGGGCGAACCCGGCACCGGCTGGTTCGAGGAGTTCGCGGCGGCGGGCCCGGCCTCGCTCCGCAAGGAACTGGATACCGCGGCCCGTTCCGCGACCGGTGCGGTGGCATCGCTGCGCGACTGGATGCGCGATGTCTACGCGCCCGCGGTCGAGGACGCCCCCGACACGGTGGGCCGCGAGCGCTACGCCCGCTGGTCGCGCTACTTCAACGGCACCGATCTGGACCTCGACGAGGCCTACGCGTACGGCTGGTCCGAATACCACCGGCTGCTGGCCGAGATGAAGGCCGAGGCCGAGAAGATCCTGCCGGGCGCCGGGCCCTGGGAGGCGCTGGCGCACCTCGATGTGCACGGTACGCACATCGAGGGCGTGGACGAGGTCCAGAAGTGGCTCCAGGGGCTGATGACGGAGGCGATGGACGCCCTCGACGGGACCCACTTCGAACTCGCCGACCGGGTACGGAAGGTCGAGTCCCGGATCGCACCCCCCGGCGGCGCCGCCGCGCCTTACTACACGCCGCCGTCCGAGGACTTCTCACGGCCGGGCTGCACCTGGCTGCCGACCATGGGCGAGACCCGCTTCCCGGTGTACGACCTGGTTTCCACCTGGTACCACGAGGGCGTTCCGGGCCACCATCTGCAGCTCGCACAGTGGGTGCACGTCTCGGACCAGCTCTCCCGCTACCAGGCGAGCGTCGGCATGGTGAGCGCCAACGCGGAGGGCTGGGCGCTGTACGCCGAGCGCCTCATGGACGAGTTGGGCTTCCTGCCCGACGCGGAGCGCAGGATCGGTTACCTGGACGCGCAGATGATGCGTGCCTGCCGGGTGATCGTGGACATCGGCATGCACCTGGAGCTGGAGATCCCGGCCGACTCGCCCTTCCACCCCGGCGAGCGCTGGACACCGGAGCTGGCCCAGGAGTTCTTCGGGAAGCACAGTGGGCGGCCCGCCGATTTCGTGGAGAGCGAGCTCATCCGCTATCTGTCGATGCCGGGCCAGGCCATCGGGTACAAGCTGGGCGAACGCGCCTGGCTGCTGGGCAGGGAGAACGCCCGCAAGGCGCACGGCGATTCCTTCGACGCGAAGTCCTGGCACATGGCCGCGCTGTCCCAGGGTTCGCTGGGGCTCGACGATCTGGTGGACGAGATCTCGAAGCTGTAGGTGCCGCGTGCCGGAGTACGTCCGGCACGCGTACGCCGGTGGCCGGGTCCGCACGCAGCCGCGCGGGCCCGGCCACCGTCAGGAACCGCAGCCGTCCGCGCACCCGGCGACGTCAGCGGGCCGGTGCCCGGAGCGCACCGGGCGGTGCTCAGCCGGCGGATCCAGCCGAACGGTGGCGGACCGCCGAGCCGCTCTGCTCCTTGACGACCTCCAGCTGGGCCGGGATCCGGCGGCGCAGGTCGGCCACATGGCTGACGATGCCGACGCTGCGGTCCCGTTCGCGGAGGGAGTCCAGGACGTCGAGCACGTCGTCCAGGGTCTGGTCGTCGAGGCTTCCGAAGCCCTCGTCGATGAAGAGGGTGTCCAGCCGCACCCCGCCCGCCTCGTCGGTGACCACGTCGGCAAGGCCCAGCGCGAGGGCGAGTGAGGCGAAGAACGTCTCGCCTCCGGACAGCGTCGCGGTGGCACGCTCCCGCCCCGTCCAGGAGTCCAGGACATGCAGCCCGAGCCCGGACCGGCCCCGGCCGCCGCCTCTCGCATCGGAGTGGACCAGGGTGTAGCGCCCGGAGGACATGCTCTGGAGACGTACGGTGGCAGCGGCTGCCACCTGCTCCAGGCGGGCGGCCAGAACGTACGACTCGAGGCGCATCTTCCGTTCGTTGTCGGCGGATGTGCCCGCGGTGAGCGTGGCGAGGCGGGCCAGCCTGTCGTACTCCGCGCGCAACGGCCCGAGGCCGGTCAGCTCGTCGGCGGCCTGCTGCGAGAGCCGCCGGAGCGCTGTGCAGCGCTTACCGGCCGCGTCCAGCCCCGACGACGCGTCGAGGAACGCCCGCTCAGCGCTGTCGGACTCGCTCGCGGCTGCCGCCGGGTCGGCAGGCGGGCGCCCGGCGGCGGCGGCCGCGTCCCGCTCGGCGAGGCGCTCCGCGAGGGCGGCCTCCTCCGCCTGCCAGGTGTCCAGGCGCTGCTGCAGACGGCGTTGTTCGCTTTCGCCGGTCAGTTCGGCCGCGGCGGCCTGCGGCGTGTCGAACCCGGCGCGGAAAGCGGCGTCGGAGAGCCGGTCGTCGGCCTCCTTGAGCCGCTGAGCGGTGGCATCGACGGCTTGCACCGCTTCGGCCGCCTGCTCCAGGAACCGCATCCGGCGCTCCAGCAGCGTGGCGTGTTCGGCGACGCTGGCCGCGCCGCCCCGCGCCCGCGCCAGCTCTTCCTCGATCACTGACCGCTCACGCTCCAGTGCCTCGCGCTGCGAGGTCCGGGCGGCTGAGCGGCGCTCGGCCAGCTGCTGGGCGGCGGTGCGCTCGCTGTGTTCGCGTTCCGCCCGTGAGCGCTCCTGCCGAGCGTCGTGCATCCCGGCGGCCGTGCCGTGGGCCTCGGTGTGTTCACGCTCCAACCGGTCCACCAGCTCGGCGACTTCAGCGGTGGTGGAGCCGCCCGCCCCCGCCCGTGCTTCCGCGACAGCCTCGCGCACCGCCCCCAGGGCGTGTTCGGCATCGGTGCGCTCCTGTACGGCGCGGGTGTGCGTCCCGTACGCCTCTTCCTCAGCTGCCCGGTCCACATGACCCGCACCTGCCCGTGCGGGCGCGGGGTGTTCGGCCGCACCGCAGACCGTGCAGGGCTCTCCCTCCCGCAAGCCCGCCGCCAGCTCGGCTGCGATGCCGCGCAGTCGGCGCTCCCGCAGATCCAGCCAGGTCTCATGTGCGGCGTTGGCCCGCTCACGCGCCGCGCTCAGCCGCCGTTCCGCGGTTTCGGCATCGGTCGCGAGCCGGTCGCGGGTACGCGCCGCCTCCAGCCGGCGGCGGGCCGGGTCGAGTTGGCCGGCCAGCTGCTCGGCGTGCGTCGACGCTTCCTGAGCGGCGTCGATACGGTCCTGGCAGCGACGGAGCTCCGTGTCCCAGCCGGCCAGCCACTCGGCGGCTTCCCGGATCAGCTCGTCGTCGGCGCCGGCCTGGCGGTCCAGACCTGCGAGCTCGGCGGTGATGTCGGTGCTGCGCCGCTCGGCCCTTCGCGCGGCGTCCAGCGCACCGAGGTCCTGGCTCAGCCGGCGCTCAAGGGCGGAGAGCTGGTCGGCGCCCGCCTCGGCCAGTTCGGCGGGAAGGCCGCGCCGGGCACTCTCCCTGGCACCGACGGCTTCACGGTGGGCGTGTGCGGCCTGGTCTCGCTGCGCCAGCGCGTCGGCGATCCGCTCGGCCCGGCGCGCCCGGTCCAGTCCCGCGCGTACCTCCTCACGCTCGCCCCGGCGGTTCTCCAGCTCATCGGCTCGCCGGCGCGTCTGCTCGAACCGCTCCTGAAGCCGGGCCAGTTCGCGCTGGTCCTCCAGAGCGGACCTGGCCGCCGACTGCCTGGACTCCGCGGCGGACAGCGACGCCTGTGCGATGTCGAGCCGCTCACGGGCTCCGCTTCGGGCCACCGCGGCCCATTCGAGGACGGCTTCGGCGAGCCCCGGCTCACCCGGCCGGTCGCCGGGCAGCGGCCAGTCCCCGGCAGCCGAGCCCGCGGCCTCCGCCATCCGGTGTGCGAGGGTCAGCAGCCGTTCGTCACCCGCGAGTACTTGTGTCTCCGCCGCCCGGCGCAGTACGGCGAGACGCTCTTCGACGGCGGCGAAGCGCCGGGTGTCGAAGAGCCGGCCGAGAAGTTTCCCGCGCGCTTCCGCGTCAGCCCGCAGGAAGCGGGCGAAGTCACCCTGCGGCAGCAGCACCACCTGGCAGAACTGCTCCCTGCTCATCCCGACGAGCTGGGTGATCTCCTCGCCGATCTCCTGGTGGGACTTGCTCAGCGACCGCCACCCTCCGCTCTGCCGGTCGTATTCGCGCAGCCTGCTCTGTGCCTTCTCCGTGACGAAACCCTCTCCGCGCTTCTTGGGGCGCGGCTGAGCGGGCAGCCGGGTGATCTCCAGACGGCGGTCACCGACGGTCAGTTCCAGCGAGATCTCGGTGGGCTCACCGACCGGCGCGTGATCACTGCGCAGTGTCGCTCCGGGGCTCTGCCGGACGCCGGGTACCGCCCCGTAGAGCGCGTAGCAGACGGCGTCGAGTACCGAGGTCTTGCCTGCGCCCGTCGGACCGTGCAGGAGGAAGAGCCCGGCTGCGGAGAGCGCGTCGAAGTCGACTTCCTGGCGACCGGCGAAAGGACCGAAGGCGGTGATGCGCAGAGTGTGCAGCCTCATCGCGCCACCTCGTTCGCGCCCGCGTCCACCCGCACGTCGTCGATGGCGCCGGAGATGACGTCCCGCTCCGCCGCATCGGGGCCTGCCCCGCCCCTTACGTGCGCCACGAAGTCCTCCGCGATCTGCTGGTCGGTGCGCCCCTTGAGACGCTGGGCGTAGGAGGCGAGCGGGTCGGCGGTGGTCCGTTCCGGCTCGAAGACCAGGCTGAGCGTGTGCGGGAAGCGCGCGGTCAGCCTGGCCATCGGCTCGGCCGGCCGGACCGGGTCGGTGAGGGTGGCTTCCACCCAGGATTCCTCGTGCCGCTCCAGTGCCGGATCCTCCAGCAGGGTCGCGAGCGGGCCACGGATTCTGGCGAGCCGCCGCGGGACGGGGCAGTCGATCCGCTCGGCGGCGATCTCCCCTGCCGGACCGAGGTCGATCAGCCACATCGTCTTGCGGTGGGCGGCCTCGGAGAAGGAGTAGGCGAGCGGGGAACCCGAGTAGCGCACCCGCTCGGTGAGGGCCTGGCTTCCGTGCAGATGGCCGAGCGCCACGTAGTCGACACCGGAGAAGATCCCGGCGGGCACGGCGGCGACCCCGCCGACGGTGATGTCGCGCTCACTGTCACTGGGCTCTCCGCCGGCGACGAAGGCGTGTGCCAGGACGACGGAGCGGGTGCCGGGCGTCCGTTCCGCGAGGTCCGCGCGTACCCGGTCCATCGCGGCGGCCAGTACGGCTTCGTGCCCTGTCCTGGCCGCGTTCAGCTCGTCGCGGACCAGAGCGGGTTCCAGGTACGGCAGGCCGTAGAGCGCGACATCGCCGTGCCGGTCGGTAAGGATCACCGGTGTGGCGCAGCCCGCTGGATCGGTCCTCAGATGTATCCCGGCCAGCCGGATGAGGCCCGCCCCGACTCCGAGTCTGCGCGCCGAGTCGTGGTTGCCCGAGATCATCACCGTTGCGACTCCCGCGTCGGCGAGCCGGTGCAGGGCCCGGTCGAAGAGGTCCACCGCGGCGAGCGGGGGCACCGCCCTGTCGTAGATGTCCCCGGCCACCAGGACAGCGTCCACTTCGCGCTCCCGCACGGTGGCCACCAGGTGGTCGAGGTACGCGGCCTGGGCGTCGAGCAGTCCGACGCGGTGGAACGACCGGCCCAGGTGCCAGTCCGATGTGTGCAGCAACCTCATGAAACAGCTCTGACCCGCACGTGATGCCCCTACTTGCCTTTTCGCCCCGCACGGACCAGCACGGGCCCGTAGTCATGGCTCACCACGCTAACGCCTGCCGTCCCCTGATCCGGCACGGACCGGGATTTGCCGGTGTTCCCGATGCCCTGCCACCCCGGCGTGCGGCTCAGGGGCGGGCGGTGTGGTCGGGGTGGCCCCGGGTGCGGCGGGCTTCCTTCATCTCCGCCTCGAACAGGTGGGAACGACCCGCGGCGAGTTCCCCCCGCACCTGCGTCTCCACGCCGGTGAACGGCCGGTAGTAGGTGGTGTCGTACGCCTCGACGATCTGGAAGGTCCAGCAGCCGGGGATGACATTGCGCCCCACGATCTCCCGCTCCACCAGCTCCGCCTGCGGTGCGTGGCCCGCCGCACGCAGTTGCTCCACGGCCTTGTCCAGCGCCAGGTCGGCTCCCCCGGTCAGCTGATGGAAGGCGTAGAGGTGTCCCCGGGCCCGCTCCACCGTCTCCAAGGCCTCCGACAAGGCGCCCAGGGCTTCGACCGTCGCGTCACTTACTCCTTCGGGCCGCACATGCCCGGCCACCGGGTTCCGGTCCTCCTCGGGTTCGCTCATGACAGCGATACTGCCTCGTCCGCACCGCGCAGAGGCTGTTCGACAGGGCCGCGCGGCAATTCGACAGGGCCGCGCGGCAAGGGGAGAGGGGCCGCATCCGTGTGGTGACGTGTGGGACAGGTGTGGCGGGGCACCAGCTGACCGGGACAGCTCAGCCGGAAGCGCTGATGGTCCCGTCGCCGCTTCTGACGGGCCGGTCCTGGAACGGACGGCCGGCGCAGAAGTGGCGGCACCGCACCGGCTGGGCGAGTCTGACACCGGAGCCGTCCGACGCGAGAGGCACCGTGGTCACGACGAACGACACAGCACGTACCGGCGCGAAGCTGTGGGAAGGCAGAATCCTGCGGCTTCCCGGCGTATACGCCCCGCAGGCGGACAGCTCGTTCCTCACGGCCGCCATGCACAGTGAGCTCATCCTGCCGGGGACGGAGCTCCTGGACCTCTGCACGGGTACGGGAGCTGTGGCTCTGCAGGCCGCCCGGCTGGGGGCGCGGGTCACCGCGGTGGACATCAGCCGGCGCGCGGTGGCATCGGCCAGGCTGAACGCCGCCATCGCCCGGCTCCCGGTCCGCGTACACCGCGGAGACTTGATGTCGTCGCTGCCGGGCCGCTCGTTCGACGTGCTGGTCAGCAACCCTCCGTATGTGCCTGCGCCGAGTCTCTCGCTGCCGCGGAGAGGCGCGAGCCGGGCCTGGGACGCGGGGCTGGACGGCCGGATTCTCGTCGACCGGATCTGTGACGCCGCTCCCGGCGCCCTGCGCCCCGGCGGACTGATGCTCATGGTCCACTCCGGCCTCACCTGCCCCGAGGAGACGGTTCGCCGGCTGAGCCGCGCCGGGATGAACGCATCGGTCAGCGACCGCATGACCATCCCTTTCGGGCCCGTGACGTCGAGACGTCTGTCCTGGCTCCGCGAGCGGGGCCTGATGCCACCCGATATGAGCAGGGAAGAGCTGGTGATGATCCGTGCGCAGAAAGAATGAGGGTCCGTGCCGGATGGTGGTGGACCGCGAAGGGCCGATCCTCGTGGAGGGCCCGGTCGAGGCGACGACAGCCGAAGGGGATGTAGTCGTTTCCGAGCGCTTCGTCGTCGCGGTCTGCGCCTGCGGCCGCAGCCGCACCTACCCCTGGTGCGACACCAGCCATCGCCGCCGGGAGCCGGGGTCCGCTCCCGCGGCAGCCGACAGCAGCCGTACGGCCGGAGACGCCGCGGGGGCCGTCACGCACGGCGCCGGGGGCGTGGAAGCAGCAGAAGCGAAGGACAGCGAATCGTGACCGCATCGCCGGCTGAAGACGCCCGCCGCACCGTTATGTCCCCCGGCCTCCCGCAGGCACGGGGAGCGCTGTCGGACGCCGTCATCGCTGTTCTGGGCGGCCGGGAGTCCGGATTGCCGTCCGACGAGGACGTGCGCCGGGCCGATCCCTACGGCGACGACCTGCAGATACTCCTGTACGTCCTCTACGAACTCCATTACCGCGGGTTCCGGGGGACGGACGAGGAACTGGAATGGGACCCCGGTCTGCTGCGGGTTCGCGCCGCCGCCGAGGCCGCCTTCCTGCGGGCGCTGCGCGACGCCACAGCGGGCGGTGACGACGTTCAGCGCACTGTGGGCGCACTGCTGGTGGAGCCGGTCGGCGACGACGGACGCAGCGTGAGCCGCTACCTGCGGCACGAGGGCGAGCTGTGGCAGCTGCGCGAATACGCGGCGCTGCGCTCGCTCTACCACCTCAAGGAGGCGGACCCGCATCTGTGGGTGGTGCCGAGGCTCAGGGGCCGGGCGAAGGCGGCCATGGTGGCCATCGAGTTCGACGAGTTCGGCGCCGGCAGGGCCGAGAACATCCATGCGCAGCTGTTCGCCGACCTGATGGTGGACCTCGGTCTGGACCCCGCCTACGGGACCTACCTGGATCTCGCTCCCGCCGAGGTGCTGGCCACGGTGAACCTGATGTCGCTGTTCGGGCTTCACCGGTCTCTGCGCGGCGCCCTGGTCGGGCATTTCACGGCCGTCGAGGTGACGTCGTCCCCGGGTTCACGGAGGCTGGCCAAGGCGCTGCGCCGTGCAGGGGCGGGCGCCGCGGCGCAGCGGTTCTACGACGAGCACGTGGAGGCCGACGCGGTCCATGAGCAGGTGGTCCGCCGGGAGGTGATCGGTGGGCTGCTGGAGGACGAGCCGCAGCTGGCGGCGGACATCGTCCTCGGGGTCGAGGCCACCGGCCACCTCGAGGACCGTCTCGCGGACCATCTCCTGGCCGCCTGGCGCAATGGGGACACCGCACTGAGGACGCCGCCCGGCGGCACGGCAGCGCACACCGCGCCCTTCTCCGGCAGGAGCCGCCGGGCACCCTGACATCGACCCGTCGCCGCCCCGTTGTCCCGTCCGGGCGCGGGAGCATCCGGGTCATGCGTCGCCGTAGGCCTCGCTGCCCAGCTCCAGCACCGCGGCCCCGGCCGTGCTGTCGGCGAGCCAGGACCGGAAACTCTCGACGTCCGCGTCCGGCAGTCCGATCTCGATGGTCACGGCCTCGGCGTAACGGACTTCCCGCACGAGGCGGCCGGTGGCCCTCAGGTCGTTCTCCAGCTTGCCCGCGCGCTGGTGGTCGACGGTGACGGTGGCCAGCCGGTAGCGCTGTCTGACGATGGTGCCCAGCTCGTCCAGGGCCTCACCGACGGCACCGCCGTAGGCCCTGATCAGCCCGCCCGCACCGAGTTTCACCCCGCCGAAGTAGCGGGTCACGACGGCGACGGCGTACCGCACCTCACGCCGCAGCAGCATCTGCAGCATCGGGACCCCCGCGGTCCCGCCCGGCTCCCCGTCGTCACCGGCCTTCTGTACGGACGCGTCGGCGCCGATGACATAGGCGAAGCAGTTGTGGGACGCGCCGGGATGTTCCCTGCGGACCCGTGCGAGGAAGGCCTGCGCCTCCTCTTCACTCGCGGCGGGAGCCAGTGCGCAGATGAAGCGCGATCTGCTGACCTCGGTCTCGTGCACACCCTCGCGGGCGAGTGTCCGGTACTGCTCCTGCATCGGGCCAGCCTATGCGGCCGGCCGGGAACGGTCCCGGCGGGTGCTCCGTTGACAGAGGCATGTACGCAGACACGGACACCATCCGCAGGATTCTCACCTCGACCGGCGACACCTGGGCGGTCGTGGGCCTGTCGAGCAACAGGGGGCGAGCCGCGTTCGGCGTGGCCGGCGTGCTCAAGCGCTTCGGCAAGCGCATCGTGCCGGTCCACCCCAAGGCGGAGACGGTCCACGGCGAGCAGGGGTACGCCTCGCTCTCGGACATCCCGTTCCCGGTCGACGTCGTCGATGTCTTCGTCAACAGCGGGCTGGCCGGAGCTGTCGCGGACGAGGCGGTGGCCATCGGCGCCAGGGCCGTCTGGTTCCAGCTCGGGGTCGTCGACGAGGCGGCGTACGGCAGGGTGCGGGCGGCGGGCCGCGAAATGATCATGGACCGTTGTCCGGCGATCGAGATCCCCGCCCTCTGACCTGGCCCCTCCGTGCGGGGCCGGTCGGGCGGGGTCCGCCGTCTCAGCCGGCCAGCCCGTCGATGACGACTGCTCCCGGCAGCCCGGCGGAGGCCTTCCCGGGAGCGATGAGCTTGCCCCGGCGGCGGCCGCTGCCGACCAGCAGCCCGCAGCCGGAGCCGGCCGCGCCAGGAAAACGGCCGTTGCCGGCGCGGCCGCGAGTCTCAGCCGACCGGCGGGATGGAGACCGCCATCGTCATCTCGACCGGCTCCGGCCCCTTGTTGCGGTAGGCGTGCGGCACATTGGCCTCGAAAGTCGCCGAGGTCCCGGCCGGTACGGCGTGCGCCACCCCGTCGGCGACCAGCGTGAGTTCGCCCGCGGTGACGTGGATCAGCTCCACCGTGCCCGGTGGGTGCGCGTCCGACGCGCTGCCCTCGCCGGGCATCAGCCGCCACGACCACATCTCCAGTGGCCCACGCGTCTCGTTCCCGACGAGCAGGGTCGTGCGGCTGCCCGCGTCCGTCCCCCACATCCGGACCGCCTGGTCCGGCGGGACCAGCCTGACCTGGGGCCCCTGTTCGTAGTCGAGGAGCGTGGTGATGCTGACCCCGAGGGCGTCCGCGAGCTTCACCGTGATGCCGACGCTGGGGTTCGTCCTGGCCTGTTCGATCTGAATGATCATGCCTCGGCTGACACCTGCCCGCGCGGCCAGAGCGTCGAGTGTGAAACCCCGGTCTCCGCGCCAGCGCTTGAGGTTACGGGCGAGCGACTGGGTGAGCTGATCGAAGTCCGACACGTTCCGTCCATTATCCTGGATGACAGAATCCAATATCTTGCACTACGGTGTGCTGCACTCACTGATTCATCACACTGTACTGCGAGGCCGCGATGACCGCCCTTTTCGCCCTGGCCACCAGCCTGCTCTGGGGGCTGGCCGACTTCGGCGGGAGCCTCCTCACCCGGCGGATACCCGCGTTGACGGTGGTCGTCGTATCGCAGGCGGTGGCTGTGGTGGTGCTGGGCTCGGTCGTGGCGGCCACCGGTGCCTGGAGCGAGTTCGGCCCGCAGCTCTGGTTCGCCGTCGCGGCGGGTGTGGTGGGGCCGGTGGCGATGCTCAGCTTCTACAAGGCTCTCGCGCTCGGCCCGATGGGCGTGGTGTCGCCTCTCGGCTCGCTCGGTGTCGTCGTGCCGGTCGGCGTGGGCCTGACGCTCGGCGAACGGCCCGGCCTGCCGCAGTTCGCGGGGATCGCGGTGGCCGTCGCGGGGGTGGTGCTCGCGGGCGGGCCCGAGTTGCGGGGCGCGCCGGTACAGCGCCGGACGGTCACGCTGACGCTGGTGGCCGCCGTGGGCTTCGGCGCGGTGATGTCCCTGATCTCCGAGGCGTCCACCGACGTCACCGGCCTCTTTCTCGCGCTGTTCGTCCAGCGCGTCGCGAATGTCGCCGTCGGCGGGGCGGCGCTCTGCGTCTCTTCCCGGCGCGGGGTGCCCGCGCTGCCCGAGGGCGGCGGGGCGCAGCTGATCCTATGGTCGCTGCCGGCCCTCGCCTTCGTCGGCCTCGCCGATGTCGCTGCCAACGGCACCTATTCGCTCGCCGCCCACTCCGGGCCGGTCACTGTCGCCGCTGTCCTGGCCTCGCTCTACCCGGTGATCACCGCGCTCGCCGCACGCGGATTCCTCAAGGAGCGGCTGCGCGCCGTCCAGGCAGCGGGTGCGGGGCTCGCGCTGGCGGGAACCGTACTGCTCGCGACCGGCTGACGGAGACGGCCGGGCCCGCGCGGTCCGGACCCCGGGCCCGCGCTGTCAGGTGCGCGAGCGTCAGGAGCCGTGGGTCTCCGGACCACCGAGGGCGATGAGCTGCTCCGGCGTGACGCCTTCCGGGATGGGGACGGGGGCCGGCGTACGCAGCGGGGGCTGCCACCCGTTCTCCGCGTCCCAGGTCCGTACGATCCGCGCGGGCGCTCCGGCCACCACCGCGTGGTCCGGCACCTCGCCGCGTACGACCGCGCCCGCCGCCACCACGACGTTGGAGCCGAGCCGCGCACCGGGGAGGATGACCGCTCCGGTACCGAGCCAGCAGCCGGTGCCGATCTCGACCGGCTCGGTGCGCGGCCACTGTTTGCCGACCGGTTCGTACGGATCGTCGTAACTGTGGTTCGTGGACGTGATGTAGACGTACGGGCCGCAGTAGGTGTCGGACCCGATGGTGACCTTCGTATCGGCGATGACATGGCTGCCGCGCCCCAGCACGACGCCGTTGCCCAGGGTGAGGATCGGCTCCGTGCCGAGGTCGAGACCGGGCATCATCCCGGCGGTGAGCGTGACCTGCTCGCCGATGATGCAGTGGTCGCCCAGCTCGATCCAGGGCTCGCCGAAGACCGCGCCCTGGGGGAAGGCGAGCCTGGTTCCAGTGCCTATGCGGCGGAAGCGCAGCTTTCCCGGCCGCTCCGCCGTCACCGCGCCCGCCCGCTGCGCCCACTGCCATCCGGCGTGCAGCGCACGGGATGTCAGCGAGGAGAACGTGTTTCTGTTCCGGGGCACCACCACACCGTACTCAGCACGCCGGCCGGCGGTCAGAGGGGCGGGCTGTGATCTTCGACCCAACGTCACCTACGGTGCCTGAGGGCGTGACATGTGGCGCTCAACACGCCGCACATGTGGCACACGCGGAAACAAGGAGACAGTGATGGCGGAGCAGGCGTTGATCAGTGGCGTCGGTGGCAGTGAGCCGGTAATCGACCCGGAGTCCTTCGCGGCGCCGACATCCGTCGTACTCGGTGACGTGACGCTGGCCGCCGGTTCCAGCGTCTGGTACCACACGGTCCTTCGGGCCGACTGCGGACCGATCACGGTCGGCGCGGACAGCAACATCCAGGACAACAGCACGGTCCATGTGGACCCGGGGTTCCCGGTCACGCTCGGCGAGAGGGTGTCCGTCGGCCACAACGCGGTACTGCACGGGTGCACCGTCGAGGACGATGTGCTCATCGGGATGGGTGCCACCGTGCTCAACGGCGCGCACATCGGCGCCGGTTCGCTGATCGCCGCCCAGGCGCTGGTTCCGCAGGGAATGCGGGTACCCCCCGGCTCCCTGGTCGCGGGGGTACCGGCGAAGGTGAAGCGCGAGCTGACGGACGAGGAGCGCGAGGGCATCAAGCTCAACGCGGCGATGTATCTGGAGCTGGTCAAGGGCCACCGCGAGGTGGGCTGAGACCCGGCCGGATGGCGGCTCCGGGCTGGGCGGCGCTAGCCTGGGAGCGCGCCCGCGCCGTGCGCGGGGCCCCTGTGACCAGGAGACGGATGTCCGTGGGTGCAGCAGAGCGCGCAGTCGACGAACCGGCCGGGCCCGGTCCCCGCGGCAGGCCGCCGGCCGCGGCGGGCCGGACCGCGCGGCGGCACGGTCCGCTGCTCGGCCCGTGGCCGGTTCTGGCGGTCGTGTCCCTCGGCGGCGCCATCGGGGCGTCCGCCCGGTACGGCGCCGCACTGCTCTGGCCCACCGCGCCCGACGGCTTCCCCTGGACGACACTCCTGGTGAACGCCGTGGGATGTGCGGTGATCGGCGTCTTCATGGTGGTGATCAGCGAGGTGTGGACGGCGCACCGGCTGGTGCGCCCGTTCTTCGGCACCGGGGTGCTCGGCGGATTCACCACCTTCTCCACCTACGCGGTGGATATCCAGCGGCTGGTGGACCGCGGTCATGCCCCCGTCGGCCTGGCATATCTCGGACTGACACTGCTCGCGGCCCTCGCGGCGGTGTGGAGCGCGGTGTGGGTGACACGCCGCGCAGTCGCATGGAGGCAGTCATGAACGGGCCGAGCGGTACCGCCGCCCTTCGGGCGACCGTCTTCGTCGGGGAATCGGACCTCTGGCACCACAAACCGGTGTTCGCGGAGATCGTGCACCGTGCCCACCGCGCGGGGCTGGCGGGCGCGAGTGTCTTCCGCGGCATCGAGGGCTTCGGCTCTTCGTCACTCATCCACACCCAGCGGCTGCTGTCCTTGAGCGAGGATCTGCCGGTGGCGGTCGTGATCGTGGATACCGCCGACCGGATCCGGGCGTTCCTGCCCCAGCTGGACGAGCTGATCACCGAGGGGATGGTGACCCTCGACGACTGCGAGGTCATCCACTACCCGGAGCGTGGGACCACAGCACCGTGAGCACAGCACCGTGAGCCACTGCGCCACCACGGCTGATGCACTTCCGGCCCTGGGCGGTCCGGGCCGCCCGCGGGTCAGTCGACGGGTACGGAATCCGGCGTCTCAGCAGCCGCTTCGGCCTTGGCGTGCGCCTTCTTCGCCCGGTTCTTGACGAAGAGCATCGAGCCCACACCGATCAGAGCGGCCACGGCCAGGCCCGCGTACGAGAAGTTCTTGAACCACGATTCCGCGACGACCCCCACGTAGTAGACAGCGGCGGTCGTCCCTCCGGCCCACAGGATGCCGCCGAGCATGTTGGCGGTGAGGAACTTCCAGTACGGCATGTGCAGTACGCCGGCCAGCGGCCCGGCGAAGATCCGCAGCAGGGCGATGAAGCGGCCGAAGAACACCGCCCACATGCCCCACTTCTCGAACGACCGCTCCGCCATGGCGACGTTGGGCGCGCTGAAGTGTCCGGGGAATTTACGGCCGAGCCAGGCGAGCAGCGGGCGTCCGCCCTTGCGCCCGATGAGATACCCGATCGAATCGCCGACGACCGCGCCCGCCGATGCGCAGATGCCCAGCACGAGCGGATCGACATGGCCCTGCTGGGAGGACAGCAGGGCGGCGCTCACCAGGACGATCTCGCCCGGGAACGGAATCCCGAGGCTCTCCACCCCGATGACCACCGCGACCAGGACATAGATGCTGACTGCCGGAATCGTCTCCAGCCACGCCTGGATGTGCAACGCCGGCCCCTGCCCTTCGAAGTGCCCGTCTGCCGGGAGGCGCACCCCCCGGCACGCCTTCAGGGAAGCCTACCCGGTCGGCCCGAGACGCCCGCCGACAGCGCAAGGCGCCCCCGCACGGCAGCAAGGGAGCAGGGCTGCCGGGCGGGGCCGTGAACCCCGCACGGCAGCGGACCGGCCCGGTCCTTCAGGAGTGGGGACGCAGCGTCCAGACCACCGTCATCTCACCGGTGACAGCGTCGTCCGCACGGCGGATGGCGATGTGGACCGGGAACTCCGGACGCTCCCCGGCGTCCAGCTCCGCCACGACATCGGCTGCCGGGCGGCCCAGGGTGGCGGTCGCGGTGACCTCACCCATCGCGAGCTTCTTGTAGTCGATCTCGGCCCGGACCGCGAGCGGCACGGCGCGCTGCATCTGGTCGCCGAACGCGGCGATGACGATCGCGCCGCTCGCGGACTCCGCGAGCGTGAACATCGCACCGGCGTGCGGTCCGCCGACGTGGTTGTGGTACTCGGCCTGGTCCGGCAGGCGCACTACGGCCCGCTCCGGCGTCGTCTCGACGAACTCCAGGTTGAGGGTCCTGGCCATGGGGACTGTGGCAGCGAGCAGTTCGCCTGCGGACATCTGATCTGCGGTCATGGAACGAAAGGTTACCCGCGAGTAGGTCAACTTGGCCATCCCCTGCCGGGGGCGGCCGTAGCGACGTGCCCCTGTCACCTCTATGGTTACTCGCCATGTGGCCAGGACAGCAGCCGCCCGGGGGCGAGCAGAACCCGCAGGACCAGAATCCGAATCCCTATCAGCAGCCGGGGTACCAGCAGCCGAACCCTTACCAGCAGGGCCAACCTCAGCCAGGACCTCCGCAGCAGGGAGCCCCGCAGGGTTACCAGCAGCCCAATCCGTACCAGCAGCCGACGGTGCCGCAGTACACGGTGGGGACGCCACCCGGCGCGCCCCGCTCGCCCGAGGACAAGAAGAAGACGACGATCATCGCGATCGTCTCCGCGACGGCCGTCGTGGCCGCGGCGGTGATCACCGGCGTGGTCGTGTTCAAGGACGACGGCGGGAAGGGCGGCACGGTCCAGGCCGGCAAGAAGTCGCCCACCGCGTCCAAGTCCCCGGCACCCGCGAGCTCCGCGCCCGCGGTCAACCCGCGGGGCGGGGGCGAGGCGGCCAAGCCGGTCGTCGCCGGGTGGAAGGTTGTCGTGAACCCGAAGTGGGGCACCGCCTTCGATGTCCCGCCGGAGTGGGAAGTCGCCTCGTCGGGCACCTTCAGCGGCTTCGAGGACGACAAGGGCAAGACGCTGGTCGGCCAGTCGGCGCCCGCGTTCTACAAGTCGAAATGGTGCACGGAGGACTCCGACAAGGACGGCTACACCGAGGACACCGGGCTCGGCGGGGCCGGCACCAAGGGCGCGGACGGTGCGAAGAACACTCAGGAGGTCGCCAACAACCAGGTGCCCTGGTGGGTCTACGGCGCTTACACCCAGCCCAACAGGAAGCTGATCAAGACCGCCAAGGCGAAGCCGTACACGACCAAGTCCGGGATCACCGGCAGTCTCGCCCGCGCCTGGGCGACCGGGGTGCCGAAGAAGTCCAAGTGCACCACGGACGGCCAGGCCATCACCTTCGGCTTCAAGAACTCCTCGGGCGACTTCGTGGCGTTCTCGCTCTACAACAGCACGGGCGTGCCAGGGGCGCTCCCCCAGTCGACCGTCGACAAGATCCTCAGCACGGTGCGTCTGGCGGGCAAGCCGACAGGAACCGATTCCTGACGGAATCCGACCGTTTTGTTCCGATCCCATGCGGTTTCTCGCGCATTGCCGTCGCCCAGGCGTTTGGCAGGAAAGGGCGGCGGCAGCGATAGTCCCTGAGTGACGTCTCCTGCCGCCGCCCCCGCGCACAGCCGCCGCCCGGTCTGGGCCGGGCGCAACTACAGCCTGCTGACGGCAGCCGCCGTCGTGACGAGCCTGGGCAGTGGCGGCGCCATGATCGCTTCGGCGTTCGCGGTGCTGGACTCGGGGGGCGACAGCAGCGACGTCGGCCTGCTCGCGGCGGCCCGGACCCTGCCACTCGTGCTCTTCCTGCTGATCGGTGGAGCACTGGGCGACCGGCTGCCGCGCCACCGGGTGATGGTCGCGGCCAACGTCCTGAACTGCGTGTCCCAGGCCGCGTTCGCCGTCCTGGTCCTGACCGGTCACCCGCGGCTCTGGCAGATGATGGTGCTCACCGCGCTGTGCGGTACCGGCCAGGCCTTCTTCTCACCCGCATCCGAGGGCATGCTGCTCTCCAGCGTCCAGGGCGAGGAAGCCGGCCGGGCCTTCGCTTTCTACCGGATGGCCATGCAGGGGGCCGGGATCGGCGGCGCCGCGGTGGGTGGCGCGCTCATCGCGGCCGTCGGACCCGGCTGGGTGCTCGCGGTCGACGCGGCGGCCTTCGCGGTCGCCGGTTCGCTCCGGGCCTTTCTCGACGTCGGTCATATCGCACCGCGTGCACCCGGCGGCGGGATGCTCGCCGATCTGCGGGACGGCTGGCGGGAGGTCACGGGCCGGCCCTGGCTGTGGAGCGTCATCCTGCAGTTCGCGGTCGTCAACGCTGTGATCGGTGCGGCGGAGGCGGTCTACGGGCCGCTCGTCGCGCGGGATTCACTGGGCGGCGCCGGGCCGTGGGGACTTGCGCTGGCAGCCTTCGGGGCGGGCACGGTCGGTGGGGCGCTGATCATGACGCGCTGGAAGCCGCGCCGGCTGCTGCTGACCGGGATGCTGTGCCTGTTTCCGCTGGCCCTGCCATCGGCCGCGCTCGCCGTGCCGGTCCCCCTCGCCGCCCTGGTGGGCGTGATGTTCTTCAGCGGCGTGCTGGTCGAGGTGTTCGGTGTCTCCTGGATGACGGCGCTGCACCAGGAGATCCCGGAGGACAAGTTCTCGCGCGTCTCCGCCTACGACTGGCTCGGTTCGCTCGCGATGCTTCCTCTGGCGACCGCGCTCGCGGGCCCCACCGAGCACGCCTTCGGCCTGACGGCCTCCCTGTGGGGGTGCGCGGCGCTGGTGGCACTGCTGACCGGCGCCGTGCTGTGTGTGCCCGCGGTACGGAATCTGACCCGCCGCACTGCCGCGGACAGCGCGCCCGCGACAGGTACGGGCACCGGGAGCCCCGTTGCTGCCGGCAGCCCCGCTGCCGTGCCGGGCGCGCACGGCGCCGGGGGATCAGCCGATGCCGAAGGCTCCGTCGGGCGGCTCGGGTGAGGCGACCGCTTCCGCGTCCGTGACGGGCCTGGCCCCTCTCCTGAACCGGGTCAGCGCCGCACCGTACTCGACCCGCGCCGGAAAGGCGTCCGATGCCGTGCGGCGGCTCAGCGCCGCTGTGTCGAGCCCGGTGTGCGCGGCGACGAGGACCGCGTTGCCGAAGCGCCGGCCGCGCAGCACCGAGGGCTCGGCGATCAGCGCGACCTCGTCGAAGGCCTCAGCGAAAGCCGCGAGTTGGGTACGCAGGAAGCCGAACGGGGCCCCGTCGGCGAGATTCGCCGCGTAGACGCCCCCGTTGCGCAGCACCCGGGCGGCCGACCGCGCGTACTCGACCGATGTGAGATGGGCCGGCACCCGCGAGCCACCGAAGACGTCGGCGATCAGTACGTCCGCCGACGCCGCGGTCCTGTCGTCCAGCCAGGCCCGTGCGTCCATTGCGTGGACGGTGATGCCGGACTCGTCCGGGAGCGGCAGTTCCTCGGTGACGAGTGCGAGCAGCCCCAGGTCCGCCTCCACCACCTCCTGCCGCGATCCGGGGCGGAGCGCGGCGACGTAGCGGGGCAGTGTGAGGGCTCCCCCGCCGAGGTGCACCACGTCGAGCGGCTCGCCCGGACTCGCCGCGCAGTCCACGACGTGGCCGAGTCTGCGGGCGTACTCGAACTCCAGGTGCGCGGGGTCGTCGAGGTCCACGTACGACTGCGGTGCGCCGTCGACCGTGAGCAGCCAGGCCCGTTCCCGGTCGATGTCGGGCAGCAGTCGCGCGGTGCCCTGGTCCACGTCCCGGATCACCGGTATCGCCTCGTTCACCGTCCCATTGTGCCGTCCGTACGGGCGCCCGGCGTCCGTCTCCCGCTCGGTGGGCAGGAGACGGACGCCGGGCTCCCGGAGGTTTCTACGTCCCGGGCGCCCCGTCGAGGACCTCGGAGACGGTGCCGGCGCCGACCGTGCGGCCGCCCTCGCGGACGGCGAAGCCGAGGCCCGGCTCCAGCGGCACGGCCCGGCCGAGCTCGACCGTCATGGTGACCGTCTCACCTGGGCGGGCGACCGCCGGGCCGCCCAGGTCGACATCGCCGACCACGTCCGCGGTACGGATGTAGAACTGCGGCCGGTACCCGGTGGAGACCGGGGTGGTACGGCCGCCCTCGGCCGCCGAAAGGACGTACACCCGCGCGGAGAAGCGGCGTTGCGGTGTGACGCTGTCCGGGGCCGCCACCACGTGGCCGCGGCGCACCGCGTCCCGTGGCACCCCGCGCAGCAGCAACGCCACGTTGTCGCCCGCCTCGGCCTCCGACATCGGCTTGCCGAAGGTCTCCAGACCGGTGACGACCGTTCCGTGCGTGCCGGACCCCGCGCCGAGCACGTGCACCCGGTCGCCGACGCGGATCCGGCCGCGCTCGACGGCACCGGTGACGACCGTGCCGCGCCCGGTGATGGTGAGCACGTTCTCCACCGGGAGCAGGAACGGCGCGTCCGTGTACCGCTCGGGCGTCGGCACATATGTGTCCACCGCGTCGAGCAGCGCCTCCACCGAGGCCGTCCAGCGCGGGTCGCCCTCCAGCGCCTTCAGCCCCGACACCCGGACGACAGGGGCCGCGTCCCCGCCGTAACCGTGGGCCGTGAGCAGCTCACGGACCTCCAGCTCGACCAGGTCGGCCAGCTCCTGGTCGCCCGCGTCCGCCTTGTTCAGGGCGACGACGATGTGGTCGACGCCGACCTGACGGGCCAGCAGCACGTGCTCGGCGGTCTGCGGCATGATCCCGTCGAGCGCGGATACGACGAGGATCGCCCCGTCGAGCTGCGCGGCGCCGGTCACCATGTTCTTGATGTAGTCCGCGTGTCCGGGCATGTCCACGTGGGCGTAGTGACGGGTGTCGGTCTCGTACTCGACGTGCGCGATGTTGATGGTGATGCCGCGCTGCGCCTCCTCCGGAGCCCGGTCGATCCGGTCGAAGGAGACGAAGGAGGTACTGCTGTCCGCGCGGTCGCTGAGGACTTTGGTGATGGCGGCCGTAAGGGTGGTCTTGCCGTGGTCGACGTGGCCCATCGTGCCGATGTTGAGGTGGGGCTTGGTGCGCACGTATGCCGTCTTGGGCATGGTTTTCTTCCTCGGAGAGTGTCGAAGCGTGGCGGGACCCCCGGGGCCGGCCGACCCTCCCCCTGCGGGGTCCGCCGGACAATCCGGGAAGGGTCAGCTTCGGGCGCCGCCGAAGAGCGCTGCGCCGCCGGCCGCGCTGTGCGCGGCGGACTCGGCGGGACCGGCAGCCTTCGGCGCGTCCGCGACTGCGGACGGCGCTGCGAGGAAGGCGTACCGGAACATGCGGCTGATCCTGCCCGCACGGCCCTGGCCGCGTCGACCGGTTTTCCCGTCCGGTGGCTCCCGAACCGGCAGCCGGGGGTGGGGAGTCCGGAGCCATTACAGCGATCACACACGGGTGTCGGTTAGTCTCCCGGGATGCTGGAGCCCGCTGCCCGACCGTCCGCCGGCCTGACCGCCCGCTGCGTCAGGGCACTTGCCTCGCCGTGGTCCCGGCTCTCCCTGCTCGTGGTGCTGCTGGTGGCCGCCGCGACACTGATGCTGCTCTTCCAGCCGCAGCACCTGCTCGCGGCGGGCTGGCCGCCGCAGCTCAGCGGGGTCTCGGCCGTGGTGCTGTTCTCCGCCGCGTACGGCGCGTGCACGGCGGCTTTCGTGCCCCGCCCGCTGCTGAACCTGGCGGCGGGCGCCCTGTTCGGCGGACAGGTCGGGATCGGCGCCGCCGTCGCAGGTACGGTGCTGGGTGCCGGAGTCTCGTTCGGTCTGGGCCGGGTGCTCGGCCAGAGCGCGCTGCGGCCGATGCTGAAGGGGCGCTGGCTGAAGGCCGCGGACACCCAGTTGAGCAACCACGGCTTCCGTTCGATGCTCGCGCTGCGGCTCGTCCCCGGGGTGCCGTTCGCCGCCGCCAACTACTGCGCGGCGGTGTCCCGTATGGGCTGGCTGCCGTTCCTGCTGGCGACGGGGCTCGGGTCGGTCCCGAACACCGCGGCGTACGTGGTGGCGGGCAGCCAGGCGTCGTCCCCGACCTCCCCCGCCTTCCTGATCTCGATGGGCTTCATCGTGGTCCCGGGGGCGGGCGCCGCGTGGATCGCCTGGCGCAAGCGGCACCGGCTGCGCGGTCGCTGACGGTATCGGGGGCTGCGGCGGCGGCAGTTGGCCGCCCGTACGCGAGAGGGCCATCGGCCGTACACCTTCGGCGGTTAGGTTCCCCCTGCGCCCCAGCCCCTTGATCCTTTGGACGGCCCCCACCCATGTCTTGGTTCGAAGCGTTCGTCCTCGGTTTCGTACAGGGGCTGACCGAGTTCCTGCCGGTGTCCTCGAGCGCCCATCTGCGACTGGCCTCGGCGTTCGCGGGATGGCCGGACGCGGGGGCGGCCTTCACCGCGATCACGCAGATCGGCACCGAAGCCGCGGTCATCATCTACTTCCGCAAGGACATAGCCAGGATCGTCTCGATGTGGTTCCGCTCGCTCACCGACCGCTCGCTGCGCGGCGACCAGGACGCCCGGACGGGCTGGCTCGTCATCGTCGGGACGGTACCGATCGGGGTGCTGGGGATCGTACTGAAGGACCAGATCGACACGTCCTTCCGTGACTTGCGGGTCATCGCCTTCACTCTCATCGCGATGGGTGTCGTGCTCGGCACCGCCGACCGGCTGGCCGCCCGCGACGAGAGGGGCGGCAGGCACCGGGCGGGCCGGGAACGCAAGTCCCTCCAGGAGCTGAGTGTCCGGGACGGGCTGGTGTACGGGCTCTGCCAGGCGCTCGCGCTGGTCCCCGGTGTCTCGCGGTCGGGCGCCACGATCAGCGGCGGCCTGCTCATGGGGTACACCCGCGGGGCCGCCGCCCGGTACTCGTTCCTGCTCGCCGTCCCGGCGGTCCTCGCATCCGGCGCCTTCGAGCTGAAGGACGCGGGCGGGAGCGGTCAGGTGGCATGGGGCCCGACGCTGCTCGCGACGGTCGTGGCGTTCGCCGTGGGGTACGTGGTCGTCGCCTGGTTCATGAAGTTCATCTCGTCGAGGAGCTTCATGCCGTTCGTGGTCTACCGGATCCTGCTGGGCATCGCCCTGTTCTTCCTGGTCGGTACGGGGGCGCTGAGCCCGGACGCGGGTCCGGCAGGGGGGTGAGGCTACGGCCGGAGCCGCCCCCGCTGTCCGCTGGACGGGCCGGCGGTAGCGCGGTGGACCGCGGTCACTTCCCGGTTCCGGGCCCGGCGCCCGGCCCGGGGGGCTGCTGCCCCGGCGGATCGGCCTCCGGTTCGGGCGGGTCCGCCTCGGTCTCCGTGGCCGGATCGGAACCGGCCGGGGACTGTTCCAGCGCCTCCAGCCCCGGCAGCGGTATCCCGAGCGAGGACAGGTCCAGCTTCGCCGCCTCGACCTCTTGCGCGGAGAGGCCGGGAACAGCGGCCTCCGCCGCGTCGGCCGCCGGCGTGGCGGGACTCCCGGTGCCGGCCTTCGCCGTATCGTCCGCGGGCTCCGACCCGGGCATCGCCGGGAAGCGCTGCGCCCGCTCCAGGAACCGGAGCAGCTCGACCGGGAACGGCAGGACCAGTGTGGAGTTCTTCTCGGACGCGACCTCGGCCACGGTCTGCAGCAGACGAAGCTGGAGGGCGGCCGGATGCTCGGACATCGCTTCCGCGGCCTGGGCCAGTTTCTTCGATGCCTGGAGCTCCGCGTCTGCGTTGATCACGCGGGCCCGCCGCTCACGGTCCGCCTCGGCCTGCCGTGCCATCGACCGCTTCATCGTCTCGGGCAGGGACACATCCTTGATCTCCACCCGGTCGATCTGGACGCCCCAGCCGATGGCCGGGCTGTCGATCATCAGCTCCAGGCCCTGGTTCAGCTTCTCGCGGTTGGACAGCAGATCGTCCAGATCGCTCTTGCCGATGATCGAACGCAGCGACGTCTGTGCCATCTGCGAGACCGCGAACTGATAGTCCTCGACGGCGATGATCGCGTCCGCCGCGTTGACCACCTTGAAGTAGACGACGGCGTCGACCCGCACGGTCACGTTGTCGCGGGTGATGCCCTCCTGGGCGGGAACCGGCATCGTGACGATCTGCAGGTTCACCTTGCGCAGCCGGTCCACTCCGGGAATCACCGTGGTGAATCCAGGCTTCCGCTCGGCTTCCCGCAGCCGCCCGAACCGGAAGACCACTCCCCGTTCGTACTGCTTGACCACGCGGGCTGCCGAGAGGCCGTACACCGCGGCGAGACAAAGGATCACCACTACTGCTGTCAGCAGGACTGTCACCATCACGACCCCCTAGCGCCCGAGTCGTTTACCTTTCCCACGATATGCCCTAAATAGCGTAATCGGCGATCGCCGCAGCGGCCTCGTTGTTCTCCACAGGACCGCGCATACGAAAAGCGCCGCCGTGATCAGCAGCCACCGGGTCAGGAACACCCCACCGGGCAGGCCCGTCGCACGCCCGTAGCGCTCCGGCGGGCCGAGGATCAGGGGGAACCAGACGAGCAGCATCAGTCCGGAGAGCGCTGCGGGCACTCGGACCGTGTTGGTCCACCCCCCGCGGGCCACACCGGGCAGTGCCCGCAGCGCCCGGTCGGCCAGCGAATAGAGCGGGATCAGGACCAGATCCTGTACCAGCGCGGCTCCGGCGAACCACAGGGCGATCAGGAACCAGTCGCCCGCCAGCAGCCGCACCCCCGCGTATCCCGCCACCGCGAAGGACGTCAGCAGCACGACGAGTTGCAGGGGGCCCGCCCCGTACCAGCGCCTGAGCCGCCGCATCACAGCTCCCCGAACGTCACGGAGGCCACCCATTTGGTGTTGAGCACGCCCGGAGCGGCAGGGACGATGATCCGTGCCGGATATCCGTGGTCGGGCGACAGCTCCGCGCCGTTGACCCGCAGTGCCAGCAGCGAGCGCGGATCGCGCACCTGGTTGTCCCGCAGCGCGGCCTCCCGGAACGAGCCGTGCCGCTGGAGGGACCGTACGACGGCTCCCGGCGGCCGGTCCCCCGCGCCGACCAGTGCGGCCAGGTCCCGCAGCCGCACCCCCTCCCAGCCCTGGTCCGGTGTCGACCACCCCTCCACGCAGGCGATGGGCAGGTGTGCGCCGCCCTGCGGGAGGCGCAGCAGTTCACCGCGGGTCAGGTGTACCGAGCGACCGGGGCCCCGAACCTCCAGCCGCCAGGTGTCGCCGGTGTCCCGGATCCTGATGCCCGCCAGCGCGGCTGTCTTGTTGATCTGGAAGCCGTTCGGGCCGCGCCCGGGGTCCGCGCCCCCGTGCGGTGCGAGCAGGGCGACCCTGCGCAGCGGCCCGCCGACACTCTGGCCGGCCGTCACCGCGAGCAGCAGGAGCGAACCGCCGCCGACCAGCCCGACGAGGCCGCGCCGGGAGAGCGTCATCGCGTCCGGGCGGGGTGCGACAAGGCCGGAATCGTCCGGTGGCTCCTGCTGCCGGGCCGCCGGCTCCCGCAGGGGTGCCCGCAGCCCCCGCTCGCGCACCACACGCAGGGCCATCGGGAAGCGGAGGACCACATGAGCGGCGAACGCGCCGGTGAACACCCACGCCCCGTAGAAGTGCAGCGTGTAGAAGGACCCGGGAAAGAGATAGTCGAGCTGGACATTGAGCAGGCCGGTGGCGAACTCGAAGAGCACCCCGCCGACCAGCAGAAGCAGTGAGATCCGCTCCAGCGCGTGGGCCACCGACCGGACGGGCGGCATTGCGAAGAGCTTCGGCACGACGGACCAGAGTTTGGCCAGCAGCACCGGAACGAGCACGACGCCGAGCGTGACATGCACACCCTGCGTGAGGCGGTAGAGCCAGTGCGGATCGGTGGGCCACGAGAAGAGGTAGAAGCCGAGCAGCCCCTTGCCCGGGGTCTTGTCGTTGACCGCGGCGAGATCCGGGTTGTAGGCGGCGTAGGAGAGCAGGCCGGTCACGGTCATCACGGAGATACCGGCCAGCAGGACGAGGCCGAGCAGTGCCGTCAGCCATGGGCCGCGCAGCGGACTGCGCCAGAACCCGGGTGCGGCGGGTGAAAGGATCTGCGGGACGTTCTGCTTGACGCGCATGGCACTTCCCGGACGGTTCCGGCCGTGGTCGTCCACCGCCGCGCCCCGACGTTAGGCCGGTGCGCGGTCCCGCGGGCCCCGGAACCGATGACGAAACTCTGACGTCGGACGGCGCGGGCGCGGAGATCTGACGGTTCGGTGACGGGCGGTGCCGCCTCGGCCCTTCCGCCGGGCCGGCGGCCTAGCGTGGGTGTGTGACAGCCCCTGCCCCCACCGACCGGAAATCCGCCGGACCCGTGCACGCGGCGGGCCGCGGACGGCGCCCGGACGTCATCGCCGCGGTCGCCGGAGCGCTGCTCGTCGCTGCTGCTGCGGTGGCCGGCACCGTCATCCAGAACGCCGACGGCACCCTGCACGTCGGGTGGCCGCCGCTGCTGGCCACCTGGCTCCCGCACGTGGGGCCCGGCACCCCTGCCGCGACGGCCGTCGCGGCAGGGGCCGTCGTCTACGGGCCCGTGCTCGCCGCCCGGCTGTCCTGGCGGTCGCTCACCCTGACGGTCTGGGCCGCGTCGTTGGCCTGGATCTGGTCGCTGGCCCTGGTCGACGGCTGGCAGCGGGGCATCGCCGACCGGTTGACGAACCGGAACGAGTACCTCCAGGTCATCCAGCGGTTCACGCACATCGGCCCGACGCTGCGGAGCTTCAACCAGCACATCCTGATCGGGCACCCGCACAACTGGCCCGCGCACGTGGCGGGGCATCCACCGGGGGCCACTCTGACCTTCGTCTGGCTCGACCGGATCGGCCTGGGCGGCGGCGGATGGGCCGGCGTCTGGTGCATCACCGTCGGCGGGTCGGCGGCGGTCGCGGTGCTCGTGGCCCTGCGCGCGCTGACCTGTGAGAGGACCGCGCGCCGGGCGGCACCCTTCCTCGTCCTGGCACCTGCCGCCGTCTGGATCGGGACCTCGGCCGACGGCTACTTCGCGGCGGTCGCCGCCTGGGCGGTCGCGCTGCTCGCTCTGGCGGCCACGCGCACGGTCCGCCGCCCCGCACTCGTCTCGCTGGCCGCCGGTCTCCTCTTCGGCTGGGCCCTCTACCTCTCGTACGGGCTGACGCTCTTCGCCGTACCGGCCGTGGCCGTGCTCCTCCTGGCCCGTACCGCCCGCCCGTTGGCGCCGGCACTGGCCGGAGTGGCGCTCGTCGCGCTCGCGTTCACGCTCGCGGGCTTCAACTGGTGGGACGCGTACCACCTGCTGGTGGAGCGCTACTACCAGGGCGTGGGGGGAGACCGGCCGCAGAGCTACTGGGTGTGGGGCAACCTCGCCTGCGCCGTGGTCATCTCCGGGCCGGCCACGGTGGCGGGACTGCGGCGCGCGGGAGCCTCGGTCCCCGGTGCGGTCCGCCGGTGGCGCGGCGCGCACGACGGCGCCGGCGACCGCCTCGGGCTGCTCGTCGTCGCCGTACTGCTCGCCATGCTCGTCGCCGATCTCTCGGGCATGAGCAAGGCGGAGACGGAACGGATCTGGATTCCCTTCGCGCTCTGGATGCTGCCGGCGGCGGCTCTGCTGCCCGGCGCGGACCGGCGGCGCTGGCTCACCCTGCAAGCGGCGCTCGCCCTGCTCGTCAACCACCTGCTGCTCACCACGTGGTGACCGGCGGCAGCGGGTACGGCCGGTGCCCGCTTGGCACCGGCCGTACCCGCTCAGGCCGGCGGTGTCCCCCGGAACGCGCCGAGGATCCGCTCAGCGGCGAGCGTCGGGGTCAGCGTCCCGCCCCTCAGCTCCTGTTCGAGCTGGGGGGTGATGCGCCTGACGTCCGGGTGGTCGTGCAACTCCTTCAACAGCCCCTCGCGCACCATGGTCCAGGCCCAGTCGACCTGCTGGTCACGTCGTTTGGCGGCCAGTCCGCCGGATGCGTCCAGGACCTTCCGGTGCTGTTCGAGCCGCTCCCACACCGCGTCGAGACCGAGCGACTCCCGGGCACTGCAACTGAGTACCGGTGGCGTCCAGGCGGCATCGGACGGGTACATCAGCCGCAGCGCCCCGGAGAGTTCACGGGCGGCCGAGCGCGCGTCACGCTCGTGCGGGCCGTCCGCCTTGTTGACCGCGATGACGTCGGCGAGCTCCAGCACACCCTTCTTGATGCCCTGCAGCTGGTCGCCCGTGCGGGCCAGGGTGAGCAGCAGGAACGAGTCCACCATGTCCGACACGGCGGTCTCGGACTGGCCGACGCCGACGGTCTCCACCAGTACGACGTCGTAACCGGCCGCCTCCACCACGACCATGGCCTCCCTGGTGGCTCTGGCGACCCCGCCCAGGGTTCCCGCGGTCGGTGAGGGCCTGACGAAGGCCGCCGGGTCCACGGCCAGCCGCTCCATCCGGGTCTTGTCGCCCAGGATGGAGCCACCGGTCCTGCTGGACGAGGGGTCGACGGCGAGCACCGCCACCCGGTGGCCCAGGCCGGTGAGCAGGGTGCCGAAGGCATCGATGAAGGTGGACTTCCCGACACCGGGCACCCCGCTGATCCCGATCCGGCGTGCCTTCCCCGAGTGCGGGAGCAGGGCGGTCAGGAGCTCCTGAGCGAGGGCGCGGTGGTCCCCGCGGGTGGACTCCACCAGCGTGATGGCGCGGGCGACCGTGGCACGCGACCCGTCGAGGACGCCCTGGGCGTAGCGGTCCGGGTCGATGTGGGCTGCCATCTACAGCTCGTGACCGAGTGCGGTGGCGAGCCGGTTCACCAGGTCGTACGCCGCGTCCGGGATCACGGTCCCCGGCGGGAAGACCGCGGCGGCCCCGGCCTCGTGCAGCGCCGGGATGTCCTGGGGCGGAATGACCCCACCGACGACGATCATGATGTCCTCCCGGCCCTCGGCAGCCAGCTCCTCCCGCAGCGCGGGCACGAGCGTGAGGTGCCCCGCGGCGAGTGAGGAGACCCCCACAATGTGCACGTCGGCCTCGACCGCCTGCCGTGCCACCTCGCCCGGCGTCTGGAAGAGCGGGCCGACGTCCACGTCGAAGCCCAGGTCGGCGAAGGCGGTGGCGATCACCTTCTGGCCCCGGTCATGGCCGTCCTGGCCCATTTTGGCGACCAGGATGCGCGGACGGCGCCCCTCGGCCTCCTCGAAGGAGTCCACGAGGCGGCGTGTGCGCTCCACGGAGGGCGACTCCCCTGCTTCGGTCCGGTACACACCGGAGATCGTACGGATCTGTCCGGCGTGCCGCCCGTAGACCTTCTCCAGGGCGTCGGAGATCTCGCCGACGGTGGCCATGGCCCGCGCCGCGTCGACCGCGAGCGCCAGCAGATTGCCTTCGAGGTCCGGGCCGGGGGCACGGCCGGCGGCGTCGGTCAGCGCCCGCAGCGCCTCCTGGCAGGCTGTTTCGTCCCGCTCCTCGCGCAACCGCTTCAGTTTGGCGACCTGCTGGGTGCGCACCGAGGAGTTGTCGACCTTGAGTACGTCGATCTCCTCGTCGGTCTCCACCCGGTACTTGTTGATGCCCACGACGGGCTGGCGCCCGGAGTCGATACGGGCCTGGGTACGGGCGGCCGCCTCCTCCACACGGAGCTTGGGGATGCCCGCGTCGATGGCCTGCGCCATGCCGCCTGCCGCCTCGACCTCCTCGATGTGCTGCCAGGCCCGCTGGGCCAGGTCATGGGTGAGCTTCTCGACGTACGCGCTGCCGCCCCAGGGGTCGATGACCCGGCAGGTCCCCGATTCCTGCTGGAGCAGCAACTGGGTGTTGCGGGCGATCCGGGCGGAGAAGTCGGTCGGCAGGGCCAGTGCCTCGTCGAGCGCGTTGGTGTGCAGCGACTGGGTGTGGCCCTGGGTCGCGGCCATCGCCTCGACGCAGGTGCGGGTCACGTTGTTGAAGACGTCCTGCGCGGTCAGGGACCAGCCGGAGGTCTGTGAATGGGTGCGCAGTGAGAGCGACTTGGCGTTCTTCGGGTCGAACTCCCCGACCAGCCTGGCCCAGAGCAGCCGGGCCGCACGCAGCTTCGCGATCTCCATGAAGAAGTTCATGCCGATCGCCCAGAAGAAGGAGAGCCGCGGCGCGAAGGAGTCGACGTCCATCCCCGCGGCGATCCCGGCGCGCAGGTACTCCACCCCGTCGGCGAGGGTGTAGGCGAGCTCCAGATCGGCCGTCGCGCCCGCTTCCTGGATGTGGTAGCCGGAGATGGAGATGGAGTTGTAGCGCGGCATCTTCTGCGAGGTGTACGCGAAGATGTCGGAGATGATCCGCATGGAGGGCTTCGGCGGATAGATGTAGGTGTTGCGGACCATGAACTCCTTGAGGATGTCGTTCTGGATGGTCCCCGCCAGCTTCTCCGGCGGTACGCCCTGCTCCTCGGCGGCGACGATGTACAGCGCCAGCACGGGCAGCACCGCCCCGTTCATCGTCATGGACACCGACATTTTGTCCAGCGGGATGCCGTCGAAGAGCTGTCGCATGTCGTAGATCGAGTCGATGGCGACGCCCGCCATGCCGACGTCGCCCGTGACGCGCGGGTGGTCGCTGTCGTAACCGCGGTGCGTCGGCAGGTCGAAGGCGACCGAGAGGCCCTTCTGACCGGCCGCCAGGTTGCGGCGGTAAAAGGCGTTCGACTCCTCGGCGGTGGAGAATCCGGCGTACTGCCTGATCGTCCAGGGCTGGTTGACGTACATCGTCGGGTACGGACCGCGGAGGTACGGCGCGATCCCCGGGTACGTGGCGAGGAAGTCGAGCCCCTCGGTGTCCTGGCCGGTGTAGAGGGGTTTGACGGGGATGCCCTCGGGGGTCTGCCAGATGAGCTCGTCGACGCTGTGGCCCGTGGATTCCTTCACGGCCGCCCGCCACTGCTCCTCGGTGGCCCCGGTGGAGGCACCCGGCCCCAGTTCGGTCTCTGTGAAGTCCGGGATCTGCATTACGCCACTCCCATACGGTCGAGGACGGAGGTCAGCACGGCCACCACGTCTCCTCCGGCGAAGACGAACGAGTCGACCCCGGAGTCCACATATGCGTCCCGGCGGTCCCCGGGGCGGCCGGCGAGGAACACCTGCCGCGCTCCGGCGGCCTTCAGTGCGGTGGCGGTTTCCTGCGCCTGCTCGGCGTAGACCGCGTCGCTGGAACAGATGCACGCCAGGGTGGTGCCCGATGTGGTGAAGGCCGCAGCGGCGGTGCCGGGGGCGCCCGGCACCGGGCCGTGGACCGGCTCGATGCCGCCTGCCTGGAAGAGGTTGGCGGCGAAGGTGGCGCGCGCGGTGTGCGCGGCGGCCGGTCCGAGTGCGGCCAGGAAGACCCGCGGGCGGGCGCCGGTCGCCGCCAGATGGGCGTCCGAGCGGGCGCGCAGCGCTTCGAAGGCGTCGTCGCGGTGCACGACGGGCAGGCCGCCCGCGGGGGCGGCGGGCGCTGGGTCCCGCACCACGGCACGCTCGACGAGCTGGGGGAACTCGCTGACACCGGTGACCGGTTCACGGCGCTCCGCCAGCTTCGCGCGGCGCAGTTCCCAGGTGGCCGCGAGCCGTCCGGCGACCAGCCCGGACCGCAGGGCCTGTTCCTGCCCTCCGGCCCTTTCGATTTCCTGGAACCATTCCCAGGCCGCCCTGGCCAGTTCGTCGGTGAGCTGCTCCACGTACCAGGACCCGCCCGCGGGGTCGATCACCCGTGCCAGGTGGGACTCCTCGACGAGGATCGTCGACGTGTTGCGGGCGATGCGGCGGGCGAAGTCGTCCGGCAGTCCCAGCGTGTGGTCGAAGGGCAGCACGGTCACGGCGTCCGCGCCGCCCGTCCCCGCGGCCAGGCAGGCGACCGTCGTGCGGAGCATGTTCACCCACGGGTCGCGCCGCGCCATCATGACGGGCGACGTCACCGCGTGCTGGTGCTGCGCGCCGGCCGCCGGAGCGCCGCTGGCCTCGGCGACCCGGGCCCAGAGACGGCGCGCGGCGCGCAGTTTCGCGATGGTCAGGAACTGGTCGGCGGTGGCCGCGTAGCGGAACTCCAGCTGCCCGCAGGCCGCCTCGACGCCGAGTCCGGCCGCGGTCAGGTCACGGAGGTACGCCACCGCTGTGGCGAGCGAGCACCCGAGCTCCTGGGCCGCCGAGCCGCCCGCCCCGTGGTAGGGCAGCGCGTCCACGACGAGTGCCCGCAGCCGCGGGTACTGCCGGTGGCACAGCTCCGCGAGGGCGACGGCTTGCGCGGTGTGTCCGGCGACGGCGTCGTGCACGCCGGTGCGGGCCGCGTGGCCCAGCGGGTCCGCGCCGAGGGTGCCGAGCGCGGCCTCCGGGGCCACGCCGCGTTCCTCGTAGAGCCGCAGCAACTCCCTCGCCGCGCTGTCGAATTCGCCGCCCGCGTCGAGGACGACCGGCGCCAGGTCGAGGTGGACGCCTTCGACGGCCCTGCCGAGAGCGGCCACCGGGACACCGGCACCGCCCACGGTGAGCCATACGGAGGACACACCGTTCTCCAGGTCGGCGAGCACCGCCTCGTTCGTGCGAGCCGCGTCGGGCCGGCTGTGCTGCTGGCGTACGTCCCAGCCGGCTGCCGCGCCGCCTGCCGCGGTGCTGCCGCGGGTGAACGGGGCGGCGCCCGGGAACCCCGCCGATCCGGGGGGCCCGCCACCGTCCGGGGCGGTGTAGAGCGGCTGGACGACCAGACCGTCGTCCAGTTCGGTGGAGAGCGCTGCTTCCGCCGCCGTACCCGGGACATCCTTACCCGATTTGCGCAGCACACCTTCCACAAGGCTCTGCCACTGCTCATGGGTCGCACGCGGGAATCCGGCGGCCAGGGGGAACCCGTTGTCGGGCAGGACCGTCATGCTCAGATGCTAGGCGAGACGGACAGGTGGGCAGTCGGGGGAACCACTGTGACCTTGGACTCTCTCGGATACGCGGGAGCCCGGTCACGGCGTGCACCGCAACCGGGCTCCTGGTCCGGACCGAACGGCCGGAGGAACGGCTCTCCGGCGTTACTTCACCCCCACCGCACGGATGATCTCCTGCTTCACGGAGCCGCCCCGGTCGTCGGCGGCGGAGGCGCGCAGCGAGATGTAGCCGGCGTCCGCCGGCACCCGGAGCGACCCCTTCCAGGCGGCGGAGTCGCCGTGGACCCCGCTGAGCCCGACGGACTTCCAGGTCTTGCCGTCGTCGTACGAGACCTCCAGCGTCCCGGACTTGACCGTTCCGGTGCCCGCGGCGCCCTTGACGTACTCGGCGCTGATCCCGATGGGCAGGGTCCGCCCGGCACGGACGTCACCGGCCAGGTCGGTGTTCACGTCGAAGCCGAGGTTGAGCAGCGGCAGATAGGTGGCGCGGTCCGACGGCGTCTCGGCGGACCTGAAGGTCCACTCGGAGTGCCCCTTCGTGGAGAGCACCCAGGTTCCCGGGTCCCGGGTGGTGTCGGTGACCACCTTGTACGTGGCCTCGGCCGGGTCGGCGTCCCACGCGTACGCTCCCGAGCTGGTCGCGTGGTCGACCTGGACCCCGTTCGCGTACACGTCGGTGGTCTGGGTCATGGAGCTGTCGCTCCACACATCGCCGAATCCGGTGTGGTCGGGGCCGGAGTCGCCCCAGCCCGGGGTGTTGAACTGCAGATCGTTGCCTGTGCGCTGCTGGCCCCAGCCCAGGCCGGTGCCGAGCCAGGGGTGCAGCACGGGCTTGAACCAGTCGAGTCCGGTGCGGCTGCCTCCCTTGTAGGTGACGAGGCCGCTGCGCTCCTCCAGCGAGGTCGGGCCCGCGGTGACGGACTGCATCCACGTCTGGCCATTGCCGGTGCTGACGTAGTCGGTGCGCTCGGCCGGGTAGTGGGTCCTCTCCGCGAATCCGTAGCCGATCGGGAAGGTCCCGGTGATCGAGTAGCGGAACTCACCGCCGTCGACGGGCTCGGCGGCGTGGAACTTGGTGTCGAGGGTGGCGAGGTCCTTCTTGCCCGGCTTGAACGTCAGGTTCTTCGGGACGGCGCCCGGGTGTCCTTCGGAGAGGTCGTAGACATAGGGCGTGTAGCGGGTTCCGGTGAGCTGCACCGTGCCGTGGCCGCGTGCGGTGGCGGCCAGCAGGGCGCCGTCGGCTGCGTTCACGGACGCCACCTGAAGCGGGGTGTCCGAGCCGTCGTCCGCGCCGAACCAGGTACTCAGCCGACCCGGCGTGTCATCGGTGACGAAGAGCGAGACCGCTCCGGCCTGCTGTGCGGCGGCCGCGAGCTGCTGCGGGGTGACATCGGCTGTGGCGCGCACCAGCACGGCCTTGCCGCGCACGTTCTTTCCCTCGTACTCGGCCGCTGTGCCGGTGCCGAGGTCGGCCATCCCCACGCGGTGCTTGCCGTCGAGCAGGGTGGAACCGCCCTGTACGACCGTTCCGCTCAGCCGCTTGCCACCGGCGACCGCTTCGAGGAGCGGCTTGCCGAGGCGCCAGACGGTGCGGTATTCGAAGCTTCCGTCGGTGACCTTCCGGGTGGGCGCGGCGAAGATGCTGTCGTAGGTGAGGGGCACCTGTACCGCTCCCCCGAAGTCCGCGCCGTTCGCCTTCCGGTCGAACTCCATCAGCAGCTGACGGGTCTCCGTGCGCCGCGGCACCTGGGCCTTGATCTGGTGCAACTGCCGTCCGTCGAGGGTGATCTCACGGTTGCCGTCGAGGACGATCTGCGGATCGGCGAGGAATCCGAGACCGAGCGAGTCCTTGCCTGCGGCGCCGCGTACGTCGAGGAAGGACGCCACCGAGTAGCTGCCGGGCTTCAGCCGCAGGGTGAGGGTGCCGGAGTCGCCGACGGCCGCGTTGTACGGGTCGGTCCCCGGGGCGAGTTCCTGGACGGCGAGACCGGCGGCGGTCGGCGCGCCGTCGCGGTCCTTCACATGGATGGTGAGGCTGTACCGCTCCTCCTCCTTGACCAGGCCGAAGGCGGTGTGCGCGACGGTCTTGCCGCCGGCGCTCGCGGTGATCTGCCCGGATGTGCTGCCGACGGGCGCTCCGGCGCCGTCGCCGGTGACGGTGGTCTGCGCGGTGGAGTGCGCGGGTACGGTCAGGCTCGTGTCGGCGAGCTTCACGACGCCGTCGGCCGCCCCGTCGGCGGCGAGCGAAAGGGTCACCGGTGTGTCCGAGGAGTTGGCGTAGGTCAGCGTGCGGGTGACGGGCTTGTCGTCCTGGTAGGGCCAGGAGTAGAAGCCGAGGTCGGCGCTGCCGGTGGCGGTGATGCTCGCTGTGGTGGCCGCGGGGACGTCGACCCGGCCCGCGCCCAGCGTGTACACCGGGTCGGGCAGCGTCTTCGACGTCGACATCAGCGCGTCCTTGAGCTGCTGCCCTGTCCAGTCGGGGTGCTTCTGGGCGAGGAGTGCGGCGACGCCTGCGACATGCGGGGTGGCCATCGACGTGCCGCTCATGGTCTGGTACGAGCCGGTTCCCTCGGCGTACTGGGAACGTGCGGCGAGGATGTCCACGCCGGGCGCCGACAGGTCGGGCTTGAGCGCGTTGTCGCCGAGCCGCGGGCCCTGGCTGGTGAAGTCAGCGGGCTGGTCCGCGGAGTCCACGGCGCCGATGGTGAGAGCCGAGTCCGCGGCACCGGGCGAGCCGATGGAAGTGGGGGCACCGGTGTTGCCGGCGGCGACGACGAACAGGGCGCCGGTGTCCTTGGACAGGGTGTTGACCGCGGCGGCCATGGGGTCGGTGCCGTCGCTGGCCTCCTGGGAGCCCAGGCTCATGCTGATGATCCTGGCGTGGATGTCCTTGGCGGCCCACTCCATGCCCGCGATGATCTGGGAGTCGGTGCCGGAGCCCTCGTCGGAGAGGACCTTGCCGATGGCCAGGTCGGCGTCCGGGGCGACACCTTTCTCCTTGCCGTCGGACGCCGCGCCGCTGCCGCCCACGGTCGATGTGGTGTGGGTGCCGTGGCCGTTGCGGTCGGTTGTCTCCTCGCCCGCGATGAACGACTTGGACGCGCTGATCCGGCCCTTGAGGTCGGGGTGGTCGGCGTCCACTCCGGTGTCGAGGACGGCCACCTTGACCCCCTTGCCCGTGAGTCCGGCCTGCCACGCCTCGGGGGTGCCGATCTGCGCGTTGCTCTCGGCCATGTCGGCCTCGACCTTGCCGTCGAGCCAGACCTTGGCCACTCCGTCGCCGAAGGAACCGGCCTGCCGGGTACGGGAGTCGGTGAGCGTCTTCCAGAGGGCGCCGGACGGTGCGGCGTGCACGGCGGCTCCGCCCACGCTCGGCAGCGACCGTACGGTCGTGGCGCCGCGCGGTGCGGCGCTGCGGACCCCCTTGCCGTACGTGACGATCAGGGGCAGCGCGTCGGCCTTGCCCGCGCCGATGCCCTGCTCGATGAGGCCGGTGACGTCGAAGAGCCGCTTGTCGAGTGCGCCCGAGCGGAGGTAGGGCAGGACCTCGTCGGGCAGCACGGTCACCCGGCCGTTGGACGTCTGGCTGCGGACGGCCCCGCTCGCGCCTTTCGGGCGCTCGACGGAGACCGTGCTGTGACCGCCGCCGATGTCGGTGACGGTCACCCGGTCACCGGTGATCAGCGTGACGGTGTGCGTCGCGTGAGCGGTGGCGGACGGCGCCGTGCGGGACGGCGCGGTGGTCCTGCCCGCTCCTGTCGCCGCGAGCGCCTGGCCTGCCGGGAGCAGTACGAGCGCGAGTCCGGCGGAGAGCCATCTGGCTCTCCGCCACGCAGGTGCTCTGGTCATGGTGCCCCTCTCTCCGGGGGCCCGGGATGAAGGGGGTGGCCCCGGGCACTGCGAAGAGTCTCGGGGCGCTCGCGGCGCCGGTGGGGCGAATGCGCTGGCGGATAGGTGCCATGGCGGATAACTGCCAGCGCGTCAGGTGCGTCCAGGTCAGCGGCGGTCGGCCGGCGGGCGGCCGAACGATCCGTGCCGCCCCGCTCCGGCGGCGAACTCGTCCGCCCCGCGCTGCGCCTGCGTGAGCGAGGTCAGGCCGTGCCGCAGTTCGCCCTCCAGCGCGTCGGCCTCCGGCAGGCCGCTCTGCTCCAGCAGTGCGAGACGGTCCTCCCGCAGGCAGGTCTGCGGGAACGCGGCGATGGAGGCGGCGAGTTCCTCGGCGGCGGCCCGAGCGGTACCCGCCGGGACCACCCGGTTGGCAAGCCCGATCGCGTGAGCCTCGGCCGCGCCGACCGGGCGGCCGGTCAGTATCAGGTCCATCGCCCGGCTCTCGCCGATCAGGCGGGGCAGCCTTACCGTCCCCCCGTCGATCAGCGGTACTCCCCAGCGGCGGCAGAACACCCCGAACACGGCGTCCTCATCGGCCACCCGCAGGTCGCACCAGAGCGCGAGTTCCAGTCCGCCGGCCACCGCGTGGCCGGAGACGGCGGCGATCACCGGCTTGCCGAGCCGCATCCGGGTCGGCCCCATCGGGCCGTCCCCCTCACCGGCGGTCGCGGTGACGGTGTTGCCGCGCGGCGTGCCGACGGCTTTGAGGTCCGCCCCGGCGCAGAAGGTCCCGCCCTCGCCCCAGAGCACGGCCACCGCCGCACCGGGGTCGGCGTCGAAGGCCCGGAAGGCGTCCGCCAGCGCCAGAGCGGTGGGTCCGTCGACGGCGTTGCGCGCCTCCGGCCGTGCGAGCACCACGGTGGTGACGGGGCCGTTGCGTTCACTGCGTACGGGCATCCGGGTGACTCTCCTCGGTTCCGGCCGGGTCGCACCCGGGCGAGCAGCTCTGGTGCCGCAGCAGTAGCACGGCGGCCGACAGGCCCACAAGCGCCGCCGGGGCCGCCCGGGGCGATGGTGCAGACCCCTTGGCCCGGGGCGCCGGCTGCCGGAGACTGAGCCGATGACTCAGCGCGTGGAACTCGCTACCGTGATGGACCGGCTGGACATCGATGAACTGATCACCGGATACGCGGTGGCGGTGGACGACGGCGAATGGGCCGACTACCGCGCCCTGTTCGAGCCGGAGGGCCGGGCCGACTACCGCACGGCGGGCGGCGTGGAGGGCCCCGCCGCGGAGGTCGCCGACTGGCTCGCGGAGATGATGCGGCTCTTCCCCGTACGCCAGCACCTGATCGTCAACCGGCGGCTGCGGCTGCAGGATCTGGGCGGCTACCCGGGAGACCGGGCGGAACTGCAGGCCGACTACCTCAACCCGATGCGGCTGGAGTCCCGGCCGTCCGGTGGGGGCGGCGGCGGTCCGGCTGCGGACGCGGCAGCCGCAACCGGGCCGGCAGCGCCGGACTTCGTCTCCGGCGGCCGCTACGACTTCAGCGTGGTGCGGACGGACAGCGGATGGCGGCTGAGCAAGGTCGTCGTGCGTGAGAAGTGGCGGCGTGTTCCCGGCGCGCCCGGTGGGGCCTGACACGCCGAGCGCGCGCGGGCGCACTGTCCGTGGCCGTCCGGCTACCTCACACTGTGGGAAGCGGCCACTCGGCGGAGACCGTCCGCACGGAGCTGCTCACGGGGGCGGGAGCGAGGAGGCGCGGGATGCGGATGCCGCTGGAGCGACTGCGGAGGGCCGGCCGCTCGCCGTGGTGGCGCGGCGCCGCCGCGCTGCTGGCCGGGGCGCTGCCGGCGCTGGCCTTCCCGGCGCCGTCCCTCTGGTGGTTCGCCTATGTGGCCCTGGTGCCCTGGATGCTGCTGGCGCGCTCGGCGCCCACGGCGCGGCGGGCGGCGCTGGACAGCTGGCTGGGCGGTACCGGGTTCATGATCTCCGTTCATCACTGGCTCATCCCCAGCCTGAACGTCTTCATCGTGGTCCTGGCAGCGCTGCTGGGGCTGCTCTGGGCCCCGTGGGGGTGGCTGGTCCGCTGGATGCTGGGCGGCGCCGCGGCTCCCGCACGGGTGGCGGCGTCTCTGGTCGTGGTCCCCTCCGGGTGGCTGATGGCCGAGTTGGTGAGGTCCTGGCAGGGGCTCGGCGGCCCCTGGGGGCTACTCGGCTCCAGTCAGTGGCAGTTCACGCCGGCCCTGCGGCTGGCCTCGGTGGGCGGCGTCTGGCTGGTGAGCCTGCTCGTGGTGGCGGTGAACACCGGCGCCGTGGCACTGGTGGTTGCGGATTCCGCTCGTACGACCGCGGTCGCCGGGGTGCTGGCCTGCGCCGCGCTCACCGCGGCCGTGTGGGTATGGGCGCCGCGCCCCGAGACGGCCGGCGGGACCCGCGTCGCCGTGGTCCAGCCGGGCGTCACCCGGCAGATCAAAGACCGCTTCAACCGGAGTGAGGCCCTGACCAGGCAGCTGACCGGCCGCCACATCGACCTGGTGGTGTGGGGCGAGAGCAGCGTCGGCCACGATCTGGCGGGCCGCCCGGATCTGACGGCGCGTATCACCAGGCTGTCCCGGCAGACGGGGGCGGACATCCTGGTCAATGTGGATGCCCGGCGTTCGGACGCACCGGGCATCTACAAGAGTTCCGTACTCGTCGGCCCGAAGGGGCTGACCGGCGACCGCTACGACAAGATGCGGCTTGTACCGTTCGGTGAGTACATCCCGGCACGCTCGCTCCTCGGCTGGGCGACATCGGTGGGCCGCGCCGCCGCCGAGGACCGCAGGCACGGCACGCACCAGGTCATCATGAAACTGCCCGGCGGGCTCCGGGTGGGCCCGCTGATCTGCTTCGAATCGGCGTTCCCCGACATGGGCAGACAGCTGACGAGGGACGGCTCCCAGCTCCTCGTCGCCCAGTCGTCGACCTCGTCGTTCCAGCACAGCTGGGCGCCCGAGCAGCACGCTTCGCTGGCCGCGCTGCGGGCGGCCGAGAGCGGCCGCCCGATGGTGCACGCGACACTCACCGGGATGAGCGCGGTGTACGGCCCTGGAGGCGATCAGGTCGGCCCCCGGCTGGGCACCGGTAGCAGCGCCGCCCAGGTGTACGACATCCCGCTGGCCCACGGCACGACGCTGTACGTCAGATTCGGCGACTGGCCGGTGCACGGCGCCCTGGCCGTCCTCGCCCTGTTGTGCGCCGTCGAGGGCCTGCGCTCGGTCAGAAGGCCTGCGCCTCAGCCCGCAGGACGACCCGCTCGCAGAGTTCATGGGTCAGCAGGGCGTCCCGGGCGCTGAGCAGCTTCCCGGCCGCGACCGCTTCGACGAAGCCGGTGACGGCCTGCTCGATACCGCGCTGGCGGGCCACCGGAACCCAGTCGCCGCGACGGCGCACCGTCGGCTGCCCCTTGTGGTCGATGATCTCCGCGAGGTTGACGATCTGGCGCTTGGTCCCGTGGCCCGAGACTTCGAGGATCTCCTCGGTGGAGCCGCTCACCCGGTTCATCGAACCGATCGCGGAGAAGCCGTCACCGGAGAGGTGGAGCACCACATGGTGCATCAGCCCTTCGCGGATCCGGGCCCGCACCTCCACGTGCTCGACCGGTCCCGGAGCCAGGAAGCGGAGCGTGTCGACGACATGGATGAAGTCGTCGAGGACGAGCGTGCGTGGCTTCTCGGCGAGATCCGTCCGGTTCTTCTGCATCAGGATCAGGTCGCGGGGATGCTCGGCGCACTGGGCGTAGCCCGGGGCCAGCCGCCGGTTGAAGCCGACGGCGAGGCTCACCCCGCGCTCTTCGGCGAGGGCCACAAGACGTTCGGACTCGGCGAGTTCGTACGAGAGCGGCTTGTCGACATAGGTCGCGACGCCCGCGTGGAGCAGTCTGCTGACGATCTCGGGGTGGACTGCGGTCGGCGCGTGGACGAAGGCCGCGTCGAGGCCCTCAGCCAGCAGGGAGTCCAGGTCGGTGTGGCACCGGTCCGCCGGGATGTGGAAGGTCTCGGCGACGCGGGCGAGAGTGGCCGGTGTCCGGGTCTGGAGATGCAGTTCGATCCCGGGTCCGGAGGTCAGTACCGGCAGATACGCCTTCTGCGCGATGTCCCCGAGCCCGATGCAGCCGACCTTCACAGGGTCTCCCTATCCATCTGTCGATGTGTCGCTCTTTTTACCGGTCCGACTTGTCACCGGTCCGACGGCCGGCCCGTTCAGCGGTCCGTCGTGTCCCGCGTGTCCTGGATTCCGTGCCTGGGCAGCATACGTGCGCCGGGGCGGCTGCCGACCGGCCATGTCCGCGAGGGAGCGCAGCACCGGATCGGGCCCGAGGATGGAGAAGGCGCTGATCAGAGAGTTTCGTACCGCCACCACCGAGAGTTTCGTACCGCCACCACCGCCGGTGCGCTGCGCAGGGTCGGCGGCCGGACGGTGCCGGCTGCCTGACGGGCCATCGCCGTCGTACTCGGCGGCCGCTCCACCGTGTTGCGACGCGAGGGCCCCCGTCGGGTCGGCCCACGGCCCGGCCCGTGGGCGAGTCAGCAGGTGTCCCACTCCCCGCAGGAGATGCCGGTGGAGATGCCGGTGGCGCAGAACGGGACGGCGGGGATGTCCGCAGCCCCGGACCCTCAGCCGCATATCAGTGGCGCCGCGGCCGACGCGTGGGTGATGATCCCCCACATGACAGCACCGGAACGCCAGGAACCCTCGCTCACCGCCGACGAACGCACCATGCTCGAAGGATGGCTGGACTACCACCGCGCCACGCTGGCCCTCAAATGCGCAGGACTCGACGAGAAGCAGCTGCGCGAGGCGTCCGTGCCGCCTTCGGAACTGTCGCTGCTCGGGCTCGTACGGCATCTGGCGGAGGTGGAGCGGGGCTGGTTCCTCGAGGTGCTCAAGGGTGAGGACACCCCGCCGCTGTATTTCAGCGAGGAGGATCCGGACGGAGAGTTCCACCTGACCGATTCGGACACCTGGGACGAGGCGTACAGCACCTGGCAGCAGGCGATAGCCCACGCGCGCGAAGTGGCCGCCCGCTTCTCGCTGGACGACCTCTCCGTGGGCCGCGGCCGGCGGGGCGAGCAGTTCAGCGTGCGGTGGATCTACACACACATGATCGAGGAGTACGCCCGCCACAACGGTCACGCCGATCTCGTCCGCGAGCGGATCGACGGCGTCACCGGCGACTGAGGCCTGTCTCCCCGATCAGAGCGATCAGTCCGGCGCCACTATGCGCGCAGTTCGCTTCCACGAGTACGGCGGCGTGGACAACTTGGTGGTTGAGCAGGCACCCGACCCGCATCCCGGACCTCGCGAGATCCGGGTCCGCGTCGCGGCGGCCAACGTCAAGCCCATCGACTGGAAACTGCGCGCGGCGCTCTGCGCCCGTTCCTTCCGCTGGAGTTGCCTGCCATTCCCGGTCGTGACGCCGTTGGCGTGGTCGACGAGATCGGTGACGACGTGGCGGGAGTGAGCACCGGTGACCGTGTCTTCGGGCTGGGTGGTGTCACCGGGGCCGCTGCCGAGCTGGTCGTTCTCTCGACCTGGGCCCCGGCCTCCGCCGAGTGGAGCGACGAGCAGGCCGCGGGCGCCGGTCTCGCTTCGGTGACCGCAATGGGTGGGCTGAACGCGCTCGGCTCTCTTGCGGGGCGGACCCTCCTCGTCGAGGGCGCGGCGGGAGGCGTGGGCAGTGCCGCTGTCGAGATCGCTGTGGAGCAGGGAGCCACCGTGATCGGGACAGCGAGCGAACGCAACCACGAGTTCCTCACCTCGCTCGGCGCCACTCACACGACGTACGGCCCGGACCTCGCACAGCGCCTCGCCGGGCTGACTCCGCACGGCGTCGACATCGCCCTCGACACCACGGCCTCCGGCTCCCTGGACGACCTCATCGCGATCACGGGCGACCCGACGCGGGTCGCGACAGTCGCCGACCACGCGCGAGGGGAGCGCCTGGGCACGCAGGTGGTCAACGCGGAGAACGACTCGACCCTCCTGTCCGCGGCGGCCGAACTGGGCAGGGAAGGCCGCTACACACCCCGCATCGAAGAGAGCTACCCCCTGGAGAAGCTCGCCGACGCCCACGCGCACGCTGAGCGTGGCCGACAGCTGATGCCCTGCGGCTCTTGTTCGAGGACGCTCCTGGCTCCCTGCCGCAAGGGGTCCTTGCACTATGAGCGCCAGCCCGCCCGGGTCGCGCGGGCTGGCGCTCATAGTGCAAGGACCCCTAAGGCGTGAGGCCGACCGTAGGATGGCGGGATGTTGCTGATCCACGACGGGAAAGCGGCCGCCGACGCGCCCGTCCTGCGCACCGGTGGCGTCCCGCGCGTTCCGGACGGATTCGTCTGGCCAGTGTGCCGCGAATGCCATGGCCCCATGCAGTTTCTCGTCCATCTTCCACTGCCGTTCGGCGTGGTGGCAGTGTTCTTCTGCCAGAACGACCCCGGTATGTGTGACGACTGGAACGCTACTGCCGGAGGCAACGCCGCCTTCCTCTTCAGTGGCAAGCTCTCCCCGGCTGCCGCTCCGGCCGAGGGAGAGACGCATCTCGGCGCGGTCACCGCCTTGCGGCTTCATCCCGAGAGCACGCCCACCGACGAACCGGTATTGGGACGGCTGGGCGGCGAACCGGACTGGCTCCAGGATGACGAGACCCCCGTCTGCTCCTCTTGCAGTGCCCTGATGGCGTTCACCGCGGAACTGGAGGAGGGCGACGACTTCGCCGCCTCCGCCAACTTCGGCGGCGGGGGGCGTGGTTATGTCTTCAGCTGCCGGCCGTGCGGCGAGGCAGCGTTTCTCTGGCAGTGCTGAACCCCTCCTGACAGCAATCATGCCCGGAGCCGCAGCCGGTGACCCTGTCTGCACCCAGGTGTTGTCCGAGCTGGGTGGCCGGCAACGGTGGGACCGCGTTCAGGAGTGGCTTGTGCCCCACCACCAAGTGTTCATGACCATCGTGCTGGTCTGCCGGCCCGGAGGTCATAGAACAGGCTTGGCCCACGAGGAACGGCCGGACAGGGCCCGTGGTCATCCGTCCGGATCACCCCGAATGATCCGGGCAGGGACGCCACGCGCCTCACTCTTACGGGGCCAGTCTTCCGTTGTGCCTCCGGAACGGCCCCGGCGGGCAGCAGAGTTGGGCGGGTGCACCGATCAAGGATCTTGACCCTGGCCCTCCTGGGCGCAGCTGTCTCGGCCGTCTCCGGCTGTGTGGCCGTCCCTGCGGGATCCACGCCGGCACCAGGGGCTTCCGGACTGCCGGCCCACCACGCGCGGGGGGCCGGCCCGCAGGCCGTACAGAGTCCGCCGATCGAGGTGCTGGAGACCGTACTCCCTGGACCCGAGACCGGGAGGCGTGCCACGACCGCCCCTCAGGGGCTCCGCTCCGGCAGCGGCGCCCGAGCGGAGCACGGAGCGGATACCGGTGGTGCGCGGGCCGGTAACGCGGGCCGGCCCGTACACCCCGGTCCAGTGCGCCCCGGTCCAGTGCGCCCCGGTCCAGTGCGCCCCGCGCCGCCGGCCCCGCAGCGTCATCCGGTACGCGTGGCTCCAGCACCCGGCGCCAGGACGGATGTCTGCTCGCTCGGTGAAGGGTACGGAGGCTGGCCGCCGGACAGCCCGCAGGCGCGGATCTGCCGACAGACGTACGGGCGTTGACGCACCGCGGCGATCTGCGGACATTGGCGTACGGGTACGCGGCTCACCCCTCCCCCAGGCGCCACTCCAGCCGCTCGATCGCCGCCCGGACGCCGTCTCCGTAGCCGTCTTCGGCCAGCGCGCCGGTAGTGGACCGGGCGCGCTCCAGATGCACGCGCGCGGCCTCTCTGCGGTGCAGTTTCAGGTAGTCGGCGGCGAGGTTGAGGTGCAGGGAGGGATAGAAGCCGCGGACGGCGGTAGCGGAGGGGTGGCGGCCTTCGTCCTCGTCGAGGCCCTCCGCCGCTGCGAGCGCCCGCAGGTCCCAGAGCAGCTCGTCCTCGGGGTCGTCCTGGGTGTCCGCCATGTAGTGCGCGAGGGTGCAGCGGTGCAGTGTGTCTCCGGTCTCGCCGATCTCGTCCCACAGCCCGGCGAACCGGTTGCGGGCCTCCTCCCGGTCTCCGCCGTGCAGCAGCATGATGACCTGGCCGATCCTGCCCATGACGACGTCTCCCGACGTCTCCTGCTGCGACTCCGTCACCGCTGCCTCCTGTACCCGTCAACACCTGTGGCCGTCCGGTCCTCCCGGCGTACGGCCGACGCTAGGCGGTCTCCGGCCGAACGTGCCGGGCACCAGCCGCCCGGCGCGCACATGTGCCGCGTTGGCCGAATCTCACAGCCGACTCCGGGCCGTACGGACCGGGCCCCCGCTGCTGCCGCGGGCCTGTACGGGCGCCTCCGGTCAGCCCAGGTCGGGGATCCGCCAGTCGATCGGCGCGTGGCCCTGCCCGGCGACCGCCTTGTCGATCTGGGTGAAGGGCCGCGAACCGAAGAACCTCTTCGCGGAGAGCGGCGAGGGGTGTGCGCCCCTCACCACCACATGACGCTCCTCGTCGATCAGCGGCAGCTTCTTCTGCGCGTAGTTGCCCCAGAGGACGAAGACGGCGGGATCTGGCCGCGAGGCCACCGCGCTGATCACCGCGTCCGTGAACCTCTCCCAGCCTTTGCCCTTGTGCGAGTTGGCTTCCGATGCGCGCACCGTGAGCACCGCGTTCAGCAGGAGGACACCCTGCTCGGCCCACGGCATCAGATAGCCGTTGTCCGGCACGGGGTGGCCGAGCTCCTCCTTCATCTCCTTGTAGATGTTCCGCAAGGAGGGGGGCGTCCGGACACCGGGACGCACCGAGAAGCACAGCCCATGGCCCTGGCCTTCGCCGTGGTACGGGTCCTGGCCGAGGATCAGTACCTTCACCCGGTCGTACGGGGTGGCGTCCAGCGCGGCGAAGACCTCCTCACGCGGCGGGTAGACCGGCCCCCTGGCCCGCTCCTCCTCGACGAACGCCGTGAGCTCCGCGAAATAGGGCTTCTGCAGCTCTTCGCCGAGGACGCCGCTCCAGGATGCGGGCAGCATGTCGGTTCCGGTCACGTCAACAACCTCCGGTGTACGATCCGTTCTCCCCACAGAACCTACCGGCGGCCACTGACAACGGCCCCGGACGGATGCCCGGGGCCGTGCGGTGGCGGGTGGATCCGGGTTCAGCCGACGCCGGCGTTGAGGAAGATCCCGCCGTCGACCACCAGGGTCTGGCCGGTGACCCAGCCCGACTGGTCCGACGTGAGGAAGGCCGCAGCGCCCCCGATGTCCGCCGGGACGCCGAGCCTGCCCAGCGGGTACGCGGCGGCAGCCTCCTCCTCCCGGCCTTCGTAGAGCGCCTGGGCGAACTTGGTCTTCACCACCGCGGGCGCGATGGCATTGACCCGTACGGCCGGCGCGAACTCGTGCGCCAGCTGGAGGGTGAGATTGACCATCGCCGCCTTGCTCATGCCGTACGCGCCGATGAACGGCGAGGCGGAGACCCCGGCAACGGATGCGATGTTCACGATCGCGCCGCCGTTGTCCTTCTGCCACGCCCTCCAGGTCTGCTGGGCGAAGCCGAGCGCCGAGATCACATTGGTCTCGTAGACCTTGCGCGCCACATTGAGGTCCAGCTCGGCCATCGGGCCGAACACCGGGTTGGTGCCCGCGTTGTTGACCAGGTGGTCGACCCGGCCGAACACCTCCATGACACGCGCGACGGCCGCCGCCTGGTGCCCCTCGTCATGGGCCTTGCCCGCGACACCGATCGCGCGGTCGGCCCCGAGCTTCTCCACCGCCGCCTTGAGCGCCTCCTCATTGCGTCCGGTGATGCAGACCCGGTCGCCGCGGGCGACGAACGCCTCCGCGATGCCGTATCCGATTCCACGGCTCGCGCCGGTGATGAGCGCGACCTTCCCGCTGTCCTGTGCAGTCATGTCCGTTGATTCCCTGTTCAGTTGAGCGGTCCGCCGGCGACGTACATGACCTGGCCCGAGACGAAGCCCGCGTCCTCGCCGGTGAAGAAGGCGATGGCGTTGGCGATGTCCTCGGGCCTGCCGACACGCTGCACCGGGATCTGGGTGGCCGCGGCGGCCTGGAACTCCTCGAAGCCCATGCCGACCCGCTCCGCGGTCTGCGCGGTCATTTCGGTGACGATGAAGCCGGGGGCTACAGCGTTGGCGGTGACGCCGAACTTTCCGAGCTCCTTGGCGAGGGTCTTGGTGAAGCCCTGGAGCCCTGCCTTGACGGCGGAGTAGTTCGCCTGTCCGCGGTTGCCCAGCGCGGAGCTGGAGGACAGGCTGACGATCCTGCCGAACTTGGCGTCCACCATGTGCTTCTGGACCGCCTTGGACATCAGGAAGGCGCCCTTGAGATGGACGTTCATGACCGTGTCCCAGTCGGACTCGCTCATCTTGAAGAGCAGGTTGTCGCGCAGGACACCGGCGTTGTTGACCAGGATGGTCGGGGCGCCGAGCTCGGCGGCGACCCGGGCGACCGCCGCTTCGACCTGGGCACTGTCCGAGACGTCACAGCTCACGGCGATGGCGCGGCCGCCCGCCGAGGTGATCTTCTCGACGGTGTCCTTGCAGGCCGCCTCGTCGAGGTCGAGTACAGCGACAGCACGGCCTTCGGCCGCCAGACGTACGGCCGTGGCTGCGCCAATGCCGCGTGCGGCCCCGGTCACGATGGCAACGCGCTGCTCGGTGGTGGACATACTGGCTCTCCTCGCCCTCGGATGGCGGCCCTCGATCACTGAGCAACCGCTTAGTACCTTCAGCAGTCGAGACGCTAGAAGGCCTGGCACGCGGTGTCAACGGCACACGGGATCAGCAGTGAACCTCACACCGGGTGCCACCCTCTCAGCGCACCAGCAGCTTGAGCAGCCGCTCGGCCTCCGCGGCCGGGTCGGCGGTCAGTCCGGTGTGCACGGGACCCGGCTGCACCACGGTCGAACGAGGCGCGATGAGCCAGCGGAACCGGCGCCCCGCATCGTCCGGGCCGGCCTGCCCCGCCGCTTCTCCGCCCTCGCAGACGCCTTCGACAGCGCGCAGGGCGGCCCGGACGCCTGCCACGTCGGCGTGCGGGTCGAGCATCCTCAGCTTCGCCTCGTCCAGATGCGTACGCGCCACGACGAAGGACCTGGCCCGGCAGTAGACCAGGACCCCGGCGTTGAACATCTCGCCGCGCTCGACCCTGGGCATCACACGCACCAGCGCGTACTCGTAGATGTCCCGGCGAACGGGATCACGCCCGCTCACCGGAGACCGTCCTTCTCCTGGGCGGCGCCCGTGCGGGGAGCGAGGCGTTCGGACAGCCAGCCCGGGGCGCGGGACGGACCGGTGGGGGTCTGCGGCCCGAGGGTGATCCGGGTGTGCACGGTGGCGGCCCGCTCCAGCAGGACCTCCACATAGGCCCGGCGCAGCTCTTCGGGGGTGCCGAATCCGGCCTCGTCCGCCAGCCAGGCTTCGGGGACGTCGGCGGCGACCTCGGTCAGCAGTTCCTCGGTGACCAGCGGGGCCAGTTCGGCGGCGGCGGAGGCCACATCGGGGCCGAAGGAGGCCAGGACGTGGTCGGAGGCGTCGTACGGCTTGGTGCCGTAGTTGTGCGCGGACGGCCAGTTGTGGTGCCAGATCATGGTGGCCCCGTGGTCGATGAGCCAGAGGTCACCGTGCCAGACGAGCAGGTTGGGGTTACGCCAGGAGCGGTCGACGTTGTTGATCACGGCGTCGAACCAGACGATCCGTCCGGCCTCCTCGGGCCCGACCCGATAGGCGAGCGGGTCGAACCCGAGCGATCCCGGCAGGTAGTCCATCCCGAGATTCAGCCCACCGCTCGCCTTCAGAAGCTCCTGCACCTCCTGGTCGGGCTCGGAGAGCCCGATGACGGGGTCCAGCTGCATCTGCACCAGCTCGGGTACGCGCAGCCCGAGCCTGCGACCGAGCTGACCGCAGATGACCTCGGCCACGAGCGTCTTGGGGCCCTGTCCGGCGCCGGTGAATTTCATGACGTACGTACCGAGATCATCGGCTTCGACGATCCCCGGGAGCGAACCACCCTCACGCAAAGGCGTGACATAGCGGGTCGCTACGACTTCTTCCAGCACTTTCCCAGGCCACCCATCTCTTCAGCCTTGCAATCCACGGACGACCGCTCCGAGGCGCGAGGGCGACAATCGGCCGTCACCGATGCTGGGGAGAATCTGGGGAGTTTCGACTGGCGTGCCGCTCTCCCCGCTTCCCAAGCAGTCCGTCGATGGTGCCCCGCCCCTTGTTGCCGGCCTCCGGCATGAAGTGAGCATAGTAACCGAGGGTGATCGCCGGCGAGGAATGCCGGGGCCATCGCGCCAAGGTCATCCTCAGCTTCCCGGCCATGGCCGGGAAGTTCGACCTCCGAAGTTCCGACCCGCCCCCGGGGATTTCGACGCGCTCCTCCACAGGGTGGATATACCACCCTGCATCCCGGACACGCCCGCGCCTTCGTCCGCGACCGGATCAGCCACTCAGGACGAGACTCCCAACTACACACCTCACCTGTGGTCTTACGACCAAAGCAAGCTCACACAGCTGTTCACAGAGGCAGGATTCCGGACAGTGGAACCGTGGGATTTCAATCCCAGCATCGCTAACCCGAAACGGCAGTGGGGCAGCATCTACGTCGTCGCCACCAAATAGCCCTCGCGCAGGCCGCCATGCACGGGAAGTCTGACGCCGGCCTGCCCGCGTGTGACCATCCGCCTTCTCCCCCAGAACGCCCGCTTCATCCGCATCACCACCGAGCCGGTCGGCGAAGCCGCCCCGGAGCTGGCTGGACCGGCCCCGAAGCCGGCACCGCACACCACGTCGAGATGCAACCCATCGATCCCGGCCCCCGGAACCAGGTGTCCGCACGCGGACACACCAAGCAGCGAACACCCGGCCCCGAGCAGAGCTTCCCGTGCGACAGCACCCCGGGCCGCCTTGAGCTGGCTCCCGAGCACTGACGCGCGACCGGCCGCCCCGAGGGGCTGGCAACAGCACGTCCCAGTATTCCGCCGAGCTCCGGTACCTGACCGGCGGTCACCTCCCCTCGCGGCAACCCCCCGAAGGAGTGAGCCGACCTGTTCGAGCGAACGCCGAATCCCTCAGCGAAGGCCGCACTTGACCCCAGCAGGTTCCTAGAACATGCGTCCACAATCTGCCCCCACATGGGCCGTTACGGGTCCTCCCGGGCACCGTTCTTAGAGCACCAGTACCCCTTACCCGCGCTTCCGGAGGACACCGTGAATCCCACCCCTGCCCCTGTGCATACGCTTGCCGTAATCGAACGACTCCAGTCTGCCGCGACGTCCACAAAGCTGGCCGTGCACCGTGTTGACGCCGTCGTCCGCCGCTCAGCCCGCCTGGATACGAGGTGGAGGGCATGACAGAGCCGAAGACCCTCCCGCCCTCGCTGCGCATCTGGGCCCAGCACCGAGTCGGCGAGATCATCAGGGTGCGTGACGCCTCGCAGCCCCGGCCGAACTCGCAGGTGTGGGAGCTCCACAGCACCGCCGACGCCCGCCACTTCATCAAGATCAGCCCCAGTGCCACCTTCTACCGGCGCGAGACCTTCGCCTACCGCCACGCCGTCCCCGCCCTGCTCCGCAACCGGGCACCGCAGCTGGTCGACAGCCGCGCAGAGGCCCTGGCCCTCCTTCTCACCGCCGTCCCCGGCAGCCCTGTCACCCAGCTGCGGCTGGTCGACGCCGGGCAGCGCGCCGTACACTGCCAGGCCGGAGCCCTCTACGCACGGCTCCACGAAGCCGGTGGCCTCGACCGAGAGGCCCGCAGTGAGGCCGAAGACGTCCTGACGGCCACTGCCAACGGCGTCGGCAAGCACCTGGCCGCTGCAGCGGACCGCCTCACGGCGGCCGAACGAGAACTCGTCCTCTGCTACGCCGTGCAGCTGCGGAGCGCGGGCCCGGTGCCCCTGGGCTTCATCCAGGGCGACGCTCAGGAACGCAACTGGCTCTGGGAGAGCCGGTCCGGGCTCGCGGTCATCGACTTCGAGCGCGCGCAGTTCGCCCCGCTCGTCAAAGATTTCGTGATCCTGGCCGCGACCGCATGGCTTGAGGCCCCCGCCCTCGAACGGGCCTTCTTCCACGGCTACGGCCGCCAACTGACCAGCCAGGAGCGACATGTGCTGCAGTGCCTGGTCGTTCTCGACGCAGTGAGCTGCCTGGCCTGGGGCCCGCCACACGGGGATGACGAGGTCACAGCACGGGGACAACGCACCCTTGACCGACTGATGCGGAGGGACCACCCGTGACTGAGCGGCACCGCAGCATCGCGATCGTCATGGCCCTGCTCCAGCGTCCCAGCGACGGAAGGGTCCTGACCGTGCGGCACGGACCGGCATCCTCCTACTCAGCAGGGCGGCTCACTGTGATCGGCGGACACCTGGAAGAAGGAGAGTTCTGCGACGAGGGCGCGGCTCGCGAGCTCTTGGAGGAGAGCGGAGTGTACGTCGACGAAGGGGCATTGGAGTTCTGTCAGCTTGCGCACTTCCGCACCAAGGACGATCTCGTTATCGGTGTGGCGTTCACCGCACAGCGGTGGGAGGGCGAGCCGTACAACCGCGAGCAGGGCAAGCACACCGCGCTGGTCTGGGTCGACCCCGGCAATCCCCCCAACGACTGCCACCCGTTCACCGAGGCGGTCCTGCAGAACTTCGCCGCCGGAGTGCTCTACGCCCAGGTACCGGCAGCCACTGGTGGAGGTGCTTCGTGAAAAGGTTTCTAAGCCGTGTACGGATGGCTGAGCCGAAGGTGTCGGAGGCAGAGCGGGAACTGTTCGGAGGCCCGCTGCCCGGCCGGGGCCGCCGGAGCGCAGAGCAGCCTGCCCGGCACCAACAGTCTTGGGGCAGCCGGGACCGCGTCGTCGCGGCGGCATGACTTCCACCTCCTGGGGCGCCGCTACGGGCAGGTGGAGTCGGGCCGAAAGACCATCGAGGTACACGTCCCCGCTCCCACGACGGCTGCTGTCGAAGTCGGGGACACGGTCGTCTTCCACGACCGGGACAGCGGTCGGGAGCTCGACATCATCGTGAAGCGGGTCACCCCGTACGCCTCATTAGAGGACCTGCTCAGCGCGGAGGACCCCGCCCGCATCGATCCAGACGGACCGCACGAGGAACTACTGACCAGCCTGCGGACCAACTGTCCGGCGGGCAAGGAGCCTCTTGGCCTCCTCGCCTTCGAGTTCGACCACCGCCCCGCTCGGCCTGGCCACCCCATGCCGATGACACCCTTCCAGTACGCGCAGACCGTCCCGCACCACACGGTGTACGGCTGCCTGTACGTACGTGACGAGCACGACGGGCCGACTGGCGCAGAGTCAGTATTCGATCCCTGCGGTATTCCGCCATCCGCACCGTCTCTCGGCGTCGACGTGCCTCAGGCGTCAACCCGCCCCCGTCGCATATCTCACGCACCGGGGACTGCAGCCAACAGCCCATCAGCATGGGCAGGTTCCACGAACATCTCCCTGACGAGCCGAAGTCGGGATCGCTGTGACCTGGTCACCGCGTGGCCTCGGCCACGGCCTGGTCGGGGAACAGGGCGAGGAGCTGTTTCGTGTGGCCGGGCAGTTCTGCCTCCGCCAATCCGGTGACGATGTCGTGCAGCGGCATGGGCCGATCGACCAGGAGGGTGTCGTGGGACAGGAGCCGGGCGGGCACCGGGGTGCCGAGTTCGGCGTCGCTGAGCGCCGCACCTCCGGCGAGTGCGCACAGGGCAGTTGCCTGGCTACTGATGCGGTCCCGGAGCCCAGCGTTGCCGCCGGCGTGCGCGATGGTGTGCTCGATGGTCCAGGCATCGAGGGCGATCCGGTTGTCGTACGTCGTATGGGCCCCCGCTGCGATACCCGCGACGGCGGCGATGGTGGCGGCGCTGACGAGGGAGACGTGCGCGAGGATCTGGTCGGCGTTCCACTCGCCGTCCGGCGGGGCGGGGCTGGGGGCGTCGGCCACGGTGGCGGCGGCGTCGAGCAGTGAGCGGTAGGCGTCCTGGAGCGGGGCGGTGTCCAGCATGGGTTGCACCTCTCTGTGTGGGCGTTGAGCGGAATGAAGACGAGGGGCGGAGAGGCACCGCTCAGGTGTGGGCGCGGGACATATCCCAGGGGGCCTGCGGCAGGACCTCGCCGGTTTCCAGCATCGACTTGAGGTTCGCCATCACGGCCGGCCAGCCGGCCGAGATGCCGCCCAGCATCTCCTGGTTGGGAAGGTTCTCGTGGGTCACGGTGAGGCGGACGATGTCCTGATGCGGTTCGACGAGGAAGGTGACGACCGACGGCTGTCTCGGCGATTCGACATCGGGGGCGTCTTCGAAGGTGATGACCAGCCGGGTCGGGGGCTCGGCCTTCAGGACATGGCCCACCACGTCGACCTTGCCTGAGCCGTCGGCTCGCCGGTGCTCCCAGGCCGAGCCCGGCTGCCAGTCGGAGACATTGGCGTGTCCCCAGTAGCGCGCCGTCAAGTCGGCATCGGTCAGGGCTTGCCACACCTGCTGCGCACTGGCGCGGATGTAGGTGACGTATACGTAGTCCGGCACCGGTGCGGGTGCGTTGGTCATGGCGTACTCCTCTGCCTGGTGCTTGATTGCGCTGATCGCTTGCAGGCGGGGCTTGTCGAAACCGGAGATCCAGCGCTCCTCGATCTCGTGGATCGGGGCCGGGTTGAGGTAGTGCAGCCGCTCCCGGCCGCGCCGTACCACGGTGACGAGGCCGGACCGCACGAGGATGTCCAGGTGCTGTGTCGCCGACTGGCGTGCCATGCCGAGGCGCTCACACATTTCGCGGAGGGTCTGCCCGTTGTGCTCGCGCAGCCGGTCGAGCAGGAGCCGCCGTGTGGGATCGGCCAGCGCCTTGAACACCAAGTCCATCGCTGTTGCTTCGAGGCTCACGCCTGCGATTATGCAGGCATTCACCTGCCTATCGTCAAGGGCGTGGCCGGCCGGGCAAGCCGAGCACGGCGATATGCGCCGATGTGCGGCCTGCCCAGGCACGCCTGCCGCGCGCAGATCCAACCGGTTCGGCCCGCAGACCTGCCGGAACCGGCCGCAGATCCAATCGAATCCGGTCCACTGTTCCGCCTCCCCATTTCGCTCCCCGCTCGGGTGGGCCGCGGACACCGCCAGGCCCACCCAGGGAAGGCGAAGACCACATGGCCGACCGGCTACCTGCGACACTCCACCGACAAGCGACCCACGCCCGCCAGCGCCATGCCCTGGCCCCGCTGCTGACCGCCGGCGCCCCGTCTACGAGGCCCCCGCCACCTCCACCCGGCAGCTCTCCCTTGACCGCGCCGGATTCACCCGGCTCCTGAACGAGGCCGGCGTCGGCGACACCATCCGCATAGCCGACGCCGCCCGGCTCTTCCGCCCGGTGGCATCGACCTCGCCCTCCGACGACCCCGGCACCAAGATGATGGTCAACGTCCTCGTTGCCATGCTGGAGTTCCAGCGCGACATGATCAGCGAGAACACCCGCGAAGGAGTCGCCGCGGCCGAAGCCGCCGGCAAGACGCTCGGCCGCCCCGCCGCGCTCGACCCGGACCAGGCGGCGCAGGTGGTCGAGGCGTTCGGCGAAGGCACCGCCGTCAAGGCCCTCGCCCGCCAGCACCAGGCTGCCAGGTGTGCGCCGCTGCGCCGGCGCGCAGCGGACGCGCTCACGCGTGCAGTTACTTGACTATGACCGCGTACGGCGGGGCGGGCGCGCTCGCCCACCTTCTCGTAGCCCCAGCTCGCATAGAGCTCGTGAGCCTTCGGGGGGGGCAAAACGGCCAGGAGCACGTTCGCCCGGCCAGACTGCGCACGTCGGATGATCACCTTCTGTGACGTGCGGCGAAGGAGCGTCCGTACAAGACCGGGGTCTCCCGCGCCGCGCCGTCAGGGACACGGCCCGCAAGAGCCCGGATGATGCAAACTATCCGTCCGCCCGTCCACGTAGCGCTGAACACTCGCGGCTTCCCGCTCTCCGCGGCAAGACGTCGTCCGGCGGAGGTGATCCCGTCCCGCCCCGGACGGTGCCGCTTTCCCTTCGGCTCAACTGCGCGATGTGACCGAAGCCATGGACTCCTGCGTCCGCTTCGTCGTAGAACAGTCGGTCCCCAGGCGGCGCCAGGAGCACGGACGTGCCGTCTCGTGGGGTCCTCAAGTGCACTGTCAGGCGCGCGGGCCCGCCCCACGCAGCAGGGTGTCGATGATTCGGGCGGCGAGGGCATCCGGCTCGTTGATCCCCGAGTGGGCGGCGTCTGGGCCGATGGCCGTCGCACTCTCACGCAGGGACTCGCCGATGAGCGCGTAGTAGACGCGGCGTACCCAGTCGAGGTCGGCCGCTTCGTCGATGAGGCCGTCGGCCCTGGCCCGCTTCAGTACGGCGGTGCAGCGGTCGTCGATGTCCCGATGGAGGGCGGCGGCCTCGCTGTCCGGGTCGGCCGGCAGTTCCAGGGCGAATGCCCAAGCACTCTTCACCTGGAGCACGTTGGCCGTGATCCGGTGCATCGCCACCAGGGGTGGTGCGGTGTCGGGCCTGCCGTCGTCCACTGCCTGGGCGAGCTGGCGGGCCGCGGACGACGCCAGCGCCTCGATCAACGACTGCCGGTTGGCGAACCGTCGATGGATCGTCGTCCGAGCCACTCCCGCCGCCGCGGCGATCTGCTCCATGGACGCACCGGGATCCTCGGCGAGAAGCCGCTCGGCCGCTTCCAGGATCGCGCGCACACTGCGCTCTGCGTCCGCCCGCAACGTTCGTGCCGCTGTCTCGCCCATGACGCCTCCAGTCAGCCCACTTGACCCTTAAAAGGGTACGGCATCGGTTCTCTCCACGCACTAGTTGCATCAAGCCTGTTGCAGTTCATGGCAATATCGGTACGCTCAGCACTCAGTTGATGTCAGCCGAGGAGGATTTCATGCACGACATTTCCCTCATGCACCGCACCGCCCTCGTCACGGGAGCGTCGTCGGGGCTCGGCGCGGAGTTCGCCGCGCAACTCGCTTCCCAGGGGCACGAGATGATCCTGGTCGCACGGTCCGGCGACCGGCTCGCCGCGCTCGCCGAGCGTCTGGTCACCGAGTACGGAGTCCGCGCGCACGTACTGGTCCAGGACCTCGCGGAGCCGGACGCGGCCCGCCGCGTCGCAGAACGGTTGACGGCCCGCGGGCTGAGCGTCGACCTGTTGGTCAACAACGCCGGCTTCGGTACCTGCGGCCGCTTCGAGGAACTGTCCGGCGCCCGCGACCACGACCAGCTGATGGTCAACGTCGTCGCCCTCGTCGACCTCACCCATGAACTGCTGCCCGCCATGCTGGAGCGCGGCCGCGGCGCGGTCGTCAACGTAGCGTCCAACGCCGCCTTCCAGCCCTCCCCGTACTTCGCCGTCTACGGCGCGGCGAAGGCGTTCGTCCTCAACTTCGGGCTCGCCCTGCGCCAGGAGTACCGGCGGCGCGGCATCCGGGTGCTCACCTTGTGCCCCGGCCCGGTCGAGACCGCCTTCTTCGACACCATCGGCACCCGCAAGGCTGCCGTCATGGGCTCGATGACCACTCCGGAGCCCGTCGTACGTGCCGCGCTACGGGCGCTGGACCGCGACCGCGGCTATGTCGCCCCCGGGTTCGGCAACGCTCTCGCCGCACACCTGACGCCGCGCCGCCCCCGCACCGTGGTCGCCGCCATCGCCGAACGCGTCACCCGCAAGGTACTGACCACACCCGCCGCCCCGACCCTTCAGGAGCGCACCGCATGAAATCCGCCCCCGCCGGCGCCGCCTCGGCGATGCTTCTCGTCGGCACGTCCACAGCCGTCTCCGCCACCGTCGCCGGCTATCCCGTCTTCGCCGGGCAAGCGTTGCGCTACGCGCTCGCCGCGGTGATCCTGCTCGCCGTGGTACGCCACCGGCGGCTGCCCCGCGTCCGTCTGACGCCGCGTGAACTCCTGCTCCTGGTGGCGCTGGCCGCCACCGGTCTGGCCGGCTTCAACCTCTTCCTCGTCGAGGCCACCCGGCACGCCGGACCCGCGATGATCGGCAGCGTGGTCGGGGCCGTCCCCCTCGTCCTCGCCCTCGTCGGCCCGCTCCTTGCACGCCGGCGACCGTCCCCGCGTACGGTCGGCGCCGCGCTCGTGGTCGCGGTCGGCGCGGCCGTCGCGGCCGGCCTCGGTTCGGGCAGCCTGCCGGGCCTGCTCCTCTCGCTGGGCGCCCTCGCCTGCGAGGTGGCGTTCTCCCTGCTCGCCGTCCCGCTCCTGCCCAAACTGGGCCCACTGAGGGTCGCCGCGTATCCCGCCGCGCTGTCCGTCCCCATGCTGCTGGCCGCGAGCCTCGCCCTGGACGGCACGTCCGCGCTGCGCCTCCCCACGTCCGGCGAGGCAGCCGCCTTCGGCTACCTCGGCGCGATCGTGACCGCGGCGGCCTTCTTCCTCTGGTACGACGCCCTGCGCCGCCTCGGCGCCGACCGCGCGGGCCTCTTCGCCGGCCTCGTCCCCGTGGGCGCCCTGCTCACGACCGTCGCCCTCGGCCTGGACAGGCCGGGCCCCGCCGACATCGCCGGCGTGCTGCTCGTTGCGGTAGGCGTGGTTCTGGGGCTGCGCCGGAGCGGCGACACCGGCCGGGTGCCACAGCCTTCCGGCGCCGCGATCGATCGCGCCCCCGCCGCGTCACCGGCCTCCGTGGCGTCCTGACGGCCATCGTCCCGCGACCCGTCACCCTCGCGGACGGGGAAGCAGTCCCCGCAGAGCGCCCGCAAAAGTGAGCGCGGATCCGGGATCACAGGCGGCCGAGTGCCGGGCATCTTCGACGGATCTGGCTACGGCGTTGGCTGGTTGATGCCTGGGCTTGGATCATCTGGCTGCCGTGACACCGTAGCCGGTCAGGTCGTCTGGGGCCCTGAACCCCGGTGTCGGACGACCGTCAGGGCGCAGTCCCGTCTCCGGGTGTTCGTGTTCTTCGTCAGTACGGGTCAGCACATGTACTTCGAGGCCGCGGTGCCGTCCGCGCCGGTGCTGTACGCGTACTCGTCGTCGGCCGGCCGGCCGCAGGGACTCGCCCGCCCCTGTTGCCCCTTTCTGTCATCTCGCCGAAGAAAATAGCTTGCAGCCCCAGGGACTCCCCGCTTACGGTCTTGCGCATGGGTTCTCTGTGATAGTCCCCGTGCGGCTGCGTTGAGCTTGGCTCCGTTGTCGCGCGTTCACATCCGTGCTTCCGTTTCTCCCGTGATGCCGCCTGTCTGGCATGCCGCGGAGTGTTTCCGGCATGCGCGGATGCGTCCGTCCACCCGTGCCGATCGGCCCGGCCGAGAACAGGGGACTCCATGCTTACCGCACAGCTATCTCTTCAGAACGTCACCCGCCGCTACGACGACCGCGTCGTGCTGGACGACGTGTCCTTCAGCGTCAAGCCGGGCGAGAGGGCCGGCATCATCGGCGACAACGGAGCCGGTAAATCCACCCTGTTGCGACTGATCGCCGGGCAGGACCGGCCCGACAACGGCGAACTGGCTGTGATCGCACCAGGCGGCTCGGGCTATCTGGCCCAGTCGTTGGCCCTGCCCTCCGAGGCCACCGTCCAGGACGCGGTGGATATGGCTCTTGCCGACCTGCGTGAACTCGAAGCGCGGATGCACCATGCCGAAGCCGGACTCACGGGTTTGGCGGGGGCGGAGCTTATCGCCGCGCTGGACGCCTACGCTCGCATGGTCGCCCAGTACGAGGCGCGCGCCGGCTACGAGGCCGACGCTCGGGTGGAAATCGCCTTGCACGGGCTCGGCTTGCCGGGTCTGGCTCGGGATCGGGCCCTGGGCACGCTGTCGGGTGGTGAGCGATCACGACTGGCGCTGGCCGCGACCTTGTCGTCCCAGCCGGAGCTGCTACTGCTGGACGAACCAACCAACGATCTGGACGACCAGGCGGTGAACTGGCTGGAGACACACCTGCGGACGCATCGCGGCACGGTGCTCGCGGTCACCCATGACCGGGTGTTTCTGGAACGGGTCACCACCACGATCCTGGAGGTCGGCGAGGGCAAGGTGACGCGTCACGGCGACGGCTACCACGGCTACCTGGCCGCCAAGGCCGCTGAGCGGCGGCGCCGTCTGCAGGAATACGCGGACTGGTGCGCGGAGTTGGCCCGCAACCAGAAGCTGGCGGCCACGAATGTGGCACGGCTGGAGGCGATCCCTCGCAAGGTGCCGCTTGCCGTGGTCGGCCACGGCGGCTTCCGTGCCCGCGGCCGTGGCCACGGGGCGATGGTCCGTATCCGCAATGCGAAAGAGCGAGTCGAACGGCTGACGGACAATCCTGTCGTGCCGCCGTCCGAACCGCTGGTCTTCGCCGCTCGGATGACCACCGCAGAGGGGCAGACGTCGCAGGCCGCGGCGGAACTCACCGGCATCCGTGTCGAGGACCGGCTGCACGTGCCGTCGCTGCGGATCGGCGCCGAGGAGCGGCTGTTGGTCACCGGGCCCAACGGGGCCGGCAAGACGACGCTCATGCGGGTGCTGGCCGGTGAGTTGCAGCCGGATGAGGGGACGGTACGCACGCGAGGCCGGGTCGGGCACTTGAGACAGGAGGAGACACCGTGGTCGCCTGGTCTGACCATCCCACAGGCGTTCGCCCACGGCCGCGGAGGTGAACTGGACGAGCACATCGCCCGTCTGTTGTCCCTCGGACTGTTCAGCCCTGCCGACCTGCGCCTGAAAGTGAGCGAACTGTCCTACGGACAAAGGCGCCGGATCGAACTGGCCCGCCTTGTCAGCGAACCCATCGACCTGTTGCTGCTGGACGAGCCCACCAACCATCTCTCCCCCGTCCTGGTCGAAGAACTGGAAGGAGCCCTGGCCTGCTACCGAGGCGCAGTCGTCGTCGTCACCCACGACCGCCGCATGCGAACCCGCTTCACTGGCAGGCGCGTGGAACTGAACGCCGGCCACGTCGCACAGTCTGTGCGACATCCCGAGGTCCTCTGAGCCCTGCTGAGACCTCGTCCCCGTGGCCAGGGTGTTCTGTCTCCTTGGAGTGTCCTGCGAGCCAGTGACGCAACTTCAGGATTATTGAAGCGTTCACGCTTCGTCCGATCGATCTGTGATCGGGGTGAAGGCGAGGGGGCTCGGGTTGGCACTGGCAGCCGTACGCGATCTGCGCGAGTTCCGCGATCCGGCCTCGGCTGAGGAACTGGAGCAGTTCGAGACCGACGTCCTCGCCGGGTTCGTCCTCGCGCGGGCTTCGGCAGGGCTGGCGGACGGCACCATCCGCGGCGGCCGTGCCGCCCCGCGAGCGGCACGGCGAGCCAGCTTGTACGCCGCACTTCGGACAGGCTCCCTGCCCTTACTTGTGATCGTGGAGAAAGGCCGGGATGTCGGCCCGGGTCGGGTAGTCAGGCAGCGGTGCGGGCTTGTCCTGGAGGAATGCGGTGATGACGGCTGCTGCCCGTTGGTCGTTGTCACCCAGACCGTTCCACATGTGGTGGCCGACGCCGGGCATGTACTGGGTGCGCTGGATGGCGGGGTTGTCTGCGAGCACGGTCGTCTCCCACTGCCGGATCTGGGAGGAGCACTCGGCGATCATCAGCATCGCGGGTGTCCGGGAGCGCTTGAGCTGTGGGGCGAGGGAGGGTGAGTCTTCGATCGTTTGCTGGATGCGGAGGCTGGCGGCGGCGCTGAAGGAGAAGTTCTGCTTTGTGTCCTCGACCGGAATGCGGTGCGCGTCCCGCGCGCAATAGGCGGACGCGGTGTCGCTGCCGAGATCGGCGGCGGTGAAGGCGTTGGCGCCTTCTGCCTGTCCTACCAGCCCGCTGTCAGGGCTGAGCAGTCCGAGCCGCATGAGGCCGAAGGCGACCCCGTACCGCGGGACGTGGGTGGAGCGCGGGCCGGTCATGGCTGGTGCGATGCCGCGGGCCGACGGCCGGCCTTTGTGCCCCGCGATCCGGGCGGTCGGGCCGTCCATCGGGCCTGGCTCGGCGATGACCGCCCGGTGCAGGTGGGCGGCCGTCGCCGGGTCGGCCAGCGCGCGGGTGAGCACGATCGCGCCCGAGGAGAATCCCAGCACGTCGGCGTGGCCCTTACCGAGCTTGTCGACGAAGGCGCCGAGGTCATGGACGGACCGGGTGATCGAGTATTGGTCCATGGGGAGCAGGTCGCTGCGTCCACCGCCGGCCTGCTCGTAGGCGTACACGTCGTAGCCCTGTCCCGCGAGTTGCTGGAGGAAGCGGTGGTCGAGCACCGAGATGCCGCGCACAGGTCCGCCGTTGAGGTAGACGAGCGGAACGCGGTGGCGGGGGCTGTTGCCAGTGGGCGGGTAGTGGTAGACCGCGACCCGGCTGCCGGTGGACAGGCGCCAGTGCTCGGTGGTGACGAACGACAGGTCGGCCGGGTGGCGGCGCGTCGTGGAGACCGTGGGGACGCACACCGACAGCGTCAGGGCCGCTGCGACAAGCACCGGCAGGAACGGGACCAGCCGTCCCTGCCAGGAGCGACGGCGGCCCCGCCACAGCGCTGCGAGAACCGCGATCCCGACAGCCGCGGACCATGCGACGAATCCCGATCCCGAGCCGTCGGTGGCGGCGATCAACGCCAGGAAGAGGGCGACCAGCCCCACCACCGCGGCGACAGCCGCGAGCAGGCGGCCAGCAAGGCGCAAGCGACGTATGACGGTTGGTGACATGGTGATCCCCCCAGTATTTTAAAACACTGTTTTGAAACGATGTTAGCAGAACGGGTAAACTGCTTTCCCATGGGAAGGCCGAGAACGAATGACGCCGCCGTCAGAGAACGGCTCGTGGCATGCGCGACCGAGATGTTCGCCACCCGTCCTCAGGAGGCGGTCACCGTGCGCGCGCTGGCCGCCGCCGCCGGAACTTCGACGGCGGCGGTGTACACGTTGTTCCAGGGAAAGGACGGACTGCTCCGCGAAGTGCGCGACCGGGCGGTCGCCGGCCTGTTCCGGGACCTGACGGCTGTTCCCTGCTCGGAGGCCGCCCTGGATGATCTGTACGCGCTGGCCGCGGCGTATCGCCATTGGGGACGCGAACACCGCTACCTGTATACGGCCTTGTTCGGTGGCGCACAGTCCTTCGTCCCGTCGACCCGGGTCGGCGACCGGGATCCGGTGCAACCGCTCGTCGCGGCGATCGACCGCGCTGTGGCGGACAGCGTCCTCGCGGGCGACGTCACACAGATCGCCGTATCGTTGTGGGTCTCGCTGCACGGGCTCGTGACCCTCGAACTCGCCGGGAGCCTCGACGGCACTGCAGCCGATGCCGCGTTCAGATCAACCATTGATGCCGTGCTGCGGGGCTGGGCAACCCCCGCCGCCTTCCCTGGCCTTCGACGCATGGGCCCGGCGCTGTGAAGCCATTGCTCCGAAGCCACTCGGAGACGACTGGCGGAGGGACGAGTCGAAGGGCCAGGTTGAAGGAGTAACCGCCGAGGGTGATGTGGCCGTATGGGAGCGGGCGGAGAGTTGGGCGGCCGGTCCAGGGACTTCAGGCCGAGCCGGGCCGGCCACGCGGCGGCTGGGTTGTGAGCGCTCCTGGCGCGGTACCGGTGGCCGTCCGAGGTGGCTGTCGCCGTCAACGGCTTTTCGCGGGTGCCTTGTTCGAGGTGGTGCGCTGTAGTGGCCGCGCGCGGCGCGCCGACGGGCATCACGGATGATCTGCCACTCAGCGAAGGGCTTGATCACCTGGGCATGGTGGGCGTCCAGTTGGCTGGCAGTGCGGGCGACCCACAGTTCCAGGCTGGCCAGATTCTCGTTCCTCCAGGGAAGTGCGCCGGTGGAGACGAGGATGGCGCGGACGCGGTGGACGGCTCCGCTGGGGGGAAGCGCATCGAGAGTGTCGTGGGTGATCTCGCGTCCCTGTGCGGCGAGCTGGGCCAACAGGCGCCCGCCTCGACCTCGGATCCAGGCGAGGACCGACCAGGGATCCTCCGCGTTGCCGAGGGCTTCGACCAGAGACTGCAACTGCTCGGGGACCGCATCGGCGGGTCCGGAGAGGAGCTGGGTGACACGGTCGCGGGCAACACACCGGCTGCAACTCTTGTCGGTGTAGATGTCGCCGGGATAACCGCAACGGCGACATGTGAAGTCGATGGAATCCACACCGGAGCAAGGGCCGCACTGATCAGCCCCGTCCGGCGAACGGCCGCCCATGACGCGCGTGGCCCCGCACGTCCCGCACGGCATAGGGTACCGGCGGCGGCGCTGGTGACAGGCTCCGCACAAGGGGCCAACTGGGTAGGTGGCTTCGACAGGGCGGTCGCGGCCACAGTCGGTGCACAGCGCTCGATGGCGGGGCCGGCAGGCGTCGCAGCGGAACGTCGCTCCCTGGCCGTAGCCCGGTCGGTGCCGCCCGCAAAGGTGGCACCACCCGACATGGGCCTGCTTGTAGCAGTCCGGACAGAGGTCGATTTCGCCATTGAGGCTGCGGACATGCACGGGACGGGTCTCCCCGCAACGGCCGCAAGTCCGCCGTGGCGCCTGGCGGGCGGCGTAGCAGGGGCGGCACACCGCCCCAACCCCTCGCTGGACTCTGGCCCTCCTCGAGATCCTGCCGCAATGCACGCAAGCTCGCTCCGGCCTCGGTGCGCATCGCTCGCACAGGACAGACCCGTCGTCGCGTCGGGTGTGCACGGGTCGCCTGCGATCGCAGTCAGCGCATGTCTCCCACCTACTGGTGTCCGCCAGGTAGCAGCGTCGGCACAAAGCACCGCGGGTGACGACGCGTTGGGTACGGCCGCAGCCCGAGCATTCCTTGAGCCGGGCCTTGGCTGCGCACGGCGGGCAGCACCGCCCCGCCGCAGAGTTGACCCGCAGCAAGACATCGGTCCGACCGCAGACCGCGCACCCCAGGTGCGTGATCTGGTCCTCGAACCCGGCGGCGTCCAGCACGCGAAGGAGCCGCAGCAACGCAATGGGCCCGGACCGCAGCTGGTGACCGAGGACGGCGGCACCGAGGTGCGCGAGGTCTACTCCTCGCACCAGCGCCAGCCCGAGTACGCCGGCCTGGTCCGCGATCCGCGCATCCTGCCGGCCGTGCAGCAGCTGCTCACCGACGACGTGTACATCTACCAGTTCAAGATCAACGCCAAGCCGGCCTTCGGCGGCGACAAGTGGGCCTGGCACCAGGACTACCTCGCCTGGCGGCTGTCCGACGGGCTGCCCGCGCCGCGTCAAATCAGCATCGGCGTCTTCCTCGACGACGTCACCGAGTTCAACGGTCCCGTCATCTTCCTGCCGGGTTCGCACCGCGAGGGGCTCGTCCGCGAGGGCCGTTCGGCCACCGCCAAGTCCGACCAGCACCTCGACCCCGACGACATCTCACTAACCCCGGAGCAGCTCGCCACGCTCGTCGACCGGGCACGGTATGACCAGCCCCAAGGGGCCGGCCGGCTCCGTGGTGCTGTTCTCGCCGGAGATCGTGCACGGCTCGGCCCCCAACATGTCGCCGTTCGCCCGCCGCCTGCTGATCGCCACCTACAACGACACGGCCAACCTGCCGCAGCCCGTGGGCGAGCCGCGTCCGGACTACGTGGTGTGCCGCGCCACCGAGCCGCTGCGCCCCCTGGACGCGCCCTTCTCCGAGACACTCGCCCTGCCTACGGTGGCGTCGTGACGCCCCGCACCGGACGCGCCGTCGTCCTGGAAAAGTTCAACTCGCCTCTTGCACTGCGGGAGTTCGAGATCCCGCCCGCTCCCGACGGCGGCATGATCGTCGCCTGTGGATACGGCGGCGTCTGCGGCACCGACCTGCACCTGAGGCAGGGGCACCTCGACATCCCCGTCCCGCTGGTCCTCGGCCACGAAGGCCTGGGCACTGTAAGGGAGTTGGGGGCCGGGACGCACCGCGACGCCACCGGGGCGCCGCTCGCGACCGGTGACACGGTGATGTGGGCTTCCTCCATCGCCTGCGGCGTCTGCCCGCCCTGCCGGCTGCACCGTGAACCGACCCTGTGCGAGCAGCGCCGCACCTACGGCGTCAACCGCGCCCTGGACAGCGGCCCCGAGCTCTCCGGCGCCTGGGCCGACCACATCGTGCTGCAGCCCGGCACCGCCGTCATCAAGGTGCCCGAGGGCATCGATCCGCTCGCCGCCATGTCGCTGGCCTGCGCCGGGCCCACGGTGGCGCACGCCCTGTACGAGCGGCGGCCGGTGCGTCTGGGCGAGACCGTGGTGGTGCAGGGCAGCGGCCCGGTCGGTCTCGCGGCGGCGGCGTTCGCCCAACTGGCCGGTGCGGCCAAGGTCGTTGTCGTGGGCGGCCCGGCCTCGCGGCTCGAACGGGCGGCGGCGGCCGACATCGGTGACATCCACCTGGACATCGCCGGGGCGGCCGACCCCGCGGACGTCCTGCGCCAGGTCAAGGACGCCACCGGGGGAGACGGAGCCGACCTGGTCATCGAGTGCGCCGGGGTGCCGGCCGCGGTCGGCCAGGGGCTGAGCCTGCCCCGCCGGGGCGGTAGCTACCTGATCATCGGCCAGTACACCGACGCCGGCGACACCCTGATCAACCCGCACCAGATCGTGCACCGGCAGCTGGACGTCATCGGCTCCTGGGCCTTCACCGGAGCCCATCTCGTCGAGTACGTAAGCCTGTTGCCCGCGCTCACCGCCCGCTTCGACCTGGCGAGCCTGGTCACGCCGTTCCCGCTGGAGCGGCACGCCGACGCGCTCGGGGCGGTCGCGGACGGGTCGGTGATGAAGGCGGTGCTCACCTCCTGAGCGGGTCGCGCACCTGAGGGCGCCGGGCGGGGGGTGCCCGGGCCCGCCCCTCCTCGCCCCGCCGCCCCGCGTGCCGTCGGTACGCGGGGCGGCGCCGCACCCCGCTCAGCGGCCCGGCGCCCCCAGCGTTCCCAGGGCCTGTTGCGTCGCCGGGTCGTCGGGCAGGTAGGCGAGCAGATGGTGGCCCGGCTCGTCGACGGCGGCGAGCTTGACGTAGCGCAGCCGCAGATCGCCGGCGGCCGGATGCCGGAAGTGGCGTACGGCGGGATGGAACGCCGAGGTCTCCCGGCGGCCGTACCAGCGCGCCGCGTCCGGGTCGGCGAGCAGTTCCGCGGTGATCTCGGCGTACCGGCCGTCCTCGGGATGTCGGGCCGCCTTCGCCCGGAACTGACCCAGCAGGCTCCGCGCCTCGGGCTCCCAACTGGCCAGCAGCGTACGGGCGGGCGCCCAGCGGAACACCAGCCACAGCAGGTTGCGCTGCTTGGGCGCGAGCCTGGCCGGATCGGTGAGCAGGGCTGCGTACCCCGAGTTCCAGGCCAGCAGGTCCCAGTGCGGGTCGAGCACCACGGCCGGGTTGGGCGTCAGCGCCTCCACCAGGGTCAGCAGGTTGCGCGAGACCCATCCCGGCGGGTGTTCGTCCGGCGCGGCGTGCTCCAGGAACGACAGCACGTGCGCGGTCTCGTCCGCGTCCAGGCGCAGCGCCCGCGCCACCGACCGGAGCACCTGTTCCGACGTGCGCACCCGGCCCTGCTCCAGCCACGCGTACCAGGAGCTGCTGATCCCGGCGAGCTCCGCGACCTCCTCGCGCCGCAGCCCCGGGGTGCGCCGCCGTGCGGACCCGGGCAGCCCCAGCTCGGCGGGCGTCAGCCGCTCACGCCGCGAGCGCAGGAACGCGCCCAGTTCCCGGTCCCGGACGCTGCCCGCGCCGCCGTTCATGATCCCCCCTCGCCCCGCACCCCCAGGGTGTGAGCAAGGGTAATCGGCTGCGGGGCCGCGCCGCTCACCGGCGGTGATGGGGTGGAACCACCAGCCAGGCCGGGTCTGGTGCGGGACCGAGCGACCACCGCAGGATTGCCACAAAGGAGAGCCGTCATGGACGCCCATACGGAAACCACCGACTCAGCGGGGCCCGCCGGCCCGGCGAGGCCCGCGGACTCGGCCGGGTCCGCGGACTCGGCCGGGTCCGCGGACTCGGCCGGGTCCGCGGACTCGGCCGGGCCAGCCGCCGTATCCGGGCCCGCTGCCCCGTCCGGGTCCGCTGCCCCGTCCGGGTCCGCCGAGGGAGCCGGGCACGCCGCCGCCCCTTCGGCGGCGCGTGGCGCGGCAGCCCCTGCGCCCGGGGAGGCTCCCGTATCGCCGCCGGAGGCACCCGCGCTGCCCGCGCTGCCCGTGCCGCCCGCGCTGCCGGCCCTGCCTGCCGCCTCATTACGGCTGCTGCGGGCCGCCGGGTTTGTCAGCAACTTCGACCGCTTCTGCATCACCCCGATGCTGCTGCTCATCGGCGCCCAGCTGGGCGTTCCGCTGCCGACGGTGATGCTCGCGGCCAGCGGCTACTTCCTCGCCTACGGTCTGATGCAGCCGGTGTGGGGACTGGCCAGCGACCGGCTCGGCCGGGTGCGCGTCATGCGGATCTCCCTGGCCGGCGCCGCGGTCGCCGCGTTCTGCTCGGTGCTCGCGCCCGACGCGACGGTGCTGATCGTGGCGCGGGCCGCGGCCGGCGCGTTCTTCGCGGCGTCCATCGCCGCGTCCATCACCTACATCGGGGACACCGTGCCCGCGGCGGTCCGCCAGCGCCCGCTGAGCGAGCTGATGACCGCGTTCGCCCTGGGCACGGCCGTGGCGACCGTCGTCGCCGGCGCCCTGGCGCACTTCGTGAGCTGGCGTCTCGTCTTCGCGCTGCCCGGCGTAATCGCCGCCTACCTGGCCTTCGCCCTGCGCCGCCTGCCGGAGCCGCCGCGTGCGGCGCCGGGGGCGCTGCTCGCCCCGTTCAAGGTCGTCCTGCGCTCGCGCTGGCAGTGGTACGTGATGGCGGTGGCCATGCTCGAAGGCGCGGTCCTGCTGGGCTTTTTGACGTACATCGCGCCCGCCCTGGAGGCCCAGGGGGCGTCGGCGACGCTGGCCGGCGCGGTGTCCGCGCTGTACGGGGTGGGCTCCATGGCTGCGGCCCAGACGGTGAAGCGGCTGGTGGGGCGATGGACGCCGGTGCGGCTGATGGTGGTCGGCGGGGTGCAGATGGCCCTGGCCTTCGGCCTCGCGGCGGCCAGCCGGTCGCTGCCCGCGCTGGTGGTGTGCACGCTGCTGCTCGGCGGCGGCTGGTCGTTCATGCACTCCACGATCCAGTCCTGGGCCACCGGACTGTCCCCGGCGGCCCGGGCCACCGGTGTGGCGATGTTCGGCCTGGCCCTTTACGTCGGCAGCGCCCTGGCGAGCGCCATCGCCGCCGGCCCCGCGGAACACCACGCGTACAGGGGCCTGTTCCTGACGGCCGCCCTCCTCACGATCCCGCTGACGGTCGCGGCGGGGGTGGGGCGGGCGCGCTATGACCGGGTGACGCGTCCGGACCGGGGCTGACGCCCGCACCGTTTCGGTGGCGGTCGGAGCTTCTGCTCCATCGGCCCGCCAGTCCGCCGCGCTTCGGCCGGCAGCGTCCAGCACTTTCGACTGGGCGTTGACGAGGTCGCTCGGGATGACATCCCAGGCCGGCGGACTGGCGGGAATGGCTTTGCGAACAGCCAAGTTGGACCCGTGACGGATGACGGCCACGCTGATGGGGGCTTTCAGGTCGTCGCCCTCGGGCGAGACGACCCAGGTGAGACGGAAGGCGACCCTCTCGCGGCGACGGCTTCCGTACGCCCTCCAGCTCCGACAAGATCACGGCATCCAAGAAGTCCGCCCACATGCCCTTGTCCTCGTAGGGGTTGGAGGGCTCGATCCCGAACGAGCGCGCTTCGCCGCGGCGACGATCTGCGATTCAGGGTGCCGAGCGAGTCGATCCATTCCCCTGCACGAGCCCCGTGCCGTACTCGCTCGCAAGGAAGCGAACGCCCAGCAGGGTCTCCATGTGCGCCTCGACGAGGCCCTGTACATCGGCCTCGACCTCAGCAGAATGCGGCGTGACTTCAGTTACCCCGCCATGTGTCGTGTCCGTGCGAAACAGTTGCAGGCCCGACACCTCCCCCTCCGACTCTGGGAACAACAACGCCGAACCCGTGAGGGTGCGCGAACGCAGGTGATCCGGCAGCACGCGCTGCTGTGCCTGTCGGGCTGCTCCGCGCAGGAGCCGAGGCGAAAGGAGGATCGCCACGCACTCCACATGATGCGTCATCGGAAAGGTGTCAGCCTGGACGGGGCACGAAAAGTACCAGGTCAGATGCAGTCTGTCCGCCCGTTGTCCGGCGTGCGAGAACTCGGAGCGTCAAACGAGCGTCACGCCAAACAATCTATCGTCTCGCTTCGCGACGGGCCGCCTACGCCCGAACCGACGACGCGCCAGCTGCGACGGACGAGAGAAACTGACTGGAGTGAACCGAGCAGCACTTCGTCACGTCTGGCATTCATGTCTGGTGCGGAACACATTGCAGATATGAAGTCTGAGCAAGTGGAGCGGCTTCGCTGAAAGAGAATGACGGCTGATGTCCGGTCGGCAGATCGAGAGTTGGGGAGGGCCGACCGAAGACGGGTGGCGACGCCCAGGTCCCAGATACCGTCACCGGCAGGTCAGCTCCCGTGTTCCGCCTGGACCGGCCTGGCCACCGCTATAGGATGATCAGTCCCATGGAGGGCGCCAGCCTGCGGAGGACAGTATGAGTGACGGCACCGGGCATCTGTCCAAGCTCGTCTGGTCGGTGGCCGACTTGCTGCGCGGCGACTTCAAGTCTTCCGAGTACGGGCGGGTGATCCTGCCGTTCACGGTGCTGCGCCGGCTGGACTGCCTTCTGGCCCCGAGCCGGCAGGCAGTACGCGATGAGGCCGAGCGCACTGTCGGCGAGGAGGAGCGGGACCACCGCCTGGCGGCCGCCTCGGGTTGGCCCTTCTACAACTCCAGCCGGTTCTCCATGGAAAGCGTGCTCAGCGATCCGGAGAACGTCGACCAGTCGCTCCTAGCGTATGTCAACGGGTACTCCCAGAACGCCAGGGAGCTGCTGGAAGGCTTCGAGTTCGAGCGGACCGTCACGCGCCTATCCCAGGCCGGACTCCTCTACGGCATCGTCGCGCAGTTCGTTGCGATCGACCTTGGGCAGACGATCACCGACGACCACATGGAGGGCCTCTTTGAGGAGCTAGTCCGGCGGTTCGCGGAGAGCGGCAATGAGGTGAGCGGTGAGCATTACACCCCCCGGGATGTCGCCCACCTGATGGCCGGCTTCCTCGTCTCAGCCGACTCGGACGTCCTGACGACGCCGCATGCCTTCCGCTCCATCCTGGATCCAACCTGCGGGACGGCCGGCCTGTTGACCGAGGCGGCCTCGTACATCGCGTCGATGAACCCGCGGGCGGATGTCACTCTGTACGGCCAGGAGATCAACCGGGAGTCATGGGCAATCTCCCGTGCCACCATGATGACCAGCGGCCGCCGGGCCTCGACGATCGCCTTCGGGAACGTCTTCGCAGAGGACGGGCACCAGGGAACCGCCTTCGACTACCTCCTCGCCAATCCGCCGTTCGGCGTCAGTTGGAAGAAGAGCGAGTACGCGGTCCGGTCGGAGCATGAGGAGCTCGGTTTCGCGGGCCGCTTCGGTGCCGGTCTTCCGCGGATTAACGACGGCTCGCTGCTCTTCCTGCAGCACATGCTGGCAAAAATGAAGCCGGTGAGCGCCTCGGGCGAGGGTGGCAGCCGAATCGCGGTCATTTTCAACGGCTCCCCGATGTACGTCGGGGGGGCAGGCTCCGGCGAATCGGACATCCGGCGGTGGATCGTGGAGAACGACTGGCTTGAGGCCGTGGTCGCGCTGCCCGATCTCCTCTTCCCCAATACCGGTATCAACACCTATCTGTGGGTCCTCAGCAACCGCAAGCCAGCACAGCGCAGGGGCCAGGTACTGCTGCTGAATGCTCAGGACCAGTGGCAAAAGTTGCGCCGTTCCGTCGGCTCGAAGCGCAAATACATCACGTCGGACCAGATCGCCGAGATCACCGGGCTCTACCTGGACGCCTTGTCCGCCGAACCGGCCCAGCATCCGGATGACCGGGTCCGCGTGGTCTCCACCCACGAACTGATGTACCAGCGCGTCACAGTCGATCAACCACTTCGGCTCCGGTACGAGCTGTCCGAGGAGGTCCTGACTCGACTCGCCGAATCGCGCGTGATCCAGAAGACCCGTGATCCTGCTGCCCTGGTGGCCGCCCTTCGTCCGCTGGTCGGCTCAACGTGGACAAGGGGCCAGGAGGCCGTCACGGCGCTGCGCCGGGCGGTCGCCTCGGCCGGCGTCAGCTGGCCGCGCGGGAAGGTCTTCGAGGCGGCGGTCCGCAAGGCCGTCGGCATGCGCGATCGCGACGGAGAGCCGCAGCGGATCGGCGAGGCGTATGAGCCGGATCCCGAGCTGCGCGAGTTCGTCCACCTGCCGCTGCAGGTGGATCCGAGCGACCATCTCCGACGCGAAGTACACCCGACCGCCCCGGACGCTTGGATCGACGACAGCAAGACGCGGGTGGGTTGCGAGATCCCACCCGCGCTCTTCTACCGGCCGGAACTCGACGGCGAATTCGAATTTCTGCGCAACCTTGCCCGGTTGGAGACCACCCGGGTTCACCCACCTCAGCGCGGTGAGGAGCAGGAGGATGGCACCGACCGGCCCAAGCACCTGCGTGCCCAAGATCTCCACGAGGCGGACTCAGCCGTTGAGCTCCCTGACGCGCCGGAGGACGGGCTGACGCTGACCCTGTGCTCGGGCGGCATGCTCGTCGGACGGCCGGGGAACTGGCGCCTGCTACCACAGGGATTCGGCGAGGCGGCGACCTCGCTTTTCGTGTTGCAGCCGCTCCGCGGCAGCGGCCAGGCGCTCTGTGAGTGGTTGAACTCCCGCAAGGACAACGGTCTGTACCCCAGCGCTCGCGATCTGCTGGACACGCACGTCCCCGTCGACCTGGTGACTGACAGCGAGGTGGAGAGTCTCCTGGAGACAGTGCAGGAGGGACGACGCGCACTGCGGACCACGATGTCGGGAATCCTGCCCAACGTCTTCGGTAGCGGCGAACGGGACGTCCAGGGGGTTCGGAACGAGATCAGGGCCGCTGCCCACGAGGCTGGCCTAATCGGCGAACTCGTGCGGCCGCTAGACGACCCGATCTCGCGCGCTGAGTGGAGCTTTCCTTACCACGCCGCCGCGCTGTCCCGTCGGTACCGGGTAAGCACGCATCCGGCGGAGCGGAAGGACGGACTACTCAAGCTGGGCGAGGGTCTGGCCCGGGTGCTGGGCGTGCTGGCACTCACCGAGTTGGCCACCTCGAACGGCTTCTCCCGGAACCTGCGCAAGCAGTTCCGGACCGGTGCCACCTTCGGCACATGGCTTTGGATCCTCGATCGGCTGGAGGCGGAGGGAATCACGCCCCGCATCCAACAGCTCGCCACTGTGCGCGACCGGGGCAACGCACGCGTTTTCCTGGGCCACATCAAGGACTTCAGGAATACCTCGCACCACGCACACGGCGTCCGCGCCAGTCACCAACTGGCAGAAGACGTCGAGCGGTTGGAACCCCATGTTGTGCGCGCGATCAGTGCGGTCAGCTGGCTCTCTGGGACGCACTGGGACTGGGTGGAGCGGTGCGAGTACCTCGATGAGGGCTCGTACCGGATAGTCGGGCTCCGGCTGAGGGGCAGCCATCCGAGCTGGGAGCCGTTCGAGCGGTCGAGTACCCAGCCGCTGCGGCCCGACCGCATCTACGTGGACAGCGCCCCGTACGGGGCACCGGTGGACCTCTGGCCCTTCGCAGTCGTCAGCCTGTGCGAGGAGTGTCGGACCCGGGAGCTCTTCCTGCTCAATGAGGTCCGGGACGACCAACTGACGTTCCGCAGCCTGGAGGAGCATTCGCTGGGGATGACGTACGGCCCGCCCGAGTAGCGGCGGGGCGAGGCTCAGCAACCGGCGTGGCGGCGTCGGGTGCGGGACCGGGCCTTCGGATCGCAGAGGCCCAGAAGACTGGGGCCGGGGATGGCAGCCGAGCGCTCCTGGAACTGCTCGCTGAACCACGGCCGTTGCTCTCACAGCCAGCCTTCTCCCGGCTCAACAACCACTTCACCCGCTTCGGAAGTTGCCGAGACGCCCTGTCGCACGTCGCGGACGATGTACGTCGTCCAAAACGGTAAGCGGAAATCGCATACGCCGTGCGGGCACGTCGTCTCGTCGACCGCCCCAGCCAGGACCTCGATGTCGCCACCGAACCCCCGGCACCCATGACCGACATCGCAGCCACCATCCGCACTGGCTTGGAAGCCCGCGGCTGGTCAGTACGGTCATTGAAGACCGCCCCGTGGTCCGCCCGATTCGCCGTGACCGACCCGGCCACGGCCAGAAGTACGAGGTCGACATCCTCAAGAGAATCTTCTGGCGGCCCGTCGCCCGGAGTCCGTACGAGCCTGTCCCCGCGGAGGAGGACGTGATCGAGACCAAGGTCCGCGCCCTCGACGACCGCGGCCCCGCGGCCTGATTGACGTGTTCGCAACCTCCCGCCGCTGGTCCAATGCCGAGCTCGAAGAGTCCGATGATTCCGGACCTCGGCTGAGAACCGCACCAGGTGCCATTACACCGACTCCAGTTGGCGGTAGGCGGGATCGCCGTGAGGCACTCGTACGAGCGACCCATGGGGTTCGGCAGCGGACGGCCCGTTCTACGTTGGCCACCTTGCCACCCCTCGAGCGGAGTCGGAGCCATGAAGTACGCAGTGTCCGCGCCACAGGACGCCTTGCTCCGCGAGATCGCGGCGACTTCCGAGGCGATGCCGATCCCGCCGACACGTACCCAGACGGCTTGGGCGCTGGAACAGCGCGGACTGGTCAAGAGGACCTGGGGTGACGGCGGTCAGGTCGCCGTGGTGACGGCGGACGGCCGCTACTACCTCAAGCACGGCGTTCACCCCCGACAGGTGCAGGAAGAGAAGGATCGATTGGGGGGTGATGCGGCCCAAGCCGCGCTGGCCCCGGCCGGCGGAGCCGAGCTGGTCTCCCGGCTGCTGTCCTCCTCAGGAAAGATCACAGTCGCTGATCCCGCGCCTCGGACCCGAGGCCGCTGGCGAGCCGCCTACTACAACGCGCTTCATCACGGTCACATACCCGAAGGCCACAAGCTGCGGTGGAACGGTCGCCAGCGCGGCGACTGCATCTTCACTCTGACCGACGAGGTGGCCGAGAAGGCTGCTCAGCCTTCTCCGGTGCCGGCGATCGAGGTGCCAAAGGTTCTGGAGCGTCCGCATTCATTGGTCCGCGCGACGCGCAAGGCGATGGGGCGCTCTCAAGGCACGGTCGATACGCGGGGCATGGCCGAGGTCATCCCGCTGCATGTGTCGCGTCCGCTCGCCGACCGCGGTCTACGGATCATGCATGCGTTTCTGACCGAAGCCGAAAGCCGCGGGTACTCCACCGAGGCCCACACCGACCTGGAACGCGGTGAGACCGTACACGCCCTGGCCGTCGTGATCCGGGGTCGCGCTTTTCCCCTGGCCCTCACCGAGAGGACGACCAAAGTCCCGCATGAGCCGACCCCGAAGGAGCTCCATCAGCAAGAGCGCGATCCGTGGATCCGACTACCCAAGTGCGACGAGGAGTTCAACGGCCGCCTTGCTCTGGGTGCACCCGCCAAGAGCTGGTACTCCTACTCGTACAGCGACGGAGCGCGATGGACCCTGGAGTCTCGGCTGGGGCTCCTTCTCCAGGATCTCGAACACCGCGCTGCGGAAGCGGAACGCCGAGACCGGGAGCAAGAACTCCTCGAAGCCGAGCGGCGGCGCCGGTGGTACGCGGCCATCAAACAAGCCCGTGAGGGGCAGATCGAGCAGTACCGGGCCGAGTTCCTCAACGCACAGGTCGGAGCCTGGCATCGGGCCGCCGAGATCCGCGCCTTCTGCCAGGCCGCCCGCGCCAGAACCGAGAGCGCCCTAGCTCCGGAAACGGCCTGGCTGGAGTGGGCTGAGTCGTACGCTGCACAACTCGATCCGCTGCGACGTCGGCTGAACACTCCGCCGGACCCGCCAGCGACGCGGGAGGCGCTCCGCAAAATGGCCCAGGTGGATGGCTACGTCTATCCGTGGCCGTTCGATGCCGACGGCCATTGGACCCTGCCGCAGGACCAGCAGGCCGAGGAAGCCCCGTAACTCGCGCCCACTTCGTCCGCAAATAGCTTCGCCCCGTCCACAGGGAACGGGGCGAAGGATCGCTTATACAGCGATGGTGAGCGGGACTTCCATACGCTCCCACGCGCCGAGCACGGCCTTGTGCGCGTCCGGCTGCAGGTGTAATGGTGGAGTCGGGTATTGGAACTGTCCGAATGCCTCAGCCATTGCGGACCCATGAGGTGAACTCGTCGGCGAGGCCGGGCGGGTTGGCGGCCTCGGTCTGCCAGGCGATCGCCTCGTAGTACTCCAGCTCGTGGACGATCACCGGCACGGTTCGGCCGACAGATCTTTCGATGACGCCGGTCGTGTGGAGGGTTCGGGCGAGCTGGCAGCAGGTCTGGTTGAAGCGGGCCTCGATCTGCGCGGCGAGTGGCCCGATGACTGAATCCCAGTCGGCGAGGTCGGTCGGCTCGTCGTACCAAAGTCCGAGTTCGGTGATCCACTCCTGGCGAGCTGTGGCCCCGGCGGGGTCGCTGGTCAGGTCGCCGACCACAGTCAGCTCGTTCTGGATCCAGAAAGCGTAGTTCCAGCGGGCTTCTACCTGGTCAGAGGCGTCCTGGATGCTGCGTCGGGCCTGAGCTTCAGTGTTGTAGCCGATCGTCAAGGTCGGCTGACGAGGGTCGTCGTCCTCGTTGTCGATGAGGAAGGAGACAGCGTAGATGTCGCCGGCGTCGGCGGCCGGGATGGATGCGAGGGCCCTCTCGACGAGATGCTGGAGGTGATCGTTGAACGTCATGGTCGGCGGGGTCCTGTCGGTCAGGGTCATGAGTCCCACTGGTCGCAGTACTCGATGTGGATCTCGCGCGCGTCGCCGAGAATGCCGTCGTTGGAGTGAAGCTCGGTGCAGAAGTGCGGGTAGCTCGGATGGACGGGGACGTATCCGGGGCCGTTTCGGGCGACGTCGAAGAAGTGCCGGGCGGTGTCCCTGAACACCTTCGCGCTGCCGGTCATGAACAGGGTCTCGGCGTGGAGATGCTGGTGGAACAGATCCCGGTTCTCCTGGTAGTGCCGTGCCTCGTGATCAATCACGGCTTCGTCGGTGTGTCCTGGGCCGGGCAGCGTCACGGTCTGCGGACGCCCTGGGCCGAGCCGTCCTCGTATTTCCTTCCAGCGTGAGGGGGCGAACTGGAGCGAGTGGTGCAGCAGCACGAGATCAAGCTGCCGCGTGCCGTCTTCTGGCAGCTCGCGGGAGGGGCCACGGTTCCCCCGCATCGGCAGGTGGACCAGCGAACGCGGTGAAGAGGCAGCGAGCTTCCATAGCCCACCGATTCGCTGGGCGGCGTCCTGATCGAGGTAGGTGTCCAGGTGCCGATCGTGGTCGATGAGCACTGCGTGGACCAGGGGCCGGGCTGGTCGGATGACCTTGAACTCCGTGGATCCGAGCCGTGCTTGGTGGATGGTGATGGGTAGCTTCATTGGTTCTCCGGGACGCGGCGGCTGACATCGGCGGCGTAGGAGGCCCAGTCTCCGGCGGCGGCTCGCTGCCATTTGACGGCGACGGTGATGTCGATGCCGAGGGTGCGGGCGAGGACTGCGGCGGGCAGCTCGGTGGCGAGCTGGAACAGGGCGGTCGACCGGGTCTCGGCGAGCCGGATGCCGAGTTTGCGGAGTCGTTCGCCCATGGCCCAGACGCTGATCGGGCGGCCGGGCTGGCCGCCGGGGAAGAGCCAGGGTGAGTCTGTCCGGGCGAGGACGGCATGACTCCGGCGAACCGCGACCTGGTGGAGGGCGAGTTCAGCGACCGGGCCGGGCAAGTCGACGGGGACGGCGCCGAGGCGGATGCGGACAGCTCCGTCGCTCTCCTCGATGTGGTCGACGGTGAGCCGGGAGATCGCCGCGGGCCACTGGGCATAGAGGAGCAGCAGCAGGCCGGCGAAGCGGTCTTCGGACTTGAGAGTGTCGTCGTGCAGCAGACGGCGGGCGGTGGCCCAGCGGGCCTCGTCGTCTATCGCCTGGGTGGGGCCGTTCCATCTGACGGCCGGGAAGCTGAGATCGCGTGCGATCTTCTGGGCGAGAGCCCAGCGCACGAAGTGGCCCGCCTCCCGGCGGTGGCGGACGTCGTCGCTGGTCATCCAGCGTTCAAGGTCGGCCTGACGGCAGGTCGCGAGGGCCAGCCCTTGGCCGTCGAGCCAGTCGAGGAGATGGACGGCTGCCCGCAGATGCTGGCGGACGACGGTGAGCTGGGTGTGCGTGATGTCGTTGCCGCGGCTGCGTCGGCGAAGCCGTCGCAGGAGGTGCCAGGTCGCGTACCGGTGCAGGACTTTCCGTCCCTCGGCGGCGGTGTGGGAGGTGACGAGATCGTTCACGTGCCGTTCCAGACGGACCATCTGCTCGTCGCGCTGGGGCAGCGTGCCGGTGGCCACGAGCACGCTGCGGATGTGCTCGACGAACTTGCCCGCCGGGAGTTCGTCCAGGGCCTCATGCGTCAGGGGCCGACGGCCGGAGCCGAGATCGGACAGGACGGTGGAGACGATGCCGCCGGCCAGCCAGCGCATCGCCGTGCCGGCCCGTTCCGTCTCGGCCAAGGCGTCGTTGAGGGCCTGCAGCTTCGGGGGTATGGAGCCCGAGGCGTCAGCGAGAAGCTCGTGGAGCCGTTGCCTGAGAATGCAGCGAGGGCACGGGCCGGCGGCTCGCAGTCGCTCCGCTTCCCCGCAGGTGGGACACGGGCGCCAGAGCTCGGCGTCCGGTGCCGTGCAGGGGCCGCAGACCGGTGCTTCGGCGGTCCCGGAGTGAATGCCTCGAAGCCGCCCGCATGCGGTGCAGTGAGCCTGGCGTCGGTCGCAGCCGCCGCAGCGGGGCAGGCCGGTCAGACGGGAGTGGGTGCCGGGTGCGGTGCGGCCGCAGATCGAGCAAACGAGGACGGGCAGAGGGCAACAGTTCGAGCAGAGAGGACCGTCGGAGGTGCGGTTCTGTACTCGCTTCCGCTTGCCGCAGGTGATGCAGACCTCGACGTTCGCGGGGTCGGTGACCAAGCAGTTCGGACACAGCGGTCGCCCCTGCTCGTCGCGGGTGGCCGGCTCGCGGCGGGCTCCGCAGCGTACGCATTCTTCGACGCGGGACTTGGCGATGCAGTTGCGGCAGACCCGCTGACCGTCGAGCGGCTTGTCGATGCGAACCACTCGGTGGCACCGAGGGCAGGACGGTCGGACGATCCCGGCGACACCGGCCTCGTGCAGCAGGTCAATGAACCTCAAGATGGCGCGGTGCGGGGCGAGATGGGCCTCGCCGGTCAGCAGGCGAGGGTTCTCCTCCAGGGCCCAGACCACTCGCTGGCGATAGTGGGGACGGTGGGGCGCCGACCGGCGCAGAGCCTCGGCGACAACGTCGCGATCGGCGCCCGGGGCGATCGCATTGATCACCGTGTGGATGACCGCGGCCGGGTCACGGTCATCGCGGTCGGGACACATCGAACAGCGTGGCAGGCCCTTGCGGTCCCGGAAGGTGACGCGACGGGTGTTGCCGCAGGCGGCGCACTCGGTGGTCTCCTTGATGCAGACCGAGCAGTACCAGTCCTGGCCCTGCCGCTGGAGGCTTCGCAGCCCCTTCCCGCAGTCCGCGCAGACCGGCGGCGAGACCGCCGAGGCGCCGGCCCTGCGAAGGGCGATGAGGAGATCACCGACGGCCCGCGGCGCGGGGGACCGGCCATCGGTCAAGACGGCGGATCGCGTCACCAGGAACTTGGCCAGGTTCCGTGATTTCGCGCGGCCGCCCGCAACCGCCGTGACCACGGTCCGGATGGTCTCGGAGCCGAGTTTGCTCTCGGCCTCCGCGACCAGGTCCGTGATCAGGCCGATCGGATCCGTGACGGAGCGATCGAGAGAGCCGGTGGTAGTCACAGCCGGTCAACACCCCTGATCCGGGCCCGCTTTGGCCGCAGTCCGCCGAGTCCTTCCGTGTCGGGGGCCGTGCCGCCGACGGCTGCCTTCTTCGGCTTCTTCACGGCCCCGGCCACCCCGATGGGCTCGATGAGGTCGTCCATGGTGCAGTCCAGGATGTCGAGCAGGGCCATGAGGATCTTCAGGCTCAGTCGCTCGGGTCGCTCCACGACGAGCCGGTAGACCTGGCTCGAGGACAGGGTGATGCCGCGTTCGGCGAGCGGAGGGATGAGGTCGGTGGTGGAGAACATCCCGCGGTCGGCCATGACTTTGCGCAGGTGCCAGTGGTAGTCGAGCTTGGCGGCCATCGCCGGATCCCTCCTCATCGGGCCCCGGCGAATGCCGGGGCCAGTGCCTTGTGCAGGGAAGTGTTCATGAAGTCGTCGCTGACGTGCGTGTAGATGGCCAGGGAGCTGTCGCTCTCGTGGCCGACCTGCTGCTGGATGAAGCGGCGGTCCACCCCGTCCTCGGTCAGGTGCGTGACGTACGAATGCCTCAAGGAGTGCGGGACCAGCTCTTTCGGCAGGCCAAGGGCGTCGCGGTATGCCTCGAACCGGTCGTTGATCGAGCCGGGCCGCAGGCGTCCACCGCGTTCGGTGAGCCACAGAGCGGGGTGGTCGGGGAATCCGAAGCGCGGCCGGACGTTCTCGACATAGTCGGCGACGGCCTCGACGGCCCAGTCCATCACCGACAAGACGTTCCGGCGCCGGGGCGGCTGGCCCTTCTTGGCCTTGCCGTAGCGGACGTTGAGCGTGCCGTACCGGCCGAACTGCCGGGCCTGCGGGTTGCGCCCGAAGTCGACCACATCGAGCTTGGAGGTCTCGGTCCGGCGGAGTCCCCACCCGTAGATCACCTTGAAGAGGGTGGCGTCGCGGTAGGCCGCCAGAGCGCCTTTGCGTTTCGCCCGTAGCGCTCGTTCGACCTGGTCGTCGGCATAGTCGAGGAAGAGCTGCAGCTGTTCGCGGGTGAACGGCTTCGCCTCCGGGTCGCCCTCGTAGTCGTTGAGGTGGGCGATGGTGTTCCACTCGTGACAGACCGCCATCGGAAAGGTGCCGAAGGCTTCCTCGCAGGCAGGGCCCCAGCCGTAGCGGCCGTCGATGAGGAACTCGCTGAACAGTCGCACGGTGCCCTGGTAGCTGCGGATCGTCGACGGCGCCAGATGTCTCTCACCGGTCAACGAGACCGACCACTCGTCCATGTGAGCCGGCGTCCACTGCCACGGGTAGTCGTTCGCGAACTCCAGGAACCGGCGTATGAGTCGTTCCCTCGGATCGATCGTGTCGTCCCTCAACCCCCGCGACTTCTGCTGAGCACGCCAGCCCCGCAGCATCGCGTCGAACATTGCGTCCTCGGGACGCAATTGGACCACCCCGGAGACGAGCTCCAGTTGAGCTGACCCGGCCAGGGCCACCTTGCGCTGATGCACCACTCCAGACCATCCCTTCTGGAGAGAGGATCATGCATCAGAAGGGACACGATCGGCAATATGCCTGGTCAGGCAGCTAGGTCGTAGTAGCCTCGGAGTCCTTCAAGCCCTCGCCGTGACCTGGCGACCTGCGACTTCTCGCCCGTCTGATGCAATTCCCGAGGGTTCGCGTAGCGCTGGGTGGTCTCGAAGCTCTCGAGGCCGAGGAGGTGCTGGACCTCGTAGAGGAGACTCCCTTCTGGACGAGCCACGAGGCGCAGGTGTGGCGTATGGAGTGGGGCGGATAGTGCGGGACAGGGGGCTGCTCCCCGTCGGATAGCAGGCACGCGGTAGCCCGCGACCTAGCCAGATCCACGAGATCTTCCACCCTGCACTCGCCACATGCGTCGAGGACCGGAACGAGTTGAGGCCGACTCCCTCCTCCGTGCGTCCTTCCGAAGGCTGCGGCTCATGGCCCCCACCAGAAGGACAGGCCGCGGCTGACGAGTTCACGGACAAGCCCTGACACCACCCACCCTCCCGCTGTTTTCAGCGCCTCGAACCGCCAAGCCTGGTCACGCCACTTCGCTGCGAATTCCTTCACCGCACGTCCTCTCTCAAGGTCCGGCCTCTTCAGCCGGTCGTCGGCCATTGATCCGGATCCCTGCGGTGTTCAGCGGGTCGTTTTCCTGCTGAACCCGACATCGCCGCAGGCCAGACCTGGTGAAATGGATGTTCAACGAAAGTTCGGACTGAACGGGTGACGGATGGACGACCAGTCCGCGGCCAAGCGGCTCGCGACGGAGCTGGGGCAGCTGCGCACGAACGCCGGATCCCCTACGTACGCCCAGATCGCACGGTGGGGAAGCCAGCAGAGTCCTCCGGTCAGTCTCGGCAAGAGCAAGCTCAGCCTGTGGTTCAGCGGCAAAAGCGTTCCCGAGGACGGCCGCCCCTTCGCCGTCCTCGTGGAACTGCTCGAAGCAAGGGCCCAGCAGAGGTCCGGCACACCTCGGCGCGGGGTGGCCGCATGGCAGATGAGACGGACAGCGGCGGACCGGGAACGACGCCGTGAGACCAAGGGCCTCCCTCGCCGTTCGGCCGGGGACGGCCCGTCCGCCTCCGGGCCGACGCCGGGCACCTACTCGGTGCGTCCTCCGTACGGAGAGCTGCCCGCCCGCCTTCATGGCCGGGACAGCCTGTTGGCCGATCTGGAACGGGCGCTGGCCGAGGGGCACGAGCAGGTGCAGGTTCTGCACGGGCTCGGCGGATGCGGAAAGACAACAGCGGCGCTGCGGCTTGCCCGGCACGCCCGGGACCTCGGACATCAGGTGTTCTGGGTGTCGGCGACGACGAACGAGCGGTTGCTGACGGGTATGTCTCAGGTGGCCCGTGAACTGGGCGTGGCCGAAGACGGCCTCAGTCGCGCATGGGCGGGGCACTCAAGCGCGCTGGATCTGGTGTGGCGTTGTCTGGACCGTGCGGGCGAGCGCTGGCTGCTCGTCGTCGACGCCGTGGACGACCTCTCGGTCGTCGCTTCGGAGCACGGCTCGCCGGGGGACGGCACAGGGTGGATCCGGCCGAGTCGTTCCGGCCTCACCGTGGTGACGAGTCGCGTCGGCAACCCCCTGCTGTGGGGAACGGAAGCAGTGTGCCGAGCGGTGGACATGCTGTCCGCCGAGGACGGGGCGAAGGTCCTCACTGACCTGGCGAGAGACGCCGGGCCGGTGGAGGACGCTCGTACACTCGCCGCGAGACTGGGCGGACTGCCCCTGGGACTGCACTTGGCAGGCTCATATCTGGCGAAGACACGAAGGAGCCTGGGCTTCGCGCGCGGCGTCATAGATGTCCGGCCCGTGGGGGACTTCGCCGGGTACACGGCCGAACTCGACCGGCTGGGCGCCCCACTGCTCGACGCGGGTGGATCATTCACGTCGGGCACGGACGACCAGCGGCTTCGCCGACTGGTGAGCCACACCTGGGAGATCAGCCTCGACCTGCTCACCCGACAAGGGTTGCCTGAAGCCAGATTGCTCATGCGGGTCCTGTCGTGTTTCGCCCCGACCCCCTTCCCCACCGTGCTGCTCGCCTACGGTCTCCTCGCTCCGGAGGACGGGTTCCCGGAAGGATTCGAAGAGGGCGAGGCGGCCATCGACGCACTCGTCGACGTGGGCTTGTTGAACCTGGCCGACGTGGACGTCTCGGTCGGCGGAAGCGGCACGGCGAACGCGGCAAACTTGTGCCTCACAGCCCACCCGCTGGTACTGGAGACCAACGCGGCACAGGTGCGCGGCGGAGACGAAACCGCCGAGGTGTGGCGGGCCGCCGCCCGCGTCGTGCGATGGATGGGAGGAGGTACGGATACGCCTGATCAATGGCGAAGGTGGCAGGTCCTGGTCCCCCATGTTCTGGCTGCCCTGCGCTCCGCTCCCGCGAACGACGTGGAGTCGTTGGCCTGGTTCGTCGAAGTCGGATGGGCCTCCTACGGCTACTGCCTGGCCTCCAACCACCGGGGCCAGGCCCATGAACTGCTCAGGTTGATGATGGAGCGTGCCGCCGCCCTGCCGGAAAACCGCCCCGTGGTCGGCGCGATTCGTGGCCAGTACTACGAGGCCATCGGCAATGTGGACGAGGCTCGCCGGCTCTTCGAAGAGAGCCGCGCTGAGCGAGGGCCGCAGGACGCGGAAACACTGCAATTCCAGTTCCGATGGGCGCGCGCCCTGCAGTCGACCGGACAGCTGCCCGCCGCTGAAGAACAGCTGCGCGCGATTCTGGGCGGCCTGCGCTCGAGCGGCTCCGTGAGCAACAGGTTGCTGATCCACTCGGTCCTTGTCCTGGTGCTCGCGGCACAGGGCAAGGACGAGAGGGCGGCCGCGGAGGCGCAGGCGCTGATGTCCGCCATCGAGACGGAACCGGCCGAACTGGGCATCCCTCTGCTTCACCAGGTGGGTCACGCGCTCACGGAAACGCGTCAGACGGAACAGGCAGAGAGCGTGTACGGTGCGCTCCTCTCCCGACTCGATGAAGCGGACGAACAGCTCTCCCCCCTCTACCACGACATTTCCCTGCAACTGCTCGGCCTGCTTCTGCACGGGGGACGTGAACGCGCGGCCATCACGTTGATCAGCCGTCTCCTCAGTCTCTACATGCCGGTCGGGAACGACTCCCCGGCAAGCCCCGCGAGTCTCGTCGACCTCATCCAGACCCGGCTCGACCTTCAGCTGGAACTGGCGGAGTGCAGCAGCACCGAGGACGAGCTGCGGGGGTTGCTGCGCGATCAGCTGCGCGTGAGCGGGGGCATCAGCTTGCTCATCGTCGAGTTGCACATCGCGCTCGCCCGCCTGTTCATCGCACAGGAAGACTTCGCTCAGGCCCACGAACAGCTGGAGCTGGCCGAGAAAGCCGCGACCGCAGCCGACGTCGGCACGGTGCCCCTGTGGACGGTCCTCCTCTGGAAAGCCCGGTGCCTGTGCGCACAGGGCCGCTGCGCAGAAGCCCTGAGCTGCTACGAACAGACGGTCGCGCTGCTCGCCGATGACCCCGACGGCATGGCGTGCGTCATGGAGGAAGCCGCTGACTGTCTCGCCACGGTCTCGGGTGGCGAAGCCCACGTAGGTCAGTGGGGGTCCGGCAGGAGGGCAATGGATTGAGCGCCACTCTACCGGCCAGGATCGCAACGCACTCCACATGATGCGTCACCGGCAGCAGGTCGGCGAACTGCTCATGCGCGCCTCACCGACCGTCCCGCCGTTCCGGCCCGTCAGGGCTCCATCCCCTGAGATAACGAGTGGGCCTTCCGCATCTCGTACCCGCGCCGGACCGCCTCAGCTGGCAGTCTCTGCAGCAGCAGAATCGACCTTCGGCGGAGCCCAGACGGCAGGGCGAGTTGGCGCTCGTCGTCTCTGAGCGCTGACACGGTCGGATGGAGGTTCCCCAGTCGTGAGGGAACGGGAACCGGATCCGGTTCTCCTTCGGCCGTTGTCGGCCGCGTCAACGAGCGCGAGCGTGAAACAGCCGGAAGGCCATCTGCGCAGGTCAGCGGAGCGAATCCGCCCAGCGTCCCAGGCCACAGGGCCGCTTGGTCTCTTCCACGACATCTAGAGATTCTGTCCCCGAAGGACCGCCTCCCGAACCATCGGGCGCCTCGCGGTGGTTCGGGAGGCCCGACCCGCGGTTTCGGATTTCAGAGGCACCCACCTCGTCATCGAGTCCCAGGACTCCAGGGCGTCCATCAGGACTTCCATCGTGGCCGGGGCCTCCGGCCCGACAGCGCTCGCCAGGATGAGTAGCATTCCTTCGTCCTGCTCCACCAGTGCGATGAACTCCTCGGTCGCAGGAGCGGTCCAGAGCTGGCCGAACGATGCCACCGCGACCTCACCGGGACCGGTGAGTGCCCAAGCACGCCCGTCGGACGACCTGGGCGGCAATCCGGACCACAGCGGGCGAACGTTGAGCGCTTCAGCGCGGGCCGACCGGGGCCCGAAAGCAGACGTGGCCGTCCAGCGGTCCCCGCTCCGGATCAACTGCGCCACCTCGAGAGAGGGATTGATCACGAAAGCGGGAACGACCACATCGTTGCGCTCCCCTACAGGCACTCCGGCGGTGAAGGCCGTCCAGCTGATACCCGCCTCTTTCGACACACTGAGCAGGGCCGAATCGTTCCAGTGCGGATAACGGCACAGTCCGAAGTGGAAGAGCCGAGCGTCAGCCCAGTGCTGGTCGTCCACATAGAGTGCCGGAACTCCGTCGCCCAGTGGGTATCCGCAGTCCTGGCAGTCACCGGCCCAGAGCAACTGCATGAGGGAACGGGCTTCCTCGTGCCCGAGTCTGTCCAGGCAATTCTGGCTGAAGGCTAGGTGCGGGAGTCCGACCGAGCCGTCCGCGGCTTCCAGGATCACCCAGTCCGACGGCTGGCCGTGCTCCCGTGCCCGGCTCCACCATTCCTCCCCCAGCCGGACGTTGCCGAAGGAGTACGCGGTCACGCCGGCCATCAGGCAGCCGATCGAGTCACCCAGACTCCCCTGCTTGACCGCCGCATCGTAGGCACGCGCGACATAAGCATTCGCCGTTTCATGGTCCTTCCTCCGCAGGAGGGCGCCGGCGTACGAGAGCGCGGCGAACGGGATCTCACCGTCCGCAGCGACTCTCAGGGCTTCTACGGCTTCGTCCGACTGCCACTTCGACCTCAGCCAGTCCGAATAATGCAGTGCGCTCCCGGGATCGCCAGCCTCGGTACCGCGCTTCCACAGCGCTGCCGCCTCGTCCTGGTTCCCCAGCTTTTCGTGCACCAGGCCGAGGGCGCCAATCGACTCGCGTTCCCCGCCCTCGATCGCACGCTCGTACCACTCTCGTGCCGCTTCCAGACACCCCCTCGCGTAGGACAGGGCACCCATGTTGTGAGCCCCACTGGAGTCACCCAGGTAGAAAGCGCGCTCGAAGCAGCGGGCGGCACCGGCATAGTCCATCTCCTCGGCCAGCAGCGCCCCGAGGTTGATCAGGCCGTCGGGTACGTCCCGTTCCGCGAGCGGGCCGAGCACCTCCTTGGCCACTTCCGGCCGTCCCGCCACTTTGGCGACGGTCGCCACCAGTACACGGCGCGAGTCGTCCACGATGCGCAGGGCCTCGTCCCACACCTGTCCCGGGAGCTCACTCGGCCGGGACATTCGCGCGGTGTCGGACACGAGGTAGTCGAACGGCTTCCACGTTCCTCCCCGGCCCGGTACCAGGGGGCTGGTGACGCCAAGCACGATCCTGGACGCCCAATCCCAGGCTTCCTCCATGCCTTCCGGCCGCAACGCCGGGCCGCCCGCCCGGTCGAGGAAGTGCGCGTGGAGGCGCTCCAGGGACTCCGGCGGCAGCGCGGTGTCCACACCTGTGCGGGCGAGGGCGACAGCGGCTGCGACGAGCGCGGCGCCCCGGGGGTTGCCTTTCGCCCGGGAAGCGGCCTTCCACCGCTTGAGGACCTGCGGTCCGGCCGCAAGGTACTCCGCCACCCCGTGCGCCCTGTCGGCGTTCAGTGCCGCAACGACACGCGGATCCTCGCCCGACGACGCAGCCGACCGCTCGTCTTCGGTCCAGATCCGGTCCAGGGTGATGTGATGCGCTGCGCGGATCACTCTGCCCGGCGAGGACGGCAGTCTCGGCCCGGTGCTCCGCGACAGCGACGGGCCGTCCTCCTCGTCCGTGTAATGCTCGTGGAACTCGGTGCGCAGCGTGGCAAGCACGACCATGCCGCGCCGGACGAGCTGGTCCAGCAGGGACGGCGTCAGCCCGTCGGACCGCAGGTAATTGTGCAGGTCATCGAGCCATACGACCTTCTGGTGATCACTTCCAGAGGAGGAATGCAGGGAGGACAGGTCTGCGTCGGGGTCCGGCTTGCAGACCGACCAGTCCCCAAGATTGCGGACCATTCCTTCGAACAGGGCCCTCGACTTGCCTGCGGCCGAATCCCCTGTAAGCAGCAGCATGCCGCCCGTTTCCGCCAGCGCTTCGAGTCGGGCGTCCACCTGCACGTCGACGCAGCGTGGCACGTATTGCACAACGTCCGGATGGCCGAAGGCATCCGGCGCGCGATGAACACCGAAGGAGACTGGGTCGGCGTCGGCGGCAGGGACCCAGTCGCCTTCACACGATGCGGCGGCCTCGTTCACCACCTGCGGCGCGGGCCTGCCGATCTCCACCACCTCGGGACAGAGTCCTGCTGCTGCCTCCACCGCCCGTCGAAATCCGACATCAGCCACGACGACAAAGATGGGAACCGCTTCCACCCGCGCGTGACCCCACTGTGCGGGATCCCCAGATACCACGCCGATCAGGTATTCGTCGACGAAGAGCGCGGCACCCGACATTCCCTGCCACGGCGATGTGCCGGAGGTGCCGACCGCAGGCGGCGGGGCGTGGGAACTGTCCAGGACATAGCGGCCGCGCAGGACGGATGATCCCGGCTTCAGCGTGCCCACGATTTGCTCGGTGTCCGGCCGCATGCCGTCGCGGAGCGAGATCCGCGGGAAGCCTACCGCTTCGCAGTTCTCCCAGGCGGCCAGGCCGGAAACCCGCCCCCACCGAACGTCGAGCAACCGGCACGTCGTGCCTCCCCTGACCAGGTCTTCGTCCGCTTCGAGCAGGGCTGCGTCGCACGACTCGTCGTAGCGACGCCACACGAGGCGGCAGCTGTGCGTCCCTGTCCCTCCGGGTACCGCGACGCGAGCAACCTCACCCTCCCCTTCGAACAGGTGCGCCGAAGTGAGCACCAGGCGGGAGTCCAGCAGGAAGCCGCTGCCCTGCCGCGCTCCCTGAACGATGGCGATGCGTTCGACGGACCGGGTGCTCATCCCTCGCGCAGTCCGGACGGATGCCCGAAGTCACCCATGTCAACTTCAGCCTGATTTCCGATCTCGATCGGCCCGCCGTTGGCCGAATCCTTAGGCTTCAGCTTTACGGACACCTTATGGACGGAGCTCTGCGCCACCCCCACCTGGGCGTCGCTGGAGACCACCCATGCCTTGAACCCCGCTTTGGCCGTCGCGTCGCGCCGCAGCTCGACCGAGAAGTCCAGAGTGATCTCGTCGACCTCGAACCTGACGCGCTGGCCGTCCGCGGCGTGCACAGCGTCCATCAGCTGATCCCGCAAGCCCTGTACGGCCGCCGTGAGTTCCACGTTCTCCAACGGATCGCGCATGTCTCCGACTCCCCCATTCGGTCCACCGTCAACCGCTACCACTATCACATTGCCCTTGGCACGAAACGGCGATCCGGACAGCGCCTCCAGGCACGACGGAACGCTGTGTGGTCGCGCAGCACCCGGCCGACACCCGCCAGGCTTCTGGCAAACCGTGCGATCTGCAGGTCGTCCCTGCTCCCGCGAGGATTGCTCCACTCAGGTCGCTCCCTCTACAACTGCGGGCGCGTCGTCACCGCGTCCGCAGGGGACCACCTCATCCGGCGCACTGCATCTCGACAACTACACCATCGACAGTCTCCTGGGCCTGCCCCCCGTCATCCGCGAAGAGGCCCCAACCGCTGAGCTCCAGCACGCCCTGCACAGCCCGCATGACCTGGAAAGAACGTCTTGTCTCCTTGGGAGTCCTCTGGGACTTTCCTGGGACTTTCAACTGCATTAAGGGGCACGAGCGGGAAACAGCCGAAAGGCCATTTTCGCAGGTCAGCGACAGGTGTTCGATCGTTCCTGCAGGTCAGCTGAGCGAATGGTCTCTTCCGGAACAACTGACCATCAGGAACCAGCAGCTCCTCACAAAGCGTCGCCCGCCCTCGGCGCCCCTTCGACATACGCCACCCGACAGGTCCTGACCTGCCCGACGACTCGCCTGACACCCCATCAGAACGAGCGTCAGATGAGCGTCACGAGCGTCATTTCAGCGTCAAGATATCGCCTGTAACGCCCACATCGCACATAATGCGCACGGGCAAAACCGCAGGTCAGGAGCCCTTCGTGACCGGCTCAAGGATAGCCACGCACTCCACATGATGCGTCATCGCGAAACATGTGGAACAGAAACACGTGAAAGAAATCGCAGGTCAGCGGTTCGGCCGGGACAAGCGGGACGACCAGCCTTTGTGCGCTACGGGCACTGTGTGCGCTACGAGCGATATCTTGACGCACGAGGCCGTAGGGGATGACGGCGGCCGCCGGGGCCTGGGACCCGCACGTCATGTGCCGCCAGGAGCCACTCGTCACACCTTGCGTACAACGGCTTCTGAACATTGTCGCGGTCCGGATGCTGACGGGCGCACGGACCGCAGCACGCACCGACACAATCCCGACGTCCCCTGCAAGGTCGAGTGGGCGACCGGGGGCGCCCGGCACGTGCCCCACGCCGCATGCACCCACGCCTATCGCATGATGCGGCTCGAAGAGCAGACAGAAGCCTGGCGCCAACCACGGCGCCTCTCGTGCGACCCCACAACCGCCATGAAGGCTCGGCAGACGCGCCGCTGGCAAGCCATTCTGGTGTCATGACGCACTCCGACCAGGACAACGCAGCAAGGATCACAGCGGTGACACGGCGCGATGTCTTCGATTTGCTACGCGCTGCGCAGGGCGACTGGTGGGGACGCCTGGACGAAGTCGCCCTTCTGGGCACCTTGTACGACCTGGATGCCCTCCCATCGACCGACTCGCGCCACCCGACCGCCCGCGGCGACATCATCCAGCACCGGTTCAACAACTACGACTGGGAGGACGATTGGGTCTTCGAGGATCCGCGGTTCCGGCTTCTTGATGGCCCGGACGAGGTGTTGTTGGCCTTCCTCGCGCGGCTGGTGCATCCCGAGGTACGCCCCGATGCCGATGAGGCGGCCAGGCGTGTCGACGAGCTGAACCGGCTCCTGGCGGCGGACGGTTGGGCCCTGCGACCCCGAGGCTCCATGTCCGGGCGGCCCATCTATGCGCCGTTCCCAGAGAGCGCCGTTACTCCAACGATCCCATTGCCGCTCAGGGACGACGACGCGAGCAAGCTCGATCTGGTCCTCGGACAGACGCACCATCTGCTTGATGACGACGGCGAAGGGTTGGCTCGGGACCTCGTCCGCTCGGCGAAACTCACGCTGCGCCGCGACGGTGGCTATTTCCATCCGATGCCCAACGACAACTGGACGGATGCCACTTACGAGGCTGTCCTCGCCGTGGACCGCGCGTTCGTGCCAGAGTTCACGACAGCAATGGTCGAGGCGATTTGGCAAAGGCTAGAGACCGTCCTCAAGCTGCTGGAGCGCGAGGACGTGCAGTCCCTCGTGGTCGAAGCTGCCGTGCGCCCGCTCCCGGAGATCACGCAGGACTGGCGGCATCAAGGCAGCGGTCCAACCAACCAAGGCCGCCGCGAGAGGCGAAGCGACCAGGGATACCCGACTGCGGACGACCTGGTGTTCGGCAGTCGAGCCGAACTCGCCGTCTACCAGGTCCTCCAAGATCTCCAACGAGAGCGCCCCGTCCAGAGCGGCATCGCGATCCTGCCGCTGGCCTCCGCCAAGCTGCGGGATGCCGGCGTACGCAGCCCGGACTTCACCGTTCTGGGAAACGGCCGAGCCGTCATCATCGAGGTTGACGGACCACACCAATACGGCCGAACCCGCAAGGCCGACGACGAGGATCGCGACCGGCATTGGACGCGCTGCGGCGTCCACACCATCCGGATCGCCCATGAGCACACCAGCAATCCCGGCGAGTTGAAAGAACGGATCCGCGAAGATCTCGGTCGACTACTCTTCCCGACTCGCTGATCTTCGCGGACGACGCCTTCGGTGCACTTGGACACAAAATGGCGGGTTGAAGCCACCTCGGGATCTGCTACACCTTCACACTCCTGCGCATCATGTGCAGGTACAACCGGGTCATGGCAAAGTCCGGTCAGGCGTCGAGCATGGACGAGCACGCCCGCTTCGGCGGGGTCGTGCCCGAGATCGCCTCGCGCGCCCACCTTTCGCGAGCGAATGCCCCGCAGGTGCCGAACCCGTACGCCGCTGCTCGTCGAGCGCCTGGGCCAGCCAGCGCAGCTCGAACCCCAGGAGGACCAGGCGAACAGCGCGGCCGTCCACTGGTCGCCGGGCTGCGAGAGCGTCATGGCGCTGGTGGCATCGGTCCCGGACATGTCCATTCCCGGCATATCCTCGGCCGCGCCTCCCCTGCTCCCTGCCATCCCGGAGCCGTTCATCGCCGCTGCCATCCAGACCATGGAAGCCATCATCACGACATGGGGCAGGGTGCTCACCAGCGCCGCCGTGCCGGTCGCCGCTCGCGCGGAGCGGGCAAGCGCGGCACCCGCGAACCACAGCGCTGCCGCCGAGAAGACGACCACCTGTGGGCACGCGGGGAGATCCATCCCCCACGGCCAGGCCATCGCGGCCCCCATGACCGCGTGCAGGGCGTGGCCCACGCGGTCGGCCACGGTGCGTCCCGGCGTCGCCGCCAGCCAGAGGGCGTAGCAGGCGGGCATAACGAAGAGGGCCCATAAGCGACCACTCCCGTGATCCATCTCGATGTCACCGGGGTCCGGCTCACCGCCGTGCCCGCCGCCTCCGCCACTGCTGCCCGACACGTGCATCCCGGGAACTACGGGACCGACCGCGTGCCCCACCGTGTAGGAGACGCCAAACATCGCGCCGAGCAGCAGCACGAGCCCGAGCAGCGTGGGCGCCGGCAAGGGGGCTCCCGGCTGGCGGCGGACGCCGACGTGAAGGCGCGCCGGCCTCCGGAGACTTCGCTCACGCCGACCACCGCTCCCAAGTCACCGAGAGAGTGCTTGCGTCGCGCGGTGTCTTTCAGTAGTCGGACACGGGAATCAAAGAGTTCCTATCTCATTACGTGAGTCGGATCACGCGGTACACGGCAATACAGTCGCGCGGACCTCCGGGACTGGGAGACGCGATTCGCCCGCTTCGACTACCCCCCGCCCGAACCACCTGCGCCTCATCCTCCGCGGCGGCAGCCCGCACCGTGCGAAGGCTCTTCGTGCCCGAGTTGTTCGATCCAGAGGACACCGGTGGGGCAGCCGAGGCTGCGACGACGAAAATTGCTGAACCGTGTGATAGCGCCTTTCGCTGCAGGTCAGAGGGGTCCCTCGTCCGCCTCCGTCATGTTTCCTACGCTGTGGTGACCGAGAACCCACGGAAGCTGACGCCGTTTCCTTGGCACTTCACGCAGCTGTGGCAGGGCTGCGTGAAGTGTGGTGGGCGCGGCTGCGGGTCAGGTGGCGTTGGTGTTCTCGCCTGTCGTGTCGTCGGGTCCGTCGTCAAGGTCCTCCACGGCCCGCATGGAGCTGTCGGAGAGTTCGGGCATCTCGAAGGCGTAGCGGCCCTTCATATGGATGTGCCGATAGAGGAAGGGAGACAGACTCCGGACGACTTCGTCGGGAACGGGCCGCAGGTGGTCGGCCTTCTTCGCGAGGAACAGGTCGATGTAGGCGGTGTTGAAGAGTACGACCATGTTGACGATCAGCCCGAGTGCGCTGAGTTGTTCCTCCATCCCGGTCTGGTACCGGTGGATGCGGTCTTCGGTGCCGTGGTAGATCTTCGCGGCCAATTCGTGACGCTGGCCGTGGCGGCTGCTCTGCGTTTCGATCTGACGGCGGTATTCGGGATTGTCGATGAGGTCCAGGATGTGTGCGGTCTTGAAGATCTTCCCGTAGTGGGCGAGGGCCTTGCCCAAGGACGTGGGGGTGCCGTTGCGGACCACCATGCGGATCGCGTCAGCGGATCGCACGCGCCCGAGGTGGACCGCCCCGACGAGACGGAGCATCTCGTCCCAGTGCCGTGCGATGAGCGCGGTGTCGATCTTGTTGCGAGTGGCGTGCTGCAGGGGGCCGTAGTCCTCGCCGGAGGCGGTGTCCATGCGGGCGAGGGTCATGTCGGTGATGTCGGCGGCCGTGGGGGCGTAGGTGTAGCCGGAGAGCGCGAGCAGACCGAAGATGATCTCTTGGTGCGGGCCGCCCTCCGCAACGATCTTCTGGGGGTGCTGGCTCCGGGTGCTGGTCGCCTTGAGGGCGCTGGTGCGGCGGTCGTTGAGGACGTCGAGTACGTGCAGGCAGGTGTGGGCGGATCCGGCGACGACCTCGCTCCTGAGGCCCATGGCCTGCCCCGACAGGAGGGTGAGGTGGGTGACGTACGCGGCGCCGTGGGGAGACAGGCGGGCCTGGATGGCGCCCGGGGGCGCGACCATGCGCTGGCCCTCCACGGATGCCATGTGGCCGCCGTTCCATGCCGCGGCGACCGCCAGCTGTGACTGCCGTGCCAGCAGGCGGTTGTTCAGTGCTTCCAGGCGATCAGGTCGCAGGAAGTTATCGATGACATAGGTGATGTGCCTTCTGTGCAGTGCCGGGACATTGCCGGCGACGGCCTCGACGCCGACGTTGCAGCCAAGAGCGACCAGGGCGGCGGACAGGGTGATATCGAAGTCGCGTTGGCGTGGGGTCTCACCGCGCGGTGTGGTGAACACCTCGGCGCCCCGGGTCCACGTGAGAACTTCCAGGATGAGTTGGGGAAGGTCGCCCTTGGGCAACCAGCTCGTGAGTTCCGTGCTCACCTTGCGCAGTCGGGGGTCTGGCGGAAGAGGCGCGGTGGACAGGACGAGTCGGCCGCCGTCGCCGATTTGGAACTGCCGGTCTTTCGGCAGGCGCTCAGCGATCGCACGGGTCTTGGTGTGGAGTTCGTGGCCCAGCCGCTTCAGGTGATCGGCAGCGCCCAGTGGCAGCCCCAGGCTCCTTGCTACCGAGGCCCGCAGCGCCGCCCACTCCTCCGCCGACGGCAAACCCGCTTCCGGGTTGCCCCACTTCGATGCACCTTCGACGAAGATTTCGCGGCGGATGATGCGGGAGTAGAACCGCTCCACCACGCAGAAGGCGTAGGCGGCGGTGTCGACTGTGTCGGGCGCCAGGTGCGGCGCACGGAGTGCCAGCTCTTTCCACGACCCGGTCAACAGGCTCTCGTCGACCTCGGCGCGGCTAATGGCGGGGCGGTCGATCAGTTCGGTCAACGACCACAGCGCATCCAGGACTCGACTGGCTTCCGGCGTGCCAGGCCGGTACGCCAGTCCCTGGACGATGTGCGGCAGGTATGTCTTGAGGAGATCGATCCGTTCGATCATTTTGGCGCGACGCGCCTCTTCCGAGTCCGATCCCATCGCCGGCGCCAGTTCGCCGGCCACCGTGACGGCCGCCTCGAACGCGGCCAGGTCCTCACGCTGGTTGAGGAATTCGCTCAGCGTCATGGTGTCCGCCACGGGAGGGTTGATCTCGCCTGTGGCGGTGTCAACCTGTTCGTGTCGCGCGGCAAGCAGATCCTTGCCGACCTCCCTCATAACGGCCGCAGCGTAGGCGAGGTCGGGGAAGCTCGCCGATCGTTCCTTGTCGGTCTTGCGTCGCGCCCTGCCGATGAGGTCATTGGCGATCAGGTGCACCAGCATGTCGACGGCGTCGTCTGCGGCGGTCTCGGTCAGGCGGCCAACTGCGGCCACCGTCGCCGCGCGTCGCTTCGTCCTCTGCGCCTCGTGGTCCGCGGCGAACCGGGCGAGGTGCGCCAGGCGTCGCGGGGAGAAGGCCCGGGGGTCCACAGGAGGCAGCCTCAGCAACTGCACCGCATTGTTCCGCTCGAAGGCACGCTCGAGGTTCGCCCAGGCTGGCTTGCCCGGCCCGCGCTGCAGTTCAGCCAGCAGTGACTTTCGCCCCTCGTCCGGGACTGCGGTCAGGCCATCGAGTTCGGACAGCCGGTCCGCGTGCGGGGCCAGGAGCGCCTGCCACATCTTGAGGTCGGCTTCCCCTCGTACCGTTCGGACTAGGTCGGTGAGGGTGCGCTCGCTGGGCAACTCGACACGCTCTTCCCGCAGCCAGGCGACTGCGCGCCGCAGGAGCGCCCTGACTCCCTCCTCCGTGTATGTGGCGCGCGACACCAGCATGCTTGTCAGCGCTGTCTCGCCCTTGTCGTACGGCTTCCAGCGACAGGCCGACCTGATCTCCTGTGCATGACGCCGCGTCAGCCCGTCGTGCGTGCCATACGTGGCCAGGACGGCCATGCCGTCGCTGATGTCGAGCTGTGCCGCCACATGTTCTACGACCGGCCGCGGCAGAGAAGCGATCTCCTGCGGTTTGGGGAGCCAGCCCAGGGCCCGCAGGCAGGTGAGCTGGATGGCGAAGCCCAAGCGGTTCTGCGGCCCGCGTTTGGTCAGGGTCAGCTCGACCTCGGACTCGGTGAGGTCAAAGAGAGCTAGCAGGCCCTCCGGCAGATCTCCCTCGGGAATTGACGGGTAATCCCGGCCCAGGGGAAAGCTCGTGCTGGTGCTCATCTTGTACGCCTCACTGCAAATCCGACTACAACTACGTGCAGATTCAAGGCATGCGGTACGGCCAGTCAAACGGCTGCGCCAGCGGTTCAGCGCTTAGTACACGGTTCTGCAAGATTCGTCGTCGCAGGCATTTCGCCTGGTCCGATCCGGCGAGAGACCGCGCGCACGGCAGCAGGGGCCGCCTACGGTCCCCGGCCATGGAGAACGTATGGATCGAGCCGGACAGGACCACCGATCCCGGCTACACCGAGGATCAGCTCAGACGCGCGAGAGCCTGCGCCGAGACGGACCTCCGGGCATCCCGGGCACAGCTCACGGCCCGCTTCGGTCTCGGTGACATCTGTGCCGAGATCGCCGACCGTGCGCCGTTGGACGCAGCCGCCGCCCTGGAACAGCTGGCCCAGCAGCTCGGGTACGCAACGGAGACGCTGGAGACATACCTGCGGGTGACGCGCCTTGCAGGAACCGCGCTTCGCGAACGGCTGCTTGCCTCCGCCGTTCATGTCCCGTGGAAGTGCGTGACCACCGCTTGCGTCACCGACGCCCAAGAGCGAGCCCGCCGCGTCCAAATGCTGACCGAACGGCTCGACAGTGCCGAGCGGGCCGGGTGGCCCGTTTCGCTGGATGCGTCACAGTTCCGCCTGGCACTGGGCCTGGCGGGCGGGACTGAGCCTCCCGCAGAGATTGTGGTCCAGCTCGACCGAGATGAGGTCCGCGAGGCCGTCCTAGCCGAGCTGACCAAGAGTCCGGCGGCAGTGCTGGCCGTGCTGCGGGAACCGGCCGTGCGGGAAGTCCTCAAGGACCAAGACGTCGCGCGCTACGTCCGCGCACAAATGCGCCCGGCCCCCAGTGCGGACGAAGCCCTGCTCGACGAGCTCGTCGGCCGTGAGGAACGCGACCCGCACGCGGACTGGACCATCCGCTACTTCGGGCTGGTCCACAAGGCCAGGGAGATCTTGCTACTCGGCCCCGAGGACTTCGTAGACGTGAACGACCCCGACGTGTGGGAGTCCGTCGAGTCCATCCGCGACTCGGTCACTTCCTGGGCCGACCGGGTCTTGCAGCAGCGTCCCCGCACCATCCGACTCCTGACGGGAAAGTAGAAACCCATGCCCAGTTCAGCTGGCCGCTACTCCAACACCGTGCGCGACGTCCTCGACCGTGAAGCCCTCCGCTGCATTCTCGCCGGCGGGAACGAGAGCGAGCAGTTCACCCGCCTCCAGAAGGCCGTCCGATCGAAAATCAAAGTGCTGTCCGCTGACTACCACGCGGTGTTCGACCGCGCGGTCAAGACGATGTGCACCACCTCCTTCAACAAGGTCACCAAAGAGATCCGACTCGCCGCCCTGGCCGGACCACCCGGCGCCACGCACACCGAACCAACCCTCCAGGGCCCCAGCTGCGGAACCACTCCCACCGCCCCGGACGATCCCAGCGTTCCGGGCCCACGCGCGGGCGCCACCGACGACCAGGTCGTCGCGAAGGTCGTCCTCGGCGAGGGCGGCGAACTGACGGAGAAGACCGCCCGGCAGCTCGTACTGCACGACCTCGACCGCATCATCGAGGTCCTGCCCCCTCTTGCCGAACGCGACTTCAGGGAGGCCGACCGGCTCGACCAGCAGGCCAAAGAGTCCACCCAAGGAGCAAAGAGGCACCGGGCCCGCGGCAACCGCATCCTCGCCCTGGTCAAACGCTACGACCGCCTGGTCGCCGGCATCGACAACCTCCCGGGCATCTTCACCGTCGCCGACCTGCTCACCGAAGTCGGACCGCAAGCTCTCGGCCTGGACGAGGACGAAGCTGAACTCCTACGCTACGCAGGCGCCCTGTGACCGAATCCGCGTGGCACAAAGAGATCAAAGGGTGGGGTGTGGCCACCGAGATTCCAGTTGCCAACCGCCGCGCCGACTGTCAACTGCGTTGCGGCAAAAGGGCTGAAGTGCAGGCCCGCCCGCTGCCAGACGCTGAAGTCGCCGGCCGAGAGGCCCACGCCGACCTGTGGATCCTGGACTGCCGTGACGCTCATCGCGCGCACCGCCTGACAGTCTGGGACGACCCGCAGTTCGGCACGTTGTTGCGTTGGGAGCGGGCCTGGCAGGGATTCGCCGTGGCCAAGAGGCCCGTCATCCTCAATCTCGCGCTCGATCTCCGTACGGGTCACGGCACCTTCCTGGAGGTCACCGGCTGGGCCTTCAACGGGCACCGGGCCACAGGCACCGGACGGATCCACACCGCCGCCGCGCTCCGGTCCTGGATGCGCTACGGCCTCACTTCCACCGGCGACCGGGCCGCAGCGCGATGAACCCGTACCCACTCCCCCGCCCGCGTCATCGCACCGTCACCATTGAACTCGACGGTCTCCTGCACCAGTTGCCCGCCGAGTACCACCCAACCGGTCCGCTCGTAGGGCACATGGTTACCGCCCCGGCCTTCCATGCCAAGTCCCCGTTCGGTGAGTGCCCCGTACCCGTAGCCATACCTCTACACCGTCCCACCGCACGCACCGACCCGCGGCTGATCGTCGTAGATGACCTGTCCGAGGAGTGGGTCATGGGCTTCCGAGTCCACTATCAGCAACAGCCCTACCGCATCACCGGGTTCTACCCCGAGTAGCCCCCAGACCCCGCTACGCCGGAACTGCCCTGCGCTGTGGAGTGCGCGCTCCGTGTCTCCTCGCCACGAAGCTGCAGCCCTCTACTCGTAGCCGGGCCGCCACGGAGATGCCGTGCCCGGCAGGCCCGGACGCGGCATCTCTGTGGTGTTCAGGTCAGCACGAGGCGGCGGACATGTGGGCCAGGTGGAGCAGCTCGCGGACCAGCCCGCCGGCCAACGTGGCAGAAGCGGCGTAGAACGCCGCCTGCCCGAGGCCCTGGATAAGTAGGCGGCGTGCGCGTCGCCGCTTCGGGACGGGACGCTGCGTACGGTGGGACATGACAGTCTCCGTTCAGGGGATGGGTCAACTGCCCCCGCACCGCGTGTTCCTGGCAGAGCCACAGTGCGGGGGCGCATTTTCTGCTGGCCACTAGCCTCATGGGGGACGTGCGCTCAATGCAGCTTCCGGGGTTCGAATCTCGATGTAAGTTCGGCTCCGTGAACGGGAATCGGACCACCACGTGGGTCGAGGGAACCTCAGCCGATCTGGTTGCGGACGCGCTCGCGCTGGGCGTGAAAGCAAGTCCGAGGATGGTGATCTCCTGGATCGAGGACGGCCTGCTTGCCAGTCCCGAGCCGCGCAAGACCAGCGCGCACGGCAGCGATCCGCGAGCCTTTCCGCCCGAGCAACGCGAGTTGTTCACCCGACTTCTTGAGGCCCGGGAGCGCTCTCCGTTGGGACGTATACCGCAACGCTGCCTGGTCCGCGTCGTGTTGTACCTGTGGCTGATCGACGACTCGATCGTGCTCACCTCTCAGGCTCGGCGAGCCTGGCGTACCCATGCGCGCGCCGCCGGCCAGACGACCGCCATTCGGCGCGGCGAGAACGTCCGCGCCATCGTCGAGCAACTTGCCCACCCCTCAGCCACCCTCAAGCAACGGCGCGCCGCCCAGCTCGTCCTCGAGGAGGGCGAGCGGACTGGGCGGATCGACATCGCCAGGCTGACGGCGGTTCTCACGGAGCTGACCTCGCCGTGGATCGGCCATCCGGGCAAACCGAGGATCGAGCGAGCCCTTCCTGGCCCCTTCGGTCCTGTCCCCGTCCAGCACCGCATCGCTGCGTGGAAGGCCCGCGAGCAAGCAATTCGCCTCCTCCGGCACGAGGAGATCGACGAGACCGAGCTCGACAGGGTGCGCGCCGTCTTCAGGCCGGAGTGGGCTGACTACCAGGCCCGTCGACCCGCCATGGCGACCATGGGTGCAGGAGAGTTCGCGGCGTGCTTCACAGAGCCCGACACCATAGAGGGCCGTGCGATCGAGGCGGTCGATGCCTTCGTGGGAACGCTCGCTGGGGAACTTGGGCTGATCGAAGCCGCGTCCCATGCCGCAGAGACGGCACGCCTCAAACTGACGCGTTGACTGCCCACAACCATGATCGGCCGGAAAAGTCCTAGTGATTACGCGATCTGGTGCAGTGTCAGTGGCGGTTCCTAACCTGTTGAGTTATGGCGAACGGCGTGTGGCACACCGGCTATCACATCAAGATCGAGTTAACGCATGCGGACCTCGGACACCCGGACCGTCCCGACTTGCTCGACGAGATCACCCTGCCGATCGAACATCGCGACCGTGAGTTGCTGCAGTGTCTGCAGCATCACGGAACCGGCATCTGCCGGGCCGAGGAGGAAGACCGTTCTCCGTGGATGACGATTCGTCGGCGCACTGTCGACGGGGTCACGACCCTGGTGGCCGCGCATCTGCCGGTGCGCACCAAACCGACAGCCGATGAGAGCGACAAGCACAAGGCGCTCAAGGAGCGGATCGCGCGCGCCGCGCACCGTCACGGCCTTTCCGCGCAGATTGAAGCCCGCAGCACGGACGGCAAGATACGCAATGATGTCCTGGTATCAGGGAGTGCAGGGCATATCGGATGGGAGGCCCAATACTCGCCGATCACGGCATCGACCGTTCGACGGCGTTCAACTGCCGCTGCAGACCGGGGGATCATGCCCTTATGGGTGACCAACGATGACCGGGCGGCCCTGATCGACCGGGCGCCCTGGGTGCGCGTGGATGACCTGCCCTGGCGGGCCATTGCCTCCGACCGCGCGATGCTCGTACGCGGCGGGGTGCGACATTTACAGGACTGGGCCTGCACGCCAACCGCTCAGAGACCCTGCCCGCTCAACGGCAGTTCGTGCGGTGGGCTACACGTCGCCTGGAGTTTGTCGGCGCTCTGCCTGCCACCCAAGCCCCACACCGGGGTCGACGCCCTCGTCGCAGCGAGTGCCGAAGGCGACTACGTGCCCATGAAGATCCCTGCCCAGCACAACCCCCGGGCCTCGACCCGGCTGTGGGCCCCGGCAGCCGACCGGGACCGCTGGCGCAACATCATCGGCGAGGACGAGGCGCTTCCCGACGCGGAACCTCCGGCGCAGGCGACTCTGACGTTCACCGAGGAAGATCTCGACTCCACCTGTCGCTACGGTGAGGACACTCGGGTCTTCGACGACCGGCGACCGCGCCGCGACCATGCTGACGCATCCGGCTTGCACACCTTCCCCGAGGTACCTCAGCGGATCTTCCGTATCCCCCGCCAACCTCAGCGCCTCAACGTCAGCCCCGAACAGCGCGCCGAAGCATCACGACGCTGCGGCTGTCGCGTCTGGCAGGTCGGTCCCTGTGCCGGCTGCGGCACACCAATTCATCGATACGGCCCAGGGTCCGCGCATGCCTGCGCCGACTGTCGACGGCGTGCGCGCTAGATGACGGCGCAGGACGTGGCCACCTCGAACCGCGATGGGAATCTCCCGGGACCACCGCGGCGGACCAGTCCCCGGCCGAGGAGCGTCCTCTCCACCGAGACCAGTGTCTTCGACGCCTTACGCACCGGAGTCACTGAGGGCAGCAGGAGGGATGATGGCGTTCAGGGCACTGCACGCACAGTGGGGAACCGTCTTCACCCACCTGGCAGATCTCGGTTGCGGGCACGACTGGGCCGCCATCTGGAGAGCCCGCCCACCAGCCCCTCTGTCCTGCGTCGAGTGCGGGCACACGATGTACGCGAAAACCTCGCACCACGGCCCACGCTCCAGGGGCACCCCCTGCGCGCTCGCTGAGGAGACCGTCCACCATCACCTGCCGGCGCACTTCCTGGCCGGACGCACGTTCTAGAACTCCGCCGTCAGATGCTGTTGAAGTAGGTACGAGTGCCTTGAACAAACTCGGTGCGAGCTTGTTGGAACTGGCTCACGACCCACGTAAAAGGCCGCTGATCGTGCTCGGTTACCCAGACGGGCTCATCCTCGTCAAACGTGGGGGTCCCACCAGGTAGCTGAAGCAGGTCCCCCATGTCGGCCAACCGAGCCGCCGGCGCTATGAGCCGATCTGGCCCTTCCAGTTCCAGGCGTGCCACCGCCTTGCGTAGACGCTCATACGCCTCAAAGGCGTGATCAAATGCTTCGTCCTGTCGCTGCTCAGCTTCCTGTCGCCCCGCGGCGGCCCGCGCCCTGACCGACTCATCCTCATCCGCTTGACCTTCGTAGATCATGCCCAGCCATGATGCCGCGCTGCCGCTGACATCGCATGATCGCTTCAACTCGTCCGCGGTAGCCAACACTTCAACGCACGCCGCGTGCTGGCTGGTCCGCCGCGCGTGCTCGAGTTGCGCTCGGCCTGCGGCGACTGCCGAGAGACGAGCCGCGCGGGCTTGAATGTAGACCGCAGGTACGCCGACAAGGGCGACAGCTGCCGTGACGCTGGAAGTGATCGCCTCTATGGACACATGTTGATCGTAACGGTGGCCACCAACAGGCCAGCGAGGTGCACCGTGCCTGGCCCCGTACCCGACCGTGAAGCTGACCTGGCCCGTCGCCGCGAGCACAAGGACGGCGAAGTCCAGTCTGTGCCCCGCGGCCTCGCCTGGCTCTGAGCAGCACGAGCGCTCGCCCGAGGAGCAGTCTGCGGCTGTTCTCGCCACTGCCAATTACGAGTAGGGCGTGAGGCTTTAGTCCTGCCTCATCCAGGTGAGGGTTCGCCATGTGAAGGCCGTGTACCTGACGCGCGCCCATCCTTCGTCGTCAGGATGGAGCTTGCGCACCTCGGTGCTTTGTGCTGGTGGGTTCTTGAGATAATCGTCGACGTTCTGCACGCGCCACCCATCCAGGCGGCCGCGCCGCAACTGGTTCTCGTAGTGGCCAAGCCTCACGTTGCAAGGCAGGCATAGCAGTCCGCGCACACACTTCGGACAGCCGGTGCAGCACGAGTGGTCGTGATCGACCTGCCACCAGATTGGGCCGTCGGCCGCACTGTCTCCCGGACTGTCGCCGCATATCGCGCAGTAGTCGTCTTGGATGCGCAGGATCGCATTGACACGTGCTAAAGAGAGCCGGAAGCGCCGCGCCTGGGCCACGGCCGGGCCGCACTCCAGGCACAAAGTCTTGCTGTACCGCTCGCCCTTGTACATGAACTCGTCGCATATCCGGCAGCTGCCGGGATCACCAGGGTCCCCGAACCATGTGCTCGTCACCGCGCCGACATTAGTGCTCGGTGCCGACAGCGCCGAGCAGTCCTGGGGGAGCTGAGGAGCGCATGCCGCTCGTGCGGGTGAGAGCACACGCGAATGGGGACGGCACAGTCGTTGCTGCCCACCCGCGCTGGCCGCCGGGGGCGCGCGCAGCAGATGACGCTCTTAGTCGACGTGCGCGGTGGTGCTCGGCGTCGGTACTCTGCTCCCAACGGGGGGACCACGGGTCCTGGTGCCGGGCGTCCCCAGCCGCACCAAACGGGTGTCTACTCGGTGCATTATCCGGCCTGGGAGAACCGAAGCGGCCCTCGCCGACGGTGTCCTACCCGATTCGCTTCAACAATCACTGAAGGCCAAGCAAACTGGTCCCTGTCAGAAATGGCAGGAACCAGTTTGCTGGCCTACCTGAGTGGGATCAGTGGTGGCCGGAGAGGGCTATCAGCACCAGCAGGATGATGAAGAATGTCGTGCCTGCGCCGGCCGCCGCGACGGCGGTCAGGGGCGTGATGATCCGGCGGTGGCCGCGTACGCGAGTCCCGTCGGCTCGGTAGTGGGGACGGACGTAGGCGGTCGGGGTGCCGGCGGGGATGTGCCGGACGGGGCGACGGCGCGGGGCCGTAGTGCGACGTCGGGGGGTGGTAACCGGCGCGGCTGTACGCGGGCGGGCCTTGCGGTTGTGGGCGCGGACGACGACGCCGTCCTTGCGGACGTATGAGCGGACACGGGGCACGGTGAGGAGTCCTCGCTGTGAGAGGGGGGTGGTCAAACCCCCGGGCGGGGCCGGGTGTTCCTCGGCGCAACATTCGACGTTAGCGGCGCCCACTGACAATCCGGTCGCAGCCAACTCGCTCACAATGCAAGCGGGTTAAGGCCGCAGGGCCATTTTCGGCCGGTTGATCTCGTGGTGCGTCGGGCTGTCAGTGCCAGGTGCTCTCATAAAGGTGTAGCGAGGATCTGCGACAGTGAGGGGGAGCTGTGCCCGGACACCGGGAAGATGGCAGGGACCTGCCGCGAGGGCGCCAACGGTCGGGGGAGGCGCAGTGAGCCGCCGGCGCCGCGGCGGCGATGAGGAGCTGCTGGTCGCCCTGGGCCTGCTGGTCGTGGTCGGTCTGGTCCTGGTCAAGGTCGGCCAGTGGGTGTGGGCGCACTGGTGGGTGCTGGTGGTCCTCGGTCTGGTGGCCGCCGCGACGCTGGCCGCGTGGTGCTACCGGAGGATCGACCAGATCCGTTCCGCGCAGCTGCGTGTAGATGGCCTGACCTACTCGCTCGGCCAGATCGACGCGATGCACCACAGTGCCTTCGAGCACGCCATACGCGATCTGCTGGCACGCGACGGGTCACGCGACGCTCTGCGCTGCGGCGGCTGGGGTGACCTCGGCGCCGACGTGAAAGGGCACGACCCGCAAGGCCGCTACTGGGTGATCCAGTGCAAGCACCGACGCAACGGACTGACCGGATCGGCAGTCGGCACACCGGATCTGCAAACCCTTAACGGCACCGGACGGCCCGTGCACAAGGGCGACGTCGTCGTGCTGGTGACCAACGGCCGGGTCTCGGCCCCGGCGCAGCAGTTTGCCCGCCAGCAGCGCCTGCACCTGGTCGACCGGCACCTGCTGGAGCAGTGGGCCAGGGGTCGCCGGCCTTTATGGGAGCTGCTGCCTGCACCGCGCAAACCGTCCCGGCGCGGGCCGGCGACTCGGCTCTGAATCCCGGCCCTTGTCCCACCCGCCCCACGCATGAGAAGGCCGACGCCATGGAACACGGCGTCGGCCTTCATGGGTGTAGGTTCTCACTTTCGATGTCAGGCGCCGGCGCTATGGCCTGGACGTTCTCCCCTCCAGTCTCAGGACGTGTCGGCAGGCGGCTGTCTCAGATCGATGTCTTTTCCTCAGACTGCCCAGCCTAATGAGCCTGCATCGGCGGCCGTCCGTTCCATCCACTTCCGCACCTTCACTGCTTGCTCGATGCGGTTGACGATGTCCTTCTTGGACGCCGTGTCCAAGGTCTCCGAGATCTTGTCGAAGGTGTCGGGAAGGACATCGAGGAGACCCCAGATCTGCTCGCCGGTGCTGACGGTCAGCAGTTGCTGGCACCTCGACTGCAGCGGCCCCTCGGGACGGTGCGTGAGGCGCTGCACGAGTGTCGGGAACAGGTAGTGCGTCGCTTCTGCGGCGAGGTGCTCTCGTAGCCAGTCGACCGGGAGCCTCGCTGGCTGAAGCCATGCATGGCGGCCTCCTGGGCCAGGTCCAGGAGCTGAGCGGTGTCGACGGCTCGGACGGTGCGGGGAAGGGTCGGGGTCATGTCGCGATGATGCCAAGAAGCCAGTGCGGCGCCGACAGGTCAGCTGGGCCGGGATGCGATCTGCTGACGGGCAAGGCCCCAGACGTCCTCGAACTCCTCGAAGGTGAGTTGTTCGGGGTCGTGGCCTTCCCATTCCGAGACGGGCAGCTCGGCGGTGATCCCGAATCTGCTGTCGTAATCACCGAGGCGGCCTGCGTCGCGGGTCCGCTGCCACTCGGCGAGGGAAGCAGCTGCGAGCGGGATCAGTTCTGGCCCTTCGAGTTCGACCTGCCGGATCACCCAGCCTTCGGCGTCGACCTCGAAGTAGAACCAGATGTCTTCCTCGTCCCAGTAGCAGCGCACCCATGTGGTCACCAGGCCATGATGCCGGGCCAGAGGCGCCGCCCTACTCCGCTCTGTCTCATGACTGGGCGATGAATCCTGCGGATCGGTCGAGCTGGAAAGGAGAACCGACCCGGGTTGGATCCCAGCCTCGATCCCGTGCCTCTCGAATGCTGACAACAACGTGAGCCGGATGAATGGGCTCCGCCTCGACGCCCACCCAGTTGCTGGGATGGGCCTGGCCGCTGGTGACGATCAAGGTCGTGCCTGGCTGGCTGCCGCTGGCTGCTTCCACCGCATAGGTGAGCGGTGTCCAGCAGAGGCCCTGCATGTAGGAGGGCTTCCTGCGGATCCGCCAGCGGTACTCGATCCCGTCAACGGTTATGCGCCGGGAAACCTTCTTATTCAGCGCCATCTTCGCCTCCTCCGCTGTGAGACTCTGCTGTGTTGCCGCGGTCGCGAAAAGCAGATTGCACGCGAACGTACCGAACGTTGTCGCCGACAAGCGTCTTCGGGACTACGGATGGGTTGATCAGCCCATAATTGGAGTCAGTGCCGAGCGACCCGGCGCATCGCACCCGCCCCGGGTGCACTCACCGCGATCGGAGAGCATCGTGAAGAACAGCCCGTTGTGGCGAGTGGTTGACAACGAGAGTGGTAGCCAGTCCATCGTCAGCACGCCCTCCGAGGCGGTCGCGTTCGTCAACAGCCGGTTCGACACCGATGACGACGACGAGCCGTTCAGTATCACCGAGGTCGGTCCTCTCCTTCCGAAGCCGCTCGGGGTCATCACCGCATGGGCCGCCGAGAAAGACGGCGAGCGAACCGACGGGCGTACTGCCCCGATCACCATCAGGCCGGTTGTGACGGACAACGCCGGCGAGTGCGATGACGTAGTGCTCTGGCGCGACGTGTACGTCTCCTGGGACCACGACATGTACACCGTCGAGGAGCCGGACAGCTCCGAGTACAGCCAGGCTTACAGCGCTGCCGAGTTGAGCGCGATCCTCGACGAGTACGCCGACGACTACGAGTACGCGCCTGAAGGGCCCGACAGCCACAGGTGGCCGAAACCGGAAGAGTTGATCACCTACGGCGCCCAGGAGTGCGCCAAGCGGTTCGGGCACCTCGACGACGACGCCCTGCTGTGGCTCGCTGCCACCCGCATCACGCTCGCGGTGTGGCGCAGCACACCCGTCGAGAACTGGCATGCCGGGAAGAGTCCGCTCCACGACGGCACAATGATGCGGATCAACACGGCAACCACCCGACTCGTGCGCTCGCTGCTGTCGTTCGACCATGTCGACTGGATCGGTCTCGGTCTCGCGATCGTCAACCCGTCCCGGGTTCTACCGACCGGGCAGTCTGTTCTCGAGCTCGGGCTGGCCTGCCACAATCCTGACGACCCGGCGCACGAGGCTGATCCGCGCGAAGAACTCGCGGAGATGGCACAGAACGCGATCGCTTGGGGCCGAGCGTACTGCTTTCGCGAGAAGACGTTCGGCCTGCGAACCCTGATCGAATCCTTCTGCGCGTCCGACAACGGCTGGTTCGGAACACCGAGTTGGGGGCGCATCGTCGATCGGTTCACTACGGCTGTCGACGACCGGGAGAGTGCGCACTGGCACGTGCACCGAGACAAGCCTTGGTTCGACGAGTGGTTCACCAACCGCCCGGTCGACATTGCGGACACCCCGGAATTTCGTCGACTGCTCCTGGCCGGGCCCGACCTGCTGTCCGAGGAGGCCGCCGAATGGTGCGTGGATGGTGCCATCGGCTACGTCTGCCGGGACGACCACGCGAACGGCTGTCTGCAGTGCAGCATCCCGCTGGCAACGGAGTCCCCCAACGAGTAAACGTGGGCACCAGTGTAGAAAAGCAGCAACCCACTGACCGCGCTCTTTCTTGCCTACTGCCACCCGACAGCGACCGTGAGATTCCGACACGGAATCTGAGATCCCACACCGGGGTCCGCGCGGCAACGCAGAGACTGTAACCCTGGTGTTCGTTGGGGAAGACCAGGGCACTCCCGGTGCTGGATACCAGCATGATCGCACTTGCCAATCGGGGGCCGCTAAAAGGCAACGAGTTGTCTAGGTGTGCGAAGCGGCGCGTTGAGGACCGCCGAAGGATCCGTGACAGGCCCGCCCGCCCCGCCCATTCCACGGGTGAGCGGCCCCGGCCGCCGACACCGTACCCGACACTGGCCGAACTCACGGGCCCTCACCCGTAGATGTCATCTGAACGAAGCACTGTCCTTCAGACTGCCTGAATTCCCGTAACAGGAACGGGCATCGTGAGCGGGACAGCTCAGGTACACAACCGTGGGAGGGCCGCGTGCGCGGGGACCTGAACGAGCGGCAGCACGCCGTGCTCTCCTGGGTGAGTCAAGGGTGCCCCTCCGGGTTTTGGCCGGACAGTACGTACAAGGTGAGCGCTCAGGCTCTGCAATGCCGAGGACTGATCAAAGTCACCAAACGGCGTGGTTATTGGAACGCCGAGCTCACCGAAAAGGGACGACAGTATCTCGCCGCCGATACCGGTATCGGCCCACGGGACCACGACGCCGAAGCACCTGAGGCGCCGGAGGATCTGGCGACACGACACCCCCAAACCACGCCGAAGACCCGAACGAACTACACCGACCAGCTCCTCGAAGAACTGACAGCCAACAACAACCGCCTCGTCAAGGCAAACGAATCCGGCCCACACGCAGTGAACTGGGCATCGCGGATCAGCGCCGCACGCCAGTCCGGCAAGATCCCGCACTCACAGGAACTGCGCGGAAAGCAGACCTACAGCGGCTACGAAATCAAGCTCGTCGACATCCCCGCCTGGCGGCTCACCGAACTCACCCCCATCACCGTGCCCGCCAGGCTCACCAAACCCCATGCAGTGGTCGCAGCCCTCCAAAAACGCCCCCAGGGCATGGGGCTGACCAAATCCGTGCACAACCGAGCTCTACGCCTCATCCAAGCCCTTGTTACCGCCGCCGAATCAAAGGGCCACACGACCGCACTCGGCCCCACTCCAGACACTCCCCCGCCACGCCACCGCCGACAGGCACCACCGCATTTCACCATCACCGCGCAAGACGAATCCGTCCACATCCTCGTCCTACAGGAACACGACCACAGCAAACACATCCCCACCGACAAAGAACGCGCCGACGCCACAAAGCACACATGGATGCGCATCCCCCGCTTCGACTACACCCCCGCCAACAGACTGCGATTCATCCTCCGAGGCGGCACCCCACACCGCGGAACCGAATGGGCCGACCTCGACAGCCGGCCGCTGGAAGACCAACTCCCCGAAATCATCCAAGAAGTTAACCTCCGCGGCGAAGCCGCCGAACGCAACCGCCGAGCAGAGGTGCAAGCCGAGGAAGCGGCACTGCAGTACCAGGAAAACGCCCGGCGCAACGCCCACGCCGCGTACACCCACGCCTACCGCGTCAAGCGCCTCGAAGAACAGACAGCAACCTGGCACGAAGCCAAGCGTCTGTCCGAGTACGTCACAGCGGTACGCGAACGCGCCACACCCCTAACCCCCGGACACGAACGGACTGAGATCAAGGAGTGGCTCACATTCGCCGAAGCCCACCTTCAAGAGCTCATCGACACCGCCACGACGCCGACACTGCCCACGCCGCCAACACCCAGCAGCGCCGATCTCGCAACGCTCCTCGCCCAGAAGGCGTTTGCAAACCGCACTTCCCCTCATTCGCAAATGAGGCCATAACTGACAGAGGCGCACCAAGAAACGGCAAAGACGGGGCCGCAGGACTTCACGCCCGACACCTGCCATCTGCGAGGACACACGCCTGACGCCCCATCAGAACGTGCGTCAAACGTGCGTCACGAGGGCTCCGCGTGCGTCACCCATGCGTCAAGATATCGCCCGTAACGCACACAGCGCACATAATGCACACTCGCCAAAATGGCAGGTCAGCGGCCCTTTTCAGCAGGTTCAAGGATCGCGACACATTCGACGTGGTGGGTCATCGGAAAGACGTCGACTTCCGACGGCGGGTTCGAACTTGAGCCCTGCTCAGGCAGAGTCAGACTCACGCCTTGCGCTCATACGCTCGGCGCCAGCTTCTGCCCTGCCCTGCCCTGCCCTCACAGGCAGTCACTCAACGTGCCCTTGGAAGCACCTCCGGTGGCATGACGTCCCGCGCCACCAGGCCCGCCGCAACGGCACTTCCTGGGGAGAATCACCGAGCCAGGGACACGATGGACCGTCCGGCTTCCAACATGATCGAGGCGTGGGTGTGCCGCAGTAGGTGGAATCCGTCCTTCGAGGCCGCCGCCCACTGCCAGGCTTTCGCCCCCTCGGCACGCGGCGGGACAACTCCCGCCTTGGCCAAGGCAGGCTTCGAGGTATAGGTGTTCCATGTGTCCACCGCCACGGCGTTGCCCGAAGCGCGTGGTGAGCGGCAGGGAGAACTTCTTCCTCTCCCCCTCCGGCTTCCCCCACGACAGCTCCACCTCTACCGGCGGGAACGCTTCAACGCGAGGTCGTGGCAGTCACGCCGGACGCCCTGCACGCTCCAGGTCAACGCGCAAGGAAACAGTCGCTGTCCCCTTGCGCAGTGGGCCGACGACACCAACCGAGGAAGATGGCTGCGGCTCGGCACGCAAACGGACGGAAAGGCCTGTCCGGGCTGCTCCTGCCTCGTGCCCAACGGATGACGGCTGGGCCCTCGGTGCTCAGGCACCTCCGGGAGGGGATGAACCGGGAACCGAAGTGGCTGCTCGCCGTTCTGAACTCCCACATGCCTGCGGTTTCAAGCCATGCCGACTGATCGCGCCCAAGACTGACAACCACCCGAAGCAACTGCGGTGCCTATCGGCCACTGACGTCGGAGCTGGACTCCGCCCCCGCGGTCGTCGCCACCCACTCGCTGGACCCCCCGGAGGCCTCCAGGCGCTCGACCGTGATCTCGCGCTTGAGGATCTTGCCCGTGGCGCCCTTGGGGAGCCGATCGGTGAACGTGACGATCCTGGGGTACTTGTAGGCGGCCACCCGCGCACTGACGAAGTCACGGATCTGGTCCGCCGTGGCCCGGCTGCCGTCCCGCAGAGCGACGACGGCGGCCACCTCCTCACCGTGCAGGTCGTGGCGCACACCGACGACCGCCGCTTCGGCCACGGCAGGGTGCTCGTACAACACTTCCTCGATCTCCCGTGGGTAGACGTTGTACCCGCCGCGGATGATGAGGTCCTTCTTGCGATCGACAATGAAGTAGAAGCCCTCCTCGTCGACGCGTGCGAGGTCGCCGCTGTGGAACCACCCGTCGTGGAGTGCCTCGGCAGTCGCCTCGGGCCGGTTCCAGTACCCCGTCATGACGTTCTCGCCACGGATCGCGATCTCGCCGACCTCGCCGGGCATCACCGGAGCTCCGTTCGGCGACACGAGGGTCATCTCGACTCCGCGGACGGGCAGCCCGATCGACCCGGGCTTACGAGGCCGGCCCGGGTGGTTGAACGCGGCCACCGGGGAAGTCTCCGACAGCCCGTACCCCTCCAGCACGACGACGTCGAAGTCCCGCTCGAACGCGTGCAGGATCTCGACAGGGAGCGCCGAGCCTCCGGACACAGCCAGCCGCAGCCGGGAGGGGCTCGAGCCGTCGGAGATCCCGGTCCTGAGCAGGGCGGTGTACATGGTGGGCACGCCGAGGAAGACGGTGACCCGGTCCCGGTGAATGATCTCCAGCGCCTGGAGTGGATCGAACCGCGGCAGCAGGGTCAGGGCAGCCCCCGCCGCGATCGTGGCGTTGAGGGCGCAGGTCTGTCCGAACGCGTGAAACAGGGGAAGCCCGCCGAAGAGCACATCGTCCGGACCCACCATCAGCAGCGTCTCGACCGTGGTGACGGTGTTGCTGATCAGATTGCCGTGCGTGAGCTCCGCGCCCTTCGGTGCGCCGGTCGTGCCGGACGTGTAGAGGATCACCGCTGTGTCGCCCGTCGCCCGGCCGTCGGCCCCGGGCATCGGCGACACGGCCTGCAGCACGTCAGTGAACGCCCCCGAGCCCATGACCCGGCTTCCGACCCCAGTCTCCACGGCGGCCTGGACCGCCTCCTGCTCGGACATCGGGGACGTCAGTACCGTCCGCGCACCGGAGTCGCAGAGCAGGTACGCGATCTCCCGTGCCTTGAGCAGCGGATTCATCGGCACCACGACGGCTCCGGCGCGAAGGATGCCGTAGTAGGCGACCGGGAACGAGATGATGTTGGGCATGACCAGCGCGACCCGGTCGCCGGGCTGGACACCGTCGGCGCGGAGCAGCGTCGCCACTCGTGCGCTCGCGTCGTCCAGTTCCGCGTACGTCAGGACGGCATCGGACTCGCGTACGGCGACTCGGCCTCCGTGCTCCTGGGCGGCGTGCACCAGGAACGTGGCGAGGTTGGTCATGTCGTTGCCTCCTTGGGTCGGGACCGCCGGCGGTCTCCCCGCGTACCCGGTGCCGCATGCCCTGCTCGCGGCCGGACGCCAGGAAGTTCCGAGGTCACCTGCGGTGCAGCCTGCGGAGCGACAACGGTAGATCGCGCGGCATCCGGGCGCTTGACGTGGCGGGACGGGCTACTTACCTTTCGGGGACAGGTCGGTGAGGAGCGCGATGAGACCTCTGGTTCGCACTGCGGCACTCAACGGATATGTGGAGTTGAGTCGTTCGCTGGGCATGGACCCGCAGGTGCTGATGCAGCGCGTGGGCTTGGAAGCCGCCGCCCTCACCCTGCAGGACCGGTGGATCTCCGGTGCGGCTGTGGCCAGACTGCTGGCGATCTCGGCGGCCGAATCCGGCCGTGAGGACTTCGGCCTGCGGATGTCCGGGTTCCGGCGCCTTGGCAGTCTCGGCCCCATCAGCATCGCCCTCCGCGAGGAACCGGACGTCCGCAGCGTGCTGGAGCTGCTGCTGCACCATGAACACATGTACAACGAGGCACTCCATGCCCGGCTCTCCGAGCGGGACGGCCTGGTCACCCTCAACGTGGGGCTCGACTTCGGTGAGGCGTTGGACGTCCGGCAGGCCACCGAGCTGGCGGTGGGCGCGTTCCACCTGGTGCTGCGCATGTTCCTCGGACCGCAATGGCTACCGCTCTCCGTGGACTTCGCGCACGGCGCACCGGCGGATCGCAGTACGCATCAGCGGGTTTTCGGTCCTGCGGTTGAATTCGGCCGGGAGTGCAACGGAATCAACTTCCGCGCGAGCGATCTCGATTCGGCCAACACGATGTCCGACCCACTGCTCAGGACCTATGCCCGGCAGTACTTCGAGGCTGTCGCGGTCCCGAAGGGCACCGGCACGGTGGACCAGGTGCGCGAGCTGATCGAGATCCTGTTGCCGACCGGGCGGTGCTCGGTGGACCGGATCGCCCGCAGCCTGAACGTGGACCGGCGCAGCGTCCACAGGCGCCTCACGCGCTCGGGCGAGACGTTCTCGTCGCTCGTCAACTCGGTACGCCTCCAGCTGGCCGAGCAGTTCGTGGTGAACCCGCGCCGCTCCCTCACCGAGATCTCCGATCTGCTCGGCTTCTCCACGGCCAGTGCCTTCTCCCGCTGGTTCCGGGAGCAGTTCGGGTGCAGCCCCAGGGAGTGGCGCGGCCGGGCGACGACCGGATCCGACCTCACGAGGTCCGACTCCCGCTGACCGCACGCCCGTTCCCGGACTCTTCGTCGGGCTGCTACGGAATCCTCAGGCACCTGCCGCCGGGCTGCCCGGCCACTGACAGAGGGTGTTGTCCCCAAACGGCAAGTCTCCCGTCCCACAGGGTTAAGCAAGAGCGTCCACCGGCTCCTACCTTGGGTTCACCGCCACGTAGCCGCGTTCCACGAGGACGGTCCCGCGAGGACGCCGGTACTGCTTCCCAGCCGAGCCACCGATGCGCGGGCCGGGGTCGTCACGGCCTCGCACCCGTCCTCGCCACCGGGCTCGTGCGGTCCCGGCCCGCCGGACGCAGGGCGGGCCCCACCCAACCGACGAAGGAGACGGACCGTGCACTTCCACGACGACTCGCTCTACCCCGAGAACCAGGAACCGCTGGTCATCCAGGTGGCGCCCTACGGACCCGAGTGGCTGCCCGGTGACGCCGACGACCTCCCCCTCAGCATGGAGGAGCACGTCCAGGCCGCCGTCGACTGCTACAACGCCGGCGCCACTGTGCTGCACATCCATGTGCGCGAGCTCGACGGCCACGGCTCCAAGCGGATGTCCATGTTCAACGAGCTGATCGGCCGGCTGCGCGAGGCCGTGCCGGACATGGTCCTGCAGATCGGCGGATCGATCTCCTTCGCCCCTGAGGGCGAGGGGGACGAGGCGAAGTGGCTCAGCTACGACACCCGCCACCTGCTGGCCGATCTCGATCCCAAGCCCGACCAGGTGACGATCGCCATCAACACCAGCCAGATGAACATCGTCGAGATCATGACCGACGACGACCTTCAGGGAACGTCGATCGCGAACCCAGCGATGTACACGGCGTACCGCGACATGGTCGTTGAGGCCGGACCGGACTTCTACCTGGAGCACCTCAAGCGGCTGCAAGCGAAGGGCATCCAGCCGCACTTCCAACTCGCCACGCTGGCGCAGCTGGAGACCGTGGAGCGGTTGATCAGGGCCGGGATCCACACCGGTCCGCTGGTCCTCAACTACGTGGCGATCGGTGGCGGTTTCGCCGGCCGGCACCCTGCCGATCTGATCGAGTTCATCCGCCGTAGCCCGGACGGCGCCGTCCTCACCATCGAGAGTTCGATGCGCGCCGTGGCACCGATGAACACGGTCGGGATCGCGCTCGGCGCCCATGTGCGGGTCGGTAACGAGGACAACCTGTGGGGCCGCAAGGGCGAACGCATGACCTCTGTCGCACAGGTGGAGCAGATGGTCAGGATCTCGAAGAGCGTCGGCCGTTCCATCGCGACCGGGCTCGAAGCCAGGAAGATCTACCGGCTCGGCGAGTACTACACGGATGCCGACGAGACCCTCGCGCAGCTCGGCATGGTGCCGAACCGGCGCCCGGGGCAGCGTGGATTCATGCTGCGCGACCCCAAGGCCTGATCCTCTCCGCCCCATGCACTGGCGGCAGCCGCGGGAGTCCCCTGGGGGCTCCCGCGGGCGCCATCGCCCCCAAGACAGCACTGGAGTTCTCCGTGGCACACATCATCCGCTTCCACGAGACCGGCGGGCCCGAGGTACTGCGCTGGGAGGAGGTCACCGTCAAAGACCCCGGACCCGGCGAGGTGCGGATCCGCCACGAAGCGGTCGGGCTGAACTTCGCCGACACCTACTTCCGCACCGGGCTCTATCCGGCCCCGCTGCCCGCCGGGCTCGGCGTGGAGGCCGCGGGCGTGATCGAGGCGGTCGGCCAGGGCGTGACCGGCTTCACCGAGGGCGACCGGGTGACCTACACCGGCAGCCCGCTCGGGGCCTACAGCACCGAACGGGTCATGCCCACAGGTTCGCTGATCAAGCTGCCGGACGGGATCAGCTCCGAGACGGCCGCCGCGATGACCATGCGAGGCCTCACCTCCTCGTACCTGCTGCGCAGGATCCACCCGCTGAAGCCCGGCGACACCGTACTGCTGCACGCGGCGGCAGGCGGCGTGGGCCTCATCGTCTGCCAGTGGGCCAAGCTTCTGGGCCTCACCGTGATCGGCACGGTGTCCACCGAGGACAAAGCGGAGCTCGCTCGCGCCCACGGCTGCGACCACATCGTGTACTACCGGCGGGAGAACGTGGCCGAGCGGGTGCGCGAGCTGACCGGTGGCGCGGGCGTGCCCGTGGTGTTCGACAGCGTCGGAGCGACCACCTACGCCGGTTCGCTCGCCTCGTTGCGGCGGCGTGGCCTGCTGGTGTGCTTCGGCACTTCCTCCGGCCCCGTGCCGCCGATCGACGCTCCGCAGCTGGCGATGCACGGATCGGTCTTCGTGACCCGCCCGGCGCTGGCCGACTACATAGCCGATCCGGCGGAGCGCGCGGAACTGGCCGGTGAACTGTTCGGACATGTCGTCTCGGGGCGCATCAAGATCGAGATCAATCAGCGTTACTCCCTCAAGGACGCGCCCCAGGCGCACCGGGACTTGGAGAGCGGCCGGACGACGGGGTCCTCCGTCTTCGTCGTCTGACCACCGCCCAGGCACCGCTCAGCCCCAGCCGGGTGCCCTCAGCGCCGCCGAACACCACACCGATCACGAGCCTGCACAGGAGGTACCACCATGACCCAGACCAACACCCCGAGCCCGGCCGCCCCGGCTCTTGTCCGGCCGGAAGTCCGTCACTCGATCAAGGCCGAGCCACTGACCTGCACCATCGGGGCCGAGCTGTCCGGGGTGAGCCTCGCGGACGCCGCGCATGACGACGACCTGTTCGCGGAGCTCCGGGAACTGCTCCTGAAGTACAAGGTGCTGTTCCTGCGGGACCAGAACATCACCCGCGCCGAGCACGTCGCCCTCGGCACCCGGTTCGGCCCGCTGGAGGATCACCCGGTGGCCGGCAGCGACCCCGAGTATCCCGGGCTGGTCCGCATCTACAAGGACCTTGACAGTGCGCCCGACCACTACGAGAACGCCCTGCACACCGACGCGACATGGCGGGAGAACCCGCCGATGGGCGCCGTACTGCGCTGTGTTGAGTCACCGCCGGTGGGCGGGGACACCATCTGGATCAACATGGCCGAGGCGTACCGCAGGCTGCCTGAGCACATCAAGACGCAGATCCGGGGTCTGCGGGCCCGGCACAGCATCGAGGCGTCGTTCGGCGCGGTGATGCCCGAGGAGCGGCGCCACGCCCTGAAGGCCCAGTACCCGGACGCGGAGCACCCCGTGGTGCGGACCCACCCGGAGACGGGCGAGGAGATCCTCTTCGTCAACAGTTTCACCACGCATTTCACCAACTACCACACACCGCGGAACGTGCGCTTCGGCATCGACTACGCGCCGGGGGCGAGCAACCTGCTGACCTATCTGCTCAGCCAGGCATCGGTGCCCGAGTACCAGGTCCGCTGGCGCTGGCAGCCGAACAGCTTCGCCATCTGGGACAACCGCTCCACGCAGCACTACGCCGTCCAGGACTACTGGCCGGCCGTCCGCAAGATGGAGCGCACCGGAATCGTCGGAGACCGGCCCTTCTGAGACGCGGACCAGGATCGGAAGAGGTGGTACCGATGGGTCTTCCCGCCACTGCGGATCCGGCGCCCGGGACCGGTTCGCCCGCACCGGCCGTCTCCCGGCGCTACGCCTGGATCGTCTTCGCCCTGAGTTTCGGGCTGCTGCTGTCCGACTACATGTCGCGGCAGGTGCTCAATGCCGTCTTTCCGCTGTTGAAGGCAGACTGGGGCCTCACCGACGCGAAGCTGGGTTCGCTCAGCGGCATCGTGGCCCTGGCGGTCGGCGTCCTGACCTTCCCGATGTCCCTCCTGGCGGACCGCTGGGGCCGGGTACGCAGCCTGGTGCTCGCCGCGGTGGCGTGGAGCCTGGCCACCCTCGCCTGCGCGGTGGCGGCCGGCTACGGGCAGATGTTCCTCGGCCGGCTGTTCGTCGGTATCGGTGAGGCCGCGTACGGCAGCGTCGGTATCGCGCTCGTCGTCAGCGTCTTCCCGGCCCGCCTCCGGGCCACCCTCTCCGGGGCGTTCATGGGGGGAGGCTCGTTCGGCTCGGTGCTGGGCGTGGCAGTCAGCGGCGTGATCGCACAGCACTTCGGCTGGCGCTGGGCGTTCGGCATCATGGGGTTCTTCGGACTCGCCCTGGCCACCACCTTCGCCGTAGTGGTGACCGAGAAGCGGCTCGCCCCGCGGCGGGATGCCACCGGCGACCGCCGCGAGGAGCGTGCCCCGGCCCCGCTGCGGTTCCTCCTGCCGCAGCTCTTCTCCTCGGTCTCGGTGGTCAGCGCCTATGTCGGCAGCGGCCTCCAACTGTTCATACCCGGGGCGCTGCTGGCCTGGCTGCCCAGCTTCTTCAACCGCTATTACCACATGTCCACCGCCAAGGCGGGCGTTGCAGCAGGACTGTTCGCGCTGCTCATCGGGATCGGCATGGTCCTCGGCGGCGTCGTCGCCGACCGCATGGGCCGGACGCTCCACATCCGAAAGTGGGCCACGGCGATCGTCTGCAGCCTCCTGTCCCTCGTCCTGCTGTCGGCCGCCTTCGGCGCACCGACCGGCACGGCACAGATGCTCCTACTGGCGGGAGGGGCCCTGGTGTCGGGAGCGACCGCGGGCCCGGCCGCCGCGATGGTGGCCAACCTGACCCCCGGAGCCATCTCCGGTACGGCCTTCGGCACTCTCACGCTGGCCAACAGCCTGCTCGGGCTGGCCCCGGGATCCGCGGTGACCGGCATGGCCGCGGACCACCTCGGCCTGCTCGGTGCGCTGCGGCTGATGCCGCTGATCGCGGCGGTTGCCGCGCTGGCCTTCGTCGTCGGGCGCCGACACTACGACCGCGACATCATCCGACTGGCCGCACGGGCCACCCCCGCGGCCACCCGAACAAGGGCAGTGACCCCATGAACACCCACACCGAGGCCTCGATCGTGGTCGTACCAGGACTGCGCGACCACGTCCCCGAGCACTGGCAGACCATCCTGGCCGAACGGCTCACTGCCACCGGGCGTACGGTGCACACCGTCCCGCCCCTGACGGTGAATCAACTCGATCGCGCGGCACGGGTCGCAGCGTTGGAGTCGGTGGTCGCGGCAGTCTCCGGTCCGGTGGTGCTGGTCGCCCACAGTGCCGGCGTGATGACCACCGTGCACTGGGCACGGAGCAGCAGCCGTCCGGTAGTGGGCGCACTGCTGGCGACCCCTCCGGACTTCGACACACCACTACCGGAGGGTCACCCGACCCCCGATGTGCTCAGCAGCAACGGCTGGACGCCCACCCCGCGGACGGTGTTGCCGTTTCCCAGCGTCGTCGCGGCGAGCAGCGACGACTCGCTGGGCAGTGCGGTGCGCATCGCCCGGCTCGCCGAGTGCTGGGGCAGCCGTCTTGTCCGGCTCGGCAAGGTCGGGCATCTCAACCCGGCCTCTGGCTACGGACCGTGGCCGCAGGCCGAGGAACTCATACGGGAGATCGAACAGGGCTGAAGCCCGCAGCGGCCCCACTCCAACTACGTGTCAAGGAAACAGCGATGAATCATGCCACCGACGTGCTGTGGTCCCCGACCCAAGCCCAGGCAGAGGCCTCCAACGTCGCAGACTTCATGCGCTGGCTGGACAGAACCCGGGAACTGCGATTCGCCGACTACACGGCACTGTGGCGGTGGAGCACCACCGATGTTCTGGGGTTCTGGTCAGCGCTGTGGGACTACTACGGCCTGGACGCCTGTTCCCCGTACGACGAGGTACTCGCGGACGCTTCGATGCCGGGCGCCTCCTGGTTCCCGGGCGCACGTCTGAACTTCGCCGAGCGCTGTCTCGCCCATGCGTCCGATGAGCGCCCGGCCCTGATCAGCCTCGGCGAGGGCGGCGTACCGGTGGAGACCACCTGGACGCAGCTGGGCCGCGAAGTCGCGGCGCTGGCCGCCTCGTTGCGGCGGATGGGAGTGGAGCCCGGCGACACGATCGCCGGCTATCTCCCGAACACCCCGCACGCCGTGGTCGCGGTCCTGGCGGCCGCTGCGGTGGGCGCAGTGTGGACCGTGTGCTCACCTGACTTCGGTACACCCAGCGTGCTGGCGCGGCTGCGCCAGGCCCGCCCGACGGTCCTGCTCGCCGTGGACGGCTACCGCCACGGAGGCAAGGAGTACGACCGGCTCCCCGCAGTCGAGGAGATCGCGGCCGGGCTGCCCACACTGCGGCATCTGGTGACCGTCGGACACCTGCGGCCGTCCTCGGCCGAGGCCAGCTGGACGACCCGCGACGACGTGGCACAGCACACCTGGTCCGTCCTGCTCGAGCAGGACGCCCCCTTGGTCTTCGCCGACGTCCCCTTCAACCACCCGCTGTGGATCCTGTGGTCCTCAGGCACCACCGGACTGCCCAAGGGGATCGTGCAGAGCCACGGGGGCATCGTCGTCGAGCTGCTCAAGGCGCTCGGTCTGGGCGCCGACCTTCGCGCCCACGACCGCTATTTCTTCCACACCTCGACCAGCTGGATGGTCTGGAACCTCATGGTCGCGGGCCTGATGCACGGCTCGACGATCATCCTCTACGACGGCAGCCCCACCCAGCCCGACGTCAACGGAGTCTGGAGGGTCGCCGAGCAGACCCGCGCGAGTGTGGTCGGTGTGGGGGCGGCCTATCTGATCTCGGGTGAGAAAGCCGACGCACATCCGGCGGCCGAGCTCGGCCTGAGCGCGCTGCGCACCGTCCTCCAGACCGGCTCTTCGCTGCCCCCGAGTACCTGGCACTGGGCCCAGAACCGCCTCGGTCCCGGGGTCTGGCTGCAGTCGGTCTGCGGCGGCACCGACATCTGCTCGGTACTCGCAGGCGGCAGCGCCCTGCTTCCGGTACGGGCAGGCCGGATCCAATGCCCGGCCCTCGGCGTCGCCCTGGACGCCTGGGACCCCTCGGGTCGGCCGCTCGTCGGTGAGCAGGGCGAGCTTGTGGTGACCGCACCGCTGCCGTCGATGCCCCTGCACTTCGTTGACGACCCGGACGGCTCGCGCTACCGGGCTAGCTACTTCGACATGTACCCGGGCGTCTGGCGGCACGGCGACTGGGTCACGGTCGACCAGGACCTGACAGTAGTGGTGGCGGGGCGTTCGGACTCGACGCTCAACCGCATGGGCGTCCGGATGGGCTCGGCCGACATCTACGCCGTCGTGGAGCAGTTCCCCGAGGTGGCCGACAGCCTGGTGATCGGGGCGGAGATGCCGGATGGCCGGTACTTCATGCCGCTGTTCGTGGTCCTCGCGGACGGCGCGACTCTCGATGACGGGCTCGGTGCACTGATCGCCGGGGCAATTCGCGGTGAACTCTCCCCCCGCCATGTGCCGGACGTCATCACGGAGGTGCCGGCGTTGCCGCGCACACTCACGGGCAAGCGGCTGGAGGTTCCGGTCAAGCGGATCATCCAGGGTGCCGACATCGCCGAGGTGAGCAGCGCAGGTTCCATCACTCACCCCGAGATGCTGAGCTGGTTCGCCGCCTTCGCGGACTCATCCCAGTAGCTATTGCCCCACGTTGTTGTGCAGCTTTCCCTGTCCAGCGCGGGATTGTGACAGTCACCGATCTGCAGTCGGCCGGGGATGGGACTGCGCCGACCGGCTGAATCTGCCGACGAGGTTCGCCGGATCCCGGTGTGCGGGTACTGCTCTACTGGCCAGGGACGAACCGGGATTCGACACCTTGGTGTGTGCTGAGAGCGTCCCGCCGCCCCATTCGGAGGGCCGGACAGGCGGATTGCCAGGCCTGGGCTCTCAGGGTGGCGCCGCCTCGCCTGCGGGGCCGCTCCTCTCCGTGCCTGCATTCAGGAGCGTGCCGGCGCGTTGACCCCGTGGCTGCCGGGGACGCTCCGCTGCATGGCCACGTAATCTCTGTCCATTTTTCTTCGCCTCACGGGTCGTGGTGTCCGGCGTACGGCGGAGGCCCGGACCAATGCGTATGGCCGACTCCGCCCGATGCTTCCGCCGGACGGCATTCCGGTACGGAGGGTCACCGCGCACGACGTGAGTGACACAACTGTCTCAACTGTTCATTCATGAGAAGCGAACGCTTACGGGCAGTGGATCGCCACGGGCTCGGGGTTCGCGTATTGCAGTCGCTTACCCCGCCCCGGCGCATGCCTGCGCCTCAGCCAGGTAGCGCGCCACGGGGCCCAGGGTCAGCATTCCGCTAGCGGCGCCGGCATGTTCTGCACACGCATCACGCAGGGCAGCCGCGGCGTGCGCGGCGATTCCGCGCTCACCGAGGCGTACGGCAGCGCGGGCGGTCAGGCACCACAGCGCCTCCTGCATGTGGTCACGCGGTGGTTCGGGTGCCGCAGCGAGGGCGGTACGGGCCTGCTCGCCCCGGTCCTGGGCGAGCAGTACGAGGGGGCGCGCCCAGGGTCGGTACGGGCCCCAGTCGAGGTGCGGGTCCGTGGGCGCGGGCCGGTCGTGCAGCAGGCGCAGCCCCAGTAGGGCGAGCGGGAACAGGCCGCGGTGCAGCCCCGGCATTCCGGCCGTCCGGAGGGCATCCTCGGCAGCGCGGTAGTGCGCTGCGGCCGTGGCGGCGGCCGGTCCGCCGGGTTCGGCGCTGCGGGCGGCCGTGGCCCGTGCCCGGAACCACCCGGTGAGGACGGAGACGAGGGGCGCCTCGGTGGTGGCGGCGAGCTGTTCGGCTGCCTTGGCGTGCGAGGTCGCGGCGTCGAGGTCACCGAGGGCCGAGGCGGATTGCAGGCGGACGAGTCGACCGAGTACTGCGAAGTTCGGCAGCTCGTGCCGGGTGGACAAGTCGAGGATCTCGGCGCCGATCCGGTCCCGTACCGCCGCGAGCCCGGGGCTGCTGAAGGACTGCAGGTACACCCCGTTGAGGGCGAACGCCAACAGGGCGGGATCGGCCAGGTCCCGTGCCAGCGCTTCGGCCTGACGCGCCGCCTGCTGCGCGCGCTTCAGCTCGGTCCCGGACAGATCGGCGCTGCGGCTCTCAACGGCGACCGTGGCCAGGAGGCGGGCGCGCAGGTCGGCGGGGCCGTCTGGGCCGAGCCCGGTGAGCGTGCGCTCGGCAGCCGCGACGACGGCGCGGGACTGCTCGGGGTCGTCGGCCCGATTCCAGATGGCGGGCACGTCGTAGGCGCCGATGATCCGGGCGGTCAGGGAGAGGTCTCCCGTGCGTTCCGCCGCCTGGACGGCGGCGAGGCGGTCGCGCCGCGATCGGACGAGGGCGTCGCCGCCCGCCAGTGCGAGGGTGCGGGCCAGATCCACGGTGGTGCGCGGGCCGAGCCGGACACCAGGGCCGGTCCACGCGGTGCGTGCTCCTTCGAGGGGCGCGGACCCATTGAGAATGTCCGCCTCCAGGCGCTGAAGGTCGCCACCGGGGTCGAGCCCGAGTTGGTCAACGAGCATCGCGCGGGCACGGCGGAGGGTGGCAAGCGCATCGGCCTGGCGGCCCGCGCGGTACAGCGCGCGGGCAAGCAGCCCCCAGGCCGGCTCGCGCCACGGATGTTCGGTGACATGGGCACCCAGTTCGGCGACGAGATCCGCCCCTTCCCCGGAGTCAAGGAGGATGCGGGCGCGCAGTTCCACCCCCTCCAGCCTCAGCTCCTCCAGCCGGGTCCGCTCGCGCTGCGCCCATGCGGAGCCGGTCACATCGGCGTAGGCGGGTCCACGCCAGTCCGCGAGTACCGTGCCGAGGTCGGTCACCGCGGCGGGGTTGCGCCGGACTCGGGCCAGGGTGTCCTGGAACCGATGGACGTCCACGTCCTCGCGTGGCAGGCGCAGCGCGTAGCCGGGACCTTCGGTGACGAGTACGCGCGGCGAATTGCGGGGCGGCCGGTCGGGTTCAAGTGCTCGGCGCAGCGCGGCGACAAACGTACGCAAAGCACCAACGGCGCGGGCAGGCGGATCGCTCCACAGGTCATTGACAAGGCTGTCGGTGGTGACCATCCGTCCCTCGGCGACGACGAGCCGGGCGAGTACCTCACGATGGCGGGGTCCGCCCAGGTCAACCGGACTGCCGTCGTCGTGGAAGGCCTGCACCACACCGAGCACGTCGATTCGCATGCCCCCATCCTCCGTGCCAGGGTCCCATTGCTGATCCTCCGCACCCGTGATGTGGTCAGCGCAGCTGGAGACCGAGGAAGCCGTCAAGCGGAAGGTGCGACGCCCGGAGCTGGAAGCGGAATGGCGTGTCCGGCCGCGTTCAACACTGACATGTGATGCTTCGCGCGGCGTGAGCATGGCTGCTCAGAGGGGCTGAGTGCGGGGACGGATTAACGGATGCGGGCGGACGCGCTGGGATAAGGACATGAACTCCGCCCCGCAACTGTCTGCTGCTCCACAGCCTGCCCCGCCTCGCCCCGTCACCAGGTACTGCGTCGCCGGGCTCGTTCTGCTCGTGCCGATTACCGTCGGTGCGTGGGTCGCCGTACTCGCCACCGCTCGTGGCACTGACTGCATTGAGTACAGCGAGCGGTGCTCTACGGTCCCAGGTTCGGCTCTCTACGTGTGCTTCTGGGTTGCCGTCGCAGCCGGTCTCCTGGCGCTGGAGTGGCCCTGGCCCCGGTGGGTGCGGGCCAGGGCCGCGGTCGTGGTGCTGCAGTGGGGTGTACAACTCACTCTGGGCGCGCTGATCCTGAGCCGCGGCATGTAGGGGGGTGCACCCTTCTGAACTTCGGACTATCGACGTTCAGCTCACGCGGGGGGACGGGCTCAACAGGTCGGGACGCCCGGCTGGCTCTGTTCACGTCGTAGGCATCGATAAAGCCACCCGACGGGTCAAGCCCTTCCGTCGCCACGGCGTGGCGCGGCGACCTCCGTGCCCCTCGGCGTGCTGCGCCACCCGTAACGAGCAGATCTTCCGGCCACATCACACAAACGAGTAAATATGGATTAGGGGCGCATTCCGCCACCCGCGACTCGACTTCTACAGCCAGGGCGCCCATACCTAGCGCACGCGAGGCATTGGCGAATTACCCTCAATAGTGATCAATCTGTGCCGTGTCGCGATTGCCGCCCATTAACTGGTTGATCATTTAGCGTGGATGCGCTTGTTAAGTTGCTGCCATTACCTAAGGGTTGGGTCGTGGGTTGACGAGCAGCAATGGTCGGTCGGCAGGATCAAGATGTGTACGACGCCGAAGCCAGGCTCGTGCCGTCTTCAAGTGAGCATCATGAAGGGCGTGAGCACTATCGCCCACAAGGACGGCGGCTGGGGATCCTGCAAGAAGACCCTGGGACCCACGCACAAGTGCTCAAACCTGGTGTTCAAGGTCGTGTACTACACCGAATACATACTTCAGGTTGAGTACAAGGGCCAGCACGCCTCGAAGATTCTGCACAGCAAGAAGGAGACCGTCTACTGCGGTTAGCCACCACGACGTGGGGTCCAGCTCCTTCCACGAGGAGCCGGACCTCACGTACTTGCTTACCGCTTAATCCCGGAGAACGACTCGGAAACCCGATCGCTGAGGCCCTCGGCCGTCGATCCATCCGGACCATCGGAATCGCCTTCGAGCCGCTTAACCACCTCGGAAACCTCACGGTCGCTGGACTCAATGCAAAACTCGTTACCTTCAGGATCGGCCATTACAACCACGCCAAGACTGTAACTTTCCATAGCCCAACGCTTTTCGATGACAACCGCCCCGAGCCCCGTCAGCCTGGAAACCTCGTCTGCGAGCGACCCTTGCATGGGATTCAGCCACAGCCGCACCCGGTTTCGCGGCCGGTCAGAGGCCCGCTCTTCGACAAGGTAGAGCGACATCGAGTGTTCGTCACCGGGCGACGCAATATGGACGCCGTCTGTACCGGGGCCGATCGGAGCTTTCAATACGCCGCTCCAGAACTTGCCCAACTCCAGAGGATCAGAGCACTCAATTTCGATCACACGCATCGCTAGGCCCATGCCACCACGTTACCCGTGGAACACGGTGGAGATAGCTGAACCCTGCACACAGAACCACGTCGGAGACCGCCGCGGGCGCGCCCGCCCTGCGCGGCGCAGCATCCGCGCTGCCACGGGTTCACGGCGGTGGGTGTACTGGAACAGACGTGAGCGGGCGCCTTCCTCGTCAGTCCCAGGGCTTCTGCGACGGCCTCGTTCGAGACCGCGTCGGCCCGCACATACTGGGCCGCCATCTCCCCCGGCCTCGCGGGTTCTTCGCTCCAGGGCGGCCACCGCTCTCAGCGCAGCCAGTGGCACATCAGCAGCAAGAGCAACGAGGCGCTCCCCCACCTGATCGAGGAGCGCTGCAAGGTCGTCGGGCAACGGGGCCGAGCGGGCCCTGACTTACGACATGTGCTGGTCCCAGTCGCCCCCGATTCTCCGGTCCGGGCGAATTCGGCCTCTATTACCACTACGGAGACAACGGGAAGACGCGCCTGTCGCCAGCCGTCGAGTTCCCGGAGCCCAATGAGGTTTACTCACGATCGACTGCGAGCTCGCAGGAAAGGGACGGATTCGACCTGACGGGTAATGGGGTGGCCGTTGGCCACCGCCCCATTACCCCCGTGAGGGAGATCAATTTGGGTGAAACCTTCCCTGATCCTCGTTGTGATTCTCGGCTCCGAGGCGCCGCGACCCGATAGACCCGGAGCCTGGCGCGCGGGCCGACAGGGCTCGCCCCGCCGGGGCCGCAAGGCCCCCGGCATGACCGGCGAGAACGCGGAACTGGTGGTCGACAAGGCACTTCGGAGATGCAATCTCCCCATGCCGCGGCGGCAGTCTCATCCGCGTTCGGTGATCCGAACCTGATCGCGTACTGCGGGCTGGAGCCGGTGGTGCGGCTGGCCGAGCGGTGCAGTCTGCCCGCGCTGGTCGGGGAGATGGACCCTAGTACGGCTGAAGGGGTTGGACTATCCGTTGTGTGGTTCGAGTTCGGTCGCCAGCGTCTGTTGGGTGGCCGCCCACGACGCCAGGAGCGCCAATTTGTCGGCGGTCGGTGTGCCCGCGGGTGCGGTGTAGATGTTGAGGTGCAGGCCGGGTTCCGCGGGCAGTTCCAGGGATTCGACGTCCAAGTCGAGTTGGCCCACGATCGGATGGTGCATACGCTTGCGGCCGGACCGGTGCAGCCGCACGTCCTGCGATGCCCACCGCTGCCGAAATAGCTCACTGCACGTTGACAGTTCGCCGACTAGGGCAATCAGCTCCTTGTCGTGCGGATTGCGACCGGCTTCCATGCGTAGCTTCGCGGCCACGGCCCCGGCAACTTGGTCGTAATCGACGAAGAGATCCCGGGCCGCCTCAGGGTTCAGATAGACGAACCGCGCTGTGTTCGCGGGTCGTCGCGGGTCGGCCAGCACCGGTGAATACAGCGCGCGAGCGAGTTGATTCATAGCGAGCACGTCATAACGGCCGTTACCGATCCAGGCCGGCGCATCGGAGATGGCTTCGAGCACCTGCTGCAGTGTCGAGCGCACCGTCACGGCAGGCCTGCGCCGGCGTGGGCTGCGGGGCGCCCTGGATTGGCGCGCGAGGTGGAACAGGTGGTCGCGCTCGGCTTCGTCGAGCTGCAAGGCAGAGGCCAAAGCCTCGAGCACGCCGTCGGAGGCACCGGCGAGGCTGCCGCGCTCCATGCGCACGTAGTAGTCGACCGATACCCCCGCCAGGAGCGCGACCTCCTCGCGGCGCAGACCTTTGACCCGGCGGTTGCCGCCGTAAGCGGGCAGGCCCGCCTGCTCGGGTGCGATGCGGGCGCGACGCGAGCTGAGAAACTCCCGGATCTCGGTGCGTGGATCCATCGTGGCCATCTCCCTACAATAGGCCAGTTCAGCCGTACTGGTCAGTGGCCCACGACGGGGGGAGTACCCGTTGCAGTCGTCGCGGTGCCGCCATCTACCGGGATGATGGCACCCGTGAGGTAGGCCCCAGCCCGGCTGGCGAGAAACACGGCGATACCCGCCATGTCGTCGTCGCGGCCGAGCCGGCGCAGTGGGGCAGCCGCCGCGATCTTGTCGCCGATGGCATCGAGCGTGGCCCCCATCATCTGCGACGGGAAGACTCCCGGTGCTACCGCGTTCACCGTGACGTGCTGTGGGCCCAGCTCCCGGGCAAGCACTCTGGTGAGTTGGTGGAGTGCCGCTTTGCTGCTGGCGTACGAGTAGGTGGGCGCCTGGGCGACGTGGATGGCGGCGATACTGCCGATGTTGATGATCCGTGCCGGATCATCGGCGGTGCCCGCCTTACGAAGTGCCGGGAGCAGTGCCTGCACCAGCCAGAACGGCGACTTGAGGTTGAGGTCGAGCACTGCATCCCAGGCCTCGTCCGGAAACGTCTCCAGCGGCTCGCTACGCATCGCTCCCGCGTTGTTGACGAGGATGTCCAGGCGTTCCGAGTCGGCCTGGACAAGATCAGCGAGGCGCTGGCACTCGTCGTGCCTGGACAGGTCGGCGGGAATTGCTTGGACGTCGCCGAATTCGGATAGCAGCTGCTGTGCCTCCGCGCACGTGTCTGCGTCGCGTGAGCTGATGACAACGCGGGCGCCCGCCTGGAGAAGGCCGCGCGCTATCATCATCCCAATGCCCTTGGTGCCGCCAGTGACAAGTGCGTACTTCCCACTCAGATCGAAAAGTTCTGTGTGAGTGGTGAATTGGTTTTCCGTCATTGGTATCCGTTCCTTCTGTCGTATCAGAATGCGCCGACACGGTCACGCACTCGGGTCAGCAGCTGCTTCGAGCTGATGGAGGTAAAGCTGCAGCGCGTTTCCATGGAGTGCTGTCGGCGCTTTCGACCCACGCCAGGTTGACAGGGGTTTGGAACGTCGGGGAGACCCTGGTGATACAGGCACTGTCAGAACCCCCCTTGCCTGGTGCGCTGAGTGCGGATCACCCCGGCTCGATGCCGGTGGATGGTTCACCCAGAAACGAAGAAGTGCCTTGCGACCTGCGATGATGTGGTTTGTCTAGGACCACATCAGGCACGATCGGCAAGGCACTTCCGAGATGCAAAGTTCCCATGCCGCGGCGGCAGTCTCATCCGCGTTCGATGATCCGAACCTGATCGCGTACGGCGGGCTGGAGCCGGTGGTGCGGCTGGCCGAGCGGTGCGGTCTGCCCAAGCTGGCCGGCGAGCACGTCCGGCTGCCCGATTCGCAGGACGGCACCGGCGCCTTCCCAGCGGCGAAACTGATGTCGCTGGTGGGCGGCATGGCCGCGGGCGCCGACAGCATCGACGACATGGACCGGCTGCGGCACGGCGCCATGGGCCGCCTGTTCTCCGGAGTGCGGGCCCCGTCTACGTTGGGGTCGTTCCTGCGCTCCTTCACCCACGGGCATGTGAAGCAACTGCATGCCGTGGCCCGCCGGTTCCTGCACGAACAGCGGCTTCGCCCACGCGCCGTCCGGCCATTTCCAGACCAATGCCGCGTGGCTCGCCCTGGCGGCCTGGCGGCCTGGCGGCCTGGCACACAACCTGACCCGCGCCGCTGGCGCCCTGGCCTCCGCGTTCCTTGCCAGGGCGACCACCGCCACCATCCGTGATCGCCTGATCAACGTGCCCGCCCGCCTGGCCCGCTTCACCCTGCACCTGCCCGCGCGCTGGCCCTGGAGCGAGGACTTCACCCAACTGTTCAGCATGGTGCATGCACCACCGGCCCTCTGACACTCCCTGACCGACCTGCCCGAAAGGGCCCGAGACCTGTGGCCAGAGTGGAAGAGCTGGGCAGACCAGCGGCCGCCCCATGCCCGAATCCGCAACTCAGCCCCAACACGGCCGGCACGACCCCGAAACGATCAACCGGGAATCAAGCCGGTGGATCCGGGCTCAGCCCGACCAGCCGCAGAACAGTGGCGATTCCCGGCGTCGCCCGGCACAGTAGGCGCAGTGATCGGACATCTGTACGCCACGGTCATCGACTGCCCCGACCCATCGGAGCTCGCCGCCTTCTACGAGAAGCTCCTGTCGCTCTCGCGGCTGGAGGACGCTCCCGATTTCGTGGTGCTCGGCAGCCCGACGGGTGCGGAAGTCGTGGCATTCCAGAAGGTCGAGGACTTCGGACGGCCGCAGTGGTCCAACCCGGAGCGGCCTCAGCAGATGCACGTCGATGTCATGGTCAGCGATCTGGACGTGGCCGAAGCACAGGTACTCGCGCTGGGCGCCACTCTCCTCGACGGGTCGGACAAACCCATCGGATACCGGGTGTACGCCGACCCCGTGGGCCACCCCTTCTGTCTCGTCACTCCCCAGCAAGTGACGGCAGCCGGCTGACAGCACCAGCCGTACCGACTCCCGGCAGGGCCCCGTGACCGCTGTCAGCTCCGGACTCGCTTCCGAAGCTCGTTGAGACGTACGGAATCCGGCAGGGGCCGTCCGCGCTTCGGTGTCGCCGTGTTGCCGTGTTGCCGTGTTGCCGTGTTGCCGTGTTGCGAGAAGGCCGGTCAGCCGTTTGCGAGGGCCTTCAGGCGGGCGAGACTCCCGTTGAACCGGTTGTGGTCGCCGACCGTCGCGCCCTTGGACGTGTACTGCCATACGGTCTGGTACTTCCAGCCCGCTGGCAAGGCCCCGACGGTCGAACCGTAGTGCGGCACCCACAGCGGATTGGTCCTGCTGAAACCGGAGTTGTTCCCCGTACAGGTCTTCCACCAACTGGTGGAGGTGTACAGGACGACATCCCGGCCGGTCTTCGCCTTGTAGGTCCTGGCGAAGTCCCTGACCCAATTGACCATGCCCTGGCGGCTCAGTCCGTAGCAGGTGGCGCCGTAAGGGTTGTACTCCATGTCCAGAGCGCCGGGGAGGGTCTTGCCGTCCTTGGACCAGCCACCGCCATGAGCGACGAAGTACCGGGCCTGGACGGCGCCGCTGGAGGTGTTGGGAGTGGCGAAATGGTAGGAGCCCCGGATGATGCCGGCTTTGTACGACCCGTTGTACTGCTGCGTGAAGGACGGGTTCTTGTAACTGGTGGACTCCGTCGCCTTGATGTAGGTGAACCTCACGCCGGACTTCCGCAGCGAGGCCCATGCGACGCTGCCCTGGTGGCTGCTGACGTCGGCACCCTCCGTGCCCCTGACTGGGGTGAGGGTGACGCCGCTCTTGCTCGTGCCCTCATGCCTGAGGATCTGGGAGCCCGCGAAGTCATCCCCCGGGTGGGAGGGCACGGGTGCGTCAGGGGCGGCAGCGGCCGTACCGGACAACACGAGAGCAAGGGCGGGAATACCCACACCCAGAGCGGCTAGGACAGTCGACATCCGGCGAGGTGTACAGGCGGGCACAGACATGAGACGCCTCCAAGGGTCGATCTCAGCCTGCGTGGAGCCCGGGGGGACACACCGTTAGGCGCGCGGAAGGAGCGGCTCACGTCACCCGATACGCCGTACGGCGGACGGCGGCCGCGGTCGGGAGTGACCGGGACAACGCGGCACGCAGGCGGCAGGATGACACGCAGGGCACCTTGCCGGTGATCGCCCGCACAGCAATCGCCGGGCCGGGCTGGTGACGGCAGGGCTCACGGGGGGATCGGGATTTCCCGGTGGTGCAGGGCGGAGTGGGGACGGCGTAAGAGCACCGGGCACCGGCCGAGTTCGGCGGGCCAGTTGCCTGCGGGGACGTTGACACGCGCGAGGATACCCGGACCCGCCGTTCGAGTGAGGGTAGTGTGTTCATAGGTCGAACAGATCTCCGTATGACCGTGGTGGCGACCGGATGGCAGGTCGTCCGTTCGAGCTGCCCGCACGCGGCCTCTGAAAGTGGAGCTGATGAACGTGTCGACCGGCGGAGGACGCCTGCGAGGCCAGGTCTCCCTAGTAGCCCTTGTCTGCGCGATCGCCCTGATACCCGGGCCGAGTTACGCGGCTCCGAACGACCCCGGCTCGCGGGGCGCCGAGTCTGTCGAGCAGATCCGTCGCGAACTGGACGGCCTCTACCGCCAGGCGGAGGTGGCCACCGAGGCGTACGACGCCGCCAACGAGAAGGCGACCGGGCAAGCGAAACGGCTGGCGTCGTTGCAGGATGACCTCGCCCGCACCAAGGACCGGGTGAACAACCTGCACGACCTTGCGGGTGCGGCGGCCCGGACGCAGTACCGCAGGGGCGATCTCTCTTCCACTGGTCTCCAGCTCCTGCTCGGCGACCATTCCGACCACGCTCTGGACGAGGCCGCCCAGGCCCGTCAGGCCATGCTCGGCATAGTCAACTTCTCCAAGACCCAGAGGTCCGTCCGTGCGGAGCTCGACGGGCGTACCAAGGCCGCCGCGAAGGACCTGCGCGAGCTGAACCGCACCCGCGTGGTCAAGGCCGGCGCGAAGGACAAGATCGAGAAGAAGATCGCCGCGGCCGAGCGGATCGAGTCGGGGCTGCAGAAGGAAGACGCCCGTAAGCTGGCCCAGTTGGAGAGGCAGCGGACGGACGAGGCCAAGTCCAAGTGGCGGGGCGGCGGTTCGGCAGGCGGGAGCGGAGCGGGCCACGGGACGGCGGTGAGCGGAGCGGCCGGGAAGGCCGTCGCCTTCGCCACGGCTCAGATCGGCAAGCCGTACGTGTGGGGCGCCGTTGGCCCTTCGTCGTACGACTGCTCGGGACTCACCTCAACGGCGTGGGCGGCAGCCGGGCACCCCATCCCCCGTACTTCACAGGCACAGTGGCAGGGACTGACCCGCGTCAGCCTCTCGTCCGCCCGGCCCGGCGACCTGATCATCTACTTCAACGACGCCACGCACGTGGGCATGTACATAGGAGGCGGACAAATAATCCACGCCCCACGGCCCGGACGCACGGTCACGACCGCACCGGCCGCTTCCATGCCCATCCTCGGCGTTGTCCGACCCGGAGTCTGAGCCGATGTCCCACTCGCCGATACCCCGTGATGAGGGGAACCTGCCCGCGCTCAGCGCACCACCGCTGATCCGTCTCGACGCATACGTGGCCGAGGACGGGTCGACGGTGATCAACGGTCATCTCCTGGAGATGGGCGGCATGCGGCCGCCCAACGAGGCGATTCTCGACGCCATAACCATGTTCGCCCGCACTCTGGGGGCCCCGGTGGCGGCGACCGTCATCGACCGCAGCGTGCAGCAGGTGGCGCGGCTTCGGGTGTACCCCGACGGCTCCAGCCGGACCATCGGCGAGGAGGAGGACCTGCCGCCCGGACGCGAGCGAACCGCTGCGGAGGAAGAGGCGTTCCCTCCGCTCGCCCGCGTCGAACGGATCATCCAGCACGCGCAGCGCGAGGAGCTGCACGCCGCGTTCGTCCTCGCCGGCGCGCTGCGGGAGCACCTGACTCTGCGCAGGGGCGCGGAGGACGAACTCTCCATGGAAGCACGGGCGATCGAGGCGTACATCGCGTATCTGCGCGGGGAGTACATGGTCTCCACCGTCCTCGCACTGACCGTCGCGCGTATCCGCTGCCGCACCGACCTGAACCGGGCCGCCCCCGAGGTCGCCCGTGCCACCGCGGCGTGGCAACGGCTGTGGGACCAGGGCCAGGTGGCGGCGCGGGGACAGGAACTGCTGCACATGTGGGAGCGGCTGTCCGCGGAGGGCCTCCTGCAGGAGCCGTCCCATCGCGCCATGGCCCAGGCGGTACGGAGCCGGCTCGAACGGGGCAGCCAGTACGTGGAGGGTCCGAGTCGCGCACCGGCGGCGGCCCTGACCACGGCGCAGGGCCCGGCCGCCCCCGAGGACACGCCTCTCAAGCCCACCCGAAGGGGTTTGCGGCGCTTCACCAGGTGGCCGGGCCGGGCAGCCGACTGAGCCGGATCGCGCGCGGGGAGCGGGCACCGCTGTGGTCGCTCCCTGCGCCACCGCCCTGCTGGTCAGCGTGAGACCCAGTGACGTGCTACCAGTGTGTGTTCCAGGCGATGTAGTCGGGATAGACGTATCCACACACATACTTCCCGCTGTCCGTATACGCGCGAGCGGCCCACACCTGCTTGAAGTTGTTGTTCTGCTCCCAGTAGAAAAGGTGCAGCCGCTTTCCCTTCCGGAGGGTGGCCACGACTTGCGCCGTGCTGTTGTTGTACTTGCGCATGACCGTGTTGTTCTTGAGTGTGAGCACGTGCGTGCCCACGTCCCCGAGACCACCACCGCAGTCTGCCGCGACGGGGAACGGAGGCGGGGTGGAGCCGGCGCTCGCGGGCCCCGCGCTCGCGATGCCACCCAGGATTGCGCTCGCGGAAAAAATGAGCGCCACCGCAGACTTCGCGGTCTTGTGCACAGCATCTCCCTTTCGACGTACTACCTGGCACCCGTGCGGATGCCGGGACACCGAGTCTTCATGAGAGCTTCCTCGCGGGCCAGGAATTTCGGCCCAGCCCGAAACTGCCAGGTCCGGGCCCTGATACGCAGGGGCTCAGTGTCACCTGAGGGCCGTCCTCGACTGCTGTCACCGCCGATCCGGGCACGCAGTACAGCCCCGGCCCGTAGCGGCAACTCACACACCCGTCCGGGCCGGTGGCAACGGCCGCACACGCGCCGCACATCAGGAGTTCGAGCGGAGGAGCGCTGTCCCCAGGGGTGTGGGAGTGTGCAGGACGAGATTGCCGTGGCGCACGGAGACGATCAGACCGGCGTTCCGCAGGACAGAGGTGTGGAGGCTGACGGTGGGCGCCGCGACGCCGACCCGTCGCGCCAGCTCACCAGTGGTGCAGCCCTCCTCGAGGGCATGAAGGACCGCCGCCCGGCCTGCTCCCAGCAAGGCGGCCAGAGACTGGTCCGTGCCCTTGTTCCACAGGTCCGCGGGGTGCACCGCCGGATAGACAAGGACCGGCGGGAGTTCAGCGTCGATGTGGGTGACGGGAGTACGCCTGCAGAAGACCGAGGGGATCAGGAGAATCCCTCGCCCGTCCAGGTACAGGTCGCGGTCCACCGGGTATTGCGCTGTCAGGACGGGCGAGGACCAGCCGAGGGCGGGTCGGAGACTGCCCAGCAGTCCGTCGATCCCCCGGTCGGAGACCGCGCGCGCCCGCAGAGCCCGGTCAGCGGCGCTCAGCGCGCTGATCCGTTCCCATCGGCAGGCCAGAGCCGCCCGGTAGTAGGCACGTAGCGCGGACCCCAGTTCACGCAGGGCATCCACTTCCCCGTTTGCCAGCGGCCAGAGAGAGGCCGGCACCGTGGGGAGTACCGAAACGCCCTGCCGGAGACGGGACTTGGGCGTGCCCAGAATGGTCTCGATCGCGGTCTCGGGATCGCGATCGGTTCTCTGCGGAGTGAGGAAGTCGGGGAAGTCCCCTACCGGTGGGGCCAGATGGCGCAGCAGCGACAGGTGACGTCCGGACACACCGCTCAGCAGAGGATCGCGCGCCCCGGATGACCAGGGCCTCCCGAAGGCGGCACGGCCCCGGCCGCCGAAGAGCAGGTTCAGGCTGAGGACGATTTCCCACAGCGGGTCAGGCGCGTCGAGCACCCGCACCCGGGTCAGGTCCTCAGCCGTGAAATGGACCCTCAGTGCCATCGTGGTACCGCTTCCTCCTGCTCGGCCGTACGGATGTCTCCTTCGTGCGCACCATGAACCGGTGGCCGACTTCGGGGATCGGGCGGTATTCGCGCGTATCGGGTGCTGACACCGATCTGGCGCTCACGAATGTGATGTTGTTCGATTGGGTACTGATGAGACCAGGCTGCGCGCCTGCATCCCATGCACGGGCTCCACTTGTCCTACCTTCCAAGCGTGGTCCGACACGGTTATTCGTAAGATCGTCGGGCCCGGGAGTTCCGGGCAGGGCTGTGAGCCTGTCCCTCCGTTCACCGGCGCAACGGGACTTCGCGGCCCCCGAAGCCCCACGACGACCGGGCCGCTCGGGACCCGCCGAGGTTCGCCGGGTCGCATTAGGGGTCCTTGCACTATGAGCGCCCGATGAGGTCGCGTGGGCTGGTGCCGTGTATCGCAAGGCGCCGGAGAGTCCAGGATGGGGGTTCCCCCTGGCCCTCAAGGCCTTGGGGAGGAGCTATCTGGGCTTTTCGGCAACGGCGCGAGACGCGGTGCCAGCCCACGCGAGACGGGCAGCACGGGCACGTACGGGCACGGGCACGCACGGACCAGGCCGTACACGGAGCGACGGACTCCGCAGCGCGTCAGCTGTGTTCGGCGGCCATGGAGTCGAAGGTCTCCCGCATGCGCCGGTCGATGGTGCCTGGCTGTTCGGTCATGGAGTCGAAGAGGTCAGCCAGCAGCCACAGCACGAATGTGTGTACCAGGGCTTCCTGCGGAGGGATCCGTCCGAACTGATCCCGCCACGCCACGGTGTCCATGCCCATCGCCGCGGCCATGAGAACACCGGTGACCATCGGCACCTGAGCCGGATCGGCCATCTCGAAGGAGGGGAGCCTGCGGATCACAGCGGGGATCAGATCACTGAGCGGATCAAGACGATCCTCACCACCGTCCTGCTCGACCAACAGGTATCCGGTCAGCACGCCCACCAGGAAGACGGTGCCCCGGGACACCTCCTCATGCCCGTAGGCGTCCGTCGCGGCCCGGACCCGCTGCTGCGCCTGCCCGCGCTCCTCGGTGGGAGTGCTTTTCTCCAGGACCCGGTACGAATCCCATGCTGCACGGATCGCCCCATCCACGACTACGCCGTCACTGACCATGACCCGACCCTACTGAGACGACGCGCTGCGAGGATCCCCTTGAGGAAACCGGTTCGGCCGTGGACACGACCCCGATCGGGCCGCTTCCGTCCGCCACCTCGCTCGACCAACCGGCTCCCCGCACAGGCCGGCGTTCCAGCCGTGACTGCGCTCCACCAGCCCCCGGGGAATTCTTCGCCGTACAGGAACAACCGGACGGCCTTGCCCGAATCTTCCGGACCCACCGGTCCCGGGCGATCACCCAGGACCGGTATCACCGCGCTGCCAACTGACCGGCGTCCTGCTCCCACTACTGTTGTGGGTCGGGCTCCTCCGGAGAGGAACAGGCATGGACACTGACCGGTTGAGAGCCGTGCTCGCTCGCTGGGACGGTCGCGTGGCCTCGATCGAAAACCTTGCGGGCGGTTGGAACTCCACCACCTGGCTGGTCCATCTGGCCGGCAGGGACAGCGCCTCCGCCCGGTACGTGGCCAAACTCGCCGACTCCGGAGACGCCGACGCGTTCCGCGGAGGACTGCGCGTGGCCCGTGCTGCTTCCTCCCACGGCTTTCCCAGCGGCCCGCCCATTCCGGCGCGGGACGGGACCATGGCCGTGGAGCTGCCCGAAGGGATTCTCGCGCTGCTCGAATACCTTCCCGGCCGCCCGCCCGACACCGCGTCAATGGCGGACGTCCGGCGGGTGGGAGAGACACTGGCTCGCGCGCACCTGGTACTGCGGGGTGAGGACGACGAGCTGGGTGAGCGGTTCGCTTGGCCGTGGCCGTGGGCCAATCACTGTCTGCAGGAGATCCCCATGCCGGCGAAGGTCCGTGCCGCGGCGGCCCGCGCCCTGGAACAGGCCCGCAACATCCCGGACCACGCGCAGCTGCGCGTGGGCGTGGTCCACGGCGATCCAGGGCTGGACGGATTCCGGCTGCGGGAGGAGCGAGCCGACCGCCTGGACGGCCTGGTCGACTGGTCAGCCGCGATGCAGGCACCTCTGCTCTACGACCTGGGCTGCCTGTCAGTGATCACGCGCCACGAACCGCACCTGCTGCCATGGGCTCTGGACGGCTACCTGCGCGTGCTCCCCGACGCCTCCGGCGAACTCGTCCATCTCGATGCGTTCGTCAAACTGCGGTGGATGTGCAATGCCGTCTACTTCGCCGCACGCCTGGAGAGCGGGATCACCCGCGGCGCCGGATCCGCCGCAGAAAACCAGAAGGGCCTCGCCGAGGCCTACGAGGGACTGACAGCGGAACCGGCCGAGCCCCACGCAGCTCGCTGACCACAGCAGCGGCCAGCAGTGCGGCTGCCGCAATTGGCTCCCGAATCGTCGCGTAGCAGCAGGATTTGCGGCAGGCTGCCCGCTGAGGCCGGGGCAAATCGACCCTTGCGGTCAACCGGATTGACGGAGCAGTACTTGAAGGGCAAAGATCACAGGAATTGACAACGTTGTCACACGAAGGATCGCGATGAGACCATGGAAACGCGTGTTCGCCGCCCTGTTGCTCGCCACCACGATGGCCGCGGCATCCGCCACGCCCGGCGTCGCTGACGCCAAGGAGCGGGGACCGCAGTTCGCCGGTGACCCCACCAGGCTGGTGGACACGTCGATCGGCAACAACGGCGACGGGACCACCTTCCCGGGCGCCACCGTCCCGTTCGGCATGGTGCAGCTGAGCCCGGACACTCAGCTCAACCAGTACGCCTCCTATGACTACAAGCAGGACACGATCCTCGGCTTCAGCCACACGCACCTCTCGGGCGTCGGCTGCCAGACGATGGGCAACTTCCGTTTCATGCCGACCACCGGTGCGGTCACGTCATCGGACCCGGCCCAGTACGGTGCGAAGTTCAGCCACGCGAACGAGACCCGCGCGCCGGGTTACTACGGGGTGAAGTTCGACAACGGTATCCAGGCCGAGCTCTCCGCGACACAGCGAACCGGCCAGCACCGCTACACATACCCCGCCGGGTCAGGCCCCGAGAACGTGCTCATCGAGACCGGAGAGAGCAACGGCAGCACCTATGCCGGCGACGTCCACGTCGTCGGCAATGACACTGTCGAAGGCTGGCTCCAGGGCGGCAACTTCTGTGGTGAGACCGGCAAGGAGCGCTACCGGATCTATTTCAGTGCCAAGTTCGACCGCACGTTCTCGAGCTTCGGCACCTGGACCGACGGCACCATCACCCCGAACAAGCGCGACGCGTCGCGCGGCACCAAGCGGGCCGGCGCCTACGCGACATTCGACCCGTCCAAGGGCAAGCAGGTCGGCACTTCGGTGGGCCTGTCCTACACATCGATCGACGGCGCGCGCCTGAACCGCAGGGCGGAGCAGCCGAAGTCGTTCGACAAGGCTCGCACCGCCGCGCACAACACCTGGCAGGAGGAGCTGAACCGGATGCGCGTGGCCGGCGGCAGCACCTCGGACCAGCGCACGTACTACAGCGCGCTCTACCATTCGCTGCTGCACCCGTCGGTCGGGTCCGATGTGGACAACCGCTACCGCGGCTTCGACGACCAAGTGCACCGCGCAGATTCCACCTACTACCAGATGTTCTCGCTCTGGGACACCTACCGCTCGCAGAACCAGCTGGTGGACCTGCTGAACCCGGACAAGGCCACTGACATGGCCAAGTCGGTGCTGCACATCTACCAGGACGGCGGTTGGCTGCCGCGCTGGGCTCTCGGCAACAGCGAGACCAACGTGATGAGCGGGGACCCCGTCACGCCGTGGATCGTCGACATCTACAACCGTGGTCTGCTCGACAAACGGACCGCGCGTCAGCTCTTCGGCGCACTGTGGAAGAACGCCAACGATGTGCCCGCTGACCAGTCGATCTTCCGCGGCCGCGACGGCAACCCCACGTATGTCAAGAACGGCTGGGTCGGCTACCAGAATCTGCCGGGTTACAAGTACGGAGACAGCCGCCAGTCGGGCTCGGCCACCCTGGAGTACTCGCTCGCCGACTGCGCGCTTTCCACGATGGCCGACGGCCTCGGCTACAAGGACAAGGCCGCGACGCTCTCCTCTCGCTGCGACAACTTCACCAAGCTGTGGGACCCCACCGTCACCTCGCAGGGATTCTCCGGGTTCCCGGTAGCCAAGAACGCGGACGGCACCGTCGCAGGCGACCCCGACCCCGCACAGGCCGGCGCGTTCCACGAGGGCACCGCTTGGCAGTACGAATGGCTTGCCCAGCAGGACCCGCAGACGCTCTTCGGACTCATGGGCGGCCCCTCGCAGGCCGAGCAGCGGCTCGACAAGTTCTTCGACATGCCGACCGTGCTCACCGATCCGGCGAAGGCGGCTTCGGACTCGTGGGTGACCGGCGCGTACGACTACCACAACAACTTCGCGTTCAACCCGAACAACGAGCCCGACTTCCACGCACCATGGATGTACACATGGACCGGCGCGCCATGGAAGACGTCCGCGGTACTGCGCGCGATGCGGACCCTCTTCACCGACAACGTGTACGGAATGCCCGGCAATGACGACCTCGGCGCCACCTCTTCGCTGCTCGTCTTCGCCATGGCCGGCATCTTCGAGGCCCAGCCAGGCTCCGCCACCTACGTGCTCACCGCGCCCATGTTCGAGAAGGTCGAGGTCCGGCCCGAACACGGGCGCACGATCAGCATCGACGCCCCGGGCGCCAATGCTTCGAAGCTCCAGTACGTGTCATCCGTGGACACCGGCAAGGGAAGGCTGCGCCAAAGCTGGCTGTCCCACAAGGACTTGCTCCGCTCCGGCACGATCGACATCAAACTCTCCGACAAGCCGACGAGTTGGGGAGCCGACGCCGCCCCTCCGGCGATAGCCCGACCGTAGGGTCCGGGGGGGGTGCGGTCTCTCCCGTGAGGGGCCGCACCCCGGGACTTCACAGGTCGGTAACCGGTGACGCGGACGAACCAGGATGAGAGGCGTCCGGTCGAGTACGTACCCCGGCTCCGTCAGGAGCCCTTGGCATCCCCGATGTTGGCCACCATCCTGCGCAGGACCTTGAGCGTGGCCACGTACTCCTCGTCGCTTACGCCCTCATGGACCACGGCGCGCAGCTCGGTCACCAGCTCACGCAGCCTCTCCCTGGCAGCCTCCCCGGCATCCGTGAGGTGCAGCAGGTGCGCGGCGTCGATGCGCAGCCAGCCACGGTGGACCAGCTGGTCGACGACCCGCCCGATGTCATGCGGCCCGTCCGCGAGAGGCTGCAGCTGGCTGACGATCTCCTCGCGGCTCGGCGCCAGGGACCCGTCGTTCACGCGGTTCAACACCCAGTACTGCGGTTGTGTGGCGTCGATCCTGGCCATGGCGTCACGCAGATGCCGGGTGACGACCGCGTGGGCGAGACCGCTCCAGTACCCGACGGGCTGGGTGGCCAGCATGTCGTCGGAGGCGGCCGGATCGGCCGGTGCCTGATCGGTGAAGGTGTCCCTCGGGGGTTTCATGAACCGAAGCTATATCCCCCCAAGGACGCGAGACGTTCTGGCGTGGACCTTGGATGCCGCCTGGGCATCGCTCCTCCCCTGCCTGGATCAACGTGGGCCCGAGAGCCGGAGGTTGGAGCAGGCTTGCCGTCGCTGCCGACAAATGGCTTTGCGCATGCCGTCGTCCGGATGGTGGGGTGGCACGGTGATCAACCACGACGAAGTGGCGGCAGTACGCCCGTTGACCCTGGCTTGGGTGAGCCGGTACCTGGAGCCCGGTGAACGGATCGCCGGGGCCGAGGCGCTGCACGGCGGCATCACCGCCGAAGTGCGGCGGCTGACCATCGGCACGCGGGACGGAGGCACTCGTGACCTGGTGCTGCGGACCTTCGTCGACGAGGAGAGCGCCGAGGACTGGCTGAACAGGGAAGCCGGCGCCCTGACCTTCCTCAAGGGGACCGGCGTGCCCGCTCCCGAACTGGTCGCCGTTGATCCTGCCGCCGCGCATTGCGAGTATCCCTCGCTCCTCATGACACATCTGGCGGGCCGGACGGTCCTCGACGACGAGGGACTGGAGTCGCGGGTCCCTCTGCTGGCACGTCAACTCGTCTCGATCCACGCCCTGCGGCCACCCGAGCGGCCCCGAAGGTATGTGGCGTGGACGACCGCTGACACCGTCGTCGTTCCGAAGGACGCCGACGCGGCGGTATGGGAGGCAGCGATCGATGTGATCCGACGGCCCGCGCCTCCCTACGAGGGGCGTTTCCTGCACCGGGACTTCCAACCCGGCAACGTGCTGTTCGACGCACCGCCCTCAAGCCCGACAGGCCCCCGGCTCACCGGCGTCGTCGACTGGGCAGGTGCCTCCTGGGGTCCGGCGGACCTCGATGTCGCGCACTGCTCCACCAATCTCGCCGTGCTGCACGGTCCGACGTGGGGTCTGCGGTTCACCGGGGCATACGAGGAGGCCGGCGGGGTGCTGGCAGCAACCGCGGGCGAGCGGCAGTACTGGCAGGTGCGGGACGGGCTGGCGCTCTCGGAAGAAGTGCGGCAGGTGTCACAGCCATGGCGGGAGGCAGGGAGGACAGAACTGACGACGGGAGCCGTGGAGAAGCGGCTGGAGGACTACGTTTCCGCCCTGCTGAACGCGCTTGACTGAGCCAGGAGGGACAGAGGCGCGGGCCCGGAGGAAAACGGCGTTGCCCGTGCCCTGCCTCGATCCGGACAGCGTCATCACCCACCGCGCGACGCCCCCACAAGGGCTTCGTCAGGCCTCTCTTCGAGCACATCGTGAGCCAGAACACCGGGGCGCCTGCGTGACGGAAGCGTGCGTATGCCGATGGAGTGGGACGTCTCTGACGGTGGCCGGTCATCAGGTTGCCAGTGAGGTCATGGAGGATCCACATTGCCGTTGGGCCAATGACGATCATTTTCGCGAGTCGAGCAGATCCGCTCGCGCCGGAGCACCGCGGGTAATTGCCGGTTGCTGTTGATCGGGGGCGTCGGATCAGACAGCAGGCAGTGGTGGTGAGGGTCCTTGGCCTTCGGTGATGCCTTCACGGGCCCGACGCACGAGCCCGACGGAGTTCGCGCAGCCGACGTGGCGCGGGGGCTCCATCTCCGCGAGGCTGCCCTGCTCCCCGAACGCGTGTGCCCGACAGATAACCTCCTCGGACCGTCGACAGCGAGCGGCGAGGCGGTCCGCCACCGTTGCCCAACGCCTCGGTTGCCGGCCACGGGGTCGCGCGAATCGCCAGGACAGCCCCCGAGAGGAAGGACGAGATGCCGGACGAACCGGAGAGCACCGGGCCGGAAGCTCCAGAGATGGAGAGCACCGGGCCGGAGAGCTCCAGGATGGTCAACCCTGGGCCGGCGGCCCCCGAGGGGGATGGGCGCCTACGGCAGGCTCCCGCCCCCCGGCCCGACGCGCTGGAGCGCTCGGGCCGGATGCGCCGGTTGTCCCGTAGCCGGAGTGGCATCGCTGTCACCGGCGCGCTCGTCGGGGCGCTGCTGGGGTCAGGCGTCATGGCGTGGCGCTCCGATGAACTGCCCTTCGTGGCGCGGGACGTGTGCTGGGGTTCGCTCTCGCCCGATGTCGAGCACGCGCTGTTCTCGGACACGGACGTCCGCAGCCGTGAGCTGCCGCTGCGCCGGGCCACAGAGGACCCCATGCACACGGAGTGCAGCATGCAGGGGTTCGGGGCCGACGAGCTGGAGTCGGAGGTCACGGCGTCGGTGCGGACGCTGGGCGGGTTGCGGGGCGCGCAGGCATGGAGCTGGACCGAGGAGTACCTCTCCTCCCGTATGACGCCGCTCGGCGAGGGGATCACCGGTATGGCTTCCTCCACCCGGGCTTGGGTGGCGCTCCCCGCGAGCTGTGAGGAACGACCGTACGAGCCGGGCGAGAAGCCGCCGTTGCGGGTGGTCACCCTCGCCTCGGACGAGGCTGACCCCGAGGGCCAGAACGTGGTCGACGCGCGGCGGGGCCTCGACGCGATGTCCCGCGCGGTCGTGCGGTTGGCCAACGGGGTCATGGAGCGATACGGCTGCGACGGCACGTACTCCGACCCGCCGAAGCTCCGCCGCGCCCCGGAGGGCAACGAGCTGCCGGACGTCGACGCCGACCGGCTCTGCGGGATCCAGGGCGTCCGACTGCCCAGGTGGGCTCAGGGGCCCGAGGCGAAGGTCGTAGGCACCACGCCGGGCACAAAGCCGGGCGCGTCCCCCGCAGACGGAATACGGGCGTGCGACGTGCGCCAGCCGTTCGGCCCGGACAGGCTCCGGCTGATGACCGTGGCGGAACCGGAGCTGGCCGGCGTTGTCTCCCGGGTGCTCGGAAACCGGGCCACGCGTCTGGGTGGTGACGGGCAGGGCGCCTACGCGGGCGGCCTGAGCGTCTACACGGCGGACTGCCGGTCCGGGCGGGTCGCGTTCGTGGCGTATGAGCCGGGGAAGGAAAGCGAGTCGCACGACGACAAGTCACTCGCCCTTGCCGTTCTGCCGTCGTACGTCAAGGCGGAGGCGAAGCGCGTCGGCTGCGGCGAGATGAACGTGAAGGTGCCCAGCAACCCCGCGCCGTGAGGATGGCCTGGGCATGGGGCGGGGAGCCGGTGATGACTCCCCCGGCGGCAGGCAGGCGCGAAGATCCCCCGGGCAGATGCCCACCGGTGGTGAAGGGCTGGACCGCAAATCACGTCGGCACGCACGAACAGGGGCGCTGCCGGAACGGACTCAACCGTCCGGCGCTCTTGGAGACCGCACGCCGAACCACTGTTCGGCGCCCCACTCCTTGAACCGTTGCACCTCGGTGAACCCCAGCTTCGCAGCGAGCCGCATCGAGCGGAGGTTGGCGGTCTGCGTGCAGAGCACCACCGGCTCACCGGGAAACGCACCGGCGAACCAGTCGAGCGCAGCCGCACACGCCTCGGCTGCGTACCCGTGCCCCCATACCTCCGGCAGGAACAGATAGCCGAGTTCGGCCTCCCCGGAATCCGGGCGGACATGGCTCCGATGCTCCGCGTCACGCCGGTTGAGCTCGATGGTGCCGATCATCGCTCCGTCGAGCTCGACCACGAAGAGACCGGGGCGTCGTCCGGGTGTGCCGGGCAGCGCGCGCTCGAACTCGGCACGCGGTCGGGGGCCACCGATGTAGGTACCCACCTCCGCCGACGTGAACAGCTCGATGACCGCCGGCCGGTCCCGGGCCTCGGACTCACGGAGCACGAGCCGCTCGGTGCTGATCGGGTCAGGTGGCCAGGTGGCGGGTTGCCCGGTGATCTCATCCGGCATGGATGCCGCTCCTGATCCTCTCGGCCACCGCGAAGCGCGTCGGAGCACCCTGCGGGATTCGTTCGTGGAAGTTCCGTACTCGCGGCCCGGGTTGTGCATGTGCCGGACCGTGCGGGGCCAAGGGCCGGGCCCCTCGGGAGGCCCGTGGCCGGCCGGGAGCCGTGCAGGTCCCGGCGGCCGGGTCCGCTCGGTGGCCGCACGGGCCCGGCCTCCTCCTCCCACCGCAGAGAAGACCGGGACCGGTCGTCAGCCGCCGGATGCGGCCAGCCACTCGCCGATCCGCCCCGGATAGTCCGTGGTCACGGCGTCCGCTCCGATCTCCACCCAGCGGAGCAGCTGGGCGCGTTCGGCGGTGGGCCAGGCATCCACCTGGATGCCGGTCTCGTGACAGCGGTCCACGAGGTCCCGGGTGAGCTCTGGCTTCAGCTCCGGGCACACCCAGGTGGCCTTGAGATCGAGCGCATCCTTGATCATCTCGGCGCCCGGATGGTGGGTGATCAGGCCTCGGGGGACGTGCGGCAGCCACCGGGCGGCCTCTTCCACCGCGGCCTTGCTGAAGGAGGTCAGCACCACCGATCCGGGCAGCGGGGTGCGGCGCTCCCGTTCGGCAAGCGCCTGCACCGCCTCCAGGGCCTTGATCTCGATCTGAACGATGTCCCCGCAGACTTCCATCGCCTCGTCGAAGCTGGGTATGCGCTCCCCGTCTCCGGCATCCAAGGCCTGCAGGCCGGCCAGGGTGAAGTCGGCGACGAGGCCGGTGCCGTCGGTCGTACGGTCCACCGCCTTGTCGTGGATGACGACGAGGTGGCCGTCGGAGGTGAGGCGGATGTCGAGTTCGATGCCGTCGGCGCCGAGCGCGAGAGCCCGCCGGAAGGACCGCAGGGTGTTCTCCGGCTCTTCGGCCCGGGCTCCACGGTGTGCGTACACCACGGGACGCCTCAGGGGGTGGTTCACAAGTGCTCCTCAATCATGGGGCCGTAACGGTCGACGCCCTTGCGCAGCTGATCGGCGACCTCCGCGAAGGCCTGCTGTGCGGGGGTATTCGCCGACCATATGCGCTGCAGAGCGGTGTAGATACGTACATTCGCATTCGGAATCGTCATGCGCACCTGGTCACAGGGGCGTGTAAGGTCCAACTGCCTGACGGCCGTGGCGAAGGCCGGTTCGTCCTTCATCAGCTTGGCGAGGGCGGGCTCCTTGACCGCAGCCGGCACCACGGGCATGTAGCCGGTTTCGACGGCCCACTGCGCGGCGTTCTCAGGGCGGGCCAGGAAGCGCACGAACTGGACGGCCGCCTCCTTGCGTTCCCGCGGCACTCGCTTGAATATGCCCAGGCCGCCACCGCCGGTGTTGACCGCGAACTTCTCCTTCTTCGGCAGGAAACCGGTACCCAGCTCCCAGCCGTTCGCCTTCGCCATCTCGTTGATCTTCTTCAGCCCACCGGTCGAGGTGACGAGCGTGGCGATCAGCTGGTTTCCCAGGTCGGCGGTCGGCTCGGTCGCCATGTAGGCGATCCTGTCCTTGAAGACCAGCTTGCGCTGCCACTCCCCCGCCGCCACGGCGCCGCCCTCGTCGATGGTGACGTCCAGGCCCTTGGAGTACGCTCCGCCCCACTGCCAGGCACTGCACTGGAACTGCCAGTCCCCGTCGACCGCCTGGTAGGCCTCCAGGGCCACCCGCTTGCCGCCCACGCTCTGCCGGGTGATGTGGCGCGACCAGTCGTAGAGCTCGTCGTAGGTCTCCGGGGGGCGTACCGGGACGCCCGCCTTCTTGAAGAGGGTCTTGTTGTAGTAGAAGAGCGGCGTCGAACGGGCCAGCGGCAGCCACCACGTGTGCCCCTTGCGGACGCCCTCGCCGAGCAGCCGGGGATTGTAGATCCGCTCCAGCTCACCCCGTGTGAAGTAACTGTCCCAGGGTTCCAGGGCGTCACCGAAGTAGAACTTGTACCACTTGACGTCGGACAGCACGCACAAGTCGGGGGCCTGGGCGCCGAGAAGACTGATGACCGCCTTCTGGGCGCACTCGTCGTAGGTGCCCTGGAACTGCACCTCCACGTACACGTCCCGCTGCTCGCGGTTGAAGGCGTCGACGAGTTTCTGCAGAGCCGGACCCACCGGATCCGCGAACGTCGACCAGAGCACCACCCTGGTGCGCCCGCGGAACGCATCGGGTACCGAACCTCCGGGCTGTGTGACGGTCCCCGTGGTCTGACCGCAGGCACTGAGCGCCGCGGCCAGTCCCAGCCCCGCGCCTGCCCCGAGCATCCTGCGCCTGTCGAGCACGGGCCCCGCGAACTCCCGCAGCGAAGTCCGCGTCATTTTCCGGCTCCCTGGGTCAGCCCGGCGATGATGTAGCGCTGGGCGAAGAAGAACATGACGAGTACCGGCACGATCACCATGACGGCGCCGGCGAGGATCGCTCCCCAGTTGGCGAAGGTCTCGGTGTTCTTGAGGAAGAGCAGACCGATGGGGAGGGTCCGCATGTCCGCGCTGCTGGTGACGATCAGAGGCCAGATGAAGTCGTTCCACTTGCCGACCATGACGACCAGGGCGACGGTGATCACCATCGGACGCGACATCGGCAGCACGACCCGGAAGAGGATGCGCAGGTGCCCCGCCCCGTCGATCTTCGCCGCGTCCATGATCTCCTGAGGCAGTGTCAGCATGTGCTGGCGCAGCAGGAAGGTGCCGAAGACCGAGCCGAGGCCCGGAGCTATCAGGCCCGCATAGGAGTTGACCCAGCCGAGCTGGGCGATGGTCAGAAAGTTCGGCAGCAGCGTGACGTGGCCGGGCACCATCATCGCGCCCAGCAGGAACAGGAAAAGGACCTTCTTGCCGGGGAACGGCAGGAACACGAATGCGTAGGCACACAGCAGCGCGGCGACCAGCTCGATCGCGGTGCCGGTCACTGACACGATCAAGGAGTTGAGGAAGAACCGGCCGAACGGCGCGGCACTCCAGGCGTCGGAGAAGTTGGACCAGCGCAAATCCGTGGGGATCCAGTGCGGGGGGTAGCTGTAGATCTGCGGGTTGGTCTTCAGCGCCGAGGAGATCAGCCAGTACAGCGGGCCGCCCGCGATGACGGCGACCAGGACGAGCAGCGCGTACAGGCCGAAGCGCTGGGCGCGGCGGCTGCCTGAGCGGGCACCGGGTCGGCTGCCCGTGGCGACCGGGCGGGCGTCCGGCAGGGCATCCGGCAGGGAGTCGGCGACGGTCACTGGTAGTGCACCTTTCGCTGGAGGAAGCGCGCCTGGAAACCAGTGATCAGCAGCAGCACCAAGAACATGATCATCGCGGAGGCCGATGCACGGCCCGCGTCGAAGGTGCGGAAGCCCTGGTCGTAGATGAACCAGCTGAGGATCGATGTGGAGGTGCCGGGCCCGCCGTTGGTCATCACGGCGATCACATCGAACGCCTGGAAGGTGGTGATGGTGCAGGTCACCAGCAGGAAGAAGGTGACGGGCGAGAGCAGCGGCAGGATGATGCGGCGCAACCGCGTCCACGCTCCCGCCCCGTCCAGAGCCGCCGCCTCGAACACGTCCCTGGGCAAGCCCTGCAGACCGGCGAGGTAGACCACGGCGACGAAGCCGGTGTTCTTCCAGAGGTAGACCAGGACGAGGCCGGACAGCGCCCACTTGGAGTCGGTCATCATCGCAGGCGCGGCCAGGCCGAGGGGGGCGAGCAACGGGCGTATGAGTCCGTAGTTGGGATCGAAGATGAACAGCCACAGGGTGCCGACCGCGGCTCCGGAGAGCACGTACGGGGCGAATGCCAGCGTCCGCACGACGTTCCGCCCGCGCAGCCGCTGGTTGAGCAACAGGGCGGTGGCCAGGCCGAGTACCAGTCCGCCCGCGACGATTCCGACGACGAACAGCACCGTCGTCCACAGGCTGCCGCGGAAGTCGGGGTCGGCGAACAACGACGTGTAGTTGTCCAGGCCGATCATGTGCCACGACGAGGAAACCATGTCCCAGTCGGTGAGGCTCAGATAGCCGTTGTAGATCACCGGCCAGTAGGCGAAAACCAGCAGGAAGAAGAAGTTGGGTGCGGCGAAGGCGGCGAACAGCAGGTACTCGCGCCGCCGGCGCCGTGCGCGGGTCCGGGGCCCTGCCGCACCGGCAGTCGCCGGACTTGGCGCGGCGGCTCTGCCGTCCTGCATCAAGTCGGTCGTCAAGACAGCGTTGTCCTTCCGGTGGAACGTACAGCGCCCCCGGCTGGGCGCAGTGCCGGCCCTAGGAATACCAACAAAGTGAACGAGAAGAGAACACCGCTGCGTGTTACGAATTGGCAGCCCGGACGCCCGGCGGTCTCCGTGCGGTACCTGTCTCTTCCGCCCTGATCAGCTACTTTCCCGGGTATCAGGGGGTCGTTTTCCGTCTCACATCCATCGTGTGATGATGGGGCCGAACCAGGTGTACGGTGCCGCTTGAGCCCGCGGCGCCGCGTGGCGGGGCCACCGGTCCACCCGCCCTTCCGCGAGGCCGAGCGGCGCCGCCAGGACGAGCCGGTGGTGGCGACCCCTTAGCGAAGGCAGCCCGCGCCTTCACCCTGCCGGTGGCACGGGTGAAGGCGGTGAAATGCTCCCCCAACAGCCCCTGCCGCGTGAGGGATTCGGCATCGTGACCGGTACGGGCGGTGACGCCTGATGTGCGGCCCTCGCGCTCCCGAGGCGGTCGCGCCGTGGCAGAAGAGGCCATCCTCCACAGGGCGGCCATGCTGTGGCCGGCCGTCGTCGAGAGCCGTACGGCGCGGTCCCCGGAGGCGTCAGCCGTGCACGGACGGCAAGCCGTCGCCCAACTGCTGCTGCGGAGCCGTCGACTCGACGGATTCCGCGTGCTCCGGGTGGCGCAGGCCCCCTTCGGCACTCTCCACCGTCCGGTTCAGCAACGCCTTCCGCGCCAGCGCTGCGAGTGCGCCGGGCGCTCCGTCCGCGCCGCGCATGCCGGGAAAGGCGTTGACGTCCACGATCAGCGGAGACCCGTCGGCCGTCTCGATCACGTCCACGCCGTACACCTCGAGTCCGAACACGGCGCCGACACCGCGGGCCAGCTCCCGCCACTCGTGGAGTACACCGGCCCCGATGCGGGGACCTGTCCCCGTCGTGCCGGGGCTGGCCAGTTCAGAACGGCGCAGACCGGCGAACACCTGATCCCCGACCACCCACAGCTTCTGATCCCACCCGCTGTTCTCGGCGAAGTCCTGAACCACGATGGGCTCGTGCGGCCACGTACGGGAGAGTTCGCGGAGCGCCTCCACGTCCTGCACACGGGAGACGAGGTCGCCGCGGCGGCTGTGCAGGCTCTTGATCACCAGAGGGCGAACGAAGGCCTGTTCTTCGAGGAGATGCCCGGGACTCTCCATCGTCCGGGTGGCCGCAAAGGGCAGCCCGGCCTGCCGGGCCAGCCGAGCCATCTCCCGGCGGTCCTGACACCGGGCGGTCGCCGTCACGGAGTTCAGCACCACGGCCCCTGACTCCTGGTACGAACGCGCCAGCCGCAGCGCTGCCGGAGTTCGCGCCTTCAGCAAGCAGACATCCACCCGCTCGGGTGGAGGCGAGGACGCCGACGGGGCACCGGCTGTCCCCAGGTCGACGACGTCCACGTGGTGTTCGGGCCGCAGCAAGGCTGCCGTAGCGGTGACCAGCGGGTGATCGGCCCCGTGCGTGAGGAATGAGATCCTCATCGTGCCTCGCTCTCCGCCGCCGTCACCAGCTGCGCCGGAACATGCACGCGTTCACGCTGGAGCGCCGGCACCGGCGCGTCCGGCAGGGCGACGTCGTCCCGGGCAGCGAGGCGCAGCACGGCGCGTGCCACCCGGGCGGGGGCGTCCGGTACACAGCGGAAGCTGGGGAAGTCGTTGACATCGACGATCACCGGGCCGTCCGTACCGACCACTACGTCCACGCCGTACAGGTCGAGCCCGAACGCCCTTCCCACCTCGACTGCCAGCTGCGCGACCTCGGACGACAGGGGTACGGGACGTTCGTGATGTGGCCGCCCCGGATGAAGCGGTGACGATCGTTCCGTCGCGAATATCTCTCCGCCGATGCAGTACACCTTCAGATCGATCCCCGAATTGGGCACATAGGGCTGGGCGATCAGCACGCCCTCACCTGCCAGCTCCTTCCGCACCTGGGCCAGCCGGCCGGGCGAGCGCACGAGGCGGACTCCCCGGCCCGAGCTCCCGTCGGCGGGCTTGACGACCAGGGGGTAGTCGGTTTCCGGCACTTGCGCCAAAACCTCGGGGCCCGGCGCCGCGTATGTACGGGGCACCGGCAGCCCGCGGCTCTGCGCGACAACGGAGGCCAGGACCTTGTCCCGTACTCCTCGTATCGACCGTGCGTCGTTGACGGTTGTCAGCCCGACCACAGCCGCGGCCTCCAGGAGTGAGAGTCCCGGTCCTCCGGACACCGTCTTGAGAACCCAGGCGTCGTGGCTGCCCGCCTGGACCGCTCCGGACAGTCCGAGCAGCGACGTACCCGGCCGAAGGACATCGACGTGGTGCCCCCAGGAGGTGAGTTGCCCGATCACCTCATTGGGCATGCCGTCGTTCCGGTACCGCTCCTCAACCAGGAAGCAGAGTCTCATCGTCCTTCTCTCCGTAGTCCCGACGAGCCCTGGTCGGTGTCCCGGCCCGCCGCGGTGACGCACCACGGCGCCTCCGGCGGCACCCTCCGGCCTTCGGGGCTCTTCCCCGAAGCGGCAGCAGCTCAAGAGGGGGAGCCTGCCATGTCGCCCTGCCCGCCCGCTTTTCGGGGGCGGGCGACCGGTCGCCCCCGGCGTCCAGGGAACAGTCGGGTGACCGCCGACGGGTGTTGGTCCGTGCGAGCGGTGCCTGCCCGTGCGGCACCGCCGGTGCGCACCGGCACCGGAGACCGGTGTGTCGTGGCCGCCGGTGTCCGCAGCGCGCCTACGTCACCCAGTAGGAGCGGACGCAGTCCCGCAGTTCCCGCGCGTACAGCTCGGGCTCCTCGAACGGAGCGAAGTGCCCGCCGCTCGGGCTCCGCCTCGCGCACGACGTTCGCGGTGCGCTCCAGCCACGCCCGCGGCGGGCGGACGATGTCACCGGGGAAGAGCGAGAAGCCGGACGGGACTTCTACGCGGCGGGCGTGCTGTGCTGTGCTGCGGGGATTGCCGCGTTCGCGGGGCGCGGATACGAAGGAGTCCGGCGAGCGCCTCCTCCTGCGCCAGTCAGTCGAACCCGTCCCGCCCGGTAGGCGACGAGGTCACGGAGGCGGGCGAGGCCGGTCCCGAGTGACCATCCGGCGTCCTCGGGAGCGTCCGGCCAGCGTGTCGCGCGCGGCCGCGCTCGGAGGTCCTGGAACTCAGTGTGGGCCGCCCGGCGGGCGAACTGCGCGGGGTGGGGCAGGACATCCGGCATGAGGCACATGCCAAGAGGCCCGGCCCGCAGGTGCGGGATCAGGTGGACACGGGGGCTCCCGGCTGCCGGTCCCTGGACCGCAGTGGGGTCGCGCGGAGAAAGGCGGGGGCCACACGAAGAGGGGCCGGGTTCTGCTGCTGCCCGGCGCGAACGCGCGTGTCCCTACTTGTTCGGGCCCCGGAAGCGGCCGAACGCCTTGGTGAGGGCGCTCAGCGCTGAGCCGTCCTCCTTGGCCGGGCCCAGTGCGGGCGAGCCGGGCACACCGTCGTCACCGGTCGCCTCGGCCAGGGCGGCGTGCGCGGTCTCGGCCGCCTCCCGGTAGAGGTCACGGGAGTTCGTCATCGCGTCGAGCGCGTTGGCGTACTCGGTGACCATGGCCTGGGCGTGGACCAGCTCCTCGTCCGGGGTGAGCAGGTGCCATCCCTTGCGCAGCCGGGTCAGGGCCGGCTCGGCATCGGCGGGCAGAGGGCGCGGCAGCGCGGCGAAGTCCTTGATCCTTTCGAGGAGTTCGGTCGGTGCCGACCCGTCCAGGAAGACATTGCGCACCGTGAAGCGCTCCGCGTCGTAAGCGGGGCTCTGCCCCGCCATCGGCAGGACGACGGCGCCACCGCGCGGCATCCGCACGCTCAGCTCCCGCTTCATCGCGAAGTCGGCGATCTGTGCCTGGTCGGGCGTGCCCCGGTGCTCGACCACCCGGTGCCGCAGGCTCGGCGGAAGGAAATCCGAGACCGGCTGCTGGCCCCGCGCGTCGGGAGTCATCGCCTCGTGCACCACGACGTGGATGTACCAGCTCTGCCGGGTGCAGTCCCGCAGGAGGCGGCGCAGCTCGTCGTCGTCCTTCGGCAGGTGGTTCGTCGTCCGCAGGCGCACGCCCGGCACCGTGTCGTGGTCCCAGGCGACCCGGTCGCTGTCGGGCCAGAACATCGTGGCGGGCGACGGCCAGTGCTCCGCCCATGCCCGCTCGGCCTCGGCGGCGAGGACCCAGGCGACGCCTTCGCCGTCCTTGCGGCGGCCCTCGGGGTCGTACGTGGTCAGCTGCGCGCGCACCGTGACGTCGTCGGCCACGCGCCAGCGGGCCTCGAAGAGGCGGCGGGCCGACGGGCCCGGGTCGGCGGACTCGTCCCGCGGATGCAGGGCGGTCGAGCGGGCCGCCTCGACGGGGTCGAGGTCCAGGAATCCGTCGAGCACCCCGGCCGCCTTCAGGGCGATCAGGTTGCGGCGGACGTCCTGCTCGGGCTCGGGCCCGAGGTGACGCCCCTGCCCCAGCCACACGGTGTCGGGGACGGTGGTCGAGGAGATGCTCTTTTTGGCCATGGAGTCGTTCTGTAGAGGACGGGGGCCCGACCAGTATGGTCCGTGGACCCATCGATGGAAGCGGTACCCGCTCACGGCTTCGCCATGCCTGTCGGCAGTGCGTGGAGCTCGCGGGGCCCGCTCTCCCGGTCCGGGGCAGGATGCCGTGTGATGACCGGTTGGAGAGACAATTAAATGTCAGAGATATACCACTCGGACCGGTTCTTCAAAGTGCGGCAGTACACGGTGAGCCTTCGAGGGCTTCTTCTCCGCGGCAGCCGGGACGGACCGCCGAACACCCGCATCGGTGTTCACTTCCCCGGTGGCGGCCTCATGCTCGTCCGCCATTACTGCGAAGGTCCGGCAATTCGCGTCGCGAGCGACGAGGAACGCGCGAGGTTGACGGTCCCACATTCGGTGGAAATAAAGCCGGCCGACGCTTCACGCTGGGTGACGGCCTGTCGGGCTCCGTTGTCCCGGCACTCCCGCAACGGCGTGGGGGACGGGTGAGAGATGAGGGGCCCCTCATTGGTTCGGCCGAATGACGGCGACTTCGTCACCTGTCCGCCGGCGACCGAACGGTCTTTTGAGGTGACCCGGTCCGAAGGGATCTTGCGAGCCGCGATGAATTCTGCGGCGTCCGGCGGTCATACTGCCGGACCCGTCACCGAGGAGGACGTCTGATGCGCAGCGTGACCTATTCGATGAGCATCTCGCTCGACGGCTATATCGTCGGGCCGGACGGCGGATTCGACTGGACGGCACCCGACGAGGAGGTCCTTCGCCTCGCCACCGACGAGGTGCGGGAGGTCGGTGCCCACCTGTTGGGACGACGGCTGTACGAGACAATGCTGTACTGGGAGACCGCCGACCAGGACCCATCGCTCGGCGGCTCGATGCTCGAGTTCGCCGCGATCTGGAAGCCGCTCCCCAAGGTGGTGTTCTCCACCACGCTGCCGGCGGTGCAGGGCAATGCCCGCCTGGCCTCCGGCGGCCTCGCGGAGGAGATCGAGCGGTTGCGGGCCGCGCCGGAGGAGAGCGACATCGCGATCGGCGGCGCCACTCTCGCCGCCGAGGCCGCCTCGTTGGATCTCATCGACGAGTACCGGGCCAGGGTCTACCCGGTGCTGGTCGGCGGTGGCACTCCGTTCTTTCCCCAGCGTGAGCGCCGGGTGGATCTCGAACTCGTCGAGTCCCGTGCCCTGGGCTCACGAGTCGTCCACTTCCGCTACCGGGTGGCGCGCTGAGGGCTGCCCGCCGAGCAATCGCCCGGCGACGATGCGGAAGGGCCGCATGCGGCCGGGGACGCACGTGGATCCCCCGGTACGACAGGTCTCACCACAAGCTCGGACCGGGCGACCACCAGAGCTTCACGTCGGTCGCCCATGACGCCCGCTCGATGTCCGGCGCCGGGTCGTGGCGGCCCCGGGCCGGAACCGGGCTCATGGCCGCGGCCGCTCACCACTGCGTGGCCATCTCCACCGTGATCGACTCCATGACCTCGGCAGCGGCCCTGTTGACCTCCTGGGCGCTGGCTCCACGCAGCATGACCTGACCGATCCGGCCCATGTTGTCGTGCGGGGCGCCCACTTCGTCGCCGGGCATCTTCGACATGGCGGTCGCGATCACGTGGTCCCCGCAGGGCAGCGCGCTGGTCCAGCGCAGGACTCCTGCCTCCGGCGCGGTGATGAAGCGGATGGCGGCGGCCGCGTCGCGCCGTGGCGCGATGTCCGGTCGCCGGCCCAGTGCCGTCTGCAGGAAGGCGCGCGCCTCGTCGATACCGAGCGCCTCCCTGACGAGCCGCATGATGTGGTCGCCCGGCGGACGTGCGCCCACCTCGATGACCTTCGGGACGCCCTGGGCGCTGAGCTTCACCTCGGTGTGCGCGACACCGTTGCGCAGCCCCAGCGCCCTGATGGCCGCCGTGGCCGCCGCATACAGCGCCGTGCCGGCGGCCGGAGTGGTCTCCGCCGGCACGGTGTGGCCCAGCTCGGCGCGGCTCGTTCCCGCGGTGGTGAACTTTTCGGTGATCGCCAGATGGTGGATCTCGCCACCGGAGATGACGGACTCGATGCTGAACTCGTCGCCGTCCACGTGCTCCTGAGCGAGCACTGTGATGTCGAGAGCCAGACCGTGCGAGGTCTTGTGGGTCTGCGACTGGGCCAGCCGGGCCGCTCCGCGCAGTTCCGCCGCCGAGTCCACGACCGAGACACCGATGGACGCGGCGTTCTCGGCGGGTTTGACGACAACGGGGTAGTCCAGGCCGCTCTGCGCCATACGCCGGACCAGTTCGTCCGGTCCCGCGGCCACCACGGTGCGTGGGGCGGGGACCTCGTGGGCGGCGAACGCCTCAGCCATGAGCCGCTTGTTACGGCAGGCATCGGCGAGTTCCGGTCGGTGGCCGGGGAGCCCGAGCCGGTCCGCGAGGCGGGTGGCCAGGGGTGAGAGGAATTCCCAGCAGGCGACGACGCCGTCGATCCGCGTCTCCCGGCAGAAGCGGGTCAGGTCGTCGAGGGCGGTACGCGGATCGGAGAAGTCGGTGAAGACCGTGCCGCTGATCTTCGCCTTCAACTCGGGCCGGTAGCCCCGGTATACGTCCTCATGGGTGGCCACATGGGCCTCGACGCCGAGCTCCGCCGCCGCGGTCAGTACGTCCTCGCCCGCGGATACGTCGGCCTCGATCAGCAGGACTTTCTGCACGGTGGGGTTCCCTTCGGTGAGGTGGAGCGTCGACGGCCCGGTGCGGGCGGCTGCGCGACCGGTGGTGCGGGTCCGGGCGGGCGGCTCAGTGCGCTGCTCTGCGGCGCAGGGCCGGAGCCAGCGAGAGCTGGCCCAGTGTCGCGGTGAGGCACAGGCAGGCGCAGGTCAGCCAGAGTGTCGTGGTGCCGACGAGCAGCAGGCGGGTGCCGGCGACGGGTGCCAGCAGGAAACCCGTCCCCCAGGCCATGCCGATCATCCCGTTGTAACGCCCCCGGAGATGGGGCGGCGCCAGGTCGGCGACGACGGTCGATGTCATCGCGAAGACCAGGATCTCGCCCAGGGTCCATACGGCGATGGCCAGGCCGTACACGACGGTCGTCGAGGCGAACGCCATCACGGTCGTGCCGAAGGCGGCCACGGCGAAGCCGGTGGCGAGCACCCGGCTCTTGTCGAAGGCCCCCAGCCGGTGGCCGATCAGCGGTTGCGCGGCGATGACCACCACCCCGTTGACCGCCATGACAGCTCCGTACGCGGCGCTGGACAGCCCAGCACCCCGCATCGCCAGGGGCAGTGTGGCGAAGGCCTGCTGGAAGACGGTCGCGTAGACGACGATGATGCCCGTGAAGGCCAGCATCGCGCGGTCCCGCACCGGGGTGAGGAAGCCACCGGCGCCGTGCTCGCCGCCGGGTGGCCGGGTTTCGGACACGGCCAGCCACACCAGTACCGCGAAGAACGAGCAGGCCCCGGCGTCCAGCCAGAAGATCAGCCGGTAGCCGTGGGACGCGAGGTAGCCACCCAGCACCATGGCCACCGAGAACCCGAGGTTGATCGCCCACAGCAGCAGGCCGAACGCGCGGGTCCTGTCGGCGGTGGGCACGGTGTCCGCGACGAGTGCCTGGGCGGCCGGGCGGAAGAGATCGATGGTGACGCCCAGTACGAAACAGGCCGGGACGAGCACGCCGAGGCCACGGGCATGTCCGAGCGTCAGAAGGGTCGCACCGTTCGCCAGCATGCCGCCGCTCAGGGCCACCCGGCGGCCGAAGCGGTCGGCGATGAATCCGCCGAGCGGCTGCGAGATGACCGATCCGACGCCGACCGTGGCGAGGATGAGCCCGGTGGTGCCGATGGAGACGCCGCGCACGCCCGTCAGATACAGGCTCAGAAACGGATTGACCATGGCGCCGAGCCGGTTGACCAGGGACCCGGACCACAGCACCCAGAACGCGCCCGGCAGCCCGCCCGCGCGGACCCGTACGAACGAGCGCAGGCGGCTCTCCGCGTGCGCGGCCGGGTGTGGTGCAGGCGTGTCGGTTCTGCTCAAGGCTCTCTCCTACGGGCCGCTGGAATACGGCCCTTCCGGTCGCTGCTGGGCCTGCCGGACTGCGGATGTACGGCACGGATTCAGGCAGGGGCGCCCCCGCCCGGTCGGCGCTCGGGCCTTCCGGGGCGGACCACGCGGGCTCAGCGGCCGCAGCCGCGCAGGACGGCCGGGCCGGGGGCCGCACCGGGGCCCGGAGGGACCGGCGTCTGTTGCCCACGGCTGTCGGACGCGGCACCTGGCGGCGTGCCCGGAGGGTCGGGTACGGCGTCGGCGCCGGCTGCCAGCGCCGCGCGGTCGACCTTGCCGTTCGCGGTCGTGGGCAGCGTATCCACCAACTGGACCTCCTGCGGGACCATGTACGGGGGCAGGGTCCGGGCGCAGAAGTCCCGCAGGCCGCCGTCCGCCGAACCCCCGTCGCTGTCCGAGCCGTGCATCGCGGAGCCGTCCACGGCGCCGGTCAGTACGGCGAACGCCGTCAGCCGCGTCCCGCCGCCGGGTCCGGGAAGGGCCATCGCGGCGGCGGCGGAGACGCCCGGGTGGGAGAGCAGCTGCTGCTCCACCTCGCCCAGTTCGACCCTGTTGCCGTTGATCTGCACCTGGGAGTCGGTCCGGCCGCAGAAGTAGAACTCACCGTTCTCGCCCCGTACTCCGAGGTCGCCGGTGCGCAGGACCTGCTGACCCGACTGCGGGGACAGCGGATCGGGCACCAGCGCCGACCGGGTGGCCACGGGGTCGTCCCAGTAACCCGTGAAGAGCGCGGGGCTGCGCAGATGGAGTTCACCGGGCATCCCGGGTTCCTCGACGATCCGCCCCAAGTCGTCGACGAGGAACAGTTCGGCGCCGGGGTGGGCGATGCCGATGGAGAGGCGCTCCGCGGTGGCGGGGAGCGGCTTCGGGACCAGCTCGAACGAGCAGGCCATGGACTCGGTGGCGCCGTAGCAGTTGGTGAACTGTGCCTGCTCCAGCAGCTCCTGGAGCAGGCGCAGCTCTGCCGGCGGGAACACCTCGCCGCAGAACAGGACACGGCGCAGCCCCTGGAGCGCGGCGAGCCGCTCCGGTTCGAACCTCAGCGACTGCCGCCAGATCGAAGGTACGCCGTTGACCTGGGTCGCCGCGGTCTCGCGGAGCACCCGCAGAAAGTGCCTCGGCCAGCGCACCAGTCGCGGCGCGACAGGGACAACGGCAGCGCCGCTGCCCAGCGCCAGACCGATGTTGAGCAGGGAGAAGTCGAACTGCAGGGGTGAGGTGCTGGCGATCCGGTCGTCGGGGCCGGCGAGGCGACAGGCCAGCATGCCCCGGTAGAACGCGACGACGGCGCGGTGGCTCATCACCACGCCCTTGGGCCGCCCCGTGGTTCCGGACGTGAAGATGATGTAGGCGGGGTCGGTGACACAGGCGGTCCGCCGACAGGGAGGGCGTCGCGCCGGCGCGCGTTCCATGTGCAGCCCCTCCGGTCCGAACCTGGCCGTTCCGACGTCTTGGGGGATGTCGTCACGCGCACCGTCCACCGCCTGGAGGTGGAGGGCGGGCCGGGCGGCTCCGACGATGGCCAGCAGCCGCAGGCCGGGCGTCTCGGGGCTCACCGGGATGAAGGTGAGTCCCGCCCTTGAGCAGGCGAGGAGCATCGCGATGGACAGCGCGGTCGTCTCCGCCTCCAGGATCACCCGGGCGCCGGTCTCGATGCCGAGCCCCTCCAGCGCCGTGGCGTAGGCGTGAACCAGGGAGTCGAGTTCGCGGTAGGTGGTGACCGCGGTGTGCCCGGCCCGGACGGACTCGACGACGGCCGGCCGGTCCGGGGTGTGCCGTACCGCGCCGAGCAGGAAGTCGTGCAGGAACTCCCCGGCGGAACCGGCCTGGAGGTGCGGCTGTTGCGTCACGTTGATGAGACCCCTCGTCGGGTGCGGTAACGATGGCCCGGGGGCGGACCCGGCGCGTCCGGGGCGCCCGTGACCACCGGCAGATGCCGGGGCCGGAGCCGAGCCGGGCTCCGACCGGCCGGGCAGTTGCCGTCGAGCTCTTCTCGTATCTGTCCGTGAATTCCGGATGGCGGAAATTGACTTCCGAAGGTGAAGTCAGACTCTCACGCAGCTACCGGAGATGGCATGTGATGTGGATCACTCGCACTGCCGTCGTGATTGCGCCCCGCGCGCCGGTCGAATCCGCCGGTCATATTTCGCGAGCACCCAATTCCCGCGCCATCGGGCCCAGTTACCGGTCCACGGGCGGCACCGGAAGCGGCATCGCAAGCCCGGCCGACCTGGACAGGCTTCAACATTCTGTGGCAGCGTCAGTGGCGCATGGAAGTCATATTCCATGATGCGGAATTAAGGATCATCTTGAGGGAGGGGTGCGTGTCTGTGGCGGTACCGCTTTCACTTGGTCAGCTCTCGGTCTGGCAGGACATCCGGGATCTGCCGCCCACCCGGTGGCACGAGGCGAACAACGCCGCGCTCTGGGCACTCCCCCACGGCGTCGGCACCGCCGAGGTGCGCACGGCGGTACGCGCCGTCGTCGCCCGCCATCCGTCACTGCGGACGCGCTACGACATTCACGACCCCGGCTCCCCCGGCCAGTTGGCTCCGGACACGGAATTCTCCGACGCGCTGCCGGTCGCCGACGCGGACGACCGGCCGCCCGCCGGCCTCGTCGCGGGCCCGGCCGCCGAACCCTTCCGTCTCGGCAGTGAACACGGCTGGCGGGCCACCCTGCTGACCCGCGCGGGGGCCCCCTCGCACCTGCTGTTCGTCAAACACCACATCGCCGCCGACGCCTGGGCGCAGGAGGTGCTGCGGCAGGAGTTCACCCGGGCGCTCACCGACCCGTCGGGGCTCGGGCCCACCGTCGCGCCCGGCCCCGCCGAACTGGCCGCCGTACAGCACGCCCCCGCCGGCCTGCGGCGGCAGTCCGCCGCCCTCGGCCACTGGGAACGGCTCCTCGACCGGGCGCCTTCCGCCGCGCTGCCGGCCCCGGCCGGCGGGACGGGGAGCGTCCTTCAGGCCACTCTGCGCTCCGGGCCCGCGGTCACGGCCGCCCGCACGGTCGCTGCCGCGGCGGGCGTGTCGGTACCGAGTGTCGTACTCGCGGCCTACGCCCGCAGCGTGGCCCGGATCTGCGGCACCGACACCCTTCTGGTACAGCTGATGAGCGCCAACCGCTTCACCGCCCGCTGGCAGAACGTGGTCACGTCGATGAACCAGTGGGTCCCCGCGCTCATCGAGGGCGCCCTGCGGAACGACCTGCGCGCGCTGGCGGCAGCCGCGCACTGGAGCAGTCTCGGCGCGTTCCGGCACGGGGCACACGACGTCACCGCCGTCGCCGCGCTGCGCGCCCGCAGGCCGGACGCACCCGAACCTGTCTGCGCGTTCAACTACGTGGCGGTGCCGGGGCAGTCGGATCAGCCCTCTCCCGAAGCGGGCGAACACGCGCCCGTCATCGAGACCGCCATCACCTGGGAGGAGCCCTTCACCACCATCGGCCCGCGCTGTTACGCCCGCGCCGTGGAGAGCCCGCACGAGATGTCCGTGCGGCTCACCGCCAAGGACGTCAGCCGCGAGCAGTGCACCGCACTGCTCCGGGACATGCACGACGCACTCCTGTCCACCGCCGGAGAGTGCTGACCGGGCGCCGGGGAACCCACCCGAAGCCGATTCCGCCGGAGGCGGCCCTCCCGGAGCGCACCGCCGCGGTCCGCCCCACCGCCGCGGCGGCTCCCCGGCCCCGTATCCGAGTCCGTACGCGATTTTCACCCTGCTCCCGCCCGTGCTCGTTCCCGCCCCCGGAGGCATCTCAGTGCCCGAACACGTGATGGTCATCCACCGCTGGACCGACCGGTATGCCGACTACGCCGCGTACCTGGACCACAGCGTCCACCGCGTCAGCTATGTCACCACCGGCACCGCTTCCCGTCACCTGCCGTACGAACAGGCCGCGGGCGTACGGCTCGTGGACAGCACGGAGAACGTCAAGCAGGTCCGTGACGCGATCGGCTCGCTGGCCGATGAGATCGGACCGCCGACCCGGATCGTGGCGCTCCAGGAGACCGATCTCGACCTTGCAGCCGACCTCCGGGACGAGTTCGGGCTGCCGGGACAGCGCAGCGCGGATCTGGAACCGCTGCGCGACAAGCTGCTGATGGCCCAGCGGCTCACAGCAGCCGGCGTCGCCGTTCCCGCGACCGCCGACGCACCGGATCACAGCGCCGTCGGGGCCTTCGCGGCCCGGCACGGCTGGCCCGTGCTGGTCAAACCGCGTCGGGGCACGGCCAGTGCGGGCATCCGGCGCCTCGACTCCCCCGACGCGCTCCGTGCATACGAGTTCCCGCGCGACACCGAGATGCTCGTACAGCCGTGGCTGCCCGATCAAGTGCTGCACGTCGACGGCGTCTTCACGGGTGACGGCCTCGGCGCCTGGCGGGCCTCGCGCTATCTGAGCACCTGCCTGGAGTTCACCGCGGGCGCCGCCCTGGGCTCCGTCGAGATCGACGACCCCATGCTCCTCGCCCGGGTCGAGGAGGTCACGGCCGCCGCGGCCGGTGCACTCTTCGGGGGGCCCTCGGTCTTCCACCTGGAGCTCTTCGAGAGCGGGAGCGGCGCACTGACCGTCCTGGAGATCGGCGCGCGGCCGGGCGGCGCCGAAGTCCCCTTCATCTGGCGGGAGGTGCACGGCATCGATCTGATGGCGGTGGCCGTCGCCCAGCAGACCGGTCTGGGGGACTGCTCCCCGCCCCCCTTCGAAGCGCCCGCCCAGGTGGCGGGGTGGCTGCTCGTGCCGCCGTCGGTGCCGATGCCCTGCCGTGTGGTCTCCGCCACCGGCCACCGGGAATCGTCCGCGACCACTGGCCCGTACGCCGAAGTGAGCCCGTTCGCCGGGGCGTTGCTGAACGAGAGCGGCTACGAGAATTCCGGGATGCGGTTCCGGTTCCGCGGGCACGACAGCGCCGCCGTGACGGAGGCCGTCCGCCGCACCACCGGGGACGCGGAACTGGTGTGCACTCCTGTCGACGCCGATCGTCCGGGCCGGCTCACCGTCGTGGGCTGCGGCAATCCTCCCTACCGCGCCTACGCGCTCAGCGCGGTCGCCGCACGGGTCGGCACCGCCCTCGTCCAGAGCACCGAGGTCGACTGGCAACGGCCCTACGTCGACGACAGGTTCCGGGTGGCGGACACCACCGACGCCGCGGCGACCGCTCGGGCCGTGGCGGCGCTGCTCGACGGCCATCCCGGCCCCGGGGCCCTGCTGACCTGGGACGAGACCCTCCTGGAGACCACCGCCGAGGCCGCCAGGCTGCTGCGGCTGCCGCACATGAGCCCGGAGGCGGCACGCCGGTGCCGCGACAAACTCGCCACCCGGCGGCTGCTCGGCGCTGCCCAAGTCCCCTCGGCCGCCTACCGCCACGTACACAGCCACGCGGAAGCGGCGGAGGCGGCCCAGGCGATCGGCTGGCCGGTCGTGGTCAAACCGCGCGGCCTGGCCGGCAGTATCGGCGTCAGCCTCGTGGACGGTCCCGACCAGCTGGCCCGAGCGTTCGACGAGGCGCGCTCCTCCTCGTTCCCCGGCATCAGCGCCCTCGAAGGGGCCATCGTCGAGGAGTATCTGGAGGGCCCGGAAATCAGCGTGGACTGCGCTGTGTCCGACGGCGCGGTGCGTGTTGTGAACGTCGCGCACAAGCAGCTCGGATTCGCGCCGTACTTCGAGGAGACCGGCCACCGGGTCGCCCCCTGGCGCGACGAGCCGTGGGCCGACGAGGTGCGGTCCGTGGTGGCGCGGGCCCACACGGTCCTCGGAATCCGGACCGGCCTCACCCACACCGAGCTGCGCCTCACCAGGACCGGTCCGCGAGTGGTGGAGGTGAACGGCCGCCTCGGCGGCGACTTCATTCCGCTGCTCGGCACGCTCGCCACCGGCGTCGACCCGGTGACGGCCGCCGTGGACATCGCGCTCGGCCGCACCCCGGACCTCGACCCCACCCGCGACCGCTGCGCCGAGGTCCGCTTCGTCTACCCCGGACACGACGGCACCGTGCGCTCCCTGGACCTGACCGCCGCAGCGGCCGAACCCGGCATCGTCGAGGCGGTCCCGCTCGCCGCGCCCGGCACCGAACTGCTGCTGCCGCCGCGCGGCATCGTCCCGCGGCTCGCAGCCCTGATCGCCGTCGGCGACAGCCCGGCCGAGTGCGCCGCCGCCCTCGACCGCTCCCAGCGTGCCGTGCGGCACACCCTCACCCCCCTTCCGTGACCGACCACAGGCCCTTGAGGAGAGACGCGCATGACGTGGATTCTTGGAGTCAACGCACCTCCCGCCGGGTGGCACGACAGCGCCGCCTGCCTCATCGACGGGAACGGCGAGATCGTCGCCTTCTCCGAGGAGGAGCGCTGCAACCGGCGCCGGCACTCGCTCTACCGCAAACCCCTGGGTGCGGCCAGGTTCTGCCTGGAGCAGGCCGGAATCTCCGCCGCTGACATCGATGTGGTCGCGCTCGGCTGGGACAGCGAGCAGCTCTACCCGCGCCGGTTCGCGAGCGACGCGGAATTCCTGGAGTACGCCGTCGGCCTGGACTTCGGCGACCGCACCCCCGACGTCGTACGCGTCCCCCACCACCAGGCGCACGCCGCGTCGTCCTTCTACGCATCGCCCTTCTCCAAGGCCGGGGTCCTGGTCGTCGACGGACACGGCGAGAACGAGTCAACGACCATCTGGACGTACGAGGACGGCGCCGAACCGCGCCTGGAGCGGACCTGGCAGCGGACCGCCTCCCTGGGATACGCCTACGACGCCGCGTCCACCTGGCTCGGCTTCTCCTTCCTCAACGCCGGCAAGACCATGGGCCTGGCCGCGTACGGCCGCGCGGCGGGGCTGGATGTGGAATCCCTGGTCGAGATCGGGGCCGACGACTTCCGGCTGGCCGTCGAGCCACTGGCCGAGAGCGCGGGGCGAGCCACAGCGGACGAGGTCAGGGAGCAGTACGAGTCGACGGTCGCCCGGTGGCGGGAGCGCTACACGCGCATAGCCGGCGCGGACGCGCCGAGCGCCCCCGAGGAGGCACTCACCGACGACCCGGGCGCGGTCCTGGTCGCCTACACCGCGCAGCGGCTCATCGAGGAGACCGTCAGCCATCTCGCGTCGCTGACCCGGAAGGCGTCCGGGGTCGAGCAGCTCTGCATGAGCGGCGGCGTGGCGCTGAACTGCAGCACCAACGGCATGCTGCCCGGACCGCTGTACGTCCCGCCGGTGCCGCACGACGCGGGCGTCGCTCTCGGCGCCGCGTGGACCGTACGGCCGCCGAGGAATCGGACCGGGGCGCTCAGCCCCTATCTGGGTACCGGCATCCACGGCTACGACCACACCAACGGCCCCGGCGCGCCCGACACTTCGGGGTTGCTCCGCAGCGACCTCGACATCGACGAGCTGACCGCGCTGCTCCTCGGCGGCCGGGTCGGCGCCGTCGCCCAGGGCCGGGCCGAGGTGGGGCCGCGCGCACTGTGCCGCCGGTCGATCATCGCGGTGCCCGACACCGCCGCTGTGCACGCCCGTGTGAACTCCATCAAGAACCGCGAGCAGTGGCGCCCCTTCGCAGGCGTCACCCGGCCGGACTACGGCGCTCTGCTCTGGGAACAGCAGGAGCATCTGAGCCGCTACATGCTCGGTGCGGCCCGAGCCACCGAGCTGGGCCGGAGCGTCGCACCCGGTGTCGTGCACGTCGACGGCACCACCCGCCCGCAGGTGCTGCACGGCGACGAGGCACCGGCGGTGGGAGCGGCGCTCGACGCCCTGCGGCGGGAGGGCGCACCACCCGTGCTGCTCAACACCTCCTTCAACGGCAAGGGCGAACCCGTCGTCAACACCGCGAGCGACGCGTTGAAGGCCTTCCGCGCCATGGACCTCGACTTCCTGGTGCTGGGCGACGAGCTCTACCGCAAACCCAACCGGGCGGGAGGTACCGGCTGATGGCGGCCGGCCGGCAGGACACGGACAGGTTCCGGGCGTTCGGCCCGCGCCATATCGACGACATCGCGCGGCGGTTCGGGCTGCCCGAGCACATCACGGAGACCGTGCGCAGGGTCTCGCTCGTCCTGCCTTTCCGGGTCAACGAGTATGTGCTGACCCACCTGATCGACTGGGACCGCGTACCCGAAGACCCCATGTTCCAGCTGACGTTCCCGCAGAGCGGCATGCTGGCGCGGTCCGACGAGGACCAGCTCGCCAAGCTCTCCCGCGACCCGTCCGACAAGCTCCTGCTGCGCCAGGCCGTACGGGACATACGCGAGCGGCTCAACCCGCACCCGTCGGGGCAGCAGCAGCTCAACGTTCCCAGCCAGGAAGGCGTCCAGCTCCCCGGCCTCCAGCACAAGTACCGGGAGACGGTGCTCTACTTCCCCGGCCAGGGGCAGACCTGCCACGCCTACTGCACATACTGCTTCCGCTGGGCGCAGTTCATCGGTGACGCGGATCTGCGCTTCGCCGCTCCCGACCCGTCCGGGCTGATCGAGTACCTCGGCGGCCACCCCGAGGTCCACGACGTCCTGGTGACGGGCGGCGACCCGATGGTGATGTCGACCGAGCGGTTGCGCGGCCACATCGAACCCCTGCTGGGTGTCGAGTCGGTCCGCACGATCCGGATCGGCACCAAGTCCGTGGCCTACTGGCCGCAGCGGTTCGTCACGGATCCGGACGCCGACGACGTACTCCGTCTCTTCGAGTCCGTGGTGGCGTCCGGGCGGCAGCTCGCCGTGATGGCGCACTTCAGCCATCCGCGCGAGCTGGAGAGCGACCTCGCTCGCCGGGCGGTGGCCCGGATCAGGGCGACCGGCGCGGTCGTCTACTGCCAGGCCCCGCTGATCGGGCACGTCAATGACGACGCCCGCGTCTGGAGCGAGCTGTGGCGCGCGGAGCTGGCTGCCGGGGCGGTGCCGTACTACCTGTTCGTGGAGCGGGACACCGGACCGTACGACTACTTCAAGGTGCCGCTCGCCAGGGCGGTGGACATCTTCGCCGATGCGTACCGCACGCTCCCGGGACTCGCCCGCACGGTGCGCGGCCCGGTCATGTCGGCGACGCCCGGCAAGGTCGTGGTCGACGGGGTGGAGGAGACGGCCGAGGGCGCGTTCTTCCGGCTGCGGATGCTGCAGGCGCGCGATCCGGCACTGGTGGGCCGGCCGTTCCGGGCCCGCTACTCGCCGGACGCCGCCTGGCTCGACGAGCTCGAACCCGACCCCACGACCCCCGCAGACATCGCGGCAGCCCTGCGTGGCGGCGCCCCTGACGGGGCCGGCTCCGCCGCTGCCCCCGCGCATGCCCGGCCCGAGAGGAACAGCACATGACCGCCGTCGCGTTCGCACCGCCTTCCCCGAACCTGGCGCTGAACCAGCTGGTCGACCGGCGCAGAGCCCAGGGGGATGCGCTGATCCACCTCGCGTTCGGTGAGGCCAGGCTGCCGGTCATGCCCGAGCTGGCCGAACAGCTGGCGATCGGCGCAGCCCGCTCCGCATACGGCCCGGTGGCGGGTGCCGAGAGCGTACGCGGGGTCGTCGCCGGGTACTTCGGCCGCCGGGGCCTGCCGACCGATCCTGACCGGATCGTGGTCGGCCCTGGCAGCAAACCGCTGCTCATGGCCGTTCAACTCGCTGTCCCCGGCGATGTGCTGCTTCCGCAGCCCGCCTGGAACACCTACGCCCCGCAGGCCGCTTACGCGGGCAAGCAGGTCTTCGGGGTGCCGATACCCCAGGGGCACGGCGGTGTACCGGAGCCGGGTGCGCTGCGCGAGGCGGTCCGACGGGCCAGACAGGCGGGCGGCGACCCGCGGCTCCTCGTCCTGACCCTGCCGGACAACCCGACCGGGACCCTGGCCCCGCCATCGGCCGTCCGCGAGATCTGTGCCGTCGCTCGCGCCGAGGACCTGCTGATCGTCTCGGACGAGATCTACCGGGACATCGTCCACGACCCGTCGGCCACCCCCTTCCTCAGCCCGGCCGAAGTGGCCCCGGAGCGCACCGTCGTCACCACCGGGCTCTCCAAGACGCTGGGGATCGGCGGCTGGCGCATCGGCGCCGCACGGTTCCCGGCCGGTGACGCGGGTGACGTGCTGCGGCACGCCGTGGTCGCTGCGGCCAGCGAACTGTGGTCGACGCTCGCCGGTCCGATGCAGCAGGTCGCGGAGTACGCGTTCGCCGAGCCCCCGGCGATCGTCTCCAGAGTGCGGGCGAGCGCCCGGCTGCACGGTGCGGTGGCGCGGGCCGTGCACCGGATCGCGGTCGAAGCGGGGGCCGAGTGCCGCCCGCCCACCGCCGGGTTCTACGTCTATCCGGACTTCGGGCCGCTGCGCGGCCGGCTGGCCGCACACGGCATCACGGACTCGGCCTCTCTCGCGGGGCGGCTGCTCGAACAGTCCGGCATCGTCGTGCTGGGCGGCCATCTCCTCGGAGACCGCCCTGAGGCGCTGCGGTTCAAGGCGGCCACCAGCCTGCTGTACGGCGACGAGCGCCAGCAGGAGGAAGCGCTTCTCGCCGCGGACCCGGTGCGTCTCCCGCACATCGCGGGCGCGCTGTCGGCCATCGCCGAAGGTTTCGCCCGGCTCACCCGGCCGGGGTCAGGCGGGCGGTGACCGGCGATCGCGCCGCACCTGACGCCGGGCCGGACCACCGACCGGGCCGGGCCAGGAAGCACTTGAGCCAGGAACCACGATCCGAAGGAGTCCCGTTGAAGGAGATCGCCCCCACCCGGGAGTCGTTCGCGGAGATCGGCGCCGCGACGGACCGGCTGCTGACCGGACTGACCGGGCTCCGCGACGCGGACGTGCACGGGCCGTCCCGGCTCCCCGGGTGGACCCGCGGCCATGTCCTGAGCCATCTGGCACGCCAGGCCCCCGCGCTGGAGCGGCTGCTCGAGTGGGCGAGGACCGGTGTGGAGACACCCCAGTACGCGGACCGCGGGGCCCGGGACGCGGAGATCGCCGCGGGCGCCGGCCGCCCCGCGGCCGTGCAGCTGTCCGACGTCCGGGAACGCGCCGCGCACTTCCAGCACGTGATCGAGACACTGCCCGGCCCGGCGTGGCAGGCGACGGTCAGGCCCTTCACCGGTGAGCTCTGCACCCCGCAGCGGATTCTGGTGATCCGGCTGCGCGAACTCGAACTCCACCACGTGGACCTGGACATCGGCTACGGGTGGCACGACATCCCCGCGTCGGCACGGCACATCATCCTGGCCGACGTCCTCAGTTACTACGCCGAGGCCGGCGGCGTACCGGACTTCACCCTGCGCGACAGCGAGGGCGAGCTGCTCGGTCGGATCGGTGCGGGCGGCCCGGTCGTCACCGGGACGGCAGCGAACGCGCTCGCCTGGCTGGCGGGCCGCTCCGGCGGGACGGGCCTCGGACCGGCTGCCGCGCTTCCCGCGCTCCCGCCCTGGCTCTGAGCGTGGCGGGGGACGGGGGACGGGGACGGGGCCGATGGACCAGGGACCGATGAGGCAAGGAAGGCAAGCGGACATGGCGGACACGGAGACACCGAATGCGGGCACGGCGCGCCCCGGTGAGCCGGAGCACTTCGACATCGGACCGGTCCATACCGGCCTGCTGGACTGCATCCAGGTCAATCTGGCCGTACTGGCGGACCACCACCACGGCGCCGGGACCCATCTGCGGACGGGAGCGGCCCTCGGCTTCCGGACCTGGACGCGGCCCGACGGCCTCCCGACCGTCGAACCCCCTCCGGACGAGCAACTCAGCACCCTGCCGGGCCTCCTCGGGCTGCGCACGGCGCACAGTGAGCGGCTGACGGGGGCGGAGCTGCCGGCGGCGGTCGCCCGGCGCGGTGGAACGCACTACGTCGTCGCGGACTCCTTCCGGCTGCCCTGGCTGCCGTACCACGGGCACGCGCACATGGAGCACAGTTTCCTGCTGGCCGCCGGACCCGACGGGTGGCACGTCACGGACGCCTACCGCAGCGAGACGTCCTGGGGGCCCGCGGTGCCCGGCCGCTGGGTCCTCTCCGACGCCGACCTCGCGGGTATCGGGTCCGCCCGCGCCGTGGAGATCGGCGTGGGAGACCTGCCGCCGCTCGGCACCCTGCCTCCCACACTCACGGCCGACCCGTCGGCGGTACGGGAGTATCTCCGGGCGTACGAGAGCTGGCCGGACCGTGCGCGCGCCGTCGAGCAGCTCACCGTCGAGACCTGGCTGCTGGCCCGCGGCCGCAGACTGCACGCGAAGTACCGCGAGTTCCTCTCCGGCCGGCCGGAGGGGAGCGAGGCCCAGGAGGCACATCTGCGTGCCTGGGACAAGGTCGTCGAGCAGACGTACCTCGCCCACCGCCGGGTCTCGCGCGGCCGTGCCGAACCGCCCCTGCTCGTGGAGCGCCTGCGCGAAGTGCTGGCAGCCGACCTGGAACTGCACGCCGGGCCCGCGCGCGTGGAGCAGGACGAGGCGCTGCGGCGCCGGGTCGCGGCCGTGGCCGGCGCCGTGCTCGGCGTGGCCGACGCCGAACTGCTCGCAGGCGCGCCCTTCGACTCCTTCGCCTCGTTCGGCTCGTTCCGGCTGATCGAGATCATCGAACGCCTCGAGGACGAACTCGGGGCGGAGTTCGCCGCCGCCGACCTCGTTCCGGAGAACCTTCGCCGGGTCGACGACCTGTGCCGCATCGCGCGCTGACCGCGCCCCCGTACGTACCGTCCGCCGCCACGCATCCACGAGAGGCTCCCGCCATGGACTCCCGATTCACCGAACTGCTGCGTCCGTTCCTCAAGAACGCCGGGCCCGACGGGATCGTCATCACCCCGGAAACGGATCTGCGCAGGCTCGGCGTCGATTCGATGCAGGCCATCGAGCTGCTGTTCTCCGTCGAGGACACCTTCGGGATATCCCTGCCGGACGAGGAGCTCAACGACACGACGTTCGCGACCGCCGGCAGCCTCTGGCACGTGATCTCCGCCCAGCTCTCCGACGGGTCGGCCGACGGGACCGGCGCGTGAGCACGGCCCCCGCGGCCCCCGCGCCGCTCGATCTTTCCGTGGCGCTCGCGGAGGTCGCCGCGGTGACCGAGGAGCACGCCGCGCGGACCGACCGGTCGGCGGAGTTTCCCGCCGAGGCTCTCGCAGCGCTGCGCAGCACCGGCCTGCTCGGGCTCCTGGTACCCGCCGCCCACGGCGGCCTCGGGGGCACCGCGGCGGACCTGGTGGCAGCGGCGCAGGCGATCGGGCGCAGCGACATGTCGGTAGGAATGATCTTCGCGATGCACTGCCAGCAGGCCGAGGCCATCGTCAGATACGGAAGCGAGGCGCTCCGCGACGAGCTGCTGCCGGGCATCGCCAAGGGTGAGATCTATCTGGCGTCGGTGACGACCGAGGTCGGCAAGGGCGGTCATCTGCTGAGCGCACAGGCTCAGTTGACCGACAGCGACGGGCTGCTGTCGGTCGACAGGTTCGCACCGGTCGTGACCGGCGGCGGGTACGCCGACGGGTTCCTCATCACAATGCGCAGCCCGGACGCCGTCGCCGGCAACGAAGTGTCCCTGGTGTACGCGCACCGGAGCCAGCTCGACATCGGCGGGCCGGGGGAATGGCAGCCGATGGGCATGCGAGCCAGCCACAGCGGCTCGCTCAGGCTGCGCGGGACCGTCCCGGCCGGCCAAGTGGTAGGCGGACAGGGCGGGTTCCACGAGATCGCCGCCCAGGTCTTCGGCCCGCTGGCCCACCTGGGCTGGTCGGCCGTATGGCTCGGTACGGCGGCCGGGGCCCTCTCCCGTGTTCTGCGCCTGCTGCGCAGCCCGGCGGGGCGTGAGCGCTTCGACCTGACATCGGAGCTGCTGCTCACCCGGATCTCCCGGTCACGGCAGCGCCTGGAGACGGTGCACGCGCTGCTGGTACGGGCTCTCGGGGTGGTGGAGTCGGGGGACGATCTCTCGGTCCCGGCCCGTCAGCTCCTGCTCAACTCGCTGAAGATCACGGCCGCCGATGAGTGCCACGCGGCCGTCGACGACCTGGTCACCGCGCTCGGGCTGCGGCACGGCTATCTGAAGGACTCCCCCACCCGTCTCGAATCCGCCCTGCGGGACCTGCGTTCGGCCGCACTGAACTACAGCAACGACCGGCTTCACCTGGCGGACGGCCGGCTGGCGCTCCGCGACCAGGGGGTGAACTTTGCCTGACACTCCGCACCGGGAGCGGCAGGCCGGTCCCGACTGGGCCGCGCTCGACGCGCTGCCCGCCACGGCGAGCGGCGCCCGGATATGGGCCGCACTCGGCGAGGGCGGCCTGACCGCTCGCGCCTACCGTGGCGGCGCCGTCGGCGCGGGAGCCGACATCGACGGGCTCGGAGGGCTGCTCACCGCCGTGGACGCCCGCTTCTCGGTCGCTGCCACGCTGTCGGTGAGCGTGCAGCTCGCCACCGCGCTGCCCGTCCTCGCGGCGGGCGCCGCACCGGCCGCACGGTCCGCCCTGGAGCGTGCGCTGGCGGGCCGGGCGACGATCGCCCTGGCGGCCACCGACGTGACGGCGGGGACCGACCTCACGGCGCTGCGCACCCAGGTGCGGATCGAGGACGACGCGCTGGAGGTGACCGGCGGGAAGAACTGGATCACCAATGCGACCACCGCCGGCCACCACCTCGTCCTCGCCCGGCACCGGCCGGGCCGGCACTTCACCCACTTCACCTGGGTCCTGGTACCCGCCGACGCGCCGGGCGTGGAGGTGACCGCCGCCGACTCGGCGCTCTTCGCCGATTCAGGCGTCGGCCACATCACATTCGACGGCGTACGGGTCGGGCGGGACCACGTACTGGGCCGGGTCGGCTTCGGGCTCCCGCTCTTCGCCCGCCACATCGGCACCGAGCGGCTCGCCGGAGCGCAGTGGGCCGTGGCCCTGTGCCGCCGCACCCTGCGGGACACCCACCGCCATCTGACGGCCCGCGCGCACGGGGACGGCACCCTCTGGGACCTGGACTCCGTACGCCAGCGCTTCGCGCTCTGCCTGCTGCGCCTGCGCGAACTCCAGGCGCTGGTGGCAGAGTCCGGTGATTCGGTGGTGGCGGCGCACGACGCGACAGCCGCCGCCACCCTCAAGGCAGCCGCCGGCGCCACCGTCAGTGAGGTGCTGGGCGGGTGCGGGCAGCTGTGGGGGGCGGCCGGTTTCACCACCGGTGGGATCCAGGAAGTACGGGCCCAGGCGGCGCTGTTCGGCATCGGCGGCGGTGCGAATGAGGTCGTCCTCGACGTGCTGGCGGATGCCGCCGGGACCCTGCTGGCGGAGCCCGCGCTGCCGGACGTACTGCGGTGACCGCCCTGTTCCAGGTCGCGGACCGGGTCTGGGTGGCCGAGACGGCCGCCGCCGGGGTGAGGCCGAGCGCCCACCGGGGTGATCTGCGCGCGGCCGCCCGCCTGCCCGAGTGGCGCACCGTTGAATTCCTCGCCGGGCGGGGCCTGTTGCGGGAGCTGCTCGCCGCTGTCCACCCGGTTGCCGCCGGGGCCGGCGTCACCGCGGACACGCGCGGGAAACCCGGGCTGGCCGGACTGCCCGACGTGGGTGTCAGTGTTTCGCACAGCGGGGGCTCGGTCGCCGCAGGCGTCGCCGTGGGACGGGCTGTCGGGGTGGATCTCCAGCACCCCGCGGGCTGCGTTCCGGCTTCGCTGGCCCGCCGGATACTGCACGGGCACGCCGACCGGGTCGCCGCGCTGTCCCCGGAGCGCACGGCCGAGGAGGTCGCCTGGGTGTGGACCGTCCAGGAGGCGTGTGTGAAGGCCAGCGGCGCTGGCCTCGCCGGCCGCCCCTGGGCCATCGAGGTGCGGCCGGGCTCCCGGTCGGGCCGCTGGGGGGCGTACCGCTGGATCAGCCTTCGCGACCGGTCGCGCACCCCGTTCAGCTGCGCGTACTCGGCGTACTCCGCACCATCCGCACCTCCCGCGTGCGGCACCGAAGTGGCAGGCAGGACCCCGACACCCGAGAAGGACAGACCGTGAGCATCTCCGTCCGACGGCACACCCTCGACGACTGGTTCGCGGCCTCGGCGGCCGTCCACGGCGACCGTACGGCGCTGGAGACCGGCGACACCCGGCTGACGTACACCGAACTCTCCGGTCTCGCGGACCACTTGGCATCGGCGCTCGTCCGCCTGCGGGACGGCACACCCCCACGCAGAGTGGGGCTGCTGGCCGGGCGCACGGTCGTCGCCTACGCGGGGTATCTCGCCATCCAGCGCATCGGCGCCGCCGCCGTGCCTCTCGGCCCGGCGTTTCCCGCCGAACGCAACGCCGGGATCGCACGGCAGGCGTCGCTGGACGCGGTCCTGAGCGACGGGACCGCCGGCCATGCGGGGCGGCCGGGCCCCCCGGTGATCGAGATGACGGAGGGTGAACTGCTCTCCCATGTCCACGCACCGGCGCCCGCGCCGCCCCGTCGCGGGCCGGCGCCCGATGACCTCGCCTACATCATGTTCACCTCGGGGTCGACCGGTGTGCCCAAGGGCGTCCCGATCCAGCAGCGGAACATCTGCGCCTATCTCACGCACGCCGTCCCGCACCGCGCGGCGTCTCCCGGCGACCGGTTCTCCCAGACGTTCGACCTGACCTTCGATCCGTCGGTCTTCGACATGTACACCGCGTGGGGAAGCGGTGCCACCCTGGTCGTGCCGAGCCGCGACGATCTCCTGTCGCCCGTCCGCTTCGTCAACACGCGTGCCATCACGCACTGGAACTCCGTGCCGTCCGTCATCTCACTGGCGAAGCGGCTGCGCGCGCTCGGCCCCGGCAGCATGCCGACCGTGCGGGCGAGCGTGTTCTGCGGGGAGCCGCTCACGCTCCAGCAGGCGCAGGCGTGGCGACAGGCCGCGCCCGGCAGTTCACTGGAGAACGCGTACGGCCCGACCGAACTCACCGTCACCTGCACCGCGTACCGGCTGCCCGCCGACCCGGCGCACTGGCCGTCCCCCGCCAACGGCACGGTGCCCATCGGCACTCTGAACCCCCGCATGGAACACCGGCTCTTCGGGAGCGAACTGTTCGTGCGCGGCCCACAGCGCTTCCCCGGCTATCTGGACCCCGCCGACAATGCCGGCCGGTTCCTCGAAGCCGACGGCGCCCCGTACGATCCGGCGGCCGCGCTGACCGACGCGCACTGGTACCGGACCGGCGACCGGGTGAGCCTCCTGCCGCCCGACGAGCTCGCCGGCTCCCGCGAACTGCCGCTGGTGCACATCGGACGCGGCGACCAGCAGGTCCAGGTGCACGGATACCGGGTCGAGCTGGGCGAGGTCGAAGCGGCGCTGCGCGCTCAGCCCGGAGTGAGCGAGGCGGCCGTCGTCCCACTGGCGACCCGGGCGGGCACCGAGATCGCCGCCGCATACACCGGAGCACCGGGCAGCGAGAACGATCTCCGCGTGGCGCTCCGCGGCCGCCTCCCCGCGTATATGGTGCCGGCCGTGCTCACGCACCTGGACGACCTGCCGCTCAACGGCAACGGCAAGGTCGACCGGAGGGCGCTCGGTACCGTGCTCGGGGCGGGGTCCGGGGCACGGAGGTGAGGGCGTCCGGCTGCCCGCCGCGTCAGTGCGGGGCCGGGGTGAGCACGATGCGCCGGCCCGGTTCGGCGTGGGCGGCCCAGGCCTGCTCGACCTGGGCCAGCGGCACCGGATGCGCGTCGGCCGTGAGGGTGCCCGCCGCGAGTTCGGCGATCAGGGACGGCAGTTCGGCGACGATTCCCGCGGCGGTCACGGAACCCTGGCCGCTGCCCATGATCCGCAGATTGGCCGCGCGCAGCACGTAGGAGGGCAGGGTGATGTCCTGCCCGGCCGTGGAACCGATCTGGATCCAGTCCAGCGGAGCGCTGCGCTCGGCGCGCCGGGTGACGAGGGCGGGGATCGCCAGTGCGCTGGGGGCGCCCCAGGTGTAGTCGATCACTACGTCGACGTCGGCGGCGGCCGTGCCCAGCCGGTCCGCGGCCGCTGCCGGGTCTCCGGTCAGAGCGACCACGTCGGTGGCACCGAGGCCGGTGAGCAGGTCCAGGCGCCGCCGGTCCCGCCCGGCGGCGACGATGCGGGCGGCGCCGAGGTGGCGGGCGATCTGCACGGCCATCCGCCCCGCGTTGCCGGTCGCACCGAGGACCAGCACGCTCTGCCCGCGCCGGAACGGGACCCGGCGGCGCAGCGCAACCCACGAGGACATCGCGGGGTTCATCGCTGCCGCGATGACCACAGGGTCGGCGTGCTCCGGCAGCGGGACTGCGCGGCGCGGGTCGACCAGGGCCTGTTCGGCCATCGTGCCCGGCACGTCGTCACCCGCCACGAAGTACACACACCGCCCGTCGGGATGTCTGCCCACCCCGTCGACGCCGGGGATCAGGGGCAGCTGTGCGTCGCTCGTGTAGTGCGTGCCGTTGGCGCCGGAGCGGACCCTGGGGTGCAGGCCGGCGGCCAGGACGTCCAGCAGGTCGTGCCCGGCGGTCTCCTTCGGGGTGGCGAACTCCTCGTAGCGGGGCGGACGGTCGAACGAACGGACGACAGCGGCGTGCATGACGGCTCCCTGGTCGCACGGAGGGCGTCGGCCCTGCCTCCCTGCGGGTGTAGTACGTGACTTAGTACGTGACCAAAACCAAATTAATTTGGGTCACGTACTATGTCAACTATGGTGAGGTCATGACCGACGACGCCGGCGCCACGCGCGCCGCAGCCCCATCTGCCCCCGCCCACCCCGGCGCCCCTGCCGCAGACCCGCGCCGGGTGCCGGACGGCAGCGGGACCGGCAGCGCACCCGAGGCCGGTGACCTGGGAATCGTCGACAGCCTGGTCCAGCTGTCGTTCCTCGTTCAGGGCGTGCTGGCGAGCGTGGCGGCCGAACGCGGGCTGTCGGTCATTCAGCTGCGCCTGCTGGGTGTGCTGCGCGACCGCAAGCCCGGTATGCAGGAGCTCGCCCGGCACCTGGGACTGGACAAATCCAGCATGACCGGCCTGGTCGACCGGGCGGAGCGCCGTGACCTGGTGCGCCGCGCCGCCGCACCCCACGACGGACGCGCCGTGCAGGTGTCGCTGACGGAACAGGGTCACGAACTGGCCCGTGCGACGACGGCCGACGCCGGCCGGCGGATCCTCGCCCTCACCTCGGACCTCGACGACGCTCAGCGCGTCCGGCTGTCCCTGCTGGCGAGCGCGCTCGTGAGCGGCCGCACCACGATCTGACGCGGCGGCAGCGCCGGCCCGCCCCACCGCGGCCCGCCCGCCCCCACCGGCGGCCGCGTCGCGAGCGGCAGGGCGTATCCGGGGTCACACCGGACGGACGGAATCAACGGAGACGGTCCCCGGTTGACCCCGACGGCACAGAAGTGCCCATTCCTGCCAGCTGTTTTCCCGAGGAGCCTGCCAAGTGACCTCCACCGCTTCCGCCGACCGTGCGGCCCGGATCCTTTCCCGGCCCGTCGTCCTGAACGGTCTGACCGTTCCGAACCGCATCGCGATGGCGCCCATGACCCGGCAGTTCTCCCCGGGCGGCATACCGGGTGAGGACGTGGTGTCGTACTACGCGCGCCGGGCCGCGGCCGGTGTCGGCCTGATCGTGACCGAAGGCACCTACGTGGATCACGCGTCCGCCGGGGACAGCGACCGGGTCCCGCGCTTCCACGGCGAGGAGCAGCTGGCGGGCTGGGCGAAGGTAGCCGACGCCGTGCATGCGGCCGGCGGCACGATCGTGCCGCAGCTGTGGCACATCGGCATGGCCCGCGCCGCCGGGAGCCCCCCGTTCGCCGACGCGCCTGCCATGGGCCCGTCCGGCCTCCGCCTCCCGGAAGGCACCGGGGACCACGGCAAAGCCATGACACAGCAGGACCTCGACGACGTGATCAGCGCGTTCGCGGAGGCCGCGGCCGCGGCCGAGCGCATCGGCTTCGACGGGGTCGAACTCCACGGCGCCCACGGCTATCTCATCGACCAGTTCCTGTGGCAGGGGACCAACCGGCGGACCGACGGGTACGGCGGTGACCCGGTGGCCCGCACCAGGTTCGCCACGGAGATCGTGGCCGCGGTGCGCGCCGCGGTCTCTCCTTCGTTCCCGGTGATCTTCCGCTTCTCGCAGTGGAAGATGCAGGACTACGACACGAAGCTCGCCGGGACCCCCGAGGAGCTGGAAGCCCTCCTGACCCCGCTGGCCACCGCCGGGGTGGATGCCTTTCACGCCTCCACGCGCCGTTACTGGCTCCCGGAGTTCGAAGACTCGGACCTCAACCTCGCGGGCTGGACGAAGAAGCTCACGGGCAAGCCGGTCATCACGGTCGGTTCGGTCGGCCTGGACGACGACTTCATCGGCGCCTTCCGCGGCGAGGGCTCACAGGTCAAGGGCATCGACAATCTCCTCGACCGGCTGGAGCGCGACGAGTTCGACATGGTCGCGGTGGGCCGTGCGCTGCTCCACGACCCCCAGTGGGCCGCCAAGGTGCTGGGCCGGCGGTTCGAAGAGCTGGCCGCCTACGACCCCGCGGCCCTGAAGACCCTCAGCTGACCCGTCCCCCGCAGGGCAGCCGGCCCGCGCCGCTGCCGGCGGTGACACCGTGAGGGCCACGCACCCGCAGCTTCCATGGCGATGCGGGTGAGTGGCCCTCGCGGCCTGCGATAATGCCTCAGCTCATTATCGCGGCCCTTCGGCCCGGTTCACCCCGCCGTCGCGGCCCACCGCCCGCACAGGGGCCCGCCGGACAGCGCGCGGCACACGGGCCGGGCGCACGGTCGCGAAGGTGACCGCCTGCCGTCCGGGCAGCAGGCATCCGCCGGCCGTCCCGTCCGACGCGGGGGCGCGGGCCATCACGTACGACCAGGACCGCCGGCCTCGACGGTCCCCGACGCTTCCCCTCCCACGCCCGGTCGTGAGGCGGCGGGGCGCTGCGGATCCGGTGGATTCCCGCCGGGCCGCCTCGGGGCGAGAGGACGACGGTCCTTCTGTGTTCCCCGACCGGTGACCCCTACGGAAAACATGGAGCCATGGACATCAACGGATTCCCCCGCCAGTTCGCCAGGACCCGCCGGTTCGCACTGGGTACGCCAGGGCAGTTCACCGTCTCACCGGACGGCGAGCGCGTGCTGTTCGTACGCTCCGCTTCCGGTACCGACGCACGCGGCCTGCTGTGGGTGTACGAGGACGGACAGGAGCGCCTTCTGGCAGCTCATCCGGCGCCCTCGCGGGGGGTGACCGCGTACGCGGCCGACCGGGACGTACGGGTCGTCGCCTACGCCGTGGACGGAGAGCTCTGGTCCGTCCGCACCGGATCCCCCGATGAGCACCACCCCGGCGCCGCACCGGGCCACGGTGCGCCCGATGCCGCTGCGCCTCGCCGGATCCCCACCGCGGGCCCGGTCACAGACCCCCGCCCCTCGCCCGACGGCGCCCTGATCGCGTACGTCACCGGCGGCGCCCTGCACGTGGTGCGGACCGACGGCACCGGTGACAGGCCGCTCGCGGCACCCGAGGAAGCCGATGTGACCTACGGTCTCGCCGACCACTGCGCGCAGGAATCCATCGGCAGGTCGCGGGGGTACTGGTGGTCCCCGGACAGCGACGCGCTGCTCGTCGCCCGGGTGGACACCTCGATGGTCCGGCGGCGCTACATCGCCGACCTCGCCGACCCGGAGAGGCCGCCCGCAGTCATCCGCTATCCGGCGGCCGGCACACCCAACGCCGAGACCGAGCTGCTGCTGATCACGGTCGGGGGAGACCGCACCCCCGTACCGCTCCCCCGCTCGGCCCCCGAGGACCAGGCGCCGCGCGGCACGTGGAACGCCCCAGCCTTCGAGTACCTCGTCTCCGCGTCATGGGGGAGCGCGGGGCCCGTCGCCGTTCTCCAGACACGGGACCAGCGCACGGCGTGGGTCGTCGCCATCGACCCCGCGGGCCGTGGGTACGAGCGGCTGGCCCGGATGTCCGACGAGAAGTGGGTGGCGTTCCAGCCCGGCACACCGCTGCACACTTCCGCGGGCGTTCCGGTCCTGCCGACCGTGTGCGGTGATGTGCGCGGGATCCGGATAGGCGAGGCCACCAGCCCCGACGGGCTGTACGTCCGTGAAGTGCTGGGTTCGGTGGACGGGCGGGTCCTGTTCACGGCGAGCGGGGAACCCACGGAGACCCACGTCTGGTCGTACGAGGAGGGACCGGGCTTCGTCAGGCTGACGCGGGCCCCCGGTGTGCACACGGCGGCGGCCGGGGGCCGCACACTCGTCATCGACAGCAGGACCGGGGACGGCCAGTCCGTGACCGTCCGCCGGGCCGGCCGGCCCGACGGGCGGATCGCGGTACTCACCGAGGAGCCCCTCGTCGCCCCGGCGCCGGTCCATCTCCGGCTCGGAGCAAGGGAGTTGCGCAGCCGCCTGCATCTGCCCTCGTGGTACGAGCCGGGCCAGGAGCGGTTGCCGGTACTGCTCAGCCCGTACGCCGGGCCGGGCATGCAGATCGTGAACAGGGCGCGCGGCTGGTACACCGCCGTCTGCCAGTGGTACGCCGAACAGGGCTTCGCCGTGCTGGCCGCGGACGGGCGCGGCACCCCCGGCCGGGGCATCGCCTGGGAGCAGGCCGTAGCCGGCGACCGCCTCGGGCCCGTGCTCGACGATCAGGTCGACGCACTGCACGCGGCAGCGGAGCGGTACGACGCCCTGGATCTGGGGCGGGTGGCGATCCGGGGCTGGTCGTTCAGCGGCTATCTCGCGGCGGGGGCCGTACTGCACCGCCCCGACGTGTTCCACGCGGCGGTCGCGGGCGCGGCGCCGACCGACCGGCGGCTGTACGACAGTTACTGGGAGGAGCGCTACCTGGGCCACCCGGATGTCCAGCCCGAGGGGTACGAGCTGTCCTCGCTGCTCCCGCACGCGCACCGGCTCTCCCGGCCGCTGATGCTGGTGCACGGGCTGGCCGACGGCAATGTGGCGCCCGCCCACACGCTGCGCCTGTCGGCCGCACTGCTGGCAGCGGGCCGTCCGCACACCGTCCTGCCGCTGCCCGGTGCCGGACACCGCGTCGACGCCGAGGGCGTGGCGGACCGGCTTCTGCTGCTGGAACTCGACTTCCTCGAGCGGGCACTGGCGCGGTGAGCGCGCGGGCCGGCGGATGCGCCCGGCGGGGCTGAGCGGACCTGTCAGTCCCCGGTCGGCGTTTCGGACGTCTTCCAGGCGGCGATGACGGCGTCCGTCGTGGTGATCGTCGCGACGAGTGCGAGGGTGTTGCGGACCATCGCGGGTGTGTAGTCGGCGGGCACCCCCGCGATGGCGTCCGACGGCACCACCACCGTGTAGCCGAGGTTGACCGCGTCGAAGACAGCGTTGGGGATGGCGACATTCGCCGAAACCCCGGCGACGACCAGTGTGCGGCAGCCCAGGTTGCGCAACAGCGCGTCGACATCCGTACCCGCGATGGGTGACAGGCCGTGGAGTCTCCGTACGACGAGGTCCCCGTCCGCCACCTCGACCGGCGCGGCGATCCGGACCGCAGCCGAGCCCGGGTGCTGCTGCACGGGCAGGCGTCCGGCCGCCCTGAAGAGCCGGGCGTTCCGGTTGGCGCCGCGCCCGTCGGGGCGCCGTTCCGCCACCGCGTGCAGCACCTGTACCCCTGCCAGGTGCGCGCAGGCGACCAGCCGGGCGACGCACCGCAGCGCGCCCGACGACCGTGCCTCCGCGGCCAGTTCGGGCAGGGCGCTCTCCCGGCCGACCACACCCTCCTGGCATTCGACGGTGAGCAGGGCAGCCCTGGCGGGATCGAGCTGCTGCGCGAGCTGTTCGGACGTCGGCATGGGCCCACACCTCTCATGGAGCCGGCCGTCTGGCCGGGCCGGGCGCGCGAGGCTAACGCCCATTGCGTCATGAAGGAAGACACCCCATGATTCCTGACACCCAGTCAGGACACTGAGACGGAACGCCGGACCGGCAAGCAGAGGAGACGCCCCGATGACCGACACCCAGCGCCGCGGCCGAAGGATCATGATGACGGACGCGGAGCGCGACGGTTTCCTCGGCGAGCAGCGCACCTGCCGGGTCGCCACCGTCTCGCGCGACGGCCGGCCGCACGTCGGCGCCCTCTGGTTCCTGTGGGACGGCTCGTCGCTCTGGCTGTACTCACTGACCCGCAGCCGCCGCTGGGCCCAGCTGTCCGCGGACCCGCGCCTGGCCGTGGTGGTCGACGACGGCGAGGAGTACGGCGAACTGCGCGGCGTGGAACTGTCGGGCACCGCCGTCATGGTCGGCGAGGCACCCCGTACGGGCGAGCCCTGCCCCGAACTCGAAGCACCGGAGAAGCTGTTCGCGCGGAAGAACTTCGGAATGGACGTCATGCCGTACGACGGGCGGCACGCCTGGCTGCGGCTGACCCCGGACGCCGTGGTGTCCTGGGACTTCCGCAAACTGGGCTGACTGCGGGCCCCGTCGGACCAGGTACGGGCAGCGGGGCCGGTCAGTCGTAGCGTCTGCCGGGCAGGGTTCCCACCGCCGACGCGACGGCGTCGGCGACGGGGACGATGTCCTCGGCGCCGAGCGTGGAGACCGTGACGCGTACACCGGGCGGCGCCGCCATCCGGAAGCGGGCCCCGGGGGCGACCGCCCAACCGGAGTGCAGCAGCCGTGCGACCGCCCCGGTCTCGTCCGGCACGGGCACCCACACGTTCATCCCGTTGCTGCCGTGCGCCTCGATGCCCCGCTCGCGCAGCGCCCGCACCAGCGACTCCCGGCGCCGCCCGTACGAGAGGGAGACCTCACGGACGTCGACGGCCCCCGAGGTCCACAGCTGGACGACCGCGCGCTGGAGCAGATGACTGACCCAGCCGGGGCCGAGCCGCTGGCGGCCCAGCACCCGGTCGACGGTGACCGGGTCACCGGTCAGCACCGCGAGACGCAGGTCGGGCCCGTACGCCTTCGAAGTGGACCGCACGAGAGCCCAGTTGTCCGTGGCCGCGGCCAGCGGGCTCAGCGGCAGGTCGACGATGCCGTGACCGTGGTCGTCCTCGATGAGCAGGACGCCGGGCACGTCCCGCAGGACGGCCCGCAGCGCCCGAGCGCGCGGCGGACTCACCACCGCGCCCGTGGGGTTCTGGGCGCGGGCGGTGACCACCAGAGCGCGGGCACCCTCCCGCAGCACCCGCTGCACCTCCCCCGGCAGCGGCCCCTCGTCGTCGAGCCCCATCGGCACCGCGCGCAGCCCCAGCGCGGGCACGAGGTCCAGCAGGGCGCCCCAGCCCGGATCCTCGATGGCGACGGAGTCGCCCGGCCTGAGGTGTGCGGCCAGTACCCGCTCGATCCCGTCGAGAGATCCCGAGACCACGGCGACCGGCCCGTCCGGCACACCGTCGGCCGCCAGAGCCGCCCGCGCGAACCGTTCGAGCTCGGGGTCGACACCCGCCTGCCCGTACAGCACGGCCCGCTCGTCGTTGCGCGCGGCTGCGACCGCCAGCGCATCGGCCAGCGGCGGCAGCAGAGCGCGGTCCGGATTGCCGGAAGCCAGGTCCCGCACACCGGCCGGGACGTCGGCCCTGACGGACCCACGGGCCGTACTGGCCGGCCGGGGCCGCACCCTGCTCCCCCGGCGCCCCGCCGTCGCGATCACACCACGGTCGCGGAGCATGCGGTACGCGGAGCCGACGGTATTCGGATTGACCCCCAGCTGGACCGCCAACTCCCGCATCGGAGGCAGCAGTTGCCCCGGGGAGAGCACGCCGGAACCGACCGCCCGCTCCACGCTCGCGGCAATGTCCGTTGCACGGCGCCCTTCGATCCCATATTCTCCTAGCACAAACGACACTATGCACTAATGCAATGGAGAAAGCAATGTCCGAGACCTCTCCCGCCGCTGCCCGGCAGCCGGCCGCGCCCTACGAGCCGACCCCGCGGACCGAGCCCACCCGGGCGCGGGAGCGCGCCTCGTACGACCGCGAGCTGGTGCACTCGGTGCTCGACGAGGGGTACGTCTGCCATCTCGGATTCGTCCGCGACGGCGCGCCCGTCGTGCTGCCGACGCTGTACGCCCGGATCGGCGAGCGCCTCTACATCCACGGCTCGACGGGCTCCCGCCCCCTGCGGGCAGCAGGGGAGACGGACCCCGGCATCCCCGTCTGCCTGACGGTCACCCATGTCGACGGACTGGTCCTCGCCCGGTCGGCCTTCCACCACTCGATCAACTACCGCTCGGTGGTGGTGCACGGCACAGCCCGTCAGGTCACCGGCGCCGACGAGCGGCGCACCGCGCTCGACGCGATAGTCGAACACGTCGTGCCGGGCCGGTCGCACGACTCCCGCCCGGCCAGCCCCAAGGAACTGGCGGCGACCGCCGTGGTGCGTCTGGAACTCGAAGAGGTGTCCGCCAAGGTCCGTACCGGCGGCCCCAGCGACGATCCCGAGGACCTCGCCCTGCCCTACTGGTCGGGTGTCGTACCGCTGACCCGCGGATACGGCGCGCCGGTCGCATCGGACGATCTCGACCCGGCCGTCGCCCTGCCCGGATACCTCGCGGAACTCTGAGGCAGCGGGACCGGGCGCCGGCGGCCGGTGGAGGGACGGGAGCGGTTCCGCGCTCTTCGGCCCGCTCAGACCGGTACCGGCCGGCGTCGGGCAGCCGCAGCCCGCAGCTCCCCGTACACGAGACCGATGACGGCCGCGAGCAGCAGAAGCGTCCCGAGGACCGTGGCCGTGGTGAGCCGCTCGCCGAGCAGTACGACGGCGATGACCGCGGCGCTCACCGGTTCGAGCAGCATGATCACCGAGACCGTGGCGGAACGGACCACCGCGGCGCCCGCGAAGTACAGGACGTAGGCGAGCGCCGTGGGCACCAGGGCCACATAGGTCAGCAGGCCCACCACCCAGGCCAGGTGAACGGTGTGCGGCAGGAGCCCCTCGACCGCGGCGAAGGGCAGCAGGCAGACGGTGCCGACGGCGAGGGACCAGGCAGTCGTCGACAGCGGGTCACCCCCGCCGTCCCGGCCGAGCCACCGGGTCAGCAGCGTCATCGCCGCGTATCCGGCGGCGGAGACCAGCGCCCAGCCGATGCCCGCGGGGCGCACCGCGCCCCCGCCGCTGCCGAACACGAGCACCACGAGGCCAACCGGAGCCCCGGCGACGGCGGCGATCCCGCCCGCGCCCAGCCGCTCCCCCATGGCCAGCCGGGCGCCGACCGCGATGAGTACCGGCCCGGCGCCGAGAGTGACGACGGTGGCCACCGCGAGGCCGGTGAGCTGGACGGCGGCGAAGTAGGCGGCCTGGAAGACCGTGAACGCGACGCCGGTGGCAGCGATCCGCAGCGCCCGGCGTGCGCGTGGCTCGGCGGGGCGGCCCTCGCGGCGCGGGCGGCGCACGGCCTGCGCGGCGAGCAGCAGCACGAGGCCGCCGGCGCAGCGCCAGAAGGTGAGGGAGACAGGGCCCAGATCACTGGCCAGGTAGAGCAGCGAGGCCGCGGCACCGGCGGTGCCCCATGCGGCGCCGGCTACGGCCAGCTGGACGAGACTCCGGCGGACGGACAGCCCGGCGGCAGGGTTCGGCGCATACGTCACGTGCTTCTCCATGAGGAAGACAGGGAAGGGTGGTCGCTGAACTCCGTGCGCGGGCAGCGACGAGCCGCTCGGGAACATCCCGAGCCCGGTCTCCGTCAGGGGGTGCGGCCGCCCGCGTTACGCAGCGGGGGGCGGCAGTACGGTGAGATGCATGCCCGGAGTCTACGGGCAGTCCTGCAGCCCCTGTTCATCGGCGCACGGCCCGGATGCGGTGCGCCGCAAGGCGGAGGGACATTCGCCGGCTGGATGCGCCCGGGAGTTCCGGCAGCGCGGCGAGACACAGCGGCTGTCCCGTCGTGCGCCCGCCCGGGGAAGGGACCGCCCTTGCGCCACTCGTCAGGTCGCGGTCCGTCCGGCGGGCAGCTCTGCCGCGACGGGCGGAGTCGCGCCCGCCACCGGGCCGGACGGCGGCTTCGGCGCCGACGACTGGGCGACGAACGCGCCGAACAGCACGACAGCTCCGCCCGCGATCTGCGGTGCGGAGAGGTGCTCCCCGAGAAGCACCCAGGCGAGCACGGTCGCGATGACCGCTTCGAGACAGGCGACCACCCCGGCCACCTGCGGGGAGAGCCTGCGGACCGAGACCACCCCGAAGACGTACGCGACGACGGTGGCGATCAGCACGATCCAGCCGAGCAGCAGCCAGGCGGGTACCTGTGTCCCGTTCATCTCCGCCTGGCCCGCGAGCAGCGACCAGTCCATCCGCCATGGCCGTGCGACGACCGTCAGCAGGGCGGTCCCGACGAGCAGCCCGTACGCGATGACACCCAGCGGGTCGGGACGGTCGGCGCCGTCGCCGCCGCCGTGGTCGGCCAGGACGAAGTAGCCGACCTGGCAGCAGGCGGCGCCCAGCGCGAGCAGCAGGCCGAAAGCGTCGAAGCTGAGCCCGGACCAGACCTCGACCACGCAGGCGAGACCCCCGGCGGCGAGCACGACGCCGACCGCCGCCGCACGCGTCACCGCCCTGCGCTGCACGAACCGGACCCAGCACAGCACGAGCGCGGGGGCGAGGTACTCGATCAGCAGGGCTACACCGACGGGGATACGGGAGAGTGCCGCGAAGTAGCAGGCCTGGACGCCCGCGACGGCGAACAGCCCGAAGCCGAGGAGCAGCGCGGGTCTGCGCCGTACGAGGCCGCGGTGCCGCCAGGCGACGGGCAGCATCACCAGGGCGGCGCCGGCCACCCTCAGCCAGACCACGTGCAGCGGGTCGAGCCCCGCCTCGATCAGCGGCTTGGCCGCGACCCCTGATCCACCGAACGCGAAGGCCGACACCAGGGCGAGTCCCAGGCCGACGCTCTTCACCCGAGACGCATGCATCGGCACATCATGACAGGTGGCGTCAGGGGCTTCACCACCGACGGGCCTGTCAGGTACCGGCCTCCAGACGCCTCGCGAGGAGCTCCGCGTCGGCCCCTGCGCGGCCGAGCACCTCCACCGCGCGGCATTCACGGTCGCGTGCGAGTGCTGCCAGCAGGTCGAGCCCGCTCGCCCTGCGGTTCCCGCGCTGCACCGCTCGTTCCAGAGCGCCTTCCATGGCCGTGACCGCGGCGGGCGACCAGCCGGCCACGCCGGACTCGGTCACCACCGGCACGGCCCCCGAGTCCTCCACCGAGCCCTGCCAGCGCAGTCCGTAGCCGATGCTCCGCTGGACGAGATAACCGAGCACCTTGGCGACCTGAGGACCGTCGCCGAAGGCCGCCCGCACCTCAGGATCCGTCTCGATCACCGAGTGGAGCAGATGGGCCGTGTCGATCTGGCGGTCGCCGTCGCGCAATGCACGCCGGCGCGCGCCCGCCACGACCGTCGCCAGCTCCACGGTGAGCCTGGCTTCGATGTCCGCACGCGACGGGGCGGGCCGGCCGTCCGGCTGGGTAGGGCTTCGCACATCTCCCAGCTCATCAGCCACGCACGCCCGGAACATCCCCGGCGGGGAGCATTTACCCGTCCGACGGAAGGTGGGCACACCCGGCCGGGTCCTCCTCCTTACGGATGAGACGGTGATTGCACCCGAAACGGGCACACCCTCCTGCACGCGCTCCCCCGGGCAACCATCGCCCACCCTCCGCACGCGGCCGGGCACCCCGGCTCCCACCGACTGCCGGAATGCGGGCCGCACGCGACCTGACGGTTCATCAGTATTGAATGTTCACGGTCCAGGAGCTACGTTCCGCGACGTCACAACCCGACGAGAAGGGGTGGTCGCATGGCCGAAGTCAGCGCCGAGGCTCGGATCGCAGCACCGGCCGAGAAGGTCTGGTCCCAGCTGACCGACTTCAGCGCGTACGGCGAGTGGAACGCGACCCACACCAGCTTCCCCGAGGGCGGCCCCGCCACGCTCGCCGTAGGAGCCACCTTCGAGGAGAACATGAAGCTCATGGGCTTCCCCGCGGAGGTGAACTGGACGGTCGACGAGCTCACTCCGGGAGCCCTCCTGATCACCCGCGGCAAGGGCCCCATGGGGGTCAGCCTCGCGATGCGCTATTCGCTCACCCCGGACGGCGATGCCACCGTGGCCCGCATCGACGGGGAGTTCACGGGTGCAGCCGTGTCACTGATGGCCGGCAAGCTCAAGGACTCGGCGACCGCCGCACTCCAGGAGTCCCTGCGCAGACTCGCCGGCCTGGTGGCCTGAAGGTTCCTGGTACGGCGGCGGCGCCCCCAACGGATATCCGTTGGGGGCGCCGCCGCCGTACCAGGACCTCAGTCCTCGTCGGCCAGGATGAGATAGAGCTTCTTCCGGGCCTCGCCGATCGTGGCGACCGCCTTCTTCCGCTGGTCCGGCGTACCGGTCCGCCACACCTGGCTGAACGCTTCCATCAGACCGAAGCCGGCCTGCCGGATCTCGTTCATCGTCTCCCAGTCCCCGCCCCGCCCGGCTTCCTCCCAAGGGGCGTCAGGCCCCTCGTCGGCGGCCGTACGGCCCGGTTCGGTGAGCGTGAACAGCTTCTTGCCGCCTTCACTCTGGCTGACGATCAAGCCCTCGTCCTCCAGGAGCTGGAGGGTCGGGTAGACGGAGCCGGGGCTGGGACTCCAGGCCCCACCGCTGCGCTCACCGATCTCCTGGATCATTTCGTAGCCGTGCATCGGGCGATCCTTGAGCAGCGCCAGGATCGACGCGCGTACGTCGCCGCGGCGCGCCCTCCCCCGTGGTCCGCCTCTGCCGCCGCGCCCGCCGAACGGGCCGCCGAACGGAGGGCCGAACGAGCCGAATGCACCCCGACGCTCCTCGAAGTCTCCCCCGCCGGGCCGCCCCGGGCCGCCATGTCCTCGTCCGTGTCCATATCCATGGGTGCGCATCGCACTCACTTCCTTCCATCGTTGATCTGTCGCGATGCGTCAACGATATATCGGTACTGTTCGTTTGGCAATCCTTTCCACGGCCACGTCCGTCAAAGTGGCCTTGGCCTGCGGCGTTGTCTCGCACCTACGGTCGGAGCCATGCGCATACGAATCGTCGACGCCTTCACCGACCGCCCCTTCAAGGGCAACCCGGCCGGGGTCCTGCTCCTCGACTCGTCCCCGTCCTTCCCGGACGACGGATGGCTCCAGAGCGTGGCGACGGAGGTCAACCTCTCCGAGACCGCCTTCGCCCACCCGCTGCCCCCCGGTGGCGAGGCGGACTGGGCGCTGCGCTGGTTCACCCCGGCCACGGAGGTCGACATGTGCGGCCATGCCACCCTCGCCACCGCCCACGTGCTGCACACGACGGGTGCGTCCACGGGCACGATCCGCTTCGCGGCGCGCTGCGGGCTCCTCAGTGCGACAGCCGGGAAGTGCGGTGCGATCACCCTCGACTTCCCCACATCCCCGCTCACGGAGGAGGCCGTACCCGCGGGGCTCGGCGAGGCTCTGGGCACCACGGTCACCGGGGTCCTGGGCACCGGGCCGCACATCGGCGACCTGCTCGTCGAGGTCGCCGACGAACGGACGGTCCGCTCGCTCTCACCCGACCTGGCGGCGCTGAAGGCCCACTCCCGGAGGGGCGTCATCGCGACGGCCGAGGCCGAGGACCCCTCACTCGGCTACGACTACGTGTCACGCTGCTTCTTCCCCGGCGTCGGCATCGACGAGGACCCGGTGACCGGCAGCGCCCACACCGCACTGGCCCCGTTCTGGTCCGCCCGCCTGGGCCGCGACGACCTGACGGGCCTCCAGGCATCGGCCCGCTCCGGTCTGGTCCACACGTCGTTGCGCGGTGATCGCACCCTGCTCACCGGCAGCGCGGTCACCGTCATCGACGGCGAACTGCTCGCCTGAGGAGAACAGGGCCCCGGGCAGGGGGCGTACGGCGGTCCCGTACGCCCCCTGCCCGGGGCAGCCCCAGCACTCCACCGGCCGACACTCACCCGGTGGGCAGCCACCCCACCTTCCCGGCCAGCAGCGCGTATCCGACGAACGCGCCGATGTCGAGCAGGGAGTGCGCCACGACGAGCGGCCCGACCCGCCCCCACCGCCGGTAGAGAAGCACGAACACCACACCCATCGCGACGTTCCCGATGAACCCGCCGACCCCCTGATACAGGTGGTACGAGCCGCGCAGCACCGCGCTCGCCGCCAGGGCCGCCATCGGGGACCAGCCGAACTGCCCCAGTCTGCGCAGCAGATACCCGACGACGATGACTTCCTCCAGGACGGCGTTCTGCACCGCCGAGAGGATCAGCACCGGGATCTTCCACCACACGTCGGGCAGCGATTCGGGCACCACGGTCAAGTTGAAACCGGTGGCCCGAGCGCCCAGATAGAAGGCGAGGCCCACACTGCCGATGCCGGCGGCGACCAGCACCCCACGCCCCGCGTCGGCCCGCAGCCGCGTCCGGTCGAGCCCGAGCGCCCGCAAGCCGGAACCCTCGCGCAGCAGCAGATGCACCACCAGCGCGACCGGAACCAGAGCGGTCGCGATACCGAAGAGCTGCCAGGCGAGATCCAGCCATGGCCGCCCCGGCGCGTACGACCCGTTGAGATTCGCGGCCTGGTGCTTGAGCCCTCCTGGTTTCGTCAGTGACCCGACAAAGCTGATCAGCGCCGAAACGCCGCTCGCGCCGAGCGAGAGCGCGAGTACCAGCACCGTTTCGGACCGCAAGAACCGCTGCGAACCCCCCGCTGCGGGAAGAGAATCAGCCACGCGTTCGCTCTCCGTCTGCACACCTGCCTCCAGTTGGCCAATCGCATCTCATGCCCACCACCGTGCCGCCAGGGTCTCGAATACAGGTACGAAGATCGCGCACGACAGGCCGGGGGACGGCCGCCAATCCGATGGCACGCTCCCCCTTGTCCTTGTTCACCCTTCAAGGGAGGGGCACCATCGCCTGGGACGTCACAGCTTGCCCGATGACCTCGCGCCATCTGTCACCCGGCCCCGTTCCGGCGCAAGGCGTCGCCGTACGGCCGCCATCGCCTCCGTTCTCGACCGCGGAGTGGCGGCGGGCGAGGGCACGGCTGACGGTGACCGACGATTCGGCCCGACGACCGATGCGAGCCGACGACCGATGCGAGCCGGGGCCCGATGCGTTTCGGATGTACGTGGCATTCCATATGAACCACGACAGGTCCGACGCACCCTGCCCGCGGCCTGTTCGAGGGGGACCTTCTCGCTCAGCAGGGCCGAGACCACTCCCGTGATCGGCATCTCCACGCCGTGGGCGTGGGCCAGGGCTAGGATCGCCGCGGCGGATGTGACGCCGTCGGTGGTCCGGCGGGTTGCGGCCGTTGCCTGCTCGACTCTGAGACCGTGCCCGGGGTGGCCGCCGAAGGTGCGGTTACGGCCTCCCGGAGCGCACCCCGGGAGGAACCGCGCGTCCGTACGTTCACGGCCTCCGGGCAGTCGCGACCGCAGGAATGCCCTCCGGCCAGGAGTGCACCGGTTCGCCGCTCACCATGAGTTCGGCATAGCGCCGGGTGGTGAGCGCGAGCGCCTCATGCCGGCCGAGCCCCGTGCCGAGTGCCCGGTGAAACGTGTCCACCTGCCAGGAGGCGCCGTTCGTCCGGCGCCTGCACCGGTCCTCGATGACCCCGAGGTAGTGGTCACGGTCGGCGGGGTCGATCCCCCACGCGTCGAGCCCCGCGGCGGCCAGCGGCAGCAGCTCGTCCCTGACGAGCCGCACCGCGGGCACTCTCGCGACACCCCCGGAACGCCCCGCCCTGGGCCACTCCAGCTCGGCGTCGATTCCGTACCGGCAGGCCGTGTCGAAGTTGCGCGCCGCGGCTTCGAAGGGCAGCCGCTTCCACACCGGACGGGGATCGTCGGCGAGCGCCCGCACAAGGCCGTAGTACAGGGCCGCGTTGGCCATCACATCCGTCACGGTGGGTCCGGCGGGCAGCACCCTGTTCTCCACCCGCAGATGCGGCACCCCGCCGGCCACGTCGTAGACCGGCCGGTTCCAGCGGTAGACGGTGCCGTTGTGCAGGACCAGCTCCGGAAGGCCCGGCACTCCACCTTCGTCGAGCACCCGGAACGGGTCCTCGTCGTCGCACAGCGGCAGCAGAGGTGGGAAGTAGCGGACGTTCTCCTCGAAGAGGTCGTACGCCGAGTCGATCCAGCGCTCCCCGAACCAGGTCCGCGGCCGCACCCCCTGGGTCCGGAACTCGGGCGGACGCACATCGGTCGCCTGGAGGAAGAGCGGCGGCCTCGACTCCCGCCACAGCTCCTTGCCGAACAGGAAGGGCGAGTTGGCCCCGAGAGCGACCTGCACCGCGGAGACCGCCTGCGCCGCGTTCCACACATCGGCGAAACGCGACGGTGTGACCTGAAGGTGCAACTGCACCGAAGTGCAGGCCGCTTCGGGCGCGATCGAGGCGGACGTGCAGGTCAGACGCTCCACGCCGTCGATGTCGAGGTCGAAGTCCTCCCCGCGGGCCGCGCGCATCTCGTCGTTGAGCAGGGTGTAGCGGTCGGCCGCGGAAAGGTTCGATGTGACCAGGTCCTGCTGGGCAAGTGTCGGCAGGATTCCGATCATCACGATCCCCGCGTCGACTTCGGTGGCCTTTCTGTGCGCGTACGCGAGACCCGTACGCAGCTCCTCGGCCAGCTGATCGAAGACCCGGCCGCCCAGCCGGTGCGGGATAATATTCACTTCCAGATTGAACATTCCGAGTTCCATCTGGAAATCGCGGCTCGCGATCCGGTCGAGAACCTCCGCATTCATCATCCGCGGCATGCCGTCGGCACCCGCGAGATTGAGTTCGATCTCCATCCCCATCAGATTCCTCGGCCGGTCGAACCTCTTCTCCTCCAGCAGTCGCTCCAGCCCCTCCAGACACCGCTGGAGCTTCCTCCGGTGCATCTGCCGACCGGACGGGCCAATTCCGTCTGCCTCGACCTTCTCACCCATCGATGCGCCCCTCCACGACTGCGCGGCCGCCACTGCTGCCGCTCGGGTCACGGTCGATAATGCCCAGACTGAGTGATCCGTAACTCCCCACCCGGAGTCCGGAGCGAGTAGGGTGACCGAAGGTGTCGTGTGGCACATTCACCAGGCATGACGCCTGAAGCAGTTTCCAGCTCCCGTTCAGCTCTGTGGACGCGGTGAAAAGGAACGGCGAATTTCGGCCGACCGTTCAAGCGGAGGTCTGCGAGGCCACAGGGCCGCGCGCGCGATAAATCGGGATAATCTCCGCAGGAGAAAGACCGAATACCGACTTGATCGCAATATCCGCGTCAGCTAGCTGAAACATCGTGTGAACACGTGTCGTATAAACTCCGCAAACGAGGCAGAGAGTTGGCGCCCCGGCCCCCGGAGAGTGCAGCACCCTCCACGCCCCATGGCCCCCTCCGCGCCTGCCTGCTGACAGCGCCGTCCGCACCGCCCACGCATCAACGTGTCTCCGAAGTGAGAGGCGACCCATATCATGCCGCTGTTTGTCCCTCCGGCTCCCGCGCCGGCCCTGCGCAGCGTCCTCGCGGCCCTCGGCTCCCCCACTGCCGTACGCGAGGCCCGAACCCCTGCTCTCCGCGCCGCCTCAGGTCCGCTCACCCCGGAACTGGCCCTTCCCGTCCACGTCCTGGACCAGATCGTGCCGAGCGGCGGAACCCCCCGCACCCGGCTCACCGGCTGGCGCTTCCTGATCCGCAGCGGCGACCGCGTCGTGGCCGGCGCGGACACGGCGCTCACCCCCGACGGCTGGACCTTCTCGCACTTCTTCGAGGGTCCGTACCTCACCTCCACCGGACGCGCGCTGCGCCACGCGGAGGCGATGAACACGCCGTTCCAGCCACGGCTGCTGTCCGTGCCGGAGCTCTACATGCTGACGCTGTGGCTGCACGGTGACACCGAGGCCGACGCCTCGGTGTCCGGCACGATGCCGGCCCCCACCGACCTGCTCGTGCCGCTGGCCCCCGCGCCGCCCGGAATCGCCGCGCACCGGCCGCACCGGGTTGCGGATCTGCTGCCGGTGATGACGATGCGGCTCTCTCCCCCACTGCTGGGCTCTCCCGCCTGACGAACCGCGTACACCGGCATCGCGTGCCCCGTGACCGTACTCAGGTCACGGGGCGCGGCGCGCTCTCCCCCTTCCGGCCTAGCCCGGCCGGGCCATCCCCGAACCACCCGAAGGGACAGTCAAGTTGAAGTGAACCGCCCGCACGGGTGATGCGTCCTTATGCTGTAGCAAGTGCTGCCGTGAAATCCCTGCGGATCGACGTCCGTGGGGCAACACTGGGATCACCGACTGATACGGGGGGCGGCCATGAAGTCCGCACCGAGCCGCAGGACACTCACTACAACGCAGCGAAAGAACGCATCCATGTGCCAGCACCAGCCATCCTGTCCGTCAGCCGCCTCCGCCGACCGGGAGGCCGCGCTCCTCGTGGCGCACCACCCGGAGCAGGGCTGGAGTCTGCTGTGCAACGGCGTTCTCGCCTTCGAGGACACCGGTGAACTGCTGCCCGACGGACAGATCATCGCTCCGCACCGCCCGTTGGGTTCCGGGCTGGCGACCGCCGCCTGATCCCGGTTCCGGTGCCGACCGCACCGGGACACTCCGCTCCGAAGACCGGCGGAACGAATCGGCGCTACAGGCCGACGGTCCTGACCGGAAGATCTGGCACAGACGACGAAGGGCCGGCCCGGGTGATCTCCCCGAACCGGCCCTCCCGCATGTCCGTCAGCTGTCGTACGCGTCCAGTGGCGGGCAGGAGCAGACGAGGTTGCGGTCACCGAAGGCGCCGTCGATCCGGCGCACCGGCGGCCAGTACTTGTCGGCGGACGAGACACCGGCCGGGAAGACGGCTTCCTCGCGGGTGTACGCGTGGTCCCAGTCACCGCCCAGTGCGGCCGCGGTGTGCGGCGCGTTGCACAGCGGGTTGTCGTCCGCCGCCCATTCACCCGCGGCGACCTTCTCGATCTCCGCGCGGATCGCGATCATCGTGTCGCAGAACCGGTCGAGTTCCGCCAGGTCCTCGCTCTCGGTGGGCTCGATCATCAGCGTGCCGGCCACCGGGAAGGACATCGTCGGCGCGTGGAAGCCGTAGTCGATGAGGCGCTTGGCGATGTCATCGACGGTCACGCCCGTCGCCTTCGAGAGCGGCCGCAGATCGACGATGCACTCGTGGGCGACCAGCCCGTGGGGGCCGGTGTACAGCACGGGGTAGTGAGGTTCGAGACGCTTGGCGATGTAGTTGGCGGCCAGCACGGCCACCTGCGTCGCCCGCTTCAGCCCCTCGCCACCCATGAGACGTACGTACGCCCAGGAGATCGGCAGGATCCCGGCCGAGCCCCACGGCGCGGCCGACACCGGGCCGACGCCCGTCGCGGGGCCGGCGCTCGGCTGGAGCGGGTGGTTGGGGAGGTACGGCGCCAGATGGGCCCGTACGCCGACAGGACCGACGCCGGGGCCGCCGCCGCCGTGCGGGATGCAGAACGTCTTGTGCAGGTTGAGGTGCGAGACGTCCGAGCCGAACTTGCCGGGCTTGGCGAGCCCGACGAGCGCGTTCAGGTTCGCGCCGTCCACGTACACCTGCCCGCCCGCGTCGTGCACGGCGGCGCAGATGTCGGTGATGTGCTCCTCGAAGACACCGTGGGTCGAGGGGTAGGTGACCATCAGCACGGACAGCTCGTCGCGGTACTGCTCGATCTTGGCGTTCAGGTCCTCGACGTCGACGTCGCCGTCCTCGCGGGTCTTCACGACGACGACCTTCATACCGGCCATCACGGCGCTGGCAGCGTTGGTGCCGTGAGCGGAGGAGGGGATGAGGCAGACGGTGCGCGCGGTGTCGCCGTTGGCCCGGTGGTAGGCGCGTACGGCCAGCAGACCGGCCAGCTCGCCCTGCGAGCCGGCGTTGGGCTGGAGCGAGACCTTGTCGTAGCCGGTGACCTCGGCGAGCTGGTCCTCCAGCTCATGGATGAGCGTCAGATAGCCCTGCGCCTGCTCGACCGGGGCGAAGGGGTGGATCGCGCCGAACTCGGGCCAGGTGACCGGCTCCATCTCGGTGGTCGCGTTGAGCTTCATGGTGCAGGAGCCGAGCGGGATCATGCCGCGGTCCAGCGCGTAGTCACGGTCGGCGAGCTTGCGCAGGTAGCGCAGCATCGCGGTCTCGGACCGGTGCTGGTGGAAGACCGGGTGGGTGAGGACGCTGTCCTCGCGCAGCAGCGCTCCGGGCAGCGCGTCGGGGGTCCGCTCGTCGAGGGCGTCGACGTCGCCGTCGGCGCCGAACGCGGCCCAGACGGCGGCCAGCTGGGTGCGCGTGGTCGTCTCGTCGCAGGAGACGGAGACCAGGTCCGCGTCGACCTGGTGCAGGTTCACCCCGCCCTCACGTGCGGCGGCGACGGCCTCGGCGGCCTTCCCCGCGGTCCGGACGGTGAGCGTGTCGAAGTACTCGCCGTGCACGACGTCGACGCCCGCGGCGCGCAGCCCCGCGGCCAGTACAGCCGCGTACCGGTGGGTGCGCCGGGCGATCTCGCGCAGGCCGTCCGGGCCGTGGTAGACGGCGTACATACCGGCCATCACGGCGAGGAGCACCTGGGCGGTGCAGATGTTGCTGGTGGCCTTCTCACGGCGGATGTGCTGTTCACGTGTCTGGAGGGCCAGCCGGTACGCCTTGTTGCCGTCGGCGTCGACGGATACGCCGACGAGCCGCCCCGGAAGGCTGCGCGCGAACTTCTCGCGTACGGCCATGAAACCGGCGTGCGGGCCGCCGAAGCCCATCGGGACGCCGAACCGCTGGGTCGTGCCGACCGCGATGTCCGCGCCCAGTTCGCCGGGTGAGGTGAGCAGCGTCAGCGCCAGCAGGTCGGCGGCCACCGTGACGATCGCACCCAGCTCGTGCGCCTGCTCGATGACGGGGGCGATGTTCCGCACCCGTCCGGAGGCGCCCGGGTACTGGAGCAGTACGCCGAAGACGCCGCGCTCGGCCACCTCGGCCGGGATGCCGTCGCTGAGATCGGCTACGACGACCTCGACGCCCGCGGGCTCGGCACGCGTCTCGATCACCGCGACGGTCTGCGGAAGGGCGTCGGCGTCGACCAGGAAGACACCGTTCTTGACCTTCCCGACCCGGCGGGCGAGAGACATCGCCTCGGCTGCCGCGGTGCCCTCGTCGAGCAGCGAAGCGCCCGATGTGGGCAGGCCCGTCAGGTCGGCGACAACGGTCTGGAAGTTCAGCAGCGCCTCCAGGCGCCCCTGGGAGATCTCCGGCTGGTAGGGCGTGTACGCCGTGTACCAGGCGGGATTCTCCATGACGTTGCGGAGGATGACCGGCGGGGTGAACGTGCCGTAGTAGCCGAGCCCGATCATCGGCGCCAGGACCTGGTTGCGGTCGGCGAGCGTCCGCAGCTCGGCGAGGACCTCGGCCTCGGAGCGCGCCTCCGGGAGGTTCAGCGCCCCGGCACTCTTGATCACCTCGGGCACGGCGGCCGAGGTGAGCTCGTCCAGCGAGCCGTAACCGACGTGGGCGAGCATCTTGGCCTGCGCCCCGGCGTCGGGCCCGATGTGGCGCTGCTCGAAGGGGGTGCCACGCTCCAGCTGGGAGAGCGGAATGCGGTGGGCGGTCATGGCAGAGGCCTCCTGGTCGATGCGACCTGCGAGGGGTACCACGGCACGGGTACCCGGACGGCCTCCCCCTCTGTCATCTCAACCTGAGAGCTTCACCGGTCCGTCTGCTCGACGCACCGGCTTGCACCGTCGGTGAGGAAGGGATCCGGGCGTGCCCGCCCGACGCCCGCCCTGCTTTCCAGAGTGACCTCGTCCGCGCGGTACGTGTGCCTGAGAGATTCCGGGGAGGATTTGCTCCTTCGGCGCCCCCGGACACCTGTCCGAAGGGCTCTCCCGCGCGGGGTCAGCAGCCACGGGCCAGCGTACCAGCGAGCCACTTGGCACGGCGTTCGAGTGGCCGATGCCGCGGTTCTGCACTTCTGTGGGGGGAGAGACCTTCGCAGGGGCGGATACGTCGTGATTCGCTGGGATCAGTTGGAGGGACCGTGCAGAGCGACATCGATCCGCGCAGCCTGATAGGCCGCAAGGCGTTCGACCGCAACGGCCACAAGATAGGCACGGTCGACGAGGTCTACCTCGACGACGCCACCGGGGTGCCTGAGTGGGCCGCGGTACGCACCGGGCTGTTCAGCCGGGATGCGTTCGTTCCCCTGAAGCCGAGCGAAGTGGTCCGGGAGACCCTGCTGGTGCCGTTCGACCGCACTCTGATCAAAGAGGCTCCGGACTTCGGTGTCGGCCGTCATCTCTCGCCCGAGCAGGAGCTCCAGCTCTACCACCACTACGGGCTCGGCATCTCGGCCCCCGCGCCTCCGCCCCCCGACCGGGACTTCGGCCGGCTCGCGGGCGACGAGGAACGCACCTGAGCATCCGGCCCCTCCCCGCCCGGATCCGCCTCCCCTGCCCGGCCCGCTTCCGCGGTGTGTCCGCCGGTGCCGTGCTCCTGTCGCCCGTCCGTCACGTCCGGTCCAGACCCGGCCGCCCGGACCAGTGGCAGCGGGTCCGCCGGCTCCAGTGCGGGATCGTCGACGCTGAAGGTCCGCACCCGGCCGGGCTCCGTCGCGTACGGATCCTCGAACCGCACGGTGACCCGGCCGATGCCACTTCCCTGCACCCATCCGGCGCCGTACTCGTCGTGGCGCACGTCGTGCCCGGCGAGCCAGCGGCGTCCGCCGGGCACGACGTGCGCCTCGTCCGCCGGTACCGCCACAGGTTCGGGCGGCGCCTCGTCCGCCGATGACTCCAGCACGGCTGCGGCCCGCTCGGTGGCCGCCTGCGCGAAGAGGTCCTCCTGCGTGAAGTCCGCCAGGCCAGTGACGCCCACCCCGAGGAGCCTCACCCCGCCGGTGGTGTCCACGGACTCCAGCAGCCTGCCTGCGGCCTCCCGTACGACCTCCGGGTCGTCCGTGGGTCCCCGGAGCGTCTCGGAGCGGGTCAGCGTCGAGAAGTCGTAGCGCCGTACCTTCAGCACCACGGTCCGGCCGGACCGGCCGGCGGCCCGCAGCCGCTCCACGCAGCGCCCGGCCAGCCGCACCACTTCCGCCCGCACCCGCACCCGGTCGTGCAGGTCCACATCGAAGGTGTCCTCCACCGAGACCGATTTGGCGTCCCGCTCGGCGACGACCGGCCGGTCGTCGTGCCCGAGTGCCATCCGGTGGAGGGAGGCGCCGTGCGCCTTGCCCAGCAGCCGGACGAGCTCGTCCTCACCGGCCTCGGCCAGATGGGACACCGTGGTCATCCCGGCTCTGCGCAGATGCTCACCCGTCGCGGGCCCCACACCGGGCAGTGTCCGTACGGAGAGCGGCGCCAGGAGCTCTCGCTCGGTCCCCGGCTCGATCAGGACGAGACCGTCCGGTTTGGCCCGCTCCGAGCCGATCTTCGCGAGCATCTTGGAGCCGGCGAGCCCCACCGACCCGCTGAGCCCGGTGACCTCACGGATGTCCCTGCGCAGCCGCTCACCGGCGCGCCGGGCCGACCGGGTGCCGTCGGCCACCCCGCCCGCCTCCAGGTCCACGAAGGCCTCGTCCAGGCTCAGTGGCTCCATCAGCGGCGAGAGCCTCCCGAGCAGCTCCATGACCTGGAGGCTCACCTCGCGATAGAGAGCGAAGCGCGGTACGAGGTACGCGGCGTTCGGACAGAGCCTCCGGGCCTGCGCCATCGGCATCGCCGAATGGATCCCGAACCGCCGGGCCTCGTACGAGGCCGTCGACACCACTCCGCGCGGCCCGAGACCGCCGACCACCACCGGCTTCCCGCGCAGGCTCGGCTTCGCCGCCTGTTCCGCGGCGGCGAAGAAGGCATCCATGTCCAGATGCAGGATGGTGGGCGCAGCTCTCACACCACCGATGCTGCCTCACCGCACTGACAATCGGGCCCTGCGGCGCTGGGCCCCGTCAGACGGCGCGGTTCCGCCGCCGGGCCAGCTCGTCAGCGGGGTTGTGCCCCACCAGGGTTTCGCCGGTGTCGATCCGCTCGCCGTGCAGCTGCGAGAGGGCGCGCTCCACGTCACGCCACACGACTCCCACGGCGATGCCGAAGATCCCCTGGCCTCCCTGCAGGAGTCCGACCACCTCGTCGGGCGAGGTGCACTCGTACACCGTCGCTCCGTCGCTCATCAGCGTCATGCGGTCGAGATCGCGGGCTCCGCGGTCTCTGAGGTGGTGGACCGCCGTCCGGATGTTCTGCAGCGCCACACCGGTGTCCAGGAACCGCTTGACGATCTTGAGGACGACGACGTCCCGGAAGCTGTAGAGGCGCTGGGTGCCGGAGCCCTGCGCGGGCCGCACACTCGGCTCGACCAGCCCCGTACGCGCCCAGTAGTCGAGCTGCCGGTAGGTGATGCCGGCCGCCGCGCAGGCGGTCGGCCCCCGGTAGCCGACGGTGTCGGTCGATGGTTCGGCCGTTGAGCCGTGAAGCGGATACGGCATGCCGTCCCCCGGAACCAGTCCGGGGAGATCCCCTGCCATATCTTCGCCGGTGCTTCTCACGCCGACCTCCGTCCTTGAACTGCCCACTCGACGGTAGGCAGTCACTTGAGGTGCGTCAACGATCGCCACACTCGGCACGCCGAGTGATAATCACCCTAAGAGTGGTTTCGCGCACCTCTCACCGGGGAAAGGCTTGCCGGATGCGCTGACGCCGTCGGCCGGAGCGTCACTGGCTGTTCGTCCCGAAGTCCTCCGGGGAGATCTGGTCGAGGAACTCGCGGAACTTCTCCACCTCGTCCTCCTGCTCGTCCGGGATGGCGATTCCCGCATCGTCGAGCACCCCGTCACTGCCGTAGATCGGAGTCCCGGTGCGCAGGGCGAGCGCTATGGCGTCGGACGGCCTGGCACTCACCTCGACCCCGCTCGCGAAGACCAGCTCCGCGAAGAAGACCCCGTCGCGCAGGTCGGTGATGCGTACTTCCGTGAGCTCCTGGCCGACCGCTTCGAGGACATCCTTGAAGAGGTCATGGGTCAGCGGCCTGGCCGGAGCCATGCCCTGCTGGGCGAAGGCGATCGCAGTCGCTTCACCAGGGCCGATCCAGATAGGGAGATACCGGTCGCCTCCCACTTCACGCAGGAGCACGATCGGCTGGTTGGAGGGCATTTCCACCCGGACACCCACAACGTCGAGCTCGTTCACACAGCAACCCTAGGACGTGCCCGGCAGGTTTGGGTAGTCGGGCACCCCCTTGATCAGTACAACCGGACCCGCAGGGAGGTCTGAACGAGCGCCGCGTGCAGCCGCACAGTCAGCGCTGCCAGGTCCTTCGTGGTCGTATCCGCATCCGCTCTGGTCTGCGGGTTACGGTTCAGCCGAAGGGGGGCGACGACCTGTTCGATGAGCCCGGACTCACGATCGGCGGCCGCTTTCATGGCGCGCAGATGCCTGGGCTCCAGGCCGAACCGGCCCAGGTCCGCCACCAGACCCGCCACATTCACGGCCTCGGCGTCGTACCCGCCCTCCGGGAGCGCCGAGAGCAGCCCGTAGGACTCCCACTCGGCGAGGTCCTCCGCGGTGATCCCGGCGGCCGCCAGGAGCTCGTCGCGGCCCACCCTAGACGCCGTCGGGCCATCGGCGTCCCCGTCCGGCGCCCCCTCCGCGGACTCGCGGAGGCCACCGGGTGCGGGGAGCTGGATCTGCTCCCCGCGGCCCAGCGCTTCAAGGTGGTCCCTGATGACCTTCAACGGCAGATAGTGGTCACGCTGCATCCTCAGGACCTGAGCGAGGCGCTCGACGTCCGCGGCACCGAACTTCCGGTAGCCGGACGACGTGCGCTGCGGCTCGACAAGGCCTTCGGCCTCCAGGAAACGGATCTTGGAGATCGTGACCTCGGGGAACTCTTCCCGGAGCAGATTCAGGACCGTGCCGATGCTGACCAGCCGGTCGTCCTCGGTGGCGGTGCCGTCGCCGGCACCGCCCGTCGATGATTGCAGCATGGATCTTCCCTGAAGGGTCACACGCCCCGCTGGCTCGCGTAGAAGACCAGCCGGTACTTCCCGATCTGCACCTCGTCACCGTTCGAGAGCACGACGGCGTCGATGCGCTCACGGTTGACGTACGTACCGTTCAGGCTGCCGACGTCCGAGACGGTGAAACCGCCGTCGGCGCCCCTGCGGAACTCCACATGGCGCCTCGACACGGTGACGTCGTCGAGGAAGATGTCGCTCTGCGGATGACGGCCGGCTGTGGTCAGATCGCCGTCCAGCAGGAAGCGGCTTCCCGAGTTCGGACCGCGCCTGACCACGAGGAGCGCCGAGCCGAGGGGCAGGGCATCGACGGCCGCCTGTGCCTCGGGGGAGAGCGAGGGCGAAGCGGTCTGACCGGTCGCCTCCGCCTCGTACGCCTCAAGGCCGGAGATGGAGATCGTCGAAGTGGTCTCCGAGGGCCGTTCGGGCACTCCGGCCCGCAGCGGCGCTCCGCAGTTGGAGCAGAACCGGCTGTCCTCGGCATTGCGGTGGCCGCACCTCGTGCAAACCGGCATGGACACATCCTCCTGCCGCGACTGCCCTGCGTGAGCGTTGGTTGCGTACGGATCGGAGGACAACCCTCGACCCGAACTTGAGGTTGACGCTTCCCCAAAACCTATGCGGCCCTGACCCGCGGGGTCAACAGATGACGCACCCTGATCACCCGAAATGTCGCGACCGGGCCGACCCACCTCGTCCCGGAACAGCGGGCGGTCACCGCCCTGGTCCTCGCCCTCCACATGACGTGGGGCGCGGTGCCGTGCGCTGTCCTCACGTGCACTCTTGCCGAACAACTTCCCAAACAACTTCACGGGCGATTCCCCTTGACCGAAACAGACCCGCCCGTGGGGCAGGACGAACTCTCGATGAACACACCTGCCGAACCGGACATCCTTACAACGTCCGTATCCCCCAGACAGTTTCCACCACGCACCCCGCTATCGCTGCGCCGACCCCCCGCAACCTCATGGCCGTGTCCCGCGCCCCTCGCACTCCCCCGCCTCACTGCGAGGAGGACCGAGCGTAGTCAGGCCGCTTCGCCGGTCGCAAGGCGTCCACAACGATCTTCTGTGCAGGCGTCACAGTGGCTGTGGCCTGCTCCTTCTCAAGAGTCTGCACCACTCCGCCCGGAATATTCAGCGCAGGCTCCAAGTCGGCGGGCTTCCCGATCACCTTGAAGGTGTACGGCGCGCTGATCTTCTCCGTGTCCACCCGGATCCCGCCGCCCTCGTCGGAGAAGTACGTGTCCCCCACCACACGGACACCGTTGACCTGAATCGCCTCGGCTCCGGCCGCCCGCAGCTCCTGGATCGTGTCGAGCAGCATGTCCGACTTGACCGCCCGGTGCGGGTCGTTGATGAGGAGGGTGATGCCCGGCCCCTGGGCGGCCACCGTCCCGGCCAGGATGCCGAGCTGACGTGCCTTCTCGTCCGTCTGCTTGCGCGCCTCCTCGGCCTGGTCCGAGCTGCTCTCCAGCTCGGTGCGCTGGCTCTGCAGGCGCTGCTTCTCGTCGTCGAGGCGCTGCGTGCGGTTGTCGAGCTCGTCGAGGATCCGCACCAGGTCCTCCTGGCGTGCACCCCGCAGCGGACTGTTGTCGCTGTTGGAGCGAACCTGGATGGCGAGTCCCAGCCCCAGCACGAACAGCAGCAGGGCCACGACGAGTTGCGCTCTGGTGACACGCGGCGGCCAGAGGGCTGCGATGAGACGCTGCCGGCCGGCCGGCTTCGGCTGCACGGCGGGCGTCGCCCCTGAAGGCTCTTCGCGCGGTGGCTTCGCGGGCTCCTCGTCAGGCAGTCTGCCGGGACGCCCGCCCGGCGTGGCAGCGGGACCCAGCGGTGGCTTCTCTTCGTTGCTCATCGGCTCGTCACCCATCGGCCTCACGCCCGGAACACATGCCGGCGAATGGCCGCGGCGTTGGAGAAGATACGGATACCGAAGACGACGACGACGCCGGTGGACAACTGCGCGCCGACCCCGAGCTTGTCACCGAGGAACACGATCAACGCGGCCACCACCACGTTGGAAAGGAAGGACACGACGAAGACCTTGTCGACGAAAATACCGTCGAGCATGGCCCGCAGGCCGCCGAAGACCGCGTCCAGGGCAGCCACGACAGCAATGGGCAGGTAGGGCTCGACCATCGCCGGCACTTCCGGCCGGACCAACAGTCCGACCACCACTCCCACGACGAGGCCCAGTACGGCGATCACGATGTGCCCTTCCCTGTGTCGGCCGCGCTCGGGTCGGTTCCGGCGGCCTTCGGCTTTGCTGTGCGTACGATCAGGCTCGCGGCCGCAGGAAGACGTACGTCGGCCTGGTCCGAACTGCTGGTGCGGATGGAGTAGCTGTCCTTCAGCACCTTCAGATACTGCCCGCCGACGCTGTCCTGGAATTGGCTGAGCAAGTTCTTCCCGTCCCCCACCGCCAGGACCGTGTACGGCGGCACCAGCGGCCTGTTGTCGACCAGTATGGCGTCACCGGCGGCGCGGATCGCCGACAGAGCCGTCAGACGCTGCCCGTTGATGGCGATCGCTTCGGCGCCCGACTGCCACAGCGCGTTGACGAACTGCTGCATGTCGCGGTCCCGCACCCGCCCCGTGTCGGAGAATCCGGGGCTCTCGCGCGGTCCGCCGCCGTCGTTCTGGTCGCTGTCCTTGGCGTCGTCGATGACCAGCTTCACTCCGGGGCCGTGCACCGCTGTCGCACCGGACAGCAGCGCCACAAGTCCCCCCTGATCGCCGCCGTGCTTCTGCAGGGCCCTGCTCTGCTGCTCACCGACCGCGTCGCGCAGTCCGTCGACCTTCTTCTGCTCCGTGTCCGCGGACGAAGTCTCCGAGTCGATACGGTCGATGAGTTCCTGGCGTTCCTTCGCGGCCACCGGCGCCGTCACTCTGGCCTGCGCCGCACCGACCGTGACCACGACCGCGGCCAGCACCAGACCGGCGGCGAGGCCGATCTTGGCCCGGAGTGACCGGGGCATACCCGCACTGCCATCGGCCTTGCGCCGGGCGGTCGCCTCGGCGTAGCCGTCGTCGAGGCTGTGCTCCATCACGTTGTTCAGCAGCGACATCGACGCATCGGGGCGCGAGGGTGGGGAGGCTGCGCTCCGATCGGGGGGCTGCTTCGGCATGCCGCACATCGTCGCACGCCGCGGGCCCCTGCTCCCAATGGCCCCGTCCGTGTGCCGGGCGGCTCGCGATCATGCCGCCCGGCACACCACTACGACCTCACTGACCTGCGCCGTCAACGATCGACGACCACTCGTCGAGCAGTACCTGCGCGGACGCGTCGTCCGGTCCTTCCGCCCACAGATGAGTGACCGCTTCGGCCGGGGCCGGCAGCACCATCACCCAACGACCGTCGGATTCGACCACCCGCACGCCGTCCGTGGTGTCCACGGCCCTGTCGGCGGCCGCTTCCACCACACGGCGCATCACCAGTCCCTTGACCGCCCAAGGGGTCGCAAGGTCGCGGCGGAGCACATGGGCGCTCGGGATGCGTGCGTCGATCTGACTGAGCGTCAACTGCGTACGTGAGACAAGCCCGATGAGCCTGACGAACGCCGCGGTACCGTCGAAGACGCTGCTGGACTCCGGGATGATGAATCCCCCGCGCCCGTCACCGCCGAAGATGGTGGACTCGTCGCGGCCGACCCGTGTCAGGTCGTCGGGCGACGTGGTCGTCCACTCGACCTGCGTCCCGTGATACGCGGCGACCTGCTCGGCGATCCTCGTGGTCGTCACCGGGAGCGCGACGCGCCCGCTGCGCCGCTCGGCGGCGATCAGGTCCAGCATGACGAGAAGCGCCCGGTCGTCCTCGATGATCCGTCCCCGCTCGTCAACGAGGGAGAGCCTCTCGCCGACCGGGTCGAAGCGGACTCCGAAGGCCGCCCTCGCCGATGCGACGATCTCGCCGAGCCTGACGAGTCCGGAGCGCCGGGTGTCCGCGGTCTCGGTCGGCCTCGACTCGTCGAGGCCGGGGTTGATGACAAGCGCGTCCACACCGAGCCGCCCCAGCAGGCTGGGAAGAACGAGTCCGGCACTGCCGTTGGACGCGTCGACCACGACCTTCAGCCCGGCTTCGGCGATACCCGTGGTGTCCACGTTGCGAAGCAGGGACCCGGTGTACGAATCGAAGACGCTCGCCGGGAAGTGCAGGTCCCCGATCTCACCGGGGAAGGCACGCCGGTACTCCTGTCGCGCGTACACCCGGTCCAGCTTGCGCTGCCTGCCCTGGGAGAGATCAGCCCCGCGCTCGTCGAAGAACATGATGTCCACGGAGTCGGGTACGCCGGGCGATGTCCGGATCATGATGCCGCCGGCGCTGCCGCGGGCCGTCTGCTGCCTGGCCACCGGGAGCGGCACATTCTCCAGGTCACGTACATCGATGGCGCTGGCCTGAAGGGCGGAGATCACAGCCCGTTTCAGGGCACGTGCACCACGCGAGTGGTCACGCGCGGTCGTGACGGTGGAGCCCTTCTTGAGCGTGGTGGCGTAGGCACCGGCCAGCCGGACCGCCAGTTCCGGGGTGATTTCGACGTTCAGGATCCCGGAGACTCCACGTGCGCCGAAGAGGTGCGCCTGTCCACGGGATTCCCAGATCACCGAGGTGTTGACGAAAGCACCGGCCTCGATGGTCTTGAACGGATACACCCGGACGTTGCCCTGGATGATGGATTCCTCACCGACGAGGCACTCGTCACCGATGACGGCGCCGTCCTCGATGCGCGCCGCACGCATGATGTCGGTGTTCTTCCCGATCACACAGCCACGCAGGTTGCACTGCTGCCCGATGTACACGTTGTCGTGCACGACAGCCTTGTGCAGGAAGGCTCCGGTCTTGACGACCACGTTGGACCCGACGACGGTGTGTTCCCGGATCTCCACGCCCTCTTCCACCTTGGCGTAGTCGCCGATGTAGAGCGGCCCCCTGAGCACGGCGTCGGGGTGCACCTCGGCGCCCTCGGCGACCCATACACCGGGAGAGATCTCGAAGCCGTCGATGTCCACCTCGACCTTGCCCTCGAGGACGTCCGCCTGGGCCTTCACATAACTCTCGTGTGTGCCCACGTCCTCCCAGTAGCCCTCGGCGATGTAGCCGTAGACCGGCTTCCCCTCCTTCATGAGCTGAGGGAAGACATCGCCTGACCAGTCGACCGATACGTCTGCTTCGACGTAATTGAAGACCTCGGGCTCCATGACATAGATGCCCGTGTTCACCGTGTCCGAGAAGACCTGCCCCCACGTCGGCTTCTCCAGGAAGCGCTCGACCTTTCCTTCTTCGTCCACGATGGTGATACCGAACTCCAGAGGATTCGGTACCCGAGTCAGGCACACCGTGACGAGTGCGCCCTTCTCCTTGTGGAAATTGATGAGGTCGGTCAGATCGAAGTCGGTGAGCGCATCTCCGGAGATCACCAGAAAGGTGTCGTCCTTCAGTGCCTCTTCCGCATTCTTGACGCTTCCCGCCGTGCCGAGCGGCTTCTCCTCATTGGCATACGTAAGCTCCATGCCGAGCTCTTCACCGTCGCCGAAGTAATTCTTGACGAGGGATGCCAGGAACTGCACGGTGACGACGGTTTCACTGAGCCCGTGCCGCTTCAACAACCGCAGCACGTGTTCCATGATTGGTCGGTTGACGACCGGCAGGAGCGGCTTGGGCATACTCGAGGTCATTGGACGAAGACGTGTGCCTTCGCCACCAGCCATCACGACGGCCTTCATGTCGGAAGCGCCCTCCTTGGAGATGTCGACAGTTCAGCCGACTTCACCCGTCCGGTGATGACACTCGGGCGTCATACGCAATCCGGCCACGCTGCACGGTGCGCATCGACGAGTTCAATCGGCTGCTACGTCCGCCTTCACGAGTCGGCGGACTTGTACTACATACAGGATTCCTGCCCACCAATAGAGCGTTGTACCCCACCCTGCGAACGCCCATCCGAGAATCGACGCCAGGGTGCTCAGCCAGCCGCTGCCGTCGCTGAGCAGGAGCAACGGGAACGCGTACATCAAGTTGAAGGTAGCCGCCTTGCCCAGAAAGTTCACCTGGGGCGGCGGATAGCCGTGCCGGCGCAGGATCCCCACCATGACCAGAAGCATCAGCTCACGGGCCAGCAGTGCGGCGGTCAACCAAATCGGCAGAATCTCCCGCCAGGTCAGACCGACCAGGGTGGAGAGAATGAAGAGACGGTCCGCGGCGGGGTCCAGCAGCCGCCCCAGGTTGCTGATCTGGTTCCAGCGGCGGGCAAGCTTGCCGTCGAGATAATCGCTGATGCCACTGAGCATGAGCACGAGCAACGCCCAGCCATCGCTCTTTGGCCCGCCGAACTCGGGTCGGAGAATCAACCACAGGAAAACGGGCACACCGACCAGGCGGGCCATGCTGAGGATGTTGGGGATGGTGAGTACCCGGTCCGTCTGAACACGGGTCTCCTGGACCTCCACCCGGGGGCCTCCTGTGAGGAACGTACGAACGATGCTCCCTGACCTTACCCTCAGCGGCCGCCGGCCAAGTCACAGGGGCAGCGGTAAGGGCCCCGGACAGCATCTGAACGCAAAAATGCCTCAGTCCCGGACCATAACGGTCCGGGACTGAGGCTAAAAATTGTTCGGCGGCGTCCTACTCTCCCACAGGGTCCCCCCTGCAGTACCATCGGCGCTGAAAGGCTTAGCTTCCGGGTTCGGAATGTAACCGGGCGTTTCCCTAACGCAATGACCACCGAAACACTATGAAATTAACCAACACCGGATACAACACGGTCGTTCGTTATTTCAGAACTAACACAGTGGACGCGAGCAACTGAGGACAAGCCCTCGGCCTATTAGTACCAGTCAGCTCCACCCGTTACCGGGCTTCCACATCTGGCCTATCAACCCAGTCGTCTACTGGGAGCCTTAACCCCTCAAAGGGGGTGGGAATACTCATCTCGAAGCAGGCTTCCCGCTTAGATGCTTTCAGCGGTTATCCTTTCCGAACGTAGCCAACCAGCCATGCCCTTGGCAGGACAACTGGCACACCAGAGGTTCGTCCGTCCCGGTCCTCTCGTACTAGGGACAGCCCTTCTCAATATTCCTACGCGCGCAGAGGATAGGGACCGAACTGTCTCACGACGTTCTAAACCCAGCTCGCGTACCGCTTTAATGGGCGAACAGCCCAACCCTTGGGACCGACTCCAGCCCCAGGATGCGACGAGCCGACATCGAGGTGCCAAACCATCCCGTCGATATGGACTCTTGGGGAAGATCAGCCTGTTATCCCCGGGGTACCTTTTATCCGTTGAGCGACAGCGCTTCCACAAGCCACTGCCGGATCACTAGTCCCGACTTTCGTCCCTGCTCGACCCGTCGGTCTCACAGTCAAGCTCCCTTGTGCACTTACACTCAACACCTGATTGCCAACCAGGCTGAGGGAACCTTTGGGCGCCTCCGTTACTCTTTAGGAGGCAACCGCCCCAGTTAAACTACCCATCAGACACTGTCCCTGATCCGGATCACGGACCGAGGTTAGACATCCAGCACGACCAGAGTGGTATTTCAACGACGACTCCACAACCACTGGCGTGGCCGCTTCAAAGTCTCCCACCTATCCTACACAAGCCGAACCGAACACCAATATCAAACTGTAGTAAAGGTCCCGGGGTCTTTCCGTCCTTCTGCGCGAAACGAGCATCTTTACTCGTAGTGCAATTTCACCGGGCCTATGGTTGAGACAGTCGAGAAGTCGTTACGCCATTCGTGCAGGTCGGAACTTACCCGACAAGGAATTTCGCTACCTTAGGATGGTTATAGTTACCACCGCCGTTTACTGGCGCTTAAGTTCTCAGCTTCGCCACACCGAAATGTGACTAACCGGTCCCCTTAACGTTCCAGCACCGGGCAGGCGTCAGTCCGTATACATCGCCTTACGGCTTCGCACGGACCTGTGTTTTTAGTAAACAGTCGCTTCTCGCTGGTCTCTGCGGCCACCCCCAGCTCACCGAGTAAATCGGATCACCAGAAATGGCCCCCCTTCTCCCGAAGTTACGGGGGCATTTTGCCGAGTTCCTTAACCATAGTTCACCCGA
>NZ_CP108826.1:6375000-6855000 GCF_045161865.1 Streptomyces sp. NBC_00859 | reverse complement strand
GCCCGCCAAGCAGATCCCGGCGGAGGAGGCGGAGCGCGAGCAGGGGCGCGCACGTCAGGCTGTGGAAGCTGTGGCGGCAGACCTGACCGCGAGAGGCAATCTGGCGGGTGGCGAGGCACAGCACGTGCTTGAGGCCCAGGCCATGATGGCGCAGGACCCGGAACTCATGGCGGACGTCGACCGGCGTATCGCTGTGGGCAGTTCCGCCGAGCGCGGCGTGTACGACGCCTTCGCCTCGTACCGGGCTCTCCTTGCCGGCGCCGGGGAGTACCTGGCGGGCCGGGTGGCCGACCTGGACGATGTGCGGAACCGTATCGTCGCCCGGCTGCTGGGTGTCCCGATGCCGGGTGTCCCCGACAGCGAAGAGCCGTACGTACTGATCGCGCGGGATCTCGCCCCCGCCGACACGGCGCTGCTCGACCCCGCGCTGGTGCTCGGCTTCGTGACCGAGGAGGGCGGGCCCACCAGCCACAGCGCGATTCTGGCGCGGGCGCTCGGTGTGCCGGCCGTCGTGGCCCTGCCCGGCGCGGGAGAGCTGGCCGAGGGCACGATCGTCGCGGTCGACGGCAGTACAGGGGAGATCTTCGTCGCGCCGGACGACGAGAAGCGTGCGGAACTCGTGGCCTCCGCCGCGGCCCGCAAGGCGGCGCTGTCCGCCACGACCGGTCCCGGGGCCACGTCGGACGGACACAAGGTGCCCCTGCTTGCCAATATCGGTGGGCCGGGCGATGTGGCCGCCGCCCTGGAGGCCGGTGCCGAGGGCATCGGGCTCTTCCGCACCGAGTTCCTGTTCCTGGACGACTCGGCGAAGGCGCCGTCCGAGGCGAAGCAGGTCGAGGCGTACCGCTCGGTGCTGGAGGCGTTCCCGCAGAGCCGGGTGGTCGTGCGGGTGCTGGACGCGGGGGCGGACAAGCCGCTGGACTTCCTGACGCCGGCCGACGAGCCGAACCCGGCACTCGGTGTGCGCGGGCTGCGGTCGCTGCTCGACCACCCCGATGTGCTGCACACCCAGCTGACCGCGCTGGCCAGGGCCGCCGAAGGGCTGCCGGTGTATCTGGAGGTCATGGCGCCGATGGTGGCGGACCGGGCAGATGCCAGGGCCTTCGCCGACGCCTGCCGCGAGGCCGGTCTGCACGCGAAGTTCGGCGCGATGGTGGAGATCCCGTCCGCGGCTCTCCGTGCGCGGTCCGTCCTGCAGGAGGTCGAATTCCTCTCGCTGGGCACCAACGATCTGGCGCAGTACACCTTCGCGGCCGACCGGCAGGTCGGAGCGGTGTCACGGCTGCAGGACCCATGGCAGCCCGCACTGCTCGACCTGGTGGCACTGTCCGCGGATGCGGCGAAGGCCGAAGGCAAGAGCTGTGGTGTCTGCGGTGAGGCCGCCTCCGATCCGCTGCTCGCGTGTGTGCTCACCGGCCTCGGCGTGACCAGCCTGTCGATGGGCGCCGCCTCCCTTCCCTACGTACGCACGACGCTGGCCAAGCACACGCTCGCCCAGTGCGAGCGCGCGGCCTCGGCGGCGCGTGCCGCGGACTCCGCCGATGACGCACGCGTGGCCGCCCAAGCGGTGCTTTCGGGCGAGTAGCCCGGCCGTTCAGAAACCGGAGGCGCCCGTGGGGGCTCTCTGCCGTACTCGGCCGGGAGCCCCCACGTGCGTCAGCGGTCAGTGGTGGACATCGTCTTCGGGGACCACGAATCCGGCGCAGTACTCGACGCCCGGTTCGGGCGGTACGGGATCTCCGGTCTCGGCGTCCGTGCAGTAGGCGCTGAACACTTCGCCCGCGGTCAGAGGTGCCAGCCGGCCTCGCTGGAGCCGCCAGCCGCGGACCCTGTCGTCCTGCCCCGGCGCTGTGGTGCGGATAACGACTCCACCGGGACTCTCCATCGCCATACCGGCGGCGAGCACCGTCACGAAGGCCGCGCCCTCCGTGTGATCCAGGCGGGCTCGCAGGCCTTCGCCGCTCTCCGCGTGCAGCACTGCGAGGAGCGGCTCGTCGTCCGTGGGGATACTGCACACGAGGTGGTGGACGCCGGGCCCCGCGCCGTCCAGCAGCGTCTTCAGGGCGCGGGACCCCCTCTCGAAGGACGCCCTGCCGATGTCCTGACCGCAGTCGGCGCACTCCCCTGCCTCGGCGAGCACCATGGTCGCGTACTCCCGGGTGGCCCGGCACACCGCGGCGTTGATGAGAAGCGGGACCAGCCGGTCGATGGGCTGCCCGGTGTACGGGACGGTCGCCCCGCCCACGGCGATGGCCGCCGTGAAGCGCGTACGGCTCTCCGCCGAATCCGGGTCGATACCGGCCGCTGTGCAGAACTCCTCGTATTCCTCCGGGTCGAACAGGGCGACCGTCGTGTGCGCCTCCTCGGCTGTGAGGGCCAGCAACAGGCCCTCCACCTGCTGGAGATAGGTCCTGTGGTCGTCGAAGGTGAAGCTGCGGTAGCGCCGCATCGCCGCGAAGTCCTGCTCGTCGGCCAGCAGGCCGACGGTGCTCGGTGCTTCGCGGCGCAGTGCGTGCCGCATGGATCCGGTCCGGTGTGTCTGCGCCATGACTCCCCCTGAGCGCGATCGGTCAGTGCTCACTCACAGTAACCGCGGGGACTGACAGTGCCGTCCTGGGCAGCCGGTTGCGGACCAGACGGTTCTGGGCCGCACAGGTCACCACGACGCCGGCGCCGAGCAGGGGCCAGGCCACCGGGCCGGCGGCGATCACGGCGGTGACGAGCAGGGGGCCGCCGCTGCGCTGGGCGGACTGGGCGAGGCCGTGCACCCCGAGGTAGGCACCCTGCGCGTCATCGGCGGCGAGAGCGACGGAGAGTTCCCAGGAGGCCGTCGCGTGCAGCATCTCCGAGAGGGTCAGCGCTGCCGCCGCGACGAGCATCGCGGCCGTGGCGAACCAGGCGCCGCCCCGTGCCGACGCGGTCAGTGCGAGGCAGCCGATCACGAAGAACCCCGCGAGCGGCGCGAGGAGAGTGCGGGCCGACTGCGGTGTAGGGGCGAACCGGGTGAGCGGCACCTGACAGAAGACGACCATCACGCAGTTGAGGACCAGCAGCAGGGGAGCCAGTCCGTGCGGGGCCCCTGTGGCGTGGACGATCCAGAGCGGCATGCCGACCTGCAGCACGGCGTCGTCCAGGAAGAGCATCGTCTCGGTGGCGGTGAAGAGAAGGTATGTGCGGTCGCGCCAGGGGTTGGCCGGCGGGGCGGCCGGGGCGGGCTCCCCCGAACCTCTGACGAACCGGGTGGGAGCCTGCGGTTCGGCGCAGCGCAGGGTGAGGGCTGCGACTGCGGCGTACGAGAAGGCGTTGCCGATGAGCAGACCCTGATAGGCGTGACCCGTCCCGATGCTGAGAGTGACGGCTGCCGCGAGGCCGCCGACGGCCCATCCCGCGTTGGAGACCGTGCGCTGGATCGCCTGGTAGCGGATGCGGTCCGGCCCGCCGATCCGGGCCGAGCAGAGCTTGGTGAGGACGTTGGACCCGCGGTCGCCGAGGCTGCCGACGGCCGAGTAGACGAGCATCAGCGTGAAGCTGTGGGTGGTGAGCAGTGCGAGCAGTGCGAGCGCCTGCTGCACCTGGGTCGCGGCCAGCACGCGGGTGATGGGGAACCGGTCGGCGAGATGGCCGGCGAGTGGTGCGCCCGCGATGCCGGCCGCCCCCGAAATACCCATGAGGACGCCGACCTCGGCGACGGGGAGGCCCGCGACGAGAGTGAAGTAGAGCGCGGCTGCGCCCATCCAGAGCCCGGTGCCCACCTTGTTGATGAGGGCGATCCAGAGCATGCGGCGGCCGTCCTCGCCGCCCGGGATGCGTTCGTACAGTGCGGCTCGGCGTCGGCTCGGACTCACTGGCCCCCCTTGACAGAATTATGTATTGATACATACTTGTCTACGTGGCAACACAATATGGGATCAGCGGTACGACGGCCAGGGAGATTTCGACTTCGGTCGAACAGGGCGTTTCCGAGGGCCGCCTGGACCCGGGGGCCGCCCTCCCCCCGGTACGCAGGCTCGCCGAGGAGCTGGGCGTCAGTCCCGGCACGGTCGCGACGGCCTACCGGGAGCTGCGGCAGCGCGGCATCGTGATCACTCGCGGGCGGGGCGGCACCGTGGTGGCGCAGGCCCCGGCCGTGGGGTCGAGGCGCCCCCCGAAGGTGCCGCCCGGGTTGCGTGACCTGGCGGGCGGCTTTCCGGACCCGGCGCTGCTTCCCGTACTGCTGCCGCCCCGGCGGGTGGACCCCGTCAAGGGCTCGCACCGCGGTTCGCCCCGGCTGCGAGGGCTCGAGGAACTGTCGCGGGAGTGGTTCGCGCGGGACGGGGTGCCGCACGACCGGGTGACGTTCTCGCACGGTGCGCTCGACTGCATGTCCCGGCTGCTGTCGACCGAGCTGAAGCCCGGTGACACGGTCGCTGTGGAGGACCCGGGATTCCACCATCTCCTCGATCTCGTACCGGCGTTGGGGCTGCGCATGGCCCCGGTGGCGGTGGACGACGAGGGGATCCGCCCGGACGCCCTGCGGACCGTGCTGCGGGCCGGCGCGCGCGCCGTCGTGTGCAGTCCGCGGGGGCAGAGTCCGCTCGGCGCCTGCTTCTCGGCGCGGCGCCGGGCGGCGCTCCTCGATGTGCTGGCCGGGTTTCCCGCAGTGCTGGTCGTGGAGGACGATCACAATGCCGATGTCGCCGGCGCCGCGTCGTTCTCGCTGGCTTCGGGTGGCCTGCCCCGCTGGGCGCAGGTGCGCACCGTCTCCAAGCACCTGGGGATCGATCTGCGCTGGGCGGCGGTGGCCTGTGACGCGACGACGCTGGCCCGCCACGACGGCCGGATGCTGCTGACCTCGGGCTGGGTCAGCCATCTGCTGCAGGAGACGGTCGCGCGGGCCATGTCCGATCAGCGGGTGCGGACACTGGTGGCGGGGGCCGGCCGGACGTACACGGAGCGCAGGGACGGTCTTGTCGCACGGCTCGGGGAGTACGGGATCGCCGCACACGGAGCGAGCGGGCTCAATGTCTGGGTTCCGGTGCGGGACGAGTCGGCGGTGGTCAACGGCCTGCGGTCGCGGGGCTGGTGGATCGCGGCCGGGGCACGCTTCCGGATCGCCGCTCCCCCGGCCGTACGGATCACGACGGCCGCCCTCACCGGGTCCGACGCCGACCGGCTGGCCTCGGACTTCGCGGATGTGCTGGGCGAGTCCGAGGCCACGTACGGGGGTTAGGGGTCCTCGCGCTGTGCCCGCCCTGGTCGCGCCCGGCGGGCGACGACACGATTTCGCGGACACGGCCCAGGGCCTCCCGCTCCGTCCGGATCACGCGGGTGCGCCGCGCGGTCCGGACGGGACCGGACGTGCGCGGCGGTCCGGCCGGGGAAGGCCGTCAGTCAGCGTCGGTCGCGGGCGAGTTGCTCGTAGAAGCCGAGCAGACCGAGATTGTCGACCGATCCGGGGTTGACCGCCCTGTCGAGCGCCGCGCCCTGGAGCAGGCGCTTGACAGGGACCTCGATGCGCTTGCCGGTGAGCGTGTGCGGGACCCCGGGTACTTCGATGATGTCGTCGGGCACATGGCGCGGGGAGAGCTGCTCACGGATCGTCTGCTTGATGCGCAGACGGAGTGCGTCGTCGAGGGTGGCACCGGGGGCGAGGTGGACGAACAGCGGCATCCAGTACCCCCCTTCGGGCTCCTCGACCCCGATGACCAGGGACTCACGGATCTCGGGGAGCCGCTCGACCGCTTCGTAGATGTCGGCGGATCCCATCCGGACGCCCTGCCGGTTGAGGGTGGAGTCCGAACGTCCGTGGATGATCACGGAGCCGCGGGTGGTGATCGTGATCCAGTCGCCGTGCCGCCAGACCCCCGGGTAGGTCTCGAAGTAACTTCCGGCGTAGCGGCTGCCGTCGGGGTCGTTCCAGAATCGGATCGGCATGGACGGCATGGGGTTGGTGACGACGAGCTCGCCGACCTCGTCGATGAGCGGTCTGCCCTCGGGGTCCCACGCCTGGAGGTCGGTGCCCAGGCATGCCGCCTGGAGTTCGCCGATGTGGACCGGGAGGGTGGGTACGGCGCCGGCGAAGCAGCTGCAGACGTCCGTACCGCCGCTGACCGAGGCGATCCAGACGTCGTCGCCCGCCGTCTCGTGGAGCCAGCGGAATCCGTCGGGCGGGAGCGGGGAGCCGGTCGTGGCGACGCACTTGACGCGGGAGAGGTCGTGGTCACGGGCCGGGTGGATGCCGGCCTTGCGGCAGGCCATGACGTAGGCGGCCGACGTCCCGAAGAGGGTGGCGCCGGTGCGCTCCGCGATGCGCCACTGCGCGTCGGTGGCGGGGAAGCCGGGGCTGCCGTCGTAGAGGACAATCGTCGTGCCGGTGAGCAGGCCGGACACGAGGAAGTTCCACATCATCCAGCCGGTGGACGTGTACCAGAAGAAGCGGTCCCCGGGGCCGAGGTCGCAGTGCAGGCCGAGCTGTTTGAAGTGCTCGATCAGGATGCCGCCCTGGGACTGCACGATGGCCTTGGGGAGTCCGGTGGTCCCCGAGGAGTAGAGCACCCAGAGCGGGTGGTCGAAGGGCACCGGCTCGAATACGGGCTCCGCTTCGCCCGATGTGACGTCCGCCCAGTCGAGTGCGCCGTCCGGCGCACGGGTTCCGAGCAGCGGGATGTGGACGACGGCGCGCAGCGTGGGCAGTTCGGCCCGGAGCTCGGCGACGGTGTCGCGCCGGTCGTGCGACTTGCCCCCGTAGCGGTAGCCGTCGACGGCGAACATGACGACGGGTTCGACCTGCTGGAAGCGGTCGAGGACGCTGCGTGCGCCGAAGTCGGGGGCGCTGGACGTCCAGACCGCACCGACCGCAGCGGTGGCGAGCAGGGCGGTGACGGCCTGCGGGATGTTCGGCAGGTAGCCGCTGACGCGGTCGCCGGGACGTACCCCGAGCGAACGCAGTTCGGCCGCGAGGGCGCCCACCTGACGGCGCAGTTCGGACCAGCTGACGGGCTGCGGTTCCTGGCTCTCGTCGACGTGGAGCAGGGCGGCCTCGTGTGCGCGGGCCGGGTCGGTGGCGGTCCGCAGGGCGTGTTCCGCGTAGTTGACGGTGGCTCCGGGGAACCACTGGGCGCCGGGCATGGACCGGTCGGTGATCACGCTGTCGTACGGGGCCGTGAAGCGGATGTCGAACCACTCGGCGACGGCCTGCCAGAAGGTCGCGAGCTCATCCACCGACCAGCGGTGCAGTGCTGCGTACCCGCCATCGGCCGGGGCTCCGTGCCGCTCCGCGGCCCAGGCCTGGAAGCGGGTGATCCTGGCACCGTCGATCCGTTCCTGGCTGGGCTCCCAGAGGGGTGCGGTGTGCGGTGCGTTCATGGGGCGGCTCCCGGGCTGTACGCGTGGTGTGCGTGTGGGCGCGCACGTGCGAGGGGTGTGCGCGTGACACGGCTGGCAGCGACGATGCCATGTGATCGTCCCGCACACCAGGGCGGGCCGCCCGGCGTCGCCATGGTGAATATCTGGTCAAGCGATGGTTGAACAGCCGCTGAACAGCTCTCGCGTCCGGCGGCCGGGGTGGCAGTGTGGCCGGCATGGACGGTCGCGACCTGGTTCGCTCGGTGAAGGCGTTCGGTTCTGCCCGGGGGCGGCTGGCCCTGCGCGTCGCCCTGCGCAGACGGCGCACGGACGCCGCGCAGCAGGTGCCGCGCGGACCGGAGCGGGCTCGGGTGCCCGGTGTGATGACGGGTGTGGAGCACCGTCCTGGCGGCGGTGTGCTCCGGTTCGCCCGCTCGGAGCTGCTGGTACGGGTCGCCGTGGGCGGGGCTGTCTTCTGGGGCTGGGACGGCGCGGAGCCGACGCCCTCGTACGCGCTGGCGGACGGCTGCCCCGACGCGGACCCGCGCGCGGTCCTGGAGCCGGACAAGGACGGCGGGTGGCGGGTCGTCTCGGAGCGGGTGACGGTCAGGGTGTCACGGCACGGGTCCGTCGAGATCCTGACCCCGGGCGGGCTGCGGATCCGCCGGGAGCTGCCGCCCCGCTGGTGGGAGCCCGTGTCCGGCGGTGCGGCGCGGTGGGTACAGCGGGCTGAAGTCCCCTCCGACGCCCGGTTCTTCGGGCTCGGCGGACGGGCGTCGGGGCCCCGGCTGCGCGACGGCACGTACCGGCTGTGGAACACCGATCCCCGCGGCGGCTTCGGCCCCGGCGACGACCCGCTGTACATCACGATGCCGGTGCAGCTCGTGGTGGCCGACTCCGGGACTCATCTCGCCTTCTACGACAACACCCGCGATGGGCTGGTGGTGCTGGCCGAGGGCGACGAGGGCGCGGGTTCCGGGCATGACAGACACGGGTCGAGCCGGGTCGGGATGGACGGCGGTCCGCTGCGCTGCTGGGTGGTGGCGGGCACTCCCGCACGGGTCCTGCTGGGGTGGACGGCGCTGACCGGGCGGCCCGCGCTCCCGCCGTCCTGGGCCCTTGGACCGCAGCACGCGAGGTGGGGTTTCGGCAGTGCGCGGGAGGTCCGCAGGGTCGTCGCCGGCTACCGGGAGCACGGGCTGCCCCTGACAGCGCTGCATCTGGACATCGACCACTACGACCGGCACCAGGTCTTCACTGTCGACCGCGAGCGGTTCCCCGGTCTTCCCGGTCTCGCCGAAGAGCTCCGGCGGGGCGGAGTGCGACTGGTGTCGATCGTCGACCCGGCGGTGAAGGCCGAGCCCGGCAACCGGGTGTACGAGGCCGGGCTGGCCGCGGACGTCTTCGTCCGGGACGCCCGGGGCGGTACGGCCCGGGGTCTCGTGTGGCCGGGCGAGTGCGTCTACCCGGACTTCACGGCGCCCCGCGCGCGTGCCTGGTGGGGCGGCTTGTACGAGGAGCGGCTCGCTCAGGGCTTCGCCGGCTTCTGGCACGACATGAACGAGCCCGCCTCCATCGTCCCGTTCGGGGATCCGACACTGCCGCTGTCGTCCCGGCACGATCTGGAGGGCCGTGGAGGCGATCACCGGGAGGCCCACAACGTCTACGGTCTGGGGATGGCGCGGGCCGGTTACGAGGGGCTGCGCACCCTGCTCCCCGGTGAGCGGCCCTTTCTGTTCTCACGGTCCGGATGGGCGGGGATGCAGCGGTACGGCGGGGCCTGGTCGGGCGATGTGACGACGGGATGGCCGGGGCTGCGTGCCTCGCTGTCGCTGGTACTGGGCCTTGGGCTGTGCGGGGTGCCGTACTCGGGACCCGACGTGGGCGGTTTCGACGGCAGTCCGTCGCCGGAGCTGTATCTCCGCTGGCTCCAGCTGGCGGCCTTCCTGCCGCTGCTGCGCACCCATTCGGCGATCAGTGCCGGGCGCAGGGAGCCGTGGGAGTTCGGTGCGGAGACGCTGGAGCACGCGAGGGGGGCGCTGCTGGAGCGGCAGCGGCTGCACCCGTACTTCGTGACGCTGGCCCATCTGTCCCGGCTGACCGGAGCCCCCTATGTGCGGCCGGTGTGGTGGAGTTCGCCGGGCGACCGCGCGCTGCGGGACTGCGAGGACGCCTTCCTGCTCGGGGACGGCCTGCTGGTGGCGCCGGTCCTCGGCCCCGGCACGGACCGGCGTACGGTCCGGTTGCCGCGGGGGCGCTGGTACGACACGGCGACGGGGGTGGCACACGAAGGCCCGGGGCAGGTCGTGCTGGATGCGCCCATCGGCCGTGTGCCGGTGCTGGCGCGGGCGGGTTCGGTGATTCCGGTACGGGGGGACGACGGCGGTCTCGAACTGGAGGTCTGGGCTCCCGCCGCCGGGCGTACGGGGGGCGGGGTGCTCGTCCGGGACACCGGTGACGGGTGGGAGGAACCGGAGGTCGAGCGTTACACCACGGCGCTGGAGGACGGGCGGGTGGTGGTCGGGCGCGTGGTGGCGGACGGTTCGGTCGAGCCGGGGTGCCCGGTGCGGGTGCGGGGGGCCGGGGTGTAGCGGGCTTCAGCTGTACCGTCCGGCGAACCAGTTGCGTACGGCCACGGTGTGCAGCGGAAAGCAGAGTTCCGTCGCGGCCCGCAGGATGTGCCGGCCCGCGGTCTCACTGGTGGGCGCGGAGGGCGGGAGACCGGCCGCGTCGCGTTCCGGGAGCAGCCCGAAGAGCAGCAGATGGCCGTCGGGCGAGCTGAGCGCGTCGGCCAGGCGTACATCCTGCCGGCGGGCGTCGATCCCCGTCTCCTCCCGCAGCTCGCGCACCACAGCATGCTGCCAGGCCTCGGTGCCGTCGATGAAGCCGCCGGGCAGGGCGATCCCGCCGGACTGCGGCTCGATGGTCCGGGTGATGACGACGAGTCCGGTGCCCTCCGTGTCCCGTACAGGCAGCAGGGCCACGGCGACGGGCAGCGGGTTGCGGTAGGCCGTGGCGCCGCAGGACGGGCAGGTGCGGGGCCATCCGGCGGTGCCGAACAGGGCTCCGCAGCTCGAACAGTGGGAATCCCTGACAGGCTCGTCCAAAGGCTCGTTCATGAGCGCGGACTGTAGCCGATCGTGCTTCCCCTCCGGGCCGTTCCCTGATAGATGGAATGCCCATGACACGACTGACCACTGCCGCACGGTCCCTCGCCCTGGCCACTGCCGCCCTGCTCGCCTTCGCCGCCGCCACCCCTGCCGGGGCACAGCAGGAGCCCCGGGCGCCGCGGGACTTCGTCGCGCTGCGCTCCGTGGACCCGACGATCATCCAGGAGATGCGGTACCCGTACGAGCACAACTTCACCGGCGGGCCGGTCGACGGCTACGACCAGCCGCTGTGCGTCCTGACCCGCCCTGCCGCCCGAGCTCTGCACCGGGCCCAGACGAAACTGCTGCGCCAGGGGTACTCGCTCAAGGTCTACGACTGCTACCGGCCACAGCGCGCCGTCGACAATTTCGTGCGCTGGGCCGACGATCCGCAGGCGCTGGCGATGAAGGCGGAGTTCTATCCGCGGGTCGACAAGTCACGGCTCTTCACCGACGGTTACATCGCGGAGAAGTCCGGCCACAGCCGCGGCAGCACCATGGACCTCACCCTGGTGAAGCTGCCGGCGCTGCCGACCCGCCCCTATCACCCGGGCCAGCCACTGGCCCCCTGCTACGCGCCGAAGGCGCAGCGCTTCCCGGACAACTCCATCGACATGGGAACCGGGTTCGACTGCTTCGACACCCTCGCCCACACCGACGACCCGCGGATCGAAGGCGTCCAGCGCACGAACCGCGACTTCCTGCGGAGCTCCCTGACCGCCGTCGGCTTCGTCAATCTCCCCGAGGAGTGGTGGCACTTCACCTACCAGCCGGAGGTGTTCCCGGACAGGTACTTCGACTTCCCCGTCGCGTGGCGATCGGTGGCCGGACACCACTGACGGCCGCGGCACCGGGCACCGGCGGCGGCACGGCGGGGCAACGGCCGGGACCACCCCCGTAGGCTCCGGCCGTTGCCCCACTCCCACTCGGACGCCGGCCGGCGACGGGCGGTTCTCCTGAGGGAGCAGCCAGTCTCCCCCCATCTTCCGCGGCGGATCGCAGGGGCCTACGGTCTCCCCATGACGCAGCCGACATGTGATTCGTACGAGGAGTTCTGGCCCTACTACGTCGCGATGCACTCCCGCGCCGCGACCCGGTGGGTGCATCTGACCGGCACGCTCACCGGGCTCGCGGTGACCGCCTACGGGCTGGCGCGCGGCCGGAAGCGGTATGCGGCCGCGCTGCCGCTCATCGGGTACGGGACCGCCTGGCCCGCGCACTTCCTCATCGAGAAGAACAATCCGGCCTCCTTCGGCCACCCGGTCTGGTCGCTCCGCGGCGACGTGCGGATGATCCGGACGATGCTGGCGGGCCGCGACCATGAACTGGCCGCTACCGCCGCCAAGTGGCTCGCGGAGAACGGCTGACCCGCGACGCAACCCTGACGCAATCGTCAGATCGCTGATGCCGGGCGGGGCTTAGACGCGTACCCGCGCACCTGTGGGTGGCCGGATGGTTCACCGCGGGCGACGGGACGGCGGCGGGGCCCGTACCGCGCTCACGGGTCGTCGGTGCCCGCCGTCGGCTGACAGGACGGGAGCCGTACGGGCGCCGCCGGTGCCCCGCCGGGCTCAGGTGATGGCGTGCACACGGGCTCCGGACGCGAGGTCCATGGCGTGCTCCACGACGGCCACCAGTACGTCCTTGACCGAATTCCGGTCCCGCGCATCACACATCATGACCGGCACGTCGGGGTCCAGGTCGAGCGCGGACCGCACATCGTCGCCCGGATAACGGGCGGCACCCTCGAAGCAGTTGACGGCTAAGGTGAACGGGATGGAACGCCGCTCGAAGTAGTCGACAGCGGCGAAGCAGTCCTCCAGGCGGCGGGTGTCGGCGAGAACGACCGCGCCCAGCGCGCCCTGCGCCAACTCGTCCCAGAGGAACCAGAAGCGGTCCTGGCCAGGTGTACCGAAGAGGTAGAGGACGAGGTCCTCCTTGAGGGTGATGCGGCCGAAGTCCATGGCGACCGTGGTGGTGGTCTTCTGCTCCACGCCGTCGGTGGAGTCCACCGGCCTGCCCACCTCGCTCAGGGTCTCCTCGGTCCGCAGCGGCCTGATCTCGCTGACCGCGCCCACCAGAGTGGTCTTGCCCACGCCGAAGCCGCCCGCCACCAGGATCTTGAGGGTCACCGGTTCGACGAACTGCTTGGTGCGGCTAGAGCGCCCGAAGGCCATTGATTACCTCGCGAAGAATGCTGACGTCCGGCAGTTCCGCCGGAGGTACGGGCTGGGTCACACGGACGAGTTCGTCGTCGACGAGGTCACCGACCAGGACGCGTACCACGCCCACGGGCAGGTCGAAGTCGGCTGCGAGCTCGGCGATGGACTGCGGTGCGCTGCTGCACCGTTCGACGATGTCGACATGCTCGGGCGAGAGCGTCTGGTCCCGGCCGGGATCGTCAGCGGCCGGCTCGGGGACGACCAGCGCGATCAGGTCGAGACGGTGGCCGCCGTCGGCGCCGGTACGGCCGCGCGTCATGGCGTACGGACGGACCGCGGGTCCCGCGTCGTCCTCGAACCAGTGGTGCGCCGGTGGCCGGCCCGCGTCGCTCATGGCGTCCCCTCACCCGCCCGCGGTGAGCCCGCTCCGCGGGGCCGTCGCGAGGTGGGCACCGACCCGCTTCACCATCAGTGTCATCTCGTACGCCACCAGGCCGACATCGGAGTCGGCGTCGGAGAGCACCGCCAGGCAGCTGCCGTCACCGGCGGCCGTGATGAAGAGGAAGGCATCGTCCAGTTCCACGACGGTCTGGCGGACCTTGCCCGCGTCGAAGTGGCGTCCGACTCCCTTGGCCAGACTGTGGAAACCGGAGGCGACGGCTGCCAGGTGTTCGCCGTCCTCACGGGTCAGATCCTTCGATGTGCCGGTGGCCAGGCCGTCTCCCGAGAGGACCAGCGCCTTGCGGATGCTGCCCACCCGGTCGACGAGCTCGTCGAGGAGCCAGTTGAGCTCGCCGGGGCCCCCTGCGGAGTTGTGTGCTGCTGCGTTCGGTACGGTCATCGACCGGTCCCCTCCGATGTGGTTCCTCGTGCTGTGCCGGCCGGCCCGGTGCTGCCGGCTGCGGCTGATTCTGCCGAATCCTGCGCGGAGTTCTCTCGGCGGCCCCGCTGCCAGCCCCGCTGAAGCGATGCCATCCGGCTGCGTACTTCGTCCGCGTCGCGTTCCTCGTCGTCCACCACGGCGGGCTCCGCGTCGGACGCGGGCGTGCCCCGCAGCTGCGGGGCCAGGTTCGCCTGGCGCACCCGGCGGGGCAGCCCGCCGGGGCCCGGCGCCGCGGGGCCGGTCCTCGGCGGTGCGGGCACGTCGACCCTCCGTCCGTGGTCGGAGACCAGTGTCGGCACTCCGGGCTTGCGCCGCCGGGGCAGTCCGACCGGGCCGGTGGGCCGGGTGGCGCTCTGAGGGGCACCACCCTCGTCAGGTGTCTGCTGGTGCTGGTCGGGCGCCGGGGCCACCGCCCGGTTGCGGAAGATCCCGCCCGGCACGCTGTCCTCGTCGGCCAGGTCCCCCGTATCGTCGGCCGCGAACGGCTCTACGGGGGGCTCCAGTTCGACCGGGCCGTCGATCACGGACACGGGTGCGCGGCCGGGGGCGGGCACCGGCACCAGCCCGGCGCGCGCGCCGGACCGGTGAGCGGGCCGCCGGTCGGAGCGGAATCCGGTGCCGTCGGTGTCGGGCACTGGGTCCGCGCCGTCGGTTTCCGGTGCGTCGGTGAGCAGCGCCACCGGGATGAAGATCACGGCGGTGGTGCCGCCGTACGGCGAGGGCTGGAGCGACACCCGGACGTTCTGCCGCTGCGCGAGCCTGCTCACCACGAACAGACCGAGCCGGTCGGTGTCCGACAGCTCGAACTCGGGGGTCTCGGCGAGGCGGAGATTCGCGTCGAGCAGCGCGTCCGGCGCGATGCCGAGTCCGCGGTCGTGGATCTCCAGGGTGAAGCCGTTGGCGACGCGCTCCCCCAGCACCTGCACGGCCGTGTGCGGGGGTGAGAACACCGTCGCGTTCTCCAGGAGTTCGGCGATGAGGTGGGTGAGGTCGGCGACAGCGGGGCCGCCGACCCCGATCCTCGGCAGCCGTCGCACCTCGATCCGCTCGTAGTCCTCGACCTCGGCGACCGCCGCCCGTACGACGTCCATCAGCTGGACCGGCTTGCGCCACTGCCGGGACGGGGAGGCGCCGGAGAGGATCACCAGGCCCTCGGCGTGCCGGCGCATACGGGTGGTGAGGTGGTCGAGCCTGAAGAGGTCGGCGAGTTCCTCGGTGTCCTCCGTGCGGCGCTCCATGCTGTCGAGCAGCGTGAGCTGGCGGTGCAGCAGGACCTGGTTGCGCCGGGCGAGGTTCACGAAGACATCGGATACCCCGCGGCGCAGGTCGGCCTGGCGCACGGCTGCTTCGACTGCGGCCCGCTGGACGGTGTTGAGGGCGAGGCCGACCTGCCCGACCTCGTCCTTCGCGTACTCCAGACGCGGGGCCTCGGTCTCGATGTCGACCTGCTCGCCTGCGGCGAGACGGCGCATCACACTGGGCAGCCGTACCCCTGAGACCTCGTGGGCCTCCTTGCGCAGCCGGCTCAGGTCGCGGACCAGCTCCCGCCCGATGCGCACGGACACCACCAGCGATACGAGCAGCCCGCCGATTCCGAGCAGCGCGGCGATCCCGGCCTTGGCGACGACGCGGACAGTGGCCGGCTTGACCCGGTCCTGGAAGTCCTTGCGGGCATCGGCATCGAGGGCGTCGAGGTGGCTGAGCGTCCGGCCCGCGTCCGTGGTCCAGCGGGACGCGGAGCCCGTGATGGTGGAGCTGCCCGGATTCTTGCTGATCGCGGTGGATTCCGCGGTGCGTACGGGGATCGTCGCGGGGCCGCTCCAGTAGGAGCTGAACGTGTCGCCCTGCTGCTGCGGCAGCGAGGGCAGACTGACCGTGTAGTACATCTTGCGGGCGGTGACGAGGTCGGAGATGTCACGCAGGTCCCGGGGGTCCAGCCGCCCCGAGGTGAGAGCGGAACCGAGGAGCGCGTCCTCGCGCGAGAGGGCCTCGCGGGCCCGGTCGGCGCCGACGAGGCCGCGCGCCTCCTTGTCGAGGGCGGTGTTCTGCAGGGTGGGCAGGTCGCCGAGGAAGTCGAGCACCTGATCGCAGAGCCGGTTGTACTGGTCGTAGGCCTCGCGGCGGGTCACCTCGTGGTCACCGGCGTTGTGGCGCAGCGAGCCCAGTTGGGCGAACCCGTCCATGACGGTCCGCAGCCGCCGCCCGGAGTCCGCGCCCAGCGCGGAGCGCGTGTCGCCGCTGTCCGTGTCGTGGCGCAGCTGTGCAACGGCCGCGTCGGTTCTCGCCCGTTGGGTGCGCAGTGCGGACTGGGTGTCCGAGGCTCCCGGATCCACCAACTGACGCAGCGTCAGAGACCGCTCCTGCTCGACCTCCTCGAGGGAGTCGACGAGCGGAGCCGCCACATCGCTGTAGACAGTTCCCGCGCGCATCAGTTGCAGCGCGTCCCGCCCGGTGAGATAGACGGCGAACGTCCAGATCACCGTCAACGCGACAAGTGGGACCAGCAACAGCGCCACGATCTTCCTGCGGATGGACTTCCCGCGAAAGCGCATGGCCTCCCCCAGCTCAACCCCGCCCGGCGGGGGTGGTGTTCCGTCAACAAACGGCGTGAGCCTACTACTGCCGCACGGGCAACTCGAAGAAACGTCCGGACTATTTTCAGCCGCTCACATGGGAGTTGATCACGTCATGTCCCAGTATCCCAGCAGATCGTCTTCCCTGATCCGATCAGATAACCCTGGCAGGACGGCACTTACCGCCCCTTCGCAGATGGCTGGATTTCTATGGGCGGCGGGAATCTTTACAGGGAGTTGTTCGTCCTGGAGTACGAGGGGCGCACCACGGGCGGGGACGCTTGAACCGCCGCAAGCCGGGCACCGTTCTGGAGTCGGGCAGCGCCGAGGCGTGAAGGTCGAGGGTGAAAAGGGCATGACCATCGAAGAGGGCAGGCCCCCCGTGCGGCCACTGTGGGTCGAAGACCCCGTCGGACGGCGCCGGCTGCCGGATCCGGTGCGCGGAAGCGCCGTACGCGCGGTGCTCATCGTGTCCGTGACCCTGATCGAGGCGATGACGGCCTTCCTCTCGACCGTGACGGGATCGTGGCTGGCCTTCCCCATGGTGCTGAGCAGCGTGGCGAGCACGGTCGTCGCGACCTGGGCGGTACTGGATGTCTGGATCACCCGGCAGGTGTGGAACCAGCGCCACGGAGTGACCTCCGTACCCAGCAGCACGGCTCGCGGACTGCGCAAGGAGCGACGCTCGGCGCGGCGTTCGGCCCGGCGTCAGGAGCGGGACGCCGAGCGAATACAGACGAAACACGCCAGCAGGCTGTCGCCCCAGTCCTGAACCCTTCCCGCGGGATCCGGGCGTCAGGGCCGCGGTCGGCCGGCTGTCTCTGTCCGGGCTGTCTCCGCACGAGCTGTCTCCGCACGGGCGCCTGTCACCTGGGCCCGTTTGAACATGCGGGTCGCCGTGATCTCCCCGTGAACCTGCTCCCCTCCGGGATCCTGCTGCGGGAGTCCCGGCCGCAGATGCTCCTCCACACTGATGTACTTCAGCCCCGCCCGGAGGTCGGCGTCATTGCGCAACCTGATGACCAGGGGGAATTCGGCGAGCGCCGTGGTGTCGAACAGCCCGGTCGTGTAGAGCAGCTGAACGCCGAGCGCGTCGGAGACCGCGCGCTGGAGCTCCAGCAGGTACGTGGCGTTCGCCCGGCCGATCGGATTGTCGAGGAAGAGCGTGCCCGCGTGCCGGTGCCTGTCGCGGCCCCGGTCGTTGCTGCGCAGGGCGGCCATCGTGCAGTAGAGGGCGATGGCCGCGGTGAGGAGCTGTCCGCCGGAGAAGACGTCTCCCATCTGGCCGACGGGGACCCGTTCGGCACGGAGTACCGCATCCGGCTTGAGGATCTCGACGGCCACCCCCTTCGGTTCGAGCGCCGCGTGGACAGCGCGCAGCAGCAGTGACATGCCGTCCCGGCGCAGATCGGAATTCTTCTTCAGCGCCGCCCGGGTCGCCTCGTCGACGACCTCGCCGAGCCTTTCGGCGAGGGTGGCCTGGTCGGGCTCGTCGAAACGGATCCTCAGGAACTCCTGGCCCGACCACTCCCCCAGCCCTTCGGGCAGCTGGGAGAGTCGCTGGGCGGAGCGGAGCGTGGTGAGCGCGGACTCCACCAGGCCGCGCAGCCGGTCGACGATCGAATCGCGGTTGCGCTCCAGCTGTTCCAGCTCGTCGGTGAGCACGCGGAGCCTGGGGGCGAAGGCCGCCGCCCATTTCCCAGCGTGTTCGGGCAGGGCGGCGGCGGGCAGTTCACGGATCTGCTGGCGTGCCGGGGTGCGTACCTGCTCGTAACGGGTGGAGTTGGCGTGCCGCACGAGGACGTCGCTCGCCTCGCGTACGGCCGACTCCGCCGCCGACAGGTCGCCTGCGCAGGCGCGCAGTGAGCGACGGGCCTCGGCTGCCGACTCTCGGGCCTCCTGCCGGCTGCCGGGATACGGCTCGGGGGTCGCGGGTTCGGTGCCCTCGTCGTCCTGGTGCGGGTCGCGGAGCAGGTCACGCAGGAGGGCCGCCGATTCGTCGAAGCCTCCTGCCGCCTCCTCCGATGCCCGGTGGGCCCTGAGGAGCTCGGCGTGGGCGGCGCGCGAGGTGTCCAGTACGTCGCTGCGGGAGCCCAGTTCGGTGGTGGCGGTGCGCAGCAGGGTCTGGGCGGCCTCCGCGTCGGCGGGGACCAGCTCGCCGGGCAGCTCCGTGTGGGCGTCCGCGCCGTCGTCGGGCGCGAGCCGCTCGGCCTCGCCGCGCAGCCGGCCGAGCTGTTCGCTGGCCGCCGACGCCCGGGTCTCCAGCATCTGGACGAGCGACTCCGCACGGGCCGCGGCCGCCTGCCGGGAGGGACCGTCGGCGCCGTCGGTGGATTCGAGCAGCTGGGAGGCGCGGGTGCGGACCTTGTTGGAGAGCCGGTCGAGCTCGGCGCGGGCCGCGCTCTCGTCGCTCTCGGCCCTGGCCTGTTCGGCCCGGAGGTCGGCGCCGACGCCTACCTTCTCGTACAGCTGGGACGCGGCACGGTAGGCCTCACGCAGGGCCGGCAGGGCTGCGCGCCGCGCACCCGCTTCCGGTTCGGGCAGGTCCTCGGGCACTCCTGCGATCTCGGCCCGCTCGGCGCGCAGCGCACGGGCGGTACGGCGCGCGTCGTCGGCGGCCCGCTGGGCGGCCCTGCGGTCCTCGTCGGCAGCCCTGGCCCGCTCCAGAAAGGTCGCCGCCCGGGATTCCGACTCCGCTGCCTCGTCGCCCAGTTCGCGCAGGGTGACCTGCCAGCCGGCCCGTTCACGGAGCCGGAAGGCGAGCCCGGAGAGCGCGTCGGCGACTCGTCGGGCACGCTGTGCGGCGTCCTGGCGTTCATCGCGCACCCGTGCGGCGTCGGCTGCTGACTCGTCCGCCTCGGCCCTGGCCGTTCGCGCTTCCTCAAGTGCGGCTGTCGCCGTCCCGGCCGCCTCGTTGGCGCCGCTCGCGGCCGCTTCGAGTTCGGCGAGCCTGCCGGACGGGCAGGCGGCGCGCCAGGAACCGAGCCGGGCGGCCAGCGTGCGGTCGCCGCCCAGCCGGGCGGCGAGCCTGCGGATCTCGTCGTCGCGCTCACCCGCGCGGGAGCGCAGTGCGTGCCGCTCCTCGTCCGCGGCGTGTTCGTCGTGCATGGCCGGGTTCGGCGGTACGAGGAACACATCGCCCGCTTCGGTGCCGGACGGGCCCGGCACCGGCGCCAGGAGCGCGGCAGCGGTACCGACGGCGACCGCCGAGCGCGGCAGCAGGGCGGCGCCGGTGAGTACGGAGCGGGCCCGGCTGTGGGCGGCCGGGTCGGTGATCACCACACCGTCGACCAGCTCGGGGCGGGCGGCCAGCACCGCGGCGTGGTCGGCCGGGTCCACGGCCTGGGCGAGGTAGCGCCAGCCGGGAAGAGCGGGGATGCCGTGTTCGCCGAGGAACTCGACGGTGGCCAGCACATCGGGCCCCGGAGGCAGCAGCCCGCCGTCGCCGAGTGCGCCGAGGATCCGGGAGTCGGCCGCGGCGGCGGTACGCAGTTCGAAGAGCTGCCGCTCGGCCGACGCGACGCCGCTGTCGAGCAGGTCCTGGAGCTCTTCCGCGTTGCGGTCCAGTTCGGCCGCGGTGAGGGGGCCGCGTGTCAGGGTGTGCGCCTGGCCACCGGACTCGTGGGCGGCGGCGTCCTGCGGTCCGCCGGCTCCGGCGCCCGCTGTCTGCGCCTGCGCCTCGTCGGCCGTGCCCGCGGTGACGGCGCCCCGGGGCCGGCCGGCTGCCGGGTCCGTCGTGCCGTTGCGCGGCTGTGGCAGTCCCGCAATGGCGGGCGGCACCGAAGGCAGGCTGAGCAACTCGGCCAGACGGTTCTCCGCCGCGATGGATTCGGCGGTGCGCAACTCCGCCTCGTACGCGTGCTCTGCTGCCCGTGCGGCGTCCGCGGCACGGGCAGCGGCGAGGTCGGCCCTGCTCTCCCCCGAAGCGGCCTCCTTGGCCTCGTCCGCCGTGGTACGCGCCCGGTCGCGGGCTGTGTCCCAGGCGGCGACCGCTGCCTGCTCCGCATCGCTGGCCGCCAGCGCCGCGCGCGCCGGATCCGCGTCGGGCTCCGTGTCGTCCAGCCAGCCCGCCCGGACGGCCTCGGAGGTCTCCTGACCGACCTCGGTGAGGCGTTGGCGCAGGTGCCCGGCCTCACTGCGGGCGCGCTGCGCCTCGGTCGCCGCGGCGGTGGCGTCCCGGTGCGCGGCCTCGCCCGCAGTCTGGAGGACGGCCGCCCGCTCCTCCTCCTCGTTGGCGAGCCGTTCGCCGCTCTCGGCTGCCGCGTGCAGTGCGCGTACCAGGTCGGCCGCCGCGGTGGCCCTGGCGGCCAGAGCGGGAGCGGCGTCCCGTTCCGCCTCCCGGATGGCCACCGCGACGCGCGCGGAACGGTCGGCCGCCGCGCGGTGGCGCAGCACCGCCTCGGCCGCCTGCCACGCCGAGTGGAACGTACGGGCGTCGGCCAGTTCCCTGCGCTGCGCCGCGGCGGACTTCTCGGTGGCGGTGAGCGCGAGCGAGGCATGCCGGTAGGCCAGTTCGGCGGCGATCAGCGCGCTGCGGCCACGGGCCTCTTCGGCCTGTGTGACGGTGTGCGCCGCGGCCGTGACCTGCTGGGCGAGGTCGGAGGCGCGGCCCCGCTCGTCGGCGGCGCGGGCGGAGAGCCTCCGGGCGAGGGTGCGCGTACGTCGCTCGGCGCCCGCGTGGACGTCCCTGGACCGCGAGCGCGCCTCCGTGGCTTCGACGATGCGGCCGAGCAGGTCGACCGAGCCCGCCGTGAAGTCCCGCTCGGCGGTGAGTTCGGCGCGGCGGCCGAGCTTGCTGCCGAAACTGCCGACGAGGTCGGCCAGGCCGTCCGTGTCGCGGGTGTCGGTGACGGCCCGCAGCAGCAGATCGGTGAAGTCGGAGTCCTTCTTGACCGCGAAGAGGCCGGCCGCCTCGCCCTCGTCGGCGTTCATCTCGCGCTGGTAGCGGAAGAGTTCCGGGTCGAGACCGAGGTCGCCGAGGTGTTCGTTCCAGCGGTCGTGGATCTCCTCCCACTGAACGTCCAGGTGGGGGTAGAACTTGCCTGCATCCGTGAGCGCGTCGCGGAAGCCCTTCATGGTGCGGCGCCTGCCCCGCGCGCCGGAGACGCCTTCCACGGGCGGCCGTACGGTGGTGGCTTCGGCGACCGGGAGGGAGTCGAGGCTCAGACCGGGGCCGGGCCTGAAGGAGTACCAGGCCTCGGCGAACTTCCGCGGGTCGTTGGAGACCTGCCGGCCCCGCCACTCGCTGGCCTTGCCGACCACGACGAGCTCACCGGTGAGGGTGTGCTGCCACTCCAGGGCCACGTGACCGCAGTCGTCGGCGAGCAGGAACTTGCGCAGGACGCCGGAGCTCGCGCCGCCGAGCGTGTTGCGGTGGCCGGGCAGCATCACCGAGAAGATGAGCTTCAGCAGGACCGACTTGCCGCCGCCGTTCTCCAGGAAGAGGACACCCGCGGGCGCGGGTCGGCGCGGCGGACCGACCGGCTCGTCCTCGAAGAACTCCGCCTGGGCCGGGGCCGGGTTGGGCACAGGGGCGCCCACTCCCCGCAGGTCCAGCACGGTGTCGGCGTATCGCGCACCGGCAGGCCCGATGGAGTAGAGGCGGACCCGGGACAGCTCGTACATGGCGGGGGCTCTCGTCGTTGTGGTGCGGGATCTGGCTCATGGGCTGATCAGGAGTGGAACGGCAGTCCTGCGTCGGCGGTCAGTTCGAGGTCGTCCGCCCCGGACGGCGGCACCAGCGTGGCCGTCCCGTCGGACACCGCAACGATGCCCAGGTCGAGCAGCTCGGCCATGGCCGCGCTGCCCGCCATGTCGCGGACCTGGAGCTGGTAGCGCGCGGTGGTGCGGTACGCGCCTCCGGCGTCGTCCCCGGTGCGCTGCAGGAATCCCGACTCGGTGAGGAAGGCGACGGCCTTGGCGACGATCCCGGTGGTGGAGCCGGCCAGCCGCCTGGCGTCCTTGGTGGCCCCGGTGGAGCTGCGTCTGGCGTAGATCCGCCAGGCCGCTTCCAGTCCGGGAGCTTCGGTGGCCGGATCACTGTTCTCGCCCTGCTCCTCGGCGCGCTCCTCGATGCGGCGGCAGGCCTGGCGGACGAACGCGTCGACACCGTTGACCGTGATCCGGCCGATGTAACCGTCGTCGGCGAGGTCTTCGGGGCGGGGAAAGGACATGGCGGCAACAGCCAGGTGCGCCAGGCCGTGCAGGAAGCGGTCGGCCGAATCGGCGGCGGCGCGGCGCGCGTAGTCGCCCATGCGCACGGCGAAGACCGAGTCGTCCCCCGCGGCGACCGCCATGCCGGCCCGGGTGGACACCTCAAGGACGACCAGGCCGAGCCCGGTGGCGACCGCGTCGGCGAGCCGGGCGAAGGCGGGTGCCTCGCGGTACCGGCGCAGCAGCTCCGCGTACTCGGCGTCACGGGCGGGCAGCAGTTTGGGCTGGAGCCCGAAGGCGACGAGCCGCGCCGCGTCCGCTGCGTCGGCCGGCGTCACCCCGGGGGCGGCCGGCGGGGCGGCGGCGGCCTGGTCGGGCTCGCTCCACGCGGTGCGCTCGGCGTGGGTCTCGCTCACGGCTGCTGCTCCTCGGTCGGTGTCGTACGGTGCTGCTTGCCGGCTCCTGGTCCGGGGCCCCCGGATCTCCGGGCCCTGTGGCGCCGGCCGGGCGGGGCGTCCTGCCGGAGGCTCATACCGCCTCCGTCCGGCCCGCGGCCATTCTCGCGGTGTCCAGCAGGGCCGTCCCCACGATGAGATCCGCGCCGCCGAACTCCGGGTCGTCCAGACCGGTGCCGTCGTCCACGGCGAAGAGCAGGCGCTCCTCGCCCTGCCGGTACGCGGTACCGACCGGCGGACTCGCCGCGTGGATGGCCAGCAGGGCGACCAGATAGGGCAGTTCGGGATCGCGCCGCCGCGCGTCGGCCAGCAGGCCGGAGAGGCGGCGCGGGGCGTCGTGCTCCAGGTCGAGCAGCTCCATGGCTTGCGCCAGCTGCGCCTCGCTGAACCGGCTGTCGTCCGGTGTCGCGATGAGGTCGGGCTCGGGCATCTCCGCGCCCAGGTGCTCCCGTTCGGCCGGCGGGGTCAGCAGAATGTCGACCAGGTCACCGACCCGCACGGACACGGGCGTACGCAGTCCGGCGCCCCGGGCGAAGAACGCGTCGGTGACCCGGATGGCCTGCTCCAGCGGCAGCGGCAGCACCGGCGCGACCAGCTGCCCGTACAGGTCGAGTCCGGAGCTCGCCGTCGGCGCCGCGAAGGCCTGGCGGTCCTGCTCGGCCCGGAAGAGCGGGCCCGCCTCCAGCAGCCGGGACTGGAGCTGGGTGTGACGGCGGATGCAGTCCTTGACGATGTCGACGAGCTCCGCCGCACGGCGTTTGTGCTCGGGCTCCTCCGTCTCGTCCCTTGCCTTGCGGATGTTGGTCAGGATCGCGTTCTCATGGCGGTAGCGGTCGGCCACGTGGTCGAGGGCTTCGTCGATCATGTCGGGCACGGCCCTGAGCCAGTCGACCGCGCGGACGTTGCGCCGGGTCGCCTCCAGGGTCCTGCGCAGCGTCTCCGCGTACTGCACGGTCCGGTATCTGGCCTGCTCCGCGGCGAGCTGCGCGTCGGCGAGCCGGCCCCGGCTGATGAGCACCTCCAGCTTCACCTCGGCCGCGATCTGCGCACTGGTGACATCGGTATCGAGCGCGCCCACCAGGACGTTGACCGCTTCGTCGGTGGTACGCAGATAGACCGTGCCGCCGTGCCCGGGGACTTCTTCGACCAGCTTGAAGTCGTAGTCACGGCGGACGTACTCACCGTCGGGGCCGAAAGTGCCGTAGACCGCACGGAACCCGCGGTCCACGCTGCCGACGTTGATCAGGTTCTCCAGCACCCAGCGGGCGACCCGCTCGTGCTCGTCCGCCGGGCGCCGGGGGGCCTGGGCCGCGACACGCGGCAGGAGTCTGGCCACTATCTGGTCGTGGTCGGCCCCGGTGTCGAAGTCCATGTTGAGCGTGATCAGATCGATCGCGGCGAGTGCCACCTCCGCCATGGCATAGACCGTGTACTCGCCGGCCAGATTGGCCTTGCGGACATCGAGGTCGTGCAGCGGGGCCGTGCACGCGAGCGCGCGCAGCCGACGCGCCAGCCCTTCGTCGGCGGCCGGACCCGGTGCGGGCCGCGGCCCCGCGCTGAGCTGGGGCGGAACGAATTCCGTCGGGGCAGGCGAAGTCACGCTGCACAGATTAGGTCCTCGCACTGACAACGGTCGAAACGGCGCGGATGGGACGCCTGTCCACCGGGCCCGCCCGGCCTCCGGCGGCTAGGCTTCGGACGCCCCCGCACCTACCGGACTCTCCCCGCATCAGCCCCGGTTCCACCCCGGACGGGCGCCGGGGAGTCCGCCGTCCCGCTCCCGGAGGGACCGTATGACGACGACCGCCCCGACCGCTGCCGCTCCGGCCGTGACCGACCTCAACGCCGACCTCGGTGAGGGGTTCGGACGCTGGACGCTCACCGACGACGAAGCGCTGCTCTCCGTCGTCACCAGTGCCAATGTCGCCTGCGGCTTCCACGCGGGCGACCCGTCGACCATGCGCCGGGTCTGTGAGCAGGCCGCCGAGCGTGGCGTACGGATCGGCGCCCAGGTCTCATACCGGGACCTGGCGGGCTTCGGCCGGCGGGCCATGGACGTTCCCGCCGCTGAGCTGACCGACGAAGTCGCCTATCAGATCGGCGCGTTGGAGATCTTCGCTCGGGCCGCCGGCTCCCGGGTGTCGTACGTCAAACCGCACGGCGCGCTCTACAACCGCGCCGTCCACGACGAGGAGCAGGCGGCCGCGGTCGTCGAAGGCGTACGGCTCGCCGGCGGCGGGCTGCCGGTGCTCGGGCTGCCGGGCTCCCGGCTCCTCACGGCGGCCGCCGACGCGGGACTGCCCGCGGTGCCGGAGGCCTTCGCCGATCGCGCGTACACCGCGCGGGCCACACTCGTTCCGCGCACCCTTCCCGACGCGGTGGTGCACGACCCTGACGCGGTGGTCGCCCGCGCGCTGGCCATGGTGCGCGACCGCTCGGTCACCGCGGTGAGCGGTGAGCGCGTCGGCGTCGACGCGCGGTCCCTCTGTCTGCACGGCGACACCCCGGGGGCCGCCGGGCTCGCGCTGCGGGTACGCCGTGAACTGCTCGCCGCCGGCGTGGTCCTGGAGCCGTTCGCATGAGCACACGAGCACGGCGGAGCGCGGACACGGCACACGGAGGGCAGCGCGGATGAGGGTCCTGCCGGTGGGCGAACACGCCCTGCTCGTCGAGCTGGGATCGGCGGCCGCGACGGAAGCCTTCCACGCGGAAGTGCTGCGCCGGCGCGACGCCGGCGAACTGCCCGCGCTGACCGATATCGTGCCGGCCGCCCGCACAGTGCTTCTTGACGGTCTGGCCAGGCCGCACGAGCTCGCCGCCCTGCTCACCACCTGGACCGTGCCGCCGTCGGCCGGCACCGCAGGCCCGGAGATCGAGATCGCCGTGCGCTACGACGGACCCGATCTCGCGGAGGTCGCACACCGGTGGCAGGTGGCTCCTGCGGAAGTCCCCGGCATCGTCGGCGGCATCCCGTTCCGGGTGGCGTTCTGCGGCTTCGTCCCCGGCTTCGGCTATCTGTCCGGGCTCCCCGACCGGCTCCGGCTGCCGCGCCGGGCCACGCCCCGTACGGCTGTGCCCGCCGGGTCACTCGCCCTCGCCGACACCTACGCGGGTGTCTACCCCCGTTCCTCCCCCGGCGGCTGGCAGCTGATCGGCACCACCGACGCGGTGCTGTGGGACCAGGAGCGCGACCCCGCTGCGCTGCTGGCTCCCGGCACCCGGGTGCGGTTCACCGCGGAGGAGCCGGCATGAGCCTGGAAGTCGTACGCCCCGGCACGCTCACCACCGTGCAGGACCTCGGGCGTCCGGGATACGCGCATCTCGGCGTTCCGCGTTCGGGAGCCCTGGACCGCGCCGCGCACCGGCTGGCGAACCTGCTCGCCGGAAACCCCGATGACGCCGCCGCTCTGGAGACGACCCTCGACGGCGCCGCGGTACGCGTCACCACGGATGTCACGGCCGCGGTGACGGGCGCACCGTGCCCCGTGCGGATCGACGGCCGCCCGGCCGCCTGGGGCGCACCGGTCCGGGTGCCCGCGGGCGCTGTGCTCGATGTGGGCGGGGCCGTGAGCGGCCTGCGCAGCTATGTGGCGTTCGGCGGCGGCGTCACCGTGCCTCCGGTTCTCGGCAGCCGGTCCACCGACCTCCTCTCCGGGCTGGGCCCCGCGCCGTTGGAGGGCGGACAGGTGCTGCCGCTCGGTGTTCCGGGTGAGTCCCCGGGCACCGTGGAGGCCGTTCCGCTGCCGGCTCCCCCGGGTGAGCTGGTGCTTCCGCTGATCACGGGGCCCCGTGCCGACCGGTTCACGGATGCGGCGCTCCGGGCTCTGCCGGAGGCCGGCTACCGGGTCTCGGCCGCGAGCAACCGCATCGGCCTGCGCACCGATGGCCCGCCGCTGGAGCGTTCGGACGGCGCCGAACTGCCGAGTGAGGGGGTGGTACTGGGCGCGGTCCAGGTACCGCCCGACGGGCTGCCCGTGCTCTTCCTCGCCGATCACCCGGTGACCGGGGGCTATCCGGTGATCGGGGTTGTCCCGCAGGACAGGCTCGGAGCCGCGGCACAGGCGGTCCCGGGGACCCCGGTGGTCTTCCTTCCCGTACACGCCCAGCCGGGCCGGCACCCGCGCTGATCCGGCCACAGGTTCGCCGGGGCCGGTTTCGCGGGTGGCCGGACGGGCGGCACGGCCGCGTCAGTGCGCGGTTCCCTCCGTGGCGATCCGGCTGCGGACCGCGGTCTGCACCTCGGCCTCCTCGGCGGGATCGGCGGCCAGCCGCCGGAGCCGGTCGACCACCCGGATGTCGCCGGTCGCGGCGTGCAGGGCGGCCACCTCCCTGGTGGTCTCCTCGCAGTCCCACAGGCATTCGACGGCGAACCCGGCTCCGAAGGAAGGGTCGGTGGCGGCGAGCGCGCGGGCGGCGCTGCCGCGCAGATGTGAGGAGGCCGTCTCGCGGTACACATGTCGCAGGACGGGCGCCGCGCAGGCGATGCCGAGCCGCCCCGCCCCGTCGACGAGCGTCCAGAGCAGGGCAGCGTCGGGGCCGTCGGCCCGGACGGTCTCGCGCAGTGCGCCGAGGACCAGCTGCGCGTCCTGTGCCCCGCCGCGAGCGGCCAGCACACCCGCGGCCGATGCGCCCAGCGCGTCGGGCCGCTGCACCCAGCGGCGTGCCCGGCTCACCGCTGCGTCGCCGCACATCCGCTCGAAAGCGGCCACGGCTGTCTCGGCGACCGTACGGGAGATGCTGTCCGCCGCCGCCTCGATCAGGTCCAGGACCGCGGGATCCTGCGCCTCCGCGAGATAGTGCAGCGCCGCGCAGCGGGCTCCGTCCGTGCCGCTCCGTGCGGCCTCGACGATCGCGGCGCGGTCCCCGGGACCGGCCACCGCGGTGAGACAGCGGGCGGCGGGCAGGTGCAGTTCGCTGCCGCGCTCCAGTGCCTGCTGCGCCCAGTCGAAGACGGCCTGCACACTCCAGCCGGGGCGGGGGCCCGTGGGACGCATCTGCCGTTGCCAGCGGTCGAAGGACCCCTGCTCCCCCGCGGCCCTGACCCGGCCACCGACCGATTCCCGCGGGTCGTCGGCCCACAGCCGCCAGGGCCGGGGCTCGTAGGCGTCGCGCACGGCCGCTGCCAGCTCGGCCTCGCCCTGCGCGGTGGCGGGGAACCGGCTGAGCACGGGGAGGGCGAGGGCGCGCAGCCCGGCGTCGTCGTCGCGAAGGGCCAGTTCGTCGAGGGCCCAGGCCCAGTTGGTGCCGGTCGCCGCGTACCGCCTCAGCAGACCGAGTGCGTCACCCCTGTCGTAGGACGCGAGGTGTCCGAGCACCGCGAGGGCCAGTCCGGTCCTGCTGTCCTCGGTGACGATGTGGTCGTCGGGGAGGAAGAGGTGACGCTCGATCTCGCCGAGCCCGCCGTCGAGGTCGAGGTAGAGGCGTGCGTAGTAGAGCGAGCGGTTCTCGACCTGCCAGTCGTGACGCGGGTCGCTCAGGACGCAGTGGTTCAGCGCGGCCAGCGCCTCCCTGCGTGGTGCGGCGAGCGCGTGCAGCGTGCCGTCACCGCGGCCTCGCTGGAGAAGGCCGAGCAAGGTACCGCTCGGCGCTATGACTGGATCGATCATGGAAGGAGCCTCACATCAAGCTGTAGACGCAACCGGGACGGGGGATTCACCTGGCCGCGCAACAACATGTACGGCCGCCCGTTGCCCTCTGCTTGGTGCAGTCCATCTTCCTCTGCCTCTCGTCGGTGGTCCGATGGGGACCCGCGACGTCATGATGACCCAGCCATATCGCCACCGCGACCACATTTACGACAGGCCGGTCACCGTGCGCCGAAGAGCTCCACCAGCTCTGCCTTCCCAAACATCCGCGCGGTATCCGTCGCAGACGGAGTCCCGGCCTCCGGATCGGCGCCGCCGGCGAGCAGTGCGCGGATCACCGCGTCCTCACCCTTGAAGACCGCCCCGGCCAGCGGGGTCTGCCCCCGGTCGTTGGCGCGGTCGGCCTCGGCACCGCGGGCGATGAGCACCTCCACCGCCGAGGCGTGGCCGTGGTAGGCGGCGAGCATCACGAGGGTGTCTCCGCGGTCGTTGGTGAGGTTCGCGGGCACGCCCGCGTCGATGTACGCGGCGAGTGCGTCGGCCTGCCCCTGCCGCGCGAGGTCGAAGACCTTCGTCGCCAGCTCGACCACCTCGGGGTCCGGTGCCTCGCTCATCTCGCGTACCGCCTTCCATGCCGTGACTGCTGTGACTGCTGTGACTGCCGTGACTGCCGTGTACGGCGTGAAGCCGTACGAGTGAACCGACAGATTACTGCCCGCCCCGAACCACCGGCACAACCCGCACGTCCTCTTCGGCCAGTCAGGTGAATTAGCGGGTATTTCACCCATTTGCACCTTTTGTCGTATAGATACTTTCTGTGAACCTGGAAGAACTCATGGTGACTGTCCCCCCAACCAGGAGAACACTCATGATCCTTTCCATCTCAGGCGTCGTACTGCTGGGAGTCATCGCCTTCCTCTTCTTCAAGAAGGACGGACTCAAGGCATCCCACGGGCTCGTCTGCGCCCTCTTCGGCTTCTATGTGGCGGGTACCGCCATCGCACCGAGCATCACGGCCGGCGGCGCGAGCCTCGCCAGCATGCTGGGCGGAATCAAGTTCTGACCCTCGGTAACCGTTCCCCCACCCACCCCAGGAGACAGCTGTGGCCCGGCGACCACTTCCCCGCATTCTGAGCAGCAGCAGCGCATCGATCACCCGCAGCCGCGAGATCGCGCGGACGGCCGCCGACAGCGCCACCGATGTCCTCCATCCGCTGATCACCGTCGGACGCGGCCTGCGCAAGCTGGCCTCGGCGGGGCGGCAACGGTGGGCCGCGACACCCAAGGACCGGCGCGGTCCCGCGCTGTTCCTCGTCGCGGCCTGCGTCCTGGTGGTCGCGCTCATCCCGTACGGGCCGCTGCTCGCCCTGATCACGGTGATGGCCGCGGCCGCCTGGAAGGGGCACGAGCGGACCGTGGTGAAGAGCGGGCCCGACGAGGCGGAGACAGCGCGGCTCCGAGCGCTGTACGAGGCTCTGGTGCCGTACTTCTCCGTCCCCGACGACCCGGCTCCCCTCTTCAGCCACGGCGGCGAGTGGGACGAGGCCCTCAGCGACTACACATTCGACGGCGACGGACGGCTCACCGCACTGCACGTCGCCTACCCGGCGCACTTCACCGACGGCGAAGCCGCCTCGCGCACCCGGATCGAACAGCTCCTCCACGCCAAGTCGGGGCGCGGACGGGAGTACCGCTTCGACTGGGACGAGGAGGGCAACCGGCTCGCGATGAGCGTGCTGCCCGCCCTGTCCGCCACGATCGCGGCGCAGCCCTTCGTCACCGGGCCGGGCGAGACCGTACTCGGCTTCACCGACCCGGACGCGGTGTGCCGGACCATGCCGGTGCGGGACGGCGAGGAGCACAGCGACGCACCGCCCGTCGTCTGGCGTACGGGGGCGCGCTCGACGGAGCCGCACCTGCTCGTCGTCGGCGAGCCCGGCAGCGGCACCACCACACTGCTGCGCTCGATCGCACTCCAGGCCCTGCGCCACGGCGACGTGGTGATCATCGAGGGCAGCGGGACCGGCGAGTACTCGTGCCTCACCGGGCGCAACGGAGTCCTCGCCATCGAATGCGGACTCGCCGGGGCCCTGAGCACGCTGGAGTGGGCGGCGCACGAAACCGAGCGGCGGCTGGTCACGGCCAACCGGGCCCGGCAGTCCGGGCACCCCACGCCCGACGACATCAGGCGCCCGCTCTGGATCATCCTCGACCGGCCCAGCATCTTCGGGCATCTGGCGGCGGCCGACGGACGCACCGACCCCGTGGAGCTGCTGCAGGTCCCACTGCGGCACGGCCGGGCGGCGAGCGTCACGGTGGTCGTGGCCGACCAGTTCGACACGGTGGACGCGCTGAGCGACACCGTCCGGCACCACACCCGTGCCCGTGTGGTGCTCGGTCCGGCGACCCACGGCCAGATCGAGGCCCTGCTCGGCGCACCGCCCCACACCACGCCGACGCCGGACATCCCGCCCGGCCGGGGCTACGCACGGCTCGGGTCCGGGGCCGTACTGCGGCTCCAGGTCCCCGCCACGCCCGACCCGTACGACGAGGCGACCAGCGAGGCGCACCGCGAAGCCGTACTGGGCCTGCTTCCCGGACGTCCGGGCGAGCCGGACCCCGTGCCGCACGCGGCCGCGGCGGACCCCGGTCCCGTGGAGGCCGCCCCGATGGAGACCGGCCTGCTGGAGCCCGGCCTGATCGAGGCCGGTCCGATGGAGACCGCCCCGCGGCCCATGGAGGCGGCGCCGGTGGCGGCCGAAGGCTGAGGAGCGTCAGGCGACGAACGTCCTCGGGGCGTCCGTACCGGTGCTCGCGCCCGTCTCGACGAGCCGCGCGGCGGCCGCCAGCCGCTGCGCCGCCTCGTCGGCCAGCCTGCCTCCGACGGTGAACGGCAGCCGCACGTACCCCTCGAAGGCCCCGTCGACCCCGAACCGCGGTCCGGAGGGGACGCGGACCCCCACCCGCTCCCCGACCTCGGCGAGCCGTGAGCCGGAGAGCCCGCCCGTCCGCACCCACAGCGTCAGCCCGCCGTGCGGCACGTCGAACTCCCAGCCGGGCAGCTCTCTGCGGACGGCAGTGACCAGCGCGTCGCGGTTCTCCCTGGCCTGCGCGCGGCGGATAGCGACCGCCTCGTCCCAGCCCCCGGTGCTCATCAGCCAGTTGATGGCGAGTTGCTCCAGTACGGGCGTCCCCAGGTCGGCGTAGGCCCGTGCCGAGACCAGGCTGCGGATCACGTCCGGCGCGGCGCGCACCCAGCCGATCCGCATACCGGCCCAGAACGCCTTGCTCGCCGAGCCCACCGTGAGCACCGTGCTGCCGGCCGGATCGAAGGCGCAGACCGGACGCGGCATCTCGGTGTCCTCGTCGAGGATCAGCTCGGTCATGGTCTCGTCCACGACCAGTACCGTGCCGGCCGAGCGCGCCGCGTCCACCAGCCCGCGCCGCTGCTCCTCGTCGGCGAGTGCGCCGGTCGGATTGTGGAAGTCCGCCACCACATAGGCGATCCGGGGAGCCGCGTCGCGCAGCACCTGCCGCCATCTGGGAAGGTCCCAGCCCCTGAGCCCCTCTGCCATCGCGACGGGCACCAGCCGGGCCCCCGCCTCGCGCATCAGCTGGAGGATGTTGGCGTACGACGGGGACTCGACGGCGATGCGTTCGCCCCGCCCGGCGAAGAGGTGACAGATGGCGTCCATCGCACCCATGGCGCCCGTGGTCACCATGATCTGTTCGGGCATGGTCGGGATGCCCTGCGCGGTGTAGCGGTCGGCGAGCTTCTGGCGGAGCGCCGGCAGCCCAGCCGGATAGTCGCCGTGCGTGTGCGCGTACGGCCCCAGCTCCCCCAGCGCACCCTGCACCGAGCGGGTGAGCCAGGGCTCCGGCGCGGGCAGCGCCGCGGTGCCGAGGTCGATCATCGAGCCGAGCGTCTCGGGCGGCAGCGGCTCAAGACCGCGGGCGGGCAGCGGGTTGCCTGCCGGGACGGCGGTCCAGCTGCCCGCGCCACGGCGCGACTCCAGGAAACCTTCCGCGCGCAGCGCCTCGTAGGCTGCGGCCACGGTGGTGCGGCTCACCGCGAGCGCCACCGCCAGTTCCCGCTCGGCGGGCAGCCGCGCGGCCACCGGGACCCGGCCTTCGAGCACGAGCACCCTGATGCCGTCGGCGAGCGCCCGGTAGGCCGGCGGCTTTCGGGTTCCGGGGCCGGCCGGCCGCGCCTGCTGGGTGCTGAGCAGCCGGGCCAACTGGGCGGCACCGACCGCCGAAGTCCACTGCGTCATAAATATCAGTCCACCTTCCCCGAATTGGCCATGGCTGACCTTGGATCCCAAGCCACAGAGTGTCACGTACCAGTCCACTGCGACTACCCAGCACCCCAGGGAGGGCCATATTGTCCAGGAATCTCGTACGCAGGCTCGTGCAGCTCTATGTCGGTCTGGCGCTGTACGGGGTCAGTTCCGCCCTGTTGGTCGACGCGGGTCTGGGTCTTGAGCCCTGGGGGGTACTGCACCAGGGACTGGCCCGGCTGACCGGTCTGACGATCGGCACCGTCTCGATCATCGTCGGCGCCGCCGTGCTGCTGCTGTGGATCCCCCTCAGGCAGCGACCCGGGCTCGGCACCGTCTCCAACGTCTTCGTCATCGGCCTCGCCATGGACGCGACCCTCGGCCTGGTCCCCGCGGTCCAGGGTCTGCCGGGCCGGATCCCTCTGATGGCCGCGGGCATCCTGCTCAACGGCGCGGCCACCGGGCTGTACATCTCCGCCCGCTTCGGCCCCGGCCCGCGGGACGGCCTGATGACCGGACTGCACCAGCTCACCGGGCTCTCCATCCGGCTGGCGCGCACCGGCATCGAGGTCGCGGTCGTCGCCACCGGCTTCGCGCTGGGCGGGACCGTCGGGGTGGGCACGGTGGTGTACGCCCTGTCCATCGGGCCGCTCGCCCAGATGTTCCTCCGGATGTTCAGCCGGCCCGCTCGGGCGGGTGACCGGGCACCTCGGCTCCCCGCTGCCGAGCAGGCGATACTGCCCGAGTGACGAGTACGCGACACCCTTATCTGGACCACCCGGGACCGATCCCCTTCGCCCACCGGGGCGGCTCCGCGGACGGCCTGGAGAACACCGCGGCGGCCTTCCGGCGGGCGGACCGCGCCGGATACCGCTACTTCGAGACCGATGTGCACGCCACGGCCGACGGCCGCCTCGTCGCATTCCACGACGCGACCCTGGACCGGGTCACGGATGTCCGGGGCCGGATCGCCTCCCTCCCGTGGAGTGAAGTGCGCCGGGCAAGGGTCGCGGGGACCGAACCCCTGCCGCTCCTGGCCGACCTCCTGGAGGAGTTCCCCGGTGCCCGCTGGAACATCGACGTCAAGGCCGCACCCGCGCTCGCCCCGCTGATCGGGCTGATCCGCAGGACCGGCGCCTGGGACCGGGTGTGCGTCGGATCCTTCTCGGAGGGCCGGGTGGCGGCGGCGGCGCGCCTCGCGGGCCCGCGCCTCGCCACCTCGTACGGCATGAGCGGCGTCGCGGCGCTGCGGCTGCGCTCGTACGGAGTCCCCGCCGCGCTGCGGGCGACCGGCGTCTGCGCCCAGGTCCCTGAATTCCACGGCCGGATCAGGGTGGTCGACCGGCGCTTCGTCAGAGCCGCGCACGCCCGTGGACTCCAGGTCCACGTCTGGACCGTCAACGACCCCGCGCGGATGGCCGCCCTCCTCGACCTGGGCGTGGATGGCATCATGACCGATCATCTGGAGTCACTGCGCGCGGTTCTCACCACGCGGGGGGCGTGGAACTGACGATCAGGGGGCGCGGTTTGAGCGCTGGAACCGCGGACAGTGCGCTGGGCGCCGCCGACACGGCCGCTGCCGCCGCCGGCCGCAGGCGCGAGCAGCACGGCTGGTACTTCTACGACTTCGCGTCCTCGGTCTACTCGACCAGCGTGGTCACGGTGTTCCTCGGCCCGTACCTCACCTCGGTCGCCAGGTCCGCCGCCGACGCGGCGGGTTACGTCCATCCGCTCGGCGTCCCGGTACGCGCGGGGTCCGTCTTCGCCTACACGGTCTCGGTGTCCGTCGTCGTCGCGGTGCTGGTCATGCCCTTGGCGGGTGCCGTGGCGGACCGGACCGGACGCAAGAAGCCACTGCTCGCGGGCGCCGCCTATCTCGGCGCCGGGGCCACGGCCGGGATGTTCTTCCTGGACGGCGACCGCTATCTGCTGGGTGCGCTGCTGCTGATCGTGGCCAACGCCTCGCTGGCCGTCTCGATGGTCCTCTACAACGCCTATCTCCCCCAGATCTCCGAGCCGGACGAGCGCGACGCCGTCTCCTCGCGCGGCTGGGCCTTCGGATATACGTCGGGTGCCTTCGTCCTGGTTCTGAATCTGGTGCTCTACTCGGGCCACGACCGTTTCGGGGTCTCGGAGTCGACCGCGGTACGGATCTGTCTGGCGTCCGCCGGCGTGTGGTGGGGTGCGTTCACCCTGATACCGCTGCGCAGGCTGCGCGACCGGCGGGTGGGCCCGGCCGCCGGTCGCGGTTCGGTCGGCGCGGGATGGCGGCAGCTGCTCGCGACGCTGCGGGACATGCGCCGCTATCCCCTGACGCTCTCGTTCCTGCTCGCGTACCTCGTCTACAACGACGGCATCCAGACGGTGATCTCCCAGGCGTCCGTGTACGGCTCGGAGGAGCTCGGCCTCGGCCAGACCACACTGATCACCGCGATCCTGCTGGTGCAGGTGCTCGCGGTGGCCGGCGCGCTCGGCATGGGCCGGCTGGCGCGGGTGTACGGGGCGAAGCGCACCGTGCTCGGGTCCCTCGCCGTGTGGACGCTGATCCTCGGCGCCGGATACTTCCTGCCGGCCCGCGCCCCGGTCTGGTTCTTCGCGCTGGCGGCGGCGATCGGTGCGGTCCTCGGCGGCAGCCAGGCGCTCTCCCGTTCGCTCTTCTCCCATCTGGTGCCTGCGGGCAAGGAGGCCGAGTACTTCTCGGCGTACGAGATGAGCGACCGCGGTCTGAGCTGGCTGGGCCCGTTGGTGTTCGGGCTCGCGTACCAGCTGACCGGCAGTTACCGGGCCGCGATCATTTCGCTGGTGGTCTTCTTCGTACTGGGTTTCTTCCTGCTGGCACGGGTACGTGTGAGGGAGGCCGTGACGGCGGCGGGAAACGCGGTACCGGAGCGGGTTTAGGCATTGAAGTGAAAGGCCGGTACTGTACGCCTTTGGCTCACCAGGCGGACCGTTACTGCGTGATCATCAGTTGAAAACGCAGGGTGACATCTTTGAGCAGATGTGACAAAGAGGTCACTGGTGGGTACAACAAGGGGCGGCACGACGGGCGACGTATGACCCGCAACGGGAATCTTTACCGCCGACCGGACGTTGACCGGATGACGACGACAGCGACACCTGTCCTGTGGGCGACAAGCCCGGGAGGCACGATTCATGAGTGAGCGAGCTCTTCGCGGTACGCGCCTCGTGGTGACCAGCTACGAGACCGACCGCGGCATCGACCTGGCTCCGCGCCAGGCGGTGGAGTACGCATGCGAGAACGGACATCGCTTTGAGATGCCGTTCTCTGTAGAGGCGGACATTCCGCCGGAGTGGGAGTGCAAGGCCTGCGGCGCCCAAGCACTCCTGGTAGACGGGGACGGCCCTGAGGAGAAGAAGGGCAAGCCCGCGCGCACGCACTGGGACATGCTCATGGAGCGGCGCACACGCGAGGAGCTGGAGGAGGTGCTGGCCGAGAGGCTGGCCGTCCTTCGTTCCGGCGCCATGAACATTGCCGTGCATCCGCGGGACAGCCGCAAGTCCGCTTAACGCCCAGGCGTTTCGCGTACAGCACGACGACATCAGGGGCTGAGGGCTCCGGCACACTTCAGGGTGTTGCCGGAGCCCTCAGCTCTTTGTGCGTGCTCCCGCCGGTCAGCGCGTCAGCGGCGGCCGGGGGTCGTCGTCGTCCCCGTGGGGCTCCGGGCGGTCGTTCTTGATGACTTCGCCCTGGACGACCTTGCCGTCCGGACGGTGCATGCGTGCCTGCTGGAACGCGTCCCCGACCGTGCCGGGAGCCGCCCTGCTCATCCGGCGTTCCAGGGTCAGCTCGGTGCGGCGGCTCAGCAGCGACCGCAGCGGCGGTACCAGGAGGAGCAGCCCCAGCACGTCGCTGATCAGCCCAGGGACCATGATCAGCAGCCCTGAGAGCATCAGGAAGCCGTTCCCGCCGCTCTCGCGCTCCTGGGCCGGCTCCGCTCCCGACTGCTGGCGCTGGACGGTCTCCGTCAGATTACGGAAGGCCCGCCGCCCGGCCCGCTTGACGACGGCGGCACCGAGCACGAGGCCGCCGACGAGCAGGAAGAGAACGGCGAGTCCGCCGACGGCCTCGCCCACCATGATCAGCAGCCAGATCTCCAGGATCACCCAGACGGCGATACCCAGAGGTACGAAGGTGCGCGCCCGGGAGCGCTTGGGAGCGGTCGGGGGCTGTGTGCCGGTCGTCATACTCCCAGTGTGCCTGCAGGCGCGCACGGATGACGTGCCGGGGAACTCAGGAGGGCTGCCGCCCCAGCAGGCGGCCCGCCCGCGACCCGACTCCCCAGGCCGTCACGCGCCACAGGGCCTCGACGACGATGTCCTTGCTCATCTTGGAGTCGCCGATCTCGCGCTCGACGAAGGTGATCGGAACCTCGACGACATGGCAGCCCGCCTCGACGGCCCGCCGGGCGAGATCAACCTGGAAGCAGTACCCCTGGGACGTCACCTCGTCGAGACCGAGCTCCTCCAGGGTCTCCTTCCGGAAGGCCCGGAAGCCGCCGGTGACGTCACGGATCGGTACACCCAGGAGGAGCCGTGAGTACGTGCTGCCGCCCCGCGAGAGCAGCTCCCGGGACTTGGGCCAGTTGACGACCCGTCCGCCCGGCATCCACCGCGAGCCGAGCACCAGGTCGGCGCCCTTCAACGCGGTGAGCAGCCGGGGAAGTTCCTCGGGCTGGTGCGAGCCGTCGGCGTCCATCTCCACCAGGACCCCGTAGCCGTGCTCGATACCCCAGTGGAAGCCCGCGAGGTACGCGGCGCCGAGGCCCTCCTTGCCCTTCCGGTGCAACACCTGGATCTGCGGATCGTCCTCGGCCATCTCGTCGACGATCTTCCCGGTGCCGTCCGGGCTGTTGTCGTCGGCGACCAGAATGTCCGCTTCCGGCACCGCGGCGCGGACCCGGGCGACGATCGGCTCGATGTTCTCGGCCTCGTTGTAGGTCGGAATGATGACCAAGGCCTTACCGAGCGGACCGAACCGCCGCTCACCGCCGTCGTTCACTACTGCCCCTCACTGTGTCCCTACGCCGAGCCATTACCTTATCCAGCGCCGGACATGCGGAACGCAGCCGCGTCGGCCGGAGGGACTCCTGAGGGGAGAGGGGAACTTCGGATCGGGGCCCGGCGTCCTTCGGGCCGACCTGGGGCCCGCTGGCTGCGGGTCGACCGAGAGCCGTTGTCTACTGAACGTCCGGGCCCCACCCGGGTCGCACCTGCCCGCGAACTCCCAAGGAGCAGGGCGGACCCCCTTCCGGCTGAAACCTCCCTCGCCCCCGAGGCGCGGGCGCTGAACCTGGCTCCCAGTGGTGGCGCGCCTTCCGGCGTACCGCCCCATGACCCAGCGGCGTTCGACGACTGCGTGGAGGTTTGCCGGTCGGACGTCCTGTGGTGGACTCGGCCGAACCTACCCGCCGGTGGCCGCTTCCTGTCAACACTCGCCCGACCTGCGGTGTTCTGATGAATGGCCAGGTCAGTACGGAAGAGCCGCAGGTGACGGGAGAGACTTTCCGGCATCGATCGGCCGCACGAAATACCGTGATGTCACTCGTTCGGCCTCACGAAGACAGTTTGTCCGAAGACCACCGTCCGCACGCACACGGGGAGTTCGGCGCCAGGGCTGAGGTCCGGCAGCCCCGGTGTGCCGGACCTCGGGTCGGTCGACCAGCGGGCCACCCGGTCGTCGGGGGCCTGCACCACCAGATCGGCGGTGCGCCAGACCGCGTAGTCGGCGGGTGCTCCCGGCACGAGTACCCCGGTGTCGTCCCGGCCGATGGACCGCCAGCCGCCACGGGTGTGGGCGGTGAAAGCGGCGCGTACGGAGATCCGGTGCTCAGGGGTCCGGTGGAAGGCCGCGGCCCGCACGTTCCCCCAGGGGTCGAGCGGGGTGACGGGGCTGTCGGAGCCGAAGGCGAGCGGGACCCCGGCCCGCAGCAGGGCCGCGTACGGGTTGAGGGTGCGGGCCCGCTCGGCGCCGAGACGCTGGGCGTACATCCCTTCGCCGCCGCCCCACGCCGCGTCGAAGGCCGGCTGTACCGAGGCGGTCAGCCCGAGTTCGGCGAAGGCGGCGACCGTCTCGGGGGAGAGCATCTCCGCGTGCTCGACGCGGTGGCGGGCGGCGCGCACCCGGGCGAGGCCGAGCTTCTCCGCTGCGTCCCGCACCCCGTCGGCGACCGCGGTGAGCGCCGCGTCCCCGATGGCGTGGAAGCCCGCCTGGAGCCCCGCCTCGGTACAGGCGGCGACGTGGGCGGCGATGTCGGCCCGGTCGAGGTGCGCGGTGCCCGTGTGCGCCTCGTCGGCGTACGGCTCGTGCAGGCACGCGGTGTGCGAGCCCAGGGAGCCGTCGACGAAGAGGTCACCGGCCGCGCCGATCGCGCCCAGCTCCCTGATCCGCTGCGCGTCCTTGGCCCCGGCGACCCGTTCGGCCCAGTAGCCGAAGACGCGCGGTCCGTTCTCCTGCGCCGCGAGGGCGAGCAGGCCCGTGAAGTCGTCCTCGTCGGAGATGTCGGGACCTCCGCACTCGTGGAGCGCGCCGATGCCGAGTGAGGCGGCCCGTTCGCGGGCGGCGCGCTGCGCCGCGGTCCGCTGCTGCGGGGTGATCAGCGCGTGGGCGGCGGCGCGGACGGCGTGATGTGCCGCGCCGGTGAGGGGGGCGTCGGGGCGGTAGCCGGGGAGCGAGGTGACCTGCGGGACCAGGTCGAGCAGCGCCGTGGACACGACCGCCGAGTGGACGTCGACCCGCGGCAGGTAGAGCGGCCTGCCGCCGGCGGCCTCGTCGAGCGCGGCGCGGGTCGGCGGCCGTCCGTCCGGCCAGCCGGACGGATCCCAGCCGTGGCCGAGCAGCACCCGGTCGCCGGGGCGGTCCGCGGCGTGGTCCCGGACGAGGCGGAGTGCCTCCTGCGCGGTCCGTGCCGCCGACAGGTCGAGGCCGGTGAGGGCGAGCCCCGTCGATGTCGTGTGGACATGAGCGTCGGTGAACGCCGGTGTCACCAGGGCGCCTTCGAGGTCGAAGGTCTCGTCGACCCCCTCGGCGAAGGCGTCGGCGGCCCCTTCGGAGCCCACCCAGGCGACGTGCCCGCGTTCCACGACCATCGCGGTGGCGAAGGGGTCGGCGGGGCTGTGGATGTCTCCACCACGCAGCAGTACGGTGCGGTGGTCGGCCTGGGGGGCGGTGCTCTCGGTCATGGGGACCAGTCTCCCGCCTGCGCGGCTCCGGTCCGCGCAGGGGGCCCGTGCGTGCGGCCGCTGCGCTCAGATCTCCGGGGGGCGCGCTTCGTAGGGAGTGGAGAGCACGACGGTGGTACGGGTGGAGACTCCGGCCAGGGACCTGATCCTGGTCAGCAGGTTCTCCAGCGCGAGCGGTGTCGGGACGCGCACCTTGAGGATGTAGTTCTCGTCCCCCGCCACGCTGTGGCAGGCCTCGATCTCGGGGACACCGGCGAGCCGCTCGGCGATGTCGTCCGGAGCACTCGGGTCGAAGGGCTTCACCGAGATGAAGGCGGTCAGGGGCAGCCCGACGGCCTCCGGGTCGACCACAGCGGCGTAACCGCGGATGACCCCGCGCTGTTCGAGACGGCGGACGCGCTGATGCACCGCCGATGTCGACAGGCCGGTGGCCTTGCCCAGGTCGGTGTAGCTCATCCGCCCGTCCTTGACGAGCAACTCCACGATGCGGCGATCCAGCTCCTCCATACGGATCAACCTATGGCCCCGCGCCACTGCGGCACAGCCGGAGGGGGCCGGTAAGGGACACCTCGCACGGTCGTGTGACGAAGACCACAGAGCTGGAGCCGTGTCCGCCGGTGGCTCGCGATTACCGCGGACACCGGACGGGAAGTGCTTGCTGTGGTCGAGACCACAGTTCTGGTCGGCCCACCCTAGGGGGAGAATCTCCATGCACAAGCTGAAGAGCGCTGACTCCATCGAGCCCGCGGAGCTCGCCGCCATTGAGAACGATCCGGGCCTCGCGGCCTACGACACCTTCGAGATGTACCGGGTGATCTGCCCGGACTGCGCGCAGCCGATCGCCCTGCTCGCGGACGAAGTGGTCCTGCCCCGGCACGCACTGTGCGCCAGCCCCTGGAACCCGTTCGGGCTGACCACGTGCACGGGCACCGGCCGCGCGGCGGCGGACGCCGAGCCCGCCGACGCCTCCCTCGACGCACAGGAGCAGGACACCGCGCTGCTGCTGACGCTGCCGCAGGGGCTCGACTGGCGCAAGCAGCCGTTCTCACACGTCGGCGGGCCTGGTTCACGCCCCGTCAGGACGGCTCGGGTGCGGGGCGAAGCCGCCTGACCAGTCGTACGTTCCGTGCACCAGGGCCTCCAGCGAAGCCCGGTGCAGGATCATGGCGTCCGGGTCGGCCGGGGCCCGGACCTCACCGAAGTGCACCTGCCGGTAAGCGATGCGCAGCATGACGATCGCGTGCCGCAGGGCCGCGTACAGCAGATGAAAGTCCATGTCGCGCGGTGTGTGGCCGGTGAGCCCGGCGTACCGCCGCTCGGCGTTCTCCCTGCGCAGCAGGCCAGGCAGGCCCCGCAGTCCGGATGCCTCGGTGAGGTCCTGGAAGAAGCGGTGCAGGTATATCGTCCAGCCGAGATCGAGTTCGCACGGACCGAAGGCGGCCATCTCCCAGTCGAGCACGGCGGCGGGCTCGAAGCCGTCGTACACGATGTTGCCGATACGGGCGTCTCCCCAGCAGAGCACGGCGGGCCCCTCGTCCACCGGCCACAGCGTCTCCAGGCGCTCGAAGGCGCTCTCGATGAGTGGTGACGGCGGCAGCCCGTCCACCACCCATGCGTAGTAGGCCCGTTGGCCGTCCACATGGCGGCGCAGCGGGCTGCCGTCTCCGGCGGGGAGCAGGAACTCCGCCTCGGCGGGCGGGAACTGGCGGTGCAGCCCCGCCAGGACCCGCAGGGTCGCGTCCTCCAGGGCGGCGCGTTCGGTGTCGGTCGCGGAGTGCAGCCAATTACCCTCGTACGTATAGGGCATGACGTCGGGCGGGACCCTGCCGTGCACCTGTTCCATGACGAAGAACGGCGCCCCCAGCGGGCCCGGATCCGTTTCGAGCCACAGGACGCGTGGCACCGGGATGTCGGTGTGCGCGGCGACCAGGCCCATCACCCGGTACTGGCGCTCCATGTCGTAGGCCGGGAAGACGGTGTACGCGGCGGGGTCGGCGGCCAGGCGCAGGGCGCAGGACGTCACCGGGGCGGCGGCGCCGGGAGCACCGGTGCCGGCCCGGTCGGTTCCGTCCACGCCGAAGAGCAGTGTCTCGCTCGACATGCCGTTCGACGCGGGGGCCGTGAGGTCGCCGATGCGGGCGCCGGGCAGCCGGGTACTCAGCCAGGCGGCGAGCCTGCGGCCGACCTCCTGAGGATCGCGGGTGGTGGTGCGGGGGCGTGGTGCCGTGGCCATGACGGTGGTCCTCGCTGTGGGAGGCGGTGCGCGGGAGGGGAAGACCCGAAAGGGCCGGGCCCGGATACTCAGGGCGCCACCGACGTGTATCCGGCGAACCCGCTGGGGTCGTGGCGGCCGAAGCTGCCGTGCTCGAATATCCCGTGCCCGATCCGGCCGTCGAGCGTGAAGCGGGCCGCGTGGTCGGTGACGCCGTAGGCAGCCGCCGGATGGGCGGCCGGGTCGCTCATGTCGTAGCTGCGCCGGTCGGTCCAGCCCCTCCCCTGCCAGCTTCCGTGCTGCCAGTCGGCTGCCGGCGGGTAGCCCGCACCGAGCGCGAGCGGCGACGAGCAGAGTATTTCGGCGGTCAGCTCCATCGGCCGGCTCCCCGGCCCCGTCAGGTGGACGACAGCGCGCTCGGGGTGGCGCGTTCCGGACCGGTAGCCGATCTCCGTGCGGGGCCAGCCGAGCTGGACGTCTCGCCGGCCTTCGCGCACCAGCAGTGCCTCGTTCAGGGTCCGGTAGCCGTCGGCGTCCTCCTGGGCGATGACGAGGACGAAGCGGTCTTCGAAGCGGACCGGGATCCAGAGCCAGTGGAATCCTGCCGGCCGGTACTCGGCTTCGGCGCGACCGCCCTCCTCGCCGGGGATGGGCCGAACACCCCAGCTGCGGTCCCGGGTACCCGTCCACTCCCCCGCCGCGACGCGGATCTCGTCGCCCCCGGCGCGTATGACGCCGGAGCAGCTGCCCGCCTGCACGAAGCGGCGGCCTTCGAGCATCAGCCGCTCGCCGCGCCGCTGCACGTGGTGCGGCTCCCAGACAGCGGGGAAGTCCGCGGTCCACTCGATGTCGTACGAGAGTGAGTCCGGATCGGCGGGGTCGGCGGCACAGTGCAGCGACAGCCGTTGGAGGGGGACGTCGACCGTGATGCGCAGGGGGCCCACGGAGAGGTTCATCCGGTCGTCGGTGAGGGCGTCGGACGCGCGTACGGCGTGCAGCGTGTCACCCGTGCGCAGCGTCGCGTACGCGTCGATCACGCCCGCGTTGGGGTAGACGCCGAGGCCCACGACGAGCAGCGCCCTGCCCCGGTGGTCGAAGACGTGGAAGATGCAGCGGTCATAGGCGTTGCGGTCGCCCGTCGCGACGTGCTTCATCGACAGCGGCACCTGGTGGACGGGGTATTCGTCGAGCGCGATGGGTCGGTCGTCGGCCACGGCATCCTCCTGCTGACAGGGAAGATGACGGTACGTCAGAAACGGTGCGGACGGCCAGACCCGCATCACCGCGGGATCCGGCCGGTCACCACCCGGACGGGCCGCAGGGGTCCTTGCGCCATGAGCGCCCGATGAGGTCGCGTGGACTGGCGCCCTGCCGTGCACCGCAAGGCGCCGGAGACCCACGCAGCGGAGCTGCCTGGGCTCTCCGGCAACACCGCGGGACGCGGTGCCGGACCACGCGACCTCATCGGGCGCAGCGCAAGGGCCCCTTACCGCGCGAACAGACGCCCGACGCGACCGGGCGGTGACCAGGCGGCGCCCGACCGCGTTGACCGTGCATGACTCTTCTGCACTACGGGGCCGGTACCGGACTGCGGCGGCTCGCCACGCCCGCTCCCGAAGAATCGCTTCCGCAGAGCGTGGACGCGCCGATCTACCAGTCCATGATCCGCCAGTGGGGGCGGGCGGGCCGCACACTGCCGGGCCGCCGCGACCCGGAGTGGGCACGCCTCACAACGGCGACCGTACAGCCGGGTCAGTTCAGTTCGACTCAGGTCCCGCGAGGTGACGGGCGATGACCATCCGCTGGATCTGATTGGTGCCCTCGACGATCTGCAGCACCTTGGCCTCCCGCATGAAGCGCTCGACCGGGAAGTCCGCGGTGTATCCGTAGCCGCCGAGCACCTGGACGGCGTCGGTGGTGACGCGCATCGCCGCGTCCGTACAGAAGAGTTTGGCCATGGCGGCCTGCCGGGAGAAGGGGCTTCCGGCGTCCCGCAGCCGTGCGGCCGTGAGGTAGAGGGAACGGCCGGCCTCGATCTGTGTGGCCATGTCGGCGAGCATGAAACGCAGCCCCTGGAAGTCCGCGATCGGGTGGCCGAACTGCTGCCTCTCCGTCGCGTACAGCACCGCCTCGTCCAGCGCCGCCTGGGCGACGCCGATGGCGCAGGCGGCGATCCCCAGCCTCCCGGAGTCGAGGGCGGAGAGCGCGATGGCGAAGCCCTGGCCCTCCTCACCGATCAGCCGTGAACCGGACACCCGCACGCCGTCGAAGTGCAGTTGGGCGGTGGGTGACCCCTTCATCCCCATCTTCTTCTCGGGGACGGCCGCAGTCAGGCCGTCCGCGTCCCCCGGCACCAGGAACGCCGAGATCCCCCGGGCTCCGTCGCCGCCGGTCCGCGCCAGGACCGTGCAGAAATCGGCGACACCGCCATGTGTGATCCACGCCTTGGTGCCTGTGATGACCCACTCGTCCCCCTGCCGGACTGCCTTCGTCCGGAGCGAGGCGGCGTCGGAGCCCGACGAGGGCTCGGACAGGCAGTACGCGCCGAGGAGGCCGCCGCCGAGCATGGCGGGCAGATGCGCGGTCCGCTGCTCCTTGCTGCCGTATCCAGCGAGGGCGTGGCAGGCGAGGGAGTGGACGCTGACACCCAGCCCCACCGTCAGCCGCGCGGCCGCCAGCTCTTCGAGGATCTGGAGATAGACCTCGTACGGCTGGTCGCCGCCGCCGTAGGCCGATTCGTAGGGGAGGCCGAGCAGCCCGGCCTCCGACAGCAGGGTGAAGATCTCGCGGGGGAAATGGCCGGCTTCCTCACCGGCGGCCGCACCGGGCACGATCTTCCGCTGGACGATGTCGCGCACCAGCGCGAGCAGATCCCGGGACTCCTCGGTGGGCAACTGGCGGTCCACCAACTGCGGGGCGCGGTCGGGCATGGCGACGCTCTCCTCCCTGTCGGGCGCTGCGGCGTACGCGTGGCCAGGGTGTGGCAACGCCGCCGGGTCTCGCCATCAGCCGATGCTGCCCTCCCGGATCGCGGAAGGGGCTGACCAGAGGCTGTGGCGGCTTGAGTATGCCCGATCGGCGGACTTCCGTCACGGGGGCGGAAATTGGTCCGAACCATTGACCACACTGGTCTAGTCCTTCTACCTTCCCCCTACCGGCTTTTCGCGTTCATGCCAAAAACCACCAGGCGGCTCTCCCAACGCCCCCTCCCTCACGAGGAGACAGCATGTTCGGACGATTCCAACCACGGGTCCGGCTCCGGGCCCTCCTGGCCACCGCCTGTACGGCGGCGCTCGGCGTCACCCTGCTCGCCGGGGCCGGCACGGCGGCCGCCGGTGAGCACCACGCCACGACGGCCGCGGGCACCAAGGCGGGCACGACGGCGGCCGCGGGCAGCAAGGTCGTCGGTTACTACGCGGACTGGGACGTCTACCAGCGCAACTACCAGGTCAAGAACATCCAGACCTCGGGCTCGGCGGACAAGCTCACCCACATCAACTACGCCTTCGGCAACGTCACCGGCGGCAAGTGCGCGATCGGCGACGCCTACGCCGACTACCAGAAGACGTACGACGCCTCCTCCAGTGTGGACGGCACCGCCGACACCTGGGACCAGCCGGTGGCGGGCAACTTCAACCAGCTGCGCGAGCTGAAGAAACTGCATCCCAACCTCAAGATCATCTGGTCCTTCGGCGGCTGGACCTGGTCCGGCGGCTTCGGCGAGGCGGCGAAGGACCCGGCCGCCTTCGCGCAGTCCTGCTACGACCTGGTCAAGGACTCGCGCTGGGCCGATGTCTTCGACGGTATCGACATCGACTGGGAGTACCCCAACAACTGCGGGCTCTCCTGCGACACCAGCGGGACAGAGGCCTTCAAGAACGTGATGGCCGCACTGCGTGCCAAGTTCGGCTCGTCGTCGCTCGTCACCGCCGCGATCACCGCTGACGCCTCGGACGGCGGCAAGATGGACTCCGCCGACTACGCGGGGGCCGCGCAGTACGTCGACTGGTACAACCCGATGACGTACGACTACTTCGGTGCCTGGGACGCGCAGGGGCCGACCGCCCCGCACTCGCCGCTCACCTCGTACACCGGAATCCCCAAGGCGGGCTTCAACACCGACGCCACGATCACCAAGCTCAAGGGGCTCGGAGTGCCCGCGGGCAAGCTGCTGCTCGGTATCGGCTTCTACGGCCGCGGCTGGACCGGCGTGACCCAGGACGCCCCCGGCGGCACGGCGACCGGCCCGGCCCCCGGCACGTACGAGCAGGGCATCGAGGACTACAAGGTCCTCAAGACCAGCTGCCCGGCCACCGGCACCGTCGCCGGCACCGCGTACGCGAAGTGCGGCTCGAACTGGTGGAGCTACGACACCCCTGCCACCATCGCCGGCAAGATGGCCTACAAGAACCAGCAGGGCCTCGGCGGCACCTTCCTCTGGGAGCTCAGTGGTGACACCTCCAACGGGGAACTCATCCACGCCGTGAGCTAGAGCCGTTCGCCCGGATCAGCACACCGCGAGGGCGGGGCGGGAGCCGTTACGGCTCCCGCCCCGCCCTGTGCCCGGAGTCTGCGCCCGGTGTCCGGCTGTGCCAGCTGTGCCAGCTGTGTCACTGCGGTGGTGGCGGCGACGGGCACTCGGCGACGAACTCACCGATGGTGTCGAGGGTGTTGCGCAACATCCGCACCAGCAGTTCACGGATCTGGGCACGGTCCAGCTCCTGGTGGCCGAGCCAGTCGAGGGCGATGCCCTCCACGGCACTCAGCCAGCCGAGCAGCGCGAGCCTGGCCAGCAACGGGATGTCCCGGTGCCCGTAGGCACCCTCCGCGATGGTGGCGATCAGCTCCTCGCGGACCGCTCCGCGCAGCCCCTGCACCTCGGTGTCGAAGCCGACGCCACCGGTCACGATGGTGCGGAAGGCCGCCCTGTTGTTCTGGGCGTAGAGCAGATAGCCCTCGACTGTACGGTGCACGCGGTCCGCGCTGGGCAGCTCGGTCTCGCCGGCCGCGCGGGCGACGAGATCGGCCACCGACTCCTCGACGACTGCGAGGTAGTAGCCGCGCTTGCTCTTGAAGTAGTAGTAGATGAGCCCTTTCGCGACCCCTGCGTGCCGGGCGATGTCATCCATCGACAACGCGTCGTACGAGGTGTTGGCGAACAGTCTCCGCCCGGTGGCGATGAGTTCCGCGCGACGGAGCTGAGAGCGCTCGGTCGGCGTGCGCTGGTGTATGTACGGTCCGCTCTGGTTCACGTCCGGCCCTGCCCCGCAACTGCCTCAGGAGGCTGCCACTGCCTCGGAAGCCCGAAGTATGGCAGACCCCCCTGAGGTCAAGCGCGTCCAGCTGCAGGGCCGTTGACCTGGAGCTGCCGGGTCGGCGGACGCCTCCGTACCGCTTCGTGCGGTACCGGACAGCCCGGGGAAGCCGGGACAGCCTCTAGAAGTAGTGCTTACGCCCGCCGATCTTGCGCCCGGTGGCGCCGAGGATCCACAGGAGCGCACCGACCACGACGAGAATCCCGCCGACGGTCGTCAGCAACGAGACACCGACCAGCAGGCCGATGATGAGCAGAATGACGCCGAGGATGATCATTGTGGTTTCCGATCTTCAAGTCTCTTCGGTGCGGCGGGCCCTTTCGCCAGGCCCGCTGCCCCCTCTTCCCGTCCGCTGCGTAACCCGGTCCGGGTGAGATCCGGTCGGCCGCGTGTTCGGCGGCTACCGGGTCTCTGTCTTGCTACCTCCGTGTGCCCCGCGCTCCGCCACCCATGCGGCCGCAGACCGACGACCGCAGCCGGATGTGCCGGGCCGCGTACGGGACTGCCGATCCCCTGCGATGTGCGACTACCGCCGTCCCGTTACGGCAGGGGGACGGCGGTACGTGCGGTACGTGCGGTACGCGGGGGCAGCGGTGTCAGCGCAACCACTGGTCCTGGTCGGCGGGGCGGTACAGCGTGACCGCCCGGGGGATCTTGTCGAGCACCAGGCGTCGGTACGGGACTTCGGTCACTTCTCCGTCGTACGCGAAGTGCGGTTCGCCCCGCAGGACTTCGAGGTCCAGCCGGCGCACCTGCCCGGTCGTCAGCACCCGGGAGTTGTGCAGAGTCCCGGTCAGGACAGCGAGGAGCAGCCGGGTGCGGGCCAGCGGGGTGCCCGCCTCCACCGCGCGCACGTCGAGCAGACCGTCGTCGAGCTGGGTGCGGTAGGTAGGGGCGAATCCGGCCGGGTGGTAGATCCCGTTGCCCGCGAAGAGCAGCCAGATACTGCGGGGGCGACCGTTGATGACCACCGAGAGCGGGCTGCCGGTGGCCAGCACCTTGGCCAGGCCCACGGCCAGGGCGGGCCACTTGCCGATGCGCTTCTCCAGCCGCTCCCTGGCGTGCACGAGCTCCGAGTACACCCCGATGCTGAACGTATTGAGGAAGAGCTGCTGTTCACCGCCGCTCGGGGAGACCTCGGCGGGACCGGCGGGCGAGCCGGCCCGCGCTTCCTTCCCCGGGCTCTCGCATGAGGACGCCCGGCCCACGTCGGCAGTGACCGCGTCGCCCGCCCGGATCGCACGGACCACATCCTCCAGGGCCTGGTTGCCGAGGTCCACGGCGAAGTGGTTGAACGTGCCGCCGGGGAAGACCGCGAGTGGCACTCGGTGCCGGGCGGCCGTCGCGCTGCCCGCGTTGACGGTGCCGTCACCCCCACACACACCCAGCGCCCCGCCGTCCGCGACGGCTCGCCCGGCCGCCTCGTCGAGCAGGGCCACAAGATCGTCACCCGGCTCGAAGACAGTGATCACCGCCTCGGGAAGCAGTGTGTGCAGGCGTTCGGCGGTGTCCTTGGTCCAGGAGATACCGGAGGACGGATTGACCACCAGATACAGCCCCTTGCCCTCCTTGAGGGCGGGGGCCGGCCTGCGCGGCGGAGCGGCGGCCGCCGCGGCCTCCGGCTTCACCGGCCACCAGCGGCAGGTGAGCAGGGCCGCGCCCACGCCGACGAGCACGCCGGCGGCCGCACGGCCCCGGTGATCGAGACCCTCACGGCCGCGTACGCGGGCCAGCCCCGCGGCGAACGGCAGCACGGCAAGACCGTAACGGGGCGACTCCAGGGCGACGCCGGAGGCGAAGGCGGCCGCCGACGCCATCGGGCTGGACGGCAGTGAGGCCGTACGCGGGCGCGGGAACACGGCGGGGAACGCGTCCCGGAAGGGGCGGGCACTGCGGGCCGCCGGTTTGGCGAGTGTGTGATTGATCGCCGCGACGATCGCCACCGAACCGATACCGCGCAGCGCGGCCCGGCGGGCGTTCCTGCCTCCGGAAAGGCCCAGCACGGTCGCGGCGCCGAGCCAGACGGCGTCGTGCCCGGAGGCCTTGCGCAGCAGCTGCACCGCGGCACTCCCCCGCGCGGGGGATGCCATATCGAGGGACGCGGCCAGCCGGCGCCCCTGCCGCGGTATCGTCCACAGCCGTCCAGGTCGCTTCATACGCCCGCCCCACCCCTGCACAGAGAGTCCGCTGCGCGCGACCGGGCCCGACCGCAGCGCCGCCTCACCCTACCCGCGACGGGCTCCGCCGTCCGACGAGTGGTTGCGGTGCGGAGAACACCGGGACTGCCGTGCTCGTCCGCGACGGCGCCTGCCCACCGCGCTCCCACCCGAGCGGGATCGAATTCCGGGATCCCGCGGCGGGTGCGATGCCTCCGGCCGCCCCGCACCGTCGCCCCCATCGGTCCTGTAGCAAAATGAGGGCCATGCCGAGTGATGACCTGCTTGTGGCGGTGGAGACCAGTGCCGACGACGTGGTGCTGATCAGTGTCCGGGGCAGCCTGGACGGATGGTCGGACTGCGACGCCCTGGCCGAAGCGCTGAGCCGTGCCGCCCAGGGCAGTACCCAGCAGACGGTGGTGGACCTGTCCCGGCTGACATTCGCCGATTCCACCGCGTTGCACGCGTTGCTGCACGGCCTGCGCAAGCACGCCGAGAACGGGATACCGCTGGTGCTGGCGGGCCCGCTGCACCCGTCGGTGAGCCGCCTCTTCGAAGTCACCGGTACGCACGCGGCGTTCCGGTTCGCAGACAGTGTCGAGCAGGCGCGCACATGCTGAGCCCACGCTCCGTGCACCGCCGCGACCGTGTACGGAGTGTGGCCCGCGCCCTGGAGGGCAGGCGGTCCGAGCAATGATTTCCAGGCGCGAGGCATCAGGTCCGCCCCATCCGGATGAAGCACCGGTCGGGGCGCAGGCCCCTGCCGCACGGCCGGCAGCCCCGGCGGCGCAGTCGGCATCACCGGTACCCCACAACGCCGCAGCGGCGCGTGACGCGGTCGCGCGGCTGCTGACTTCGCACTTCTGTGAACTGGAGGCGGAAGGCCTCGCGGACGTGGTGGTCGCCGACGCGCTGCTTGTCACCTCCGAGCTGGTGACCAACGCCTTCCGGCACGGCGGTGGCCTCACCCGGTTCTCGGCCGAACTCACCGATGAGGGACTCTGCGTCGCCGTGAGCGACACCAGTACCGACACACCGGTCGGCCATCACGAGGGTGACAGCGGAGCAGCCCGGATCGGCGGTTACGGCTGGCCGCTGGTGCTCCGCCTGGCCACGCGTGTGTCCATCACCTGTCACTCCGGTGGCAAGCGCATCACCGCGCTGATCCCCCTGACCTGAACAGACAGGTGGGGGCCGGTCGCCGGTCCTGCCTGACAGCTTTCGACAGGGAATCGCGGGGTACAGCTCAAGCGGCACGTGATGAGGTGCAAAGCGCGCATCGAGGGTAGTCGGGGGTAGGTGGTGCTGGCCGTCAGCGGCTCCCGGTGGATGCTCGGAGGTCTCTGTGACCGGCTGTTCGGCCGGTTGTGCACGGTCGGTTGTTCGTCGTCAGGTCGAAGCGGAAGGCAGCGAAGGGTGTTCTCGGTGGATGGCAGTCCGGCCGGAGAGGCGCTCACTCTGCGCGGCGACCTGGACTTCGAAGGCGCTGTCCGGCTTCGGCCGACGGCTGACTCACCACTGGCCGGGGCGCGGTCACCACTGCCTGTGGTGACCGGCTGCGGCGCCCTCGGCTTGTGCGATTCGCACCGGTACCGGCGGCCCGGTCGGGATCTGCCGGCAGCGGTCCGCATGCGGGGGTCTGCTGTGTCCGGCCGCGTCGACCGCCGCGGTGGCCCGGTTCCTCGCGCCGGCGGGCCTGGCCGGGTGATCGTCCTGTGCGGCACGGCACAGGAGGCGCCGGCCGGGGGCCGTGGTGCGCATCGGCCATACAGCGAGGGCATGTTGTCCTCGGTCCGTTCGGCGAGTGAGAGGTAACAGGGCGATGACACGCGTTCCGGACCAGCGGCCTCCCCTGGCCGCCGCCCCAGCCAGGGGCACCACCGGGGAGGAGACTGCGGAGAATGATCTCCGGGCTCTGTTCGGCCTGTCCACTGCCGTATTCGCCTCCACGGCGGGGCCGGCGCACATGGTGGAGTCGGCCAACGCCGCATTCTTCGCCGCGATGGGCGGCGGGCGTGCTCGTACCGGGGTGCCGCTGGGGCAGCTGACGCCCGGACTCGCCGCCCAGGGCTTCGTTGAGCTGTTGGACAAGGTCTTCCGCACCGGCGAGCGTTACACCGGGCGCGACACCCGTTTCCTGCTGGGCTCCGGCGCCGACACCCGTGAGGTGTTCTTCGACTTCACGTATGAACCCCGGTTCGACGCGGGCGGCAACGTCATGGGGGTACGCCTGATCGGGATAGAGACCACCCAGGTCAAGCACGCACAGCAGCTGACGGCCGAGCACCGTGCTCTGCTGGAACAGATCGCGCGTCAGGCCCCGCTGGACCAGGTGCTGGAGGGCATGGCCCGGATCATCGAGGACCTCGCACCCGACGAGGTCCTCGTCTCCGTCCTGCTCGCCGACGCCGACGGCCGCCACCTGCGCCACGGGGCCGCACCGAGCCTGCCCGGCTTCTACAACCAGGCCATCGACGGCATCGCCGCAGGTGACGGTGTCGGCTCCTGCGGTACCGCCGCCCACCGGCGGGAGCCCGTCATTGTCACCGACATCGCCACCGACCCCTTCTGGGACGACTTCCGCGACCTGGCCGACCGGGCAGGCGTGGCAGCCTGCTGGTCCACGCCCATCCTCGCCAGAGACGGCTCGCTGCTGGGCACCTTCGCGATGTACCACCGCACACCCCGCAGTCCGCAGGAGTCCGACCTCGCCCTGGCCAGGGTGTTCGCCGACACCGCGGCGCTGGCCATCGAGCGCCACCGGGCCGAGCAGGCCCGCCTTGCCGCCGAGGCCCGGGAGAAGGCAGCACGCGACGACCTCGCTTTCCTGCTGGAGGCCAGTACCACGCTGTCCGCCGACCTGGACTACGCCCAGACCCTCCAGCGCCTGGCCGGCTCCTGCGCTCCGGCTCTGGCACCGCTGTGCACCATCGATGTCGTCGGCGCCGGCCGCGTGCGCCGCATCGCCACGACCGGGCCCACCCGTGAAGAGGAAGAACTCCTCGCGTCCCACATCCCCGTGTACGACGCCGCCGATGACGCCGTCGCCCGTGTCCTCGCCTCCGGCGTGAGCGAGATCGCCCGCCGTACACCCACCGGGCCCGGCCCATGGCAGGACCTGAAGGTCACCGGATACCTGTGCGTTCCTCTGCTGGACCGCGGCGCTGCCTTCGGTGCGATGACTCTGCTCACCACCGGCGAGCAGACCTTCGACGGTCACGCCGTCGCGCTGGCCGAAGAACTCGCGCGGCGCGCCGCGTCAGCGGCCCTCAACGCCCGCCAGTACACCGAGCGCGTCACCTTGGCCCGTGACCTGCAGGCCGGTCTGCTCCTGCCCGAAGTACCGGACCTGCCGGGCGCCGAAATCGCCACCTACTACCACCCTTCCGGCGAAGGACTCGACATCGGCGGCGACTTCTACGACGTCTTCGAACTGGGCGACGGCGCGTGGGCCTTCCTGCTCGGTGACGTCTGCGGACGCGGTGCCACCGCAGCCACCACCACCGCTCTTGTCCGCCACACCGCACGTGCCGTCGCCCCGCTGCTGCCCGGCCCCGACGCCGTCGTCCGAGCGGTCAACAGGGCATTGCTCGACCGCCCCGACAGCCACGGGAACGGATTCGTCACCCTCGTCTACGGGCACCTCACCCCCACCGCTGACGGCCTCGACATCGCCCTGGTACGGGCCGGCCACACTCTCCCCGTCCTCATCGACACGCAGCGCACCGTACGACCGGTCGAGAGCGACGGCTCGCTCCTGGGCATCACAGCCGACCCGGACCTGCCGGTTCACCGCGTCCACCTGCGCCCCACCGAAAGCCTGCTCCTCTACACCGACGGCATCACCGAAGCCCGAGCGCCGGGCGGAGAGCAGTTCGGCGAGGAACGCCTGGCGCGGGCACTCACGAACGCTCCGCACCACACCACAGGACCCGAGATCCTCGACGTCCTCGTCCACGCGGTACGCGCCTTCACCGGAGCCCAGCACATGGACGACGACCAGGCCGCTCTCGTACTGACCGCGACCCGGGCGATCGACGCCGCCGGGGTGAGCCAGTAGAGGATGTCCGTCCGGGGCCTGGCCGGCCCGGAGGTCTTCGGAGCCGACCGCTCAGTAGCCGCGCCAGACGTTGTCGAACGCCGCGTCCTCGATCTCCCTGCGCTGCCGTACGGCACGCAGCTCCTGCACAGCACCGCCGACAGCGGCCAGTACCCCTGCGACCGTGTCGTCGGAGGGTTCCGGTACGTCATCGGCGGACTCGTCGCGGATTCCGGCGGCCGACGCCAGAGCCGTGAGCACCGGTTCGCCCGCCGCCCAGCGATCCGCGGCCCGGCGCCGGGCAGCCGAGTCGACGAGCTCCGCCCGCCCCTTCCGCAGCGGAATCCGGCGGCCCCGCGGCCGGACCGTCAGCCCTGCCCGCTCCAGGTCGTCGGCGTACGCCGAAAAGAGCCCGCGGCCCCTGCGCCACAGCCAGTCCTCCACCGACTCGTACGGCGCCTCCCGCACGAGCGCCCCAGCGGCCTCGTCCAACAGGCCGTCCGCCGTGGGCGATTGAGCACTGGGCAGCAGGCGGTCACCCTCCACGACCAGAGCCCTGGCCTCCATGAGGTCGAACACCTCGGCTCCCGCGAGCGCGAGCGACAGCTCACCCTGTGCCACGGGGAGGCCGGGTTTGAGTTCCAGGGCGACAATCGCCAGGTCCCGTGCGGTGGTCATGAGCGGCTCCACGTCAGTTGGCCGGATGTCGGGCGAGCGCTTCGGGGCCGACCGCGTCAGGCGGGACGCCCCCGGTCGATTCTGGCCCCCGCGACCGGCGGGAGCACGCAGGAGCACGCCGGAGCCGCGAACGAGGAGACGGCGGTGTCAGGGCAGGAGGTCTGCTGACGGCATCCGCGCCGTACCGGCCTTTGCCGGGAGCAACTCCGTGCGCAGGAGCGCGAGCGCCGCGCTGACCGGCGGTACGACCAGTGCCGTCAGGAGCAGCAGGCCCGCCGCGGCCGGGACGATCTCCATCACAGCACCGGCGGCGTACGGGTTGTCGTCCGTGAGCCACAGCACGGCGAGACCGACCGGATGAGCGAGGGGCTCCGTCGCGTGGGACAGGGCCCCGTACGCCGCGACGACGACGGCCGTGAGCAGCAGGCACACGCTGCACGCCCGCCACCGCCGCGCGCCACCCGTCAGTGTCCAGGACCGGCGCACGGCGGCCCGCGCGGTGGACGCGCCGTTCACAGCGGCGGCGGTGGCGAGGCCCAGGCGGAACCACACGGCGAAGGCGAGGCCGAGGACGACGAGCGGCAGCCCGTGGCCCAGCAGCCGGTAGGGCGTGCTGGCCGACCGTGAAAGTACCTCGATGTCGATGCCTCCCACGCCCCCGTTCTCGAAGAACATCCAGCCGAGCAGGGCCGGCAGGACCAGTGCTCCCGCGCACGCACTCGTCAGCAGTTGCACGCGCAGGGCGAGCCAGGTGTACGGGCGGCTGCGCCGCCACAGCTCGCCGGGACCGGGGCGGCGCTCCGCCGCCCCGGTGTCACGGGCGGCCACGGCGTACGCACTGTGCAGCAGGGCGAGGACGAAGACGGCCAGAGGCAGCAGCAGCCCCATGAAGGGCAGGCTCCTCAGCAAGATGGAGACCCTCTGGTCCGGGTAGTAGCCGAGGGGCGGGTCCTCATAAGCTATATCGGAGCGTGCGGACTTCCAGGTGAGGGCGAAGTCGTGCCGGCAGACGGCGAATGCCGCTGCCACCAGCACGGAGCCCACGAGCGCGGCGAACAGCGCGACGCCGAAGGAGAAGCCGTACAGGCCACGCCATCTACTGCGGAACAGCCCCAAGGTGCCTGTGGTGAGTCCGCGCCGGCGCGGCGCCCTCTCAGGGGCTCCCCCGCTCTCCGGGAACTCCTGTTGCTCCGCTCCGTCCTGCGCCGCCCGGCGCTCCTGCCGCGTCACCGCTCCCACCTCTCTCCTGCCGTGCCCACGACGACGGTGTCCGCTGTCCCTTACTGGTGCTTGACCGGCGGGCAGTATCCGGTGTTCTCGCCGATGGTGTTGATCTCGGCGTTGGAGCGGGGATCGCCCGCGTAGTCGATCTGGTCGGTGCAACTGGTCCCGGACTCCTTGGCGGTACCCGCGGGCCTGGTCTGCTTCTCCGGCGCCGGGCAGTGGCCGGTCTTCTCACCGATGGTGTTGATCTCGGCGTTGGAACGGGGATCGCCCGCGTAGTCGATCTGGTCGGTGCAACTGGTCCCGGACTCCTTGGCGGTACCCGCGGACCCGGTCTGCTCTTCCGGCGCCGGGCAGTGGCCGGTCCTCTCACCGATGGTGTTGATCTCGGCGTTGGAACGGGAGTCGCCCGCGTAGTTGATCCGGTTGGTGCAGCTCACCTCCGTCTTCGCGGACGTACCCGCTGCCGAGCCCTGGGCGGAGTGGGACGCGGGAGCGGGCGACCGCGTACTCGAAGAGGAGGATGACGAGCCGGTCCGGGAGGAGGAGGCCGCGTCAGTGCCGTGGTTGTCACAGGCCGTGAGTGCCAGACCGGCAGCCACAGCGGCAAGGGCGAACACCGAGATCTTCTTCTTCCGAACGAGCATCATTCTCTCCTCAACAGGTCCCTGCCCTTGGTGAGCAGGCTTTCCGGCCATCAGGGGCATCGGCCGGCCGGCCGGTGCCCCTTGGTCTCTTGCCGTGGTTCTGCGAGGTGTGATGGCGGGGTGGGACCAGGAAGTTCGCGGCTTGATCGCTGTATGACAAGACCGTGACAATCCTGCCCTGGGCCGTCCCGGCGTCATGCCCCCGACGTCCGCGGCCCGCACACCGGTCCGTTACGCGGGCCGGGATGCGGGAGAGCCACGGTGCGCCGAGTCCACGCGTCTCTCGCCCGGCTGCCCGGCAGCCCGGCAGCCGCAGCCGTGCCGTATGCCGACCGGCGGTACTCCGGTAGGAGCACCGCCGGTCGCCTGTCCGCGGGCACGCGCCGGGCAGGTTCGGCCCCGGGCGCGGTCGGTTCTCCCGGCCGTCTAGGAGTAGATGCTCCAGGTGAGACTGACCGAGCCGGCCTTCCCGCTGCTGTCGGTCACGGTGAAGGTGCTGGTTCGAAGACCCCACGTGGTCGGGGTCCCGGTGACAATTCCGGTGGTGGGGCCGACAGTCAGGCCTGCCGGGAGGTTGGTGGCTTTGAAGGTGTACGGGGCGCTGCCGCCGGAAGCCCGCAGGGCCAGGGTGACCGGCTTGCCGATGTAGGACGTCTGGCTGCCCGGATCGGCCAGGGTGGGAGCTCCCCCCTGGCTGGTGGTGACGGTCCAGGAGAAGCTGGTGGAGCCCGACTTGCCCGCGCTGTCGGTGGCGGTGACGGTCACGTGGGAGGTCCCGGCGGTGGTCGCGGCGCCGGAGATGGTGCCGGTAGCGGACGCTATGGACAGACCGGCGGGCAGACCCGTCGCCTTCCACGTGTACGGGGCGGTGCCGCCCTCGGCGGTGTTCCGCACCTCTGCGGCACTGCCCACGGCGGTGGTTCGCGCGGAGACCGCGGAGACGGTGACATCGCCGGGCTGCGGGGCGGAGGTGACGAGGGTGGCACCGAAGCGGGTGAGGGCCTCGTTGACGGGCTGGAAGATCGTGAACTTCTCCCCGCTGCCGGAGCTGCAGGTAGCGCTGCCACCGCCGGAGTGGAGGCCGACCGCCTTGCCGCCGGTGGCGGTGACGTAGGCGCCGCCCGAATCTCCGCCGTCGGAACAGGCACTGGAGTAGGAGAGGCCGTCGATGACCACGCTGCCGTAGTCCACGCTCTGGTCGACCTTGGTCACCTCACCGCACCGCAGGCCGGTGGTCTGTCCCGAGCGGCAGACCGCGGTGCCCACGACCGCGTCGGCGGACCCGGTGACGGTGATGTCGGGGCCCTGTGTGTAACCGGAGACCGTGGGGGCGAGGTTCCAGCCGGGCTGGTCGACATCCACTATGCCCATGTCGCCCTCACGCGCGTCGACGCTGCCGACGCCGTTCTTGTTGGACGTACCGACCCGGCTTCCGTCCTTGCCGTAAGCAGCCTGGTCGGCGTCGTTGGTGCAGTGTCCGGCTGTCAGGAAAGCCTTGGCCCCACCGCTGGTACGGGTGACGGGGAAGCCGATCGAACAGGGGCTCTCGGTACCCGGTATCCACTTCTCCCCGCCGACAACGTCCGCCTGCTGGCGGGGGACCTGGTCTGACTCGTTGATGTGCACGATCGCACCCAGCTCGGCCACTTCGGTGAGGAACGACTCGGTGGCAGCCGTACGTCCGGTTCGGGCAACCGTTACTTCGACGCGGTTGTTACGGACGTCCGGACCCCACGCCCGCACACCGTGGACTCCGGCGCCGACGGCAGCCGAGATGCTCCTGGTGGCTGCGGCCAGCTGGGCCCCGGTGTAGGCGGCCCGGTGGACGACCGCACCGGCGGCGCGGGCGGAGTCCGCGTCCCTGTGATCGACGATGGCCGCGTTGAGCCTGCCGGAGGCGGCGTCGAACCACATGCCGCTGACGCGGTCGCCCAGCTCGGCGCGGATGCGGGTGGCACTGTGCCCGGCCGCCGATTCGTCGGCGACGCGGTGCCGGGCCTCGTTCGCGGTGAGGTGGAGGTCGCGTTGCATGGCCTCCATGACCTGCGGCGGTACGGAGGGGCCGGAGGCCGCTTCGGCCGTGGCGGGGAGGGCCACGAGCCCGGTGAGGGTGGCGATTGCTGCGAGGCCGGCCAGCAAGGGCCGGTGTGGGAGAGCACGCACGGAGGTGTTCCTCTCGAAGGGAGCGCACCGGTGGGGACACCCGCACGAGCCGGGCCCCAACCGGCTGGGGGCCGGGGGCAGCCCCCGGAGGGAGCCCTGGATCGGCGGGCCGGTCCGGACGCCGTCCGGGGGTGGCCAACACGATCCGCTCGCAAGGGGGTCGGGAGCATCGGAGAATTCCCTCGTGCGCAGCCGGAGTCCGGCCGGAGAAGGGCCGGGCAGCGGAGGAGGACGCGGGGGCCGTGCACCCCGGCGCACCCCGGCGCCACGGCGCGGTCCTCACCCCGGGAGGAGCGTCCTGGGAGGACCGCCGGCCCCGTGTGGGTGGAGATGTGCCCGACTGCGGCCGGCCGCGCCGCACGGCCCAAGGCCGCCTGCATGTCCACCGGTTGCCGGACGTTCGCCGGGAGGGCACCGGCGGGCGGGCCATGAGCCCCCGTGCCGGAGACCTTGGCTCCCGGCAGCGGGCGCCGTCCCGTCTCCGGAGGCCGGGCGGCTCAACACGCCACAAACGATGCGGTTTCTGATCTGTCGTGCCATCAGGGGAAACCCTTGACCTGACGGGCCTGCCACCCGGCCGTTGTCACATGTCGCCGTCCGGTCCTACCGTGCCTGCTTGTGAGGGATGTCGAAGCGGCAGCGGGCTCGGAGACCGAGTTCTCGTCGTGGCAGGACGCGGTCCATGAGGTCGTACGGGCGCTGCGGCGTGAGGGCCGGGTCGCCGTGACCGGTGTATGGGGGGCGGGAAAGACCACACTGCTCGCCGAAGTCCTCGGCGAAGTCCGCGACGAGGACCGGATCCTGGTGCGGGTGACGTGCGCGGACGAGGACCGGGCCCACGTGTTCGGTGGCGTGGCGCAGCTGCTGTCGCAGCTTCCCTCTCGGGTCCTCGCCGGGCAACCGGCCAGGTGGCGCCCGGTGGTGGAACGGCTGCTGCGCCGCTCCCCCGCCGAACCGGCGGCGTTGGAGGAGATCAGCGCGGCCCGACTCGCTGTGGCAGGTCTGCTGCGGTCCTCCCCCGGCTTCGTCCTCGCTGTCGACGGGGCTCAGTGGCTCGACGAAGCCAGCACGGATGTCCTGGGCTATGCCGTACGCACGGTCGCGGCACCGCACCTGGGCGTCCTGGTGAGCGAACGGGTCGAGGGCAGGCCCCGGGCCGCGGCCCGGCTGCTCGGCGGGCATCCGGCGCATGTGCCGGTCCCGGCGCTGGATGTGGCAGACACCGCAGCCGTCGCAGCGGCCCGAGGCCTCCCCCACCGCTGGGCGGCAGCCGTGTACCAGAGCTGCGGCGGGCATCGCCTGCTCACCGCAGTCACCTGCACGGCACTGGCGCAGCAGAGGCCGGGCGACCGGTACGCGTACGTCACGCCGACGGCGACGGTGCAGACCTCGAAGGCGTGGCTGGCCGTACTTCCCGCCCCGGTGCTCGCGACACTTCTGACGGCGGCATCGGCCGTGGCCCCCACACTGTGCCTGCTGGAGCGGGCCGGGCGCCGGGACGCCGAGGGCCACCTGCGCCTCGCGGTCGCCGCAGGGATCGTCCGCCACGAACGGTCCGGAGCCGTCCGCTTCACCGCGCGGGTGGTGGCCGAAGCGCTGACCAGCGGAGCCGGCAGACAGGAGAGGACATGTGCGCACCGAGCGCTGGCCGGTGCGGTCGCTGATCCGGTGCAGCAGGTCCGCCACCGGGCTCTGGGCTGCGAGGACGCAACCGACCAGTGCCTGGCGGAGGACACAGCGGAGGCCGCCGCCCGAGCGCACAGGGACGGCGACCGCGCGCTGTCGGCCGAGCTCTTCCTCCTCGCCGCTGAACTGACCCCTGTCTCCCGGCCGCGCCTGCGTCTGGAGCGCTTCCTGTCCGGGGCGCGGGAAGCCGCGGCCTCCGGCGACAGTCACCTCGCATGGCAGGCGGCGGACGCCGTCGCCGCTTCCAGACCTACGCCTGCGGAGCACGTCACGGCGTTGCTGGCCGTGGTCGATGCCCACAGCCAGGCCCTGGCCGGGGTGGCGGGGCTGCTGGAGCGCTGCCGGCAGATCGCTTCGAACGCCCCGGAGCTGCTGGCCGCCGTGGAACTGCGCGCCGCGATCACCGCCAATGTCTCCCACAGCGGCCCCGACGAGGCGCTCGGAGCCGCCAAGCACGCCGCGGATCTGGCCCGGAACACCGGCCAACCCCGTCTGGAAGCGGCGGCCCTGACAATGCGGGCGCGGATGGAGCGCGTACTGAGCAGCGAGGAGAGCGCCCGGACCCTCAGCCGTGCACTGGCCCTGAACGTACCTGTGCACGAGGGCGGTATCGGGAACAGCGCCCAGTACCTCGCGGCACGGCATGCCGTCTTCGACGACCGACTGGCCGAGGCCAGAACCCGCCTGACCACTCTTCTGGCGATAGCGGAGCAACACGGCCAGAGCGAGGACCTCGTCGACATCTGGCGCAGCCTCGCCGAGGTCGAGGTCCGTAGCGGCGCGTGTGCGCAGGCCGTGGTGTGGGCGGGCACGGCTCTCCAGGCATCCGCCGACTCGGGACTCTCACTCGGGCCGGCCTGCTACACCGCGGCCCTCGCCCAGAGTGCGGGCGGTTCCTTCGCCGCGGCGCTGCGCTACGCGGCGTGCGGTGAGAGCGCCGCGCGGGAGGAGGGAGACGTTCTGCATCTGGCCCGGAATCTGTGGGTCGCCGGCACGGTCCGCCTGCACACCGGGGAGATCGACGAGGCCGTTGCCCTGTTCACCCGGCTGGACCGGTCAGAGAGCGGCCGGCCGTCCGGTGATCCGTCCATGTTCCGCTGGCAGCCGGACGCCGTCGAGGCGTTCGTCGCGGGCGGAATGCTGGATGCGGCACGCGATCTGATCCGGCGACACGACGACGCGGTGCGACAGGACACGGGCACCGGGGCGGGATGGATGCGTGCACGTGCGCTTGTCCTGGCCCGCGCAGGTGACGTCGACCGGGCGGTTCTGCTCCTTCGGCAGTCCGCCGCCGTCTTCCACGGCGCCGGACTGCCGCTCGAGGAAGCCCGCACATGCCTGGTCCTCGGACGCGCCGAACGCGCCCGCCGACGCCAGGCCGCCGCCCGCGCGGCGCTGCAGACGGCGGCGCACCTCCTCACCGTGGCCGGGGCGCTGCCCCTGCTGGCCACCGCCGACGAGCTCCTGACCCGTCTCAACGGTCACCCGCAGCGCACCGTGCCAGGGCAAGCCGAACTCACCGCATCCGAGCGTCGCCTGGCCGGCCTCGTCAGCCAGGGCGCCAGTAACCAGCAGGCAGCACAGCAGATGTACCTCTCCGTCAAAACCGTTGAGAGCATGCTCAGCCGGATCTACCGAAAACTCCGCATCCGCTCACGCACCCAACTGGCTGCCGCCCTCACCTCGACCGTGGTCTGATCGTGCGCCGCTCAGCTCACGGTTGGTGTGCTGGTGTGTGCGGACGCCTCGTCGCCGAAGTCTTCCCCTCCGCGCGCGCTCCTGCCGCCGCTGAGCGAGTCCGCGACGAGAACCGTGGCGCCGCACGCTCTCACAGCAGGCCGAGCGACTCCAGGACCCGGCGCTGACCCGGGGCCAGGTCAACGGGCCAGTAGAGGTAGCAGACACCGCCCGTGCCGCTCACGACCTTGCCGGTCGCGTCGTGCCGCTTGGTGCGGAGCCAGATGTTCTCCCACTCAGCCCGCCGGTAGACATGGCGGACGGCGTTGTCGTCCGGCGAGGCCGGGTCGTTGGCGATCACGTCGCCGTCGGCCGTGAAGCCGATCACCGTCATCAGATGGCCCGATGTGCCGTACCCGGCCCCGGTCAGTTCCTCCTTGAGGAAGGACTGCGAGGTGATGACCGGGATGCCTGCCCCGACCAGCGACTCCACGTCGTCGAGCGAACCGAGCCGGGTGACCACGGCGCTCATGCCCTCGTACGACGCGGCGTACGCGGCGTTGAAGGGCCAGTTGCCGCAGCCCTCGTACTGGTAGTCGTAGGTGTAGCGGGCCGCCTGGCAGACCTCCGGGTCGGCGTAGGACGGGTCGATCCAGGCCAGGTCGGCGGCGGCGGGCCCGCGCCCCCAGTACTTGATGATCATTGAGGACGAGGTCGGGCTGCACCAGGCCTCGCCGCCGTTGTCGTACTGCGGATACTGCCCGGCGTGGAGGTTCTGCGAGAAGCGCGGGACCGTCAGCTCGCGGCTGATCCGCGGCACCGAAGCCGGGACGGTGAACCGGTCCGGAATGTCGGAGGCCATCGCGCCGACCCGCCGGACCGTGGGCGTGAGCCGGGTGCCGGGGGTGCGGTACAGGGTGAGCCTCAGCCGGTACGAGACCAGCCGGAGCCCGCTCGCGGCGTCGTCCACGGCGAAGGTGTCGGTCGAGATGGAGCTCTTGCCGTCGCTCTGGCCGTCGAGGGAGGTCCGCCGGATGTCCGCGTCTCCGGACGCCCAGCGGCCCATCACGTACCAGGGTGTCTCGGTGCCGTCGGTGTACGTGCCGCGCAGCTCGGTCTGGATCCAGGTGCCCGGCGGAGTGTGCGCGTTCCAGGACGCAATGACCTCGGTGGCCGGGACGCGGGAGCGGTGGACCGGCGAGGTCCAGGTCGCGTACTCCCAGGTGGCGGTCTTCCCGTTGTGCGGATCGGTGTAGTCGGTGCGGCCTGCCGGGACTCCGACGACCAGCCCGGCGCCCCGGCCCCGGACGGCCTCGGTGCCATTGGCGTCACCGCAGCGCCAGTCGGCGTAGGAGGCCCAGACACTGTTGTCCACGAGTGGAGCGGCCTTCCTTCCTCCCGCGTCGGGCGGCGTGCGCCGGGTGGTGGGTGTGCCGGCGCGTGCGCCGGGAGCGGCGACGGCGGGTGTGGCGGACACGGCTGCCGCCACGGCGGCGATCGCGGCGGTGAGGACGGTTCTGCGCGGAGTGGTACTGGTCACGTTGGTGGACCCCCAGTCGGATACGGATGGGGCGACGAGTGCACGACAGTGGGACAACTATCCCGGCTTCCGACGTGTTTCTGCCAGTGATTCACCTCGCGTCCTGCAACCAATATTGGTCTCGACCACTGGCGTGACCTGCGGTGCCGTCAACTGCTCCTAGGCTGGCCCCATGAGAGACCTCGACCGCCTAGCCACCTCGCTCCGTTCACGGCCCGTCTCCTGCGGGCCCGTCCGGCTGGTCGCGGTCGACGGCCACGCGGGCTCGGGGAAGAGCACTTTCTCGGCCAAGCTCGCCGCCGCGCTGGGCGGTGTGCCCGTACTCCATCTGGATGATCTCGCCACGCACCAGGAGCTGTTCGAGTGGACCGGGCGGCTGTGCGCGCAGGTGCTCGGGCCGTTCACCCGCGGCGAGGCCGCCCGGTACGCGCCGTACGACTGGACGGTGCGACGCTTCGGCGCCCCACGGACCATCGACGCCGCTGACGTCGTCATTGTCGAAGGCGTGGGTGCCGGCCGCCGGGCCCTGCGCCCGTACCTCACACAGCTGCTCTGGATGGACCGGGGTGCCGACGCGTCCTGGGCACGGGGGCGCCGACGCGACGGACCGGGCCTGACGGGCTTCTGGGACGGCTGGACGGTGGCCGAGGCCCGGCACTTCGCCGGAGACCCTTCCCAGCCATTCGCGGATCTGCTGGTACGTGAGTGCGGTGCGGGTTACGAGTGGTTCGAGCCTCCCTCCGCGACAGCGTGAGCGATCCATTTGGTCACTCACAGTCATGGCCTCTCCGTAAGACCTCGACCCGGCGGAAAACCGCCGTTCCGGTGCCTCAACTCCGCTTGACCCAGGGCCCGTACAGGTCTTACGTTCTCAATGTGCGGCTTTTCGAAGCCGCCGCAGACGCGAAGCCCCCGGTTGTTCCCCCGTGATCGGGGGCTTCGTTCTGCCCACACCCTCCCCAACCGGACAGCCGGTCTCGCTGATCGCTCACCCTCGGTCACCGTGAGCCAACCGCTCCTCGCCGCGATCAGTGCCCCACGCGCCCTTCGGCACGGGGCCTCTGCGCAGGTACGATGCCCTTCGGGCGGCACCGGTCAATTCCCGTCCGCTGTACAGCGGTTCACAGGCCGCAGGGCGCTGAGCCCGGCGGCACGGTACGGGGGCACGGTCTGTGGGGGACGTGATGGATTTCGGCATGCAGGGCTCGCACGCCCCGGCCGATCTCGCCTGGCTGCGGGGGGTGGACGCCTACACCATGGGGGCGTACCCACAGGCGGAGGAGGAGTTCCGGGCGGCGGTGCGGCTCGACCCGGGAATGGCGGACGGCTGGCTCGGCCTGCACGCGCTGCGGGTGGACACCACCACGGCACTGCTGCGGATGTTCCGGCACCGGGAGCGGTTCGGCGAGCAGCGCGGCAGGCTGCGGCGCACTCTCAACTCCTGGTACTGGCTCGGCTGGTGGGTGCAGCCGGTACTGGAGAGCCCACGCGATCTGCTGCTCGCACACGCCTCGCACTGGCTGGACGGGCGCCATGTGCCCGAGCTGGACCGGGCCCTGGCGGGGCTGCCGCCGGTCGACACCGATCAGCAGGTGCGGTTCCTGCACGCGTGCCGCGCCTACCTCGCCAAGGACTGGGAACGCCTGGTGCGTTACACCGCTTCACTGGTCGACGACCCGGTCCTGGGAATCGAGGCGGGGCTTTTCGGCGGGATGGCGCGGGTACGCCTCGAGATGTACGGACAGGCGGAACCGCTGCTCTCGGCCGCGCTGATGCGCTGCCGCAGCGAACAGCCGCAGCGCAAGGAGCTGCGCTACTGGCTCGCCCGCGCCCACGAGGGCACCGGACGCAGTGCGGCTGCTCTGCCCCTGTACCGGGCGGTGCACCGGGTGGATCCCGCGTTCATGGACACGGCCGCCCGGCTGGCCGCGATCTCCGAGGGCGACGGGTTCGACGACGCGGCGGACTACGCCGCTGTGTCGCTCGCCGGGTTCGGGCAGGACGCCGTGGACGGGCAGGGCGAGGGCGCCTTCGCGGACGGCGATGCGGCGGAGGGACGGGATCCCTGGCCGGGGAGCCCGGGAAGCGCCGGCGGCGATCCGCTCGGCGGCCCCGGCGCGCCTGCCGACACCGTACGGAACAGGAATCTGGCGCCCGTGGAGCAGTTACCGCCGGATCTTCCTGCGGGGCCCACCGATCCCGAACTGCTGGCGCGTGCACTGGCCGAGCTGGAGGGCATGGTCGGCCTGGAACCTGTGAAACGGCAGGTCAAGGCGTTATCGGCGCAGCTGAACATGGCCCGCCTGCGAGCCGGTCAGGGGCTGCCGGTGCAGCCCCCGAAGCGCCATTTCGTGTTCTCGGGCCCCTCCGGCACCGGAAAGACGACGGTGGCCCGCATTCTGGGCCGGGTCTTCTACGCACTCGGGCTGCTCGGCGGCGATCATCTGGTCGAGGCCCAGCGCGCCGATCTGGTGGGCGAGTTCCTGGGACAGACCGCCGTGAAGGCGAACGAGCTGATCGACTCCGCACTCGGCGGTGTGCTCTTCGTCGACGAGGCCTACAGCCTCGCCAACTCCGGCTACAGCAAGGGCGACGCCTACGGCGACGAGGCGCTCCAGGTCCTGCTGAAACGGGCCGAGGACAACCGCGACAACCTGGTGGTCATCCTGGCCGGGTACCCCGAGGGCATGGACCGCCTCCTCGCGACCAATCCGGGGCTCTCCTCGCGTTTCACCTCACGGGTCGACTTCCCGAGCTACCGGCCGCTGGAGCTGACCGCCATCGGTGAGGTACTGGCGACGGAGAACGGTGACGCGTGGGACGAGGAGTCACTGGACGAGCTCGGTTCCATCGCCGGCCATGTGGTGGACCAGGGGTGGATCGACGAACTGGGCAACGGCCGGTTCCTGCGCACGCTGTACGAGAAGAGCTGCGCGTACCGCGATCTCCGGCTGACCGGGTACGCGACCACTCCGAGCCGGAACGATCTGTCGACGCTGCGGCTGCCCGATCTGATGCAGGCGTACGGGGAAGTGCTTTCGGGGCGGGGGCCGGTCGGCCGGGGACAACAGGAGCCACCGCTCTGAACGGGTCCGCCCCGCAGCTCCGGCCGGGCGCTGCGCGGTCGGTCCTGGTGGGCCGCCCGCCAGGACCGACCGGACAGGGCCCAAGGGACTCTCGCACTGTGCCCGTCCGGGTCCGGACGGGCACAGTGCGAGGACCCCTAACCCGCCAGTGCCTGTTCGCTGCGGTCCGTGCGCGGCTCGGACACCCGCGTCACCGGCGGCGCCGGCACTTCCCGGTGCGCCGGGTCACGTACCTCACCGACCAGCATTTCCAGTACGTCCTCCAGCGCCACCAGACCGAGCACCCGCCCCGACGCGTCGGCCACCTGCGCCAGATGGGTCGCCGCGCGGCGCATGACCGTCAGCGCGTCGTCCAGCGGCAGCTCGGCGCGGAGCGTCGCCATCGGGCGCCAGACCTGCTGCGGGACGGCCCGCTCGCGGTCCTCCAGGTCGAGTACGTCCTTGACGTGCAGGTAGCCCATGAACGCGCCGCCGTCCGCGCAGACCGGGAAGCGCGAGTATCCGGTGCGCACGGTCAGTTCCTCGATCTGGAGCGGTGTGACCGAGGGCGCGACGGTGATCAGCTCGGAGCGGCCGATCAGCACGTCCGTGATGGGCCTGCTGCCCAGCTCCAGCGCGTCCTCCAGGCGCTCCTGTGCCTCCGAGTCCAGCAGGCCGGCCTGGCCCGAGTCCTCGACCAGCCGGTTGAGCTGTTCGCTGGTGAAGACAGCCTCGACCTCGTCCTTGGGCTCGACCCCGAAGAGCTTCAGGATCAGCCGGGCACAGGCGCCGAGCGCGACCGTGACGGGCCGGCAGATCCGGGCGAAGCCGACCAGACCGGGGCTGAGCCAGAGCGCGGTCTTCTCGGGCGCCGCCATGGCGAGGTTCTTCGGGACCATTTCGCCGATGACCAGGTGCAGGGACACCACGAGGGCAAGCGCGATCGCGTACCCCAGCGGATGGACGAGCCCGCCGGGCAGCCTGACCGCCTCGAAGACCGGCTCCAGGAGGTGCGCGACGGTCGGCTCGGCGACCGCTCCGAGCGTCAGGGAGCAGACGGTGATGCCGAACTGCGCGGCTGCCATCATCCGCGGCAGGTTCTCCAGGCCGTACAGCACCTTGCGGGCACGTGCGGAGCCTTCGGCGGCCAGCGGCTCGACCTGGCTGCGGCGTACGGAGACCAGGGCGAACTCGGCGCCGACGAAGAATCCGTTGGCGAGCACCAGAGCAGCGGCGAAGAGGAGCTGGAAGAAGCTCATCGCGCGCCCTCCATCACCGGGACGGGCACGTCGGCGGTGCGGACCAGCCGCACCCTCTCGGCCCGGTAGCGGTCGACCCTGCGGACGGAGAGCCGCCAGCCGGGGAGCTCCGCCCGGTCGCCCGGGGCCGGGATGCGTCCCAGCAGGTCCGCGACGAGCCCGGCGACGGTCTCGTACGGCCCCTCGGGGACCTCAAGACCTATCCGCCGCAGGGTGAGGACCCGGCAGCTGCCGTCGGCCTCCCAGGCGGGGTTGCCGTCCTCGGGCGGCGCCGGGGACAGTTCGGGCCGGTCGGCGTCGGCGCCGTCGTGCTCGTCCCTGACCTCCCCCACCAGTTCCTCGATGATGTCCTCCAGGGTGACCACTCCGGCGGTGCCGCCGTACTCGTCCACCACCACGGCGATCGGCTGCTCGGTGCGCAGCCGCCCCAGGAGCTGCTGCACCGGCAGCGTCTCGGGCACCAGGAGCGGAGCGACGGCTACCCGGGCCACCGAGGTCCGGTGCCTGTCCTGCGGTGCCACGGCCAGCGCATCCTTCAGGTGGACCATGCCGACGACCTCGTCGATGCGCTCCCGGTAGACGGGGAAGCGGGAGAGACCGGTGGCGCGGGTGAGGTTCAGTACGTCGGCGGCGGTCGCCGAGTACTGGAGGGCGCTGACCTTCACCCGTGGGGTCATCACGTGCTGGGCAGTGAGCCCGGCCAGTGAGAGGGTCCGCACGAAGAGGTCCGCGGTGTCCTGCTCCAGCGTGCCGGCCTGCGCCGAGTGCCGGGCCAGGGAGACGAGTTCACCGGGGGTGCGGGCCGAGGCCAGCTCGTCGGCCGGCTCGACACCGAGCGCCCTGACCAGCCGGTTGGCGACCGTGTTCAGCAGAGTGATCACCGGCCGGAACGCGGTCGAGAAGAGGTGCTGGGGGCCGGCGACGAAGCGGGCCACCTGCAGCGGCTTGGACACCGCCCAGTTCTTCGGGACCAGCTCGCCGATCACCATCTGCACGGCGGCGGCGAGCATCATGCCGAGCACCACGCTGATCCCGGAAACCGCCCCTTCGGGCAGTCCGGTGGCCTTCAGGGGCCCGTCGAGCAGTTCGGCGAGCGCGGGCTCGGCGAGCATGCCGACCACCAGCGAGGTGATGGTGATGCCCAGCTGGGTGCCGGACAGCTGGAAGGAGAGTTCCCGCAGGGCCCGGACGACGGTGCGGGCCCGCCGGTCGCCGTCGGCGGCGGCGCGTTCGGCGTCCGGCCGCTCCACGGTGACGAGGCCGAATTCGGCCGCGACGAAGAATCCGTTGGCGAGGATCAGAAGGAAGGCTGCTCCGAGGAGCAGAAGGGGAATGGTCATGCCGCCGCCTCCAGGAGGGGGGCGGCGCACGTACTACCGGATGATCCGTCCATTGCTGGAGGGAATCACTCCTCATGTCGCAGGGGTGCCCCGCGGACCGCGAGGTCACAGAAGCGGGGCGGGGCGCACCTGGCGCCCCGCTCCAGAGTAATCAAACAGCAGCCCGATGCGTCAGGTACCCGGCCGCCGCGCCTGCTCCCGCGGCGCCACCGCACCGGTCGGGCGGGGCGGGTGGGGCTACGATTCCGCGGCGGTGCGGCCGGTCGTGGCCGGGCCTCGCGAGTCGGCCAGGGCGCGCAGCGCGCGGGCGTCGCGGATCGCCTGGGCCTTGGCGATACCGGGCTGGATGCCGAGGGCGGGAAGGCTGGTGCCGTCGCTGAGGTCGAGAAAGACCCAGGCGTCACCGGGGCGCAGATTCACGTGCAGGATCTCCGGCCAGGCCAGCCGGCGCCTGGATGTGAGATTGACGACGGTGACGCCGTCCTCGTCCGCGACGACCTTGGGGCGGCTGAGCAGAGCCAGTACCCCGAAGAAGACCGCCGCGGTGAAGATGAACGAGACGCGCTCACCGGGGGTCAGGGTCTCCAGCATCAGGGAGACGATGGTGAGGACGACGAACATGACCGTCCCCACGGTCAGCAGCACCACCCGGGTCCGGGTCGGCCTGAAGGTGACCGGGAGGGCGGGAACTTCGGGGGCGGTCATGTCCGTGCGTCCTTCGGGCTGGTCGGACGTGCTGGTCAGAGACGGCAGGCGTGGATGGCCGTGGTGAGGATGGCGCGGGCGCCGAGTGCGTAGAGGTCGTCCATGATCCGCTGGGCCTCCTTCGCCGCGACCATGGAGCGGACGGCGACCCATCCCTCGTGGTGCAGCGGGGAGATGGTCGGCGACTCCAGACCCGGGGTCAGGGCCACGGCCTGCTCCAGGTGCTCGACCCGGCAGTCGTAGTCCATCATCACGTAGCTCCGTGCCACCAGGACTCCCTGGAGACGGCGCAGGAACTGCTGGACCTTGGGCTCTTCGGCCTCGGCACCGACACGCCGGATGACGACGGCCTCGGACTTCATGATCGGTTCGCCGATCACTTCGAGCCCGGCGTTCCGCAGCGAGGTGCCGGTCTCCACGACGTCCGCGATGATCTGGGCGACGCCCAGCTCGATCGCCGTCTCGACCGCACCGTCGAGGTGGACGACGGATGCTTCGACACCCTGGTCGGCCAGGGCCCTGGCGACGATTCCCTCGTACGAGGTCGCGATCGTCAGGCCGCCGAAGTCCTCGGGACCCTTCGCGGTGCCGGGCTTGGTGGCGTAGCGGAAGGTGGAACGGGCGAAGCCGAGCTGGAGGATCTCCTCGGCCTCGGCCCCGGAGTCGAGGAGCAGGTCGCGCCCGGTGATGCCGATGTCGAGCTTGCCGGAGCTGACATAGATCGCGATGTCGCGCGGGCGCAGGTAGAAGAACTCGACCTGGTTCTCCGGGTCGACGAGGACGAGCTCCTTGGACTCCTTGCGCTGCTGGTAGCCGGCCTCATGGAGCATCGCCATCGCAGGCCCGGAGAGTGAACCCTTGTTGGGGACGGCGATGCGCAGCATGAGGTCGGCTTCCTTCGTGCGGAGTGGCGGGGCAGGGGTATGGCGGGACTGGATGTACGGAAAAAGGGGGCGCGTGGGCAGGTGCTCAGAGATGGGCGTAGACGTCGTCGAGCGAGATCCCGCGGGCGACCATCATCACCTGGACGTGGTACAGCAGCTGCGAGATCTCCTCGGCGGCGGCCTCCTTACCCTCGTGCTCGGCTGCCATCCACACCTCGGCTGCCTCCTCGACGACCTTCTTGCCGATGGCATGCACGCCCTTGCCCACCAGTTCGGCGGTGCGGGATGTGGAAGGGTCGCCGTTGGCGGCCTTGAGCTGGAGCTCGGAGAAGAGCTCTTCGAAGGTTTTGTTCGCCATGATGCTGCTAAGAGTACGGGGTCTGCGTCTCCACTCAGCGCCAGGGTTCGCTGACCGTGCGCAGTGTGGTCGCGGTGGCGACGGCCGCGGTGACCGCTTCGTGCCCCTTGTCCTCGTTGGAGCCTTCGAGGCCTGCCCGGTCCAGCGCCTGCTGCTCGGTGTCGCAGGTCAGCACCCCGAATCCGATCGGGACACCGGTCTCGACCGAGACCTGGGTGAGACCGACCGTCACGCCCTGGCAGACGTAGTCAAAGTGCGGGGTGCCGCCCCGGATGACCACGCCGAGAGCGACGATCGCGTCGTAACCACGGCCGGCGAGGACCTTGGCGACCACCGGGAGCTCGAAGCTGCCCGGCACCCGCAGCAGGGTCGGTTCGTCGATGCCGAGCTCGCCCAGGGCGCGCAGCGCGCCGTCGACGAGGCCGTCCATGACCTTCTCGTGCCACTGGGCCGCGATGACGGCCACGCGCAGGTCGCCGCAGTTCTTCACGGTGAGTTCGGGTGCGCCCTTGCCGCTCATGTCTGTCTCTCCCTTTTGCTTCTTACTGGTTGCCGCAGGCGGACTTGGTGTCCAGCCACGGCAGATCGTGTCCCATCCGGTCCCGCTTGGTCCGCAGGTACCGGAGGTTGTGCTCGCCCGCCTGGACGGGCATCGATTCCCGGCCGGTGACGTCCAGACCGTGCCGGACGAGTGCGGCGGTCTTCTCGGGGTTGTTGGTCATCAGCCGCAGGCTGTGCACCCCGAGGTCCGCCAGGATCTGGGCTCCGGCGCCGTAGTCGCGGGCGTCGGCGGGCAGCCCGAGTTCCAGGTTGGCGTCCAGGGTGTCGCGGCCGCGCTCCTGCAGCTCGTAGGCGCGCAGCTTGGAGAGCAGCCCGATGCCGCGCCCCTCGTGGCCGCGGAGGTAGACGACCACGCCGCGCCCCTCCGTGGTGATGCGCTCCATGGAGGCTTCCAGCTGGGGTCCGCAGTCGCAGCGCTGCGAGTGGAAGATGTCGCCGGTGAGGCACTCGGAGTGGATCCGCACCAGGACGTCCTCGCCGTCCCCGATCTCCCCGTGGACCAGGGCGACGTGCTCGATGCCGTCGGCGATGGAGCGGTAGCCGTACGCGGTGAACTCGCCGTAGGAGGTGGGGAGGCGGACGGTCGCCTCGCGGCGGACCCGGGGTTCGGAGCTGCGGCGGTAGGCGATCAGGTCCTCGATGGAGATGATCGTGAGGCCGTGCTTGCGCGCGAACGGGATCAGCTCGGGCAGCCGCAGCATCACCCCGTCCTCCCCCGCGATCTCGACGATCGCGCCCGCGGGGCGCAGACCGGCGAGCCGGGCGAGGTCGACCGCCGCCTCGGTGTGACCGTTGCGCACGAGGACCCCGCCCGGCTTGGCCCGCAGCGGGAAGACATGCCCGGGGCGTACGAAGTCCTCCGCGCCGGCGCGGCCGTCGGCGAGCAGCCGCAGGGTGGTGGCACGGTCGGCGGCGGAGATGCCGGTGGTGACGCCGTGCGCCGCGCCCGCGTCGACGGAGACGGTGAAGGCCGTCTTCATCGACTCGGTGTTGTTCTCGACCATCTGCGGGAGGTCGAGCCTGGTCAGCTCGTCGCCCTCCATGGGCGCGCAGATCAGCCCCCGGCACTCGCTCATCATGAACGCGACGATCTCAGGGGTGGCCTTCTCGGCGGCGATGACGAGGTCGCCCTCGTTCTCGCGGTTCTCGTCGTCGACGACCACCACGGGCCGGCCCGCCGCGATGTCGCGTACAGCCTGCTCCACGGGGTCGAGGGAGAGGTCCTCGGTGTTGTCGGTCGAGTACCAGACGGGCTCGGCAGTCATGCTGCTGCTCCTTCCAGGGCGGGCTTGACGCTCGTACGGGAGCGGAGCCACCAGTCGCGCATGCCCCAGAGGACGAGCGCGAAGTAGACCACGTAGACCAGGCCGGAGAAGGCCAGGCCGCTGTGGAAGGCGAGGGGCACACCGACGAGGTCGACGAGCAGCCACGCGAACCAGAATTCGACGAGCCCGCGCGCCTGGGCGACCATCGCGACCAGGGTGCCGACGAATATGTAGGCGTCGGCCCACGGGCTCCAGGAGAGGGAGGGCACGGCCAGGAAGAGGGCGGCGACGGCGACCGTGCCGGCCACCGCGCCCGCCAGCAGCAGTCCGCGTTCACGCCAGGTGGCGAACCGCACGGCGATGCTGCCGTCCTGGGCCTGCTGCCTGCCACGGGTCCAGGCCCGCCAGCCCCAGAGGGCCACCCCGATGACCAGCAGCTGTTTGCCGACGCCGCCACTGAGATGGGCGGTGGAGTACGCCCCGACGAGGATGACGCCGGACAGGAACTGCGCGGGCCAGGTCAGGATGGAGCGGCGCCAGCCGAGGGCGAGCGCGATGAGCCCGATGGTGTTGCCGATCATGTCGGACCACAGGATGTGCTGGCCGATGACGGTGAACGCCTCGGTGTTCAGCCAGGTCAGTGCGCTCACTTCAGCGGTCCCTCCGGGTCGGGTGCGGGGCGCGCGCCGTCGGCTCCGAGCAGCCGCTCGACGTACTTGGCGAGTACGTCCACTTCGAGGTTGACCGGGTCGCCAGGCTGCTTGATGCCGAGCGTGGTCAGGGCGAGGGTGGTGGGGATGAGGCTGATGGTGAAGTAGTCCGGTCCGGCGTCGACGACGGTGAGGCTGACACCGTCGACCGTGATGGAGCCCTTCTCGACGACGTAACGCGAGAGCCCGTCCGGGAGTGCGATCCGCACGATCTCCCAGTGGTCGGACGGCTTGCGCTCCACGACGGTGCCGGTGCCGTCCACATGTCCCTGGACGAGGTGTCCGCCGAGGCGGCCGCCGAGTGCCATGGGGCGTTCCAGGTTGACCCGGGAGCCGGCGGCGAGTGCGCCGAGGCTGGAGCGGTTGAGTGTCTCGGCCATGACATCGGCGGTGAACTCGCCGCCGCCGGAGTCGACCACGGTGAGACAGACGCCGTTGACGGCGATGGAGTCGCCGTGCTTGGCGTCCTCGGTCACGACCGGTCCGCGCAGGCGGAAGCGGGAGGCGTCGCCGAGGTCCTCGACGGCGGTGACCTCACCCAGTTCTTCGACGATTCCGGTGAACACGGCGCTCAGCGCTCCTTCGGGGTGGCGGTGATCCGCAGATCGGGGCCGATGCGGACGGTCTCGGTGACGTCGAGTCGCAACGCGTCGGTGATGGTGGTGATTCCGGCGTCGGCGAGGGCCGCGGGGCCCGCGCCGAGGAGAACAGGGGCGAGGTAGCCGACGACCCGGTCGACGGCGCCCGCGGCGACGAAGGAGCCGGCCAGGGTCGGGCCGCCCTCGAGGAGTACGGAGCGGACACCGCGCGCGTGCAGCTCGGCCAGCAGGGCTTCGACGGCGATACCGGCTCCGTCGTACGGCAGATGCGCCACCTCGGCCCCGGTACCGGCGGGGAGCCGGGGGGCGGCGATACCCTCGCCCACGACGACCAGCGTCGGTGCCGCGTCGTCGAGGACCCGGGCGGTGGGGGTGAGCGCGCGGGCGTGGGTGTCCAGGACCACCCGCAGTGGCTGGGTGGCGCCCGCCACGCCCCGGGCGGCGAGGTGGGGGTCGTCGGTGCGCAGGGTGCCCGAGCCGGCGAGGACCGCGTCGGATTCGGCGCGCAGCCGGTGGACGTCGGCGCGGGACTCCGCCGACGTGATCCAGCGGCTGGTTCCGTCGGCGGCCGCGGTCCGGCCGTCGAGAGTCGCCGCGTACTTCCAGGTGACGTGGGGGCGGCCGAGGCGTACGGAGGTGAGCCAGGCGGCGTTGCCCGCTTCCGCCTCGTCGGCGAGCAGGCCCGACGCTACTTCGGCGCCGGCCGCGCGCAGGGTGTCGGCGCCGCCGGTGGCCTGCGGGTTCGGGTCGCCGACCGCGTATTCCACACGGGCGACACCGGCGTCGATGAGTGCCTGGGAGCAGGGTCCGGTCCGGCCGGTGTGGTTGCAGGGTTCCAGCGTGACGTACGCGGTGCCGCCGCGCGCTCTGCCGCCCGCGGCTGCCAGTGCGTTCACTTCGGCGTGCGGCCCGCCGGCCCGCTGGTGGAAGCCCTCGCCCACGGTCTCGCCCGACGCGTCGAGGATGACGCAGCCTACGACGGGATTGGGGCTGGTGGATCCGAGTCCGCGCGCCGCGAGCGCGACGGCTCGGCGCATGGCGTCGACCGCCTGCGGCGATGGAGCGGCTGCGGTGGCCACCGGGTCCTCCTGCCTCTTCGGGCACGGACTCCGGGGCCTGTCGATGACGACAGAGAGCGGGACCACACAGGGACGCCGGGCCAAAGGAGTGGGTGTGATCCGGGAATCCGGACGACACGCCACCGGCTACGACGTACCAATACGGCCCGCCGCGCACTGCCTCCCATCCGGACTTTCACCGTCGGTCCAGGAATTACACCTGGTCAACCGCCCGCTGGATGCGGACGGGTCGCGGACTATAACCGCCGGTTCGGAATTACACCGACCCCGGAGTGCGCTGCTGCTGGTACAGGACAAGTCTGCCACGTCCGGCCATCGGCCATGCGGGCTACCTGCTGTGGCCTGGCTCACAGCGGGTGCGACGGCCCGGTCACAGCGTGTGGCAGGTGACCGTTCAGCCGCCGAAGATGTCGTTCTGGGCAGCGTCGCGCGCGGTCAGCAGCGCACCGTGCAGCACCGCCGCACCGCCGAGCCTCCCCGCCCGCACCTCGGTGCGCAGCGGGGAGAGCGCGGCCAGGTGCCGCTCCACCCTGGCCGCCAGGCCCTCGCCGCCCGCCTGGCCGATTTCGCCGCCCAGCACCACACAGCCCGGGTCGACCACGGCGGCGACGGCTGCGGCCCCGACAGCGACGTGTCCGGCTACGGCCTCCAGGAAGTCCTCGCCGCGGCGTCCCGCCGACCGCGCGGCCCGTACGGCCGCGGCCGCCGCCGGCTCCCGTGGCTCCGGCACCGCCGTGACAGCGTGCCGGGCGGCGAGCGCGCAGATGGCCGCGCTGCCGGCCAGGCCGTGGAAGCCGTCCCCGCAGTCGGTGGCCGAAGGGGGTCCCCCGCCGGGTACCGGGAGGAAACCGATCTCGCCGGCCCCGCCCGAGGCACCCCGGCGCAGCTTCCCGTCGAGCACGACAGCGGCACCGACTCCGAGACCCAGCCAGAGCAGGACGAAGGTGTCGAGTCCGCGGGCCGCTCCACTGCGCTGCTCGGCGACGGCGGCCAGGTTGGTCTCGTTCTCGACGAGGACGGTCGCGGGCAGCCGTTCCTGCAGCGCGGCGACGAGGCTGCGGTGCCAGGCCGGCAGACCGATGGTCGAGCGGAGCTCCCCGGTGGCCGGGTCGACGAGGCCAGGGGCGCCGATCCCGACGCTGTGCAGCCGGGCGGCGCCCGCCCGCCGCACGGTGCGCTCAAGCAGTGCGGCCACTTCCTCCACGGCGTCGGCGGGACCGGGCCCTGTGCCGTGCCCGACGGGCAGCGTGGCCTCGGCCAGCACCGCGCCGAGCAGGTCGGTGACGACGACGGCGACGCTTCCGGTCCGTACGTCGAGGGCGGCGAGATGGGCCCGGTCGGCCACGATCCCGTACAGCCGGGCGTTCGGGCCGCGGCGGTCCGCGCCCGCCTCACCGACGACGGAGATCAGCCCGGCCGCCTGCAGCCGCTCCACGAGGTCGGCGATGCTCGGCCGGGACAGACCGGTGAGGACTTTGAGCTGTCCTGCCGTCAACGGGCCTTCCCCCTGGAGCAGATCGAGGGCCCGGCGGTCGTTGACGGCCCGAGCGGTGATCGAGGATGCGGGCATGCCGGAATCCTTCCAGAGTTCTTCAGCGGGTCTATTTATCAGGCAGGCTGCCTGATAGTTTACGGCCGTCCCCAGCAGCCGCACGGGACGGCGAACACGACGCTCGGGGAGGGCGCATGACCGGGGAGACCGGCTTCAGCCTGCGGACGGTGAAGCGGGCACGGTACGCCCTGGCTGCCGTGTTCTGCGTCCACGGCGCGGTGAGCGGCAGTTTCGCGACCCGCATCCCGTGGATCCAGGAGCACACCGGGGCGAGTGCGGGGCAGCTCGGCCTCGCCCTGGCCTTCCCGGCGATCGGGGCGTCGCTGCTGATGCCGGTCTCCGGTGCGATCGCCCACCGGTTCGGGGCGCGCAACGCGCTGCGCGGGCTGCTCGCGCTCTGGACTCTCGCACTCGCGCTGCCCGCGTTCGCACCGAACCTGCTCACGCTCTGCGCCGCGCTGTGCTTCTACGGCGCCGCGGCCGGCATGTCGGACGTGACGATGAACGCGCTGGGGGTCGAGACCGAGAACCGGCTCGGCCGCTCCATCATGTCCGGGCTGCACGGCATGTGGAGCGCGGGCGCGCTGATCGGGTCGGCCGCGGGCACGCTCGCCGCCCACCTGGGCAGTGACGCCCGCCTGCACCACTGCATCGCCGCCGGCGCCCTCACCGTACTGGGACTCGCCGCCTGCCAGGGGGTGCTCGACCTGCGGGGTACGGCGGAGGAGACACCGCCGCCGCGCTTCGCGCTGCCGCCGAAATCCGCGCTGGTCATCGGCGCTGTCGGTTTCTGCGCGGTCTTCGCTGAGGGCGCCAGCCTCGACTGGTCGGCGGTCTTCCTGCGGGACACCCTGGACACCTCGGCCGGTGTCGCCGCCGGATCCACCACCGCCTTCTCGCTCACCATGGCGGTGGCCAGACTCGTCGGGGACCGGGTGGTCGACCGCTTCGGCGCGGTACGGACGGTGCGCGCGGGCGGAGTCCTGGCCACGCTGGGCGGGCTGCTGGTCGTACTGGTCCACAATCCTTTCGCGGCGATGGGCGGGTTCGCGCTGATCGGACTCGGGGTCGCGGTCGTCGTCCCGCTGGCGTTCGCGGCGGCCGGGCGGAGTGGCCCCAACCCCAGCCAGGCCATCGCGGGTGTCGCGACGATCACATACACATCGGGGCTCGTCGCCCCGTCCGCGATCGGCGGGATCGCGAGCGCGACCTCACTGGTGGGTTCCTTCATCCTGGTCACGGTGCTGGCGTTCGGCCTGGTGCTGGCAGCGGGCGTGCTGCGCTCGGCGAACAGGGTGGCGACGGAGGCCGGTTCCGCCGGAGCGGAGGCCGGGGGCCCGTGGCCCTGAGAGGCCGGCGGGCGGCGGGCGCCGGAGCCGGGGAAGCGCAGCGGAGGCCCAGCTGTTCACCGGCGCCGCCGCTCCCGCAGACGTGGCTGCGCGGCGGTGAGCACCGGTAAGGGGAAGGCCAAGCTCCGGATTAACATTGTCCTGGCCATTTCTGCCGCAAAGCGCACGGACAGCTGCCAGGCGAGACAGAGAATCAGCAGAGAACTGAACGAATGGGAGCGATCATGGGCGGCCTCGGCGTGCGCTGGACCTTGCACGGCGACGGGAGGACCCCCGCTCCGGGGGCTGTGGTGCGCCCCGACGAACGGCTGACCTGGCCACGTACCGCGGGGCTCGGCGCGCAGCATGTCGTGGCGATGTTCGGCGCGTCGTTCGTGGCGCCCGTACTGATGGGGCTCGACCCGAATCTCGCGATCATGATGTCCGGTGTCGCGACCATGATCTTCCTGCTCGCCACCCGCGGCCGGGTCCCCAGCTACCTGGGCTGCTCGCTCTCCTTCGTGGGGGTCGCGGCGACCATCCGGGCCACCGGAGGCAGCAGTGCCACCGTCACCGGTGCGGTCTTCGTCGTGGGTGCGGTCCTCTTCGCGGCGGGTCTCGCCGTGCAGCGGTTCGGCGCACGGATCATCCACGCGGCGATGCCGCCGGTGGTCACCGGCGCGGTGGTCATGCTGATCGGCTTCAACCTGGCCCCGGTGACCGCCTCCACCTACTGGCCCCAGGACCAGTGGACGGCGCTCCTGGTGATGCTCTTCACCGGCCTGGCCGTGGTCTGTCTGCGCGGCTTCTGGTCCCGGATCGCGATCTTCCTGGGGCTGGTGTTCGGATACGGCATCTCCTGGGTGTTCGACCAGGTCTTCGGGAAGATCCACTCGGTCGGCGCGGACGGCAAGGTCGCCGATCACTGGCGCCTCGACCTCTCCGGTGTGGGCCGGGCGGACTGGGTCGGACTGCCGTCCTTCCACGCACCGAGTTTCCAGTGGTCGGCCATCCTGGTGGCGCTCCCCGTCATCATCGCGCTGATCGCCGAGAACGCCGGGCACGTCAAGGCCGTCGGCGAGATGACCGGGTCCAACCTGGACGACAGGCTGGGCACCGCCATCGCGGCCGATGGTGTCGCCTCCATGCTCTCCACCGGTCTCGGCGGTCCCCCCAACACCACGTACTCCGAGAACATCGGCGTGATGGCCGCGACCCGGGTGTACTCCACCGCCGCCTACTGGGCCGCCGCCTGCTTCGCGCTGCTCTTCGGCCTCTGCCCCAAGTTCGGTGCCGTGGTGGCCGCCATCCCCGGCGGCGTGCTGGGTGGAATCACCGTCATCCTCTACGGCATGATCGGCCTGCTCGGCGCCCAGATCTGGATCAACGGCAAGGTGGATCTGCGCAATCCGCTGAATCTGGTTCCGGCGGCCGCGGGCATCATCATCGGTGTCGGCGGTGTCTCACTGAAGATCACGGACAACTTCCAGCTCAGCGGGATCGCGCTCGGCACCATCGTGGTGATCACCGGCTATCACGCCCTGCGGGCCATGGCACCGCCGCATCTCAAGTCGCAGACGCCGCTGCTGGACTCGGGCACCTCCTCGTACGAGAAGAACGAGGACGGCGACGAGCCGGCGCCCGGCGAACCGCGCGACGACGCCTAGGCGGTGTCCGCGACGTCGCGCCTGGCGTGCGAAGACGCGACGCCGCGGACACCGCCCAGAGGTTGCCGGGCCGTCCGCGACCCCTGTGCGGAACACGGGGCCTTCGCCCGTTCTGAGGAAGTACGGGCGCGATGCCGCTGTCCGGGAGCTCGCTGCTGCCAGGCTGCCCCCATGGCACAGACGGATCAACTCGCGGCCCGGACCGGGGTAACCGCCGGGCGCTCAGTCGACGGTGTGGTGGCCAGGATGCGGGCCCTGCGCGCGTCCTGGCCGTCCACGGACGGGGTGGCGGTCTTCAACAACGTCTATCTGACGGTCACCGAAGAGGTCGGCCGTCGCATCGAGGGGCGGCAATTCCCCGATCCGCGCGACGCCACGACCCTCGATGTGGCGTTCGCCGAGCGCTATCTGACCGCCGTCGACGCGGTGGCCGCCGGGCGCAGACCGCCCGCCTGCTGGCGGCCGCTCTTCCAGCACCGCCGCCATCCAGGGGTGCGGCCGCTGCAGTTCGCGCTCGCGGGCATCAACGCCCACATCGGCCATGACCTGCCGCTCGCCGTCATCGACAGCTGCCGGCTCCTCGACTGCGAACCGGCCGCGCTCGAAGGGGACTTCCACCGGGTGGGCGACATCCTGGAGCGGCTGGAGGAACAGATCCGCGAGGAGCTGATGCCGGGCCCCGATCTCCTGGAGATCGTCGACCCGTTCACCCATCTGATCGGATCGTGGAGTCTGGAACGCGCACGCGAGGCGGCCTGGTCGGCTGCCCGGATTCTCTGGACCCTGCGGGAACTACCGGTGCTCGCCAAGGAGTTCAGGGACGGGATGGATGCCAACGCCGGCCTCGTCGGACGGTATCTGCTCACTCCCCTGCGCTGACCCCGGCATCGAAGGAGTACAACCATGGCGATCCCGCTCGGTCTCGGCCTTCCCCAGATGAAGCAGTACGCCATCGGCCGTGACGTACCGGCGGTGGCCCGCGCCGCCGAGGAGACCGGCTTCGAATCGCTGTGGGTCTTCGAGCGGATCCTCTTCCCGGAGCCCGCCACCCAGGGGCTCTACGGCGTACCGGGGCTGCCCTGGCCCGACCAGTACCGCTCGGTGGCCGACCCCCTGGTGACCCTGACGCTGGCCGCCGGGGCGACCGGGCGGGCCCAGCTGGGCACGAGTGTGCTGGTGGCACCGCTGCATGTGCCCTTCCAGCTGGCCCGCTCCCTCGCCACGCTCGACGCGGCGAGCGGTGGCCGGGTCGCGGCCGGTGTCGGGACGGGCTGGTCGAGCGACGAGTACGCGGCGGCGGCCGTGGCGCCGTTCGACAGGCGTGGCGCCTTCCTCGACGAACTGCTCGACGTCTTCCAGGCTGTGTGGGGCCCTGATCCGGTGTCGTACGCAGGGGAGTTCACCACCATCGCCCCCGCCGAGGTCGGTCCCAAACCGGTCCGGCCGATCCCGGTCCTGCTGCCGGCCGGCGGCCCCCGCGCGATCCGGCGGCTCGTCGACCGGGCGGACGGCTGGATGCCCGTCGCACTCGGGGCCCGCGCACTCGCCGATGACTGGCGGAAGATCCAGGACACGGCGGCCGGACGGGGACGCGATCGGCCGCTGACCGCGACGGTCCGCGTCAACGCGGCCCACAGCGCACAGCCGTACGCGGGTGGGGACCGCAAACCGTTCCAGGGCAGCACCGGGCAGATCGTCGAGGATCTGGTGGCACACGCGGAGACCGGGGTGGCCACTGAGTTCCTGCTCGACCTCCAGGGCACGATGCGTGACGCGCGGGAACTGACGGACGTGGCGGCCGAGGTGTACGCGGCGGCGCGCGCGGCCGGTATCTGACGGCGCTGCCGGGGGCGGACGGGCTGGGGCGGACAGGCGGGAGCGGACGGAGCCGGTCCGGCTCCGCCCGCCCCTCACGCTCGTCCGCCCCTCACGCTCGCCCCCGCGTCCGCTCGTCCCCTCGTGGAGGCTCAGTCCTCCGGCAGCTCGACCGGGGCTATCGCGTCGTACAGATCGCCCGGCCCCGGGTTGGCCGCGTCGGTCTCACCGCCGAAGTGGTGCATGACGCCCCAGACCGCGTTGAGCGCGGTCTGCACGGCGCCCTCGGCCCAGCCCGCCGTCCAGGAGATGTCGTCGCCCGCGAGGAACAGCCCGCGCCGGTCCTCGGGGAGCCGGTCCTGCATGAAGTGGGTGAACAGCCGCCGCTGGTAGCGGTAGTGGCCGGGGAGGTTGGCCTTGAAGGCGCCCATGAAGTAGGGCTCGTCCTCCCAGGAGACGGTGACCGGGTTGCCGATGATGTGGCGGCGGATGTCCACCTTCGGATAGATCTCGCCGAGCGACTTCAGCATGACCTCCATCCGCTCGTGCGCGGAGAGCGGCAGCCACTTGAGGCTGTCGTCGCACCAGGTGTACGAGAGGCAGATCGTGGCCGGCCGGTCCGGGCCGTCGTCCAGCAGGTAGGTGCCGCGCGTCATCCGGTCGGTCAGCGTCATCGACATGGTGTCGCGGCCGGTCGGGTTCCCGCTGTCGTCCAGGGCCTCGTCGAGCCAGAAGGGCCGGTCGACCGGCACGAACAGCTTCGACGACTCCATGTAGTGGGTGCGCTCCATCGCCGTCCAGTGATCGATGGGGAAGAGCGTGTCATCGCAGTCGATCTTGGAGAGCAGCATCCAGGACTGGGCGGTGAAGACGGCGGCCGGGTAGGTGCGTATGTCGCCCGACGCGTCGGTGACCGTGATCCGGTTGCCCGCCGTGCGGTGCAGCCTGGTCACCGCGGGGCGGGGCTTCCCGTCGTGCAGCGATGCGAGCGAGGTACCGGACGGCCAGTGGACGGACTTCTGCGGTTCCCGCTCCCACAGCCGCAGCGGCAGCTGCTGCGAGCCACCGACGATCCCGCGGTGGTGATCGTCCGCCTCGGTGTAGACGACCCGGAGAATCTCCAGGATGGAGTTGGGGAAGTCCGTGTCCCAGCCGCCGGTGCCGAAGCCGACCTGGCCGAAGATCTCGCGGTGCCGGAAGGAGGCGAACGCCTCGGAACCGCAGAGGAAGCCGTAGAACGTCTGGTCGTCCAGCCGCTCCACGAGCCGCGACCAGATCTCCCGGATGCGCGGTACGTCGCGCTCGCGCAGGGCGCGGTTCATGTCGGAGAAGTCGGCGCCCTCCTCCAGACAGGTGTTCCAGGCGTGCATGACATCGCGGTAGACCTGCGGGAGGTCGTCGACGGATGTGGCGTAGTGCGACTCGCCCTTGAGGTCGACGACGGTCGAAGGGGTTCCGGGTGCCAGCGGGTTGGGGAAGGACTTCGTCTCGAGACCCACCAGGTCGATGTAGTGCTGGAGTGCCGTGGACGACGGCGGGAAGCGCATCGCGCCCAGCTCCGCGGTGAGCGACGGGTCGCAGCCCTCGAACCCCACGGTACGCAGCCGCCCGCCGATCTGGTCCGCCTCGTACACCACCGGCCTGAGGCCCATCTTCATCAGTTCGTACGCCGTGATGATCCCTGAGAGGCCGCCGCCGATGACAGCGACCTCCGTGCCGTGGGCGGTGGCCGGTATCTGGCCGAGGCCCGCGGGGTGGGTGAGGAAGTCGTCGTAGGCGTAGGGGAAATCCGGTCCGAACATGGTGATCGGCGGCTGGGCGTCGCCGTGCTGAACGGCGGTGGTGGGCACCGTGGACGTCATGGGGTACGGGCTCCTTGCACGGAAGACAGGGAAGTCGCGGAAGTCGCGGAGATTTCGGGCGGGACGGCGGGCGAGCGGGGCTCAGACCAGGGACGTGTAGAGGTCCGGGCGGCGGTCCCGGAGGTACGGGTTGTTCTCGCGCGAGGTACGCAGCAGAGCGGGGTCCACGTCACCGGTGATCAGCTCCGTGCCCCGTCCGGCGCGGGCGCGGACGGCTCCGTCGGGGCCCGCCAGGCAGCTGAGGCCGACGAACTCGAAGTCGCCCTCGGGTCCTGTGCGGTTGACGTACGCGATGTACAGCTGGTTCTCGAAGGCCCGGACCGGTACGAGCGACTCGGCGACGAACTGGAAGGGGTGCATCTGCGCGGTGGGCACCAGGAGCAGATCGGTGCCCGCGAGAGCGTGGGCGCGGACGTTCTCCGGGAACTCCACGTCGTAACAGATCATGATCCCGATCCGGAGTCCGGCCAGTTCGGCCTGGACGACGGGGGTGTCCCCCGGCGTGAACCACTTCTGCTCGAAGCAGCCGAAGAGATGCGTCTTGCGGTAGTTGGCCAGGCGGTGGCCGTCGGCGCCGATCAGCTGGGCAGCGTTGTGGATCTGCTCGCCGTGGCTCTCCGGATAGCCGTAGAGCACCGCGACACCGTGGCGTACGGCGATGTCCGCGACGGCCCGCGCGCTCGCGCCGTCAGCGGGCTCGGCCAGCCGCGGTACGTCGTCACCGATCGCGTATCCGGTCAGGAACAGCTCGGGGCAGACGAGCAGCCCGGCGCCCGCGGCGGCGGCGGTGCCCGCGGCCCGGTCCAGCGCGGCGAGGTTCCGCGCGACGTCGCCCGGACGGCCGGAACTCTGGAGCAGGGCGGTGCGCAGCGGCGGCATGTCGGACCTCGGACGGTACAGAAGGGGATTCTGGGGACAGACCGACGGTACGTTCCGCGGCTCCACGGGGACAAGACACGACCATTGCGCATCACCGTGCGATCCGTTGCGTATCGACCGGCGCTGATGGAGATCTGTTGCGTGCGTGCGGGCGGATCCACCGGCCGGCAGGTCCGGTCAGCCGGGCGAACCCGACGAGTACCGCCTCAGCAGGGGCGACAGCACCAGGACGGACTTGGTGCGCTCGACGAACGGCTCGCCCGCGATGCGCTCCAGCACCCGCTCGAAATGGCGCATGTCGGAGGCGAAGACCTGGACGATCGCGTCCGCGTCCCCGGTGACGGTGGAGGCCGATGCCACCTCCGGGCTGCGTTCGAGTCCTCGTCTGATGGCTTCGGGCGAGGTGTTGTGCCGGCAGTAGATCTCGATGAACCCCTCGGTCTCCCAGCCCAGCGCCGCGGGATCGACCCGGACGGTGAACCCGGTGATGGCACCGTCGGCGCGCAGCCGGTCCACCCGGCGCTTCACGGCAGGGGCGGAGAGGCCCACGAGTGAGCCGATGTCCGCGAAGGTGCGGCGGGCGTCTTCGGCGAGGGCGTGCACGATGCGTGCGTCGAGCTCGTTCAGCAAGGCCGGTGGGTTCACTTCTGTGCGACGGCGTCACGGGAGCGGCGCGTCCCGTCGTCGCAGTAGACCACGGAGCCGCGTCCGTTCACGGCGGTGCCGGCCCTGGTGGCGGGCGCGCTGGTGACTGACGCACTGCTGGGCGGCGCGGCGCACCTGCCACCGGCAGCCTCGGGGCGGCGGCGCACCGGATTCCGCTGGGGGCGAACCTGCGAATCAGGAGTGATGGACCGGCGCGGGCGGGGTAGGCGGGAGTGAGATGACTGAGGAGCCGCCCGTGGTTGTCATGGATTCGCCGTTGGCAGACAGTGCCACGGCGCGTGATGTCGCCAGTAGATTTCTGTCCCAGCACTGCCCCTGGGCCGACGTCGACGCTGTCCTGCTCGTGATCACCGAGCTGGTCGCCAACGCCGCCCGTCACACTGCGGGCTGGTGGCGGCTGCGGCTGAGCACGGAGGCGGAGGTGCTGGTGGTGGAGATGGACGACGCCAGCCCGGCGCATCCCGTCGCCCGTGAGCCGGATTTCTCGGGAGGCGGCGGTTTCGGGTGGCACATGGTGCTGCGTCTCGCCGGTCAGGTCGAGGTCAGGCCGCGCCCGTGCGGCAAGACGGTCCGGGCGGTCTGGTCGCGCCCCGTGGCGGGTCCTGCGGTCGGCTGAGGCAGCGCCGCCGCTGAGTCCCTGAGAGGTGCGTGCGTCGGCCGGGGCTCCGGGGCGACGCACGCGGGCCGGGCGCCTGCCGGTACGGGGAGCGACAGCAGGCGCCTGCCTTCCCTGTCCGGGCTTCCCTGTCCGGGCGGCATCACTCCTGGCCGAGCAGCCCCGTCCGCAGCTGTGCGGTGATCCGCGACAGCAGCCGGGAGACATGCATCTGCGAGATGCCCAGTTCGGCCCCGATCTCCGACTGGGTCAGCTCGTCTCCGTACCGCATCCGGAGAATCGCCCGGTCCCTGGTGCCGAGCCGGGCGATCAGGGGTTTGAGCACCGTGATGTTCTCGACGAGGTCCAGGCCGCTGTCCGGCCCGCCCAGCCGGTCCGCGAGTGTCCTGGCGCCGCTCTCGGCTCCGCTGTCGATGGTGGATTCGATCGAGCCGGCGGTGTAGCCGTTGGCCGCGACCAGCCCTTCGACGACATCCTCCTCGTCCATGCCGAGGTGGCGGGCCAGTTCGGCGGGCGTGGGGGAACGGTTCAGCCCCCGGAACAGCTCGTCGGATGCCTTGGCCAGTGTGATCCGCAGCTCCTGGAGGCGGCGCGGGACGTGCACGGACCAGCTGGTGTCCCGTAGGTAGCGCTTGATCTCGCCGACGATGCAGGGCATCGCGAACGTCGCGAACTCCACTTCGCGGGAGAGCTCGAACCGGTCGATCGCCTTGATCAGCCCGATGGTGCCGACCTGGAGGATGTCCTCCATCTGGTCGGAGCGGCTGCGGAAGCGGGTGGCCGCGAACCGGACCAGCGAGAGGTTCAGCTCGATCAGGGTGTTGCGCGCGTACTGGTGGGCGTGCGTGCCCTCATCGGCCGTGCCGAGTGCGTCGAAGAAGAGCCGGGAGAGTTCGCGGGCGTCGTTCGGCGCGACCCTCGACGGGGCCGGCACGTACGGGAGTTCTCCGCGAGGGCTGCCGTACGGGCGGGCCCGTTGCGGTGCGGAGCCGGGCGGGTGGACGACGTGAGATGCGGGACCGGACGGAACTGGGGTCGCCAGGGACACGGCGCCCTCCCCTGCTCGTACTCCGAGTACTTCCGCCTTTCCCGCTACCCGGTTACGGCGCGATCCATACGCCGAATCATCCAATGCGCCGTCAGTTCCCTGCCTTCCGGGGGTACTTGACGAAGCATCGTGAATGCCGGAGCCGGCCTCCGCCTGGGCGTGGGCCGGCTCCGGCGCGGGTCCTGTCAGCCCCAGCTGGCGTGCAGCGGCTTGCCCTCCGCGTATCCGGCGGCGCTCTGCACCCCGACGATCGCCTTCTCGGCGAACTCCTCGAGGGTGTTCGCACCGGCGTAGGTGCAGGAGGACCGGACACCCGCGATGATCGAGTCGATCAGGTCCTCGACACCCGGGCGGGCCGGGTCCAGGAACATCCGCGAGGTCGAGATGCCCTCTTCGAACAGGCCCTTACGGGCGCGGTCGTAGGCCGACTCCTCGCTCGTCCGGTTACGGACCGCGCGTGCCGATGCCATCCCGAACGACTCCTTGTACCAGCGGCCGTCTGCGGACTGCTGGAGGTCGCCCGGCGACTCGTACGTCCCGGCGAACCAGGAACCGATCATGACGTTCGAGGCACCGGCCGCCAGCGCCATCGCTACGTCGCGAGGGTGCCTGACGCCACCGTCGGCCCAGACGTGCTTGCCGAACTTCCGTGCCTCCGTGGCACATTCGAGCACGGCGGAGAACTGCGGGCGGCCCACGCCGGTCATCATGCGCGTGGTGCACATGGCGCCGGGGCCCACACCGACCTTGATGATGTCGGCACCGGCCTCGATGAGGTCACGTACGCCTTCGGCCGCGACGATGTTGCCCGCGACGATCGGCACCTGCGGGTCGAGCGCGCGTACCGCCCTGACCGCGGCGATCATCGATTCCTGGTGGCCGTGCGCGGTGTCGACGACGATGGTGTCGGCCCCCGCGTCGAGCAGCTGCTTGGCCTTGCCCGCGACGTCACCGTTGATCCCGACGGCCGCGGCGATGCGCAGCTTGCCCTGCGCGTCGACGGCCGGGGTGTAGAGAGTGGCACGCAGGGCCGCGGTGCGCGTCAGGATGCCGACCAGCTTCCCGTCGGCGTCGACCGCGGGGGCGTAGCGCCGGTTGGCCCCGTCGAGCCTGTTGAACGCCTCGCGCGGGTCGATGTCCGCGTCGAGGAGCACCAGGTCCTTGGACGACATGACTTCGGACAGCTGGGTGAAGCGGTCGACGCCTGCCAGGTCCTCGTCGGTCACGACACCGACCGGCCTGCCTTCCGCGTCGACGACGACCCCTGCGTTGTGCGCGCGCTTGGGCAGCAGGGACAGCGCGTCGGCGACGGTCTGCGAAGGAGCGAGCACGATCGGCGTGTCCAGCACGTGGTGGCGCGTCTTCACCCACGAGATGACGTCGGTGACGACCTCGATCGGAATGTCCTGGGGGATGACGACCAGTCCGCCGCGCCGGGCTACGGTTTCGGCCATCCGGCGCCCCGCGATGGCCGTCATGTTGGCGACGACCAGCGGGATGGTGGTGCCCGTTCCGTCGGGGGCCGACAGGTCGACGCCCTGACGGGAGCCGACAGCTGAGCGGCTCGGCACCATGAACACATCGTCGTACGTCAAGTCGTACGGCGGCTTCAGGTCATTGAGGAAACGCATACTAACTCTCTCACCTGCGGTTTTACAGAATGGGCGGGCGGGAAGTCAGCGCCGTCCGGCAGAGGATCAGGCTGCGGCTCCTAGGCCATCATCGCCGATGGGGCCCCGCCTGGCGAATACCCGCCCCCTGTTCTGTGGCTTCGGCCAGGCACAGGCCGCGGTGGCTCGTACCTTCGTCCAAGACCCTCGGCCCGCCCCGGTACGGCACCTCACGCCGGTCCCCGCCGGCCGCCGCGGTCCGCGAGCACTTCCCGCGCCGCGCGGGCCCCGGAGGCGAGTGCCCCTTGCACGGAGCCGGTGGCCCGGTGGTCTCCGCACACATAGCGCCCGGCGGCCACCCGCGTCGTGCGGCTCAGCGGCCACGGCGGGGGCATGGCGGGCAGAGCGCCTTCCACCGTGCGGGCATCGAGGAGCTCCCAGGACGAGGTGTCGGCGCCATACACCTCGGCGAGCGCGCCGCGCAGCCGCTCCTCCTCCCCGGGCCCGCCGGTGCCGAGCACCGATGTGGAGATCAGGGAGCGGTCGGCCGGGGCGTAGGTGGGCGCGACCTCGCTCAGCACGCAGGTGTTGAGGAACCGCTGCGCGCTGTCGATGAGCAGAGTCGGCTCCTGCAGGGGTGGCCGCGAGGTGGCGTGGTAGTACGTGGTGACGGTACGGGTGGCCGGTACGGTCAGGCCGGGCAGCAGCCGGGCCGCCGCCTCCGGCCCCGCCGCGACCACCACGCAGGGCGCGTGCCGCTCCGTGCCGTCCGGCAGCTCGACTCCCGCCTCCGTGAGCGCCCGCACAGGAGTGCCCCGGCTCAGCACCCCCGGCGGAAGGGCGCCCGCGAGCTGCCCCGGCACGGCTCCGATCCCGGCAGCGGGCAGGCACTGGGTGCCCCTGAGCATGCTGCGCCAGACCAGGTGGAAGAAGCGCGACGAGGTTTCGAGGCCGTCCTCCAGGAAGACCCCGGAGAGGAAGGGCCGGAAGAACCCGTCCACCAGCTCCTCCGAGATCCCGGCGTCGGCGAGCGCCGTGCGCGTCGTACGGTCCGCCGAACGCTTCAGCGCGCCCACCGGGCCGAGCAGGTCGCGTGCGGAGAGCAGTCCGAGCGCCAGGAGATCGCGGCGGCCCGCGACCGGCCGCAGCGACAGCAGGTCCACCGCCACGCCGGGCCGACGGGTCGGGTCGCTGAACCGCAGCCGCCCCGAAGGCGTGTGCACCAGGGCCCCCGGTGTGAAGGCGCGCAGTCGCAGCCCCCGGAGCCACATCCGCTGTTTGACCTGGGGGTACGACGTGTTGAAGACCTGAAATCCGCGGTCGAGGAGGAATCCGTCGCGCCGGTCCGTGCGCATGCGCCCGCCGGCCGCGTCCGATGCCTCAAGCAGGCTCACGGAAAGTCCCGCGCGGCACAGATCCCCGGCGCAGGCGAGGCCGGCCAGCCCGGCGCCGATCACGATGACGTCGCAGCGCCGGCCCGGGTCTTCCGTCATGGGATCTTCAGCCCTTCACTCGTCCGGACTTCAGTAGACGTCCTCGGGGCGGATTTCTCTCGCCGGGCGGCCGGGGTGGTGTCACCGTCCGGTCCCGGACGGCCGCAGGGCCCCGGGCGCTGCCTCCGGCTCAGCACGCCGGGCCACCGGGCCACCGGGCCGATGTGAGATCGGCGCGTACCGCTGTCCGGTCACGCGATCGGCCTACAGCCGCCCGCCCGGCGCAGCCATGGACAGCTCCTGGGGAGAAGTAAGTATGGGAAAGGACGAGAAAAGCCTGAGAGCCCGGACAGCGCGGAAATCGACATGACGCGGAGATTCCATGAGCGACAGTGAAGCGCCACCCGCACAGCACTCCCCCGCACTGAACTGCCTGGTGACCGGGGCGACGGGCTACATCGGAGGCCGGCTCGCGCCCGAGTTGCTCGACGCCGGGCACCGCGTCCGCTGCCTGGCCAGGACCCCCGGCAAGCTGCGGGACCACCCCTGGGCCGGGCGGGCGGACATCGTGCCGGGCGATGTCACCGACGCGGATTCGGTCGCCGCGGCCATGCGGGGCATCGACGTGGCGTACTACCTGGTGCACGCACTGGGGTCCGGGTCCGGCTTCGAGGAGACGGACCGTAGGGCGGCCCGCATCTTCGGCGAACAGGCCAGGGCGGCGGGGGTCCGGCGCATCGTCTATCTGGGCGGTCTCACCCCCGACGGCGTACCGGAGCAGGAACTCTCGCCCCACCTGCGCTCGCGGGCCGAGGTCGGCCGGATCCTCCTGGACTCAGGGGTGCCGGCCACCGTGCTGCGCGCCGCCGTCATCATCGGCTCCGGCTCCGCGTCGTTCGAGATGCTGCGGTATCTCACCGAACGGCTGCCGGTCATGGTCACGCCCAGCTGGGTGAGGACCCGGATCCAGCCGATCGCCGTCCGGGACGTGCTGCGCTATCTGGTCGGCAGCGCCCTGATGCCCGCCGGTGTGAGCCGCGGTTTCGACATCGGCGGTCCCGACGTCATGACGTACCGCGACATGATGCGCGGCTTCGCCTCGGTCGCCGGGCTCCCGCACCGGCTCATCCTGCCGGTGCCGATGCTCTCGCCGGGGCTGTCCAGTCACTGGATCGGGCTGGTCACCCCCGTTCCGCGCTCGATCGCCCGGCCCCTGGCCGAGTCGCTGCGCTACGAAGTCGTGTGCCGCGAACACGACATCGCGCAGTACGTGCCGGACGGGCCGGGGGTGCCGTTCACGTTCCGCACTGCGCTGCGGCTCGCGCTCCAGCGGGTCCAGGACGCCCAGGTCACCACCCGCTGGTCGTCCGCCTCGCTTCCCGGCGCCCCCAGCGACCCACTTCCCACCGACCCCGACTGGGCGGGCGGCAGCCTCTACACGGACCGGCGCCGGCTCACCATGAACGCGACCCCGGAGGCGCTCTGGCGGATCGTCGAGGGCGTCGGGGGCGAGAACGGCTGGTACTCCTTCCCGCTCGCCTGGGCCGTGCGCGGCTGGCTCGACCGGCTGGCCGGCGGGGTCGGTCTGCGTCGCGGCAGAAGGGACGCCCAGCGGCTCAGGGTCGGCGACTCGCTGGATTTCTGGCGGGTCGAGGCCATCGAGCCCGGCCGCCTGCTGCGGCTGCGCGCCGAGATGCGGCTCCCCGGGCTGGCGTGGCTGGAGATGTACGTGGACCGGGACGACCAGGGGCGCACCCGCTACCGGCAGCGGGCCCTGTTCCACCCGCGGGGGCTGCTCGGACACGCGTACTGGTGGAGTGTCGCGCCCTTCCACTCCGTCGTCTTCGGCGGTATGGCCCGCAATATCGCCAGAGCCGCCGACGAGGGGAACCAGGCGCCCGACGAGCCTGGTGTCAGCGGCCGCTGACCTCCCGCGGCGGGCCCGGAGCCGGATACGGCGGCGAGCCCGCACACCGCGTCCCTGCCCCGTACCCCGACAAGCCCCGACGAGGAGTGGCGCATGACCGTGTCGGTCGCCCTGTTCACGTCCAACCTCCGCCTGCACGACAACCCTCCGCTGCGCGCGGCTCTCGCCGCGGCGGACGAGGTCGTACCGCTGTTCGTCCTCGACGAGGCCATCGAGGCGGCGGGCTTCGCCGCACCCAACCGGCGGGCGTTCCTCGCCGACTGCCTGGCCGGCCTCGACACGGGGCTGCGGGAGCGCGGCGGCAGGCTCGTCGTACGGTCGGGCAGCGTGATCGCCCAGGTCTGCCGGGTGGCCGCGGAGACGGGTGCCGACGAGGTGCACATGGCGGCCGGCGTCAGCGCGTACGCGCAGCACAGGGAGGAGCGGCTGAGCGTCGCCCTGGAGGCGGAGGGCAGACGGCTGTGCGTCCATGACGCGGTGATCACCGCCGTGCCGCCGGGCGCGGTCACGCCGGCGTCGTCCGACCACTTCGCTGTCTTCACCCCGTACTTCAGGCGCTGGTCGGACGAGCGGCTGCGCACGGTGCAGAGCCCGCCGCGTACGGTGCGGGTGCCCGGAGCGGCGCGGTCGGAGCGGCTGCCGTCCCGCGCCGGCGTGTCCGGTGTGTCGGAGGGGCTCGCCGCCGGCGGCGAGCGCGAGGCCCGAACCCGGTGGTCGGCCTGGCAGCGCGACGGGCTCGCCCAGTACGAGGACCGGCACGACGACCTCGCCGGCGACATGACGTCGAAGCTCTCGCCGCATCTGCACTTCGGCACCCTCTCCCCCGTCGAGCTGGTGCACCACGCGTCGCGGACGGGCGGCGCGGGCGCCGAGGCGTTCGTGCGGCAGCTGTGCTGGCGGGACTTCCACCACCAGGTGCTGACCGCCCGCCCGGCGGCGTCCACGGCCGACTACCGCTCGCAGCACGACCACTGGCGGTCCGAGCGGTCCGCGGCGCGCGAGATCACTGCCTGGAAGGAGGGGCGGACCGGATATCCGGTAGTCGACGCCGCGATGCGGCAGCTGCGCCACGAAGGCTGGATGCACAACCGGGGACGGCTGCTCACCGCGAGTTTCCTCGCGAAGACCCTGTACGTGGACTGGCGGGTGGGCGCACGGCACTTCCTGGAGCTGCTGGTGGACGGCGATGTCGCCAACAACCAGCTCAACTGGCAGTGGGTGGCGGGCACCGGCACGGACAGCAGGCCGAACCGGGTGTTCAACCCGGTGACCCAGGGCAAGCGGTACGACCCGCAGGGGGCGTACGTCCGGCGCTGGGTACCGGAACTCGCCGGGCTCGACGGAGGGGCCGTGCACGAACCGTGGAAGCTCCGCGGGCCGGATCGCGCCGCCTACGACTATCCCGAGCCGCTGCTCGAACTCTCCGACGGCCTGGCCCGCTTCAAACGGGCACGCGGCCGGGCCTGACCACCGGTCCCCGGAGCTTCGTCCCCGGCGTCAGTCGCCGTCGGGGTCGGCGCGGTCCAGCGCGGGACGGATCCCCGGCCCGGTCTCCGTCAGCAGGAAGTCGGCGGCCGCCGTGTCGGTGACCACGCTGGTCACGAGCCCCGACTTCAGGACGGCCCCGATCGCCGCCGCCTTGCGCCGGCCGCCCGCGATGGCCACGACCTCGGGGATCCTGCGCAGCCGGTCGGCCTCGACCGTGATGCACCGCTCGCCCAGGTCGCGCCCGACCCGCCGCCCTTCGGCGTCGAAGAGGTGTGCGGACATCTCGGCGGCGACCCCCAGCGAGGCGTAGTGCGCCCGCTCGGCGTCGCTGAGCATGTCGTGGACGGTCGAGATGCCCGGCTCCCAGGAGCCGATGGACACCGCCGCCACGGTGACCTTGTCGAAGTACTCGAAGGCGCGCGCGATGCCGGTCTGGTTGCGCAGCGCGGCCGCGGTGGCCGGGTCCGGCAGCAGCATCGGGGCGTAGATGGGGTGCGCCTCTCCGCCGGACACCTGGGCGGCCCGCCGTACCGCCTCGACGGATCCGCGCTCGGCGGTCCCCGCGTCGTACACACCGGTCAGCTGCACCACCGTGCACGGCGGGAGCACATTGAGCGCGGCCGCCATATGGATGGTGGACCGCCCCCAGGCGAGCCCCAGCACATCGCCCTCGGTCACGAGCTCGCCGAGCAGATCGGCTGCGACCTCACCCAGGTTCTCGGGGTCGGGCGCGTCGTCCGCCGCGTCCGCCGGGGACTCGACGACGACCGCGTGACGCAGCCCGTAGCGGGCGCGCAGCGCGTCGGAGCGCTCGGCGTCCAGCTCGGCGGGGACCCGGATCTCGATCCGTACGAGATCACGCTCCAGCGCCGTCTCCAGAACCCGGGCGACCTTGAACCGGCTGACGCCGAACTCCTCCGCGATCTGGATCTTGGATTTTCCCTCAAGGTAGAAGCGACGGGCCATGGCCGCCGCTTGCACCAGCTCCGCGGGTCCCATCCGCAGGGCTGATCTGCCCGCCGACATTGCAGACACCGCGATCTCCTCACTACTGCTGTTCACTCCCCGGATCAGCCATCCTGTCAGACCCGGCACAACTTGATCAGCCCCGTAAGGGGTCCTTGCAGTATGAGCGCCCGATGAGGTCGCGTGGGCATACTGCAAGGACCCCTAAGGCCGCGTTCATCCGCTGGCCGCTCAGTGGCCGCAGGCCCATCCCGCGGACTGCGTCGTCTCCTGCGCCTGGTGGCGGAGCATACGGACCGCCGCCGCCGGGTCGTCGGCGCCGTACACCGCGGAGCCCGCCACGAAGACGTCCGCGCCGGCCTCGGCACACCTCTCGATCGTCGACGCGGAGACTCCGCCGTCGACCTGGAGCCAGAGTTCGAGGCCGTGCTTGGAGATCAGCTCACGGGTGCGGCGGATCTTCGGCAGCATGATGTCCAGGAAGGACTGGCCGCCGAAGCCCGGCTCCACGGTCATGAGCAGCAGCATGTCGAGCTCGGGCAGCAGGTCCTCGTACGGCTCGATGGGCGTCGCGGGCTTCAGCGCCATGGAGGCGCGCGCCCCCTTGGCCCTGATCTCGCGCGCGAGCCGGACAGGGGCGGCCGCGGCCTCCACGTGGAAGGTGACGGAGCCCGCGCCGGCCTCGACGTACTGCGGCGCCCAGCGGTCCGCGTCCTCAATCATGAGGTGGCAGTCCAGCGGGGTCTCCGTCGCCCGGCTCAGTGCTTCCACCACGGGGACCCCGAGGGTCAGATTGGGTACGAAGTGGTTGTCCATCACGTCGACGTGGAGCCAGTCGGCACCTTCGACGGCCTTCGCCTCCTCCGCGAGGCGGGAGAAGTCGGCGGACAGGATGCTGGGGTTGATCTGCACGGCCATGCCCCAAGCCTGCCATGCCCCGGCGCAGTTGCCCGCCATCGCGGGGGCCGGAGCGGGCCGGGGAACCGCACACACCGCGCAAACCTCGCATTCACCGGTGCCCGCGGCCCGCAGCGGAGGCCGGGCCGTCCCGCTGAGCGGCTCTCGTCCGGCCGGGACGCAACCGGGTCCCGGCCGGACGGGCGGATCAGCGCAGTCCGGCGAAGAGGTCGTTCTCGGGCAGAGCCGCACCGGTGGCGTCCTTGACGCGCACGAAGGTCTCCATGCCCATCAGCTCGCCGAACCTCTCCTTGCCCATCTTGAGGAAGAAGATGTTCTCGCCCTGGCTGTCGTGCGCGGCCAGCGCATCGAACTTCTGACCGCTGAACGCGGTGGTGTCCACCCACGTGGTGATCTCGTCGTCGGGGAGGCCGATCTCGGCCATCGCGGCGGCCTCGGCGGGGTCCGGCTCCGGCATGTCCTCCTGGAACTCGCGCACGGTCTCCCCGAACCGCTTCATCATCGAGCGGGGCATCGTGGTCCAGTACACCTTCGGTGTCAGCGCCGTCATCTCCAGCGCCGCCATCGTGATCCGGTGGGCCTGGATGTGGTCGGGGTGGCCGTAGAAGCCGTTCTCGTCATAGGTGACGACCACATCGGGCCGGTAGTGCCGCATGAGTTCCGCAAGGCGGGCCGCGCCTTCCTCCACGGGGGTCTGCCAGAAGGATCCGGGGGCCTCGTTGCTCGGCCAGCCGATCATCCCGGAGTCGGCGTAGTCCAGCATCTCCAGATCGCTGACCTTCAGGACGTCACAGCTCGCCTCGAGTTCCTGACGGCGCATCGAGGCGACGGTCGCCGGATCGTGACCGGGACCGCCGGGCTTGACACCCCCCGGTCCGTCACCGCAACCGCCGTCGGTACATGTCACAAGAACCGTGCGGATGCCTTCCGCCGCATACCGCGCGAGGACCCCTCCGGTCCCTGTCGCCTCGTCGTCGGGGTGGGCGTGTACGGCCATGAGCGTCAAGGGCCGGTCAGTCATGAAACAGTCCTCCAGCAGAAATACGTCTTGGTCCTGGTGCGCGGCGGGCGTGCCGCGATACTGGCGGCCCGGATCCTGGTGGGGCGGACGACCTCGTCGTCTCCGTGTCCCCACCGATGAGGCTCCGGCCCTCGGCCGGTGCAACCGTGCCGACCGGGCCGGCTGTTCCCGCAGGGGCCGGCCGGACTCCCGGCGCCGACGTCCCGGAGCGGACGAGGCACGGGGGGGGCGGCGGCCCGCACGTCTCAGTGCCACGTCGGATACGGCGTCCGTGCGGCACCGGCCGTGCGGTTCCGGCACGAAATTCGAGACCTTACCGTACGTCCGCGGAGTCAGGCCGTACGCCGGAGCAGCGCGAGGTACATCGCGTCGGTGCCGTGCAGATGCGGCCACAGCTGCACATCGGGGCCCTCGCCCACCGCCGCGACTCCCGGCATCAGCGGCCTGACGTCGATCCACTCGGCCTCGACCGGCTGTCCGCCGCGGCCCCGCAGGACGTCCTCGACCACGATCCGCGTCTCGGCGAGATGCGGAGAACAGGTCGCGTATCCGACGACACCGCCGACCCGTACCGCGCTCAACGCCTCACGGAGCAGCCCGCGCTGGAGCGGAGCGAACCCCTCCAGGTCCTCGGGGCGCCGCCGCCACCGCGCCTCGGGCCTGCGCCGCAGTGCGCCGAGTCCCGTGCAGGGCACGTCCATCAGCACCCGGTCGAAGGACCCGGGCAGCCAGGGCGGCCTGGTGCCGTCGGCCGCGATGACCTGGTACGGGCCCGGGTTCCCCGTCAGCGTCCGTTCGACGAGCCGTGCCCGGTGCGGCTGCTTCTCGGACGCGAGCAGCAGGGCACCGCGCTGCGCGGCGAGCGCGGCCAGCAGGGCGGCCTTGCCGCCGGGTCCCGCGCAGCCGTCGAGCCAGCGCTCGTCGCGCCCCTCCAGGGGTGCGTTCGCGAGGGCGGCGGCGACGAGCTGGCTGCCCTCGTCCTGGACGCCCGCCCGCCCGTCGCGCACCGCTTCGATCGCACCGGGCTCGCCGCCCTCCGCGAGCCGGACGGCGTACGGCGACCAGCGGCCGGGCAGCGCGGAGTCCTCGCCGACGGTCTCGGTCAGCTCCTCGGTGGTGGAGCGGCCCGGCCTGGCGACCAGTGTCACCTCGGGGCGTTCGTTGTCGGCTTCGAGGAGGTCCTCGATTCCGGCGCGGCCACCGCCCAGCGAGTCCCACAGCGCGGAGACGATCCAGCGGGGGTGCGAGTGCACCACGGCCAGATGGGCCTCGGCGTCCTCGTCGTAGGACGGCGCGACCCGCTCCAGCCAGCCGTCGAGGTCGTCGGCAGCGACCTTGCGCAGCACTGCGTTGACGAACTTCGCGCGCCCGTCGCCGAGCACCACCCGGGCCAGTTCCACACTCGCGGAGACCGCGGCGTGGGTGGGGATACGGGTGCCGAGCAGCTGGTGCGCACCGAGCGCCAGCACATCGAGTACCGGCGGATCGACCTGCCGCAGCGGACGGTCGATGCAGGCCGAGATGACCGCGTCGTACGTGCCCTGCCTGCGCAGTGTCCCGTACACCAGCTCGGTGGCGAGCGCCGCGTCCCGGGCGTCGAACTGCGGGTTCTCACGCGCTTTCTTCAGCAGCGGCGGCAGTACGAGGTTGGCGTACGCGTCCCGGTCGTCGACCGCCCGCAGCACTTCGAACGCGAGAAGCCGCACCGGGTCCTTCTGCGGACGGCGGTAGGGCTTCGACTGCTGTTTCGACTGCTGCGCGGGACGGCGGCGAGGCTGGTCGGTCACGTGAAAGGTGCTCCGCTGATGGTGAGAGGGACGAACCCGTCCAGCCTACGTCCGCCGCGGGGCGCGGCTCACCCGGGCGCCCGCCCGCCGCCGGGCGGCCCGCGGGCAGACGCGTCCCTCCGCGCGGGCGCTACGCGCCGAGGAGTTCACCGGCGACGATCCGCACGCCGCGCGCCCAGTCCGCCGCCCGCATCGGCTTCTTGCCCTGCGGCTGCACCCAGAGCAGCTCCACTGCGTGCGAGCCGGTGCCCACGTGCACGCTGTTCTTGGCGACGCCCAGTTCACCGGCGGCCAGGTCCGTGTGGTCGGTCACCGGAGCGAGGGAGACCAGCTTGAGCCGCTCGCCGCGGAAGACGGTCCAGGCTCCGGGTGCGGGGGTGCAGCCGCGGACCAGGCGGTCCACCCGCATCGCGGGTGCCGACCAGTCCACCCTGGCATCCTCGACCGTGATCTTCGGGGCGAGCGAGACCCCGTCGGCAGGCTGCGCCACCGCGTGCAGGGTGCCGTCCTCGATACCGTCCATGGTCGCCACCAGCAGCCCCGAACCGGCGAAGGCGAGCCGGGTGAGCAGATCGCCGCTGGTGTCGGTGGGACGCACCTCCTCGGTGAGCACCCCGTAGACCGGGCCCGAGTCGAGCCCCTCCTCGATGAGGAAGGTCGAAGCGCCGGTCACTTCGTCACCCGCGATGATCGAGTGCTGTACGGGCGCCGCACCACGCCAGGCAGGCAGCAGTGAGAAATGCAGGTTCACCCAGCCGCGGGCGGGCACGTCCAGCGCGGTCCTGGGCAGCAGCGCCCCGTACGCCACGACCGGGCAGCAGTCGGGGCCGATCTCCCGCAGCCGCGCCAGGAATTCCTCGTCCCTCGGTTTGGCAGGTTTCAGTACCTCGATGCCGGCCTCATCGGCGCGCTCCGCGACCGGGCTGGCCACGAGCCTGCGGCCGCGCCCGGCCGGAGCGTCCGGGCGGGTCACCACGGCGGCCACCTCGTGCCGGCCGGACGCGATCAGCGCGTCCAGGGCGGGTACGGCGACCTCGGGGGTGCCTGCGAAGACGAGTTTCACTGGATGCCTCTCGGGACCGACTGCGCACAACTACGAGCAGCGCACCAGTCTACGGTCCCGCTCCGAGGGGGCGTACGCAGCGCCGCGCGCCCCTCGCATATGCCCATACGCCCCCGCAGCGTGACCAGAACAGCAGGTGGAGCGTTGGTCAAGAGAGATTGACCGAAACGAAGAGACCGACCCGCACACCGACCCCGAACACCGACCAGACACCGACCAGACACCGACCGGAACCCACCGGAACCACTGATCGAAGCCCTGACCGCGAGCTCCGGGAACACCGGGAACGCCAGGGGGCACTGTCCGAAGCAGAGTGGGCCGTACGCGCGGCCCGATCCTTTTCAACGCCGGTTCGAGAGGCTTGTTCATGGCCGACCACGCAACCCACGACGCCCAAGCGCGGGCCAGCCTGCACCTGTTGGTCAGAGACATCGAGCGGGTACGCCGACAGGTGGACGCGCTCCGCACCCTCACCGCCCAGTTGGGGAATGTCTACCGCCCGCGACGCTCCGGCCCTTCCACGGGCTTCGTCGTCTACGGCAGGGCCCCCGCCCCGACCGTCCGCCTGGCCCAGGAACTCCGGGACAGCGTCGAGACCCTGGTGACAGCCGCGGTGGACTTCGACCGATCGCTCGGCTTCTCGTGGGACGCGGTGGGCTCCGCACTCGGGGTCACCAAGCAGGCGGTGCACCGCAGGTACGGGGCCCGGAGGGCGACGGCGGCCGCTGCCGTCGCGGCCGCGGAGGCCGGTGAGCCGGAGAGCCCCACGACCGACGAGAGCACCCCGGCGGGCACTCCGCCCCAGGGACTGCCGGTGCCGCCGGGCCTGCCGTCCGTGCCCGCCGCGCGCTCCATGCCGCCCCAGCCGACGGCGAGCAGCCACTCGCTGCGCGAGGAGACACGTCCGAGCGCCTTCCCCGGGCCGCGCAACGGCTGACGCACGAGGCATCGGGCGTGGCCCGCGCCGCTCCCGGTCCCGCATCAACTGCCCCTCGCGCCGCGGCGCCGGGGGCAGTCGCACGCCCGGAGCCGGTGTGAACCGCCGGGCGTACAGGCGGTACCGCAAGGCGCAGCTGAGCACCGGCGGGCGCTCCGACGGCCTGGAGGGGGTGCGCGGGGCGGCCGGTCCGGTCGGGGGCCGCCCCGGGTCAGCCGATGTCCGGCGGGTCGACCCTGATGCGTACGGGATCGCTCCCCCGCGTCAGGCGCGCCGCCTGTGCCGTCCTGAGCGCCGTGGCGAGGGCCGCGCCGCTGCCGGGCCGCACCCGGACCAGGGCCCGCTCCCAGCTTTCGCCCGGAGGCGGGTCGCCGGGCCTGCGGGGCCTGTTCGGGTCGGCGGAGACAATCGGTACGGGGCCCAGAACCTCGGCGTCGTGCGGCAGCCGCACGGTGTCGAGGAACTCTTCGAGCGCCTGGGCCCGACCGGACACCGCGGCCATCCGGGAGACCGGCGGGAAACCCAGCTCGGCCCGGTCGGCGAGCTCACGTACCGCGTGCCCTGCCGGGTCCCAGCGGACCAGTGCCTGGACGGGGCGCAGCGTCGGCTCGGCGACGACGACCACCGTGCCGCCCTCGCTCTGGCTCCGTACCAGCGCGGCCGCGTCGATCCAGCGGCGGAGCGCCTCCTCGCCCGCCCGCAGGTCGGGCCGGCCGAGCATCGCCCAGCCGTCGAGCAGCAGCGCCGCCGCGTAACCGCCCTCGGCGACCGGCTCCGCGCCCGGCGTGCTCACCACCAGGGCGGGCCGCCCGTCCACGGTGTCCAGCACATGGTCACGGCCCGATGTCCGCACGGGAACCGCGGGAAATGCCCTGCCGAGCTCCTCGGCGGTCCGCCGGGCGCCCACGATCTGTGCGCGCAGTCTCGTATGGCCGCACTCGATGCAGTGCCATCCGGCCGCGTCGCGCCCGCACCAGCCGCAGCTCAACGCCCTCTCGTCGGGGGCCTCCAGGGGACCGGCGCAGTGCGCGCACCGCGCGGGTGTGCGGCAGCGCTCGCAGGAGAGCCTCGGCACGTAGCCCCTGCGCGGTACCTGCACCAGGACCGGCCCGCTCTTCAAGCCGTCCCGCACGGCCTGCCAGGCGAGGCTGGGAAGTCTGGCGGCCCTGGCTCCCTCGTCCCGTGCGAGGTCGAGGTCGCCCACGGTCCGTACCAGGGGTGCGGCGGCCCTGACCTGATCCCGGTCCGCGACGAGAGGGGCGGCCCAGCCGGTCTCGACGAGCTGGGCGGCCTCCACCGTGCAGCTCGTACTGCCCAGCAGGAAGGCGCACTTGTCGTGCGCCGCTCGGAGCAGCAGGACCTCGCGCGCGTGCGGCAGCGGTGCGTGGGGTTCGCTGTGGCTGCCGTCCCCGTCCTCCCAGATGACGGCCAGACCCAGGTCCTGGACGGGCGCGAACATCGCCGCCCGGGTACCGACCACGGCCCGCACGGCTCCGCGCCGCACGGCGAGCCACTGCCGGTACCGCTTCTCCGGGCCGGCGTCGGCAGTGAGCAGCGCGTGGTGACCGGTGCCGAGGACCGCCGTGAGCGCGCCGTCCACCCGCGCAGCCGTCCGGCCGTCGGGCACCACGACGAGCGCGCCCCGCCCGGAGGACAGGGTGGCGGCGACGGCGAGCGCCACCTCCTGCGGCCAGTGCGGTCCCGGCAGGGCGGTCCACACGGCACGCGGTGCCCCGCCCGTCGCCAGGGCACGCAGAAAGCCGGGCCCCTGTCCGTACCTGGCCCAGGTGCCGGGCTCCGGGGCGGGAGGTGGTTCCAGCGGCTCGGGGGACGGCTTGCCCTCGGCCCGAGCGTTCCTCGGGGGAACGGCGAGTTGCAGGACGTCGGCGAGGCTGCCCGCGTACCGGTCGGCGACCGCCCTCGCGAGCCCGAGAAGTGCGGGGCCGAGGACCGGCTCGGGCGACACGACGCCGGCGAGCGCGGCGAGCGGTCCCGAGTAGTCGGAGTCGGCACGGCGCTCGACGATGAATCCGTCGATCAGACCGCCGCCCTCACGGCGGCCGTCGCGTACGTTCCGCTTTCCCGCGCCGAACCGCACCCGCACCCGCACACCCGGCTGCGCGGCCTCGTCCAGCTCTTCCGGTACGGCGTAGTCGAAGAACTGGTCGAGGTGGAGCACGCCCTTGTTCACCACGACCCTCGCCACCGGCAGCTCCCCGGCGAGGGCGGCCCCGCGCCAGGTGCGTGGCTTGGCCCGGGGCACCTCCGTCCGCCGGACGGTCTCTCTGATGAGGGCAAGCTGCTCGGGACTCCCGTCGCCGGGCTTCCTCGGCTGCTCGTCGTCGCTGCTCACAGCCAAATTCCTACCAGACCCCACTGACAGCGGGCCTGCTGGGCGAACGGCCCGGCACCGGTGGGGCCGGCGGGGCGTGATCCTGCTCAGTGCCCCGGTGCCGTGTCCAGCGCCAGGGCCGCGAACGTCGCCAGCCAGTGGTCTGAATTGAAGTCGCCCGAAGAGACGGCAGGGAGCCCGACGGCGAGATGGGCCGCGACGGACTCCTCCACCGCTTCCCTGGGTGGTCCCGCGGGCAGCGCGGCGGCGATCGCGCGCAGCCCCGCCGCCCGGCTCAGCGCGAGGCCGAGCAGATGCCCGATCTGCGGGTCGGAGTGGTCGGAGACCACCGGCGGGGTGAGCAGGGAGCACGGGTCCGCGGCGGTGAGAGCCGGTACGAACCCGGCGAGCCAGCCGGGGAAGTCCGCGGCCGGCAGTACCCGCAGCATCGCGTGCGCCTCCGTGAGCGCCGGCGAGAGGAAGTCCTGGCCCGACGGTTCCCAGTGGAGCGGTGCGTCGTGATCCCCGGCGAACCAGCCGGTCAGCCGGTCGGCCACCGCGTCCAGCACGGGCCGGGCCAGCCCGGCCCGTGCGCCCGCGTCCAGGACGATGCCGAGACCGAAGGCGCTGTTGTTGTGGACGCCGTGGCGCACCGGGTAGGTCGCCTTGGCCAGCCAGGACAGAAGCAGGTCGCCGACAGCGTCCACTGCCGGGGCCAGGGCATCGGCCCAGCGGTCGCCCGCCGCGCCGCCCAGCGCCCGGCATTCCGCGGCGAGCGCCACGAGCCAGGCCCAGCCGTACGGCCGCTCGAACGACGGGCGGCGGCGCAGATAGGCCGCCTCGACGGCGATGTTGGCGGGAGTCAGATGGGCGTCCAGGACATCGGTGACACGGCCCGCCGTGGTCGGGGGCAGCGCGTCCGATCCGCCCGCCGCGGCCGGGCCGAAGCGACGCAGCAGCCGGACGAGCAGCCAGTGCATGTGCACGGTCGAGTGCCAGTCGTAGGACCCGTAGAAGGCGGGGTGGAGCTCGCGCGGAGCGATGATCTCCTCGGGGCCCGCGTACAGGTGGGCCGGGGCGTTGGGATACTCGCGCACCACGTTGTGGAGCGCCAGCTCGGCGAACGGGCGCGCGTACTCGCTGGGCAGTACGGAGGCCTGGACCGGCGGGGTGGGGGGCATGGCGGTACTCCTTGAGCGGGGTGATGCGGGGCTGGGCGATGGGGGGCTGAGGTGCGGGGCTGAGGTGCGGGGCTGAGGTGCGGGGCTGGGCGGTGCTGACGTGTGCGGTGGCGCGTACCGGGGTGTGCGGGACGGTACGGGTCGGAGCTGCGGGATTCGCCGCGCCGGGCGGGCCTGCCCGGTCAGAAGGCGAACAGGGCGAGGACGGCGATGTTGCAGACCAGCAGGGCTGCCGCTGTGGGCAGTTGGGCCTTGATGGGCCCGTACTGGTCGTCCAGTTCGAGCAGCGCGGCCGGGACCAGGTTGAAGTTGGCGGCCATGGGCGTGACGAGCGTGCCGCAGAAGCCGCAGAGCATCCCGACGGCGAGGATCGCCGGGATGCTGCCGTGCATCTGCTGGACCAGGACGGGCCAGCCCACGGCCGCTGTCATGACGGGGAAGGCCGCGAAGGCGTTGCCCATGACGATCGTGAACAGGACCATGCCGCAGCAGTAGACGAGCACGGCGATGAACCGCTGGCCGTCCGGAAGGATCGCCTCGGTGATCCGGCCAACCTGGTCTCCGACGCCCGCCGTCTGGAAGATGGAACCGAGCACAGCGAGCAGCTGGGGCAGCACCAGTGCCCACCCCATGGATTCGAGCATGCCGCGCCCGGCGTGCACCGGGACCGTGATGCGGCGCTCGCGCAGCACGGTCATGCCGACGGCCAGTGCGGCGATGGCTCCGATACCGAGGCCCAGGATCGTCTCGTACCCCGGCTCCAGGACCGGCTCGCCGCCGATCTCCACCTTTTTCAGCAGCGTCGCGCAGAGCATCGCGACCACGGGGATGGTGAGGGCGGGGAGGAACAGCTTGTTGCCGAGCCGGGCGGCCGACGCGGCCCGCTCCGCCCGTGGCGGTGTGTGCGGTGTTCCCTTGCCGGTGAGGCCGAAGCCGCCGAGCACGATCAGTACGAGTACGGCGACGCCGAGCGGCTCGGCGGGAAGCGATTTGCCGACCACGCCGGTCGAATAGAAGAAGGAGGCGCCCAACAGGCCCCAGAAGGACGCGGATCCGAAGCGCCTGGGGTTGGTCCGGTCGCCCGCCATCTGTGCCGCCATCACCAGGAAGACCGCGCCGACCAGCCAGAAGAAGTACTCGGACTTGATCACTTGAGGTCCTCGGAACGGCGGGTGGTGTGGGCGGCACGGTCGTTCTCGGCGGCGACGACGGCCAGTTCACGCTCCAGCACTCGGTCCAGGTGCAGCAGCCGTGCGCCGTGGATGAGAAACGCGCAGACCGCGGACGGGATCGCCCAGAGGGCGAGACTCAGCGGTTCGAGATGCTGGTTGTACGTCGAGTTGACGAAGCCGGTGATCAGCAGGATCGAGCCGATGGCTATGAAGCAGTCCTCGCCGAAGAACATCCCGATGGTGTCGGCGCCGGAAGCGTGCGAGCGGATCTTCTCGCGCAGCCGCTGCGGCAGCGGACCGCCCGCCCTCGTCTCGGCGGCCGCCTCCGCCATCGGGGCGATCAGCGGACGCACGCTCTGCGCGGGGCCGCCGATGCTCGTCAGGCCGACGGACGCGGTCAGCTGGCGGATGAGCAGATAGAGCGCGAGGAAGCGGCCGGTGGTGAGCCTGCCGAGTCTCCCGATGAGGTTCCGTGCCTGTTCCTGAAGGCCGTAGCGCTCCAGGAGACCGATCACCGGGAGAGTGATGACGAAGACGGTCACGGACCGGGACGAGGCGAAACTGCTGCCGAACGCGGCCAGCACTTCCTGCGGCGACATCCTGCCGAGCAGTCCTGTCGCGATTCCGGCGGCTCCCACCACCAGGAGAGGATTGCGGCGCGTGGCGAATCCGAGGATCACCACGAGCACGCCGAGGAGAACGATCACGCGTCGGCCTTCTTCCGCGCATGGGCCCGAAGGCCCTGATCAGACGGGATGCTGCGCGAGACCTTAGGCGATTGTTCAACAAACACACAAGAGGTGCCGCACACCCGGTCCGTCCCTCGCCCCGCACGGCCGGGCCCACCCTCAGTCCGCGGCGAGACGCAGCGCGTAGGCCTCGGCGAGCTGCCGGCGGGAGTCCTCCAGATAGAACCCCAGCATTCGTTCGGCGCCCGCCGCGTCTCCGGCCGCCAGCCGGTCCACGAGCTGTCTGTTCCGGGTGAGATAGGGCTCGTGGAAACGCCGCGGGTCCGCCATCACATGGAAGGCGAGACGGAGCTCCGCCAGCACGTTGCGCATCAGCTCGTTCACCCGGGGGCTGCCCGCGAGCGCCGCCAGAGCCTGGTGGAACCGGATGTTGGCGGTGGAGCAGGCCGCCCACTCGTCCACGGCCGCGGCCCGCTCGCCGGTGGCCACCGCCGCCTCCAGATCGTCGAGACGGTACGGCGGCTCCCCCAGCGCCCGCAGCGCCGCGCACTCGACCAGCAGCCTGACCTGGTAGATGTCGACGAGGTCCTCGACGGCCAGGACACGCACGAAGACGCCCCTGTTCAGCCGGTGTTCGAGCAGCCGCTCATGGGTGAGCAGCCTGAACGCCTCCCGCAGCGTGTTGCGGGAGACGGCGAGCGCGGTGCTGAGACTCTCCTCGGACAGCCTGCTGCCGGGCGGGAAGTACCCCTCGGTGATCCGCTCCCGCAGGACCGCGGCCACCCGCTCCGCGGTTCCCGCTCCCGTACTCGCCGGGAGGGCGCCGCCCGCCGCCGCTTCCGGGTGCCCCGGAGAATTCCGGCCCGTTGTGCCCGTCATGTCTCGACCCCTGTCAGTCCGCCGCTCCGCCCCGCACCGGGTGGCGCCGCCAAGTCAACCGCAACCGCGCGGGCGCACCCAACCCGGCCCCGGACCGGCACCTCTTGTCAGATTGTTGAACAATTGGCTAGCGTACGCCCGTGATCGATCTCAACGCGGACCTCGGTGAGGGCTTCGGCCAGTGGAAGCTCACCGATGACGACGCCCTGCTGTCCTGTGTGACCAGCGCCAACGTGGCCTGCGGTTTCCACGCGGGAGACGCGTCCGTGATGCGGCGGGTGTGCGACACCGCCGCGGCCCGGGGGGTACGCATCGGCGCCCATGTCTCGTACCGGGATCTCGCCGGTTTCGGGCGCCGCCCCATGGAGGTGCCGCCCGGCGAACTGGCCGCGGAGGTCGCCTATCAGATCGGCGCGCTGCGGGCCTTCGCTGACGCCGCCGGGCCGGGAGTCTCGTACGTCAAACCGCACGGCGCCCTCTACAACCGCGCCGTCGGGGACGAGGAGCAGGCCGCCGCGGTCGTCGAAGGGATCCGCCTCGCGGGCGGCGGCCTGACCGTTCTGGGACTGCCGGGCTCACAGCTGCTCGCCTTCGCCCGGCGCGCGGGCCTCCCCGCCGTCGATGAGGCGTTCGCCGACCGCGCGTACACCTCGCACGGCACACTCGTTCCGCGGCGTGAACCGGGCGCCGTGGTGCAGGACGCCGCAGCGGTGGTGCGCCGGGCCGTCCGCATGGCTGTCGACGGTACGGTCACCGCCGCGGACGGCAGCCGTGTACCGGCGGGTGCCCGCTCCCTCTGCGTCCACGGTGACACCCCCGGCGCGGCCGCCACCGCCCGCCGGATCAGAGCGGCCCTCGAAGAAGCGGGCGTCACGGTCCGGGCGTTCACGTGACCGACGACGCGAACGACGCGAACGACGCGAACAGTCTGAACGGGCCGGCCGTCCCGGACGGCGCGCACCACCCGGCGGACACGGGCGACGGTGGCGGCACGAGCGGCACGCGCCCCGCCGGGGCGGACCACGGGACCGGCATCCGGGTGCTGCCCGCGGGGCGCCACGGCCTGCTGGTCGAACTCCCCGCCGGGGCCGGGGCCGAGGCGTTCCACGCCGAACTGCTCCGCCGTCGCGCCCTCGGCGGACTCCCTGCCGTACGCGAGATCGTTCCGGGAGCCCGAACCGTCCTGCTCGACGGCATCCCCGACCGTCCGCCCGGCACCGCCGAACGCCTTGCCCGGTCTCTCGTGACCTGGCGGATACCGCCGCTGCCGCGTGACGCGGGCACCGCTGTCGAGATACCCGTGGTGTACGACGGCCCGGACCTCGCCGATGTGGCGTCGGTCTGGGGCGTGGCGGTGAGCGAGGTGGCCCACATCCACAGCGGTACGGAATTCCGGGTGGCCTTCTCGGGCTTCGCTCCCGGTTTCGGCTATCTGACCGGGCTCCCCGACCGCTTCCGGGTGCCCCGCCGCGCCACCCCGCGCACCCGGGTCCCGGCCGGATCGCTGGCGCTCGCCGGTCCGTACACCGGTGTGTATCCGCGCCTGTCGCCGGGAGGCTGGCAGCTCATCGGCCGGATGCCCGAACCCGGCCGCCTCTGGGACCAGGACCGCGATCCCGCCGCGCTCCTGACACCGGGCACCCGGGTCCGTTTCGTCGAAACGGCCGAACCGGCCGAAGGGACGGCGGGCCGCCTCGCTGCCGGAGCGCGTGCGGCCGAGGAGAACCGTACCGAGGAGGCCGACCGGTGACAGCGATGCTCCAGGTGGTCCGTGCGGGCGCCCTGACCACGGTGCAGGACGGAGGGCGCACGGGGTACGCCCATCTCGGCGTCCCCCGCGCGGGCGCCCTGGACGCCCCTGCCCGGCAGCTGGCCAACCGGCTGGCAGGCAACCCCGCCGACGCCGCCGTACTGGAGACCACGCTCACGGGATGTGCGGTCCGGCCCAGCCGGGCGGTGACCGCGGTTGTCGGCGGCGCGCCCTGCCGGGTCACGGTCGACGGCCGGCCCGCCCCCTGGGGCGCACCGGTCCGGGTGCCCCGGGGGGCGGTACTCGAAGCGCACCCGGCGCAGCAGGGCGTACGCAGCTATCTGGCCTTCGGGGGCGGCCTGTGCCCCGGCGCCGTGCTGGGCAGCAGATCGGCCGACCTGCTCTCGGGGCTGGGCCCGGCCCCGCTGCGCGACGGCGGCACACTCCCGCTCGGCACAGCGCCGGGCCGCTGTCCGCCCCCGGGCGCGGACACCGCCCCGTGGCCGGGCATTCCCGCCTCGCTGGTCCTGCCGGTGCGGCCGGGCCCTCGCCACGACTGGTTCACCCCGGCCGCCCTGCGCACCCTGGACACGGCCGGATACCGGGTGTCGCCGCACAGCAACCGCGTCGGCCTGCGCACCGATGGCCCCGCCCTGGAGCGGGCCCGGCACGGCGAACTCCCCAGCGAGGGCGTCGTCCTGGGCTCGGTGCAGGTGCCGTCGGACGGCCGCCCCGTGGTGTTCCTCAACGACCATCCGACGACGGGCGGCTATCCGGTGATCGGCGTCGTACCGGAGTCCGCCCTCAGCGCGGCTGCCCAGGCGGCGCCGGGGACCGCGCTCCGGTTCACGCTGATCCGCTGAGCGGCGGGTGCACCCGGCGCCGCCGCTCCCGTCACGGGCTGCGAGCCCCGGCTGCCCCGGCCGTTCGCGGTTCCCTTCGGAGCCGGGAAGCGGGAAGTCCGGCCGGCCCCGCCCGTCGTCGCGGGCCGGGCATCCGTCAGCGGGTGACCATGAGCTTGCGGACGCCGTAGTTGGTGCCGGTGAAGTCCATCGGCACCTCCTCCAGCGGCGTGGCGAGCCTCAGGCCGGGGAAGCGTTTGAAGAGCTTGGGCAGAACACTCGTCAGTTCTGCGCGTGCGACGTTCTGGCCGAGGCAGGCGTGGACGCCGTAGCCGAAGCCCATATGACGCACCATCCGGCGGTCGATGTCGAGGACGTCGGGGTTCTCGAACGTGCGCGGGTCGCGGTTGGCTGCGTTCATGGCGACGACAACGAGTTCTCCCTTCTTGATGTGCGCGCCGCCGAGTTCGAGGTCCTCCTTGGCCACCCGCCCGAGCCCGAACTGGACGATCGTCAGGTAGCGCATCAGCTCCTCGACTGCGGCCCGCGTCTTCTCCGGGTGCTCGACCAGCTCCTGTCGCTGTTCGGGGTGGGTCAGCAGCGTCAGAGTGGAGAGGCCCATCATCGCGGCCGTGGTGTCATGACCCGCGAACAGCAGAAGGACGCCGAGACCGATCAGTTGACGGTCGGTCAGTACGGCGTCCGCACCGTCGGCCCGGTTGATCAGCTCTGCGAGAATCCCCTCGGTGCCGCCGGTGCGGCGCTTCTCGGCGACCAGGTCGGTGATGTAACCGACCAGCCAGTTCGCGCCCGAGTCGCGCTCCTCGCGGCTCCGGCCCATGTCCATCATCGCCTCCGTGGCGTGGTGGAAGCCGTCGCGGTCCTTGTAGGGAACACCGAGAAGCTCACAGATCACCAGGCACGGGATCGGCAGGGCCATCGCTTCGATGAAGTCGAACGTCTCCGGCCCGGCGGCGATGGCATCCAGGTGCTCGTCGATGATCCTGTCCAGATACGGCTGGAGCTTGGTCCGCACGGCCTTGGGGGTGAAGCGGCCGGAGAGCAGCCGCCGGTAGGCGCCGTGCTCGGGCTCGTCCATGAACACGAACCCCACGTCGAACGGAGAGTCCTCACCGGCCTCCGCCACCTCGCCCTCGGGGGTGTCATGGCGCCAGCGCTTCGCGCTCAGCCGTGGGTCGCTGAATACCTGGCTGCCCTCTTCGAAGCGGGTGGCGAGCCAGCCGGTCGAACCATTGGGGAAGCGGACCTTGACCAGGGGCTGGTCCTCACGCAGCTGGGTGAACTCGGCGGGAGGATCCAGGGGCTTGCCGGGTGCCCGGGTGACGGGCTGGTCGACGAGAGGCTCGGTCATGACGGCTCCTGCTGGGGGGTGTGGGCTTCGATGGCGGCGGTGATGCCGGTGTGGGTGGCGGTGCCGTTGCACCAGCCGACGTAGACCGCCAGATGGAGTGCTGCTTCCCGGAGTTGATCGGGTGTCAGCTCGTCGTTGACCAGGCCGCCACCGGCGATGATCCGGATGAGTTCCTGACGGCCGGTGGTGGCGGCCACCCCGAGAGTGAGCAGCCGGCGGTCCCGCACGGAGAGGCCGGGGCGGCCCCAGACCCGGGCGAAGAGGTAGTCGACCGTCTCTTCGGTGAACGGCTCGCCCGTATCCGGGACGGCCGAGCTGAAGCCGGGGCCGTAGACCCGGTCCATCATCTCCAGACCGAAGCGGTGGAGGTCATCCGCGGCCGGGACCGGCCGGTCGCCGAGGTCCAGGGTCCGGCGGACCTGCGTGCGCGCGACGTCGGTCAGCGGCGCCTCCACACCGAGGGAAGCGGCCAACTCACGTGCGGCGTCGAGATCCTTGGTCATCAGCGGCTCGATCTGCCCGCCGACGGCCGCAGGCAGCGTGCCGTCGGGCCCGCGCATGCGCAACAGCTGCAGCAGTGTGTGGCCCTCGGGGTCGGCGGTGTCGATCACTTCGGCGAGCCGCTCCGGATCCACACCGGCGGCGCCGGCGAGGGCCGCCGCCTCGGACACGCTGCGCCAGCCTCCGTAGGTGACGACATTGCGGGCGATCTTGGTCGCCATGCCGGCCCCGAGTGGACCGCAGTGGACGACCTTCCTGGCCCAGTCCTCCAGCACCGGCACGGCCGCGTCCACAGTGGGCCGGTCGCCGCCGAGGATGGCGACCATGCCGTTCTCCGCGGCCCGGTCGCCAGGTGTGACCCCGCAGTCCAGAAACCCGACACCGCGCTCGGCGCACATCCCGGCCAGCTCGTGGACGACCGGCAGCGCGACGGTGGCGAGCAGTACGACCGTCAGGCCCGGACGGGCGGCCGACAGCAGTCCGCGCTCGCCGCCGATCACTTCCCGGGCCTGCCCGGCGTTGACGACCGCCACCATCACCACGTCGCTGGCCGCCGCGACTTCGGCCGGGGAACCCAGCGGCCCCGGTACGCCGGCCAGATGCGCCGACGCGTCAGGCCGGATGTCGTACACGGCGAGCGCCCGGCCCCGGCGGGCCAGACTGACGGCCACCCCGCCGCCGATCATGCCCAGGCCCACCACACCGGCCCTGGCATCCGTGTCGTCCGTCATGCGGCCCGCCTTTCGTCCAGCACGGCCGCCTCGGCGACCAGCGCCCGGTAACCCCGGGTCGCACGAGGCATGTTCACGCCGACGACGCCGCAGACCCGTCCGCCGTCCCCGTACAGCGCGACCAGCTTGCGGTCCTCCGGAGCGCCCTCCACGATCCGTACGGTGTCCGCGCCTCGCGTCCGGCCGTAGATCTGCAGCCTGAGCCCGTACTGGTCCGACCAGACGTAGGGGACCGGGTCGAAGGGAACGGCCCGGCCGGGCGCGGCCAGAATGTTGCGGGCCACGGCGGCGCCCTGCTCGGTGGCGTTGGTCCGGTGTTCGATCCGGATCCGGCTGCGGGTACGCGGATGCGGCCAGCAGGCGACGTCACCGGCCGCCCACACGCCCGATCCGGCGTGGAGGGTGGCGTCGCACTCGACACCGTCCCCGAGCGGTACGCCGCTTCCGGTGAGCCAGCCGATATTGGGGACGGCCCCGATGGCGACCAGCACCGCGTCCGCACCGAGGATCCTGCCGTCGGCCAGCCGCACACCGGTGGTGCGGCCCTGATCGGCCAGTACGGTGCCGGCCCTCGACCCGGACACGATCCGTACGCCGTGTTCCTCGTGGACGCGCGCCAGCATGGCGCCCAGCACGGGGCCCAGCACGTCCGCGAGCGGCAGCGCCGCGTCCGTCACCATCGTGACGTCGGCGCCGGCCCCGCGGGCGACAGCGGCAGCCTCCGAACCCAGGAAGCCCGCCCCGACGACCACCAGGCGGAGTCCGGGGCGCAGCTCGGCGCGGAGGCCGATGGCGTCCTCCAGGGTGCGCAGCACATGCACCCCGGCGACCGATTCGGTACCGGACAGCCGCCGGGCGGCCGCTCCGGTGGCCACCACCAGTGCGTCGTAGCCGGCCGCGGCGCCCCGGTCCGTTCGGACCTCCCTGCGGCGGGTGTCCAGGGACACGGCCGCGGTACCGAGCCGGAGGTCGAGTCCAAGTGCCTCGACGGCCTCGGTGCTGCGGAGTGCGAGCCGCTCACTCCCCCACTCGCCGGTCAGCAGTTGCTTGGACAACGGGGGCCGGTCGTAGGGGAGACGGGCCTCGTCCCCGATCAGGGTGAGCCGGCCCGTGTAGCCCTCGCGCCGCAGCCCCTCCACAACGCCGAGCCCGGCCGCCGATGCGCCGACCACCACGATCCGTGCCGGCGGCGGTACGTTCACGGTCGTACTTCGATCGCGGCCGCGGGACAGACCTCGGCGGCCCTGCGCACGTTCTCGTGCTCCTCGGCGGGCGGATCGGCGTCGAGCAGGATCACGACGCCGTCGTCGTCACGCTGGTCGAAGACCTCAGGCGCGGCGAGCACGCACTGGCCTGCCCCGCAGCACTTGTCGAAGTCGAGCGAAATCTTCATGTCACAACCTCCGTCGGGCTCCCGGGGAGAGCCACGCGGGTGGGGGGACGGGCGGACGAAAATGCTTGCCCCAGTCACCTAACTAAGTTCAGTAACGGACGTTAGACCCCTGCGCCGGTCATCGTCAATCGGTCGGCCGCGAGCCAAGCCGCTTGATTCGGCGCGGTGTTACCCCTGGTCAGGAACTCCGTGGCCGCCCAGGCCCGACTGTATGGCTCTGATGTGGCGGGACGCCGTGGTCTCGGGGACCGGAGAGCGGGGTGCGCCGTCCGGGGCCCTGTCGGGCACCAGGGAATCGAGCAGTCCGTCCGCGACGTCCAGGATGAGGGTCTCCACCGGCTCGGTGGAGAGAAGCGAATGGGACAGCGCGATGTTTCCGTGCAGTCCGGCCCACAGGGTGTGCGCGGCCTGCGCGACCGGCAGGGCCGGCGCATAGCCCTCATCCACACAGCGGCCGCAGGCCTCGCGCAGACTCGACGAAACCCTGCGGGAGGGATGGCGGCCGGCGCGGGTCGCGGCCACTGCCGGCTGCGGGCTCTCGAACATCAGCCGGTAGTGGCCGGGGTTGTCCAGCGCGAACCCGCAGTACGCCCGCATCTGCGCACGCAGCCGGTTCCGCGCGTCCTGTGGTTCGGCAGCGGCATCAGCCGCCTGCATACGGCCGGCGAGGTCGGCGTACTTGTCCTCCAGGGCCGCCCACACCAGCTCGGCCTTGTCGGCGAAGTGCAGGTAGATGCTGGGGGCGGCGACACCGACCTCACGGGCCACCGCCCGTATCGTGAGTTTGTCGATACCGCCCCAGTCGTCCAGCAGACGGCCGACCGCGTCCAGGATGTCCCTGCGCAGTTGCTCGCCCTGCCCGCGGCGGCTGCGGACCCGTCCTGATCCCGCCCCGTCGGGAACGGACCGTGCTGCCATGGATTCGACCTCTCCCCCGGAACTGAGCCCGAGGCCTGTGACGGGTCAGGCCGTCCGCCTGCGGACCCGTCCCCCTCCGATCCGGCAGGCCGGGATACGGCGCAGCCGGGATACCGCACAGCGCTGCCCGGCACCTGCGGTGGAGGGGCCGGGCAGCGCTGCTGTTGAGTCAGGAAACGGCGGGCCTACAGACCCGCCGCCTTGCGCAGTGCGTCGACGCGGTCGGTGCGCTCCCAGGTGAAGTCGGGGAGCTCGCGGCCGAAGTGACCGTAAGCGGCGGTCTGGGCGTAGATCGGGCGCAGCAGGTCGAGGTCGCGGATGATCGCGGCGGGGCGCAGGTCGAAGACGTCCGTGATGGCGTGCTCGATCTTCTCGACGTCCGTGGCGGCGGTCCCGAAGGTCTCGACGAACAGGCCGACCGGCTCGGCCTTGCCGATCGCGTAGGCGACCTGGACCTCACAGCGGGTGGCGAGCCCGGCGGCCACCACGTTCTTGGCGACCCAGCGCATCGCGTACGCAGCCGAGCGGTCCACCTTGGACGGGTCCTTGCCGGAGAACGCGCCGCCGCCGTGGCGGGCCATGCCACCGTAGGTGTCGATGATGATCTTGCGGCCGGTCAGGCCCGCATCGCCCATCGGCCCGCCGATCTCGAAGCGTCCCGTGGGGTTGACCAGCAGGCGGTAGCCCTCGGTGTCCAGCTTGATCCCGTCCTCGAGCAGCTGCGACAGTACGTGCTCCACGACGAATTCACGGATGTCGGGGGCCAGCAGCGAGTCCAGGTCGATGTCCGACGCGTGCTGCGAGGAGACCACGACCGTGTCCAGGCGGAGCGCCTTGTCACCGTCGTACTCGATGGTGACCTGGGTCTTGCCGTCGGGACGCAGGTACGGGATGGTCCCGTTCTTACGGACCTCCGACAGACGGCGCGAGAGCCGGTGCGCCAGATGAATCGGCAGCGGCATCAGCTCGGGCGTCTCGTCACAGGCGTAGCCGAACATCAGGCCCTGGTCACCGGCGCCCTGCTTGTCCAGGTCGTCGTCATCGCCCGCCGCGGCCGCCACCCGCTTCTCGTACGCGGTGTCGACACCCTGCGCGATGTCCGGGGACTGCGCCCCGATGGACACCGAAACCCCGCAGGAAGCACCGTCGAAGCCCTTCTTCGACGAGTCGTAGCCAATCTCGAGGATCTTCTCGCGCACGAGCTGCGCGATCGGCGCGTACGCCTTCGTTGTGACCTCACCGGCCACATGCACCTGACCCGTGGTGATCAGGGTCTCCACGGCCACACGCGAGGCCGGGTCCTCCGTGAGGAGCGCATCGAGAATCGTGTCGCTGATCTGGTCAGCGATCTTGTCAGGGTGGCCCTCGGTTACAGATTCCGAGGTGAACAGACGACGGGACACAACGCTCCCTGGGGTTGCAGCGGCTGCTGGCTGATCACGGGTGGAGTGGCCGGGGGCTGCGCCCGGCTCATTCCGTGACCAGTTTATCGGTCGCCTCCGGTCAACGGGGCACGTGTCTCGCTCCGTGGGAGCCGTGTGACCCGAGGCACTGATCCGGCGGTACGCCATTCGGACCCCGAAAGGGGCGGAAAACGCCTTTCACCGGGTTCCTCCGGCCCGGTGGATGTCACAAGATATTCACCCGAACCTCGGTACCACCAGATCCCAGACCGTATCGGCCAGAGCTTCCTTCGAGCCGTACGGCACGGCGGTGTCCCCGCCCCCAACTGCGAGAATCACCGCTTCGTTCTCCTCGGAGCCGAAGGTTTTGTGCTCCCCCACCTCATTGACGACGAGCAGATCGCAACCCTTCCGGCGCAGTTTGTGGCGTCCGTTCGAGAGGACGTCGTCCGTCTCGGCGGCGAATCCGACGACGACCTGTCCGGGCGTGGCGCGCTCCGCCGAGATCTCGGCGAGGATGTCCGGATTGCGGACCAGCGCGATCGGCGCGGGCTCCTGGCCGTCCCGCTTCTTGATCTTTCCCTGGGCGTAGGCGGAGGGCCTGAAGTCGGCCACCGCGGCCGCCATGACCACCGCGTCGGCATCGGCCGCGGCCTTCAGGACCGCCTCACGCAGCTGCACCGCCGTCCCCACGTGCACGACATCCGCCCCGGCAGGTGCGGGCAGTCCGGTGTTGGCCTCGATCAACGTCACCCTGGCGCCGCGCGCGACAGCCGTACGGGCCAGCGCGTAGCCCTGCTTACCGGAGGACCTGTTCCCCAGGTAGCGGACCGGGTCGAGCGGTTCGCGGGTGCCGCCGGCGCTGACGACCACGTGGCGGCCCGCCAAGTCCGGCTCCGCGACACCGCGGGCCAGCACCCGGCGGCAGGTCTCGAAGATCTCTCCGGGGTCGGGCAGCCGGCCCTTGCCGGTATCCACACCGGTGAGACGTCCGACCGCGGGCTCGATCACGACGGCCCCGCGGCGGCGCAGTGTGGCCACGTTCTCCTGGGTGGCGGGGTGCTCCCACATCTCGGTGTGCATCGCCGGAGCGAACACCACCGGGCATCTCGCGGTGAGGAGCGTGTTGGTCAGCAGGTCGTCGGCGAGGCCGTGGGCGGCCTTGGCGAGCAGGTCGGCGGTGGCGGGGGCGACCAGGACCAGATCCGCGCCCTGCCCGATCCGCACGTGCGGAACCTCATGGACATCGGACCAGACCTCGGTCGACACGGGGTGGCCGGAGAGCGCCGACCAGGTCGCGGCGCCGACGAAGTGGAGCGCGGAACCGGTCGGCACGACCCGTACGTCATGGCCGGACTCGGTCAGCCTGCGCAGCACCTCGCACGCCTTGTACGCGGCGATGCCTCCGCTGACCCCCAGAACGACCTTCGGCTTCTCCGCCACGTCCACGTCTCCCCGGCTTCCGGCTCCGCATTCGGATTCGTACACCCCCATGCTGCATCACCGGCGGGACGAGGCTCCCGGGGGACCCCGGGAAACACTCCGGGCCCGGCAGCTGTGCTGCCGGGCCCGGAGTGAAAGAACTCACTGTCTGCGTTACTGCGCGGGGCCTTCGATGGCCTCGGAGGTCAGCAGACCCGCGTTGATCTCGCGGAGCGCGATCGAGAGGGGCTTCTCGTGGACGTGAGTGTCCACCAGCGGACCGACGTACTCCAGCAGGCCTTCGCCGAGCTGCGAGTAGTACGCGTTGATCTGGCGCGCGCGCTTGGCGGCGTAGATCACAAGGCTGTACTTGGAGTCGGTTGCCTCGAGCAGCTCATCAATCGGCGGGTTGATGATGCCCTCGGGCGTGGTGATGGAAGAGGACACTCTCTGCCTTCCGATGGAGTGAAAATCAAAGAACCTTGACCAAGGCTAGCAGCTCGCGGGCCACATCCTCGACGGAGGTATTGACAAGAGTCGTATCGAACTCCGACTCGGCGGCCAGTTCGATCTTCGCAGCCGCCAGCCGGCGTTCGATGACATCGGGCGCCTCGGTCCCACGGCCGGTGAGACGCCGGACCAGCTCGTCCCAGCTCGGCGGAGCGAGGAAGACCAGCTGGGCCTCGGGCATCGAATTCCTTACGAGCCGGGCACCCTGGAGATCGATCTCCAGGAGCACCGGCTCTCCCGCCTCCAGGCGGTCCAGGACGGCACGGCGCGGGGTGCCGTACCGGTTGCCCGCGAACTCGGCCCACTCGAGCAGCTCGCCATTGGCGACGAGCTTGTCGAACTCCTCGTCGTCCACGAAGAAGTACTGGACGCCGTGGCGCTCGCCGGGGCGCGGCTTACGGGTCGTCGCCGACACCGACAGCCATACCTCGGGGTGCACCTTGCGCATATGGGCGACGACCGTGCTCTTGCCGACCCCGGAGGGGCCGGAGAGCACGGTCAACCGCGGATGGGGGTCCGGGGGTACGGGGGTCGTCCCCCGGGGTGTTGCAGCCATGCGGCGATTATTCCAGCTTCCCGGGGGTGCCCGGGACGTCAGGCAGCGCCGCCACCGAACTCGCGCTCCAAAGAGGCGATCTGATTGGAGCCGAGACCGCGCACTCTGCGGCTCTCGGAGATGCCGAGCCGCTCCATGATCTGCTTGGCACGGACCTTGCCCACACCGGGCAGGGACTCAAGGAGAGCGGAGACCTTCATCTTCCCGATGACGCCATTCTCCTGGCCCTGCTTGATGACCTCGTGCAGGGAGGCGCCGGAGTGCTTGAGTCGATTCTTGACCTCGGCCCGCTCCCGGCGAGCCGCGGCGGCCTTTTCGAGCGCGGCTGCGCGCTGTTCAGGGGTAAGGGGCGGAAGAGCCACGCCTACGTCACCTCGGATGTCGAACTGTCGGATACGGACCGGTGAGGAACCTGATCGCCCCACACCTGCGAAGCGACGAGCAACACAGTTGCACGTCGGCTCTCGACGGAGACTAGCGGCCAGGGCCGCTCCAGTCAGCGAGAACAGACGAAAAGTCCTGGTCAGCCTTGGCCGGAGCGGATATTTAGGGCATAACACCCTGGTTTTCGGCCCACCGGACGTCAACTGGCTGGTTCTGACCGTCCCGCTCCGGGTTTCCGGCCGCTCCCGGCCCCCGACCTCGCCGATCGCCCGGCCGCGTCCTGTCAGGCGACCGCCGTCCGCACTTCGTCGGCGAAGCGGGCGGCCGAATCGCGCAGCGCCGCGATGTCCGGCCCGTGGCGCAGGACACCCCGGCTGACACTCGGCACCACGTTGCCGACGGCCGAGCCGAACACGCGCGGCAGGTCCGCCGGGGTCGCGCCCTGGGCCCCGATCCCTGGGGCGAGCAGCGGGCCGTTGATGTCCAGGCGCACCCCCGTGTCGCCGAGCGTCGCGCCGACGACGGCGCCCACCGACCCGAGCGGATCGGCGCCCTCGTTCTCGGCGGCCATGTGGTCGAGCATGAGCTGGGCGAGCGGCCGGCCGCCGGCGGCCGCGGCCCGCTGGACCTCGGCCCCTTCCGGGTTGGAGGTCAGCGCGAGGACGAAGACGCCCGAGCCGCTGAGCACCGCCGCGTCCAGGGCGGGCCGCAGCGAGCCGAAGCCGAGGTACGGCGAGAGCGTGACCGCGTCCGAGAACAGCGGCGAGTCCGTGCTGAGGTAGGTCTCGGCGTAGGCGCCCATGGTCGAGCCGATGTCGCCGCGCTTGGCGTCCATGAGCACCAGGGCCCCCGCCGAACGCGCCTCGCCGACCGCCTTCTCCAGGACCGCGATTCCGCGCGAGCCGAACCGCTCGAAGAACGCCGACTGGGGCTTGAGTACGGCGACCCGGTCGGCCAGTGCCCCGACGACCGTTCGGGTGAAGCGCTCCAGTCCGGCGATGTCGTCGCTGAGGCCCCAGGACGTCAGCAGGGAGGCATGCGGGTCGATGCCGACGCAGAGCGGGCCTCGGGTGTCCATCGCGCGCCGCAGCCGGGCGCCGAACGGTTCGGGTGACTGCTGGGGCGTCATGGGGTGACCGTCTTCCGGGTGTCGGCGCCGACAGCTTCGGCGAGGGTCGTGTACGGGCTGTTGCGGAGCCGGGCCGCGAGGCCCTTGTGGACCGCACGGGCCCAGAACGGGCCCTGGTAGATGAAGGCGCTGTAGCCCTGGACGAGCGTGGCGCCCGCCAGGATCCGCTGCCAGGCGTCCTCAGCCGTCTCGACGCCCCCGACACCGATCAGGGTGAGCTCGCCGCCCACACGGGCGTACAGGCGGCGCAGGACCTCCAGTGAGCGCTGCTTGAGCGGTGCGCCGGAGAGGCCGCCGGTCTCGCCGGTGAGCGCGGGGGCCGACCGCAGGCCCAGGCCGTCGCGGGCGATGGTGGTGTTGGTGGCGATGATGCCGTCCAGGCCCAGCTCGACCGCGAGGTCGGCGACGGCGTCCACATCCTCGTCGGCGAGGTCCGGGGCGATCTTCACCAGGAGCGGGACCCGCCGCGATGTGACGGTACGGTCGGCCGCTTCGCGCACGGCGGTCAGCAGCGGGCGCAGCGCCTCGGTGGCCTGGAGGTTCCGCAGGCCGGGGGTGTTCGGCGACGACACGTTGACGACGAGGTAGTCGGCGTGGCGGGCCAGCCGTTCGGTCGACTCGACGTAGTCGCCGACGGCCTCGTCCTCCGGGACGACCTTGGTCTTGCCGATGTTGACGCCGACAGTGGTCCTGAAGACGGGGCTGCGGGCCGCCAGACGGGCCGCCACGGCCGCGGAGCCCTCGTTGTTGAATCCCATGCGGTTGATGAGCGCGCGGTCCTCCACCAGGCGGAAGAGCCGCTTCCTGGGGTTGCCCGGCTGGGGCCGTGCGGTGACGGTGCCGATCTCGATGTGGTCGAAGCCGAGCATGGTCATGCCGTCGATGGCGACCGCGTTCTTGTCGAAACCGGCGGCGAGGCCGAAGGGGCCGTGCATGCGCAGGCCCAGGGCCTCCGTACGCAGCTCCTTGTGGCGGGGAGCCAGCGCGGCCGCGGCGAACGTGCGCAGCACCGGGGTCCGCGCCGCGGCACGGATCCAGCCGAAGGCCAGGTGGTGGGCGCGCTCGGGGTCCATCCGCTTGAAGACCAGGTCGAAGAAGAGTTTGTACATCCGGCTTTCCTCATGACGAGCCCCCGGGCGGGAACTCATGAACGGGGTCTCGTGAAGAGGGGGACACCGTTTCCGGTGTCCCCCTCGTGAGCTGCTAGACCTCGCGTGCGGCGGTCAGATGGCGCGCGTGTTCCTGCAGGGAGCGGACGCCGACGTCGCCGCCGTTGAGCGCGTCGATGCCCTGGACGGCCGCGGCGAGCGCCTGGACCGTGGTGAGGCAGGGCACCGAGCGTGCCACGGCCGCGGTGCGGATCTCGTAGCCGTCGAGGCGGCCACCGGTGCCGTACGGGGTGTTGACGATGAGGTCGACCTCGCCGTCGTGGATGAGCTGGACGATGGTCCGCTCACCGCCGGGGCCCTCGCCCTCGCTGAGCTTGCGGACCACGGTGGCGCTGATGCCGTTGCGGCGCAGGACCTCGGCGGTGCCGGAGGTGGCGAGCAGCTCGAAGCCGTGCGCGACCAGCTCGCGGGCCGGGAAGATCATCGAGCGCTTGTCCCGGTTGGCGACCGAGATGAACGCGCGGCCCTTGGTGGGCAGCGGTCCGTACGCCCCGGCCTGCGACTTGGCGTACGCGGTGCCGAAGACCGAGTCGATGCCCATGACCTCGCCGGTGGAGCGCATCTCCGGGCCGAGGACGGTGTCGACGCCGCGTCCGTGCATGTCGCGGAAGCGCGACCACGGCATCACGGCCTCCTTGACGGAGATCGGCGCGTCCTGCGGCAGGGTGCCGCCGTCGCCGGTCGCCGGGAGCATGCCCTCGGCGCGCAGCTCGGCGACGGTCGCGCCGAGCGAGATGCGGGCCGCTGCCTTGGCCAGCGGGACCGCGGTGGCCTTCGAGGTGAAGGGGACCGTACGGGAGGCGCGCGGGTTGGCCTCCAGGACGTAGAGGATGTCGCCGGCCAGCGCGAACTGGATGTTGATCAGCCCGCGGACGCCGACGCCCTTGGCGATGGCCTCGGTGGAGATCCGCAGCCGCTTGATGTCGAAGCCGCCGAGGGTGATCGGGGGCAGCGCGCAGGCCGAGTCGCCGGAGTGGATGCCGGCCTCCTCGATGTGCTCCATGACGCCGCCGAGGTAGAGCTCGGTGCCGTCGTAGAGCGCGTCGACGTCGATCTCGATCGCGTCGTCCAGGAAGCGGTCGACCAGCACCGGGCGGGTGGGGCTGATCTCGGTGGACTCCTCGATGTACGAGGCGAGGCGGGTCTCGTCGTAGACGATCTCCATGCCGCGGCCGCCGAGCACGTACGAGGGGCGGACCAGGACCGGGTAGCCGATCTCGTCGGCGATGGCCTTGGCCTCGTCGAAGGTGGTGGCGGTGCCGTGCTTGGGGGCGGGCAGCCCCGCCTCGGCGAGCACCCGGCCGAACGCGCCGCGGTCCTCCGCGGCGTGGATCGCCTCGGGGGGTGTGCCGACGACCGGTACGCCGTTGTCCTTCAGCGCCTGCGCCAGGCCGAGCGGGGTCTGTCCGCCGAGCTGGACGATGACACCGGCGACGGGGCCCGCCAGCGTCTCGGCGTGCACGATCTCCAGGACGTCCTCCAGGGTGAGCGGCTCGAAGTAGAGCCGGTCGGAGGTGTCGTAGTCGGTGGAGACGGTCTCGGGGTTGCAGTTGACCATCACGGTCTCGTAGCCCGCGTCGCTGAGCGCGAACGAGGCGTGGACACAGGAGTAGTCGAACTCGATGCCCTGGCCGATCCGGTTCGGGCCGGAGCCCAGGATGATCACCGCGGGCTTCTCGCGGGGCGCGACCTCGCTCTCCTCGTCGTAGGAGGAGTAGAAGTACGGGGTCTTCGCGGCGAACTCGGCGGCGCAGGTGTCGACCGTCTTGTAGACCGGGCGCACACCGAGCGCGTGCCGCACCTCACGGACGACGTCCTCGCGCAGGCCGCGGATGCCGGCGATCTGGGCGTCGGAGAAGCCGTGGCGCTTGGCGTCGGCGAGCAACTGGGGGTGCAGCTTCTCGGCGGCGGCGAGCTCGTCCGCGTACTCCTTGATGAGGAACAGCTGGTCGACGAACCACGGGTCGATCTTCGTCGCTTCGAAGACCTCCTGGGGCGTCGCGCCGGCCCGCATGGCCTGCATGACGGTGTTGATCCGGCCGTCGGTGGGGACCTTGGCGGTCTCGAGCAGCTCCGCCTTGTCGCCGGGGTCGCCGGTGAAGGTGAACTGCGAGCCCTTCTTCTCCAGCGAGCGGAGCGCCTTGTTGAGCGCCTCGGAGAAGTTCCGGCCGATCGCCATGGCCTCGCCCACCGACTTCATGGTGGTGGTGAGCGTGGCGTCGGCGGCCGGGAACTTCTCGAAGGCGAATCGCGGCACCTTCACGACGACGTAGTCGAGCGTCGGCTCGAAGGACGCCGGGGTCTTCTCCGTGATGTCGTTGGGGATCTCGTCCAGCGTGTAGCCGACAGCGAGCCGGGCCGCGATCTTCGCGATCGGGAATCCGGTCGCCTTGGATGCCAGCGCTGACGAGCGCGAGACCCGCGGGTTCATCTCGATGACGATGATCCGGCCGTCGTCGGGGTTGACGGCGAACTGGATGTTGCAGCCGCCGGTGTCGACGCCGACCTCGCGGATGATGGCGATGCCGATGTCCCGCAGCCGCTGGTACTCGCGGTCGGTGAGGGTCATCGAGGGGGCCACGGTGATCGAGTCACCGGTGTGCACGCCCATCGGGTCGAAGTTCTCGATGGAGCAGACCACCACGACGTTGTCGTTCTTGTCGCGCATCAGCTCCAGCTCGTACTCCTTCCAGCCGAGGATGGACTCCTCCAGGAGCACCTCGGTGGTCGGCGAGAGCATCAGGCCCTGGCCCGCGATGCGGCGCAGCTCCTCCTCGTTGTGCGCGAAGCCGGAGCCGGCGCCGCCCATGGTGAAGGAGGGGCGGACGACGACCGGGTAGCCGCCGAGCTCACCGACGCCGCCGATGACGTCGTCCATCGTGTGGCAGATGACCGAGCGGGCGGACTCGCCGTGGCCGATCTTCGCGCGCACCGCCTCGACGACGCCCTTGAAGAGGTCGCGGTCCTCGCCCTTGTTGATCGCCTCGACGTTGGCGCCGATCAGCTCGACGCCGTACTTCTCCAGGACACCGTTCTCGTGCATGGAGATGGCGGTGTTGAGCGCCGTCTGGCCGCCGAGGGTCGGCAGCAGCGTGTCCGGGCGCTCCTTGGCGATGATCTTCTCGACGAACTCCGGGGTGATCGGCTCGACGTAGGTGGCGTCGGCGATCTCCGGGTCGGTCATGATCGTGGCCGGGTTGGAGTTGACCAGGATGACCCGCAGGCCCTCGGCCTTGAGCACCCGGCAGGCCTGGGTCCCCGAGTAGTCGAACTCGGCGGCCTGGCCGATGACGATCGGCCCGGAACCGATGACCAGGACGGACTGGATATCGGAGCGCTTAGGCACGCTGGGCCTCCATCAGGGCTGTGTTCATCAAAGACGTGAAGCGGTCGAAGAGGTACGCGGCGTCGTGCGGGCCCGCGGCGGCTTCGGGGTGGTACTGGACGCTGAAGGCCGGCTGGTCGAGCAGCTGGAGCCCCTCGACCACGTTGTCGTTGAGGCAGACGTGGGAGACCTCGGCGCGGCCGTACGGGGTGTCGGAGACCCGGTCGAGCGGAGCGTCGACGGCGAAGCCGTGGTTGTGCGCGGTGACCTCGACCTTGCCCGTCGTACGGTCCTGGACGGGCTGGTTGATCCCGCGGTGACCGTACTTGAGCTTGTAGGTGCCGAACCCGAGCGAGCGGCCGAGCAGCTGGTTGCCGAAGCAGATGCCGAAGAGCGGGGTCTTCCGTTCCAGTACGGCCTTGATGACCGTCAGGTCGGCGGTGGCGGGGTCGCCGGGGCCGTTGGAGAGGAACACGCCGTCGGGGGCGACCGCGTACACCTCGTCGACGGTGGCGGTCGCGGGCAGCACGTGCACCTCGATGCCGCGCTCGGCCATCCGGTGCGGGGTCATGCCCTTGATGCCGAGGTCGATGGCGGCGACGGTGAACTTCTTCTCACCGACCGCCGGGACCACGTACGCCTCGGTGGTGGCGACCTCTGCGGAGAGGTCGGCGCCGTTCATCTCGGGCGCCTGGCGGACCTTGGCGAGGAGCATGCCCTCATCGGCCAGCGCGTTGCCGGAGAAGATACCGACGCGCATCGCGCCGCGCTCCCGCAGATGGCGGGTGAGGGCGCGGGTGTCGATACCGCTGATGCCGACGACGCCCTGGGCGACGAGCTCGTCGTCGAGGGAGCGGCGCGAGCGCCAGTTCGACGGGATACGGGCGGGGTCGCGCACGACGTAGCCCGCGACCCAGATCTTCGCGGACTCGTCGTCCTCGTCGTTGACGCCGGTGTTGCCCACGTGCGGGGCGGTCATCACGACGACCTGGCGGTGGTAGGAGGGATCGGTGAGGGTTTCCTGGTAACCGGTCATGCCGGTGTTGAACACCGCTTCACCGAAGGTCTCCCCCGTTGCCCCGTAGGAGCGGCCGCGGAAGCACCGGCCGTCCTCCAGGACGAGTACGGCGGGGGACGCCGCTTTCCTCTCCGAGGCGTTCCCCGGGCTGGAGATCGTCATCGTGCGGTGCCTTCCGTCGTGATCGGGTGGTGCGTGGTGCTGTCTGTCTTCTTGTCCGTGGTGACTGCGGGGGCGGTGCCGCCGGCCGGCCGGCACATGGCGTTGACCGCGTCGACCCAGGAGGCCTGTTCCGCCGCCCGGTCGGAGCGGAAGCCCGAGTCGATCAGCCGGTCACCGTGGTGCCAGGTGATGATCAGCAGACCGCCCTCGGTGAGGACCTTGCCTGCGATGCCCTTGTCCAGCCGGGCCTCGCTGAGCCGCGCCGCCGGGATGAAGAAGTCGTTCGCCCCGGGGCGTACTACGTCGATACCCGCGTCCGTGAGCGTCACCTCGGCCTTGCTGCGGGTGCCCAGACCGTGCGCGACGATCCGGTCGAGCCAGTGCCCGGCCGTGGTCGAGCCGTGGTAACGGCCGCTCATCTCCAGTCTGGCCGCACCGGGATCGTCCGGCGCGGTGGGCAGCTCAGGGAGGTCGCTCTGGAGCGTGCCCCGCCACTTCCAGCCCTCACGCATCAGCCAGTAGACGAGCGCGACGACGAGCAGCAGGCCGACGATCCAGCCGATACGCCCCGCCCAGTCGGTGACGTCGGCCGATTTCTGCTCCGCTGCGAGGTGAAGATTGATGAGAGGTGTCACGCCAGCTTCCCGTCCACGACCGTTGCCCTGCCCCGCAGGAAGGTGTGGGTGACGCGTCCCGGCAGCTCACGGCCCTCGTAGGGGGTGTTGCGGCTGCGGGAGGCAAAGCCTGCGGGGTCCACCTCACCACGGTAAGCCGAGTCGACGAGCGTGAGGTTCGCGGGCTCACCGGCGGCGATCGGGCGGCCGTGGCCAGCGAGGCGGCCGATGGCCGCCGGGCGGAAGGACATCCGGTCGGCGACGGTCTCCCAGTCGACGAGCCCGGTGTCGACCATCGTCTGCTGGACGACCGAGAGCGCTGTCTCCAGGCCCACCATGCCCATGGCGGCCGCGGCCCACTCGCAGTCCTTGTCCTCGTGCGGGTGCGGGGCGTGGTCGGTGGCGACGCAGTCGATCGTGCCGTCGGCGAGTGCCTCGCGCAGGGCCATCACATCGGCCTCGGTGCGCAGCGGCGGGTTGACCTTGTACACCGGGTTGTACGTACGGACCAGCTCGTCGGTGAGCAGCAGGTGGTGCGGGGTGACCTCGGCGGTGACGTTCCAGCCCTTGGACTTGGCCCAGCGGACGAGCTCCACGGAGCCCGCGGTCGACAGGTGGCAGATGTGGACCCGGGAGCCGACATGGGCGGCGAGCAGCACATCACGGGCGATGATCGACTCCTCGGCGACGGCGGGCCAGCCGCCGAGGCCCAGTTCGGAGGAGACGACGCCCTCGTTCATCTGGGCTCCCTCGGTGAGCCTGGGCTCCTGGGCGTGCTGGGCGACGACTCCGTCGAAGGCCTTCACGTACTCCAGGGCGCGCCGCATGATCACCGCGTCGTCGACGCACTTGCCGTCGTCGGAGAAGACCCGGACCGCGGCGGCCGAGTCGTGCATCGCGCCGAGTTCGGCGAGCTGCTTTCCGGCCAGTCCGACGGTGACGGCGCCGACGGGCTGCACGTCGCAGTAGCCGGACTCCCGGCCGAGGCGCCAGACCTGCTCCACGACGCCCGCGGTGTCCGCGACGGGGAAGGTGTTGGCCATGGCGTGGACGGCGGTGAATCCGCCGACCGCCGCGGCCTTGGTACCGGTGAGCACGGTCTCGGAGTCCTCACGGCCCGGCTCGCGCAGGTGGGTGTGCAGGTCGACCAGGCCGGGCAGCAGGATCCGGCCCTCCGCCTCGATGACATCGGCGCCGTCGGCGGACAGGCCGGTGCCCACCGCCGCGACGGTCTCGCCGTCGATCAGGACGTCCTGCGGCTCGCCGCCGAGCACCTTCGCACCACGGATCAGGGTCTTGCTCATGGTTACTTGCTCTCCTCGGTACGGGAAGTCGTGGCGGGCTCGGAGCCGCCCAGCAGCAGATAGAGGACGGCCATCCGGATCGAGACGCCGTTGGCGACCTGTTCCACGGCGGTGCAGCGGTCCGAGTCGGCGACGTCGGCGGTGATCTCCATCCCGCGGTTCATCGGCCCTGGGTGCATGACGATGGAGTCTTCCGGCATCCGCGCCATACGGTCGCCGTCGAGGCCGTAGCGGCGTGAGTACTCGCGCTCGGTGGGGAAGAAGGCGGCGTTCATCCGCTCCCGCTGGACGCGCAGCATCATGACGGCGTCCGACGTGGGCAGCACCCGGTCGAGGTCGTACGAGATCTCGCAGGGCCAGTGCTCGACGCCGATGGGCACCAGGGTGGGCGGTGCCACCAGCGTCACCCGGGCGCCGAGCGTGTGCAGCAGGTGGACGTTGGACCGGGCGACCCTGCTGTGCAGCACGTCACCCACGATCGTGATGCGCCGGCCCTCGAGGTCGCGCCCGATTCCGGTGTCGGGGCCGACCAGCCTGCGGCGCATGGTGAAGGCGTCCAGGAGGGCCTGGGTCGGGTGCTCATGGGTACCGTCGCCCGCGTTGACGACGGCACCGTCGATCCAGCCCGACGTCGCGAGCCGGTACGGGGCGCCGGACGCGCCGTGCCGGATGACGACGGCGTCGGCGCCCATCGCCTCCAGAGTCAGCGCGGTGTCCTTGAGCGACTCGCCCTTGGAGACCGACGAGCCCTTCGCGGAGAAGTTGATGACGTCGGCGGAGAGGCGCTTGGCCGCGGCCTCGAAGGAGATACGGGTGCGGGTCGAGTCCTCGAAGAAGAGGTTGACGACGGTACGTCCGCGCAGGGTCGGAAGCTTCTTGACCGGCCGGTCGGCGACCCGGGCCATCTCCTCGGCGGTGTCGAGGATCAGGACGGCGTCGTCGCGGGTGAGGTCGGCGGCCGAGATGAGGTGGCGCTTCATCCGGATGTTCTCCAGGTTCGCGGAGGATTCAGGCATGGCAGTCGGGCGGGCAGGCACAGCTCTGCGGCCCGGATCGCGGGCCGTACGGGAGGAGAGCTAACGGCCGCCGGCCGGGGCGGACCGCTCGGTACCGAGGAGGACCGTGTCGCGGCCGTCCTCCTCGGCGAGCTGGACCTTGACCGTCTCGCGCAGCGAGGTGGGGAGGTTCTTGCCGACGTAGTCGGCGCGGATCGGCAGCTCGCGGTGGCCGCGGTCGACGAGAACCGCGAGCTGCACGGCGCGCGGGCGGCCGATGTCGCCGAGAGCGTCCAGCGCGGCACGGATCGTGCGGCCGGAGAAGAGCACGTCGTCGACGAGGACCACCAGGCGTCCGTCCACACCGTCGGCGGGGATGTCCGTACGGGCCAGCGCGCGGGCGGGCCGCATGCGCAGGTCGTCGCGGTACATGGTGATGTCCAGGGAGCCGACCGGGATCGTACGGCCGGTGATCTCCTCCAGCTTGGCCGCGAGCCTGCGGGCGAGGAACACACCGCGGGTGGGGATGCCGAGGAGCACGACGTCTTCGGCGCCCTTGGCGCGCTCGACGATCTCATGGGCGATACGGGTCAGTACCCGTGCGATGTCCGGGGCCTCCAGGACGGGGCGCGCGTCGGACTCGCCGGCGCCTGCGGCACCGCTGCTGGAGCTTGCACTGCTGGTGTCCATATGAAACGGACCTCCTTCTCCGCCTCACGGGACGGACCTTAAAGGACGTCGGGATTACGGAAACCACCGTACCAGGGGCGGACCGGGCCTTCCCGCCCCGGTCCCGCCGGTTGGCCCGCGAGGGTCCGGGGGCGTCCCGCGGCCGGTCCGGACCATTCGGCTTGACGCATCCAAGTAACGCTGCGTAACCTCACAGTGAGTTACCAGCCGCGCGGCGGAGCCGCAGGTCATCTCAGCGTCCGGGAGCCATATGTCCAGCGAATACGCAAAACAGCTCGGGGCCAAGCTCCGTGCCATCCGCACCCAGCAGGGCCTTTCCCTCCACGGTGTCGAGGAGAAGTCCCAGGGCCGGTGGAAGGCCGTGGTGGTGGGTTCGTACGAGCGTGGTGACCGCGCCGTGACCGTCCAGCGCCTCGCCGAGCTGGCCGACTTCTACGGCGTTCCGGTCCAGGAGCTGCTGCCGGGGACCACTCCGGGCGGGGCCGCCGAGCCGCCGCCGAAGCTCGTCCTGGACCTGGAGCGTCTCGCCCACGTCCCGCCGGAGAAGGCCGGGCCCCTCCAGCGCTACGCCGCCACGATCCAGAGCCAGCGCGGCGACTACAACGGCAAGGTGCTGTCGATCCGCCAGGACGACCTGCGCACCCTCGCCGTCATCTACGACCAGTCCCCCTCGGTCCTCACCGAGCAGCTGATCAGCTGGGGCGTGCTGGACGCGGATGCCCGTCGCGCGGTCGCCCACGACGAGGGCTGATCCCGCTCGCGGATCGTTCAACAGAAGAAACGTCACGTCCGAAGGGCGGCCCGCATATGCCAGGGGCCGCCCTTCCGGCGTTTCGGCGCTCCGGCGTACGCCCTCAGCCGCCCGCGGGCCGGTAGAGCCGGCCGACGAGTTCGGGAAGCAGCCGTTCGGCGAGCTTCGGCGGCAGCGCCTGGAGCACCGCGAGTACGGGCGCCATCCGCTCGGGAAGCTCCCCGTGCTCGCCCACCCCGGCGAAGGCCAGCGCCAGCGCCGCCTCGTCGGACGTGAGGTTCTCCGGGTCGAGTGCGGCGGCGGCCGCCACCACTGCGGGGTCGGCCTCGACGGGGTCTGCCGCCGCGGCTGCGGCGACCGCCCGCGTCAGGGCGCCGAGCAGGTCCCGCACGGTCTCCTCCCCCGCCATGGCCGCCGTCACCGTGAGATGCAGATTGGCGGGCGAGCCCGCGAAGGCGGGCTGGGGCTGAACGTACCAGCCGAGGCCGCGCATCTCGTCCGCCACCACGAACGGGTCGACGCCCGGACCGTCGGCGGCGATCGCGAGCAGCGAGGAGTCCGGGCTGCCGAGCACCCGCAGCCCGTCGATCTCCCCGACGCCCGCCACGAGCGCTGTCACCGCCCGGTGGACGCGCAGCGACAGCTCCGTGTACCCATCGGTTCCGATCCGCTCCAGCACCGCCCAGGCGGCAGCCAGCGGCCCGGCCGGCTTGGTGCCCTGGAGGGTGGCGTTGACCACCGGATACCCGGGCCACGAGGCGTGCGCGAACCAGCCGTGTCTGCGGAGTCCGGCGTCCCTGAACAGCAGCACCGACGCACCCTTGGCCGTGTAGCCGTACTTGTGCAGGTCGACCGAGAGCGATGTGACTCCGGGCACGGCGAGGTCGAACGGCGGCACCGCCGGGGCACCGGCGCCGAGCCGCAGATGCCCCAGGTACCAGCCGCCGATGCACGCGTCGACGTGGCAGAGCACCCCGCGCCCGGCCGCCGCACGGGCGGCGTCGGCGACCGGATCGGTCACCCCGTGCGCGTACGAGGGTGCGGAGACCACCACCAGCGCCGTGCGGTCGGTGAGTGCGGCGGCCAGATCGCCTGCGCGTACCCGGTAGGTCAGCGGATCGACGGGGACGACCACCGTCTTCAGTCCGAAGAGTCCTGCGGCTTTGTGGAAGGCGGCGTGCGCGGTTTCCGGCAGCACCAGCTCGGGTTCGGTGACGCCACGGGTACGGCGCGCGTGTTCGCGGGCCGTGAGAACGGCGAGCAGACAGCTCTCGGTGCCCCCGCTGGTGAAAGTGCCGACGGTTTCCGGGCCGCCGCCGAGCAGCCGGGCGGTGCGCGCCACGACATCGTTCTCCAGGGAGACCACACTGGGGAAGGCCGTCATGTCGAGGCCGTTGACACCCGCGAACGCCGCGGCCGCGGCGTTGGCCAGCTCCTCGACGCCGGGCAGGCCGGAGTCGTAGACGTACGCCATGGTGCGTCCACCCCTGACGGGCAGGTCCGCCGCGCGCAGTGCGCCCAGCCGGTCCAGGATGTGCCGGTCCGCGGGGCCGGGCCCCGCGGATACCGGGCCGCTGTTCTGTTCACCGGGGTCGGCCATGCGCGAAACCTAGGGCACGGCCCGCTCGACGCACCAGGCCCGGAGCAGAAGATTGTTCATCTTCCGCTCCGGGCCTGTGACGGTGCTGTGCTGCGCCGGGGCGCCGGGTCCGCCGCGACTAGTCGCGGCGCAGGCTCGGCTTGAGGTCCTTGAACCGGCCCAGCAGCCCGTTGATGAAGGCGGGCGACTCGTCCGTGGAGAACTCCTTGGCGAGCTGCACCGCTTCATCGATCACGACCGCGTCCGGCGTCCCGTCGACCCACACCAGCTCATGGGCGCTGAGTCTGATGATGTTGCGGTCGACGACCGGCATACGGTCGAGTGTCCAGCCCACCGCGTAAGTGGCGATGAGCTCGTCGATACGGTCCGCGTGCTCCGCGTACCCCTCGACGAGGTCCATCGTGTACTCACTGACCGGTGGCTGGCGGTCGTCGGTGCGGGCGAGACGGATCCAGTCCGCGAGGACCGTCTGCACGGACGCCCCGCGCTGGTCGGCCTCGAAGAGGATCTGGAAGGCGCGCTTGCGCGCCGTGTTGCGGGCAGCCACGGTTAGCTGTTCACCCGGCCGAGATAATCACCGGAGCGCGTGTCGACCTTGATCTTCTCGCCGGTCGTGATGAACAGCGGGACACCGATCTCGTAACCGGTCTCAAGGGTGGCGGGCTTGGTGCCACCGGTGGAACGGTCGCCCTGGACGCCCGGGTCGGTGTGCTGGATCGTCAGCTCGACCGCGGCCGGCAGCTCGACGTAGAGCACCTCGCCCTCGTACTGGGCGACGGAGGCGGTGAAGCCCTCGATGAGGAAGTTGGCCGCGTCACCGACCGACTTGCGGTCGACCATCAGCTGGTCGTACGTGTCCATGTCCATGAAGACGAAGTACTCGCCGTCCATGTACGAGAACTGCATGTCGCGCCGGTCAATGGTGGCCGTCTCGACCTTCACACCGGCGTTGAACGTCTTGTCGACGACCTTGCCGGAAAGCACGTTCTTGAGCTTGGTGCGCACAAAAGCCGGGCCCTTGCCGGGCTTGACGTGCTGGAACTCGACGACGGACCAGAGCTGGCCCCCGTCGAGCTTGAGCACCAGGCCGTTCTTGAGGTCGTTCGTGGAAGCCACGGTTGAGGTTCTCCTGGACTGCAGCGTGTGTGGGACCGCGGGTGCGCGCCACTAGAGGGCGAGCAGCTCCTTGGTCGTAATGGTGAGTAGCTCGGGTCCGCCGTCCGCCTCAGGGCGTACGACGAGCGTGTCATCGATCCGGACTCCGCCCCGGCCCGGGAGGTGGACCCCCGGTTCGACGGTGACCGGCACGCAAGCGTCCAGTTTACCCATGGCCGCAGGTGCCAGCTGCGGGTCCTCGTCGATTTCGAGCCCCACACCGTGCCCGGTCGACGGGCCGAGGTCCCCGCCGTGGCCCGCGGCCTCCAGGACATGACGTGCCGCCCGGTCCACGTCACGGCACGCGACACCGGGCACAAGTGCCTCCCGACCAGCCCGTTGTGCCGCGAAGACGAGGTCGTACAGCTCGATCTGCCAGTCCGCGGGCGCAGTGCCGATGACGAAGGTCCGGCCGATCTCACATCGGTATCCGCGGTACACCGCCCCGAGCCGGACCGAGAGCAGATCCCCCTCCTCGACCCGGCGGTCCGACGGACGGTGGCCGCTCAGCCCGGCGTTGGGCCCGGTGGCCACGGAGGTCGGAAAGGACGGCCCCTCGGCCCCGTGGTCCACCAGACGGCGCTCCAGCTCCAGGGCGAGATGGCGCTCCGTACGTCCCACGAGGATCGATTCGAGCAGCTCGCCCAGCGCCTGGTCGGTGATCTCCCCAGCGGTTCGCAGAAAGCCGATCTCCTGCTCGTCCTTGATGATCCGCTGCTGGTCGACGGCGCGGGCCAGATCGGAGAGCTGCAGCCGTGGCGCCACCGAGCGCAGGGCCCGGTGGCGGGCGACGGTCAGATGGTGCTCCTCCACCGCGAGCGAGGTGGCGCCCGCCGTACTGAGGAGTCCGGCCGCTGCCACCGCGGGGTCGCCGCCGGGCTCCGGGAGCACCGTGAGCCGCAGCTGCGCGTCGGGGCGGCCGTCCTGGGGGGCACCGGCCGGCCCGGCCGGACAGAGGAGCTCATCGCTGTCGGGGCCGATCAGCAGGACCGCGCCCGCCGGGGCCGCCCCGGCGAGATACCGGACGTTGGCCGGGCGGGAGACCAGCGCCGCACCGCTGCCCGCTGCCAGGCACCGGTCACGCAGCCTTGCCCGGCGGACCGCAAACACCTCTGCCATGGCCCCGAGCGTAGGAGCGGCGGCCGGTATCGGCCGGTTCAGCGCGTCCGACCGGGGGGCTTCACCAGGCCGGAGGGGATGCGATGGAGCGCGCGAGTACGTCGTCGAGCACCTGGGCGGTGGTCGCCACGTCGTAGCCGGAATTGTCGATGATCGGCAGCCCGGAGCCGTACCAGCCGGCCATCCGGCCATGGATCCTGGCGACTTCCTCGTCGCTGAGGCGGCGGTTTCCGCTGCGGGCCGCGTTGCGCTCCAGGACGACTTCCAGGCCAGGGAGGAGCACGACGGGCAGCAGGCCGGGGCCCACGTGCCGCTTCCAGCCGCCGAGGCCGACGACCGGGCGGTCGGGGAAGACCGCGTCGTCGACGATGCAGGAGATGCCGTTGGCCAGGAAATTGCGCGCGGCGAAGCCGCAGGTGCGGCGGGCGAGGCGGTACTGGGCCTCGGAGTGGTCGTTCCAGCCCCCCTGGGGGTCGGCGAAGCCCGAGCAGACCCACTCGCGCACGTCGTCGAGGCTGATGTGCGACGTGGGCATCCGGCGGCTCTGCGCCCAGTACCGGGCGACGGTGGTCTTGCCCGCGCCCGCCGGCCCTATGAGGAGGACGGCGAGCGTGGTGTTCCCGGTGTCCGCCGGGGTGGTGGCGGCCGGCGGGGCCGGCAGCGGGACCGGACCGCCGGGCGGCAGCTGGATGTGGCCCGTCGTCTCCATGGAGGGCGGCTGCGGCGGCTGGTGGGCCGGCGGCGGGGGCGGCTGGTGAGCCGGCGGCGCGGGCGGCACCGGCTGGTTCGGCGCCACCCAGCCCGGGTGCTGCCCCGGGTGCTGGGCGCCCTGTGCCCAGCCTGCGGCGCCCGAAGGGGGCGGCGGCAGCGGAGCTCCCACAGCGTGCTGCATCCGGTGCCACTCCGTCTCGATCAGCCGACTGGTTCTCGTGCTGAACGGTACCTTCCCCGGCCCCCACCGTGTGAACGGCCGGGGCCGGTCCAAAACCCCGCCTCAGCCCGTGAGTTCCCCGGCCAGCGCCCGCAGGGCCAAGCGGTAGGAGCCGATACCGAAGCCCGCGACGGTGCCGCTGGCGACCGAAGCGATTACGGAGTTGTGACGGAACTCCTCGCGTGCGTACGGATTCGAGATGTGCACCTCGATGAGCGGTGCGGTGCGCTGGGCGGCCGCGTCACGCATCGCGTACGAGTAGTGCGTGAACGCACCGGGGTTGATCACGACCGGGACCGCGCCGTCGGCCGCCTCGTGCAGCCAGCGGATCATCTCGCCCTCGTCGTTGGTCTCCCGCACCTCGACGTCGAATCCGAGCTCCTTGCCCAGCAGGGTGCAGGCGTCCACAAGCCCCGCGTAGGACGTCGCCCCGTAGACATCGGGCTCGCGGGACCCCAGGCGGCCCAGGTTGGGACCGTTGAGCACGAGAACACGGCTCACGCGGAGACCTCCCCGAACGCGGCGAGCAGGACGGCCGGGTCGGGGCCCTCCAGGACGGTCGGCTTGGCGATCCCGTCGAGGACGATGAAGCGCAGGACGTTGCCCCTGGACTTCTTGTCGACCTTCATCGTCTCCAGGAGCTTGGGCCACTGGTCGCCCCGGTACGTCAGCGGCAGCCCGACCGACGCGAGTACGGCGCTGTGCCGGTCCGCGGTCGCGTCGTCGAGGCGGCCGGCGAGGCGGCCGAGCTCGGCGGCGAACACCATGCCGACCGAGACGGCGGCCCCGTGCCGCCACTTGTAGCGCTCGTTCTTCTCGATCGCGTGGGCGAGCGTGTGCCCGTAGTTGAGGATCTCCCGCAGGCCCGACTCCTTGAGGTCGTTCGACACGACCTCGGCCTTGACCCGGATGGACCGCTCGATCAGCTCGGCGGTGTGCTGTCCCGCGGGCGTACGGGCCCCTTCGGGGTCGGACTCCACGAGGTCGAGGATGACGGGGTCGGCGATGAAACCGGCCTTGATGATCTCGGCCATGCCGGAGACGTAGTCGTTGACCGGGAGCGAGTCGAGCGCGGCGAGGTCGCAGAGCACCCCCGCGGGCGGGTGGAAGGCGCCCACCAGGTTCTTGCCCTCGGCGGTGTTGATACCGGTCTTGCCGCCCACGGCCGCGTCCACCATGCCCAGCACGGTGGTGGGGACGGCGATCCAGCGCACGCCGCGCAGCCACGTCGCGGCGACGAACCCGGCCACATCGGTGGTCGCACCGCCGCCGACCCCGATGATGACGTCGGTGCGGGTGAATCCGGTCTGGCCGAGCGCCTTCCAGCAGTAGGCGGCGACCTCGGCGGTCTTGGCCTCCTCGGCGTTGGGCAGCTGGACCGCGATGGCCTCGTATCCCTGGTCGGCGAGGTCCTGACGGACCGCTTCACCGGTCCCGGCCAGCGCCTCGGGGTGCAGTACGGCCACACGCCTGGCCTGCTCACCGATCAGCGTGGGCAGCTCGGCAAGGAGCTGACGGCCTACCAGCACCTCGTACGGATCGTGACCGTCCGTGCCGCCGACCTGGATACGGATGGGGGCGTCCTGCGTCATACGGTCTTCTCCTGGCCGGGGGGCGGGGTGGCGTCTCCTGCGGGGAGCCTCAGCTCCAGGGCGTCGAGGACGGCCTCGGCCACTTCCGCGGGGACACGGCCGTCGGTGGCTACGACGGCACGGGCGACTTCGGTGTACAGGGGGCGGCGGGCCTCCATCAGCTCACGCCACTGGCGGCGCGGGTTGACGGCGAGCAGTGGGCGCGCGGTATTGAGCCCGACGCGTTTGACCGCCTCGTCGACGTCCATCGAGAGGTAGACGACGGGGTGGCCGGCGAGGAGCTCGCGGGTGGCCGCGTCGAGTACCGCTCCGCCGCCGAGCGACAGGACACCGGTGTGTCCGGCGACAGCGTCGCGCACCGCGGCACGTTCGAGGGCGCGGAAGTGATCCTCGCCCTCGTCGACGAAGATGTCGGCGATGGTGCGGCCCTCGGCCGCCACGATGTCGGCGTCGGTGTCGCGGTAGGCCGCGCCGAGGCGCTCGGCGAGCAGCTCGCCGACGGTGGACTTGCCGACGCCCATCGGGCCGACGAGGACGACCAGCGGCCCGCTCATCGGATCTGGAGGTTGTCGAGGAACGACCGGACGTTCCTGCGGGTCTCGCCGACGCTGTCGCCGCCGAACTTCTCGGCGACCGCGTCCGCCAGCACCAGCGCGACCATGGCCTCGGCGACGATCCCGGCGGCCGGCACGGCACAGACGTCCGAGCGCTGGTGGTGCGCGGCGGCGACCTCACCGGTGGCGGTGTCGATGGTGGCGAGCGCGCGGGGCACGGTCGCGATGGGCTTCATCGCGGCCCGCACACGCAGCAGCTCCCCGGTGGACATACCGCCCTCGGTCCCGCCGGAGCGGCCCGATGTGCGGCGTACGCCGTCCTCGGTCGGCACGATCTCGTCGTGGGCCTGCGAGCCGGGCACCCGGGCCAGGTCGAAGCCGTCGCCGACCTCGACGCCCTTGATGGCCTGGATGCCCATCAGAGCGGCGGCGAGCCTGGCGTCGAGCCTGCGGTCCCAGTGCACGTGCGAACCGAGGCCGACCGGCACCCCGTAGGCGAGCACCTCGACCACACCACCGAGGGTGTCACCGTCCTTGTGGGCCTGGTCGATCTCGGCGACCATCGCCTCCGAGGCGTCCCCGTCCAGGCAGCGCACCGGGTCCTCGTCCAGCGCGGCCTCGTCGGAGGGGACCGGGACGACACCGTACGGAGCCTTCGCCCCGGCCAGCTCCACGACGTGGGAGACGAGTTCGATCCCGGTCGTCTCCCGGAGGTAGGACCGGGCGACCGTGCCCAGCGCCACGCGGGCGGCCGTCTCGCGGGCGCTGGCGCGCTCCAGGATCGGCCGGGCCTCGTCCAGCGCGTACTTCTGCATACCCGCGAGATCCGCGTGACCGGGCCGGGGACGGGTCAGCGGTGCGTTGCGGGCCAGCTGGGCCAGTTCGTCGGGGTCGACCGGGTCGGCCGACATGACCTTCTCCCACTTGGGCCACTCGGTGTTGCCGATCATGACAGCGACCGGGCCGCCCATGGTCAGCCCGTGCCGGACCCCGCCGAGGAAGGTGACCTCGTCCTTCTCGAACTTCATCCGGGCGCCGCGGCCGTAGCCGAGCCGCCGCCGGGCGAGCGCGTCCGCCACCATGTCCGTGGTGACCGGGACGCCGGCGGGAAGCCCCTCCAGCGTCGCCACCAGTGCGGGTCCGTGGGACTCCCCCGCGGTCAGCCAGCGCAACCTGCTCAACGGTGCTCCTCATACTCGCGCCTCGGTCTGCGACGGCGCGGCCGGGTGCGCGGCCCTGGCCCGCCTGCACCGATCCTCCCATGGCCGGGCCGTCGCCCGGTCACGGGTCCAGTCGGCGGACTCCCCGCCCGTATCCGTCCCGGCCCGTACGCGACCCTGCCCCATCCGGTGCCCGCGACCGGGGCCGGAGCCCTGCGGTGTGCTCCAATGCGGTGGGCAGTGGAGGCCGGAGCGGCCCGGTGCACGGGCTGTCGGAGAGGCGGAGAGTACGTGGAAGTGGATCTGGGAGGCGGCGCCGGTGTGGACCTGGCGGCGGGCCCCGATGGAGTACGGCTCACCGCACGGCCGCCGGCTGCGGAGACCGTGCTGCGCCTCTCCCCCGCGCAGGCCAGAGCGCTGGCGGCGGCCCTGGTGCGGGCGGCCGGCGAGGCGGAGCACGCCCAGCCCGCGGAGCTCGTCACGGTGGAGGCACGGGATCTGCGCCGCGGCGACGTCAGGGACAGCGACCGCTCCATGACGGTGGAACGCGTGAGGGCCCAGGGCGACAGCGTCCAGGTCACCTGGGTGTCCGGAACGGGCCGCAGCTGGACCCAGGACTACGCGGCCGGTGCCGGCATCGGCCTCCGGCACCGCGCCTGACCCGTGGCGCCGCGGGCCCGGAATCCCCGCCGCCCCGGCACCTGTGTTCAGCGCGCCGCGAGCGCCCGCTCCCCCGCTTCCCGCATGGCCGGCAGCGGCGCCGGTGTGCGGCCCGTCATCTGCTCGACCTGGAGCACGGCCTGGTGCACCAGCAGGTCGAGGCCTCCGACCACAGCTCCGCCGCGGCCCTGCCAGGCGGTGGCGAGGGGGGTCGGCCACGGCTCGTACAGCACGTCGAAGAGAGTTCCCGGATTCCCGGGCACGGCCTCCGCGAGCGCGTCGGTGGCGCCGGCCGGAGTGGTCGCGATGACCAGCGGCGCGTCGAATCCTCGCGCCGCGTCCTCCCAGCCGGCGATGCGTACGTCGACGCCCAGCCGCTCGCCCCAGCCCCGCATCTCCTCGGCACGGGCGGCGCTTCGTACGTAGGCGGTGACCGGCCCCGTACAGATGAGGGAGAGGGCCGCGAGCGCGGACGACGCAGTGGCGCCGGCACCCAGCACAGCGGCGGACCCGACCTTCTCCACCCCGCGTTCACGCAGGGCGGAGGCCATCCCGGGGATGTCGGTGTTGTCTCCCACCCGGCGGCCGTCGGCGGTGAACACCACCGTGTTGACGGCCTCGACCGCGGCCGCCGTCGCACTCACCTCGTCGAGCAGCGGGATGACCGCCCGTTTGAGCGGCATGGTCAGTGAGAGGCCGGCCCACGATGCGCCCAGCCCGTCGACGAAACCGGGGAGAGCCGCCTCGTCCACCTCGAAACGGTCGTACGACCAGTTGTCGAGACCGAGCTCCCGGTACGCGGCACGGTGCAGCACCGGGGAGAGCGAGTGCGCGATGGGCGAACCGAGAACGGCCGCCCTGCGGGCCTCAGTCACTGTTCTGGTTGTCATCGAACTGCTTCTTCAACTTCATGAACTCCGCATACGTCTTGGTGAATCCGGTCTTGTGCCCGTCGACCGAGACGAAGTAGAGATAACCGTCCTTCGTCGGATTCAGGGCCGCGGCGAGAGCGTCATTGCCCGGAGTTCCGATAGGACCCGGCGGAAGGCCCTTCTGCGTATAGGTGTTGTACGGATCCGTATTCTTGTGGATCTCCGCCTCACCGATATTGATCTTGCTCTGACCCTTGAGATAATTGTAGGTCGAGTCGAACTGGAGCAACTGATTGGTCTGCGTATTGCCGGCCTTCAGCCGGTTGTAGATGACTTCCGCCATTCGACGGAAGTCATCGTGGGTCTTCCCCTCGGCCTGGACGAGGCTCGCGACGGTGACCACCTGGAAAGGACTCTTGAGCCCCAGGCGCCTCGCCGCCGCGGCGAGATCCTCGTCGCCGTACGCCTTGTCCGCCTGACCGACCATCTTCTTGAGGAGGTCCTCCGGCTTCATCCCCTTGGCGATGGGGTAGCTCGCCGGGGCCAGGAAGCCCTCCAGCGGGTCCTTGACGTTCTTGTGCCCCTTGGCCCAGTCCGGCAGCCCCAGCTTGCCGGACTCCGACTTGGCGATACCGGCGGTCGTACCGGCCTTCAGTTCGAGCCGCTTGTCGATGGCCGTGTACACGGTGGCGTTCCGCCAGCCCGGCGGGACCATGAGGAAGTTGAGGCTGTTCGGGTCCACCATCGCGGTGACCGCGTTCGCCGCGGACATCTCCTGGTTGAGGCTGTAGACCCCGGCCTGGAGCGACTTGCCCTTCGGGTTCTTGCCCGCTGCCGTGACGAAGGCCTGGACGCTCTTGACGACGCCCTTCTCCTTCAGCAGACGGCCGATCCCTCCGAGCCCGGTGCCCTGGGGGACCTCCACCTCGACGGGCGAGGTGCCCGTCCCCGTGAAGTCGGGCGGCGGCGCGTAACGGGACTGGTAGAAGCCGTAACCCACATAGCCCACACCGGCAAGGCCCGCGACCATGACCAGGGAGACCGCGAAACACGCGCAGCCGTTGCGCCGCTTGGGCTTTCTGGACTTGCCCCGCCGGTCGCGCGCACCCTCGCCCGTCTCACCCGGGTCGTCGTCGTAGCCGTCCTCGTCGCCGCCGGCCGGGCCGTCGCCACCAATGAAGAAAGGATGCGTCTCCGGTTCGGGCTCGGCCTCCGCGGGCGCCTCCTGACGCCAGTCGTCCCGCCTGCCGGGGGGCTGGGGCGGCGGATAGGCGTCGGGTGTCCGGTAGAAGTCCGGGTTCTCCCCGTTGGGGGACACCGGCTGTCCGCCGTACGGCGTATGCGGGTCCGCCCCGTACGCCACGGAGGGCTGCGGCCCGCTCTCCCAGCCGGTGTTCTGCTGCGGCTGGGTCTGCTGCGGATACGTGGTGTGCCCGTAGGGCTGCTGGTACTGGTCCTGCTCGAACCGGGCGTTCCCGTTCTGCGGGTACTGCTGCTGGTGCGGGTCCTGCTGGTACGGCTGCTGATGACGGCCGTACTGGTCGTACAGGGGCTGGTCGTACTGGGGCTGGTCGTACTGGCCCTGGCCGTACGGGGCCTGCTGCGGGCCGGCCTGGTTCTGGATCCCGCCGTACTGCTGCGGGTCCTGGGGGTACTGCCCCTGCTGCTGCGAGTACTGATGCTGGTACGGGTCCTGCGGCCGGGTGTACACCGGGTTGCCGTACTGGTCGTACTGCTGCCCCTCGGCATACTGCTGCGCCCGGCCGTCGTACGGCGTCTGACCGGAGGCGTCCTGCTGACCTCCCCGCCCCTGGTCCCCGTACAACGGGTCCTCGGGATGCCACGGTTCGGAGCCCTCGCCCCGGCCATACTCAGTCATCGGTCCCCTAGAGCCGCGAGGCCTCCGGACGGTCCGCCTCTTGTGCTGTGCGGCAGCTGTTCGAAAACCGCCGCATGGCGCGGAACGCTACCGTATCGCGGTCAGACAACCACTTCGACGCTCTCACCTGGAGCAACGCCTGACGCCCGTTCGGACTCCAGTGCATTCTGCAGGATGACGACAGCCGCCGCCTGGTCGATGACAGAACGACCCTTTTTGGACTTTACGCCGGAGGCCCGCAAACTCTGGCCCGCCGTCACTGTGGTCATCCTCTCGTCGAGCAATCGCACCGGAATGGGTGCGATACCACGAGCGAGTTCCTGAGTGAATCCGCGGACCTTGACGGCCGCCGGCCCCTCTCCGCCATTGAGGGACCGGGGAAGCCCCACCACGACCTCAATCGGTTCGTACTCGGCGACCAACTGCCCCAACCTCCGGTGGGCGGCCGGGACATCACGTCCGGGCACGGTCTCCACCGGTGTGGCGAGGACCCCGTCGGGGTCGCACGAGGCGACCCCGATCCGGGCGTCCCCGACATCGATCGCCAGCCGACGGCCGCGTCGCATCAGGCGGTCTCTCCCACCAGGCGCTCGACAGCGGCCACGGCGTCACCGATGGCGTCCGGGTTCTGACCGCCGCCCTGCGCGACGTCCGGCTTGCCGCCACCGCCACCGCCGAGCGTCTTGGCCGCGGCCCTGACCAGCTCGCCGGCCTTGAGCCCGCGTCCGCGGGCGGCCTCGTTGGTGGCGATGACCGTCAGCGGGCGGCCGTTGGCCGTGGTGAAGAGAGCCACCACGGCGGGACGGTCACCCGGGATGCGGCCGCGCACGTCGAGCACGAGCCTGCGCAGGTCGTCGGCGCCCGTACCGTCGGGAACCTGGCCGGTCACCACGGCGACACCTCGTACGTCCTTGGCCCCGGAGGCGAGGCCGGCGGCGGCCTGGAGAACCTTCTCCGCGCGGAACTTGTCGATTTCCTTCTCGGCGTCCCTGAGCTTGGAGAGCATGCCCGAGATCTTCTCCGGGAGCTCGTCGGAGCGGCCCTTGACCAGCTCCTGGAGCTGGGCGACGACCGTGTGCTCCCTGGCCAGGAAGTTGTACGCGTCGACGCCGACCAGAGCCTCGATCCGGCGCACACCGGAGCCGATCGACGACTCGCCGAGCAGCTTCACCAGCCCCAGCTGGGCGGTGTTGCGGACATGTGTTCCGCCGCACAGCTCCTTGGAGAAGTCGCCGATGGTGACGACACGGACGCGCTCGCCGTACTTCTCGCCGAACTCCGCGATGGCGCCCTGCTTCTTGGCGTCGTCGATGGACATGACCTCGGCGTGGACGTCGAGTTCATGGGAGAGAACGTCGTTGATCTTCTGCTCGACGTCGGTGAGGACCGTGCCGGGTACGGCGTTGGGCGAACCGAAGTCGAAGCGGAAGCGGCCGGGCGAGTTCTCCGAACCGGCCTGGGCGGCCGTCGGGCCGAGAGCGTCGCGCAGCGCCTGGTGGGTCAGGTGGGTGGCGCTGTGGGCGCGGGCGATGGCCCGGCGGCGGCGCTGGTCGATGGCGGCGTACGCGGCGGCGCCGACCGTCACTTCCCCGACCTGGACCGAGCCCTTGTGCACGGAGACACCGGGGACCGGCTGCTGGACGTCCCGGACTTCCACGACGGCACCCGAGGCGAGCCTGATCCGGCCGGTGTCGGCGAGCTGGCCGCCGCCCTCGGCGTAGAACGGGGTCCGGTCGAGGACGATCTCGACCTCGTCCCCCTCGGTGGCGGCGGGCGAGGGCACCCCGTCGACGAGCAGGCCGACGATGGTCGACTCGCCCTCGGTGGTGGTGTATCCGGTGAACTCGGTGGCGCCCGAGGCGTCGGCGACCGCCCGGTAGGCGGAGAGGTCGGCGTGCCCGGTCTTCTTGGACCTGGCGTCGGCCTTGGCGCGCTCGCGCTGCTCCTTCATCAACCGCCGGAAGCCGTCCTCGTCCACCGAGACGCCCTGCTCGGCGGCCATCTCCAGGGTGAGGTCGATCGGGAAGCCCCACGTGTCGTGGAGCAGGAAGGCCTTCTCGCCGGCGAGGACCCGGCCGCCGGCGGACTTCGTCTCGCTGACGGCGGTGTCGAGGATGTTCGTACCGGCCTTCAGCGTCTTGACGAAGGCGGCCTCCTCGGCGAGGGCGACGGTCTCGATGCGCTTGCGGTCGGTGATGAGCTCCGGGTACTGGCGGCCCATGGTGTTGATCACCACGTCCACCAGCTCGGCGACGACCGGTCCGGTGGCGCCCAGGAGCCGCATGTTGCGGATGGCCCGGCGCATGATGCGGCGCAGGACGTAACCGCGGCCCTCGTTGCCCGGGGTCACGCCGTCGCCGATGAGCATCACGGACGTGCGCATGTGGTCGGTGACGACCCGCAGCGAGACGTCCGAGCCCTCGGCCCGGCCGTAACTGACGCCGGTCAGCTCGGTGGCCTTGTCGATGACGATCTGGGAGGTGTCGATCTCGTAGAGGTTCGGCACGTCCTGGAGGATCATCGCCAGGCGCTCCAGGCCGAGTCCGGTGTCGATGTTCTTCGACGGCAGGTCGCCGAGGATCGGGAAGTCCTCCTTCCCGTCTCCGGCGCCACGCTCGAACTGCATGAAGACCAGGTTCCAGATCTCCACGTACCGCTCGTCGTTGACGGCGGGGCCGCCTTCGACGCCGAAGGCGGGACCCCGGTCATAGTTGATCTCGGAACACGGGCCGCAGGGCCCTGGGACGCCCATGGACCAGAAGTTGTCCTTCTTGCCCAGCCGCTGGATGCGCTCGGCGGGCACGCCGACCTTCTCGCGCCAGATCTGCTCGGCCTCGTCGTCGTCGAGGTAGACGGTGATCCAGAGCTTCTCGGGCTCCAGGCCGTAGCCGCCGTCCGCCGCGGAGCTGGTGAGCAGCTCCCAGGCGTACATGATGGCGCCTTCCTTGAAGTAGTCACCGAAGGAGAAGTTCCCGCACATCTGGAAGAACGTGCCGTGCCGGGTGGTCTTGCCGACCTCTTCGATGTCCGGTGTGCGCACGCACTTCTGCACGCTGGTGGCGCGCGGGGCGGGGGGCTTGGCCTCGCCGAGAAAGTACGGCTTGAACGGGACCATGCCCGCGGGCACAAGCAGCAGAGTCGGGTCGTCCGCGATGAGCGACGCCGAAGGGACGACGGTGTGCCCGCGCTCCTCGAAGAAGCTCAGCCAGCGGCGGCGAATTTCAGCCGACTCCATCAGTGGTCCTCATTCCGGTTGTGCGAATGCTTGGTGTATTCGATGGCAGCGGGACGCCGCCGCGCGGGGAGCCCTGCCGGGTCGGGCGCGGTCTGGATCCCCAGCGCCTCCCCCAGCTCCGACTCGCGCTGGACCATGCCGGCCCGGACGTCGACTGCGAAGTCCTTCAGCCGGTGGCCCGCGTCGACGGCCTTGTTCGCCGCCTGCGCCGCGAGGCTCTCGGGGCTCAGCTGCTTGATCTTGCGATTGACCTTGGTGGTGGCCCACACACCGGCTGCGGCGCCCGTGGCGAACCAGAATGTACGGCGGAACATTGCAGCCTCAGCCCTTCCGCTTCCTACGCCGTGCGGCAGGCACCGTACGTCCGACGATCACCGGGCGGCGCGGGCTCTCCGGCCCGGCGTCCGCCTTGCGGCCGAGAGCCTGGCGTACGCCGTAGCCGAAGGCCGCGACCTTCACCAGCGGTCCGCCGAACGTCGATGCGACAGTCGTGGAGAGCGCCGACGCGTTGGAGGTGACCTCCTGGACGTCGGTCGCGATGGCGTCCACCCGCTCCAGCTGGGTCTGCGCCGACCGGACGGCCGTCGAGGCGTCGGCGAGCAGTGGCACGGCCTGGTCCGTCACATCCGCCACGAGCTTGGTGGTCGTCCTGAGCGTCTGGGCCAGTCTCACCAGCACCACGGCGAGGAAGGAGACCAGGATCGCCCAGAAGACCGCCACCAGGATGCCGGCCACCTCTCCACCGGACACGTTGCACCGCTCTCTGGTCGTCGGAAGTCACGTCGTTGGTCACGTCGATTGTGGTTCCCGAGCCTATCGCGCCGGGACTCGGCCCCTGTACCGGATAACCGCTGTGCGCGCCGGGAGTTCCGGCATCGGATTGTACGTACTGCTCACCTCCGCGTACTCTCCGTGTTCTATGCGACACGACTCGACCGGCCATCGGACCGTCCCCGGCAGCCTCCCCGCGGAACTCAACCGGTTCGTGGGACGCAAGGCCGAACGGGCCGAGCTGGAGAGGCTTCTCGGATCGTCCAGGCTGGTCACCGTGGTGGGGCCCGGCGGGGTGGGCAAGACCCGCCTGGCGACGCACGTTGCCGGAACACTGCAGGAACGGTTCTGCGGCGGGGTGTGGCTGGCCGACCTGTCGGCGTTGCGCGATCCGGAGCTGGTGGAGCACGCCCTGGTCGAGTCGCTGGGACTGACGGACCACACCAGCAGGCCGCCGCGCGAGGCGCTCACCCGGCATCTCGCCGAGCGGGAACTGCTGCTCGTGGTCGACGGTTTCGAGTTCCTCGTCGATGCGTGCGCGGGACTGCTCCTCGCTCTGCTGCGCGGCGCCCCGGGGCTGCGGGTGATCGCGGCGGGCAGGCGGCCGCTGGAGATCGAGGGTGAGCTGACTCTGGCGCTCGCCCCGATGCGGGACCGCGACGCAGTCCGGCTCTTCACCGACCGTGCTTCAGCGGCCCGGCCCGGGTTCCGGCTCGCGCCGGGCGACGAGGCGCAGGTCACGGAGTTGTGCCGGCGGCTGGACGGAATCCCGCTCGCGCTCGAACTGGCCGCGGGGCGGACACGGGCCCTCTCGGTCGAGCAGTTGCTGGCCAGGCTCGACGACCGGTTCCGGCTGCTGGCCGGTGGCGGCAGGGGCACGCCGCCGCGCCACCGGACGCTGCGCACGGCGATCGGCTGGAGCCATGAACTGTGCGCCCCGGAACAGCGGTTGCTCTGGGCGCGGCTCTCCGTGTTCCCGGGGCAGTTCGACCTGGAGGCGGCCGAGTACATCTGCGGCAGTCCCGATCTGCCGTCCGACGGCATCCTGGAGGTACTGGACGAGCTGCTGGCGCAGTCGGTACTGGTACGGGAGGACACCCCGGCGGGCGTCCGCTTCCGGATGCTGGACACGATCCGGGAGTACGGGGCGCAGTGGCTCGACGCGACCGGCGACAGTGAGCGGCTCGGGCGGCGCCACCGCGACTGGTACCTGGGACTCGCCACCTGGTGCGAGCTGGACTGGTTCAGCCCGCGGCAGGCCGGGATCGCGGCGCGGGTGGACAGTGAACTGCCCAATCTGCGGGGCGCCCTGGAGTTCTCGATGGCCCACCCGGAGGACGTGCATCTCGCGCAGTACCTGGCCGGGACGCTCTGGTTCTACTGGGCGGGCTGCGGCCGTCTCGCCGAGGGGCGGCACTGGCTGGACCACGCGCTGGAGGCGGAGAGCGGGCACGACAGCGCACGGCTGAAGGCGCTGTGGGTGCTGGGGTACGTGGCGGTGCTGCAGGGGGACGCGGTCGCCGCGGTGGCGGCGCTCCAGGAGTGCCACGAGGCGGCGCAGCACACCGGTGACACCGTGGCGGCCGCGTACGCGCTGCACAGGACGGGGTGTCTGGCACTGGTCACCGACGACATGCCGCGCGCGGAGGAGCTGCTGCGCGAGGCGATCGGACAGTACCGCGAGATCGGCGAGCTCAACAGCAACGTACTGATGGGGCAGGTCGAGCTGGCGATGGCCGTCTGCTTCCGCGGCCGGCTCGCCGAGGCGGCCGCGATCTGCCAGGACGTCGTGGCGGTCTGCGAGGACCACGGGGAGCGCTGGGCGCGGGCGTACGCGCTGTATGTGCTGGCTTTCGAGGCCTGGTCCGACGGCCGGACCCCGCGTGCGCGTGAACTGCTGGCCGAATGCCTCACCACCAGCCACGGCTTCCACGACCAGCTGGGCACGGTGCTCGCCCTGGAGATGATGGCGCTGCTCACCCTGGAGGAGGGCGAGGCAGGGGAGGCCGCGCTGCTGCAGGGCGCGGCCGGGCGGCTCTGGACATCGGTGGGGCTGCCGCTCTTCGGCTCGGCGTACTACAACGCGCCGCATCTGCGGTGCGCGGAAGGGGCCCGCGAAAAGCTGGGGGCCGAGGCCTATGAGGGCTGCCTGGCCCGCGGCAGTCGGCTGGACCGGGACGCGGCGGTCGCGCGCGCCCTGCGCGGACCCGCGGCACGCGAAGACCCGCCGCCCCCCGCTCCGGGAGGAGCGAGGGGACGACGGGCCGAAGCGGTGAAGCGCGAGGTACGTCCGGATCAGCGGGCGTAGTACTCGACGACCAGCTGCTCGTCGCAGATGACCGGGATTTCCTTGCGGTTCGGGTCGCGGTCCAGGCGGAAGGCCAGGGCCTTCAGGTTCACCTGGAGGTAGCGCGGGGTCTCGCCGTCCGTGTCGTAGCCACCCTCACGGGCGACCTGGAAGGGGACCTTGTCGCGGCTGCGGTCACGGACCGAAACGACGTCGTCGGGACGGACACGGAACGACGGCTTGTCGACCTTGCCACCGTTGACCTGGATGTGGCCGTGGACGACCATCTGGCGGGCCTGGTAGATGGTCCGGGCGATGCCCGAACGCAGGACCAGCGCGTCGAGACGGCGCTCGAGCTCGACGACGAGCGCCTCGCCCGTCTTGCCTTCGGCCTTCTTGGCGCGGTCGTAGGCGCGGGCCATCTGGCGCTCGCTGATGTCGTACTGGGCGCGCAGACGCTGCTTCTCGAGCAGACGGACCTTGTAGTCCGAGTTCTGCTTGCGGCCACGGCCGTGCTCGCCCGGCGGGTACGGACGGGCCTCGAAGTACTTGACAGCCTTCGGCGTCAGCGCGATACCGAGCGCGCGTGACTTCTTGACCTTGGGACGCGACTGGTTAGGCACGTTCTCCAAACCTCCATGGTTGGGTTAGGTTAGGCTCACCTTACTCAAGGAGATCGCATGTCTCGTCCGGGGAACACCAGTCACATCACGGACAGCACAAAGAAGGCCGACGCTCTGGGCGTCGACGCGACGGAGGTCCGATCAGATCGTGGTCAGCCGCGTCCCAGCGGACTTGAAACCGCCCGGATGCCGTCAGCAGCCGAGCGCACACGAACTCTCGTACAGAGTACCTGCTCCGCGGTACTGCTGGTGACCGGGGTCGAGCGGGCCCTCACTGAACAGCTGGCCCCGCTCTCCCGCAGTACCGGCCCGGACGGGGAGCTGTACCTGGTCTTCCCCGCCGCGTCCCCGGCCGTCCGGGCTGCGACGCACGCGCAGGACGACGAGCTGGCCGCGGTGCTGGAGATCACAGATGTCGCTCCGGTCTCCGTGCCCCACCGGATCCGGGGCCGGGCCTGGGTCTCCGGCTGGCTCACCTCCGTGCCCGGCATGGCGGCCCCGGGCCACATGATGCTGCGCCTGGAGGTCGGGGAGGTGTACGTGGACGACCTCTGGGGGCACGGCAGCGCCGAGCCCGAGGAGTTCGCGGAGGCCGTGGCCGATCCGCTGGTCGCGCATGAGGCCGAGCTGCTCCAGCATCTGCACTCGGCCCACGGCAGCCAGGTGCGGGGACTGGCCGCGCTGCTCGGCGACCACGTCCCGGACGGGACCGAGGCCGTGCCGCTGGCGCTCGACCGGTTCGGACTGCGGGTGCGGTTCACCGGCGCGCGGTGCCTCGACGCGCGCTTCGACTTTCCCGAACCGGTGAGCGATGTGACCGGCCTGCGCCACGCCATGCACACGCTGTTCGACGCGACGGCCGGGTGAACTCGGCGCTGCCCGGAACCGGCGGCACCGGGCCGGGGCGGGACCGCCGCGGGACGGTGCCGGCTGCGCTGTCAGAAGCACAGCCGGAACCGCGGCCCGGCAACCGGACCGCCCGTCACGGGCGGCCGTCCGCGCTCTCGCCGGAAAGGCGCTCCCGCACCTTCTCGACCACGTCCGCGTAGCGCGCCTCGGCGCCGTACCGGGTGGGCTCGTAGTAACGCTTGCCCTGCACGGCGTCCGGGGCGTACTGCTGGGCGGCGATGGCGCCGGGGACGTCGTGCGGATAGACGTACCCCTGGGCATGGCCGAGTTTCGCCGCGCCCTTGTAGTGCCCGTCACGCAGGTGGGCCGGTACCGGCCCGACCAGCCCGGCCCGCACATCGGCGCGGGCGGCGGAGATCGCCGTCGTGGCGGCGTTCGACTTGGGGGCGAGCGCCAGCGCGATCGTGGCATGGCTGAGGGTGAGCGCGGCCTCGGGGAAGCCGATCAGCGCGACCGCCTGGGCTGCGGCGACCGCGGTCGGCAGTGCGGTGGGATCGGCGAGGCCGATGTCCTCACTGGCGGAGATCATCAGCCGCCTCGCGATGAATCTCGGGTCCTCGCCCGCCTCGATCATCCGGGCCAGGTAGTGCAGTGCCGCGTCAACGTCCGAGCCGCGGATCGACTTGATGAGGGCGCTCGCCACGTCGTAGTGCTGGTCGCCGTCGCGGTCGTACGCCACCGCGGCACGGTCGACGGTCTCCTCCAGCGTGCCGAGCGTGATCTCCGGCTCGGACTTGGCCAAGGCGGCGCCGGCCGCCGCTTCCAGCGCGGTGAGAGCGCGGCGGGCATCGCCGCCGGCGATCCGCAGCAGATGCGTCTGCGCCTCCTGCTGCAGCGTGACTGCGCCGCCGAGCCCGCGCTCCTCCGTGAGTGCCCGGTGCAGCAGCGACCGCAGGTCGTCGTCGGTGAGCGGTTCCAGCGTGAGCAGCAGGGACCGGGAGAGCAGCGGCGAGATGATCGAGAAGTAGGGATTCTCGGTGGTCGCCGCGATCAGGGTGACCCAGCGGTTCTCCACCGCGGGGAGCAGCGAGTCCTGCTGGGCCTTGCTGAAACGGTGGATCTCGTCGAGGAAGAGGACGGTTTCCTTGCCGTATCCGCCCGAGGCCCGGCGCGCGCCGTCGATCACGGCGCGTACTTCCTTGACCCCGGCCGTGATGGCGGAGAGCTCGACGAACCGCTTCCGGGTGGCCTGGCTCACGACGTAGGCGAGGGTCGTCTTGCCGGTGCCCGGCGGCCCCCACAGCAGCACCGACGAGGGGCCCGCGGGTCCGCCGCCGGACTCGCCGACGAGGCGGCGCAGCGGGGAGCCCTGCTTCAGCAGATGCTGCTGGCCCACGACCTCGTCCAGGGTGCGCGGACGCATGCGCACAGCGAGGGGGCTGCTGGACGGGTCCTTCTCCTGGCGCTCTTCGGCCGCGGCGGTGAACAGATCGGGTTCCACGTGCAAACCCTATGCCAGCCCCGTCACGCCACTGACAACGCGGACGGGCCGATGCCGCCGGCCGCGCGGCCGCCCGGTCCGCGGGCTCAGTGCGCTCCGGTCCAGAAGTCCCACCAGCGGGTGAGGATGAGCATGCCGATGATCCCGATGTGCACGACGGGCAGGACCCAGGTGAACTCGCCGAAGAAGCCGCGCAGCCAGCCGGGCGCAGCCAGCAGCCCGTGCCGGATGTTGTGCGAGGTGACGTACCAGAACAGGGTGATCGTGCCGACCCAGGCGAGGCAGCACCAGAGGCAGAGGGAGTTGATGTTGTAAAGGGACTGGTACTGGAGCCAGGTGACGAAGCCGACACCGAAGAGGCAGCCCGCGTTGAACGTGAGCCAGTACCAGCGGCTGTAGCGCCCGCCCGCGATCAGACTCATCCCGACACCGATCACGACCGCGTAAGTGGCCAGCCCCAGCATCGGATTGGGGAAGCCGAAGACCGAGGCCTGCGCGCTCTTCATCACGTTGCCGCAGGACACCACCGGGTTGAGACTGCAGCCGGGGGTGAAGTTCGGGTTCTTCAGGAGCTTGAACTCGTCGAGCGTGATGACCCACGCCGCGAGTAGCCCGGCGGCGCCGGTGATCACCAGAAGCCAGCCGAAGGCACGGCTCGCGCCGGTCTTCCCGTCCTGCTGCGCGGACACGTCGTCAACCACTGTCGTCGTCATCATGCCGATCCATCGCTCCTGTGGCCTGTGGGCAGCTCATTGTGCCGCACCTCGCGGGGTCCGCACCGTTCGGTGAACATAAGGAAACACGCCCACCGCCCTCCGGCTGCCCGTCCGCCGGACGGCTGCCCGGTGCGGCAGGGCAGGTGCCGTGAGGGCGCACAAGGCAACGGAGATATACCGAAGGCGACGGTGCCGACCCTCCGCGACCTGCGCGTTCGCTCCGGAGAGCGCCCCCGGTATCCGAGGCGACGAGAGGCCCGGATGCAGTCCTCCACGGGTGGAGGCCCAAGGGGGCGCCGGTCCCGGGAAACGGGCGGAGCCCTCCTCCGGGGCCCTTGCGGCCACCGGGAACCGTACCCGGCGATCATGTGTCGCAATTGCCCGGCGGGGCGAAACGCCACCCGCCGGGTTGACGGTCACGGTCTGTCCGGCCACCGGCTCACGTCCTGCGCGGGCGGCCCGGACGGATTCCCCGTCCGGGCCGCCCGGTGCACCGGGTCCGTCGGATGCGCCGGGTTCAGCCGAGCCGTGTACGGACCTCGTCGACGAGGCCGTCCAGCGGTACGGCGCTCTGCTCGCCGGACTCCATGTCCTTGAGCTGGACGACGCCCTCGGTGAGATCCCGCTCACCCGCGACGACGGTGAACCGGGCCCCGCTGCGGTTGGCGCTCTTCATCGCGCCCTTGAGACCGCGCCCGCCGAACGCGAAGTCGGTCGCGACGCCCGCCCTGCGCAGCTCGGTGACCACACCGAAGAGCACCCGCCGGGCCTCCTCGCCGAGCGGCACCGCGAACACACTGGTCGTGGCGGGCAGTTCGAGCTCGACGCCCTCCGCCTCCAGTGCCAGCACCGTGCGGTCCACGCCGAGCGCCCAGCCCACCGAGGGGAGCGCCGGGCCGCCGATCATCTCGGACAGACCGTCGTAGCGGCCGCCGCCGCCCACCGCGGACTGCGAGCCCAGTCCGTCGTGGACGAACTCGAAGGTGGTGCGGGTGTAGTAGTCGAGGCCGCGGACCAGCTTCACATCGTCCTCGTACGCGACGCCCGCGGCGCTCAGCAGGGCGCGGACCTCCTCGTGGTACGCCTTGCACGCCTCGCACAGGAAGTCCCGCAGCACCGGCGCGCCGGTCAGCTGCTTCTGCACGTCGGCCCGCTTGTCGTCGAGCACCCGCAGCGGGTTGATCTCGGCCCGCCGCCGGGTCTCCTCGTCCAGGTCGAGACCGCGAAGGAAGCCCTGGAGGGCGTCGCGGTACACAGGACGGCACTCCCTGTCACCGAGCGAGTTCAGCAGGATGCGGAACTGCCGGAGTCCGAGCGCGCGGTAGGCCTGGTCGGCGAGGATGATCATCTCGGCGTCGAGGGCCGGGTCCTCGGTGCCGATCGCCTCGGCGCCGACCTGTGAGAAGTGGCGGTAGCGGCCCTTCTGCGGACGCTCGTAGCGGTAGTACGAGCCGGAGTACCAGAGTTTGACCGGCAGATTGCCGGCCTTGTGGAGGTTGGCCTCCAGCGCGGCGCGCAGCACGGACGCGGTGCCCTCGGGGCGCAGGGCGAGCTTGTCGCCGCCGCGGGTCTCGAAGACGTACATCTCCTTGGAGACGATGTCGGTGGATTCGCCGACCCCGCGGGAGAAGAGCTCGACGTTCTCGAAGCCGGGGGTCTCGATGTACTCGTAACCGGAGTCGCGCAGCGGGGCCGCGAGGGCCGCGCGCACCGCGAGGAACTTCGCGGATGAAGGCGGCAGCAGGTCGTACGTGCCCTTGGGGGCCTGGAAAGTACTCACGGAAAAGTCGTCACATTCCTCGTCGGGGAGCGGCCAGGTCCCGCAGATACGGGTTGGTGGCGCGCTCGCGGCCGATGGTCGTCTGCTCGTTGTGACCGGGCAGCACCACGGTCGAGTCGTCGAGCGGCAGGCACACTCGGGCCAGCGACTCCAGGATCTCGGTGTGGTCGCCGCCGGGCATGTCGGTCCGGCCGATGGAGCCGGCGAAGAGCAGGTCGCCCGAGAAGAGGATCTGCGGAATGTCCGCGGCCTCGGGCATCCTGAACGTCACCGACCCCTTGGTATGGCCGGGGGCATGCGAAACGGCGAAATCCAGGCCGGCGAGGGTCAGCTCGCTCCCGTCCGCCAGCTCCTTGACGTCGTCCGGTTCCCCGATGGTCAGTTCGCCCATCAGCGGCATACCGATGGAACGCCCGATCCCCTTCTCCGGATCGCTCATCATGAAGCGGTCGGCGGGGTGGATCCACGCCGGGACGTCGTGCGCTCCGCACACCGGGACGACCGATGCCACATGGTCGATGTGGCCATGAGTGAGAACAACCGCCACGGGCTTGAGCCGATGCTTCCTGAGCGCGTCCTCGACGCCCTGGGCAGCCTGGTGGCCCGGGTCGATGATCACGCACTCCTCACCGGCGGCGGGGGCGACCAGATAACAGTTGGTCCCCCAGGCCCCGGCGGGGAACCCGGCAATGAGCACGATCGTCCTTAAATGTCGGTCCAGCGGGAGAATGCAGCAGTTCAGAGCCTACCGGCGACGCTCATCCCACAGCGAACCCATATACGGTACGGCCTAGCCCGGACAGGTATACGACACGCGCGAATCACGCACGCATACGGACGAGGGAGAACACCCGGTGGTCAACAGCGATCAGCGGCGGCGGCAGCTCGCCAGGGAAAAGTTCGAGCGGCAGCAGCAGCGCCGCATCACGGCCCGGCGCAACGCCCGCCGCCGCAACACGGTGATCGCGTCGGCGGTCGCCGTGGTGGTCGTCGCGGGCGGTATCGCCTGGGGCGCCGGAGCGTTCAAGGGGGACGACGGCAAGTCCGGTGCGGCCAAGGCCCCGGCCGCCTCGCCCTCGGCGAGCAGCACCGCTCCCCCCGAGCCAGCGATGAAGATCGACAAGAAGGCGAAATACACCTTCGCGCTCAAGACGAACCAGGGCGCCGTCTCCCTCGTCATGGACGCCGCGAAGACCCCGCACACCGTGAACTCATTCAAGTCGCTCGCGGACAAGGGCTTCTTCGACAAGACGAAGTGCCACCGCCTCACCACCAGCGGTATCTACGTCCTCCAGTGCGGCGACCCCAAGGGTGACGGCTCGGGCGGCCCCGGCTACACGATCCCGGACGAGAACCTGACCGCGCTCGGCAAGGCGGGCAGCGACGGCACGGTGACCTACCCGGCGGGCACGGTGGCGATGGCCAACACCGGCCAGCCGCACACCGGCGGCAGCCAGTTCTTCCTCGTGTACAAGGACAGCAAACTCCCCCCGACGTACACGCCGTTCGGGACGATGGACGCCGCCGGCCTGAAGACGGTGAAGGGTGTGGCCAAGGCGGGAGTGACCGGCGGAAGCAAGGACGGTGCGCCCAAGAAGGCCGTGACCGTCTCGAAGGCGACCGTCACCAAGGACTGACCCTCCGGCGAGTTACCGGGGGCCAGGGATATTCGGATGGGCCGGATGCGGACAGCCGCCCCGCCGTTCGCCTATGTTGGCGGTGTGCGGGGCGCGAGCAGCCCGGCCGAAGAAACTGTGGACGATGTCCGGGGGCCCACAAGTCTCCGCAGGCATCATGTGGATGGAGGCGCTGTGAGCAGCGACCCGTGGGGCCGTGTCGACGAGACCGGAACCGTATACGTGCGTACGGCCGATGGCGAGAAGGTCGTCGGCTCCTGGCAGGCAGGCTCTCCCGAGGAGGCCCTGGCCTACTTCGAGCGCAAGTACGAGGGCCTGGTCGTGGAGATCGGCCTCCTCGAACGCCGAGTGAAAACCACCGATTTGTCGGCCAAGGACGCGCAGGCCGCCATCGACCATCTGCGCGGGCAGGTCGATGAGCACAACGCGGTCGGCGACCTCGACGCCCTGCGGGTGCGCCTGGACGGGCTGATCTCGACGGTCGAGGCGCGCCGCGAGGAGCGCAAGGTCCAGAAGGCCAGGCAGACCGACGAGGCGAAGCACGCCAAGGAGGCCCTGGTCGTCGAGGCCGAGGAGCTCGCACAGAGCGACCAGTGGCGTTCGGCCGGTGAGCGGCTGCGGGCGCTGGTGGACACCTGGAAGGGTCTTCCCCGGCTCGACCGGAAGTCCGACGACGAGCTGTGGCACCGCTTCTCGCACGCCAGGTCGGCGTTCTCGAAGCGCCGCAAGGCGCACTTCGCGTCGCTGGACGCCCAGCGCGAGGACGCCCGCAAGGCCAAGGAGAAGCTGGTCACAGAGGCGGAGTCGCTCTCCGGCTCGACCGACTGGGGTGCCACGGCGGCCCGTTACCGCGATCTGATGACCGAGTGGAAGGCGGCGGGCCGCGCCCAGCGCGAGTCCGAGGACGACCTGTGGAACCGCTTCCGCGGCGCCCAGGACGTTTTCTTCGCCGCCCGCGGCGAGGTCTTCGCCGAGCGTGACGCGGAGCAGTCCGAGAACCTCAAGCTGAAGGAGGAGCTCGCGGTCGAGGCCGAGAAGCTGCTTCCGGTACGGGACCTCAAGCCGGCCAGGGCCGCTTTCCGGGCGCTGAACGAGCGCTGGGAGGCCATCGGCCACGTACCGCGTGACGCCCGTCCGAAGGTCGAGGGCAGGATGCAGACTGTGGAGCGCGCCCTCCAGGAGGCCGAGGAGACCGAGTGGCGGCGTACCAACCCGGAGGCGCGTGCGCGTGCCGCGGGGCTGACGGGCCAGCTGCAGGACGCGGTCGACAAGCTGCGCAAGCAGATCGACACGGCCCGTGCGACGGGCAACAACTCCAAGGCCGACAAGCTCGCCCGTGAGCTCGAAGGCAGGCAGGCGCTGCTCGACCAGGCGCTGAAGGGCCTGGAGGAGTTCGGCGGCTGAAGCCTGAATCAGCCGTCAAGGACATGGGGAGGGGCCCTCCGCTCAGGCGGAGGGCCCCTCCCCTCGTCATGTCCGGCTGTCAGGTGTCAGGGCCTGCGCGCCGATGTCACCCGGTAGACGTCGTAGACACCCTCGACCCCGCGTACCGCCTTCAGGACGTGGCCGAGGTGCTTCGGATCGCCCATCTCGAAGGTGAAGCGTGAGGTGGCCACCCGGTCGCGGGAGGTCTGGACGGCCGCCGACAGGATGTTGACGTGCTGGTCGGAGAGGACACGGGTGACGTCCGACAGCAGCCGGGAACGGTCCAGTGCCTCGACCTGGATGGCGACGAGGAAGACCGAGGACTGAGTGGGGGCCCACTCGACTTCGAGGATCCGTTCGGGCTGCTGCGACAGCGAGTCCACGTTGACGCAGTCCGCCCGGTGCACGGAGACCCCGCTCCCCCGTGTGACGAACCCGATGATGGGGTCGCCGGGGACGGGCGTGCAGCACCGGGCAAGCTTCACCCAGACGTCGTCGACACCCTTGACGACCACACCGGGGTCCGCGTTGGCGCGCCGCTTGCTGCGGCCGTGCGACGGCGGTGTGCTCTCTGCGATGTCCTCGTTGGCGGCCTCCTCGCCACCGAGCGCCTGCACCAGCTTCTGCACGACGCCCTGGGCGGCCACATGGCCCTCACCGATCGCCGCGTACAGCGAGGAGATGTCCGGGTAGCGCATCTCGTGCGCCAGCGTGACCAGGGAGTCGCCGGTGAGGATGCGCTGGATCGGCAGGTTCTGCTTGCGCATGGCCCGCGCGATGGAGTCCTTGCCCTGCTCGATCGCCTCGTCCCGGCGCTCCTTGGAGAACCAGGCCCGGATCTTGTTGCGCGCCCGCGGCGACTTGACGAAGCCCAGCCAGTCCCTCGACGGCCCGGCACCCGAGGCCTTGGAGGTGAAGACCTCCACCAGGTCACCGTTGTCGAGGGTGGATTCGAGCGGGACCAGCCGCCCGTTGACCCGTGCTCCTATCGTCCGGTGGCCGACCTCGGTGTGCACCGCGTAGGCGAAGTCGACCGGGGTGGCGCCGGCGGGCAGCGCGATGACGTCGCCCTTGGGCGTGAACACGAAGACCTCGTTGCGCGACAGGTCGAAGCGCAGCGACTCCAGGAACTCGCTGGGGTCCTCGGTCTCCTTCTGCCAGTCGAGCAGCTGCCGCAGCCAGGCCATGTCGTTGACGGTGTCCTGGCGGGAGCCTCTGCCGGGACTCTTCGGCGCGTCGGTGCGCACCTTGGAGGCGCCGGCCATCGCCTCCTGCTTGTACTTCCAGTGGGCGGCGATGCCGTACTCGGCGCGGCGGTGCATGTCGAACGTACGGATCTGGAGCTCGACGGGCTTGCCGCTCGGACCGATCACCGTGGTGTGCAGCGACTGGTACATGTTGAACTTGGGCATCGCGATGTAGTCCTTGAACCGCCCGGGGACCGGATTCCACCGGGCGTGGACGGTGCCGAGCGCCGCATAGCAGTCGCGGACGGTGTCGACGAGGATTCGGATGCCCACCAGGTCGTAGATCTCCGCGAAGTCGCGGCCGCGCACGATCATCTTCTGGTAGACGCTGTAGTAGTGCTTGGGGCGCCCGGTGACCGTGGCCTTGATGCGGGCGGCACGCAGGTCGGACTGGACCTCGTCGGTCACTATGGCGAGGTACTCGTCGCGCTTGGGCGCACGCTCGGCGACCAGCCGCACGATCTCGTCGTACATCTTGGGGTAGAGGATCGCGAAGGCGAGGTCCTCCAGCTCCCACTTGATGGTGTTCATGCCCAGGCGGTGGGCGAGCGGGGCGTAGATCTCCAGCGTCTCGCGGGCCTTCTTCTCCTGCTTCTCCCGCTTGAGGTACCGCATGGTGCGCATGTTGTGCAGCCGGTCGGCGAGCTTGATGACCAGGACCCGCGGGTCCTTGGCCATGGCGACGACCATCTTGCGTACGGTCTCGGCCTGCGCGGCCTCGCCGAACTTGACCTTGTCGAGCTTGGTGACACCGTCGACGAGGAGGGCCACCTGGTCGCCGAAGTCACGGCGCAGGGTGTCCAGGCCGTACTCGGTGTCCTCGACGGTGTCGTGCAGCAGGCCCGCCATCAGGGTGGCCGGGTCCATGCCCAGCTCGGCGAGGATCGTGGTGACGGCGAGCGGGTGCGTGATGTACGGGTCGCCGCTCTTGCGCTTCTGCCCACGGTGCCAGCGCTCGGCCACCTGGTACGCGCGCTCGATCTGCCGAAGGGTCGCGGACTCGATCTTCGGGTCGTTGCCGCGCACGGCCCGCAGCAGCGGTTCGAGCACCGGGTTGTACGGCGAGGAACGCTGCACGCCGAGCCGGGCGAGCCTGGCCCTGACCCGGTTCGACGATCCGCCGGAGCGCACCGCGGGGCTCTGGGCGGCCGGACGGGTGGTGGCACCCTGCCCGGCCGGTTCGGAAGCCGGTGCCTGTGCGGCGGGCTTGGGCGCCGAGAGGGGGGCTGCGCCGCCGGGGCGCACCACGGGAGCCGAGGGCTTCGGCTGCTGCCCGGCGGGCGGCTTCTCGGGCGTCGCTGGGGCCGCCGCGGCCTTCTGGTCCTGCTTCTCGGGCTCTGCGGCGGCTGCGGGCCGGTCCTCGTCTGGCAAGGGCACTCCTCTGGGGGTCCCCCCGGACGGAGCCTGGGGGGAGGGTCCGGGTCCCCGTGTCAGGTCCGGAAGCCCATGGTAACGATCCACGGCGATCGGCTCGCCCCGGGCCGGTGCCGGCACCGTACGCGAGAGGCGGGCCGCCCGGAGTTCCGGGGGCCCGCCTCAGCGGTACGGCGTCGGGTCAGACCGTGATCAGCGCGTCGAGCGGGGCGCCGTGCAGCGCGGGCTCCAGCCGGGCACGCCCGTCCAGGAAGCCCAGCTCCATCAGGACGGCCACCCCGACGACCCGCGCACCGGCCCGCCGGATCAGCTCCAGGGACGCTCCGGCGGTCCCGCCGGTGGCGAGCACGTCGTCGATGACGATGACGCGGTCGTCGGCGCACAGGTCCTCGGCGTGCACCTCGATCTCGGCACTGCCGTACTCCAGGTCGTACGTCTGGGAGAGCGTCGCGCCCGGCAGCTTCCCGGCCTTGCGGACCGGGATGAAGCCGATTCCGGCGCGCACCGCGACCGGTGCGGCCAGGATGAAGCCGCGCGCCTCCAGACCGACGATCTTCGTGGCACCGTTCCGCACGCACAGCTCCACGAGAGCGTCGGTCAGCGCCGTGAAGGCTTCCGGGTCTGCGAGCAGCGGGGTGATGTCCTTGAACACCACGCCCGGCACCGGATAGTCCGGCACATCCCGGATCCTGCTGAGCAGCAGGTCCTGTGTGCTCCTGGTGCTGGTCATCGGCGCTTCCCCTGGGTGCGTCCGCGGCCCCGCGGGGCGGGCGCGCGCCGGCCTGCCGCGGCGCCGGCCGCCGCCGTCGCCCCGGAGACCTCGTCCTGCGGCTCCACATAGTCGTCGGCCGACTCGCCCTTGGCCGCGGCGGCTGCCCGCTTGGCGAGCACCCGCTTCTTGAGGGCCTTCATCGCGGGGTCGCGTTCCTTGAGGTCGGCGACGAGCGGGGTGGCGATGAAGATCGAGGAGTACGCACCGGCCGCGAGACCGACGAACAGCGCGAGCGAGATGTCGTTCAGCATGCCGGCGCCGAGGAAGCCGCCGCCGATGAAGAGCAGGCCGGCCACCGGAAGCAGAGCGACGACCGTGGTGTTGATGGAACGGACCAGGGTTCCGTTGAGGCTGCGGTTGGCGATCTCGCTGTAGGTGAAGCGGGTCTGCTTCTTGAGGTCCTTCGACGCTTCCTTGAGGCCGTCGAAGACGACCACGGTGTCGTAGAGGGAGTAACCGAGGATGGTCAGCAGACCGATCACAGTGCCCTCGGTGACCTCGAACCCGACGAGCGCGTAGATCCCGACCGTGATCGTGAGGTCGTGGATCAGGGCCACCAGAGCGGCGAGGGCCATTCGCCACTCGAAGGCGATGCCCAGATAGACCACCACCAGGATCATGAAGATCGCCAGGCCCTCCCAGGCCTTGTTGGCGATCGTCTCTCCCCAGCTGGGACCGACCACGTCGGCGGCGATCTTGTCGACCGGGAGGTTCAGGTCCTTGGCGAGCGAGCCGTGGATCTTGTCGGCCGTATCGGTGTCGATCCCGGAGACCTGGATCCGCATGCCGCCGTTGCCCAGCTTCTGGACGGACGCGTCATGCCCGGAGAGCCGCTGCGCCACGTCCTGGGCGTGCGTCACGGAGACGCTGCTGCTCTTGGTGGTGGTGAAGACCGCACCGCCCTGGAACTCGATGCCCAGGTTCAGACCGCGCACCGCCAGGCCGACGATGGCCGTGATGGTGATCAGGATCGAGATGCCGTACCAGATCTTGCGCTTGGCCACGAAGTCGTAGCCGACCTCGCCGCGGTACAGCCGGGCGCCCATGCTGCCGAGTCGCGACATCTCACGCCTCCTTCGGGTCGGTGGGGACGGAGGAGGCGGCGGTGGCGCCACCGCGCGAGCGGCGGAGCGGGGGTTTGGCACCGAGCCGCTTCGGGTCGAGGCCGGACCACGGGTGCCCGCTGTAGAAGAACTTCTTGCGGGCCAGCAAGGTCATCACCGGCTTGGTGAAGAGGAAGACCACGACGACGTCCAGCAGCGTGGTCAGGCCCAGCGTGAACGCGAAGCCCTGCACCTTGCCGACCGTCACGATGTACAGCACGGCCGCGGCGAGGAAGGACACGAAGTCCGAGACCAGGATGGTGCGCCGGGCACGCGGCCAGGCGCGCTCGACGGCGGGCCGCAGCGTGCGGCCCTCACGGATCTCGTCACGGATGCGTTCGAAGTAGACGATGAACGAGTCCGCGGTGATACCGATCGCAACGATCGCACCACACACCGCGGGCAGGTTGAGTGCGAAGCCGATGCCCTTGCCCAGCAGCGACATCAGTGTGTACGTGAGGATCGCGGAGACCAGAAGGCTCAGGATGGCGATGAACGACAGGCCGCGGTAGTAGGCCACCAGGTAGATGATGACCAGCGCGAGGCCGATCGCACCGGCGATGATGCCCGCCTGGAGCTGCTCCCCGCCGAGCGCCGCGGTCACCGTGGTGACGGTCTCCTCCTTGAAGGAGAGCGGGAGGGCGCCGTACGACAGCACGTTGCCGAGGTCCTCGGCCGACTGCTGGGTGAAGCTGCCGGAGATCTGGGCGCTGCCGCTGAGCGTCTGGCTGACGCTGGGGGCCGAGACGACGGCGCCGTCCAGCGCGATGGCGAACTGGTTCTGCGGGGACTGCTGCTTCGAGAGCTTGCCGGTGACCGCCTGGAACTTCTTCGAGCCCTTGCCCGTGAAGTCCATCTGGACGATCCACTGGCCCTGCTGCTGGTCGATGACGGCCTTGGCACTGGAGACGTCGGTGCCGTCGACGGCGGCGGCGTCGAGGATGTACTTCGCGTCACCGGACTGGCTGCACGCCACGGTCGGGTCGCTGGGCTTGACGTTGTCGCCGCCGGCCTTGGCACGTCCGGCCTTGGTCGAGCAGTCGAGCGCCGCGAACTTCTTCTGCAGCTTGGCGACGGCCGCCGTCTCGGCGGGCGACGGGGTGGGGGTGGACTGGGAAGGGGCCGACGGGGAAGGCGTGGGGCCTGCCTTCAACGCGTCGGTGACCGCGCGGCCCTGCGGGGACGAGGTGGGCGAAGCGGTGTTCTTCGGCGACGCCGACGAGGACGACTTGCCCTTGGCCTTCGACGAGGCGCTCGGCGAGGGCGGGGCGGAGGGCTTGCCGGCCGGAGTCGGCTTCCCGGCCGCGACCGTCACCACGGGGCGGAAGTACAGCTGGGCGGTGGTACCCACCTGCTGCCTGGCCTGCTTCTCGTTCGTCCCCTTGGGGATGTTGACGAGGATCTGGTCCTTGCCCTGGGTCTGGACCTCGGCCTCGGAAACACCGAGGCCGTTGACACGGCGCTCGATGATGCTGACCGCTGTGTCCATGTTCTTCTGGTTGATCGCGTTGGGCTTGCCCGGCTGGGGCTTCGCCTGGAGCGTGATGCTCGTACCGCCCGCGAGGTCGATGCCGAGACGCGGCGTGACCTGCTTCGCCCAGAACATCCCGCCGACGAGCGCAACCATGGCGATCAGGATCAGGGCCAGGGACCGCCCGGGCTTGCCCTGGGCTCCCGTCTGCCTTCGGCCCTTGTTCGGTGCTGCCACCTTGTCGATTCTCCCTGTCCTACCGCCCGCGCCGGGTATGCGCTGTGAGCGGCCACGAAGTGATGTGGGGGACCTGCTCCGCTGAAGCAGTGCACGGTCTCGGGGACCGCCGGTGCCGCCATCGGGCAGCACCGGCGGTCCCCGGATGTGCTACTTCGCTTCGCCCTCGCCGTCGTTCTTCTTGTCGGCCTTGTCAGCCTTGTCGGCCTTGTCCTCGGACGTGGCCGCGGCCTCGCCGGAAGCGGCGTCGGCGTCGGTCTCCGGGGTGTCGTGCTTGCCCAGGTCGACCTTGGGCTCCTCGTCGAGCTCGGTCAGCGAGGAGGCGTCGTCGGGAACGATGGCGGTGTCGCCGTGGACGATGCGGTTGTACTCCGCGTCGTCCAGGACCGCGCCGATCGCGTTCTTGCCGTAGACAGCGTGGACGCCGGGCGCGATCTCCAGGAGGACCGAGTCTTCGTTGATCTCCTTGACGGTGGCGTACATGCCCCCGATCGTCCGGACGCCGGTGCCGGGCTGCATCTCATTGCGCATCGATGCGGCCGCCTGCTGCTTCCGCTTGGCGGACCGGGTCATCAGGAACATGGCCCCGATGAGCACGATGAAGGGGAGGAGGGTCACGAGACTCACGGGAGGGAACTTCCTTCGCACGACCGCGCTGGATCGCGGCCTGATCTTCGGGGGCGGGGCATGCCGCCCTGGGAAGGGCGGCACCGGCGGAGTCTAGGCGAGTCCGCATCAATGGAACAACGCCCAGCATGGCACCGGGGTTCCGCAGCGGGCACCCCCGCGCGCCCTCACGCCCCGAACAGACCCGCTTGTCCCTTTCCCGCAGCGCCTCCCTGCGGAGGCACGAGCCCGAGATGTGCCCAGGCGGCCGGTGTGGCAACCCGGCCGCGCGGGGTGCGCGCCAGCAGCCCCTCGCGCACCAGGAACGGCTCGGCGACCTCCTCGACCGTCTCGCGCTCCTCCCCCACGGCGACAGCGAGCGTCGAGAGTCCGACCGGCCCGCCGCCGAACAGCTTGAGCAGGGCCTGGAGGACCGCGCGGTCCAGCCGGTCGAGTCCGCGGGCGTCAACCTCGTACACCGCGAGCGCCGTACGCGCGATCTCTCTGGTGATCACCCCGTCGGCCTCGACCTGCGCGTAGTCACGGACCCGGCGCAGCAGCCGGTTGGCGATCCGGGGGGTGCCGCGGGAGCGTCCTGCGATCTCCGCCGCGCCGTCATCACCGATCTCGACGTCCAGCAGCCGCGCCGAGCGGTGGATGACGCGCTCCAGCTCGGCCGGTTCGTAGAACTCCATGTGGCCGGTGAACCCGAAGCGGTCGCGCAGCGGCGGCGGCAGCAGCCCGGCCCTGGTGGTGGCGCCGACCAGCGTGAAGGGCGGCAGCTCAAGCGGGATGGCGGTGGCGCCGGGGCCCTTGCCGACGATGACGTCGACCCGGAAGTCCTCCATCGCCATGTAGAGCATTTCCTCGGCGGGCCTGGACATCCGGTGGATCTCGTCGAGGAAGAGAACCTCACCGTCCTGGAGCGAGGAGAGGATCGCGGCCAGGTCGCCGGCGTGCTGGATCGCGGGGCCGGACGTGATCCGGATCGGAGCGCCCATCTCGGCCGCGATGATCATCGAAAGGGTGGTCTTCCCCAGGCCAGGAGCACCGGAGAGCAGCACGTGGTCGGCGGTGGCGCCGCGCTGCCTGGCCGCTCGCAGGACCAGGTCGAGCTGGAGCCGGACCTTCTCCTGCCCCACGAACTCATCCAGGTCCTTGGGGCGCAGCGCGGCTTCGACGGCCTGGTCCTCGCCGTCGGCGTCGGCTCCCACCAGGCGCTCTTCGGTTTCGGGGGCGGTGTCGTCCCACTCGTTCTGAGGAGGCAGCATGGCGGGTCTCCGGGTCAGCGGGCGCGGTTGAGGGTCTGGAGTGCGGCCTTGAGCAGCGCACCGACCTGGGGGTCGGCGGCGGCCTCGGCCTGCGGGGTGACGGCGGCCACCGCCTCCTCCGCGTCACGCGGCGCGTAACCCAGCCCGACCAGCGCGGCGTGCAGCTGCTCGCTCCAGGGCGCGGGGCCGGATGCGGTGCGCTGAGCGGCGAGACGGGCTCCGCCGGTGCCGAGCGGGGCTCCGAGGCGGTCCTTGAGCTCCAGGAGGAGCTTCTGGGCGCCCTTCTTGCCGATGCCGGGGACGGCGGTCAGCGACTTCTCGTCGCCGGTGGAGACGGCGAGGCGCAGCGCGTCCGGGGAGTGCACGGCGAGCATGGCCTGGGCGAGCCTGGGGCCGACGCCGCTCGCGGTCTGGAGGAGTTCGAAGGTCTGGCGTTCGTCGTCGTCGGCGAATCCGTAGAGCGTGAGGGAGTCCTCCCGGACGACGAGGGAGGTGGCGAGCTTCGCCTCCTGGCCGATGCGCAGGGTGGACAGCGTGTTCGGCGCGCACTGGACGGCCATGCCGATCCCGCCGACCTCGATGACAGCGGTGGCCGGGGCCAGCGCGGCCACCGGTCCGGAAACGAAGGCGATCATGCGGTACGGCCTTTCAGCGTGCGGTGGGCGGCGACAGCCTGCTGGAGCCTGTTCTGGGCGGGGGCCCGCCAGATGTGGCAGATGGCGAGTGCCAGGGCGTCGGCGGCGTCGGCCGGTTTCGGGGGTGCGTCCAGCCGCAGCAGGCGGGTCACCATCGCCCCGACCTGGGCCTTGTCGGCCCTGCCGCTGCCTGAGACAGCGGCCTTGACCTCGCTGGGGGTGTGCAGGGCGACGGGGATGCCCCGGCGTGACGCGCAGAGCATCGCGACCGCGCTCGCCTGTGCGGTGCCCATCACCGTACTGACGTTGTGCTGGCTGAACACCCGCTCCACGGCGACGACTTCGGGCCGGTGCTCGTCCAGCCAGGCCTCGATGCCACGCTCGATGGCGACCAGCCGCAGACCCAGCTCCGCGTCGGCGGGTGTCCGGACCACCCCCACCCCGAGCATGGCGAGCGGGCGGCCCGCCACGCCCTCGACGACGCCGACGCCGCAGCGGGTCAGCCCCGGGTCCACGCCGAGTACCCGCACGGTGCCCCCTCCCTGATGCCTGTGTCCTGATGCCGTTCGACCGTGTGTTCCTGCGTTGTCGCAGGCTATCGGGTGGCACTGACAACGCGGACGGGCCGGCGGGGTGTGTCCCCCGCCGGCCCGTCCGTACCTGCGTACGCGTGGCGCTGAGCGCCCGTCAGGCGTCGATCTTCTCCATGACCTCGTCCGAGACGTCGAAGTTGGCGAAGACGTTCTGCACGTCGTCGCTGTCCTCCAGCGCGTCGATCAGCTTGAAGATCTTGCGCGCGCCCTCTTCGTCCAGCTCGACCTGCATGGTCGGCATGAAGTTGGCCTCGGCCGAGTCGTAGTCGATGCCCGCGTCCTGGAGCGCGGTGCGGACCGCGACCATGTCTGTGGCCTCGGAGAGCACTTCGAAGGCCTCGCCCAGGTCGTTGACCTCTTCGGCGCCGGCGTCGAGCACCGCGCCCAGGACGTCGTCCTCGGTGAGCCCGGCTTTGGGGACGACCACGACGCCCTTGCGGTTGAACAGGTACGACACGGAGCCCGGGTCGGCCATGTTGCCGCCGTTGCGGGTCATCGCGACGCGCACGTCGGACGCGGCACGGTTGCGGTTGTCGGTGAGGCACTCGATGAGCACCGCGACACCGTTCGGTCCGTAGCCCTCGTACATGATCGTCTCGTAGTCGGCGCCACCGGCTTCGAGACCGGCACCGCGCTTGACCGCGGAGTCGATGTTCTTGTTCGGCACCGAGCTCTTCTTGGCCTTCTGGATGGCGTCGAAGAGAGTCGGGTTGCCGGACACGTCGGCGCCGCCCGTGCGGGCCGCGACCTCGATGTTCTTGATCATCTTCGCGAAGAGCTTGCCGCGCTTGGCGTCAACCACGGCCTTCTTGTGCTTCGTCGTAGCCCATTTAGAGTGGCCGGACATCTGCCTGTCTCCTTCGCGTAACCATTTCCTGGACGAACGCCAGAGATCCTACCGGGCTGCGGTCACCGGGCGTCGCGCACCATGTCCGTGAAGTACTGGTGCAGACGGTGGTCCCCGGTCAGCTCGGGGTGGAAGGACGTCGCCAGGAGGTGGCCCTGGCGCACCGCGACGATGTGGCCGCCGTGCTCCGCGAGGACCTGGACACCGGCGCCCACCGACTCGACCCAGGGCGCCCGGATGAAGACGCCCTCCACCGGGCCGCCCGGGATGTCGGGGATCTCGACGGCCGCCTCGAAGGACTCGTTCTGCCGCCCGAAGGCGTTGCGCCGGACGATCATCTCGATCCCGCCGAAGGTCTCCTGCCCCGACCTGGGGTCGAGGATCTTGTCGGCGAGCATGATCATTCCGGCGCAGGTCCCGAACACCGGAAGGCCTGATGCGATGCGCTCGCGCAACGGCTCCAGCATCCCGAACAGGCCTGCCAGCTTGGACATGGTGGTGGACTCGCCGCCCGGTACGACCAGGCCGTCCAGCTCGTCCAGCTCATCGGGACGCCGGACCGGCCTGGCCGCCGCGCCCGCGGCGGCCAGCGCGGTCAGGTGCTCCCGTACATCGCCCTGGAGAGCGAGGACGCCGATGACGGGAGTGTCCATCACCAGCCCCGGTTCGCGTAACGCTCGTTCTCGGGGAGGGTGTCGCAGTTGATGCCGACCATGGCCTCGCCCAGGTTGCGGGAGGCGTCCGCGATGACCTTCGGGTCGTCGAAGAAGGTGGTGGCCCTGACGATGGCGGCGGCGCGCTTGGCAGGGTCACCGGACTTGAAGATGCCGGAGCCGACGAAGACGCCCTCGGCACCGAGCTGGCGCATCAGCGCCGCGTCGGCGGGGGTGGCGACGCCGCCTGCCGAGAAGAGGACGACGGGCAGCCTGCCGAGCCCGGCGACCTCCTTGACGAGCTCGTAAGGGGCGCGCAGGTCCTTGGCCGCCGCGTACAGCTCGTTGTTGTCGTAGCCGCGCAGCCGCGCGATCTCGTTCTTGATCTGGCGCAGGTGCCGGACCGCCTCGACGACGTTGCCGGTGCCGGCCTCGCCCTTGGAGCGGATCATGGCCGCGCCCTCGGCGATGCGGCGCAGGGCCTCGCCCAGATTGGTGGCGCCGCAGACGAACGGTGTCGTGAAGGCGAACTTGTCGCTGTGGTTGACCTCGTCGGCCGGGGTCAGCACCTCGGACTCGTCGATGTAGTCGACGCCGAGCGACTGCAGCACCTGGGCCTCGACGAAGTGGCCGATGCGCGACTTGGCCATGACGGGGATGGAGACGGCCGCGATGATCTCTTCGATCATGTTCGGGTCGGACATCCGGGCCACTCCGCCGTCCTTGCGGATATCGGCGGGCACCCGCTCCAGCGCCATGACGGCGACCGCGCCGGCGTCCTCGGCGATCTTCGCCTGCGCGGCGTCGACCACATCCATGATCACGCCGCCCTTGAGCTGCTCGGCCATGCCCCGCTTGACGCGCGCGGTGCCGGTCGCCGGGGTCTCGGCGGAGGGGGAAGTGGTGGAGTGCGTACTCGTGGACACGGGCTACCTCGCTCGGGGAAGAGAGTTGTTGCCCCACGAGATAACCCCTGCGGACCAGTCCACTGCAAGGGCCAATGAACAGCCGGTGGATCGTTCTGCCGCCGGCCCCGGGTGATCCGGGCGGAATCCCTACGTCCCGGGCCGGTCGGCGAGCGCGATCGGAGGTTCGTCGTCCATCTCGAACGCCAGCGGGAACGGCGCGTGCCCCGCGAGCCGGAACCAGCGGACCTTGCGGTGGGTGCGCAGGGCGCGGGCGGCCCGGACGGCGTCGTTGTGGAAGCGTCTGGCCATCGGCACCCGCCGTACGGCCGCTCCCAGCTCGTCGGCCGCCTCCTCCCCGCCGGGCGCCGACCGCACGGCGCCGACCTGCGCCGTCTCACCGAAGACCGCCCGCAGCGCCTGGCTGAGCTCGCTCTCGGCCACCTCGCGGTGCTCCTCCTCGGACTGCCGGGCCGCGTGTGCCGCCTCGTAGAGGACGATCGAGGCCGCCGGGTCGAGGACGCCGGACGTGGCCAGCTCCTGGGCGACCGACGCACGCCGCAGCAGCTGGGCGTCCAGGGCCGCACGTGCGGCGTCGATCCGCGCGTGCAGCCGGTCGAGCCGCCCTGCCGTCCAGCTCAGGTACAGGCCGACCGCGACGAACGCGAGGACGATCCAGATGATCAGCGATACGGTCACGGGCCGAAAGGCTACCGGCTCCGCGGCGGGCGGACGTCCGTGACAGCGGGGGCAGCGGACGGGCGGCACGGCGCGCTGCCGTGGCGCACGGCCGCGCGGCTGCCGGAAGGGCGTCGGCCCGGGGTACGGGAGCGGGCCGCGGACGCCGCACGGCGCGGGCGGCGGCGACGCGGCCCGTCACCCCGCGGTATCAGTCCCTGGCCAGGCCGAACCGCGCCCGCAGGCTGACCCGTTCGTCGGTGTCGACCGAAGCGGCGCCGTCGGCCACCGTCTCGTAGACCGCCAGGATGTCCGCACCGACCGTGGACCAGTCGAAGCGGCGCACGTGCGCGCTGCCCCGGCGGCGCAGCCCGTCCCTGCGTTCGCTGTCGCCCAGCAGTCGCACGGCGGACGCCGCCAGCGCCTCCGCGTCCTCGTTGGCGAAGAGTTCACCGGCGGCACCCTGGTCGAGGACCTGGGCGAACGCGTCGAGGTCGCTCGCCAGGACCGGCGCACCGGCCGACATCGCCTCGACGAGGATGATCCCGAAACTCTCCCCGCCGGTGTTCGGCGCGACGTAGACGTCGACGCTGCGCAGCAGCCGGGCCTTGTCCTCGTCGGTGACCATGCCGAGGAACTCGACCCGCTGCCGCATCTCCTTCGGCAGCGAGGCGACCGCCTCCTTCTCGTCCCCGCGCCCGGCGACCAGCAGCCGTGTGTCGGGGCACTCGGCGAGGATCTTCGGCAGCGCCCGCATCAGCACGGGCAGCCCCTTGCGGGGTTCGTCGATCCGCCCGATGAAGCCGATGGTGCCGCCCTGCCACTCGGACCGGGGTTCGGCGCGTTCGAAGAAGGCGACGTCGACACCGTTGGGGATGACGACCGCGTCGCCGCCCAGGTGCTCTACGAGGGTCCTGCGCGCGTACTCGCTGACCGCGATCCGCGCCGAGATCTTCTCCAGGGCGGGCTGCAGGATCGGGTACGCGGCGATCATCGCCCGGGAGCGCGGGTTGGAGGTGTGGAAGGTCGCCACGATCGGCCCCTGCGCGGCCCAGCAGGTGAGCAGGCCCAGCGACGGTGACGTGGGCTCGTGGATGTGGATCACGTCGAAGGTGCCGTCGTGCAGCCAGCGCCGCACCCGGGCCGCGGACAGGAAGCCGAAGTTCAGCCGGGCGACGGAGCCGTTGTACGGGACAGGGACGGCCCGGCCGGCGGAGACCACGTACGGCGGCAGCGGCGTCTCGTCGTCGGACGGGGCGAGTACGGACACCTGATGGCCCAGACCGTTCAGGTGTTCGGCGAGGTCCCTGATGTGGAACTGGACCCCGCCGGGGACGTCCCAGGAGTACGGGCAGACGATGCCGATCTTCACGAGGGCTCCTGTCGGCTCTCCAGGTCGGCGAGCCAGAGGCGCTGGAGCATGTGCCAGTCCTCCGGGTGCTCGGCGATCCCGGTGGCGAAGGCGTCGGCGAGCGCCTGCGCCATCACCGACGTCTTCTCGGTGCGGGTACCCGCGGCGGGTACGGCCACGGGCGGATGGACACGGCCTCGCATCACCGGCGAACCGTCGTACCAGAGCGTGACGGGCAGCAGCAGCGCTCCGGTCTGCTGGGCGAGCAGCGCCGGTCCCGCCGGCATCCGGGTCGCCTCGCCGAAGAACTCGACCTCGACGCCCGAAGCGGAGAGATCACGGTCGGCGACGAGACAGACCAGGCCGCCGTCGCGCAGCCGCCTGGCCAGCGTGCCGAAGGCCGATCCGCCGGTGTGCGGCAGGACCTCCATGCCCAGGCCCTCGCGGTAGGCGACGAACCGGTCGTAGAGCGTCTCGGGCTTGAGCCGCTCGGCAACCGTGGTGAAGGGCACACCCAGTTTCGTGGTGACCCAGGCACCCGCGAGGTCGTAGTTGCCCATGTGAGGCAGGGCCAGAACGACGCCCTTCCCGGCTGCCAGCCCGTCCGTCAGATGGTGGAGGTCGTCGACGTCGAAGCCGTCGCGGACCCGGTCGGCGCTCCACGCGGGCAGCCGGAAGGACTCCATCCAGTACCGCATGTACGAGCGCATACCGGCCCTGGAGAGCGCGGCGAGCCGCTCGGGGCACGCTTCGGGCAGGACCCGCGCCAGGTTGGACTCGAGGCGCAGCACGCTCTTGCCGCGCCGCTTCCACACCGTGTCCGCGATACGCCGGCCGAGCCCCGCGGCGACCGGTTCGGGCAGCTTCTTGACCGCGCCCCAGCCGAGTCCGTACAGGGCGTCCGTCAGGCGCTCCCTCATACCGTCCCGCTCCCGGGGGCGGAGGCTTCGGCGGCCGCGGCGGCGTCGGCCTCCGCGGACTCCCTGCGCACCGTGACGACCCGCTGCACCAGGGTGATCAGGCTGCCCACCGCCACGATCCACAGCGCGATCGGCAGCAGGATCTGGATGCCGGGCACCCCGAACGTGTGCAGTCCGGCGAGTCCGGCGGCGACGAGCGAGATGACGAGCCTCTCGGCCCGCTCGATCAGGCCGTTCACCGCGACCGGGAGCCCGATCGACTCGCCGCGGGCCTTGGTGTACGAGACCACCTGGCCGCTCGCGAGGCAGAAGAGCGCGACCGCGCACATCAGGTTGTTGTCGCCGGTGCCCGCGTACCAGAGGGCGAATCCGGAGAAGATCGCCCCGTCCGCCACCCGGTCGAGTGTCGAGTCGAGGAAAGCCCCCCAGCGACTCGAAACCCCGGCCTGGCGCGCCATGTTGCCGTCGATGAGGTCGGAGAAGACGAAGAGCGTGATGACGATCGTGCCCCAGAAGAACTCGCCCCTGGGGAAGAAGACCAGCGCACCCGCCATCACCCCGGCCGTACCGATCAGCGTCACCGCGTCGGGGCTGACCCCGATCCGGAGGAGGAACGAGGCGAACGGCGTGAGGACACGCGTAAAGAATGCACGCGCGTACTTGTTCAGCATGGCCTTCCCGAGGGGTCGGTGGGCCGCGCGGCCCCGTTGGCCACCGGCGGGCCCATCGTAGCCAGGACAGCGGGCCTCCACCGCCGGGCCCTGTCTCCGCGTGTGGCCGGGCGGTGGCGGGACGGCCCGCGTGGGCCGCGCGTGCGGCAACGGCGCCAGGGCGGTGCTCCCCCTGCGTCACCCGCCGCACCGGTCACCCGGACACGGCGGGCACACCCCCGTGACGGGTCCGGGCGGACTGCTCACCAGGTGGCTGATTCGACTGCTGCCGGGCAGAGCGGCGTCGCCGCCTGGCACCCGCTCGCCGGCATCCGTCTCACTCCACGGGACAGCGGTGACCGTTGCGTGGACCCCGGATACGGCGTCACCGTCGGCGGGCGGCGCGGCCGAGTGGTGGACGCCGAGCGGATGGAGCCGTGACGCACCCTGTCACGGGACGGGTCGCCGGAGACCGGACCGGCCGGTACGCCGTCGGCCCTGCGGCCGCTCCCGCACGCCACCGGCCCCTTCACCCGTTCCGGTGTGCGCCATGAGCCGAGGCAGCCGCGGCCGGGTGCGCGCACAGCCGGAACAGCCGGGGAATGGCGCGTAGTTGCCGGTGGCAGTCGCACGGGCGCCTTGCGCCGTACGGCATTCCGCCGCTCCGTGACGTGCGGGGAGCGCCACCGATACGCTGAGGCCCCGGCCGGACGAAGGGCCAGGGTTGCCCGGGTCCGGCGCAGCAGGTGTGCGGGGCGCGGTAGTTGGGAACAGCCGCAGCAGCGGTTGGGTGCGTCGATGGGGGCAGCGGTGGCGAACGACGGGTTCGATTTCATTCCCGGGGCACAGATCCCGCTCCAGGGATCAGCGGGTCAGACCGCCGCGACTCACGCCCTCGCATCGGCGGCCTACCGGGACAGTCCGGTCGAGGAGATACTCAAAGCCAACAGCGACTGGCACAAGACGGTCGTGAAGAAGGGCAAGTTCTCCCTCTTCGAGCCGAATCTGGGCGAGTCCTTCTCCCGTGCCGTCCAGGTCCGGATGCTCGGGGGGACCCGGAAGGCACTCATCCAGTCGTTCGGGACGGAACCCCAGACGGTGGTCGAACACTGTCTGGCGGCCACCCGGATCCGCAAGGAGCGCGACACCCGGCTGACTCTCGTGATGGCCGTGTTCGGTCTCGCGTTCCTGCCGGGGCTGCTGCTCTGGCTCGGCGTCTTCCAGCTGCGGCGTACTCTCGCCGGGGCCCGGAACCGCAGTGCGGGGGCCCTGGGTACGGCGCTCCTCGTGGCCGTCGGGGGTCTCGTGGTGCTCTTCCTCGTCAAGCTGCCGTTCGGTGGTATCGGCGCGATGTATCTGCGGGTCATGCTGGTCGCGCCCGTCATCGGCTGGGTGTGGGCCAAGCAGATCTGCGAGAGGACGGCCAGGGACCTGCGGGCCCGCTGGGAGAATCTGCTGTCCGGCACCGCCGTCGGGGCGAAGATCCCCGAGGCCGTACCGCGCAACCCCACCGAGACCGCCGCCGAGCAGCTGCGCCAGTCGCTGGCCAGGCTCACCGCCGAACAGCAGTCCAACTCGGTCTTCTACGCGGGCCCCAAGGGAATACTCGGCATGGGCACCCGCTGGGGCAGCTGGCAGCTCGCCGAGGAGCTGGTCCCCCGCGAGGCGGGCACCGAGATCCACGGCTTCCGCAGCTGGGACGTCATCCGGGCCATCCACGACCGGCTGCGGATGCTGGAGCGCGGCCCGCTGCACACGGGCGGTTTCCCCACGCCCTCCGTCAAACACTGGATCGTGGCGCCCGTCGGCGAGAACGCGGGCGAAGTGAGCCGGCCCGACGGCGAGGACGTGGAAGCCTTCCAGATCAAGGGCCACGAGATACAGCGGATCTGCAACGAGCAGCAGTTCGGCAGCGGCAACCGCCACTATCTGGGCGTGCAGTTCACCCTCTGGGACGGCCAGCTGGTGATCACCATGATGATCACCGTGACGGTGCTCCACGAGACGCTGCGGATCGAGGTCACCGGACATGCCCTCGGCCCCGTGCACTCGCTGTTCACCACCAAGCCCGCGGCCAAGACGAAGGAAGTCAACAAGGCGGTCAAGTTCTGGGAGACGCGGGAGGTGAATCTGCCGCTGGTGGAGACAACGGAGGTGGTACGCCTGGCCGCTCGCGCCCCACTGACCTGGTTCCCGCCCGTCCTCGACTACTGCGGCGGGAAGATCACGCTGCCCGAGCCGTTCGGGATGCGGCACGCCTGGGCCGACAAGCCCTGGCGGCACCGGTTCATGGCGGACGACGCCATGCGCGCGGCGACTCCGGTGCTGCGCGCGGTCCACACGGCGGCCATGCGCGTACTCGACGAACACGGCGTCAACACCGATTCCTTCACCAACCGCTCGATGGTCCTCAGCGGACTGGTGCAGGATCCGACGCCGCGCCAGGCCGACGTCTACGACGCCTGACACCTGCGGTTCCCCGGCGCCGGCCGGGGCGTGCTCCCGCCGCGTCCCGGCCGCGCCTCCGTGCGGGAGCGGCCGGGGCTCACACCGGCCAGGCCGCGGCCAGCATCGTCCGGGTGTCGGCCAGCAGCTGCGGAAGCACCTTGGTATGGCCGACGACGGGCATGAAGTTGGTGTCGCCGCCCCAGCGCGGCACCACGTGCTGGTGCAGGTGCGCGGCGATGCCCGCCCCAGCCGACGCGCCCTGGTTCATCCCGATGTTGAAGCCGTGCGCGCCGGACGCCGTGCGCAGCGCCGTCATCGCCCGCTTGGTCAGCTCGGCCAGCTCGGCCGTCTCGGCCGCGTCCAGCTCCGTGTAGTCGGCGACGTGGCGGAACGGGACGACCATGAGGTGACCGCCGTTGTACGGGTACAGGTTGAGCACCGCGTACACATGCTCGCCGCGTGCGACGACGAGACCGTCCTGGTCGGACTTCGACGGGATCGAGCAGAACGGGCAGTCGTCCCCCGAGCCCGGCCCGCTGGGCTTGTTCTCCCCCTGGATGTACGCCATCCGGTGGGGGGTCCACAGGCGCTGGAACGCGTCCTGCGTCCCCACTCCGATCTGCTGCTCCGGCTCACTCGTCATGCTGTGCAGCATATGACTTCCCCCGTTCGCGACGTGTCGCCGGGGCGCGGGCGACGGCAGTCGCGGGGATGCTGGGCGGATGGACGTCCTGATTCCCGGCGAGCGGCTGCGCCGCTGGGAGGAGCGCACGGAGATTCCGCTCTTCGCGGCCGCGCTGCTCTTCCTCGCCTGCTATGCGGTCCGGGTGCTGGCCCAGGGCGCCGATCCCCTGCTGCGGGACACCGCACTCGCCGTGGCGCTGGCGGTCTGGCTGGTCTTCGTACTGGACTACGCGGTACGGCTCGTCCTCAGCGGCGAGCGGCTGCGCTTCCCGCACAGGCACCGGATGGACACGCTGGCGGTCATCCTGCCGCTGCTGCGGCTGCTGAGGATCGTGCCGCTCTACAACGCGGTGCAGCAGAGGAGGGAGCAGCCGCGGCTGAATCTGCAGGCCCGGGTGATCGCGTACGCGGGACTCTCGGCCGTGCTGCTCGCTTTCGCCGGGTCGCTCGCCGTCTACAGCTGTGAGCGCTCGGCGCCGGGCGCCACCATCCGTACCTTCGGCGACGCCGTGTGGTGGGCCGCCGCGACGCTCTCGACGGTCGGCTACGGCGACGTGACCCCCGTGACGCCGCTGGGACGGGTGATCGCGGTGGCCATGATGGCGTGCGGCATCGCCCTGCTGGGCGCCGTGACGGGATCCTTCTCGTCCTGGCTGCTGCAGACCTTCCGGCGGGACGACGAGGAGAGGCCCCCGGACAGCTGACTGCTGTCCGGGGGCCTCTCCTCGTCGTACGGCGGCGGATCAGACCTGTACGCGGTCCGCGACGGCCTTCGCGATCTTGGCGATGGCGTCGGCCACCGGGATGCCGTTCTCCTGGGAACCGTCGCGGTACCGGAAGGAGACGGCGCCGTTGGCCATGTCCTCGTCGCCCGCGATGATCATGAAGGGCACCTTGGCGCGCTGCTGGTTGCGGATCTTCTTCTGCATACGGTCCGATGAGGCGTCCACCTCGACGCGCAGCCCCTGCTTGCGTGCCGTGGCGGCGAACTCCTGGAGGTACGGGATGTGCGCGTCACCGATCGGGATGCCGACCGCCTGGACGGGCGCGAGCCAGACCGGGAACGCACCCGCGTAGTGCTCCAGGAGCACCGCGAAGAAGCGCTCGATGGAACCGAACAGGGCGCGGTGGATCATGACGGGGCGCTGCTTGGAGCCGTCCGGGCCGGTGTACTCCAGGTCGAAGCGCTCCGGCAGGTTGAAGTCGAGCTGGACGGTCGACATCTGCCAGGTGCGCCCGATGGCGTCCTTGCACTGGACGGAGATCTTCGGCCCGTAGAACGCGGCGCCGCCCGGGTCCGGGACCAGCGGCAGGCCCTGCTTCTCGGCGACCTGGCGGAGCGTCTCGGTGGCCTCTTCCCAGACTTCGTCCGCGCCGACGAACTTCTCCGGGTCCTTGGTGGACAGCTCCAGGTAGAAGTCGGTCAGGCCGTAGTCGCGCAGCAGGTTCAGGACGAAGGTGAGCGTCCGGTCCAGCTCGTCCGCCATCTGCTCCTTGGTGCAGTAGATGTGCGCGTCGTCCTGGGTGAAGCCGCGCGAGCGGGTAAGCCCGTGCACGACGCCCGACTTCTCGTACCGGTACACGGTGCCGAACTCGAAGAGCCGCAGCGGCAGTTCACGGTAGGAACGGCCGCGTGCGTCGAAGATCAGGTTGTGCATCGGGCAGTTCATCGGCTTGAGGTAGTAGTCCACCCCGTCGTCGAGCTGCATGGGCGGGTACATGCCGTCCGCGTACCAGTCCAGGTGGCCGGACTTCTCGAAGAGCTTGCCCTTGGTGGCGTGCGGCGAGTAGACGAACTCGTAGCCCTCCTCCTCGTGGCGCTTGCGCGAGTAGTCCTCCATGGCCCGGCGGATGACGCCGCCCTTGGGGTGGAAGACCGCGAGGCCGGGGCCGATCTCGTCCGGGAAGGAGAAGAGGTCCAGCTCGTTGCCGAGCTTGCGGTGGTCGCGCTTGGCGGCCTCCTCAAGGAACTCCAGGTGCGCCTTGAGCTCGTCCTTGGTGGGCCAGGCGGTGCCGTAGATGCGCTGGAGCATCGGGTTCTTCTCGCTGCCGCGCCAGTACGCCGCGGCGTTCCGCATCAGCTTGAAGGCGGGGATGAACCGGGTGGTGGGCAGGTGGGGGCCTCGGCAGAGGTCCTTCCAGCAGAGGTCACCGGTCTTCGGGTCGAGGTTGTCGTAAATGGTCAGCTCGCTGCCGCCCACCTCGACGTCCGCCCCGTCGTCCGCCGAAGCGGAGCCCTTGATCCCGATGAGCTCCAGCTTGTACGGCTCGGACGCCAGCTCGGCGCGCGCGTCGTCGTCGGTCACCACACGGCGCGAGAAGCGCTGCCCGCGCTTCTGGATCTCCTGCATCTTCTTCTCGATGGCCTTGAGGTCCTCCGGGGTGAAGGGCCGCTCGACATCGAAGTCGTAGTAGAAGCCGTCCTTGACCGGCGGGCCGATGCCGAGCTTCGCGTCGGGGAAGAGCTCCTGCACGGCCTGCGCCATCACGTGTGCGGTGGAGTGGCGCAGGATGTCGAGGCCGTCCTTGGAGGAGATCTCGACGGGCTCGACCTCGTCGCCGTCGGCCAGGGCGTGGGCCAGGTCCTTCAGCTCACCCGCGATCCGCGCCGCGACGACAGTGCGCTCGCCGGGGAAGAGCTCGGCTGCCGTAGTGCCCGTCGTCACCACGCGCTCTTCCCGCTCGGAATCGCGATGGATGACCACACGGACGTCTGACACCGGTCTCTCCTGACTCAGGGGTGCGCAGGCGGAGCGCCGCGCGCCTGAATCGTACCGAGACCGGGGTGTGGTTTGCGAAACGGTTACGAGCCCGCTCCCCCGGCGGCCGCTCCGGCGCCTTCCCCGCCGTCGCCCCGCTCCCCCGCGCAGGCCTCCTCGAAGAAGTCGAGGTTCTCCTGGAGCGCCTTCATCAGCCGGTCCCGCTCCGCCTCGTCCACCTGGACGGGCACCACTCCATCGGCGCCGGTCAGCCGGCGGAACCCGCTGCGGCTCTCCAGTCGGCCGTCGACTCTGACCGGCAGCCCGACCAGGTGCGCGTGGCCCGCGATGCGGTACGCCTCCTCGTCGAGAACCATGCGGATGTACGGGACCTCCGCGCCGGCGAGCACCCGCAGCCGCACCGTGCCGGAACCGCCCGGTGCCGAGCGGCGCATCCGTACCACCGCGCCCGTCACCCGGACCGGCAGGGAGGGCTCCGCCCGCAGATAGCGCGCGCCGGCGGCACGCAGCGCCGGCAGGTCCCCGGGTGAGAAGCAGACCGGTTCGGGCACGGCCGTGCATGCCTCTGGCACCCCGGCCGCCGGTGCCCAGGCCAGCGTCACCGAGACGCCTTCCGTCCCCCGTACGAGGGCGACGACCGCCTCGGTCAGCTCGCGGCTGACCCCTGCTCGGACAGCGGCGTCGAAGGCCTCCGTCCCGCCGGTCGCCCGCTGGTAGTCCACGGCCTCCCGGGTGGCGTGGAGCGCGTGGTGCAGCCGGACCACGGCGGACCTGCCCGGCTCCACCGGGACGAAGGCGGTGAGCCCATGCCCGTCAGGGGCGGGCCCCACCAGTACCCCGTCCAGCGCGGCACCGGCCTGCCTGCGGTGGCGGGCACCGTGGTAGCCCGCGCTGCGGGCCGCCGCCAGTGCGCCCGCTGTGAGCATCTGGCGCGCGGCCGAGCGCAGTTGCTCCTGAACGGTCCAGGGCGCGACACCCGAGAGGTCACCGGCTGTCTCCCGTGACCAGCGGATCTCGTCACTCGGCACGGCCAGCGCGACGAGCACCTCGCGGGCCGACGGCACCGCGCACCGCGCGAGGGCGGTGAGCGCCTCGGCCAGCAGGTCCTCACTGTCGGGGAAGGCGCGGCTCTCCGGGACGAGCAGGCTGGTGCCACGCCCGGCGGGCCCGGGAGGCGTCCAGCGGGCATAGCGCCCGGCCGCTCCGCCGCGACGGCGCCAGCCGTGCCGCCCGAGAAGCGCGCCGAGCACCGCGGGGTCGACCCGCGCGGGATCCGGCCCCTCCCCGGCGTCCCGGACCCCCGGGGCATCGACCGGGTGGGGACGTACGGGTTCGTCGAGCGGGCGATGCTGCATCAGGGTCTCCCTCCGGCCCCGACACGGGCCATGATCCCGCACAGTGCCCGGTCGTCGAATATCCGCGAGGTCGGGATCCGCACGGTGGTTTTGTGCCGGCCCGTCACCGGGTGGCCGGCCAGGTTCGTCCAGTAGCAGCAGTGCCGCAGGTCGAGCCGGTCGGGCCCGGCCCGCAGCCAGTCGTCCTGGGTCCGCGGCACCAGCATCACGACGAGGATCCTGTGCACCGAGACGGGTGTCCGGGCGAGCTTCACGAGATGGGCGTTGTCCAGCGTGAAGGAGAAGGACGCACCCGGCGGGTCCGGGGCTGTCTGGTAGGTGCATTTCAGCTGCACCTTGATCGTCACTTCGTCGTCCACCGTGTGGTCCGGAGCGCCGTGGCTGACATGCCAGTCGATGCCGTTGTCCGGGAAGGGCTGGGACAGCGAACATCCGGAAGCTGCGGCCACCGCGTGCAGGTATCCCACCTGAAAGGTCTCCATACAGGCGGTGGTGGCGAGCGAACCGCGCAGCAGCGCGAGCCGCTCGGGCATCAGGGGGCCCGGTTCGGGCTGCGTGAGCGCCATGACTGTGGTGTGCCTTCCGGACTGTGCCGACACCGTGCCGGTCGGATCCCGGCGGCGGGCCGTCAATGTCCGCGCCCGTCACCTGTGTTGTCTCCGGTCGGCGTATGTCGCAAACAGTCGGGTATCACCGAATCGGGCAGATGTCGCACGCCATCTGACAAGTGAGTGCGAGGAGTTGGGACATGCCGTGCTGGTTCGAAGGACCCCTGGCCGCTTTTGACACCGAGACGACCGGCGTGGACGTCGAGGGTGACCGCATCGTCTCCGCCGCGCTGGTGGTGCAGGACGCCGCCGGAGGGCGGCCGCGCACCACCCGCTGGCTGGTGAATCCGGGCATCCCGGTTCCCGCGGGCGCCACCGAGATCCACGGTCTGACCGATCTCCACCTCCAGCACAACGGCCGCTGGCCCGCTCCCGTGGTCGCGGAGATAGCCAAGGCGCTGGCCGAACAGTGTGCGGCCGGCCGGCCGCTGGTCGTGATGAACGCGCCCTTCGATCTGACGCTGCTCGACCGCGAGTTGAGGCGTCACCGCGCCTCGTCGCTCGGCCAGTACCTCGGGGAATCGCCGCTGCGCGTCCTGGACCCGCGCGTCCTGGACAAGCATCTGGACCGCTACCGCAAGGGCCACCGCACCCTGACGGATCTCTGCGGGCAGTACGAAGTACGGCTGGAGGGCGCCCATGACGCGGCGGCGGACGCACTGGCCTCACTGGAGCTGATCCGGGCGATAGGACGCCGGTTCGCCGGCCGGCTCGAGCGGCTGACGCCCGGTGAGCTGCACACCCTGCAGACGACGTGGCACGCGGCGCAGGCGCGCGGGCTGCAGGCCTGGTTCACCCGCCAGGGCACCCCCGAGGCCGTCGACCCGTCATGGCCGCTGCGGCCCGAACTCTCCGCGGTGGCCTGACCGTACGGCATGCAAAAGGCCGGTCCGCGGTGACGGACCGGCCTTTCCCGGTGGGCGATACTGGGTTCGAACCAGTGACCTCTTCGGTGTGAACGAAGCGCTCTCCCACTGAGCTAATCGCCCGGGAACGGACTGAACCATACAGGGCCCGCCGGTCCCGGTTCAAACTCCTGGGCGGTTCCCGCACGGGGGCGAACGGAGGTCAGTCGTTTCGGGAACGCGGCCCTCCGGACCACGGCGAACGCCGATGGCCCGGAGGCGGGAAGCCTCCGGGCCATCGGATCCGGGCGGTGGGCGATACTGGGTTCGAACCAGTGACCTCTTCGGTGTGAACGAAGCGCTCTCCCACTGAGCTAATCGCCCGGGTGCAGGGAAAACATTACCGCATGGCCCGGACCGTTCCGGACCACCCCGGAGTCGCTCGTGGATCTTCCACCACACCCTGGCCGGCCCTCGGCAGCGGCAGCCCGACGAGCCCGCGGCGATCAGAGGCGGCCCAGCCGGGCAGACATCCGCACGCCACACCCGGAGGCGGCACCACAGCCCCCGGGGGGCACCGCGGCCCCACCGGCGCCCCCGAGACCCCGTCGCGCCCCGGACGCCCCTCCACGGAGCCTCGGGGCGGGGCGTCCGGGGCGCCGCGCCACCGGCGGCCACCCGCGACGGCACCGTCGAGCCCGGAGCTCAACGCCGCACAGCGGTCGAGATCGTCACTCTCCGCACTCAAAAGGCTTCCCCCGCGTAACCGGGCGGAGCCGGAGGCGTCATGCGAGCCGTCACCCGTTTGCCGTAATCGGACAAACCCACACTCCGCCGTACAGGCGACCTTAAGAGCCACAAATCGGTCAGAGGGGTTTACAACGGCACCGTAGGTGGCATGTCGATTTCGCCGACGTGCGAATCCCCGAGCGCACACTGAGCGAAAGGCCCTGGCGCTTATGAACACCACGGTCAGCTGCGAGCTGCACCTGCGCCTCGTTGTGTCGAGCGAGTCATCACTGCCTGTACCCGCGGGCCTGCGGTATGACACGGCCGATCCGTATGCCGTGCATGCCACCTTCCATACCGGAGCCGAAGAGACCGTGGAGTGGGTCTTCGCCCGCGATCTCCTCGCAGAGGGTCTCCACAGGCCCACTGGCACCGGCGACGTCCGAGTATGGCCGTCGCGCAGTCACGGTCAGGGCGTGGTTTGTATCGCCCTGAGCTCCCCGGAAGGAGAAGCCCTGCTCGAAGCCCCCGCGAGGGCCCTGGAGTCGTTCCTCAAGCGGACCGACGCCGCCGTGCCACCCGGTACGGAACACCGCCACTTCGACCTCGACACTGAGCTCTCGCACATTCTGGCCGAAAGCTGAGCCAGGCTGCGAGAAGCCCGGTGCCGTCCGACTCGGGGCGACGGCACCGCGCAGACAACGTCATACGGCAGAAGCCGGGCGCCGTGTTCGCGGAATCCACCGCGTGCACGGCGCCCCGGTGCGCTCCAGGCCCGAGCGGCTAGAGTCGGCCAGCATCGACGGGCGCCGGCCCGCCGCAGGCCAGGGAGTGCATCGTGCTGATCCCCCACGACACCCGGATCGCCCTCGACCTGGTGGTCGGTCTCGTGAACACCACGCCCGAGGGCGCGGGCTCCGACCCGCTCTCCGGCATCGCCGGGCTGTACACGTTCGTACAGGACTACGACGTGAGCGGCGTGGGGCAGCTCAGCGAGGACGACCGGACGGCCGTGATCGGTGTACGCCGGCAGTTCGCCGAGGTGTTCGCCGCCCCCGGGCCCCGAGCTGCGGCGGCACTCGTCAACCGGCTCGTCGCATCCGCGGGCACCACTCCCCAGCTCACCGACCACGACGGTTACGACTGGCATGTGCACTACTTCGCCCCGGGCGCATCGGTCGCCGATCACCTGGCGGCCGACGGCGGCATGGCGCTCGCCTTCATCGTGGTCGCGGGCGAACACGAACGGCTCCGCCGCTGCGAGGCGCCGGACTGCGGACACGCCTTCGTCGATCTCTCCCGCAACCGCTCCCGCAGGTACTGCGACAGCCGCACCTGCGGCAACCGGCTGCACGTCGCCGCCTACCGCGCCCGGCGGAAGGCGGCCGCGGGCTGACGTCCGCCCTCACAGCAGGAACAGATCGTGCACGGCCGCCATGAGCAGCAGGGAGCCGATCACCCCGAGGAAGATGATCAGGGGCGGCTGGGAGAGCGCGAACAGACAGCCACGCGCCTCGGGGGCAGGGGTGGGGACAGCGACATCGTCCCGGGAGGTATCCAGCATCTCGGGCCGATGATGACGCAGCGAAGCCGTATTCGCTGGCCAACACGCATATGTCGATGGGCAGTTCGCCGGAATTCGTGACTGCGCGGCCACACGTTCCCCAACCGGACACCAGTGCGGCGGGATTCAGTGCGGCAGGATGCTGGATGCCCGGACGACGAGCTCGGGCTGGAGCATGACACCGCGGTGCAGATGCTCGCCCTCGCCGCCGTATCCGGCCTCCTCCAGCAGCAGTTCGGCAGCCATCCGCCCCATCAGCACCGCGGGCTGGCGCACCGACGTCAGCGGTACCGCGGCCGCGGCCGCGAACTCGATGTCGTCGTAGCCGACGATCGCCATGTCCTGCGGGACCTTGACGCCCGCCGCGTACAGCGACTGGAGCACACCGAGCGCCAGCAGGTCGTTCACACAGAAGACGGCCGTCGGGCGCGGCACCAGGCCGACCAGCCGGGCGCCCGCGTCCCGGCCCGCCGCCACATCGAGCCGGCCCGTGGAGATCTCGACCAGCGCCTCGGGCGGCAGCCCCGCCTCGTGGAGCGCGGCCAGCGCACCCTTTCTGCGGTCCTGGATCTGACGCAGCTCGGGCGGCCCTGTGACGAAGGCGATCGAGCGGTGCCCCGCCGCGACGAGGTGGCGTACGGCCAGCGTGCCGCCGTGCACGTCGTCGACCGAGACCGCGCAGGAGGTGGCACCGGAGGCCACCCGGTCGACGAGCACGGAGGGGATGCCGTGCCGGCCGAAGTCCTCCAGGCTCTTCCCGGTGGGGTCGGCGGGGGTGACCAGTACCCCCAGGACGCGCTGTTCGGCGAAGAGCGAGAGATAGGCGGCTTCCTCCGCCGCGCTCTGGTCGCTGTTGCAGACCATGACGCCGAGCCCGGCCCTGCGGGCGGCACGTTCGGCTCCGCGGGCGATGTCGACGAAGAAGGGGTTGCCCATGTCGAGCACGAGCAGCGCCACGATCCTGCTGCTGCCGGCCCTCAGCTGCCGGGCCGACTCACTGCGCACATAGCCGAGTTCGTCGATGGCCGCCTGCACACGGGAACGGGTCTCCGGTGAGACGGAGGCCGGCCTGTTGATGACGTTGGACACAGTGCCGACCGAAACGCCCGCGCGCCTGGCCACGTCCTTGATGCCTGCCACGTCTGTCCCGCCTGCTGTACCTGACTGTGCCGGGGCTGAACCCGGGTGATGTCCGGCTGCCCGCATGGAGTGAACTCATCGTACGGTCGCGCCCCGGCCGGCCGGGACCGGCGGAGCCCAGGAGGTCGCACGGGCCCGCCCGCGCCTGCTTCCGGGAGCTGGTTCGACCGGATCGGTGAATTGATTCAAACCAGCTGGAAACTAGCTGTCACCCCGTGTTGCGTCAAGGGTTGACGCGACTGTGCACCCCTACTAGCTTCACCGCACAATGAATCGATTCATTAAAGGGGTTGGGCATGTCTGAACTCTCGGCCGTGAAGGCCGCGCTGGTGTCGCAGGCAATCGAGACCCCGTCCTGGGGCTACGGGAACTCCGGCACCCGGTTCAAGGTCTTCGCGCAGCCGGGTGTACCCCGCGACCCGTTCGAGAAGCTGGACGACGCCGCACAGGTTCATGCCTTCACCGGGGTGGCGCCCCGCGTGTCCCTGCACATCCCCTGGGACCGGGTCGAGGACTACGCGGCGCTTGCCGCGTACGCGAAGGAGCGCGGGCTGGCACTCGGCGCGGTCAACTCCAATGTCTTCCAGGACGACGATTTCAAGCTGGGGTCCGTCACCCACCCCGATGCCGCGGTCCGGCGCAAGGCGGTGGCGCATCTGCTGGAGTGCGTCGACATCATGGACGCGACGGGCTCGTCGGACCTCAAGCTGTGGTTCTCCGACGGCACCAACTACCCGGGACAGGACGACGTCGTGGCCCGCCAGGACCGGCTCGCCGAGGCGCTGGCGACGGTGTACGAACGGCTCGGCGACGAGCAGCGGATGCTCCTGGAGTACAAGCTCTTCGAGCCCGCCTTCTACGCCACGGACGTCCCCGACTGGGGGACGGCGTACGCCCACTGCCTGAAGCTCGGCACCAAGGCCAAGGTCGTCGTCGACACCGGCCACCACGCGCCCGGCACCAACATCGAGTTCATCGTCGCCGTGCTGCTGCGTGAACGGAAGCTGGGGGCCTTCGACTTCAATTCCCGCTTCTACGCCGACGACGACCTGATGGCGGGAGCAGCGGACCCCTTCCAGCTGTTCCGGATCATGCACGAGGTGGTGCGCAACGGCGGCCTGGAGCCGGACGCCCAGGTCAACTTCATGCTGGACCAGTGCCACAACATCGAGGCCAAGGTCCCGGCCGTCATCCGGTCGGTGATGAATGTCCAGGAGGCCACGGCCAAGGCGCTCAGCGTCGACGCGGACGCGCTCGGCGCGGCGCAGCGCTCGGGGGATGTGCTCGGTGCGAACGCCGTGCTGATGGACGCGTACAACACGGACGTCCGGCCGCTGCTCGCCGCGATCCGTGAGGAGGGCGGGCTGCACCCCGACCCGGTCGCCGGCTACCTGGCGTCCGGCAGGCAGGAGCGCGTCGCCGCGGAGCGTGTGGGCGGCACCCAGGCCGGTTGGGGGGCCTGACCCTTCCCGCTCCCCGCCCCCGCGCTCGTCAGATGCCGTGCTTCTTGAGGATCTCCTCGATGTCGGAGAAGTCCTCCTTGGGTACGGAGGCCCTGGGAGCCGCGGCCCCGGGGGCGGGCGCGGACGCCTGGGGCCGGGGCTCCGTGGTGGCCTGCGGCTGCGCACCGGTGCGGCCCGGCAGCGAGGGAGCCGGCGCCGCGGGATCGACCGCCTCGGCCCCTGCGGCCCTGGCGGCCGCCTTCCGCTCCTTGCGGGTGCCACCGGAGCGGCGCTCGACCGCCCTGGTGGTGATGAAGAGCAGCCAGGCGACCGCGAGCATCCCGAAGCCCAGCCAGACCGACGGCTTGAACACCATGTCGGACACCCAGCCCACGACACCGGTCAGTACCAGTCCCACCGGGACCAGCGAGTAGGCGAAAATGCGGGTCGCCGACAGGAAGCGCTTGCGGTACGCCGTGATCGCGGCGATGCCCAGCCCTGCCGCGGACACCGCGGAACAGACGGTCTCGGCAATCATCCGGTCTCCTCCAGCCATGGGTTCGTTTCCCTCCATCCTGCACCGGAGTGGGGTGCGCAGGCCACGCCCGGCACCGACCTCAGGGTCATATCCGGGGCGGGTCCTCCTCAGGTCCCGGTTCGGACGTGCCGCGTACGGCTGGGAGACTGGCCAGCATGAGTGACTCCTCCACCCCCCGCCCCGTCGTCCTCGACGTCTGGTGCGAGCTCCAGTGCCCCGACTGCCGCAGCGCCCTGGAAGACGTACACGCGCTGCGCGCCCGCTACGGCGACCGTCTCGACCTGCGGCTGCGCCACTTCCCGCTGGAGAAGCACCGGCACGCCTATGCGGCGGCCCAGGCGGCCGAGGAGGCCTTCGAGCAGGGGCAGGGCTGGCCGTACACGGAGGCCGTACTCGCCGGTACCGAGGAGCTGGCGTCCCGCGGGGAGCCGTTCCTGCTGGAGACGGCCGGTGGACTGGGCCTGGACACCGACGAGTTCGACACCGTACTGATCGACGGCCGCCACATGCTGACCGTCGACGCCGACCAGGCGGAGGGCAAGGCCATCGGTGTCACCGGCACCCCCAGCTATGTCATCGGCGGAGAACTGCTGGACGGTGGCAAGAGCCAGGAAGGGCTGCGCGAGCGGATCGAGGAGATCGCCGACCGGCTGCTCGCCACCGGCGCCTGAAGAGCCCTCTCGGCCGGGGCCCCGGCCGAGGAGGGGCCTTCAGAGCAGCTGCTTGGCGTAATGGCGCTCGGTCGTGCGGTAGCCGAGTGATTCGTAGAGCCGGACCGCCGGTGTGTTGTCGCTGAACACGTGCAGCTTGATGAGCCGCAGCCCGGCGGCGATCCCCTCGCGCTCGGCGAGCAGCATCAGCGAACGGCCGTGGCCCCGGCCCCGGTACCTCTCGCCGACCTCGATGTCGAAGACGTAGGCGCCGGTCCGGCCGGGAGCCGTCTCGCGTTCCGCGATCCAGACGTGACCCACCACGTCGCCTCCGTCGACCAGTACGCCGATGACAGTACCGGGGGTCGCGAGGCCGTCGGGGAGATGCGCGTGGTGGTCGGCGTCGGCCCTCGTCCGGGCCTGCGCCTCGGGTACGCCCCTGTCGATCCAGGCCTGGGCGTAGGCGTCGACGGCCCCCGCCTGCCACGCCCGGAACTCGTCCTCGCCCATGCGGCGCGCCTCGACACCGGAGGGGAGCGCCGGCGGCTGAGCGGGCAGTTCCTTCAGCATATGGCTGCTGATCAGGGCGTACCCCAGCCCGTCGGCCATCCGCAGCGCGGCGGCCGCATCGGCGGGTATGGCGATCCGCGCCTGGTCACAGCCCCAGCCGCGCAGCACTTCCTCGGCAGCGAGGGCGGCGACGGTGGCCCGGCCGCGCCCCCGGTCGGGCTCGTCGATCCGCAGTCCGCGGATCACCCCGCAGGAGGGCCCGAAGTCCTCGCTCGTGCGGAGATCGACCTCGCCCACCGGCCGGCTGTTCACGCAGACCTGGTAGGAGCGTGCCCTGGCGCCGTCGGCGCCCTGCTGAAGCGGCGCCGTCGGCCGCAGTGTGGTGGTCATCAGGGGAGTTGTACCCGTCCTGCGGCCCTCACGTCATCCGCGCGGGCCAATCCGCGGCTCAGGGATCGAGCCGCTCGCCAGCACGCTCGTCCCAGATCCGCATGGCCTTCGCGGTCACCGGGCCTGGTGCGTCGGCCAGTTGGCGGCCGTCGATCCGGTGGACGGCCTGGACATCGCGGAGCGTCGAGGTCAGGAAGATCTCGTCGGCCCGCTCCAGGACGTCCAGCGGCAGCTCGCTCTCCCGGGCCCCGGTCCATTCGACCGCCAGCGCCCGCGTGATGCCCGCCAGACAGCCGGAGGAGAGCGGCGGGGTGTGCAGTTCGCCGTCGACCACGACAAAGACGTTGGATCCTGTGCCCTCGCACAGAGCTCCCGTGGTGTTGGCGAACAGCGCCTCGGTGGCGCCCTGTTCGTGGGCCCGTGCGAGCGCCACGACGTTCTCCGCGTAGGAGGTGGTCTTCAGCCCGGCCACCGCGCTTCGCTCGTTGCGCGTCCAGGGGACGGTGACCGCCGCGGTGGTGTCGGGGCGGCGGGCCGTCTCGCCGAGCGCGACGACCAGAGTGGGGCCCGCATCTCCGCGGTCGGAGCCGAGCGGGGAGAGCCCGCCGGTGTACGTGATCCTCAGCCGGCCCAGCTCCATGGGGTTGGCGTCCAGCACCGCCGTACAGGCGCGGCGCACCTCGTCGAGATCGGGGTCGGGCAGACCGAGCCCACGGGCCGAGCGGGTCAGCCGGCCGAGGTGCCGGGTGAGCGCGAACGTACGCCCCCCGGTCGCCTTGACCGTCTCGAAGATGCCGTCACCCACGGTCAGGCCGTGGTCGAGGACCGATACCAGGGCGGTATCCGCGTCCCGCAGCCCGCCGTTGACCCAGATCTTCATGGAGTGGTCCTTCCGGTCGTCGCGTCCGTACCGGACGCTATCGCGAGCAGCCGGCCCGCTTTGAGTTCGGTCTCGTCCCACTCGCGCTCCGGATCCGAGCCCCAGGTGATGCCGGCGCCCGTGCCGAAGCGCAGGACCGGGCCGCTGTCACCGGTTCGGTCGATCCAGAACGTCCGGATACCGACGGCCAGCGCGGCCGTCCCCCGGTCGGCGTCGACCCAGCCGACGGCTCCGCAGTACGGCCCGCGGGGCGCGGTCTCCAGCGCCTGGATGATGCGCAGCGCGCTCGACTTGGGCGCGCCGGTCACCGATCCGGGCGGGAAGGTGTCCGCCAGCAGCCCGCCCCAGCCGACTCCCTCGGCGAGTTCGCCCCGGACCGTGGAGACGAGATGGACCAGACCGGGATGCGGCTCCACCTCGCAGAGGCGTGGCACACCGACGGAGCCGGTGGCACAGACCCGTCCGAGATCGTTGCGGACGAGGTCCACGATCATCACGTTCTCCGCGTGGTCCTTCTCCAGCAGGTCAGCGGCGGTGCGCCCGGTCCCCTTGATCGGGCCGGACTCGACGGTCCGTCCCGAGCGGCTCAGATAGAGCTCGGGGGAAGCGGTCGCTATCTCCACTCCGTGGGCGGGGAGCCGGATCGTCCCGGCGTACGGCGCGGGGTTGCCCAGGGCGAGCAGAGCGGTCAGCGCGTCGATGTCCGCGGTGCCGGGAGCGGGCAGGCGCGCGGTGAGCACCCGGCAGAGGTTGGCCTGGTACACCTCACCGGCGGCGATCTCCGCGCGGATGCGCCGGACCCCCGCGGTGTACGCGTCGTGGTCGAGCGAGGACGTCCAGTCACCGGGCGAAGGTCCACGCCACTGCCCGGGGACCACCGCGGGCACCGGCTCCGTACGCACGTCCCCGAAGCGGGCGCAGACGAGCCCGCCCTCGAAATCCGCGGCCACGGCCCAGAAGCCGCTGGAGTCCAGGGCGGAGGGGTCACTGGTGACATCGCGCAGGTCACAGGCGACACGGCCGCCGAAGCGGGCGAGGGGAGGAAGGCGGTGCACACCGGCGAGTCTAGGACCGGCCGCCGGAAAGCCGCTCCGGAGCGAACGCACCGCAGCACGCTGCGGAAACGCGTTTTTGTGCTGGACCGGGAATCCGCTAGAGTTCAACATGTCGCCGGGGCGCGCAAGCGCTGCGGGAATGACAAGCGGACGTAGCTCAGTTGGTAGAGCGCAACCTTGCCAAGGTTGAGGTCGCCAGTTCGAACCTGGTCGTCCGCTCGCAGGACCGGGGGATCTTCCCGAAGAACCCCCGCACTCCTGGTGGAGTGGCCGAGAGGCGAGGCAACGGCCTGCAAAGCCGTCTACACGGGTTCAAATCCCGTCTCCACCTCCAAGGACGATTAGCTCAGCGGGAGAGCGCTTCCCTGACACGGAAGAGGTCACTGGTTCAATCCCAGTATCGTCCACTGGATTCCCCGCTCCGGCAGGGTTTCCGTCCCGCGCGATTAGCTCAGCGGGAGAGCGCTTCCCTGACACGGAAGAGGTCACTGGTTCAATCCCAGTATCGCGCACGCAGTAATCTCGGAACGTACGCGAGATCATTCGCCGTACGAGCAGCAGTATTCGTACGAGCAGCACCGTCAGCCCCGCGCGATTAGCTCAGCGGGAGAGCGCTTCCCTGACACGGAAGAGGTCACTGGTTCAATCCCAGTATCGCGCACCGGAACAGGAACCCCCGGCCGTTTTCACGGCCGGGGGTTCTTCCGTCTGCGGTCTTCTCCTCCCCCTCCGTTCAGGAGGAGAAGAGCATGTGGCCGAAGCCCCTGTTGTGATGACCGTGGTGGCCGCCGTGATGACCTCCGTGGTGGCCGCCACCACCGCCGTAGTGCTGCGGGGCGCCCCACACCGGCGCCTGCGGGGCCGGGTAGGCCTGCGGCGGGGGCTGCTGGCCCCACTGGGATTCGAGCTGGGTCAGCGACTCGAGCTCCCCGTAGTCGAGGAATATCCCCCGGCAGCCACTGCACTGTTCGATCTGGACACCGTTGCGGTTGTAGGTGTGCATCGGGGCATGGCACTTGGGACACTGCATGCTCGGTTCAACTCCTCGCCGTTGGATCAGGTCGGCTCACCTTACGATGACGCCCCGTGCGCCAACTCCGCAGGGAGATCCGCGATTCGGGCACAGGAATCGAGCATGACCTGCTCGGCCTCGTCGAGAGGCCTGTGTCCGGCGGCCGACTTCACCAGCGCGAGAGCAGCGGTCTGGACGGTCAGCGCCCGTGCCGGCACGTCCAGTTCGGGCCATGGGTCGCCCTCCCGGCACACGGCCGGGCCGCCCGCCGCCCGGTAGGCACCCAGGAACCGGGCCCAGGTGTCGGGCGCCAGCAGCCCCGCCGCGTACCAGGCGGCGGGGCGGGCCAGGTCCCAGGCGGGGTCGCCGCGTCCGAGGTCGTCCACGTCGATCAGCTGCCAGGGGCCGTCGTCCGCGGGGTGCCTGACGAGCTGCCCGAGGTGCAGATCGCCGTGGCAGAGGAAGGAGGCGCGGGGCGGGGGCGCCTCGGCGCGCGCCCAGCCGGGGAGACTGCGCCAGGCATCGAGCACCGGCTCCCCCGCGCGGCCGGGAAGTGCTTCCCGCATCCGGGCCAGGGCGAGGGCCGCCTTGGCCGGGCCCCGCATCGGCGGCAGCGGACCCGGCAGGGCGTCGGGCCGGACCGAGTGCAACCCGGCGAGCAGGGCCGCTGCTTCCTCCCAGGGCGCCGCGGCGGGGGCCTCCGGGTCGACAGGCGTACCGCAGGGCCACGTGGTGACAGCTCCGGCGGCGCCGGCCGCGGGGAGCGTGATCGGCGGCAGCAGGATGCCGGCCAGGAGCGGGTGCGCGGCGACCGCCACCCGTACCGCGAGGGCGGCCGTGTCCGTGTCGGCGGCGTGCGCCTTGGCCACGGCGCTGCCGTGCCGTACGACCGCGCCGTCCGGGCGGTCGGTGAGGACGGTGGCGTCGCGCCCGCAGTCGGCGCACGGAACGTGTGGGAGCGCGCCGTTCCTGGGGTGGGCGGCGCGTTCGGCGGCGGCGCCGAGTGCGCGCAGCCGGGCGGACACGGTCACGGTCTCCTCCGTCGGGGTGTGTCTGCGGACGGGAGCCTCCGTGTGCTCCCGGTCGTCGTCCGTGCCGCCCCCGGACAGCGCGATGTCCGGCCAGCTCCCCAGCTGACCGGACAAACGCTGCCGTCCGCCGCACCCCCGTCCCCACGGGGTTGTTGGCCGGATGTCCCTGGCCCGGACCGCTCTCCCGGACCCAGGGGCGCCGCTCAGCGCCCCAGCATCACGCCCACGGACGACGCCTGTGTGACTACTGCCTGCCAGCCTCCGAAGACGAACATCAGCAGTGCGGCAAGAGGAAGGACCATCGCGGTCGCCACCAGCGGGTGGCGGGTACCGGAGCTGCGGACGCCGAGCGTGGTGTGCGCCCTGCGTCCCTGCGTGCGGAGAATCGTCCGCGCTGCGGTGTCGGCCATGGCCCCTCTCCTGTCGGTTCGGAAAGCGGCGAGTGTCCGAACTCGGGGGACGAGTGTTCACTCGCCGCTTGATCTCAAATCTAGGGGCGGGAACGGGGCCGGTCGTCATGCCCGCGTACCTAATCCCGGGCCTCCAGGAGGATGAGCCTCCGCGTGTCGGCATACTCCCCTGGGTGGAGAACCCCACCCCCGTGCCTGCGGGTCGCCCCTGACCCGAGCCCCCCGGGTGCCGTGGCCGTCCGGCCCCCGGCTGCGCGCACCGGACCGGTCCGGCGTGGGGGCCAAAGCGGTCCGGAGACGTCGATTTCGCTCTCCCCGGGCTCCCCGGCGACCTGAGCAGGTGACTTCACTCACTTCCGGGGCCCCTTCGCGGGACGCCCTGACGCCCCCCTGCCCTCCCCCGGCACCCGTCGCACCACGCGTACGGACGGTGTCGGGCGTACCCGTGCCCCGTACCGGCCGACCGGCTGCCAGGGGCTCAATCCCCTTCCTGTGAAGGACCTTTGAGATCCGTCCCGCCCCAAGACGGCCGGATACGAACGGACCTGACCGCGCTTCACCACGACCGGCCGGGCCCGGCAATCGATCGGAGCGTGAGGGCGCGGCCTATGAGCACACCGGCCCGCGGGTACGTAAGCTGTGCCTCGTCAGACGGACCGGGCAGCGGGGATGGACATGACGATGATGCGGCTCCGGCGCGAGGATCCGCGTGTCGTCGGCTCGTTCAGGCTTCACCGGCGGCTCGGCGCGGGCGGTATGGGTGTCGTCTACCTCGGGTCCGACCGGCGCGGGCAGCGGGTGGCACTCAAGGTGATCCGGCCGGATCTGGCCGAGGACCAGGAGTTCCGGTCGCGGTTCGCCCGTGAGGTGTCGGCTGCACGGCGCATCAGGGGCGGGTGCACGGCCCGGCTGGTCGCGGCCGACCTGGAGGCGGACCGCCCGTGGTTCGCGACCCAGTACGTGCCCGGCCCCTCGCTGCACGACAAGGTGGCCGACGAAGGGCCGCTGTCGGCCGCCGAGGTCGCCTCCATCGGGGCCGCGCTCTCCGAGGGACTCGTCGCGGTCCACGAGGCGGGTGTCGTCCACCGCGACCTGAAGCCGTCGAACATCCTGCTTTCGCCGAAAGGCCCCAGGATCATCGACTTCGGTATCGCGTGGGCGACCGGTGCGAGCACCCTCACCCATGTCGGTACGGCGGTCGGTTCACCGGGCTTCCTCGCCCCCGAGCAGGTGCGCGGCGCGGCGGTCACCCCGGCGACGGACGTGTTCGCGCTGGGGGCCACGCTCGCGTACGCCGCGACGGCCGACTCGCCTTTCGGGCACGGAAGTTCCGAGGTGATGCTCTACCGGGTCGTGCACGAGGAGCCCCATCTCTACGAGGTGCACGACGCTCTCGCACCACTGGTGCGGGCCTGCCTCGCGAAGGACCCCGAGGACCGTCCTTCCACCCTCCAACTGTCCATGCGGCTCAAGGAGATCGCCGCCCGGGAGGCCCAGGGGCTCTCCGAGGGCCGGACGCCCGCACAGCGCCGTGAGCAGGAGGCGGACAGGCCGACCGGGCGGCTCGCCGCGCCGCAGACGGAGCGGCACGCCCCGCCGCGCCGCGCGGACGGCGCGCAGACGCCCCGGCCGAAGACGTCCCGGCCGCAGGCCTCTCGTCCGTCGGCGCCGCACGGAGGGTCCCGGCCGGGTCCCGCGCGCGACACCACGCGCTCGCAGGGGCGCACGAACGGCCGTCCGGGGGCCCGATCGGGCACCGGGCGCCCCACCGGGTCAGGACGGCGGTCCGGCCCCAGTCCGCGGATGATGCGGCAGCGTCTGATCGTCTTCGTCGTGGTGACGCTGATCGTCCTGCTCGGGATCGCCGCGGCTCAGCAGTTCTGATCCGGCGCCGCACGGGCCACCGGCTGTCCTCCGGCCGTCCGGCGGCGGCTCCGGTCAGCTCTGCGGGCGGCCTGTCGCCACGGCGTAGAAGGCGACTGCCGCCGCCGCGCCCACGTTCAGCGAGTCCACGCCGTGCGCCATCGGGATCCGCACCCATTCGTCGGCGGCGACGAGGGCCTGCGTCGAGAGCCCCTCGCCCTCCGCGCCGAGCATGAGCGCGACCCGGTCGAGACGGTGCGGTGCGGCCTCCTCGATGGAGGAGGCCTTCGCGTCGGGGGTGAGAGCGAGCAGCTTGAAGCCCGCTTCGCGTACGGTCTCCAGCCCCTTGGGCCAGGATTCGAGACGGGCGTAGGGCACGGCGAACACCGCACCCATGGAGACCTTGACCGAACGCCGGTAGAGCGGGTCGGCGCAGTCCGGCGAGAGCAGGACCGCGTCCATCCCGAGCGCCGCGGCGCTGCGGAAGATCGCGCCGATGTTGGTGTGGTCGTTGACCGACTCCATGACGACGATCCTGCGGGCCGTGCCGAGCAGGTCGTCGGAGGTCGGCAGCGGTTTGCGCTGCATGGAGGCGAGGGCGCCGCGGTGCACGTGGTAGCCGGTCACCTGCTCGGCGAGCTCGGGACTGACGGCGTACACCGGGGCCGGCACCTCGTCGATGACATCGCGCATGACGTCGACCCACTTGGCCGACAGGAGCATCGACCGCATCTCGTACCCGGCGAGCCTGGCCCGGCGGATGACCTTCTCGCCCTCGGCGATGAACAGGCCCTCCACGGGCTCGCGCTTGCGCCGGAGCTCCACATCGGTCAGGCCCGTGTAGTCGCGCAGACGCGGGTCGTCGGGATCGACGACGGTGATGAGATCAGCCACAGGGTGATACTGCCTTGTCCTTGATGAGGTGCCAACGGCTGGACACGGAACCGGTCACGGGCGGCCGTGCGGCGGGCCGACCCGTACGACGGGGCCGATGACGATGACAGCGGGCGGGCGCACCCCTTCGGACCTGGCCTTCTCGCCGACGGTCGCGAGTGTCGCGTCGACCCGGCGCTGGGCGGCCGTGGTGCCTTCCTGGACGAGCGCCACGGGCGTTTCCTGGCTCTTTCCGTGCGCGATCAGCGCTGCGGCGATGGCACCGATCTTGTCGACACCCATCAGTACGACGAGCGTGCCGCGCAGCGCGGCGAGGGCGGCCCAGTCGACCAGCGAACGCTCGTCGTCAGGAGCGACATGGCCGCTGACCACGGTGAATTCATGGGCGACACCCCGGTGAGTGACTGGGATGCCGGCGGCTCCCGGGACGCTGATGGAGCTGGAGATCCCCGGTACCACCGTGCACGCGATACCGGCCGCTGCGAGGGCCTCGGCCTCTTCCATGCCCCGGCCGAAGACGAACGGGTCTCCGCCCTTGAGCCGTACGACGGTCTTTCCGGCCCTGGCGTGCTCGATGAGGGCGTTGTTGATGGCTTCCTGTGCCATGAACCGGCCGTACGGAATCTTGGCGGCGTCGATGACCTCGACGTGCGGGGGAAGCTCGTCGAGGAGATCCCGCGGGCCCAGCCGGTCGGCGATGACGACGTCGGCCTCGGCGAGGAGGCGCCGTCCGCGCACCGTGATCAGATCGGGGTCGCCGGGGCCGCCGCCCACCAGGGCGACGCTCGGGGCGCGGTCGCGGTCACGCGGGGCGGCGAGCGTTCCGTCACGCAGGCCTTCCACGACGGCGTCGCGCACGGCGGCCGATCGGCGCGGGTCGTGGCCGGTGAGGACTGCCACGGTCACGCCTTCGCTGCGCCCGGTGGCGGGTGTCCAGGCGGTGGCGGCTGCGGCGTCGTCGCTCCGTACGCACCAGATCCGGTGGCGCTCGGCCTCGGACGACGCCTGTTCGTTGGCTGCCGTGTCGCCGGTGGCGATCAGCACGTACCAGGCCCCGGCCAGGTCACCGTCCGCGTAGGCGCGCCGCTCCCAGATGATCTCGCCGGCCGATGCCATCGCTTCGACCGACGGTGTGGCCGACGGCGAGACGAGAAGGATGTCGGCACCGGCCGCGATGAGCGCGGGGAGGCGGCGCTGCGCGACCTGCCCGCCGCCCACGACGACGACGCGGCGGCCGGAGAGGCGGAGTCCTACGGGGTAGGCGGGGTACTCGGCGTGCTCGGCCATGGCGTGGCGGGCTCCTCGCGCGGGGAGGTCGGCTGTGTGCGCCGCTGCGACGGTGAAGCGGCTGGTGGGGAGGGGGTCGTACCCCGGGGACACTGTACGGTCCCGGGGTGGTCAGGACGACGGTGAGGGGCCGGGGTCACTGCTCCCGGCCCCTCACCGTCGTTTGGCGGCTACTTCTCGGTGACACCCGCGGAGTCGAAGGTGGCCACTTCGTGCATCGCCCTGGCCGCGCTCTGGACGACGGGCAGCGCGAGCAGCGCACCGGTGCCCTCGCCCAGGCGGAGGTCGAGGTCGACGAGCGGGCGCAGGCCCAGCTTGTTGAGCGCGGCGACATGGCCTGGCTCCGCACTGCGGTGGCCCGCGATGCAGGCGGCGAGCGCCTCCGGCGCGATGGCGCGGGCGACCAGCGCGGCGGCTCCCGCGCTGACGCCGTCCAGGATCACCGGCGTACGCAGCGAGGCGCCGCCGAGCAGGAAGCCGGCCAGCGCGGCGTGTTCGAGTCCGCCGACTGCGGCGAGGACGCCGATCGGGTCGGCCGGGTCGGGCTGGTGGAGGTCCAGTCCGCGCCGGACGACATCGACCTTGCGGGCGTGCATCTCGTCGTTGATTCCGGTGCCCCGACCGGTGACCTCGCCGGCGTCCTGGCCGGTGTAGACGCAGATCAAGGCGGCGGAGACCGTGGTGTTGGCGATACCCATCTCGCCGGTGAGCAGCACCTTGTTGCCCGCGGCCACCAGATCGCGGGCCGTCTCGATGCCCACCTCGATGGCGGCCAGGACTTCTTCGCGGGTCAGCGCGGGGCCCGTGGTGAAGTCGGCGGTCCCGGCGCGGACCTTGCGGGGCAGCAGGCCGGGCGTGGCCGGGAGTTCCCCGGCGACACCGACATCCACGACGCAGACCTCGGCGCCGACCTGGTTGGCGAAGGCGTTGCAGACCGCGCCGCCTCCGAGGAAGTTGGCCACCATCTGGCAGGTCACTTCCTGCGGCCACGCGGTGACGCCCTGGGCGTACACCCCGTGGTCCCCGGCGAAGATGGCGACGGCCGCGGGTTCCGGGATGGGTGGCGGGCACATCCGGGAGAGTCCGCTGAGCTGGGCGGAGATGATCTCCAGCATGCCCAGTGCGCCCGCGGGCTTGGTCATCCGCTTCTGGCGGTCCCACGCCTCGCCGAGCGCCTTCGCGTCCAGCGGCCGGATGTTGGTGATGGTCTCCTGGAGCAGGTCGTGCGGCTCCTCGCCGGGCAGCGCCCGGCGGCCGTACGTCTCCTCGTGGACGACCCAGGACAGCGGGCGGCGCTTGGACCAGCCCGCCTGCATCAGCTCGGGCTCCTCGGGGAACTCGTCGACGTAGCCGACACAGAGGTAGGCGACGACTTCGAGGTGTTCGGGCAGGCCGAGTGCCCGGACCATCTCGCGCTCGTCGAAGTAGCTGACCCAGCCGACGCCGAGCCCTTCGGCACGGGCGGCGAGCCAGAGGTTCTCCACGGCGAGTGCGGAGGAGTACGGCGCCATCTGCGGCTGGGTGTGCCGGCCGAGCGTGTGGCGGCCGCCCCGGGTCGGGTCGGCGGTGACGACGATATTGACCGGGGTGTCGAGGATCGCCTCGATCTTCAGTTCCTTGAACTGCTTGGCGCGGCCCTTGGGAAGCGACTTGGCGTACGCCTCGCGCTGGCGCTGGGCCAGTTCGTGCATCGAGCGGCGGGTCTCCGCGGAGCGGATGACGACGAAGTCCCAGGGCTGGGAGTGGCCGACGCTCGGGGCGGTGTGCGCGGCTTCGAGCACCCGAAGCAGCACCTCGTGCGGGATGGGGTCGCTGCGGAAGCCGTTGCGGATGTCGCGGCGCTCCCGCATGACCCGCAGGACGGCTTCGCGTTCGGCGTCGTCGTAGCCGGGGGCGGCGGCCGTGAGGGGCTCGGCCTCCGCGGGCTGCGCCTCGGCGGCGAGGAAGGCGTCCTGGCCGGTGTGCGGCTGAACGCCCGGCTCGGGTTCGCCCTGCTGCGGGACGTCGGACTGTTCCGGACCGGGCTGGGCTTCGGCGGGCTGTTCCGGGCTCACCGGGAACGGCTGGGCCTCGGGGGGCTGTACCGGCCCGGCCGCGGCGGCCGGCACCGGCTCGGTCCGCTCGGTGGCAGCGGGCTCGGGCTGCACGTCGGGCATGGCATCGGCAGTGGTTGCGGCCGGCGCGTCCGCCGTGGCTGCGGCAGCGGGCTCTGCCGCCGGTTCTGCCATCGGTTCTGCCATCGGTTCTGCCGCGGCTGCTCCGGCGGGCTCCGCGGCCGGCGGGGCGACGGGATCGGCGGCCGGCGGGACGGCGGGATCGGCGGCCGGCGGGACGGCCGCGTCCGTCCACGGAGCAGCCTGCGCTTCCGGTTCTGCCTGCGCGCCGGAGTGCGGCAGGGGCTCCACCGCGGGCAGTTGCTGCCCGGGAGCTCCGCCGTGACGGGGGGCGGGCACCGAGGCCACGGCCTCGGACTGCTGCTCCCCGGCCTCTATGGGTACGGATTCGGGTACGTGGACGGGCGCCGGTGTGCTCTCCGGCCCCCCGGTACCTGTACCGACCGCTTCACGCTCCGCACCGTCCGCGCCCGCTGCCTCCGCCTCCGCGGCGGCGACCGGCTCCGGACGGGCCTGCGGTACGGGCTGGGGGACGGCCTCGGCCACGGCATCGGCCACCGGTTCCGGCGCCGCGGCCGGCACGGCGTCCGCCACCGGGACGCCTGCCTGCGCGGCGGTCCCATCGGCCGTGTGCGGCGTCACGGCCGGCGTCTCAGCCGCCGGGGCGGGGACCGCGGGCTCGGCGGCGGCCAGGTCCGCCGGGAGCTCTTCGGCAGGCCGTGCGGCGCTCTGTGCGGCTTCGGCCTCCGGCTGATCCGGTTCGGCGGTCTCCGGGGCTGTCATGGCGGCGACCGGTGTCGGGGCCAGATGCGGCGCGGACGGCAGCGATCCCTCGACCGGGACGAACCTGCCCATCGAGTGCTGCCCGGCCACGGACTGGGCCGGCTCGGCCGCGGTGTCCGGCACCGCCGGCGCCGGGACGGCCGGGGCCTGCACGGCCACCGGCTCGGGAGCGACCGGCTCGGGAGCGACCGGCTCGGGAGCGACCGTTTCTGCTGCGACGGCCGGGGCGGCGGGCGCCTCGTCGGGCAGGGGGGCCTGCTCCGACTGCCCGGGGTGCGCGGCCGGGGGGACGGGTTCCGGTGCCGCCTGCACGGGCTGCGGCGACCACGGAGCGGCATGCGGGGGGATCTCCCCCAGCTGCGGGCCGGGAAGCACCTCCGCCTCGTCGCGCGGGAAGTCCAGGTACTCGGGTCCGAGCGTCTGCGGACCGGCAGTGGAGACCGGAACGGGCTGCGCCGGCGCGGCGGTCGGGCCCCGGTCGGCCAGTGAGCGCACTACGCCACCGGTGGTGTCGGGCAGGGGCGGGCCCATGTGCAGGGGCCTGCGGGGCGGCGGGGGCGACTGGGCGCGCACAGCGCCGACCTCGACGGAACCCGAGTCGCGTCCGCCGGTCTCGTGCGCACCCGGCTCGGGCAGCGGGCCTGCCGCGTCGGCGGCCCGGGGCTGGAACTGCGGCTGCCCCTGCGGCTCGCTCCACGCGCCCTGCGCGCCCGGCATCAGCAGCAGATCGTCGTCCTCGGGGGGAGTCTCTGAGGGGTCGAGGAAGGTGTAGGCACCGGGGGCGGGGAGGCCCGGCTGCTCCACCATGCCTGCGTTCCCCGGCTGTCCCTCGCCCGGGACCTGGCCGGTGTCGGTCATGCGTACCCCTCGCCCATCCATAGTGCTCCTTCAGCCCTTTACCGGGTCGCCCGTACTGAGACAACGAGCGGGCACGCCGTGCGGTACGAAAGGCCTGCGGACACTCAGTATGGTCACGGCCGTTCGACGCCGTGCAGGGGTTCCTGCCACGGTCCGCTGTGGGCTGCGCCACGTTGCGCGTCCCCGGTGCCGCCGTACCACACCAGGCCCCAAAACGGTCCCTTTTTCCGGACATTGGCGAACGAAGCGCCGAACCCCCAGCTGCGGTACAACAGTCGGCCAGCCTACCCCGCGCCGTCCCGGAGCAGGGTCAGGGGCCACTTTCCGGACGGCGGCCCGAGACCAGGAAGACCACCGAGCGCTCGCGCTCAGCCCAGGACCGGGTGTCGAGGTCAACGGTCTGGAGCAGTGCGCATTCCACGAGGTAGCCACCGTCCGCCAGGGCCGCTCCGAGCGCCTCGGCCTCGTCGCGGGTGGCCGCGTGCGTGACGATGCGCCGGGGCCTTCGGTCGGCGCATCCGGTGACAACTGCCACTCCCCCGCCGCCGATCCGGACCACGTCGGGCTCCGGCAGCCGCTCCAGCACGTGCGGCGCACGCCCATGGACGACCTGCAGCTGGACACCGAACCGGTGCGCGGCCGCATCCGTACGGACACAGCTCTCCCGGTCGGCGTCGACGGCGATGACCGCGGCACCGAACCGGGCGGCCTCGACGGCCAGCGCCCCGCTGCCCGAACCGATGTCCCAGACCAGATCGCCGGTGCGCGGGCCGAGCCTGGCCAGTTGGGCGGCGCGCAGCCCCGAGTGCTCCCCCTCACTGAGCCCTTCGCCGTACTCGGCGGACGGCAGCGCCCAGCCGCGGACCGACGGGGCGTCCGCGGGAGCGCTGCCACCGATGACGATGACGACGTTGGGGTCCCGCCAGGTGTGGTCGGCTGCCCTGTCCGACGTGAGGACGGTGACCTGCTCGCGGCTTGTGCCCAGCTCCTCGCAGATGACGAAGGTCCGGTGCACCCCTTCGAGGAGCAGGGCCAGCTCGGCGGGGCCGGCGCCGGGTGAGGTGAGTACGGCGACCTTGGGGTGCGCCCGGCAGACGTTGACCGCGCGCCGCAGCGTACGCGGGTGGGCGACGACGATCTCGGCGTCGTCCCAGGGCATACCGGCGCGGGCGAAGGCCGCGGCGACGGACGAGACGGCGGGGACCACCTCGATCTCCAGGCCGTACTCCGGGGCGCGCAGGGTGCGTACGACTCCGTGGAAGCCCGGGTCGCCGTCGGCGAGCACCACGGCGCTGCCGCGGTGCCCGGCGATCCGGCGGGCGGCGAGGCTCACGCTGCCGAGGCGGATGCGCTCCGCGCCGGGGGGCACTTCGGGAAGCGCGAGATGGTGGGCGGCACCAGCCACCAGCGTGGCCGCGGAGAGGGCGGACCTGGCGGCTGCCGTGAGGGACGAACCGTCCCAGCCGATCACCGTGACCCGGTCGGCCATCGTCGTCATTCTCCTGGTGTCGTCGCTCGGGGCGGTGCAAGGCGCTCTGCCGGTGTCCGGACAGCCGTTCCGGCCGGACTGGTTCCGGTGGCGCGGGAACGTCGGGGCCCGAACGCGGGGGCTGCGGTACGGAACGGCGGCACCCGCGAGGTTACCCGCTGCGGCCGGCGGCCGACGAGGGGGTCACTGCCAGTCGTTGTAGGTGCCGTATCCGTTGGCGTCGGCCAGCTGATCGGCGACGCCTTCCAGGTCTTCCGGGAGCAGGCTCCACACGATGAGGTCGGTGCGGATGTCGGTCCAGCCGCCGTCCGTGCCGTTCTCGGTGCGGGTGCGCGCTATCCAGGCGTTGCGCAGCACCCCCTCGCTGATGCAGCCGATCTTCTGTGCCACCTGCTGCGCCGCCGTGTTGTCCGCCGGGGTGCGCAGCTCGATGCGCTCGAACCGCAGGTCGCGGAAGAGCCACTGTGCGACGGCGAGGACCGATTCGGTGGCGTATCCCTCACCACGCGCCCAGGGGGCCGTGACATAGCGGACCTCGGTGGCCATGGTGCGCCAGTTGGTGGCGCGCAGGTGGACGGTGCCCACCAGCCGCTGGGTCAGGAACTCCGTGACGGCCAGGACGATCCCCCGCCCGGCGGTGCGTTCCGCGGGTGCGATCCTGCGCACCCAGCGCTCGCCGTCGATGTGCTGGTAGGGGTGGGGCGCCGTGGTCCAGGCGGTGACCATCTCGTCGTTCATCATGTCCGCCAGCGGCGGGATGTCCGCCTCCTCGAAGGGGCGAAGCACCAGCCGGTCCGTGCTGATGGAGATGTCCGGGAAGGTGGTCGTCATGCGCTGCTCCATGGCCGGGGACCGACGTAAAGCCACAGCATGCAGCATGGGAACCGCGCGCCGCATGACCGGGTGGGTGCGGGAGGCCCCGCGTACCACGTGAGGGTACGCGGGGCCGGCACGGGCAAGAGCGGTACGGGTGTCAGGACTTGACGGCGCCGAAGGCGGGGATGACAGCGCCCTGGTACTTGTCGTCGATGTACTTCTTCACCTGCGGGGAGTTGAGGAGCTTCGCGAGCTTCTCGACGCGCGGGTCCTTCTCGCTGCCCTTCTTGACGACGAGGAGGTTGGCGTACGGGTTGCCGGCAGCCTTCTCCAGGACGAGGGCGTCCTTGGCGGGCTTGAGCTTGGCGTCGATCGCGTAGTTGCCGTTGATGACGGCGGCGTCGACGCTGCCCAGGGCGCGGGGCAGCGTGGCGGCCTCCAGCTCCTTGAACTTCAGGCCCTTGCTGTCCTTGATGTCGGAGAGCTTGGCTTCGCTGCCCACACCGCTCTTGAGGGTGATCAGCCCGTTGTCCGCCAGCAGCTTGAGCGCGCGGCCCTCGTTGGTGGTGTCGTTGGGGACCGCCACGGTCTGCCCGGACTTGACGGACTTGAGGTCCTTGTCCTTCTTGGAGTACAGACCCAGCGGCTCCAGGTGCACGCTGACGACGGGGACCAGGTCGGAGTGGTTCTTCTTGTTGTAGTCGTCGAGGTACGGCTTGTGCTGGAAGAAGTTGGCGTCGACCTGGCCGGTCTGGGTGGCCCTGTCGGGCAGGACGTAGTCCGTGAACTCCTTGACCTGGAGCTTGAGTCCGGCCTTGGCCGCCAGGTGGGTCTTCACATAGTTGAGGATGTCGGCGTGCGGGACGGGTGAGGCCGCGACGACGAGCGGCTTGCTCGTGTCGGCCTTCGCGCCCTCGGGCTTGCTCGACGGGTCGGACGAGGTTCCGCAGGCGGTGAGACCGATGGCCAGAGCGGCGACGGCAGCGGCGGACGCGGATATCTTGCGGGAGTTACGCACGAAAAGTGCCTCTTTCCAGTGGTGCGGACAGCGCCCGGACAAGGAGTGCGGGCTGTGAGCGGATGAGAAGTCCTACGAGGAGGTGCGCCCCCGGCGCGCGAGCAGACGTACGGCTCCGTCGCCGATGAGCTGGATCGCTGTGACGATCACGACCAGGACGATCACGGTCGCGATCATGAAGCTGTTCTCGAAGCGCTGGTACCCGTAGGTGATCGCTTTGGAGCCCAGCCCCTCGCCACCGACCGCACCGGCCATCGCCGAGTAGCCGATGAGCACGATGACGGTGGTGGTGACCGCGGAGACCAGCGAGGGCAGCGCCTGCGGCAGCAGCACCTTCCTGACGATGGTGGGCACGCTGCCGCCCATCGACTGGACCGCTTCGACCAGGCCGTGGTCGACCTCACGGACGGCTGTCTCGACGAGCCGGGCGAAGAACGGGACGGCGCCGATCGCGAGCGGGACGATCATCGCGGTGGGGCCGATGAAGGTGCCGACGACGAAGGTGGTGAAGGGGATGAGCGCGATCAGCAGGATGATGAAGGGCAGCGAGCGCCCGATGTTCACGATCACGCCGACGACCTTGTTGACCGGCCGGTTCTGGAGCAGCCCGCCCTTGTCCGTGAGGACGAGGAGCACGCCGAGCGGCAGCCCGGCGATGATCGTGACGACGGTGGCCCACAGGACCATGTAGAGGGTGTCGGTGGTGCCCTGCGAGAGCAGCGGCTGCATCTCGGACCAGTTCACTTCACGTCCTCCTTCACAAGTGCGGGGTGCTCGGCGCCTGCCACTTCGATCTGGAGGCCCTGTTCGCGCAGGAAGCCGATGGGCACGACGTTCTCCTCGAACGGGCCGGGCAGTTCGATCCGCATCCGGCCGATCTGGTTGCCGCCGACGGTGTCCATCGCGGCGCCCAGGATCGATATGTCGATGTTGTAGGTGCGGGACAGCTGGGAGATCACCGGGCGGCCCGCGCTCTCCCCGTGGAAGGTGACGTCGATGACCGTACGGCCGGCGTCCGGCAGCGGTCCGCCCACCGGGAACAGCTCGCGGGCGAGTTCGGAGCCGGGTGTGGCGAGCAGTCCGGCGACGGTTCCCGACTCGACGACCCGGCCGCGCTTCATCAGCGCGGCCGAGTCGCAGACGGTCTTGACGACGTCCATCTCGTGCGTGATGAGCAGGACGGTGAGACCGAGCTGCTGGTTGAGGTCGCGCAGCAGCTGGAGGATCGACCGGGTGGTCTCGGGGTCGAGTGCGGAGGTCGCCTCGTCGGAGAGCAGCACCTTCGGGTCGCCGGCCAGCGCGCGGGCGATGCCGACGCGCTGCTTCTGGCCTCCGGAGAGCTGCGCGGGGTAGGACTTCGCGCGGTCGGCGAGGCCCACGAGGTCGAGGAGTTCGAGCGCCTTGCGGGCGCGTTCGCCGCCGGTGACGCCGAGGATCTCCAGCGGCAGTTCGACGTTGTCCTGCACGGTGCGCGAGGACAGCAGGTTGAAGTGCTGGAAGACCATGCCGATCCGGCTGCGTGCCGCGCGCAGCTCCCGGCCCGCGCGGCTGCCGCGGCCCGCGAGCGCGGTGAGGTCGGTGCCGTCGACGGTCACGGTGCCGGACGTGGGGCGTTCGAGGAGGTTGACGCAGCGGATGAGCGAGGACTTGCCGGCGCCGCTCTGGCCGATGACGCCGAACACCTCGCCCTCGCGGACGTGCAGGTCGACGCCGTCCAGGGCGGTGACCTCACGGCCGCGCGAGGCATAGACCTTCGTCAGGCCGGTGGTGGTGATCACAGATTTTCCGTCACTGTCGAGTGCGCGGCGCGGTGTCCGCCGGCACGGGGCATTCGTCTGGAAGCGCGGCACGGCCGTAACGGTGGTGGCCGGAAGGCTTTCGTGCGCGTGGCCGCCCGGCTGCCGTGCCCGCGGAAGTGCGGGCGGGGGCGGCGCGGTGGCTCTCGGTCCCGCTTCGGGGCGCGGGCAGGGACCCTCAGAAGGCGCGCATTCGACACATACAACGAGCACCGGGCGTGCTGATCGCCTCGGTCGCAAAGGTGCGGCTGCTCGTCGTGGTCATGCGGCAAGTAAAGCAGAAGTGAGAACGGCCCGGACCCGCATGTCCGTATAACGGACACGCCTGGACGCCCTCCGCGCCAGTCGCACGGCACCCGTGAACCCCTTCCCACCTGCGGCGACGCCGCAGGGGCCGACGAGTGCGACATCCCGGTGGACGGGCTGCGGGAGGCCAGGGCTGTGGCCAAGACCACGACCTTGATCGCGGCCCTGCTCCGGGGCCGCGCGCGGCGGGCCGCCCACGCCGTAATACCCTCGGCTCCATGCTTGTCGCCCTGACGGTCGCGGTCACTGTGGCCGCGCTCGCCCTCGCCGCCTGGTGCGGTTACGCCGCCTACCGGGACCAGCCCACGAAGGACTGGCACTTCATCGGCATGGCCGTCGTCTCGGTGCTGGCCCTGGCGCAGCTGGTGATCGGCATCGTGCAACTGGCCCGCGGCGAGCGGCCCGAGCAGGGCAAAGCGATCTTCATCGCCTATCTGGTCGGCGCTTTCGCCGCCGTGCCGGCCGCCGGGTTCCTCTCGCTGACCGAGCGGACCCGCTGGGGATCGGTGACGGTCGCCGCGGGCGCTGTGGTACTGGCCGTACTGGAAGTCCGGCTCTACGACATCTGGGGAAACTGACGATGACCACAGCTGAGGAGAAGCCCCGGTACGAGCTGGGCACCGGCCCCGGCCGGGTACTCGTCTGGTTCTACGGGGTGTTCACGGTCGCGGCGGCCTCCCGCTCGATCGTTCAGATGATCATGGACTTCGGGAAGGCGCCGCTCGCCTACTCGCTGTCGGCAGTGGCCGCCCTGGTGTACGGCTTCATCACGTACTCGCTGGTGCGGGGCGGCGAGAAGGCCCGCCGGGCGGCGCTGGTGTGCTGCGCCGCCGAGCTGGTCTTCGTCCTCGTCGTCGGCACCTGGACACTGACCGCCCCCGACGCGTTCCCGGACGCCACGGTCTGGTCGGACTACGGGATGGGCTACCTCTTCATCCCGGTGATCCTGCCGGTCCTCGGCATGATGTGGCTGCGCAGGGCCGCCAGGCGCTGACGGCGGCGCCCGCCGCCCGCCCGGGGGTCAGGCGCTCTTCACGTACGCGCCCGCCCCGGCCTCCTTCTCCAGCGTCACCACCGTGACCGCGCCGCCGGTCTGCTCGGTGGAGACCGGGACGTATCCATGGCTGCGGTACAGCCGCAGGCTGCCGTCGCCGCGGTGACCGGTGAACAGCCGGAAACGCCTGGCGGCCGGGTCCGACGCGAACTCGGCCTCGATGGCGGTGAGCAGCCGCCCGCCGATGCCGTGCCGCCGCATCCTCGGATGCACGATCAGTTTGGCAATCCGGGCCGTGCCCGAGGCGTCCACGCCGCCGCGCACGGAGGCCACCACTTCGCCACCCAGGCGGGCCACCAGTACGTGGCCCCCGACGAGTTCGGCCCGCAGCGCGTCGAGCGTCTGGGTGAGCGGCTCGATGGAGTAGTCGCCGTAGAGCTCCGCCTCACCCTGGTAGCAGAGGTACTGCAGTTTCAGAATCTGCTCGGCGTCCTGCGCAGTCGCCGCTGAGATGGTCACGCTCATGCCCATGTGCGCATGCCTCCCGCTCACCTGTCCACCGGATGTCTACCGCTCCTTTCCCCACCGGTCCCCGGCCGCAATCTCCGACGCCAGCATTCGCCTCAGACATCCCAGACATCGGGAACGAACAGGCCCCAGACTCCCCTGTGACATACCCAACTCCCCCGCGATCTCGCGGTAGGTGGGGTCGGCCGGCGAAAGCATCGCGGCGAGCAGCCGCGGGCAGCGTCCGGGTGTCCGGCTCACGGCGTCCCGCACCGCCCGGCGCCGCTCGGCGGCGAGCGCCGCGGGCTCCGGGCGCGCCTCGGTGTCCGCGTACGGCTCGACGGCGTACGGCAGTTCCCGCCTGGCCCGGCGCCGCGCCCGGCGGGCCTCGGCCCGCACGGCTGAGCGGAGCCAGCGCCGGGGTTCGGCCGGGGTCTGCTCCAGCAGCCGCACCCAGACGGCCTGTTCGAGATCGGCCGGGTCCACTCCGGCCGCGGCGGCCTCGGCGGCTGCCTCGGCCGCGAGCAGCGGGCTCAGTTCGGTGACGAGATCCATGCCGGGCGGGACGCGGCCGCCGCCGGGTGCGGTTGCCCCGGCGGCGCCATCTCACCCGTACGGGGAGGACGGCCGGGCCGTCAGCGGGCGCGGTGGTCGGCGGCCGCGAGCAGCGCCGTGTCCGCGTTGTCGGAGAAGACCCCGTCGATCCCCGTTGCGAAGTACGCCCGGAACGCGCCGAAGGCGTCGCCGTACGCGTTCGGGTCCGTACCGCGCCGGAAGTCCGCCGGCAGGAAGGTGTTCTCGTTGCGCATCGTGTACGGGTGCAGGAGCAGGCCCTGGGCATGGGCGTCGCGCACCAGGCTGGTCGGCTCGGTGAGCCGGCCGTCCTTGTCCTTCGGGATGACCGAGTCGAGGGTGGGGCCGATGCCCTGCGCGTAGGAGCCGATCCACTTCAGCCCGGCCGGGCTCTGGAGGTCGGCGACGGTACGCGGGTCCCCCGACTGCACGAAGTCCCAGGGCCTGCTCGCCGGATCGGCGAGCAGCACGATGCCCGGAGTGCCGCAGAGCCGGGCGAGGCGCTGGATGGAGCCGGGCTCGAAGGACTGGACGAACTGCGGGGAACTGCGGCGGTCCCGGCCGTACTTGCGCAACAGCGCGACGAGGCGCTCCTCCAGGCCGAGCCCGAGCCCTCGGAAGTAGGTGGGGTGCTTGGTCTCGGTGTAGAGCCAGACCGGCCTGCCGCGCCTGCGGCCCTCCTCTTCCGCCCAGCGCAGCACCTCTTCGAAGGTGGGCACGTACCAGCGGCCGTCGTAGAGCGTGTTGTGCTGGCGATTGGCCGGAATCCGCTCCTTGGCCCGGAGCGTCCGGAGTTCGGCCAGCGTGAAGTCCTCGGTGAACCAGCCGGTGATATCTGCCCCGTCGACCGATTTGGTCGTCTTGCGGTCCGCGAACCGGGGGTGCGCCGAGACGTCGGTGGTGGCGGTGATGTCGTTCTCGTGGCGGCAGACGAGGTGGCCGTCCCTGGTGGGCACCACGTCCTGCTCGATGATGTCCGCGCCGAGGTCGAGGGCGTGCTGGTACGAACCGAGTGTGTGCTCGGGGCGGTAGCCCGCGGTGCCGCGGTGACCGATGACTGTGGGGACGGGCAGGTCCCCGTACGCCGTGTGGCCGGTGCTCCGTCCGTCGGCGCTCGCCGTGCCGGGCAGCCCGAGCGCTGCTGTACCGAGCACCGCCGCGCCGAGCAGTGTGCGCCGTCCGGGTCCTGTCTGGCTGCCTTGCGACATGGGCACTCCTCGCTGTGATGTCCCGCACCTGTCAACGCTGAAGGGCCCGATGGTAGGCAGCTGCGCCTAACGTAGGGGTGGAACACCTCCCGATCCGGCTCGAACGCACGTCAACACCGCGCCTCAATGGGGTGAACCCGATGTGCGCCGTGCCACGGCGCGCGAGTACCGTACCGACCTGCACATACTTCACCGTGGCCGCCCGGCCCCGACTCCGGAGGAACCGTTGTCCCGACTCGCACTCATCAAGGCAGTGCTCGGACCGATCATGCGTCTGATGTTCCGCCCGCAGGTGGAGGGCGTCGAGAACATCCCCGGGACCGGTCCGGTCATCCTCGCGGGCAACCACCTGACGTTCATCGACTCGATGATCATGCCGATCTGCGTCCAGCGTCAGGTCTGCTTCATCGGCAAGGACGAGTACGTCACCGGCAAGGGGCTGAAAGGCCGTCTGATGGCCTGGTTCTTCACCGGTGTCGGGATGATCCCGGTGGACCGTGACGGCGGACGCGGCGGTGTGGCCGCCCTGATGACCGGCCGCCAGGTGCTTGAGGACGGCAAGGCGTTCTCGATCTACCCGGAGGGCACCCGCTCCCCCGACGGGCGGCTGTACCGCGGCCGCACGGGCATCGCGCGGCTCACGCTGATGACGGGCGCGCCGGTGGTGCCGTTCGCGATGATCGGCACGGACAAGATCCAGCCGGGAGGCTCGGGGCTGCCCAGGCCCGGCAAGGTGACCGTCCGCTTCGGAGAGCCGATGGAGTTCTCGCGGTACGACGGCATGGGCCGCGACCGCTACGTGCTGCGCGCGGTCACGGACTCCGTGATGGCCGAGGTCATGCGCCTCTCGGGTCAGGAGTACGTCGACATCTACGCCACGAAGGCCAAGGCGGCCTGACCCCGCGCCACCGGCCTGCAGCGGAGGGCCACCCGGATCGTCCCGGGTGGCCCTCCGTCATGTGTACCGGGGCGCGCCGTGCGTCAGACGTCGAGCTTCTGCCCCCTGAGCAGGAACCACGAGGTCACCGCCGTGGCGAGCAGGACCGCGGAGCCGACGCCGGCCGCCGCCTGGAAACCGTGGGTGAAGGCTTCCTGGGCCGAGGAGAGCAGAGCGGCCCCCTGGTCGTGCGGCAGGGTCTTCGCCGTCTCGACGGCGCCGCCGAGCGACTCATGTGCCGCGGCGGCGCCGCCGGCCGGGACCCCGTGCGGGATGGAGAAGCCCCGGTAGATCCCGGTGACCACCGAGCCGAGCAGGGCGATCCCCAGAGCCGTACCCAGTTCGTACGCCGTCTCGGACACGGCCGACGCCGCGCCCGCCTGGTCCTTGGGGACGCTGGAGAGGATGACGTCGGAGGTCACGGTGAAGGCCAGGCCCGCTCCGAGACCGCCGAAGAACAGCGCGAGCCCCAGAGCCACGACCCCGGTCGACGCGCTGACGGCCACACAGCCCGCCAGGGCCACCGCCACCGCCGCGAGCCCGCCGGCCACCGCACTGCGTACCGATGCTCTGCGCGCGACGTACCCGGCGAGCAGTCCCGTGGCGACCGCGCCCACGGCTGCGGGGAGTTCGATCAGTCCGGCCTCCAGCGGGGAGCGCCCCTGGACCAGCTGGAGGAACTGCGAGAGGAAGAAGACGAGACCGGAGAGTCCGAGAATGGTCAGCAGGTCCGCCAGGACGGCCCCGGAGAAGCCGCGGTGGTGGAACAGCCGCATGTCGAGCAGCGGTGACTCCAGGGTCAGCTGGCGGCGGGCGAACCAGAGCAGGGTCAGCACCCCGAGGACCGCGGCCGCCAGGACGTCCCAGTGGAAGCCCTCGGCCGCCGCCTCCTTCACCGCGTACACCACCGCCATCACACCGACCAGCGAGAGGCCCACACTGACCAGGTCCCACGGGCCCGGGTCCGGGTCGCGCGACTCGGGCAGCACCTTGACGCCGACCAGGACGAGCACCAGCATCACCGGCAGGTTGATGAGGAAGACGGAGCCCCACCAGAAGTTCTCCAGCAGGAACCCGCCGACCACCGGGCCCACCGCGGTACCCGCCGAAGCGGCCGCGCCCCAGATCCCGACGGCCAGGCTGCGCTCCCGCGGGTCGTGGAAGATGTTGCGGATCAGCGCGAGTGTGGAGGGCATCAGGGTGGCCCCGGCGACGCCGAGCAGGGCCCGCGCGGCGATCATCATCTCCGGACTGGTCGCATAGGCGTTGAGTACGGAGACCCCGCCGAAGGCGACCGCACCGGTGAGCAGCAGCTTCTTGCGGCCGATCCGGTCACCGAGGCTGCCCATGGAGACCAGCAGCCCCGCGATGACGAACGAGTAGATGTCACCGATCCACAGCAGCTGGGTGCCCGAGGGCTTGAGGTCCTCGCTGAGGAAGGGGGTGGCCAGGCCGAGCACGGTCGCGTCCACGGCGACCAGCAGCACCGCCAGGACGAGCACGGCGAGGGCGAGCCAGCGGCCGGGACTGCGAGTGTTCCCGGAGTCGTTCGTCCGCCGGGTGGTACCGGTCATTTCTCCACGCTCCGTTGTGCGCCGCCGAGCAGCAACTCGGCGATCATGTACGAGAAGTCCTTGGCCGCGACCCGGCCGTCCTGTATCGCCCAGGCGCAGGTGCCGATGAGCCCGTAGAGCGCCTCGGTCAGCCACGGGGGCGTGAGGTCGATCCGGAACTCGCCGGTCTCCTGGCCCCGTCGGAAGAGGGCGCAGACACGGGCGTCGAGGCGGGCCCAGCCGTCGTTCACTCCCTCGCCCTCGAAGAGTTCGTTCTCGGTGACCAGGAAGGCGAGCAGCCCGGCGGAGGGTTCGACCTCGGCGATGAAGCGCCGCAGGGCGTCCCTGGCCGGCCCCTCATCCGTCCTGGCCGCGTCGAGGGCCGCTTCGAACTCCGCGATGCCGAACTCCTCCAGGGCCCTGACCAGCGCGTCACGCCCCGCGAAGTGGCGGTGGAGGGTGGCCCTGCCGATTCCGGCGGCTCTGGCGACCTCGTCCATGGTGGCGGTCGCCTTGCGGGTGAGCAGTCCGGCGGCGGTGCGCAGCACGTGGTCCCGGTCGACTGTCATGAGACAACCATAACCACAATGAGACACTAATGTCTCATTGATATCCCCCGCCACCGGGGCTTCCGCGCCCTGGCGAGGCCGGGAGGGGGCCCCGCCGGATCATGACGTGCTCGGTAACCGGCCTGCTCACAGGCCCACTAGCATGGGGCACGACACGCCGGTTCGACGGAACGAGGAGCGGTTCGTGCGAGACATCGCTGTATTCAGCGGTAGCGCCCACCCCGAGCTGGCCGAGGAGGTCACCGCGCATCTGGGCGTCCCCCTGAGCCCGGTGCGGGTCAACCGGTTCGCCAACGACTGCCTGGAGGTACAGCTCCAGGCCAACTGCCGTGAGCGTGACGTCTTCCTGATCCAGCCCCTGGTCACCCCGGTACAGGAGAACCTCGTCGAACTGCTGCTGATGTGCGACGCGGCCCGCGGCGCTTCGGCCGGTCGGATCACCGTGGTGATGCCGCACTACGCGTACGCCCGTTCGGACAAGAAGGACGCCCCGCGGATCTCCATCGGGGGACGCCTGGTGGCCGACCTGCTGGTGAACTCGGGAGCGAGCCGCGTACTGGCGCTGACCCTGCACTCACCGCAGGTGCACGGGTTCTTCTCCGTCCCGGTCGATCATCTGCACGCCCTGCGTGAGCTGGCCGAGCACTTCCGCGGCTACGACCTCTCCCGCACGACGGTCGTCTCGCCGGACCTCGGGAACGCCAAGGAGGCGGCGGCCTTCGCGCGCATGCTGGGCGCGCAGGTGGCGGCCGGAGCCAAGCAGCGCTTCGCCGACGACCGGGTGGCGATCAGCTCCGTCATCGGCGAGGTCGCGGGGCGCGACGTCATCGTCCTGGACGACGAGATCGCCAAGGGCAGCACCGTACTGGAACTCCTCGACCGCCTCCGCGAGTTGGGAGCCCGGTCGATCCGGGTGGCCTGTACGCACGGACTCTTCGCCGCGGGAGCGCTCAAGCGGCTGTCGGACCAGCCCGACGTGCTGGAGATCGTCTGCACGAACACCGTGCCGATACCGCCCCGAGAGCACACCGACAAGCTCACGGTCCTCTCGATCGCTCCCGCGCTGGCCGAGGCGATGCGGCGCATCCACAACGGCGAATCGGTGAGCGCGCTGTTCGACGCGACCTGAGCTCGCGGGGCAGTCCGTCTCAGTTCCAGGGCAGTTTCGCCCGCTGCTGCCAGTACGCCGCGGGCTCCTCCCGGAGCCCGGCGAGCCGCTCCAGCTGCTCCTCGCCGACGTCGGCCACGGCGGCGTGCAGATTCGCGGACAGCTGCAGGGCGGTCGCGGCGCCCGAGAGCACCACGGTCGCCCACGGACGGCTCAGGATCGCGGCGAGCGCGACGGCGTCCGCGGTCACGCCGGTCTCCTCCGCGATGTCGCGCAGCGGCGCGGGGGCCGCGCCGCCCGCGAGGCGGCCGTTGGCGACCGCCTCCTTGACGATCACGGCGAGCCCCGCCTCGTGGGCCTCCGCCAGCGCGCCGCCCGCCGACGGGTCCAGCAGGTTGTAGGTGCTCTGCACCGCGCGGAAGAGCGGCTCGCCGTCGACCGTGACCCCGAGTGCGGCGCGGATGGTGTCCGCCTGGGCGGGACCGCTCGTGGAGAACCCGATCGTCACACCCTCGGCCGCCAGCGCCGCCAGGCGGGCGTGCAGCTCCGTGTCGGCGAGGGCCGGGCTTTCGGCGGTCAGGGAGTGGATCTGGTAGAGGTCGAGCCGCTCCCCGAGCAGCATGCCGGTCTCGGTGCGCTGCCGGTCGAAGGTGGCGACGCCGTGGTCCTTGACCTCGTGCACCTCGGCGTCCGTGCGCCAGTCCGCGGTGTACGTGTACCCCCACTTGCTGCCGATCACCACATCCTGGACGGCGGGCCTGGCCCGCAGCCAGTCGGCGAGGAACGCCTCGGCGCGGCCGTAGGAGCGTGCGGTGTCGAAATAGCGCACGCCCTGGGCATAGGCGGCGTCCAGGAGTTCATGCGTACGGGCGAGCAGGGCTTCCGGGCTGCGGTCGCCCGGCAGATCCCGGTCGCGGCCGAGGTTGATGTAGCCGGGCCTGCCGACGGCTGCCAGGCCGAGTCCGATATGGGCCGTCGGGGTGGTCGCTGCCGTGAGGCGGGCGAAGGGCATCGGGGGCTCCCTGCGCGAGTCGGGGAATGCGGTCCCTGACACCCCTACCCACGATCACGCACGACAGCGCCCGGCCACCCCGGACGGAGGTGCGGGCGCTGTCGTTCCGGGGCCGGCCGGGCCGTGCCTACTTCTTCGCCGCCGCCCAGGCGTGCTGGACGACCAGATTCGCCTTGACCTCGACGAGCTGAGCGGCGACCGCCGACGGCGCGGTGCCCCCGCGGCCGTTGCGCGAGGCCAGCGCCCCGGGGACGTCGAGCACCGTACGGACCTCGGGTGTCAGATGCTCGGAGATCTTCGCGAACTGCTCGTCGGTGAGCTGGTCGAGCTCGATACCGTGCCGCTCGCACTCCTTGACGCACTCACCGGCCACCTCGTGCGCGACCCGGAACGGCACACCCTGCCTGACCAGCCACTCGGCGATGTCGGTCGCGAGCGAGAAGCCGGCGGGGGCCAGCTCCTCAAGCCGCTCACGGTGGACGGTCAGCGTCGCCATCATGCCGGTGAGGGCCGGGAGCAGGACCTCGAGCTGGTCGCAGGAGTCGATTACCGGCTCCTTGTCCTCCTGGAGGTCGCGGTTGTACGCGAGCGGCAGGGCCTTGAGCGTTGCCATCAGCCCCGTCAGGTTGCCGATCAGCCGCCCGGACTTGCCACGCGCCAGCTCCGCGATGTCCGGGTTCTTCTTCTGCGGCATGATCGACGAGCCGGTCGAGAAGGCGTCGTGGAGGGTGACGAAGGAGAACTCCTTCGTGTTCCAGATGATGATCTCCTCGGCGATCCGGGAGAGGTTGACGCCGATCATCGCCGTGATGAAGGCGAACTCGGCGGCGAAGTCGCGCGAGGCGGTGCCGTCGATCGAGTTGCCGGCCGAGCCCCGCTCGAACCCGAGGTCCGCGGCGACCGCTTCGGGGTCGAGCCCCAGCGACGACCCGGCAAGCGCCCCCGACCCGTACGGCGAGACCGCGGTGCGCTCGTCCCACTGGCGCAGCCGCTCGGCGTCCCGGGAGAGTGCCTGGGCGTGAGCCAGCACATGGTGGGCGAAGAGTACGGGCTGGGCGTGCTGGAGGTGGGTGCGGCCCGGCATCGCGACATCCGGGTGCGCCTCGGCGAGGCCGACCAGCGCGTCCTGGAATTCGGCGATCAGAGCGCCGATCGTCCGGGCGTGGTCACGCAGGTACATCCGGAAGAGGGTGGCGATCTGGTCGTTGCGGGACCGGCCTGCCCGCAGCTTGCCGCCGAGGTCGGGACCGACCTGCTCCAGGAGTCCTCGCTCCAGTGCGGTGTGGACGTCCTCGTCGGCGACGGTGCCGGTGAACGAGCCGTCGGCGACGTCCGCCGCCAGCCGGTCGAGGCCGTCGTGCATCCGGGCCAGTTCGTCCTCGGTGAGCAGCCCGGCCTTGTGCAGCGCGCGGGCGTGGGCGCGGGAACCGGCGATGTCGTACGGGGCGAGCCGCCAGTCGAAGTGGACGGACGCGGACAGCCGGGCCAGGGCCTCAGCGGGGCCGTCGGCGAAACGTCCGCCCCAGAGCCGGACGTCGCCGTTGCTGCTGCTCACTGTGTTGCTCCTCAAGACGGTGGCGGTACCGAACGCGATCGGTACACACGGGATGTGCGACGGCCTCCCCGCGCGGAGGTCCGGGGAGGCGGTTGCGCTGCAGGCCGGTTCAGGCCAGGTCGCGCTTGGCTGCGATCCTCGCGGGGAGGCCGAAGACGTCGATGAAGCCCTTTGCCCCGGACCGGTCGAAAGTATCGCCCGAGCCATAGGGCGCCGGGTTGAAGTCGTACAGCGACTCACTGGGCTTCCGGCCGGTGACGGTGGCGCGGCCACCGTGCTGCGCCGTCCGGCTGTCGCCGATGCCGTGACCGGCCGGCCTCGTCGACGGGACCGGCCGGGGCCCGTTCGAGCGGCGCGGACCGCGGTCCGCCGTGGACCGGCCCGCCCCAGCGACCGCGATGACCTCGGCACCCGCCTCCTCGGCGGTCCAGCCGATGGCCACGGAGGTGTCCTGGTCTCCCGAGTGGGCGAGTACGACGCGCTCAATCACGGGTTTCTCCTCACGGGGCAAGCACTCGGTGCGGGCGGTCGGCACGATCACCGATAGGCATAACTATGCAGTGACCCGTATGCTTTGTCAAAGCATCGGTGAGCGCCGCACACCGGTCCCACGGAGTGGAAACCCCCGCCCGCGGACAGCGCCGGGCCGATAATTTCCGCATGGGAAAGATCTACGAGCGCATAGACGGACGGTTGAGGACCTTCATCGAGGAACAGCACATCTTCTTCACCGCGACAGCCCCACTCGACAGGGAGGGGACGGTCAACCTCTCCCCCAAGGGGATCAGCGGCTCGCTCGCCGTCATCGACGAGCGGACCGTGGCCTATCTGGACTTCGCCGGGAGCAACGCGGAGACCATCGCCCACCTCAGGGAGAACGGGCGGATCACCCTGATGTGGTGTGCCTTCCAGGGGCCGCCCAGCATCGTGCGGGTACACGGCAGCGGCGAAGCCGTCTTCCGCGACGACCCGCGGTTCGCCGGGCTCCTCGGCCACTTCCCCGGCTCCGGCCACTCCAGGCACGGGCTGCGCGCGATCATCGTGGTGACCGCCGAACTGATCCGGGACACCTGTGGATTCGCGGTGCCGGACATGGCGTACGAGGGCGACCGGACACTGCACGCCCGACGCTTCGAGCGCGAGGACGACAACAGCCTCGGCGCGTACTTCGAGAAGAAGGAGCACGTCGCGACCAGTATCGACGGCCTTCCCGGACTGCCGCTTCCGCTGCCGCCCCTGACCGGAGCGAGCCGGAACGGCGCAGCGCCACCGCGGACGGACGCCGCATAGGCCCTGCCCGGACCACCGGGCCAGGAGGCCCACCCGAGCCCCTGCCGACCGGTCGCACGGCGCCGCGCCCGCGCACCAGCACCCCGGGACGAGACGGAGCGCACCGGGGCCGCCGGAAAAATTTTCGCCGTGACCCATGGACTGGAGGGGTCCATTCCGCTTACGTTCTAGACATGCCTGGACAGGTTCATAAGCATCATCGCATCTCACGCATCCTCGCCGAGGAGATCCGAGCCGGTGTGCACGCCGACGGCAGCAAGCTGCCGGGCGAGCACACCCTGCGCGAGCGTTTCGGGGTCAGCCGCACCACCGTGCGGCAGGCGCTGAACGAACTCGGCGAGCAGGGACTGATCGCCACCCACGCGGGGATCGGCTCGTTCGTCACGTTCGACGGCACGCCGCTGGACAACCGGCTCGGCTGGACCCAGGCCCTCGCCGACCGGGGCACCGAACTGACCACCGAGGTGCTGCGGTTCGAGACCGTCACCGATCAGCCGCTCGCCGCCGAACTCGGTCTGGCGGCCGCCGACTTCATCGCACTGGACCGGGTCAGGCGGCTGCCCGGCGGGCACGGCATCTCGCTGGAGCGCAGCCGCGTGCCCGCCGTGGGCGCGCTCGCCGGGCTGCCCGACCGGGGCCTGGAGGACGGTTCGCTGCACAAGGCGCTCGTCGCCGCGGGCCGGATCGCCGAATCGGGCGAGGCCAGGATCTCGGTCTCCGGCATCGATGTGCCGGATGCCGCCACGCTGCACCGGTCGCCCGGTGAGGCGTTCCTCCACCAGTCCCAGGTCTTCCGGGCGGCCGACGGCTCCGTCGTCGAACAGGTCACCAGCCTGCTCGACCCGTCCCGGTTCCAGTTGCACATCCGCACCACCGGCCGAGGAGGCCACGCATGACCGACCCACTCCTGCTCGACCGCGCCCTCGGCGCCTTCTACGGCCTCGCGCTCGGGGACGCCCTGGGCATGCCCACCCAGGTGATGTCCCGGGCGGACGTCGTACGGGTCTACGGCCGCGTCACCGGCTTCGAGCCCGCCCAGCACGACAACCCGGTCAGCGCCGGGATGCCTGCGGGCTCGGTCACCGACGACACCGATCAGGCGGTCATCGTGGGGCGGCTGCTCGTGGAGGGCGGCGGCCGCATCGACCCGCTGCGCTTCGCCGGTGAGCTGCTCGCCTGGGAGAAGGAGATGAAGGCCAAGGGCTCCTTCGATCTGCTCGGCCCCTCGACGAAGGCGGCGCTCGACGCCGTCGCCGGTGGCGCGGACCTGAAGGAGGCGGGCCGGTACGGGACGACCAACGGCGCCGCCATGCGCGTCGCCCCCGTCGGCATCGCGTCCGCCGTGGCGCCGCTGCCCCGCTTCCTCGACCGCGTGGTGGAGTCCTGCCAGGTCACGCACGACACGAACGTCGGCATCGCGGGAGCAGCGGCCGTCGCGGCAGCCGTGAGCACCGGTGTCGCGGGAGGTAGCCTGGACGACGCCTTCAAGGCGGCGGTCCTGGCGGCCCGTGAGGGATCCGCACGCGGCAACTGGATCGCCGGCGCGGACATCGCCGCCCGGATTATCTGGGCCCGCGAGCTGGTGCGCGGCCTGGACGAGGCGGAGGCACTCGACCGGGTCGTCGCGCTCATCGGCACCAGTGTCGCCAGCCAGGAGTCCGTCCCCGCGGCCTTCGCCGTCCTCGCGATGACCGGCGGCGACCCCTGGCGCAGCACCCTGCTGGCCGCCAACCTCGGCGGGGACAGCGACACCATCGGGGCCATCGCAGGCGCGGTCGCCGGGTCCGTGCACGGCCTGGCGGGGCTTCCCTCCGAAGCCGTACGCACACTCCGCACCGTCAACGGTCTCGCCCTGGAATCACTGACCGCCGAATTGCTCGCGCTCCGCTGAGCCCCGCACCCCAGACCCCCATCCGCAACGCACCGTGCAAGGAGGTTCCGTCATGGCCGCTTCAACGAAGAACGATCGCGTCGGCACCGTGGAGACCCGGGGTATCGAACCGGTCCCCGACAGCGAACGCCATGGCCATGCGGGCCAGATGTTCTGGACCTGGTTCGCCGCCAACATCTCGCTCCTCGGGCTGCCGCTCGGTGCGACGCTCGTCGCCTTCCGAGGCCTGAACATCTGGCAGGCGGCGCTGGTCGCCGTCGTGGGGGCGTTCGGCTCGTTCGCGCTGGTCGGCGCGTTGAGCATCGCGGGCCAGAAGGGCGGGGCCCCGGCGCTCACACTGTCCCGGGCGGTCTTCGGGCAGCGCGGGAACGCGGGCCCGACCCTGATCACCTGGCTGAGCCGGGTGGGCTGGGAGACGATCACGACGACCACCGCCGCTTACGCGCTTCTCGCGCTGCTCGGAGTCGCCTTCGGGGTGCACAAGAACGCCTTCCTCACGGTGGTCTGTCTGCTGGTCTTCATCGCCTGCACCCTGCTGATCAGCGGTCTCGGCCACGCCACCATCATGTGGATCAACAAGTGGGCCACGGTCCTCTTCGGCGTACTGAACCTGATCGTGATGGGTTTCCTGGTCGCGACCGTCGACTGGACGAAGGTGCTGCACGCGCCGTCCGGACCCACCAGCGGCGTCATCGCCGGGATCGGGTTCATCGCCGCGGGCACCGGCATCGGCTGGGCCAACGCCGGCGCGGACTACGCACGCTATCTGCCGCGCTCGGTACCGGGCTCCAGGCTGATCACGGCTTCCGCCTTCGGCGCCGGAATCCCGCTGGTGCTGCTGATCTCGCTCGGCTCACTGCTCACCGCGGGCGACCCGGCCCTCGCCACGGCGTCGGACCCCGTCGCCGCCATCAACGCGATGCTGCCTTCCTGGATGGCGATCCCGTATCTGATCGCGGCCTTCGGTGGTCTGCTGATGTCCAACCACCTCTCCACCTACTCGGCCGGCCTCACCATGATCACGCTGGGTCTGAAGGTGCCGCGGGCCGCCGCGGTGCTCGTCGACGTCGTCCTGATGTTCCTCGGCGGCATCTACTTCATGCTGATCGCAGGTGACTTCTACGGTCCGTTCTCCACCTTCCTGACCTTGCTGGCCGTGCCGATCTCGGCGTGGATCGGGGTGATCGCCGTGGACACGCTGCGCGGCCGCACCTACGACGAGGCGGCCCTGATGAACACCACCCGCACCAGCGCCTACTGGTACACCGGCGGCTTCCGGCTGCCCGCCGTCCTGGCCTGGGTCGCCGCGATCGTGGCCGGGCTCCTCTTCACCGAGGCGTCCACCGGCAAGAACGACGTCTGGTTCTCCGGACCGCTGGCCGGGAGCTGGTTCGGCACCAACGGGCTCGGCTGGGCCGTCTCCATGGCGGTCGGTGCCGCCGTCCACCTGCTGGCCGGGCGCCGCTCCACGGTGACCGCCGCCCCCGACCCCACCCTTGAGGAGGCCGTCCGATGAACCCCCGCCTGGTCCTCGCCGGAAACGTCATCGTCGATCTGGTCATCGAGATCCCCGCGCTGCCCGAGCGGGGCGGCGACGTCATCGGCTCGCACGCGTCCCGGACTGCCGGCGGCGGGTTCAACACCCTGGTCGCGGCCCGCAGGCTGGGTACGGACGCGGTGTACGCGGGGCTGCACGGCACGGGCCCGCACGGCGATCTCGTACGGGAGGCCCTGTCCACGGAGGGGGTGCGGACCGTGCTGCCGGTCCGCGAGGACGGCGACACCGGCTTCTGCGTCGCGCTGGTGGATGCCGGGGGCGAGCGGACGTTCGTGACCAGCTTCGGGGTCGACGCCAGGCTGACCGCGGCGGAACTGGCCGTCGTCACCGGACGGCTCAGGGACGGCGACATGGTCCAGCTGTCCGGGTACGGCCTGGTGATGCCCGTGAACGGCCCCCTCCTCTCCCGCTTCACCGCCGCGCTGCCGGCCGGGGTAACGGTCTGCTTCGACCCGGCTCCCCTGGTCGCGGACATCCCTCGTGAGGTCCTCGATCCGGTCCTCGCGCGGACCGACTGGCTCAGCTGCAACACCCGCGAGGGGCGGCTTCTGACCGGACACGGGGACCCGTACGAGGCCGCCGCCGTGCTGCGCGAGCGGCTCGCTCCCGGCGCGGGGGTGCTGGTGCGCGCCGACAAGGACGGCTGCTGGCTGGCGGTGCCCGGTGCGGAGCCGGTCCATGTGCCGGGTTTCCCGGTCGACGCGGTGGACAGCAACGGTGCGGGCGACGCCCATGTCGGGGCGTTCCTCGCCCTGTTGGGCCGTGGGCTCGACCCGCTGTCGGCGGCGCGCGGCGCCAACGCGTCGGCGGCCTGCGCCGTGACCCGGCGCGGGCCCGCGACCGCGCCGGACCTCACGGAACTGGTCGCGTTCCTCGGTGACGACCCGCTCGCCGAGCGGCTGGCCGTGCTGTCCGGTTGAGCCCCTTGAGCCTCCGCGCAGTCGATGTATGGACCACATAACGAGACGGGATTGCGGCGGAGTGCGCGAGCAGCGTTGCATCACACAGGTGCAGAACGAACAAGTGATCCAGGAAACCGGCGTCCCCGCCGACACCACGGGCTCCACCGACCGCGCCGCGCGCCGGGCGGTCACCGTCTTTCCCGTACTCGTCCTGGTGGCGGGGGCGATGGGCCTCGCCTCGCCGGGCACCTTCGCGGGGTGGAGCGACTCCGTCCCGTACCTGCTGGGCGTGGTCATGTTCTGCATGGGCCTGACCATGACCAAGGTGGATTTCCTGGGAGTGGCGAAGCGGCCCTGGGCCGTGGGGCTCGGGCTGGTCGCGCACTACGTGATCATGCCGGGCCTCGGCTGGCTGATCGCCCATGTCCTCGGCCTCTCCCCGCAGCTGGCGGCGGGCGTCATCCTGGTCGGCTGCGCCCCGAGCGGCACGGCCTCCAACGTCGTCACCTATCTGGCGCGCGGCGACGTCGCGCTCTCGGTATCGGTGGCCACCGTCTCGACCGTGCTGGCGCCGCTGGTCACGCCGCCGCTGACGCTGCTGCTTGCGGGCTCCTATCTGCCGGTCGACGCGGGCTCCATGATGAGCGACATCCTCAAGACGGTGCTGCTGCCGGTCCTCGCGGGTCTCACCGTGCGCTTCCTGGCGGGCCGTTACGTGGACCGGGTGCTGGGCGCGCTCCCCTGGCTGTCCGCCCTCACGGTGGCGGTCATCGTCGCGGTCGTGGTCGGGGGAAGTGCGGCCGCGATCAAGTCGGCGGCGGCGATGGTGCTGCTTGCCGTCGTCCTGCACAACGGCCTGGGACTGCTGCTCGGTTACGGAGCGGGCAAGGCGGCCGGTCTCGGGAAGCCGGGGAGCAGGGCGATGGCCTTCGAGGTCGGTATGCAGAATTCGGGCCTCGCGGCCTCACTGGCCACCGCGCACTTCAGCCCGCTGGCCGCACTGCCCGCGGCGATCTTCTCGGTCTGGCACAACGTGTCGGGTGCGCTGGTCGCGGCCTGGATGTCGTACCGGTCCCGCAAGGCCGGATCCGCCTGAGGGGCGGCCCCGCTGGACCGTACGGAGCAGCCGCGCGAGCGGTCCGCTCCGGCCCCGCATACGGTCCGGACCATGCGCGGATTCCTGGTGACGGGGACGGTTCTGCTGGCCGTCGGATGTTCACTCGCGGCGCGGCCCGCCGGGGCCGGGCCGCTGCCGGAACGGCTCGCCGACACCGGTGGGGGCTCCCAGCTGATCACCGCACAGGCCGCGTCGCTCCATGCCACCACCGGCACGGTGACCTGGTGGGACCTGCGTGGCGGCAGCTGGCGGGAGACCGGGTCCGCGGCCGCCCGGTTCGGGGCGAAGGGCCTTGCCGAGGGCGCGACGCGCAGACAGGGCACGGACACCACACCCACCGGGATCTACGGCCTGCCCTACGCGTTCGGGAACAGAGCGGCCCCCGCGGGCACCCGTTACCCGTACCGGTCGGTCGACAAGGACTCGTGGTGGTGCGAGGACAACGCGTCCCGTGCGTACAACCGCTGGGTGGATCCGCGGCCCGCGGACTGCCGCGCGGGTGAGGCGGAGCGGCTGAGCAGCTATCCCACGCAGTACGCGCGGGCGCTCGTCATCGGGTTCAACTACTCCCGGCCGGTACGCGGCCGGGGCGCCGGGATCTTTCTGCACGTCAACGGCCGCGGTGCGACCGCCGGCTGTGTGTCCGTACCGGCGGCCGCGGTCGACCGGATCCTCACCTGGGCGGATCCGGGGCGCAGTCCGCACATCGCGATCGGCACGCGGTCCGGGCCGACCGCCCTGAGCCGCTACTGAGCGCCGTACGGGCGATGCCGCCGTGCTCTCAGCGCGGGTTCTGGGCCAGTCGCAGCAGATGGTCCGCGAGCGCCTGCCCGCCCGCCGGGTCCCTGCTGATCAGCATCAGCGTGTCGTCCCCCGCGATCGTGCCGAGGATGTCGTGCAGTTCGGCCTGGTCGATGGCCGACGCGAGGAACTGGGCCGCGCCGGGCGGCGTGCGCAGCACCACCAGGTTGGCCGAGGCCTCCGCCGAGATCAGCAGTTCGGATGAGAGCCTGCGCATCCGCTCCTCCTTGGCCGACTCGCCGAGCGGCGCCTGAGGCGTGCGGTATCCGCCCTCGCTGGGCACCGCGTAGATCAGCTCACCACCGGTGTTGCGGATCTTCACCGCGCCCAGTTCGTCGAGGTCACGGGAGAGCGTCGCCTGGGTGACGCTCAGCCCGTCGTCGGCGAGGAGCCTGGCGAGCTGGCTCTGCGAACGCACTGGCTGCCGGTTCAGGATGTCCACGATCCGGCGGTGGCGGGCGGTCCGGGTCTGCGGCACGGACGGCCCCCCGTGCTCGGCGTCGTGTGCCTCGTGATCGGTCTGCTGCGCCTCGGTCATCGTCGCCTCATTCTGCGGATCACTCTTCCCCGTTGGCCTGGTCGAGAACGCCGGGCAGCGCCCGGAGGAACGCGTCCACGTCGTGGTCACCGATGATCAGCGGCGGCATCAGCCGTACGACATCGGGGCCGGTCACGTTCACCAGGAATCCTGCGTCCTGAGCCGCCTGCTGCACCCGGTGCGCGCGGGACTCGGTGAGCACGATACCCAGCAGCAGCCCGGCGCCGCGGACCTGGCCGACCAGCGGGTGTCCCAGGCCTTCGATTCCGGTCCGCAGCTTCTCTCCCGTGCGCTTCACCCGGTCGAGGATTCCGTCCGCGGCGATCGTGTCGAGCACGGCGAGTCCGGCGGCGCACGCCACCGGGTTGCCGCCGAAGGTGGAGCCGTGCTGACCGGGGTTCAGCAGCTCGGCGGCCGCGCCGAAGGCCACGGCCGCGCCCAGCGGGAGCCCCCCGCCGAGGCCCTTGGCGAGCGTGACGACGTCGGGGTCGACCCCGTCGTGCGCCTGGTGCTCGAACCAGTGGCCGGTGCGCCCGATCCCGGTCTGCACCTCGTCGAGCACCAGCAGGGTGCCGGTGGCCCGGGTGATCTCGCGGGCGGCCGTGAGGTAGCCGGCCGGCGGGACGACAGCGCCGTTCTCGCCCTGGATCGGTTCGATGATCACGAAGGCGGTGTTCTCCGTGACGACCGCGCGCAGGGCTTCCGCGTCACCGTACGGAACATGGGTGACCACACCGGGCAGCGGCTCGAACCCGTTCTGCTTGCCGGGCTGCCCGGTGAGCGAGAGCGCGCCCATCGTCCGGCCGTGGAAAGCGCCCTGGGTGGCGACCATGTGCGTACGCCCGGTGAGCCGGCCGATCTTGAAGACGGCCTCGTTGGCCTCGGCCCCGGAGTTGGCGAAGTACACCCGCCCGTCGCGCCCGAAGACCTGGAGCAGCCGTTCGGCGAGCGCGACGGGCGGTTCGGCGATGTAGAGGTTGGAGACGTGGCCGAGCGAGGCGATCTGCCGTGAGACCGCCTCGACGACCGCGGGATGGGCGTGACCCAGCGCGTTGACCGCGATGCCGCCGACGAAGTCGGTGTACGCGGTCCCGTCGGCGTCCCACACGGTGGCGCCCTCGCCACGGACCAGCGAGAGCTTCGGTGTGCCGTAGTTGTCCATCAGAGCGCCCTGCCAGCGCTGTGCGAGTTCCTGGTTCGTCATGACTCCCCCTCAGTGGCGCCGTCGGTGTCTGTCTCTGTGTCCGGCACGACCATCGTGCCGATTCCCTCGTCGGTGAAGATCTCCAGCAGGATCGAGTGCTGGACCCGCCCGTCGATGACGCGGGCCGTGTTGACGCCGTTGCGTACGGCGAAGAGGCAGCCCTGCATCTTGGGGACCATGCCGCTGGCGAGCTCCGGGAGGAGCTTCTCCAGCTGCTTGGCCGTGAGCCTGCTGATGACGTCGTCGCTGTTCGGCCAGTCCTCGTAGAGGCCTTCGACGTCGGTGAGGACCATCAGCGTCTCGGCGTTCAGCGCGGCCGCGAGAGCTGCGGCCGCCGTGTCGGCGTTGACGTTGAAGACATGGTGGTCGTCGGCGCTGCGTGCGATGGAGGACACGACGGGGATGCGGCCGTCGTCGAGCAGCGCGTCGATCGCGCCGATGTCGATGCCGGTGATCTCACCGACCCTGCCGATGTCGACGGCCTCGCCGTCGATCTGCGGGAAGTGCTGGACCGCGGTGATCGTGTTGGCGTCCTCGCCGGTCATCCCGACGGCGAACGGGCCGTGCTGGTTGAGCAGTCCGACGAGTTCGCGCTGGACCTGGCCCGCGAGGACCATACGTACGACGTCCATCGCCTCCGGCGTCGTCACGCGCAGTCCGGCCTTGAACTCGCTGACCAGGCCGTGCCGGTCGAGCTGCGCGCTGATCTGCGGGCCGCCGCCGTGCACGACGACCGGCCTGAGTCCGGCGTGCCGCAGGAAGACGACGTCCTGCGCGAAGGCGGCCTTCAGCTCCTCGTCGACCATGGCGTTGCCGCCGAACTTGATGACGACGGTCTTGCCGTGGTGGCGCGTCAGCCAGGGCAGCGCTTCGATGAGTGTCTGGGCCTTGGGGAGCGCGGTGTGCTTTCGCGCGCTCATGAGCTGTACGCGCTGTTCTCGTGGACGTAGTCCGCGGTGAGGTCGTTGGCCCAGATCACGGCCGACTCGGCGCCCGCTGCCAGGTCTGCGGTGATCTTCACCTCCCGGTACCTCATGTCGACGAGCTCGCGGTCCTCGCCGACGGAGCCCTTCTTGCAGACCCAGACGCCGTTGATGGCGACGTTGAGCTCGTCGGGCTCGAAGGCCGCGGCGGTGGTACCGATCGCCGAGAGCACCCGGCCCCAGTTTGGGTCCTCGCCGTGGATGGCGCACTTGAGAAGGTTGTTACGGGCGATGGAGCGGCCGACCTCGACGGCGTCGTCCTCCGTCGCGGCGTTGACCACCTCGATCCGGATGTCCTTGCTGGCGCCCTCGGCGTCGCCGATCAGCTGGCGGGCCAGGTCGGCGCAGACGGTGCGGACGGCCTCGGCGAACAACTCGTAACCGGGCGCTACTCGGGAGGCTCCGGAGGCGAGCAGCAGAACTGTGTCGTTGGTGGACATGCAGCCGTCGGAGTCGACCCGGTCGAAGGTCGTCCGGGTGGCGGCGCGCAGCGCCCTGTCGAGGGCCGCGCTGTCCAGGTCGGCGTCGGTGGTGAGCACGACGAGCATGGTGGCGAGGCCGGGGGCGAGCATGCCGGCACCCTTGGCCATTCCGCCGACGCTCCAGCCGTCCCCGCCGGCGACAGCGGTCTTGTGGACGGTGTCGGTGGTCTTGATGGCGATGGCGGCCTTCTCGCCGCCGTGCGTCGAGAGTTCGGCTGCGGCCTTCTCGATGCCGGGCAGCAGCTTGTCCATGGGCAGCGGCAGACCGATGAGCCCGGTCGACGCGACGGCCACCTCGCCGGCGTTGCCGCCGAGTACCCCGGCCGCCTTCTCGGCGGTGGCGTGGGTGTCCTGGAAGCCCCTCGGTCCGGTACAGGCGTTGGCGCCACCGGAGTTGAGGACCACAGCTCCGACGGCCCCGCCCTTGAGTACCTGCTCGGACCAGAGCACCGGCGCGGCCTTGACGCGGTTGGAGGTGAAGACACCCGCGGCGGCCAGGCGGGGGCCGGTGTTGACCACGAGGGCCAGGTCCGGTCCGCCGATCTCCTTGATCCCGGCGGCGATACCCGCGGCCGTGAATCCCTTCGCTGCCGTGACGCTCACTGCATCTCCTCGTTCGCCCCGCCGCTGTGGCGGCTCGTATCACTGCCGGCCGCGCTGCGCGGCGGCGCGGCCTCCGTCCGTGGGTGCCTGCCGATGGCTGTGCGTCCGCCGCTCACGGCGCCACTCCGACCGTGGAGAGCCCTCGGCCCTCGGGAAGTCCGAGTGCGATGTTCATGCTCTGCAGGGCACCGCCCGCGGTGCCCTTGGCGAGGTTGTCGATGGCGCTGATGGCGACGATCCGCCCGGCGGCCGCGTCGTACGCGACCTGGATCTGTACGGCGTTGGAGCCGTACACAGCACCGGTCGACGGCCACAGCCCCTCCGGCAGGAGCTCGGTGAAAGGCTCGTCCGCGAAGGCCTTCTCGTACGCGGCACGGACGGCGTCGGCGCTCACACCGGGCTTCGCCTTCGCGGTGCAGGTGGCGAGGATGCCGCGCGGCATGGGAGCGAGGGTCGGCGTGAACGAGACGGTGACCGGTTCACCGGCGACCGCGCTGAGGTTCTGGATCATCTCGGGGGTGTGCCGGTGGCCGCCGCCGACACCGTAGGGCGACATCGAGCCCATCACCTCGGAACCGAGCAGGTGCGGCTTGGCCGCCTTGCCCGCGCCGGACGTACCGGACGCGGCGACGATCACCGCTTCGGGCTCGGCGAGGCCGGCCGCGTAGGCGGGGAAGAGCGCGAGGGACACCGCTGTCGGGTAGCAGCCGGGAACGGCGATCCGCTTCGATCCGGCGAGCCCGGTCCGCCCCCCGGGGAGCTCGGGCAGACCGTACGGCCAGGTTCCCGCGTGCGGAGAGCCGTAGAACCGCTCCCAGTCCCCGGCGTCCTTCAGCCGGAAGTCGGCACCCATGTCGACGACCAGGACATCGTCACCGAGCTGGTCGGCGACGGCGGCGGACTGCCCGTGCGGCAGGGCGAGAAAGACGACGTCGTGACCGGCGAGGACATCCGCCGTGGTGGGCTGGAGCACCCGCCCGGCCAGTGGCCGCAGGTGCGGCTGAAGGCCGCCGAGCGCCTGGCCCGCGTTGGAGTTGCCGGTGAGCGCACCGATCTCGACATCCGGGTGGCCGATGAGCAGGCGGAGGAGCTCCCCGCCGGCGTATCCGCTTGCTCCTGCCACTGCTGCACGTACCGCCATCGAATCCTCCTCGTCGAGGGCATGACTATACGCAAGCATGCACTTTTATGCAACGCGTCGGGGGTGGCCGTTACGGGTCACTGTGACTGAGCAATTCAGTTGGCGGATGAGCGGTGCGGTTGGCGAGATGGAGCAGTCCGGATGGCGCCGCACAGCAATCCGCCTGGTCGTCGACTGTCGCCGGATACTTCGATCAGTCCGGGCCCGTCGAGCCGCACGACCTGGCGAAGGCGCGCCCGGACTCGAACACGTAGGCCCGGTACCGGGAACCGCCTGAGGCACCACCGGTCAAGGCAGCGCGGAAGCCCCGGACCAGAAGCCCGGGACGGGCACCTCCGCTCGCGTCGGACGGTTGTCAGCCCAGGTTCCGGGCCCGGTGGCGGCGCGCGATAAGGAGCGCGCCCGCCCCCGTGACCACTGCCGCGGCAGCCGCGCCCGTGATCGGCAGTGTCGAGGAGCCGGTCTCTGCCAGCTTGCCGCCGTTCGACGACGTTCCGTCGTCACCGGTCGACGACGACCCGCCGGCCGAGCCAGCGGTCGAGCCGCCCGTCGAACCGTTCGAGCCACTGGTCGAGCCGCCCGTCGAACTGTCTGAGCCACTGGTCGAGCCGCCCGTCGAGCCGGTCGACCCCCCGCCCGTGACGTCCAGCGTGATGTCGGCCTTGTCGTTGGCCTTGTTGTGGTCGAACGGCCGCAGTTGGGTGGTCAGTGCGATCGAACCCTTGGCGCCCGCGATCCGCTTGTCGATTTTCAGCTTGAAGGTGTAGACCATTTGGGCGTCCTCAGCCATGTACGGACCGAGGTGCGGGGGGCAGCGATACGTCCCGCCCTCGGCGTGGCAGTAGTAGTCGCGCTTGACGACCGAGGTTCCGGCGGGAGGCGTGATCATGATCTGGACGTCCTGCTCCGCTTCGTCTTCCAGAAGCCAGGCGGGCCCGGCGTTGGCGAACTTCACCTTCATCGTCACCGTGTCACCGACCCTCCCCCTCAACGCGGCACCCGTCACCTGGTAGTCAGCCGTGTTGACTGAGGTGATCGACACATCGACACGTTTCGCGGAGCCCTCGCGCCCGGCCTGTTTTTCGACCATTTTCACCGCCGGCGCGGTCCCCGCCACCGACGGTTCTCCGTTCTCGTCGTCCATCGGGGCGCCGCCGTCCCCGACCTCCACGTGCAGCTCGTCGTGGTACGCGCGGTCCAGTGCCTCGACACGGAGAGGTTTCTCGGGCGTGTAGACGACGCCCGGCTCCACCGCCTGGTCGAACGCGCACGTCGCGGTCCAGGTCTCGGGCATCTCGTCGTAGGACCTGATGTGCTGTACACGGCAATTGGAGGGAACGTCCATGAAGTCGAGCCCCCGGGTGACGGAATAGGAGACCCACATCTTCCCGGCGGTCCCGCCCTTGTTCGCCACGGTGACCGGCAGGTCGAAGGTGCCCCCCGGTTTCAACCCGTGGATCGGCTCGATGCCTCCGACGACCAGTTCGGGTGCGGTTCCATCGCCGAAGGCGGCGGGGGCCGCGGCGAGCACGAACAGGCCGGCAGCGCCGAGGGCCGCGGCAGCGGCGGCACGACGGTTGTGTGGGGGTATCGGCATGGAGAGGCCCTCTGCTGGGATGCGGGTAAACGGACGGTGCCTTCGGGGAGAACGGTCCTTCGATTGCTAGACCCTTGCCGATCTCGAACGGTTGTACGTCAAGTGCCACCTCTGCCTCGGGATCACACTTGCCGGAAGCCGTGAGCCCCGCCCCGATGTCAGCACCGATGGGCCGGCGCGAGGTCGCCGGAGACGGATCGGTGCCCACCGGCTGAGCCACAGTGGCCCGCCAACTGACGTGCTCACCCGCCGGATGAAGCACTCGGTCTCAGTCGCCGACGAGTGGCCGTCCGGGCTCCGGTCGCGGGCCGTATCGCCACCGGGTCGCGTGCAGTTGCCGCACGCGTCGCGGCAGCCGGGCCAGGGCCGCCCCGGACGCGCTCCCCGGCGTCGCCCGGTACACGATGATCACCCACCGGTACAGTCAGCCGAGCTGCTCGGCCAGTGCGACGATGATGCCGTCGGGGCCGCGGACGTAGCAGAGCCGGTAACTGTCCTCCTACTGCTCCAGCCCCCCGACGAGTTCGGCGCCGTGGGTGCGCAGACGGGCGATGACGTCCTCAACGCCTTCGACGGCGAACATGATGCTGCGGATGCCCAGCGTGTTCGCCGGTGCGTTCGCGGGCTCGGCACCGACCGCCGCAGGTGTGCGGAACTTCGTCAGCTCAAGCCGGCCGTGGCCGTCCGGGGTCCGCATCATCGCGACATCGACCCGCACGTCGTCGAGCCCGACGACACGGTCCGCCCAGCCTCCCCCGACCGGCGCCTCACCCTCCAGCTCCATACCGAGCTCGACGAAGAACGCCGTAGCAGCCCCAAGATCGTGGACAACCACCCCGACGTGGTCCATCCGCTGAATCGTCATACCCGGCCTCCTCGGTGCGGTGCGGCCACCGAGGCCCACCTGCCCTGGGACGGTGCAGCCGGGCCTCTCTCGACATCCTCCGCCACATCCGCTGCGGGAACCTGTCGGCGCAGCCGGACCTCCGCGCTCTCAGCCCGCGTGAAGGACCCGGAAACGACCGGGTTCCGCCGGATCACGGTCGACGACCTGGACCGGCGGCCAGGCCCACTGGCGGACGCTGATGCCTGGCGTACGGGAGAACCGGATCTCCCCGCGGGTGCCTTCGACCGCGATGCGCCTCCAGGATTCGGCGGTACACGCCCGGTCGGCGCCGTGGGAACGCAGCATCTCGGCCAGGACGACGACGCTGTCGTAGCCCTCGAAGGCGACGAACGAGGGCGCTTCGGCCAGCCGCTCGGCAAGGGCAGCCCCGACTCGCGCGCCGAGTGGGCCGAGACGCTCCGGCAGGTAGCGCAGGAACGGGATCGCGGCGCCGTCCTCACCGAGCGAGTCCGCCCATTCGGCGAACTCCGGTTGCCCCGCCGGGGCACCGATCATGATCCCGGCGAGGCGCGGGTCGCGGCGGACGGACCTGACGACCGACACCGCCGGTTCAGGATGGCCGACCAGCAGGAGGAGGGCTGTGGCGCGATGGGCGGCCACTTGGTCGCACACGGCCGTGGGGCTGAGCGCGCGCATGTCGAGTTCGATGACGGTGCCGCCGCGCGGAGCGAGGCAGTCCCGCAGGATGCGGGTCCCTGATGACCAGTAGACACTCGGCGCGGCTGCCACCGCGATACGGCTGTGACCCGCGCCGAGGAGGAAGTCCGCGTAGATCTGCCAGCCGTGGGACTGCGCCGGGGCGAGGCGCGCCACCCATTCCGTCGGCTGTTCGGTGAGCGCGTCGATCACCGCTGACGAGCAGAGGAACGGCAGACCGAGGGCATCGGCCCTGGAGGCAGCGGCGCGTGCGACGACGCTGTGATACTCCCCCACCAAGGCAGCCACACCCGACCCGGCCAGTTCGTCCACGGCCGCCGCGGCCTTCCGCGGGTCAGCCGCGGTGTCCCGGACCACCAGCTCCAGCGGCCTTCCGGCTGTTCCGCCGGCGTCATTGACTTCGCGGACCGCCAATTCGAGTCCAGCGAGCAGGTGCCGGCCTGCCTCGGTCCAGCCGGGCCTGGTCAGCGGAACGAGCGCGCCGATCCGAACGGACGGGCCGCCGGTCCGCTCCACTCCGGGTGGCGATGGCGGGGTGTTCATGCGGTCTCCCTGGTGACGATTGCGCTGTCCGCCCGGATCGCAGCGGGGCAACGCCCGGCCGTACGCGTCCGTCCCGGCGCGGCGGGTGCACCTGGACGGCCGAAGCAGCTTTGCACCAAGGGCTGTTGCGTTGTTTCCCGGGGCCTCGGGCCCCTCGTGTCGCCTCCCGGAGCCGCGGCACCCGCCTCGGCCCGCCACCGGGGCCTTTCGGCAACGCCGCGAGACGCGGTGCGCACTTCACGAGCAGGGCGCGAAGCCGTGGGGGCGACGAGCGGCCATCCGTACGGCGGGCCAGGCACCGTACGGACAGCGGCTCGGGCCACCCGCCCCACGGCGCCGAAGCGGCCCCGGTCAGGTGCGGGCGTAGGCGGCGAGGTGCTCGCCGGTGAGGGTGGAACCGTCGGCCACGAGATCGGCGGGCGTGCCCTCGAAGACGATCCGGCCGCCGTCGTGGCCGGCGCCGGGGCCGAGGTCGATGATCCAGTCGGCGTGCGCCATGACCGCCTGGTGATGCTCGACGACGATCACCGACTTGCCGGAGTCGACGAGCCGGTCGAGCAGGCCGAGCAGCCGTTGCACGTCGGCGAGATGGAGACCCGTGGTCGGCTCGTCCAGGACGTGGATGCCGCCTTTCTCCCCCAGGTGCGTGGCCAGCTTGATGCGCTGCCGCTCGCCGCCGGACAGTGTGGTGAGCGGCTGGCCGAGGGTGAGGTAGCCCAGCCCGACGTCTGCGAGCCGCCCCAGGATCCGGTGAGCGGCCGGAAGCTTCGCCCCGCCTCCCCCGAAGAACTCCTCGGCCTCGGCCACCGGCATCGCGAGCACCTCGCTGATGTCCTTGCCGCCGAGCCGGTATTCGAGCACCGATGCCTGGAACCGCTTCCCCTCGCACACCTCACAGGGCGCGGCGACACCGGCCATCATCGCGAGGTCCGTGTAGATGACGCCGGCGCCGTTGCAGTTCGGGCAGGCGCCCTCGGAGTTGGCGCTGAACAGCCCCGGCTTCACGCCGTTCTCCTTCGCGAACGCCTTGCGGATCGGGTCGAGGAGTCCGGTGTACGTCGCCGGGTTGCTCCGCCGCGAACCGCGGATCGCGCCCTGGTCGACCGTCACCACACCGTCCCGCCCCGACACCGAGCCGCGGATCAGCGAGCTCTTGCCCGAGCCCGCGACCCCGGTGACGACGACGAGGACACCGAGCGGGATGTCGACGTCGACATCCCGCAGGTTGTGCGTGGCCGCGCCGCGGACCTCCAGAACCTCCGACGAGGTCCGGACCTCCCGCTTGAGGACCGCCCGGTCGTCGAGATGGCGGCCGGTGATCGTGTCGCTCGCCCGCAGCCCGTCGACGGTCCCCTCGTACATGACGTCACCGCCCTCGGTCCCGGCCCTCGGGCCGAGGTCGACGACGTGGTCGGCGACGGCGATCACCTCCGGCTTGTGTTCCACGACGAGCACCGTGTTGCCCTTGTCCCGCAGTTGCAGCAGGAGTTCGTTCATCCGCTCGATGTCGTGGGGGTGGAGCCCGATCGTCGGTTCGTCGAACACGTAGGTGACGTCGGTGAGTGACGATCCGAGGTGACGGATCATCTTGGTGCGCTGCGCCTCGCCGCCGGAGAGTGTGCCCGACGGCCGGTCGAGCGAGAGGTAGCCCAGCCCGATCTCCACGAACGAGTCGAGCGTGTGCTGCAACGTGGCGATCAGCGGCGCCACCGACGGCGCGTCGAGGCCGCGGACCCAGTCGGCCAGGTCACTGATCTGCATGGCGCAGGCGTCGGCGATGTTGATCTTGTTGAGCTTCGAGGACCTCGCCTCCTCGCTGAGCCGGGTGCCGTCGCACTCCGGGCAGACGGTGAAGGTGATCGCCCGCTCCACGAAGGCGCGGATGTGCGGCTGCAGCGCGTCGACATCCTTGGACAGCATCGACTTCTGGATCTTCGGGATCAGCCCCTCGTAGGTCAGGTTGACGCCGTCGACCTTGATCCTGGTCGGCTCCTTGTGGAGCAGGTCGGCGAGCTCCCTCCTGGTGAACTTCCTGATCGGCTTGTCCGGGTCGAAGAAGCCGCAGCCGCCGAAGATCCGGCCGTACCAGCCGTCCATGCTGTAGCCGGGGACGGTGAGTGCCCCCTCGTTGAGCGACTTGCTGTCGTCGTACAGCTGGGTGAGGTCGATGTCGTTGACCGTGCCCCGCCCCTCGCAGCGTGGGCACATCCCGCCCAGGACACTGAAGCTCCGCCTCTCCTTCACCGCGCGGCCGCCGCGCTGGACGGTGACGGCACCCGCCCCCGAGATCGAGGCGACGTTGAAGGAGAACGCCTGGGGCGAACCGATATGGGGCTTGCCGAGCCGGCTGAAGAGGATGCGCAGCATGGCGTTGGCGTCGGTGGCGGTGCCGACGGTGGAGCGCGGGTCGGCACCCATCCGCTCCTGGTCGACGATGATCGCTGTCGTCAGCCCGTCGAGTACGTCCACCTCGGGCCGGGCGAGCGTCGGCATGAAGCCCTGCACGAAGGTGCTGTAGGTCTCGTTGATCAGCCGCTGCGACTCCGCGGCGATCGTGCCGAACACCAGGGAGCTCTTTCCCGAGCCGGAGACGCCGGTGAACACCGTCAGCCGGCGCTTCGGGATCTCGACACTGACGTCCTTCAGGTTGTTCACGCGAGCGCCGTGGACACGGATCACGTCGTGGCTGTCGGCAGCGGGCAGCGCGGGCACTCGCGTGTTCTTCCTGGTGGCCATGCTCTTCGTGTCTCCATCTGTGCGGCGGGGCTGCGTGTGGGGCGGAGCGGCTTGCGCGGCCTGTCACCGGCCCGGATGCCGTCACGCTAGCCGCGGCCGGACGGCCGCGCTTCTCGATTCCTGACCGGTACCGGGGCCGCGCCCCGGTGTACGACGCGTTCTCCGGTGCACGACACGTTCTCCCGCCCGCCTCCGGGCGCCGTGGGAAACTGGCCGGGTGACACGGCAGGATCTCGACGACCTCGTCCGGCTTCGGCGGGCCCGCGACCGGATGGACCGCGACTACGCCGAACCCCTCGACGTCGCGGCGCTCGCGCACGGCGCCCTGATGTCGCCCGGCCACTTCTCCCGCAGCTTCCGCGCCGCTTTCGGCGAGACGCCCTACAGCTATCTGATGACCCGCCGTATCGAGAGGGCCGCGGCGCTGCTGCGGCGTGGCGATCTGTCCGTCACCGAGGTCTGCTTCGCTGTCGGGTGCATGTCGCTGGGGTCGTTCAGCTCGCGCTTCACCGAACTGGTCGGCGAGAGCCCGAGCAGCTACCGGGCCCGGAGCCATGACCCCGGTGACGCCGTCCCGGCCTGTATGGCGAAGATCCATACGCGGCCGGTCAGGAACCGCCCCCCGGGCGGCGAGCCCTGCTGACGGCCTGCCGCCACTCGTGCGAGCGCGGAGCGCCGTCAGCCGGCCGCCCGAGGTCCTGGGCGGCCGGTGCTGACACGTTTACTACTGGCCGGTAGGGTCGAGGCCCCGAGGAACGGAGCCACCATGGCCCGCACATTCTCAGTGTCCGGCAGCGTCGTGGTCGACGCCTCACCCTCCGCGGTGTACGAGCAGGTCAGCGACCCCGCCCTGATGGGCCGGTGGAGCCCGGAGAATCTCGGGGCGACACTGCACGGCACAGGTGGCGGCGCGTTCGTCGGCATGGCCTTCGACGGGCACAACAAGCGCGGGGCCTTCCGCTGGACCACACGCTGCACGGTGACAGCGGCCGACCCCGGCGAGCGGTTCGCGTTCCGGGTGCACGCAATCGGGATCAGGCGGCCGCGGCTGCGGGGGCCCATCGCCACCTGGGAGTACCGCTTCGAGAGTGCCGGTACGGGCACGAAGGTCACCGAGACCTGGACGGACGACCGGCGCTCCTGGCCGGACTTCGCGGCCAACGCCTTCGACCGGATCGCTACGCGCGGGCACGTATTCGCCGTGTTCCAGCGCAAGAACATCGGGACCACGCTGCGCAACCTCAAGGCGGCCCTGGAAGCGCCCACGGTGTGACGTCGGCCGGCCCGCGGCGCCGCCGCCGCGGCGCCCGGCGAGTGCGTGTGGTCGGATGGGGAGAACTGTCCTGATGCCCAGCTGTGGAGTGAGGCGTACGGAATGCCCCAGGAACCCTTCCGCATCCCGGATCTGACGTCCCGGCCCTTCCGGCTGACGACCACGCGCACCATGGGGGCCGCGCCCGGCGTCCTCTACCTGGCCTGGACCGAACACATCGACCAGTGGTTCGCCGCACCCGGTTCGGTGCGGATGACAGCCGAGCAGGCCGAGCCCTTCTTCTTCGAGACGGAGTACGCGCCCGAGCCGGACGGCCCGGTGACCCGGCACCCGCACTACGGCAGGTTCCTGCGGCTGGAGCGGGACCGGCTGGTCGAACTCACCTGGGTCACAGGAGCCGGTGGCACCGAAGGCGCCGAGACCGTCGTCACCGTCGAACTCGCACCGGAGGGCGACGGCAGCGTCCTTACGCTCACCCACGCCGGCTTCGTGGACGAGGAGTCCTGCGACCGCACCGCCGACGCGTGGCCCCTGGTCCTCGACCAGCTCGACCTGCGCACCGCACCGGCCGGCTGAGACCACGGCACGGGGCGGCCGGTTCAGCCCGTGACCGGGCGTGACAGCCCCCCGCACGTCAGCACGCGGCCGCCTCGAGACGCAGGCTCCAGCGCCCCGGCATACCGGTCAGGGTCACTGTCGAGAGTGGCCGGACATCGACGTTCCAGTACGTCGACGGCGGCGCTCCGAGCGCGTAGACCAGGGCGGCCCGGACAACGGACGGCTCGGCGACCGCGACGATGGACCCGTCGCACGGGGGCCGGGTCTCCAGCCAGCCCCCTATCCGCGAGATGAACCCCAGCAGTGATTCACCGCCGTGTGGTGCCGAGCGCGGGTCGGAGAGCCAGACATCGACGGCCCCGGGTTCACGTGCGGCCACCTCCGCCAGGGTGAAGCCGCGCCACCGGCCCATGTCGCAGTCGCTCAGCGCGGGCTGGAGCAGCGGCGCGAAACCGAGTGCGTCACCGGTGGCGCGGCTGCGGGCGGTGGGCGAGCAGTAGCGCAGCTCGGCCGCGGCCAGCGGGACGAGGAAGCCCGCCGAGAGCTGCACTTCGTGCCAGCCGGCCCGGTCGAGTGGCCGGTCGTCGTCGAAGCGCTCGGCGAGCCGGGAGGAACTGCGCGCGGCGGCGACCAGCGTGACGCGGGTGCTCATGGCCGCGATCGTGCGACTGAATCCATGACGGGTCAAGAGGTGGCGGCGACCCGGCTCACGGGAGCGGGGTCCCGTCGGCCGGGATCCGACTCTCCGGGCAGCATCCGGACCGGCGGGTCGCACGCACACCCCTGACGCGGTCCGCCCCGGCTCAGCCGAACACCTCGTCGCACGCCGTACGCAGCCGCCGTACACCTTCGGTGATCTCACTCCCACCGGCCACCCCGGCGAAGCTCAGCCTCAGATGGGGGGCGGGTGGTTCGGCGGAGAAGTAGGGGCGCCCCGGAGCTACCGCGACTCCGGCGCGAAGGGCAGCCGCGACCACCGCGGCCTCGTCCGAGCCGTCGGGCAGCCGCAGCCAGAGGTGGTAGCCGCCGGTGGGGACGTACGGGAGGTCCAGTTCGGGGAGACTGCTGCGGAGTGCGCCGGCGAGTGCGTCCCTGCGGGCCCTCAACTGCCCTGCGACCGAGCGCAGATGACGGTTCCAGGCGGGCGATCCGACCAGCTCGATCGTGGCCTCCTGGAGCGGGCGGGGAACGAAGAAGCTGTCGACCACCTGGATCGACCGCAGCCGTTCGAGCACCGGGCCGCGAGCGGCCATCACACCCACCCGCAGACTCGGCGAGGTCGCTTTGGTGAGCGAGCAGACATGGACGACCGCACCGTCGTGGTCGTCGGCCGCCAGCGGCCTCGGGAGCGGCCCGGCGTCCTCGTGGACGAGTCTGCGGACGAAGTCGTCCTCGACGACGAACGCCCCCGCTTCCCGGGCGATGCGCAGGACTTCCGGTCGGCGCGCGTCGCTGAGCACCGCGCCGGTCGGGTTCTGGAAGAGCGGCTGGCAGACGAAGACCCGGGCCCCGGTGGCGCGGAACGCGTCGGCGAGCAGTCCGGGGCGCACCCCCTCGGGATCCACCGGCACCGGCACCGGCCGCAGCCCGGCCGCACGGGCCACGGCCAGCATGCCGGGATAGGTCGGGGATTCGACGAGTACGGGGGCGCCGGGCGGGGCGAGGGCGCGCAGTGCCGTACTGAGGGCGCTCTGCCCGCCCGCGGTGACCAGGCAGTCGGCCGCGGTGACCGGACCGCCGATCCCCCGGGCGAACCACTCGCGCAGCTCGGGGATCCCGTCCACGGGCGGCCTCCCCCACGCGCCTGGCCTGCGGCCCGCCCTGGCGAGAGCGGCGCCCATGGCCTGCTCCGGCTGGAGCGAGGCGTGCAGATACCCGCCGTTGAACTCGATGACGCCGGGCGGCGGCACGGCGAGTGTGACCAGCACCCCGGATGCGTCCACCGCGCGGGGAGCTGCGTCCGACGCGCCGTGGGCGCTGAGCGCGATCTCCTGCCAGGAGGTGTCGCCGGGTCCGGGCAGCTCCGTGCGCGGCCGGACGCGGAACGCCCCAGCGCCCGGACGGGTCACCACTAGGCCCTCGGCGGCAAGCTGGGCGAGCGCCCTGGAAACCGTCACCGGGCTGACACGGTAGGCCTCGACCATGGCACGACTCGATGGCAGCTTTCCATCAATTGGATAGCGGTCGAGCTCGTCTTTCAGCAGTTTTGCCAGATCAGACACACTGCTACGCTGATACATGACAGTAGATAATAGCGCTACCGCGGATTCACCGATAGCAGTCAGCGGCAGTCACAGAGGTGGGAGCGTCGCGGGAGCGACCGCCCGTCCGGGTCGCAACGGCACCCTGCTCGCCGCTCTCGGTGTCGTCGCCTTCTCACTGACCTTCCCCGCGACCGCCTGGGGGCTGGAAGGCTTCGGGCCCTGGTCGCTCATCTCCGTACGCTGTGTGCTCGCCGCCCTGCCGGCCGGCGCCGCCCTCCTCGCCGTGCGCGCCCACGTTCCGGAAAGGCGCCACTGGGCAGGTCTCGCCGTGGTGGCCGCCGGCGTCGTCGTGGGCTTCCCGCTGCTGACCACGCTCGCACTGCAGACGTCCACGACCTCGCACGCGGCCGTGGTGGTGGGGCTGCTGCCGCTCACCACGGCCGCCTTCTCCGCCGTGCGGACCGGGTCCCGTCCCTCGCGCACCTTCTGGGCCGCCGCCCTGTCCGGAGCCGCCGTGGTGATCGCGTTCACCGTGCAGCAGTCCGGCGGCGCGCTGTCCACGGGTGACATGTATCTCTTCGCGGCCCTGCTGATCTGCGCCGCCGGCTACACCGAGGGCGGACGGCTGGCGCGCGAGATGCCCGGCTGGCGGGTGATCGGCTGGGCCCTGGTCCTCTGCCTGCCGCTCGCGGTGCCGGCCGCGGTCGTGACGTCGGCGCTGGAACCCGTACATCTCACCGGGCACAGCATCGCCGGGGTCCTCTGGGTGGCGGCCGGTTCACAGTTCCTGGGGCTGGTGGTCTGGTACCGCGGCATGGCGGAGATCGGTGTGGCCAGGGCGAGCCAGCTCCAGCTGGCACAGCCACTGCTGACCCTGGTCTGGTCGGTCCTCCTGCTGCACGAGCATCTCCCGGTGGCCGCTCCGGTCGCCGCGGTCGCGGTCCTCGTCTGCATCGCGGTCACCCAGCGATCGAGAACGGTATAGACGGAAAAGTCGGGATTTGCGGAGTGAGCGATTGTTAACCCGGAGGCCCGGTCACCGGCAGGTCGGAGGTAACGTCTGGGGGCCGGGCGGGCGCCGGAACCATACGGGGTACTCGCCCGCGACGATCTGCGAAAGGCTGGATGTGACCGACATCGAACGCGTCGGAGTGGTGGGCTGTGGCCAGATGGGCGCGGGGATCGCAGAGGTCTGCGCCCGCAGCGGCCTTGAGGTGATGGTCGCCGAGACCACTGGCGAGGCTCTGGAAATCGGCCGCACCCGGCTCCACAACTCTCTCTCCAAGGCTGCCGAACGCGGCAAGATCACCGAGGAGGAGCGCGACGCGACGCTCGGCCGACTGAGCTTCACGACCGACCTCGGGGAGTTCGCCGACCGCGACCTCGTCATCGAGGCCGTCGTGGAGAACGAGCAGGTGAAGACGGAGATCTTCCAGGTCCTCGACCAGGTGGTGACCCGGCAGGACGCGATCCTGGCCTCCAACACCTCGTCCATCCCGCTGGTGAAGCTGGCCGTGGCGACCTCCCGCCCCGACCAGGTGATGGGTATCCACTTCTTCAACCCGGCACCCGTGCAGCAGCTCGTCGAGCTGATTCCGGCGCTGACGACGTCCGAGGAAACGGTCAAGCGGTCCGAGGCCCTGGTCCAGGACATACTCGGCAAGCACGCGATCCGCGCGCAGGACCGCTCGGGCTTCGTGGTCAACGCCCTGCTCATCCCTTATCTGCTCTCCGCGATCCGGATGTTCGAGTCCGGCATCGCGAGCCGTGAGGACATCGACAACGGCATGGAGATGGGCTGCGCCCACCCGATGGGCCCGCTGAAGCTCGCCGACCTGATCGGTCTCGACACCGTCGCATCCGTCGCCGACTCGATGTACGCGGAGTTCAAGGAGCCGCTGTACGCCGCTCCCCCGCTGCTGCAGCGCATGGTCGACGCGGGACGGCTCGGCCGGAAGACCGGCTCGGGCTTCTACCCGTACGCCTGACCGGTCCGCGCGGAGAGTGACGGGACCGGGCGTATGCGGGGCGGACGGCGCCCCTGCGCCCGCCCCGCACTCTCCGCGCGGTCACCGGCGGTGAGCGGCTGCCCTGCCGGACAGGGGTCAGCCGCGCCGCAGATGGTGCAGCATCAGCAGCCCCGCCGCCATGTTGGCCGCCGGGACCTCGCCGCGCGCGATCATGTCCGGCACCAGCTTCAGCGGTACCCACTCACGCCGTGAGGACTCGAACGCGTCCTGCGGGGCGCCGGTGCAGGTTCCCTGCTCCGACCAGTAGAGGTGATGCCGGGCGTCCGAGAGCCCGTTGGACGGTTCGACCGTGAGCAGATGGCGCAGCGGGCCCGGCCGCCATCCCGTCTCCTCCTCCATCTCGCGGGCCGCCGCCCCCTCGGCGCTCTCGCCGTCCTCGACCACGCCGGCGGCCAGCTCCCAGCCCCAGCTGTCGGTGATGAACCGGTGCCGCCAGAGCAGCAGCACCTCGTTCCCCTCGTTGACGACGGTTGCCGCCGCCACGGCTCGCAGCCGGATCACGTAGTGGTCGAGCCGGGTGCCGTCAGGGAGCGCGACATCCGCCAGATTGACCTGGAACCAGCGGTTCTTGTACACATTTCGTTCGCTCAAGTTCGTCCACTGCACAGTTCTGCCACCTTCCGACAAGTCGATGGCCATATGGCAGCAGGAGCACGGTCACAGCGGAACGCGCAGCGCCCCATCGATCAGAGCGGCGGCCTCGCCCGCCCGGCCGAAACGGCTCTCCAGCAGGTCGTCGCGTACGCCCCGCAGCCGGTCCCGGAGCCGTCGCGACTCCATCCCCCGTGCCTGGAACGCCATCTCCTCGGCGGTGGCCACACCGCGGTCGGCGTCTCCCTGGCGCAGTTCGATACGGGCGAGCGTCGCCAGCCGGTGGACCCGGCCACGGTCGTGTGCCGGGGCACCGGCGGCGGCGACCGCGTGCGACCTCGCGGCCGGCAGATCGCCCAGCGTCAGCAGCGCCTCGGCCACCTGCACATGGACGAGGCCCGGTTGGACATAGCCGGTCTCGTCGGGTTCGGAGCCCGGTCTGATGCGCCCCGCTGCTGCCTCCGCCCGCCCGATGCAGGCCAGCGCGCTGCCCCCGTCGCCGAGACAGGCGTACGCCTTGGCCTGCATCGCGTGCAGATCACTGCCGAGGGCGGGAGTGAGCGCGCGCCCCGCCGTACGCAGTGCCGCCTCCGCGAAGGCGACGGCCTGCCGGTGTTCCCCCATGAAGAGCGCCTGGTTGACGAGGAGCGCGACGACGTACGCGCCGAGCGCCCGGTCGCCACTGGCCTTGGCGAGCCGCAGCGCCTGGTGGAAGTAACGCTGGGCCAGGCCCTGAGCATCGGAGTCGTAGGCACAGATACCGGCGATGGCCACCAGTCCGCCAGTGGCCCGCAGCAGCTCCCGCCCGGTGGCATCGCCGTACGTGCCGCGCAGCAGCGGAGCCGTCCCGGAGTCGAGGAACCGGACGATACGGGCGCGGGTCGCGACACCGCCCGCCTTCCGGTACATCTGCTCGTAGTGCGTCCTGGCCGCCCGGAGCGTTTCGGTGTCGGCCCGGCCGACCCCGCAACCGCCGCCGCTGCGGGAGACATCGGCGTCCTCGGGCGGGTTCTCCCACTCCCAGACCGGCAGCACCGCGGGCGTCCCGGCCACCGGGGCGTAGCCCAGCAGGTGGGGGCGGTGCTGCGCGTCGGAGCGCCACAGCGCTGCCGCCCGCTCCACGAACCCGCGGAGCGGCGTGGCATGCGCCGGCACGGGCTCACCGGGTACGCCCAGGCCGATGTCGTCGAGCGTGACCGTACGGCGCAGCCGGGCGGCCAGCACCTCGCAGAGCAGGTCGGGCACCTGGCCGCGCGGCCGCTGGCCCTTCAGCCAGCGCGCGACGGCGGTGTGCTCGTACCGCAGGGCCAGACCGCGGGCGGCGCCCGCGTGGTTGACCCGGACAGCGAGGCCCGCATGGGACATCCCGGCCTCGTCGAGCAGGGCGTCGAGCTGGGTGTTCGGCAGCATGTGGGCCCTTCCGGTGACTGGACCGACCGGCGGATGGGGGTGCGGGAGAGCGTACTGGAGCGGGGTTCACACGGGGTGCGAACGGAACACCCCGGCCGGGGCGCCCAGTTCCCTTCCGCCGCGGGACCCCGAGCGCTTGACTGAACTGCCTCCCAGGAGGCGGCCGGGCCGTCGGCTCCCCCTCGTACAGTGCGACGGCCCGCTCCCGGCGCCGCCCGCCCTGCCGGAACTGCCCGGCGCTCCGTGGCAGGACGGGCGGCGCACCCCCCGCGTGCCGCCCCGCGCAGCCGCCCGATCACCCGGGGCGGACGCGGGGAAAGGGCGCCCCTCCCACCCGAACGGGTGAGGGGCGCGCCCGGAGATCATCTGGACACGCCCCTCAGTGGTTCCCGCACGCGGTACGGCTGTTACGCGCCGCGCAGCACCGCCCCGGTACGCTCCGCGGCGAGCGTGACGGCGGCGTCACGCGCGGCCGTGGCCTCGTCGACGGTCAGCGTACGGTCGCCCGCGCGGAAACGCAGCGCGTACGCCAGGGACTTCTTGCCCTCGCCGATCTGCTCACCGGTGAAGACATCGAACAGCCGCAGCGATTCGAGGAGTTCACCGGCGCCCTCGCGCAGCGCCGCCTCGACGTCGACGGCCGGTACCCCGGCGGGAACGACGAGCGCGACGTCCTGGGTCGCCACCGGGAAGGAGGAGATCCGGGGTGCGACGAGCGCGACGGCGGCCCGCTCCAGTACATCGAGCTCCAGCTCCATCGCGCAGCTGCGCTCGGGGAGGTGGAACGCCTTGATGACGCGCGGGTGCAGCTCACCGGCGTGCCCGGCGAGTACTTCCGCGCCGTCGGCAGTGACGTACAGCGCGGCGCAGCGGCCGGGGTGCCACGGCTCGTGCCGGTCGGCGCGGACGATCAGCTCCACACCGGCCTCGCGGGCGACGGTGCGGGCCGCCTCGACGGCGTCCGCCCAGTCGGCCGGGCGGCCCTTGCCCCACCAGCCGGCCTGCTCGCGCGCACCGGCGAGGACGGCTGCGACCCGGCGCGGCTGACGCGGCAGCGCGGCGGTGATCCCGGCGATCTCCTCCTGGGTGGGCCTGCGGTCGACGGGCAGCCGCGCGGGCACGCGCTCCTCGCCCGTCGGCCGGAAGACCAGACCGGTCTCGAACAGCGCGAGGTCGTGCGAGCCGCGTCCGGTGTTGCGCCGCAGCGCGCCGAGCAGGCCCGGCAGCAGCGTGGTGCGCAGCGCGGGCTCCTCGTCGGAGAGCGGGTTGACCAGCTTGACCGTCGCACGGCGCGGGTCGTCGGCGGGGAGCCCGAGCTGGTCGAACGCGGCGTCGCCGGTGAACGGGTAGTTCAGCGCCTCGACGAACCCGGCGCCGGCCAGCGCGCGGCCGGCCCTGCGGTGCAGCCGCTGCCGCTCGGTGAGCCCGCGGCCCGCCGGAGGCCTCGGCAGCGTCGACGGGAGGTTCTCGTACCCCTCGAGCCGGATGACCTCTTCGGCCAGGTCGTTGGGGTAGGCGAGGTCGGGGCGCCAGGACGGCACGGTGACGACGAGTACGTCCTGTCCGTAGACGTCGCAGCCGACCTGCTGGAGCCGGCGTACGACCGTCTCCCGGCCGTACGCGACGCCGGCCACCTTGTCCGGGTGGTCGGCGGGCATCTGGAGGGAGCGCGGCGCCGAGGGCGCGACGACCTCGGTGACGCCGGCCTCGGCGGTACCGCCCGCGAGCAGCACCAGGAGGTCCACGGTCCGCTGGGCGGCGGCCGATGCCGCCTCCGGGTCGACGCCCCGCTCGAAGCGCTTGGACGCCTCGGACGGCAGCTTGTGGCGGCGCGCTGTGCGCGAGATCGAGAGGGCGTCGAAGTGCGCCGCCTCGATGATCACGTCGGTGGTGCCGTGGAGCAGGCCGGTCTCCGGGTCGGCGGTGACATCGGCGATCTCGGTGTTGGCCCCACCCATCACACCGGCGAGACCGATGGGACCCCGGTCGTCGGTGATGACCAGGTCACCGGCGTCGAGCACGCGGGCGGCGCCGTCGAGAGTGGTGAACTTCTCGCCGGGCGTGGCCCTGCGGACGCCGATCGGCCCGTCGATCCGGGTGCGGTCGTAGGCGTGCAGCGGCTGTCCGAGCTCCAGCATCACGTAGTTGGTGATGTCGACGGCGAGCGAGACCGGTCGCATGCCCGCCTTCTGGAGGCGGCGCTGGAGCCAGATCGGGGTACGGGCCTCAAGGTCGAGGCCCGTGACCGTTCGGGCGGTGAAGCGGTCGCAGCCCTGCGGGTCGGCGATCTGCACCGGGTAGCCGAAGGCGTTGGGCGGCTCCACGTCGAGCAGCGCCGGGTCGCTCAGCGGCAGGCCGTAGGCGGTGGCGGTCTCCCGTGCGACGCCGCGGATCGACAGGGCGTAGCCGCGGTCGGGTGTGACGGCGATGTCGAGGACCTCGTCGACCAGTTCGAGCAGCGCGATGGCGTCGGTGCCCGGCTCGTGTCCGGCGGGCAGCACGATGATGCCGTGAGTCCCGTCGTCGCCCATGCCGAGCTCGTCGCCCGAGCAGATCATGCCGTGCGACGTCTTGCCGTACGTCTTGCGTGCGGCGATGGCGAAGTCGCCGGGCAGGACCGCACCGGGGAGCACCACGACGACCTTGTCGCCGACGGAGAAGTTCCGGGCGCCGCAGACGATCTCCTGCGGCGCGCCGGTGCCGTTGGCGGCGCCGACGTCGACCGTGCAGAAGCGGATGGGCTTCTTGAAGCCCTCCAGCTCCTCGATGGTCAGTACCTCTCCGACGACCAGCGGGCCCTTGAGGCCCGCGCCGGTCTGCTCGACGGTCTCGACCTCGAGGCCGACGCCGACCAGCTTGGCCTGCACGTCACGGCCGGTCTCGGTGGCGGGGAGATCGACGTACTCCCGCAGCCAGGAAAGCGGGACCCGCATCAGATCTCCATCCCGAACGGCCGGGTGAACCGGATGTCACCCTCGACCATGTCTCGCATGTCTTCGACGTTGTGGCGGAACATCAGCATCCGTTCGATGCCGAACCCGAAGGCGAATCCGCTGTACTTCTGGGGGTCCACACCGCAGGCGGTGAGCACCTTGGGGTTGACCATGCCGCAGCCGCCCAGCTCGATCCAGCCCTCGCTGGAGCAGGTACGGCACGGGCGGTCGGGGTTGCCCACCGACGCGCCGCGGCAGACGTAGCACTGCATGTCCATCTCGGCGGACGGCTCGGTGAACGGGAAGTAGTTCGGGCGCAGCCGGGTCGTCATGTCCTGGCCGAAGAGTGCCTGCACCATGTGGTCCAGGGTGCCCTTGAGGTCGGCCATGGTCAGGCCCTCGTCCACGGCGAGCAGCTCGATCTGGTGGAAGACCGGGGTGTGCGTGGCGTCCAGCTCGTCGGTGCGGTAGACCCGCCCCGGGCAGACGACGTAGACGGGCGGCTCGCGGTCGAGCAGCGTGCGTGCCTGGACGGGTGAGGTGTGGGTCCGCAGCACGACCCCGGACTCGTCGCCGTCGGTGCCCTCGGGGCCCTGGACGAAGAACGTGTCCTGCATCTGCCGGGCCGGGTGGTCGGGCGTGAAGTTCAGGGCGTCGAAGTTGAACCACTCAGCCTCGACCTCGGGGCCCTCGGCGATCTCGTAGCCCATGGCCACGAAGATGTCCGAGACCCGCTCCATGAAGGTGGTCAGCGGGTGGCGGGCGCCGGCGGGTGTGCGGTCGTAGGGCAGCGTGACGTCCACTGCCTCCTCGACCAGGACCCGCTCGTCCCGCTCGGTCTCCAGCTCCGCCTGGCGGGCCGCGAGCGCCTTGTTCACCGCGCCGCGCGCCATGCCCACGCGCTTGCCCGCGTCGGCCTTGGCCTGCGGCGGCAGCGCGCCGATCTCGCGGTTGGCGAGCGCCAGCGGCGAGGTGCCGCCGGTGTGCGCGGTCTTCGCGTGCGCGAGCGCGTCGAGGTCGCCCGCGGTGGCGAAGGCGGCGAGCGCCTCGCTCCGCATCCGCTCGATCTCTTCCGGTTTCAGTGCCTCGACCTCAACAGGGTCGTACGACTTGTTCGGTGCCGACATCTCTTCCCGTACTTCCGATTTCTGGCTGAGGCGACCTGCTCGCCGACAGCGACGTCAAGGACGCAAACGTGCCAAAGGTCGATTCTAGAGGTCGCGCGGGGCGGGAGGGGCCCGCAGGTCCCCCGGCCCGCCCGTCGCCCGCCGCCGCACTTGGCGCCAGGCTGCGCGATACCTCCTACGTGAGGTAGGCCGGAGCACCCACGGGCAGGATAAATCGGAACTCGGCGCCGCCCCCGGATCCGCGGCCGACAGTGATCGTCCCGCCGTGCGCCTCGACGATGCCCTTGACGATGTACAGGCCGAGCCCGGTACCGCCGCGCTTGCTGCCCCGCCAGAAGCGGGTGAAGACGCGGCTCATCGACTCCTCGGGGATACCGGGGCCCTCGTCGGTCACCGTGACGCCCGTCCCCTTCTCGTCGTTCTTCGCGGCGGCCGCCGCGACCTCGATGGTGACGGTTCCCTCACCGTGGCGCACCGCATTTTCCAGCAGGTTCCCCAGCACCTGGTCCACTTTGTCCGGGTCCGCCCAGAGATCGGGCAGCGGCTGCTCGATCCGGACCAGGAACCGGTCGGGGGCCTGGCCCGACGCGATGTGGGCCTGGATGTGACGGTGGACGGCCGCGGCGATGTCCACGGGCTGGCGGCGCAGTTCCAGGCGGCCCGAGTCGATGCGCGAGATGTCGAGGAGCTCCGCGATCAGCCGGGTGACCCGGTTGGCGTCGGCGTCGACGGTCTCCAGCATGAGCCGCTTCTGGGCGTCGGTGAAGCGCTCCCATTTCGCGAGCAGCGTCGCCGTGAACCCCTTGACCGAGGTCAGCGGGGAGCGCAGCTCGTGTGCGACGGTGGCTATCAGCTCGGCGTGGCTGCGCTCGGTGCGCCGCCGCGCCTCGGTGCCCCGGATCGAGATCACCAGCCGCTGGACGGGACCGGTGGGGTGCTTCCGTATGTACCGCGCGGAGACCAGCACCTCGCGTCCGCCGGGCAGCAGCAGATTGCGCTCCGGCTGGCCGTACCGGATCGCGAGCCCGCCGTACGGGTCGGTGAGCGTCCACCAGCGGCGCCCCTTGAGGTCCTCGAGGGGCAGCGCCTGCTCCAGCGGGGAACCGAGTGCGGCGGTGCGCGGTACGGCAGTGATCCGTGCGGCGGCCGCGTTGAAGCAGGTGATCCGGCCGTGCTCGTCGGCGACGACCAGGCCGTCGGGGAGTTCGTCGGGGTCGATCCCGCACGAGGTGAGACCCCCGGGACCGCCGGACGCACCGGATCCGTTCAGCACGGATCCCCTCCCGTGCGACGACGCACCGCCCGCTGAGCCGGCCATCCCCGTATCCCACCTCTCCGAATAGCGCAGTGGGCCCCCGAACTGGTCACCCTACTAGGTGGAGGTGACGGAGCGGCACCCTCCGGAAGCACGCTGCGCACGCGCGGAGGCGTAGAGGCAGACGGCGGCGGCCGTGGCGAGGTTGAGGCTCTCGGCCCGGCCGTGGATGGGGACCCGCACCACGGCGTCGGCGAGCGCTCGGGTCTCCTCCGGGAGTCCCCAGGCCTCATTGCCGAAGACCCAGGCACTCGGGCCGCCCATGGTGCCCGCGTCGAGCTCGGCGTCGAGGTCGTCGTCCCCCGCTCCGTCGGCCGCGAGGATCCGCACCCCGGCGGCCTTCAGCCCGGCGACGGCCCGCTCGACGGGAACGCCGACCGCGACGGGCAGATGGAAGTGCGAACCGACGGACGCGCGTACCGACTTGGGGTTGTACAGATCCACCGACGCGTCGGTGAGGACGACGGCGTCGGCGCCCGCCGCGTCGGCGCAGCGCAGCACCGTACCGGCGTTGCCGGGGTCGCGGACGTGCGCGAGCACTGCCACCAGCCGGGGCCGCGCCGCGAGGATCTCGTCGAAGGGGGAGTCCAGGAAGCGGCAGACCCCGACGATCCCCTGTGGGGTGATGGTCTGCGAGAGCTCGGCGAGCACGTCGTCGCCCGCCAGATGGATACGCGCCCCGGCACCCCGTGCCGCTTCGACGACGCCGGCGTACCGCTCGGCGGCCTCCACGGTGGTGAACAGCTCCACGAGGGTCGGTTCACCGGCGACCCGGTGCTGCACCGCCTCGCGCACGGCCTGCGGCCCCTCGGCGATGAACCGGCGTTCCTTGGTACGGAAGTTGCGCCGGGCGAGCCGCTTCGCGGCGGCGACGCGCGGGGAGCGCGGAGAGATCAGCTCGGCGGGGGTGCCCATGGTCGGCGTTTCACCTAACTCAGGTACGGAAGTGCGGTGCGCCCGGGTCACTCGCGCCCGGTCGGACATCGGTCTGTGGAACACAGCGGACCCGCAGGCGGCTTCCGCCTGCGGGTCCTGCCGGTTGGGCTCCGGTCGAAGAGCTTGCCTGGATCAGGCAGCGGTCTTCGGCGCGTTGACGTCGCTCGGGAGCGCCTTCTGCGCGACCTCGACCAGCGCGGCGAACGCGTTGGTGTCGTTGACGGCCAGCTCGGCGAGGATCTTGCGGTCCACCTCGATGTTGGCGGCCTTCAGACCCTGGATGAGGCGGTTGTACGTCATGCCGTTCTCGCGGGCAGCGGCGTTGATGCGCTGGATCCACAGCTGACGGAAGTCGCCCTTGCGCTTCTTGCGGTCGTTGTAGTTGTAGACCAGGGAGTGAGTGACCTGCTCCTTGGCCTTGCGGTACAGGCGCGAACGCTGACCGCGGTAGCCCTTGGCCGCTTCGAGAACTGCCCGGCGCTTCTTGTGGGCATTGACTGCCCGCTTGACGCGTGCCACTTGTTGACTCCTTGTAGCGGGGCCGTGGGTGAACTCACACGGCCCGGAAACGAATTGGTCCCGGTCCCGACATCGCGCCCCCGGTGGTCACCGGGGGCTGCGACGTCACTTGCCGAGAAGCTTCTTGATCTTCTTGGCGTCGGCCGGGGCCACCACGACGGTGCCGGACAGCGAACGCGTCTTCTTGGACGACTTGTGCTCCAGCAGGTGACGCTTGCCGGCGCGCTCACGGAGCACCTTGCCGGAGCCGGTGATCTTGAAGCGCTTGCTGGAGCCGCTGTGCGTCTTGTTCTTCGGCATCGCGCCGTACTCTCCTCGTCAGTGGCGCTCCCCCGGTGCGGGCACCGGAGACCGGGAGCGTCAGATCATTGGTATGTGTTCCGGGCGGAACCCCGGGGCCGCCTGGCTGGCGGCCCCTCCGGTTACGCGTCGGATGTGGTCTCGGCCGGTGCTTCGGCCTCTGCCTCGGCCGGAGCCTCGGCGACCTCGTCGTCGTCCGCGGACCCGTCGGTCGCGTAACCCTGGCGCTCCGCCTTGCGGGCGGCCTGGGCCTCGCGCGCCTCGGCCATGGCCTCGGTCTTCTTCTTGTGCGGGCCAAGCACCATGATCATGTTTCGGCCGTCCTGCTTCGGGTTCGACTCGATGAACCCGAGGTCCTCGACGTCCGAAGCGAGACGCTGGAGCAGCCGGAAACCCAGTTCGGGGCGGGACTGCTCGCGACCGCGGAACATGATCGTGATCTTGACCTTGTCGCCCTGCTTGAGGAAGCGCACGACGTGACCCTTTTTGGTGTCGTAGTCGTGCGGGTCGATCTTCGGCCGGAGCTTCATCTCCTTGATGACCGTGTGCGCCTGGTTCTTGCGCGCCTCACGGGCCTTCATGGCCGACTCGTACTTGAACTTCCCGTAATCCATGAGCTTGCACACGGGCGGACGGGCGGTCGCCGCGACCTCGACCAGGTCGAGGTCGTACTCCTGTGCCAGTTCCAGGGCCTTCGCGAGCGGGACGATGCCCACCTGCTCACCACTGGGTCCGACAAGTCGCACCTCGGGAACGCGAATCCGGTCGTTGATGCGGGGCTCGGCGCTGATGGATCCTCCTCGGTAGCACCACACGGCTCTCTGGCAGACAGCCGCGTAACGTCTGTTTAGACAGACCAACCGAACCTGGAACAAGAAAAACGCCCCGGACGGGACACAGGCGGGAGCTCCTCACATACCGGAGCACCGCCGCGTCAACCGCGGGGCGCACATCGGGTGGCTTCCATCGTCCGTACGGAACGATGGGCGCCGCCTGACCGGTGACCCGCCGTCCCGGAGGACAGTCAGGTGGGAGATCGGAGCCTCCACTTGTGGGCCGGGCACACATGTGTCCGGCCGGTCGTTACACAAGGTTAGCACCCTGGACGGGATGCGGCGAACCGGTGCGCACCGGCCTCCGCGCGAGTGCGCGGAGGGCACCGCATATCGTGGGCCGCATGAGCGACGCGACCCCCTCCCCCACCCCCGAAGAAGCCCCCGGCTTCGACTCCATGACCCGTGACATCGCGGACGTCCCCGCGGTCGAGGTGATCACGACGGTCGCGGTGCACCTGATGAGCTCGGCCGCCGTCAATCTGGGCCTGGCCGAGGACGGCGAGAAGCACAAGGACCTCGACGAGGCCCGGAAGCTGATCCAGGCACTGGCCGGACTGATCACGGCGAGCGCCACGGAGATCAGCTCCTTCCACGCGGCTCCGCTGCGCGACGGCCTGAAGTCGCTCCAGCTGGCGTTCCGCGAGGCGTCGGTCGTGCCCGACAAGCCGGGCGACGGGCCGGGCGAGAAGTTCACCGGGCCGGTCTACGGCTGAGCCCGGACCGCCGAGGACCGGCCGCCGGATCACCGGCGGCCGGTCCCTGCGGGGGGACTGCGCCGCGGCACGGGCGCCGGGCACACCGGAAGGCCTCAGGCAGCGGCGTCAGACAGTGGCGTCGGCGTGCGCGATCCCCGCGGGGTGCGTGAACCGGTGGGCGTAGGCGGCGAGAGCCGCGCCGATCAGTGGCGCCACGATGAAGAGCCACAGCTGGGAGAGCGCGGCGCCACCGGCGAAGAGGGCCGGGCCGAGACTCCGCGCCGGGTTCACCGATGTGCCGGTGAGCGGGATGCCGATCAGGTGGACCGTGGCGAGCGCCAGGCCGATGGGCAGTCCGTCGAAGCCCACGACAGCCACCTTGTGCGTCACGGCCAGGACGACGAAGACGAAGACGAAGGTGAGCACCACTTCCACCAGGAAGGCGCCGCCCAGGTTGATGTGCACGGCCGAGCGGCTGTCGTACCCGTTGCTGCCGAACAGGCCGTCGGTCTTGATCCCCGGCACCTGCTTCGTGAGCAGGAAGAGCAGTGCGGAGCCGACGATGGCGCCGAGGAACTGCGCGACCCAGTACTCCACCGCACGGCGCACATCGATACGCCCGGCCAGCAGCATGCCCAGCGTCACGGCCGGGTTGATGTGACAGCCCGAGATCGCACCGAGCGAGTACGCAAGCGCCAGCATGACGAAGCCGAAAGTGAGCGCGATGCCGAAGGCACCGATGTACTCACTCGCGAGCACCACGGACCCCACCGCGACGAACACCAGTAGCAGAGTCCCGAGGAACTCCGCGGCTATCCTCCGCGTCTCCGTCGTCTCCATAGCTCACACCTCACGAAGATTGTCGGATTTCTCCGCAATTATTCGTCGGAAGTGCTGAATGTGCCTCTCGGGGCGCCGCCGGTGACGCTCAGCGTGCGAAGAGCGGAGTGTTCGGAGCCGGAGCGCCGGCGGGCAGCAGCGCGAGGTCGAGTCCCTGGACAAGCCGGGCTCTGAGCACCTCGTGGGCGGCCAGATCCGTGGCGACGGCGGTGACCGCCGACGGGTCCGCACCGGGGACGAGGACCAGCGCCAGGGTGCCGTCGGCCCGGCCGGGGCCGAGATGGGCGCGGAGAACGCCGGGGTGCGCGGCGACGACGGTGCGTACCGCATCCACCACGGCCGGATCGTCGAGCGGGTCCGCGCCGGCGCGCCCCTCCGCGAGCGCGAGCAGCGCCGGGCCCGCCAGCTCGTACGGCACCGGGCCCGCCAGGTCGAGTACGAGTGTGTCGGCCCGTTCGTGGGCGGCTGCCTGGAGGGCCTGGTGCAGCGGCACGGCGACCGGGCGGGCCTGCGGGTCCCAGCGGGCCAGCGAAGCGGTCGAGGTGAAGGCCGGGAGCGCCCTGCGGTCACCGGCCTGGAGCGTCGGAACGGCCATGTCGCTGGACTTCTCGCGGCGCAGCCCGTCCTCGCCCGTCTCGGCCTCCCCGAGCAGAGCGACGACCGGCACCAGCAGCCGGGCGTCCCGCAGGGCTTCGAGCACCTCCGGCTCGGCCCCCCTGTCCTGCGACCAGGCGGCGAGCGCCGCGGTCAGCCGGGTGTCGGCGGTGCCGTCGTCGTCGGAGAATCCGGAGTCCGGAATGTTCTTGAGCGCCACGCCCCGAGCCTAGTGCCTCGCCAGGCGTCGTCCGCCCGCCGGTGAGCGGCGCCCGGCTGCGGGGCCCGGCTCACCGGCCGTACCGCCTGCGTCGCCCGCCGCCGCACGCGCCCGCCGTCACAGTGACCGGCGGAAACGGCTGAATCCGGCGCCGCGCCTGGTCCTGGAGGAGCCGCCGCGCCACAGCACCAGGGCCCCGGCCAGCAGCAGCACCCCCGCGCCGCCCGCCAGCGGCCCCAGCCACGCACCGGGCTGCCCGCCCCCCGGCTCCGCATCGGGGCCCGGCCCGAAGTACCGCTTCCCGTATCCGGCGGATTCGGTGCGGATCTGCGCGGGGGCGATTTTCGCCGCAGCCGTGAGTGCTGCCGCCGCGTCGACCATGCCGTAGCCGCGGGCGTCGTCACGGCCGCCCTGCGGGGCGTCGCGGGCCGTGTCCATGAGGAGCTTCTTGATCTGGACCGGCGTCAGATCCGGGTACGCGGCCCTGACCAGCGCGACCGCGCCCGAGACGAAGGCGGAGGCCGCACTGGTGCCCCAGCCTTCGTAGTACTTGCGGTCGGGGTCGGCGATCACGACATCGACACCTGGGGCGCTGACTGTGGCGTACCAGCGGCGGGTGGAGAAGGCGGCATGTGTGCCGTACCGGTCGACCGCGGTCACCGCGATCACCCCGGGGTAGGCGGCCGGATAGGAGATGTGGTCTCCGTCCTCGCCGCCGTTGCCCGCGGACGCGACGACCACCGAGCCCTTGGAGAGCGCGTACTGGACAGCGGCGTCCTGGCCGGGCTCCGGACGTGCGGAGGCGCTGTCGTCGCCGAGGGACAGGTTGATGACATCGGCGTGGTGGTCGGCCGCCCAGCGGATGCCTTCGGCGAGTGCTCCGCCCCGTGACGCGCGCGCCTTCCTGATGGCCGGGTCGCTGCCTTCGAGGATGACCCGCACCGGCAGGATGCGGGCGTCGGGTGCGATGCCCAGGACCCCGTCGGCGTGGCCGGGCCCGTGCCCGTGCCCGGCGATGATGCCCGCCATCGCCGTGCCGTGCCGCGCCCAGGACCGGTCGCCGCGGTGCGCTCCGAAGCCGATCAGATCCTTGTCCGGCAGGACCTGTCCCGCGAGGTCGGGGCTGGCTGCGTCGACCCCGGTGTCGAGGACCGCGACCGTGACGCCCCTGCCCTTGGTCGTACGCCACGCCTGCTGGGTGTGCATGGCGGCCAGTTCCCACTGCTGCGAGCGGATGGAGTCGGCACGGGCCGGCACCGCGGGCAGCACGGTGAAGGCCGCGGCGGCCAGCACGGCCGTGAGTCCGGTCGGTCCTCGGCGTCTCATCGGTACTCCTCCGTGCGGTTCAGGGCTTCTCCGTGGCGGCGACGTCCTTGCGCAGGGCCCGCTCGACGCGCTCCTCGATGCCCTTGGCCTCGTGGCCGAGTCCCGCCTGGGCGGCGGCGGTTGTCTGCGACTGCTCCATGGCCACGGACGCGGGCTGCGGGTCGGTGACCGTGCGTCCGTCGGCGAATCCGGATACCGCGTACATCACGACGGGCGCGTCCGTGAGGACGTTCACCGTCCAGCTGGCCCGCTGCCGGTCGCCGAAGGAGGCAGCGGCAGTGGATTTCACCGGATAGGCGCCGGGCATCAGATCGGTGCGCCGGCCGAGCCCCTCCGCCGCGAACCGCTTGCGCAGGGCGGCCGTCGCCGCCGGTCCGCCCTCGGTGAAGACCATGCCGACCGTGGTCACGCTGGTGCTGGTGGCATCGGCGTACGTCGCGCGCACCAGCCTTGTGCAGCCCACCGGTTGGAGCGCCCTCAGCAGCATGGGGTCGAGCCGGCCCGTGCACGTGGTGTCCGGCGCGACGCCCAGCCTGGTCCAGGTCCGGTCGGCGCCGCCGGGGCCGGCGCCGGTACCGGTGAGTGTGCGGGGAAAGAGGGTGTCGACGGGAGTGCTGTGCCACAGACCGCGCGCCTGCGTGAACCCGTCACGGGGACCGGCCGCGGCGCTGTCACCACTGAGCATGCTCCCCGCGGCCGCACCGCCGATCAGTCCGAGCCCCAGCACCACGCAGGCCGCGGCGGCGGCCCTGGCGGGGCGCCGCGCGGGAACGGGCCGCAGCCGGGTGGTGGTCTCCACCGGAGACTCCGCGGCGCCCCGCCGCGGCGGCGGGAACGCCACCGGGCTGTCCGCGCCCGGCCGGGGGGTGAGATCGACGGCCCCGACCGGCCTGCGCCGGGTGGGCGGGGGTGAGGTGGGGCGGGGCGGGACGCCGGACGGTGGAGCGGTGGGCCGGAGCGGGACGCCGGACGGCGGCGCGGACGGGCCGGCCACGGGCCGCAGCCGCGTGGTCGTCTCGGTGGGGGCCTCGGTGGGAACCTGCCGCGTACCGGCCGGTGCGGGTGGCGGTCCCTTCGGACGGGGCGGCAAGGACGGGAAGGGGGCACGCCGCGGTGTCTCGGTACTCATCCGCCCCCCTGTGCGTCCGGTCGTGCCGTGTGTCCGTTGTACCGCGCGTGCGCCGTACACCGCCGTGTACGGCGGTTGTGTGCGCCGGGGCCCGCAGTACGCCCGCTGCGTCAGCCGTACAGTGCCGGCGGCCGCCGTCGCGGCCGCGCACCCGTCTGCCCCGCTCCTCGATCACGGCACCGCCCGAATTCGCCTTCCTGGCGGGTCCGTCGGCCACTCTACGGGCCGGGAGGGGGGCTGCGGGAACCGGACGGTACGCACGGGGCATCTGCCCAGAACATCCCCCTACCCTCCGGTAATCATGTCTGGCAGGCTTCGGCCATGACGCCCCGTGCTGCTGACCGGACCCGGTACGACCGGGCCACCGCCGCCCTCGACGCCCCGCTGGCGGTCGTCGACCTCGAAGCCTTCGACGCCAACGCCGACGACCTGGTCCGCCGGGCCGCGGGCAAACCGATCCGGGTGGCCAGCAAGTCCGTACGCTGCCGCGCGCTCCTGGAGCGCGTGCTGGAGCGCGACGGATTCGCGGGGCTGATGTCCTTCACACTGGCGGAGTCGCTGTGGCTGGCCCGTTCGGGATTCGACGATGTGCTCCTGGCGTACCCGTCGGCGGACCGCCGTGGATACGCGGAGCTGGCGGGCGACCCCAAGCTCGCCGCGGCCGTGACCGTGATGGTCGACGATCCTGCCCAGCTGGAGCTGATCGACCGCGCCCGGGAGGGCGGCCGTGAGGAGATCCGGGTCTGCCTGGAACTGGACACCTCGCTCCGGATGCTGGGCGGGCGGGTACGCATCGGAGCGCTCAGGTCACCGCTGCGCGATCCCGCCCAACTCGCCGAGCTGGCCAGGTCGGTGGCGCGCCGCCCCGGCTTCCGGCTGGTGGGGCTGATGGCGTACGAGGGCCACATCGCCGGGGTGGGCGACTCGGTCGCCGGGCGGCCGCTGCGTTCCCGCGCGGTCCGGCTGATGCAGTCGGCCGCCCGCAGGGAACTGGCTGCCAGGCGGGGAGCCGTGGTGCGGGCGGTCCGGGCGGTGGCGCCGGAACTGGAATTCGTCAACGGCGGTGGTACGGGCAGCGTCCAGCACACGGCCGCGGAGGACGCGGTGACGGAGATCGCGGCAGGTTCGGGCCTCTTCGTACCGCGGCTCTTCGACAACTACACCTCTTTCACCGGACGTCCGGCGGCCCTCTTCGCGCTGCCCGTGGTGCGCAGGCCGGGTGTGGGCGTGGTGACCGTGCTCGGCGGGGGCTACCCCGCGTCGGGCGCCGCGGGAGCGGACAGGCTGCCTGTCCCCTACCTGCCGGAGGGGCTGCGCTACGACCCGCAGGAGGGCCCCGGCGAGGTCCAGACACCACTCCTGGGTTCGCCCGCCGACGATCTGCTGATCGGCGACAAGGTGTGGTTCCGGCACGCGAAGTCGGGCGAGCTGTGCGAGCGGTTCGACGCGCTCCAGCTGATCGAGGGCGACCGGGTGACCGGTACGGCGGCGACGTACCGCGGGGAAGGCCACACCTTCCTCTGACACGGCCCCCGCGCGAAGTGGCGCCCGCTGCCGAGCCACTTCACGGGCCGATGCTGCTGCCCACCCCACCGTTCGTGGCATCACCGATGGGGCGGATCCCGCCGGTGATGGTGTCCATGCCGCCGAGCGGGGGCCCGTCGGGCCCGGCGTCGAACGCGAGGCGCACCACCACCATCGACTCCGAGCCGACGGACGAGGGAAAGGCGACGGACTGTACGTAACCGCCGGGCCCCGCACCGGTTTTGACCCGCCAGCGGACCAGATAGCCGGTGCGGCCCGCGACGGTCACGGACTCCGACTTGAGCCGGGTGTGCGAGGTGATGCCGTCGTAGTTGAGATTGCCGACGATGTCCTTGTCGTACGAAGTGTCGGCAGCGTCCTTGATGTCGGCCTTGGCCACGGCTTCCGCCGATGAGAGGTCGGTCTCGGCTGCGGTGTTCGACGTCACCGTGCCGTGGTAGCAGAAGGACGCCGAGTCCCCGGGGCATTCGTAGGAGTGGCTGGTCCGCATGGTCGTCACGTGTTCGACGGTGCTCGTCGGCTTCTCCCAGCCCGCCGGGACCGGGAGTGTGATGCCGTCCAGCTGGTCGACGAGCAGCGCGGGACCGGCGGTCGGCGGCGCCGGGTCCGGATCCGGGCTGCGCGCGGCGTCCGAGGCACGGGCGGTGGCCGGCGCGCTGGTCCTGGCGGGCGCGGCCGTGCCGCCTCCGCGATGGCCGACGGTGATCACCGCCGTCACGATCACGGCGACGGCCATCGCGGCGGCGGCCGCGGCGACGGCGGTCGGTACGGCGCGCGCCACTCTGCCGGCCCCGCGCCGCGCCGGAGGGCGCGACGGCGGCCCGAAGCCCCGCGGCGCGGCCCCCACGGGGCCGTAGCCGTCCGGTCCCGGCTGCTGCGGTACGGCGTCGAGCGGGCGGGTGTGCGCGGTCCAGGCCGCACCGTCCCACCACCGCTCGGTGGCGGGACGGCCGGTGTCCGGGTACCAGCCGGGCGGTGTCGTGTGGGTCATCCGGTCACTCCAGAGTTCAGCGCTCGGCGCCTTGGGCGGGTGCAGCCCGTCGCGGCAATGGGCCGTGTCCGCGATGCCGCGCCGTCGCCCGGAGGGTCAACGTTACGGACAGCGCCTGGCGCGCTGATCGGCGGTCGCGTCCACGTGCTCGGCGACGGCGACAGCGACGATCCGGGTCTCGGGGACCGTGGCACGCCAGCGGTGCCGCACACCCCCCGAGAGGAACAGACTGTCGCCGCGCTCCAGCCGGTACGCCCGGCCCTCGGCCTCCACCTCGGCCGCGCCTTCGGCCACGTACAGCACCTCGTCGTTGCGGTGCTGGAGCTCACGCCCGGTCTCCTGCTCGCCGGTGAACTCCATCGCGTGCAGCTGGTGGTGGCCGCGCACCAGCGCCCGGATCTGCGGCTCGGGATCAGGGACGGACCCGGCCGCCGCGCGGACGACGTCGACCGTGCGGCCCGCCTCTGACGCGGCCAGCAGCTCCACCGCCGTAGTCTCCAGCGCGTCGGCCACCCGCTGGAGGGAGCGCTCGCTCGGCCGGGCCCGCTCGTTCTCGATCTGGCTGAGGAAGGGCACGGAGAGTCCGCTGCGCGCGGAGACCTTGGCGAGGGTGAGCCCCAGTGTGCGGCGGCGCCTGCGGACGGCGGCACCCACCCGGAACGCTTCCTTCTCGTTCGCGTCCATCCCTGGTTCCCCTCCTTCTGCCCTGTCGCCGGATGTGTCTGGAAGCACCTTACGCAGCTTCGGGCCGCCGGCGGGCGCTCCTGCCGCACCTGCGTCGTACAACCTTCCCGCCGCGCGACCGCGCCCCCTGGGCCAAAATCCTCCGGCGCCGCGGAACTCAAATGCGGAGCCGCGGCGCGGAGTTGACGTCAGTGCCCCGGAACGCCGCAAGGGGTGGACAACGCCGTTGGCGTTGTCCACCCCTTGCGGGTGAGCCTTCCGTGGAAGGTTCCCTTGCGGGAGAGTCGGATCAGCTGCCGACAGGCGCCAGCTTGTCCTCCAGGCCCGGGTTGGCGTCGAGCCACTTGCGGGCGGACTGCTTCTCCTTGCCCGCACCGCCGTTCTGGATCGCGACCTCAAGGGAGTTGAGCTTGTCCTCGCTGAGCTTGAACTTCTTCAGCCAGCCGTTCAGCTCGGGCAGATCCTTGCCGAAGTCCTTGCGGGCCACGGTGTGGATCGAGTCGCTCTTGCCCCAGGCACCCTTCGGGTCCTTGAGCTTCGTCAGGTCGTACTTGCCGTACGCCCAGTGCGGCGACCACAGCACCACGACGACCGGCTCCTTCTTCTTGATGGAGCGGTCCAGCTGCGCCAGCATCGACGACGTGCTCGACGACACGACCTTGTACTCACCCTGCAGCCCGTAAGACTTCAGGACCTTCTTGTTCAGCAGGCCCATCTCACCGGCGCTCGACTCAATGCCGATGATCTTGCCGTTGAACTCCTTGCCCTTGCCCTTCAGATCCGCCAGGGACTTCACACCCTTGACGTACGAAGGCACGGAGAGTTCGAGGGAGGTGGGCCCGTACCAGGAGCCGACATCGGTCAGCTTGCTCTTGTATCTGTCCCAGTACTGTTTGTGGGTCGTCGGCAGCCAGGAGTCGAACTGCACGTCCTCCTGGCCCTGGGCCAGCGCGGTGTACAGCGGGCCCGGGTCGAGCTGCTTGACGTTGGGCTTGTAGCCGCGGTCCTCCAGGATGTTCTGCCAGAGGTACGTGGAGGCGATGGCCTCGTCCCAGGGGAAGAACCCCAGGTTGACGCTCTTGCCCGCGTCCTTGCCCTTCTGCGGGGCGCCCGCGCCCTTCGCCACCGGTGCGAGCTTGTCCGCCATGCCGGGGTTCTTCTTCAGCCAGGCGCGCACACCGTCCTGCTCATGGCCCTCACCGGCGGCCTGGACAGCGTTCTCCAGGCTGGTCAGCTGGCCCTCGGAGAGCTTGAAGTCCTTCAGCCACTTCGCGACCGTCGGGTCCTTCTTGTCGAAGCCCTTGTGCGCGACGGTGTGGATCGAGTCGCTCTTGCCCCAGGCACCCTTCGGGTCCTTGAGCTTCGTCAGGTCGTACTTGCCGTACGCCCAGTGCGGCGACCACAGCACCACGACGACCGGCTCCTTCTTCTTGATGGAGCGGTTCAGCTGCGCCAGCATCGACGAGGTACTCGACGACACGACCTTGTACTCACCCTGCAGCCCGTAGGACTTCAGGACCTTCTTGTTCAGCAGGCCCATCTCACCGGCGCTCGACTCGATGCCGATGATCTTGCCGTTGAACTCCTTGCCCTTGCCCTTCAGGTCCGCCAGGGACTTCACACCCTTGACGTACGAAGGCACGGTCAGCTCCAGCGACGTCGGGCCGTACCACTTGCCCATGTCGTCGAGCTGGGACTTGTACTTGTTCCAGTAGTCCTTGTGCGTGGTCGGCAGCCAGGAGTCCGTCTGGAAGTCGATGTCACCACGGGCCACACCGGAGTAGAGCGGGCCGGCGTCGAGCTGCTTGACGTCGGTCGTGTAGCCGCGCTGCTCCAGGAGCTCCTTCCACAGGAACGTGGAGGCGATGCCCTCGTCCCAGGGGATGTACCCCATCTTGATCTGCTTGCCGTGGCCGACGTCCGAGCCCGCCTGCGAAGAGCTGCCGCTGTCCGAGGCCGAACCGAGGTTCATGCCTCCCGCGACGAGTCCGAGGATCACGACGCCGATCATGGCGACGGTGGTGCCGGGACGGTAGTGCGTGAAGCTCCACCGCTGGGCCAGGGCGGCCGCCTTCGCGGCGGCGCGGCGGCCGAGCGGCGAGACCCGCAGGTTGAGGGCGCCGGTCATCCGGTCCAGGTAGATGGCGAGGATGACCACGGCCACACCGCTCTCGGCGGCGAGGCCGACCTGGAGCTGGGTGATGGCGGCGTAGACCTTCTCGCCGAGACCGCCGGCGCCGGCCATACCGCCGATGACGACCATGGACAGCGCGAGCATGATGACCTGGTTGACACCGGCCATGATCGTCGGCAGTGCGAGCGGCAGCTGGACCCGGCGCAGGATGTTGCGCGGGGAGGTGCCGAAGGCCTCGGCGGCCTCCACCAGTTCGCTGTCCACCTGACGGATGCCGAGCTCGGTCATCCGGACGCCCGGGGGCATCGCGAAGACGATCGTGGCGATCACGCCGGGGGTGACCCCGACGCCGAAGAACATGACGCCCGGGATCAGGTAGACGAAGGCGGGCATCGTCTGCATGACGTCGAGCACCGGGCGGACCGCGGCGCCGACCTTCGCGTTGCGCGCCGCCCAGATACCCATCGGTACCGCGATCACGATCGTGATGACGGCCGCGACGATCACCAGCGACAGCGTCTCCATCCCGTCGTCCCAGAGGGCGAGGGAGTCGATGAGGGCGAAGCCGACGAAGGTCAGTACCGCAGGCACCAGCCCGCGGAGCCAGAAGGCGAGGACGGCGAAGATGCCCGCCATCAGCAGCGGCTCACCGCCGCCCAGCACGGCGTTGACGCCGTCGTACATGTTCGTGAGAACGCTGTTGATCGCGTCGAAGAGCCATCCGACGTGATTCTGCAGCCACTGGACGATGTTCTCGACCCAGTCGCCGAAATGGAACCTAGGCACTGGCGACCGCCTTGTTCTTGGGGGCTGCGTCGCAGGCCAGGGGGGCCTCGGCGTACTCGCCGAGGAATCCTATGAGTCGGGACTGCTGTACGACACCGACCAGCTTGCCCTGGGCGTCCTTGACGGCCACGGGGTGCGGGACACGCGCGCTCACGCCGCACAGGTCGGCGAAGGTGGTGTCGGGGGTGACGGTCTCACAGCCGCACTCGCCCGCGTCGGGACGGTGGGCGTCGGTCATCATCGCCGCGGCCGTGAGGACGCGCGTGCGGTCCACGTCCTTGGTGAAGGAGGCGACGTAGTCGTTGGCCGGTGTGATGAGGATGTCCTCGGCGGTGCCGAGCTGGACTATCTCACCGTCACGCATGACCGCGATGCTGTCACCCAGGCGCATGGCCTCGTTGAGGTCGTGGGTGATGAAGACGATCGTCTTCTTCAGCCGCTTCTGCAGTTCGAGCAGCTGGTCCTGCATGTCGCGGCGGATCAGCGGGTCGAGCGCGCTGAAGGACTCGTCCATCAGCAGCAGGTCCGCGTCGGTCGCGAGCGCGCGGGCCAGGCCCACACGCTGCTGCATACCGCCGGACAGCTCGTCGGGCCAGGACTTCTCCCAGCCCGCGAGACCCGTCATCTCCAGGGCCTCGGCCGCCCGCTTCTCGCGCTCGGCACGGGGAACACCCTGGACTTCCAGGCCGTAGCCCGCGTTCTCCAGGACACTGCGGTGGGGGAAGAGCGCGAAGTGCTGGAAGACCATGCTGATCTTCTTGGAGCGCACCTCGCGCAACTCGCTGTCGCTGAGGGCGGTCAGGTCCTGGCCGTCGAAGAGCACCCGGCCCGACGTCGGCTCCAGGAGACCGTTCAGCATGCGCAGGAGCGTGGACTTGCCGGACCCCGAGAGGCCCATGACCACGAAGATATTGCCCGGCTCGACGGTGAACGACGCGTCGATGACCGCAGCAGTCGTCCCCTCACCGCGCAGCTCATCGCGGCCGGTGCCGTTCTCGAGTTTCTGCACGGCTTCATCGGGTCGTCTGCCGAACACTTTGTACAAGCGGTCGGCTTGCAGCCTGGACACATATACCTCACGCGTTGAAACGAAAACGACCCGTCACCCCCGTGTCGACAGGTCGTGGAGCGGCGCGGGATCGGTCCGCTTCACCCTCGCAATACTTGAATCTGCTACTGGTTCCGCTCCGTGGCGGCGCCTGCCCGCCTTTACACATCCCAAACAGAAGAGTGACCCAGCTCACCTCAGGTGACTGTCAGTGGCGTACGGCATCATCGGGGTGTGACCCGACGCCTGATGCTCCTCGACACCGCTTCCCTCTACTACCGGGCCTATTTCGGGGTCCCCGACTCCGTACGGGCCCCGGACGGCACCCCGGTCAACGCCGTACGGGGGCTGCTCGACTTTATCGCCCGGCTGGTCCAGGACCACCGCCCGGACTCCCTGGTCGCCTGCATGGACGCGGACTGGCGCCCCCAGTGGCGCGTCGACCTGATCCCCTCGTACAAGGCGCACCGGGTGGCGCAGGAGACGGAACAGGGCCCCGACGAGGAGGACACCCCCGACACACTGGCCCCGCAGGTGCCGATGATCGAGCAGGTGCTCGACGCGCTCGGAATCGCCCGGGTCGGTGTCGAGGGGTACGAGGCGGACGACGTGATCGGCACACTGACCGGCCGGGCCACCGGGCCCGTCGACATCGTCACCGGCGACCGCGACCTCTACCAGCTGGTGGACGACGCCCGCGGTGTCCGGGTGCTGTATCCGCTGAAGGGCGTCGGCAGCCTCCAGCTCACCGATGAGGCGCTGCTGCGCGAGAAGTACGGGGTGACCGGCCAGGGGTACGTGGACCTGGCGCTGCTTCGGGGCGACCCGAGCGACGGGCTGCCGGGCGTTCCGGGGATCGGCGAGAAGACGGCGGCGAAACTGCTCGACGCGTTCGGCGACCTGGCCGGGATCATGGCCGCTGTCGACGATCCGGCCTCCCGGCTCACTCCCTCGCAGCGCAGGAAGCTGGACGAGGCCCGCCCCTATGTCGCGGTGGCACCGAAGGTGGTGCGGGTCGCATCGGACGTGCCGCTGCCGCCCTTCGACCCGGCGCTGCCCGCGGAGCCCCGCGACCCGGCCACTCTGGAGGAGCAGGCCGCCCTGTGGGGCCTGGGCGGCTCGCTGCAGCGGCTGCTCACCACTCTCCGGGGCTGACCGGATCAGAACCGGGGTGCTAACTTAGGTCAGCCTAACCACATCGATCAGGGGAGCCGTCAGTGGCGGAAGCACCGGCCCGTAAGACACCGCAGGCCCGCGAGGCGCACGTCATCCGCACCGAGCGGATCACCCCGCACATGGTCCGGCTCGTCATCGGTGGTGAGGGGCTGGACACGTTCGACGCGTCGGAATTCACCGACCACTACATCAAGGTGCTCTTCGCACCCGCCGGAGTGAGCTATCCGGAGCCCTTCGACATGGCCCGGATCCGCGAGGAGTACCCGCGCGAGCAGTGGCCGGTCACCCGGACGTACACGGTGCGGGCCTGGGATCCCGCGCTGCGCGAGCTGACGGTCGACTTCGTCGTCCACGGCACCGAAGGGCTCGCGGGGCCGTGGGCGGCAGGTGCCCGGCCCGGTGACACGGTGCGTTTCCTGGGACCCGGCGGCGGCTACGCGCCGGACCCGGCGGCCGGCTGGCACCTGCTGGCGGGCGACGAGAGCGCGCTGCCCGCCATCGCGGCCGCGGTGGAGCGGATGCCCCAAGGGGCGGTGGTCCACGCGTTCGTCGAGGTGTCGGGGCCCGAGGAGGAGCAGAAGATCGCGGCGCCGGACGGCGTCGGTGTGCGCTGGCTGCACCGCGGCGGTCGCCCGGCAGGTGAGGCGCTGGTCGAGGCGGTGCGGACGCTGGACTTCCCGGCCGGTGAGCTGAGCGCCTTCGTACACGGTGAGGCGGGCTGCGTGAAGGAGCTGCGGCGCCATCTGCGGATGGACCGGGGCGTCCCCCGCGAGCAGCTGTCCATCTCCGGCTACTGGCGGCTCGGGCAGGACGACGAGACCTGGCGTGCGGTGAAGCGCGAGTGGAACGCCCAGGTCGAGGCCGAGCAGGAGCAGCCGCAGCAGCAGACGGGCTGACCACGGCGCGCAGAGGTCCCGGTGGCGAGCGTGTGTGCTCGCCACCGGGACCTCCCGCTGTACGGGGGCGGCAGCAGAACGCGCCGATGCCGACGATCGGTTCCCGTCGGCGCACCAGCATGCCGAGCACGATGATCATGGACTGGGCCGCGGTGTACCGCGGAACCGGCAAGCTCTGGAACCCTTCGCACATCTGACCAATCCGTCGCCGCACCCGCTCCGAATATCGAGCGAGAACCCGTACGCCGCCTGCCCGTACCGTGGAGGAACACCGCGTGAAAGAAGCCGTGCACATCAGCGGAGCCGCTTCGGCGGGACCTGATCTGCAGCAATTGCTCGCCATGGTCGCCCGCGGCGACCAGGACGCTTTCTCGCGTCTGTACGACTCGGTGTGCGGTCCCGTGCTCGGGCTGGTCCGTGCCGTACTCCGCGATCCCGCGCAGTCCGAGGAAGTGGCACAGGAAGTACTCCTGGAGGTGTGGCGCAGCGCGGCACGTTTCCAGGCCGACCGCGGGTCGGCCATGAACTGGGTCCTGATGCTCGCCCACCGCAGGGCGGTGGACCGGGTGCGCTCGGCCCAGGCCGCATCGGACCGTGAGCAGCGGGCGGCGCTGCTCGACCGGACACCGGCGTTCGACGAGGTCGTCGAGCAGGTCGAGTCCCGCCTGGAGCGTGAACAGGTACGCCGCTGTCTGAGCTCCCTGACAGAGGTGCAGCGCGAGTCCGTGACGCTCGCGTACTACAGGGGTCTTGCCTACCGGGAAGTGGCCGAGCTGCTCTCCGTACCGCTCGGCACCATCAAGACTCGACTGCGCGACGGACTCATCCGGATGCGCGACTGCCTGGGGGTCAGCGCATGATGACAGCGGATCTGCACACGCTCACCGGCGCCTACGCGCTGCACGCCCTGGACCCGGAGGAGCGTGCCGAATTCGAGCAGCACCTCCTGGTGTGCCCGGCCTGTACCCAGGAGGTCCGTGAGCTGGTGGCGACAGCGGGCAGGCTCGCGCTCGCCGTCACGGTGACCCCGCCCCCCGCGCTCAAGCAGGAGGTCCTGCGCCGGATCGCCACCGAGCGTCAGGAGGGACCGCTGCTGCCCGAGCAGCACCGGGGCGGCGGCACCGTACGCGGTGGACGGGCGCTCTCGCGCTTCGCGCTCGCCGCCTGCCTCGCCGCGGCCGTCGGCTTCGGCGGGATCGCCGTGTGGCAGCACCAGGAGGCGGGCGATGCCAGGAGCACCGCGGCGCAGTCGCAGCAGCGGGCCCGGTCACTGGCCGCGGTGCTGGCAGCGCCGGACGCCAGGATCACGACGGGGAAGCTGAAGGACGGGGCGAGCGGCACCGTCGTCGTCTCCCACACCAGGAACAGAGCCGCTTTCCTCAGCTCGGGACTGCCGAAGCCGCCGAGCGGCAAGGTCTACCAGCTCTGGTTCAACGACAACGGAACGATGCGCTCCGCCGGTCTGCTGAATCCTTCGTCCTCCTCGGAGAGCGTGCTCATGCAGGGCTCCGTGGACTCGGCGGTCGGTATGGGCATCACGGTCGAACCTGCGGGCGGCTCCAAGGCGCCGACGACCGACCCGCTGGCCCTCATGCAGTTCGCGGCCTGACCGGGCCGCTCCACGGGGTGGAGGGACGGGGTGGAGGGGGATCCGGCCGGCCGGATCCCCCCTCCACGCCCTTCGCCGGGTCAGCTCCGCTTCGGTGGCAGCGGGAAGAAGCCACTGGTCCGCGCGGCGTACTCGGCGAACCCCGGCCGGTCGGCCATGTGCCGTTCGAGGAGTCTCTTCCCGCTACCGCCGATCAGCAGACAGCTCATCACCAGCGGGCTCACGACGGTGGCGGCGGCCACCACCGGGTCGTCGCAGACGATCAGGAAGAGCCCCCACCAGACACAGAAGTCACCGAAGTAGTTCGGGTGCCTGGTCCAGGACCAGAGGCCGCGGTCCATGATCCGGCCGCGGTTCGCCGGATCGCCCTTGAAGCGGGCCAGTTGCAGGTCCCCCACCCCCTCGAAGAGCAGACCGGCCAGCCACACCCCACAGCCCGCGTACCCGGCGGGCCCCATCGCGCCCGGCAGGTACTGCGCGGCCTGGACCGGCAGCGAGACGACGAGGACCAGAAGGCCCTGCAGCAGATAGACCATGCGCAGCGCGTACAGATCCCGGTTGCCGGGCGCCTTCGCGAGCATCGCCTCGTACCGCGCGTCCTCGCCGTGGCCTCGTCCGCGCAGCGCGATGTGGATGCCGAGCCGCAGTCCCCACACCACGGTCAGCGCGGTGACCACGAGCCGCCGTACGCCGTCACCGCCCTCCCCCGCCGACACGGCGTACGAGACGAGGGCGACAGCGGCGAACGCGGGGCCCCAGGCGATGTCGACGATCCGGTGCAGTCCCCTGACCACAGCGACGGCGAAGGTGAGCAGCATGACCGCGAGTGCCGCGGCGGCCGCAGCGCCCACCCCCTGGCCGAAGGCGCCCCACGGGTAGCCGCTCACAACCGGGCGTCCTCGGCGTACCAGTCGTGCAGCGTGGCGGGCATCGCACTGGAGCCGCTGTCGTCGGGGCGTACGGCGAGGATCTGGTCCACACCCATCCGGCGTTCCTCGAACGCGAGCCGCCCGCCCACCAGATAGAGCCGCCAGACCCGGGCGGTCTCCTCACCGACCAGGGCGCGGAACTCCTCCCAGCGCTCCTCCAGGGTGCGCTCCCAGGCGCCGACCGTGCGGGTGTAGTGCTCGCGGAGCGACTCCACGGCCCGCACTTCGAGGCCCGCGCCTTCCAGCAGCGCGACCGTCTCGCCCAGCGGGCGCATGTGCATGTCGGGTGCGATGTACGCCTCGATGAAGGCGCCGCCGCCCGGGGCGACCGCGCCCCGGGACATCTGCTGGACCAGCGCCCGGCCTGCCGGGCGGAGCATTCCGTGCAGCTTGGCGGTGAACCCGGGGTACTCGGCATCGCCGACGTGTTCGCCCATCTCGACGGTGGACACCGCGTCGTAGTCGCCGCCCGTGATGTCGCGGTAGTCCGAGTGCCGCACCTCGACCAGATCGTCCAGCCCCCGCTCCGCGACCTGGCGCCTGACGTAGTCGGCCTGCTCGGCGGCGAGGGTGACCGCGGTGACCTTCGCCTTGTACTCCTGCGCCGCGTACAGGGTGAGTGATCCCCAGCCGCAGCCGATGTCCAGCAGCCGGGCGCCGGGGGTCAGTGCGAGCTTGCGGCAGATCAGTTCGAGCTTGTCGCGTTGCGCGTCGGCCGGCCCGTACTGCGGATCGTCGCTGGTCCAGTATCCGCAGGAGTACGCCATCGTCTCGTCGAGCAGCAGGGCGTAGAAGTCGTTGGAGAGGTCGTAGTGGTGGCTGATCGCGGCCCGGTCGCGGGCCTTGCTGTGCAGGGTGCCGCGCAGCCTGGCCTGCGCCGCGGGCACCGGAGGGCGGGGTCCGACGGCCCCGAGGCGCACCGCGGTGCGCACCGCCCGTACCCGGTCGGCGACGGTGAGCCGGGGTGGACGCAGACCACGGGCGCGGACGGCGCTCCATACGGTGCGCAGGCCCTCGGCGAGATCACCCTCGACGTCCAGTTCGCCGGTGATGTAGGCCTGGGCCAGGCCCAGTTCGTCGGGCTGCCGGACCAGCCGGCGCAGGGCCCGGCGGGAGCGGAGCACCACGACGGGTGCGCCATCGGGGCCCGCGACGGAGCCGTCCCAGGCGCGCAGGCGCAGTGGAAGGCGGCCGCCGAGGAGCTGTTCGACGAGCGGGAACAGCTGCTGGGCGGCGCCGCTCCGGGTCTGAGGGCGCGTCATCGGGGGGTCTCCTCCTTGGAGTCCTTGGAGAGCAGCACTTGCTGCATGTCGAGATAGCCGGAGCGGAAGCCCGCCTCGGAATAGGCGAGGTAGAAGGTCCACATCCGCTGGAAGGTCTCGTCGAAGCCGAGCGCGCCGACCTCAGCGGTCTGTGCGTCGAACTGTTCGCGCCAGAGCCTGAGCGTCTCCGCGTAGTGCGGCCCGAATTCCTCGCGACGCCGGACGCGGAGCCCTGTCCGTGCGGCGGTGATCTGTTCGATCGCCTCGGTCGACGGCAGCAGACCGCCGGGGAAGATGTACTTCTGGATCCAGGTGAAGGTGTCCTTGCTCGCAAGCATCCGCTCGTGCGGCATCGTGATCGCCTGGATCGCGATCCGGCCGCCGGGCACGAGCAGCCGGTCCAGCGTCATGAAGTACTCGGGCCAGAACTCCGCGCCGACGGCCTCGATCATCTCGACACTCACAATGGCGTCGTAGCTCCCCTCCACCCGGCGGTAGTCGAGGATCTCCACCGACACGCTGTCCTCGTGCCCAGCGGCACGAATACGTTCCACGGCCAGCTCGCGCTGTTCCCTGGAGAGCGTCACGGTGCGCACCCTGGCGCCTCGCGCGGCGGCCCGGACGGCGAGTTCGCCCCAGCCGGTGCCGATCTCGAGCAGTTTGGTGCCGGGGCCCACTCCGGCCTCGTCGAGCAGCCGGTCGATCTTCCGGTGCTGGGCCGCGGCCAGCAGCGACCGGTCGGCGGGGAAGCCGCGGAACAGTGCCGACGAGTACGAGAGCGTCTCGTCGAGGAAGAGCGCGAAGAGGTCGTTCGAGAGGTCGTAGTGGTGGCTGATGTTCTCGCGTGAACCCTCGGGTGTGTTGCGCTGGGCTGTCGGCTGCTTCCTGGCCCAGACGCTGCGCAGTCTCTGCAGTGGTGCGGGAATCAGGCTGGCGGCCCGTTCGGCCAGCACGGTCAGAACGCCGACGAGGTCGGTGGCCGCCCACTCGCCCGCCATCCAGGACTCGCCGAAGCCGATCAGTCCGCCGGCGCCGATCCGGCGGAAGAACGCCCTGGGGTCGTGCACGTCGAGCAGCGGCCCGCCGAGCCCGAGGGTCTCGGCGCCTGCGAGCCGGACCCGCAGCGGAAGTCCGGCGAGCGCCCGGCGGACGATGCGTTCCGCGACGGCGCTGCGCAGCCAGGAGGCGTCCGGCAGCCGGGCCACGTCCGGCCAGCGCTCGGCGTCGACCGCGGCGCGGGACAGTGCTGTTGAAGGGGCGGCGGACCCGGGAGATCCAGTGGATCCGGGAGACGCCGGGGAGACGGACACACTCACTTCACGCCCTCCTGGGGCAGATGACGGGGACGGGGCTGCACAGGCAGCCCGCGCAGATACAGCCAGATCCCATGTACCCGGATCCCGAGGGAGAGGGCCATGGTCGACCACGGATGGCGCAGCACCGACCGCAGCAGAACGGCCGGGGTGGCGTCCCGGCGTTCGCCCCGTACGGTCGCGGTGAACGGGCGGGCACCGTCGCGTTCCAGGTGCACCGCGAGACTCAGCCGCTCGCCCGGTTCGGGCAGCCGCATCCGGTAGTCGCCGTCCACGGGGAAGAACGGCGATACGTAGAACTCCTTCTTCACGACGTCCCGGCCGTCCGGGCCGGGACGCAGCAGATAGCAGTGCCGCTCGCCGTAGGTGTTGTGCACCTCGGCGACGACGCACAGCGGACGCCCTCCGGCGTCGCGGCACCAGTAGACGGTCAGCGGGTTGAAGACATGGCCCAGCACCCGGGCGTGGGCGAGCATCAGCACACTCCCGTCGCCCAGATCGACCCCGCGCGCGGTCAGGAACTTCTCCAGGCCCGCGCGGATGGTCCGCTCGCCACCGCCGAAGTGGTCACGGGCGTCGAACCGGGCGAGCGGGCGCAGCGGGAACGGCAGCCTGGGCGGCGCGTCGGGGTCGATCAGCCACATGTAGGTGCGGTGGTGCAGCGTGTGCCGCTTGGGCGAGGTCCGCACATGCGTGATCGTGGACGGGTAGACGGCGTTCACCAGGTCACCCCCAGTGCCTGAGCTGCGACGGCGCCGGAACGGCAGCCGTCCTCGTGGAATCCCGAGCCGTGGTAGGCGCCCGCGAAGGCGGTGACCGGGCCGTTCAGTCCGGGCAGCCGGCGCTGGGCGGCCACCGAATCGACGCTGAACACGGGGTGCTCGTACACCATGCGGTCGATCACCTGGCTCTCGTCGATCCGGCCGGCGCCGTTCAGCGTGACGACGTAGGTCTCCGGTGCTTCGAGGCGCTGGAGGCGGTTCATGTCGTAGCTGACCTGGACGCTGTCGGCTCCGGCGGCGCACCGCGGCATCAGGTAGTTCCAGGAGGCGCGGGCCCGCGGGCTGCGCGGCAGGACCGTGGTGTCGGTGTGCAGCACGGTGGGGTTGCGGGAGTAGCGGAACGCGCCCAGCACACTGCGCTCCTGCTCGGTCGGGTCGGCGAGCATGGCGAGCGCCTGGCCGGGGTGGACTGCGATGACCACCGCGTCGTACCGGGCGGTCGTCCCGTCGTCCGCGGTGATCTCGACGCCGTCGGGCGTGCGCCGCACGCTGCGGACCGGGGTCGAGGTATGCAGAGCGGTGAGTTCCTTGCCGACCCGGTCCACATAGGCACGCGAACCGCCGGTCACCGTGCGCCAGGTCGGGGATCCGGTCACCGAGAGGAGGCCGTGGTGTTCGAGGAAGCGGAAAAGCGGGACCGCGGGGTGGCCCAGCGCGGTCACCGGGTCGCACGACCAGACGGCTGAGACCAGCGGGGTCATGAAGTGCGCCGTGAAGTACGGGGAGAATCCGCCGCGGCCGAGGAACTCCCCCAGCGTCGGCGTGTCCGCACCCGGACCGTCGGCCAGCAGCTTGCGGGCCGCACGGTGGAAGCGCGGGACTTCGGCCAGCATCCGCAGATAGCGGCCTCGGAAGGCGTTGCGCGGCTGGGCGAATATTCCGGACAGGCCGCGGGCGCCGGCGTATTCGAGGCCGCACCCCTCGCACCGTACGGACATGCTCATCTCCGACTCCTGGGTCTCTACGCCCAGTTCGGCGAAGAGACGCAGCAGGTTCGGATAGGTCCGCCTGTTGTGGACGATGAACCCGGAATCGACAGCGTGTACCCGGCCGTCGGCCGACGGTATGTCGTGGGTGTGTGCGTGGCCGCCGAGCCTGTCGTCCGCCTCGTACAGCGAGACCTCGTGCGCGCGCTGGAGGACATGCGCGGCGGTCAGCCCCGCGACCCCGCTTCCCACTACTGCCGTCCGACGCCTCTGGTCCGCCATGCCGCTCCTTCCGGTAAGTCATCTCGGGCACCGCCCCTCACCAGGTATTCGCGGCCGGCGTCCATACGGATTGGTCCGTCACACGATCGGATGACAGACCAATCCGGGACCGCACCAGGCCCGAATAGCCGACGTGAGTGCACTTCGGAGAGATGCGGCCGCACCGGGTTTCGGACAGAACACCCGCTGCGCGACGCGCTACGTGGCGGCGCCTCACTCCGCCTGTGCCCCATCCCTTGCAGACGTTCCGGACAACCCCTTCCACTAGGAGAACCCCATGCGCACCACTCGCTTCCCCCGCATCACCCTCGCCGTCGTCGGCGCGGTGGCCCTTCCGCTGGCGCTCTCCGCCTGCTCGTCGAACGACTCGAAGAAGGACGACTCGAAGGCGAGCTCGGACAAGCCGGCCGCGACCGCCACGAAGTCGAACGCCATGGACACCAGCAAGCCGTTCGGTCCGGGCTGTGCGACGGTCCCGAAGAACGGTGCGGGCAGCTTCAACGGGATGGCCAAGGACCCGGTCGCGACCGCCGCGTCGAACAACCCGGCGCTCTCCACCCTGGTGACGGCCGTCAAGAAGGCCGGTCTGGTCGACACGCTGAACAACGCCCAGAACATCACCGTTTTCGCCCCGACCAACGACGCCTTCAACAAGATCCCGAAGGCCCAGCTGGACAAGGTCCTCAACGACAAGGCGATGCTGACCAAGATCCTCACGTACCACGTCGTCGGCAAGAAGCTCACGCCGAAGATGCTGGAGAAGGGCAGCTACCCGACGCTGGAGAAGAGCAACCTCACCACCTCGGGCTCCGGCGTCTCGTACAAGGTCAACGACGCCTCGAACGTCGTCTGCGGCAATGTCCCGACGGCCAACGCCACGGTCTACATCGTCGACTCGGTGCTGATGCCGAAGTAACCGCTGCGGAGCCGGTACGGGTACCGCTTCAAGCGTCCCACTTCGCGGGCCGCCGCACATCTGCTGTGCGGCGGCCCGCGTCCGTGCGGACACCTCCGTGCGTCGCACGACCGGGACGAGCCGGACGGGGGTGGGCGCTCAGCGCCGCCGCTCGTACTCTTGAGCCACGATGAGACGCAAGAATTCCCGGCTTCCGGGCCCCCTGCCCCAGCGCGAGGGCATCGACGCGGTACGCCTCCGGCTCCCCGTCGACGGCGCCTGGGCCACCGTCCGGGAGCATCTGGCCGAGCGGCTGCCGGGCGGAGCCGAGGCCGTCGACGCCATGCTGCGGGACGGCGCGTTCATCGGGCCGGACGGGCCGGTCGGGGCCGGCACTCCTTATCTGCCCGGCGGCTCGGTCTGGTTCCACCGGGACTTCCCCGACGAGGTGCCCGTTCCGTTCGCCATCGGGGTGCGCTATCGGGACGAGCACATCGTCGTCGCCGACAAACCGCACTTCCTGGCCACCACCCCGCGCGGCAGACACATCACCCAGACCGCGCTCGCGCGGCTGCGCAAGGAGCTCGGGCTGCCGGCCCTGAGTCCGGCGCACCGGCTGGACCGGCTGACCGCCGGCCTTGTGCTGTTCTCCGTACGGCCCGAGGAACGCGGCGCGTACCAGACGCTGTTCCGGGACCGGAAGGTGCACAAGGAGTACGAGGCGGTCGCACCGTACCGGGCCGGGCTCGGCCTGCCGCACATCTCACGCAGCCGCATCACGAAGGTGCCCGGCGTCGTCGCCGCCTTCGAGACGCCCGGCGAGCCGAACAGCGAGACACACATCGAACTCGCGGAGCGCCGGGGCGCTCTGGGCCGCTACCGGCTCACTCCCGTCACGGGCCGCACACACCAGTTGCGTGTCCATATGGACGCGCTGGGCGTCCCGCTCCTCGGCGACCCGTTCTTCCCCGTGGTCACCGACCCGGCGCCGGACGATTTCCGCAGGCCGCTCCAACTGCTGGCCAGGGTTCTGGAATTCACCGATCCGGTCACCGGCGCCGAGCACCGCTTCGAGAGCGGCCGTTCGCTCCTCGCCTGGACGGCGTTCGACGAGTGGGCGGCGGGGCACTGAGACACGCGTACGGGCTCCGCCGAGTCCGGCGGAGCCCGTACGCACTGCGCTCCGTCAGCCCACCGAGCTGTACGCCACCACACCGCGCCGTACCGCGTCGACCGCCTTGCGGGCGTTGCGCGAGACCGTACTGTTCTCACCGGGGGCCGCAGCCGCGATCTGGCCCAGCACGTCGATAACCTGCTTGCACCAGCGGACGAAGTCACCGGCAGGCATCTCGGCGTCGCGCAGCACCTCGTCGAGGCCCCGGCCCGACGCCCACTGGTAGGCCGCCCAGGCGAAGCCGAGGTCGGGTTCCCGCTGGCCCACACCCTCCGTCTGGTTGATCTTGAAGTCCTCCTCCAGGGCGTCGAGCCTGCCCCAGATGTGGACCATCTCGCCCAGTGCCGTCTTCGCCGCGCCGGTGGGGACCTTGGGCGCGACCGCGTCGTCGGACTGCCGCGCCTCGAAGACCAGCGCCGAGGCACAGGCTGCCAGCTCGGCGGGGTTGAGGCCCTCCCAGACACCCGCCCGCAGGCACTCCGATGCCAGCAGGTCCAGCTCACCGTAGAGCCGGGCGAGCCGCTTCCCGTGCACCGTCGACTCGTCACCGCGGAGGTAGTCGAGCTCGGTCAGCAGAGCGTAGATCCGGTCGAAGGTACGGGCGATGGTGTTGGTCCTGCCTTCGATCCGGCGCTCCAGCTGCCGGGTGTCACGCTGCAGCCGGTGGTAGCGCTCGGCCCAGCGGGCGTGGTCCTCCCGCTCGTCGCAGCCGTGGCACGGGTGTGCGCGCAGTTCGGTGCGCAACCGGGCGATCTCCCGGTCGTCGGCCGCCTCCGCGCGCGGCCTGCGGTGCCGGTCGGGCACGATGTGCCCGGCCTTGGTCCGTAGCGCGGACGCCAGATCGCGCCTGGACTGGGGCGACCTCGCGTTGAACGACTTCGGGACCCGCATCCGCTCCAGCGCTTCGACGGGCACCGGGAAATCGATCGGAGCGAGCCGCTTGACCTGCCGCTCCGCGGTGAGCACCAGCGGCCGCGGCCCGTCGTACGACTCGAAGCCCCGGTGCCCATTGGCCCGCCCGGCCGGCAGCCCGGGATCGAGGACCAGTGCCAGCCCGGCGAACTTGCCGGTCGGCACATGGATGACATCGCCGGGCTTGAGCTTCTCCAGGGCGTCGGCAGCGGCGGCCCGCCGCTGCACGGCCCCCTGCTTGGCCAGCTCCGTCTCGCGGTCCTTGAGGTCGCGGCGCAGCTGTGCGTACTCCTCGAAGTCCCCGAGATGGCAGGTCATGCCCTCGCGGTAGCCCGCGATGCCTTCCTCGTTCTTCTGCACCTGCTTGGAGATCCCGACGACCGACTTGTCGGCCTGGAACTGCGCGAAGGACGTTTCCAGCAGCTCCCGGGAGCGGTGCCGGCCGAACTGCTGCACCAGATTGACGGCCATGTTGTACGAAGGCCGGAAGCTGGAGCGCAGCGGATAGGTGCGCGTACCGGCGAGTCCGGCGAGCGCGCCGGGGTCCATGGCACGCTGCCAGAGCACCACCGCGTGGCCCTCGACGTCGATACCGCGCCGCCCGGCACGGCCGGTGAGCTGGGTGTACTCGCCGGGGGTGATGTCGGCGTGCTGCTCGCCGTTCCACTTGACGAGCTTCTCCAGGACCACGGAGCGGGCGGGCATGTTGATGCCGAGCGCCAGGGTCTCCGTCGCGAACACGGCCTTCACCAGGCCGCGGACGAAGAGCTCCTCGACGACCTCCTTGAAGGTCGGCAGCATCCCGGCGTGATGCGCCGCGATGCCGCGCTCCAGGCCTTCCAGCCACTCGTAGTAACCGAGGACATGGAGGTCCTCGCGCGGAATGGCGGCGGTGCGCTCCTCGACGAGCTCGCGGACCGTGTGGCGCGCCTCCTCCGAGTTGAGCCGCAGACCCGCGTAGAGGCACTGCTGCACGGCGGCCTCGCAGCCGGCCCTGCTGAAGATGAAGGTGATGGCGGGCAGCAGACCCTCGGCGTCGAGCCTGGCGATGACCTCGGCCCTGCTGGGGGTCCAGATCCGGCTGCGGGAGCGCCGCTCGCGCTCGCGGTCCGCCTCGCGCACCATCTTGCCGCGGCGGCGGTCGCGCGGGTTGTACGTGCGCTGGTTCTCCTGCCGCGCCATCCGCAGCAGATCCGGATTGACCTCGCGCTTGGCGCCGCCCCGGCCGCCGTGGTCCGTCGACTCCTCGAAGAGGTCGTACATCCGGCGTCCGGCGAGCACGTGCTGCCAGAGCGGGACGGGCCGGTGCTCGGACACGATCACTTCGGTGTCGCCGCGTACGGTGTCCAGCCAGTCGCCGAACTCCTCGGCGTTGGACACGGTGGCGGAGAGCGATACCAGGGTCACCGATTCCGGCAGGTGGATGATCACTTCCTCCCACACGGCACCGCGGAAGCGGTCGGAGAGGTAGTGGACCTCGTCCATCACCACATAGCCGAGTCCCAGGAGGGCCTGCGAGCTCGCGTACAGCATGTTCCGCAGGACCTCGGTGGTCATGACGACCACCGGGGCGTCCGCGTTGACGCTGTTGTCGCCGGTGAGCAGGCCGACCTTGTCCGCGCCGTACCGCTTGGCGAGGTCCGCGTACTTCTGGTTGGACAGGGCCTTGATGGGGGTGGTGTAGAAGCACTTGCGGCCCTGTTCCAGGGCCAGGTGCACGGCGAACTCGCCGACGATCGTCTTGCCCGAGCCGGTGGGCGCCGCGACGAGCACACCCTTGCCCGCCTCCAGGGCACGGCATGCCTCGATCTGGAACGGATCGAGGTCGAAGTCGTACATGCGGCGGAACGGGGCCAGCGCGGTGGCCTCTTCGACTGCGCGGGTGCGGGCGGCTGCATAACGCTCAGCGGGCGAAAGGTCCTCGGTCATCTTGTCATCGAGCCTACCCGCCGCCTCGGACAGTCACCGCGATCTTTATTTGAGCATTTCAACTGCCGATGGCATTTCAGCAGCCGATGACCCGGACCGCGCGCGGCACGCACTCGGCGGTCAGCGGCAGCGCCCCGAGCGGCTCGCCGTCCGCGTATCCGGTGACCCCGGCGGCCTCCAACTCGATCCTGCGCACCCGGTACGACGTGACGGCGGGGTGGCCGAGGTGAGTGCCCCGGTAGACCTTCGGGAAGACCCGGACCAGGGTGGTGCGCGAGCAGGCGCCGACCACCGTGACGTCGAGGAGGCCGTCGTCCAGCTCCGCGTCCGCGCAGATCCGCATCCCGCCGCCGTAGGAGGGGCCGTTGCCGACGGCCACAAGCGTCGCCTCGATGTCGCGAGGCGGCCCCCCGTCGAGCGCCAGCCGGTACGGGAGCGGCCGGAAGGCGGCCAGCTCGGCGATCATCGCCAGGTCGTACTTCAGCCGTCCTGACGGCCGGCGCATCCGGTTGCCGCGGTCGTTGACCCGCGAGTCGAACCCGGCCGCGAGCACGCTCCCGAACCAGCGCTCGGCGTCCCGCCGGTCGCCGGTCCCCACCCCGGCACCAGCCCTGCCGGGGACCACCCGGCCCAGGTCGATCTCCCTGATGTCCCCGCCCTTGAGGGCCCCGGCCACCGAGCGTCCCGCCGCAGCCGGGTCCCGTACCGGGAGCCCGAGCCCTCGGGCGAAGTCGTTGCCGGTGCCGACGGCCACCACGCCCAGCGGGGTACGGGTGCCCGCGACGGCCTGGAGGGCGAGGCTGATCATGCCGTCCCCGCCGACGGCTATGAGCGCGCCGGTCCCGCCCCGTACGGCGTCGCGCGCCCGGCGCAGCGCGTCGGGCGCGTCGCTGCCGAGCACCGTGCGTACGGAGAAACCGGCGTCCCGCAACGCGGAAGCGGCCGGCTGCGCGGCGTGCGCGCCCCGGCCGCGTCCTGCGGTGGGATTGACGAAGAGGGTGATCTCGCTGGTCACCCGCCGGACCCTACAAGGTCAGGTGACGTCGTCGTAACCGCCCAGACCGCTGGGCCTGGAACCGTCCGTCTCACTGCCCGCCTGCTCCGGTACCCGCGAGGCGGGCACGGTCTCGACCTCCCCTATGGCCTCGGGCGTGAGGTCGAGCTCGGACGCCTCGTCGTCGTCCGGACCCGCTGCGGCGCGCTGGGCCTTGCGGCGGTCGTTGAGCAGGGAGACGGCGGTGCCGACGCCGTACAGAATGCAGATCGGCCCTGCGAGGGCCAGCATGCTCAGCGGATCGGTGCTGGGCGTGGCGACCGCGGCGAAGACCGTGATGCCCATGATCATGCCGCGCCACCAGCCGGCCATCCGCTTACCGGTGATGATCCCGACGAAGTTGAGCATGACGAGCAGCAGCGGCAGCTCGAAGGAGAGGCCGAAGACGACGACCATCCGGGTGATCAGGTCGAGCAGGTCGTCGAGAGGCAGCTGGTTGTCGATGTTGCCCGGGGAGAGCTGGAGAAGGACCTTCGCCATCGTCGGGAGCGTCTCGTACGCGAAGAAGCCCCCGGCAAGGAAGAGCGGGACGGGCGCGACAGGAGGGGCGAAGCCGTACAAATCAGCTCTGCAGTGACCAGTGAGAGAGATAGCGCACCGATCAGGAGAAATCGGCAGTTCCACTCACAATGCCGAGTCAAAGCGTCAATAAATCTCCTTGACTCTTATCCGAAAGCCTGAATATAGTCATCGAGCTCACGAATACACTGGGTGACGGAACGCGAACTCCGAGCAATCGTCGCTCACCAAGGGGGAATCATATGCGTAAGAATCTGCTCCAGCGCTTGGGAGCTGTCGCTGCGGCCGCTGCGGCAATCCTGGCGGTCTCAGCATCGACTCCGGCGATGGCCGCCACCTCAGCCGACGCTTCTCCGCTGTCCTACCATTCAGGATCGACAGGCTGTTTCAGCTGGTCCTGGACAGACGGATCGGTGACATGGACCGTTTATTACCACAACACCTGTAGCGGGAAGTCAGGCCTTGAGGTCAGAACAGGTGCATTTACTACCGAATGCATAAAGGCGTCCGGGGGCGCCAAGGGTAACTATGTGTTCTACAACAAGCCCCTTGGCTTCAAGAGCTGCTGAACTCGACCTTGAGCTACTTGGCGTAGCCCCTGATTGCGCCAAGACTTGAAGTTCCACCCATCGCACGAAAATGCGGTTCCACGAATTCCGTGGAACCGCATTTTTCGCAACCTCTTTCCTCCATCAAATCAATTCACGATGGAAGAAAATCCACCAATTAGGTGATGTCGTCATGCTCGCCAACCCTGTTGAAACCACTCCGCTCGGGAACCATCGGCGAAGGGGAGACTGGTTCGATCGCTCCTACGCCTTCAGGTGTCAGGTCCAGCTCGGAGGGTTCGTCAGCATCGGGTTCGTTAGCCTCACGCGATGCCTTACGGCGATCGTGGAAAATCGACACACCGACTGCGAGGAAGTACAACAAGCAGATTGGAGCAGCCAGTGCGAGCATGCTGAGCGGATCGACGCTGGGAGTTGCCACGGCAGCAAACACCGTGATGCCCATAATCATGCCGCGCCACCAGCCCAGCATCCGACGACCGGTGCAAATCCCGACGAAGTTGAGCATCACCAGAAGCAACGGCATCTCGAAGGAAAGTCCAAAAACGACAATCATTCGCGTCACGAGGTCAAGCAGGTCGTCGAGCGGTAGCAAGTTGTCCACGCCCAGCGGAGTGAACTTGATAAGCACCGAAGCAGTTGTCGGGAGGATCTTGTAGGCGAACAGTGCCCCGCCGAGAAAAAGCGGAACTCCCGCCCCGGCAAAGAAGCGCGCATACCGCTTCTCGTGCCGATGCAAGCCAGGCGCTACGAAGGCCCACAGCTGATAGAGCCAGACAGGCGACGCCACAACAACACCCGCTGTCAAGGAGACCTTCAGCGCCAGCGTGAACGGAGCGAGGAGGCCGTTGAGCGTAATGCGGGCGCAGGTACCGGCGGGCTTGGCTGCCAAGTGGGCGAAACTCGTGTTGCAACCAACAGATTGCAGTACCGGCTTGGTGACGATATCGATTATGTGGTCATAGAAGAAAGCCGCAATAATCGTGACGACTATAATCGCCAGCAATGCCTTCGCTACGCGGTTACGCAGCTCACGCAAGTGCTCCACGAGAGGCATACGCCCGTCGGGCCCTGTTTCCGACTTGCGGTCAGAATTAAGCAACCCACGTCCTCATCTCGTGCGGCGGGCAGCCACTGACCGCGGCGCCCGCTCCGGCCCAGTTGTCAGCGCTTGGTCGAGTCCGACGGCTCGGTCACGGGGCGGGCGCTGGTCACGTCTCCCGGAGCGGCCTGGATCGTGCGGGGGACCTCGGTCTGGGCGGTGGGGTCGTGCGGCGGGTCGGCCGGGGCGGTCTGCTGGCCCTCGGACTTCATCGCCTTGGCCTCGCTCTTGAGGATGCGGGCGGACTTGCCCAGCGAACGGGCCATGTCCGGAAGCTTCTTCGCGCCGAACAGCAGGACGATGACGACGAGGATCAGGATGATCTCGGGGGCGCCGAGCCTTCCGAACATAAGCTGTACCTTCTCACCGAGGCGGCTGGGTGGGGCTGCCCGACCGATCGGACAGGCGTCCGGTCGTCGTGCTCGCAGCGATCGTAACCCGCGGGGGTAAACACAGGGCAATGCCCGTGCAGACTCGCGCTTGCGGCCCGCGCCTCGCTCCCGGGCCCGCGACCAGCAGCGTACCGCTCGAAACGGCCCGGCAGCAGAGGCCGGCGCCCCTATCGCAAACTTTCACCGCTCCGTGCGAGCCCACCCGCCGCGCGCTCCAGGCCCTCAGCAGCCTGGTTGATCTGCTGTGTGGCGTGCGCCACTTGGCTGCCGAGGCGCTGGGCCTCGACGAAAACCCGGATGGCCAGCACACCGAGCACGGCGATTCCGATAAAGCCCAGAAAGACAGCGGTCATCGGCCAGAACATGTGAACACCCTAGAGAGTGGAGTGGAGGCGCAGCGTCCGGACGCCCCCGCCGGTGAGTAGTTCGACAATGCGCTCACCAGCCGGTTTGCGGACCGACGACCCGCACTCGGGGCAGGTGAAGGAGTAGAAGGTCGTACGCCGGCTCGCGCCGATCGCCAGTCGCAGCGCACCGGCAGTCAGTTCGAAGCGGCCGCGGCAGTCCGGGCAGGCGGCCCGGAAGCTGACTGGGCCCACCTGTGCCGAAAATCCCGGCATAACAGACATATCCCTCAACTCCTCTACTCCTGCCCGTCATAGGCCGCGAGCGCCTCACGGGCCGCGAGCCGCGCGCTGACCGCCAGGTCCTGCGGGGAGACGATGCGCCCGTCGCGGCCGAGCCGCAGGGCCAGCCTGCGCAGCGAGGCCGGGTCCGGCGTGCGCAGGGTGATCCGCAGACCGCCGTCGGCGAGCTCCTCCGCGCTGTCGTGGGGGTAGTACTCGGCGACCCAGCGCCCACCGGGGCCCACCTCGACCACGACCTCGGGGTCCTCTGCCGCGGGCTGGACCAGACCCGCCGACAGGTCACGCAGTTCCAGCTCGGGCGGCGCGGAAGGCTCGTCGAGGAGCCGGATCTCGGCGACCCGGTCCAGACGGAACGTACGCCTGGCCTCCGACAGGTAGCACCAGCCCTCCATGTACGTGTGGCCGACGGCGAAGAGCCGGATCGGGTCCACCTCGCGCTCGGTGAGCTCGTCGCGCGCCGGCGAGTAGTAGCGCAGCCAGAGCCTGCGCCGTTCCGAGATGGCCCGGTCGACGTCCGCGAACACACCGCCCTCGGACTCGAAGGTCACCGAGAGCCTCGAGCTGGCGCCCGCCGCCTCACCCGCTGCGGCCTCCAGCTTCGCGGTGGCCCTCAGCAGCGCCTGACGGTCCCCCTCCCGGAGCCCCGGCAAGGTGGTCACGGCGCGTGCTGCCACCAGCAGGGCCGTGGCCTCGTCGGCGGCGAGGCGCAGCGGCTCCGCCACGTCGTCGGCGTTGTGCCACCAGATGGACTCGCCGTCGGTGTCGATGTCGAGGAGGTCGCCGCCACGGAAGCTCGTACCGCACATGGGCAGCACGTCCAGATCCGAGATCAGCTCGTCCTCCGTGATACCGAAGGCGCGGGCGACGTCCCCGACGCGGGCCCCCGGACGCTCACGCAGATAGGTCACCAGGGACAGCATCCGGCGGGTCTGGTCGATCGCGTTCGTAGCCATGTGTCCCTCAGTCCTTGGCCACGGCGCGCAGCCGGTCCACCACATCGGCCCGCAGATCCGCGGGCTCCAGCACGGTCACATCCGGCCCGAACTCCACCAGCCAGGCGTCCAGGCCGTGTCCGTACGGAATCTCCAACTCGTCCCACCCGTCGCCGAGTTCCCGGGTCGAGGTGGCACGGGAACGCAACGGGTACCCGGCGCCGGAGCGCAGCCTGATCCGCGCGCTGCGGGTCGCGGTCTCACCGGCCCAGGTCTCCACGGTCTCGCGCACGGTCACCACGTCGGGTACGTCGGCGGTGAACACACCGGGCCTCGAACGGACTTTGCCGGTGATACGGGAGAGCCGGAACACCCGCTCGGCGCCGCGCTCCCGGTCCCAGCCCGCCAGATACCAGTTCCCGCGCCAGCACTCCAGCGTCCAGGGCTCGACCTGACGGGCCTCGGGGCGGGCCGAGTTGGCCTTGCGGTAGTCGAAGACGACCGGCCGGCGGTCCCGGCAGGCCAGCATCAGGGGCTCGAAGGCGGCTTCGTGCACCGGGATGCGGGGTTCCAGCGCCCCGTGCTGCACGGCGTACGGATCTTCGGCCTCCGGCATTCCGGCGGCCCGCAGCTTCTGCAGCGCGCCGCTGGCCGCGCCGGCCAGCCGGGCCTGCTGCCACACCTTGGCCGCCAGCCCGAGGGCGGCGGCCTCCTCGGCGTCGAGAGCGACCGGCGGGAGCCGGTTGCTGTCACGGCGGGCCAGGTACCCGGCGTCGCCGTCCAGGTTCTCGACCGTCTCGATGACCAGGCCCAGCTCACGGAGATCGTCCTTGTCCCGCTCGAACATCCGGTTGAAGGAGTCGTCGGACCCCGCTTCCAGATAGGCCTCGATCGATCCCCGCAGTTCACGCTTGCTGAGGGGGCGCCTGGTTCCGAGCAGGCACAGCGCCAGATTCATGAGCCGCTCGGCCTTGGCAATCGCCATCGACGCCCTCTCTGTGGTCCGGGAGTGTCCGCCGGGGCGATTCCCCGGAACGCAGCACGCGAGGCGCAGCCCGCACCACGTATGGACACAGCACGCTCTACGACCGACGACCGTACCGCTCCGTCGTGCCGGGTCAAAAGCCGAGGGTCCATGCCCGCAGGCATGGACCCTCGGAAACGATCAGTTCCGGTCAGACAGCGACCAGGTCGCAGACGAAGATCAGCGTCTCACCCGGCGCGATACGGGCACCGGCACCGCGGTCGCCGTACGCGAGGTGCGCGGGGATGGTCAGCTGGCGGCGGCCGCCGACCTTCATGCCCTGGACACCCTGGTCCCAGCCGGAGATGACCTGGCCGACGCCCAGCTGGAACTGCAGCGGGTTGCCGTGGTTCCAGCTCGCGTCGAACTCCTCGCCGGTGGAGAAGGCCACGCCCACGTAGTGGACCTTGACCGTGTCCCCTGCCTTGGCGACGGCGCCGTCGCCCTCCCAGATCTCCTTGATCTCCAGGTCGGCCGGCGGCTCGCCGCCCGGGAAGTCGATCTCGGGCTTCTCAATGCTCACGTAACTGCTCCTACTTCTTGGTACTGGGCAACCGGGACAGTCTTACACTGCCGCCAGAATGTCGACGACGAAGACCAGCGTCGACTTGGCCGGCAGTGTGGTGCCCTGAGCCTTGTCGCCGTACGCCAGGTCCGGCGGGATCACCAGCATGACCCGGCTGCCGACCTTCTTGCCGACGATGCCCTGGTCCCAGCCCTTGATGACCGCTCCCTGCCCGATGACCGTCTGGAACGGCGTGCCGGTCTTCCAGGATGAGTCGAACAGAGTCGCGGTCGCCTTGCCCTCATTGGGCTTCCAGGCAGCACCGCTGTACTGCATGTAGACGGTCTGCCCCTTCTTGACCGTGGCACCCTTGCCCTGGATCAGCTCCTTGTCGACCAGCTTCTTCGGCGGGTCGCTCTTGGGCACGGAGATGGTGGCGGGTGCTTCCTTGTCCGCCTTGATCTGGGGCAGGTCGGACGAGGTGGGGGCCTGGGTGCCCTCGACCTTCTTGGGGATCACCTTCTTGATGTCCAGCGCGAAGACCAGGGTGTCCTTGCCCGTGACACCGAGCTGCTGCTGGCCCTGGCTGCCGAAGGCCGCGTTGGGCGGTGCGACGACCAGGACCCGGCTGCCGATCTTCTTGCCGGTGACGGCGTCGGCGAAGGCAGGGATGATCGTCTTGGAACCGGCGGTGATGAGCTGCGGGGCGCCGCCCTTGTCGAACGAGCTGCCGATGTCCTTGCCGCTCTTCCAGACCTTGCCCGTGAAGTCGGCCATCACCAGGTCGTTCTTCTTGACCACGGCGCCACTGCCCTCGGAGAGGGTGTGGATGACGAACTTGCCGCTCGGGTCCTTCTTGGGGACCGTGATGGTCGCCTTCTTGCCCGCGTCACCGGAGACCGTGGGCAAGGGGGACGCCGAATCGACAGGCTTGGGCACGGCCGTCGAGGCGGCCTTGTCGGGCGACGAGGAGGACGAGTCGTCCTTCTTCTTGGAGTCCTCACCTCCGCAGGCGGTCAGCACCAGGGCCGGCACGATGAGCAAGGCAGCAAAACGGCGTCGCACAGTGGTCCTCGGGGTAGTGGGGGTTTCGGTGGCCGCCACTCTACGACTCCTTGTCGCCCGTGTGGCGCACGGCATGCGTGAGGGCCCCGCACACAGCTGGTGTGCGGGGCCCTCGCGCCGGCCGGGACCGGCGGGTCACATCCCGGCGATGAGCTTCTCCACCCGGTCGTCGACCGACCGGAAGGGGTCCTTGCAGAGCACGGTGCGCTGCGCCTGGTCGTTGAGCTTGAGATGGACCCAGTCGACGGTGAAGTCCCTGCGCTGCTCCTGGGCCCGGCGGATGAAGTCGCCGCGCAGCCGCGCCCTGGTGGTCTGCGGGGGAACCGACTTCCCCTCGAAGATCTTCAGGTCGTCGCAGATGCGCGCGGCCTGTCCGCGCTTCTCCAGCAGGTAGTACAGCCCGCGCCTGCGGTGGATGTCGTGGTAGGCGAGGTCTATCTGGGCGACCCGGGGATTCGACATGGTCATGTTGTGCTTGTCCCGGTACCGCTCGATGAGCTTGTACTTCATCACCCAGTCGATCTCGGTGCCGATCCTGTCGAGGTCCTCCTCCTGGATCGCGTCGAGCGTGCGGCCCCACAGCTCCAGGACCTGCGCGACCTGGCCCGTACGGATACCGCGCCGGTCCACGAAGTCCACGGCCTTCTCGTAGTACTCGCGCTGGACTTCGAGCGCCGAGGCCTCCCGCCCGCTGGCCAGGCGCACCTTGCGCTGGCCCGTGATGTCGTGGCTGACCTCACGGATGGCCCTGATCGGGTTCTCCAGGGTCAGATCGCGCATCACGGTGCCCGCTTCGATCATGCGCAGGACGAGATCGGTCGCGCCGACCTTCAGCAGCATGGTCGTCTCGGACATGTTCGAGTCACCGACGATGACGTGCAGCCTGCGGTAGCGCTCGGCGTCCGCGTGCGGTTCGTCACGGGTGTTGATGATGGGGCGGGAACGGGTGGTCGCGGAGCTGACGCCCTCCCAGATGTGCTCCGCCCGCTGGCTCACGCAGAAAACCGCTCCGCGCGGAGTCTGCAGTACCTTGCCGGCACCGCAGAGCAATTGGCGGGTGACGAGGAACGGAATGAGAATGTCCGCGAGCCGGGAGAACTCTCCGTGGCGGGCGACGAGATAGTTCTCGTGGCAGCCGTAGGAGTTTCCCGCCGAGTCGGTGTTGTTCTTGAAGAGATAGACGTCGCCCGCGATTCCCTCCTCGTGCAGGCGGCGTTCGGCGTCGACGAGCAGGCCTTCGAGAATGCGCTCGCCGGCCTTGTCGTGCGTGACCAGTTCAGCCACGTTGTCGCACTCGGGAGTTGCGTATTCCGGATGCGATCCCACGTCGAGGTAGAGGCGGGCGCCGTTCCGCAGGAAGACGTTGCTGCTGCGGCCCCATGAGACAACACGGCGGAAGAGGTAGCGCGCCACTTCGTCAGGGGACAGTCGGCGCTGTCCTCTGAATGTGCACGTGACGCCGTACTCGTTCTCCAGCCCGAAAATGCGGCGGTCCATGACTGAACATTACGCCTGATGGCCTGTCCTGAAACCGGGTTCGGCGGCCCCGTTCCGATCATTTTCCGATCCGGCCACCACAGAGCCGGTACCGCCGGGAGCTGCGAGGACCCGCTGAGTGGCCAGCAGGACGAGCAGCGCGGCGATCCCTCCGCCCCCAGCGGCGGCGAACCCGGCGCCCACGCCGCCCGCTTCGACGGCCGGCCCGGCCACAGCGGTACCCAGTGCGGCGCCTACGCCGAAGGTCGTCACCAGCCAGGAGAAGGCCTCGGTCACGGTGCCACGTGGGGCATGCCGGTCGACGACGATGAAGGCACAGGCGATGGCGGGCGCGAGGGAGACACCGGCCACCGTCATCAGCACCGCCATGGCGGTCACTCCCGGGACGGACACCAGCGGCAGGTAGCCGAGCGCGAGTGCGCCGACGATGACGCGCAGCCGCTTCTCGGCGGCGCCCGGCCACTGCCGCGCGCCGTACAGCAGACCGCCCACGAGCGCGCCGAAGCCGATCGCCGCCATCAGCACGCCGTACGTCGCGTCGCCGCCGTGCCCGTCGGCGTACGCGACCGCCGCCACCGTGATCGAGCCCAGCGCCAGGCCGACGAAGAAGAACGCGCCGAGGAGCGCGAGCAGACCACGGGAGCGCAGCGCGCCCAGCCAGTGGGCCTCGCGGGGCGCGGACCGCCAGCTGCGCGAGGGCTCCGACACGACGACGGAGAGCGCCCCGAGCACCCCGAGGGCGTTGATGGCCACCAGGGCGGCGGCCGCCGACCACAGCGAGACGGCCAGCGTCACCAGCAGCGGGCCGACCGTGAACATCACCTCCTGGGCCACGGCGTCCATCGCGTACGCGGCGTGCACCCGGTCCTCGCGCTTCAGGACGCCGGGCCACAGGGCGCGCAGTCCGCCCTCCAGGGGCGGTGTGAACAGACCCGCTACCAGCATCGCCGCGACAGCGACGGCTACGGGATCCGTGCCGACCGCCGCGAAGAGCACCATGCCGAGGGCCGACACCACCGCGGACGGCAGCATCACCCGGAGCTGTCCGAACAGGTCTACGGCGCGGCCGAGCAACGGCTGGCCGACCGCTGTGGCCAGTCCGTAGACGGCGGAGAGCGCCCCTGCGAGCGAGTAGCTGCCGCCTTCGGCGCGGACGAAGAGCACGACGGCGATGGCCGCTGTCGCGTTCGGCAGCCGTCCGACGAGGGTGCCGGTGAGCAGCCGTTTCACATGCCTGGTGCCGAAGAGTTCCGCGTATCCCGCGGCCATGTCCGCCCCTGTCTCCCGGCCCTGACCGGAGTGTTACGTATAACGTACGGGGTCATACGTACCATGTGCGCAGACCGCGAGTCCAGATGGCCACGGTCGGGAACAGGCCGGACGGAGGCCCGAGTGGACGCCCGAGCGACGAGGCCGGAACCAGTGGTTCCGGCCCGCCCCACCAGCCGTGACGTGGCCCGAGCGGCCGGTGTCTCGCAGGCCACCGTCTCGCTGGTGCTCGGCGACAAGTGGCGCGGACGGGTCTCCGAGCGCACCGCCGGGCTGGTCCGTGAGGCGGCGGGGCAGCTCGGCTACCGTCCCAACCTGGCCGCCCGCAATCTGCGCCTGGGCAGCACCCGTACCGTGCTGCTGGTCGTACCCGCGCTCACCACCGAGTTCTTCGCGCGCGTCTACACCGGTGCGGCACGTACCGCGGCCGAGCACGGCTTCGGGGTGGTGCTCTACCCCTCCCCCGACGGCGTGGGTCCTGCCCGCGACCCGTTCGGTTCGGCGCGGACGGCGCTGGACGGGGTCATCGCCTCCTCGATGGCCGTCGGCGCGCTCGCCGCGATCCAGGGGTCCGGTCTGCCACTGGTGATGCTGGACAGCGATCCCGGCCAGTCGGGCGCCGCGGCCCACGTGAACCTGGACATCGCGGACGGCATGCGCCAGGTGACGGACCATCTGCTCGCCCTGGGCCACCGCAGATTCGTCCACCTCGCACCCTCGGTCGACTCGTGGACCTTCGACGTCCGGGCCGTCGCGCTGCGGTCCGCGCTGCGCGGGGCACAGGTGCACACCGTCACCGCACCGCTGGCGGTGGACGCCGCCCGGCAGGCGGCCGAGGGGGCCCTCACCGGTCCGGGGCCCCGGCCGACGGCAGTCATCTGCGACGACGACATCCTGGCCGCGGGCGCCTGCAAGGCCGCCCGGCGGCTGGGCCTGCGGATCCCGGAGGACCTCTCCGTCACCGGTTTCGACGATCTGGCGCTCGCGACAGCGATCGAACCGGAACTGACCACGGTGGCCCTGCCGGCGGAGCAGATCGGGCAGCGCGGAATGGCGGCCCTGCTCGCCGTGCTCGACGGGCGCCGCCCCGAGAGCGGCGATCTGCCGGTGAACCTTCTCGTGCGTGGCTCCACGGCCCCGGCAGCGGGCTGAGGTACGCGCCGGCCCCGCGGATCACCGCCCGTGCACGCCCAGCGCGCAGGCGTGCCCCGGACCGCACAGGCGGGCCGGGGCACGGACGCAGCCGGGCAGCGGCCCGGCTACTCGTCCTCGTCCGACGGGGCATCCGTCTCGGCGGTCGCCGCGTCGGCTGCGTCGAGCAGCCTGGCGAGCTGACGGCCGACGATGCGCTTGAACTTGCGCTGCTGCGGGCGTGTCCGGTCCAGCACGGCCACTTCGAGGCGCTCGGCGGGGATCTCCCGCTCACCGCCGTTGGTGTCGCGGGACAGCGCCTGCACGGCCAGCTTCAGCGCCTCGGCGAGCGTCATCGCCTCGCGGTGCTGCTGGTCCAGGAAGGTGCTGATCGTCTCGGCATTGCCGCCGACCGCGACCGAACCGTGCTCGTCCACGATCGATCCGTCGTGCGGCAGCCGGTAGATCTGGTCGCCGTCGGGATCGGACCCGACCTCGGCGACGACCAGCTCCACCTCGTACGGTTTCTCGGCGGCGCTGGAGAAGATCGTGCCGAGCGTCTGCGCGTAGACGTTCGCCAGGCCACGGGCCGTCACATCGTCACGGTCGTAGGTGTATCCGCGCAGATCCGCGTAGCGCACACCCCCGATCCGCAGGTTCTCGTACTCGTTGTACTTGCCGGCGGCCGCGAAGCCGATCCGGTCGTAGATCTCGCTGAACTTGTGCAGCGCGCGGGACGGGTTCTCGCCGACGAAGACGATGCCGTCGGCATACTGCAGCACGACCAGGCTGCGACCACGGGCGATGCCCTTCCGGGCGTATTCCGCCCGGTCGGCCATGGCCTGCTGAGGTGAGACATAAAACGGCGTCGACACCGGCTATCCGTCCCTTTCTGTCAGTGACGAGTGCATCGGAAGGGGCCTCAGAGCAGCTCGGCGCGGGGGCCGTCGGGCTGTTCGAGACGCCGCTCCAGGATCGAACGGGCGAGCTCGGAACCCTCCTCGTCCGTCAGCCTGCGGCAGCCCTCGTCCGTGATGACGGTGACGATCGGATAGATCCGGCGGGCCACGTCGGGCCCCCCGGTCGCCGAGTCGTCGTCGGCCGCGTCGTACAGCGCCTGCACGACCAGCGTGGTGGCCTGCTGCTCCGTCAGGTCATCGCGGTAGAGCTTCTTCATCGAACCGCGGGCGAAGACGGAACCGGAGCCCGTCGAGGCGTAACCGCGCTCCTCCGAGCGGCCGCCCGTGACGTCGTAGGAGAAGATCCGGCCCTTCTCGCGGTCGACGTCGTACCCGGCGAAGAGCGGAACCACCGCGAGCCCCTGCATGGCCATCGAGAGATTCCCGCGGATCATCGTGGAGAGCCGGTTGGCCTTGCCCTCCAGCGACAGGGTGGTGCCCTCGACCTTCTCGAAGTGCTCCAGCTCGAGCTGGAAGAGCTTGACCATCTCCACGGCGAGACCGGCCGTACCGGCGATCCCCACCGCCGAGTACTCGTCGGCCGGGAAGACCTTTTCGATGTCGCGCTGCGCGATCATGTTCCCCATGGTCGCGCGCCGGTCACCGGCAAGGACGACCCCGCCCGGGAACGCCGCGGCGACGATGGTCGTCCCGTGCGGCGCCTCGACCGGCCCCTGGGTGGGCGGCAACGGCCGCCTCCCCGGGAGGACTTCCGGTGAGTGGTCGGACAGGAAGTCCATGAACGAGGAGGATCCCGGCGTCAGGAAAGCGGCCGGCAGACGCCCGGTGCTACGAGGGTTGGCTTCCACGCGTTTCCTTCCGGATGGGCGGCGGCCCGCCTTCTGGAGGCCGGGCCGATCTTGCGGACTGTGAACGGACCTTACCCGTGCCCGCGCCGGTCATCCGTCCCGGTGCGGACGGCTTCCGCCGCCCGCACCGGTCACGGACAACAGGGGCTACTCGCCGCCCTTTTGAACAAATGACCGAACGAAGTCCTCGGCGTTCTCCTCGAGCACGTCGTCGATCTCGTCCAGAACGGAGTCGACGTCGTCCGAGAGCTTCTCCTGGCGCTCCTTGAGGTCCTCCGAGCCCTGCGCCTCAGGCGCCTGCTCCTCGGTCTCCTCGGTGGAGCGCGTCGCCTTCTGCTGCCCGCCGCCGGTGTCCTTGGTCGCCATCTACCTCACCCCGCTCGGTTCGATGTTGTTGAAATAGAAACGGACTGAATCGGACTGAAATCGAGCCGACCCGATCAGAAGCGTGATCGGACCCGCTTGATCAGACACTACAAGCGGGGTCCGACATTGGCCCCGCACTTACCTCAACGTCCGGGACCTACTCCGATGATTCCCACAAGCGGGGCTTTTCAGCCTCCCTGCAGGACCCGGACCAGGTCCTGCGCCGTCCGGCACCGGTCGAGGAGCTCCTTGACGTGGTTACGGGTGCCCCGCAGCGGCTCCAGCGTGGGCACCCGCTGCAGTGAGTCGTAGCCCGGCAGATCGAAGATCACCGAGTCCCAGGAGGCCGCGGCGACATCGTCCGCGTACTGTTCCAGACAGCGGCCACGGAAATAGGCCCTGGTGTCCTCGGGCGGGTTCGAGACGGCCCGTGCGACCGCGGGCTCGTCCAGCAGCCGCTTCATCTTCCCGCGGGCCACCAGACGGTTGTACAGCCCCTTCTCCGGCCGCACATCCGCGTACTGCAGGTCCACCAGGTGGAGCCGCGCCGCGTCCCAGTCCACCCCGTCCCGGCGGCGGTAGCCCTCCAGGATCTCCTGCTTCGTGATCCAGTCGAGCTCCCCCGACAGGCTCATCGGGTCGTTCTCCAGCCGGTTCAGCACGTCCTCCCAGCGCCCCAGGATGTCCCTGGTCTGCTCGTCGGCGTCGGCTCCGTACCGCTCCTCCACATACTTCCGCGCCAGCTCGAAGTACTCCATCTGGAGCTGTACGGCGGTGAGGGTGCGGCCGCTGCGCAGCGTGATCAGCTGCTGGAGACCCGGATCGTGCGAGACCTGGTGCAGGGTGCGCACCGGCTGGTCGACGGCCAGGTCCACATTGATGAACCCGTCCTCGATCATCGCGAGCACCAGGGAGGTCGTCCCCAGCTTGAGGTAGGTGGAGATCTCCGACAGGTTCGCGTCGCCGATGATCACATGCAGACGGCGGTACTTCTCGGCGTCCGAGTGCGGCTCGTCCCGGGTGTTGATGATCGGCCGTTTGAGAGTGGTCTCCAGGCCGACCTCGACCTCGAAGTAGTCCGCGCGCTGGCTGATCTGGAAGCCGTGTTCACGCCCGTCCTGGCCGATTCCGACGCGGCCGGCCCCGGTCACCACCTGGCGGGAGACGAAGAACGGCGTGAGGTGGCGCACGATGTCCGAGAACGGGGTCTCGCGCTTCATCAGGTAGTTCTCGTGCGTCCCGTACGAGGCGCCCTTGTTGTCCGTGTTGTTCTTGTACAGATGGATCGGCTGTGCGCCCGGGATCTGGGCGGCCCGTTCGGCGGCCTCCGCCATGATCCGCTCACCCGCCTTGTCCCACAGCACGGCGTCGCGCGGATTGGTGATCTCGGGGGAGCTGTACTCGGGGTGGGCGTGGTCGACGTAGAGGCGCGCCCCGTTGGTGAGGATCACATTGGCCAGCCCGATGTCCTCGTCGGTCAGCTGGCTGGTGTCCGCGGTCTCCCGGGCGAGGTCGAATCCTCGCGCGTCCCGCAGCGGGTTCTCCTCCTCGAAGTCCCAGCGGGCGCGGCGCGCCCGGTGCATCGCCGCCGCGTAGGCGTTGACGATCTGGGACGAGGTGAGCATGGCATTGGCGTTCGGGTGGCCCGGAACGGAAATGCCGTACTCCGTCTCGATGCCCATTACCCGCCGTACAGTCATGCGGCCCTCCTTGCCCGGCAGCGCCCCTCGCGGAAACGTCGCTCAAGTACCGCTGCTTCTCCGGTGCGTGCGCGGTCGCTCCCCGCACTGCGCGAATCGGTGATACCGAAGAGCGTAGAACGCCAATGCGTCGCTGGGGAGATCATTACAGGCATTGCTGTTCTTGCGGCCGAAGGCCGGAAAACACGGCGGCTGCGGGTACCCGCCGGGGAACCCGCAGCCGCCCTGCTTTTTACAGGTACTGACCGGTGTTCGCCACCGTGTCGATGGAGCGTCCGGTGTCCGCGCCCTGCTTTCCGGTGACAAGGGTGCGGATGAACACGATCCGCTCGCCCTTCTTGCCGGAGATCCGGGCCCAGTCGTCGGGGTTGGTGGTGTTCGGAAGGTCTTCGTTCTCCTTGAACTCATCCACGCACGCCTGGAGGAGGTGGGAGACCCGCAGACCCTTCTGGCCCTGGTCGAGGAAGGCCTTGATGGCCATCTTCTTGGCCCGGTCGACGATGTTCTGAATCATCGCGCCGGAGTTGAAGTCCTTGAAATAGAGGACTTCCTTGTCGCCGTTGGCGTACGTGACTTCGAGGAAGCGGTTCTCCTCGGACTCCGTGTACATCCGCTCCACGACGGACTGGATCATGGCGCTGACCGTGACGTCGGGGTTCTCCCGGTGTTCGGCCAGATCGTCCGTGTGCAGTGGCAGCGACGACCGCAGGTACTTGGCGAAGATGTCCTTCGCCGCCTCCGCGTCCGGACGCTCGATCTTGATCTTGACATCGAGCCGGCCCGGCCGCAGGATCGCCGGGTCGATCATGTCCTCGCGGTTGGAGGCGCCGATGACGATGACGTTCTCCAGGCCTTCCACACCGTCGATCTCGGCGAGCAGCTGCGGAACGATGGTGTTCTCCACGTCCGAGCTGACACCGGATCCACGGGTGCGGAAGAGGGACTCCATCTCGTCGAAGAAGACGATGACGGGGGTGCCCTCACTCGCCTTCTCCCTGGCACGCTGGAAGACCAGGCGGATGTGCCGCTCGGTCTCACCGACGTACTTGTTGAGGAGCTCGGGGCCCTTGATGTTCAGGAAGTAGCTCTTCCCCGCGGGCTGGCCGGTGACCTCGGCGACTTTCTTGGCAAGGGAGTTGGCGACTGCCTTGGCAATGAGAGTCTTGCCGCAGCCGGGCGGACCGTAGAGCAGGATGCCCTTCGGCGGCCGCAGCTCGTGCTCCTTGAAGAGGTCGGGGTGGAGGTACGGAAGCTCGACCGCGTCGCGGATCAGCTCGATCTGGTCGCCCAGGCCGCCGATCTTGTCGTAGTCGATGTCCGGGACCTCTTCGAGGACGAGCTCCTCGACCTCGCTCTTCGGCACCACTTCATAGACATAGCCGGACCTGGAGTCGAGCAGCAGGGCGTCGCCGGGGCGGATGGTGATGTCCAGGAGTGGCTCGGCGAGCCTCACCACCCGCTCCTCGTCGGTGTGCCCGATGACCAGAGCGCGCTCGCCGTCCTCAAGGATCTCCTTGAGGGTGACGATGTCCCCGGCCCGCTCGAATTCCATGGCCTCGACCACGTTGAGCGCTTCGTTCAGCATGACTTCCTGGCCACGCCGGAGCTCTTCGAGCTCGACGCTGGGACTGACGTTCACCCGGAGCTTGCGGCCCCCGGTGAAGATGTCACATGTCCCGTCCTCATTGGCCTGCAGGAAGACACCGAAGCCGGCCGGCGGCTGTGCGAGCCGGTCGACCTCCTCCTTGAGAGCCACGATCTGGTCGCGGGCCTCACGGAGTGTATTGGCGAGCCGCTCGTTCTGCGCGGACACGCCTGCCAGGTTTGTCTGCAGCTCGACGATCCGCTCTTCGAGAATCCTCGTATGACGCGGAGAGTCGGCGAGCTTGCGGCGCAGGACGGCGATCTCCTGCTCAAGATAGGCAACCTGGCCGGCGGGGTCCTCGGACCCTCGCGCGGGCCGGATGCCGCGGTTGATGTCGTCGTCGTGGGCTGCCACGGTCCTCACCTCCTCCAAGGGGAGCTGGACGCTTCCTGACCCTACCTGGGCGGCTGGTGATTGAAACCCCTAGATCACAAAGACCGTCGGGGTGTGTCTGATCTTCACCCTTGCGTACTCCCTCACGCCTTGGGAATACCCACCCATCAACATCGGAAAGCGGCCGGTTGTATCGTCGAAGTGTTCAACACCCGTCAGGGCTGGCTTCAATTGGTTCAACCGCGCAGGAACGGCAGGAGAAATGACCGTGCAGGACGAGGCTCCCACCGGCGACAGCGCCCAGGCGCTGGAGGTCTGGATCGACCAGGATCTCTGCACCGGGGACGGTATCTGTGCCCAGTACGCGCCCGAGGTGTTCGAGCTGGACATCGACGGTCTGGCGTACGTGAAGAGCGGCGACGACGAGCTGCTCCAGTCGGTCGGCGCGACAACGCCCGTGCCGCTCCCCCTCCTCCAGGACGTGGTGGACTCGGCCAAGGAGTGTCCCGGCGACTGCATCCATGTACGCCGGGTTTCGGACAGCGTCGAGGTCTACGGCCCCGGGGCGGAATGAGACGTCATACGCTCCGCGCCTGGGACGGCACCGAGCGTACGAACTTCCCGCCCTCCCATCGCCACTTGGCCTTCTGCCGGACGTCGGGGTTCCAGCGCGGCACATCGGGCGACGAGTAGCCCAGAAGCGTCGCGGTGACCGCGCTGTCCCGCACGGCGAGGGTTCCCACGCTCTGCTGCTCCCCCGGGGCGACCAGTGTGGCGACGACGCGGGGCGGGCCGCTGCCGTCCCCCGGCCGGGTGAGGACGTAGATCCCGCTGGGCGGTGTGCCCGATCCGGCGTCGCAGCGCACCGCGGCCACCGTTTCGGGGCTGCCGTCCCCGTCGAGATCCCCTGACGCCTTCTTCGTGACGGTCGTGCCCACACCCCCGCACTTCAGCGGGAAGGTGGCTGCGGCCGGGTCGGGGGCGGCCGCGGTGGCCGGTTTCGGTGCGGGCTGGGACGCGGTGGCGGGGTCGGGCGTGAGGAAGCCCGCTATGGCGACGACCGCGGCCATCGCGGTGGCCGTGGCCAGCCAGTGGACCGGGCCGGCCCGGGTGTGCGCGAGGTCCGGTAGTGCGAGGTCCGGGAGCGCGGAGGGCTGCACGCGAGAGGTCTCCTGTGGGGCAGTGCCGGAGGGGGTGGCCAGAATAGTGCCACACGTCACAGGAGATCGGAACGCCGGGGTCCGTAAGTTCAACGTAAAGAAGCCGCCGCCGAGTTCCCCGGTGTGCTGGGGAACTCGACGGCGGCGCCGGTGCGTTGTGGCGTCAGGCGGACTCGGCCGGCTCAGCGGGGTCGCCGGCTGCCTCGGGCTTCGGCCGGTCGCTCTTTCCCGGGCCGCTGTAGTCGTCGCCGTACGCGCCCTTGGACGGGCGGCGGCGGCGCAGCGGGGCCTCCACACCGTCGGCGAGGCGGCGGGCGGTGACGAGGAAGCCGGTGTGGCCGATCATCCGGTGGTCCGGGCGGACGGCCAGCCCCTCGACGTGCCAGTTGCGGACCATGGACTCCCAGGGCTGCGGCTCCGCGAAGCAGCCGATCTCCCTGATGGACTCGACGGTGCGCGAGAGCTGGGTGGTGGTGGCCACGTAGCAGCACAGGATGCCGCCGGGCACGAGCGCCTTGGAGACGGCGTCCAGGCACTCCCACGGCGCGAGCATGTCCAGCACCACACGGTCGACGTCGGTGTCGGAGAGGTTGTCCTGGAGGTCACCGACGGTGAGCTGCCAGGCGGGGTGCGGGCCGCCGAAGTAGCGCTCCACGTTCTGGGTGGCGATCTCCGCGAAGTCCTCGCGGCGCTCGTACGAGTGCAGCATGCCCTGCTCGCCGATGGCGCGCAGCAGGAAGCTGCTGAGCGCGCCGGATCCCACACCTGCCTCGACGACCCGTGCGCCGGGGAAGATGTCCCCGAAGGCGAGGATCTGGCCCGCGTCCTTGGGATAGACCACGGCGGCGCCGCGGGGCATGGACAGGACGAAGTCGGGGAGCAGGGGGCGCAGCGCGAGGTAGGCGACGTTTCCCGTGGTACGGACAACACTGCCCTCGGGAGCACCGATCAGCTCGTCGTGCGGGAAAGAACCCTTGTGGGTGTGGAAGTTCTTCCCTGCTTCGAGCGTGAAGGTGTAGTGGCGTCCCTTGGGGTCGGTGAGCTGGACCTGGTCCCCGACTTTGAAGGGCCCACGTCGGCGGGCGGCACCGGTCGGTTCGGACATACGAGCAGACTACCGGCCTCAGGAACCGGGTCGCGCCATCGCCTGGACGAATGCCCGTTCGACGTCGGCGGTGGAGAGGACGCCGTAGATCGCACCGCTCTCCTCGACCACCAGATACTCCGTGGCAGGACTGGCCCGCAGCCGGTCGAGGAGCGCCTCACCCGCCAGCTCGGCCGGAACCCGCATCCCGTCGGTGAGGTCCTGGGCGAGTCCGCTGACCGCGACCCAGGGGCGCCGGTGCTCCGGCACACCGACGATGGCGGCCTCCCTGACCAGGGCCTTCGGATCCCCCTGGCTGTCCACGACGACCAGCGCGCGGGCGCCCGCGTCGTTGGCCCGGCGCAGCGCCTCGGAGAGCGGTGTCGTCGTCTCCACCGGCACCGCGCGCCGGGTGAGCGTGCGGGCCCTGAGTTCGGGGAGGTGTTCGCGCAGCCTGGCCATCCGCAGACTGTTGCCCGCGCCGGTCCAGATGATCCCGGCGAGGATCGCGGCGAGCAGCGCGTCCATGACCGTCTCCATCCCGCCCACGTCGGCGTCGGAGCCGGTGTGGGTGAGCAGCGGGAGTCCGATCAGGACCGATACGGCGAGCGCCCGGCCGAACCAGGCGGCGGCGATAGTGCCGCTCATCGGCTTGCCGGTGATCTTCCAGACGACCGCGCGGAGCATCCGGCCGCCGTCCAGCGGCAGCCCGGGAAGCAGGTTGAAGACCGCCACCAGGAGGTTCGAGATCATCAGGCCCGCCAGCAGGACCCCGGGGACCGTTCCGGGCTCCACCGCCTTCATACCGAGGTAGAAGACGCCGGAGAGGACCAGCGACAGCAGCGGCCCGACGAAGGCCAGGATGAACTCGCGTCCCGGCGTCTCGGACTCCTTCTCGATCTCCGAGACACCCCCGAAGAACTGCAGCTGGATACGGCGCACCGGCAGCTTGAACCGGAGCGCGGCGACCGTGTGGGCCAGTTCGTGGACCAGCACGGAGGCGTAGAAGGCGACCGCGAAGAAGAGGGACACCAGGTACCGCACGTTGCCCAGCTCGGGCAGGATCCGGTCGAGCTGACCGCCGAAGACCCAGGTGATCAGCGCTGCCACCAGGAACCAGCTGGGGGCGACGTACACCGGCACGCCGAAGGGACGGCCCATCAGGATGCCGCCGCCCGGGGCGTCCCGGCGCTGCGGCTTGCCGCCCTCGGGCGCGGGTCCGGGACCTGACCCGTCCGCGCCGGGCTGCGGGCGCCCGCCCTCGCCGCCGCTCTCTTCCACGGTGTCCCTTCGTGTCCTTCGGATGCGTTCCGCACCACCGCTGGTCTCTCGCCGCTTTCCGCGATGTCCCGATCATGCAGTGTGAGGAGGTCTGCCGTCGATGGTATGCGGCCCGTTGTCAGCAGCGGGTCGTAGGGTCTGGAGCATGACTACCGCCCAGCAGCCCACTTCACTCTCGCCGTCACGGGCGAGCGACTTCATGCAGTGTCCGCTGCTGTACAGGTTCCGGGTGATCGACAAGCTGCCGGAGAAGCCGAGCCCGGCGGCGACGCGCGGGACTCTGGTGCATGCCGTGCTCGAGCGAATGTTCGACGACCCGGCTGCGGAGCGGACGGTCCCGCGTGCCAGGGCGATGGTGCCCGGCCAGTGGGACCGGCTCCTTTCGTCCAGGCCCGAGCTCAGCGAGCTGTTCGCGGAGGACACCGGGGGCGAGCAGCTGGCCCAGTGGCTCTCGGAGGCGGAGTCGCTCGTCGAGCGGTGGTTCACGCTGGAGGATCCGACGCGCCTCGAGCCCGCCGAGCGAGAACTGTTCATCGAGACGGAGCTGGCGTCGGGTCTGCGGCTGCGCGGGATCATCGACCGGGTCGATGTGGCACCGACCGGTGAGGTCCGGATCGTCGACTACAAGACGGGCAAGGCTCCCCGCCCGCAGTACGCCGAGGGGGCGCTCTTCCAGATGAAGTTCTACGCCCTGGTCGTGTGGCGGCTGAAGGGGATCGTGCCGCGCAGGCTCCAGCTGGTCTACCTGGGGAACGGCGAGGTGGTGACGTACGACCCGGTCGAGGCCGATCTGGAGCGGGTGGAGCGCAAACTGCTCGCGCTCTGGGACGCGATCAGGAAGGCCACGGAGAGCGGTGACTGGCAGCCCCGGCCGACGAAGCTCTGCGGCTGGTGCGACCACCAGGCCTTCTGTCCGGAATTCGGCGGCACCCCGCCCGTCTACCCCTTGGAAGTGACACCCGACGTGACGCGGGAAGTGACGCACGAGGCCGGGGCCGGGGTGCCTGCCGGGCCACAGTGACGTCCGGCCGCCGCGGCACCGCTGTGCCTGATCCGTCCGGGGCTCCCCCGGTATGCCCCGCGGAGTCCCGGTGGGCCGGCCAGGGCAGAATGGGGCCGGTCTAGCGAAGGAGTTCCCGTGGCGATCCGCGTCCTACTGGTCGACGACCAGCCGCTGCTGCGCACCGGTTTCCGGATGATCCTGGAGGCCGAGCAGGACCTTGCGGTGGTCGGTGAGGCCGGGGACGGCCTCCAGGCCCTCGACCAGGTCCGGGCGCTGCAGCCCGATGTGGTGCTGATGGACATCCGGATGCCCCGGATGGACGGTGTCGAGGCCACCCGCCAGATCACCGGTCCTGGCCGGGACGGCCCGGCGAAGGTCCTCGTACTGACCACCTTCGACCTCGACGAGTACGTCGTGGAGGCCCTGCGGGCCGGCGCGAGCGGCTTTCTGCTGAAGGACGCGCCCGCCAATGAGCTGGTACAGGCGATCCGCGTCGTCGCGGGTGGCGAGGCGACGCTGGCTCCGAGCATCACGCGCCGGCTGCTCGACAAGTACGCGGACCATCTGCCGTCCGGCGAGGACCCCGTTCCGGACACGCTGCACACGCTGACCGAGCGCGAGGTGGAAGTCCTCAAGCTGGTGGCGCGGGGCCTGTCGAATGCCGAGATCGCGGCGGATCTGTTCGTCAGCGAGACCACGGTCAAGACGCATGTGGGCCACGTACTGACCAAGCTGGGGCTGCGTGACCGTGTCCAGGCCGCGGTCTACGCGTACGAGAGCGGGCTGGTACGCCCGGGGGCCAGGGAGTAGCAGCGGGCGCGCCCCCCGGCGGCGTATCCGGCGGACGCCTGGGCGTCCGCCGGGTGCGCCTCGCCCGGACCGTCAGCTGACGCCGCGGGCGAGTTCCCAGATCTGCAGGGCGGACGAGTTGCTGAGCGCCCACTCCACGCCGGTCAGGTCGTCGCGGGCGGCCACGTACTGCTTGCCCTGCCAGAGCGGCAGCACCGGGACGTCGTCCGCCACGATGTCCTGGATCTTCTGGAGCGGGACCACAGCCGTGGTGCGGTCCGAGGCGCTCCGGGAGTCCGGGATGTACGTGTCGCGGATCGTGGTGTTCGCGTAGGGCGTGTTGAGGAAGTTGCCCTTGCTGAGGAACGGCGAGATGAAGTTGTCCGCGTCGGGGAAGTCCGGGAACCAGCCCATGCCGTAGACCGCGTAGTCGCCCTTGAGCTCGGCGGGCCGGAACTGCGCCCACTTGGTGCCCTGGGTCGTCACGTCGAAGAGGCCGGAGGCGTTCAGCTGCTGCTTGAGCAGGGCGAACTCCTTCGCCGTGTTCGGCCCGTAGTGGTCGCTCGTGTAATGCAGCGTCAGGCGCACCTTGCTGTTGATCCCGGCGGAGTGCAGGATCTGGGCGGCCTCGGACTTGCTCGGATCGCCGTACTTGTTGAAGAACGAGTTCGTGTGTCCGCCGATTCCGGTGGGAATCAGCGAGTAGAGCGGCTCGGAGGTGGCGCCGTACACCTTGCTGGCGATCTGACCGCGGTCGATGAGTGCGGCCATCGCCTGGCGGACCGCCTTGTTCTTCACCGAGGGGTCGTCGGTGTTGAAGCCGAGGTAGCGGATCTCCAGGCCGGGGCTCTCGACGAAGTTGATGTCCTGCGACGACCCGCTGGAGAACTTCTCGATCTGGTCCGGGGACATCGTGCGGGCCATCATGTCGACCTTGCCCGACTTGAGCGCGGAGCCCATGGCCGCGGCGTCGGTGAAGGAGTCGACCTCGACCTTGTCGTTCTGCAGCTTCAGCGACCCCTTGTAGTGGGGGTTCTTGGTGAAGGTCGCCTTCTGCAGGCGGTTGTTGCTGACCTCCGCCTTGAAGGTGTACGGGCCGGAGCCGTCGATCACGAAGCCGTTGCGGAGCTTGTCCGGTGCGTAGGCGCTCTTCTCCACGATGCCCGCGGCCGGGGTCGCCAGCTTGTACGGGAAGGTGGCGTCCGGCGTCTTGAGATGGAAGACCAGCTCATGAGCGTTCACGGGCTCGATGGTGTCGATGTTCTCGAGCAGACCGGACGGACCGTTCTTGTCGTGGATGCGCGTGACGCGCTCGATGGAGTACTTCACATCGGTCGCCGTGAGGGGGTCACCGTTGGAGAACTGCAGCCCGCTGCGGAGCTTGCACCGGTAACTCTCGTTCTTGGTGTCCGTGAAATGACAGTCGCTGGCGGCGTCCGGTACCGGCAGGCCGCCACCACGCGGCATCTGCATCAGTGACTGGAGCGTGGGGCGCAGGAAGTTCCAGACACCGGTGTCATAGGTGTAGGCGGGGTCAAGCGGAGCACGGGCCCCCTTGCCGGACTCGATAAAGTCGGTCGTGCCCACGACGATGGGCTTGCCGCCGTCGTCGCCGCTGTCTGCTCCGCCGCACGCGGCGAGTACCGGAGCGAGCAGGCACACTATGGCCGGCAGCACCAGAGTCTTGCGGTTCATTCTGGACGTTCTCCTCATCCGGCACTGGGATACAGCGATGTACAGACACTCCGCCGCTGCCGCCCGGTCGGGGCGAGGCGATCGGGCCGGGTACAGAGCGATCTGTCCAGTGTTCCCGGCGGCCTGGTGAGCACCGGGGCACGGAAGTGTACGGCGAAGTTCTCGCCACGAGATTAGTGGGGAACCTCAGGAAACCTGGACCGGGGGCGACTTGGGTGGTATCCACACCATCTTCACGAATAGCGGAGCGTCAATATCCGACCACCGAAATGATTCGTACACCGCTTCACCAATCGGGACACATAGGCACCCCGGGAGCCGCGATTCGCCGGCCCCGGCACTCAAATCCTCCCGAGTCGGCGCCCCATCGGGTGACGAACGTCACTCGGGGCTCGCCTTTCGTAAAGCATGAAGCGCTCTCCGCGCACTCCCGGAAATACATCCGGCGGGCCGGACGCCGATTCACTTCAAAACGAAATCGACACGGTCAGTATCCGGGTCAGCGCATTCCGTTGACCAGTGCCCTGAGAAAGCCCAGATCAACTTCTTCCAGCGACCCCACGACCACGCGGCCGTCCGCCGCGGCGATCGGCGCGACCGAGGGCACGGCCACTACGCGGCAGCCTGCCGCCTCCGCAGCCGCCACCCCGGTCGCGGTGTCCTCGATGACCGCACAGCGCCCCGGATCGGCCCCCAGGCCCGCTGCGGCGGCCAGATAGGGGTCCGGGTGCGGCTTGGTGCGTGCCACCTCGTCCCCCGCGACCGTCAGGGCGAAGTTGTCCGGGCCGAGCGAGGCCAGCACCCGGTCGATGATCCGGCGGTGCGATGCGGAGACCAGCGCCGTGGGTACGCCGTGGTCGGCCAGCTCCGTGAGCAGCCGCAGGGCACCGGGCATCAGCGGCACCCCTCCCGAGATGCGTGCCTCGAACCGGTCGTTGAGCAGCGTCGTCAGCTCGGGCAGCGCGATGTCCGCTCCGGTGACCTCGATGAGGTACCCGGCGCTGCGGGTCATGGGGCCGCCCACCACGGTGTCGCGCCAGCGTTCGTCGAGCCGGTGGCCGAGGGCGGCGAAGACCTCCACCTCCGCGTCCCACCAGATGCCCTCGGTGTCCACCAGGGTGCCGTCCATGTCGAGGAGGACGGCCTGCAGGGCCGCACCTTCGGCCATACGGGTGTTGAGCGCGGCGACCGTACTGGTCATACGGGGACACCTCCTGGGGGACACGAAGGCCGGTCACCCTCCCTGCTGGGAAGGCAACCGGCCTGCACCGGACCGATAAGTGTACGTGCGGACGGCCCGGCGCGCTCCACGATGCGCGCATCCGCGGGACGTACCGCGCAATCGGCCTACCGGGCGTTGAAGTACTTGGCCTCGGGGTGGTGGATGACGATCGCGTCGGTGGACTGCTCGGGGTGGAGCTGGAACTCCTCCGAGAGGTGGACCCCGATCCGCTCCGGCTGGAGCAGCTCGGCGATCTTCGCGCGGTCCTCCAGGTCGGGGCAGGCGCCGTAGCCGAGCGAGAACCGCGCCCCGCGGTACTTCAGCGCGAACATGTCCTGGACATCCGAGGGGTCCTCGCCCGCGTAGCCGAGCTCGGAGCGGACCCTGGCGTGCCAGTACTCCGCGAGTGCTTCGGCCAACTGCACGGACAGGCCGTGGAGTTCCAGGTAGTCGCGGTAGGAGTTGGCTTCGAACAGCTCGGCCGTGGCCTCACCGATCTTCGAGCCGACCGTCACGACCTGAAGGCCGATCACATCGGTCTCCCCGGACTCCTCGGGGCGGAAGAAGTCCGCCAGGCACAGGCGGCGGCCGCGGCGCTGGCGCGGGAAGGTGAAGCGGGTGCGCTCGCTGCCGTCGTCGTTGAGGAGGACCAGGTCGTCGCCCTTGGACACGCAGGGGAAGTAGCCGTAGACCACGGCCGCCTCCAGCATGTTCTTGGTGTGCAGCTGGTCGAGCCAGCCGCGCAGGTGCGGGCGCCCCTCGCTCTCCACCAGTTCCTCGTAGGTGGCCCCTTCGCCCTTGCGGGCCTCCTTGAGCCCCCACTGCCCCTTGAAGAGCGCGCCTTCGTCGAGCCAGGACGCGTACTCCTTGAGCGGGATCCCCTTGATGACCCGGGTGCCCCAGAACGGCGGCTCGGGCACCGGATTGTCGGTGGCTACGTCCGAGCGGACCGAACCCGCGGGCTCGTCCGCCTCCAGGACGGCGACCGTGTCCCGCTTGGGCACCCGGCGCTGCTTGAGTTCCGGCAGGACCGCTCCGGGGACACCTCGCTTGACCCCGATCAGCGCGTCCATCAGCCGCAGGCCCTCGAAGGCGTCACGGGCGTAGCGGACTTCGCCCTCGTAGATCTCGTGGAGGTCCTGTTCGACGTAGGCGCGGGTGAGAGCAGCGCCTCCGAGGATGACGGGGAAATCGGCCGCCATCTCGCGCTGATTGAGCTCCTGCAGGTTCTCCTTCATGATCACGGTCGACTTGACGAGAAGGCCCGACATGCCGATGACGTCGGCCTTGTGCTCCTCGGCGGCTTCCAGGATCGCCGACACCGGCTGCTTGATGCCGAGGTTGACGACGTTGTAGCCGTTGTTGGTCAGGATGATGTCGACGAGGTTCTTGCCGATGTCGTGGACATCGCCCCGGACGGTGGCGAGCACGATGGTGCCCTTGCCGTCGTCGTCCGTCTTCTCCATGTGCGGCTCCAGATGGGCCACCGCGGTCTTCATGACCTCGGCGGACTGGAGCACGAACGGCAGCTGCATCTGGCCCGAGCCGAACAGCTCACCGACGACCTTCATGCCCTCCAGCAGGGTGTCATTGACGATGTCCAGCGCCGGACGGTCCCGGAGCGCTTCGTCGAGGTCGGCCTCCAGGCCGTTCTTCTCGCCGTCGATGATCCGCCGCTGCAGCCGCTCGTCCAGCGGGAGCGCCAAGAGCTCCTCGGCCCTGCCCTGCTTCATGGACTTCATGTTGACGCCCTCGAAGAGCTCCATGAGCTTCTGCAGGGGGTCGTAGCCCTCGGCGCGGCGGTCGTAGATCAGGTCGAGGGCGACCTTGACCTGCTCCTCCTCCAGCCGGGCGATCGGAAGGATCTTGGACGCATGCACGATCGCCGAGTCCAGACCCGCCTTCGCGCACTCGTCCAGGAACACCGAGTTCAGGACCACCCGGGCCGCCGGATTCAGGCCGAAGGAGATGTTCGACAGGCCCAGGGTGGTCTGGACGTCCGGGCGGCGGCGCTTCAGCTCGCGGATCGCCTCGATGGTGGCGACGCCGTCACCCCTGGACTCCTCCTGACCGGTGCAGATGGTGAAGGTCAGGGTGTCGATGAGGATGTCCGACTCACGGATCCCCCAGTTGCCGGTCAGGTCCTCGATCAGCCGCTCCGCGACCGCGACCTTGTGCTCGACGGTTCGGGCCTGGCCCTCCTCGTCGATGGTGAGCGCGATCAGCGCGGCCCCGTGCTCCTTCGCCAGCTCGGTGACCTTCACGAAGCGGGACTCGGGGCCGTCACCGTCCTCGTAGTTGACCGAGTTGAGGACGGCACGGCCACCCAGCTTCTCCAGCCCGGCACGCAGGACGGGCAGTTCGGTGGAGTCCAGCACGATCGGCAGAGTCGAGGCGGTGGCGAAGCGGCCCGCCAGTTCCGCCATGTCGGCCACACCGTCGCGGCCCACGTAGTCGACACACAGGTCGAGCATGTGCGCGCCCTCACGGATCTGGTCCCGGGCCATCTCCACGCAGTCGTCCCAGCGGCCGTCCAGCATCGCCTCACGGAACTTCTTCGACCCGTTCGCGTTCGTACGCTCACCGATCGCCATGTACGCGGTGTCCTGCCGGAACGGCACCGTCTGGTAGAGCGAGGCAGCGCCGGGTTCGGGGCGCGGGTCGCGCGAGGCCGGGGTGAGGGCACGGGCCCGCTCGACGACCTGGCGCAGGTGCTCGGGCGTTGTCCCGCAGCAGCCGCCGATCAGCGAGAGGCCGTAGTCGCCGACGAAGGCTTCCTGCGCGTCGGCCAGCCCCTCGGGGTCGAGCGGGAAGTGCGCGCCGTCCTTGGTCAGTACGGGCAGGCCGGCGTTCGGCATGCACATCAGCGGCGTACGCGAGTGGCGTGCCAGGTAGCGCAGGTGCTCGCTCATCTCGGCCGGGCCGGTCGAGCAGTTCAGACCGATCAGGTCGATGCCCAGTGGCTCCAGGGCGGTCAGCGCGGCCCCGATCTCGGAGCCGAGCAGCATGACGCCGGTCGTCTCGAAGGCGAGCGAGCAGATCAGCGGCACGTCGATGCCCAGGGCGTCCATGGCCCGGCGCGCGCCGATCAGGCTCGACTTGGTCTGCAGCAGGTCCTGGGTGGTCTCCACGATCAGGGCATCCGCTCCGCCGGCCAGCAGGCCCTCGGCGTTCTGCTGGTAGCCGTCCCGGAGCACGTCGTACGTGGTGTGGCCGAGCGACGGCAGCTTGGTCCCGGGGCCGATCGAGCCGAGCACCCAGCGCTGGCGGCCGTCCTTCGCACCGAACTCGTCGGCGACCTCGCGGGCGATGCGCGCGCCCGCCTCGGACAGCTCGACGATCCGGTCGGCGATCTCGTACTCGTTCGCCGCCGAGTGGTTCGCACCGAAGGTGTTCGTCTCCACGCAGTCGACGCCGACAGCGAAGTACTCCTCGTGGACCGACCGCACGATGTCCGGCCTGGTCACATTCAGGATCTCGTTGCAGCCCTCCAGCTGCTGGAAGTCCTCAAGAGTTGGATCCTGCGCCTGCAGCATGGTGCCCATGGCACCGTCCGCCACCACCACGCGGGTGGCTAGTGCCTCACGGAGAGCGTCCGCGCGGGTCCGGCTGTCAGCGGAAGGGGTTGGCGACGAGGCCATGGAATGTACTCCCTGGGATGCGACGGCTGTCGGCTTTGCGCCTTCCGGCAGGATGACGCACCAGGCCAGAGTAACGGTGGAGGCGCAGAACGGGGATCGCGTTCCACCGGACGGACGCCGTCGCGCCACGGGACCGCAGGGGAGGCCGGGTACCGTCCGGCCGCACTCCGGGTGACACTGAGTCGGCATGGACCGATAGTGTTCAGCATTGCCGAACAGTGTGGAGGGTGGCCCAGCGATGGCGAAGAACATTCAGTCCCTGGAGCGGGCGGCTGCGATGCTGAGGCTGCTGGCCGGGGGCGAGCGGCGGCTCGGCCTGTCCGACATCGCCTCCTCCCTCGACCTCGCCAAAGGCACCGCCCACGGCATCCTGCGCACCCTCCAGCAGGAGGGCTTCGTGGAGCAGGACCCGGCGTCCGGGCGCTATCAGCTGGGCGCCGAGCTGCTGCGCCTGGGCAACAGCTATCTGGATGTGCACGAGCTGCGGGCGCGGGCCCTCGTCTGGACGGACGACCTGGCCCGCTCCAGCGGCGAGAGCGTGTATCTGGGCGTCCTGCACCAGCGGGGCGTACTGATCGTCCACCATGTGTTCCGCCCCGACGACAGCCGGCAGGTGCTGGAGGTCGGAGCCATGCAGCCGCTGCATTCCAGCGCGCTCGGCAAGGTGCTCTCCGCCTACGACCCGGTGGCGCACAGCGAGGCACTGGAGAGCGAGCGCCGGAGTCTCACCACCCGCACGGTCAGCGACCTGGAGCAGTTCGAGTCGTCGCTCGACCTCACCAGGGCGCGCGGCTGGGGATCGGACATCGAGGAGACCTGGGAGGGCGTGGCCTCGGTGGCCGCCCCCATCCACGACCGGCGCAGGATGCCGCTGGGCGCCATCGCGGTGACCGGCGCGGTCGAGCGGGTCTGCGTGGACGGGGAGCTGCGCCCGGAGCTGGTGGCCGCGGTGCGCGACTGCGCCCGCTCCGTCTCGCGCGACCTGGGTGCCGGGCGTTTCTGAGGCCCGTCCACGGGACCTTCGCGGCCCCGTTCCGGCCTCGTTACGGGGCCTCTTCCCGGCTGCGGCCGGAACGCCGATCGAGTTTCACGTCACAGCCCCTTGACCTTTACCGACCGCAGGACAAAACTGCCGTTCATCGGTCGGCATTGTCGAACACTTAACGGAAATACGCGTTAGGGTGTGACGGTGCCAAGGGCCGCAACGCCCTCACCTGAGGGCGCGGACGACCGGAGGAAACCGGTGTCCGGCTTCCCCTGGACGAAGGACAAAGGAGTCGCGGGTGTCCAGCTCCGACATCTTCATCGGCGAGACCATCGGGACCGCCGTACTCGTACTGCTCGGCGCCGGTGTGTGCGCCGCCGTAACCCTCAAGCGCTCCAAGGCCAAGGACGCGGGCTGGCTGGCCGTCACGTTCGGCTGGGGCTTCGCCGTACTGACCGCCGCCTACATCTCCACCGGCGTGTCCGGCGCGCACCTGAACCCGGCGGTGACCATAGGCCTGGCCATCAAGGGCGACACCGCCTGGAGCGACGTGCCCCTGTATCTGGGCTCGCAGCTGTTCGGCGCCATGATCGGCGCGGCGCTCGTCTGGGTGGCCTACTACGGCCACTTCCAGGCCCACCTCAGGGACCCGGAGATCGCGGCCCTCGACAAGGGCCCCGAGAAGGGTGAGCCCGGACCCGGCCCGGTGGGCGGCGTCTTCTTCACCGCGCCCGAGATCCGCAACGTCGTACAGAACCTGGCCACCGAGATCATCGGCACCATGGTCCTCGTCCTGGCGATCCTGACCCAGGGGCTGAGCGCCGACGGCAAGGGCCTGAGCACACTCGGCGCGCTGATCACCGCGCTGGTCGTCGTCTCCATCGGGCTGTCGCTCGGCGGCCCGACCGGTTACGCCATCAACCCGGTCCGCGACCTCGGGCCGCGTATCGTCCACTCCCTGCTGCGCCTCCCCCACAAGGGCAGCTCGGACTGGAGCTACGCGTGGATACCCGTGGCAGGACCGCTCATAGGCGGGGCTCTCGCAGGCGGTCTCTACAACCTCGCCTTCGCGTGAGCCCACGGCAACCGACGACCACCCCTCAGACTTCCGGAGCACACCGTGACCACTGACGCTCACACCACTGGGCCGTTCATCGCGGCCATCGACCAGGGCACCACCTCCAGCCGCTGCATCGTCTTCGACCGGGACGGACGGATCGTCGCCGTCGACCAGAAGGAGCACGAGCAGATCTTCCCCAAGCCGGGCTGGGTCGAGCACGACGCCACGGAGATCTGGACCAACGTCCAGGAAGTCGTGGCGAGCGCGGTCGAGAAGGCCGGCATCACCTCGGACGACGTGAAGGCCATCGGCATCACCAACCAGCGCGAGACCACGCTGCTCTGGGACAAGAACACCGGTGAGCCCGTCCACAACGCCATCGTCTGGCAGGACACCCGCACCGACGCGGTCTGCCGCGAGCTCGGCCGCAACGTGGGCCAGGACCGCTTCCGCCGCGAGACGGGGCTGCCGCTGGCCTCGTACTTCGCCGGGCCGAAGATCCGCTGGCTGCTGGACAACGTCGAGGGGCTGCGCGAGCGCGCCGAGGCCGGCGACATCCTCTTCGGCACCATGGACTCCTGGGTCATCTGGAACCTGACGGGCGGGGTGAACGGCGGCGTCCACGTCACGGACGTCACCAACGCCTCCCGCACGCTGCTGATGAACCTGCACACGATGAAGTGGGACCCGAAGATCCTCGCCTCGATCGAGATCCCGGCGGCCGTGCTGCCCGAGATCCGCTCGTCCGCCGAGGTGTACGGGACGGCAGCCTCCGGCGTACTGGCCGGCGTGCCCGTCGCCTCCGCGCTCGGCGACCAGCAGGCGGCCCTGTTCGGCCAGACCTGTTTCGCCGAGGGCGAGGCCAAGTCGACGTACGGCACCGGCACCTTCATGCTGATGAACACCGGTGACACGCCCGTCAACTCGTACAACGGCCTGCTGACGACCGTCGGCTACCAGATCGGCGACCAGAAGCCGGTGTACGCGCTCGAAGGGTCGATCGCCGTCACCGGCTCGCTCGTCCAGTGGCTCCGCGACCAGATGGGCATGATCAAGAGTGCCGCCGAGGTGGAGACCCTGGCCTCCTCGGTCGACGACAACGGCGGCGCGTACTTCGTACCGGCCTTCTCCGGCCTGTTCGCCCCGTACTGGCGCCCCGACGCGCGTGGCGTGATCGCCGGTCTGACCCGCTACGTCACCAAGGCGCACATCGCCCGTGCCGTCCTCGAGGCCACCGCATGGCAGACGCGTGAGATCAGCGACGCCATGACCAAGGACTCCGGCGTCGAGCTGACCTCGCTCAAGGTCGACGGCGGTATGACCTCCAACAACCTGCTGATGCAGACGCTCTCCGACTTCCTGGACGCACCCGTGGTGCGCCCGATGGTGGCCGAGACGACCTGCCTCGGCGCTGCCTACGCCGCCGGTCTCGCCGTCGGCTTCTGGCCGGACACCGACGCACTGCGCGCCAACTGGCGCAGGGCCGCCGAGTGGACACCCCGGATGGACGCGGCCGTCCGTGACCGCGAGTACAAGAACTGGCTCAAGGCCGTACAGCGGACCATGGGCTGGCTCGAAGACGAGGAGTAACCAATATGACCACCCTGCAGAGCGTCCCGGCCCTCGGGACGCACCCGGCCTCCGGCTCCCTTCCGAGCCGCGCCGAGACTCGGGAGCAGCTTTCCAAGGCGACGTACGACCTCCTGGTGATCGGCGGCGGAATTCTGGGCATCTCCACCGCCTGGCACGCCGCGCAGTCCGGGCTGCGGGTGGCCCTGGTGGACGCCGGCGACTTCGCCGGCGCCACATCGTCCGCTTCCTCCAAGCTCCTGCACGGCGGCCTCCGCTACCTCCAGACGGGGGCCGTGAAGCTGGTCGCGGAGAACCACTTCGAGCGCCGCGCCGTATCGCGTGACGTGGCCCCGCACCTGGCCAATCCGCTGACGTTCTATCTGCCGGTGTACAAGGGCGGCCCGCACGGCGCGGCCAAGCTCGGTGCGGGCGTCTTCGCCTACTCCGCGCTCTCCGCGTTCGGCGACGGTGTCGGCCATGTCATCTCCCCGGCGAAGGCGCAGCGCGATGTGCCCGAGCTGCGGACCGACAACCTCAAGGCCGTCGCGGTCTACGGCGACGACCAGATGAACGACTCCCGCATGGCCCTGATGACCGTGCGCGCCGCCGTCGAGTCCGGCGCCACCGTGCTCAACCACGCGGAGGTCACCGGGCTGCGCTTCACCGAGGGGCGGGTGACGGGCGCGGAGCTCAAGGACCGTCTCGACGGCAGCGAGTTCGGCGTCAGCGCCCGGCTCGTGCTGAACGCCACCGGCCCGTGGGTCGACCACCTGCGCAAGCTGGAGGACCCGAACGCGGCGCCCTCCATCCGGCTGTCCAAGGGCGCGCACCTGGTGCTCAAGCGCACGTCGCCCTGGCGCGCCGCGCTGGCGACGCCGATCGACAAGTACCGGATCACCTTCGCCCTCCCCTGGGAGGACCAGCTGCTGCTGGGAACCACCGACGAGGAGTACGAGGGCGACCCCGCCGACGTCTCGGTCACCGAGAAGGACACCGCCCAGATCCTGGACGAGGCCGCGTTCTCCGTACGGGACCAGCAGCTCTCGCGCGATCTGATCACGTACTCCTTCGCCGGGCTTCGGGTGTTGCCCGGCGGCCCCGGCGACACGTCGAAGGCCAAGCGCGAGACGGTCGTCACCGAGGGGCGCGGCGGGATGCTCTCGGTGGCGGGCGGCAAGTGGACGACCTTCCGGCACATCGGCCGTACGGTCATGAACAAGCTGGCCGCGCTGCCCGGCCACCCCCTCGGCGATGACATGGAGCCGATCTCGCACCTGCCGAAGAAGCAGCCGCTGCCCGGCATCGCCAACCCGCACGCGGTCGCGCACCGCCTGATGGTGGACGGCGCCGTACCGGGGCCGGGCATGGCGGCGGATTCGGCCCGCCATCTGGCCACGCACTACGGCTCGCTCTCCTTCGACATCGCGCGGCTCGCGAACGAGGACCCGGCGCTGGCCGAGCGTGTCCACCCGGACGCCCCGGAGATCTGGGCGCAGGTGGTCTACGCGCGCGACCACGAGTGGGCCGAGACGGCGGACGACGTGCTGCGCCGCCGTACGACGCTGACCATCAGGGGCCTGGCCACGGACGAGATCCGGACGAAGGTCGAGGACATACTCGGCAAGAAGTAACGGCCGCGCGCCGACGGCGCCGCAAAGGTGGGGGGCGGTCCTGCGGGGCCGCCCCTCGCTCGTGCCACACGGCTGCCACAGCGCCGCAATATCCGGCGCCCAGAGTGGCACCATGAAGTTTCAAGTGCTCTCCCTCATCAGCCACGCACCGCACCCGCTGACCGGTGAACTCCCTTCTGCCGCAGACCGGTTGGCCGAGGTCGTCGACGTCGGCGTGGCGGCCGAGCAGCTCGGCTTCGACGGCTACGCGGTCGGCGAGCGGCACGCCGGCCCCTTTCTGTCGTCGAGCCCGACCGTGGTGCTGGGCGCTCTCGCCGCCCGTACCTCCAGGATCAGGCTGCTGACCGGAGTGACCGTGGTGGCGATCCTCGACCCGGTCCGGGTCGCCGAGGACTACGCCACCCTCGACCAGCTGTCGCGGGGCCGTATCGAGCTGGTGATCGGCAAGGGCGCCGAAGCGGGGCACTTCGGCCTGTTCGGGCTCGACGAGGAGCGGCAGTGGGACCTCCAGAAGGAGAAGTACGAGCTGCTGCGCCGGCTCTGGAGCGAGGAGGAGGTCGACTGGGAAGGTGAGTTCCGGCCCGCCCTGCACGGGGTGACGACCCTCCCGCGCCCCTACGGCGGGCTCCCGCGCATCTGGCACGGCTCGGCGACCAGCCTCAACTCCCCAGAACTGGCGGCCCGCCACGGTGACCCGCTCTTCACGGCCAACGCCATCCAGCCCCGTGAGGCGTACGCGGCGCTGATCGCCCACTACCGCGAGAAGTTCGAGGAGTACGGTCACGACCCGGCGCGCGCCCGGGTCGCCGCCGGGTCGGGCGGGCTGCTCATCGCCGACAGTTCGCAGCAGGCGGTGGAGCGCTTCAAGGAGCTGTACGAGGCGAAGGTGGCCCAGACCTTCAAGCCGCATCTGGCGGGCAGAGCCGGATACAACACGCCCTTTCGCACCATTGAGGACGCGATGGGGGGCGGCCCGCAGCTCATCGGCTCCCCGCAGCAGATCATCGACAAGATCCTCGGGTACCACGAGGTCTACCGGCACGATCTCCAGTCCATCAGCGTGGACGGTTTCGGGCTCACCCGCGGGGAGCAGCTGGAGACGCTTCAGCGGTTCGCGGAGGAGATCGCCCCGGTGGTGCGCAAGGAGGCACCGTCGACTCTCTGGGACTGAGGGGTCCTCGCACCGTGCCCGCCCGGGTCGTGTGGTTCGCCAACGCTGCGATACACGGCGCCAGCCCACGCGTCCCCACCGGACGTTCACAGCGCAAGGACCCCTGAGGCCGGTTCAGGGCGAGACCTCCTCCAGCCGGCGCCCCGCCGTCTCCTCCGCGCCGAGCACCGCGACCGCGGCGCCGGCCAGCGCGACCGCTCCCAGCACGGCGAAGACCGGGGAGACGTGTCCCCCGGCGTACACCATGCCCACGACGATGGGCCCGAGGATCACGCCGAGCCGGTTCAGCGCCCCGCCCACACTGCTGCCGAGGGCGCGCATCCGGGTCGGGAAGAGTTCGGGTGTGTAGAGATAGAGGCAGATGTTGGAGCCGAAGAAGAAGACCGCGGCGAGCGAGGTCCACACCAGGACCTGGAGCGGTGTCCTGGCACCGAGGTACGCGAGCACGAACAGGACGACGGCGGCACCGGACAGGCAGACCGTGATGACCCGCCTGCGTCCGGCGCTGTCCACGGTGAGCGCGGCGGCCAGGCAGCCGGCGAGGCCCGCGCAGGCGGTCACCGTCGAGTAGAGGAGGGCGTCGGAGAGCGAGAGGCCGTAGCGGTTCTGGTAGATCGTCGGCAGCCATGAGGTGATGCCGTAGTTGACGAAGTATCCGGTGAACCAGAGTGCGCCGATCACCAGGGTGCGACGGCGGTAGCGGCCGGTGAACAGTCCGCGCAGCCCGCTCGCGCCTGCCTCCTGAGCCGCCCCGGCCCCGGTTGCCGCCTCGTCCCGCGATGGTCCGGCGACGGGCGGCAGCGGCTTTCCGGTGGCCCGTTCGACCTCGGTCTCGATCCTGGTCATCACTTCGGCGGCCTCCTGGGCCCTGCCGTGTTCGGCGAGCCAGCGCGGGGACTCCGGTACGGCGCGCTGGACCAGCACGCACAGCACCCCGGGCACGGCAGCCAGCACGTACATCCAGCGCCAGCCGAGCAGCGGCACCACCCAGGCGGCTACCAGCGCGCCCACCGTGAGCCCGGCCGGGAAGACCAGCTCGTAGAGCAGGACGAACCTGCCGCGCCGGTGGCTGCGGGTGATCTCGGCGATGAAGGTGGCGGCCACCGGGACCTCGCCGCCGATGGCCAGTCCCTGGATGAAGCGCACCGCCATGAACGAGCCGGACGAGGTGGTCGCGGCCAGGGCGAGGTTGGCGACGCTGGACACGGCCACACAGAGGGCGATGACCTTGACCCGGCCGATCCGGTCGGCGAGCCGGCCGGAGAGCACCGCGCCGATCAGCATCCCGACGGAGCCGACGGTGAGCAGCCAGGTGGACGCCGAGTCGGTCAGCCGCCACTCGTCGCGCAGCTGGGGCATCGCGTACGCGATCAGGAGCTGGTCGAACGCCTCGAAGAAGGTGACGGCGCCCACGATGAGCCGGACGGTGACATGCCAGCGGCTCATCGGGAGCCGTTCGAAACGGGCGGCGACGGCCGCCCGGACGGCTCGGTCCGCTGAAGCGTCGATCGTCATATGCGGGGTCCTCCGACTCCACGGCTGAGGGGCGGGGGCGAGGCGAGAAGAACGCGGCGTCCCACAGGGTTGTCCGCAACCCGGACTATGAAGCGCGTTAGGCCAAAGTTTCTTAGCGCTTAAGTTGTATCGCCTGCACACCGGACGGCGTCAAGGGCCTGCACAGGTAAATCACCAACGAATTGAGGGGTTGCGTTGGAATACTTAAGGTCTTAGATTTCAAGGCCTCACCCAAACCCGTCCAGTCAGGAGGCTCTCGCATGCTCCGGTCCCCTGCTGCCGAAGTACCCGACGAAGCGCTTGTCGCCGGCGTGTGGCGCCGCGGTGCCGGCGCCCCGTCGCAGACCGTCGACCCGGCCACCGGCCAGGTGCTCGCCACCGTGCACGCCGTGACCGCGGCGGAGGTCGACGAGGCGGCCGAAGGTGCGGCCCGCGCTGCCGCCGAACCCGCCTGGCGCTCCCTCCTGCCCCACCGGCGCGCTCTGCTCCTGCACCGGATCGCCGAGCTGACGGAGGGCGCCGCCGAGCACCTCGCCGCACTCCAGACCGCCGACACGGGCAAGGCCCTCACCGAGACCCGCGCCCTGGTCGCCAGTGCGGCCGGCACCTTCCGTTACACGGCCGCCGCGCTGGAGACCGCGGAGGAGACGCTGACCCCGTCGCGCGGTGACTACGTCACGATGAGCACCTATGAACCGATCGGCGTCGTCGGTGCGATCAACCCCTGGAACTCACCGGTGGCCAGCGACGCCCAGAAGCTCGCACCGGCCCTCGCGGGCGGCAACGCCGTACTGCTGAAGCCCGCCGAGTGGACCCCGCTGGTCTCGCTCGCACTGGGCCGCCTGATCACCCGCGCCCTGTCCGAACTCGGCCTGCCTGCAGGCCTGTTGTCGGTACTTCCGGGGCGCGGCAGTGTGGTCGGCGATGCCATCGTGCGTCACCCGCGCACCGGAAAGGTCAGCTTCACCGGCGGTACGGACACCGGACGGACGATCGCGCACGCCGCGGCCGCGAAGCTCATGCCCGTCTCGCTGGAACTGGGCGGCAAGTCACCGACGGTCGTGCTCGCCGACGCCGACATCGAACAGGCCCTGGCCGGAGTGATGTTCGGCGTCTTCTCCTCCAGCGGCCAGTCCTGCATCGCCGGTTCGCGGCTCTTCGTGGCTCGCCGGATATACGACACCTTCGTCGGCGAACTCGTCGAGCGCACCCGGAACCTGCGGGTCGGCCCCGGCACCGCGCCGGACACCCGGGTCGGCCCGCTGGTGCACCACAGGCACCGGGACTCGGTAGCGGCCCGGGTCGACCTCGCACGCGCGGAGGGCGCCCGGGTGCTCTGCGGCGGATCGGCGCCGCAGGGCGAGGAGTACCGGGACGGCGCCTACTACCTGCCGACCGTGCTCGACGGCCTCGACAACTCCTCGCGCACCTGCCAGGAGGAGATCTTCGGCCCGGTGCTCGCGGCGCTGCCCTTCGACGACGAGGACGACCTCGTCCGCCGGGCCAACGACTCCGTGTACGGCCTCGCCTGCGGGATCTGGTCCCGTGACCACCGGGCCGCCTGGCGCATCGCCCGCCGGGTCGAGGCGGGCACCGTCTGGATCAACACCTACAAGCAGTTCAGCACCGCCACCCCCTTCGGCGGCCTCAAGGACAGTGGGCTGGGCCGGGAGAAGGGCCGCGACGGCATCCGCGCCTACCAGCGCCAGAAGTCCCTGTACTGGGGCACATCGGACGCGCCTCTGCCCTGGGCCGCCGCGCCGCCCCTGTCCGGCCGGCCCTCATGAGCCGGACAGCACCTGGCCGGCCAGTCGTCACCGCATCCCTGGAGACAGCCATGCCCCAACCCCCCATCGCCCGGCTGCGGTCGCTGCGCAGCGTCGAACTGTTCACGCCCGCCTTCACCGAGACCGCCGACTTCTACCAGGAGGTCTGGGGCCTGGAGAGTGTCGAGTCCGCCCCGGGGTCGCGCTGGCTGCGCGGCTCCGGCACCGAACACCACGTCCTGCACCTCACCCGCGCCGACCGCACGGGGCTGGGCCGGATCGCCTTCGCCGTGGCGACACCGGCGGAGGTGGACGAAGCGGCCCGGCGGCTGCGGGCCCGCGGTATCACCCCGGCCGCCGGGCCCGGCCCGCTCGACCAGGTGGGCGGCGGCTACGGGCTGCGCTTCACCGACCCGGAGCACCGGCTGATCGAGATCAGCGCCGAGGTCGACGCGGTCGCACCGCGCGGCCGGGACGGATCCGTGCCGGTGGGTGTCACCCATACCGTGCTCAACACCACTGACATCGACGCATCCGTCGCCTTCTACCGCGACGTCCTCGGCCTGCGGGTCTCCGACTGGTCCGAGCGCCGGATGGCGTTCCTGAGGTGCAACGCCGACCACCACTGCATCGCCTTCAACCAGGCCGAGTGGGCCTCGCTCAACCATGTGGCGTACGAGATGAGTTCGGTCGACCACTTCATGCGCGGGCTGGGCCGCCTGCGCCACCACGGCATCGCCCCGCAGTGGGGCCCCGGCCGGCACGGCCCCGGTGACAACACGTTCTCGTACTTCACCGACCCCGCGGGCCTCGTCTGCGAGTACACGTCGGAGGTCGCGCAGATCGTCGAGGACGCCTGGATCGCCCGGGTCTGGCGGCGCACCCCCGAGCTGTCGGACCTCTGGGGAACGGCCGGGCCACCGTCGGCGGAGATCCGCAGCCGGATGGCGGGCACCCCCGACCCCGGCCCGCTCGCCGCCGTCCGTGCCGACAGCGGCATCACCGCCGCCGGGGAGGTTCCGGCATGACCCGCAGCGTCGGACTCGTCGGCTGGGGCGCCATCGGCCGCACCGTGGGCACCGCACTCGCCGCGGGCGCCGTGGACGGCGCCGAACTGGTCTGTGTCGTGGACAACCGGGCGATCGGCGGGGCCCCCGCCCCGCAGCTCACCTTCGACGAGGCCCTGGAGCGCTGCGACCTGATCGTGGAGGCGGCAGGCCAGGGCGTCGTACGGGAGTGGGCCGAGCGCGTCCTGCGGTCCGGGACGGATCTGCTGATCGCCTCGACCGGCGCCCTGACCGACGAGGAGCTGGCGAAGCGGCTGCTGGCCGCGGGTCCCGGCCGGGTGTACTTCACGTCGGGCGCCGTCGGGGGCCTCGACCTGCTGCAGGCGGCCCGCGGCCTCGGACCACTGCACGACGTACGGCTGACCACCACCAAACTGCCTTCGACACTGGAACAGCCCTGGATGGACGAGGAGTTGCTGACCCGGCTGCGGACGGCGACCGGACCGGTCGAGGTCATGTCGGGCACCGCACGCGACATCCCGGTGAAGTTCCCCAAGTCCACCAATGTGGCCGCATCGGTCGCCCTCGCCGTGGGGGACCTGGACGCGGTACGGGTACGGGTGGTCGCCGATCCGGGCGCAGCCCGCACCCGTCATCTGATCGAGGCCGAGGGCCCGTCGGGCGCGTACCGCTTCGAGGTCGCCCATCTCCCCGACCCGGACAACCCGGCAACCAGCCGGATCGTGCCGTACGCGGTGCTGCGCAGCATCGCCGCCGTCGCCGGGCGGACGGGGCAGCTCCTGTGACCGCCGCACCGGTGGCCGGCCCGCACGTGAGGGAGGCCGGTACGCAAGGCCCGCTGCTGCTCTGCCTGCACGGCATCGGCTCGTCGTCCGCCGCTTTCGCGCCGCAGCTCGCGGAACTCTCCGCCCATCTGCGCGTGGTGGCCTGGGACGCGCCGGGTTACGCCGCGTCGCCCGACCCGCAGGGCCCGCTGACGCTCGACGACTACGCGGACGCCGCGGCGGCGCTCATCGAGGAACGCGGCGGCCGGGCCCATGTGCTGGGCGTCTCCTGGGGCGGGGTCATCGCGCTGCGGCTCGCCAGCCGTCACCCCGGGCTCGTCGAATCACTGATCGTCGCGGACTCCAGCGCCGGTTCGGGCGCCGATCCGGCGAAGGCGGCGGCCATGCGCCGCCGAGCCGACGATCTCGCGGCCGCCGGGCCACGGGCCTTCGCCGAAGAGCGCGGCCCCCGGCTCGTCTCCGGCGCGGCGCCCCCGGACCTGGTGCGCCGGGTCGTCGACACCATGGCCGGCGCCGTCCGGCTGCCCGGCTACCGCTACGCCGCGGAGGCGATGGCGAAGGCCGATCTGCGTGCCGGACTCCCCGGCATCACAGCCCCCGCTCTCGTCATCTGCGGTGACCAGGACCGGATCACCGGGGCCGAGGCGAGCCAGCTCCTCGCCGGGGCCCTCCACAAATCCGCCTACGTGATCGTCAAGGACGCCGGTCATCTGGCCAACCAGGAGCAGCCCCGGGCCTTCGACGCCTGGGTCCTGTCCCACCTCCGCATCACCGCACGGATCCCCGGCTGACCGACCGGCCGGGGTGTCGACCCCACCGAAGGAGCACGTCATGCCCGTCACCACCACCGAGTACGACAACGGCGGCGACCTCGCCCGCTACACCGACGCCCTCATCGCCACGAAGGACTCCCGCGAGCCGGACTGGGACACCCTCGCGTTCCAGGCCAAGGCCGGGGAGCAGTACCGCCGCGCCCAGATCCGCTACGTCGGTTCCGGCGCGACCGGCAACCACGACGGCGACAACCGGATCCTGCCGTCCGGCGGCTTCACCTTCTCCAACATGCTGCTCCCGCCGGGCGCCGAGGGCCCCGAGCACACCCACCACGATGTCGAGGAGGCCTTCTTCGTCCTGGAGGGCAAGGTGCGTGTCGGGATCCACCGCGGCGACAACGAGTCGCAGTACCGCACACTCGGCTACCGCGACATGATCGTGGTCCCGGCGGGCGTGGCGCGTTCGCTGAAGAACGAGGGCGACACCGACGCCCTGTTCTGCGTCGTCATCGGCACGCAGAAGCCGCAGGTCCCGACCTACCCGGAGCACTCGCCGATGCACGGCGTGACCCGCGGCTGATGCGCACCGTCGTCATCACAGGCGCGGGCCGTGGCCTGGGACTGGCCATGGCCCGCCGGGCCGGCGCGGACGGTTTCCGCACGGTGGTCGCCGAACTCGACCGGGAACGCGGCGATACGGCGGCCCGCTCGCTGCGCGGTGAAGGGCTCGACGCGCACTTCGTGCAGTGCGACGTGGCGGATCCCGGCTCGGTGGACGCACTCGCTTCGGCCGTCGCCGAGCTGGGCCCGCTGCACGGCCTAGTCAACAACGCGGCGCTCGCCAACGGCGTGGGCGGCAAGGAGTTCCAGGACATCACCGTCGCGGAGTGGGACCGGCTGATGGCCGTCAACGCCCGCTCCCCCTGGCTGGTCTCACGTGCCCTGCTGCCCCAGCTGCTGGCACACGGAGACGGCGGGCGCATCGTCCATCTCGCCTCCGACGCCGCCCTGTACGGCTCGGTACGGCTCGCCCACTACGTCACATCCAAGGGCGCCGTGATCGCGCTCACCCGGGCCATGGCCCGGGAACTCGGCGACCGCGGCATCACCGTGAACGCGGTGGCGCCCGGTATCACCGAGGGCGAGGCCACCGAGTCCGTACCGGCCGAGCGCCACGAGCTGTACCGCGCCAACCGGGCCATCTCGCGCCCGCAGCGCCCCGACGACCTGCTGGGGCTCGTCTCGTTCCTGCTGGGCGCGGAGTCCCGCTACCTCACCGGACAGGTGATCGCCGTCAACGGCGGCTTCACCATGAACTGACCCTCGGAGCAACTGATATGGATCTGGGCCTCGCCGACCGCACCGTACTGGTCACCGGCGGCAGCTCGGGCGTCGGCCTGGCCACGGTCCGCGCCCTGCTCGACGAAGGCGCGTACGTCGCCACCTGCGGCCGCGACGCGGACCGGCTCGCCGCTGCGGCCGCGGGACTCGGCGCCGGCGGCGACCGGCTGCTCACCGGAGTCTGCGACGTCCGGGACGCCGGAGCGGTCCGCCGCTTCACCGAGCGCACGGCGGAGCACTTCGGCGCGCTGGACGGGCTCGTCAACAACGCGGGCCAGTCCCGGATGAAGAGCTTCACCGAGAGCACGGCGCAGGACTGGCGGGACGAACTGGAGCTGAAGTTCGCCGGTGTCCTCAACCCGCTGCACGCGGGACTCGCCCTGCTGCGTGCCTCACCGGTGGCCTCCGTCGTCAACATCAACGCGGTCCTCGCCAAACAGCCCGAACCGCGGCTCATCACCACCAGCGCCGCGCGCGCCGGGATCCTCAACCTCGCCAAGTCCCTGTCGCAGGAGCTGGCCCCGGACGGCATCCGGGTCAACTCGGTCTGCCTGGGCCTGGTCGACACCGGGCAGTGGACACGGCGCCACGAGGCGTCCGGCACCCCGCTCCCCTACGAGCGGTGGCAGGCCGAACTGGCGGCCGACCGCGGGGTCTCGCTCGGCCGGCTGGGCCGCGCCGAGGAGGTCGCCTACGCGGTGCTGGCCCTGCTCTCACCCCGTGCCTCCTACATCACCGGCACCGGCATCGACGTCTGCGGCGGCGTCGGCCGCTCCATCATCTGAGGGGACCACCATGCGTTACACCACCGGAGGCGACCTCCTCGTCGCCGCCCTGCGCGAACTCGGCATCGACACGGTGTTCGGCATCGTCAGCGTGCACAATCTCCCCCTGGTCGAGGCCGTCGACCGGGAGCTGCGCTTCGTGCCCGTGCGGCACGAGGCCAGCGCGGTCAGCGCCGCCGACGCCTACGGCCGGGCGCGCGGCTCGATCGGCTGCGCGCTCACCTCGACGGGCACCGGCGCGGGCAACGCGGCCGGTTCGCTCATCGAGTCGCTCAGCTCGGGCACAGCCGTCCTGCACGTCACCGGGCAGATCGACAGCGCCTACCTGGGCAGCGGTCGCGGCTTCATCCATGAGACCAAGGACCAGCTCTCGATGTTGCGTGCGGTCTCCGCGTACGCCGAGACCGTCACATCGGCCGGTGACGCGGGCCGGTTGCTGCGCGAGGCTGCCCGCGCCGCGCTCACCGCTCCGGGCGGGCCCGGCAGCGTCGAGTGGCCGGTGGATCTCCAGTACGCGGCGCAGACGGACGACGGGGCGCCGCCGGCCGAGGCCCCTCGCCCGGTGCCCGACGCGGCCGAACTCGCCTCCGCCGCCGAGCTGCTGGCGTCCGCCAGGCGCCCGCTGATCTGGGCGGGAGGCGGGGCGGCCGGGGCGGGACCGCAGCTGGCGGCGCTCATCGCCGCGACCGGCGCGGGTCTGCTGACGTCCAACTCGGGGCGGGGAGCGGTGCCGGAGGACCACCCGGCGGTCATCGGCAACTTCGCCACCACGCCCGCGGGGCGTGCCCTGCTCGCCGACGCGGACGTCCTGCTCAGCGTCGGTACGCACTTCCGGTCCAACGAGACAGCCGACTACACGCTCGCGCTCCCCCCGGCCCACATCCAGATCGATGTCGACCCGGCCGCACTGGGCCGGGTCCACCCGGCACGCCACGCGCTGCACGGACGTGCGGCCGGCGTACTGGAGTCCCTGCTGACCCACGCCCGTCCGTCCGCACCGGAGTGGCCGGCCCGGGTCACGGCCGTACGCGACGAGGTACGGGCCCTGCTGCACGACTCCATCGGCCCGCAGGCCGCTGTCTGTGACGCGCTGCGGGCCGTGCTGCCCCGCGAGGCGGTCGTCGCCCGCGATGTCACCATCGCGTCCAGCAGCTGGGGCAACCGGCTGCTCGACATCTACGACCCGCGGTCCAATGTCTTCCCGCGCGGCGGGGGCATCGGGCAGGGGCTCGGCATGGGGATCGGGGCCGCGCTCGCCCGGCCGGACACACCCACGGTGGTCATGGCGGGCGACGGCGGCCTCGCGGTCCACCTCGGCGAACTGCTCACCCTCGCCCAGGAGCGGCCCGCCCTGACACTGGTCGTCTTCAACGACGGGGGCTACGGCGTGCTCCGCAATATGCAGGACCGCCGCAGCGAGCGGCGGTCCGGGGTCGATCTGGCGACGCCGGACTTCGAGCAGCTGGCTCGCGCCTGCGGCCTCCCGTACGCCCGGATTGCCGACGCCGGGCACGCGCACCCGGTGCTCGAACACGCGGTGGCGTCGGGCGGGCCGGTGCTCGTCGAGGTCGACCTGGCCGAACTCGGCCCGATGAAGACCCCGTTCACCCCGCCCGTCACCATCCCCGCGGCGTAGGGAGGCCACCATGGACGCACCCAGCGAGCCCCGGCTCGAACTCCTTGTCCGGACCATGACCCTGGAGGCCGAAGGGGTCCTCTCGGTCGGCCTCGCGCACCCGGACGGCAAACCGCTGCCGGCCTGGGAGCCCGGCGCCCATCTCGACGTGGAGGTCGGCGGACTGACCCGTCAGTACTCGCTCTGCGGCGATCCGCACGACCTGTCCGGGTACCGCATCGGCGTACTCGACGAGCCGGCCTCACGCGGCGGTTCACGGTATGTGCACACCCGGCTGCGGCCGGGCCAGCGGGTCACCGCCGCCGGCCCGAGGAATCACTTCGCCCTGGAGGCGGCGGCACGGTACGTCTTCGTCGCGGGCGGCATCGGCATCACCCCGGTCCTGCCGATGGCCCGGGAGGCCGAACGCCGCTCCGTCCCTTACACGCTGGTGCACGGCGGCCGGACGCGGGCGTCCATGGCGTTCGGCGCCGAGCTGGCGGCGCTCGGCGGCGGGAACGTACTCCGGCATCCGCAGGACGAGCTGGGGCACATCGATCTGGCGGCCGCTCTCGACGGATTGGGGCCGGACACGCTGGTGTACTGCTGCGGGCCGGAGCCGCTGCTCGCCGCCGTGGAGGCGGTCTGCCCGGCCGGGCAGCTGCGCGTGGAGCGGTTCGCCGCACCGGCCGTGGAACAGGCGGGCGACGACACGCCCTTCGACGTCGAGTGCCGCGCGTCGGGCGTGACCGTCACCGTCGACGGCGGCACGTCCGTCCTGGCGGCCGTCGAAGCCGCGGGGATCGGCGTCGGCAGTTCCTGCCGTGACGGCATCTGCGGCACCTGTGAGACGCGGGTGGTCGAAGGCATCCCGGACCACCGGGACTTCGTACTCAGCGACACCGAGCACGCGTCGAACGCGACCATGATGATCTGCGTGTCGCGCTGTGCCTCCGGCCGTCTCGTCCTCGATCTCTGAAGACTCGATCCGCGAACGCCCCGACTCCGAGCACACGAACTCCGAGTACTCGAACTCTCTGAACGCGGGCACCGAACCCCCGCCCCCCTGGAGGCACTGTGACCACCGACTGGCCCTACCTGGACGTGCACCAGTCACGCACCCACGAGCCGACCCCCTACGAGTACCGGCTGGCCTCGGCGCTCGAAGAGGTCTTCACTCACGAGGGCCATGAACTGACAGACGTCGTAAGGGGGCTGAACGCACGCCAGGTGCACTCCCCCGACGGTGCGCCGTGGACCGAGGAGTCCTTCCGCGCCGAGATCAACCGACTGGGAGCGTGACATGACGACTTCGACCGCCGACCACATCTACGCGACGGGCCTGCGCAACCAGTGGCACCCCGTCGTGCCCTCCCGGTTCGTGGCGCCGGGCGCCATGCGCAAGGTCACCGTGCTGGGCGAGCAGTGGCTGCTGTTCCGACGCTCCGACTCGACGCTCAGCATGCTCGCCGACCGCTGCCCGCACCGCGGAGCTCCGCTCTCGCTGGGCAAGCACCTGGGCGACCGGGTGGCGTGCTGGTACCACGGCCTGGAAATCGAGACCGACGGCACGGTCTCGTCCGTGCCGGGGCTGCCCGGCTGCAACCTGGAGGGCAAGAAGCTGGTCAGAAGCCTGCCGGTACGCGAGGTGGGCGGGGCTGTGCTGGCGTACTTCGGTGACGAGGAGCACCCGGAGCCGGCCCCGCTGACTCTGCCGGAGCCGCTCACCGACCCGGAGACCGACTCGTTCCTCTGCTACGCGGAGTGGAACGGCCCCTGGCGGTACGCGGTGGAGAACCTGCTCGACCCGATGCACGGCGCGTTCCTGCACCACGACTCGCACACCATGTTCGACGGCGACACCACGGCCAAGTTCCGCATCCGGGAGACGGACCGCGGCTACTACTTCGAGAAGACCGACCAGCGCGGCGTCAACTTCGACTGGGTCGAGCTGTGCCGGACCGGTGTCGACTGGGTCGACCTGTCGATCCCCTACCCGCCGTCCGCGGGCCCCGGTGGCCCGTTCGGCATCGTCGGGATGGTGTGCCCGGTGGACGAGAACCGCACGGGCGTCTTCTTCTGGCGCTACCGCAAGGTCGAGGGCTGGCAGCGGGACAGCTGGCGCTTCCTCTACCGGACCCTGATCGAGGAGCGCCACTGGGCCGTGCTGGAACAGGACCGGGTGATGCTGGAGGCCATGCCCGCAGACGCCGACCAGCGGGAGAACCTCTACCAGCACGACCTGGGCGTGGTCCGGCTCCGCCGCATGTACCGGGCGGAGGCCGAAGCCCAGGCGGCGGAGCCCGCTTCGGCTCACTGACCGCCGGGCACACCCTGCGGGCCGGCCCGGCCCGCAGGCCCTGCTTCGGCTCACTGACCGCCGGGCACACCCTGCGGGCCGGCCCGGCCCGCAGGCCCGGGGTCCGTGTCCGACTCGGTGATGGACCGTTCAAGACGCGAGAGCAGCCGTGCCAGCTGACGGCACTCCGCCGGGGTGAGTCCGCCGAGCATCCGGCGGTCGTTGTCGAGATGCTCGGCGAACACCTCGTCAGCCTTGGCGAGCCCCGCGTCCGTGAGCCGCGAGTAGACGACGCGGCGGTCGTCGGCGTCGCGCTCCCGGACGATCAGACCGTCCTTCTCCAGCCGGTCGATCCGCAGCGTCACCCCCGCTGACGAGACCAGCCCCGAGTCGGCGAGCTGGCCCGCCGTCAGCCGGTAGGGGGCACCGGCCCTGCGCAGTGCGGTCAGTACGTCGAAGCCCGCCACCGAGAGCCCGTGCCGGTCGATCGCGGTGGTGAGCCGGGCGCTGTACCGGAGGAAGGTGCGGTGCAGTCGGGCGAGGACCTCCAGCGGTGCGGTGTCCAGCTCGGGCCGCTCCCTCGCCCAGTCGCCCACGATGGACGCGACAGCGTCCCGGTATGCCCCCGCCGCCTTCTTCCCGGCCATGCGCCGCAGCCTCCCTGTCCCCGCTCACACATCACGTAAAGATGAAACCTTAGCCCTGAAATAATATCGGTCACGGACCACCGGCGTACGGGGCCCGTCAGGACGGATCGGGCCGGATACGCGGACCCGCGTGCGCGAGCGGCCGCGGAGGAGCCATAATCAGCAGATACATCGGATGTCTGTTGAGGCGAGGTTCCCATGGCTGTGACCGACGAGGCCATCGAGAAGATCAAGGAAATGATCGTCTCGGGCGCACTGCGGCCCGGCGACCGGCTGCCCAAGGAGAGCGAGCTCGCGGCGGAGCTCGGCCTCTCGCGCAACTCGCTGCGCGAGGCGGTGCGCGCGCTGTCGCTGATCCGCATCCTGGACGTACGGCAGGGCGACGGTACGTACGTCACGAGCCTCGACCCGCAGCTGCTGCTCGAAGCGATGAGCTTCGTCGTGGACTTCCACCGGGACGACACCGTGCTCGAATTCCTGGCCGTCCGGCGCATCCTGGAGCCGGCCGCCACCGCGATGGCCGCACACCGCATCGGCGAGGAGGAGCTGGAGACGCTCAGCGCCCAGCTGGACGCGCTCGGCCCGCAGCCGTCCGTGGAGGAGCTGGTCGCCTGCGACCTGGAGTTCCACCGGGGCATCGTGCAGAGCTCGGGGAATTCGGTCCTCTGCTCGCTGCTCGACAGCCTCTCGGGGCCCACCACCCGCGCCCGGGTGTGGCGCGGGTTGACCCAGGAGGACGCGGTGAGCCGTACCCTCCACGAGCACCGCGCCATCCTGACAGCACTCAGGGACCGGGACGCCGAAGCGGCCCGGTCCTGGGCGACCGTGCACATCGCCAGCGTCGAGCAGTGGCTCCGCTCGACGCTGTGAGTCCGGTGCCGGGCGGGACCGGGCCTCCGCGGCCCGGTCCCGGAGGCACAGCGGTCAGTCCTGCTCCTCACCGCTCGCGAAGCGGGAGGCGATCAGCGCGATGATGATGATCGCGCCGTTGAGGAACGTCTCCCACTGGCCGGGCACGCCGGCGAGCGTCATCACATTGACCACCAGCTGCAGGGCCAGCACACCGGTGAGTGCGCCGAAGATCGTGCCCCGCCCGCCCTTCAGCCCGATGCCGCCGATGACGGCGGCGGCCATGACCTGGAAGATCATGTCCTTGCCCTGTGCGGCGCCCACCGAGCCGTAGTGGCCGGTGTAGAGGATTCCGGCGAAGGCCGCCAGCAGCCCGCCGATCGCCAGCACGATCCAGGTGATCCGGTCCACCCGGATACCGGCGGCGCGGGCCGCCTCCGGGTTGCCGCCGATCGCGTACAGCGACCGGCCGTGCCGGGTCCAGGCCAGCGCGGCCCCGCCGATCGCGAACAGCGCCAGGCAGATCCAGACCGCGGCGGGGGCGCCGAGCCAGGAAGCCCTGCCCAGGTAGCTGAACGACGCCGGGACATCGATGATCGACTTGCCCTCGGTGATCCCGATGTGCAGCCCGCGGAGCATCATCAGCATGCCGAGCGTCGCGATGAAACCGTTGACGCGCAGCTTGAGCATCAGAAAGCCGTTGAAGGCGCCGATCGCCAGGCCCGCGAGCAGGCAGAGCGGGATCGCCGTCCACGCGGGCAGCAGCCCCAGTCCGGTGAAGCGGTCGCCCGACGACGGAAGGACCAGCCACAGCGCGATGACCGGCGCGATACCGATCGTCGACTCAAGCGACAGGTCCATGCGCCCGCAGATGAGGATGAAGGCCTGGGCGAGCACCAGCAGGCTGAGTTCGGACGACTGCTGGATGACGTTGATCAGGTTCTGCGATGTCAGGAACACCGGCGAGACGATGAATCCGATCACCATCAGCACCAGGATCACCGGCACGAGCGAGAAGTCGCTCCATCGGATCAGCGCCAGCCTGGCGCGCACCGGGCTCACCTGGTCCCTGGCCGTCTCGGCCGGTACCGGCCGGATCGTGTCGGTCATGCCCGCTCCCCCACACCTTCCATGGCGGCGACCAGTTCCCCGTCCGTCCACCCGCTGTCGTATTCGGCGACGACCCGCCCGTGGAAGAGCGTGACCACCCTGTCGCACACGCGCAGGTCGTCGAGTTCGTCGGAGATGATCACGGCCGCGTTGCCCTCGTCGGCGACCCGCCTCACCACACCCAGGAGCGAGTCCTTGGACCTGATGTCCACTCCGGCCGTCGGCCGTACCGCGACCAGGGTGCTGGGGTTGCGGGCCAGCGCACGGGCGACCACCACTTTCTGCTGGTTGCCGCCCGAGAGCCCGGAGACCTTCTGGTCGGGGCCGGTGGTCTTGATGTCGAGCGAGGAGATCATGCTTCGCGCGAACTCACGGGTGCGGGAGGGCAGTACGGTCCCCCACGGCCCCAGCTGGCCGGCGACGGTCAGGGTGGCGTTCTCCGCCACGCTGCGTTCCAGCACCAGCCCTTGGCGGTGCCGGTCCTCGGGGATGTAGCCGATTCCCGCGTCCAGCGCGTGCGGCACGCTTCCCGCCCGTACAGCACGGCCACGGACGGAGACCCGTCCGGACGTGGCCCTGCGCATGCCGACGAGTGTCTCGCCCAGCGCCGTGTTGCCACTGGCGGCGGCCCCGGCGATACCGAGCACCTCGCCGGGGTGCACCTCGATGTCCAGAGGCTCGAACTCACCGTCGAGGGCGAGCCCTTCGGTACGCAGCACCGGCCCGGCCGGCTGCACCCCCGCGGCCTGCTTCGCACCGGGCGCCGCATGCCAGGCCACCGGCCCGGCCGCCGACTCGCCGGTCATCGCGGCGACCAGATCGGCCTTGCCCAGGTCGGCGACGGGCGCCGTCAGAACGTGCCGGGCGTCGCGGTAGACCGTCACGGCCGTGCACAGCTCGTACACCTCCTGGAGGTGGTGGGAGATGAACAGGAACGCCACACCCTGGCTCTGGAGGTCCCTGAGCTTGGTGAACAGGCTCTGGATCCCGCGTGCGTCGAGCTGCGCCGTCGGTTCGTCGAGGATGATCAGCCGGGCGCCGAACGACAGCGCGCGGGCGATCTCCACGAACTGCACCTGCTCGACGGAGAGATCCTTCGCCCGGGTGTTGGGGTCGACGTTCACCCCGTACTCGGCGAGCAGCGCCTCGGCCCGCTTGCGCAGACGGGCCCAGCTGATCCAGCGGCCGCCCTTCTCACCGCGGCGGGTGCCGAAGTTGTTGAGGAAGAGGTTCTCGGCCACGGTGAGATCGGGGACGGCCATGGACTTCTGGTAGACACAGGCGACCTTCGACTGCCAGGCCATGGTGTCGCCGAACGCGGGCGCGGGCTCACCACTGAACGTGACCGTGCCCGCGTCCGGCTTGTGGAGGCCGGTGACGACACCGACGAGGGTGGACTTGCCGGCGCCGTTGCGCCCGACCAGGGCGTGCGACTCACCGGGCTGGACCGTCAGGCGGACATCGTCGAGTGCGACGGTGGGACCGAAGCGTTTGGTGATGCCCTGCGCGTGGATCGCGGGTACGTCCGGCATCGTCAGTTCTTCTTCCCGAGCTGGTTGGCCCACAGCTTCGGGTCGTTCACATTGGCCTTGGTCACGAGCGGCGCGGGGAGCTGGTCCTCGTAGCCGTTCGGGATCTTGATGATGGTGGAGTCGTGGTCCGTCGGACCCGTCTTGAAGGTCTTGCCGTCGACGGCCGCCTTGGCGTAGTACAGCGCGTACTTCGCGTAGAGGTCGGCGGGCTGGGAGATGGTCGCGTCGATCTTGCCGGCCTTGATCGCGTCGAACTCCTCCGGGATGCCGTCGTTGGAGATGATCGTGATGTGGCCCTTGGTGCCGGCCGGCTTCAGCAGCTTCTTCTGCTCCAGGAGTGCGAGCGTGGGCTGCAGGAAGACACCGCCCGCCTGCATGTATATGCCGTTGATGTCGGGGTTGGCGGCCAGGGTGGACTGGAGCTTGGCCGATGCGACGTCGCCCTTCCAGTCGGTGGCCAGCTCGAAGACCTTGATCTTGGGGAAGTTCTTGGTCATGCACGACTTGAAGGCCACCGAGCGGTCCCGGCCGTTGATCGACGACAGGTCGCCCTGGAACTCGACGGCCTTCCCCTTGCCCTTCAGCTGCTTGCCGAGGTACTTGCAGGCGTTCTCGCCGTAGGCGCGGTTGTCGGCACGCACCACCATGTAGACGTCGCCCTTGTCGGGGCGGGTGTCGACACTGATGACGGGGATCTTCTTCCGGTTGAGGTTCTGCAGCGTCGAGGCGATGGCCCCGGTGTCCTGCGGTGCCATCACGACGGCCTTGGCGCCCTGGTCGCTGAACGTCTGGACGTTGGCGACCAGTTTGCCGATGTCGTTCTGCGAGTTGGTCAGCGGGAGCGCCTTGACATCACCCGCCGCGACGCCCTTCTTGACGTACTGCTGGTAGGAGTTCCAGAAGTCGCTGTCGCTGCGCGGCAGGTCGATGCCGACCTTCTTGTCGGCCGAGTCGCTGCCGGAGTCGCGGTTGCAGCCCGCGAGCGCTGTCACGGCCAGCAGTACGGCGCAGGCCGCCGCACTCGTTGTACGCACTCTCATTGGTGTCCCGTCCTTGATAGTGGCGCTTGATGCTCTGTCGGCCGTACGGTCCGGCCGCCCGGCCCGTGTGCCCGTTCGGTCTGCCCGGAACGTCCTCAGCTGCCGGCGGGGCGCAGGCGCAGTCCCTGCATTCCGCCGTCGACCGCGAGTGCCGTCCCTGTCACGGCCGCCGCCGCGGGGCTCGCGAGGTAGAGGACGGCCGCCGCCACCTCTCCGGCGGTGACCAGGCGTCCGGTGGGCTGGCGGGCGTTGAGCGCCGCGCGCTCGGCCGCCGGGTCGTCGGCCTGGCCGAGCAGGCGCCCGACCCACGGTGTGTCCGCGGTACCGGGGTTGACGCAGTTGACCCGGATGCCCTCCCGGACGTGGTCGGCGGCCATGGCCAGGGTCAGCGAGAGGACCGCGCCCTTGCTCGCGCTGTAGAGGGCGCGCTGCGGCAGTCCGGCGGTCGCGGCGATCGAGCAGGTGTGGGTGACCGAGACGCACCCCGGGCGGTCGGCGGCCGAGCGGCGCAGGTGCGGCAGTGCGTGGCGGGCGGTGCGGACCATGCCGAGGACGTTGATGTCCAGGACGCGCTGCCACTCCTCGTCCGAGTTGTCGGCGACGGTACCCACGGCGCCGATGCCCGCGTTGGACACCACGGTGTGCAGCGCGCCGAATTCGGCCGCTGCCGCGTCGACCGCCTCCCGTACCGCGCCGTCGTCGGTGACGTCCGCCTTGAGCGCGAGGGCTCCGTCCGGCGCACCGTCTGTCTCGCGGTCGAGTACGGCGACCCGGGCGCCCCGGGCCAGCAGTTCGGTGGCGATGGCGGCTCCGATGCCGGAAGCTCCGCCGGTGACCAGGGCGCCGAGCCCTTCGAAGTCGCGTGCAGTGGTCACGAGTTGACCTCCTCGGTGGTGCGGCGGGCCTGCCAGACGGGCCCGTCGGGGTAGCGGTGTGCGGCGAGGGAAGCGGGGTGCATCCGGGCGGAGAAGCCCGGCGCGCGGGGCGCCCGGTAGCGTCCCGCCTCGATCACCGCGGGGTCGGTGAAGTGTTCGTGCAGGTGGTCCACGTACTCGATGACGCGGTCTTCCTGGCTGCCCGACACGGCGACGTAGTCGAACATCGCCAGGTGCTGGACGAGTTCGCACAGCCCGACGCCGCCCGCGTGGGGGCAGACCGGGATGCCGAACTTGGCCGCGAGCAGCAGGATCGCGAGGTTCTCGTTGACTCCGGCGACCCGCGCCGCGTCGATCTGGACGAAGTCGACTGCGCCCGCCTGGAGCAGCTGCTTGAAGACGACCCGGTTGGCGACGTGCTCCCCGGTGGCGACCTTCACGGGCTGGCCGGCGCGTACGGCCGCGTGACCGAGGATGTCGTCGGGGCTGGTCGGCTCCTCGATCCAGTGCGGGTCGTAGGGTGCGAGCGCGTCCATCCACCGCAGGGCGTCCGCGACGTCCCAGCGCTGGTTGGCGTCGACCGCCACCCGGATGCCGGGGCCGACGGCCGCGCGCGCCAGCTTCATTCTGCGGACGTCGTCATCGAGGTCGGCGCCGACCTTCAGCTTGATCTGTCCGAAGCCCGCGGCGACCGCCTCCTGGGCGAGCCGGACCAGCTTCTCGTCGGAGTAACCGAGCCAGCCGGGTGAGGTGGTGTACGCGGGGTAGCCGTCGGCGCGGAGGCGGGCGGCCCGCTCGGTACGGCCGGGCTCGGCGGCGCGCAGGATGGCGAGCGCGTCGTCGGGGGTGAGGGCGTCGGACAGATAGCGGAAGTCGACGAGCGAGACGAGCTCCTCCGGTGTCATACCGGCGAGGAACTCCCAGACCGGCTTGCCCGCCACGCTCGCCGCCAGGTCCCAGGCGGCGTTGATGACCGCGCCCGCCGCCATGTGCATCACCCCCTTCTCGGGGCCGAGCCAGCGCAACTGCGAGTCGTGCGTGAGGTCGTGGTGGAGCGCCGAGAGACCGGCGGCGGTGAGCGGCGCGGGCCGTCCTTCCACGTAGGGCCGCAGTGCTTCGATGGCGGCGGCGATGACGTCGTTGCCGCGCCCGATGGTGAAACAGAAGCCATGCCCCTCGGCACCGCCCGGCGCGTCGGTGCGGAGCACCACATAGGCCGCCGAGTAGTCGGGATCCGGGTTCATGGCGTCCGAGCCGTCGAGCTGTTCCGAGGTGGGGAATCGGATGTCGTGGACCTCGAACCCCGTGACGGTCGGACTCATCCACACTCCCTTGGTAAGAACTGACTTGGTAAGAACCGGCTTGATGAGAACCGGCTTGATGAGAACTGCCTCGGCGAGAACCGGTCAGAACATCGGACCTTTAATTTGTCATCCGATGTATAGCGCCGCACATGCCCCACCGTCCAGAGGTGAGACGAGATTTGCCGGTACAGCTCGGATGAATCGGCGCGATATGGGCAGACTGTCGGAACGGCTCGGCCCGTCGGCGATTGCCCGGTGTACCGCAGGTCGGGATGAACGGGGGCGTGCGCAAGGGCTGCGTCGGGGTACCCGGGAAGCCGTAAGGTTGATGCGTACGAGAAGAACTTCGGAGGGAGGCACTGGGTGATCGAGCTCGAGGGGGTTCCCGAGCTGATCGACCCGGTCATGGTGGCCGCGTTCGAGGGCTGGAACGACGCCGGCGACGCAGCCTCCACCGCGGTCGCGCACCTGGACCGGGAATGGAAGGGCGAGGTGTTCGCGGCGCTCGACGCCGAGGACTACTACGACTTCCAGGTCAACCGGCCCACGGTGTGGCTGGACGGCGGGGTACGCAAGGTGACCTGGCCGACGACCCGGCTCTCCGTGATCCGGGTGACCGGTGACAAGCCCCGCGACCTGGTACTGGTCCGCGGGATCGAACCGTCCATGCGCTGGCGCTCGTTCTGCAACGAGATCCTCGGCTTCGCCCACGAGCTGGGCGTCGAGATGGTGGTGATCCTGGGCGCACTGCTCGGCGACACCCCGCACACCAGGCCGGTGCCGGTCAGCGGAGTCACGTCGGACGCGGATCTGGCCCGGACGATGGACCTGGAGGAGACACGGTACGAGGGGCCGACCGGCATCGTCGGCATCCTCCAGGAGGCGTGCACCCATGCCGGCGTGCCCGCGGTGAGCCTGTGGGCCGCGGTCCCGCACTACGTGTCACAGCCCCCCAACCCGAAGGCGACGCTCGCCCTGCTGAACCGGCTGGAGGACCTGATCGACCTGCGGATCCCGCTGGGCGAGCTGCCCGAGGACGCACGGGCGTGGCAGGTAGGGGTGGACCAACTGGCCGCCGAGGACAGCGAGGTGGCGGAGTACGTCCAGACGCTGGAGGAGGCGCGCGACACCGCGGAGCTCCCCGAGGCGTCCGGTGAAGCCATCGCGCGGGAGTTCGAGCGGTATCTGCGCCGCCGGGACGGCGGTCCTGGTCCCGGCCTGGCGGGCGGCGGGCACGCGACGGACGGCGGTGAGGGGAGCAGCTACCTGCGTGACGGCCCGTCCCCCGGCAGCAGGTCCAGACCGCCGAAACCCCAGCGGCCCGAGCCGGGCAGCGGCAGGCCGACGGACGACGAGACCGGCCCGGAGGACTCCCCCGAGGAGTGAGCCCGGCGGGGTCCTTGACTGCGGGAGAGGGGCGGTGCGTGCGGCGCACCGCCCCTCTCCGCTGCGGTCCCAGGGCCCGGCAGCCGCGCCATGGAACGGGACCGCCCCCGGAGTCCATACGGAGGAATCCGGGGGCGGAAGGGGCGAAGACGGCCTCTCTCAGGACCTCTCCTTTACAGGGCCACTCCGAGCAGGGCGTCGACAGCGCGCGACACGACACCGGGCGCACCCTCGTCCGTACCGCCGCCGGACTGCTGAAGTGCGGCCCAGCGGTCGACGGCGCGCAGTGCGGCCGGTGCGTCGAGATCGTCGGCGAGCGCCTGCCTGATCTCCTCGACCAGGGCGTCGGCGGAGGGGCCGTCGGGCCGCGAGACGGCGGCGCGCCAGCGCGCGAGCCGCTCCACCGCGTCCTGGAGGACCTGGTCCGTCCACTCCCAGTCGGAGCGGTAATGATGGGCCAGCAGGCTCAGCCGGATCGCCGCCGGATCCACCCCGTCGTGACGCAGCTTCGACACGAAGACCAGATTGCCCTTGGACTTGGACATCTTCTCGCCGTCCAGGGCGACCATGCCGGCGTGCACATAGGCCTGGGCGAACGGGTGCTCGCCGGTCAGCACCTGGGCGTGCGACGCGCCCATCTCGTGGTGCGGGAAGGCGAGGTCGGACCCGCCGCCCTGGACGTCGAAGCCCATTCCGAGGTGGTCGAGGGCGATGGCGACACACTCGATGTGCCAGCCGGGCCTGCCACGGCCCAGGGAGCCGCCGTCCCAGCTCGGCTCGCCCTCACGGGCACCCAGCCAGAGCATCGGGTCCAGCGGGTTCTTCTTGCCGGGCCGCTCGGGGTCACCGCCCCGCTCGGCCGAGAGCAGCCGCATCGCTTCCGCGTCCAGGTTCGACACCTCGCCGAAGTGCGTGTCGCTCTCCACGGAGAAGTAGACGTCGCCTTCGAGGTCGTAGGCCGCTCCGCTGTCCCGCAGCCGCTCGACGAGCGGCACGATGCCCGGGATGGCCTCGACCGCGCCGATGTAGTGCTTCGGCGGAAGCATGCGCAGCGCGGTCATGTCCTCACGGAACAGCGCCGTCTCGCGCTCCGCGAGCTCGGTCCAGTCCTCACCGTCGCGGACGGCCCGCTCCAGCAGCGGATCGTCCACGTCCGTCACGTTCTGGACGTAGTGGACCTGCCGCTTGGTGTCGAGCCACACGCGCTGCACGAGGTCGAACGCGTTGTAGGTCGCCGCATGACCGATGTGGGTCGCGTCGTACGGCGTGATGCCGCACACGTAGATGCGGGCGACGGGGCCGGGGTCGAGGGTGACTCGTCCGCCGGTCGCGGTGGAGTGGATCTGGAGGTCGGCGCCCTTGCCGGGCAGGGCGGGAACCTCAGAAGCGGGCCAGGCATACATGTACACGAGCGTAACCGGACACCAGTTCCGGAAACGAACCGGAGTAGTGACGTTGGCCGAATCGGCACCCTTGCGCAGGAGGCGAACACGGGTGTCAGGAGCCGTCGCGTCGCGCGATCCCGTGCCGCGGCGTGCCGATGTGCCGCCGCAGGGCTAGACCGGCGGCCATGGGATCGCCGGCCACTCCCCGCTCGGAGCCGGGTGCAGACCGGCCTCGCGCAAGGCCTCCACGCGCCCGCGCAGCGCCGCCAGCTCTGCCCCGGTGATCAGCCCCGCCAGCCGGTCCGCGAGCTCGCTGCCGGGCGCCAGCGCTTCCGCCAGCCGGTCCAGCACCGCGGCCGTCTCCGGAGTCAGCGGTTCGCCCGCCCACCCCCACAGCAGCGTCCGCAGTTTGTCGTCGGCGTTGAAGGTGACCCCGTGGTCGATGCCGTAGAGCCGCCCCTCGCCGGTCGGCAGCAGATGACCGCCCTTGCGGTCGCCGTTGTTGATCACTGCGTCGAGCACCGAGAGCCGCCGCAGCCGTTCGTCGTCGGCGTGCACCAGGAGCGCCGTCCGCCCTTCGCCCACCTCGGCGAAGGCGATGGCCTTCCACCCTTCGGCGGGCTCTTCCTCCTCGACGAGGGCCAGCAGCGACGGTTCGGCGGCGGACTCGATCCACAGCTGACACATGCCCTCGCCGTACGGCCCGTCACGCAGCACCGTCGGGGGCACGAACCCCCACCCGGTCGCTTCGGAGACCTCGTACGCGGCCACCTCCCGCTGGGCGAGGGTGCCGTCGGGAAAGTCCCACAGCGGCCGCTCACCGGCGACCGGCTTGTACACGCAGGCCGCTTCCCGGCCCTCGTACGCGACCGAACAGTAGAGCACCGCGTTCGAAGCCTCGCGCACCCGGCCGCGGACCGTCAGCTCCCCCTCCAGGAGGAGTCGGGTGTCCGTCACGCCCCCCTGCGGTATCCGTTCTGGCGCGGGCATACATGTCCCTCCGGGTCGAGCGGCAGGCTGCACAGCGGGCACGGCGGCCGTCCCGCGTTGACGACGTCGAGCGCGCGCTTGGCGAAGGACCTGGCCTGCGCCCCGGTCAGCCGTACGCGCAGCATCGGCGGGCCGTTCTCGTCGTCCTGGAGGAGCCGTTCCTCGGCCTCCGCAAGGTCTTCGTCGGTGTCCGCCTCCAGTTCGACGAGCGCCTGGGCCTCGATGATCATGCGCTGTTCGTCGCCGTCCCACGCCAGTGCCATCGTGCCGACGCGGAACTCCTCCTCGACGGGGGCGTCCAGCGGGGCGGTGTCACCGGTCCCGGACGGTGCGGCGGCCGGCACCGGGGAGTTGCCCCCGGTCCTGCGCACCACCTCGTCGAGCAGTTCGTCGATGCGCTCGGCGAGCGCGGCCACCTGCGTCTTCTCCAGGGCCACGCTGGTGACGCGGGGCCCGGACGAGGCCTGCAGGAAGAACGTACGGCGCCCAGGCAGCCCGACCGTACCGGCAACGAAGCGGTCCGGCGGGTCGTAGAAGTACACCTGACGGGACACGTCCTGATCTCCATGGGGTTCGGCTGCGGGGTGGTCCGGATTACGGCCCGCCCACCCTACTGCGCGGAGCGATCACGGTGCGCCCGCGCCACCACCGACAGCCGCGTCCGATCCCGAACCGCTCTCACGCGGAGCCAGCGAGCCGAACTCACCGGTGTCGCCCAGCCGCAGGACGAACGGCCGCACCGCGGTATAGCGGATGGCCGTGAGGGAACACGGATCGACGTGAATCCGCTGGAAGAGGTCGAGATGCATCCCGAGGGCGTCGGCGATCACCGACTTGATGATGTCGCCGTGCGAACACATCGCGTACACCGCGTCCTCGCCGTGCTCGGCGTCGACCCGGGCGTTCCAGTCCCGTACGGCTTCCACCGCACGCGCCTGCATCGCACGCATCGACTCACCGCCGGGGAACGCGGCGGCCGACGGGTGCTGCTGCACGGTCTTCATCAGCGGCTCGTCGCCGAGTTCGGCGAGTTTGCGCCCCGACCAGTCGCCGTAGTCGCACTCGCTGATGCGGTCGTCGGTGTGCGTGGGCAGCTCCGGCCTGGCGGCCAGCAGCGGCGCGACGGTCTCCCGGCAGCGCTGGAGCGGGCTGGTGACCACGGCGGCGAGGGGGAGCCCCGCCAGGCGGTCCGGCAGGGCTGCCGCCTGGGTCACACCCCGCTCGTCGAGGGAGACACCCGGAGTCCGGCCCGCGAGCACTCCGGAGGTGTTGGCGGTGGAGCGTCCGTGGCGTACAAGAATCAGCGTGGCCATGGCGGCCAGCCTACGTGCGGCCCCCGGCGCGGCGGGAGTGCGGCCCCCCGTGCGTGCACGAGCCGCCCGGCCAGGGAAGAATGCGCGCCGTGATAGTCGATTGCGCCATCTACCGGGACGGACGCCGCGTCGAGGGGCCCTCGGATCTCTCCGATGCCCTGGCCGAAGCGCGCGCGGACGGGAACGCCTTCCTCTGGCTCGGCCTGCACGAGCCGTCGCAGCAGGAATTCGACCTGGTCAGCAGTGAGTTCGGGCTGCATGAGCTGGCCGTGGAGGACTCCCTGCGGGCCCACCAGCGACCCAAGCTGGAGGTGTACGACGAGACGCTCTTCATGGTGCTCAAGCCGGTGATGTACGACACCGAGAGCGACACCGTGACCACGGACGAGCTGATGGTCTTCCTCGGTGACTCCTTCGTGGTGACGGTGCGGCACGGTGAGGGCGCCCCGCTCGCGGCCGTGCGCAAACGGCTCGAGCAGGAGCACGAGGTGCTCAAGCACGGGCCGACCGCCATCCTCTACGCGGTCAGCGACACGGTCGTCGACCACTACATCGACGTGGCCGCGGAGCTCCAGACCGACCTCGAGGAGCTGGAGGCCCAGGTCTTCGCGCCCAGCGGCGGCGACTCGAAGAACGTCGCGTCGCGGATCTACACCTTCAAGCGGCAGGTACTCGAATTCCGCCGTGCCAGTGGGCCGCTGTCCGCTCCCATGACCCGGCTCGCGGGGGCGGGGGTGCCGTTCGTGCACGAGCACTCGCAGCCGTTCTTCCGGGACGTGAGCGACCATCTGATCCGCGCCAACGAGCAGGTGGAAGGGCTGGACCGGCTGCTGTCCGACATCCTGTCCGCCCATCTGGCACAGATGGGCGTGCGGCAGAACGACGACATGCGGAAGATCTCCGCCTGGGCGGCGATGGCTGCGGTGCCGACGATGGTGGCGGGAATCTACGGGATGAACTTCGAGCACATGCCCGAGCTCGGGTGGACCTGGTCCTATCCCACGGTGATCGCCGTGATGGTGGCGGTCGTCTTCGCCCTCTACCGGCAGTTCAAGCGCCGCGGGTGGCTCTGAGGCAAAGCGGGCGGGCGCCCCTCGGGCGGCCGCTGCGGACCTGATGGCCCCGCGCCTGCGGCTCAGGCGAACTCGGCCGTCAGGGGCGTCGCAGGGCCGCCCAGCGCGTTGCGCCGCTCAGGCATGGTGAGGCTCACCGACCGGCGCCAGCCGCCCGCCCGCTCATAGGCGTACAGCCCGTGGATACCGGCTGCCAGCGCGGCCGATCTGCCTTTCGGCCAGCCGAGCAGGCGGCCCATCCGCTCCATCACGGCGAGACCGACGTCCCGGTACACCCGGATCTCCTCCAGCGCGCTCTCCCGCAGTACGGCGTGGATGGTGCGGGCATGGCCCCGGGCGGCGAGGCGCAGCAGTTCCTCGTGGCAGTAGGCGAGGTGGTTGTCCTCGTCCCGGCAGATCATGCGCACGGCACGTCCGATGTCCGGCTGGTCCCCGAGGTAGCGCACCAGGGTGTTCATCTGTCCGGAGGCACGCTGTTCGGTCACCCTGCTGTGCGCGAGGTAGACAACGATCTCCCGCTCGGTCAGCCGCTCGCCGCCGCGCAGCCGGCGGTGGCCCAGTCCGACGCCCCTGCGTTCGAGCAGCATCGTGTAGTCGGTATCGGCGGGCACCTCCACGGGATCCAGTCCGCGCTTCTTGAGGAGGGCGTGGAAGATCCGGCCGTGTTTGTCCTCGTCGGCGCCGTGCCTGGCGATCTTCGGAGCGAGGGCGCTCATGCTGTGCGGCGCCAGCTCGGCGATGCGGCCGTTCTCCCAGCCGCCCTGCGCCTCCCCGCCGGCTGCGATGGAGCAGAAGAGCCGGAAGGCGTCGTCGCTGCCGACGATCTCCTGGAAAACGCTCCGCGCGGAAAGCATCACTGCCACCTCCATGCCGATACCTGACGGTACGAGTCAAATGCGATATCGGTAGACCGGCAATGTGTGCCCCTGCCCGGTTGGGCCGAAAGGTGGTACGCCGCCCCACGCTCCAGGGCGTAACCGAGCGGCCCCTGAGGCGTTGTTCAGCACGACGGCCGTGGCGGGGAAGACCCCCGAGCCCCCACCACGGCCGCAGACCCCTCCTGGTCCCGGCGGCGTCTCCGCCGGACAGGACCTACGCGAGCCCCGCCCGCTCCAGTGCCTCCGTACCGGCGCGGAGCGCGGCCAGCCGCTCGTCGAGCGTGAATCCCGCGGGGGCCAGCGTCAGTGTGGTGACCCCGGCCGCCGCGTAGGCCTGCATCCCGTCGGCGATGCGGTCCACCGGGCCGAGCAGCGTTGTCTGGTCGATCAGCTGATGCGGTACGGCGGCTGCCGCACCGGTTTTGTCGCCCGCCAGGTACTTCTCCTGGATCTCGGCGGCCTCCTTCTCGTACCCCATGCGCTGCGCGAGCTTGTTGTAGAAGTTCTGCTTGCGGCTGCCCATGCCGCCCACGTACAGCGCCGTGTACGGGCGGAACGTGTCGGCCAGCGCGGGAACGTCGTCGCCCACCGCGAGCGGCACGGTCGGGCAGACGTCGAAGCCGTCCATCGTGAGCCCGGCCTTCTCGCGGCCCGCACGCAGCGGAGTGATCGCGGTGGCCTCCAGGTGCTCGGCCGACGGGAAGATCAGCAGCGCGCCGTCGGCGATCTCACCGGTCTGCTCCAGGTTCTTGGGGCCGATCGCCGCGATGTAGAGCGGGATGTGCTCGCGCTGCGGGTGAACGGTGAGCTTGATGGGCTTGCCGGGGCCGTCGGGCAGCGGCAGCGTCCAGTGCTCGCCCTCGTAGGAGAGGCGCTCGCGCGACATGGCCTTGCGGACGATCTCCACGTACTCACGGGTGCGCGAGAGCGGCTTGTCGAACTTGACGCCGTACCAGCCCTCGGAGACCTGCGGCCCCGAGACACCGAGGCCGAGCCGGAAACGGCCGCCGGAGAGCGAGTCGAGGGTGGCCGCGGTCATCGCGGTCATGGCGGGCGCCCTGGCCGGGATCTGGAAGATCGCGGAGCCCACGTCGATCCGCTCGGTCCTGGCGGCGACCCAGGAGAGCACGGTGGGACCGTCCGAGCCGTACGCCTCGGCCGCCCAGCAGACGTCGTAGCCGAGCCGGTCGGCCTCCTGAGCCACGGCGAGGTTGTCGCCGTCCATCCCGGCGCCCCAGTAGCCGAGGTTGATTCCGAGCCGCATGACCGCTCCCTTACTGATGAGTAACGTCCCTGTTCCGCGGACTCTAGCGCGCGGTGACGGGATCCGTCAGGGGTGGTTGTCCACAGGCCTCCACCGCGCGGCCCCGCTGCCAGTACTCTCAGCGCCCATGGAGCAGAGGCATCTCGGCCGCACGGGCCTGCGCGTATCCCGGATCGGGCTCGGCACTCTCACCTGGGGAAGGAGCACCGATGAGCACGACGCCGCGGACCTGTTGAAGGCGTTCTGGGAGGCCGGCGGCACACTCGTCGACACGGCCGATGTGTACGGAGACGGCGACGCCGAGTACCTGCTCGGGCAGCTCTGCGAACGCCTGATACCCCGCCGCGATCTGGTCATCGCCACCAAGGCGGGCAGCGTGCCCGATCCCTATCGCCGGTTCGACGGCTCACGCGGGCATCTGCTGGCGGCGCTGGACGCGTCGCTGGAGCGGCTGGGGACCGACTACGTGGATCTGTGGCAGGTCCACGCCTTCGACCCGGAGACCCCCCTGGACGAGACGCTCCAGGCGCTGGACATCGCGGTCGCCAGCGGGCGCGCACGGTACGCGGGCCTGTCCAACTTCTCCGGGTGGCAGCTGGCCAAGGCCGCCACCTGGCAGCTCGCCGCGCCGGGCGTCAGGACCCGCCTGGCCAGTACGCAGATGGAGTACTCGCTGCTCCAGCGCGGGGTGGAGCGCGAGGTGCTGCCCGCCGCGGTGGATCTGGGTGTGGGGCTCCTCCCGTCGTCGCCGCTCGGGCGGGGGGTGCTCACCGCCAAGTACCGGCATGCGACTCCGGCGGACTCGCGCGGGGCGTCGGAGCAGCTGGCACCCTTCGTCGCGCCCTATCTGGACGAAGCCGCGAGCAGGATCGTCGACGCGGTCGTCACGGCGGCCGACGGGCTCGCGACCACTCCGCTCCAGGTTGCGCTCGCCTGGGTCCGGGACCGTCCCGGAGTGGTCGCCCCGATCATCGGCGCGCGCAACGCGCAGCAGCTCGCGGCGGCATTGTCAGTGGAGACGCTTAGTCTTCCTGACGAGATCTGCCGGGCGCTCGACGACGTGTCGGAGCCCGTTCACCGTTATCCCGACCAGGACTGGACCGAGCTGTGAGTACGGACCACCTCGACACCGAGGCCAGCACCGGGGCCGAGGCCGCTCCCGGCGCCGAAGCCGAAGCCGTTCCGGCGAGCGTATCCGGGACCGCCGTGACCGACGGGGACGCCGAGGGCGCCCCGAGCGCCCCGGCCACCGCGACCGCCGCGCACGAAGGCGGCGGGAGGGCCGGGAGCGATACGGCCGGGAGCGGTGGGGACGGGGAGGCCGAGCCGGCGGAGTCCGGCGCCGGGGCCCCGGACGAGGAGAAACCGGATGCGGCCGGCCCGGCCGGAGAAGCCGGTCCCGACGAGCCGGCCGGGGCTGCGGAGGGGACCGGGACCGCCGAAGAGGCCGAGGCGGCGGAGCAGACCACCGGGGAAGCCGGCGCCGCCGAAGAGGCCGCCACCACTGGGGCGGCCGAGGGCGCGCAGGCTCCGGCTCCCACCGAGGCCGAGGCCGAACTGGCCGCCCAGCGCGAGCTGCGCGCCAGGATCGAGCAGCGCAAGGCCGAGAAGGACGGGCCCATCGACGCCGGCACCAAGCTCAGCGGCCGTGCCGCCGATCTGCTCGCCGCGGTCCGGGCGGTGGAGAGCGGCGAGAAGCCGTCCGCCGCTTCGTTCCCGCCCCCGGCGCCCGAGCCCAGGCGTCCCGCGCCCGCCGCGCCCGCGGAGCCACGCCCCGCGGTGCCCGGGGCCCCGGCGGTCACTGGCGCCGCTCCGGCGACCGTGGCGTCCGTGCGGGCCGTCCTCACCGAGGGCGGCGCCCCGGATTCACTGGCGGTACGGGCCGCCGAGGTGCTCGGCGATCAGGCGGCCGAGGCCTTGCGCGAGGACCCCTGGCGGTTGCTTTCGGTCCCCGGGGTGCGGCCCGAGCACGCGGACGGCTTCGCCCGTGCGCTCCTGGGCGCGGCGTGCGGGCCGGACGACGAGCGGCGGGCCGCCGCGCTGGTCGGCTGGCTGCTGGAGCGGGCCGCGCTTCAGGGGCACACCGCGCTGGAGTCCGACACGGTCCGTGCGGCGCTCGCCGAGCGATCCGTACCTGATCCCGACCAGGCACTGCAGAGCGCCGTCGCGGAAGGCGCTGTGCTGGTCTTCCAGGACGCCCTCGACCCGGACCCGGGCACAACTGCCGCGCCCGACCGGGCCGACGACGGGGACGAGGCCGAAGCGGCACCGGCCAGGGTCCTGCTCGGCCTCGACCGGTACGCGCTCGCCGAGGAGAGCCTGGCGGACGGGCTGGCCCGGCTGGTGAACGCGAGCACCCTCACCCCGGGCGGCGAACAGCCCGACTGGGAGCAGGCCGCGGCCAACGCCCCGTCCCCGTCGGCCGCCGAACTGATCCGGGCGGTCGCGCAGAACGGCCTGGTCGCCCACACCGGCGGCGAGGCCGCCCGCGGCGAACCCGCGGCGGTGGTCACTGCGGCGCGTGCACTGGGTCTTCGGGCGTACGCGGCTGCCCATACCTCCGACGGCAGGCGGCGGCTGGCGACAGCCCTCGGCGACCCGGCGGCGGCCGTCACCGTCTCAGGACTGCTGACCGGTGCGGAGGGGCCGGGACGGGACGGTGAGGGCGCTCTGGCCCTCGACCTGCTGGCCGTCCTCGACGGGCCCCAGCTGGATGTCGAGACCGCGGCCGCACTCGTCGAGTCGCTGGCCGACGGCGCCCGTCTGGTACTCAGCGGCGATCCCGGCGTGCTCGGATCCGCCGGCGCCGGTCAGGTGTTCACCGATGTCCTCGCCGCCCGCGCCTGTCCGCAGGTGGCTTCCCGCACCCCCGACGCGGGGCCCATCGGCGAGCTGGTCTCGGGGATCGGGATCGGCGAGCTCAACCAGGTGGCAGCGCCCGGCAAGGAAGTCGTCATCGTCCCCGTACGGGATGCCGGTGAGGCGGTGCACAGAACAGTGCAGCTCGTCGCCGACTCCGTACCCAGGGCCATCGGCGTGCCGACGTCCGACACCCAGGTCATCACCCCTGGGCACGGCGGCGCGGCCGGCACCCGCGCCCTCAACGCCGCGCTCAAGGAGCGACTCAACCCCGGTCCCGGCCGCTTCGGCGGCTTCGACCCGGGCGACCGGGCCGCCTACACACCGGCGCCCGGGAGAACACTGCCCGGCACGGTCGTCTCTGCGGACGCCGACGGCCTGCACCTGGACTGCGCCGGCACACCCGTCGTCGTACCGAAGGACCGGGTGGAGGCATCGGTGCGGCACGCCTGGGCACTCACAGCGCACCAGGCTGCCGGGCTCCGGTGGCCCGCGGCAGTCGTGGTGCTGCCGGGGGACGCGGCGGGCGGCCTGAGCAGGCCCTGGATCTACACCGCGTTCGGGCGCGGCGAACGGCACCTCTCGGTGGTGCACGGAGTCGACCAGGCACTTGCCCACGCGGTGTCCGAAGTCCCCGCGCAGCAGCGCACCACCCGGCTGCGTACGCTGCTGCGGCCGGCGGTCGTCTAGACAACTGGGCCGTACGGCAGCGGCGGCCGGGGCGCGAGTCCCGGCCGCCGCTGCCCCGGACAGCCCCTGACACCGGACATCACGCGCCGTGGTCAGACCGTCCGGCCCTCCGGACCCCCCGGTGCCGCGGGTTCATCGGCATCGCCGGGGTCATCGGCATCATCATCGTCGTCGTCACCGAGCAGCTCCTCGTCGTCGAAGACGGAGCTCACGTCGAACCGGCACACGATCTGCTGCGGATCCGCCTGGTCGAACGGTGCGCTCAGCCACTCCCCCGGCTCGGGCAGATCGTCCGCCGCCGAGATCCAGAGCGTGGAGTCGCCCTCCTCCAGGCCGAACTCCTTGTGCCGCGAGGCGATCTCGTCCGGTTCGTACTCGCCGAACAACACCCCCAGCGCGGCATGCACACTGCTGCCCACGACAGCCCCGGCGCCCTGCCCGCCGCCGGTCTCCGGGTCGAGGTCCACGACGCGCTGAGCCTGCGTCAGCAGCCGCTGCGGCTGCACCACCGCGTAGTCCCGCCGGATCAGCACCGTGAGCGCGTTCGGGTCGTCGGGACCCGCGTACGGAGGCAGCGAGTCGTCCGCACCGGGAATCTCGAAGGGAGTGACCTCGTCGTACCGGTCGTAGAGCCTCTCGTCGTACACCTCGGCGGCCGCGGCGAGCGCGTTGAACGCGCTGTAAACGGCCGGATCGTCCTCTCCCGTACGGGCTTCGACCGCGTCGAGGTGACGGTCCAGCGCGGCTTTGACCGCCTCGGCGGCGGCGCGTACCTCGGCAGCCGTGGGCTGCGCAGCATCAGACATAGGACAGACGCTATCCGTACAGGGCCTCTGCCCGCACAGAAGATTCACCACTGGCTCTCTGCCGACCTGGGGAAACGTCCCCAAATGGTCGATGGTCAGGCAAAACCCCCGGGGGCGCATCGGAACGTGTGCAGGGGTGTGTACCCGGACGAGGCCGCCGCCACAGGGGCGGCGGCGCCGCCGGACCGTTGCTCCGCCCGGCCGCTGCCCGCACAATGGACGCGATGCCGGAATACGAATTTGTCGACGTGTACGTGCCGCGCGGGGTCTCCCGCAAGGACACGACCCGCCTGCTCACCGACCATGCCGAGTACGGACACTGGGAGTTGGACCGACTGAGTCTGCACCGGGACGGCAGTCGCAGAGTGCGGCTGCGCCGGCGGATCATTCGCCAGGTGCGCGCCACGTGGTGAAAAGGGAGCGGGCCCCGCGACTGCGGGACCCGCTCCCTTCCGTGCGCATACGCGCAGGCTCAACAGCCCGTTACGCGGCTGCCCGGGACCGCCTGTACAGGACGATCCCCCCGAGCATCAGTCCGGCACTCGCCGGAATGATCAGCCCGAGCGGAGCAGAACCGGTGTGCGCGAGCTGCTCGGTGCCCTCGGGCACCGAGACGGTCTGCGCGACCGGGGCGTGCGGTGCCGCGGGCTTCGGGGTGGACGGCGTGTGGCCGCGCGGCGTTGCCGGCTTCGCCGGGTGGTGCGGGTGCTGCGGGTGGTGCGGGACGGTGACCGGCGGCGGGGTGCTCTCGTCGTTGGCGCAGTCGTTGCCGAAGACGGGGTTGAGCAGGCCGACGACATCGACGCTGTTGCCGCAGGCGTTCACCGGGACGTCCAGCGGGAGCTGCACGTTGTTGCCGGAGAGGACGCCGGGGGAACCGGTCGTGCGGCCCTCCGCCGTCGCTCCGCCGCCGTGGCTGCCGCCGGTCCGGTGGCCCTGGTCGCCGCCGGTGCTCCGACCGGGGGCGCGGTGGTGGCCGCTGCCCTCGTGCCGGCTCCCGGTGTGGGACGTACCGGGTCCGGACTTGGCGGACGACACGTTGGCGCACTTGTTGCCGAACGCGGGGTTGAGCAGCCCGACCACATCGACGGTATTGCCGCAGACGTTCACCGGCACGTGTACCGGCGCCTGGACCGAATTGCCGGACAGCACTCCGGGCGAATTCGAAGCGCCTCCGTCAGCCGACGCGTCGGCGTACGCGTAGCCACCGCTCAGAGCGAACACTCCGCCCGCGGCCGCCACCGTGATCAGGCCTTTCTTCGTGACCTGTCGCATAGGTTCGTTTCCTGCCTTCTACCTTCCGGAAAAGCCCGCGGACTTCGTTGCCCATGGGCCGAATGCCTCTCCGGCCCCGGAGCGCATGGCGCGCGCTCCGGGGCCGGCGGGGCTTTCCGGCCCTCGCGGGCCGGGGGCACAACGTCAGACGTTGGCGCAGGTGTTGCCGAAGGCGGGGTTCAGCAGCCCGATCACGGAGATCGTGTTGCCGCACACGTTCACCGGGACGTGGACGGGCACCTGAACAACGTTGCCCGAGATCACACCGGGAGAGTGCACAGCGGCACCCTGAGCGCCCGCGTCAGCGACGGCCATGCCCGCACCCGCGAGCACCAGACCACCAGTGACTGCCGCAGCAGCGACGACCTTCTTGATCATTAGTTCCTCCTAGTCGGCAATACGGCCCAGACTGCGGACCGCACCACCTGTAACGAGGGGAACCCTGCGGGGCTACGAAGCAATCACCCTATTCACTCTTTCCGGTCGCATACGCACATACAGCCGATTAGTGGAAAGCCGTTTCAGCGTGCCCCCGCCGCCTGCGGCCGGATCACCTGCGGTGCGGCCCATGCCGAAGCGGCAAGGCGCCGTGCGCCTTCCCCAGGGCGCACCGCGTCCGGCGGCCCGCGGGTGTCCGGTGCGTCCACACCGGCGCGGATCAGGTCCGGGTCACGTCCGAAGCCGGCTCCCGGACGGCACGTTCAGCACTTGTCCAGGAAACGGTCGAGCACCCGCACACCGAACTTCAGCCCGTCGACCGGCACCCGCTCGTCGATACCGTGGAACATGCCCGCGAAGTCCAGCTCGGGCGGCAGCTTCAGCGGTGCGAACCCGAAGCAGCGGATACCGAGGTCGTCGAAGGACTTCGCGTCGGTGCCGCCCGACAGCATGTACGGCACCGCCCGCGCGATCGGGTCCTCGGCCTTCAGCGCCACCTGCATGGCGTCGACCAGGTCCCCGTCGAAGTTCGTCTCCAGCGCCTTGTCGCCGTGCACGTCCTCACGCCTGACCCGCGGGCCGAGCAGCTTGTCCAGGTCGGTCAGGAACTCGTCCTCGTACCCGGGCAGGAAGCGTCCGTCGACGTGGGCGGTCGCCTGACCGGGGATGACGTTCACCTTGTAGCCGGCGCCGAGCATCGTGGGCGCCGCGGAGTTGCGCAGCGTCGCGCCGATCATCTTCGCGATGCCGCCGAGCTTGGCGAGTGTCGCCTCCATGTCCTCGGGGTCCAGCGGAGTGCCGAGCGCGTCCGACAGCTCGTCGAGGAAGGACCGGACGGTCTTGGTGACCCGCACCGGCCACTTGTGCCGCCCGAGCCGTCCCACCGCTTCGCAGAGCTCGGTGATCGCGTTGTCGTTGTTGGTCATGGAGCCGTGGCCCGCCGTGCCGTCCACGGTGAGGCGCATCCAGTGCATGCCCTTCTGCGCCGTCTCCACCAGGTACAGCCGCAGGTTCTCGTTGACGGTGAACGAGAACCCGCCGACCTCACCGATCGCCTCGGTGACGCCCTCGAAGAGATCCGGGTGGTTGTCCACGAGGTGGCGCGCGCCGTACGTGCCGCCCGCCTCCTCGTCGGCGAGGAAGGCCAGCACGATGTCGCGCGGGGGCTTGCGGCCGCTGCGCAGCCTGTCCCGTACGACCGCGAGGGTCATCGCGTCCATGTCCTTCATGTCGACCGCCCCGCGGCCCCACACGCAGTCGTCCACGATCTCCCCGGCGAAGGGGTGGTGCGTCCAGTCGTCGGCGTTGGCCGGGACGACGTCGGTGTGACCGTGGATGAGGAGTGCGGGCCGGGAGCGGTCCTCCCCCTCGATCCGGGCCACCGTGGACGCACGCCCCGGATGGGACTCGAAGATCTGGGGTTCGAGACCGACCTCGGCGAGCTTCTCCGCCACGTACTCGGCGGCGGCCCGCTCCCCCGGCCCCGAGTGGTCGCCGTAGTTGCTGGTGTCGATACGGATCAGGTCACGACAGAGGTCCACGACCTCGTCCTCGCCGGAGACGGTCCGTTCCGTGCCTGCCCTGCTGGACTCGCTCACGCTGTTCCTCCCACTGTCGCTGCTGGTGGTCCCCTGCCCCATACTCGCTCGCGCCACCCCCGGTACCAAGCGCGGGCACCGGTCGTCATACACGGTTCACAGACTCAGGCGCGTGATCGAGCACCTCCCAATGTTTGCTATGGTTTTCCACGTCGGAACGGCCCAGGGCCGTGAGACAGACACCTTGTCCGGGTGGCGGAATGGCAGACGCGCTAGCTTGAGGTGCTAGTGCCCTTTATCGGGCGTGGGGGTTCAAGTCCCCCCTCGGACACCAGCACCAGCAGAGACCCCAGTCGATCTGGGGTCTTTCTGTTTCTCTGCGGCGTGACTGACCGCCCGGAGCCCACCCCGTCGACCGAGGACGACCGTCCGGTCGGGCAGGCGGAGCCGGCTGCGCGGGGTGCGCCGTCGTTCCGGACCTTTTCGGGTTCCTGCGGTCCGGCCGCACCCGGCGCACCGTGAAGCCGTCCGACTCCGCCGTCGGCACGGGCAGCCCGCCGCCCACCCCGGCCCGCTTCTGCTCACACGCCGGGGCCGCGGGTGTTCATGCCTCTACGACACGCACCCTCCAACGCGATACATCGGATCTCATGCCACGGGATCCCTGCCGACCGACCACAGAATCCGCCCAGAGCGTTGACATGCCCTTGCAGACATCGTACGTTTCCGTCGCTTCCTGAGGTGCCTTCAGGGCACACCACATCGAAGGGACCGGCAGATGACCCACGCCCCGGAACAACCAGCACCGTCGCGTCGCAGCGTTCTGGGGGCAGCGGGCGGAACTCTCGCCGCCGGTCTCGCGCTCGGTGGCCTGCGCCCCTTCACGGCAGCAGCCGCGGCACCGCGCAGGGAAGGCCACGGGGTCCCGCTCGTACCCGCATCGGCCGCCACCGGGCTGCACTACCCGGCGCCCGCGAGCGAGAGTCTGATCATCCAGCAGGGGCTGCCGGTCGGGAACGGCCGTACGGGCGCCCTGCTGACCGGTGACCCGGCGCACGACGTGCTCTACCTCACCGATGCGACGCTGTGGACCGGCGGCCTGAACGACACGCTCCAGAGCGACGGTCAATTCCCTTACGGTGCGGACGACTTCGGCAGTTTCACACTGCTGGCGAAGGTCTCGCTCGACATCCCGGCGCATGCGATGACGGCTGTCACCGACTACCGGCGCACACTCGACCTCAGCAATGGACTCAGTGCGGTCACCTACCGGCTGGGCGGGGTCACCTACCGGCGCGAGGTCTACGCCAGCCACCCCGACGAAGTCGTCGTGGTCCGGCTCACCCAGAGCGGCGGCGGGAGCTATACCGGCTCGCTCTCCCTGGCCGGATGGCACGGCGAGACGGCGACAGCGGACGGCGCGGCGCGTACCGCATCGCTGAAGGGCGCGTTCTCCAACGGACTGGCCTACGCGGCAGCGGCGGGCGTCACCGGCGCCACCGGGACCGTGGCCGTCAAGGGGGCCGACGTCACCTTCGCCGGGTGCTCCGAGGTACTGGTGGTGATCGCCGGAGGTACGAACTACTCGCGGGACCCCGCCACCGGCTACCGCGATCCGGACGCCGATCCGCACGCCGTCGCGGCCGGCCGGCTGCGCGCCGCGGCGGAGGCCGGCGGCCCGGCGCTGCTGAACACCCACCTCGCCGACTATCAGCCGCTGTTCAGCCGGATGACGGTCGAGCTCGGGGTCTCCACCGACGCGCAGCGCTCACTCGACACCTGGTCCCGGCTCACCGCGCTCGGCAAGGACGGCGCACCGTCCGACCCCGAACTGGAGGCCGCCTACCTTCAGTTCGGCCGATACCTGATGATCAGCGGCTCGCGGGACAGTGTTCCGCTCAACCTCCAGGGACTGTGGATCGACCGTACGGACCCCGACTGGATGGGCGATTACCACACGGACATCAACGTGCAGATGAACTACTGGCTGGCCGACCGGGCCGCACTTCCCGACTGTTTCGGCGCCTTCCTCGACTACTGCGTCGCACAGGTGCCTTCCTGGACCCGTACCACCCAGAAGTCCTTCAACGATCCGCGCAACGGGTTCCGCAACTCCAGCGGCAAGGTGGCCGGCTGGACCACCGCCATATCCACCAACATCCACGGCGGGATGGGCTGGTGGTGGCACCCGGCCGGGAACGCCTGGCTCTGCAACTCGCTCTGGCAGCACTACGAGTACACCCAGGACCGAACCGAGCTGAAGAAGATCTACCCGCTGCTCAAGGGCGCCTGCGAGTTCTGGGAGGCGCGGCTGGTCACCACGACCGTCACCGATCCGGTCACCGGAGCGGCCGGCCAGGTCCTGGTCGACGACAGCGACTGGTCGCCGGAGCAGGGGCCGACCGACGCCAAGGGCATCACCTACGCCCAGGAACTCGTCCGGGACCTCTTCGCGAACTACCGCGCGGCGGCCGCTCTGCTCTCCAGGGACGCCGGTTACGCGAAGACCGTCGCCGGACTCCAGTCGAGGCTCTACCTCCCGAGGGTCAGCCCGGAGACCGGCTGGCTGGAGGAGTGGATGACACCGGAGAACCTGGGCGAGACCACACACCGTCACCTGTCGCCGCTGATCGGCCTCTTCCCCGGGGACCGGATCACCCCCGAGAACAGCCCGGCCGAGCTGGTCACCGGCGCGCGCAACCTGCTCACGGCGCGCGGCATGTCGAGCTTCGGCTGGGGGTGCGCCTGGCGGGCCGCGAGCTGGGCCAGACTCAAGGACGCCGACAAGGCCTACCAGCTGGTCCGTACGGTCATGGCCCCATCGGACGGCACCAGCAACGGCACATCGCAGAACCTCTTCGACATGTACGACCTCGGCTCACGCGCAACGCTGCAGATCGACGCGAACTTCGGCACCCCGACCGCGATGATCGAGATGCTGGTGTACTCCAGGCCCGGCGTGATCGAGCTGCTCCCCGCGCTGCCCGGCGCCTGGGCGGCACGGGGCCGGATCACCGGCGTGGGTGCGCGTGGCGGCATCACCGTCGATCTGGAGTGGCGGGCCGGGAAGGTCACCGGCGCGGTGCTGCGCTCCGCGGTGAGCACGACGACGGAGGTACGGGCCGGGGACTGGCGCCGCACGGTGCGGCTGAGGCCGGGCCGCGCCGTCACGCTCCGGCCGTAGCGGCCCGCCGGCCGGCGGATCCAGCAGGGTGGTGCGGGGCCGCGCCCCGGCCCGGATCCGCCGGCCGTCCCGGGCGGTAGCCGGCACCGGCTACGGCACTACACCCACTCCGGTACTTGACCCATGAGCTGACACACCATGAGGTAGAGCGGGATCGGCGGGGTGTACGGCAGGGAGTCCTGCGGCCAGTGGAGGAGACGGGGGCGGGCCGCCGGGACGTACGCACCGGGGGCATAGCGCACCGGGTCCGGCCAGGCGAGTTCGAGATCGGAGCCGGCGGGGACGATCCACCACCACCAGTCGTCGTCCACGAAGACACAGCCCGGCTTGGGCAGCCTGGCCAGCAGACGGAAACCGTGGTGTTCGGGCACACCGACCGCGTCGCAGCCGAGTGGGGTCGAGAGGGTGGGGACGCGCGCGAGAGCATTCCTCAGCACGGCCGCCCCGTACAGCACTCCAGCTCGGCCCAGACCAGCCGTCCGGGTCCGTGCACCGCGTCGCGGACACCCCAGGCACTGCTGACGGCGTCGACCAGGAGCAGTCCGCGCCCGTGCTCGCCCTGCGGCGAGCGGCAGAGCTGCGGGCCATCGGGGGCATACCCCTGATCCTGCACGGCGATGCGCAACTGGCCCCTGTCGTCACGGAGCTCGCAGGCGATGTGATTGCCCGCTGTGTGGACGACCGCGTTGGTGACCAGCTCGGAGACGACCAGCAGTGCGGTGTCGCTGGAATCCTGCGTGAAGTCCCAGCAGGCGAGCCGATTCCGGGTCAGACGGCGGGCTCGGGAGACAGAATCGGTACGTGCCGGTAATTCGAATGCGTAGCGCCGTACGTCACTGCCGGGGCACCGGTCGACGAGCTGGGGGACGAACGCGGTGCCTGGAGCCACAGCCGAGATCCTTACGGTGGGGTACGGCGACTGCCGCACCATCCCCCACGGGTGCGCGCCAGTCGCGTGAACTGGTTCACCCGTCCACTGTCCCCCGTAACTGACACCTTGGCAAGGGGCACTTTGAAATGTCCAGAGTGGCGTATCACCAATGTGTCGGACATGGCACACTGCTGGACAACTGCTCACGTGGAGGTCTCAGTTGAGTGAGCCGCGGTCCGCCCCGACCGTTGGCCAGGTCGTGCTAGGCAAGCGCTTGCAAGAACTGCGCGAGCGAGCCGGCCTGAGTCGCGAACAGGCTGCCAAGGTACTCAGGGTCGCCCCGGCCACCATCCGCCGGATGGAGACCGCCGAGGTCGCGCTGAAGATCCCCTATGTGCAGTTACTGCTGAAGGCGTACGGGATCAACGAGGCCGAGAACGACGCTTTCGTCGAACTCACCGAGGAGGCCAATCAGCCCGGCTGGTGGCAGCGGTTCCACGGGATCCTGCCCGACTGGTTCAGCATGTACGTCAGCCTGGAGGGTGCCGCGTCACTCATCAGGCAGTACGAGCCGCACTTCGTGCCCGGCGTACTACAGACCGAGGAGTACGCGCGCGCCGTCATGATGAGCGGCGCGGTCGGCGAGACGAGCCCCGAGGACATCGAGCGCCATGTCGCCCTGCGGATGGAGCGCCAGTCACTGCTGACGCGCTCCGACACACCGACGCTCTGGGTCGTGATGGACGAGACGGTCCTGCGCCGGCACGCGGGTGGCCGCGATGTCATGCGGGGCCAGGTCGACCGGCTGCTCCAGGCCGCCGATCTGCCGCATGTCACGCTGCAGATAGCGGAGTTCTCCGGCGGACACCACCCGGGAACGTACGGCCCCTTCGTCCTCTTCCGTTTCGCCATGCCCGAACTCCCCGACATGGTCTACAGCGAGTACCTGACTGGCGCCGTCTATCTCGACTCGCGCCCCGAGGTGGCTGCCCACCTCGAGGTCATGGACCGCATGGCGGCTCAGGCCGCGACTGCACAACGCACGAAGGAGATCCTCAGGGATTTCCGCAAGGAGCTGTAATGGATCGCATATACAACGGCATGCCTGCCGCGGACCTCGGCACCGAGGGCTGGCACAAGCCGTGGAGCGGCGGCAACGGCGGCAACTGCATCGAGGCCATGAAGCTGGCCGACGGCAGGATCGCCGTACGCCAGTCCACAGACCCTGAAGGCCCCGCGCTCATTTACTCCAACGGCGAGATCGCCGCTTTCATCCAGGGGGCGAAGTCCGGTCAGGCGGACTTCCTCCTCACGTGACCGTTCCCCACCGTCGTCGGCTTCTTCCACCAACTGGAGCGTCCTGTGACCGGATTGGATCCCACGCCCGTCCAGATCGACACCAGCAAGCCACATCCTGCCCGGATGTACGACTGGTTCCTGGGCGGCAAGGACAACTATCCGGTCGACCAGCAGATGGCTGAGCAACTGCTCGCGCTCGACTCGCGGGGCAGGGAGATGGCGCGGGTCAACCGGGCGTTCATGCACCGCGCCACCCGCTGTCTGGCCGAGGACGGCGTCCGCCAGTTCCTGGACGTCGGCACCGGCATACCGACCGAGCCCAACCTGCATCAGATCGCTCAGGGGTCGGCGCCGGACTCCCGCGTCGTCTACTGCGACAACGACCCGATCGTCCTGGCGCACGCCGCGGCCCTGCTGCGCTCGACGCCCGAGGGAGCGACCGACTACATCCAGGCGGACGCCCGGGAGCCGGCCACTATTCTGGAAGCGGCCGGAAAGCTGCTGGACTTCCGGCGCCCGGTGGCCCTGTCACTGGTGGCCCTGCTGCACTTCGTGCCCGACGAGGACGCGTACGCGCTGGTGGACCGGCTGATGGAGCCGCTGGCGCCGGGCAGTTGTCTCGTCCTCTCGCATGTCACCGGGGAGTTCGACCCGCAGGGGTCGGCGAAGGCCGTCGAGATGTACCGGGCCCGTGGCCTCACGCTGCGGCCCCGTTCGCGCGCGGAGACCGCCCGGTTCTTCGAGGGCTTCGAGCTTCTCGGTCCCGGGGTCTCACTGGCTGCCGAGTGGCGGCCCGAGCTCGGCGAGCGGGTCCCGGTCCCCGGCGACGAGCCGATCCCCGGCTGGGTGGGCGTGGCCCGCAAGACCTGAGCCGCGGGGTGTTCCGGCTGCCGGGACCGGCTCCCGGAACACCCCGGGCCCGTTCAGCCGTCCTGCGCCAGCCACTCCGGGAGGCCCGGTGCCTCGGCCCCGATCGTGGTGGAGTCGCCGTGGCCGGTACGGACCACGGTCTCCGGGCCGAGCGTCAGCAGCCGGTCCCGGATGGAGGCGACGATCGTCGGGTGGTCCGAGAAGGACCGGCCGGTCGCGCCGGGGCCGCCCTGGAAGAGCGTGTCGCCGGTGAAAACCGTGGCCAGGCCCCGGGCGTGCAGACAGACCGCGCCGGGCGCATGGCCGGGTGTGTGCAGCACCGTCAGCGTGGTGCCGGCCACCGTCAGCGTCTGCCCGTCCTGGAGCTCCCCGTCGGGCAGGCGTGCGGGGTGGGTCATCCGCCACAGCGGCAGATCGTCGGGGTGCAGCAGGATGGGCGCCCCGGTCGCCGCGGCCAGTGCGGGCGCCGCGTCGATGTGGTCGTTGTGCGCGTGCGTGCAGACGATGGCGCGCAGCGTACGGCCGCCCAGAGCGGCCTCGATGGCGTCGGCGTCATGGGCGGCGTCGATGACGATCGCCTCGCTGTCGTCGCCCACGATCCAGACGTTGTTGTCGACGTCCCAGGTGCCGCCGTCGAGGGAGAAGGTGCCTGAGGTGACGAGGTGGTCGATGCGGGCCGCCATCAGAACTCCACCACCGAGCGCAGCACATCGCCCTCGTGCATCCGCTCGAAGGCGTTCTCGACCTCGTCGAGCCGGATCTTCTCGGTGACGAAGGCGCCGAGGTCGATCCGGCCCTGCTGGTGCAGATCGATGAGCATCGGGAAGTCCCTGGAGGGCAGGCAGTCCCCGTACCAGGACGACTTGAGCGCTCCGCCGCGGCCGAAGACGTCGATGAGCGGGAGTTCCAGCTGCATCTCCGGGGTCGGCACGCCGACCAGTACGACCGTCCCCGCCAGGTCACGGGCGTAGAAGGCCTGCTTGTAGGTCTCGGGGCGGCCGACCGCCTCGATCACCACGTCGGCGCCGAAGCCGCCGGTGAGCTCGCGGACGGCCTCGACGGGGTCCGCCGTACGCGAGTTGACGGTGTGGGTGGCGCCCATCCGCCGCGCGGTCGCGAGCTTCTTGTCGTCGATGTCGACAGCGATGATCTTCGCGGCTCCGGCGAGGCGGGCCCCGACGACGGCGGCGTCACCGACGCCGCCGCAGCCGATGACCGCGACCGAGTCCCCGCGGCCGACCTGTCCGGTGTTGATGGCGGCGCCGATGCCCGCCATCACCCCGCAACCGAGGAGCCCGGCGACGGCCGGGGCGACAGCGGGGTCGACCTTGGTGCACTGGCCGGACGCGACGAGCGTCTTCTCGGCGAAGGCGCCGATACCCAGCGCCGGGGAGAGCTCCGCGCCCCCGGTCAGGGTCATCTTCTGCTTCGCGTTGTGCGTGTCGAAGCAGTACTGCGGCCTGCCACGCAGACAGGCGCGGCACTGGCCGCACACGGCGCGCCAGTTGAGGATCACGAAGTCTCCGGGGGCGACGTCGGTGACTCCGGCGCCGACCGACTCCACGATCCCCGCCGCCTCGTGGCCGAGCAGGAACGGGAAGTCGTCGTTGATCCCGCCCTGCTTGTAGTGGAGGTCCGTGTGGCAGACGCCGCAGGCCTGGATCTGCACCACGGCCTCGCCTGGCCCCGGGTCGGGGACCAGGATGGTCTCCACGCGGACGGGTTGGTTCTTGCCGGGGGCCACGACCCCTTGGACCTGCTGCGTCATGCCGTCAACAGCCTTCCGTGAAACCGAGTGTTGTGACCTCAGTCTCCCAGGCCCTGGCGCTCGGCGGCGACGGACGCGACCCGGCCGCGCACCAGGAACCAGCCGCCGACGAGTGCGGCGGCGATCAGCGGCAGGCACTCCACGGTGGTACGGCCCACTCCCCCGCCCCACCACATCAGGAAGGCGACGGCGACCAGGAAGCAGAGGGTGACGATCTGGGTGTACGGAGCCCACGGCAGCCGGTAGGCGGGACGGGTGACCCGGCCCTCCTTCGAGCGCTGCCAGAAGAGCAGCGAGCAGAGCATGACCATGCCCCAGGTTCCGAGAATGCCGATCGAGGCGAAGTTGAGGACGATCTCGAATGCCTTGCCGGGGACCAGGTAGTTGAGTACGACGCCCAGCACTCCGAATCCGGCGGTGAGCAGGATTCCGCCGTAGGGCACCTGGCCCTTGTTCATCCGGCCGGTGAAGCGCGGGGCGGACCCGGCGAGCGCCATCGAGCGCAGGATGCGGCCGGTGGAGTACAGGCCGGAGTTGAGGCTGGAGAGGGCGGCGGTCAGGACGACCAGGTTCATCACGCCGGCCGCGCCGGGCACGCCGATCTTCGACAGCACCGTGACGAAGGGGCTCTCGCCGTCCGAGTACGCGGTGTACGGCAGGAGCAGGGCGAGCAGAACCACCGAGCCGACGTAGAAGATGCCGACCCGCCACATGATCGAGTTGACCGCCTTGGGGATGATCTTCCCGGGGTTCTCGGTCTCGCCCGCGGCGACGCCGCACAGCTCGACGGACGCGTAGGCGAAGACGACGCCCTGGATGACCAGCAGCATCGGCATGACGCCCTTGGGGAAGAGGCCCCCGTGGTCGCTGATGGTGGCGATGCCCGGGGCGTGCCCGCCGATCGAGTGCTGGGTCACCACCAGATAGATGCCGATGCACATGAAGACGACCAGTGCAGTGACCTTGATGATCGAGAACCAGAACTCCGTCTCGCCGAAGTACTTCACCGAGATGAGGTTGGCGGTGAGGACGAGGGCGAGGGCGACGAGGGCGCAGACCCACTGCGGGACCGAGCTGAACATCGACCAGAAGTGTGCGTAGGTCGCGGCGGCGGTGATGTCGGCGACCGCGGTGGTCGACCAGTTCAGGAAGTAGAGCCAGCCCGCGGTGTAGGCGCCCTTCTCTCCCATGAACTCGCGGGCGTAGCTGACGAAGGCGCCGGACGACGGCCGGTAGAGGACGAGTTCGCCCAGGGCCCGTACGACGAAGAAGGCGAAGGCTCCGCAGACCGCGTAGGCGATGGCGAGTGAGGGACCCGCACCTGCCATCCGGCCGCCGGCACCGAGGAAGAGGCCGGTGCCTATGGCCCCGCCGATGGCGATCATGTTGATGTGTCGGGACTTCAGATCTTTGCTGTAGCCCTCATCACCGGCATCGACGTGCAGAGAGGGGTCTGCCGCGGTGATAGTGCGGTCACTCATGGGGTGCGTCGCCTTACGTGGGGGAGGTGGCGGCTGATCAAGGCGTTAGCGTAAAGGGGACACGCCGGGCACGAGAACCGAATGCAATCTATGTCACAAAACGTTTGGAACGGCGCTGTCAGGGCGCCAGGACGTCGAGCTCCTTCAGAGCCCCCACCGCGATCTCCCTGGTCAGCTCCTCCGCCCGGTCGGCATTACCTTCCCGTACCGCCTCAGCCACCTGTACATGCAAGGTGACAGCGGCCGGGTCGGGGTCGTCGAACATCACCTGGTGTTCCGTGCGCCCGGCGAGCACCTCGGCGACCACGTCGCCGAGGCGCGCGAACATCTCGTTCCCCGAGCCGCGCAGGACGAGACGGTGGAAGGCGATGTCGTGCACCAGATACGCGGCCAGCTGGTGGCCGCGGGACGTGGCGACCATGCCGAGGGCCTGCTCGGTGAGAGCGGCGCACTGCTCCGCGGTGGCGTGCCGGGCCGCGAGCCCGGCGGCGACCGGCTCCACGGAGTACCGCAGCACCGTCAGCGAGCGCAGCTGCCGGGACCGGTCGGTGCCGGCCAGCCGCCACCGGATGACCTGGGGGTCGTAGACGTTCCACTCCTCGGTGGGCCGCACGGTCACGCCGACCCGGCGCCGTGACTCCACCAGGTGCATCGACTCCAGGACGCGGATGACCTCGCGGATCACCGTGCGGGAGACGTCGAAGCGCTGGGCCAGTTCGTCGGTGCGCAGCACGCTGCCCGGCGGGTACTCCCCCGAGGTGATCGAAGGGCCGACGTTTTCCAGCACACGGGCGTGCAGCCCCGGGACCTGAGTGGTCATGGCATCACCCTACGGGGCACAGGCCGGACCTATTAAGTATGACTTTTAAGTCACAGGCTCTTGAATAAGTCGTACCTAATGGGTTTCAGTAGCGCGACGGATTCATGCCGATGCCGTCGAAGTCATGTCGAAGAAGACAGCGAGGCACCACCGATGAGCACCCCCCGAGTCGTCGTCCTGATGGGCGTGGCAGGAACCAGCAAGACCACGATCGGTCCGCTGCTCGCCGCCGCACTGGGCGTTCCGTACGCCGAGGGGGACGACTTCCACCCCGCCGCCAACATCGCCAAGATGTCGGCGGGCACGCCCCTCGGTGACGACGACCGGTGGCCCTGGCTCGACGCGATCGGCCAGTGGGCCCACGGGCGCGCCGACCGGGGCGGGGTGGTCAGCTGTTCCGCGCTCAAGCGCTCCTACCGGGACCGGCTGCGGGCCGAGGCGCCCGGCGTCGTCTTCCTGCACCTGACCGGGGACCGGGAGCTGATCGAGAGGCGGATGGCGGAGCGCAGGGGCCACTTCATGCCCACCGCACTCCTCGACTCGCAGTTCGCCACGCTCCAGCCGCTGGGCCGGGACGAGGCGGGCACCGCGGTCGACATCTCCGGCACACCCGAGGACATCACCGGGCGGGCCGTCACCGCACTTCGCGCCATCGGCGATTAGTTCCGCCGCCGCTTACTGCCTACTGCCTCACGAACCGAAGGAATCCACCGTGTCCAGTCTCAGTGTCGAGATGCTGGCAGCGGACGCAGCGCCGATATCGTCGGCCGGCCACGCCCAGCTGGGGATAGCAGTCCTCGCCGGCGTCGCCGTCATCGTCCTGCTCATCACGAAGACCAAGCTCCACGCGTTCCTGTCGCTGACCATCGGGTCGCTCGTCCTGGGAGCGGTCGCGGGCGCTCCGCTCGACAAGGTCATCACCAGTTTCAGCACCGGACTCGGTTCGACGACCGCGAGCGTCGGTGTCCTGATCGCGCTCGGTGCGATCCTCGGCAAACTCCTCGCCGACTCCGGCGGCGCCGACCAGATCGTCGACACCATCCTCGCGAGGGCGAGCCGGCGCAGCATGCCGTGGGCGATGGTGCTCATCGCCGCGATCGTGGGCCTGCCGCTCTTCTTCGAGATCGGCATCGTCCTGCTGATCCCGGTGGTCCTGCTCGTCGCCAAGCGCGGCAACTTCTCGCTGATGCGCATCGGCATCCCGGCACTGGCCGGGCTGTCGGTGATGCACGGACTGATACCGCCGCACCCCGGCCCGCTGGTGGCCATCGCCGCCGTGCACGCCAACCTCGGCGTGACGCTCGCGCTGGGTGTCCTGGTGGCCATTCCCACCGTGATCATCGCCGGTCCTGTCTTCTCCCGGTACGCGGCCCGCTGGGTGGACATCCAGGCGCCCGACCGCATGGTGCCGGACCGTCCGTCGGAGGACCTGGCGAAGCGGCCCGGCTTCGGTGCGACCGTCGCCACGGTGCTGCTGCCCGTTGTGCTGATGCTCGCCAAGGCGCTCGTCGACATCCTCATCGACGACCCCGCTGACACCGTCCAGCGCGCGTTCGACGTCGTCGGGTCGCCCCTGATCGCCCTGCTGGCCGCTGTGCTCGTCGCGATGTTCACGCTGGGCCGGGCCGCCGGGTTCAGCAAGGGAAGGATGTCGGAGACCGTCGAGAAGTCCCTCGCCCCGATCGCGAGTGTGCTGCTCATCGTCGGCGCGGGCGGCGGCTTCAAGCAGACCCTGGTCGACTCCGGTGTGGGTCAGATGGTGCTGGACATATCCAAGGACTGGTCGATTCCGGCGCTGCTGCTCGCCTGGCTGATCGCCGTCGTGATGCGCCTGGCGACCGGCTCCGCCACGGTGGCGACCGTCTCGGCCGCAGGCCTGGTCGCCCCGCTCGCCGCGGACATGTCGACGGCGCACGTAGCGCTGCTCGTGCTCGCCATCGGCGCCGGGTCGCTCTTCTTCAGCCATGTGAACGACGCGGGCTTCTGGCTGGTGAAGGAGTACTTCGGGATGGATGTCGGTCAGACGATCAAGACCTGGTCGGTGATGGAGACGATCATCTCGGTGGTCTCCATGATCTTCATCATGCTGCTCTCACTGGTTCTCTAGGACCGGGGCCGGCTGCGCCCGCACGGAGCCACCGCACGGAGAGGGACACACGCCATGGCACATCCACTGTTCGAGATCAGCGGCCGTACGGCGCTGGTCACCGGGGCAAGCAGGGGCATCGGTCACGCGCTCGCCCGGGGGCTGCTGGAGGCGGGCTGCACCGTCGTCATCAACGGCCGGGACGAGGACCGGCTGAAGGCCGCCGCCGCTTCGCTCGCCGACGCCGGAGGCACGGTGTTCACCGCGGCGTTCGACGTCACCGACGGACCGTCCGTCGCCGCCGGGATCGCCGCGGCGGAGGAGCAGGCGGGGCCGCTGGACATCCTGGTCAACAACGCCGGGATGCAACTGCGGGCGCCTCTGCTCGACTTCACCGACGCCGACTGGCACCGGATCGTGGACACCAACCTCACGAGCGCCTTCCTGGTGGGCCGGGAGACCGCCCGGCGGATGGCACCGCGCGGTCACGGAAAGATCATCAACATCTGTTCGCTGCAGAGCGAGGTGGTACGCCCCGGTATCGCGCCGTACGCGGCGACCAAGGGCGCACTGAAGATGCTCACCAAGGGCATGTGCGCCGACTGGGGCCGGTACGGCATCCAGGTCAACGGCCTCGGCCCCGGTTACATCGAGACCGAGCTGACCCGGCCGCTGGTGGAGGACGCGGAGTTCAGCTCCTGGGTTCGCGGCCGTACGCCGGCCGGACGCTGGGGGCGCACCGAGGACCTGGTGGGCGGCGTGCTCTATCTCGCGTCGCCCGCCGCGGACTTCGTGAGCGGCCAGATCCTGTACGTCGACGGCGGAATGACGAGTGTGCTGTGATGCGCGGATGTGTGATCCACGGAGCGGACGACCTGCGGGTCGAGGATCTGCCCGAGCCCGTGGCCGGACCCGGCCAGGCCGTCGTCGCGGTGCGGTACGGCGGGGTCTGCGGCTCCGATCTGCACTACTGGCGGCACGGCGGGGTCGGTGACTTCCTGCTGCACGAGCCGATGGTGCTCGGTCACGAGGTCGTCGGCACGGTGGTCTCGTACGGCAGGGGAGCGGACGGTCCGGCGCCCGGCACGGCCGTGGCCGTTCACCCCGCGACTCCGTGCGGCGCCTGCCCCGAGTGTCTGGACGGGCGGGCCAACGTCTGCCGGGACACCCGCTATCTGGGCAGCGCGGCCCGTACCCCGCATGTGCAGGGCGGGTTCGCGGCCCGGATCGCGGTGCCGGCGGATCAGCTGAGGGCGCTGCCCGAGGGTCTCGGGCTGCGCCGGGCCGCTCTGGCCGAACCGCTGTCGGTGGCGCTGCACGCGGTACGCCGCGCCGGGCCCGTGGAGGGAAAGCACGTCCTGGTCACGGGTGCGGGACCGATCGGCGCTCTGGTGGTCGCGGCGCTGCGGGCCGCGGGCGCAGCGGCGGTCACCGTCACCGATCTGCTGCCCAGGGCCCTGGAGTTCGCCGCGTCGGCGGGCGCGACGACCCTGGTACGCGCCGACGAACCGGCGGATCCGGGCCGGCCGGACGAGGTCGACACGGCGATCGAGGCGTCCGGCGCCGCGGCGGGCCTGGACACCTGTCTGCGGCTGGTGCGGCGCGGCGGGACCGTCGTGCAGCTGGGAATGCTGCCGCCCGGGATGAGTCCGTTCGCCGGGAATCTGGTGGTGAGCCGGGAGATCGAGCTGCGCGGCGCGCTCCGCTTCGACGCGGAGTTCGACGAGGCGATCGAACTGCTGGCAAGGGAGGCGTCCTTCGACGCTCTGGTGAGCGCGGTGGTGCCGGTCGAGCGGGCCGTGGAGGCGTTCGCTCTCGCGGCCGACCGGTCGCAGTCCTGCAAGGTCCTGCTGGACTTCGGCGGCTGACGCCACGGCCCCGGCCGCCTCACTCCTCGTCCAGCCACAGCGGGTGCTCCCGCCGTGCCCATCCCCGCCCGACCCACCCCGTCCGCATCCCCCGCCGGGCCTCCGGATCGCCCAGCGCCATCCCGATGTGCCCGGCGATCACGATGCCGACGGCCAGCGCGAGCCAGTCGTGGATGAACGTGGCGCTCGTCCGCCAGACCAGCGGTGCCAGGTGCGTGAACCACATCAGCAGTCCGGTGCCGAGCATCACCAGCGCGGCGCCCGCGATCCAGCCCGCGTAGATCTTCTGGCCGCCGTTGAACTTGCCTGCCGTGCGAGGCGAGCCGTCCCTGCGCAGCGCCGACCGGATCCAGGCCCGGTCGTAGGGGGCGAAGCGGTTCAGCCGGCCCAGGTCGTCCCGCAGCGCACGCGAGGCGAGTCCGAGCACAACCGGGACCGGCAGCAGCAGACCCGACCACTCGTGGACGGTGACCACCAGATAGCGGCGGCCGACGAGCTCCGCGAGCTGCGGGATGTAGAGGCAGCCGGCCGACACGATGCACACCAGCATCAGGGCCGATGTCGTGCGGTGCGCCCACCGCACCGTGCGGGTGAAGCGGCGCAGTTCAGACCGTGGGGTGGTCGTCGCGTCCGTTGGACCTGCCGACCCAGGCGTCGATGTCATAGCCGCGCTCCTCCCAGTAACCGCGTCGCACGTCACGGGTGACGGTGATCCCGGACAGCCACTTCGCCGACTTGTAGAAGTACATGGGCGCGACATAGAGCCGGACCGGCCCGCCGTGGCTGTGGCTCACCGGCTCGTCCTGCATCCTCAGCGCCACCAGGACGTCCGCGCGGCGCGCCTGGTCCAGGGTGAGGCTCTCGCTGTACGCGCCGTCGAAGCAGGTGAAGCGCACCGCTCCGGCCCCCGGCCGGACGCCTGCCGCGTCGAGCAGGCGGGACAGCCGGACGCCTTCGAAGGGGGTCCCCGGCACCCGCCAGCCGGTGACGCACTGCACGTCGCGCACCAGCCGGGTCTGCGGCAGGCGGCGCAGCGAGCCGAGGGTGTAGGTGGCGGGGCGCTCGACCATGCCGTCCACCGTGAGCCGGTAGGTGGCGGCGTCCTTGCTCGGCACGGAGGAGGTGACCGAGTAGTAGCGGAATCCACCGCCGTTGGGGAGCAGTCCCGTCAGTCCTGTGGGGTCCTTGCCCGCGACCGCGCCGAGCGCCGAGTCGACCCCTCGCTGGATGTAGGGCGCGGTGACCAGCCCGGCGGCGCCCAGGCCGAGCATGCCGAGGACGAGGCGACGGCCGACGGGGGCGCCGTCGCGGTCGGACGGTTCAGCTTTCACCCAACGATTCGAGCACCCGCGGGCGCCAGAAGCCAGCGACCGCGGGTGCCCGTCAGCGTTCCGTCATATGTCCGCGGCGGCTCCGGCCCGTGCTTCGGCCGCCTTGTCCAGCTGGAACGCCTCGTTGCCGAGCCCGATCCTGGCGTGTACGTCCGGCTTGCCCGAGCGCAGCACGAGCCCGTAGACCAGGCCACCCAGCAGGGCGAGACCGATGATGCCGGGCAGCAGCCAGCTCAGTACGGAGCCGGGGCCGGCGCCGACCAGCACGTCGAAGTCCTTGACCGTCATGAAGGCGATGGCGAGCAGGGCGATGCAGGCGATCCCCGATGCGGTCAGCCGCCAGATCTGCGCGCGGGCCGCTCCGCGCTGTGCGAAGAAGGCGATGACCGCGACCGAAGCGGCGGCCATCAGCAGGATGATCCCGAGGGCGCCGATGTTCCCCATCCACGTGAAGAGGTGCAGGACGGGCGACGTCGGGTCGCCGGCCGGCTTGCTGTCGGTCACCGCGAAGGCGATGACCACGACCAGGGAGATCGCCGTCTGGAGCAGCGAGCCGATGCCGGGTGCGCCGCTGGACTTGTTGGTCCGGCCGAAGGCCGCGGGCAGCAGCCCCTCGCGGCCCATCGCGAAGGCGTAGCGGGCGACGACGTTGTGGAAGCTGAGCATCGCGGCGAACATGCCGGTGACGAAGAGGACGTGGAGCACATCCGTGAAGGACTTGCCGACGACGCCCTCACTGAGGTCGAAGAGCAGTCCGGGACCGAGTTTGCCGGCCTTGGCCCCGATCGCCGACGGCCCCGCGGCGACGGTGAGCGCCCAGGAGCTGAGGGCGAAGAACAGCGCGACGAAGCCGACGGCGAGGAACATCACCCGGCGGACGACCACCTGCGGCCGGCTGGTCTCCTCGGCGTACACCGGGGCCTGCTCGAAGCCGACGAAAGCGGCGATGCAGAAGCAGAGCGCGGTGCCGAAGCCCGCACCGGTGAGCGTGCCCGGGTTGAAGGCGTGCAGGGAGAGGCCTTCCGCCGAGGGGTTCGCGACCGAGGCGACGTCGAAGATCACCACGAGGGCGCACTCGATGAGCAGCAGCACACCGAGGACCTTGGCGTTGAGGTCGATCTTCAGCCAGGACAGCACCCCGACGACCGCGACAGCCACCAGCGCCGGTATCCACCAGGCCAGTTCGGTGCTCAGATAGGTGGCGAAGAGGCCGGAGACCTCGAAGCCGAAGATGCCGTAGATACCGACCTGCATGGCGCTGTAGGCGACCAGTGCGACGAAGGAGGCGCTCGCGCCGGCGGTCGGGCCGAGACCGCGGGCGATGTACGCGTAGAAGGCCCCCGCGTTGTGGACGTGACGGCTCATCTCCGCGTAACCGACGCTGAACAGCGCCAGGACGACCGCGAGGATGATGTAGAGGACCGGTTGTCCCACGATCCCCATCAGGCCGAAGATCGTGGGCATGACACCCGCGACCACCATCAGGGGGGCGCTGGCCGCGAGTACGGAGAGCAGCAGCCCCGCCGTCCCCAGCCGGCCGGCGCGCAGCGCCTGGTCCTGGCCCTTGAACGTGCTGATCTCGCTGATCTCGCTCGTGCTCGAACTGCCCGGCGGCATGGCGGGTCGGTCCCTTCGGTGAGGAGTTACACGGAGCCGAGCGCGGTACCGCGCGCGGCGCTGAATGCCTGGTACGGGTCCCTGTTCGGATACGCCCAGGGAGCTTCGGTGACGTGCTCCCCGATGCGGTGGAACAGTGCCGCGGCCTCGGCGGGCCGCCCCTCGCAGAACTTCGCGTGGGCCAGGAAGTTGAGGTCGATGCGGTTGCGGGGATGGTCCTCGCGCTCCCACTCCAGCCACCAGTCGAAGGCCGCCTTCATCACCTGGCGGGCCCGCCTGCCCGTCCAGTGCCCGGAACGCTCGGGGTCGCCCGGCTCGCTGCCCGCGGCGGCCAGGACCCGGTAGCGCTCGGCGTGGGCGACCACAGGCAGCACCGCCAGCGGGGAGTCGGCCGGCGCCTGTTCGGCCGCCCACGCGGCGAAGTCGTACACCTCGTGGAGCGGGTCCTGGCCTGCTTCCGGGTGGCGCTCGGCGAGCCGCGCCGCCATCAGATGGTGGGCGTGATGGTGCTCGGGGTGGCGTGAGCGCACCTCGTCGAAGAGGCGGCTGACCTCCTCCTCGGTGCCGAGGCTGCGGGCCAGGATCAGCAGGCCGAGCCAGGGCGTGGGATCCGAGGGCGCCATCCGGGCCGCGACGCGGCAGGCCTCCCTGGCGGCGGTCTCACCGCCCCTGCCGCCCTTGCCGCGCAGCGCCCGCAGGACGGTTGCGCAGGCCAGCAGGGCGGCGGCGTCCGCGCTCTGTGGCTCGGCGAGCAGCCAGTCCTCCGCCCAGGCGGCCGATCCCGCTCCTTCGGCGAGTACGACGAGGCGGTGGCCGCGGCGGTCCCAGTCGTCGGCGGTCGCGGTGAGCAGGGAGCTGACTCTGCCCCAGCGGCCCTGGGCCAACTGGGTTCTCACTTCGACGAGTTCGACGTCGTCGAGAGCCGGGTCGGCGAGCTGGCCGGCCCGTCTTCGGGAGCGGCCGAGGAGAGGGGGCATCCGCGGGGTTCCTCAAGGGCGCCGGGGGCAATGATCACGGACAGCAAAGCGGTAGTGACGGCTCCACGTCAAGGCCGCACCGGAGCCACACCCTCCTCAACTCCCCTTCCGGCGACCCGTTTTACCCGTGTGCGTACGCTGTGGTGCCATGACCGAATCCGAGCCTCTCAAGCCATTGCTGCTCGCCTTCCCCGGCCCGCTCCGCGACCGGCTCGTCCAGGCCGTGCTGAGCGGTGAGAAGGTCTCGACCAGCGGGCTGCTCGCCGAGTACGAGGCGGAGCAGGAGGAACTGCCCCCCGCCGGCGAGCGCTCAGCACTGATCGACTCGGACGGCCGCGAGGTCGCGGTGGTCGAGGTGACCGGGGTACGGGTGCTGCGGCTGGGCGACGTCAGCCTGCAGCACGCCCTGGACGAGGGTGAGGGGTACGCGTCGGTCGCCGAGTGGCGCGCCGGGCACGAGCGGTTCTGGCACGGTGACGAGATGCGGGAGGCGCTGCGGGACCCGGAGTTCACCGTGGACGACGACACGATGATCGTGGCCGAGCGTTTCCGCGTGGTGGAACGGCTGTAGCGGGGCCGCTGCCGGGCCGCGGCTCCGGGGCGGCCCCGCCGGCCGTCAGTCCACCGCCCGCGCCGCCGCCCTCCCGGCGGCCCGCCCCGAGTAGATGCAGCCGCCCAGGAAGGTCCCCTCCAGCGACCGGTAGCCGTGGACCCCGCCGCCGCCGAAGCCGGCCGCCTCGCCCGCCGCGTACAGACCGGGCACGGGCTCGCCCCTGCCTGGCCCGCCGGCCGGCTCCGCGAGGACCCTGGACGACAGGTCCGTCTCCAGCCCGCCCAGGGACTTGCGCGTCAGGATGTGCAGCTTCACCGCGATCAGCGGGCCCGCCGCGGGGTCCAGGATGCGGTGCGGTGCGGCCGTTCGGATGAGTTTGTCGCCCAGGTAGTTCCGGGCGCCGCGGACTGCCATCACCTGGAGGTCCTTGGTGAACGGGTTGCCGACCTCCCGGTCGCGCGCGACGATCTCCCGGCGCAGCCCGGCCTCGTCGATCAGCGGTTCGTCCGTGAGCGCGTTCATCCCCTTGACCAGCGACGCCAGGTCCTTCTCCACGACGAAGTCCGCGCCCTGGTCCATGAACGCCTTAACCGGCGCCGGCACGTCGGCCCGCGCCCTGCCGATGACGCCCGTGACGGACTTCCCGGTCAGGTCCGGGTTCTGCTCGGAGCCGGAGAGAGCGAACTCCTTGCCGATGATGCGCTGGTCGAGGACGAACCAGGTGTAGTCGTGGCCCGACTTCATGATGTGGTCCAGCGTGCCCAGGGTGTCGAAGCCGGGGAAGAGCGGCACCGGCAGCCGTTTGCCGCGCGCGTCGAACCAGAGCGACGACGGCCCCGGCAGGATGCGGATTCCGTGCTTGGCCCAGATCGGGTTCCAGTTCTGGATGCCCTCGGTGTAGTGCCACATCCGGTCCCGGTTGATCTGGCTGCCGCCGGCGGCCTCCGCGATGCCCAGCATCAGCCCGTCGACATGGGCGGGTACCCCCGACAGCATGTGCGCGGGCGGGGTGCCGAGCCGCTCCGGCCACTGGGCCCGTACGAGATCGTGGTTGCCGCCGATACCGCCCGATGTGACGATCACCGCCTGCGCCCGGTAGGAGAACTCTCCGGCGACCGTGCGGCTGCTCGCGGTGCCCCGGTCGGCGCCGCTCTCCTCCAGCACCTCACCGGTCACCGTGTCCACAGCACCGGCGGTGCGGGCGAGCCCGGTGACCCGGTGGCGGAACTTCAGCTGCACCAGGCCACGTGCGACACCCGCCCGCACCCGCCGTTCGAAGGGCGCGACGACACCGGGCCCGGTGCCCCAGACGATGTGGAAGCGGGGCACGGAGTTGCCGTGCCCCGTGGCGTCGTATCCGCCGCGCTCCGCCCAGCCGACGACCGGGAAGAACCGCATCCCCTGGGCGTGCAGCCAGGCCCGCTTCTCGCCCGAGGCGAAGTCCACGTACGCCTCGGCCCACTGCCGGGGCCAGTGGTCCTCCGGCCGGTCGAAACCCGCCGTGCCCAGCCAGTCCTGCATCGCCAGCTCACGGCTGTCCCTGACCCGAAAGCGCCGCTGTTCGGGCGAGTCGACGAAGAAGAGGCCGCCGAAGGACCAGTGCGCCTGCCCGCCCAGCGACTGCTCGGGCTCCTGGTCCAGGAGGATCACTTTCTTCCCCGCGTCGACCAGCTCGGCAGTGGCCACCAGACCCGCGAGCCCGGCCCCGATCACGATCACGTCAGCGTCGTCCGCCATGTGCCCCATCCCTGCCAGGTTACTTGTGGGTCACATCTTCAGTTCGTCCCGAAGCCGCGTCAACCGTCCCGTTCGGTGCACTCAACGGGTGCAGGTACCCCCTCAGGCGCTATCGTCGCCAGGACCCAGCCCCTTCTGGCCGGTCTTGAGGTTGATCACGTGTCCGTACTCGTCCTCGCGCTCTCGGTGGGTGCGGCCTGCTGTCTCGGCTTCGGCTTCGTGCTCCAGCAGAGAGCCGCCCGGCACGCCCCGATGAAGGACTTCCTCTCCTTCCGGCTGCTGCTCGACCTGGTGCGGGTGCCGCTCTGGCTCGGCGGTATCGCGCTGATGGTCTGCGGCATGGTCCTGGGGGCCCTGGCCCTCGGCCAGGGCGAGATCTCGCTGGTCGAACCGCTGCTCGCGACGAATCTGCTCTTCGCCATGGGACTCTCCCGCTACCAGACCGGGCAGCCGCTGGGCCGGCAGGGCTGGGGCGGTCTCGCGCTGCTGGCCGGAGGGGTGGCGGTCTTCATCCTGGCGGGCCAGCCGAAGGCGGGGGCCGCATCGGTGAACGAACTGCGGCACTGGCTGATCATCGGCGTGGTGGCGGGTACCGCGATCTTCCTGGCGCTCTGCGCCAAACGGACCCGTCTCACTGTGGGACCCGCCCTCCTCGCGCTCGGCGCCGGGCTGCTGTACGGGCTCCAGGACGCCCTGACCCGGATCAGCGGGCAGCATCTGGAGAGCGGCGGCTGGGCGGGGCTCGCGACGGGCTGGGAGCCGTACGCCGTGATCGTGCTGGGGGTGACGGGGCTGCTCCTGGTGCAGAGCGCCTTCGAGGCCGCGCCGCTGCGCAGCTCGCTGCCCGCGCTCACCGCCGCGCAGCCGCTCGCGGGCATCGCCTGCGGCGTGGGATTCCTCGGCGACCGGCTGCGCACCGACACCGGGGCGCTGGCCTGGGAGTCGGCGGGGCTCGCGGCCATCGTCGTGGGGATCGTGCTGCTGGGACGGCACCCGGCGATGCCGTCCGGTTCGGCGAGCGCGCCACGGGAGAAGATGGCCGCATGACCGCTGCGAACTCCGTGCCCCCCGCGTCCCCGGCCGACGAGATCCTCGATGTGGTCGACGCGTCCGACCAGGTGACCGGACAGGCGCGCCGGGGCGAGGTGTACGCGAAGGGGCTGCTGCACCGCTGTGTCTTCGTCCTCGCCCGGGACGCCGAGGACCGGATCTTCGTCCACCGGCGGACACCGGTGAAGCTGGTCTTCCCCTCGCTGTACGACATGTTCGTGGGCGGGGTGGTCGGCGCGGGCGAGTCCTACGACGCGGCGGCCCTGCGGGAGGCGGAGGAGGAACTGGGCGTGTCGGGGCTCCCCGCCCCCGTGCCGCTCTTCAAGTTCCTGTACGAGGGCTCCGGGCAGGGCTGGTGGTCCTGGGTCTACGAGGTGCGCTGCACGCTGCCCGTGAACCCCCAGGTGGAGGAGGTCGCCTGGCACGGCTTCCTCTCCGACGAGGAACTGGACCTGCGTATCGGCGCGTGGGAGTGGGTGCCCGACGGTCTCGCCGCGTACCGCCGTCTGACCGCTCTCCGGCCGCCGGTGACCGCGGACCGGCACCGTGCGCGGCGGGCGCCGGTGAGGAGACCGTAGGGTCGGACGGGTGATCGACTACCTGCGGGGACTCCGGCTCTGGTTCGCACCGGAGCGGGTCCGGGATGAGGGCAGCACGCCCGACTACCGATTCTCGCTCGCCAACGAGCGGACCTTCCTGGCCTGGATCCGGACGGCACTGGCGCTGATCGGTGGCGGTTTCGCCGTGGACCAGTTCCTGCCGGACCTGCCGTGGGGGGTCAGGGCCGGCCTCGCACTGGCTCTGCTCGGCGCCGGCGTGCTGTGCGCGCTGCGGGCCGTCAACCACTGGGTGCGCTGCGAGCGGGCGATGCGGCGGGGCGAGGACCTTCCGGTCTCCCGCTTCCCGGCCGCGCTGAGCCTCGCGGTGGGCGTCGTGGCGGTGGCGATGGTCGTCGTCGTGATCCTCAGGCCGGCCGGCCGGTGACGGCCCGCGACCCCGGGCTCCAGCCCGAACGCACCGGACTGGCGTGGCGGCGCACGACTCTCTCCTTCGCCGTCGCCGCCCTGCTGGCGGGCAGGCAGGCGGTGGAGCACGGCACCACAGCCGCGGGGGTCCTCGTCATCGCGCTCTGCGCGCTGGTCTGGCTGGCCTTCCTGCGGCCCGCGCACCACCGGATGCGCGCGGTGAGCACCGGCGGCGAGCCCCCGGCCATGACCCTGCGTACCGCGCTTCTCGCGGCGGCCTGCCCCGTCGCGCTGGCGGTCATCGGTGCGGCGGTCGTCCGCTGAGGACCGGAACATCCGGCAACGCCCCTTCCCACGGCCCTCCCCTCGGTCAGGATGGCGTCGGCGCGCGATCCCGTGGCCGGCATCGGAGGGGGCACCGGGTACGAAGTGGACGTGCGAGTCACCGGCAGGTGGGCCACGGCGGCGAAGGTCCTGCGGGACGCGATCGGCTCATACCTGTGGCGCCCTCGGCCCCCGGGGGACGGGATCTCGCCGGGGCACTCGGCCGACCTGCGCGTCGTTCTCCATCTCCTGGTGGGCGCCGAAGTCCTTGTTGAGGGCCTCATGGACGTCTCCATGATCCCGCCCTCGTGGCGGCCCGTGCACCTTCTCTGGATCGCGCTGATGACCGAAACCGCCGTGGTGTTCGGCGCTGTGACGCGCCGTAATCCGCACCGGCTGACCCGGACCACGCTCCGGGTCCGTGACCCGGCCGGCGGCGCGGCGCCCGGTGGAGACGGACGCCGCGGCCCGGCCCGGGTACGGGTCAGTCCGCGTCCCAGTCGACCGTGACGACGACCTTCCCCCTGGTGTGGCCCTCGGCGCTGAGCCGCTGCGCATCGGCCGTCTGCTCCAGCGGGAGGGAGCGGTCCACGTGGACCGCGATGACTCCCTGGTCGGCCAGTTCGCCCAGTACGTGCAGATCCAGCGGGTCGGGCCGTACGAAGACGTACCGTCCGCCGAACTCGGCGACATCGCCGTCGACGATGGACGCGAGCCGGCCCTCCGGAGCGAGCAGGTTCGCCGAGAGCCTCAGGGTGTCGCCGCCGACCGTGTCGAGGACCGCGTCCACTCCACCGGGCGCCAGGGCCCGCACCCGGTCGGCGAGCCCGTCGCCGTAGGAGACCGGCTCCGCGCCCAGGGTGCGCAGATGCTCGTGGTTGCGACTGCTCGCGGTGCCGATGACCCGTGCTCCGGAGTGCAGGGCCAGCTGCACGGCCATCGAGCCGACACCACCGGCCGCCGCGTGGACGAGAACCGTGTCGTCGGAACGGATCTCGAGTGCCCGAAGGGCCTGGTAGGCGGTGAGCCCGGTCAGCGGCAGCCCGGCCGCCTCCTCGAAACTCAGCCGCAGCGGCTTGCGGGCGAGCGTGCGCACCGGGGCCGCCACGTACTCGGCGAAGGTCCCCCGCGACAGGAAGTCCTCGCGCACGTACCCCATCACCTCGTCCCCGACGGCGAACTCCGTCACCGCGGCGCCCGGCTGCACCACGACACCGGAGACGTCCCAGCCGGGCACGACCGGGAAGACTGCTTCAAGACTCGCGTCGAGGTGTCCCTCACGGGCGTGCACATCGACCGGGTTGACGGCCGCCGCCCGTACTTTCACCAGTACGGAGTCGGGACCGACCTTGGGCTCCGGGCGCTCGCCGTACTCCAGGACCTCGGGGCCGCCGTAACGGCTGTAACTGATCGCCTTCATACCTACGAGCCTCTGGTCAGGCCCGGCCGCGCGCAACCGGACCCGGCCCACCGGGACGGGCGGCGGTTCCGGCCGGAGTGGAACCCCGCCCGGCCGGGCGGTGTACCAGTGGTGTGACGATCACGTACAGGTCGGCCGGACCGGGCCGGGGCTGGACGGCATACCGACTGGTCGGCATGATGGTCGAAGACGTCTCCCGCCGGCGTCCCGGCCGACATTCGCGCGACGGTCCGTCCGGACCGTCCGCCCTACGCACGGAGGTGCTCCATGAGCGCAGTCCATCCACCGGGAATCGACCCCGAGGCGCTGCGCGGTCATCTCGACCGGGTGCGGCCCGGCCTGGTGCACGGACCGCTCAGCGCACGGCTGATCGAGGGCGGCCGGTCCAATCTGACCTACTCCGTCAGCGACGGGACCGGCCGGTGGGTGGTACGCAGGCCCCCGCTCGGCCATGTGCTGGCCACCGCGCACGACATGAAGCGCGAGCACCGGGTGATCAGCGCGCTGCACCCGACGGGGGTCCCGGTGCCTGCACCGGTGCTGCTGTGCGAGGACGAGTCGGTCATCGGGTCGCCGTTCTACGTCATGGAGTTCGTCGAGGGCACTCCGTACCGAACGGCCGGCCAGCTGGCGCCCCTCGGCGCCGAGCGCACCCGTGCGGCGGTCCTGGGCCTGGTCGACACGCTCGTCGATCTGCATGCCGTGGACCCGGACGCGGTGGGCCTCGCGGACTTCGGCCGCCCCGACGGCTTCCTCGACCGGCAGTTGCGCCGCTGGGGCAAGCAGCTGGACGCCTCACGCAACCGTGAACTCGCCGGCATCGGCGAACTGCACGCCGCACTCGGCCGGGGCATGCCGCACTCCCCCGCCCCCACGGTCGTGCACGGCGACTACCGCCTGGACAACGTCCTGCTCGGTGACGACGACAGGATCAACGCGATCCTCGACTGGGAGATGTCGACGCTCGGCGATCCGCTCACCGACCTGGGCCTGCTGGTGATGTACAGCTCCGACCTGGGCGTGTCCGGATCGCCCGTCTCCACCACGAGCGGCGCCGCCGGCCACCCTTCGCCCGGCGAACTGGTCGAGCGCTACGCGGCCCGCTCGGGCCGGGACACCTCCGCCATCGCCTGGTACACGGCGTTCGCGTGGTTCAAGCTCGCCGTGATCCTCGAAGGCATCCACTACCGCTACACCCTCGGGCAGACCGTCGGCGCCGGATTCGACCGGATCGGCTCGCTGGTCCCCGTCTTCATCGAGCACGGCCTCACCACCCTCCAGGAAGGCTGAACACCCCCATGGACTTCGCATTCGACGCGCGCACCGAAGAGCTGCGCGCCAAGCTCCTCGCCTTCATGGACGACCACGTCCTGCCCGCCGAGACCGTCGCCCACGAGCAGCGGGCGCAGCTGGCCTCCCCCTGGGACACTCCGGCCGTGGTCGGGGAGCTGAAGGCCGAGGCGCGCCGCCAGGGCCTGTGGAACCTCTTCCTGCCCGACGCGGAGTACGGTGCCGGGCTGACCAACCTCCAGTACGCGCCGCTGGCCGAGATCACGGGCCGTTCACCGCAGTTGGCGCCGACCGCGCTGAACTGCGCGGCTCCCGACACGGGCAACATGGAGGTGCTGTTCCAGTTCGCCACCGAGCAGCAGAAGAAGCAGTGGCTGGAGCCGCTGCTGGCGGGCGAGATCAGGTCGGCCTTCGCCATGACGGAGCCGGAGGTCGCCTCGTCCGACGCCACGAACATCGAGACCCGCATCGCGCGTGAGGGCGACGAGTACGTCATCAACGGCCGCAAATGGTACATCTCGGGGGCGATGAACCCCGACTGCAGGATCTTCATCGTGATGGGGAAGACCGACCCGGACGGGGCCGACGTCCGCCGCCAGCAGTCGATGATCCTGGTCCCACGTGACACCCCGGGCCTCGAAGTCCGCCGCGCCATGCAGGTGTACGGCTACGAGGACCACTACCACGGCGGCCACGCCGAGCTGGTGTTCGACAACGTCCGGGTGCCCGCGTCGAACCTCATCGGTGAGGAGGGCGGCGGCTTCGCCATCGCGCAGGCGCGTCTCGGTCCGGGCCGGATCCACCACTGCATGAGGCTGATCGGGATGGCCGAGCGCGCCATCGAGCTGATGTGCAGGCGGGCGGTGTCGCGTACGGCCTTCGGTAAGCCGCTGGCCCAGCAGGGCGTGGTGCAGAACTGGATCGCGGACGCCCGCGTCACCGTGGAGCAGTTGCGGCTGCTCGTCCTCAAGACGGCCTGGCTGATGGACACGGTGGGCAACCGGGGGGCGCACACGGAGATCCAGGCCATCAAGATCGCGACGCCGCGCGCGGTCATCGACATCATCGACAACGCCGTGCAGCTGTACGGCGCGGGCGGGGTGAGCCAGGACTTCCCGCTGGCGGAACTCTGGGCTGGCGCAAGGACGCTGAGGCTGGCCGACGGGCCGGACGAGGTGCACCAGCGGTCTCTGGCGCGGCGTGAGCTGAAGAAGTACCTGTAGGCAGGCGGGCCCGTTGCCGGGGCCGGGGGACGCCGCCCCGCCCCGGCACCGCCCGATCCGGCCCGCACGGCACGGCAGGGCACGGCACGGCACGGCACGGCACCGGATCCGGTACTGGCGGAAGGAGGCGTCGCCAAGTGGTCGACGGGCGGGGCCTTCGGGGGCCGATCAGGCGGCGGGGATCTCGGTGATGCCGAGTCGGAGCTGGAGGTCGAGGAGGTCCTCGACGTAGGTGGACTCGGCGATCCGGCCGTCCTCGAACCGGTAGAGGGCGGTGCCGTTCCATTTCGCATCGCCCCTCCGCCGGCATACGCGGCCGGACCGAGCCACCCGGAAGCAGAGGGCGGCACGGCGGCTTTCCGGCAGGGACTCTAGAGGTCCTCGCTCTGTGCCGGCGCGACCGGGAGGGCGTAGCGCAAGGACACCTAAGGCCGCAGCGCTCTCAGCAGGAGGCCGGCCAGTTGCTCGGCCAGTTCGCGCGGTGTCAGCGGGCCGTCGGGCCGGTACCACGTCGACAGATGGTGCACGGACCCGAAGTGGTAGTCGACCACCAGGTCCGCGGGCGTGGCCGTCGAGAAGACCCCGGTGCGCTGCCCCTCCTCCACCAGCGCCCGGAAGCGCTCGTGGTACCGGCGCCGCTCCAGCCGTACCTGCTTGTTCTTCTCGGGGCTCAGGTGGTGCATGGAGCGGAAGAAGATCGCCGCGTCGTCCAGGTTGTCGATGGTCGTGACGACGACGTCCGCCGCGGCCTCACGCAGCCGCTCCTCCACTGGGGCGTCGGCGTCCGCGAACGCGTCCAGCCGCTCCTGCTGGAGTCTCAGCACCCGGGCGTAGACCTCCTGGAGCAGATCCTCCTTGGAGCCGAAGTAGTGGTAGAGGGCACCCTTGGTGACCCCTGCCGCTTCGACGATCTCCTGGACCGAGGTCCGGTCGTAACCGCGTTCGGCGAAGAGCCGGGTGGCGGCGGCCAGCAGCCTCTGCGGGACGGGGACGCCGTTCCCGTCGGTCGTTCTGGCTGCCATCGCCGCACCTTCCGTCCGTTCGTGTGCTCGCCGTGCACGTCTGCCCGCGACCGTTCACTGCGGGGAACGCAGTTCCCGCCTGAGGATCTTCCCACTGGTCGTCTTCGGCAGCTCCGGCAGGATCTCGACCTCGCGCGGGTACTTGTACGCCGCGAGGCGCTCCTTGCAGTAGGCCGCCAGCTCCGCGGGGTCCGGAGCGGTTCCGGAGCCCGTGGGCCGCAGGCTCACGTACGCCTTGACCGACTCGCCGCGGTAGGCGTCGGGGACCCCGACCACCGCGGCCTCCCGCACCGCCGGATGGGTGTAGAGGACGTCCTCCACCTCACGCGGCCAGACCTTGAAGCCTGATGCGTTGATCATGTCCTTCATCCGGTCGACGACGTAGAGCCACCCGTCCTGGTCCATGAACCCGATGTCCCCGGTGCGCAGCTCCCCGCCGGGGAACGTCTCGGCGGTGGCGTCCGGGCGCCCCCAGTAGCCGGAGACGACCTGCGGCCCGCTCACCACGATCTCGCCCTGTCCGCCGAAGGGCATCTCGTCGCCCCTGGCGTCGATGATCCGCACCACGGTGTCGGGACCCGGCACCCCGACGGAGAGCGTGCCGGACACCGGGTCGACCGGCGCCTCCCGCTCGGGCGGGACGGAGGCGCACGGGGCCGTGCACTCGGTGAGTCCGTAGCCGTTGCGTATGTACGGGCCGAAACGCTCGCGGAAACCGTCCACCAGCGCCGGCGGCAGCGGTGCGCCGCCCGATGAGATCACCTTGAAGGACGCGAAGTGCTCCGGGGTGACCGAGGGGTCCGCCGCGAGCGCCATGAAAGCGGTGGAGGGGCCGACGGTGTAGGCGGGGCGGTGCTCGGTGAACGCGTCGAGGACCACTCCGGGGTGGAACCGGTACGCGAGGACGAGCGTGCCGGCGTTGGCGACGCACGCGGCGAGTTCGCAGACCATGCCGGTGATGTGGAAGAGGGGCGCGAGCGCGAAGTACGCCGAGCCCTCCGCGACGGGGTGCCCGGTGCGCTGGCGTTCGGCGTTCACCATGATCTTGGCGTGCGCGTTCATCGCGCCCTTGGGTGTCCCGCTGGTGCCCGACGTGTAGCTGATCAGGGCCACATCGGTGGGGCGCGGATCGCGGTCCGCTGGGGCCGGGAGCCCCAGCCGGGCGACCGCCACCAGATCGTCGGTGTCGTCGGGGCACGGGAGCCGCTCGAAGCCGAGCACCCGTGTGTCGTCACGGCTCTGCAGGTCGCGTTCGCAGGCGGTGAGCGCGAACCGCAGCGGGGAACCGGCCGCCGTCTCCCGCAGATACTCCTCCCAGGCGCGGTCGGAGCAGACCAGCGCGGTGACGTCGGCGTCCCGCAGGGCGTGGCCGACCTCGCCCGACTTGTACATCGGGTTGAGCGGCACGACGGTGGCGCCCGCCTTCCAGGCGCCGAGCAGCGCCAGTACGAAGTGCGGCGAGTTCTGCAGCATGATCGCGACGCGGTCCCCGCGACCGACACCCCTGGCGGCGAGATGCCCCGCGACCGAGTCGGATAGGGCGTCGGTCTCGCGGTAGGTGAGCCGCCCGTCGAAGTAGGCGAGGGCCGGGTGTTCCGGAGTGCGGGCCACCGCGTCGCGGAAGGCGTGCACCACGCTCGCCCGCGGGTGCAGGGGGCGGCGCTGGGCCTCGCTGAGCAGCCCGAGCCAGGGCTTCGCCGCATAGACGGAGGTGCTCACTGCGCGGCCTCCCACTTCTGCTGGAGGTGGTTCATGCCGCCGATCCACCGGTCCGGCTCGGCGGCACGCGCCTGGTAGTACCCGGCGACCTCCGGGTGCGGCAGTACCAGGAACCGGTCCTCGGCGATGGCGGCGAAGAGCGCGTCGGCGACTTCCCCGGGCTCGATCGCCGTCGGGGCAAGCACCAGATCGCCCGCGGAACCCGCCGATGTGAGCATGTCGGTCCGTACGCCCTGGGGGCAGATCGCGTGGACCTTCAGTCCCCGGTGGCGGTAGGTGAGCGAGAGCCACTCGGCGAAGGCGAGCGCACCGTGCTTGGTCACGCTGTACGGCGCCGCGCCGATCATGGTGAGCAGCCCGGCGGCCGACACCGTCGAGACGAACCGGCCCTCGCCGCGCTCCAGCCAGTCGGGCAACAGCGCGCGGGCGGCGCGGACATGAGCCATCACGTTGACGTCCCAGGCGGACGCCCAGACCGCCTCGTCGGCGAAGGGGTCACCGGGCGAGCCGAGGCCGGCATTGGCGCAGTAGACGTCGACGCGGCCGCCGAGCGCCTCCCGGGCGGCGTCCACGATCGTCGACGCGTCGCCGGGCACCGCGGTCGCGCCGATCTCCGCCGCCACCGCACCGGCCTTGGCGGCGTCCAGATCGTTGACGACGACACGCGCTCCCTCCGCGGCGAACCGCCGGGCCAGTGCGGCACCGATACCGCCGCCCGCCCCTGTGACCACTACACCCGCGCCGTCGACCGTACCCATCTGGACCTGCCTCTCCATTGAATGCACCAGCAGACTAACCAGTCGGTATGGAGCAGGGAAAGGGGTCACGGGACTAGCCTGCGTGCCCATGACAGTCGGCGAGACCAAGGAGGTAGCCCGATGAACCTTTCCAGGCGGGGACTGCTGGCAGCGAGCGGAGCGGTGGGAGCGCTCGGGGCCGTGGGCGCGGCGCAACCGGCCGCCGCGAGCGGGTCGCGCGGCCGGGTGCGCACCGGATTCGACCGGCTGGCCGCCGACGGATACGGACTGCTCGACGGGCAGCGGGTCGGGATCGTCACGAACCCCACCGGGGTCACCCAGGACGTCCGGCACATCGTCGATGTCATGCACGCCGACCGGGAGGTGAACCTCACCGCCGTCTTCGGCCCGGAGCACGGGTTCCGCGGCACGGCGCAGGCGGGCGGTTCGGAGGGACGGTACGACGATCCGGCGACCGGACTGCCGGTGTACGACACGTACACGAAGAGCGGGCAGCCGCTGGCGGACATCTTCACCGCGTCCGGCGTGGACACGGTGGTCTTCGACATCCAGGACGCCGGCGCCCGCTTCTACACGTACATCTGGACGCTGTACGACTGCATGGAGGCGGCGGCGCTCGCGGGCCTGCGCTTCGTGGTGCTGGACCGGCCGAACCCGGTCACCGGGCGGGCCGCGCTCGGCCCTGTGCTGCACAAGGAGTTCGCGACGTTCGTCGGACGGCAGCCGATCTCGCAGGCGCACGGGATGACGGTGACCGAGCTGGCGCGGCTGTTCAACGGTGAGTTCCTCGCGAAGCCGGTCGAGCTGGAGACCGTGCGGATGTCGGGCTGGCGCCGGGGCGATTTCTTCGATGCCACGGGGCTGCCGTGGGTGCCGCCGAGCCCCAACATGCCGACGCCCGACACCGCTCTCGTCTACTCGGGCACCTGTCTCTTCGAGGGGACGAACCTCTCCGAGGGCCGGGGCACCACCAGGCCCTTCGAACTGCTGGGGGCCGAGGGGATCGACCGGCGGTGGGCGGAGGCCGCCAACGCGCTGGAGCTGCCAGGAGTCGTCTTCCGCGAGGCGTACTTCGCACCGACGTTCGACAAGTTCGAGGGGAAGACGGCCGGAGGTGTGCAGCTCCACGTGCAGGACCGTACGGTGTTCGACCCGGTGCGGACCGCCGTCGGACTGCTGGTCACGGCGAAGAGGGTGTGGCCGGGATTCGCCTGGCGCTCCGACAACTGGATCGACAAGCTGACGGGGTCCGAGCAGGTCCGCACGGCAATCGACAAGGGCGCGGGCACCGACGACGTGGTGGCTGCCTGGCAGGGCGAACTCAGCGCCTTCCGCTCGGTCCGCGAACGGTATCTGGCGTACCGCTGAGCAACGGCCGCGGGCCGGGCCGGAGTTGTCCGGCCCGGCCCGCGGTTTTCTGTTCCCGGTATCCGCTGCACCCGCTACCGGTGCGAGGGGAACTCCACGACCTGCTGGTACGTGGGCCGGTTCTGCCACTGGATGGGCCAGAACTTCAGCCCGCCCAGCGGACGGTGGATGATCGCGTCCGAGCACCACTGGTCACCGGCGGCGCAGCTGTCGTCGCCGGGGTAGACCTGTGCCGGGGTCTTGGCCGCGGCCTGGCCCAGGGTCGAGAGCAGCACGTCCCGGCAGGCGCTCAGGTCGCCTCCTCCGCAGTACTCCTTGCCCAGTTTGCCCTGCACCGGACGCCCCAGGACCGTACGGATGTCCTTGTCGACATAGCTCCACCATCCGTACTGGAAGGCCGATCCGGCGTGGGCCCCGGTGGGCCCGTGGCCCGCCGACGGAGATTCATCGACGGAGAGGTTGGCGGTGAGCGCCGAGTAGAGGTCGTCGCCGAGCCCGGGTTTGAACTCGGACTCCACCAGCAGCGGCCACCAGGCATCCATGATCCGCACGGCGTCCGGATGGGTGTACACGTGCGAGCTCTGGGCGTTCTCCTTGCGCTGGCTGCCGTCGGCGGCCCAGGCCTCCAGCTGCTCGACGGCCTTGGCCTCGGCCGGGTCGGTGACGGGCTTGCTCCGTACGACGTCGAGGAGTTCGGGCAGGACGTCCTCGCCGCGCAGGTCGGTGACGGCCGCCTCGGCCATCGCGCGGGTCAGCGAGGCCCGGGTCACGCCGCCCTTGGCGACGAGTTTCGCCACGCGGTCGCCCAGCAGGTCGACCCGGTACACCGAGCCGTTGCCGAACCCGGCCGACGAGTAGTCCTTGGCCTGCTTGTTGTTCCACGAGACGTAGTAGTCCTGGCCGACGGACTGCGGATGCTCGGCGGCCGGGGTCACGTCGGTGGTGTGCTGGCCGGGGTCGAAGCCCTTCCACTCGTAGGCCGGTTCGGCCTTGACGGGCAGCGAGGCGTCCACACCGTCCGCGCGCACCGGGTTCATGCCGCTGTTGAAGTAGGCGGCCTGCCGGGAGTCCGCGTAGAACCAGTTGAAGGTGTAGCCGATGTGGTCGGCCGCCTCCTGGAAGGTCTTGGCGTCCTTCACATAGCCCGGGTCGTTCATCATCTGGAAGCCGACGATCGAGTCGGCCTCATGCCCGTAGGTGCTGCGCAGCGAGGTGTACGCGACGGGTTTGCCGCCGACGGTCGCCCGGTGCGTCACGATGCCGTACTTGGTCCGGTAGACCTGCATCCGGTAGGAGCCGGCCGCCGTGGAGTCGGCGACGGTGGGCTTCCAGGAGTTGGTCCGCTCCATCTTCTCCATCGGGGTGCAGACGCCGTGGAAGAGATAGTGGGTGTCGTCCTGGCAGAGTTCCACGGCATAGGTGTCGGTGATGTCCTGGCCCGCCGATGTGGCGCTCCAGGCGTAGTCCTGGCCCCGGCCGAGCTGGATGTACATGCCGACACCGGCGAAGGAGACTCCGCGGGCGCTGATGCCGGGGCCCTGGAGTTCCTGCAGCATCAGCAGCTGGGGCAGGAAGTACCCGGTCTGCGGGCCGAACACGGCGACGGGATTTCCGCTCGCGGTGTGCTGCCCGGAGACGACCAGAGCGTTCGACATGCCCTTCTTGCTGCTGAACAGATCGGCGGGCAGGACTCCGTTGTCGTACATGCCCTGGACGGGCTTCAGTTTCTTCGGGGCGCTGACCGGTGCCTTCGCGCCGCTCTTGGCCCCTCCGGTCCGGTCGTACACCAGCGGTTCGGCCTTCACGGAGCCCTGGTCCGGCATCGCGGCGCCCTTGGGGTCAGCGGGCTTCTGCGCGTACGGGAAGCTGGTGCCGTCGTGGACGGTGAGAGTCGCTTCCGGATCGTTGCGCTCCCGGAAGGACTCCCAGACCTTGCTGCCCTCGGTGACGCCGTACTTCTGCTGGGCGGAGAGCAGCGAGAGCGCGGCCTGGACCTCGCCGCCACCGCCACCGCCGAAGAGTCCTCCGACGACCGAGGCGAGCGCGATCATGTCGGTGATCTTGAAGGGTTCTATCTCACCGGCGTTGGTGATCGCGTCGATCTTCCCGGTGAGGACGTACTCACCCGGGAAGTAGCGGCCGTCCTTGGACTTCTGCCGGTAGGCGTTGATGCCGTCGACGTACGCCTGCGCGTCGTCCATGGCCTGCTTGCCGCGCGCGCCCTGGGCCGCTATCCGGTCGGCCTGGTCCTGGAGGTCCTGCTCGGTGTACGGAGCCTGCGGCCAGAACTCCTGCTCGAGGCCCTGGTTGGCGAGTGCGCCGCCGGCGAAGGAGGTGAGCTCGCCGCGGCCGATGTGCCGGAAGAGGTCCATCAGCCAGAGCCGGTCCTGGCCCGCCGCGTATCCGGCGCCGAACTCGGTCCCGTAGCGCGTGGTCCCCTGGATGTGCGGCACGCCGGTCTTCTTGTCGCGGGTGATGCTGACGTCGTCGCGCGGCTTGGTGACCGATGCCACCTGGTCCGCGGGGACCCCGAACGAGCCGTCGTTGAAGAAGTTGCCCAGGGTGGAGTCGGTGAGCGACGGGGCCCCGGCGGGCAGCGCGTCGTACGGTCCGAGCTGGTCGGCGCTGTGGTCGGGCCGGGTGCCCAGCGCCCGGTGGGCGAGGATCTGGGCGAGGGTGGCGTTGCCGTTCTCGCCCGGCGGCAGGATGTCGTTGCACTGGCTCTTGCAGTAGTCGGTGACGGGGTCCGCGGCGGTAGCCGGCGGCGGTGTCATCAGGCCCGCGCCGAGCGCGAACACAGCTACAGCGATGGCAGTTCTGAGCTTTCCGGTGCGTCGTCGCATGAATGCTCCTGAGGGGGAAGCCGATGAGACGGACGGTACTGGCGAGGTGACCCGTCAGTAAGGTGAACATGCGTCACCTTTTCCGAATCGCCACACAGGTGCCGGAGCGGTCGCATCGGTGATGGCTCCCATCGGGAATTCGATGGAGCCGATCCGGGTAGCCGTACGTCCATTGACTGACGCAGCAGTATTCAGCGACGGAGGTGGCGGCGATGGCCGGTTTCCGGAGTCTCGCGAGACAGGTGCGCGATCCGCACCACGACCTTGCCCTGCGGCGTTATTCGCTGCGCAAGTGTCTGGAGAGGTTTGCCCCGTACGGACACAGGGCGACCTGGGATCATCTGTGTGCCCGGCATCACATCGGGCCCGAGGACCGGGCCCCCGATCCGGCGCGGCTGGTGGCCGCGCTCGACGAACTCGAAGAGGCGCGGACCGTCTGGCTCGCCTATGAGGCGGAGTTCGCGGAGCGGCGCAAGCGGGAGAAGCACGACGGGATACGGCGTCCCGGCGCCTTCGACGACTGGCACCGGCGCACCTGGGGCGGCTGCGGTGTCGCCTGGTGCGGCGACCCGTCCGTACACCCGTCCCGGCCGCTGGCGGACGTTCTGCGGCGGCTGATTTCCGCCCTACGGGCCGATCCGGACGGCGCCTGCCCCGTCTGCGCCGAGAAGACGATCACGTGGACCTCCCGGTCCGGCCGTGAGCGGTGGTCGGGGCCGGTCTGCAGCCGGTGCGGGATCCTCGTGCCGCGGCCTGTCCTCACCCCCGGCGCGCTGGCCCGCGCCAGGAGCGCCCTGCGCCCGGCCCTGGCATCGGCGGCCTGAGGAGCCGCCGCCCGGTCACCCGGTTCCGCTCTCCCCCGCGGGACCGGGAAGCAGTCTCGAACCGGTCATGCGGTTGCCGAAGACGTCGTCCGGGTTGGACAGGACGCAGTTCTCCAGCGACAGACAGCCGCAGCCGATGCAGTCGGTGAGATGGTCACGGAGCCGGCCGAGCTGAGCGATACGCCCGTCGAGTTCGGAGCGCCAGGCGGCGGAGAGGCGGGCCCAGTCCTCGCGGGTCGGCGTGCGCTCGTCCGGCAGTTCGGCGAGCGCGTTCCTGATCGTGGCGAGCGGGATGCCGACGCGCTGGGCCGCGCGGACGAAGGCGACGCGGCGCAGCGCCTCACGGGTGTAGCGGCGCTGGTTGCCGCTCGTCCTGCGGCTGCTGATCAGGCCCTTGCTCTCGTAGAAGTGCAGGGCCGAGACGGCGGCCCCACTGCGTGCGGAGAGCTGGCCGACCGTGAGTTCGTGGATCTTCTCTGGAATCTGCGGCACTCCGCGAAGCCTAATGCCCGCTCCCGGACAGCCGGTCGTTGACAGGGACGGCCGCTCCCGACAATGCTGAGCAAGCGCTTGGACACTACCCATGGACACGTCGCGACGCGCAACCACCGGGACCGTTGGAAAGGCAGGATCACGCATGGCAGAGCCGAGGATCTTCACATCCGCCGAGGAGCTCCGCTCCGGCGTCGGAGAGCAGCTGGGGCACAGCGACTGGCTGGAGATCGACCAGAAGCGGATCGACCTCTTCGCGGACGCCACGGGTGACCACCAGTGGATCCACGTCGACCCGGCGAAGGCGGCGGCGGGCCCCTTCGGGACGACCATCGCGCACGGCTATCTGACCCTGTCGCTGCTGCCCACGCTCGTCCCCCAGATCATGCGGGTCGAGGGAATGAAGATGGGCATCAACTACGGCACCAACAAGGTGCGTTTCCCGGCCACGGTCCCGGTCGGCTCGCGCCTGCGGGCCACGGGCGTCCTCACCGACGTCACCGAGGCCGGCGGGGGCGTTCAGGTGACGGCCACCGTGACCGTGGAGCGCGAGGGCGGCGAGAAGCCGGTGTGCGTGGCGGAATCCGTCTCGCGCTACTACTTCTGACCCGCGTCCCGCCTGAGGGGTCCTCGCACTGCGCCCGCCCGGGTCGGCCGCGAGACCGTGCCGCTGTCCCCAGGGCGCCCGCGCTACTTCCGGGCGGACACCATGCGCAGCACGAGGTCGGCGTAGAACGCGCCGACCTCGTCGGGCGTACTGCGCCCCTCCACGTTGAACCAGCGCGCCACGTCGATGCAGAGCGACAGTACGGCCAGCGCGGTTCCGGGGACATACGGGACGTCGAACTCCCCCGTCCCCACACCGTCGTTGATGATCCGGCGTACGGCGTCGTCGCTGCGCCTGCGCAGTTCGACGATTCCTTCGCGGTGTCCCGCGCCGAGCGCGTCGAGTTCGTACTGGACGACCCGTGCGGTCGTATGGTGCCCGGCGTGCCAGCGGACGAAGGAGCGGACGGCCGCCGCGAGCCGTTCGCTCGGGGTACCCGGCCCGTCCGCCGCCGTCTCCAGGATCTCCAGGGCCTTCTCATGGCCGATCCGGCTGATCCTGTGGAGCAGCTCTTCCTTGGTCTTGTAGTGGATGTAGAGCGCGGCCGGGCTCATTCCGGCGCGGCCCGCGATGTCGCGGGTCGTCGTCGCGTGGTAGCCGCGTTCGGCGAAGGCCTCGACCGCGGCGACGAGCAGCCGCCTGGCGGCCTCGGGGCCGACCTCCGCCCACGGCTCCTCGCCGCCCGCCGTCTCCTCAGCCGTGCTCATTGCTCGCCCCTTCCCGCCCATGACGCAGCGCTGCTGCAGGACGCACACCATACCCCGAAGGTGAGCAAGCGCTTAGAAGCCCGGCGGCACCGGCCGCGCAGGCCCGTCAGAGCTTCTGGAAGGGGTCGTGCTCGGCCAGCAGCTTCTCCAGCCGGGCCTGATCGACGCGGCTCACGATCTGCCCGGCTTCCTGCCTGTCCCTGATGACCTTGGCGAGGGTGAAGGCGGACGTCGTGAGGTAGAGGAGTCCGAGACCGAGGAAGGCCCGCACCCAGACGTTGACATCCAGGTTGAGGATCCCGAGGGCCATGGCTCCGAGCGCGACCGCGAAGGACGCGACGGCCTGGCCGTAGTAGGCGGCGGTGTTCGGCTGTCTGACCGGTGTGTCACTCATGGGGACAGCATCGTGCGGATGTGGCGCCCGCCACATCCGCACAGCTACTCAGCGCGCATACTCATCCTCCGGCGCCCTGAAGGGGTCCGGACGGCAGTCAGAAGGCGGAGACCCCGGTCAGCGCACGGCCGATGACCAGCTTCTGGATCTGGCTGGTGCCCTCGTACAGCGTCATCACCCGGGCGTCGCGCAGCAGCTTCCCGGCCGGGTACTCGTCGATGTACCCGTAGCCGCCGAAGACCTGGAGCGCGTTGTTCGCGGCGCGCACGGCGGCCTCCGACGCGAAAAGCTTCGCCTTGGACGACTCGGTGGCGAAGGGCTCGCCCCTGTCGATCAGATCGGCCACCCGCCAGGTGAGCAGCCGGGCGGCGTCCACATCCACCGAGATGTCGGTGATCAGCTCCTGGATGAGCTGGTGGTGGGCGATCGTCCTGCCGAACTGTTCGCGCTCCGTCGCGTACTTCACCGCACAGTCGAGCGCCGCCTGCGCGATACCCACACAGCCCGCCGCGACCGACATCCGCCCCTTGGCCAGCGCCGACATGGCGACCGAGAAGCCCTTGCCCTCGGGCGCCAGCATCGCGGACGCGGGCACCCGCACGTCCTCGAAGGCCAGCTCGGCCGTCGCCTGGCCGCGCAGACCGAGCTTTCCGTGGACGGTACGGCGCGTGAGCCCCGGAGTGTCGGTGGGGACCAGGAAGGCCGACACCCCCCGGTGGCCCGGGGCATCCGTCGAGCGGGCGAAGAGGAGCACCACATCGGCCCAGGTGCCGTTGGTGATGAACATCTTGGAACCGTTGATGACGTAGTCGCCGGAGCCGCCGTCCCGGACGGCCCTCGTCGTGAGGTTGCCCGCGTCGGAGCCTGTGCCGGGCTCGGTGAGACCGAAACAGCCGATCAGCTCGCCGGATGTGAGGCCGGGCAGCCAGCGCTGCCTCTGCTCCTCGTCGCCCCAGTGCGCGATGGTCTTGGCCACCAGGCCGAGGGAGACCGAGACGATGCCGCGCACCGAGGAGTCACCGCGGCCGAGCTCCTCGGTGACGAGGCAGTACGCGAGGTGGTCGCCGCCGGAACCGCCGTACTGCTCGGGAACGGTCAGCCCGAGGAAGCCCAGCGCGCCGAGCTTGCGCACCACGGAACGGTCGACGCTCTCCGCCCGGTCCCACTCCACGACATGCGGCGCGATCTCCCGGGCGACGAAGTCCTCGGCGAGCCGCCGTACCGCGGACTGCTCCTCACTGAGCTCCAGATTCATCGGGCACCTCATTTAAATTAGCACTGCTAGTTTCCTGGTGGCAGGCCCTACTATGTGCGCCATGGCCCGCCCACGCAAGCCCCTCCTCAGCAGGGAACGCATCGTCACCACCGCGAGCGCGCTCGTGGACTCCGAAGGGCTCGCCGCCGTCTCCACCCGCCGGCTCGCCGCCGAGCTGGGGGTCAGCGGGCCCTCGCTGTACAACCACTTCCGCACCAAGGACGAGATCCTCGAAGCGGTCGCCGACGCCGTCTCGGCGCAGATCGACCTGTCGATGTTCGACGAGACCGACGGCCGCGACTGGCGCACCGCGCTGCACGACTGGGCAGGCTCCTATCGGGCGGCCCTCACCGACCACCCCAACATCGTTCCGGTGCTGGCCCAGGGGCCGGGCCGGCGCCCGGCGGGGCTGAGAGTGGCCGACGCGGTCTTCGGCGCCATGGTCCGGGCGGGGTGGCCGCCCGCCCAGGCGACGTACATCGGGGCGCTGATGCGGTACTTCATCACCGGCTCGGCGCTCGGCTCGTTCGCCCGCGGCTTCGTCGACGACGAAACGGCCTACGACCCTGCCGACTACCCGCACCTCGGCCAGGCCCATCTGCTCGCCGACCGGCAGCAGAAGGTCGACGACGGAGCCTTCGAGACCGGGCTCAGGGCGCTGGTGGACGGCCTGGCGGTGCAGTTCACCGCCGTCCGGCCGGTGCCGGACGGCGGCTGACGCCTGCGGCGGACGTCAGCGCCGGTGACCGGCTGTCCGCAGGCTGCCGATGACGCCGACCCGGATACCGAGCCACGGGTAGACGTGGTCGAAGAACGGGTTGTCCTGCGGCTGGAGCCCGACGGCCGACGGCCACATCTGGTAGGCCGGGGCACTGGCGATCCCGCCGTGCAGCCGCCGCCAGACGCGGCTGGAGTCCTGCCCGGAGGGAGCCGGAGCAATCGTGTCGGTCCACTCGACCGCGTTGCCGCCCTGGTCGAACGTGCCCCACGGCGAAGTGGTCCGCGCCTGACCGACCGTGCTGAGGCTGCCCTGGTAGAGACTGGCGTAGAGCGTGGGGTCCAGACCGAACGGGTTGACGGAGGAGCAGACGTCGGGCTGCACCTGCCCCGGACACCAGGACGGCGCCGGCAGACCGGAGGCGTGATAGGTGGCCAGGGGCTGGGTCTCCGCGTTGGTGACGTCCCCGGTGGCGGGGTTCAGGGCGGTGGGCGCCGGAGCGGTCGCGTCACCGTCGCCGAAGACTCCTGGGTTGGTCGGGTACTTCCAGTAGGAATCGGTGCCGCCGCCCTTCGGGTCGTAGTAGGCCGCCTTGATCCACTCGTCCTGGCTCGGCAGGACGAAGCCCGACCTGTGCGAGCGCGTGGCCTTCGGCCGGGCGAGGTCGTACATGCCCCGCTCGGTACGCGCCGACAGCTGGACGGTGTACGTCCTGGACCTGAAACCCCCGCCGTTCCCGCTCTTCTCGGAGATCAGCCGGCCGTTGTAGAGCGAATTGACGAAGCGAGCCGCCCGGAGGAAGGTCGCGAACCCGTACGGTTTGTCCGCCCACTGCGGATAGGCCACCTTGTAGTGGTGACCGCTGCGGGCCCCGGCGGAGAAATCGATCTGGCCGAATCTGGGCCACGCGGTCCCGCTCTCGGTGCGGTCGTAGAGGCTGTGGGGATCCCGGCCCGTGGGGTCCGCCGTGTTCAGGAAGGCCACCCACTCGTCGACGGTGACTTCGAGCTGCCCGATCTGGTACGGGTGCCGGACGCCGCCGACCGTCAGACAGCCCTTGGAGGTGACGGGGGCGTCGGCGCACGACCGGTAGACGGCGTCAGTGAAGGGCACGACGCCGATCGCCGGGTTGCCGGGCCTGCCCACCTCGACCGTGGTCACGGTGATGACGGAACCGCCGCCGCGGTTCGCGCTGCCAGGAACGGGTGTTCCGGCCGCCGGGCCGGCGCCGGCCAGTGCGAGCGGCGCGAGGAGCGCCGGGATCCCGCACGCGGCCAGCGCGGTTCTGCGGAGGCGGGCTCGGCTGGGAACGCGATGCATGGGCAGACCCTTTCGGCTGTGGGAGCCCCGCGTCCGGAAAGCAGGGGGCGGCGCGGCCGGATGAGGCCGGCGGCGCGACCTTAGCCAGCGTTCACCTGCGGCCGCAGATGCCGCGCTCCCCTGCGCCGAAGTTCACCGGGATGCCGGTCGCCGCACCGGGCGAACCCCCGTCCGCGCCACCCGAAGGGACGCGGACCTGCAGCCGGGTCTCCGGAGCGGCCTCACTGGCCGAAGACCACCAGCGCCCGTCCGCCCTTGCCCGCCAGCATGTTCTCGAACGCCCCGGGGATGCCCTCCAGGCCGATCCGCTCCGTCACCATCGCGCCGACGTCGAGCCGGCCGGCCCTGATGTGCCCGGCGAGCACCGGCAGGTCCTTCGCCGGATCGGAGTTGCCGTAGACACACCCCGACAGCGTGCGGCCCCAGTGGAAGAGCTCAAGGGCGTTGAAGGTGACCTGCTGGTCCTTGCCGCCGATACCGACCACGGTCGTGCGCCCGCCGCGCCGCGTCGACTCCCAGGCCGTACGGATCGTCACCGCGCGGCCGACGCACTCGACCGCGACGTCCACGCCGTGGCCGCCGGTCAGCCTCCGGATGTCCTTGGCCGTCGTGTCGGACGCCACCACGAACTCGGTGGCTCCGGCGGCCCGCGCCAGTTCCTCCTTCGCCGGGGAGACGTCCACGGCCACGATCGCCGATGCGCCCGCGATCCGTGCGGACTGCAGGGTGGCGAGGCCCACGCCGCCCACGCCGAAGACCGCGACCGTCTCCCCCGCGCGGACGCGCGCCGAGTGGTGGACCGCGCCGTACCCGGTCAGGACCGCGCAGCCGAGCAGGGCCGCGTCGGTGAGCGGAATGCCGTCGGGCACCGGCAGGACACAGTTGGCGGCGACGACCGTCTCCTCGGCGAACGCCGCGACGTTCAGACCGGGGTGGAGTGCGGTGCCGTCGGCGGTGCGGGCATGGGTCCGGCCGGCACCCGACAGCGCGTCGGCGCAGAGCCAGACCTCCCCGAGCGTGCAGGCGTGGCACTTCCCGCAGGAGGGCGCCCAGTTGAGGACGACCCCGTCACCGGGGGCGACGTGCGTGACCCCGTCACCCACGGAGACGACGGTGCCGGCCCCCTCATGGCCGAGCACAGCGGGGACCGGCACCCGCATGGTCCCGTTGGCGAGGGAGAGGTCGGAGTGGCAGACCCCGGCGGCGGCGAGGCGCACCCGCACCTCTCCGGGGCCGGGCTCGGGCAGTTCGATGCCGGTGATCTCCAGGGGGGAACCGACGGCGGACAGGACGGCGGCGCGGACCATGTGCGGTACTCCTGGGTTCAGAACTGCAGGGACTTGGTCTGGAGGTACTCGGCGAGGCCGTGCGAGCCGAGCTCGCGGCCGACACCGGACTGCTTGTAACCGCCGAAGGGCGCGAGCGGATTGAACCGGCCGCCGTTGATGTCGACCTGGCCGGTGTCCATCCGCCGGGCGAAGGCCACCGCCTCGCTCTCCTCACCGGCCCAGACCGCGCCCGCGAGCCCGTAGACGGTGCCGTTGGCGATGCGCAGGGCGTCCTCCTCGTCCTCGTAGGCAATGAGGGAGACAACCGGGCCGAAGATCTCCTCCTGCGCGATGGTCATCCCGGGCGTGACATCGGCGAAGACGGTCGGACTGACGTAGTAGCCCCGCTCCAGCGGCGCTTCGGCGCCGCCCGCGACGACCCTGGCGCCCTCCTCGACGCCCTTCTCGATGTATCCGCGGACCCTGGCCAGCTGCTTGGCGTTGACCAGCGGACCCATCCGCTCGCCCGGGACGTACTTGGCGGCGGCCGCCACAGCGAGGCTGACCGCCTCGTCGTACTGGTCCCGGTGGACGAGCATCCGGGTCCAGGCGCTGCACGTCTGGCCGGAGTTGCCCATGACGTTGGCGACGCCGACCCCCACCGCCTTGGCCAGGTCGGCGCTCGGCAGGATGACGTTGGCGGACTTGCCGCCGAGCTCCAGGGCTACGCGCTTGACCGCGGCCCCGGCCACCGCACCGATCTGGCGCCCGACCGCGGTGGAGCCGGTGAAGGAGACCAGGTCGACGCCGTCGTGGCCGGCGAGCGCCTGGCCCGCGACGGACCCGACTCCGGTGACCAGGTTGAAGACTCCGGCGGGCAGCCCGGCCTCGGCGGTCGCCTCGGCGAAGAGCTGCGCCGTCAGCGGGGTGTCCTCGGCGGGCTTCAGTACGACCGTGCAGCCGGCCGCGAGCGCCGGGGCGACCTTGGCGACGATCTGGTGCAGCGGGTAGTTCCACGGCGTGATCGCGCCGACCACACCGACCGGTTCGGAGAGGACCGTCGAGTTGCCGACCGTCTCCTCGAAGGGGTGTGACGCGGCGAGTTCCGCGTACGAGCCGGCGACCAGCGCGGGGACCCCCGCGTGTACGAGCCGGGAGAACTGCAGGGGCGCGCCCAGCTCCGCTGTGACGGTCTCCGCGATCTCGTCCTTGCGCGCCACCAGCACGTCGCGCAGCGCCCCGATCCTGGCGGCGCGCTCGGCGGGCGCCGTCGCCGCCCAGCCGGGGAAGGCGGCGCGGGCCGCCCCTACCGCCGCGTCGACGTCCTCCGGGGTACCCGCCGGGACGTGGCCGATGACCTGCTCGTCGGCAGGATTCACCACCGCGATCGTGTCCCGGCCCGCCGCGGGCCGCCACTCGCCGCCGATGTACATGCCGTCGTGGGCCTTCATCGCACTCCTCCAGAGCCTGCCGGTCCGACTGTTCCGTACCGTACGGCGCCGTGCCGTGGCCGCCACCGGCGCCGTGACACCACCCAAACTAGCGGTGTTAGTTTTCCTGCGCCAGGGCCCCCCGGTACGTCTCGCTGCCGCAACGGCGCCGCGAGCACACCGGGCGACGGCCCCGGTCCGGCGCACCGTGGCCCGGCAGGGAGAGCTGCCGGGCCACGGGGTGTGCGGGTGACGAGCGCGGGTTACCCGCGCGGGTGCCGGGTCAGAGAGGCCCCTGGTCGAGACCGGGCAGATCACCCGGCGCGGGGCAGATCCTGCGGCCGTGGTGGTCGAAGACGTACAGGTGGGCCAGGTCGACGAGGAGGGGCACCTGCGCTCCGGTGCGCACCCGCAGATCCGGGCCGGTGCGGACCACCAGATCGGCCGAGCCGAGCGAGGGGCGGTCGGGAGTGTACGGGCGGCCCTGCGCGGCGGGCCCGTCCAGCACCCCCACGGCCCCCGTGACGTGCTGCGCACGCCCCTTGATCCGGGTCAGCACGCCCGGCGCCGGGCTCTTGCGCCGGCGCGGACCGGTGGCCGTACGGGGCGACTCCAGCTCCGGCACCACGGCGGGCCGCGAACCGGTGTCGAGGTGTACCAGCGCCTCATGCCCCTGGTACTCCATGTGCTGGACCAGACCGCTGATCGGCACTTCGCCCGGTCGCGCCTGGCTGGGCGGTGCGATCCGCACGGCCTCCGAGCGCAGCCCCACGATGAGCTCTCTGCCCTGCTGGATCCGGAGCAGCTGGTGGTCGGCGGAGAGCGGTTCCGGGAGCCGGAGCCGCTGCCTGCCGAGGTCGACCGACATCGCGCCGTCCAGCGGCGCGTGCACCACGGCCTGGAGCAGATTGATGCGCGGGGTGCCGATGAACGCGGCGACGAAGACGTTCTCCGGCAGCCCGTAGGCGTCCCGGGGCCTGCTGATCTGCTGGAGTACCCCGCCGCGCATCACGGCGACCCGGTCGCCCAGCGACATCGCCTCCGACTGATCGTGAGTGACGTAGATGGTCGTCACCCCCAACTCGCGGGTGAGGTGGGCGATCTCGGCCCGCAGATGGTTGCGCAGCTTGGCGTCGAGATTCGACAGCGGCTCGTCCATGAGGAAGACGGAGGGCCGCCGCGAGATCGCCCGCCCCATCGCGACGCGCTGCCGCTCGCCGCCGGAGAGCTGGCCGGGGTAGCGGTCCAGGATGTCCTCGATACCGAGCATCCGCGCGGTCGCCTCGACGCGCGGCGCGCTGTCCTCGCCGGGCGCCTCGAAACGCAGCGGGAAGCCGATGTTGTCGCGGCTGGTCATGCTCGGGTAGAGCGCGAAGTTCTGGAACACCATGGCCATCCCGCGCTGTCCGGGCGGCAGATGGTTGGCGTAGGCGCCGTCCAGGAGGAGATCGCCCTCGGTGATGTCCTCAAGACCCGCCACCATGCGCAGGACGGTCGACTTCCCGCACCCGGACGGTCCGAGCAGCACGAGGAACTCGCCGGGCTCGACCTCGATGGAGACCCGGTCGACGGCGCGCACGCCGCGGTCGTACGTCTTGGAGATGCTGTGCAGGGAGATGGCACGAGACATGGCATTCCGTCCGGGGCGGTCAGCGCGACGGCGGTGACCCGAAGCGCTGTGTCCAAAGTGACGACTGTGGCGAAAACTAGCCGGTCGCCCGCAGGTTGGGAATGGCCCGGACCGACCAATCATCACGCTCGGCTCATGTCCGGTGGACGGAGCGCCGCGCCTCACTGCCCTGGGCTCACCTCCACCGGGAACCCGTTGAGCACGGCCGTGCCGGACAGCGGGTCGAGGAGAGAGCCGTCGAGCAGCTGGTTCACGTTGACACCGGGGCGGGCCGACGCGACACCCAGTCTGGTCCCCGGCCGGTCGTGGCCCCAGCCGTGCGGCAGGCTCACCACCCCGGCCCGTACCGCGTCGGTCACCTCGACGGGCACCAGGAGCTCCCCGCCCGCGCCACGTACGCGGGCGCGGCCGCCGTCGGTGAGCCCGATCCGGTCCGCGTCCTGCGGACTGACCTGGAGGGTGCAGGTATTGGAACCGCTGTTCAGGGCGGGCAGGTTGTGCATCCAGCTGTTGTTGGAGCGCAGATGGCGGCGGCCGACGAGCACCAGCGGCGCGGGGCCGGCGCTGAGCGCCCGGCGCAGCCTGGGCAGGTCGGCCGCGATGGGCTCCGGGCAGAGCTCGACGCGTCCGCTGCGGGTCCTGAGGACCTGCGCGAGGCGTGGCCTCAGCGGGCCGATGTCGATCCCGTGCGGGTGGCTGATGAGCCGGTCGAGCGTGAGGTCGTACGGGCCGAGGCGCAGCATCAGATCGAGCCGTCGTTCCGGGCCGGTGCGCCCGGTGAGCCGTCCGGCGAGCTCACCGGGGACGCCGGCCCTGGTCAGCATGCGGCCGATGGCCGCCGTGTCGACCTCGGCCGGGTCCGCGCCGTGGCGCTCCCCCAGCGCCAGGATCAGCCGGGCGTGGATCTCGCTCTCGTCCATGAGGCCCGCCGCGAGGGGCACGGCGGGGCGGGAGTAGCGGACCTGGTTGTGTACGGCCATCCCGTTGAAGACGTAGTCGAAGTGGGCGCTCTGCGAGGGCGGCGGCGGTGGCAGCACCACGTCCGCGTGGCGCGAGGTCTCGTTGAGATACGGATCGACGCTCACCATGAAGTCGAGCCCCGCCAGGGCCCGGTCGAGGCGGTCACCGTCGGGCGCGGAGAGCACCGGGTTCGCGGCGATCGAGATCAGGGCACGGATCCGGCCCGTTCCCGGCGTGTCGATCTCCTCGGCGAGTGCGGCGACCGGCAGTTCGCCCTTGGCCTCGGGGTGGCCGCTCACCCGGCTGCGCCAGCGGCCGAGCGCGAAGCCCTTGCCTGGCCCCGCGGGGCGCGGTGGCGGGGAGGTCGCCGGGAGCGGGAAGAGGGCGCCGCCGGGCCGGTCCAGATTGCCGGTGAGGATGTTGAGCACGTCGACGAGCCAGTTGGTCAGGGTGCCGAATTCGACGGTGCTGCTGCCGATCCTGCCGTACACGGCGGCGGCGGGCGCGGCGGCGAGTTCGCGGGCGAGTCCCCTGATCACCACGGCATCCAGGTCACAGGCCGCGGCAACGGCTTCGGGGGTGAAGTCCCTTACGGCTTCCTCGACTTCGGTGACACCCTGCACCTGGTCGGCGAGCGTCCCGAGCGCGGTGAGCTTCTCGTCGAAGAGGGTGTGGGCGAGGGCGGCGAGGAGCAGCGCGTCCGTACCGGGCCTGATGGCGAGATGGCTGTCGGCCGTCCTTGCGGTACGCGTCCTGCGGGGATCGACGACCGTGAGGGTGCCGCCCCTGCGGCGCAGCGCTCTGAGCCTGCCGGGGAAGTCCCCGGCCGTGCAGAGGCTGCCGTTGGACTCCAGGGGGTTCGCGCCGAGCAGCAGCAGATGGTCCGTACGGTCCAGGTCGGGCACGGCGACGGCGAGCGGATCACCGAACAGCAGCCCGGCGGCGACGTGTTTGGGCATCTGGTCGAGGGTGCTGGCGGTGAAGAGGTTGCGGGTGCCCACCGCGGCGAGCAGCGCCGACGGGTAGAGCGCGCCCGCGACGGTGTGCACATTGGGATTGCCGAGGACGACCCCGACCGAGTCCGCGCCGTGCTCCCTGCGCAGCGGCCCGATCCGGGCCGCGACAAGGCCGAAGGCCTCGTCCCACTCCGCCTTCCGCAGCACGCCGTTCTCGCGCACGAGAGGAGTGCGCAACCGGTCCGGGTCGGCGTCGAGTTCACCGAAGGACGCCCCCTTGGGGCAGATGAAGCCGTGGCTGAAGACGTCGTCTCGGTCGCCGCGGGCCCCCGTGACACGAGTGCCTTCGATGGTGAGGACCAGCCCGCAGGTGGCTTCGCACAGCGGACACACGCGCAGCGCGGTGCGGGCGGCCGGAGGCGGGGCGGGGTGTGCGGCGGCGGTCGGATCCACGGGCCCTCCCGGGGGCGGCGGCGATGGTGGCGCACGGGCGCTCCCGACCCTACCGATTCACCATACCGACCGGTAGGGATGTGTACGGCACATCTGCCGCGGCGCCGCCGCGGACACGCTGTCCCGCCCCCTCAGTCCAGGACCGGCCCGAGATAAGCGTGCAGCAGCTCCCGGGTCTCCCCGATCAGGCCGGGGTCCCCCGACGGCTCGGCACGGAAGGCGAGTTGCAGCAGCGCGTCGGTCGCCTCGACACCGACCAGCACCTTGCGGCGCAGCGTGCCGTCCGCCGCCCTGCCGAGGTGGGCCGCGAGCAGCCCGGTGAGGCGGTCGGCGACCTTCGGGTTGGGTTCGTCGAGCGTCGCGGGGCCGCCGAAGTCGACGAAGGCGAATCCCGGCACGGTCCGCCGCATGGTGAGGTATTCGTCCAGCACGGCGTCGATCGCCCCCCGCCAGTCCGCCGCGGGGACCGCGGTCAGCCGCTCGGCGACCCCGGCCGCGTAGCCGTCCAGATTGCGCTGCGCCAGGGCGTCGGTCATCGCGCGCTTGTTCCCGAAGAAGCGGTAGACGGAGCCGATGGGCACAGCCGCCCGCGCGGCGACGGCGCGGGTGGTCAGCTGCTCGTAGCCGCCCTCGTCGAGGATTTCCGCGCAGGCACCGAGTATCCGGGTCAGCCGCTCGGCACTGCGCTGCTGTACGGGGACGCGCCGGAGCGCCTTCGGATCGTCCATGCACCCCATGATGCCCCGGAGCGGTGTCGCAGCCGGTTTCTCCCCGTTGACGCGCGGTAAGCGCAATCCTACTGTTGAGCATAGGATTCTTTCGGCACCGGGAGCGAGTGATGAGCACCATCCAGCAGGCCAGGGAGACGGCCGGGGCACTGACGTACTTGTCGGGCTTCGGCAATGAGCACAGCACCGAGGCGGTGCCCGGCGCCCTGCCGCACGGCCGGAACTCACCGCAGCGCGCCCCGCTCGGCCTGTACGCGGAGCAGCTCAGCGGATCGGCCTTCACCGAGCCGCGCGCCCACAACCACCGCTCCTGGCTCTACCGGATCAGGCCGTCCGCCGCTCATCCGCCCTTCGTGCGGACCGACAACGGCGCGGTGCGGGGCGCTCCGTTCACCGAGACGGTCCCCGATCCCAACCGGCTGCGCTGGGACCCGCTGCCCGAGCCCGCGCCGGGTACGGACTTCCTGGCCGGCCTGTGGACGCTGGGCGGCAACGGCGACGCGAGCCGGCGCTCCGGGATGGCCGTGCACCTCTACCACGCCAACTCCCCGATGACGGACCGGGTGTTCAGTGACGCCGACGGCGAGCTGCTGATCGTCCCCGAGAGCGGCGGGCTCCTCATCCGCACGGAGCTGGGGCTGCTGAGCGCGGGCCCCGGCCAGGTCGCGCTGATCCCACGCGGGGTGCGGTTCCGCGTCGAGCTGCTGGACGAGGTGGTCCGCGGCTACGTCTGCGAGAACTACGGGCGCCCCTTCCAGCTCCCCGACCTCGGACCGATCGGCGCCAACGGCCTGGCCAACGCGCGGGACTTCCTGGCCCCGGTGGCCGCCTACGAGGACGACGGCGACGGGCGCCCGGTGCAGGTGATCAACAAGTTCTGCGGCAATCTCTGGACCGCGGCCTACGACCACTCGCCGCTGGACGTCGTCGCCTGGCACGGCAGCCATGTGCCGTACGTCTACGATCTGCACCGGTTCAATGTGCTGGGGTCCATCAGCTACGACCACCCGGACCCGTCGATCTTCACGGTGCTGACGTCTCCCTCCGACACCGCGGGGCTCGCCGGTGTCGACTTCGTGGTCTTCGCGCCACGCTGGCTGGTCGGCGAGGACACGTTCAGACCGCCGTACTTCCACCGCAACGTGATGACCGAGTACATGGGTCTGATCGAGGGCGCGTACGACGCGAAGACAGCGGGCAAGGGCGGGTTCGTGCCGGGCGGCGGCTCCCTGCACAACATGATGTCCGCGCACGGCCCCGACCGGGAGACCTTCGAGCGGGCCTCCGCCGCCGAGCTCGGGCCGCAGAAGATCGACGACGGCCTCGCCTTCATGTTCGAGACGCGCTGGCCGATGACGGCGACGGCGCAGGCGGCGCGGGCCGGACATCTGCAGACCGGGTACGACGACGTGTGGCAGGGGCTGGAGAAGCACTGGGAGGGCTGAGGGATACTCCACCGGACACCACGGCCGACCGCCGTCCCGGCACCGGACCTGCCGACCGTCCGTACGTACGGAGACCCCACGTGACCGCCTTCGCTCCCGACTCGCTGGTCCTGAACCGCAGGCTGCCGCTCTGGTATCAGGTCTCGCAGTCACTGCGGGCCTCGATACTGGGCCGCCGTCCGCACGACCCGTTGCGGCTGCCGACCGAGGAACAGCTCGCCGGGCACTACCGCGTCAGCGTGCTCACCATGCGCCAGGCCCTCAAGGAGCTGGAGACCGAAGGTCTGATCACCCGGCACCGGCGGCGCGGCACCTTCATCGATCCCGGCGCACGTCCGAGCGCCCCGCGCCGTCTGCTGGGGTCGATCGACGCGATCGTCGCGCAGCAGTCCGGCGAGCGGACGACGGTGCTCAGCCACGGCCCCGTCCCCGTGCCGGGCGAGCTGGCCGAGCACTTCCCCGGCCTGGACGAGGTGGTCGACTACACCCGGCTGCGCTGGGACGGCGAGAGCGGCGAGCCCACCAACTGGGCGGAGAACGCGCTCCGTCCGGAGATCGCCGCCGCCGTCCGGGTCGGCGATCTGGAGCGCTGGCCGATGACCAAGGTCCTGCGCGACGAGGTCGGGGTGCGGATCAGCCGCATCACCGACACGGTCGAGGCCCGGCTGGCGGACCCGGTGACGGCCGAGCTGCTCAAGGTTCCGCTGCTCTCCCCGATCCTGCACTACACAGGGGTGACGTACGACGAGTCGGGCCAGGTGGTGGATGTGGCCCGGATCCGGTACCGGGGAGACCGGTTCTCCTTCTCCGTGACGGTGGAATCACCCTGAACCGGCCGGGGGCCCGTGTACGGCCCCGCCGGGTGTCCGGACCGGTTGCTATCGTTCCCGGGCGGGTCAGGAGCGGCGCGCGAACACGCAAGAGCGGGGGAGGTTCCATGGGGCTGTTCGACAGCATCCGCGGAGAATTCATTGACATCGTCGAGTGGACCGACGACAGCAGGGACACCATCGTCCGGCGATTTCCGCGCCACGACAACGAGATCAAGATGGGTGCCAGGCTCGTCGTACGCGAGTCGCAGACTGCGGTCTTCGTCAACGAGGGCCGGATCGCGGATGTCTTCCAGCCCGGCACGTACACCCTCAAGACGCAGAACCTGCCGCTGCTCTCCACCCTGAAGGGCTGGAAGTACGGGTTCGACTCGCCCTTCAAGGCCGAGGTGTACTTCGTCACCACCCGGCAGTTCACCGACATGAAGTGGGGTACGCAGAACCCGGTCGTCGTCCGCGACCCCGAGTTCGGCATGGTGCGGCTGCGGGCGTTCGGCGCCTTCGCGGCGCGGGTCGTCGATCCCGCCGCCCTGCTGCGCGAGCTGGCCGGAACCGACCCGCAGTTCCGCACCGAGGAGGTGCAGGAGTACCTGCGCCAACTGATCGTCGGCAAGCTGGGCAGCGCGCTGGCCAACTCGGGCGTACCGATGCTGGACCTGGCCACCCGGCAGGACGCGCTCGGCGTGCAGCTGGCCGGTGTACTCACCCAGGAGCTGGCTCCTGTCGGCATCGCGGTGCCCCGGTTCATCATCGAGAACATCTCGCTGCCGCCGGAGGTGGAGCAGGCGATCGACACCCGCTCCAGGATGGGTATCGCGGGCAATCTCGACCAGTACACCCAGTTCCAGGCGGCGGACGCGCTCGGCGCCGGTGCCCGCACCCCCGGCAGCGGTGTCGGCGAGGGCATGGGGCTCGGCCTGGGAATGGCCGCCGGCCAGCGGATGGCGGCGGGTCTCGCCCCGCAGCAGCCCGCAGCGGTGCCCGCTCAGGCCGCCGCACCCGCCCCGGCGGGCCCGCCGCCGCTGCCCGCGCAGGAGCAGTGGTTCATCGGTGTCGACGGCGCCCAGCAGGGGCCGTACGACAGCGCCGCGCTGAGCGGTCTGGTCGGCGCGGGCACCCTGGCGCGCACGACGCTCGTCTGGCGGGACGGGATGTCCGGCTGGCTGCCCGCCGACCAGGTTCCCGGCGTGAGCGGGCTCTTCGGTTCCGTTCCGCCGCCGCTCCCGCCCCAGGCCTGAGAGCGGGGACGATGAGCACCGACGACCAGTACACCGGCCCCGGCACCGATCCGGGCGCCGGTGCGGCCGCGTCCGCCCCGGCCACCCGCACCTTCCCGTGCCGGGCGTGCGGCGCCACAGTGGAGTTCGCTCCGGGCTCCGACGCGATGCGCTGTCCGTACTGCGGCCAGGAACAGGCAGTCACCGCGGTGCCCCGCCAGGTGCGTGAACACAGCTGGGACGAGCTGGCCACGCTGCCCGCCAAACCGCGGGGCTCCGTCGCCGCGGGGGTGCGGAGCTATGTCTGCCCCGGCTGCGGCGCCCACACCGAGAGCGACGACCTCTCAGCTCGCTGCCAGTTCTGCGCCACCGCGCTGGTCGCGGAGCCGGACGCCGCCGAACGCGTCACCCCGGAAGCGGTCGTCCCCTTCGGGCTGGACCGCGACAACGCCCGTGAGGCGCTGCACAAGTGGACGTCGTCGCGCTGGTTCGCCCCCTCCCGCCTGAAGAAGGTCAGCGAGGCGGAGACCTTCAAGGGCAGCTATCTGCCGCACTGGACGTACGACGCCAGGACGGTCTCCGTGTACCGGGGCCAGCGCGGTGAGTACTACTACGTCACCGAGACGTACACCACGGAGGAGAACGGCGAGACCGTCACCAAGACCCGCGAGGTGCGCCACACCCGCTGGTACCACGCCGCCGGGACGGTCGGCCGCGACTTCGACGACGTGCTGGTCGCGGGGACCAACCACGTGGCCACCGAGCAGCTGGACAAGCTGACCCCCTGGCCGCTGGAGGAGGCCAGGCCCTACCAGCCGGAATATCTTGCCGGCTTCCAGACCGTGCGGTACGACGTGGAGCCCGAGGACGGGCTGGTGACGGCCAAGGAGCGGATGGCCGAGGTCATCACGGGCGACTGCCGGTCCGACATCGGCGGGGACGAACAGCGGGTGCACTCGGTCGACACCCGGTACTCCGGGCTCACCTTCAAACTGATGCTGCTGCCGGTGTGGTTCCTGACCTACCTGTACGCGGGCCGGAGCTGGCAGGTCATGGTCAACGCACGGACCGCCGAGGTGATCGGCGAACGCCCGTACAGCAAGGGCAAGATCGCCGCCGCGGTGGTGGCCGCCCTGGCCGTTGTCGCGGTGATCGTCTTCCTGGTGGTCAGAAAGTAGAGCGCCGGCCTCCCCGGCGGGGGCAGTGGACCGGCGTGCCCGATGACGCGGCACTAGCATGCGGAGCGTGACCCATGACGTTCCCCTGCTCGACGATCTGATGCCCTGGTCGGTGGGGTCCCCGCGGTTCGGGCGCGACTGGGTGGTGGCACCCGACACCCGTTCGCTCAAGGCGCGCTGGGACGCCCTGGTACGGGCGGAGGGCCCCGAGCGGGAGCGGCTGTTCCGTGCCACCAGAGCCAGGACGCCGGAGAGCTCGGTATCCGCGCTGCCCGGACAGCCCACCGGGACGGGCCGCTTCAGCCGTGAGGCGGGCCCGTGCCCCGCGCCGGTGCGGCTGGGCTGCGGCCCGTTCGACGAGCAGTGGCTGCTCCCGGACCACCGGCTGCTGGACGCCGCCCGCCCGGAGCTGTGGAGGGTCGCCGACGAGCGGCAGTACTTCGCCGTCGGACAGGCCGGGGACGGTACGGGCCCGGGGCTGCTGGTCTCGGCCGTGCTCCCGGACGGCCGTTCGCCGGCGGGCCGGGGCGGCCGGATCAGGCCCCTGTACCGCAGGCCCGGCGGAGCCGAACCCAACATCGCGCCGGGGCTGACGGATCTGCTCACCCAGCGCTACGGGCGGGAGGTCACCGCCGAGCAGATACTCGCCTGGGCGGCGGCCGCGTCCGGCCCGTCGCCCGCCGGGTGCGCCGTACCGCTGACCGCCGATCCGGAACTCTGGTCGTGCGGGACGGAGCTGGGCCGGCAGCTGTTGGGTATCCAGCTGCGCGGGGCCCGCGGCGGTGGCCGCCCCCGGCTGCCCGGCGGCCGCCGGCCCTATGTGCGGGCCGCCGTCCCTTCCCGGCCGGAGACACTCGCGTACGACGCCGGGGAAGAGGCTCTGCTGCTCGGCTCCGGGCGCATCTCACCCGTACCGGCCGGGGCCTGGGACTTCACGGTGGGCGGGGTGCGGGTGCTCGACCTCTGGTTCGGGCGCAGGACCGCCCCCGCGGAGCCCGGCACACTGGAGGCTCTGCGGCCGTCCGGCTGGCTCCCGGAGTGGAGTTCCGAACTGCTTGAGCTGATCACCGTGCTGGCGCTGCTGGACGGGCTGGGCCCTGACCGGGAGGAGTTGCACCGGAAGCTGGCGGCGGGCCCGCGTATCGGGCGGCCGGAGCTGGCATCGGCGGGTGTCCTGCCGGTGCCCGCGGCGGCCCGGCGGCCCGCTTCGGTGCTCGACCACCACGAGGAGGGACCAGAGGGCCAGTTCGCCCTGGTGTGACGCGGTGACACCGCGGGGCCGTGGAGAGTGCGGGAGCGCCGGCCGCACGGAAGCACCGGAGGCGCGGAAGCGGAGTACGGGAAGTGACGTGCACGGGGGTGGAGGGGCAGCGGGCCGTACTCAGCCGGCGCCGGCCGGCCTGCGGGCTGGGGAGTACCCGAGGACGTCCATGGCGTGTTGCGGAGCCGGCGAACACACCGACGCGCCACTGTGCGCCCCGGGAATGACGGGCGGGGCGTGAGCGGCGCCGCACCGGGACGGTGTGGTCGCCCGATCGTGGATCGGTTTTCTCTGTCAGTTCCGGTTCGGAGGCTTCAGCCGCGGCTGCCGAAGAGCGAGCGGCGCAGCCGCCGCAGCGGTGCGAAGAGCTTCACGCGCGCTCCCCTGCCCGTACTGGAATGTGCGACGTCGCGCGAGGTGAGCTCACGCATCAGGGACGTCGCTTCTGCCGACTCGCGCTGCGGGACGACAGGGCCGCCGAGCACCGAGAGATGGCGGTCGAGGCGCGAACTGGTCGCACCGCTTCCGCACTGAATCGCAGGCACTCGTGGCCTGCTGCGCACCGTTATCTGTTCCATGTCACTCCCCACCCGTACGAGGGCACCCGGCCCGGGGCACAGTAACCCTATCGCCCCTGGGAGGCGTCCGTGTATCCCGGGCGCCGGATTCACCTCTGCCATACGGAGGTTGACGGTAACTCCACGAATATATCTGGTTCCGGGGAGAGTTGGCCGGCTCCGTCCGGAGCGGACGGACGGAACCGGCGGGCAGGAACCGGACGGGGGCCCGGAGACCGGCCGCTCCCCCGGCGTTGAGCGTCAGTCCTGCGCGGTGAGCACCGGCAGGTAGCCGCCGGACTGGCCGGCCGCCGTGGGGTGGTAGGACTCGGTCAGGTTGAGGATGTTGACGCTGTGCAACCAGCTGTTCGACGAGCAGATCTCGTGCCCGGCGAAGGCGGATGTGACATCGCCGAACGCGAAGCCGTGGTCCGCGGCGCGCTTGGCCGTCACCGCGTTGAGGTGGTCCGAGGCCGAGTTGATCGCGGAACGCTCGGTCTCGCTCAGTCCGGCGATGCAACTGCCGTTCAGCTGGTAGAACCGCGGATAGCCGAGCACGACCACGTGCGCGGAGGGGGACTTGGCGGTGATCGCCGAGTAGACCTTGTCCAGCAGGCCGGGCAGGGTCGAGGTGATGTACGTGTTGGCTGTCGCCAGACTGGCGAGACAGGTCGACTCGGACTTCAGCACACAGGTCGTCATGGTGTCGGCGAAGCCCGCGTCGTTCCCGCCGATGGTGAGGGAGACCAGGCCGGTCGAGGGGGTCAGCGCGGAGAGCTGGCTGGAGAGAACGTCACCCGTACGAGCGCCCGAACAGGCCACGAAAGAGAACGACGAGGGCGAGTGGGCCGCCGCCCACAGCTTCGGGTACGCGAGGCTGCTGCGCTTGCAGTCCCCGCTGGCACTGTCGTAGCTGCCGGACCCGACCCCCGACGAGTACGAGTCACCGAGGGCCACATAGCCGGTGGATGCGGCCGGTTGGGCAGCCTGAGCCGCGCCCGCCCCGGTGAGGGCGAGTCCGACGGCGAGCAGAACAGAGGATGAGAGAGTCGCAAATCTGGACAATTTCATGGAACCTCCTTTAGCAGGATTTCCGCCACGTATGTCGTACCAGCTCACACCCGACTTCTGGAAGTGTGCATGCCAAGTATTCGGCGCCTCGACGGCCCCAGGACGCCTGCTTGTCAGTGAATCCCGGACCCGGTTGCCCCGGGCGTGAACGCCTCCGATTCACACCTTCGGTGACAGGACGTCAGTGGGCCGGACGGACGCACCGCGGCCTCATCGGACAGGAACGCGTGGCACAAAGCGCGTGCACGGGCCGCCCCGGTGCCGGATCATGGGCGTATGTCCGCAACCCCTGAGGCCGCCCTGCCGATCCGGCTCAACGTCGACGACAGCGATTCGCCGTCCGATGTCGTCGACGCGCTGTTCCTCGGCCGCTTCGCCACGGGCGAGCAGCCGTACTCGCACAGTTCGTCGATCGACCGCGTCAAGAAGGGACTCACCCTGCTGCCGCCCGGAGCGACCGTCCTGCGGGCCGCGCGGGACGACGACCGCAGCGCGACACTCGCCGAGGGCGAGGGGTGGACCCTGCTCGTCTCGCGCTGGAACCGCGGCGCCGATGTCACCGTGACCGCGGTCAGCGACGAGCTGGCGGCGAAGGTACTGGAGCAGTCGACGGACGATGCCCAGGACGAGCCCGAACCGCAGCCCGAGAACGTCACGATGGGGTTCTGGTACGTGTCCCCGCGCCGCGGCCCGCACCGCACGACCCGGCAGATCGCGGCAGGCACCTGGGAAGAGGTGCGGGCCAACTACACCGCTCCGGTGGCCGGTGCGCTGGACGGCCTGATGAAGGTCACACCCGACGACATCTCGGGCCGGCTCCTCCTCCTGCACGGCCCGCCCGGCACCGGCAAGACGTCCGCGCTGCGCACACTGGCCAGGTCCTGGCGTGACTGGTGCCAGGTGGACTGCGTACTCGACCCGGAGCGGCTGTTCAACGACGTCGGCTATCTGATGGACATCGCCATCGGCGAGGACGACGGTTCCGCGAAGGGCCGTTGGCGGCTGCTGCTGCTCGAGGACTGCGACGAGCTGATCCGCGGCGAGGCCAAGCACACCGCGGGCCAGGCTCTCTCGCGGCTGCTGAACCTCACGGACGGGCTGCTGGGCCAGGGCCGCAACGTCCTGGTCGGCGTCACCACCAACGAGGACCTGGAGCGGCTGCACCCCGCGGTGGTGCGTCCGGGCCGCTGTCTGGCCCGGATCGAGGTCGGCCCGCTGACGCGTGCGGAGTCGACGGCGTGGCTGGGCACGGAGGAGGGCGTCGGCCGGGACGGCACCACGCTCGCGGAGCTGTTCGCGCTGCGGCGGGGAGCGGGGCCCGCGTCCGTACCGGCGCAGGAGCGGGGCATGGACGCGGGGCTCTACCTGTAAGGGGCCCTTGCACCATGAGCGCCCGGATCGCGTGGCCGCCCGGCGGCCGTCACCTCGGGTAGAGGGCGGTACGTCGCCACACGGCGAACGGGGCCCGCCGCGGGACTGCTCCTCGCTCCGGGGGCCGCCGCCGGTGTGGGGCCGCGACCTCCGGACGACGATGACGACGATCCCCTGTACGGCGCCGAACATCACGCTTTCGCCCCAGGCCTCCATCCAGAGAGTCGATATCGCGCCGGTCAGAAGTGCCCACGCCACGGCGAACCCGGCCCATCTCGTCCATAACCCCATGTCGCTGCGGGCACCCGCACCGGTCCCGGAAATGCGGGCGGCGGCCGGTCCCGCCGGTGGGGCAGGTCGGCGCAGCCCGCCGGGGCGAGGGGCGACGCGCGGCCGGGTCTACTGCCCGTAGACCGCCCTCAGGGCGTCGTCCGCCGCGGTACGGGCCGCGGCCTGGCCGAGGCCCAGCCGCAGGGCGCGCTCGGCGAAAGCGCGTGCCGCTTCGGCCGCCTCCCGCTCCGCGGCGTCACCGGCGGCCGCGACGAAAGTCCCGTTGCGTCCCCGCGTTTCGATCACGCCGTCCGCCTCAAGTGCCCGGTACGACTTGGCGACCGTGTTCGCCGCGAGACCGAGCTCCTCGGCCAGGCCGCGCACCGTCGGCAGCCGGTATCCCGCGGGGAGCGTTCCCGAACGGGCCTGTCCGGCGATCTGGGACCTCAACTGCTCGTACGGGGCGGTGGCGGCGTCCGCATCAATGGCGATCTTCAGAGTCACCCTGCGATTCTCCCCCACGCCGGCCTCCTGTTCCGTGACACCGGCCGGAAAAACGGGAGGCGGGCCGCCGGAGCCCCCACGTAGCCTGCGATCCATCAAGAGCAGTCAAGTGGCCCGGCCACAGGATCCGTACGACGGAGGCAGGCATGTCCGCGAGTCCGGCGGCCGGGATGACGGTCGTTCTGCTGAAAGCGGGCCGCACCAAGATCCGCTATCCGGCAGCACTGCTCTCCGACGACGGCACCCGGGTGAGCGTGCGGGCCGAGTGGGCCGGGGCGGGTGTACGGGACTTCGGGTTCGTACGGTTCGAGCCCGGTGATGTGTTCACCGAGCACTACTGGCGCGACCGGTGGTACGCGGTCAAGGAAGTACGTACCGCAGCCGGACAGCTCAAGGGCTGGTACTGCGACGTGACGCGCCCGGTCGAGGTGCGTGACGGCGAGCTGGTCGTGGAGGATCTGGACCTCGACCTGTGGGTGTCGGTGGACGGATCCGAGATCCTCCGGCTGGACGAGGACGAGTTCGAGGCGAGCGGTCTGGCCGGGCGCGACCCGGTGGCGGCGCGGCAGGCCGTACAGGCGCTGGACGAGCTTGAACTCCTGGCCGGGCGGGGCCAGTTGCCGCTCGCCTGACCGGGCGGCGGAGGCAGGGGCCCGCCCGGCATCCGCCGTCCGCCGGCCCCCGGGGACGTCAGGCCATCGCCACCAGTACGTAGCGCTCGTCGTCGACCTCCTTGCCCCAGAGGGCGGGGTCGGCGGAGAGCAGTTCGTGATGGACGGACTCGGTGAGCGGGTCGAGGGCCGCCATCAGCTGGCCGGCGGAGAGCCCGACGCCGCCCCAGACCCCCTCCACGAGCACCAGCCGGCCGCCCGGATTCAGCAGTGAACACCAGTGCTTGAGCGCCGCTTCGGGGTCGGGCAGCAGCCACACCACGTGGCGGGCCAGCACCACATCGAAGGTCCGCTCGCCGACGGGCGGCTGCGCCGCGTCCCCCACCAGTACCTCGGCGTCCGTACCGGCCAGCTTGGCCCGCGCCCGCTCGGCCATCCGGGGCGAGAGGTCGACCGCGGTCACCCGGTGCCCCTGCTCAACGGCGAGCAGAGCGAGGCTTCCCGTGCCGCAGCCGACGTCGAGGACCGCGGACCGCTCCCCCGGCAGCCATCTCTTCAGCCGCCCCGCCCATGCCTCCCGCACCCCGGTGTCGCGCAGACCGTGGTCGGCTTCGTCGTCGAAGGTGGCGGCCGCGGCATCCCAGTTGATCGTCATGAGCCGATGTTCTCAGCTCCCACTGACAATCCGGCTGATCCCATGCCCGGCGAAACACGCATGTATCGCCTCACCCCTGGAGCCGCTTTCGGTAGTGCAGCCTGTCGTACGGCCCGTCCGTGCGGCGCTCCAGGAGTTCGTAGCCGTACCGCGGATACAGCGCCTGGTTCTCCCGCATCAGCGCGTTCGTATACAGCCGCACCTCGCCGAGCCCGGAGCGCCGTGCGTACACCTCGGCGAAAGCGAGGAGCCGGCGGCCGACCCCCGTGCCGCGGGCGTCCGGGGCGACCGCGACCGACTCCAGGAGGAGATGCCCGGCCCCGCGCACGAGCACCAGGACACCGGCCACCGGATCGCCTGTGACGAACACCCGTCCCGCCGCCACGTCCGCGGCGTGGTCGGCCTCCATCGGCGCCGGGACGACCCCGATCCGCTCGGTGTACGGGCGGTACGCCGCCTCGGTCACGGCCCGCACCGAGGCGACGTCGGCGGCGGTCGCGGGACGGATGCCGTCTGAACTCATACGAACAACGTTACGACCCTCACCGGCCGCTCTTAACCGTCACTCAGCGGCCCCTTAACCGCGCCATAAAGATCGCCAACAGCCGCTCCCGGGCCCTGTCTGCCCAGCTCCGGCGGGCTAGCGTGCTGAGCGTCCGGCCGGGTCTCCCTCATGTGCCGGCACCCCCCACGCACCCCACCGCTGAAGGAGTACGCCCCGATGACCGTTCGTCGTAAGGCCGCCGGTATCGCCGCCCTCGGTATCGCGCCGCTCGCCCTGACCGCGCTGGCCGCCACCCCGGCCGCCGCCCATGGCTCGATGACGGATCCGGTCAGCCGGATCGCCGCCTGCTACGCGGAAGGACCCGAGAGCCCGGACACGCCCGCCTGCAAGGCCGCAGTCGCTGCGGGCGGCACCCAGGCCCTGTACGACTGGCCGGCGGTCAACATGGCCGATGCCGCGGGGCAGTCGAAGGAGCGCGTCCCCGACGGCAAGCTGTGCAGTGCCGGCAAGGACGAGTACAAGGGCCTCGATCTGCCCCGCGGCGACTGGCCGTCCACCAGGATGGCCGCCGGCAGCCACACCTTCCACTACCGGGCCACCGCGCCGCACAAGGGCGCCTTCGCGCTGTACATCACGAAGCAGGGCTACGACCCCACCAGGCCGCTGAAGTGGTCGGATCTGGAGTCGAAGCCGTTCGCCCAGGTCACGGACCCGAAACTGGAGAACGGCGAGTACATCTTCGACGGCACGGTCCCGCAGCGGACGGGCCGCCAGCTGATCTACTCGGTCTGGCAGCGTTCGGACAGCGAGGAGGCCTTCTACACCTGCTCCGACGTGGTCTTCGGCCAGTCCGCCGGTTCGTCGGGTGCCGCCGCCGCACCCAGTGCCTCCGCCCCGACCGAGCAGGAGATCGCCGACGGGGCCGGCAAGTCCAGCATGCCCATGCATCACGGCATGGGGTCCATGGCTCCGTCGGATCACGCCACTTCGGGTGCCGCCGCGGAAGCCGCCGCACCGGACTCCGCGGGAGCCCCCGCAACCGGTGCCGACGCCCCGGAGGCGCAGGGCGGGCGGGCCGCCCCGGCTGCGGGCGACGGGCAGCACCTCGCCGAGACCGGTGGGAACAGCAGCACCCCGTACCTGGCGATGGGCGGCGCGGCCGCCCTGGCCATCGGCGCCGCCGCGCTGTTCGCAGGCGTCCGCCGCAGGTCGGCCAGGTGAGCCGGCGCGGACGCTGACCGTGTTCCGGCGCGGTGTCTCCTCCCAGCCCGGGAGGGGGCACCGCGCCCTGCCGGTTCCTCGGGTGCCGGGCCGTGTCCGCGAAGTCGCGCCTGGCATGCGACGCCCGATACGCACTCCCGCCGCACCGGACGCCGCGCGCCCGCCCCTGGGCGGCGGCGCGGCATCGCGGACACGGCCTACCCGACGGCCGACGCGCAGGTGGTGGGGGTGGCGTGCGCGGGGTCGAGGGCGTTGGCGACCTCGTGGTAGGCGATCCTGTCGGTGAGGCCGATGGTGACGTGCTCCGAGATGTCGGCGGCGCACTTGTCCTGGAGCAGCACGTTGTTGACGTCCGGGCCGCTCAGGAACTGTGTCTTGTAGGGGGTGACCACCTCGTCGTACTTGGTGGCGATGACGGTGTAGTGCACTCCGGGCACCGTGTCGGGCACGGAGTTCAGCTTGGTGACGAAGGGCGATCCCGCGACCTGGTCGGAGAGGCCCGGTGCGCCCTTCTCCAGGATGTCGCCGATGCCGGGGAAGTACGGGAGGAGCTTGGTGAGCCCCAGCAGGGTGGTGCCGTGGTTGTCGGGGGCGATGCCGGTCATCGAGTTCACCTTGGCCGCCCCGCCGAGGAACTTGATGTAGTAGTTCGGCATCATGCCGCCCTGTGAGTGGCCGACGATGTCGGCCTTCGGGGTGCCGGTCGCCGCGAGCACCTTGTCGACGAAGGCGGAGAGCTGGGCGGCCGACCGGTCGATCGGGGCGAGCCCGTCGAAGAGGCCCTCACCGGGGAGCTGGCCGTAGTCGAGGGAGAAGACGCAGTAGCCGCGGTCGACCAGGTACGGGGCGAGCACCAGCCAGTTGTCGGCCGCGTTACCGAAGGTTCCGGGGACGAGGACGACGGGCCGGGGGTGGGCCGCGGACGGTTTGCAGGAGTAGTTGTTCCATCCGCTGCTGGGGGCCGCGGCCTGTGCCGTCGTGGCGGCGGGGACGGCGGCGGCGGCGGCGACCGCCAGAGCCAGTGCGGGCAGGACTGCGAGCGCACGCTTCCAGGGCATCATCGAGTGATCTCCTTGCGACTCAAGGGGGTGACGACGGATGTTCGCCCTGCGGCCCGGACCACAAGAATGTTCTGCTCACGTCAAATTACGCGCGAGTAAGGTAGCGGGGGAAGTTACGCGTCGGTAAAGAACTGATGGAGGATCAGAAACCGATCTTCGCGGTCACCGTACAACTGCCCGCCGTGCGGACCGTTCCGTACGGCAGGTGTGTCGCCGGTCCTGCGTGGCCAGCGTCCCCGGCACGATCGCCCCCGGACCGAACCGCGCCCGCGCCCGGTCCGCGACCGCCTCGATCCGGCGCGCCTTGTCGTCGGCGGGGTCGAACGTCAGCTGGTGGGCGGCGCGCTCGGCCGGCGTCAGCCCCTCGGCGCGCAGCGCGATCCCGCGCACCCTGGCCCGCTGCAGCCCGAGCGACTCATGGATCGCGTACGCCGCGGCGGCGAGCTCCGCGGAGTGCGCGCTCGGCTCGCGCAGGGTGCGGCCGCGGGTGGTGGTGGACCGGTCGGCGTACCGCACGGTGAGCGCCAGCGAGCCGCACACCTGCCCCTCACGGCGCATCCGGACCCCCAGTTCCTCGGTGAGCGAGAGGAGGGCCCGGCGCTGCCGGTCCCGGTCCAGTTCGTCGCGCGGGAAGGCCCGTTCGGACGAGACCGAGCGGGCCGCGGCGTTCGGTACGACCGGCGTGCGGTCGATGCCGCGCGCCCGCTCCTGAAGTTCACGCCCGGCGCGCGCTCCGGCGATCCGCTGGAGGGTGGCAAGGGGCGCCGCGGCGATCCTGCCGATGGAGTCGAGGCCGTACGAGCAGAGAGTGCGGGCCAGCTTCGGCCCGACCCCCTGGAGCGCGGCGACGGGTTTGTCCGCGAGGAACGTACGGGCGTCGCCTGCCACCAGGGTCGTCCCGGGCCTGGCCTCGCGCGCGGCCATCCGGGCCAGCAGCGGATTGGCGCCCACCCCGATCGCGCAGTCGAGCCCGTGGTGCGCGAGCGCCCTCACCCGCAGCAGCGCGGCGAGTTCGGTGGCGCTCCGCCCGAAGTACCGCTGCGCGCCGCGCACATCGACGAGCGCGGCGTCGGGCGGGAACGCCTGGACCACCGGGCTGAGGTCCTCGATCAGGGCGATCGGCAGGGCCGCGGGCGTGAACCGTACGGAGAGGATCATCCCGCGCTCCCCGGGCTGGAGTGCCAGAGCTTGCGACCGGTGACGGCCTGGTCACCGGCCGGCCTGAGGTCGGCCCAGGGGTTCATCTCGTAGCCGGTGGACAGCTGGATACGGCGGCCCGTGTCGCCGGAGCCCTCCGGGTCGCCGGGTGCGGGCGCGGCCAGGGCGGCTGCGACGGCCTCCAGGCCGCCGGTACGCCGCAGTTCGACCAGATCGGCCAGGTTCCAGGCCGCCGAGCCGACCACGCTGAGGCTGCGCGGCCCGCGCCGCTGCACCACACCGCGCACCAGCAGCAGCCACGAGTGGAAGACGGTGTACGCGCACGCGGCGTGACTGTCGTCGAAGAAGGCGAGGTCGACCAGGCCGGTGCCGTCGTCCAGGGTCGTGAAGACGACCCGTCGCCCGGAGCGCACCGGCGGGGTCTGGGTGGCGGCCTTGGCGCCCGCGACCAGGACACTCTGCCCGTGCTCGGCGGAGCGCAGCCGCTGGGCGGAGAGCGCGCCCAGTTCCTTCAGAAAGGCGTAGTGGTCCTCCATCAGATGGCGTGAGGAGTCCATGCCGAGGATGCCGAGTTCGGCGCTGAGCCGCTCGGTGTCGCTGAGGTCGGGCAGCCCGGCGGGAGCCGTCTTCCTCCCTTCCCCCAGGGCGAGTTGGCCGCTGTGCGCGGATTTGCTGCGGCCCGCGTGCAGTTCGGAGATGTGCAGCAGCAGATCCCGGCGGTTCGCGCCGAACGCGTCCAGCGCGCCGACCTGCGCGAGCCGCTGCGCGACCGGCTTCCCCGGCCGGGCGCGCTGCCAGAAGTCCAGCAGCGAGGAGTAGGGCTGCCCGGCCTCGATCCGCCCGGCCTCGGCCTCGCTGATGCCGTGGACGTCGGACAGCGCGAGACGGACACCGAATTCACCGGACACCAGTTCGATATGGTGGGCGACCGCGGACCGGTTCACATCCAGCGGCAGCACCGGGACCCCGCGCCGGCGCGCGTCCGCCAGCAGCAGCCGCTTCGGGTACATCCCCGGGTCGTGGGTGAGCAGCCCCGCGTAGAAGGCCGCGGGGTGGTGCACCTTGAGCCAGGCGGACTGGTACGTCGGCACGGCGAAGGCCACCGCGTGCGCCTTGCAGAAGCCGTACGCGCCGAACGCCTCGACTATCTCCCAGGTACGCGCGACGACTTCGGGCGTATAGCCCCGTTCAGCTGTCGCCCCGGCGAACCAGGCACGGATACGCCCCTGCCACTCGGGGTCGGACAGCCGGCGCCGCGCCTGGTCCGCCTCGTCCCGGCCACAGCCCGTCATGATCCGCAGAATCTCGATGATCTGCTCGTGGAAGACGACGACCCCGTACGTACCGCTCAGCGCCTCCGCCAGATCGGGGTGCGGGTAGCGCACCGGCGCGCGGCCGTGCCGGGCCTCGATGAAGGGACGCACCATGTCGGCGGCGACCGGTCCCGGCCTGAAGAGCGAGATGTCGACGACCAGGTCGTCGAAGGTGGCGGGCTGCAGCCGCCCCACCAGGTCGCGCTGGCCGGGCGATTCGATCTGGAAGCAGCCCAGCGTCTCGGCGGAGCGGATGAGTCCGTACGTCGCGGGGTCGCCGGCGGGCACCTGCGCGGGATCGTCCAGGTCGAGGCGTTCGCCCGTGGCCCGTCCGATCTCGGTGACGGCGTGGGCCATCGCGGACTGCATCCGCACCCCGAGCACATCGAGTTTGAGCAGCCCGAGGTCCTCCACGTCCTCCTTGTCGAACTGGGACATGGGGAAGCCCTCGCCGCTGGTCGGCACCACCGGGGTCCGCCGCAGCAGGGAGGCGTCGGAGAGCAGCACACCGCAGGGGTGCATGGCGATCCCGCGGGGCAGCGCGTCGAGCCCCTCGACCAGCTCCCACAGCCGCCCGTACTTCCCGCCGTCCCGCTTCGACTCCTCGGCCACGGAGCGCAGTTCGGGCAGTTCCGCCATCGCCGCGCGGGCGTCACGGGCGCGGATGTGCGGGAAGGCCTTGGCGAGCCTGTCGGTCTCCGCCGGGTCCATGGAGAGGGCGGCGCCCACGTCCCGTATCGCGTGGCGCACCCGGTAGGTCTCCGGCATGGCCACGGTGGCCACCCGCTCGGCGCCGAAGCGGCCGATGATCGCGCGGTAGACGTCGAGCCTGCGGGCCGACTCGACGTCGATGTCGATGTCGGGCAGCGCGAGCCTGCGCCGGGAGAGGAAGCGCTCCATCAGCAGCCCGTGCTCGACGGGGTCCGCGTTGGCGATGCCCAGCAGATGGTTGACCAGGGAGCCCGCGCCGGAGCCGCGGGCCGCGACCCGGATACCCATCTCCTTCACGTCGTCCACGACCCGGGCGACGGTCAGGAAGTACGAGGCGTGACCGTGGAAAGCGATGATGTCCAGCTCGTGGTGCATCCGCTCCCAGTACTCGCGCCTGCGGTCGTAGCCTCGCAGCACCATGCCGGCGGCGGCGCGGGACACGAGCACGCGCTGGGCGGTGCGGTGCGTGGCGCCGACGAGACGCGGTTCGGGGAAGTGGACGGTGTTCATGCCGAGGTCATCATCCGGGTCGACGGTGCACGAGGCGGCCAGGGCCCGGGTCCCGTCGATCAGCCGGTGCGCGGTGTCCCGGCGGAAGCCCGCCGCCTCGACGATCCGTTCGGCGGTGCGGAACATGTCACCCGCGTCCTTGAGCCAGCGCTCGCCGCTGTCCAGACCCTTGCGCGGGTCGACGGGAACCAGCCTGCGGGCGGCGTCGAGGACGTCGGCGACCGGGCCCTGCCCCTGGTCGGCGTAGCGGACGGCGTTGGTCAGCACCGGGCGCACGCCCTGCTCGGCAGCGAAACCGACCGTACGGGCGGCGAGCCTGAGCGAGCCGGGTCCGGTACCGCTCAGCCCGTGGTGGACCGCTTCGAGGCGCAGCGCGTCGCCGTGGACCTCCCGCCAGGGCCCGAGCAGGACGGCGGCCCTGTCCGGGCGGCCGGCCGCGAGCGCCCGGCCGACGTCGGAGTCCGGGCCGAGCAGGACGGCGATTCCGTCCCCGTGGTTCTCGTCCCAGGGCAGCAGGGGCCGCTCCCCTGCCGCATGGGCAGCGGTGACCAGCCTGCACAGGGATGCCCAGCCCGTCGCGCCGTCCCGGGCGAGGAAGGTGACGCGGGGCACGGACTCGTCGACGAACACCCCGCCGCGCACCGGGGTGCGCATCCGGTGTGTGGGCCCATCGGGACGCGGCAGCGCGCCGACCGCGAGCCGCGTTCCGAACAGCGGCCGGACCCCGGCCGCCGCGCAGGCCTTGGCGAAGCGGACGGTGCCCGCGAGGGTGTCCCGGTCGGTCAGGGCGATGGCGTCCATGCCCCGCTCGGCGGCCCGCTCCGCGAGCCGTTCCGGGTGGGAGGCCCCGTACCGCAGGGAGAACCCCGAGACGGTGTGGAGATGCGTGAAACCGGGCATCCGCCGCACCTCCTGCTCCGATGATCCAGTCCGTTCCTGACCTCCCTTCTCCACCATAGACCACTTTCGAATACTTGTGCGATTAACGGTGCGTCAGCCATTCGGGCCCGCCCCACCTGCACAAACACCCGATCTGCCGGACCGTGGGCGCATGACTTTCGCCGATGAGATGAAGACCGCTGTCACTCCGCGGGCGGCCCTGCTCGTCATCGGCACGCTGGTCCTGCAGCTGCTGTTCATCGCGTCCTATGTGGGAGCGCTGCACAACCCCAAGCCGAAGGACATCGCCTTCGGGGTCGTCGCCCCCGCCCAGGCGGCCCCGCGCCTCGTCGGCGAGCTCAGGAAGCTCCCCGGCGGCCCGCTGGACCCGCGTACGGTCTCCAGCGCGGCCGAGGCCCGCCGGAAGATCCTGAACCGCGATCTCGACGGTGCCCTGATCGTCCGCCCCGGCGGCTCGAAGGACACTCTCCTGGTCGCGTCCGGCGGCGGGACCGTACTGTCCTCCTCGCTCGGCCGGATCATCACCGGCGTCGAGAAGACGCAGGGGAGGAGCGTGCGGACCGTCGACACGGCACCGGCGTCGGCCCAGGACTTCGACGGGCTCTCCGCGTTCTACCTGGTCGTCGGATGGTGCGTCGGCGGCTACCTCTGCGCGTCGATCCTGGCGATCAGCGCGGGATCCCGGGCCGCCAACGGCCGGCGCGCGGTGCTCAGGCTCGCCACCATGGCGCTCTACTCGGTGCTGGGCGGGCTGGGGGGCGCCGTCATCGTCGGCCCGGTGCTCGGCGCGCTGCCCGGCAGTGTCCTGGGGCTCTGGGGGCTCGGCGCCCTGGTCGTCTTCGGGGTCGGCGCGATCACCCTCGCCCTTCAGGCGCTCACCGGCATCGTGGGGATCGGCCTGGCCGTCCTGCTGGTCGTGGTCGCGGGCAACCCGAGCGCCGGCGGGGCCTTCCCGCTGCCGATGCTGCCGCCGTTCTGGCACGCGATCGGCCCCTGGCTGCCCCCTGGCGCGGGCACCTGGGCGGCGCGCTCCATCGCGTACTTCAGGGGCAACTCCGTCACCGGGTCACTGCTGGTGCTCTCCGGCTGGGCGGTGGTGGGCACCGTGATCACGATCGGCATGTCCACGTTCCGCAGGAAGCCGGCCGCCGCACCGGGCCCCGCCCGGACCGCGCCGGAGATCTGAGGGCCACGGCAGAGGCCCGGCCCGGACCGTCGTGGGGACGGTCCGGGCCGGGCCACAGTGCTGTTGTCACGGAACGCGCCGCCGGGCGGGATGCCGCCGCGGAACGTGCCGTCGCGGGACGTCAGCCGATCGTCGCCCCGAAGGCCGCCAGCGCCGCGGGCACCGGCTGGAAGAACGTCTCACCGCCGGCGGAGCAGTCACCGCTGCCGCCCGAGGTCAGACCGATCGCGCTGTCGCCCGAGAAGAGCGCGCCGCCGCTGTCGCCGGGCTCGGCGCAGACATCGGTCTGGATGAGACCGTTGACGACGTCACCGTTGCCGTAGTTGACGGTGGCGTTGAGCCCCTTGACCGTGCCGCCGTGCACCTGCGTGGTGGAACCGCTGCGCTGGACCGCCATGCCGACGGTCGCGTCGGCAGCCTTGGTGATCGGCTGCGTCTTGCCGTTGTAGAGGTCGACCTCACTCGGGTGCGGGGTGTCCGAGGTGTACTTCACCAGGCCGTAGTCGTGGCCGGGGAAGTCGGAGGCCGCGTTGGTGCCGATCTCGGAGCCGCCCTGCGAGTCCGACCAGCTGCTGACGGCCTGGGTGCAGTGCCCGGCCGTGATGAAGTACGGCTGGCCGTCCTTGACCACGTTGAAGCCGAGCGAGCAGCGCGCGCTGGAGCCCCAGATGGCGTCGCCGCCCGCGATGAGGGGCTTGAACTCCCCCGCGCTCCTCTTGAGTTCGGCCTTGGAGCCGAGGCCCTTGACGACACCGTCCAGCTTCGAGAGCTTCGCGCCGGAGACAGTGCGGTCGGCGGTGACGACGATCTTGTTACTGACCGGGTCCACCGCCCACGAGGTGCCCGGCAGCGATGCCTTGTCGGCCAGAGTCTTGCGGGCGCCGGTCAGCTCGGCCAGCGAGTTCTGGACGACTCTCGCCCGGCCGCCCGCCTTGCGCACACCTTGGGCGGCCGCCTCGTCGACGACGTTCACCACCAGGTTCTTGCTCTTGGCGTCGTAGTACGAACCTGCCGAGTCGGCGCCCAGTTTGTGGGTCAGCGACGACGCCAGGTTCCCGGCCGCCGTCACGGACAGCGTCTTCACCGGGGACGCCGGTGCCGACTCGCTGGCATTGGCCGTCTGGAAGGTGACGCCTGCGGCGATCAGTGCGGCGGCGCCGGTCGCTGCCGCTATCACGCGGCGCTTGGGTATGCGACGGTGCTTCAACTTCGACCTCCTGTGGGGGCCGCTTCCGGTCATGTGGGGTGACCGGAAGCGGAGGATGGAGCCGCCCACTATTCCGACAGTCACAGCTCGCACACAAGGTCGACTCGAGGACGGGCACACGACACCAACAAGGCGACCGCACTCCGTTCACGAATAGGGAGCCATCCAGCGGGATCAATACCGAAGAAAGCCCCGGAAAGCGACAAACGCGAAGCGGGCGCGATTGCCTCATGTCCGCTATCCACCGCCGGAGGACCGGATTGCGGCGCCCCTCAGCCGTACCCACACATTCCCACCAACTCCTCGCGCCGCATGACGTACTGATGGGCGGTCAGCGGCGGTGAAGTACGCAGAGCCCCCGTCCGGACTTCCGGACGGGGGCTCTGACGGGGCGGAAATGCCGTGTCAGTAGACGCTGACCCCGTAGGCGCTCAGCGCCTCGGTGACGGGCTGGAAGAAGGTCGTACCGCCCGATGTGCAGTCACCGCTGCCCCCCGAGGTGAGACCCAGGGCCTTGGAGCCCGAGTAGAGCGGGCCACCGCTGTCTCCCGGCTCGGCGCAGACCGTCGTCTGGATGAGGCCGGACACGACGTCGCCGCTGCCGTAGTTGACGGTGGCGTTCAGCGCGGTGACCTTGCCGCTGTGGGTCCCGCTGGTGGAGCCGGTCCGGGTCACCGTCTGCCCCACGGTGGGGTTGCCCGCGCTGGTGATGTCCTGGCTGCCGACGGTCCCGTCGTGCGCCACGGCGGAGTTGGTGTACTTCACGATGCCGTAGTCGTTGCCGGGGAAGCTGGTGCCGGCTGTCGGGCCGATGCTCGTGGTGTCGGACGAGTTGGTGTACCAGGCGGGAGAACCCTCGGTGCAGTGCCCCGCGGTGAGGAAGTAGTAGGTGGAGCCACTGCGTACGTTGAAGCCGACGGAGCACCGCCACTGCGAGGTGTAGATGGCGTCGCCGCCCTTGAGGAGCTTGTTGAACGTGCCGGATGTGCGCTCGACGCGCACCGCGCCGGCATCGGCCCCGGCCCGCTGCCGGATCCGGCTGATGTCCGCCGCCGAGACCGAGCTGTCCGCGGTGACGACAAGAGTGCCGGTCGCCTTGTCGGTGTACCAGGCGGTGCCCGCCACGTCCGCACTCTGCACGGCGTTGCTCGCGGCCGTCAGCTGCTGGGGGCTGTACGACCTGGCCTGGTCGGCGTGGGCCGCGGGGACGGTCAGCGCTGCCGCGACCATCAGGCCGGACGCGACGGCGACCAGCCGGCCGCGTCTCGCCGGGTCGCTGTGGGGGGTGGTGCGCTTGATCCTCATATCAGTTCCTCCGGAAGAGAATCCGCGGGCCCTTCGGGTGGGGGCCCATGAGGCGCAGGCCGGGACACGGCCGACGGAATCGCCGTGTCCCTGACAAATGCGCTGCCGGGAGTACAGCGCGACCCGGCCGTCGGGCACAAGAGCGCCTTTCGGCCGGGCACCGCCGCGGCACGGTCCCGGGTCAGTGCGTGAGCGCCCTGCGCTCACCCGCCGCGACCGCGATCGGGAGGGTGTTGCCCGGCGGCGGGAAGGGGCAGATGAAGTGCTCGGCGAACGCGCAGGGCGGGAGCAGAGCCCGGTTGAAGTCGACGTCCACTCTGCCGTCGGCCCCCGGTGCGGAGGGCCGCAGGAAGCGGAACCGGTAACTGCCCGTCCCGCTGGTGGTGTCGGCGAAGACCGCCCACAGCGAGCCGTCCTCCTCCTCGGCGACCTGGAGGGTGTGTTCGTCGCCCGCCAGATGGAAGGCGAGTTCGCCCGCGAGGCCGAGACCGCGGTCCCGGCCGTCGGCGTTCGGGACCCGCACGGTCCGGCTCGCGGCGTACGGCCGGTAGAGGCCGGGCAGCACCCAGTCCGCGCTGTACGGGGTGGCCTCGATACCGGCGAAGGCCCGCCGGTTCGCGGAGTCCGGGTCCCAGACGCGGACCGCCCACAGCCCCTCCCTGCGCAGCACGGCCAGCCTCCGCTCCCCCTGGGCCAGGCGGGCTTCCGCGGGCGGGGCGTGGTCGGCCGTGAGCACGGCCCGCCCGGTGAACGGCCTCCCGTCGAGCGAGAGTCCGTCCTCTTCGGTGGCTGTGAGCACCACCTCGTCGCCGGCCGCCTCCCAACGCCCGGCGACGGCCGGAATCCGTCCGTCCGTCGCGTCGTCGAGCCAGTGGGTACCGGTGAGGGCCAGCGGACCGTACGGTGCCTCGACCGTCGCCGTGCGCTGTTCGTGCCATGCCTTCCAGCTGTCCGGCGCTGTCGCCGCTTCGTCCCCGCCGCCGGTCCTGCCCGTTCCTTCTGTCATGAGATCAACCCTTCCATACCGGCTCGGCGAGGCCGAGGTGGGAGCGGAGCGTCGAGCCGGCGTACTCCGTGCGGAACACGCCACGCTCCTGGAGCAGCGGTACGACCTGGTCGACGAAGTCGTCGAGCCCGCCGGGGGTGAGATGCGGGACGAGGATGAACCCGTCGGCCGCGTCCGTCCGGACGAATTCGTCCAGTTCCGAAGCCACCGTCCCGGGAGTGCCGATGAAGGACTGACGGCCGGTGGTCTCGATGACCGTCTGCCGGATGGACAGCCCCTTCTCCTGCGACAGGGCCCGCCACTTCGCGGCGACGGCCGCCGGATCGGCGACCCGGACACGGCCCTGGACGAAGTCCGAACCGGGGTCGGGGTCGGTCTCCGGCAGCGGCCCGTCCGGATCGTACGAGGACAGGTCGCGGCCCCAGATCTGCTCCAGGGCGAGGATCGCGTTCTGCGGGGAGACCTGCTGCTCGCGGATTGCCGCGGCCCGTTCCGCCGCGTCGGCCGCCGTGTCGCCCAGCACATAGCTGACACCCGGCATGATCTTCAGGTCCGACGGCTCGCGGCCGTACTTCGCCAGCCGCCGCTTGATGTCGGCGTAGAACGTCCGGCCCGCCTCCAGCGTGCCGTGCCGGGTGAAGATCACGTCCGCGGAGGAGGCGGCGAACTCCCGTCCCTCGTCCGAGTCGCCTGCCTGGATGACCACCGGGTGCCCCTGCGGGGAGCGCGGGACGGTGAACTCCCCCGCGATGTCGAAGTGCCGGCCCGTGTGGGCGAAGGGACGCGGACCCCCGTCGGGGGCCCAGGAGTCCCACAGTTCGCGCGCCGTCGCGACGAACTCCGCGGCGCGGGTGTAGCGGTCGGCCCGGTCGAGGTAACCGCCCCGCCGGAAGTTCTCGCCGGTGAAGGCGTCCGACGAGGTGACCACGTTCCAGGCGGCCCGGCCGCCGCTGAGGTGGTCGAGGGTGGCCAGCCTGCGGGCGAGTTCGTACGGCTCGTTGAAGGTGGCGTTCACGGTCGCCGCCAGACCGAGGCGGTCGGTGACGGCCGCCAAGGCGTTGAGCACGGTGATCGACTCCGGTCTGCCGACCACGTCCAGGTCATGGATGCGCCCCTGGTACTCGCGCAGCCGCAGCCCCTCGGCGAGGAAGAAGAAGTCGAACCTGCCGCGCTCGGCCGTGCGGGCGAGATGCTCGAAGGACGAGAAGTCGATCTGGCTCCGGGAGCGCGGATCCGTCCATACGGTGGTGCTGTTGACGCCCGGGAAGTGGGCGGCGAGATGGATCTGCTTCTGCTGTGCCGTCACGGCCGCCCCCCGGTGATCGCGTCCTTCGGGTGCTGGGCCTGCGTGTCCCGTGCCCGGGTGCCCGGTGTCCGTGAGTGCCCCGGAGCGGCGGCGCCGGGGGCCCGCGGGCCGCGCGCGTGCCCGCCGGCGGGCCGGGCGAGCCCCAGGTGCTCGCGGAGTGTGGCGCCAGGGTAGAAGCGGCGCAGCAGGCAGTGGTGCTGGAGCAGCGGGACCGTACCGTCGACGATCAGGGGCAGGTCGCGTTCCACGTCGTCGGGCCGCAGGTGGAAGCCGTCGGCCGCGTCCTGCGCGTACCAGTCGGCGATCAGCCGGGCGAGGCCCACCGCGTCCGCGCTGGTGTGCAGTTCCACCGGCAGCGAGATCAGGACCCGAAGTTGTCCGGGCCTGCGGCCGCGGGCGGCTGCCCGGTTCCTGATCTCCTCCCGGAGCGTACGGGCGGTGAGCGGGTCCTCGGCCCGTACGAGGACGACATCGGCATGGCGGACGGCCGCCTCGCGGGCCGCGGCGCCGGTTCCGTCGATCACCGTGACGGGGTGGCCCTGGGGCGGTCTGGGGACGATGGCGGGACCCCGGACGGAGAACGTGCGGCCGGTGAAGTCGGTGTAGTGGAGCCTGTCACGGTCGATGAAGCGGCCGGTGGCGACATCCCGGATCTCCGCGTCGTCCTCCCAGCTGTCCCACAACCTGGCTGACACATCGGCGACTTCGCCCGCCTCGTGCCAGAGCTCGTCGACGGGCGCGGCGTCGCGCCGCCCGAACAGAGCGGCCTCGCCCGCGGTGGCCGACACGGCGGGGCTCCAGCCGGCCCGGCCGCGGCTGACCCAGTCCAGGGTGGCCACGGCGGACGAGACGTGGAAGGGCTCGGTATGGGTGGTGGTCACGGTCGGTACGAGGCCGATCCGTCCGGTCTCGGGTGCGACTCGGGCGAGCACGGCGAGCGCGTCGGGGCCGGGCCGGGCGAAGGAGTCGTCGAGGGTGACGAAGTCGAGAGTGCCGCGCTCGGCGAGACGCGCGAGGGCGGTGTGGTGCGCGGCGCCGTACTGCGGCCGGCCGCCGATCTCGGCGGCGAGGTGGAGGGGTCGGGGTGCTGCCATGGTCAGGAGTCCTTTCACAGGACCTTGGAGAGGAAGGCGCGGGTGCGCTCGTGCGCGGGGTGGTCGAGTACGCCGGCGGGCGGGCCCTGCTCCACGATCCGGCCCTCGTCCATGAAGACCACGGTGTCGGCGGCCTCACGGGCGAAGCCGATCTCATGGGTGACGACGATCATCGTGGTGCCGTGGGCGGCCAAGTCCTTGATGACGTCGAGGACTTCACCGACCAGTTCTGGGTCGAGAGCCGATGTGGGCTCGTCGAAGAGGAGCAGCCGGGGCTCCAGGGCGAGCGCGCGGGCGATGGCGACACGCTGCTGCTGTCCGCCGGAGAGCCTGGCCGGGTAGGCGGAGGCCTTGCCGGCGAGCCCGACGCGGGCGAGCAGCTCCGCCGCGGCTGCCTCCGCCTCCTTCCGCGGCTTCCCGAGGGCGGCCACGGGCGCTTCGACGATGTTCTCCAGCACGGTCAGGTGCGGGAAGAGATGGAAGTTCTGGAAGACGAACCCGATCCGGGTGCGCTGCTTGAGCACCTCGCGCTCGGGCAGCTCGTGGAGGCGGTCTCCGGAGCGGCGGTAGCCGACCAGGGCGCCGTCCACGCTGATCCAGCCGCGGTCCACCTTCTCCAGGTGGTTGATGGTGCGCAGCAGCGTGGACTTCCCCGACCCCGACGGGCCGAGGATGACGGTGACCTCGCCGGCGCGGACCGTCAGGTCGATGCCGCGCAGGACTTCGAGGGAGCCGAAGCTCTTGTGCACGGCGCGGATCTCGACCATGGCCGGGGAGGTGTCCGTACCCGCCGCGAGGGGGGCAACGGGTTCGGTGCCGGGTTCGGTGCCGCTCGCCTCCGTACCGCCCGGTCGCGTGCGGCTCGTTCCCGTCGGGCTCGCTGTCATGGTGTGGGCTCCTTGAGCAGGGTGAGGGCGGCGCGTGCGGTGGCGTCGTTCTGCCGGAAGGCGGGGGCGTTCGTGTGCGGCCTGGCGAAGGCGCCGGCGGAGCGGGCCGTGGTGTGCGGGCCGAGCGCGAAGCGGCGTGGATGGGGTCCCGTGCCGCGCTCCACGACCCGCCCGTCCGCCGGGTCCACGACGAGCAGTCCCGCCTCGTTGGACCGCGCCCCGTCCTCGTACAGCGCACTCAGCAGAGGGCTGCGGGTGCGCTCGGGCGAGGGCGACGGGAGCCTCGCCTCGACCAGGGCGCGGGCTTCGACCCGCGCTCCGGGCACGCTCGCGCTTCCCGCGCTGAACACACCGCGGCTCTCGTCGGCTTCGACCGTGATGCCCGCGCCGAGGAACCGCACCACGCCGGCGCGCGAGAGGGCGAGGAGCCGGCGCAGCCGCGGGCCCGGCGGCCCCGACGCCAGGTAGCTGAAGAACCCGTGCCAGCGGGCGCCCCCGGCACCGGTGTCGCCGAGGCGGGTCAGCTGCCCGTAGACCGAGAGCAGTCCGAGGAAGACGGCCAGGTCAGCGCTGTACGCCGGGTCGTGGCGGCGGGCGAGGTCGGCCTCGATGTAGTCGCGCAGGCTCTCCTGGAGCGCGTCGGCGGATTCATGGCGTAGGCCGTCCAGCGGCCGGTCGATCGCGGCGGGGTCGAATCGGTCGGCGGGGTCGGGGACGGCGTCCTCGGCGAGCGCGGCCAGTTCGGAGCCGGAGACGGCCGCGTACTTCTCCTCGAAGACCGGCCAGTCGACGGTGGTGCGCCCGGGGTGTGCGGTGAAGAGCCGGTGGTAGTGGGCGAATCCGAGCTCACGGTCGATGAGCGGCCGTACATCACGGTCGAAGTCGACGGGTTCGTCCCTGGCGAGCAGCTCGTCCACCTGCGCGGGACCGAAGAAGCGCGGCAGCGGCGGGCGTTCGCCGGTCCAGGTGTAGCCGATCTTGGAGTGGTACGGCACCCCGCGCCGCGATCCCACGTACAGGACCGGCTCCCGGCCGGACGCCAGATACTCCCCCCGCTCGTCGTAGCGGCCTCCGCGCCCCTCGGTGAGGAGCACCATCAGGTCGACGAACGCGAGGCCGAAGCCGCGGACGACGACCGGCTCACCGGCCGCGAGCACCGACAGGTCACTGTCCGCGGTGAAGGCCGGCGGCAGGTGTACGAGGCCGTGCCGTCCCGCGAACGCGGCCAGCTCCTGCTGTTCCTCGTCGGGGTCGGCGTCGAGGTGGCCGAACGCCAGCACCACCAGATCGGCGACGAGCGGCTCGGCGGCCCCTTCCAGCCACACCTGCTGACGGCCGTCGGCGGGACCGCTGATCCGTACGGCCCGTGCCGGGTGCTCGTGCACGGTGCTGCCCGGCGGCAGCGCCGCCACGGCCTCCTCGTACACCCAGCGCAGATAGCCGCTCTGCGCCTGCCTGCTGGGAAAGGACTGCGGGTCGGCCCCCGCCCACGCGTCGAAGGCGGGGCCGGGGCGTACGGGCCCTTCCAGGGGCTGTGCGGATTCGTCGGTGAACATGGTGACGTCGGCCGCCATGGAGTTCATCCACAGCAACGGGGACTGGTCACGCCGCCAGATCCGCCCGCCGCCCGGCGGGAACGGGTCGACCAGATGGATGTCGAGTGGCCGGTTCCCGTACAGCGAAGGGGCGTTGGCCGCGAGCCGCTCCAGGAATCCGGTGCCGCGCGGTCCGGCGCCTATCACCGCGACGGTCCCCCTCACCGGGCACCGCGCGCGTAGTGGCGCTCGATGTAGTGCTGGCCCGCGCTGAGCACCGAGGTGACGGCCGCGTACCAGATGGTGGCCACCAGGAGCAGCGGGATGACCTGGTAGGTGCGGTGGTAGACGAGCTGCACGGAGTAGAGCAGGTCCTGGACGGCGATGACGGAGACGATCGATGTGCCCTTGAGGGTGCCGATGAGCATGTTCCCGGCGGGCGGCACGATGGACCGCATGGCCTGCGGGAGCACGATCCGCCGCAGCCTGCGCCACCGGCCGAGCCCCAGCGACTCGGCCGCCTCGATCTGGCCCCGCCCGACGGAGAGGATGCCCCCGCGGACGACCTCGGCGGCGTAGGCCGCCTCGTGCAGGGTGAGTCCGATGATGGCGACGGTGACCGGGCCGAGGAGGTTGACGGTCCTGACGCCCAGGATCTGCGGGTAGAGGGCTCCGATGTTGAACCAGAACAGCAGCTGCACCAGGATCGGTGTCGACCTGAAGAGCCAGATGTATCCCCAGCCGACGGCGCGCAGAACGGGGTTGGCGGACATCCGCATCACTGCCAGCAGGGTGCCGAGCGCGAATCCGAGCACCATGACGGCGGCGGTGAGCCACAGCGTGAGGCCGAGCCCGCGCAGCACCGCTGTGGTGGCGAAGTAGTCGCCGACGACGCCCCACTGGAAGGCGTCGTTGCGGACGACGGAGGTGACGGCGCCCGCGAGCAGCAGCGCCACCAGAGTGGCCGCCACCCACTGGCCGGTGCGGCGGACCGGCACGATGCGCGGTACGGGGTCCTCGGCTGCGGGCGGCGCCTGGGAGAGCTGGGGAAGGGTGTCTGACGACGCGGACATGAGAAGGCTCCGTGGATGCAGAGATCGAACACGGTGTTGCCTTCAACGCTTGCAGCGCGGACCGAGCCCCTCAGCACGGTCCACGGCTGAGACTACGGCGCCCGTTCCGTGCGCTGTCAAGCATGTCCACACTGTGGGCGTTACGTCTCAAGGCAGTTGACGGGGAAACGGATGCCTGTTCCACTTGGGCCATGCATCCGCAGCAGTGGCTGGTCACACGCTCCCACATCGACTTCGGTCGAGTGTGGTCCTCTTCCTGTTGAGCTGACCCCCGCACATTCTCGCTGCGCGCCTCTTCGCGTACCGCTTCCGCTCCTGCCCTCTCTGCGGGCCTCCTTCAGGCGATCTCGTCCCGCGTTCGCGCCGCGGCATCGCGCTGATCTCTCACGCCTTCACCCGCGCAGCGCTTTCCCCCCCTCCCTCACTGTCCGCCTTTCCCCGTGGGCCCTTCCGCCGTAGTCCGCTGCCCCGTCGTGCCCGCGCCTCGCGGTGCGCCGTCCTGGGCCGGTCGCAACGGCTGTCGTGCCGTGCGCATCTGGAGAACCCGACGTCATGAACAAGATCCCAAGAGGCGCTGCCGCTGCCCTGATCGCCGCGGCCGCGCTGACCCTGACGGCCTGCGGTTCGGGCGACCCGGCGACGACGGGCGGCGGTTCGCGGCCCGCGGCGAAGCCGGCAGCGCTGCCGACCCGGGATGTGGTGTCGAGTGTCCGTACCGACCGGGCCGCCGCCGCCCTGCTCCCCGCTGACGTGCGGAAACAGGGCACGCTCAGCATGGCGACCGCGGTGGGGGGCGCTCCGCCGGGCACCAGTTATCTGCCCGACGGAAAGACCATGGCGGGCCAGGACATCGACTTCGCGGACGCCGCCGCCAGAGCGCTGGGCCTGAAGCTGAAGCGCCAGGCAGCGGGTTTCGAGACGATCCTGCCCGCGCTGGGCAGCGGCAAATTCGACCTGGGCGTAGGCAATTTCGGTGTGACCGACGAGCGCCGCAAGGTCATCGACTTCGTCACCTACATCAATGACGGCCAGGGCTTCGCCGTACGCGAGGACAGCAAGCTGGGCAAGGTGACCGATCTGACCCAGCTGTGCGGTCTGAATGTGGCGACCGGTGCCGGCACGACGTTCGAGGCGACGCTGGAGGCAGCGGGAAAGCAGTGTGCCGCAGCGGGGAAGAAGGACTACAAGGTCCAGACGTACGCGGACTCCGCCGCGCTCTGGGGCTCCCTCCAGCAGGGCCGCAGCGATGTCGTGATGTCGACGATCAACGGCCTGCGCTTCGCGGTCGAGCAGCAGCCGGGGCTGAAGTTCCTCAATGAATTCCACCGCCTCGACGTGGGGTTCGCCTTCAAGAAGGGGACTCCGCTCGCCCGTGCCTTCCGGGCCGCGGTGAACCGGCTCATCAAGGACGGTACGTACGAGCGCATCCTGAAGAAATGGGGCACCGTGCCGTCCGGGATCAAGGAGTCGCGGATCTCACCGCCCGAGATCAAGTAACCCCGTACGGCGGTCAGCAGCCGTCACAGGGGCAACAGCAGTCGCAGCCGTCACAGTCGCAGCCGCTGCAGTCACAGCCGCCGCAGTCGCAGTCACTGCAGTCGCAGTCGTTGCAGCAGCCTTCGCGCTTCCGGCGCGACCAGGGGCCCTCGAACTCGGAGGAGCAGCAGACCTGGCAGGTGCAGCAGAGGCCGGTGGCGACGGCGCAGCCCGCCAGGAAACCGCGCCCGGGACGCTTCTCGTGCCCTTCGTCACCGCCCGGCCCTCCGCCCTCGGGTGCTTCCGGGGCTTCCGGGTCGAATCCGGGCGGCGGCGGGCCGAACGGTCCGGGCGCCCGGTGGGTGCAGCTCCCGCCGAAGGCCCGGTCGACCGAGCGCCCGAGCTCATGGGCGAGCAGTACATGCGCCAGCCGGTCGTCCGCGAAATCCGCGTCGCGGAGCGCGAGCCGTATGCCGTGCAGGGCGTCGTCGCACAGCCTGCGGGCCTCGCCGATGGAGGTACCGGTCGCGGCGAGCGGGTTCCAGGCTCCCGACGCGGCGTCAGCTTCCCTGTCCTCCACGGCATCCAGCAGATGGGCCAGCCTTCCGAAGAGGCGGCCGGCCTCGGCGAGCGGCGCGGCGTTACCCGGTCGCCCCGCCAGCACGGCGGTGTGCGCGAAGGCCGCCGCGGTGGCGGTCTCGGTCGGCTCGGTGACGGTGAGCAGGGGCGTGCCGGGGCCGGCGAGCGCCTCGATCCCGGTCTGCCGGTCGACGGCGTCGAGCAGCAGGGCGGTGTCGAATCCGAGCTCGGCGCCGGTGCGGGCCCCGGCGCGGTCCCAGCGGGCGGCGACACGCCGGGCTGCCGCGGCGACCGGCCTGCGCGCCAGGAGCCCGTCACCGTCCGCCGCGTGGTCCCGCATCTTCGCCGAGGCCAGCACCAGGGATACGGCGGCCGCGAGCCGGGCGCCCTCACCCTTCGCGACAGGAGCGGTGCGCATACCGCGCAGTGGGCAGGGGCCCGCGGTCCTGCGCCGGCCGGTGGGCCGTTCCGTCTGAGCCTCCGTCAGCACGGAGATGATCAGGCCGTCGTAGTTGGTGGCGATCCGCGCGAACTGGCCGTGGTCACCGCGCAGCGCCAGGCAGAGCCCGCACAGATGAGCCATCCACTCGGCCCTCAACCCCTCGGAGAGGCGGTGCGTACAGGGCCTGACTATTCCGAACACGGTGCTCCCCCGAGCGTCGTTCACCGGTGCCGGACAGGGTGTGACGGCGCCCCAGGCATCGTAGCGAGGGGCCTCTTCACCCGTACGACCCCACCGTCACCCATACGGCTGGAGACTTCCTATTTTCATTCTGTCAGCAGTCGTACGTAGGAAGAATCCTGACGAACCGCCACAACTTCTGCACCAGTACCGTCACGAATCCCCTACGCGCCGACTATCCACTTGGCGCACGATCCACATCATGGACGACGATAGGGGGGCGGAACGCAGAAGAACCGCGGCGAAAGGAGGCGTCCATGGGATCGGTACGCAAGGCGAGTGCCTGGCTGGGGCTCGTCGAGGACAACGACGACGACCGCTACTACGACGACGATTACACGGAGGGCGCCGAGTCCCCGGCTGCGGCCGAGGCATGGGTGACCGACCCGAGGGTCAGGGTCGCCTCCGAGGCGGCTCAGGCGAAGAGCCGCCGGATCGCGACGATCACACCCGACAGTTTCAGGGACGCGCGCAGTATCGGCGAGATGTTCCGGGACGGCGTCCCGGTGATCGTCAACCTCACGTCCATGGAGCCCGCCGACGCCAAGCGTGTGGTGGACTTCGCCGCCGGGCTGATCTTCGGGCTGCGCGGATCGATCGACCGCGTGGCCAACCGGGTCTTCCTGCTGACCCCGTCCGATACGAAGATCGTCAGCGGGGAGGCCGCCGGCCGGTCCACCGAGGGCGGCTTCTTCAACCAGAGCTGAGCCCGGGGTGAGCCCCGGCGGTGCTCCGGGGGGACGGCCCCCGGAGCACGTAACGGCCGGCGGCGACCGCGGCCCGGACCTACCGGAACGCGTCGAGGCCGGTGAGTGCCTTGCCCAGCACCAGTTGGTGCATCTCGACGGTGCCCTCGTAGGTGAGCACCGACTCAAGGTTGGTCGCGTGCCGCATCACCGGGTACTCGAGTGAGATCCCGTTGGCGCCGAGGATCGTCCGCGAGGTGCGGCAGATCTCGATCGCTTCCCGCACGTTGTTGAGCTTTCCGAAGCTCACCTGTTCCGGACGGAGCCTCCCGGCATCCATCCGCCGCCCGATGTGGTGCGCGAGCAGGATGCCCTTGTGCAGTTCGACCGCCATGTCGGCGAGCTTGGCCTGGGTGAGCTGGAAGCCGCCGATCGGCCTGCCGAACTGCTCACGCGTCCTGGAGTAGTCGAGCGCGGCCTCGAAACTGGCGCGCGCGGCGCCCATCGCCCCCCAGACGATCCCGTACCGGGCGTGGCTCAGGCAGCTCAGCGGGCCCTTGAGCCCGGTGACCTCGGGCAGGACCGCTTCGGCCGGGAGCCGGACCTCGTCGAGGACGAGCTCGCTGGTGACCGAGGCCCGCAGCGACCACTTGTGCTTGATCTCGGGAGCCGAGAATCCCGCGGTGTCCGTGGGGACGACGAAGCCGCGGACCCCTTCGTCCGTCTGCGCCCAGACGACGGCGACACCCGCCACCGATCCGTTGGTGATCCACATCTTGCGGCCGCTCAGCACCCAGTCGGTGCCGCTGCGCTTGGCGTACGTGCGCATCCCGGCCGGGTCCGAGCCGTGGTCGGGCTCGGTGAGCCCGAAGCAGCCGATGATCTCGCCGGCGGCCATACCGGGCAGCCAGCGCTGCTTCTGCTCCTCGGAGCCGAAGCGGTGAATCGCGTACATCGCCAGAGAACCCTGCACCGAGACCAGCGACCGGATGCCCGAGTCGGCGGCCTCCAGCTCCAGGCAGGCGAGTCCGTACTGCACGGCGGTGGCGCCCGCGCATCCGTACCCCTGCAGGGACATGCCCAGCGCGCCGAGCGAGCCCAGCTCACGGGCCAGCTCACGGATGCCGGGCAGCTCGCCCTTCTCGTACCACCCGGCGATGTGCGGCAGGACCCGGTCGGCGGCCCACGCGCGGACGGTGCCGCGGATCGCGAGATCCTCGTCGCCGAGCAGATCGTCCAGCCCGATGGGATCGGCCGGGTCGAAGGGCGGCAGCTTGGACGGTGCGGACATGGGGGTGCCTCCGGCGGCTCGCGCGGACAACGGATTAAAACTAGCAGTGTTAGTTACGGAAGTGCCGCTGACGTTACGGGTCAGTGTCCCGCTCGTCCAGACCCGGCCGCCTCGGCCGACACGGGACGCGGCTGGGCAGGTGCGGGCACCCTCGGCAGACCCTCACGGACCTGCCCGTCGACGGACGGCCCGGCGTCGGCCCGCGCCCCGTCCGGCTCCGTCCGCGGCCGGCCGACGCGCGGCCGCTCCTGCGGACCCGCTCCGCACTCCATCACCCGGGGCAGCCGCAGCGCGGCGACCGCGCCGAGCAGCAGCAGCCCCGCACTGACGAAGAGGGTCACGTGCAGCCCGTGGACGAAGGCGTCGCGGGCCGCGCTGCGCAGCGCGGCGCCGGCGGGGCCGCCGAGCCGGGCGGAGACCTGGTACGCCTCCCCCAGCGAGTTTGCCGCCTGACGGCTCGACGCGGCCGGCACCCCGGGCACCGAGCGGAGCGAAGGGCCGTACGCGGCGTTCATGACGCTGCCGAGAAGCGCTATCCCCATACCGGCCCCCAGCTGGTACGAGGTCTCGCCGATCGCGGCAGCGCCGCCGGCCCGGTCGGCGGGCACCTCGCTGAGCATGGACTCGTACGCCCCGAAGAGCGTGGCCTGGAGGCCGAAACCGAGCAGCACGAAGGCGATGGTCAGCACCAGCGGGTCGTCGTGGGACCCCATCCGCACCAGACAGAGCACGGCGGCCGCCGTCAGCACGAAACCCCAGCCGACCATCCGGCGCGGCCCGACCCGGCGCAGCACCCAGGACCCCAGGGCTCCGGCGGTGATCGCGGCGAAGGTGAGCGGAAGCAGCCGCAGACCGGTCGCCAGCGGGCTCAGGCCGAGCACCAGCTGGAGGTACTGGACGGCGATCAGCTCCAGGCCGACCAGGGCCAGCATGGCCACGACGATGCAGCCGACCGCCGTGGTGAAGGTGGGCCTGGAGAACATCCGGACATCGATGAGCGGATGCTCCCGGCTCCGCTGCCGCCGGACGAAGAGCACCAGCAGCACGGCGCCCGCCACCAGCGGTACGAGCGTCGCGGCGCCCAGGAAGCCCTCTCCGCCGCCGATGCGCTTCACACCCAGGATCACGCCGAGCACACCGGCGGCGGCCATCAGCGCGCCGAGCACGTCCCAGGGGCCGTCGGCGCTGCCCCTCGACTCGGGAAGCACCCACCGGGCCAGCGGCAGCAGCACCGCCATCAGCGGGAGGTTGATCAGAAAGACGGAGCCCCACCAGAAGTGCTCCACGAGGAAGCCGCCGAGCACCGGGCCGATGGCAGCGCCGACCGCGGCCACCGCGGTCCAGACCCCGATCGCCACGGCGCGTTCCCGACGGTCCGGGAAGACCGCGCGGAGGATCGACAGCGTCGCCGGCATGATCATCGCGCCACCGATACCGAGCAGGGCACGCGCCCCGATCAGGATCGCGGGGGTCCCGGAGAAGGCCGCGACCGCCGAAGCGACCCCGAACAGTCCGTACCCGATCAGCAGAATGCGGCGGCGGCCCACCCGGTCGCCGAGCGTGCCGAAGAGGATCAGCAGCGACGCGCAGACCAGCGGATAGGCGTCGACGATCCAGAGCAGCTGGATGGCTCCGGGGCGCAGGTCCTCGGTGAGCGCCGGGACCGCGACGTGCAGCACGGTCGCGTCGAGTGCCACCAGCAGCAGGCTGACGCACAGGACGACGAGGACGACCCAGCGGTTGGCACCGGCAGCGACGGCGGCGCCGGGGCGCCTGCCGGCCGTGGACGTCCCTGACATGCGCGTACCTCCCACAACAGTGTCTCCCTCGCGCTCGGCGGACCTGCGGGGACTCACGCCCTCCGGGGCCCGGCTTCGACGGGCGAGTGAGCCGTCAGCGTACGCGAGACCTCGCGCCTGTCACGTGGCCCATGTCACCTCCGGAGCCCTTCGTCCGGACCGGACCGGCCGTGGGCCCGGGGCGCCCGGACGGGCCTGCGAGGGGGCCGGTACGGCGGCGGCACCCTCGAAAAATACTGAGTGCTCAGTCACAAAAGCCTTCAGTGGAGAGCCGATAAGACGAGCGTAAGGACCTTCTTGCATATAACGAGACCCACGAACCGCTATTCGGCATTCCGTTGGAATAAACGAACTGCTGAGACATAGTCCACATCACATCGTCATCACGAAGAGACCGGATCGGCCAGCCTTGTCACTCACTCGCTGTAACGTCGATTGGGTGCGTATCGACCGAATCTTTGCCCGCCTGGACCGGGAGCCGGAACCGCCGAAGCTAGAGATTCCGCGGATGAGCCGGACCCGGGCCGCCCTGCTCGGCTCGACGCTGGCCTTCTACCTGGCCATCGTCGTCGCCGTGCTGTCCACGTCCTGGCTCGTGGAACTGGACTGGAAGGTCATGCTCTTCCGGCCGTACCAGCAGTGGCCTCAGCTGCACGCCTTCCTCGACTACTTCGTGGTGCTCGGCCAGCGCGGCCCCACCGCGGTGATGGTCGCGGCCTGGCTCGGCTGGCGCTCCTGGCGGCAGCACACCCTCAGGCCCCTGCTGACGCTCGGCGCCGCCCTGCTGCTGCTGAACGTCACGGTGGGCGCGGTCAAGCTCGGCCTCGGCCGTCTCGGCCCGCACTACGCCACCCAGATCGGCTCGGCCGAGCTCTTCAACGGCGGCGATATATTTCCTTCGGGACACACCGCCAACGCCGTCGTGACCTGGGGAATCCTGGCCTACCTGGCCACCACCCCGCTGGCCAGGCGCTGGCTGTCGGTGGGCTCGTCCGCGCTGGCACTGGGTGTCGGAGCCACCACGGTCTACCTCGGTACGCACTGGCTGAGCGATGTGCTGCTCGGCTGGGCCGCCGGGCTGCTGGTCCTGCTGGCGCTCCCCTGGTTCGAGCCGCTGATCGGGCGCACCGAGGCCGCGGTCTTCGCGGTGCGCGAGAAGCTGCGCGCCTCCCGCCGCAGGTCCGCCGGGCCCGCGCCCGTGCCGGTCGATGTCCAGCCCGCACTGCTCCCGCACGGCCACCCGCGGGCGGAGGGCTCCGACGAGGAGAGCCAGCCGCTGGAGCCGGTCGGCATCGCGGGACGCACCGCCGGGACCCCCAGGAACGGCGGCCCGCACCCCACCTCGCTCCAGCGGGCACACGGGCCGCGGTCGGAGCGCACACCCGTCACCCCGGCGGGCAGCCGCCGCCCCCCGCACGCCGACCGCACTCCACGGTCCGGCCAGACCCGGCCGGTGCCGGGCGGGTCCACCTGACGGAGCGCGCACCAGCGCCTCCCGGCGGGTGCGGAGCGATACGCACAGGCTCCTTCCACCGCACGCGAAGGCCCCGGACCGGGTTCCTCCTGGTCCGGGGCCTTCGCGTGCGGCCAACGGATGTCCCGGCCTCCGGCGGCGGAATCAGCCCGGCCAGCAGCGGACGACCTTCCCCCCGTCGACCTCGAAGTTGAGCCGGCCCGACCGGAACTCCATGGTGATCACGGTGCCCGTGGGCAGCGCTCTCACGGTGGACCAGCCATGTTCCCTGGCCAGCCGCCCGGCCTGCTCCTCATCGAGGCCCACATAGCTGTCGGGCGCGTCATCGGGCTGTACGGGAGGGGTCGGAATGGGTGCCATGACACCCACCGTAGGCCCCTGGCCGGGGGGACGGAAGTCCGGGCGGGAGCCCCGTCCGGACCACCGCGATACCTGCTCACTGTCACACTTCTGTCACAGGACCAACACACCTGTTCGGCCGTGGCCCGTCACCCGATGGGGTGTTCCGTCCAAGACGAATCCTCATTGCCCGCAACGTGAACCGCCGGTTAATTGCCGCCTCTCCAATTCCGCTGTGATCGCCCGGTGTACGGGTGCCGAATTCCCGGGTGAATAACTCGGGAAGGAATAAGCGGAGCGTCGCTGATTCACGAATTCCGCACAGGATCCGCACTGCGGGTCCGGCCCGGTCCGGCCCGGGGTCCCGGTTCGGGCACCAGCCGCAAAACAGGCCGGCGGACGCCGGAGGAGAGCCGTCGGCAAGCCGGATGCCGGCGGGCGGCGACCGGGGCGCACCCTCCCGCCGGACGGCGCTCGCCCGGCCTTCACCGGACGAGCGCGCGTGGGGTGTTCAGTGCCTGCGGCCGTGGAAGGTGCGGCGCAGATCGCTCACCCAGGCGTCGGGGTTCTCCCACGGGATGAAGTGACCGCCCTGGTCGTGCGCGTTGACATTGACGTGGTTGAACCAGTCGGCCTGCGGACCGTTCTCGAACGCCCGGACACGCTCGTCGGCGGTGTGGATACCGGGCGGGTTCTCGTACGTGACGAGGGTGAGGCCGACCGGGGCCTGCACGACCGGGGTGCGGTCGTGGGCGGGGACCCAGGGGTAGCGGTTGGCGTTGGCGTAGTAACGCATCGACGTGGCGATGGAATTGTTCACCCAGTAGATCGTGGCGTGGGTGAGCAGGTCGTCCTTGGTGAAGACGGACTCGACGTCGCCGCCGTTGTCGCTCCAGGCGTTCCAGCGCTCCAGCAGCCAGGCGAGCAGTCCGGCGGGTGAGTCGCTCAGCCCGTGGGCCAGGGTGGCGCCGTCGAGGGTGTGCACGGCGAGGTGGGACGCCGAGCGGTGGTCCAGTTCGACGATGCGGGCGCGGACGTCGGCGGGCTGGTCGTCGGTGAGGGGCCGGTTCCGGGCGAAGTCCCAGGCGCGGGGGCCGGTGAAGAAGTCGAGCGGCAGCCCGGAGCCGATGTGGATGCCGTACAGCTCGTCAGGGTATTTGTGGCCGAGCTGGCTGGAGATGATCCCGCCGATGTCGCAGCCCCCGGCGGCGTACTTCTCGTATCCCAGGGTCTCGGTCATCAGCGTGTGCCAGAGGTCGGAGACCTTCCAGAAGTTGATGTCCGGAAAGCCGGTGAGCGGACCGGGGAAACCGAAGCCGGGCAGGGACGGCACGATGACGTCGAACGCGTCGGCGGGGTCACCGCCGAACCTGGCAGGGTCGGCCAGCGGGTCGATCACCTTCGACCAGTGCCAGAACGTCCACGGCCAGCCGTGGGTGAGGATCAACGGGATCGGGGCGGGGCCGCGGCCGGGCTTGCGCATGAAGTGCACCGGAACGCCGGCGACGCTCGTCCGGTAGTGCTCGTAGGCGTTGATCGCCGCCTCGGCCTTGCGCCAGTCGTAGCCGTCCCGCCAGTGGGCGACCAGCTCACGGAGACAGCTGTCCGGGACACCGTAGGACCAGTCCGCGTTCCCCTCGTCCAGCGGCGGACGGGTCAGTGCGAGACGGGCACGCAGGTCGTCGAGGACCGTGTCGGACACATGGATCGGAGTGGGCTCCAGGGGGAATGCGTGCGGGGTGGTCATGGCGTGGTCCCTTCCGGGTGAGGGGAAACGGTGTCGTCAGCCTGATTCTGCGGGTGGCCGGGCGCGGCGACCGGGCCATTTCGAGAAGTACGGACACCGATGCGGTACGTGTCCGCCGGTGGTGCGGACCGAGACGGCGGCCGGTGCGCTCCGGCCCGGCCACCTCGGCGCCGGTGCGGACGGTCAACGGCTCGGCAGAACGCTTCCGCATCCGTCCCGGAGCGGCGTTGCGCGGCTGGCCGACCGTGAGCACACGGCCGACCGAACCGGCCGCGGCACCGGGCCCGGCTCCCCACCGGGCCGGGGCCAAGGCTCCGGGAACGGACGGGGCCGTCCTGGCCTCTCAGTGTTCCCCCGGGTCGATCCGCACGCTGAGGTCGTTGTCCACCGTGTAGTACGGCGTCGCCGTGGCGCCCCGGTCCGCACCGCCGCACGGGGAGCCCGGGTAGACGAACACGGACTTGCGGCCGGCGAGGTCGTCGAGGATCCGGCTGATGCGGACACCCCGCCCGCTGTCCGCCGCACCCGCGGGCCGCAGCCAGAGGTCCCAGAACCGGGGGTCGTCACCGTCGCCCCCGGCCAGGGGCCCGTACGGCAGTGTGCAGCTGAACGCTCCCCCACCGCCCGTCAGCACGGGTTCCCTGTGCACCTGCCCCGGTGCGCCGCGCAGCCGCGCCTCGATCACCGCGTCCACGCCGGTCTCCGCCCCGTACAGCTGCCCCCGGACCGTCAGCGCGCTGTCCCGGACGGTGAGGTCACCCGCTTCGGCGTGCGGTGAGCGGGACCAGCCGCGGAGCGCGAGCTTCCCTTCGGCCGTCCGGTACGGGACGCGTGCGGCCACCGTCGTCGCGGCGGGCCCCGGTGTGCGGCCGATCAGGTGCCGCAGGTCTCTGAGACCCGGCTCGACCCGCTGTTCCCCGGCAGGGCCGCCCTCCGTGAAGACGTCCCAGCGGCCCTCCCCGAGCTCGGCGCCGGCCTCGAGTACCGCCGACCACGCGCCGTCGGATGCCTCCGTGAGCGCCAGCCGGACCAGGTCACCGGAGTTCCGCCGCTTCAGTACGAGACCGGTCGGGCCGGTCACTGTGACGGCGAAGGCGATGCTTCCGTCGGCACCGGCCGTGCAGTCGACGGCGTAGGCCGGCAGCCCCTCAGCGGTCCCGGTCATGCGGCCCTCCTCCTTCGCACCGCACCGGAGACCCGGTGCCGGAGTCCGTACGCTCTGCTCCCTGCCGTGCCACGGGCGCGCAGCAGCCAGTCGCGCAGCGCGCCACGGGCCGGTCCGCCGCCGCGACCGGCGGCCAGTCCGGCGAAGAGCGCCTCGTGGCGTGCCGCGACCGGCGCGGGGTCGAAGCGCGCCGAACTGGAGCGCGCGGCCCTTCCCATCGCGGCGCGCAGCGCGTCGTCCTCGATCAGTTCCAGGAGCGCCGACGCGATGGCCCCGGTGTCGCCGACGGGCACCAGGCGTCCGTCGGTGCCGTCGCTGATGATTTCGCGGGGGCCGTGCGGGCAGTCGGTGGAGACGACGGGCAGGCCCGAGCGCATGGCCTCGACGAGCGACATGCCGAAGGACTCAAGACGCGAAGTGACCACGGCCACCGAGCCCTTGACCCATTCGGCCTCGATCGGGTTGGCCGGGCCCATCAGGAACACATGGTTGTACAGCCCCAGTTCGTTGATCAGGGCCCGCAGCGCACCCTTCTCGTTGCCGCTGGCGTCACCGCTGCCGTAGATGCGCAGCCGCCAGTCCGGGCGGACCGCCACCACCTGCTCGAAGGCCCGTATCAGCAGGTCGAACCGCTTCGTCTCGGTCAGCCGGCCCGCTGCCACGACCCACTTCGCGGTGGTGCCGGACGCCGCGAGTACCGGCTCGGGAACGCTGTTGGGTATGGCCTCGATCCGCAGGCCGGGAACGGCCAGCCGGGTGCGGTAGGCGTGCGCGTCGGCCTCGGAGACCGTGGTGACCGCGTCCAGCAGCCCGTAGCGGTAACCGATCTCGCGGCGCAGCAGGGCGTTGTGGCTGTCGAGTGTGAGGTGCTCCTGGCCGATACGGACCGGTCCGCGCCGTGTCTGGCGGGCTATCTGCACGTTGAGGCCCGGACGGGTACCGACGACGACGTCCGCCTCGACGGACTTCAGGTACCCGGCGATCCGGGTGTCCGTGAGCCGGCTGTACTGGCGGTGGCGGTGGTCCCCGCGGGGAAAGACGGTGGCGGGTCTTGAGTGGTGCGGATCGTCACCGGCGAAGTCCGCGCTCTCCTTGCGCAGATCGACGAGATGACTCATGCGTACCCCGGCGGGGGCGCCCAGTGTCGGCCGGTCGAGATGCCGGAAGACGGACACGATCTCCACGTCGTGCTGCTCGGCCAGCGTCCCGGCGAGGGTGAAGGTCGTCCGGATCGTGCCGCCGATGCCGTAGGCGTTGTGGAGCATGAAAGATATGTGCATGTCGCCGTCGTGTCCCCCGCGTTGCCCGCCCTGTGCCCGGGGGCCTGCGGCATCCCCGGCGTCCCGGCGCCCGGATTCCCCCCGTGATGCCGTGGGAGGGACTTTACTCGGCGGCCCTCCGGCCGCTCAGGCGGAGCCCCCGGCCGTGGCGGGCAGCGTCAGCCGGGTGCCGACGGCGAGGCGGTCGGGGTGCGCCCCGACGGAGCGGGCGTTCGCCCGGTAGAGCGCGGGCCAGCCGCCCCTGACGTGGTGGCGCCGGGCGATCGAGCTGAGGCTCTCGCCGGACGCCACGACATGGCTCCGGCCCGCCGGCCGGGCCGGACGCTCCTGCGCGCCGAGGCCGTCCTGGGCGCCGAAGCCGTACCGCTTGGAGCAGACCGGCCAGGCCTGCCAGCCCTGGGAGGCGAGGATCTTCTTCGCGACGGCGATCTGTTCCTCCCGGGTGGCCAGATCGGCTCGTGGGGCGTACGTGAGACCGCCGTTCGCGACCCAGGTCGACTGGAGGATCTGCAGCCCGCCGTAGAAGGAGTTGCCGGTGTTGGCGTCCCAGCGGCCGCCGCTCTCACAGTCTGCGAGGCATCCCCAGGGCCGCGCGTCGCCGGTGCACGGCAGCGGTGCGGAGCCCGGCGCCGGAGCGGAGGCCACGGCGCCGTGCAGCGGCGCCGCGTGGGCACCGGACGGCGCCAGGGCGACCAGCAGGGCCAGCAGGGCGGCGGGCCACACACGAGGGGTCTGCATCGGGCCACGCTAAACAGATCGGATCGGATGATGATCGTGCCGCGCGGCGGGCGTCGGCTTCCCCACCCGGTCGGCGGACCTGACGCCTCCCGGGGCCAGTTCGATTTCATGACCGGTTCGATTCCCTCGCCCTTTGCGCGTGACCCCGGCAGCGGGTCTCCCGTTGTTCTCTTGTCGGCCGGGAATTGGCCGGCGCACGCACCGAGTTCGAGGAGCCACCCGTGCCGCGCATGCTCGACGTCAGCCAGGACGTACGTGCCGAGATCGGCGACGAAGAAGCCGATCTCCTGCTCGCCGGGGACAATGCCCCGGGCAGCTACGACTGCACCTCCTGCCGTACCGCCGGAGACTCCGAGCAGGAGCGCACCAGCACGGTACTGTTCGTCGGCGACGAGACCGCCGTGCTCGCCTTCGCCCACGCCACCTGCATTCCCTCCCAGGTCGTCAAGGTCTCCGAGACACAGCTCCAGGGAGCAGTGCGGAGCATCACGGGCGAGAGCGGCGCCCCGCAGGGTCAGGTCCCGCCGGCCGCCGCGGCGCCGGAGCAGGCCGTGCTCGGCATCACCAGCGGTCTCGTGCTGATCGGGGACGAGCTCCACCCGGCGCTCGTCGTCGAACCGACCGCTCCCGTCGTCCGGCCCGGCTCCACCGGTACGGGGGACGACTTCCTGCAGCTCCTCACCGAGCAGGGGTTCCTGCCCGTCGCCGATCTGAGCCGGGCGCCCGGTGCTCTGCCGGGCTGGTCCGTGCTGCTCGCCATGGGGCAGCTGCACGCCATCCTCCAGCCGGGCACGGGAGGCGGCAGCCCCGTCTCCTGGTGGCAGGCGCACCAGCCGCTCCATGTGACCGACGGCTGGCGGGCGGCCGCCAACAAGTCGCACACGGTGCTGGTCTTCGCGGCGCCCGCGGGGTCGATCGGGCAGCAGGGGCGCGAGGATCTGCTGCGTGATGCTCTGGAGCGGGCGGCGATGCGGGGCGCCCTGGTGGCCGCCGCTCTTCCGCTGGCCGGCACCTGAGTGACCCTCCGCCCATGGCCCCCTGCCGCTTCCGGCCTGGGGGCTATGGGCGTTTATGCGTAGAAAAATCCGCTGCTGTCCGCCCGCATCCGAAGAGCCCGGGGTTCGTTGGCCCCTACGTGCACCCATACGAGCCGAGCCGCCAGCCGTACCCGACCCCGATCCCCGCGATGCGACCGTCGCAGGACCCGACGGGGCACCGTTCCGCCACACCGATCTACGACGCGCTCTACGCCGAGTACCGCAGATCCTTCCGTACGCTCCCCGGCGACCGGAACAACGAGGAACACACCGGCTTCACGGCCTTCGGCACGGGTATGCACGGGACCGGCCTGCACGGCACGGGTATGCACGGAACCGGAATGCATGGCACCGGGGCGCACGGAGGCGGCGGCACACAGCGGCCGCCGGAGAGTCCCGGCACCTGGCAGCGCCAGAACACCGGGGGGCATGCGCGGGCCGCGCTGCCGCCGGGCCCGCGCAGAGGCCTGTGACCCGCCCGGCCGCCGGTGGCCCCGGCAGGTGCCGCGGGCCGGGCATCCGGCCCGCGGCACTCCTGGCTACTTGTTGCGGCCGCGCTTCTCGCGCACCCGGACCGAGATGTGGATCGGCGTGCCGTCGAAGCCGAACTCCTCGCGCAGGCGGCGCTCGATGAAGCGCCGGTAGCCGGCCTCCAGGAAGCCGGAGGCGAAGAGGACGAACCGCGGCGGCATCGTGCCGGCCTGCGTCCCGAAGAGGATGCGCGGCTGCTTTCCGCCGCGGACCGGGTGCGGGTGCGCCGCGACGATCTCGCCGAGGAAGGCGTTGAGACGGCCGGTGGGGATCCGGGTCTCCCAGCCCTTGATGGCGGTCTCGATCGCCGGGACCAGCCTCTCCATGTGGCGCCCGGTGCGTGCGGAGACGTTCACCCGGGGAGCCCAGGCGACCTGCGCGAGCTCGCTCTCGATCTCCCGCTCCAGGTAGTAGCGGCGCTCCTCGTCGAGGTCGTCCCACTTGTTGAAGGCGAGGACCATCGCACGGCCCGCCTCGACAGCCATGGTGACGATGCGCTGGTCCTGGACGCTGATGGACTCGGTGGCGTCGATCAGGATGACCGCGACCTCGGCCTTCTCCACGGCTGCCGCGGTACGCAGCGACGCGTAGTAGTCCGCGCCCTCCTGGAGGTGCACCCGGCGGCGGATGCCGGCCGTGTCGATGAACTTCCAGACGATGCCGCCGAGCTCGATCAGCTCGTCCACCGGGTCACGGGTGGTGCCCGCCATCGCGTTGACGACGACCCGGTCCTCGTTCGCGACCTTGTTGAGCAGCGAGGACTTGCCGACGTTCGGGCGGCCGATGAGGGCGATCCTGCGCGGTCCTCCGACCGTGTTCCCGAAGGTCTGCTCCGGGGCCTCGGGGAGCGCTTCGAGTACGGCGTCCAGCATGTCGCCGGTGCCGCGGCCGTGCAGCGAGGAGACGGGGTGCGGCTCGCCGAGACCGAGCGACCAGAGGGTACTGGCGTCGGCCTCGCCGCTCTGCCCGTCGACCTTGTTGGCGCAGAGCACCACGGGCTTGCCCGCCCGGCGCAGCAGCTTGACGACGGCCTCGTCCGTGTCGGTCGCGCCGACCGTCGAGTCGACGACGAAGACCACGGCGTCGGCGGTCTCGATGGCGTACTCGGCCTGGGCCGCGACGGAGGCGTCCAGGCCCAGGACGTCCTGCTCCCAGCCGCCGGTGTCGACGACCTTGAAGCGGCGGCCGGCCCACTCGGCCTCGTACGAGACGCGGTCGCGGGTGACGCCGGGCTTGTCCTGGACGACCGCCTCACGGCGGCCGATGATGCGGTTCACCAGGGTCGACTTGCCGACATTCGGCCGGCCGACGACAGCGAGGACGGGCAGGGGGCCGTGGGACGCCTCCTCAAGAGCGCCTTCGACGTCTACGGCGTCGAAGCCCTCTTCCGCGGCGAGCTCCATGAACTCCGCGTACTCGGCGTCGCCGAGTGCTCCGTGGTCGTGCTGGTCGTTCATGAAGTCCGTTCCTCTGTTGCGTCATCGATGGACCGCGGTTGCGCGGTCCACTACTCAAGTCTCGCTCAGCGCCCGGTGAGGCGCCTGGCACTTTCCAGGTGGGCGGTGAGCCGCCGCTGGATCCTTGCGGTGGCCTCGTCCAGCGCCCCGCGTGTACGCCGTCCGCTGCCGTCACCGGCGTCGAAAGCCTCGCCGAACACGACGTCGACCTTGCTGCGCAGCGGCGGCAGCGCCTTGACGAGGCGCCCACCGCGTTCCGTGCTGCCCAGGACGGCCACCGGGACGATCGGCGCGCCCGCGCGCAGCGCGAAGTACGCGAGCCCCGTGCGCAGCGAGGCGAAATCGCCCTCGCCCCTGGTGCCCTCGGGGAATATCCCGAGCACTCCCCCGCCGGCGAGCACCCCGAGTGCGTCCGTCACCGCGGCACGGTCGGCGGTCGTACGGTCCACCTTCAGCTGCCCGATTCCGCGCAGGAACGGGTCGAGTGGGCCGGTGAACGCCTCCTTCTTGATCAGGAAGTGCACCGGCCGGGGTGCGGTTCCCATCAGCATGGGCCCGTCGATGTTGTGCGAGTGGTTCACCGCCATGATGACCGGGCCCCTCGACGGGACCCGCCACGCGCCGAGGACGCGGGGCCGCCACAGGCCGTACATCAGCCCGATGCCGATGCCCCGCCCGACCGCGGCACCGCGTGGCCCGGGTGGGGTCACCTGGCGGCCCGCTTCTCCTCGACGAGGGTGACGACGCACTCGATGACCTGCTGAAGGGTCAGCTCCGTGGTGTCGACCTCGACGGCGTCGTCCGCCTTGGCCAGGGGCGATGTCTTACGGCTGGAGTCGGCCGCGTCACGCTTGACGAGGGCGTCCCTGGTGGCGGTGAGGCCGGCGGCCTGGCTGCCCTTCAGCTCACCGCTGCGGCGGGCGGCCCGCGCCTCGGGGGAAGCCGTCAGGAACACCTTCAGGTCCGCGTCCGGCAGCACGGTGGTCCCTATGTCGCGGCCCTCGACGACGATGCCGCCCTCGGCCGCGGCGGCGATGTCACGCTGCAGTTCCGTGATCCGGGCCCGCACCTCGGGCACCGCGCTCACCGCGCTGACCTTGGAGGTGACCTCCTGGGTGCGGATGGGGCCCGAGGCGTCGGCGCCGTCGACCGTGATGGTCGGGGCCGACGGGTCCGTGCCCGAGACGATGGCGGGCTTCGCCGAGGCGTTGGCCACGGCCGCGGCGTCCTGCACGTCGATCCCGTTGCTGATCATCCACCAGGTGATCGCCCGGTACTGGGCACCCGTGTCCAGGTAGCTCAGGCCGAGCTTGGCCGCGACGGCCTTCGACGTGCTGGACTTGCCCGTGCCGGAGGGGCCGTCGATGGCGACGATCACTGCTGCCGGGGCGTTCCGGGCGGCGGTTTCCACGGTGACGGACACCTTCCTGCTTCACGGGGCGGTATGTGCGGGGCGCAGGTGCGCCCCGCACAAGGTTACTGGCTGGGGCGGCCGTCCCGTTACGCCGTCCGGCGGCGGCCCCGCACCGCACCGGGGCCGGGCCGGGCGGGTGCGGGGCGGTGCGGGGCTACTGGCGCAGCGACCAGCCGTGCTCCTTCAGCGAAGCGGCCAGTCCGGGGGCCGCGCTGGGCTCCACCATCAGCTGCACCAGGCCCGCCTGCTGCCCGGTCGCGTGCTCGATCCGTACGTCCTCGATGTTGACCCCGGCCCGCCCGGCGTCCGCGAAGATCCTCGCCAGCTCCCCCGGCTGGTCGCTGATGAGCACCGCCACGATCTCGTACGAGGCCGGTGCGGCCCCGTGCTTGCCCGGCACCCGCGCCCGGCCGGCGTTGCCCCGCTTCAGCACATCCTCGATGCCCGTCACCCCGCTCCGCCGCTTCTCCTCGTCGGCGGACTGCAGGGCGCGCAGCGCCCGTACCGTCTCGTCCAGGTCGTCGGCGACCCCGGTCAGGACGTCCGCCACAGGACCGGGGTTGGCCGAGAGGATCTCCAGCCACATCCGGGGGTCCGATGCGGCGATCCGTGTGACGTCCCTGATGCCCTGGCCGCAGAGCCGTACGACCGTCTCGTCCGCCTCCTCCAGCCGGGCGGCGACCATCGAGGAGATCAGCTGCGGGGTGTGCGAGACCATGGCGACGGCCCGGTCGTGTGCCTCGGCGTCCATGACCACGGGCACCGCCCGGCAGAGCGCGACGAGCTCCAGGGCCAGGTTGAGCGCCTCGGTGTCGGTGTCCCGGGTCGGGGTGAGCACCCAGGGACGCCCCTCGAAGAGGTCGGCGGTCGCGGCCAGCGGACCGGAGCGCTCCTTGCCCGCCATCGGGTGTGTGCCGATGTACGGGGCCAGGTCGCAGCCCATCGCCTCCAGCTCGCGGCGCGGCCCGCTCTTCACACTGGCCACGTCGAGGTAGGCGCGGGCCGCGCCCCGCCGCATGGCTTCGGCCAGCGCGGCCGCGACGTGGGCGGGCGGCACGGCGACGATCGCGAGGTCGGCCCGCCCTTCCAGCGGCTCGTCGGTACCCGCGCCGAGCGCCGCGGCCGTGCGGGCCTGGCCGGCGTCGTGATCGACGAGGTGGACCGTGACGCCGCGGCCGGCGAGGGCGAGGGCCGCGGAGGTGCCGACCAGACCGGTCCCGATGACCAGGGCGGTCCTCACTGGGCGATGTCCTTGCGCAGAGCCCCGGCGGCGCCGAGATAGACGTGGGTGATCCCGGACTTGGGCAGATCACTCTCGATGTGCGCGAGGATCCGCACGACGCGCGGCATGGCCCCGGCGATGTCCAGTTCCTGGGCGCAGATCAGCGGGACGTCCGTGATGCCGAGCCCGCGCGCGGCAGCCGCGGGGAAGGCGCTGTGCAAATCGGGGGTCGCGGTGAACCAGATGCTGATGAGGTCGTCGGCGCCGAGGCCGTTGCGCTCCAGGATGGCCGTGAGGAGGGCGGCGACCTGGTCCTCCAGGTGCCCGGCCTCGTCCCGCTCCAGCTGGACCGCTCCCCTGACCGCTCGTACCGCCACGTCCTGCTCCTCGCTCCTGTGCACACCGGCGGCCCGTCTGCCGCGCCGGTCCGTCCAGAGTAGTCAGGCCCCAGGGCCTTCGGCCTCCGCGCCCGCCCTGCGAGACGGGCAGCGGCCCACGGCGCCTCCCGTAGCCTCTTGGCATGCGGCTCACTCCCGGCACCCTGGTCCGTGACCACACCGTCTACTCCTGTGTGATGGGTTCGCGTGCCTTCGGTCTGGCAACCGAAGCCAGCGACACGGACCGCCGCGGGGTCTTCCTCGCGCCGACTCCGCTCTTCTGGGGCTTCGGGAAACCGCCGACGCATGTGGAGGGCCCGGCCGACGAGCAGTTCTCCTGGGAGCTGGAGCGCTTCTGCGAGCTGGCCCTGGCCGCCAACCCCAACATCCTGGAGTGTCTGCACTCCCCGATCGTCGAGCACATCGACGCCACGGGCCGTGAACTCCTCTCCCTGCGTGACGCGTTCCTCTCCCGCGCCGTACACCGCACCTTCTCGCGGTACGCGCTGAGCCAGCGGGCGAAGCTGGCGGCGGATGTACGGCAGCACGGTGCCCCGCGCTGGAAGCACGCCATGCATCTGCTGCGGCTGATGGCCGCCTGCCGCGATCTGCTGCGCACCGGCGAGCTGGTGATAGACGTCGGCGATGCTCGGGAGCGGCTGCTCGCCGTCAGACGGGGCGAGTTGACGTGGCAGGAGTCCGAGCGGTGGATGTCCCGGCTGGCCGAAGAGGCCGAGGAGGCCGCCGCCCGCACCCCGCTTCCGTCGGAACCGGACCGCGCCCGGGTCGAGGACTTCCTGTTCCGGGTCCGCCGGGAGTCGGCGCTCCGGCCGGGTCCGTACGACGAGGTCATGGAGCGCTGACTCCCGGCGGACAGGTGCGAGGAGGCGAGGAGGCCTGTGCCGCGTCGAGAACGGCGGCGTGCAGCGCGTCGATGCGGCACCGGGGCACTCCCGGCCGGGCCGCCGGGCACCAGCCGCTCAGGTGTCCCAGAGCGCGCCCAGCGCCAGCAGTTCACCGTGGTGCTCGATCCGCTCCGCCCACTCCTGGGGCCAGGCGCCGGGGCCCAGCCGTGCCCCGGCGAATGCCCCCGCCAGGCAGGCGATCGAGTCCGAGTCGCCGCTGGTGCAGGCGGCCCGGCGCAGCGCGAGGAGCGGTTCACCGGGGAAGAGCAGAAAGCAGAGCAGCGCGGTGGCCAGGGCCTCTTCGGCTATCCAGCCCTCCCCGGTGGCCAGGCACGGGTCCGTCTCGGGCGAGGGCGCGCGGAGCGCGTCGACGAGCCGGTCCAGGACGGCCAGGCAGTCGTCCCAGCCCCGCGCCATGAAGTCGGCGGGGGTTGCGCCCCCGGAGTCTCCCGCGTACGTCCAGAGGTCGCCGAGCCACCGCTCGTGGTAGTGCGTGCGGTTCTCGATGGCGTACGAACGCAGCTGTCCCACCAGCCCGGTCGGCTCCGCCCCCTGCGCCAGCAGGAACACCGCGTGCGCCGTCAGGTCACTGGCGGCCAGCGCTGTCGGGTGGCCGTGGGTGAGCGCCGCCTGCAACTGGGCCGCTCCCGCGCGCTGTTCGGTGCTCAGGCCGGGTACGAGCCCGAGCGGTGCGACCCGCATGTTGGCCCCGCACCCCTTGGAGTGCAGCCGGCTCGCCTGCTGCCAGGGCCGGTCGCTGTCGAGGAGGCCGCAGGCGGTCAGACAGGTGTTTCCCGGCGCGCGGTTGTTCTCCGGCGAGTGGTACCAGGAGACGAACTCCTGCCGAACCGCCGCCGCCGTCGCCGACGGTTCGAGTACCCCGCGGTCCATCACGGTCCGCAGGGCCCGCCCCAGCGCGAGCGTCATCTGGGTGTCGTCGGTGACGAGCGCGGGGCGGGGCAGCTCCATCTCCCGCCAGGGGCCGTACGCGGCGAGGATCGCCGGTATGCCGTGGAACTCGGTGGGGTAGCCGAGGGCGTCCCCCAGGGCGAGGCCCGTGAGGGCGCCCGTGGCGGCCTGACGGGTGGCGGTGCTCATCCGGCTCGTACGGCTGGCGAGGCTCATTCGGATCGTCCTTCCGGGCGCAGCAGAGGTGGGTGGAGTGCGGTGGCGGGGCCGGCCCGGTAGACGGCGGCCGGTTTGCCGCGGCCGCCCGTGAGGCGCGCGGCCCCCGGCACCTGTTCGACGAAGCCGGGGCTGGCGAGGACCTTGCGGCGGAAGTTGGGGCGGTCGAGCACGGTGCCCCAGACCGTCTCGTACACCTGCTGGAGCTCGCCGAGGGTGAACTCGGGCGGGCAGAACGAGGTGGCGAGGCAGCTGTACTCGATCCTGGCGCCGATCCGCCGGTGGGCGTCGGCCAGGATCCGGGTGTGGTCGAACGCCAGTGCATGCTCCGTACGGGCGGGCATCCACTGTGCGTGGGCCGCGTCGCCGCCGCCCCGCGGCTCCGGCAGATCCGGTACCAGCGCGGCGTACGCGACGGACACGACCCGCATCCTGGGGTCGCGGCCGGGCTCGCTGTACGTCCTCAGCTGCTCCAGATGGAGCGCGGCAGCGGTCTTCCCCGACAGCCCGGTCTCCTCGGCCAGTTCGCGTCTGGCGGCCTCGTCGGCCGACTCGTCCGGCAGGACGAAGCCGCCGGGGAGCGCCCAGGCCCCCCGGTACGGCTCCTCGCCGCGCCGGATCAGCAGGACATGCAGCGCCCCTTCCCTGACCGTGAAGACGGCCAGGTCCACGGCGACGGCGAACGGCTCGAAGGCGTAGGGGTCGTAGCCCTTCACACGCGGCCCCCTCCGGCCCGGCCGGCGCACGGCTGTCCGGGGCCCGGTCCACCCCCGTGGGCCCGGTCCGGGCAGCCGCCCGCCTTATTTATGGTCACTATGACTATAAAGCAGGGAGCGGGCCGGAACAAGGGAGAACCCGGCCCCCGCTGCGAGCGGGGACCGGGTTCCCGGTGCGACGGATGCGGCCGTGCCTACAGGCCGACTTCCTTCATCAGCATGCCGACCTCGGTGTTGGTGAGGCGGCGCAGCCAGCCGGACTTCTGGTCGCCCAGCGGGATCGGGCCGAAGCTGACCCGCACCAGCTTCTCGACCGGGAATCCGGCCTCGGCCAGCATCCGGCGGACGATGTGCTTGCGCCCCTCGTGGAGGGTCACCTCGACCAGGTAGTTCTTGCCGGTGTTCTCGACGACGCGGAAGTGGTCGGCGCGCGCGTACCCGTCCTCCAGCTCGATGCCGTCCTTGAGCCGCTTGCCGAGGTCGCGCGGCAACGGGCCCTGGATCGCGGCGAGATAGGTCTTCTTCACGCCGTACCGGGGGTGGGTCAGCCGGTGGGCGAGCTCGCCGTGGTTGGTGAGCAGGATGATGCCCTCGGTCTCCGTGTCCAGCCGGCCCACGTGGAACAGCCGCGTCTCGCGGTTGTTGACGTAGTCGCCCAGGTTCTGGCGGCCGTCCGGGTCCTCCATCGAGGAGACGACACCGGCCGGCTTGTTCAGCGCGAAGAAGAGGTACGACTGGGTGGCGACCGTCAGACCGTCCACCTTGATCTCGTCCTTCGGCAGGACCCGGCGACCCTGCTCCATGACGATCTCGCCGTTGATCTCGACCCTGGCCTGCTCGATGAGCTCCTCGCAGGCGCGGCGCGAACCCATACCGGCCCTGGCCAGCACCTTCTGCAGGCGCTCGCCCTCCTCCTCGGCACCGGGGAAGGTCTTGGGGGTCTTCACCTGCGGCTTGCTGTGCCGCTCCCTGTTGCGCTCCTCGATCTTGGCGTCGAGCTCGCGCGGCCTGGAGGTCTCCCGCTGGCCGTGCGGGCCTCGGCGCGGGGGCGTGCCCTGCGGGCTCTTCTTCGGGCCGCCCTTGGCGCCGCCGCGGGCTGCCGCACCGCGGCTGCCCGCCGTCTTGCCGCCGGTCTGTCCGCCGGACCTGCCGCCCGCCGCCGGGCCGCCCCGGCCGCCGCCCGAAGGCTTGCGGCCCTGGTCGTCGGAGGAACTCGTGCCGACGTCGTAACGGCGCTCCTCGGGACGGGGCCGGCGCGGGCGCTCCTCCTGCTTGTCGCCGCGCGCCCCGCCGGCACCCCCGGACTTCGGACGGGGCGGCTTCCCGCCCGTACCCCGGTTGTCCCGGTTGCCGGTTCCGCTGTTCCTGCCGTTGCTTCGCATCAAAGTTCCGTCTTGTCGTCTGCGTCGGTGTCCGGACCGTACGGTGCATCCGGATCGAACGACGGCACACCTTCTTGTGTCTCGGCCTCGATCGCATCCGCCTCGGGAAGGAAGGGCGCGAGCTCCGGGAGCTCGTCCAGGCCTCGCAGGCCCATCCGCTCCAGAAAGTAGTTCGTCGTCCTGTACAGGATCGCACCTGTTTCGGGTTCCGCGCCCGCCTCATCCACCAGACCCCTCTGGAGGAGGGTCCTCATGACCCCGTCGCAGTTCACTCCGCGCACCGCGGAGACCCGGGACCGGCTGACCGGCTGGCGGTAGGCGACCACCGCGAGGGTCTCGAGCGCGGCCTGGGTCAGCCGGGCCTGCTGCCCGTCCAGAACGAAGCTCTCGACGGCCCCGGCGTGCTCGGGACGGGTGTAGAACCGCCAGCCGCCCGCGACGAGCCGCAGGTCGAATCCGCGGCCCGCGACCGTGTACTCGTCCGAGAGCTCCCGCAGCGCGTCGGCGATCTCGCGTCCGGACCGGTCCAGGACCTTGGCCAGGTGTTCTTCGGTCGCCGGTTCGTCGACGACCATCAGAACCGCTTCGAGCGCGGGCTTGAGATCACTCGCCGGCGGACCGGGATCGCTCGTCGCGGACCTGAGATCACTCATGCCGGCTCCTCCACCACTTGATCGAATTCATCGGTCACCACGGGCTCCGCGCCGTCACCGCCGGTCCAGCGCACCAGCAGTTCACCGAGCGCCTCCGCCTGGTCGAGGACGACCGCCTTCTCGCGGTAGAGCTCCAGCAGGGCGAGGAAGCGGGCGACCACGGTGAGGGTGTCCGCCGCGTCCTCGGTGAGGGTGTGGAAACTCACCTCGCCGCAGGACCGCAGCCGGGCCACCACGATCTCGGCCTGCTCCTGTACGGAGACCAGCGGTGCGTGGATGTGGTCGACGTAGATCTGCGGCCTGGCGCGCGGCTGCATCGCCTTCACGGCGAGTTTCGCGAAGCCGTCGGCGCCGATGCTGATGACGACTTCGGGCAGCAGGGCCGCGTGGTGCGGCTCCAGGCCCACGGTGCGCGGATACCGCTTGCCCTCCGCTTCGAGCCGGTCGCTGAAGATGTCCGCGATCTGCTTGTACGCGCGGTACTGGAGCAGCCGGGCGAACAGCAGGTCCCGCGCTTCGAGCAACGCGAGGTCGCCCTCGTCCTCGATCTCGGCCGCGGGCAGCAGCCGTGCCGCCTTCAGGTCGAGGAGCGTGGCCGCGACCACCAGGAACTCGGTGGTCTGGTCGAGATCCCACTCCGCGCCCATGGCCCGGATGTGCGCCATGAACTCGTCGGTGACCTTCGACAGGGCGATCTCCGTGATGTCCAGCTTGTGCTTGGAGATCAACTGCAGGAGGAGGTCGAAAGGACCCTCGAAATTGGTGAGCCGCACCGTGAACCGGCCGTCGTGCGGTTCGTCGGGGTCACCGGCGGGCGGAGCCGGAAGCGGAGGGTCAGGGGGTACGGGAGCCGGTGCGGCGGCTTCGGGTACCGGCGCGGGTGCGGGCGTCGCGGCTTCCGGCCCCGGCGGTGGTACGGGTACGGGCGCCTCCGTGACAGGCTCGGGCGCACCGACGGGCTCCGGCGCCCCCTGCACCCCGGACGGCGCCCCCGGACCACGTCCCAGGGCGCGACGTCGGTTCGGGACTGAGTCGTCGGCAGCAGGCATCGCGGTCCAGGGTACGGAAGTACGGGCGCGCGCAGGTTACCGGCGCGCAGCCGCTCAGCGCCCGCGCAGCCGCCGGACCAGGATGCTGGCGTCGCCGCGCGACTCCAGATCGGCGAGCACTACGGCCACCGCCTCGCGGACGATGCGTCCGCGGTCCACGGCGAGACCGTGTTCACCGCGCAGCACCAGCCTCGCGTGTTCGAGGTCCATCAGTTCCTCGGCCGAGACGTAGACCGTGATCTTCTCGTCGTGCCGCTCGCGCCCGGTGGGGCGCCGGTTGGCCCCCCTGCCGCCACCGCGACGGCGCTGCTGGCCGGCCGGAGCGGCCGGCGCCGGCATGGGACGGGCCTCCTGCGCTCTGCGGCCCGCGGCCGCATCCGCTTCGCCGGTCCTGCCGCGTGACTCGGTGGTCTCCGCCCCGGCCGTGGAGTGTTCGGCCCCGCCGGGGCCGGCCCGCTCGGAGGACGGCGCGGCCGAAGCGGCCGGGTCGCTCTCACCTGCGGGCCCGGGGATCCGCGCATCGCCGTTGACCGGCCGCCGCGGGGACGACGACTGGAGCGCCGTACCGCCGGTCGTACGGAACAGTTCGTCGGCCCCCGGCAGACTCACTCGGCGTGACACCGGGCGAGCACCTCCCTGGCGAGCTGGCGGTAGGCGGCCGCACCGACCGAGTTGGAGGCATACGTCGTGATGGGCTCACCGGCGACCGTGGTCTCCGGGAAGCGCACGGTCCTGCCGATGACTGTGTGGTACACGTGGTTGTCGAAGGCTTCGACCACACGTGCCAGCACCTCGCGGCTGTGCACCGTACGGGAGTCGTACATCGTGGCCAGGATCCCGTCGAGTTCCAGGTCGGGGTTGAGCCGCTCCTGGACCTTCTCGATGGTCTCGGTCAGCAGCGCCACTCCGCGCAGCGCGAAGAACTCGCACTCCAGCGGCACGATGACCTTGTGCGCGGCGGTCAGCGCGTTCACGGTCAGCAGACCGAGCGACGGCTGGCAGTCGATCACGATGTAGTCGTAGTCCTGCATCAGCGGCTTGAGCGCCCGCTGGAGCGTGGACTCCCGGGCGACCTCACTGACGAGCTGCACTTCGGCGGCCGACAGGTCGATGTTGCTCGGCAGCAGGTCCATGTTCGGCACTGCGGTCTTGAGCAGGACCTCGTCCGCCGCCATGCCCCGCTCCATGAGCAGGTTGTAGACGGTGAGATCGAGCTCCATCGGGTTCACACCGAGACCGACGGAGAGCGCGCCCTGCGGGTCGAAGTCGACCAGCAGCACCCGCCGTCCGTACTCCGCGAGGGCGGCGCCCAGATTGATGGTCGACGTGGTCTTGCCCACGCCGCCCTTCTGGTTGCACATCGCGATGATCTTGGCGGGACCGTGGTCGGTCAGCGGTCCTGGGATCGGGAAGTACGGCAGCGGCCGTCCGGTCGGGCCGATCCGCTCGCGGCGCTGGCGGGCAGCGTCCGGGGCGAGCGTGGCCGCGTACTCCGGGTCGGGCTCGTACTCGGCGTCCGGGTCGTAGAAGTGACCCTCGGGTACCTCGTTGTAGACGGCGAGATGGGTGGTCGAATCGCCACTCCGGTCGCCGGCCCTGGCGTTCACGTGTAGGCCGTCCATACTCTGGTGGGCTGTCGTCATGTGCTGGTGGGTCTGGTGACTCGCGGAGGCGCGGACAGCGACGGAGCCGACAGCCTCGCGCCCCGCAGGGCCGTGGCCCCGAGCAGGCATTCCTGGTCGACCACCCCCGGGAGTAAATGTCGACTCATTCACAAGTCGTCTTACCTCCTTGGACGTGACCAGGAAACTTTATCGATAGGTCAGCGTGGCACCATGCCGACGATGGGCGACTCTATGGCGTGTCACCACTCCGCAGCAACACAATCCGCCGGACCCGGCTCGATGTGTCGGCAACAGAACACCCCGGTGTCAAGGGCGTACAGGGATCACTCAGCACGTTTCGCGGGTGTACGAAACGGCTAAAGGGTTACGTTCACGGCGAGTTGAACGAGGGGAACAAAAGGGACAGAAACGCACACGGCCGGACCTCGGCAAGCAAGGTCCGGCCGGTTGCGTGAGATTGACGGCGCGTGTTGACGGGTCAGCCGAGCAGAGCGCCCAGTTCGGTGTGCGGGAGACCGAGGTCCTCGGCCACTGAACGGTAAACGACCTGCCCGTCATGCGTGTTGAGGCCGAGCGCGAGCGCGGGGTCGCGGCGCAGCGCGTCCTCCCAGCCGCGGTTCGCGAGCTCCAGGATGTACGGGAGCGTGGCGTTGGTGAGGGCATAAGTCGACGTACTCGGCACTGCACCCGGCATATTCGCCACGCAGTAGAACACCGAGTTGTGAACCTGGAACGTCGGCTCGGCGTGCGTGGTCGGACGGGAGTCCTCGAAGCAGCCGCCCTGATCAATCGCAATGTCGACAAGTACACTTCCGGGCTTCATCTTGGCGACGAGCGCGTTGGTGACGAGCTTCGGCGCCTTGGCTCCGGGGATGAGTACGGCGCCGATGACGAGGTCGGCCGCGACGACCGCCTTCTCCAGTTCGAACGCGTTCGACACGATCGTCTGCACCTTGGTGCCGAAGATCCTGTCCGCCTCGCGGAGCTTGTTGATGTCCTTGTCCAGCAGGGTGACGTGGAAGCCCATGCCGATCGCGATCTGCGTGGCGTTCCAGCCGGAGACGCCGCCGCCGATGACGACCGCCTCGCCGGCCGCCGTACCGGGCACACCGCCGGGCAGCACACCGCGGCCGCCCGCCGAGCGCATCAGGTGGTACGCGCCGACCTGCGGGGCGAGCCGCCCGGCCACCTCGGACATCGGGGCGAGCAGCGGCAGCTGGCGGTTCGCCGTCTCCACCGTCTCGTAGGCGATCGCGGTGGTGCCGGACTCCAGCAGCGCGTCCGTGCACGCGCGGGAGGCGGCGAGGTGCAGGTAGGTGAAGAGCGTCTGGTCCTTGCGGAGGCGGTGGTACTCCTCGGCGATCGGCTCCTTGACCTTCAGCAGCAGATCGGCGGCGGCCCACACCTCGTCGGCCGTGGGGAGGATGCGCGCCCCTGCGGCGACGTACTCGGCATCGGTGATCGCCGAGCCGACACCCGCGCTCTGCTCGATGACGACCTGATGTCCGTGGCGCACCAGCTCGTGCACACCTGCCGGGGTGATGGCCACCCGGAACTCGTTGTTCTTGACCTCGCGGGGGATGCCGACCAGCACGTCGATCACGGTCCTTGATCTGGGGGATGTTCCTGGAGATGACGCACATGTCCGGTTATGCACAGCAGAGCTGGAGGCATCCCGGATGGACGCGACAGAACCAGTGTTAATGAAGGACTTCGCGCTGTCTAGCCTTTCAAAGCATCAATCTTCAGTCGAGACACCACGGATTTCGTAGGCAAATCTCTAATCAGCTAGCAATCTCTCAGCCGAACCACGGTGCAGCCGCGCGGCAGCCGAGTCACCCAGCCGCTCCAGGGTGTCGGCCAGCCGGAGATGCAGCGCCGCCTGAAGCCGCACGTCGTCGGCGCGCCGCGCCCACTCCACCGCCTCCGTGCAGGTACGGAGCGACTCGTCGGGGCGCCCCGCGTACTCCTGCACCCGGGCCACCTCGCTGAGGGCCCGCGCCTGGCCGGGCAGATCCCCGGTGCGCCGGTATCCGGCCACCGCGGCGCGCCAGCTCCGCAGCGCGTCGGTGTAGTGGCCCGCGTAGGTGTGGACGGTCCCGAGGCGCCCGTAGAGCCTGGACTCGTCGGCCGCCTCCCCGCGCGCCTGCCGCTGGGACAGGGCCCGTCCGTACCAGTCACAGGCGCGCTCCCAGTCCCCCAGCTCCTGGTACGCGGCGCCGACGGATTCCGTCGCCCGGCCCGTCGCGTACGGGTCGTTCGCGGTGCGTCCCGCGTCCAGCGCGGCCCGGTAGCGGGCCAGGGCGTCCTGGGTACGGCCGGTACGCGCGTCCAGATCGGCGAGATTGAGCAGTGCCGCCGCCTGCTCCCGGTGCAGGCCGCGCCGTTCGGCGACGCCGAGTACCAGCTGGTGGAGCCCGTACAGCTGGGAAGCCGCGGCCTCGGCGCCGAGGTGCGCGGATAGGGCCCGTACGAGAGCGGCGACCAGGCGCCTGGCCAGCGTGTCGAGCTCACCGTCCGCGACGGCGAGCCGAGCGCTCGCGAGCAGAGCGGGCTCCCTGACCCTGAGCCACTCAGCGGCGGCCGGGACGTTCGCGAAGCGCAGCGTGCGGGGCAGCCCGGCCAGCTTCCGCCGGGACGGGGAACCGTCGGGGTCGGTGACCGCCCGGCAGGACTGGAGCAGCCGCACGGTCCGCTCAAGCATCCGCGCCCGCGCCAGCTGCACCTCGGGCGCCCGGTCCTGGTCCTCCATCAGCGCGCGCAGCAGCGGCGCGAGACAGCCCGGCACCTCGAACTGGCCCTCCGGGCGCGCCCGGAGCAGTCCGAGTCCGGCGAAGTCCTCCAGGGTGGAACGGGCGGCCGACACCGAGCAGCCGGCCAGCGCGGACGCCGTGTGCGCGTCGGCGAGCCCGGCGGGGGCGAGTGCCAGCAGCCGCAGTATCCGGGCGGCCGGCTGCGGGAGGGAGCCGTACACGAACCGGAAGGCGCGGGCCAGCGGCCGGCCGGCCGCGGGACCACCGGCTTCATCGGGCAGACCCCGGAACTGCTGCGCCGCATCCGCGACCGACAGCATGGGCCGGGCGGCGAGCCAGCCGCCGAGCAGCACCAGTGCGGCGGGCTGCCCCCCGCACTCCTCGGCCAGCGCTTCGGCCGTCCGGGGATCCACGGTGATGCGGACCCCGCCCGTGAAGTTCTCCAGCAGGCCGACGGCCGAGCCGGTGTCCAGGCCTCCGAGCGTGCACGGCCTGACGTCGGGGATACCGGTCAGCGGCCCGGTGGAGACGGCCACGACCAGGGACCGCGAGACGTCGGGGAGGAACGGGTCGACCTGGCCGGCCTCGGCCGCGTCGTCCAGGACGAGCAGCACCCGGCGCCCGGCGAGCGCCTCGCGCACCCGCTCCGTGAGGTCGTCGTCGGCCGCGCCGGCGGGCGCGGGAACCCCGAGCGCACCGAGCAGCTGACGGGCGGTGTCCCCGGTGGGCACCGGGTCGCCGCCGGGTGTGGTGAGGCCGGCCCGCAACACGCCGTCCGGGTAGTCGGTGGCGAGCTGCTCCGCCAGTTCGGCGGCGAGTGCGCTCCGCCCCGAACCGGGCTTGCCAGCGATGAGCAGCACCCGGGGGCGGGCGCCCTTGCGCCCGGCCATGGTGTCCAGACCGGCGCGTTCGATGTCGGCGCGCAGCGCTTTCAACTCCCGCTGCCTGCCGACGAAGTGTCCGTTGGTCCGCCCGGTGCCCGGAGTCGTGACCCGGTCGATCGCGTCCACCGCCTGATCCGTCACGGGCTCGCTCCGTCCGCCTGCGCACCGGCCCGCCGGGGACCCGGACGGGACGGTGCCGAGCGTAGTTCACGTATCCAGACGAACCAGGTGGAGCAGGGCGGGCTCAGTAGGGATGTCCCTCGATCGGATCAACGGATCATCAGATTGACCGACGGCTGCTCTCCGGGTGTTCTTCGTTTGCTCTCCCGGGTGTTTCCCCGTTCCGTTCCGTCTACGCCTCGAACGGCCGGGCGGGCCAGGGGGCGTCGGCGGGGCGGAGCGCGTCGAGGCCGTCGCCGTTCAGCGCGGCGGTCAGCGCCAGGGCCCCCACGACCAGGCAGGTGTTGTGCAGCTCACCGGCGAGCGCGCCCCGGACGAGCTCCGCCGGCTCGACCCGCGCGTGCTCCATGTCCGCCTCCTCCTCGGAGACTTCGAAGCGCGCGCCCTCGGCCTCGGACACGTCACGGGCGAGGAAGATCCGTACGGCTTCGTCGCAGCCGCCCGGCGTCGGGTACACATCGGCGAGCACCCGCCAGTTCCCGGCCTTGACGTGCGCCTCCTCCCAGAGCTCGCGCTGCGCGGCGTGCAGCGGGTTCTCGCCGGGGATGTCGAGCAGCCCGGCCGGGATCTCCCAGAGTTTCTGGCGTACGGGGTGGCGGTACTGGCGAAGGACGATGACCTTGCCCTCGTCGTCGAGCGCCAGCACGGCCACCGAGCCGGGGTGGACCTGGTAGTCACGGTGCACGACGGCGCCGTCGGGCATCACCACGTCGTCGGTTCGGACGCTGGTCTTGTTCCCGGTGAAGGGAGTGGTGGTCGCGGTGACCTGCCACTCCTCGGCGGTGTCCTTGATGGCCATGGAAGCGTCCTCTCAAAAGCAGAAACCGGGGCAGGGGGCTCATGAGGCCCCTGCCCCGGTCCACGGTAGCCGCTCGTGCGCGCGCCCTACTTGACCTTCTTGCTGCCCGTCCTGCGCTCCACAGCGGCCTTCACCAGGCCCGCGAAGAGCGGGTGCGGCCGGGTGGGCCGGGAGCGCAGCTCCGGGTGCGCCTGGGTGGCGACGAGGTAGGGGTGCGCCTCGCGGGCGTACTCGACGTACTCGACGAGCTTGTTGTCGGGGGACGTGCCCGAGAAGACCAGACCGGCCTTGGTCTCCAGCTCGGCGCGGTAGGCGTTGTTGACCTCGTAGCGGTGGCGGTGGCGCTCCTCGACGTACGGCTGGTCCTCGTACGCCTCGCGGACGAGGGAGCCCTCGGCGAGCTTCGCCGGGTAGAGGCCGAGCCGCATCGTGCCGCCGAGGTCGCCGGCGCCCTCGACGTAGGCCAGCTGCTCCTCCATCGTGGAGATCACCGGGTGGCCGGTCGCCGCGTCGAACTCGGTGGAGTTGGCGTCGGGGATGCCCGCGACGTTGCGCGCCGCTTCGATGACGATGCACTGGAGACCCAGGCAGAGGCCGAGCAGCGGGACCCGGTTCTCCCGGGCGTACTGGATCGCACCGACCTTGCCGTCCACGCCGCGCTCACCGAAACCGCCCGGGATGCAGATCGCGTCGACGTCCGCGAGCTGCTTCTCCGCTGCGGCCTGCGTCGTGCAGTCGTCGGAAGCGACCCACTTGACCTTGACCCGGGCCCGGTTGGCGAAGCCGCCGGCCCGGATGGCCTCGGTGACCGAGAGGTACGCGTCGGGCAGGTCGATGTACTTGCCGACCAGGGCGACGGTGACCTCGTGGTCGGGGTTGTGGACACGGTCCAGCAGGTCGTCCCAGATCGTCCAGTCGACATCGCGGAACGGCAGGTCGAGCTTGCGGACGACGTACGCGTCCAGGCCCTCGGTGTGCAGGACCTTCGGGATGTCGTAGATCGATTTGGCGTCGACGCAGGCCACCACGGCGTCCTCGTCGACATCGCACATCAGCGAGATCTTGCGCTTGATGGCGGTCGGTACGTCGCGGTCGGCGCGCAGCACGATGGCGTCGGGCTGGATGCCGATGTTGCGCAGCGCGGCGACGGAGTGCTGGGTGGGCTTGGTCTTCAGCTCGCCCGAGGGGCCGATGTAGGGCAGCAGTGAGATGTGCACGACGAAGACGTTGTCCCGGCCGACCTCGTGGCGGACCTGGCGGACGGTCTCCAGGAACGGCAGCGACTCGATGTCGCCGACCGTTCCGCCGACCTCGGTGATGACGACGTCGACATCGTCCGTGGCCATCCGGCGGATGCGGTGCTTGATCTCGTTGGTGATGTGCGGGATGACCTGCACGGTGTCACCGAGGTACTCGCCGCGCCGCTCCTTGGCGATGACCGTGGAGTAGACCTGGCCGGTGGTCACGTTGGCCGAGCCGTCGAGGTCCACGTCGAGGAAACGCTCGTAGTGGCCGATGTCCAGGTCGGTCTCGGCGCCGTCGTTGGTGACGAAGACCTCGCCGTGCTGGAACGGGTTCATCGTGCCAGGGTCGACGTTGAGGTAGGGGTCGAGCTTCTGCATCGTGACCCGCAGGCCGCGGGCCTTGAGGAGCGCACCGAGACTGGAGGCGGTCAGACCCTTGCCGAGGGAGGAGGCGACACCCCCGGTGACGAAGATGTGCTTGGTCGTCGCGGATGTCGAGTTGCGGGCCTGCATGGCCAAGAGGGGGCTCCCGTGGTCGCGATCTGGATTGCGTACCGGCACGAGGCCCCGGAGACTTCCGGGGGTGCCGTCGCTGCGGTTCGGGGCGTAATGACCACCGGTCCACGGGCCACCAGGGTATCAGCGACGACGGGAGACCGCTTCCGGCCACGCACCGCATCGAATCGAGCACGCACAGGTCAGGCTTCACCGGACGGTCGCAATCCAGTCACCCAACGCTCACCCGTTCGGCCCAGCCGGGTTGCCGGGCGCGTCATGCGGATCACCTGGGTGCGTCGTATCCTGCTCGGACACTCGCTGCCGAGACGGCCGGAAACCGGCACCACCCCCGCCCGGTCTCCGGAACCAGCGCCCGTCGGCGCTCGTCAGCGCTTAGTAAAGAGCCCCTGACTGCAACACAAGCGCCCCGCGGGGCGACGTGGCCGTTCGACTGGAGATTGCACGTGGCCGGGCGCATCGAGGATTACGCACTCATCGGAGACATGCAGACCGCCGCACTGGTCTGCCGGGACGGCACGGCCGACTGGCTCTGCCTTCCCCGCTTCGACTCGCACGCCGTCTTTGCCGGACTGCTGGGAACCGAGGAAAACGGTTTCTGGCGGCTGGGACCGGCGCATGCCCCTTCGGCATGCCCGCCGGTCGCGGACCGGCGCCGCTACCGCGGGGACTCACTGATCCTCGAATCGGAGTGGGACACGCCGCGCGGCACCGTCCGTGTGACGGATTTCATGCCACCGCGTGACGGCGCCCCCCAGCTGATCCGGATCGTGGAAGGGGTGAGTGGGCGCGTCCCGATGCGCTCCGCGCTCCGGATGCGGTTCAGCTACGGGCGGGTGACGCCCTGGGTCCACAAGGTGGACGGGCGGACGGTCGCGGTCGCGGGACCCGACTCGGTCTGGCTGGACACCTCGGCCGACACCTACGGTGAGGACCTCACGACGTACTCCGACTTCACCGTCGGACCTGGCGACAGGATCGCCTTCGCCATCAGCTGGGAGCCCTCGCACAAGGCCCCTCCCGCGCTGCCCGAGCCCGAGAACTCGCTGGTGGCGACCGAGGACTTCTGGCGCGACTGGGTCGACCAGTGCACGTACCACGGCCCCTACCGGGAGGCCGTGGTCCGCTCGCTGATCACCCTCAAGGCGCTCACCTACGCGCCGACCGGCGGCATCGTCGCCGCGCCGACGACGTCGCTGCCGGAGGACATCGGCGGCTCCCGCAACTGGGACTACCGCTACACCTGGCTGCGGGACGCGGCGATCACGCTCTCGTCGCTGCTGCGCACCGGCTACCGCGAGGAGGCCCGCGCCTGGCGCGAGTGGCTGCTGCGGGCGGTCGCGGGCGACCCGGAGAACCTGCAGATCATGTACGGGATCGCCGGTGAGCGCGAGCTGGGCGAGGCGGAGCTGGACTGGCTGCCGGGCTACGAGAACTCGGGCCCCGTCCGGGTGGGCAACGGCGCGGCCGGACAGCTCCAGCTGGACGTGTACGGCGAAGTGACCGAGGCCCTGCACCTCGCTCACATGACGGGCCTGGCCCGCAGCGACTACGCATCCCTGCTTCAGCTCAAGCTGATCCGGTATCTGGAGGACCACTGGGACCAGCCGGACGAAGGCATCTGGGAGGTGCGCGGGCCGCGCCGGCACTTCGTGCACTCCAAGGTGATGGCCTGGGTCGCCGTCGACCGGACGATCAAACTGATCGAGTCGGGGGACGCCGACGGTCCGCTGGAGCGCTGGCGTGAGCTGCGTGACGACATCCACCGCGATGTCTGCGAGCGCGGCTACGACAAGGAACGCAACACCTTCACGCAGTCCTACGGCTCGAAGGAGCTGGACGCCTCGCTGCTGCTCATCCCGCAGATGGGGTTCCTGCCGCCGGACGACAAGCGCGTCATCGGCACCGTCGAGGCCATCCAGCGCGAGCTGTCCACACCGGACGGCTTCGTGCTGCGCTATCCGACGACGGGCGGCGCGGCCGGTGTCGACGGCCTGGAGGGTGACGAGGGAGCGTTCCTCGCCTGCTCGTTCTGGCTCGCCGACGACCTGGCGATGATCGGCCGGGTGGATGAGGCGCGCAAGCTCTTCGAGAAGCTGCTGAGCCTGCGCAACGATCTCGGGCTGCTCGCCGAGGAGTGGGATCCCAGGCTCCAGCGCCAGGTCGGCAACTTCCCGCAGGCCTTCAGCCATGTCCCGCTGATCGACACGGCACTGCGGCTCACCGCGTCGGGGGCCTACGGGGGCTGACCCGATGCAGGTTCCCAGATCTCGTGTCCTTTTCCCACCGGCCGTGTCCACTGCGTGGCCAGTAGGACGCGGGCATGGGATTCATGCCTCGTGAGCCAGTAGTTCCCCACTTTTTGTACAGGACTGCCCCGGGCGGCGTCTGCGGGCGTGGCCGGGGCAGGACCCCAGCGTTCGGCGGCTGGCGAGGCTGCCTGGAGAAACGCGGGGTTGGTGGTCCGATGGGTACAGCGGTGGCCGCGCCGGTACGGCTGAGTGTCCGGCGTGGTGACGAGTCCGTGGTGGAGGACCTGGAGTGGCCATCGGTGCCGCTCGGGCTGCTGCGGCAGGCCCGGCCGTGGCGGACGTTCCGCTGGTTCAAGGGGCAGCAGCACTATTCGGGCACGTATTGGTCGGCGACCGTGGGCGATCATGTGATCTACGAGTCGCGGCTGGAGCTGGGGCGGCTGTTGTTCGCCGGCTTCGCTCCCGAGGTGCGGCAAATCGTCGCCCAGCCGTTCCTGCTCAAGGCCGGCGTTGATGGCAAGGTCCGCAAGCACATCCCGGACTATCTGCTACTGACGGATGACGGTCCGGTGGTCGTGGACGTCAACCGCGGCACCGACTTGAGAAGCCGGAAGTCGCTTTCACCTTCGCCTGGACGCAGGAGGCCGTGACTTCGCGCGGGTGGCAGTACGAGGTGTGGAGCGAGCCGGATCCGCACGTGCTGGAAAACGTCCGGTTCCTGGCCGGCTACCGCCGCGCCTGGCTGTTCGACCCTGACCCGGTGACCGCGCTGCGGGCGGTGGACCTGGACGGGATGTCGCTGGGCGACGCCTTCCGGCTGCGGCCGGAGTGTCCCCGGCCGCTGGTGAAGTCGGCGGTGCTGTACCTGCTGTGGTCCGGGCATGTGACGACCGCGCTGGACCGGCCGTTGAGCACAGGCCACGTGTTGCGGAGGGCAGCATGAGCGGGGCGGGGACGAAGCTGGGGGTCGGGACGCACTTCCGGCTGGACGGCGAGACGGTCGAGGTCGTGGAGTTCGCCAGCCTGGCCACGGGCATGGAGGTCGTCCTCAAGGACGGGCGCGACCGGCTGGCCAGGATGTCACTGCGCGAGCTGCTGACTTGCGATCGCGCCGAGCTGATCCACGATAGGTCAGGCCCGTCTGCCGCCGATGACGAGGACCTCGCGGCCCGCACGGCCCTGATCACGAGAGTTGGAAGACTGCGTCGCGAGATCGGACACCCACTTCTCACTCGTACAACCACGGCATCACCGATGAAACTGACCCAGATCGGTGAAGCCGTAGTCGCTGCGATCCACGCCACGGGGCCACGGAACCAAGGATGGCTGCGTGCCGACCTACAGGACACGCCCCAGCTCGGCCCGGCTCAGCTTCCGGCCATGGCGATGACCAGTTTGCCGCCCTTCGGGCGCTGCTCGCGCTCCAGCTCCGTCAGGGCGGGAATCGCCTCGGCCAACGGGACCGTACGGGCGATGGGCAGGCGCAGGGTCCGGGCCACCTCCTCCAGGTCGGCGGTCACCGGTCGGCCCATCATCGCCCGGAACGGGCCGGGCAGTGCGCTTCTGATCATTTTGGCCGGGGTTGGGACGATGTCGACGATGGTTCCGCCGGGCTTCAGCAGCGTTCGGGCCGCGGCGAAGGTAAGCATGCCGGGCGTGTCGAGGACGAGATCGAACCGTTCCGCGAGGGCGGCCGGGTCGAAGCCGAAACCCACGACCGGCTCGACGCCGAGCTCGTGGGCCTCGTCGGCCGCAGGGTTGCGGCAGCTGCCGGCGACCGAGGCTCCCCGCGCCTGGGCGAACTGGGCGGCGGAACGGCCCACCCCGCCCAGGTACCCGTTGACGAAGACCGCCTGACCGGGCCGGATTTCCGCCGTGGCCTGGTAGGCGGTCACGCCCACGGTCGGCAGGGCGGCTGCCTGCTCGTACGAGAGGTCCACCGGTTTGAGCACGACCGCCTTCTCCGGGGCCGTCACCATCTCGGCGAACGCCCCCGCATGCCGGAACCGAGCCCGGCCGAGTACCGCGTCGCCGGCCTTCAGGCGGGTGACGCCGGCGCCGACCGCCTCGACGACTCCGGCGAAGTCGTGCCCCATCGCCCGGGGAAAGGAGCGGCCGGTCATCAGCTTCATCTCGCCGTTGCGCATCTTCCAGTCCAGCGCGTTGGAAGCCGCCGCTCGGACGCGGACGAGAACCTCATCCGGACCCGGGCGTGGTGGCTCGAACTCAGCGAGCCGCATCACCTCCGGGCCGCCGTAGCGGTCGTATTGAAGGCGCTTCACGAGGCGTATTCGTTCGAGATCTCGGTGGCGTAGTTCTTCCAGAGCGGTTGCATGGTCTCGGCGTTGACCGGCTGCCCGGAATCGATCATGGCCTTGAAGTCGCGGAAGTACTGCACATACAGGTCCGGCGTGAAGGTGTTCAGCATGACCGCGTTCTCGTCGCCGACGTTGGCGAACGTGTGCGGCGCCCCGGTCGGCACGATGACCCAGGTGCCCGGCCCGGCGTCGTATTGGTCCTCGCCGACGGTGAACCGGAAAGTTCCCGCCAGCACGTAGAAGCCCTCGTCATGCTGGGCGTGGCGATGCTGCAACGGGCTCGGGGTGCCCGGCGGAATGGTGACCTCGGCGAACCCCAGCCGGTGGTCGGTGTGCTCGCCGTTCTCCAGGATGCGGATCTGCTGCGCCCCGCTGCCGAGGATCTCGCCCTCACCGGGGCGGACGATGTTTATCTTCGCCACGACTTCTCCTATTGCTATTGCCTGCCTTGGTCACCACCATCCTTGTCCGGGCCGGCTGTGCGCGTCTTGGTCGTCTGTGCACGGTTGCTGGTTACCAGTGCACGGGCGTTGTAGCCGTACGTCGCCTTGAAGAGCTTGCTGAAATGGGTGGGATCGGAGAATCCCCACCGGGCGGCCACGGCGGTGACCGTACGTCCGCTTCCGGTCAGCTCGGCCCGGCAGCGCTCCAGGCGGCGACGGCGGATCAGGGCCGCGACGGTGAGCGGCTGGTCCTCGAACAGCTTGTGCAGCCGGCGTACGGATATGTTGTGGGTGGCGGCGATGCCAGGCGGGGACAGATCGGGATCGGCCAGCCGGGTCTCGATGTAGCCGGCGATCCGGCTCCGCAGCCACTCGTCCGCGGCCGGTTGTTCGTCGCCGAGCCGGGCCTCCAGTGCGACCGCGATCAGCTCGACGACGGCCGCCGCCGACCGCAGCGCCTCCGCCTCGCGGAACTCGGTCGCCGACCACGCCGACTGCCGGGCCAGCACGGAGACGAGAGCGCCCGGGCCGTGGCTGCCGTCGATGCGTACGCCGATGAGCCGGTCGATCTGCGCGGGCCGGATCCGAAGCTCCCGGCGCGGAACCAGGATGGTGACGTGCGCCGAGGCGGTGCTCTCGAACCGGAGCGTACGCGTGGGATCGAGCAGTACCAGGTCGGTCGGCCCGAGTTCGGCGTCGCCGCGCCCTTGCTCGATCCGCGTCCGGCCCCGGGTCATCACCTTGACCGCCAGGTTCTCGCCGTCGGAGGCGTCGCGCTCCCGCCCGATGCAGGCGCTCTCGGGCGTGTCGAGGGAGACCAGCCGCAGCGGCCCGAGGTCACGGGTGGCGATCCCGCCCCGGAAGCCGGCCCCGGCCAGCTTGTTGATCAGCGGCGGAAACCCGCTGGCGGCCAGCTCGTCCTGGAACGACTCAAGGTTGCCGATCACCGGTCAATGATAACGGCGACACTTCTGCTCAGGCACGGTGTTCGGCGGGGGGGGGTACAGCGGCGCCGGCCCGCATCTGCTCTACCAGGCTCTGGTGCACGCGGTGGACGGATCAGTCGCGCCGGCGACCGACGGCCGAACGGTGAGCGCAGCACCGATATCGGAATCGGTGGTAACCGCCGCGATGGACTTCGAGATGTGTTCACGCTCGTTGGCGATCAACTGGAGTCCGCTGGTGGACGCGGCTGTGACGGCCGGCCTGCCGACACCCATGACCGCCGGCCGGGTACCGGGTTGCGAAGCCCCGTCGTCTTGAGCGCCGGCCGGTAACGTCTGGTGAGCACCACCGCAGTCACCGCCGCAAAGAACGCGGCAGCGAGGATCGCGCGTGGTCTTCGTGATCGCATGAACGAGTGTCTCTTTTGCCGGTCAGCCCAGCGTTATGCGCGCACGACGCCGGGAAGCCGGGAATGGGAACGGCACCGACGCTCGGACCGATCGGACCTGCCGATCTGCGGTCGGCGGCATCGTTTCGACGTTCGAGGCCGGTCACTCGGTGTAACCCCGCGCGGTCTGGCGAGGTGGGTGAAATCGGGACTCTGTTCAAACGGCGTGGATGTCGATCAGCGGAGCCTGTCGATTGTTGAGCTCGCGGGATCGCGTTCACCAGCCCGGAACGCAGCGACCAGATCGCCCGCCGCAAAGCCAAGGGCTCCCGCGGCGGACGCCCCACCCGCCTTCGATCCCGAGCGCTACCGGGCGCGGACATGGCTCACGGGCACCCTCGGCACGGCTTCGGGTAGCGTCCGGCCCCATGGAGAACCAGGGCGGGATCACGGTGCAGCGGGCGCTTGAGCTGCCGGGGCTGCGCGGCGGACTGCCCGAGGTCGTCGCGGGCGCCGACCGGCTCAGCCGCACCGTCCGCTGGGTGCACGCGGGTGAGGTGCCGAACATGGCCTCCCTGCTCAAGGGCGGCGAGCTGCTCCTCACCACGGGGCTGGGGCTCGGCACCCGCCCCGCCGAACAGCGGGCGTTCGTCCGGCGGCTCGCCGACCGCGGGATCGCCGCCCTCGTCGTGGAGCTCGGCCCGCGCTTCTCACAGCTGCCCTCGACGCTCGTGGAGACCGCTCGGGCAGCCGGACTGCCGCTGGTCCAGCTGCACCGCGAGGTGCCCTTCGTCTCGGTGACGGAGGAGGTCCACACCGAGATCGTCAACGGTCACTACGCGCTGGTGCAGCGCGCCGACGAGGTGCACCGCAGGTGCACCCAGGCGCTGCTCGGCGGCGGCGGAGTACCGCAGGTGCTGTCGATCCTCGCCGAGTTCACCGCCAATCCGGTCTTTCTGGAGACCCCTGACGGGCAGCTCCTCTACGCCGCGGGCGAGGGTGAGCCGCTCCAGGTGTGGGAGGGGCTGCGCGGGCACCGCCCGGCGGGGGCGGTGCTGGTGGACGTGCCCGGCGGCGGCTCGGGTGCCGGTTCGGTCCGGGCCAGACTGGCGCTGCTCCCGGTGACGGCGCCGCTGGCCCCGGTGCACCGGATGGCCGCCGAGCGCGCCGCCGGGATCCTCGCCGTCGTCCTGATGCAGGCCCGCCAGGAGGAGGAGCTGGCCGCACGCGGGCGCGGAGACTTCCTGACCGACCTGGCCGAGGGCCGGGTCCTGTCCCACGACGCGCCCGCACAGGCCCGGGTCCTCGGTTTCCGCCCGGGTGACGGCCCGCTGCTCCCCGTGGTGATGCGGCTGGCCGCCGAACTCTCGCCGTCGGGCAACTGGGCGGTGCTGGCCCGCGCCGTCCTGGAGGAACTGAGCTCCGTCGGGGTGCCGGTGCTCCTGGGCGTGCGTCCCGTGGAGGGCCGGGTCCCGCTGCTTCTCGGCCTGCGTACGGAATCGGAACGCACCGCCGTGGCCGACCGGGTGGCCGTCGCGCTGCGGGCAGGTGTGGCGCGCGCGGGCCTGGAGCGGGCCGGCGCGCATCCGCCGATCGTGGTGGTGGGCGTTGCGGGTGGCTGGGCCGCCGCTTCAGCCGGTCTGCGGCACGCCGCGGAGACGGCGACCGCCGCGCAGGGTCTGCCCGACCGCCCCTGGTACGACGCGCGGCGTCTGGACATCGATCTGCTGCTCTGGCGGCTGCGCGACCAGCCGGACCTGGCGGCCTTCGTGGACCGGGCCATCGGCCCGCTGCGTGACCACGACCGTACGTCCCGGCCCGCGCTGCTGCCCACACTCCAGACCTATCTGGCGCACGCGGGCCGCAAGGCCGAAACGGCACGGGAGCTGCATCTCAACCGTCAGACGCTCTACAACCGGCTGGCGCGGATCGCCGAACTCCTCGGTACCGACCTGGACGACCCGCAGACGGTGCTGGCCCTGAGCCTGGCACTGCGGGCCCGCAGGCACACCCCGTGACAAGGTCTGTCCGGGCCCCCGGATGCGGCGGGCCGCAGCCTCAGCCGTCGGTGGCGGACTGCGTCAACTCGTCGTAGACGCTCAGCACTTGCGCCACGGTCTCGTCCTCGGTCGGCCAGCTCGCGGCCTGGGCCAGGCCCGCGTGGGCGAGCTCGTCCCGCCGAGCAGGGTCGGCCAGCAGCGCGCTCACCCGCGCGGCGAGCGCCCCGGGATCGCCGTACGGGACGAGTTCGGCCGCGTCGCCCACCAGCTCGGGCACCCCGCCGACCGCCGTAGCGACCAGTGGCACCCCCAGCCGCAGCGCCTCCTGCGCCACCAGTGAGCGCGCCTCCCAACGGCTGCACAGCACCGCGACATCGGCGGACGCGAGGAGCTCCGTCACATCGTCGCGGCTGCCGATGAGCCGGACCGCGAGCGCGTCGGCCTCGATACGGCTCTGCAGCACGGCACGCTCGACGCCCTCTCCGGCGATCACCAGCAGCGGTACCGGGTCGAGGTGCTGCCAGAGCCGGGCGGCGTCCAGCAGTGTCCCGTATCCGTGGTGCGGGACCAGACTGCCCACCGCCATCACCAACGGCCTCCCGACCGCGCCCATTTCCGCACGCGCCTTGCTCTCCGCCCCGCCGGCGGCCACCCGGGGCGCCGGGACGGCGACCGGCGCGAGTCGCGCGTCGCGCGCGCCCCGGCTGCGCGCCCTGTCGACCAGTTCGGACGACGTACCGAGCACAACTGCCGCAGCTCTGGCGGCCCTTCGCTCCATCAGCCGCAGGAGGCGGCCCCTGGCTCCCTCGGCGTGCGGGCGGGTGTGCCAGGTGACGACCAGGGGCAGCCGCAGTCCACTGAGCGCCAACGAGGTCCGCACGGCGGCGTTCAGCCCGTGGGCGTGGACGACGTCGGCCCGCAGGCAGGCGGCGCGCAGCGCGGTGACGGACGCCGGATCACTGCGCCGGGGCACGGGCACGAAGTGCGCGCCCGTCCCGCTGAAGCCGTACGCACGCTCCAGCTCGACGGGGGCGCACACCGTGACGTGCACGCCCCGCTCGACCAGGCCCGCGGAGACGGACCGGACGTGGGCGCTGCCGCCGGCGCTGCCGCCGCCCAGCACCTGGACGGCGCGGAGAGGTGAACGGCCGTACGGCGGGACCTGGGTGCTGCTCACTGACCGGAGCTCCTGAGTCGGCGTCGGACGGATGGTGCGCCCCAGGATGCCAGCCCGCACGCGCGTTCCGGCACTCTCCGAAGGCCTGAGCCCCGCTACCGTCGCGTCAACGCGCCGGAGCTGTCACCCGCACGGGTGAGCCGCGGCTCACCCGGCTGCCACCCGGCTCACCCTGTCACCGTACGCGGCTGCGGCGATCACCGCTGCCGCGTGGACGGCGAGTCCGGCCCGCCCGTTTCCCGCGACAACTGCCACGCCGAGGGCGGCGCCGAGCGCGTGCGCCCCCGCGTCGCCGAGCATGGTCTGTTCGGCCAGGTCGTCGATGACGACCGCCGATGCGGCTCCCAGCGGTGCGGCGGCAAGCGCGCCGGCCGGGCCGCGCCGCAGCAGACCGGGCGCCGCGAGGCCGATGACGGCGACGGCCGCCCTCCCCGGGCGTACGTCCACCAGGTTGACGAAGTGGGCGGTGCCGGCGACGACGACACCGGCGAGTATCCGGTCGACGGGGCGGTCCTTGAGCATCGCGCCCGCGGCCATACCCGCCGCGCCGATACCGAGGAGCTTCACGGTGCCGCTGGTGATCTCACCGTGGCCCAGGGCCCGGAGATGGGCACGGAAACCGCGGCGCGGGTCGCCCGCACCGGCGGTGTCGTCGTAGGCCCCGCAGGCCCCGGCCGTGAGCACGGCAAGCGTGGCCGCGCCTCGGGCGCGGGGCGGAAGGGTCCCGGCAACCGCGCCGACCGCGGCTCCGACCGTGGCGGCCGGGCCGGCGCAGAGGTCGACCGTGCGCCCCGCGTAGTTGGTGCGCTCCCAGCGCGGCGAGCCGCCCGGCAGCCGGCTGCGCAGACCTGTCGCCACGGCGCGGGTCGCGCCGAACGAGGCGAGGAGTGCGGCGGTACGGGCGCCGTGTCTGATCATGCGTTCCACCCTAGGCCTCGTGCGGGAGGGTCCCGGCGGCACCCCGGAACTCCGGGCGCGAACCCCCGTCAGCGCCGCTCCCCCGCAGCCCGGCTGCCGGCCCGCCGCCGCGGGCCGGCCCTCCGCGGGGTCCCGCTCAGCCGTCGGCCCGCGCCGTGGCCAGCAGCTCCTCGGCGTGTGCCCGCGCCGCTTCCGAGTCCTCCTGGCCGGCGAGCATCCGGGAGAGCTCCCGGACCCGGTCCTCGCCCTCCAGGACCGTGACACCACTGCGGGTCACCGAGCCGTCGTTCGTCTTCTCGACGAGCAGCTGCCGGTCCGCGAAGGCGGCCACCTGCGGAAGGTGGGTCACGACCACGACCTGAGCGGACCTGGCGAGCCTGGCGAGCCGACGGCCCACCTCCACTGCCGCCTTGCCGCCGACCCCTGCGTCGACCTCGTCGAAGAGGTACGTCGGTACGGGGTCGGACCCCGCGAAGACGACCTCGACCGCGAGCATCACCCGGGAAAGCTCACCGCCCGACGCCCCCTTGGAGATGGGCCGGGCGGCCGCACCGGGGTGCGGGGCGAGCAGCAGTTCCACCTCGTCGGCACCCAGCGGGCCGTAGGCGACGGTCCGCCCGCCGACCTCGACCCCTTCCGGGTCCTCGGTCTGCCGGATGTCGATCGACACCCGCGCGTGCGGCATGGCCAGCGAGGCGAGTTCGGCGGTGACGGCGCCCGCGAACCGTTCGGCTGCTTCCGTACGGGCGTCGGTCAGCGTCTGCGCGAGTCCCGACAGTTCGGAGCGCAGCGCGTCGTGCTCCGCTGTCAGCTCGCCGATCCGGTCGTCGTCCCCCTCCAGCTCGGCGAGGCGCGCGGCGCTCTCCTCGGCCCAGGCCAGCACGGCCGCGATGTCCTGTCCGTACTTACGGGTCAGCTGTGTCAGCGCGGCCCGCCGTTCCTCCACGGCGGCGAGCCGCAGCGGATCGGCGTCGAGGTCGTCCGCGTACCCGGCCAGCTCCCCCGACACGTCGGCGAGCAGGATGCCGATCTCACCGATGCGTTCGGCGAGCGCGGCCAGCGCGGGGTCGTGGCTGCGTACGGCGTCCAGCGCCCGGCCCGACCCGGCGACGAGCGTCGTCGCGTCGACGCTCTCGGGGTCCTCCGGATTGCCGACGAGAGCGGTGTGCGCGGCGGACGCTGCGGACGCGAGCGCCTCGGCGTGCCCCAGCCGCTCGGCCTCCGCAGCGAGTTCGGTGTCCTCGCCCGGGAGCGGATCGACCGCTGCGATCTCATCGAGACCGAAGCGGAGCAGGTCCGCCTCCTGGGCCCGCTCACGCGCCCGGGTGGTCAGCTCGTCGAGCTCCGCGGCGACGGCGCGCAGCCGCTTGTAGGCAGCCGCGTACTTCGTGTGCGGGCCGGCCACGGCGTCTCCCGCGTACCGGTCGAGGGCCTGGCGCTGTCTGGCCGGGCGCAGCAGTCCCTGCTGGTCGGTCTGCCCGTGGACGGCGACCAGTTCGTCGGCGATCTCGGCGAGCAGCCCGACAGGTACGGAACGTCCGCCGATGTGCGCCCGGGAGCGCCCTTCGGCGGAGACGGTCCGGCTGATGAGCAGCGCGCCCTCGTCGAGTTCGGCGCCCGCCTCCTCGGCCCGTACCGCGGCCGGCGCACCCGGGGGCAGCACGATCCGCCCCTCGACCACCGCCGACTTGGCTCCGAGCCGCACCAGGGCGGCGTCGGCGCGCCCGCCGAGCAGCAGCCCGAGGCTGGTCACGACCATGGTCTTGCCCGCGCCGGTCTCACCGGTCACCGCGGTGAAACCGGGTGAAAGCTCCACCACAGCGTCGTCGATGACTCCGAGCGACCGTATCCGCATCTCCTCCAACACGCACATGACCATACGAGGTTTCCCGGGTCCCGTGCGACGTGGCCCGGTCGGCGGGGCCCCGGCACGGCCGCGCGGGACGCCTCGCGCGGCCGTGGAGCAGTCAGTGCGGCGCCCCGCGCCAGCCCGCCACCGGCAGCGCGAACTTGGCCACGAGACGGTCGGTGAACGACGCGTGGTGCAGCCGTGCCAGCCGTACGGGTACGGCGCCCCTGCGCACCTCGACGCGCGCCCCCGCGGGCAGCTCCACCGAACGGCGCCCGTCGCACCACAGGACGCCGTGCGGGGTGTGCGGCTGCACCTCGACCGCGAGGATGGACGAGGGAGAGGTCACCAGCGGTTTGGCGAACAGGGCGTGCGCGCCGATGGGCACCATCAGGAGCGCCTCCACCTCCGGCCAGATCACCGGTCCTCCGGCAGAGAAGGCGTACGCGGTCGAACCGGTCGGGGTCGCGCAGACGACGCCGTCGCAGCCGAAGCCGGTCACCGGACGGCCGTCGATCTCCAGTACGACCTCCAGCATCCGCTCGGGCTCGGTCTTCTGCACGGCGGCCTCGTTGAGCGCCCAGTCCCGGTGCACGATGTCGCCGTTGTTGTGGACGAGGACGTCGACGGTCATCCGCTCCTCGACCTCGTACGACCGGCTGACCACCCGGTCCACGACCTTGTCGAGGTCGTCGCGCTCGGCCTCGGCGAGGAAGCCGACCCGGCCCAGGTTGACGCCGAGCATCGGCACCCCGGACGCGCGGGCGAACTCGGCACCGCGCAGCAGCGTTCCGTCGCCGCCCAGCACGATCAGCAGTTCACAGCCGTCGAGGCAGGCGGGTGTCGCCTCGGCGACGAGTTCGACCGAGGGCGGTACGGGCAGATCGGCCGCCTCCGCCACCAGGACCCGCACCCGCAGCCCGTTCTTCAGCAGGCCCTCCACGACGCGCTCCGCGCTGCGGATGGCGGCGGGCCGCCCGGTGTGAGCGAGCAGGAAGACCGTGCGTTCGGCGGTGGACGCCGCCGCCGGTACGGTTCCCGGTGCTGCCGGAGCGTGCGCCGGTGGTACTCCCGGCCATGAACCAGCTGCCGATGGTGATGCTTCATCCGTCACTGCGGCCCCTCCGCCACTGCACGCTCCACATTCGCCGGATCGAGTGCGGGCGCATCCGCCCGCAGCCACAGAAAGTACTCGACGTTTCCCGATGGCCCCGGCAGCGGGCTGGCGGTGACACCCCGCACACCGAGTCCGAGCCCGGCCGCCTGCCCGGCCACGGTCCTTACCGTCTCCGCGCGCAGCTCCGGGCTGCGGACCACACCCCCGCTGCCCAGCCGGTCCCTGCCGATCTCGAACTGCGGTTTGACCATCAGCACCAGATCGGCGCCGGGGCCCGCGCACCGCACGAGAGCGGGCAGAACCAGGCCCAGGGCGATGAACGAGAGGTCTCCGACGACGAGGTCCACGGGCGTTCCGCCGATGTCGTCCAGCGTCAACTCGCGTACGTTCGTACGGTCCTTGACGGTGACGCGGTCGTCGCTCTGCAGCGACCAGGCGAGCTGCCCGTATCCGACGTCCACCGCGACGACGTGTGCCGCGCCCGCCCGCAGCAGCACGTCGGTGAAGCCGCCGGTGGACGCGCCCGCGTCGAGCGCCCGCCGCCCTTCGACGCGCAGCCCCAGCGGTGTGAACGCCGCGAAGGCGCCGGCGAGCTTGTGCCCGCCGCGCGAGACGTAGTCGGGGTCGTCGTCGTCCTTGCGTACGACCACGGCGGCGCTCGTCTCCACCTGGGTGGCCGCCTTGGTCGCGGTGGCGCCCGCGACGGTTACCCGCCCTGCCGCGATGAGCTGGCTCGCGTGCTCCCGCGAGCGGGCGAGACTCCGGCGGACCAGCTCGGCGTCGAGACGCCGGCGTGCCACTCCTGCCACGTTCGGTTCAGCTCCTGCTGTTGTGAGGGACGTTGTGAGGGAGGGGGCCACCGGCCGGGACCGGCGGTCCGGGCGGTGCGTCCAGCGCGTCCAGCGCATCGCGCAGCCCCTGGTGTACATCTTCGTACACCTCGACATGTCCGCCGGCAGCGAGGTGGTCGGCGTCGGCCAGCCGGTCGAGTACCGCGTCCACCCCGCTGTTCCCGGTCGGCGTGCGGGCCACCCCCAGCGGCGCAGGGGTGTCTTCCGTACCGTCCTGGCTCCCGGCCCGCGCCCCGGCGGGCTCCGGCATCACGTCACTCATGCCCAGACGCTACCGCGAAGCACTGCGGTACGGTCGGTCACGATGGCGACGACAGAAGAGTGCCGCAGCGCCCTCGACAGGCTCTCGGACAACATGACAGAGGCGAACAGCCAGGTACGCGGCGCGGCGGCTCAGGACCGCTCACTGAGCTGCCACATCACCGACCTCGACATCACCTTCACCGGGCGCCTGGTGGACGGCCGGATCCAGGTCCTGGACACCGTCCAGGGCCCGCCGCCCGAGAAGGCCCAGATCCGGCTGGCGATGAAGGGCGACGACCTGGTGGCCCTGGTCGGGGGCGAGCTGAACTTCGCGAAGGCCTGGGGCTCGGGGCGGGTCCGGCTCGAGGCGGGCTTCCGTGATCTGCTGCGCCTCAGGACACTGCTGTAGCCGCGGCCGTCCCCGGTGTACGGGCCCGGCGCCCGGCGGGAACCACCAGCGGTGTCCCCGTCTCCGGGTCGTCGATGATCTGGCACCGCAGCCCGAACACCTTCTCCACCAGCCCTGCCGTGACCACTTCCGCGGGCGGCCCCTCGGCGACGATCTCGCCCTCCCGCATCGCGATGAGGTGGGTCGCGTAGCGCGCGGCGTGGTTCAGGTCGTGCAGTACGGCCACCAGAGTGCGCCCCTGGGTCTCGTGCAGTTCGGCGCAGAGGTCCAGCACGTCGATCTGGTGCTGGATGTCGAGGAAGGTCGTCGGCTCGTCGAGCAGGAGCAGCGGCGTCTGCTGGGCGAGCGCCATCGCGATCCACACGCGTTGGCGCTGGCCCCCGGAGAGTTCGTCGACGTAGCGGTCGGCGAGCTCACCGATCCGCGTCGACGCCATGGATTCCTCGACGATGCGCTCGTCCTCCGGCGACCACTGGCGCAGCAGCCCCTGGTGCGGGTAGCGGCCGCGCGCCACCAGGTCGGCGACGGTGATGCCGTCGGGGGCGATGGAGGACTGCGGAAGCAGCCCCAGCGTCCTGGCCACCTTCTTGGCGGGCATCGAGCCGATCACCTGGCCGTCGAGCAGCACCCGCCCCTGGGAGGGCTTCAGCATGCGCGACAGCGCGCGCAGCAGTGTCGACTTGCCACAGGCATTCGGCCCGACGATGACGGTGAAGGAGTTGTCGGGGATCTCCACCGAGAGGTTCTCGGCGATGGTCCGCTGCTCGTAGCCGAGGGTGACCGATTCGGCGGTGAGTCGCTGCATGGTCGTACTCCTGGTTGTCATCAGATCCGTCCTGCCTTGCGTTCGGAGACCAGCAGCCACAGCAGGTAGCAGCCGCCGAGGACTCCGGTCACCACGCCCACCGGAAGCTGCCGGTCACCGAAGGCCCGCTGGGCGATCCAGTCGGCGACGACCAGCAGGGCGGAGCCCATGAAGGCCGACGGGAGGAGATTGGCGCCCGGCGAGCGGGTCAGCCGCCGGGCCAGCTGGGGAGCGCTGAGCGCGACGAAGGCGATCGGTCCGGCGGCGGCGGTGGCCACAGCGGTGAGCAGGACGGCGGCCAGCATCAGCACCAGCCGGGTCCGCTCGACCCGCACCCCCAGGGCGTACGCGGCGTCGTCGCCCATCTCCAGCATCCTGAGGTTGCGCCCGTATCCGAGCACCAGCGGTATCAGGACCACGCAGGCGGCGAGCAGTGGCCAGACCTGCGACCAGTCACGGCCGTCGAGCGATCCGGTCATCCACACGACGGCGCGGGTCGCGTCGACGAGATTGGCCTTGGTCAGCAGATAGCTGTTGCAGGCGGTGAGCATCGCGGCGGCGCCGATTCCGACGAGGACCAGCCGGTAGCCGTGCACGCCGCGCTTCCACGCCAGCAGGTACACGGCGACGCCGGTGACGAGACCACCGACGACCGCCCCGCCGGCCACCGCCGTGGCACCACCGTGGAAGAGCACGATCACGGAGAGCGCCCCGACACTGGCGCCCTGTCCGAAACCGATCACGTCCGGGCTGCCCAGCGGATTGCGGGAGATGGACTGGAAGACGGCTCCTCCGACGCCCAGCGCCGCTCCGACGAGGAGACCGACGAGCGCCCTGGGCAGCCGCAGATCGCTGACGATGAACTCCTGGGCCGTGCTGCCGTTGCCGAGGAGCGTGCGGATCACATCGGCGGGTGCGATCGGGAAGTCACCGCTGCCGATGAGCACCACGCCGGCCACCAGCGCGACCACCGCGAGGAGTACGACGACGACCGCGGCCCTGACGTCGACCCGCAGGGAGACCCCGCCCCGGGTCCGTATCGCATGGATCGCTTTCACAGCTGAGTCATCCTCCGGCGGCGTACGAGAAAGATGAAGACGGGACCGCCGATGAGCGCGGTCACGATGCCGACCTGGAGCTCGGCGGGCCGGGCGACCAGCCGGCCGACGACATCGGCGCCCAGCAGCAGGACGGGCGAGAGGACAGCCGCGTACGGGAGTGTCCAGCGCATGTCGGGACCGGTGATGGCCCGGACGATGTGCGGGACCATCAGCCCGATGAAGACGATCGGGCCGCAGGCGGCGGTGGCCGAACCGCAGAGCAGGGTGACGGCGACCATGGCGAGCACCCGGGTACGCGTCAGATGCGCGCCGAGCGCCCTGGCCGTGTCGTCGCCCAGCGCCATCGCGTTGAGCGGGCGGCCGAGCAGCAGCGCGACGAGCAGCCCGACCACCACGAAGGGCCAGACCTCCGAGACGGTGCCGGTCGTGGCCGTGGCCAGCGAACCGACCGTCCAGAAGCGCATCTTGTCCAGCGCGGCCGAGTCCAGCAGCTGTACGGCGTTGACGTAGCCGAACAGTGCCGCGGTGACAGCCGTACCGGCGAGCGCGAGCCTGACCGGGGTGGCTCCGCGGCTCCCGCTCAGTACGTACACGAGCACCGAGACGACGGCGGCGCCCGCGAACGCGAACCACACATAGCCGGTGAAGGAACTGACACCGAGAAAGCTCATGGCGGAGACCACCGCGGCGGACGCCCCCGCGTTGACGCCCAGAACCCCGGGCTCGGCGAGCGGGTTGCGGGTGAGCGCCTGCATCACCGCTCCCGCGACCCCGAGCGCGGCCCCGACGAGGAGCCCCAGCACGGTGCGCGGTACCCGCACGTCCCGGATCAGGACGTCGTTGCCGCTGCCCGAACCGTGCACCAGGCCGTGCCACACATCGCCGACCGGCACCGCCTTGGCACCGACCGCGATGCTGGCGACGACGACCACGAGGAGCACGGCCAGCGAGAGCAGCAGCCCCGCGGCGCGCGCGGCGTTGTGCTTGGGGGGCGCGGGAGCTTGCTCCGCGCTCTGTCTGGAGGGACTGTCGACCAACACGTGGTTAGGTTAGCCTACCCTCCCATAATTCTTCGAGGAGGGAGACGCCCCGGTACGGTCAGAGCCCGATGCGCGACAACGCGTCGCCCGCGCCGGCACCGTACGTACCGTCACCGGCGTACGTCCAGGCCGCGGCACACAGCGCCCGCAGACCGTCCAGCGGTTCCCCGTCACCCTCGACGACCGTCTGCCCGTCCTGTACGGAAGCAGTCCAGCCACCGCAGCGGAACGCACCGCCGTCCCCGGTCACTTCGGGCTGCGCGGTGAGCAGTCCCCGCAGGTCGGCGTCCACGTAGGTCGGCCGGTGCTCGGGCGGGGCGGCCAGCAGCTGCGCCGCGTCCGTCACGCCCGTCAGTACGAGCAGCGAGTCCACGCCTCCGTTGAACGCGCCCTCGATATCGGTGTCCAGCCGGTCCCCGACGACCAGCGGCCGCTCGGCGCCGGTCCGCAGCACGGTCTCCCGGTGCATCGGGGGCAGCGGCTTCCCGGCCACCTGCGGCTCGGCCCCGGTAGCGATGCGGACGACCTCGACCGCGGCCCCGTTCCCGGGGGCGATCCCCCGCGCACTGGGAATGGTCAGATCCGTGTTGGAAACGAACCACGGCAGACCGTTGTTGATCGCATACCCGGCCTCGGCGAACCGTGCCCATGTCATGTCGGGGCCGCCGTACCCCTGAGCAACCGCCACCGGGGAGTCGTCCGCGGAGTCCACCGGCACCAGGCCCCGTTCGCGCAGCGCGAGCCGGAGTCCCTCCCCGCCGATGACCAGCACCCTGGCCCCCGGCGGAACCTGATCGGCGATCAGCCGGGACACCGCCTGGGCCGATGTGATGACATCGGCGGCATCGGCCGGCACCCCCAGCTCGGTGAGGTGGCGCGCCACCGCGTCCGGCGGCCGCAGCGCGTTGTTGGTGACGTACGCGAGATGCATCCCGCCGTCCCGCGCGGTCCCGAGCGACTTCACAGCGTGGTCGATCGCCTCACCGCCCGCGTACACCACACCGTCCAGGTCGAGCAGGGCTGTGTCGTACGTCTCACTCAGCGCCGTCTTCATGCCGTCGGGGCTGGTCCTGGTCTGCCGGGTCATCGCACTCCTCGTTGGCTGTCCTTCTCCCGATCATCCCGTACGACGGATCCCCACATACCATGCACCAATGACTTCAAGTGGTCGGCATGCGGACAACGGGCTGCGGCTTCTCCCTTTCCGCGGAGTGCGTTACGTCCCTGAACGCGTGGGGAGCCTCGCGGCCGTCACCTCTCCCCCGTACGACGTCGTCGTCAGGCCCGACGGGCTGCTGCACCTGGAGTCGGCCGATCCGCACAACATCGTCCGGCTGATCCTGCCGCAGGCCGGTACGCCCGCCGCCCGTAACGAGAAGGCCGCGGCGACGCTCGCCCGCTGGATCGCGGACGGAATCCTCGCCGCCGACCCCGAGGCCGCCCTCTATGTGTACGAGCAGCGGAACGGCGACGTAATCCAGCGCGGGCTGATCGGCGCTCTGGCCCTCTCCGCCCCCGAGGAGGGCGTGGTCCTCCCCCACGAGGACGTGATGGCCGACATCGTCGAGGACCGGGCGGCGCTGATGCGGACCACGGCCGTCAACTTCGAACCGCTGCTTCTGACCTACCTGGGCGGCGCGACGGGAACCACGGGCGCGACGGCCGTCATCGAGCGGACCATAGCCGGGGCGCCGCTGCTCGCGACGACCACCGAGGACGGCTTCAGCCACCGGCTGTGGGCTCTCACGGACCCGGCGGAGATCGCGGAGGCGCAGTCGGACCTCGCGGGCCGTCAGGCTCTGATCGCCGACGGGCACCACCGGTGGGCCACTTATCTCCGGCTCCGCTCCGAACACCCGGGCCCCGGCCCGTGGGGGTACGGACTGGTCCTCCTCATCGACACGGTCCGCTATCCGCTCCAGGTCCGGGCGATCCACCGGGTACTGCACCGTCTGCCGGTCGCCGATGCGCTGGCCGCGCTCGACGGGGTCTTCCGGGTCCGTGCGCTCGACACGCTTGCGCAGGCACTCGACGCGCTGGCCGAGGCCGCGGCCTGCGGCAACGCCTTTCTGCTGGCCGGCGACGGCCGGTTCCATCTCGCCGACCGCCCTTCCGGGGAGCTGCTGGCCCGCACGGTCCCCGCGGACCACCCGGCAGCCTGGCGCTCCCTCGATGCGACCGTCCTCCACCACACGCTCCTGGACACGGTCTGGTCGGTCCCCGACACCCCTGAGCACATCGCGTACATCCATGCCACGGACGCGGCTGTCGAGCAGGCGGAGCGGCACGGCGGCACGGCTGTTCTGATGCATCCGGTACGCGAGGAGATCGTCCGGGAACTGGCCCGCCAAGGCGTGACGATGCCCCGCAAGTCCACCTCGTTCGGGCCGAAACCGGCGACCGGGCTCGTGCTGCGCAGCCTCACCATCGACTGAAACCACCGATACCGGGAAAAGGGCCGTACCCCGCTTTCGCGGGGTACGGCCCTCGTCGTTCTCAGCACGCGGCCTTCACCGGGCCGGCGGGGGGTCAGTCCCGGTCGGCTGCGGTGCCGTCGTCGTCCCCGCTGTGGCCGGGGGCGTCGGCCGGAGACTCCGCGGGCCCGTCGCCCGACTCGTCCTCGACGTCCACGAACTCGACGCCTTCCAGCTCGGCGAGCCGGTCCGAGGCGTCCGTCGACCCGTCCTTGTCCGACTCGATGGTCTTGGCGAACCACTCGCGCGCCTCGTCCTCACGCCCGGCCGCGAGCAGTGCGTCGGCGTAGGCGTAGCGCAGCCGAGCGGTCCACGGCTGTACGGAGTTCGACGCGAGCTCCGGACTCTGCAGCGTCACGATCGCCGCGTCGATCTGCCCCATGTCGCGGCGCGCACCGGCGGCGACGAGACGCATTTCGACCTGCCCCGCCTTGTCCAGCTTCTGCACCTCGGGCTCCCCGGCCATCGCCATCGCCCGCTCCGGCCGGCCCAGGCCACGCTCGCAGTCGGCCATGACCGGCCAGAGGTCGACCGTGCCGGTCATCCTCTTCGTGGCGCGGAACTCGGCGAGCGCCTCCGTGTACTTCTGGGTCGCGTACGCGGCGAAACCGGCCGCCTCACGCACAGCGGCGACCCGGGAGGCCAGCCGGAGCGCGATACGGGAGTACTCGTACGCCTCGTCCGGGTCCTCGTCGATCAGCCGGGCGACCATCACCAGGTTCTTGGCGACATCCTCGGCGAGGGTCTTGGGCAGGCTCATCAGCTCCTGCCGCACGTCCTTGTCGATCTCCTGACCGGTGACGTCTTCGGGGATCGGGAGCCGCTTGATCGGCTCGCGGTCGCGGTCACGGTCGTCACGCTGGAAACCGCCGCCGCGCTCGTCGCGCTGACCACCGCGGTATCCACCACGGTCCCGGTCGTCACGCTGGCCACCGCGGAATCCATCGCGGTCGCCGCCGGACGGGCGGCCGCCGCGGTCATTGCTCCGGTCGTAGCCGCCACCGCTGGGCCGGTCGTCACGGCGGAAACCGCCACCGCGCTCGTCGTCCCTGCGCGGGGCACCGGACGGCCGGTCGTCACGGCCACCACGGAACCCACCACCGGCACCGGCCGGGCGCCCACCACGGTCGTCACGGCGCGGACCACTGGACGAACGGTCGTCACGACGCTCGAAGCCACCGCCACCACCGGGGCGGCCACCCCGGCTGTCATCACGACGGTCACCACGGCTGTCATCGCGACGGAAGGACGGCCGGTCGTCACGACGGGCAAACCCACCCCCGCTGCTGGGACGCCCGCCACGGTCGTCATCGCGGCGCGGGCCGCTGGAAGGGCGGTCGTCACGACCACCACGGAACCCACCGCGGTCATTGCTCCGGTCGTCGCGCTGTCCGCCGCGGTATCCACCCCCGCTGCTGGGACGTCCGCCACGGTCGTCGTCACGACGGGGACCACTCGACGGCCGGTCGTCACGACCACCACGGAACCCACCGCGGTCATTGCTCCGGTCGTCGCGCTGTCCGCCGCGGTATCCACCCCCGCTGCTGGGACGTCCGCCACGGTCGTCATCACGACGGGGACCACTCGACGGCCGGTCGTCACGACCACCACGGAACCCACCACCGGCACCGGCCGGGCGCCCACCACGGTCGTCACGGCGCGGACCACTGGACGAACGGTCGTCACGACGCTCGAAGCCACCGCCACCACCGGGGCGGCCACCCCGGCTGTCATCACGACGGTCACCACGGCTGTCATCACGACGGAAGGACGGCCGGTCGTCGCGCTGTCCGCCGCGATATCCGCCACCGCTGCTGGGACGTCCGCCACGGTCGTCGTCACGACGGGGACCACTCGACGGCCGGTCGTCACGACCACCACGGAACCCACCACCGGCCGGACGCCCACCACGGTCGTCACGGAACCCACCACCGGCACCGGCCGGACGTCCACCACGGTCATCACGGCGCGGACCACTGGACGAACGGTCGTCACGACCGCCACGGAAGCCGCCGCTGCCGCCGCGGTTGTCGCCGCGGCTGCTGTCGTCACGGCGGAAACCACCACGGTCGTTGTCCCGGTTCGGGCCGCTGGATCGGTTGTCACGACCACCGCGGAATCCGCCCTGGTCACCGCCGTCCCGGCGACGCGGCTCGCGCTCCGGTCGGTCGTCGGGAGAGTTGGTGGACATGGGTGGGGCTCCTGTCTTCGGGTACCGCAGTCATTCTCACGCAATCGGCGATCCGACGCGCTTCGGGAAATAAAAAAAGGACCTTTGGTCCCAGCGCTGAACGCTGGGACCAAAGGTCCTTCAAAGATTGTTCGGCGGCGTCCTACTCTCCCACAGGGTCCCCCCTGCAGTACCATCGGCGCTGAAAGGCTTAGCTTCCGGGTTCGGAATGTAACCGGGCGTTTCCCTAACGCTATGACCACCGAAACCCTATTTGGGCTCTAGCGAACAAGCACACTCTTCAATTAAGTAAGTGAAACAAGTCCCGCCGGCACGATAGTTCGTGGCCTGGGAACAACACAGTGGACGCGAGCAACTGAGGACAAGCCCTCGGCCTATTAGTACCAGTCAGCTCCACCCGTTACCGGGCTTCCACATCTGGCCTATCAACCCAGTCGTCTACTGGGAGCCTTAACCCCTCAAAGGGGGTGGGAATACTCATCTCGAAGCAGGCTTCCCGCTTAGATGCTTTCAGCGGTTATCCTTTCCGAACGTAGCCAACCAGCCATGCCCTTGGCAGGACAACTGGCACACCAGAGGTTCGTCCGTCCCGGTCCTCTCGTACTAGGGACAGCCCTTCTCAATATTCCTACGCGCGCAGAGGATAGGGACCGAACTGTCTCACGACGTTCTAAACCCAGCTCGCGTACCGCTTTAATGGGCGAACAGCCCAACCCTTGGGACCGACTCCAGCCCCAGGATGCGACGAGCCGACATCGAGGTGCCAAACCATCCCGTCGATATGGACTCTTGGGGAAGATCAGCCTGTTATCCCCGGGGTACCTTTTATCCGTTGAGCGACAGCGCTTCCACAAGCCACTGCCGGATCACTAGTCCCGACTTTCGTCCCTGCTCGACCCGTCGGTCTCACAGTCAAGCTCCCTTGTGCACTTACACTCAACACCTGATTGCCAACCAGGCTGAGGGAACCTTTGGGCGCCTCCGTTACTCTTTAGGAGGCAACCGCCCCAGTTAAACTACCCATCAGACACTGTCCCTGATCCGGATCACGGACCGAGGTTAGACATCCAGCACGACCAGAGTGGTATTTCAACGACGACTCCACAACCACTGGCGTGGCCGCTTCAAAGTCTCCCACCTATCCTACACAAGCCGAACCGAACACCAATATCAAACTGTAGTAAAGGTCCCGGGGTCTTTCCGTCCTTCTGCGCGAAACGAGCATCTTTACTCGTAGTGCAATTTCACCGGGCCTATGGTTGAGACAGTCGAGAAGTCGTTACGCCATTCGTGCAGGTCGGAACTTACCCGACAAGGAATTTCGCTACCTTAGGATGGTTATAGTTACCACCGCCGTTTACTGGCGCTTAAGTTCTCAGCTTCGCCACACCGAAATGTGACTAACCGGTCCCCTTAACGTTCCAGCACCGGGCAGGCGTCAGTCCGTATACATCGCCTTACGGCTTCGCACGGACCTGTGTTTTTAGTAAACAGTCGCTTCTCGCTGGTCTCTGCGGCCACCCCCAGCTCACCGAGTAAATCGGATCACCAGAAATGGCCCCCCTTCTCCCGAAGTTACGGGGGCATTTTGCCGAGTTCCTTAACCATAGTTCACCCGAA
>NZ_CP108826.1:5035000-6370000 GCF_045161865.1 Streptomyces sp. NBC_00859 | reverse complement strand
TGGAGTGGGCATGGGGTTCAGGAGGCTGCTCGCGAGTCTGGGAGCCGGAGGCGCTTCGGTGGAGACGGAACTCACCGAGGCGAACGTCGTACCGGGCGGTGTCGTCCAGGGCGAGGTGCGGATCCGGGGCGGCGCCGTCGACCAGCGGATCGAAGGTCTCACCGTGGGCCTCCAGGGGCGGGTGGAGACCGAGGGGCACGACCACGAGACCAAGCAGGACATCCAGTTCACCGAACTGCGGCTCGGCGGGGATCTGGCGATCGCGGCGGGCGCCGGGCATGTGGTGCCGTTCGGACTCGAAATACCGTGGGAGACGCCGATCACGAACATCGCCGGGCGGCCACTGCCCGGCATGCACATCGGGGTGAGGACCGAGCTGGAGATAGCGCGGGCGGTGGACTCGGGTGATCTGGACCCCGTACAGGTGCATCCGCTCCCCGCCCAGCAGGCCATTCTCGACGCGTTCGGAGAACTCGGGTTCCGCTTCCGCAGCGCGGATCTTGAGCGCGGGCACATCCGTGGCACACGCCAGCTGCTCCCCTTCTACCAGGAGATCGAGTTCTGGCCGCCGGAGCAGTACCGCGGGCTGGATCAGGTCGAGCTGACGTTCGTCACGGACGACCGTGAGATGGACGTGATACTGGAGATGGACAAGAAGCCGGGTCTCTTCAGCGAGAGCAGCGACTCGTACCGGGCGTTCCAGGTGGGGCTGCACGATTTCCGGGATACGGACTGGGCGGGGTACCTCCATCAGTGGCTGGCCGATGTGGGCGGCAGACGGAACTGGCTCTAGGGTCGGACACGGAACTGACAGCCGATGCAGGAGGTGCCGTCGTGACCGGGCTCAGCAAGCCGCCGCTCCCCCATGACTTTCATCCGCCGGTGCCCTCGTTCACCGTGGTGAGCGAGGACATCGCGCCGGGGTCGGTATTGAAGGACGCTCAGGTGTACGCGGCGGGGAACACCTCGCCGCAGCTGCGGTGGGAGGGCTTCCCGCCGGAGACCAGGAGCTTCGCCGTGACCTGCTTCGACCCGGACGCCCCAACGGGCAGCGGGTTCTGGCACTGGTCGGTGTTCGACATCCCGGCGTCGGTGACCGGCCTCCCGGCGGGCGCGGGCAGCGGCGAGTCCAAGGGGCTGCCGCCCGGCGCGGTCCAGGCACGGAACGACTACGGTGCGAAGGAGTTCGGGGGCGCCGCGCCGCCGGCCGGTGAGAACCACCGCTATGTCTTCACTGTGTACGCGGTGGACACCGCGAAGCTCGGTATCGACTCGGACACCCCGCCCGCCGCGGTCGGCTTCAACCTGCGTTTCCATACGCTGGCTCGCGCCCAGCTCATCGCCGAGTACGCCGCTCCCGCCGAAAGCTGAACAGCCCCCGGTTGTTTGCCCTGCCCTGGTCTTGGAGAGATCAGGGCAGGGCCTTTTTTATTGCGTTGTCCATCGTGGCGTGCCCGGCCAGAGTTGATCCCAGCCCGCCAGGGGGTGGGCCGGCACACGGAGGTGGGCACCATGCGGGACACATTGGTACTGAACGCCAGCTTCGAACCGCTGTCGACGGTGACGCTCAACCGCGCCGTGGTGCTGGTGCTCCAGGACAAGGCCGTGGTCGAGCAGGCCCACCCCGGTCTGCGGGTGCGGGCGGCCGCCGTGGAGCTGCCGGTGCCGCGGGTGATCAGGCTCTGCCGTTATGTCCGCGTCCCGTTCCGAAGACAGGCACCGTGGTCGAGACGGGGCGTGCTGGTCAGGGACCAGCACCGGTGCGCGTACTGCGGGCGGCGGGCGACCACGGTCGACCATGTGGTGCCGCGGGCTCAGGGCGGCCAGGACACCTGGCTGAATACGGTCGCCTCCTGCGCCGAGGACAACCACCGAAAAGCGGCCCGTACCCCGGACCAGGCCGGAATGCCGCTGCTGCGCGGCCCGTTCGTGCCGACGCCGGCCGACGCGATGATGCTGGCGCTCGGCGCCGGTGACCGGCAGGCGCTGCCCGACTGGCTGCCGCAGACCGCGTAGCCGTCGGCCCGCCCGTTGTACGCGTCAGCCCGCCCCCGGGGCGGAGGCGGGCTGATTCTTTTCGGCCCGGGGGCCGGACCGTCACAGCGGTAGTTACTCGGAGGGGCGCCTGGCGGCCGGCGGTGCGGGCGACTCCTTGCCGGTGTTGAAGCCGGGGACGTTGTCGCCGAGGTTCCCGAAGGCTCCGCTGAGTCCCTTGAGCGCGTCGCCGATCTCGCTCGGCACGATCCAGAGCTTGTTGGCATCGCCCTCGGCGATCTTCGGGAGCATCTGGAGGTACTGGTAGGCGAGCAGCTTCTGGTCGGCGTCGCCCGCGTGGATCGACTCGAAGACCGTACGGATGGCCTGGGCCTCGCCCTCCGCGCGCAGCGCCGACGCCTTGGCCTCACCTTCGGCCCGGAGGATGGCCGACTGCTTCTCGCCCTCGGCGCGCAGGATCTCGGACTGCCGGACACCTTCGGCCTGGAGGATCGCGGCGCGCTTGTCACGGTCGGCGCGCATCTGCTTCTCCATCGAGTCCTGGATGGAGGTGGGCGGTTCGATGGCCTTGAGTTCGACTCGGTTGACGCGGATTCCCCACTTGCCGGTGGCTTCGTCGAGTACCCCGCGCAGGGCCGCGTTGATCTCCTCGCGGGAGGTCAGTGTCCGCTCCAGGTCCATTCCGCCGATGATGTTGCGGAGGGTGGTGACGGTGAGCTGCTCGATCGCCTGGATGTAGCTGGCCACCTCGTACGTCGCTGCTCGGGCGTCGGTCACCTGGTAGTAGATGACCGTGTCGATGTTGACGACCAGGTTGTCCTGCGTGATCACCGGCTGGGGCGGGAAGGGTACGACCTGTTCCCTGAGGTCGATCCGGTTGCGGATCGAGTCGATGAACGGGACGACGATGTTGAGCCCGGCGTTGAGGGTGCGCGTGTAGCGGCCGAACCGCTCGACGATGGCTGCGCTGGCCTGTGGGATCACCTGGATCGTCTTGATCAGGGCGATGAAGACCAGCACCACCAGAATGATCAGAACGATGATGACGGATGGCATCGTGCTCCCCGTGCCCTTCGATTGCCGGCAGTTCCCGATGAGCGATCTTCGCAGACCTCGGTCTGCCGTGTGTGAGGTTCTGTCACAGGACGACTGCTGTCGCTCCGTCGATCTCCACGACATCCACCTGCTGACCTGGCTGATAACTGGTGTCACTGTCGAGGGCCCGCGCCGACCAGACCTCTCCGGCGAGCTTGATGCGGCCTCCGCTGCCGTCGACCCGCTCCAGGACGAGGGCCTGACGGCCCTTCAGCGCATCGATTCCGGTGGCGAGTCCGGGCCGGTGGGACCGGTGCCGGTTGGCGATGGGGCGTACGACGGCGATGAGTGCGACGGACACGATCACGAAGACGAGGACCTGGAGCACCGGGCCGACGCCGAGCGCGGCGGCGGCCGATGCGGCGACCGCGCCCACGGCCAGCATCCCCAATTCGGGCATGGCGGTGATGACGAGCGGGATACCCAGCCCGGCCGCGCCGATCAGCCACCACACCCATGCCTCGATGTCCACGGGCTCATGGTAGGGCGGCAGTCCCCTCGGGGGACAGGGCGCACGAGGTGCGGAACCGGTCAGCCGAGCGGAAGGCCCTGCGCGGTCCAGCGGTTGCCGCGCTGCTCGACCACGAGCGGCAGCCCGAAGCAGAGGGAGAGATTCCGGGAGGAGAGCTCGGTCTCCATCGGGCCGGCCGCGAGTACCTTGCCCTGACGGATCATCAGGACATGGGTGAAGCCGGGGGCGATCTCCTCGACGTGGTGGGTCACCATCACCATCGAGGGGGCGTACGGGTCCTTGGCGAGCCGGCCGAGACGGCGCACGAGGTCCTCGCGGCCGCCGAGGTCGAGACCGGCGGCGGGCTCGTCGAGGAGGAGCAGTTCGGGGTCGGTCATCATCGCGCGGGCGATCAGGGTGCGCTTGCGCTCGCCCTCGGAGAGCGTGCCGAACCTGCGGTCCAGGAAATCGGTCATGCCCAGGCGGTCGAGGAAGGCGCGGGCGCGCTTCTCGTCGACCTCCTCGTAGTCCTCGTTCCAGGTGGCCGTCATGCCGTAGGCCGCGGTGAGTACCACCTGGAGGACGGTCTGCCGCTTGGGCATCTTCTCGGCCATGGCGGCTCCGGCCATGCCGATGCGCGGGCGGAGCTCGAAGACGTCGGTGCCGGGCTTGCCGAGCTGCTCACCGAGGATCGACGCGGTGCCGGTGCTCGGGAAGAGGTAGCTGGACGCGATGTTGAGGAGGGTGGTCTTGCCCGCGCCGTTGGGGCCGAGGATCACCCAGCGCTCCCCTTCCTTCACCGACCACGAGACGTCGTCCACCAGAGCACGTCCGTCGCGGACCACCGATACGTCCAGCAGCTCCAGTACATCGCTCATGAGCGCGTTGTCTCCCCATGCAGTCTCGGTTCGCGCGTGCGCCTGCGGGCGCAGCTCCCAGGGAAAACCTACGCCACCTGAGTAGTGGTCCCGTGCCTAGGGCCTCTCGGGTCCAGTCCCTACCCTGGGTCCATGTTCACGGAACCACGCTCAGGACGGCTGGCCGCATGGGGAAATGCCCTTTTGGCCGGATTTGTATCGCCGGATGACGCCGCGCTCGCCATCGTGGGCGAGGACGCGGTGCACCGGGTCGAGGGGCTGCCCGGGGAAGCGGGGCCCGTCGGGCTCACGCTGGCCCTGGGGCGGCTGAGAGGGCTCGGCGCGACGGGCTACCGGGTGGCGATGCCCACAGCGGGCCATCCGCTGGGTCTCAGCGGACCACCGGAGTTCAACGCGCGGGCGCTGGAGGCGGCGGAGGCCGTCACGGCTTTCGGGGTGCCGCTGGGCCTGGTGCCGGAGCTGTACGAAGCGGGCCCCGAGGGTGATCTGCACCGGGAGGTGGTCTGGCACTGCCTGCCGGTCCGCGAGGCTCCGCCCGCCGATGTCCCTTCACTGGGTGAGGCGGAACGGGAGCTCGCCGAGGCCCTGCGGGAGGCGACCGCGGTGCTCTCGGGGCTCGATGTGGCGGGTGGCGGACCGGCCGCCGATGCGGCCATCGACGCGTACCGGGCGCGGGCGGAGGCAGGGGCCGGGGAACTGCTGGCCCCCGGCTACCCGGCGCGTGCGGTCCGGGTGCTCGAACTCGCGCGGCGTGTCGGGCTGCTGGTCTCGGTGGCGTACGAGCACGGGCCGGGCGGCGCGGTGAGCGCGTCCGAGATGGCCGCCAGGGGAGAGGCGCTGCGGCCGGTGGAGCGGGTCGCCAGGCGGGCGCAGGTGGCGGCGTACAACGCGTATGTGGAGGAGCGGGAGCGGCGCGGCTGACCTCGCCGCCGCGAACCGTCGGCCCCGGCGGGGTGTCCTCCGGGGGTTCACGGAACGCCGACGGCCCCCCGGGAACGCTCGTGTCCGGGGGGCCGTCGGCCGATGGCCGCTGCTGCGGTCAGTGGTTGAGCCCGTGGTTGCCGAAGACGGGGTTGAGGACGCCGATCACGGAGACGGTGTTGCCGACGGCGTTCACCGGGACGTGCACGGGGGCCTGCACCACATTGCCGGAGACGACGCCCGGCGAGCTGGTCGCGGCGCCCGCCGCGTGCGAGGCGGCGGACGCGGCGCCGGCTCCGGCGGCGAGGACGCCACCGGCGACGAGGGTGAGGGTGGCGGCCTTCTTCAGGTTCTTCATTTCAGGATCCTCCTAGCTGGCTGCGGCCGGCGCCGCAGCACGCATGGAGAACGGCGGACAGCCCGCTCGGATACGCCATGTGGGTTACTTACACCCGACGGTATGAATCTCACACCGGAATATGACGGTCCGCTCAGCCCGCCGCCCCGTTCCGTACCGCCCAGAGAGCCGCCTGGGTCCGGTCGGCGAGGTCCAGTTTCATCAGGATGTTCGACACATGCGTCTTGACGGTCTTCTCGGAGAGGACCAGCGCGCGGGCGATCTCCCGGTTGGACCGCCCGTCGGCGATCAGCCCGAGCACCTCGCGTTCCCGCTCGGTGAGCGCGGTGCCCCTCCCCTGGCCGCCGCCGAGCTCCTGCGAGAGGAGGGCCCCGGCCACTTCGGGCTGGAGGAGGACATGCCCGGCGTGTACGGACCGGATGGCGTCGGCCAGCGCGTCCGGGTCGACGTCCTTGTACACATAACCCGACGCACCCGCCCGCAGGGCGGGAACCACGGTGCGCTGCTCGGTGAAGCTCGTGACCACCAGCACCCTCGCCGGATTGGCCAGTTCCCTGAGCCTGCGCAGGGCCTCGATACCGTCCATGCCCGGCATCTTGATGTCCATCAGGACGATGTCGGGGCGCAGTTCCTCGGCCGCCGCCACCCCCTGCTCCCCGTCCGGCGCCTCGCCCACGACCTCGATGTCGTCCTGGATCTCCAGGAAGGTGCGCAGGCCGCGCCTGACCACCTGGTGGTCGTCGACGAGCAGGACACGGATGGCCGCCTTGGACCTGGGCGCGGTGTCAGCCACCGGGCACCTCCATCTCGATCGTGGCGCCCTCTCCGGGCGCCGATTCCACCCTGAGGCGGCCGCCGACGCCGCTCGCCCGGTCCCGCATGGAGACGAGGCCGAGGTGCCTTCCGGCGCGCCGGACCACCGAGGGCTCGAACCCGCCCCCGTTGTCGGTGACCCGCAGGACGGCGCCCGGTCCGTTCCTGTCCAGTACGACATCGATCCGCTCGGCCCCCGAGTGGCGCAGGGCGTTGTGCAGCGCCTCCTGGGCCACCCGCAGCAGCGCCTCCTCCTGGGCGGCGGGCAGCGCCCTCAGCTGCCCGCTGCGGAAGGTGACGTGCGGGGCGTGGGCCCGGTCGAGGACCTGGATGTGCGTGCGCAGCGTGTGGACGAGGCCGTCCTCGTCCAGGGCCGCGGGACGCAGCTCCACGACGGCCGCGCGGAGTTCGTCCGCCGCCTGGGCCGCGAGGCCGGCCACCTGCTTGAGCTCGTCCTTGGCGCGGGCCGGGTCGCGGTCGACCAGCGTGACGGCGGCCTGCGCGGTCAGCCGCAGGGAGAAGAGCTTCTGGCTGACGGCGTCGTGGAGTTCGTGCGCCAGCCTCGAGCGCTCCTCGGCGATGGTCAGTTCGCGGCTGCGCTCGTAGAGGCGGGCGTTGGTGAGGGCGATGGCGGCGTGCTGGGCGAGGATCGTCAGGAGCTCCTCGTCCTCCTCGGTGAATCCGCAGCGGCCGGTGGGCCTGGGGCACCGCTTGTTGGCCAGGAACAGCGCGGCGATCGTCTCGTCGCCGTCGCGGACCGGCAGGCCCAGGAAGTCCGACATGTCGGGGTGCGTGGCGGGCCAGCCGCCGAAGCGCGGGTCCTGGCGTACGTCGTCGAGGCGCTGGGGCTTCTCGTCGTGCAGCATCGCGGCGAGGATGCCGTGCTGGCGCGGGAGCGGGCCGATGGCCTTCCACTGCGCCTCGCTGACGCCGTCGACCACGAACTGGGCGAAGCCTCCGTGGTCGTCGGGTACTCCGAGTGCGGCGTACTCGGCGTCCAGCAGCTCACGGGCCGAGGCCACGATCGTCTTGAGGACGTCGCGGACCTCCAGATGCCTGCTCATGGCGAGCAGCGCGGTGCTCACGGCCGACAGCCCTGAAGCGGGTCGATGGGACATGGCCACACCGTACCGGCGGGCCGGCCGTCCGGTATCGGGCTGCGGCCGGCCCCGTGTACGACATCCGTACTAGGCCGAAATGTCGTGGCCCGGTGCACCCGGAGGCCGAGGCGCGGGACGGGGCGCGTTCCTACGTTGGTGGCGCGGAACGGCAGGAACCGGAGCACGGGCAATGTGCGGAGGGGCGTGTCATGTCGGTAGCGGTCATCACGGGCGGATCGAAGGGGCTGGGCCTGGCGTTCGCGGCGGGGCTCGCGGAGCGCGGCTGGGATCTGGTCATCGGCGCCAGGGACAGGGAGGTCCTGGCAGAGGCCGCTGGGGAACTCTCGGAGTACGGAACGCGGGTGGTGGCGGTGGCGGGCGACGTCGGCGACGACACGCACCGGAGCCGGCTGGTCGCGGCGGCGCGGCGTCTCGGCGGGGTGGATCTGCTGGTCAGCAACGCCAGCGCACTGGGCGCCGAGCCGCTCGTACGCCTCGACGAGCTGACGCTGGACGGGCTGCGGTCGGCGCTGGAGACCAACGTGGTGGCGGCTCTCGGCCTGGTGCAGGAGGCACTGCCGCTGCTGCGGTCGGCCGGCGCGGGGGCGGTGATCGCGGTGAGTTCGGACGCAGCTGTCGGGGCGTACCCCACGTGGGGCGGTTACGGGGCGTCCAAGGCCGCACTCGACCAGCTGTCGGCGGTGCTCGCGGCCGAGGAGCCGGGGCTGCGGGTGTGGGCGGTGGACCCGGGCGACATGCGGACCGCTCTGTACGCCGCGGCGGTGCCCGGCGACGAGGAGGCGCGGCCCGCGCCTTCCCAGGTGGTACCGGCGTTCCTGCGGCTGCTCGACGAACGGCCGGCGAGCGGACGGTACACGGCAGCGGCCCTGGCCGGGGAGACGCGATGAGTGCCCGGCAGACGCTGCGGATCCCGGACGAGCTGCTGGCGTCGGTGCCGGCCGAGGAGCGCGGGCAGGGCCGGGACGACGTGCGGCTGCTGGTCTCGCGCGGCACCGCGGTCTCCCACCATGCCTTCCGGCAACTGCCCGGCCTTCTGCGGGCCGGTGACGTTCTGGTGGTGAACACCTCGCCGACCCTGGCCGCCGCGGTCGACGGGGCGACAGCGGCGGGTGTCCGTGTCGTGGTGCACTTCTCCACTCGCGGGGACGACGGCCGGTGGGCGGTCGAACTGCGGGAGCCTGTGCCCGGCGGGAGTACCCGGCGGTGCCGGGGCGGCCCCGCCGGGTCCGTGGTGCGGCTTCCCGGCGGCGTACGGCTCGTGTGGGAGGAACCGCTGGCAGCCGGTGAGGACCGGCTGTGGTGGGTGCGGCCGTCGGTGGACGGCGTCCCGGAGCTGCTGCGGCGGCACGGGCGCCCGATCCGGTACTCCTACACCCGTCGTGACCAGCCGCTCTCCGCGTATCAGACGGTGTTCGCGCACCCCGCGCCGGACGGCGCGGGTTCGGCGGAGATGCCGAGTGCCGCACGGCCCTTCACCACCGGTCTGGTCACGGAGCTGGTCAGCCGGGGGATCCAGTTCGCCCCGGTGGAGCTGCACACCGGTGTCGCGTCGGCGGAGGCGGACGAGACCCCTTGTCCCGAGCGCTTCGAGGTGTCTGCGGCCACCGCCCGTCTGGTCAACGCGGCGCGGGCCGGCGGCGGGCGGATCGTCGCGGTGGGGACGACCGCGGTGCGCGCCCTGGAGACCGCGGCCGATGCCGGTGGGGTGGTCCGCGCACTGGCGGGATGGACGGATCTGGTGGTCACACCGGGCCGCGGGACGCGGGTGGTGGACGGGCTGCTGACCGGCCTGCACGAGCCGCGGGCCTCGCATCTTCTGCTGCTGGAGGCGGTGGCGGGACCCGAGGCCCTGAGCCTCGGCTACGCCGAAGCGGTACGGGCCCTCTACCTCTGGCACGAGTTCGGGGACGTTCACCTCATACTTCCGGATGAGGAAGCTAACGCTCCGCATTGCGAGAGCAACGCACTGTGAATTTGCTGTGCATCCGGTGTGACGCCGCACATAGGACCCACGTCACTTACGAGGTTGTCTAGTTGATGCTTAAGGGGCCCCTGGGCCGGGTACGCGCGGGCGCCCGGCACTCAGACGGCTCCCCTACGCCACTAAGCGGCATCGTACGTCACACCTTTGCCACAAGATTTTGCGGCCGCTAAGAATTGCTCCCGTCGCCGCCCCAGGGCGTTCCGCCGGCCCCGGCGCTTCGCGACTTCCGCTATTCGAAGAGGTACGCCCGCATGACCGAGAACCGCCACGGCCGTCGTCGGCTGACCAAGACCCACAAGTACTCGATCGGTGGTGTGGCCGCCGTCGGCGCCGCAGCCGTCGCGTTCACACTTGTTCCCGGAAACGCCTCCGCCGACACGACCCACACGTCGGTCGACGCCGCTCCGGTGGCCTTCGCCTCCCAGACCAAGACGGTGCAGGCGGGGCTCCACGCCCAGCAGGCCCATGCGGACAAGGCCGCCAAGACGGCCGCGGCGAAGGCCAAGGCCGAAGCGGCCAAGGCGAAGGCCAGGGCCGAAGCCAGGGCCAAGGCCGAAGCCCGCGCCAAGAGCGAGGCCGCCGCCAAGGCGAAGGCCGCCGCGAAGGCGAAGGCCGCCGCCAAGGAGCGCACCGCCAAGGCGGCCGCCAGCCGCTCGACCACCCGCACGACCCTTTACGCGAACAACCTCGACGGCTGGATCCGCCAGGCCCTCGACATCATGAAGGCCAAGGGCATTCCCGGCTCGTACGACGGCCTGCAGCGCAACATCATGCGCGAGTCCGGCGGCAACCCGCAGGCCATCAACAACTGGGACATCAACGCCCAGAACGGTGTCCCGTCGAAGGGTCTGCTCCAGACCATCCAGCCGACGTTCGACCAGTACCACGTGGCCGGTACGTCGACGAACATCTACGACCCGGTCGCCAACATCACCGCCGCCGCGAACTACGCCGCCGCGAACTACGGCTCGATCGACAACGTCAACAGCGCCTACTGATCCGGCACTGAGCACGTATCCGGGTCGGGCGACGCCGGACCACGCCGAAGGGCGGCACCCCACTGCGGGTGCCGCCCTTCGGCGTGGTCCGAGCCTGTGCCGGGTCTACTTGCGCATGACCTCGGGCTCGTGGCGGCGCAGCAGCCGCGCCACGACGATGCCGCAGATCACGCCGATGGCGAGCAGGATCCCCATGTCCATCACCCAGGTCCCGAGCGTGTGGTCCCAGAGCGGGTCCGTGCTCGTCGGGTCCTTCTTGTTGGGCAGCAGGACGTTCAGCGACGCGGTGGTGCCCGCAGCGGCGACGGCCCAGCGGGCGGGCATCAGGAACGAGAACTGGTTGATTCCCGCAGCGCCGTTCAGGGTGAAGAGGCAGCCGGTGAAGACGACCTGCGTGATGGCGAACATGACGAGGAGCGGCATGGTCTTCTCGGAGGTCTTCACCAGCGAGGAGATGATCAGACCGATCATCATCGAGGTGAGGCCGAGGGCCATGATCGGCAGGGTCAGCTCGATCCGGGTGGAGTTCGAGAAGATCAGCCCCTCGGCCGGCGCCTTCTTCATGCCGAAGCCGATCCCGCCGATGATGGCGCCCTGCACCAGGGTGATCAGACCGAGCACGATCACCTTGGACATCAGGTAGGCGGAACGCGACAGGCCGGTGGCCCGCTCCCGTTCGTAGATGACCCGTTCCTTGATCAGCTCTCGTACGGAGTTGGCCGCCCCCGCGAAGCAGGCGCCCACCGCCAGGATCAGCAGGATCACCGAACCGTCACCGTTGCTGAGGTGCCCGGCCGGCGGCCCGAATCCGAGTCCGTAGTCCGCCGGGATCAGCGCACCGACCGTGCCCAGCACCGCGGGCAGCAGCAACGACAGCGCCATGAAGCCCCGGTCGGAGACGATCACGGACACATAGCGTCGCATCAGGGTGAACAGCTGGGAGCCCCATGCCTGCGGCTTCGGCGGCTTCATCGACTGCGCGGACGGCATCTGGACCGACTGCACGGCGACCGCGTCGATGTCCGCCGCGTACATCTGGTAGTGCTGCGAACCACGCCAGCGGCCGGCCCAGTCGTAGTCGCGGTAGCTCTCGAAGGCCGAGAAGACATCGGCCCAGCTGCTGTAGCCGAAGAAGTTGAGCGCCTCCTCGGGCGGTCCGAAGTACGCGACCGAGCCGCCCGGCGCCATGACCAGGAGCTTGTCGCAGATGGCGAGCTCGGCGACGGAGTGCGTGACGACCAGGACCGTACGCCCGTCGTCGGCCAGACCGCGCAGCAGCTGCATGACATCGCGGTCCATGCCCGGGTCGAGCCCGGACGTCGGCTCGTCCAGGAAGATCAGCGACGGCTTGGTCAGCAGTTCGAGTGCGACCGAGACCCTCTTGCGCTGGCCGCCGGAGAGCGAGGCGACCTTCTTCTCCTTGTGGATGTCCAGCTTCAGCTCGCGCAGCACCTCGTCGATGCGCGACGTGCGCTCGGCCTCGGTGGTGTCAGCGGGGAAGCGCAGCTTGGCCGCGTACTTCAGCGCCTTACGGACCGTGAGTTCCTTGTGCAGGATGTCGTCCTGCGGGACCAGCCCGATGCGCTGACGCAGTTCGGCGAACTGCTTGTACAGGTTCCTGTTGTCGTACAGGACGTCGCCGCGGTTGGCGGGCCGGTAACCGGTGAGCGCCTTGAGCAGCGTGGACTTCCCGGAGCCCGACGGGCCGATGACCGCGACGAGCGACTTCTCGGGGACACCGAACGAGACGTCCTTGAGGATGTCCTTGCCCTCGTCGACCGTCACGGTGAGGTGGCGGGCGGAGAAGGAGACCTCGCCGGTGTCGACGAACTCCTCGAGGCGGTCGCCGACCAGCCGGAAGGTCGAGTGGCCGACACCGACGATGTCGTTCGGTCCGATCAGGGCGGTGCCGGACTTGGCCATCGGCTGGCCGTTGATGTACGTGCCGTTGTGTGATCCGAGGTCGCGGATCTCGAAGCGGCCGTCCGGTGTCGCCACGAACTCGGCGTGGTTGCGCGAGACCTGGAGGTCGGAGACGACCAGCTCGTTCTCCAGCGCACGGCCGATGCGCATGACCCGGCCGAGTGCCAGCTGATGGAAGGTGGTCGGGCTGCGGTCACCGTGGGCCGGCGGGGCCCCCGCGCCCCCGCCGGCCGGACCGCCCTGCTGAGGGGGGACCTGACCGTGCTGCGGCATCTGACCCTGCGGCTGCTGCCGGCCCGCGTCCGGCGGGGGCTGCTGGGCCGGCGCCCAGCCCGCCGGAGCTCCGCCCTGCTGCTGCGCAGGGGCGTACGCCGGCCCCTGGGCCCCGGCGTTCTGCGGGGCGTACGCCGGCGCGGGCGCCTGAGCCTGCACCGGGGCGGGCCCCTGAGCCTGAGCCGCGGCGCCCGACAGGCTCAGCAGCGGTCCGTCGGTCGCGTTGCCGAGGTGTACGGCCGAGCCGGGGCCGATCTCCAACTGCTGGATCCGCTGCCCCTGCACAAAGGTGCCATTGGTCGAGCCGTGGTCCTCAATGACCCAACTGCGGCCCCCCCAGCTGATAGTGGCGTGTCGCCACGAGACCCTGGCGTCTTCGATCGCCAGGTCGCCCTGTGGATCACGGCCGAGGGTGTACGACCTGGACGGATCGAGCGTCCAGGTCCTGCCATTCGATTCAACTACGAGTTCCGGCACTCCAGCCCCACTTATTGTCCCCCGAGGTACCCCCGTTGCAGGGAGTCTAGGGATGGCGAACATCGTGGGGAACTATTTCAGGCACAGTGACGTATCGGGAAGTCGGGACGTGTGACGACCACGTACCAATGGGGTGGCGGTGTACAGGCCGGGGCGACATCCAGGACAAAAGGCGGGACGGCGGACGGCACGCGAAGCGGCCGCCGCGGGCCGCGCCCCGGCCCGCCCCGCCACGCGCGTCCGGTACTCGGGACGCGCCGTCGGCTGCCCCGCGGCGCCCTATACGGTGGGATCACCATGAGCGCATCGCAGCCCCCAGTCCATGCGGACTCCCCCACGCTTCTCGTCAAGATCTTCGGGAAGGACCGCCCCGGGATCACCGCCGGGCTCTTCGACACCCTCGCCGCCTACTCCGTCGACGTCGTCGACATCGAGCAGGTGGTCACCCGTGGCCGGATCGTCCTGTGCGCCCTTGTCACCGCTCCGGGCCCCGGCGGCAACGCCCAGGGCGAGCTGCGGGCGACCGTGCACAGCTGGGCCGAGTCACTCAAGCTGGAGGCCGAGATCATCTCCGGGACCGGTGACAACCGGCCCCGCGGCAGCGGGCGTTCCCATGTGACCGTGCTCGGCAACCCGCTCACCGCCGAGTCGACCGCCGCCATAGCGGCCAGCATCACCGCCACCGGCGGCAACATCGACCGTATCTTCCGGCTGGCCAAGTACCCGGTGACAGCGGTGGAGTTCGCCGTGTCCGGCGTGGAAACCGAGCCGCTCCGCACGGCGCTGGCCATAGAGGCGTCGGCGCTCGGCGTGGATGTGGCCGTGATCTCGGCTGGGCTGCACCGCCGTGCCCAGCGGCTCGTCGTGATGGACGTCGACTCGACCGTCATCCAGGACGAGGTGATCGAGCTCTTCGCCGCGCACGCGGGGTGCGAGCAGGAAGTCGCGGAGGTGACGGCACGCGCCATGCGGGGCGAGCTGGACTTCGAGCAGTCGCTGCACGCCCGCGTCGCGCTGCTCGCCGGGCTCGATGCCTCGGTCATCGACAAAGTGCGCTCCGAGGTGCGGCTCACGCCCGGAGCCCGGACCCTCATCCGTACGCTGAAACGACTCGGCTACCAAGTGGGCGTCGTATCAGGCGGTTTCACCCAGGTCACCGACGATCTGAAGGACCGGCTCGGCCTCGACTTCGCGTCGGCCAACACGCTGGAGATCGTCGACGGCAGGCTCACCGGGCGGGTCGTCGGCGAAATCGTGGACCGGGCGGGCAAGGCACGGCTACTGCGGCGCTTCGCCGCGGAGGCGGGCGTTCCGCTGGCACAGACCGTCGCCATCGGGGACGGCGCGAACGACCTGGACATGCTCAACGCGGCGGGGCTCGGTGTCGCGTTCAACGCCAAGCCCGTGGTGCGCAAGGCGGCCGACACAGCGGTGAACGTGCCGTTCCTGGACACCGTGCTCTATCTGCTGGGTATCACCCGTGAAGAGGTCGAGGCCGCGGACGGCCTTGTCGACGACGGGGTCTGACCGGCGGCCACCCCCGCCCGCGCGGCATCCCTGCGGAACCGTGTACGGGATGGAGCGCAGCCCCGGCCCCGCCCCCGTCGGGGCGCGGGGCCGGGGCTGCGCCGATGACGTGAGCAGGGCTCAGCCGGCCGGGCTCACTCGTGCGGTGCCCAGAAATCCGTGAGCCGGCCCACCCCGTGCTCCACCGACTTCCAGGGGCCGGTGAACTCGATGACCGCGAGCCCCGCGGTCGGGAAGCCGGTGCGGTTGATCCTCGTCAGCGCGTCCCCCTCGGCCTGGCCCGAGAGCGCGTCGGCGAGGGCGTGCATACCGGGGTTGTGGCCGATGACCAGCACGTCGGCCACGTCGTCCGGCGTCTCGCTGAGCAGCACGAGCAGTTCGCCGAGGGAGGCCTCGTACAGGCGCTCCTCGTAGATGGTGCGGGGGCGGTCCGCCAGCTCGTGGACAGCCAGCTTCCAGGTCTCGCGCGTCCTGACCGATGTCGAGCAGAGGGCCAGGTCGAGATGGAGATCGTAGGAGGCGAGCCGGCTTCCCGTGGCCGCGGCGTCCATCCTGCCGCGGTCGGCGAGCGGCCGGTCGTGGTCGGCCACCTCGGGCCAGTCGGCCTTCGCGTGCCGGAGCAGGACAATCCTGCGGGACTCAGGGGCTCCGGGGGCTGTCCCCCCGGATGACACAACGGCGCTCATACAGTCCAGCTTCGCACGGATCGGACCATCGGGCGCAGGGTGTTGGGAGGCTCCCCCAGCACGAGTGAACGCTGTCCGGCCACGGCGGCCGGGCGGCACTACAGCGGCAGGCTCTGCTGGATCCGCTGCAGCACGTGCGTGACCGCGGCGTCGCCCGCGTCGGCGTGCGCCTGGCCGGGCGCGCTGATGAGCAGCAGCAGAACGGCGAACGCGAGCGCGGGCAGGACGACGGCCCACCAGGGCAGCCGGACGTCGATACCACTCTGTGCGGGGCCGCGGCGCTGGGGGCGGGTAGGGTGCGTACGGGCCGGCATGGCCGCCTCCATGAGGTTCGCGGTTACTGATGTACCTGAACCTACGGAGTGCCGGTGGCCCGGCCCATCCGGTGACCCACCCACTTCACCCTGACCCTGGCCCCCTAGGGGACAGTGGTGCTGGCCCCACCACCGGATGCGGGCAGCGGGTCAGCACATCGGGGAAGGAGAGCGGGTCAGGGCGAGGCGATCGTCGCGATGATCGCGACGATCACCGTGACCGCGAGCATCGCTCCGAGCGTGAGCAGGAGCTTCTTCTGACCGTTCGGGGGATTCGGTTCGAGCACTGGCATGACGTCAGTCTCGCATCTCAGGACTCGTCCTCGATCGTCCGGTCCCGTCCGGCGAGGATCCCGGCGGCGATCTGCGGCACCATCAGCCCGGCCATCAGCGCGATGGGCAGCCCCCAGCCACCGCTGTGCTGGTAGAGGACTCCGACGAGAAGCGGTCCGGGAATGGAGATCAGGTAGCCGGTGGACTGGGCGAAGGCGGAGAGCCGGACGACGCCCGCGCCACTCCTGGAGCGCATGCCGATCATCGTGAGAGCCAGCGGGAACGAGCAGTTGGCGATGCCGAGCAGCAGCGCCCAGGCCCAGGCACCGCCGGACGGCGCCAGATAGAGACCGCCGTAGCCGACGAGCCCGCAGGCGCCCAGGGCGATGACGATGGGGCCCTGGGTCTTCATCCGGCTCGCCAGGCGCGGGATGACGAAGGCGAGCGGCACGCCCATCGCCATGGTCACGGCGAGCAGCAGTCCCGCCGTGCCGGCCGAGACCCCGGCGTCGCGGAAGATCTGCGGCATCCAGCCCATCGTGACGTACGCGGCGGTGGCCTGGAGGCCGAAGAAGCAGGCCAGGGCCCACGCGGTACCGCTGCTGGTGATCCGCCGCGCGGGCGGCCGCACGGCGTTCGCAGCGTTCCCGGCAGTCCCGCCGTTCCCGGTATCCCCGGCGTCCCCGCCGTTCGCCGCGGTGGTGCTGCGGTCCTTGACGAGCGCGATCCAGAGCAGCGCGGCCACCGCCGCCGGCGCCGCCCACACCCCGAGCCCCATCCGCCAGCTGCCGTCGAGGCCGTCGGTGACCGGAACGGTGAGGGCGGCGGCAAGGGCAGTGCCCAGGGCCAGCGCCATCGAGTACAGCCCGGTCATGGAGCCGACGCGGTCCGGGAAGTACCGCTTGACGATCACCGGCATCAGCACGTTGCTCACGGCTATGCCCATGAGGGCCAGCGCGCTCGCGGCGAGGAAGCCCGCGGTGCCGCCGGCGAAGGGCCGGATCAGCAGGCCGGCGGTGATCGCGGCCATGCCGGCACAGACGACCGCGCCCGGTCCGAAACGGCGGGCCATCCGGGGTGCCATGACGCCGAAGACGGCGAAGCAGAGCGACGGTACGGAGGTGAGGACACCGGCGACGCTGCCGCTCATCCCGAGGCCGTCCCGCACCTCCTCGAGGAGCGCGCCGAGGCTGGTGATGGCGGGCCGCAGATTGACAGCGGCGAGAACGATGCCTGCCATCACCAGTTTCACGGTCCACCCGGCGGGCTTCGGGCGCTCGGCAGCGACCGGGGCGGCCGGCCCGTCCGCCGGGGCGAGGATCTTCGTCTCGTCGTCTTGCATACGGACATCATAGAATCATGGGATGATTGGTTGTCCAATCCCGGGTTTCCACCTGGGCGACCACGAACGAGGAACACCATGGCGCTGAACTCTCCCCGTCGTTCCGCACTCGCCGACCAGGTGATCACCGAGCTGCGGAACCAGATCACATCGGGCGAGTGGCCGGTCGGTTCGCGCATCCCGACGGAGCCGGAGCTCGTGGAGCAGCTCGGCGTGGCCCGGAACACCGTCCGGGAGGCGGTGCGGGCCCTGGCGCACAACGGGCTGCTGGACATCCGCCAGGGCTCGGGCACCTATGTCATCGCCACCAGTGAGCTGGCCGGGGTGATGCACCGGCGCTTCGCGGCGGCCGACCCCCGGCACGTGGCGGAACTGCGCTCCACCCTGGAGTCGTCGGCGGCCAGGCTCGCCGCGGACCGGCGTACCGAGCGGGATCTCAAGCAGATCGACTCGCTGCTCGCGGAGCGGGAGCGGACCTGGGAGGCGGGTGACGCGGACGCGTTCGTGACCGCCGACGCGACCCTGCACCTGGCGATCGTGAACGCGTCGCACAACGACGTACTGACCGAGCTCTACGCGGACCTCGGTGATCTGCTCCGGCACTGGCTGCGCGGCGATGTGGGGCGGGAGCTGCGGCCCGAGGGGTACATGGACCACAGCCGGCTCATCGAGGCCATCCGGAACCGCGACGCGGACCTGGCGGCCACCGAGGCCGCGAGTCACGCGTTCATCAACTGTCTCGGCGACCCGGTGTGAGAGTGCTCAGCCCGCCCGCCGGTGCGAGACCCAGACCGCGCTGATCTCCTTCCAGCAGCGGCCTGCCAGCCGCACGCTGCGCGCGGGCCCCACTTCTACCGGTGTGCTGTCCGTGTCGATGTCCCACCAGCGGGCGCATTCGACGTGCAGGGCTATCCGGTCGCCCTCGACGTACGCGTTGTGGCAGGTGGCGCTCGCATGCGAGCCCCTGACGGATATGAGGCACCCGGCGCCGAAGGGGGCCGTACGGGCGTGCGCGCTCGCCGGAGTCATGAACCCCGCCACCGCGGCCGAGGCCACGAGCAGAACCGCTGAGCGGTACCGGATCGAACGCATACCCGTGCCTCCTCCCCAGGAGAACCGGGATGCCCCGGCCTGAACAGTCTGCGGTGATCCGCCCCGTTCCACGAGTCGGGCGCGACGGCCGGGACGGGGCGGCGGGGGCCGTCGGCCCCGGCCCGCCCCGCGGAAGAGGGATCCTTCGGTGGCTCCGCGGATCGTCGTCCGGCCGGATCAGGCGCGCCCCCGAACGCTCAGGCGCTCCCCCGAACGCGCGGAGGCCGCGCGCCGTCCGCCCGACGGTCACGCGGCCTCCTGAACGGTCCGGGTGGTCAGGCCCCCATGAAGTGCACGCCGCCGTCGACGTGGATGATCTCGCCGGTGGTCTTCGGGAAGAAGTCCGAGAGCAGCGCGACGACGCCGCGGCCGGCCGGCTCGGGGTCGGTCATGTCCCAGGCGAGCGGGGAGCGGTGGTTCCAGACGTCAGCGAGCTCCGAGAAGCCGGGGATCGACTTCGCGGCCATCGAGGCGAGCGGCCCGGCGGAGATCAGGTTGCAGCGGACGTTCTGCTTGCCCAGGTCGCGGGCGAGGTAGCGCGATGTCGCCTCGAGCGCGGCCTTGGCGGGGCCCATCCAGTCGTACTGCGGCCACGCGAACTGGGCGTCGAAGGTCAGTCCTACGACCGAGCCGCCCTCGCTCATCAGCGGCAGGCAGGCCATGGTCAGCGACTTCAGCGAGTACGCCGAGACGTGCATCGCCGTGGCCACGGACTCGAACGGGGTGTTGAGGAAGTTGCCGCCGAGCGCGTCCTGCGGTGCGAAACCGATGGAGTGCACGACGCCGTCGAGCGATCCGAGCTCGTCACGGACCAGATCGGCGAGCCGGTCGAGGTGTTCTGTGCTGGTGACGTCCAGTTCGAGGACCTTGGCGGGCTTGGGCAGCTTCTTGGCGATGCGCTCGGTGAGGGTGGGGCGCGGGAAGGCGGTCAGAATGACCTCGGCTCCCTGCTCCTGGGCCACCTTGGCGGCGTGGAAGGCGATGGAGGACTCCATCAGCACACCCGTGATGAGGATGCGCTTGCCGTCGAGAATTCCGCTCATGTGATCAGTGACCCATGCCCAATCCGCCGTCAACGGGGATGACGGCTCCAGTGATGTACGACGCGTCGTCGGAGGCGAGGAACCGCACCGTCGCGGCGATCTCCTCCGGCTGCGCGTACCGGCCGAGCGGCACCTGCGAGACGATGCCCGCACGCTGCTCGTCGGTGAGCACCTTGGTCATGTCGGTGTCGACGAAACCGGGTGCGACTACGTTGAAAGTGAGGTTTCGCGAGCCGAGTTCACGGGCGAGGGAGCGCGCGAACCCGACGAGTCCGGCCTTGGACGCGGCGTAGTTCGCCTGTCCGGCGGAGCCGTACAGGCCGACCACCGACGAGATGAGGACGACCCGGCCCTTCTTCGCTCGCAGCATCGCGCGGTTGGCCCGCTTCACGACCCGGAAGGTGCCGGTCAGGTTGGTGTCGAGTACGGCGGTGAAGTCCTCCTCGGACATCCGCATCAGCAACTGGTCCCTGGTGACACCGGCGTTGGCCACCAGCACCTCCACGGGACCGTGCTTCTCCTCGATCTCCTTGTAGGCCTGCTCCACCTGCTCGGTGTCGGTGATGTCGCACTTGACGGCCAGGAACCCCAGCTCGGCGAGCGCTGACGGCTCACCGGAGCGGTACGTGACCGCGACCTTGTCGCCTGCGTCTGCGAAAGCACGGGCGATAGCGAGGCCGATGCCCCGATTTCCTCCGGTGACGAGAACCGAGCGGCTCAACGGATCACCCTTTCGATAGCTGTGTGGTACTCACGCAAACTATCGGTCCGGCGCCACTTAGGAGGAATCGGCCCCCGACAGGGCCGCGCGGTGGTCCCTGTCGGGTCCCTACAGAAAGCACCTGCCGAGGGGCGCGTACACACGACATGATGCGAGCGACCGGTCGTGACGACAGGAGACCTCTGTGCCCCATTCCATCGACGCAGCCTTTACGGCTCTGCCGCTGCGTGCCCTGGCCGACGCGGCACTCGCCCGTGCCCGCGCCCTCGGCGCCGACCACGCGGACTTCCGCCTCGAACGCGTCCGCAGCGCCACCTGGCGGCTGCGCGACGCCAGACCAGCCGGATCGACCGACACCACGGATCTCGGATACGCCGTGCGCGTCGTGCACGGCGGGAGCTGGGGCTTCGCCTCCGGCGTCGACATGTCGATGGACGCGGCGGCGCGGGTGGCCGGGCAGGCGGTCGCGATGGCGAAGCTCTCCGCCAAGGTCATCGAAGCCGCCGGGTCGAACGAGAGGGTGGAGCTGGCGGACGAGCCGGTGCACGCGGACCGGACCTGGATCTCCTCGTACGGGACGGACCCCTTCTCCGTACCCGCCGAGGACAAGACCGCGCTGCTGGCCGACTGGTCGGCGCGGCTGCTGCGGGCGGACGGCGTCGCCCACGTGGACGCCTCGCTGATGACGGTGGTCGAGAACAAGTTCTACGCGGACACCGCGGGCACCGTCACCACGCAGCAGCGGGTCCGGCTGCATCCGCAGCTCACCGCCGTGGCGGTGGACGCGGGCACCGGTGAGTTCGACTCGATGCGCACCCTCGCACCGCCTGCCGGGCGCGGCTGGGAGTACCTGACCGGCACCGGGTGGGACTGGGACGCCGAGCTGGAGCGGATCCCGGAATTGCTCGCCGAGAAGATGCGGGCGCCGAGTGTCGACGCGGGGGCGTACGACCTGGTCGTCGACCCGTCCAACCTCTGGCTGACCATCCACGAGTCGATCGGGCACGCCACCGAGCTGGACCGGGCGCTGGGGTACGAGGCCGCGTACGCGGGGACCTCCTTCGCCACGTTCGACCAGCTCGGGAAGCTGGCCTACGGCTCCCCCGTGATGAATGTGACGGGCGACAGAACCGCCGAACACGGCCTGGCCACCGTCGGGTTCGACGACGAGGGCGTCGAGGCGCAGTCCTGGGACCTGATCAGGGACGGCACACTGGTCGGGTACCAGCTGGACCGCAGGATCGCGAAGCTGACGGGTCTCGGCCGGTCCAACGGCTGCGCGTACGCGGACTCCCCCGCTCATGTCCCGGTGCAGCGGATGGCCAATGTGTCGCTGGCGCCGGAGCCCGGCGGGGTCTCCACGGAGGATCTGATCGGGGGCGTCGAGCGCGGGATCTACGTGGTGGGCGACCGGTCGTGGTCGATCGACATGCAGCGCTACAACTTCCAGTTCACCGGTCAGCGGTTCTACCGGATCGAGAACGGCCGGCTGGCCGGTCAGCTGCGGGACGTCGCCTACCAGGCGACGACCACGGAATTCTGGGGCTCGATGGAGAAGGTGGGCGGTCCGCAGACGTACGTACTGGGTGGCGCCTTCAACTGCGGCAAGGCCCAGCCGGGCCAGGTCGCTTCGGTCTCGCACGGCTGTCCGTCCGCCCTCTTCCGGGGCGTCAACATCCTGAACACCACCCAGGAGGCCGGGCGATGACCCCGTCGAACCGCACCAGCAGGCCGCACGAGATCGTCGAGCGTGCCCTGGCGCTCTCCACCACGGACGGTTGCGCCGTCATCGCCGACGAACATTCGAGCGCCAACCTGCGCTGGGCCGGGAACACGCTGACGACCAACGGTGTGACCCGCGGCCGGACCCTCACCGTCATCGCGACGGTCGACGGCAGGGAAGGTACCGCCTCCGGTGTCGTCTCCCGGTCGGCGGTGACCGCCGGCGACCTCGAACCGCTGGTCCGGGCCGCGGAGGCCGCCGCCCGTGCCGGCTCACCGGCCGAGGACGCCCGGCCGCTGGTCACCGGGGTACCCGCGTCCGCCGATTTCACCGGAGCGCCCGGCGAGACGACACCGGCGGTCTTCGACGCGTTCGCACCGGCGCTGGGCGAGTCCTTCGCCCGCGCTCGGGCGGGCGGGCGGGAGCTGTACGGCTTCGCCAGTCACGAGACGACCTCCAGCTACCTCGGCACGTCCACCGGTCTGCGGCTGCGCCACGACCAGCCGAACGGCACGCTGGAGCTGAACGCCAAGTCCCCCGACCGGTCCCGTTCCGCCTGGGCGGGCCGGGCGACGCGTGACTTCACCGACGTCGACCCGGCCGCCCTGGACGCCGAGCTGGCGCAGCGGCTGCGCTGGGCCGAGCGCCGGATCGCGCTGCCCGCCGGCCGGTACGAGACGCTGCTGCCGCCGACCGCCGTGGCCGATCTGCTGATCCACCAGTTCTGGTCGTCGGCCGCCCGGGACGCGGCGGAGGGCCGTACGGTCTTCTCCCGCCCCGGCGGCGGCACCCGGCTGGGCGACCGGCTCTCCCCGCTTCCGCTGACCCTGCGCAGCGATCCGGCCGAGCCCGGTCTGGAGTCGGCGCCGTTCGTCCTCGCCCACTCCTCGGGCGACGATGCGTCGGTCTTCGACAACGGCCTGCCGCTCTCCCGTACCGACTGGATGCGCGAAGGCCGCCTCGAGCGCCTGGTCACCACCCGGCACAGCGCGGAGCTGACCGGCCTCCCGGTGGCCCCCGCCATCAGCAATCTGGTCCTGGACGGCGGCGGGGAGCGCTCGCTGGAGGAGATGGTGGCCGCTTCGGGCCATGACGGGCCCGCCCTGCTGCTGACCTGCCTCTGGTACATCAGGGAGGTCGACCCGGCGACGATGCTGCTGACCGGGCTGACCAGGGACGGCGTCTACCTCGTGGAGAACGGCGAGGTCACAGGTGAGGTGAACAACTTCCGCTTCAACGAGTCGCCGGTCGATCTGCTCTCCCGGGCCACCGAGGCCGGGCGTACGGAACGGACGCTGCCGCGCGAGTGGGGCGACTGGTTCACCCGCGCCGCGATGCCCGCCCTGCGCATCCCGGATTTCAATATGAGTTCCGTCAGCCAGGGCGTATAACCTCTGGGACGTACTTCCAGCCACACCGAAGGAGACGCGAGACCCGTGACGGACATCGTCGACGAGCTGAAGTGGCGGGGGCTCTTCGCCCTCTCCACTGACGAGGACGCATTGCGCAAGGCGCTCGCGGACGGTCCCGTCACCTTCTATTGCGGCTTCGACCCGACGGCGGCGAGCCTGCACGTGGGCCACCTCGTGCAGGTCCTCACCGTTCGCAGGCTCCAGCAGGCCGGGCACCGGCCGCTGGCGCTGGTGGGCGGGGCCACCGGCCAGATCGGCGATCCGCGGCCGACGGCCGAGCGCACCCTGAACGATCCGGAGACGATCGCCAACTGGGTGGGCCGGCTGCGCTCCCAGATCGAGCCGTTCCTCTCCTTCGAGGGCGAGAACGCGGCAGTCATGGTCAACAACCTGGACTGGACCGCGGGCATGTCCGCGATCGAGTTCCTGCGGGACATCGGCAAGCACTTCCGGGTGAACAAGATGCTCACCAAGGAGTCGGTCGCCCGCCGCCTGGAGTCCGAACAGGGCATCAGCTACACGGAGTTCAGCTACCAGCTGCTCCAGGGAATGGACTTCCTGGAGCTGTACCGGCGGTACGGCTGCACCCTCCAGCAGGGCGGCAGCGACCAGTGGGGCAACCTCACGGCGGGCATCGATCTGATCCACCGCCTGGAGCCCGACGCGTCCGTGCACGCACTGGGCACCCCGCTGATGGTGAAGGCGGACGGCACCAAGTTCGGCAAGTCGGAGAGCGGAGCCGTCTGGCTCGACGCGGAGATGACCACGCCGTACGCGTTCTACCAGTTCTGGCTGAACGTGGACGACCGCGACGTCTCCACGTACAACCGCATCCTCAGCTTCAAGAGCCGCGCGGAGCTGGAGGAGCTGGAGCAGCTCACCGCGGAGCGTCCGCAGGCGCGGGCCGCTCAGCGTTCGCTGGCCGAGGAGCTGACGACGCTGGTGCACGGCGCGGACCAGTGCGCTGCGGTCGTCGCGGCGTCCAGGGCTCTGTTCGGCCAGGGTGAGCTCACGGAACTCGACGAGGCGACGCTGAGCGCCGCGCTCTGTGAGCTGCCGCACACCAAGGTCGGCGAACTCGTCCCGGTCGTGGAACTGCTCGCCGCGACGGGTCTGGTGCCGAGCCGGTCGGCGGCCCGCCGCGCCGTCAAGGAGGGCGGGGCGTACGTGAACAACGTGAAGGTCACCGCAGAGGACGCCGTGCCCGCACGCCAGGATCTGCTGCACGGCCGGTGGCTGGTGCTGCGCCGCGGCAAGAAGAACCTGGCGGCTGTCGAGGTCGCCGGCGGATAACCGCCCGGCCGGGTGGCCGCGCGCCGCGCAGGCGTGAGGGACGGCCGGTTCGTACCGGTCGCCCCTCACGCGTTCGTGGTGTCAGGTGGCGTGTCTCTTGCCCCGGATCCCGGTCCAGAGCTTGTCGCCGACGCCGACGACGATCACGGCGCCGATCAGCTGGAGCAGATGCCTGATCCAGTCGATGCCGTTCGTGTCGTTGACCCCCAGGCCGGTCGCCGCCCAGTTGCCCAGCACGCTGCCCAGGATGCCGCAGATCACGGTCAGCCACAGCGGGATCTGCTGCTTGCCCGGGATGATCGCCTTGGCGATCAGACCGAGCACCAGCCCCACGATGATGGCCCACAACCAATTCATGTCGCCTCCGATGCGGCTGCTGTGTACACGTGGGCCTCAGTTTCGGCCCATCCTCCATACGGCGCATGTCGGACAGCTCCATACGAGCCCGTGCGCCCCCGGGTACGTCCGGAACGGGCGCGCCCCGGTCTTATCGGCGTCGGAGCATCGGCGTAACGTGATGGCGTCCGGTCCGGGGTGAGTCCGGCGCAGGAATCGGGTGGTGGAGCGCAATGCGGAAGCAGAGCAGTGGTGAGGTCTTCCGGATCACGGAGGCCCGCACGGGTCTCGACGAGGACGTCCGCGGCAGGCAGCGCCGCTACATCATCTCGATGACGGTGCGGACCGTCGCGGTCATCCTGACCGCGGCCCTGTGGAACGTGGCACGGCCGGTGGCGATCGGCACTCTGATCCTCGGTGCCTTCCTCCCGTACGTGGCCGTGGTGATCGCGAACGCCGGCCGGGAGAACGCCCCGGGTCTTCCCACCACGTTCGTCCCCGCGCCGGTACGGCCGGTGCTCGAACCGTCGTCCGTGGTACCGGGGGCGGAATCGGCGGACGGGTCGGCCACCACGGAGCGTGAGCACCGGGCCGCCGGGCAGAGCTGAGACCCCGCCGGATCTCCGCCGGTGTCAAAGCTCAAGAAAAGCTCAGATCAATCATGAAGTTCCGGTGCCGCAGGCCCATTGGCCCGTGACATACTTTGCAGGCGCTCCGCATCCCCCGTCGGAGCGACGGACCGACGCCGGGCAGCTCCCCCCGTGGCTGCTCGGCGTCGCCCTTTTCCGCGGCCCTGCCAGGACCGCCGCCGGTCGGTAACGGCGATGCGTTGGCCTAGGGTTGAGGTGTGAACTCCCCTGACGCCACCGGTTCCGGTCCGGTCCCGCCCGCCCCGGTCTGCTCGGCCAAGGGCTGCCGCGCCGACGCACTCTGGGTACTGGCGTGGAACAACCCGAAGCTGCACACCCCGGAACGCCGGAAGACCTGGCTGGCCTGCGCGGAACACCGGGAACACCTGTCCCAGTTCCTCGGGGTGCGCGGCTTCCTCAAGGACGTGGTGGATCTGGCCGAGTGGGAGCGGGACACCCCGAGCGGTGGTGCGCAGTAGCCCATCGGGCACGGGGCGGACCGTCAGCGGCCGGGCCGGAGCCCGTCAGCCGCCGATCGCCGACATGGGCCGGTCGGGCTGGAGGAACGAAGGGTCGTCCAGCCCGGATCCCGCCTTCTTCCCCCACATCGCCAGCTTCCAGAGCCGGGCGATCTCCCCGTCGGACGCTCCGGAGCGGAGCGCGGCGCGCAGGTCAGACTCCTCGCGGGCGAAGAGGCAGGTACGCACCTGTCCGTCCGCGGTGAGCCGGGTGCGGTCGCAGGCGGCGCAGAAGGGGCGGGTGACCGAGCCGATGACCCCGACCCGGTGAGGTCCGCCGTCGACCACCCAGCGCTCGGCGGGCGCCGAACCGCGCTCTGCGGTGCCCTCATCGGTCAGGGTGAAGCGGGTACGCAGCGACTGGAGGATGTCACCCGCGGTGATCATCCCGTCGCGCTTCCAGCCGTGCTGGGCGTCGAGCGGCATCTGTTCGATGAAGCGCAGTTCGTAGTCGTTCGCCACGGCCCAGGCGAGCAGGTCCGGTGCCTCGTCGTCGTTGAGCCCCGGCATCAGCACAGTGTTGACCTTCACCGGGGTGAGTCCCTCGGTGCGGGCGGCCTCCAGGCCGTCCAGCACATCTTGGTGCCGGTCCCTGCGGGTCAGGGTCTTGAACACGTCCGGGCGCAGGGTGTCGAGCGAGACGTTGACCCGGTCGAGGCCCGCGGCGGCCAGGGCCCGAGCGGTTCGCTTGAGGCCGATGCCATTGGTGGTGAGGGACATCCGGGGCCGCGGCTCCAGGGCCGCGACGCGCTCGACGATGCCGACGAGTCCGGGGCGCAGCAGCGGCTCACCCCCGGTGAAGCGGACCTGGGTGATCCCCAGGTCGGTCACGGCGACGCGGATCAGCCGGACGATTTCGTCGTCCGTGAGCAGATCCGGCTTGGCGAGCCACTGCAGGCCCTCTTCCGGCATGCAGTACGTGCAGCGCAGGTTGCAGCGGTCTGTGAGTGATACCCGCAGGTCAGTGGCCACTCGGCCAAAGGTGTCGATGAGCACGGTGGGCCCCCTCCCCGAAGACGGAAACGTGAACGTGTACGCCACCGAGCGTACGCGACACCTGTGACAACGACAGGTCCGATTACCACGAGGCAGGCGGGGGCCCCGTCGTAGATCCCTACGACGGGGCCCCCGCGGCCGTCACCTAGTCCGACCTGCGCGGCCCCCGGTCAGTGCGCCCCGAACCCGGTGAGGGACCTGACCTCCAGCTCGGCGTACTTGCCCTTGTCGGGCTCCTCCTTGGAGAGCAGGGAGCCCAGCCAGCCGAGCAGGAATCCCAGGGGGATCGAGATGAGGCCCGGATTCTCCAGCGGGAACCAGGCGAAGTCGACGCCCTTGAACATCGAGGTGGGCTTCCCCGAGACGACCGGCGAGAAGAGCACGAGCACCACGGAGGAGACGAGGCCCCCGTAGATGGACCAGAGGGCTCCCATGGTGGTGAACCTCTTCCAGAAGAGGCTGTAGAGCAGGGTCGGCAGGTTGGCGGAGGCGGCGACCGCGAAGGCGAGTGCGACGAGGCCGGCGACGTTCAGATCGCGGGCGAAGGCGCCCAGCACGATGGCGACGGCGCCGATGACCACGGTCGCCCAGCGGGCCGCGCGCATCTCCTCCTTCTCGGTCGCCTTTCCCTTGCGGATGACGTTGGCGTAGATGTCGTGCGCGAACGACGAGGAGGAGGCCAGGGTCAGACCGGCGACCACCGCGAGGATGGTGGCGAAGGCGACCGCGGAGATCACCGCGAGCAGGACCGACCCGCCGGTGGAGCCCGCGCCGCCGCCGATCTCCATGGCCGCGAGCGGGGCCGCCGTGTTGCCGGCCGGGTTGGACGCGATGATGTCCGCCGGCTTGAGCAGGGCGGCGGCGCCGAATCCGAGCACGATCGTCATCAGGTAGAAGGCGCCGATGATGCCGATCGCCCAGTTCACCGACTTGCGGGCGGCTTTGGCCGTCGGCACTGTGTAGAAGCGGATCAGGATGTGCGGCAGGCCCGCCGTACCGAGCACCAGGGCGATGCCGAGCGAGATGAAGTCCAGCTTGGAGGTGCCCGTGGCGCCGTACTTGAGACCGGGCTCCAGGAACGCCTTCCCCTTGCCGCTGTTCGACGCGGCCGAGCCCAGCAGGTCGGAGACGTTGAAGTGGAACTTCAGCAGGATCAGGAACGTGATGAGGACGGTTCCGGCGATCAGCAGGACGGCCTTGACCATCTGCACCCAGGTGGTGCCCTTCATCCCGCCGATCGTGACGTACACGATCATCAGGAGCCCGACCAGCGCGACGATGGCGATCTTCCCCGCGTCGCTGGTGATGCCGAGCAGCAGCGACACCAGGACGCCCGCGCCCGCCATCTGGGCCAGCAGATAGAAGATCGAGACGACGATGGTGGAGGCCCCGGCCGCGGTGCGGACGGGGCGCTGGCGCATCCGGTACGCGAGGACGTCGCCCATCGTGTAGCGGCCGGAGTTGCGCAGCGGCTCGGCGACGAGCAGCAGGGCGACCAGCCAGGCGACCAGGAAGCCGATCGAGTAGAGGAAGCCGTCGTAGCCGAAGAGGGCGATGGCTCCCGCGATGCCGAGGAACGACGCGGCCGACATGTAGTCGCCGGAGACCGCGAGCCCGTTCTGGAACGCGGAGAACTGCCGGCCGCCCGCGTAGAAGTCCGCCGCGCTCCTGGTCCGGCGGCCGGCCCAGACCGTGATGACGAGCGTGGCGACGACGAAGACCGCGAACAGCGTGATGATCAGGGGCCGGTGCTGAGTGGTGGCCGATGCGGCGAGCTGGACTGCGGGGTTCATGAGCCTTCCTCCATACGGGACTTGATCGCGGCGCCCTTCGGGTCGAGCCGGGTCGCGGCGTGCCGCGAGTAGAACCACGCGATCAGGAAGGTGGTGAGGAACTGTCCGAGCCCCAGGACCAGGGCCACGTTGATGTTGCCGACGACTGTGGTGCCCATGAAGCCGCCCGCGTAGCTCGACAGCAGGACGTACAGCAGGTACCAGGCGATGAAGCCGACGGTCAGCGGGAAGGCGAAGGAGCGGTGGGCGCGGCGCAGTTCGCCGAACTCCGCGCTCCGCTGCACATCGGCGAACAGCTCTGTCGTGGGCCGGCCGGGGCCTGCGCCCGTTCCGTCCGGGGGTTGCGGTGCATCGGTGGCCACGGTTTCTCCTCGCGACGTGAGTGCGGTGGCTGGGTGCGGAAGGGCCGGAGGTCCAGGACCTCCGACAGGGGCACGGAGCGCACGGCGGTGTGGTTCAACGCCCGGCCGTTCCCGCTGTACCGATTGCTGGTCGCGAGGACCGGCGATAGCTTCACGTACCGCCCAACTGCACTCCGCAGCAAGGGTGGTTGGTCTCGGATGATGTGGAGAACCCATGGATCGTCTGGCATCACGCCCGTGGCGCGCACTCGCGCTGCCGGCCGGACTGGCACTCGTCGCCTCGCTCGGTCTGCTGCCGGGCCCGGCAGCAGCGGAGCCCGCCGGAGGCCCGGCACCCGCCTCCGGCCCCGGCATGTCGTACGTCGTGAACACCGGTACCGGGCACCGCGCTGTCGCCTCGGCGGAGCGGGCCGTCTCCCGGGCGGGCGGGACCGTGGTCATCGCGTACGACGAGGTGGGGGTGATCGTCGCGCACTCGTCGGCCCCGGACTTCGCGCGGACGGTCCGCCGGGCCCCCGGGGTGGATTCGGCCGGCGCCACCCGCACCGAACCGCTGCCCGCCCGGCCGCCGGTGGACTCGGGCACCCCGCTGAAGCTCACGGCGCAGCAGCAGAAGGCCCTGGCGGCGAAAGCCGCGCCGGGTGAGGATCCGATGGAGCCGCTCCAGTGGGACATGAGGGCCATCAGGGCGGACCAGGCGCACAAGGTGACGCTCGGCAGCCGCGATGTGACGGTGGCGGTGATCGACACGGGTGTCGACGACACCCACCCGGACATCGCCCCCAACTTCGACCGCCGGGCCTCGGCCGACTGCACGACGGGCAGGCCCGACACGAAGGACGGCGCCTGGCGGCCGGCCGCCGGTGACAGCCCGCACGGCACGCATGTGGCGGGCGAGATCGCGGGCGCGCGGAACGGCACAGGTATCACCGGTGTCGCCCCCGGTGTGAGGGTGGCGGGCATCAAGGTGGGCACCACGGCGGGGTTCTTCTACACGGAAGCCGTCGTCTGCGGCTTCATCTGGGCCGCCGACCACGGTGCCGGGGTGACCAACAACAGCTATTTCACCGACCCGTGGTACTTCAACTGCACGGACGACCCGGACCAGAGGGCCCTGGTCGACTCGGTCACCCGCGCCTCGCGTTACGCGGAACGCAAGGGCGCGGTCAACGTAGCGGCGGCCGCCAACGAGGGGTACGACCTCGCATCGCACTCGGTCACCGACCCGCTGAGCCCGGACGACGGCACGGCGGCCCCGCGCACGGTGGACCCGTCGAAGTGCCCTGACATCCCGGCCCAGTTGCCGGGTGTCGTCACGGTGTCCGCGACGGGCTCAAGGACGCTGAAGTCCTCCTACTCCAACTACGGTCTCGGTGTCGTCGACATCGCGGCTCCGGGCGGCGACTCGGCCGCGTACCAGCCCCCCGAGGCCCCGGCCACCAGCAGCGCGGTCCTCGGCCCCGTGCCGGGCGGCGGATACGCCTACATGGCCGGTACGTCGATGGCGTCCCCGCATGTCGCCGGGGTGGTGGCCCTGATCGAGTCCCGGCATCCGCACGCCTCGCCCGCGCTGGTCAAGGCACTGCTGTACGCGGAGGCGGACAGGCTCGCCTGCCCGAAGCCGTACCCCGTCGACGCTGACGGCGACGGCAGGCCCGACGCGGTCTGCGAGGGCGGCCGGGCCCACAACGGTTTCTACGGGGCGGGCCTGGCCGACGCCCTGCACGCGGTCACCCGGTAGCCCCGGCGGGCCGGGGCACCGGGACCACGGCGTTACTTCACCAGCACCTTGAGCGCGGTGCGCTCGTCCATCGCCCGGTAGCCGTCCGGCACCTCGTCGAGGCCGACGGTCCGGTCGAAGACGGGGGACGGGTCGATCGTGCCGTCGAGGACGTCGGGGAGCAGCTCGGGAATGTAGGTGCGCACCGGGGCGACACCGCCGCGCAGTGCGATGTTGCGGTTGAACATGTCGCTGAGGTCGAGCCCGGTGCCGCTGCCGTGCGGGACACCGACGTAACCGATGGCCCCGCCGTCGCGGGTGATGCCGACGGCGGTGGCCATCGACTGTTCGGTGCCGACGGCCTCGATCACGGCGTGCGCCCCCTGGCCCGCGGTCAGTTCGCGCACCGCGGCGACGGCTTCGTCGCCGCGGACCGCGACGATGTCCGTGGCGCCGAAGGTCCTGGCGATGTCCGTACGGGCCTGGTGGCGGCCGAGCGCGATGATGCGGTCGGCGCCGAGCCGCTTGGCGGCCAGAACGCCGCAGAGCCCGACCGCTCCGTCACCGACGACGGCCACCGTGCTGCCGGGCCGCACACCCGCGCCGACGGCGGCGTGGTGGCCGGTGCCCAGGACGTCGGAGAGCGCGAGGAGCCCGGTGAGCAGCCGGTCGTCGGACGCGGCGGCGGCCGGGAGCCCGACGAGGGTGGCGTCGGCGAAGGGCACTCGGACCGCTTCGCCCTGGCCGCCGTCGGAGCCGACCGAGCCCCAGAAGCCGCCCCGCGGGCAGGAGGTGGTCAGCCCCTCGGCGCAGTACTCGCAGGTGCCGTCGGACCAGACGAAGGGCGCGACGACGAGGTCACCGGCGGCGAAGCCGCGCACGTCGGAACCGGCCTCCTCGACGATGCCGAGGAACTCGTGGCCGATGCGCTGCCCGGGGACACGGGCGGCCACGCCCCGGTAGGCCCAGAGGTCGCTGCCGCAGATGCAGGCGCGCAGGACACGGACGACGACGTCGGTGGGCTGCTGGACCTCGGGGTCCGGCACCTCTTCCACCCGTATGTCGTGAGGGGCGTGGATGACGGTGGCGCGCATGGGGCGGATCCTTGCTGATCAGACAGATGTACGAGCCTCACGGTACGCGGAGGCCGGCCCGGTCCGGAAACCGAGCACCCCGGCGGCCAGCAGGGACTGAGCCGCCACATAGGTGGCCATGATCCAGAAGTCGGCGGCCGGCGGCCGCGGAAGGTCCGCGATCCCCGTGGCGATCAGAGTGTCCGAGACCAGGAAGAGCGCCCCGCCTAGCCCGGCCCGCAGCCCGGGACCGCTCGCCCGGTACGCCATGGCGGTGAGCAGCAGCGAGTACCCGGCCACCGGGATCCGCAGTCCCGCCGGGAGAGCGGGCAGCAGCACGGTGGCCGTGGCGGCGAGCGCCACCGCGTACCCCATCCCGAGGTACGGGCTCGTCCGGCCGCGGCCGAAGAGCACCAGATAACAGAGGTGTCCGGCGGCGAAGAGCGCCATCCCGGCGAGAAAGGCGGGCTGCGCGTCGATCAGGAGCAGGGTGTCGCCGCCCCAGCCGAACAGCAGCGCGGCGATCAGCAGCCGGGGCGCGCCCCGGACGTACACCTGGGCTGCGAGCAGCGGCATCAGGAGGGGCTTGGCCGCCGCGTGGAGGCCCTGGGCGGTGTGTCCGTGTGCCAGGAGCGCGCAGAGGTCGGTGAGGGCCGCGAGCGTGTAGGCGAGCAGCAGCAGCCGCGCGGCCCTCTCCCGCTCCGGCGTCACGCGATGGGCTCGGTCGGGGTCTCGCCGAGGGCGGGGGCGGGGGCGGTGAGTGCGGGGGCGGTGAGTGCGGGGGCGGTGAGAGCGGGGGCGGTGAGAGCGGGGGCGGTGAGAGCGGGGGCGGTGAGTGCGGCCGCCGTGGCGGGCTCCGCCGGGACGGCGGCCGCCGTGGCGGGCTCCGCCGGGACGGCGGCCGCCGTGGCGGGCTCCGCCGGGACGGCGGCCGCCGTGGCGGGCTCCGCCGGGACGGCGGCCGCCGCGGCCGCCGGCGCCGGCTGCCAGCCCGGCCCGCCGAAGACCCGCCCCGCACGCTCGCGCCAGTTCGTCGCGGCCCGTACGTCGCGGGCAATCGCCACGTACTCGTGCGTCGCGACCCGCAGCGGGTTGTAGGTCTCGATGTTCTTGGTCAGCCCGAACACCGGCCGCAGGGTCTCCGGTGTGAAGGATCCGAACAGCCGGTCCCAGACGATGAGGATGCCGCCGAAGTTTCGGTCCAGATAGCCGCCCTGCGATGCGTGGTGCACCCGGTGGTGGGAGGGCGTGTTGAGTACGTACTCGAAGGGCCGGGGCAGTTTGCCGACCCGCTCGGTGTGCACCCAGAACTGGTAGACGAGGTTGGCGGACGAGCAGAAGGCGAGCGCGGCCGGATGCACACCGAGGGCGATCAGCGGGACGTAGAACGGCCAGACGGTCAGTGACGTCCAGGGCTGGCGCAGCGCGGTGGTGAGGTTGAACTTGCGGCTGGAGTGGTGCACGACATGGCAGGCCCACAGGACGCGGACCACGTGGTGGCCACGGTGGGACCAGTAGTAGAAGAAGTCCTGGCCGAGCAGCATCAGCGGGACGGTCCACCACAGGACGGGGATGCGCAGCGGGGTGAGTTCGTACACCGCCGTGTAGATCGCGACGATCGGGATCTTCCAGAGGAAATCGAAGACCAGGCTGCCCAGGCCCATACCGACGCTGGTGACGGCGTCTCTGGTCCCGTAGCCCGCGGAGTCCTCGTCCGGATGGAACCGGTAGCTCGCCATCTCCACGACGGTGAGCAGAACGAAGGCCGGTATGGACCACAGCACGACATCGGGCAGGTTCGGCATGTGAGCACGGTAAGGCCGCCGGATCGGCCCCGGCTAGACGTTGTTACCGACAAGTATGCGAGACATTCTGTCAGCGTCTTTTGGTGAGTTCCACCAATCGGCGCCGCCGGAGCGGCTCTTGAGTACTTGGTGCATACCTTGTCCGCACCATGGGGCGGAGGGCGTCCCGCGCAGCCCGTGCCCGCCCCTGGCGGCTCAGACCCCCGCCGCGCCCAGCAGTGCGCCGGCCGCGTACGTCACCCCCATGGCCAGCGCTCCCCCGGCCATGTTCCGCAGCACGGCGGGCCGCACCGGGGCGGAGCCCGACCGGGCGCTCCACCAGCCCGCCAGCGCCAGCGCCGCCAGGACCGAGAGGACCGTGACGTAGAGCCGGACCGAGGCGGGCGGCAGCACGATGGCCAGCAGGGGCAGGAGCGCACCCGCCGTGAACGCGGCGAAACTGGCGCCCGCCGCGTGCCAGGGGCTGGTGAGATCGTCGGGGTCGATGCCCAGCTCCACCTCGGCGTGCGCGCGCAGGGCGTCGCGCTCGGTGAGCTGCTCGGCGGCCTCCCGGGCGAGGTCGGCCGAGAGGCCCTTCCCCTCCAGGAGCCGGGTCAGCTCGTCGAGTTCGGCAGCCGGGGTCTCACGCAGCTCGCGCTTCTCCAGGGCGAGCGCGGCCTTCTCCGAGTCGCGCTGGGTGGAGACGGACACATACTCCCCCGCCGCCATCGACATGGACCCGGCGAGCAGTCCGGAGAGACCGGCGGTGAGCAGCGCGGTACGCGAGCCGGTGGCGCCGGCGACACCGACGACGATGCCCGCGGTCGACACCACACCGTCGTTGGCGCCGAGTACGGCGGCCCGAAGCCAGTTGAGGCGCGCTCCGAGACCCTTGTGGTGGGGCTCGTCGTGGGAGGAGTCAGTCATCGGCCCAGACTCTCATCCCGGTCCGGGCCCACCGCACCGGCCACCACCGCGGGCGCCGGTGCGGACCCGACACCCCCTCACATCGGCTGCGGGGCAACGGAAACCGTACGGGGACGGCCCGCACCCGGGCAGCGGCGGCCGGGGCCGGCCGAGCCGGTCCGCACCGTGATTCCCTTGTTGTCGGCAGGGGCCCGTATTCTCTGTGACCATGCTCGACGACCGCCAGACAGCAGCGACACCGTGGCCGGCCGCCTACCCGCAGGGGTACGCGGTCGTCGACGTGGAGACCACCGGCCTCGCACGCGACGACCGGATAATCTCCGCTGCCGTCTACCGGCTGGACGCCCGGGGCGATGTCGAGGACCACTGGTACACGCTCGTCAATCCGGAGCGGGATCCCGGGCCCGTCTGGATCCACGGTCTGACCAGTGACGTACTGGAGGGCGCCCCGCTCTTCCCGGAGATCGCGGCCGACTTCGCCGAACGGCTGGACGGCCGTGTGCTGGTGGCGCACAACGCGATCTTCGACTGGCAGATGATCGCCAGGGAATACGCCCGTGCGCGGTGCACCGCCCCGGTCCGCCAGCGGCTGTGCACCATCGCGCTCTCCAAGGAGCTCGCCCTGCCGCTGCCCAACCACAAGCTGGAGTCGCTTGCCGCGCACTTCGGTGTCGTGCAGGAACGTGCCCACCACGCGCTGGACGACGCCCGGGTGCTGGCCGAGGCGTTCCGCCCGAGTCTGCACGCGGCGGCCAGGGGCGGTGTACGGCTCCCGCTCCTAGAGTGCCGGCCGCTCACCGAGTGGTCCGACGCCCCTGCCGCACCACGCGTAGGACACCAGGCCTCGTACCGGCAGGGCAGCTGGCGCCCGGCCAGGAAGCGGCCGGCCTGCCCCTACCCGAATCCGGGGCGCTACGAGCCGGGGAAGCCGCTGGCACAGGGGATGCGGGTGGCGTTCTCGGGCGACACGTCGGTCGACCGCGAGCTGCTGGAGGACCGGGCGACGGAGGCCGGGCTGCATGTGGCGACGAGCCTCTCCCGGCTGACCAGCCTGCTCGTCACCAACGACCCGGACTCGGCCACTTCCAAGACGGTCAAGGCGAGGACCTTCGGCACCCCGGTCATCGACGAGGCCGCCTTCACACAGCTCCTGCGCGACATCGCCCGCACCCCGGCAGACGGGTGATTGCCGGGCGACTCGCCCGGCACCCGCTCGCCCGCCGGCGCCTGTGCGTCCCACCCTGTGGCGCATGGCACGTTGCGAGGTATGCGGAAACGACTACGGCATGTCCTTCGAAGTCCACGCACAGGGCGCGGTGCATGTCTTCGACTGCTTCTCCTGCGCCATTCACCGCATGGCGCCCATCTGCGAGCACTGCCGTGTCCGGGTGATCGGGCAGGGCGTGGAGGTGGACGGTGAGTGGTACTGCGGCGGGCACTGCGCTCGCGCGGAGGGGAAGGAGGGCATCGTCGACAAGGTATGACTCTGCCCGGCTATGTCCCCCGGCGGGACCCCCCGTCCGGGGGGACTCCCCGGCCAGGTACCTTCAAAGACGTGTACCGCTTCCTGTTGTCACGGCAGTGGGTGATTCTCGCCCTTGTCTCAGTCGTCCTGATGCCGACGATGGTCAAGCTGGGCTTCTGGCAGCTGCACCGTCACGAGCACAAGGTCGCGCAGAACGCGCTCATCGGCGAGAACCTCAAGTCGAGACCCGTGCCGGTCGGCGACCTCACATCGCCCGGCCACACCGTGCCGTACGACCAGTACTGGCGTCAGGTGACGGCGACCGGCCGTTACGACACCGCGCACGAGGTCGTCGTGCGGCGCAGGACATCGGCCGACGGAACCGTCGGGTACCACGTGCTGACGCCCTTCGTCCTGGACGGCGGCAGGACCGTACTCATCAACCGCGGCTGGATCCCGGACAACGGAAGCCAGACGACACTGCCCAGGATCCCGGCCGCCCCCAGGGGCAGGCTGACGGTGACCGGCCGGCTGATGGCCGACCAGACGACCGGGGACAGCGGGATCAAGGACGTCCGGGGGCTCCCTCCCCGCCAGGTGATGCTGATCAACAGTGCCCAGCAGGCGAAGGCGCTCGGCAGGCCGGTGCTCGGCGGTTACATCGAGCAGACCGCGCCGGTACCCAAGGGCGGCACACCGCAGCTGATCCCGGCACCCGAACACTCGGACATCGGCCCGCACATGGCGTACGCGGTCCAGTGGTGGCTGTTCACCGCCGGAGTCCCCATCGGATTCGTGATCCTCGTACGCCGTGAGAAGCGCGACCGCGCCGCGGCCGAGACGGAGACCGCACCCGAACCGGTGGCCGCCGCCGCTTAACACGGGCGCCTCCCGGGAACACGCCACATCGTGAACCAACGTATCGAGGACTACGCCCTCATCGGCGATCTGCAGACGGCCGCCCTGGTCGGCAAGGACGGCTCCATCGACTGGCTGTGCCTGCCCCGCTTCGACTCGGCCGCGTGCTTCGCCTCCCTGCTCGGCGACGAGGAGAACGGGCACTGGCGCCTCGCCCCCGCCGGAGCGGGCGCCTGCACCAGGCGGAGCTACCTGGACGAATCCCTCGTCCTGGAGTCGGTCTGGGAGACGGGGACCGGCACCGTCAAGGTCACCGACTTCATGCCGCAGCGCGACACCGCCCCGGACATCATGCGGATCGTCGAAGGCGTGTCCGGCGAGGTGGAGATGGCGGGAACGCTGCGCCTGCGCTTCGACTACGGCTCGGTCGTCCCGTGGATGCGCCGCTCGGACGGGCACCGGGTCGCGGTGGCGGGCCCGGACTCCGTGTGGCTGCGCAGCGAGCCGGAGGTGAAGACCTACGGCCACCACTTCTCCACCTGCTCGTCGTTCACTGTAGCCGCGGGCGAGAAGGTGGCGTTCGTGCTCACCTGGCACCCCTCGCAACAACCGCGGCCCGCTCTCGTCGACCCGTACGAAGCACTGGAGCACGCTCTGGAGGACTGGCACGAGTGGTCGTCCCGCTGCCGGTACCAGGGGCCCTACCGCGAAGCCGTGATCCGCTCGCTGATCACCCTGAAGGCCCTCACCTTCGCCCCGACGGGCGGCATCGTCGCCGCCCCGACCACCTCGCTGCCGGAGGAGATCGGGGGCGTCCGCAACTGGGACTACCGGTTCTGCTGGCTGCGTGACTCCACCCTCACCCTCGGGGCGCTCCTGGCCTGCGGCTATCTGGACGAGGCCGCGGCCTGGCGTGACTGGCTGCTGCGCGCGGTCGCGGGCAGCCCCGAGGACCTGCAGATCATGTACGGACTCTCGGGCGAACGGCGGCTGCCCGAGACGGAGCTGGGCTGGCTGCGCGGTCATGAGGGATCCGCGCCGGTGCGGACCGGGAACGGAGCCGTGAACCAGCTGCAGCTCGATGTCTACGGCGAGGTCATCGACTCCCTGTACGTGGCCCGCACGTCGGGTCTGGCCAGCGAGCCGCACGCCTGGAGCCTCCAGCTGGCCGTGCTCGGCTTCCTGGAGGCGCGCTGGCGTGAGCCGGACGAGGGGCTGTGGGAAGTGCGCGGCCCGCGCCGCCACTTCGTGCACTCCAAGGTGATGGCGTGGGTGGCGGCCGACAGGGCCGTACGCACGCTGGAGGCCGACCCGGAGCTGCACGGGGACGTGGAGCGCTGGCGGCGGATGCGCGACGAGGTGCACCAGGAGGTGTGCGACAAGGGCTTCGACCCGGAGCGCAACACGTTCACCCAGTCGTTCGGCTCCACCGAACTGGACGCGGCGACGCTGCTCATCCCCCAGGTCGGCTTCCTGCCGCCGGACGACCCCCGGGTGATCGGCACGGTCGACGCCGTGTACGCGGAGCTGAGCCACGACGGCCTGGTACGCCGCTACAGCACCGGGGGGCCCGCCGTGGACGGCCTGCCGGGCGACGAGGGCACATTCCTGGTCTGCTCCTTCTGGCTGGCCGACGCGCTGCGGATGACCGGCCGGGTGAAGGAGGCCGAGGCCCTCTTCGAGAAGCTGCTGGCTCTCCGCAACGACGTGGGGCTGCTCGCCGAGGAGTACGACCCGGTGGCCGGACGCCAGCTCGGCAACTTCCCGCAGGCGTTCAGTCACATCGGTCTGGTCAACACCGCTCTCGCGCTGGCCCGCGCGCTGGGCGCGCCCGAGGAGGATGCAGGATAGGAGCATGGATCTTGGACTGAAGGACCGCGTCTACATCGTCACCGGGGCCACCAGGGGACTGGGGTTCGCATCCGCCCGTGAGCTGGCGGCCGACGGCGCAAAGGTGATCATCACCGGGCGTGAGGAGAAGACGGCGCGCGCGGCGGCGGCCGAGCTCGGTCCCGGCGTCATCGGGGTGGCGGCGGACAACGGCGACCCGGAGTCCGCCGCCCGGCTGATCGCCACCGCACGGGAGCGGTTCGGACGCTTCGACGGCATCCTCATCAGCGTCGGCGGCCCGGCCCCCGGCTCGGCGGCCGACAACACCGACGAGCAGTGGCGGACCGCTTTCGAGGCCGTCTTCCTGGGCGCGGTACGGCTCGCGCGCACCGCGGCGGGCGAGCTGTCCGACGGCGGCGTCATCGGCCTGGTGCTCTCCGGTTCGGTGTACGAACCCATCGCGGGCCTGACGATCTCCAACGGCCTGCGCCCCGGTCTGGCCGGTTTCGCCAAGTCGCTCGCCGACGAGGTGGGCCCGCGCGGGATCCGGGTCGTCGGACTGCTGCCGGGCCGCATCGACACGGACCGGGTGCGGCAGCTGGACACACTCAGCGGCGATCCGGCGGCGTCGCGCGCGAAGGCCGAGGCGGGGGTTGCGCTGCGGCGGTACGGGCGGCCCGAGGAATTCGGCAGGGTCGCCGCGTTCGCGCTGTCGCCGGGAGCCTCGTACCTCACCGGGGTCATGCTGCCGGTCGACGGCGGCTCCCGGCACGGTTTCTGAACGCCCGGCCCCTGAGGGACGGCCCGGCCCCGGACAGGGGCCGGGCCAGAGCAGGGGCGGTCAGGGCAGGGGCGGTCAGGGCAGCTCCACCGCTGTGACCAGCACGGCCACCGTACGGCCCGCCCCGGCCACAGCGCCCACCGCCGCCCGCACCGCCCCCGTCACATCCAGGGCCCGTCGCCCGGCGGACACCGCGAGCTCCACCCGGACATGACCGTCGGTGCGGTGCACAGCGGCGCCCAGCGCTCCGGTCAGGTGTGCGACGCCGGGGACGGCTGCCGCGGCCTGCGCCTCGGGGCCCCGTACAGCCGCGGCTCCCCTGTCCGGCCCAACCGCCGCCGACGGATTCGGCCGGGCGTCCAGCAGCCCCGTCACCCGTACGTCCACCTCGGTCACGCCTAGCCCCAGCGCTTCGGCGGCAGCGCCGAACAGCGCGGCCCGCAGCTGCTCCACCGCCGCCGGGAGCGACTCTCCCCCGAGCACCCCCTCGACCTCGGCCTCGACCCGAAGCGGTCCGGGGAGCAGGGCGCTCGGCGGGGGCGGAACCACCGCACCGCCAACCGCTGCGGTCTCCACCGGAGCGATCCGCAGCCTGCCCAGCGCGGTCCCCGGCAGCCCGTCCGCTGCGCGCCGCAGCACCGCCGCGGCCGCCTCCTCGGCGATCCATGCCCCGTCCGCCGCACCGCCCAGCGGCAGCAGCCTGCCCAGTCCGAGCCTGCTGCGGACGGCCTGCGCCAACCCATCGTGCCCCAACGATCCGTCACCCGTCATGCGTCCACCCTGCCGCATTCCCGGCGCGGAACCGGGAAAGCACACCTACCGTGGGTACAGAATCCGCTACCGCTCGGAGAGGGACGTACGGCGATGAGTGAGACCCCGCAGCAGAACCAGTCCGAGACCCCTGGCAACGGACCGGGCCAGGAGTCCCGCAGGCCCGACACGGCCAAGCGCGGCGGCGGCAACCCCGCCTCCCGCGGCCGGACCACCATCGCGGACGGCGTGGTCGAGAAGATCGCCGGTCTCGCGGCGCGTGACGTGGTGGGCGTGCACGCGATGGGCAGCGGCATCTCCCGTACCTTCGGCGCGGTGCGCGACCGGGTCCCCGGCGGCGGCACCAAGTCCGTGTCGCGCGGGGTGAAGGCCGAGGTCGGCGAGGTCCAGACGGCGCTCGACCTGGAGATCGTCGTCGACTACGGCGTGTCGATCGCGGAGGTCGCCCGTGATGTGCGGGAGAACGTCATCTCCGCTGTGGAGCGCATGACGGGACTTGAGGTCGTCGAGGTCAATATCGCGGTCAGCGACGTGAAGCTGCCCGACGAGGAAGACGACGAAGAGCCGGAGTCCCGACTTCAGTAACCACGTACCTTCGGCTTAGGAGCGCACGATGAGTATGGCTGTGGTCGGCCTGTTGGTCGGTATGGCACTTGGCTTCGCCGGGTACTTCGGCGGCTTCGGAGCCTTTCTTCTGGTCGCCGCCCTCGGAGCGATCGGCTTCGTCGCGGGCAAGTTCGCCGACGGTGACCTCGAGGCCGGCGACTTCTTCCGCGGCCGCGACCACGGCGACGGGCGGCGATGACCGGTCAGGTGGCGCCTGCGGAACGCGGTTCGACCCGCATCGCCGACCGGGTCGTGTCGAAGATCGCGGCGCAGGCGGCGCGTGAGGCGATCGGCACGGTGCCCGACGGCGGTACCGCCCCGCACGCCACGGTCACGGTGCAGGACTCCCGTGCGCGGGTGCGGGTCAGTCTGGATCTCGGCTACCCGTCCGACATCGGCGCCCAGTGCGGTGCGGTGCGCAGCCGGGTGGCCCAGCGGGTCGAGTCACTGGCGGGCATGGAAGTGCCCGAGGTGGCGGTACAGATCGAGCGGCTGCACTCGGAGCAGACCCGCGGCGCCGGCGGGGGGAGGGCCCGATGAGCGAAGCGGACGACAGGACCCAGCGGCTTCCCGTCACGGAGAAGGCCCCGGCCGGTCCGAGCCGGCCCGGCTCCGCCACGGTGTACGCCCCGGAACCCGGCTCGGGTGGCCGGGCGGGACGTTTCTGGTCGCGGCGCAGGACACCGTCGGCCCTGCTCGCACTGGTGGTGATCGCCGTGGCCGGCGTACTGCTGTACGACGTGTCGGCGGTCCGGGCCGGGCGCCCCGCGATGCACTGGCGCCATGTGGTCGCCGACGATTTGGCGACACGCCCCCTCGACAGTGTCTGGATCAAGGTTTTCGCCGGGGTCGTGATGGCCATCGGCCTCTGGCTGCTCATCCTGGCGCTCACGCCGGGGCTGCGTTCGCTTCTTTCGATGCGGCGCGACAGCCCGCAGGTCAAGGCGGGACTCGAACGGGACGCGGCGGCGCTGGTGCTGCGGGACCGCGCGATGGAGGTGGCCGGCGTGCAGTCCGCGCAGATCAAGGTGAAGCGGGCCAAGGTCAAGGTGCGGGCCCGCTCGCACTTCCGCGAACTCGACGACGTACGGGACGACTTGGACAGCGCGATGGCTGCGGGGATCGACGGGCTGGGGCTCGCGTCGCGTCCCCGGCTCTCCGTGCGCGTCCACCGTCCCGCCAGGAAGGGGTGAAGCCGCGATGCTGAAGACGGTCAACCGGGTGCTGCTCGCCCTCGCCGGGCTGGTGCTGCTCGCGCTGGGAGGTGCGGTGCTGGCGGCCGGCCTCAACCTCTCCGTTCCGTCGTGGTGGCCCTGGAACGGGCCGCACGACGTCCTGCTCAGCACGGCTCGCCGTACCAAGTGGCGCGGCGAGGGCTGGTGGTGGCCCGTGGTCATCGCGGCGCTCGCGGTCATCCTGCTGCTGGCTCTGTGGTGGCTGCTCTCCCAGCTGCGGCGCTCGCGTCTCTCCGAGGTGCTGGTGGACAGCGGCGACGGTCACGGCGCCCGGCTCAGGGGCCGGGCCCTGGAGAACGTCATGGCGGCCGAGGCCGAATCGCTGCACGGCGTCGACCGTGCCGCCGCCAGGCTGACCGGCCGGCGCACCGCCCCCGGGGCGCGGGTGGGCCTGGTCCTCGCGGCGCACGCACAGCCGCTGTCCGCGCTCTCGGAACTCACCGCCGGGGCCCTGGCCCACGCCCGTGAATCGGCGGGCTTCGCGAAGCTGCCCGCCGAGGTCCGGCTGCGCGCGGCGAAGCACCGCGCGCAGCGGGTGTCGTGAGGGGTTCCCGTACATGAGGGGTTCCCGGTGAAGGGCGTTCAGTCGGAGAGGCCAGCCAGGTCGCGCAGCCTGCGGGCCTGTCCGGCGCGTTCGGCTGTGCGCTGCTCCTCGTAGGTGCGGTCCGGCGCTCCGAGCAGCAGGGCCTTGGTCTCGATGACGGCGTCGCGCGGGGCCGCGAGCAGAGCGGCCGCCAGGTCGGTCACCGCTCCGTCGAGCTCGTCGACGGGAACCGCCAGGTTGGCGAGGCCGGTACGTACGGCTTCGTCGGCGTGCACGAAGCGGCCGGTGGCACAGATCTCCAGCGCCCGCGCGTAACCGACGAGCCCCACCAGCGGATGCGTGCCGGTGAGGTCGGGGACGAGTCCGAGGCTGGTCTCGCGCATGGCGAACTGCACGTCCTCGGCGACGACCCGCAGGTCACAGGCCAGGGCGAGCTGGAACCCGGCGCCGATCGCATGGCCCTGGACTGCGGCGATCGTGATCAGGTCGGTGCGGCGCCACCAGGTGAACGCCTCCTGGTACTCGGCGATGGCCGCGTCGAGCGAGGCGTCATCACCGCGTGCCAGATCGAGGAAGGACGGCTCACCGTCGAAACCTTCGGGCGTGAACGCCTGACGGTCCAGGCCCGCGGAGAAGGACTTGCCCTCTCCGCGCAGCACCACGACGCGGACGCTGCCCGGCAGTGACCGTCCCGCTTCTGTCAACGCCCGCCACAGAGCGGGAGACTGGGCGTTGCGCTTAGCGGGGTTGGCCAGTGTCACCGTGGCAACCGCGTCCTCGACGGTCAGCCGTACGCCGTCCTTGTCGAGCACGTAGTCGAGCGAGGTCATCGGGTCTCCCGGTTCGGTGCAGACAGTTAAGTGACTGCACAGTAACCACCCCGTCGGCCCTTCGGCCGACCGGGTGGCCACCGTGACGAACCGGTGAACCCGCGATCCGGACTACGGGGGCCCGTCAGGCCGATGCGGCCTTCTTGCCCCGCGTTGCTCCACCGCGGCCACGCAGCGTCACACCGGACTCACTGAGCATCCGGTGAACGAATCCGTAGGAGCGGCCGGTTTCTTCGGCCAGCGCCCGGATGCTTGCACCGGAGTCGTATTTCTTCTTCAGGTCTGCCGCGAGCTTGTCACGCGCGGCGCCGGTTACCCGGCTGCCCTTCTTCAGAGTCTCGGCCACCCGTGCCTCCTCAAGGAAGTGCGCTCTGGACTCTCATGATCACCCCTACCGGGCTTCCTGGCCACCCATTCGGCAAGGTCCGTGCGACAGGGATTTGTGTGTCCCGGCTCACTCCACGGAACGGATCGCGCCATTCCGGCATCCGCAGCGCCCACCCAGCACGGCCGTCGAGCACGAATCCGCTGGTCAGAGGCGGGCCGGCAGCGTCAGCACGGGGCAGGCCCGCGCGAAGCCCCGGAGCGGCACGCCGGTGCGGGACACGCCGGGGTATGAGAGCGGCTCACTCAGATGAAGGATCACGCGTAGGCCGAATGATCCATCCGAAGTGGATCTGCCGGTGGATCAGCGAGTGGATCAGGCCATGGACCGGACGGACCGGCCGCCGGCACTCGCCGGATCAGGCCAGGGCGACCAGATCCGCGTAGTCCGGGCCCCAGAGGTCCTCGACGCCGTCGGGCAGCAGAATGATCCGCTCGGGCTCCAGCGCGTGCACGGCGCCCTCGTCGTGGGTGACGAGGATGACCGCGCCCTTGTAGGTGCGCAGCGCCCCGAGGATCTCCTCGCGGCTTGCCGGGTCGAGGTTGTTGGTGGGCTCGTCGAGGAGGAGCACGTTGGCCGACGAGACGACGAGGGTGGCGAGCGCCAGCCGGGTCTTCTCGCCGCCGGAGAGGACCCCGGCAGGCTTGTCGACGTCGTCGCCCGAGAAGAGGAACGAGCCGAGTGTCTTGCGGACCTGCACCAGGTCGAGGTCGGGTGCCGAGGAGCGCATGTTCTCCAGGACGGAGCGGTCGGGGTCCAGGGTCTCGTGCTCCTGGGCGTAGTAGCCCATCTTCAGCCCGTGGCCCGCGATGACCTCGCCGGTGTCGGGCTTCTCGGCGCCCGCGAGCAGCTTCAGGAGTGTGGTCTTGCCCGCGCCGTTGAGGCCGAGGATGACGACGCGCGAACCCTTGTCGACCGCGAGGTCGACATCGGTGAAGATCTCCAGCGAGCCGTACGACTTGGACAGGCCCTCCGCCATCAGCGGGGTCCTGCCGCAGGGCGCGGGATCGGGGAAGCGCAGCTTGGCGACCTTGTCGGAGACCCGTACCGCTTCGAGACCGGCGAGCAGCCGGTCGGCGCGCTTGGCCATGTTCTGCGCGGCGACGGTCTTGGTCGCCTTGGCGCGCATCTTGTCCGCCTGCGAGTTGAGGGAGGCGGCCTTCTTCTCGGCGTTCTGGCGCTCGCGCTTGCGCCGCTTCTCGTCGGCCTCGCGCTGCTGCTGGTAGAGCTTCCAGCCCATGTTGTAGACATCGATCTGGGTGCGGTTGGCGTCCAGATAGAAGACCTTGTTGACGACCGTCTCGACCAGTTCGACATCGTGGGAGATCACGATGAAGCCGCCGCGGTAGTTCCTCAGGTAGTCACGCAGCCAGACGATGGAGTCGGCGTCGAGGTGGTTGGTGGGCTCGTCGAGGAGCAGGGTGTCGGCGTCCGAGAAGAGGATCCTGGCCAGCTCGACGCGACGGCGCTGACCGCCGGAGAGCGTGTGGAGCGGCTGGCCGAGCACCCGGTCGGGCAGCCCGAGCGCGGCGGCGATGGTGGCGGCCTCCGCCTCGGCGGCGTACCCGCCCTTGGTGAGGAACTCCGTCTCCAGGCGCTCGTACTTCTTCATCGCCTTCTCGCGGGTCGCACCCTGGCCGTGCGCCATGCGCTCCTCGTTCTCCCGCATCTTGCGCAGGACCGAGTCCAGGTCGCGGGCGGAGAGGATGCGGTCGCTCGCGAGGACGTCGAGGTCGCCGGTGCGCGGGTCCTGCGGGAGGTAGCCGACCTCACCGGAGCGGGTGATGGTGCCCCCCGCGGGGACTCCCTCGCCCGCGAGGCACTTGGTGAGCGTCGTCTTGCCCGCGCCGTTGCGGCCGACGAGGCCGATGCGGTCGCCCTTGGCGATGCGGAAGGAGGCGGACTCGATGAGGATGCGGGCGCCGGCGCGCAGCTCGATGCCGGAAGCGGTGATCACGGTAAAACTCCAGGGCGGTGTGGACGGCGGAAGGGCAGGCGGAGGGTTGCTTCGACGCCGGCTAATGCACAAGGAGAAATGCCATGGGGCCCAGTCTAACGGTGCCGTGCGAGCACTCTGCCGGGCCCCGGTGCCAGACTGGGAGACGAACTACTCAAAAAGGATAAATCAACCCGCCGGAAGGCGAACGGAACGGAAGGTGTCCGGCATGGCTGCCACCATCAGCCCGACGCTGCTGTACGACGACGCCAAGGCGGCCGTCCGGCTGCTCAAGGACGCGTTCGGCTTCACCGAGGTCGCCGTGTACGAGGACGAGAGCGGCGCGGTTCTCCACGCCGAGCTGGCCTACGGCGACGGCATGGTGATGCTGGGCACCCGGGGCCGGGAGGGGGTCTTCGCCGAGGCGATGGCGAAGGGCGGCCCCGTCGCCGTCTACGTCGCCGTCGAGGACACCGACGCCCATCACCGGCAGGCGGTGGAACACGGCGTGGAGATCCTGATGCCGCCGACCGACCAGGACTACGGCTCCCGCGACTACATGGCGCGCGACGGCGAGGGGAACGTCTGGAGCTTCGGCACATATCTGCCGGGCACCGCGGCCTGAGACGCAGACGCCGGCGGGGCCGCTCCCTCCGCCCTGCCACCGGCCCACCGGAGCCGTGAGGTCGCTGCCGCCGGGTGACCGGCGGCAGCGACGTCACGGCGGGGCAGCCTTCAGACGCCCCCGGTGTGCACCTGGAACGCGGCCCGGCGCACCGCTTTGGCCAGGGCCGGGTCCGGGTGCGCGGCCGCCAGCGCCACCAGCACCTGCACGGTGCGCGGGTGTCCCACGGCCTGTACTTCTTCGAGCAGTGCGGGGACCGTGCCCTGCACCGCCGATTCCAGGTGGCGCACCAGCAGGGTGCTCTCGCCGTGGTCCGCGACGGCCGCCGCCGTGTCCACCCAGAGCCAGGTCGCCTCGGCACGGGTGAGCGCGTCGTGCGCGTCCTCGGGGTCGGCGCCCTCGTACTCCGCCAGCCAGAGGACGGCGTACGGACGGAGCGAGCTCTCGCCGGCGGCGCCGCGTACGGCCGCTTCGGCGGGTGCGCCGACCACCCGCAGGGCCTCGAAGGCGAGACCGCGCAGCAGGGCGTCGTCCCCGCGGGCCACATCGAGCAGCTCGGTGACGGCGCTGCCGACCGTACGGGCGGCCAGCCACGCCCGGTACTCGGCGCGGGCCGGGCCCGGAGTCAGCTGTGCGCAGCCGCGCAGCATGTCGTCGGCGCGCTGCTCGATATTGCCCGCCGGGCTCTGCGCCGCGACGCAGATCTGCTCCAGCTTGACCCAGACCGCCCAGTTCCCGAGCGGCGTCAGCGTCGCCTGGCCGGGTGCCAGCGTCAGCGCGCCGACCGCCGCCAGGCCCCGGAGCGCCCAGTCGAGGAGCGCGGGCAGCGGCACGTCCATGGCCGGTACGGGCTGCGGCTGCGGGCCGTAAGGGACCTCGCAGCGCTCCTCGTGGAGTTCGGCGACGCGCTGCTGGAGCAGGTCCAGCAGCGCCGGCACCGTCACGGGCCCCGCCGACAGCTGGAGGAGCGAGAGGACCTGCGGTACGGCCTCGACGACCTCGGCCACCGCTGTGGCCGGGACGTCGCCGGCGGCCGGGTGGACGATCGACCAGGCGTCGAAGAGGGCCACCCAGCCGCGCAGTACCGCACTGTCGTCGCCGGCCCAGGCGCGCAGTCGCCACCCGGGCCGTGCGATGTCCCCGTGCAGTTCGACGAGTCCGGCGAGCCGGGCGCGGTCCCAGCCCGCGCGGACCGCTTCCGGTGTCAACGAGAGGGCACGTACGGCGTGTTCGGCAGCGGCGGCGGCGAGCGCGCCGCCACCCTGCACCGGCCGGGTGTCCCCGGCCCAGTGGGCGATCCGCACGGCGTCGGCGAGGACGGCCCTGGCCTGGCGGGCCAGCTCTGCCGGGGCCGGGGTACCGGCGGGCGGGCGCGGCGCGGGGCGGATGGGCCGGTTGCTCACGACGCGGCGGGCCGTGACCAGAGGTCGGGGGCGGACGAGGCGGAGTCTGGAGTCGCGCGGGTTACGGGACGTCACGGGGAGCAGTCTTGCCCCTGACAGGCCGAAAGCCCAAACGGAACCCCTCACTACAGGTTGACGCAGGGCGTACCCGAGCGGGCGGGGCGTCCCGGACCGCTACATCAGCGGGGTGAGGAAGCGCCGCATGGCTTCCTCGTAACCGGCCGGGTCCGCGTTCCACATCGCCCCGTGCGGGGCGCCGGGGACGGCCCGCAGCTCCACCAACGACGGCTTGGCGGCGGCGAGTTCGCGGGAACGCTGCCAGGAGGCCACCCGGTCGTCCGGACCGTGGAGGATCAGCGTGGGTACGGTCAGTCCCCGCGGGTCGGCGGCGGAGCGCAGCCGGTCGCCGTTGAGGCCCGTGCGCCCCTGGGCGGCCCGTACCGCCAGCGGCACCAGGGCGGCCGGGGTGCGCCGGGCCGAGGCCAGCGCACCGAGGGTGGCCTCCCAGTCGAGAACCGGCGAGTCGAGTACCAGACCGCTGATGAGGTCGCGCATGCCGGAGCCCGCGGCGGCGTGGAGGGCCATCGACGCGCCGGTGGACCAGCCGTGCAGGATGACGCGCTCGGCCCCGTGGCCGACGGCGTAGCGGATGGCAGCGTCCAGGTCGCGCCACTCGGACGCTCCGAGGTGCCCGAGGCCGCCCGGTGCCGCGGGGGCCCCGGGGTCCCCGCGGTAGGAGATGTCGAGGACGGGGAACTGCTGGCGGTGCAGGAAGTCCAGTACGTTCATGGGCTGCTCCCGGCCGGTTCCCAGGCCGTGCACGGTGATCACCCAGGTGGGCCGGGGACCGGGCACGAACCAGGCCGGAGAGGCGCCGAGTTCACCGGGAATGTCCACGTCGGCGTAGTCGATGCCGAGCGCGGAGCGCGGGTCGCCGACGTACACCTGCGGGGTGAGCCGCGCCTTGGTGCCGGGCGCCGGCGTGCCGTAGGTGACGCGGTCGAGTCGGCGCACGACCGTGTCGGCGGTGTCCGATCCGCCGTCGATCACCGGCCCGACGACCGCGTGGACGCCCGGCCCCTCCAGGCCGTACACGCCGGGGCGCAGCGAGGCCAGGCATCTGGTCAGGGTGATCCGGCCGGGGGCCGTCGCGTGTACGGACAGCCGGGGCTCGGCGGGCAGGGCCCTGCCGTGCGGTGTCCGGAGCGCGGCGTCGCCTGCCAGCCGGGCGGCCGCTGCCGCGGCCGCGCCGACGCCGATCAGAGTGGTGACGGCCGTTGCCGTCGCGGTTGCCGGGCGCACTCCTCCAGTGTCGCGGGGCGCGGCCCGCGGTGCCAGTGGGCCGGTGCAAACGGGGCCGCACCGGGGCGGAGACCCGCGGCTGCGGGGCGGCACGGCCGACGGCCCGCTAACCGGGCTGACCGTACCCCTGGAGTTTCCCGGTGACCTCGGCCAGCTGCCCTGCAGACAGCAGGGAGGGAGTGCGGCCGGGCACGGCGGAAGCGGTGAGCCAGAGCCGGCACATCCACTCCAGCTGGGCGGTGCGGTCGTACGCCTGGTCCAGCGAGGTGCCGTAGGTGACCGTGCCGTGGTTCTGCAGGAGGCAGCCGGAGCGGCCGTCGAGGGCCTTCAGCATGTTCCCGGCCAGCTCGTCGCTTCCGTAGAGCGCGTACGGGGCGACGCGCACCGGGCCGCCCAGCGCGGCAGCCATGTAGTGGATGACGGGCAGTTCGGGAACGAGCGTGGAGACCGCCGTCGCGTGCACCGCGTGGGTGTGGACCACGGCGGTCGCGCTGGTGCCGCGGTGGACGGCGAGGTGCAGGGGCAACTCGCTCGTCGGCTTCAGCGCCCCCTCGACCTGGTGCCCGTCCAGATCGACGGCGACGAGGTCGCCGGGGCCGAGCTTCTCGTAGGGCACGCCGCTCGGCGTGACCAGGACGAGGTCCCCGCAGCGCACCGAGACGTTGCCCGATGTGCCGACGACCAGGCCTTCGGCCGCGGTCCTGCGGGCGGTGGCGACGAGATCGCGCCAGGCCCCCGCGAGCGGACCGGCCCCGTCCACCGCTGCCTGCTCCCCCATCGCACCTGTCCCCTTTGCTTCCGCCGTCGCACGTCCCCAGCCGGGTCCGCCACCGCACTCTCACGGAAGGCGGCCGACCGGCCGGCCATGCCGCGATGATGCCAGGCCTCCCGGCGGACCGGTACGCCGCACGCGAGCGGGAGGCCACGGAACGAGAGCCTCCGGGCAGGGTCACCACAGCGCCCGGCTCAGTTCATCTTCCGTTCACCAAGGTTGCCTACGTTCATCTCGTCAATGACCTCGAACGATTGCCCAGGTAAATGGAACACTTGACCCTGCTCCTTGGGATCGTGATCATTACCGCTCTCGTGTTCGACTTCACGAACGGTTTCCACGACACGGCCAACGCGATGGCCACGACCATCTCGACCGGCGCTCTCAAACCGAAGACCGCGGTGGCCATGTCCGCCGTACTCAACCTTGTCGGAGCGTTCCTGTCCGTGGAGGTCGCCAGGACGATCTCCGGCGGGATCATCAATGAACAGGGCATCACCACAGAAGTGATCTTCGCGGCACTCGTCGGTGCCATCCTCTGGAATCTGCTGACCTGGCTGCTCGGGCTGCCGTCCAGTTCCTCCCACGCACTCTTCGGCGGGCTCATCGGAGCCACGCTGATGTCGGTCGGCTCGTCCGGTGTCAACGGCGACGTCGTCATCACCAAGGTGCTGCTCCCGGCGGTGGCCGCACCGGTCGTGGCCGGGCTCGCGGCGCTGCTGGCCACCCGGCTGACGTACCGGATCGGCCGCGTCACGGACGACAGGTCCACCGCGAAGGGCTACCGGGCGGGCCAGATCGCGTCCGCCGGTCTCGTCTCCCTCGCCCACGGCACCAACGACGCGCAGAAGACCATGGGCGTCATCACCCTCGCCCTGGTCACCGGGAACGTCATCGCACCCGGTTCGAACCCGCCCCTGTGGGTCATCGTCTCCGCGGGCACCGCCATCGCACTCGGTACCTACCTGGGCGGCTGGCGCATCATCCGGACCATGGGCAAGGGGCTCACCGAGCTCAGGCCGCAGCAGGGCTTCGCCGCCCAGACCGGCGCCGCCACCGTGATCCTGGCCTCCTCGCACCTCGGCTTCTCGCTCTCCACCACCCAGGTCTGCTCGGGCGCCGTGATGGGCGCGGGCGTGGGCCGCAAGGGCGGAGTGGTCCGCTGGTCCACCGCTACCCGGATGCTGATCGCCTGGTGCCTCACCCTGCCCGCGGCCGCTGCCGTCGGCGCGGGCGCCGAGTATCTGACGGCCCGCGGCCCCTGGGGCATCGGTGCCGTGGCGGTACTGCTGGTCGCGGGCTCCGGTCTCATCTGGTCGCTCTCCCGCCGCAAGCCGGTCAGCCGGCACAGCGTCACCCCCGACGAACCGGCCGGCCTCGACGAGCCCGCGGGGGTGGTGACCACCGCCATCGCCGCCGTCACGCCGCCGCCGGCCGGAGCGGCGGCATCCCACGGCCTCCGTGCCACCATCCCCGCGCCGGAACCCACCCGGCCCGCCACGGTCTGAAGGAGAAGGAGACCGCCCCATGAACATCGACTGGGCAGCTCTCGGCACCGTCTTCGGTGTCAGCGTCGTCGCGACCGTCGGCCTGGTGGGCCTGTTCACCCTCGGCGTGGTGGGCCTGGCGCGGAAGCCCGCGCCGGAAGCAGGCTCCGCACCCTCGGCTGCGGGTGCGGGCCCGGCGCCCGTGGTCCGCGCCGGTTCGTACGCGTGCTTCGCGCTCTGCGCCGCGGCCGTCGCGTACGGGATCTACTTGATCGTCGCCTGACCTCCGCGCCACTGCGCACCACCCGAAGCGTCACCCCGCCCGCCCGGCAGCCTTCAACGGCCGCCGGGCGGGCGGCGCGTGTGGGGCTCGGCACACCGCCCCGGCCCAGGTCAAGGGTGAGTTGACGGGTGTTCGCGGACCGTGGTGGACTTCCGGGGCCAATACGGCGGCAGGAGAGGAAGCCCGGTGCGAATCCGGCGCGGTCCCGCCACTGTCATCGGGGATCGCATCCCCGGGAGCCAGGAACTCTCACCGCCGATCACGTCGAACCAGGGCGCGGACACCCTGAGTGAGGACTACGCCATGCGCGGCTGCCTGCTGCCCGAACCGCCCGACGTTCCGAGTACGGCCGCCGTGTGGGCCCGCCGAGGCGTACCGGCCTGCTGACCCCATGCGTGGAGAGCGTGTCTTCGTGTACGGCGCCACCACGGGCCTCCTGGCAGACCTCGTCTGCGCCGATCCCCGGCGCGGGCACCCCGTCGCCGCCTTCGGGCGGGCCGCGGCCGCCGTGGAGCGGCGGCTGTGGCGCGACCACCGCGGGTGGGGCACGCTGCACACCGCGGTCTGCGCCGGGGGCGCGGTCGGCGCCGCCGTACTGGCCCGGCGTGCCGTACGCGGCCGGGCCGCCGCGGGCGTCGCGCTGACCGCCGCCGCCACCTGGGCCGTCGTCGGCGGCACCTCGCTGGGGCGCGAGGCGCGCGCCGTGGGCGACGCACTGGCCGCGGGGGATGTCGAGGCGGCAAGGGAACGGCTGCCGCATCTGTGCGGGCGCGACCCGCAGGCACTCGACGAGCACCAGATCGCGCGGGCGGTCGTGGAATCCGTAGCCGAGAACACATCGGACGCGGTCGTCGGGGCGCTGGTCTGGGGCGCTCTGGCCGGAGTGCCGGGGCTCGTCGGATTCCGGGCGGTGAACACCCTGGACGCGATGGTCGGCCACAAGTCGCCCCGGTACCGGCGCTACGGCTGGGCGTCGGCCCGGCTGGACGATCTGGCGGGCTGGCCGGGCGCCCGGCTCACCGCGGTACTGGCAGTGCTGGCGGGCGGGGACCCGCGCGGCGCCCTGCGGGCCTGGCGCTCGGACGCCGGCGGCCACCCGAGCCCCAACGCGGGCCCGGTGGAAGCGTCGTTCGCGGGTGCGCTGGGCGTACGCCTCGGCGGCGCCCTCTCCTACGGCGGACGGGCCGAGCACCGGGCGGTCCTCAACGGCGGCGGCCGGGCCGTGGCCTTCGGCGACATCGAGCGCGCGGTGCGGCTGTCGCGCCGGGTGTCCCTGCTGGCGCTCGCGACGGCTCTCGCGGTGAGGAAGGTGCGCGGATGAGCGGCGGACTGCTGGTGGCCGGGACGACGTCGGACGCCGGGAAGAGCGTGGTGACGGCGGGGATCTGCCGGTGGCTGGTGCGCCGGGGCGTGAAGGTGGCGCCGTTCAAGGCGCAGAACATGTCGCTCAATTCGTTCGTCACCCGCGAAGGCGCGGAGATCGGGCGGGCGCAGGCGATGCAGGCGCAGGCCGCGCGGGTGGAACCCACGGCGCTGATGAACCCGGTGCTGCTCAAGCCGGGGAGCGACCGGTCGAGCCAGGTCGTGCTGATGGGGAAGCCGGTGGGCGAGATGAGCGCCCGCGGTTACCACGGCGGCCGTCAGGAGGCGCTGCTCGGCACGGTCACGGACTGCCTGACCCAGCTGCGGGGCACGTATGACGCGGTGATCTGCGAGGGGGCGGGCAGTCCCGCCGAGATCAATCTGCGGCGGACCGACATCGTCAACATGGGCATCGCGCGCGCCGCGCGCTTCCCGGTGGTCGTCGTCGGCGACATCGACCGGGGCGGTGTCTTCGCCTCGTTCTTCGGCACGACGGCGCTGCTGAGCCCCGAGGACCAGTCGCTCGTCGCCGGGTACCTGGTCAACAAGTTCCGCGGCGATGTGTCCCTGCTGGAGCCGGGTCTCGACATGCTGCACGGACTCACCGGGCGGCGTACCTACGGTGTCCTGCCGTTCACCCACGGTCTGGGCATCGACGAGGAGGACGGGCTGCGGGTGTCGATGCGCGGCACGGTGCGCGAGCCGGCCGTGTCGGCGCCGTACGGGGAGGATGTGCTGCGGGTCGCCGTGTGCGCGGTGCCGCTGATGTCGAACTTCACGGATGTGGACGCGCTGGCCGCCGAACCGGGCGTCGTGGTGCGGTTCGCGGACCGTGCGGAGGAGCTGGCCGACGCGGACCTGGTGATCGTGCCGGGGACACGCGGCACGGTGCGCGCCCTTGAGTGGCTGCGGGAGCGCGGGCTCGCCGACGCACTGGCCCGGCGCGCCTCGGAAGGCCGTCCGGTGCTGGGTGTCTGCGGCGGTTTCCAGCTGCTCGGTGAGCACATCGACGACACCGTCGAATCGCGCGCCGGGGCCGTGGACGGACTCGGGCTGCTGCCCGTCCGGGTGCGGTTCGCCGTGGAGAAGACCCTGGGGCGCCCCGTCGGCGAGGCGCTGGGAGAACCTGTCGAGGGATACGAGATCCATCACGGGGTCGCCGAGGTCCTGGGCGGCACGCCCTTCCTCGACGGCTGCCGCGCCGGTTCCGTGTGGGGCACGCACTGGCACGGCTCGCTGGAGAGCGACGGATTCCGCAGGGCCTTCCTGCGCGAGGTCGCGGCCGTCGCGGGGCGCCGTTTCGTACCGGCCCCGGACACCAGCTTCGGCGTGCTCCGCGAGGAGCAGCTGGACCGGCTCGGCGACCTCATCGAGGAGCACGCGGACACCGACGGGCTGCTCGCGCTCATCGAGTCGGGCGCTCCGGCCGGCCTCCCCTTCGTACCGCCGGGAGCGCCATGAGCGCTCCCGGGGCCCCGGGAGCGCCCCGCAGGGCCGCCGGGCGTCCGCCCGTTACCGAATCTGTCACCCGAGCATGTGAAGGAGTGATCCCCCAGTGAGCACGCCCTATCCGTTCACCGCTGTCGTGGGCATGGATGACCTGCGTCTGGGGCTGCTGCTCAACGCGGTCAGCCCGGCAGTCGGCGGCGTACTCGTGCGCGGCGAGAAGGGAACCGCGAAGAGTACGGCGGTGCGGGCCCTGTCCGCGCTGCTGCCCGGGGTCCCGGTGGTCACCGGGTGCCGCTTCTCGTGCGACCCGGACGCGCCCGACCCCGGCTGTCCGGACGGCCCGCACGAGAGCACCGGCGGGGTGACGCGCGACGCACGCATGGTCGAACTGCCCGTCGGTGCCTCCGAGGACCGGCTGGTCGGCGCCCTGGACATCGAGCGCGCGCTGGCCGACGGCGTGAAGGCGTTCGAGCCGGGGCTGCTCGCCGACGCGCACCGCGGCATCCTCTACGTCGACGAAGTCAACCTGCTGCACGACCACTTGGTGGACCTGCTGCTCGACGCCGCCGCGATGGGCGCCTCGTACGTGGAACGCGAGGGCGTCTCCGTACGGCACGCCGCGCGGTTCCTGCTCGTCGGGACGATGAACCCCGAAGAGGGCGAACTGCGGCCCCAGTTGCTCGACCGGTTCGGGCTGACCGTCGAGGTGGCCGCCTCCCGCGACACGGACCAGCGGGTCGAGGTGGTGCGCAGGAGGCTCGCGTACGACGACGACCCCGCCGGGTTCGCCGCCCGGTGGGCGGACGAGGAGAGCGAGCTGCGGGAGCGCATCGTGGCCGCGCGGGCGCTGCTGCCGTCCGTTCGCCTCGGCGATCCGGCGCTGCGGCAGATCGCGGCGACCTGCGCCGCCTTCGAGGTGGACGGGATGCGCGCGGACATCGTGATGGCCCGCACCTCGACCGCGCTGGCCGCCTGGGCGGGGCATACGGATGTCACGGCCGACGACGTACGGCAGGCCGCGCTGCTGGCGCTGCCGCACCGCCGCAGGCGCAATCCCTTCGACGCGCCGGGGCTCGACGAGGACAAACTCGACGACACGCTGCGGGAGTCCGGCAACGAGGACGGGGACGGCGACGGCGACGACCCGGGCCCCGACGGCGGTGGCGGTGGCGGGCTGCCGCCGCAGCGCGACGGGGACGGCGGGCCTGCTGACACGCCGCCGCAGCACGAGCCGCCGGGCGACGGGTCCGACACGCCGGCGCCGCAGGAGGCGGGCGGGAACGGGTCCCCGCCGCCCGGTGGTGGACGGGAGCAGCCTGCCGCGAAGGCCGCCGAACCGTTCCGCACCCGGATGCTGAGCGTGCCGGGGCTCGGCGAGGGCGCCGCGGGCCGCCGCTCCAGGGCCAGGACCGAGCACGGCCGCACCACCGGTTCGCGCCGGCCGCAGGGCGCGCTCACCAAGCTGCATCTGGCGGCCACGGTCCAGGCCGCCGCGCCGCACCAGCGGGCGCGCGGAAGGTCGGGCCGCGGTCTGGTGGTGCGCAGGGACGATCTGCGGCAGGCCACCCGCGAGGGGCGCGAGGGCAATCTGGTGCTCTTCGTGGTGGACGCGTCCGGGTCGATGGCGGCCCGGCAGCGGATGGGCGCGGTGAAGGGCGCCGTGCTCTCGCTGCTGCTCGACGCGTACCAGCGGCGGGACAAAGTGGGTCTGGTGACCTTCCGCGGGAAGGACGCGGAGATCGCGCTGCCGCCGACCTCGTCGGTGGACGCGGCCGCGGCCCGGCTCGACACGCTGCCGACGGGTGGGCGCACCCCGGTGGCCGCGGGGCTGCTGAAGGCCCATGAGGTACTGCGGGTCGAGCGGATGCGGGACCCGTCCCGGCGGCCGCTGCTGGTGGTCGTCACCGACGGCCGGGCCACCGGCGGCCCCGATCCGGTCGCGCTGGCCGCGCGCGCGGCGCGGCTGCACGAGGCGGAGGGCGTCGCGTCCGTGGTCGTCGACTGCGAGGCGGGGCCGGTCAGGCTGGGGCTCGCCGGAGAGCTGGCGCAGCAGCTCGGCGGCACCGCGGTGACGCTGGACGAGCTGCGGGCCGAAAGCATCGCGGGGCTGGTCAAGGACGTACAGAGCACTTCATCCAGGAGGGCAGCGTAATGCCGCAGGGACAGCCGACCACCGTGCCCGAGGACGGGCTCACCACCCGCCAGCGCCGCAACCGGCCGCTGACGATGGTGCACACCGGCATCGGGAAGGGGAAGTCGACCGCGGCCTTCGGGCTCGCGCTGCGCGGCTGGAATCAGGGCTGGCCCATCGGGGTGTTCCAGTTCGTGAAGTCGGCCAAGTGGAAGGTCGGCGAGGAGCGGGCTCTGCGGGTGCTCGGTGACAGCGGCGAGGGCGGGACGGTCGCCTGGCACAAGATGGGCGAGGGGTGGTCCTGGGTCCAGCGGGACATCGAGTCGAGCGAGGAGGCCGCCCGTGAGGGGTGGGAGCAGGTCAAGCGCGATCTCGCGGCCGAGACGTACCGGCTGCTCGTCCTGGACGAGTTCGCGTACCCGATGCACTGGGGATGGGTGGACACCGACGAGGTGGTCTCCGTACTGCGGGACCGGCCCGGCGCCCAGCACGTGGTGATCACCGGGCGGAACGCCCCGCAGCCGCTGCTGGACCTCGCCGACCTGGTCACCGACATGTCCAAGGTCAAGCATCCGATGGACGCGGGGCAGAAGGGGCAGAGGGGCATCGAGTGGTAGCCAGACTCGTCATAGCCGCCCCGTCGTCCGGCAGCGGCAAGACCACGGTCGCCACCGGCCTGATGGCCGCTTTCGCCGGGCGCGGACTCGCCGTGTCGCCGCACAAGGTGGGCCCGGACTACATCGATCCGGGCTACCACGCACTGGCGACCGGCCGTCCCGGGCGCAACCTCGACGCGTATCTCTGCGGTACGGATCTGATCGCACCGCTCTTCGCGCACGGCGCGGCCGGCGCGGACCTGGCGGTCGTCGAGGGCGTGATGGGTCTGTACGACGGGGCGGCCGGGCAGGACGAGCTGGCGTCCACCGCGCAGGTCGCGAAGGTGCTGCGGGCGCCGGTGCTGCTGGTGGTCGACGCGTCGTCGCAGTCCCGGTCGGTGGCCGCGCTGGTGCACGGGTTCGCCTCCTGGGACCCCAGGGTGCGGATCGGCGGGGTGATCCTCAACAAGGTGGCATCCGACCGGCACGAGGCGCTGCTGCGCGAGGCCCTGGACGAGTCGGGGGTGCCGGTGCTCGGAGTGCTCCGGCGTACCGGGCAGGCCCGGACGCCGTCGCGGCACCTGGGTCTGGTGCCGGTGGCGGAGCGGCGCCCGGACGCGGTGGGCGCGGTCGCGGCGATGGCCGAGCAGGTGCGGACGGGGTGCGATCTGGAGGCGGTGCTGGCGCTGGCGCGCAGCGCGCCGCCGCTGGAGACCGACGTGTGGGACCCGCGGAGCGCTCTGGCCGCCGGTGACAGCGACGGCGAAGGCCGGGGTGAGGGCGCTACCGGCCGTCCCGTCGTCGCGGTCGCGGGCGGGGCCGCGTTCTCCTTCTCGTACACCGAGCACACCGAGCTGCTGAGCGCGGCGGGCGCCGACGTCGTCGGCTTCGATCCGCTGCAGGACGAGCGGCTCCCGGAAGGCACCCGGGCGCTCGTCATCGGCGGCGGCTTCCCCGAGGTGTACGGGCCCGAGCTGTCCGCGAACGAGCCGCTGCGGGGGGCCGTCGCCGCGCTGGCGGCGTCCGGTGCCCCGGTCGCCGCCGAGTGCGCCGGGCTGCTGTATCTGTCGCGTTCGCTCGACGGGCATCCGATGTGCGGGGTGCTGGACGCCGAGGCGCGGATGTCGGAGCGGCTCACGCTCGGCTACCGGGACGCGGTCGCCGTGTCGGACAGCTCTCTCGCCCCGGCCGGGACCCGGCTGCGGGCCCATGAGTTCCACCGGACCGTCCTGGAGCCCGGCGCGGGCGCTTCGCCCGCGTGGGGCGTGCACCAGCCGGAGCGCCGGGTCGAGGGCTTCGTCCAGCAGGGCGTGCACGCGAGCTATCTGCACACGCACTGGGCCGCCCAGCCCTCCGTCGCGCGCAGGTTCCTGGACGGATGCGCGGGATGAACGGGCCGGTCCCCGGTGCGGGATCCGGCCGCGGGCGCTCAGCCCGCGAACCCCACCACCAGCCAGATGAACGCCACCCCGGCGACCGTGCAGAGCAGTGTGGAGCGGGCCGGATGGTCGTGGTGGGCCTCGGGAAGGATCTCGGCGGCGGCGAGGTAGAGCAGCACTCCGCCGAAGAAACCGAGATAGCAGCCGAGCGGCTGCTCCGGAAGAGTGAACAGCAGGGTCGACGCCGCGCCCACCACCGGAGCCAGCGCGTCGGCGACCAGCATCGCCACCGCCTTGCGGCGGGCGTTCCCGTACAGGCTGGTCAGGGTGTAGGTGTTGAAGCCGTCGGCGAAGTCGTGGGTGACCACGGCGATGGCCACGGCGGCGCCCATCCCACCGCCCACCTGGAAGGCGGCGCCGATGGCGACGCCGTCCATCAGGCTGTGGCCGACCATCGCGGCCGCCGCCGTCAGACCGACCTGGGGCACCCGTTCCTCCGCCGCCCCGTGCGCCGTCTGGCGCACCGCGAGCAGCCGTTCCACCAGGTGCGCGGCGAGGAACCCGGCGACGAACAGCAGCAGCGCCGCCGGTACGCCGAAGATCTCGCCGCCCGCCGCGCGCAGCGCCTCGGGCAGCAGGTCGAGCCCGACCACGCCGAGCATCAGGCCGCCCGCCAGACCCAGCACCAGGTGGCGCCGGTCGGTGACGCGCTGGGCCGTCCAGCCACCGACCAGCGTCATCAGGAACGCGCCGAGCGCGACGAAGACCGCCATGGGCCCTTGCTAGCCCATGACACCCCGGTCCCGCACGTCAACATGCGAACCCGGCAGGAGAGGACCCCGTCCCCATGACCGCTGCCGGTGCCGGCCCGGCGCGTATGCCGAAGGAGCCCGCGGCGCCGTCCGCGCGGCTCGTCGTGGGCGTCGGTGCCTCCCGGGGTGTCCGCGCCGACGAGGTCCTCGGGCTGATCTCGTCGGCCCTGCGGGACGCCGGGCTCTCGCCGCTCGACATCGCCGAGCTGACGACCCTGGACACCAGGGCCGGTGAGCCGGGGCTGGTCGCCGCGGCCGCCCGGCTCGGCGTGCCGCTGCGCACGTACGGCGCCGCAGCGCTCGCCCGGATCGGGGTGCCCCATCCGTCGGACGCCGCACGGGCCGCGGTCGGCACCCCTTCGGTCGCGGAGGCGTCCGCGCTCGCCGGCGGCGGCGAACTGCTCGTCCCGAAGCGGAAGTCGGCGACGGCGACCTGCGCCGTCGTACGCCGGGAGCAGCCGGGTCCCGGCCCGGCGGTCCGGTTCGCACCGGCCGGCAGCGCGGCGAACGCCGGAATTCCACAACAGCCCCACGTCCACCCTGATGACGAGGGGCAACTCCTTCACCACCATGGCAGTCATGCGCCCACACACTGAAGTCCATGATCTTCGGCACCACGGTGATGCGGAGGTACGGGACTGCGGCCCCGGCGGCCTCACCGACCTCGCGGTCAACGTCAGGGCGGGCACTCCCCCGCCCTGGCTCAGGGACCACATAGCCGGGTCGCTCGGCGGCCTGGCCGCCTATCCCGACGGGCGGGCCGCCAGAGCCGCGGTGGCCGCCCGGCACGGCCTGCCGGTCGAACGGGTGCTGCTGACGGCCGGCGCCGCCGAGGCTTTCGTGCTGATCGCCCGCGCCCTGCGCGTACGCAGACCTGTCGTGGTGCATCCGCAGTTCACCGAACCGGAGGCCGCGCTGAGCGACGCCGGGCACACGGTGCGGCGGGTGCTGCTGCGGGCGGAGGACGGTTTCCGGCTGGACCCGGCGGCCGTCCCGGAAGCGGCGGATCTGGTGGTGGCCGGAAATCCGACCAACCCGACATCCGTCCTGCACCCGGCCGCGACACTCGCCTCCCTGGCGGCGCCCGGCAGGCTGCTGGTGGTCGACGAGGCCTTCATGGACGCGGTCCCCGACGAGCGCGCTTCACTGGCGGACCGTACGGACGTGCCCGGCCTGATCGTGCTGCGCAGCCTCACCAAGACGTGGGGGCTCGCGGGGCTGCGGATCGGCTATGTACTGGCCGATCCGGAGACCGTCGAACTGCTGGCGCACGCACAGCCGTTGTGGCCGGTGTCCACGCCGGCGCTGGCGGCAGCCGAGGCATGCTCCGCGGCTCCCGCGCTCGCCGAGGCGGCGCTTGCCGCCCACGCCATCGCGGCGGACCGCGCCCATCTGCTTGCCGGGCTCGCGGAGTTCGACGAAGTGCACACGGTCGAGGCAGCCGAGGGTCCCTTCGTGCTCGTCCGGATGGAGCGCGCCGACGAGGTGCGTGAGCGGCTGCGCCGGCTGGGCTTCGCCGCCCGCCGCGGTGACACTTTTCCGGGGCTCGGGCCCGAGTGGCTGCGGCTCGCGGTTCGCGACCGCGCCACCACCAACCGGTTCCTGCAGGCACTCGACCAGGCGCTGAGCGGGGTCTGCGGCTGACGTGCGGGTGGTTCGGTCCGGGCCCCGTAGCGCGGCTCGACGGCCGCACCCCCCTCCGGTGCGGCCGTCGCCCCTGCTCCCCCCTGTCCCCCGTTCCCCCCTGCTCCCCCGTCCCCCTGCTCCCCCGCTGGAGGCCGTGCCCCCGTGTCCGGCCCCGGCTGTGTCAGGCCTTGCTGCGGCTCCGGCCGCGTGCCACCGCGACCGCGCCGCCGCCGGCCAGGACCAGGGCCACGGCACCGCCCGCGATGTACGGGGTGGCCGAGCTGCCGCCGGTCTCCGCCAGGTTCTCCTTCTCCGGCTCGGCTGCGGGCTTCGGGTGCGCCACGGTCTGCTCCTTGACACCGGGGGCGGGCTGCGCCGGGCGACCCGGCGGGGCCGCCGCAGGCGACTCGCAGGTCGCCTGTGCGAGAGTGACTTCCCCCTCCACATCCGCGACGTTGAGTTTCAGCGGATTGACCGACACCTTGAGCTGGAGCGCGGTGGCAGCCGCCGTACGGGATGTCGTGCCGGTCTTGGAGAGGCCGAGCGTCACATCGCCGACCGCGGGCACCTGGATCCGGGTCGTGCCACCGGCCGTGAGCGTGATCTTCTTGCCGAGGACCGTCACATGGCCGAGTACGTTCGACTCGGCGTGCGGCCGCTCACCGGCCTCGCAGACCGCCTTCGACGTGACCTTCTCGACCTCGATCAGCGACAGCAGCGGCAGCCCGGGGACATGGACCGACGCGCGGGCGATGTTGGCGTATCCCTCCGCCCTGTGCCGGTCGGCCGTCGCACTGGCGGTGGCGACATCGGCGCGCAGCAGACTGAACGGGCGGCCCTTGTCCACGCCGTCCAGCTTCGCGGTCAGCGCCGTCTTCTCCGCACTGGCCGGGGCGTGCACCTCGTTGAGCGCGACCGTCAGCGGCACATCGACGGTCTTGTTGAGCAGCGAGACGTCGAGCCCGGTCCTGAGCACGACAGCGCTCGCCTTTCCGACACTGCCGGTGGTCGCCTGCGCCGGCGCAGCGGCGAGGAGCGCCGCGGGGCCCGCGGTCAGCGCGGCGGCCACCAGGGCAGTGGCCGTGCGGCGTGCGGGCATGCGGAAGGTGTTGCTGTTCAAGGCGGTGGAACCCCCACAAGAGACATGACGTCGCCGGGGGCGCGTGCCACGGGGACTTCGTGGCTGCGCCGGCGACCGAGACACCGGAATCTTTACGCACTGCGGGTGAACGGTCAGCGACCTGGCGTGAGTTCACTCCAAAGTGGTGTTTCCGTGTCTGCATTCGAATCCTGAGGCACGGGCGTTCCTCCAGTCCCCCGTTTCACCGCCCTGGAGGTGGTGCGCCGGTGGTCCCGCAGGGCGCGCACCGGGTGCCTCAACGAGCGTCGGCGCCCTCACGTCACGCCCGGTCAACCCGGCGCCCCTCGGGGCGTCAACGCGGCGCCCCGCGTCACCTCACCCCACCGGGCGCCCGTCCAGCACCACCTGGTGCGGCGCCGCCAGCACCCGTACGTCCTCCCGGGGATCCTCCCCGTACACCACCAGGTCCGCCGGGGCGCCCTCGACGAGGCCCGGCCTGCCCAGCCACGCGCGGGCGCCCCAGGACGCCGCCGACAGCACGTCCGGCACCGGGATGCCCGCCTTCACCAGCTCCGCAGCCTCCTCGGCGACCAGTCCGTGCGGCAGCGAGCCTCCGGCGTCCGTGCCGACGTAGACCGGGATGCCGGCGTCGTAGGCGGAGCGGACGGTGTCGTAGCGGCGCTCGTGCAGCCGCCTCATATGGGCCGACCAGCGCGGATACTTGGCGTCGCCGCCCGCGGCGAGGTGCGGGAAGGTCGCGATGTTCACCAGCGTCGGCACGATGGCGACCCCCCGCCCGGCGAAGAGCGGGATGGTCTCGTCGGTCAGTCCGGTGGCGTGTTCGATGCAGTCGATGCCTGCCTCCACCAGGTCGCGCAGCGAGTCCTCCGCGAAGCAGTGGGCGGTGACCCTCGCGCCGAGCCGGTGCGCCTCGGCGATGGCCGCCTCCACCTCGCCGCGCGGCCAGCAGGCGGACAGGTCGCCGGTCTCCCGGTCGATCCAGTCCCCGACGAGTTTGACCCAGCCGTCTCCGTCGCGGGCCTCCCGCGCGACGTATTCGACCAGGTCCCCGGGCTCGATCTCATGGGCGTAGTTGCGGATGTAGCGGCGGGTGCGCGCGATGTGCCGGCCGGCCCGGATGATCTTCGGGAGGTCCGTGCGGGCGTCGATCCAGCGGGTGTCGGACGGCGATCCCGCGTCGCGCAGCAGCAGCGCTCCGGCCTCCCGCTCGCTGAGCGCCTGCTTCTCGCTGGTGGCGTCGTCGACAGCGCCGTGTGCGTCGAGTCCGACGTGGCAGTGCGCGTCGACCAGGCCCGGCAGCACCCACCCCCGCACGGTGACGGCCTCCGCGGCCGGGCGTACGAAGGTGATCCGCCCGCCGACCACCCACAGCTCGTCCCTCACGTCCTCGGGCCCGACCAGCACCCGCCCCTTCACATGCAGCACCGTGTGATCGCTCATGCGGCGAGCCTAACGACGGGTCACGGCCGGACGGGAGGGGCCCGGGGGCCCGCTCAGTACCATCGGACCGGCAGCCCGAACGAACTCGCGAAGAGAGCACCGCCGTGACGCACCCCTTCCTTGACCTCGCCCCGCTCACCCCCGCGCACTTCGCCGCGATCGAGCGGCAGGTGGCCTCGCTGCTCGGTACCCGGCAGGACATCGTGATCATGCAGGGCGAGGCGCTGCTGCCGCTGGAGGGGTGCATCCGCTCCGGCGCCAGGCCGGGCTCCACCGCACTCAACGTGGTCACCGGGCCTTACGGCCAGACCTTCGGCAACTGGCTGCGGGACTGCGGGGTGACCGTGGTCGATCTGGCCGTGCCGTTCCACACCGCGGTCACCGCCGGCCAGGTACGGGAGGCACTGGCCGCCCACCCGGAGACCGACTTCGTCTCCCTCGTCCACGCGGAGGCGGCCACCGGCAACACCAACCCGGTCGCGGAGATCGGTGAGGTGGTCCGGGCCCACGGGGCGCTGTTCATGCTGGACGCGGTCGCTTCGGTGGGCGCTGAGCCGCTGCTGCCGGACGCCTGGGGGGTGGACCTCTGCGTGATCGGCGCGCAGAAGGGGATGGGCGGACCCGCCGGGGTCTCGGCCGTCTCCGTGAGCGAGCGCGCCTGGCAGCGTTTCGCGGAGAACCCGCGGGCCCCGCGCCGCTCCTACCTGTCGCTCATCGACTGGAAGGAGCGCTGGATCGACGGGGGGCGCACCGCGCTCCCGCACGCGCCCGCCCAGCTGGAGATGCTGGCGCTGCAGGCCAGCCTGGAGCGGATCGAGGCGGAGGGCCACGAGACGGTGATGGGACGGCACTCCCGGGCCGCCGCCGCCACCAGGGCCGGGGTGCTGGCCCTGGGCGGCGGGCTGACGCCCTTCGTGCACGACGCGCGGGACGCCGCCCCGGTGGCCACCACGCTCCGCACCCCGGCCGGGGTCGACGCGTCCGAGCTGGTCGCGAAGGCCCTGGCGGCCGACCCCGCGCTGCCGCTGATCGCGGGCGGCGGGGCGCTGGCCGCGGAGATGATCCGGATCAACCACTACGGCCGGGACGCCACCGAGGACGTGGTGCACTCCTCGCTCGCGGCACTGGGTGCCGCGCTGGGCGGGCCGGGGGCGACGGTGGATCCGGAAGCCGCCCGCGCCGCTGTGACGCGGGCCTGGCAGCTCGGCTGAGCCGCCGGCCCCTCCCACACGGCGGTGGCTGTGCGCGGTCGACCGCGCACAGCCACTAATCAAGAGAATTAGAGAAAGCGGAATTCTGGCATTTACCAGTACTACCGACTTTCTTCTGCCCGCTTTCCGGCAGCCTAAACGCTAGATTCTCCACAGCTTCGACCAGCGGTTTTCGGACATGGGTCATGGAGGTTACGCACATGTGACCGACCCCACACCGCAGTCGTTTTGCCCGATAATTCCCGTACAAATCACTCATATTCGCGACCCCGACTGGCTGGACCCGCGCCCGCGCGATAGCATGAATGCCACTTTTGGCCAACCCCGCGCCAGAATGCATTTTTTGAATTTGCTGGGTAAATTTCCTTTACATGACCGCCGCGCAAGAAGACCTTGTACGTGCCCGTAGCGAATTCCAGGAGATAGACACCCCACGAGTGGAGGACGGGGCCGCGATCTGGCGTATCGCCCGCGACTCCGAGGTGCTGGACCTCAACTCCTCGTACAGCTACCTGCTGTGGTGTCGCGACTTCGCCGCGACCTCCGTGGTGGCGCGCGACTCGGCCGGTGCCCCCATCGGCTTCGTCACCGGATACGTGCGCCCCGACCGCCCCGAAGCCCTCGTCGTCTGGCAGGTGGCCGTCGACCAGGCCGCCCGCGGCCAGGGCCTCGCCGGTCTGCTGCTGGACGCCCTGACCGCCAAGGTCACCGCCAGGGGAGTGGTTCGCGAGCTCGAAACCACCATTTCCCCCGACAACACCGCGTCCGACCGCCTGTTCCGCTCGTTCGCAGAGCGTCACGGGGCAGCAGTGGAACGTGAAGTGCTCTTCGACGGCGGACTGTTCCCCGAAGGGACGCACCAGCCGGAAGTGCTGTACCGCATCAGCCCCGTCTCGGCCTGACTGACATCCCTCACCCCAGGAGACTTGCTGTGACCATCACCCCGCCCGCCCTGAGCGTCTTCGAGACCCTTGAGTCCGAGGTGCGCAGCTACTGCCGCAGCTGGCCCGCCGTGTTCGACCACGCACAGGGCAGCTACCTCCACGACGAGGACGGCCACACCTACCTCGACTTCTTCGCCGGAGCCGGATCACTCAACTACGGCCACAACAATCCGGTGCTCAAACGGGCGCTCATCGACTACATCGAGCGCGACGGCATCACCCACGGCCTGGACATGGCCACGACGGCCAAGCGCGCCTTCCTGGAGTCCTTCCAGAATGTGATCCTGCGCCCGCGTGACCTGCCCTACAAGGTGATGTTCCCCGGCCCGACAGGCACCAACGCCGTCGAGTCCGCACTCAAGCTGGCCCGCAAGGTCAAGGGCCGCGAGTCCGTCGTCTCGTTCACCAACGCCTTCCACGGCATGTCGCTCGGCTCGCTGGCCGTGACCGGCAACGCCTTCAAGCGGGCCGGCGCCGGTATCCCGCTGGTTCACGGCACTCCGATGCCGTTCGACAACTACTTCGACGGCCAGATCCCGGACTTCCTCTGGTTCGAGCGTCTGCTGGAGGACCAGGGCTCGGGTCTCAACAAGCCCGCCGCCGTGATCGTCGAGACGGTCCAGGGCGAGGGCGGCATCAACGTCGCACGCGCCGAGTGGCTCCGTGCGCTGCAGGACCTCTGCCACCGCCAGGACATGCTGCTGATCGTCGACGACATCCAGATGGGCTGCGGCCGTACCGGCGGCTTCTTCTCCTTCGAGGAAGCGGGCATCACCCCCGACATCGTCACCCTGTCGAAGTCGATCAGCGGCTACGGGATGCCCATGTCGCTCTGCCTCTTCAAGGGCGAGCTCGACGTGTGGGAGCCGGGCGAGCACAACGGCACCTTCCGCGGCAACAACCCGGCGTTCGTCACGGCCACCGCCGCGCTGGAGACGTACTGGACCGACGGGCAGATGGAGAAGCAGACGTTCGCCCGCGGCGAGCAGGTCGAGCGCGCGCTGCTCGCCCTCGTCGAGGAGAACGACGGCGCCGGCGTGAGCTTCCGCGGCCGCGGTCTCGTCTGGGGCATCGAGTTCGAGGACAAGCCGCGTGCCACGGCTGTCTGCCGCCGCGCCTTCGACCTCGGACTGCTCCTGGAGACCTCGGGTCCCGAGAGCGAGGTCGTGAAGCTGCTGCCGCCGCTGACCGTCTCCCCCGAAGAACTGGACGAGGGCCTCAGCATTCTGGCCCGTTCCGTCCGCGAGACCGCCTGACGTACAGCGCACCAGTTACACAGAAAGGCTCAAGTCACAGTGATTGTCCGATCATTCAAGGATGTCGAGGGAACCGACCGCCATATCAAGTCCAAGTCGGGGACCTGGGAGAGCAAGCGCATCGTGCTCGCCAAGGAGAAGGTCGGCTTCTCCCTGCACGAGACCATCCTGTACGCGGGAACCGAGACGTCGATGTGGTACGCCAACCACATCGAGGCCGTGCTCTGCACCCAGGGTGAGGCCGAGCTCACCAACGACGACACCGGCGAGGTCCACTGGATCGAGCCCGGCACCATGTACCTGCTCAACGGGCACGAGAAGCACACCCTGCGTCCGAAGACCGACTTCCACTGCGTCTGCGTTTTCAACCCTCCGGTCACCGGACGGGAGGACCACGATGAGAACGGCGTATACCCGCTGCTGACCGAGGAGGCCTGAAGCCATGACCGAAGTACTGTCCAACATCCGGGCGGATCTCTACCCCACCCGCGGCGCGAGTGAAGTGACCACCCCCCGCCAGGACCCGGTGGTCTGGTCGCAGCCCGGTACGCCGGGCCCGGTGACTCAGCCGGATCTCCAGGGCTACGAGCGGGACGGTTTCCTCACCGTCGCCGACCTGCTCACGGACGACGAAGTGGCGCTCTACCGTGCGGAGCTGGACCGGCTCGTCGCCGATCCGGGCGTCCGCGCCGACGAGCGGTCCATCATCGAGCCGAAGTCCCAGGACGTACGGTCGGTCTTCGAGGTGCACAGGCTCAGCGAGGTTTTCGCCCGGCTGGTGAGGGACGAGCGGCTGGTGGACAGGGCCCGGCAGATCCTGGGTTCGGACGTCTACGTCCACCAGTCCAGGATCAACGTCAAGCCCGGCTTCGGTGCCAGTGGCTTCTACTGGCACTCGGACTTCGAGACGTGGCACGCCGAGGACGGCCTCGCGAACATGCGGACCGTGTCCGTCTCGATCGCGCTGACCGAGAACTTCGACACCAACGGCGGCTTGATGATCATGCCGGGTTCGCACCAGCACTTCCTGGGGTGCGCGGGCGAGACGCCGGAGGACAACTACAAGAAGTCGCTCCAGATGCAGGACGCGGGCATCCCGTCGGACGCCGCGCTGACCCGGATGGCGGACGCGCACGGCATCAAGCTCTTCACGGGCCGGGCCGGTTCGGCCACCTGGTTCGACTGCAACTGCATGCACGGTTCGGGTGACAACATCACTCCGTACGCCCGCAGCAACGTCTTCATCGTGTTCAACAGCGTGGACAACGCGGCGGTGGAGCCCTTCTCGGCTCCGATCCGGCGGCCCGACTTCATCGGGGCGCGGGACTTCACTCCTGTGAAGTGATCCGAAGTACGCGGGAGGGGGACGGCACGGGGTGCCGTCCCCCTCCCGCGTATGCCGGCGCCTCTGCCGGTCAGCCGGTGAGTGCGGGGTAGTCGGTGTACCCCTTCTCGTCCCCGCCGAAGAAGGACGACGGGTCCGGGGTGTTGTACGGGCCGCCCGCCTTCAGCCGGGCCGGCAGGTCGGGGTTGGCGAGGAACAGCGCGCCGTACGAGATGAGGTCGGCGATGCCGTCCTCGATCACCGAGAGCGCTTCGGGGCCCGTCACGCCCTCGGTGAACACGTTGAGCATGACCGTGCCCGAGTACTGCTTGCGCAGGGCCAGCGTCAGCGGGCGGATGTCCTGGCCCTCCAGCACATGCAGATAGGCCAGGCCCAGCGGCTCGATCTCCCGGGCCAGTGCCAGGTACGTGGCGTCCGGGGCGGGCTCCTCGATGCCGTTGAACGGGTTGGCCGGGGAGATCCGCAGTGCCGTCCTGGAGCCGCCGATCTCCGCGGCGACCGCGCGGGTCACCTCGACGGCGAAGCGGATGCGGTTCTCCTCGGAGCCGCCCCACTCGTCGGTGCGCAGATTCGTGTTGGGCGCGAGGAACTGGTGGATGAGATAGCCGTTGGCGCCGTGCAGTTCGACGCCGTCGAACCCCGCGTCGACCGCGCCCCTGGCCGCCGACACGAAGTCGGCCACCGTCGCGCGGATCTCGTCGCCGGTCAGCTCGCGCGGCTCGATGAGGTCCTTCGGACCGACGTGTGTGTAGACCTGACCGGGCGCGGCGACCGGCGACACGCCGACCGGACTCAGCCCGTCGGGAAGCAGCACCGGGTGGCCGATCCGGCCCGCATGCATGATCTGGGCGAAGATCCGGCCGCCCCCGGCATGCACCGCGTCGGTGACCTTGCGCCAGGAGGCGACCTGCTCGGCGCTGTGCAGACCGGGCGTCGAGGGATAGCCCTGGCCGATCACCGACGGCTGGATGCCCTCGGTGATGATCAGTCCGGCCGATGCGCGCTGGGCGTAGTACTCGACGGTCAGATCCGTGGCGACACCCCCGTCCCCGGCCCGGCTGCGGGTCATCGGGGCCATGGCTATCCGGTTGGCGAGCTCGGTGCCCGACAGGTCGATGGGATCGAACGCGGTGGTCATGGAGCCCTCCGAAAGATGTGTGGTCGGCCAAGTAACTGCCGGGCCTCACTGTAGCTCATTACTTGGCCGACCAAGGTAATATCGCCCCATGACATCGCCCATGACATCGGAAGACCCTGCCTGTACCGAGCCGGACCGCCTGCCCGCCACGGCCCGCTGCGGTCCCGTGAGTCACCTCGTCATGCGGATCGCGCGGCTGCACCGCACCGCGGCGGGCAGACTGCTCAAGGACCTCGGGCTCTACCCGGGACAGGAGGTGCTGATGATGCGCCTCTGGGACGCGGGGGCCGTGCGGCAGTCCGAGCTGATCAGGGTGCTGGACGTCGACCCCTCCACCGTGACCAAGATGCTCCAGCGGCTCGAACAGGCCGGACACGTGCGCCGCTCCCCCGACCCGTCGGACCGGCGGGCGGTCCTGGTATCGGCGACGGACCGCAGCTGTGCGCTGCTGGGCGAGGTCGAGCAGGCCTGGGCCACGCTGGAGGACCACACACTCGCCGGCCTCGACGAGGGCGAGCGCGGGGAACTCGGGCGGCTCCTCTCCAAGGTCGAGTCCAATCTGTGCACGGAGACGGACGGCTGTCCCGCCCCCCGGTGCTGACCGGGCCGGGTCCGGCCGGTCAGCCGGCGAGTACGTCGAGGAGGCGGTCGACGTCGGCCGCCGAGTTGTAGAGGTGGAAGGCGGCGCGCAGATTGCCCGCGCGGTCGGAGAGCTCGACGCCCGCCCGCCCGAGTTCGTCACGGCGGTGGCCGAGTCCCGGCGCCGAGACGATCGCCGAGCCCGGCGCCGCGAGGACGGGCTGTCCGATCCGGTCGAGGCCGGCGCGGAAGCGGTCGGCGAGCGCGACGTCGTGGTGCCGGACCTTCTCGGGGCCGATCTCCTCGATCAGCGCGAGGGACTGCCGGGCGCCGGCGTACGAGAAGAGGCTCGGGCTCTCGTCGAACCGCCGCGCGGAGTGAGCGAGTTCGGCCACCGGCCCGTAGCAGCTGTCCCAGGGCTCCTCCCCCGCGACCCAGCCGGCGAAGACGGGGGTCAGCCCGCCCAGGTCGTCGGGGACGACCAGGAAGCCCACCCCGCGCGGACAGGTCAGCCATTTGAAGGCGACGGCCACGGTGTAGTCGTTCCCTGCGGCGTCGACCGGAAGCCACCCCGCCGACTGCGAGACGTCCACCAGCGTCCGGGCGCCGTGGGCACGGGCCGCGGCCCGGATCGCCGTCAGGTCGGCGATCCGGCCGTCGGCCGACTGCACGGAGCTCACCGCGACGAGCGCGGTGCCCGGACGCACCGCGTCCGCCAGCGACTCCAGCGGCGCGGAGCGCACCTCGATGTCGCCGCGCACCACGAAGGGGTTCACCACCGAGCTGAAGTCGCCTTCCGCGACCAGGACTTCGGCGCCCGCCGGAAGCGATGCGGCGATCAGTCCGGTGAAGACGGCGACGGACGCCCCGGCCGCGACACGGGAGGCCGGGACCCCCGCGATCCGGGCGAAGGAGGCGCGGGACGCCTCCACATCGGCGAACATGTCGGTCGGCCTGCCCGTGGCCGCCGCCGCCACCGCGGTGTGCATCGCGGTGACGGTGCGGGCCGGGAGCAGGCCGCTGCTCGCGGTGTTCAGATACGTCATCTCGGGCGCGAACTCGGCGCCTGCCAGGTTCAGGGTCTCCATGGTCTCCACTCTGCGGCCCCGGCCGGTCCCCGTCCATGGCGCAGAACTGCCGGGTTCCGCAAAGCAGGACTTATGGAACAGCGCTGACCTGCGCTTCCTCCCTCCCGTGGGGGAGCGGCTCAGTCACCGGCGTACGCCACCACGTCGATCTCGACCAGTATGTCCATGAGCTCCGAGCCCACCGTGGTGCGCACCGGGTACGGGGCGGTGAAGAACTCGCCGTACGCAGCGTCGAAGCCGGCGAAGTCGCGGTGCAGATCGGCCAGGTGCACGGTCACCTTGACGACGTCGTCCAGGGCCAGCCCGCGCTCGGCGAGCACCGCCCGGACATTGCGCAGCGCCTGAGCGGTCTGCTGTCCGACCGTGCCGGGCAGCTGCCCGGTCACCGGGTCCTGCGGGCCGAATCCAGCCGTGTACAGAAACCCTCCGGCCAGTACGCCCTGGCTGTACGCCCCGGCGGGCCGGGGCGCGTGGGCACTGCTCACGGCCCGCTCGGCGCTCCGCTCCCCCCGCTGTCCGGGTGCCGTCTGCTGTTCGGGTGCCGGGCTCATCCGGTCAGGTCCCCTTCCCGCTCGTTGACACCGGCGAAGTGGCGCAGCTTCTCCTCGTCCACGCTCACGCCGAGGCCGGGCCCGGTCGGGACGCGCAGCCGGCCGTCCTCCAGGTGCAGTGGCTCGATGATGTCGTCGGCGTGCAGGTAGTACATGCTGTCGATCGCCCGCGAGAGCACCGGCGTACTGGACACCACGGCCAGGTGCGCCGCGGTCGCTATGCCCAGCTCGCCTCCGCTGTGCAGATTCATACCGAGCCCGAACGTCTCGCAGTGGGCGGCAAGCGCCTTGGTGGCGGCGATACCGCCCCACTTGTAGACGTCGCCGTGGATCACGTCGACGGCGTTCAGCCGCATGGCCGGGGCGAATTCCTCGAAGCGCACGACGCACATATTGGTGCACAGGGGGATCCGGACCTTGGCGTGCACCTGGCTCATGCCCTCGATGCCCACACAGGGGTCCTCCAGGTACTCCAGATCGAGCTCCTCCAGGGCGATCCCGGCACGCACCGAGTCGGGGACCGACCAGGCCGCGTTCGGATCGACCCGCAGATCGACCCGGGGCAGGGCCTCGCGCACGGCCCGGAGTATGGCGACGTCACCGGCGACGTCCCTGGTCCCCTTGAGCTTGACCGCGCTGAAACCGCCTTCCGCCACCACCCGTGCGGTGTGCTCGGCCAGCGCCTGCGGCAGTCCTTCGGCGCCCACTCCGGGCGCGTCGGCCCGGGTCACCAGCGCGGTGATGGGGACCTCGTCGCGTACCGGGCCGCCGAGCAGATCCGTGACCGACTGCCCGGTGGCCTTGCCCATCGCGTCCCAGCAGGCCACGTCCAGGGCGGCGATGGCCGCGTAGCCCAGGTAACCGTGGAAGAAGGGCACCATGTGCTGTTTGCGGTGGAAGCTCTCCAGGGCGAACGGGCTGGTGCCGATCAGGTCCGCTGCGAGCGCTTCGACGATCGCCGCGACGGGGCGGCCCCACATGGTCTCGCCCCAGCCGTCGACGCCCGTGTCGGTGCGGATGCGCACCACTGTGCGCGTCTCACCCGTCTTGGTCTCGAACGAGCTGGTGAACGGATTGACCAGCGGAAGGTTCACGACCCATACGTCGACATCAGTGATCTTCATGTCTCTCTGTCTCTCCTCGGGGTCTTGCCTGGTTCAGCGGCTCAGCGGTTCAGCGGTTCAGCGGGAGGCCACGTCGAACGCGCGGATCGCACGGGCCAGTCCGACGGCCCGGTCGTCGAGAAGCCGGGCCCCGCTCTCCGCGTCGGCTCCTGACGCGTCGTCGGTCGAACCGCCGACCCGCTCCCATTCGCCGTGGCGCTCCACCGTCAGCCCCGGGTACGGGGGGTTGTCGAACAGCGGCGGGGGGTCGACGGGCGGACGGGCGGGTACCGGTGTGCGGACGAGATCCGGACGGGCCGCCAGCATCAGCGAGGTCTCGAACCAGCCGGCGTGCCCCGGGGTCACCTCGGGCCTGCCCCCGTCGTCCGCGCCCGATGTGACGGTCCAGTACGAGCAGGCGGCGACGGTCACGTCGGAACGCAGCGCGAACCGCTTCACGGCGAGGCGCATGATCTCGTCGTTTCCGCCGTGTCCGTTCACCACCATGATCCGGCGGTATCCGCTGGTCACGAGCGATTCCAGGATGTCGTCGAGCACCGCGCCCAGGGTGGCGGCGGAGAGCGAGACAGCGGCGGCGAACAGATGGTGCGGGCTGTGCCCGAAAGGCAGGGCAGGGAGCCTGACCAGTTCCGGCACGTCCCCTTCCGCGTCGAGCAGGGCACCGGCCCGGTCGATCACCGCCTCGGCGAGCAGCGTGTCGGTTCCCATCGGCAGATGTCCGGCGTGCTGCTCCTGGGACCCGATGGGCAGCAGGGCGATGCCGTGCTCACCGGCGGCGCGCACCTCGCCCCAGGTCAGTTCGGTCAGCCGGGCCTGCCCGGTCGGTTGCAGTTGGCTCACAGCGCTACCTCCTCGAAACTCCGCCGTGGCAGAGTCGGTGCATGGTGCAGAGACGTTCTCCGTTGCGGTTGGTGCCCGAGCCCGCGCCGGCCCCCCTCGTGGCCGGCGCCCGGCGGACGCTCGGCGCGGTGGAGCTGGTGCCCGGCCGGATCACGGCAGCCGTCCTGACGATGTCGGGCGCCGTGCTGGAGCGGGCGGAGGCCACGTACGACGCGGACACGGCGACCCCACGGGACATCGACGCCGCACTGGCCGGGGCGGCCCAGGTGTTCGCCGGTCATGAGCCGGAGGGGGTCGGAGTGGCGGCCGCCGGTCTCGTCGACCCGGACGCGGGTCTGATCACCGAGGTCAACGACGTTCCCGGGCTGCACGGCTACCCGGTGGCCGCCCGGCTGGGCGCGCTGACGGGGCTGCGGGTACGGGTCGAGCACCGGGCCAGGCTCCAGGTGCTCGGCGACCGCTGGTTCGGCGCGGGGCGCGGGCGTCGCACCTTCGCCTCGGTATCCACGGGCGAGGTGCTGGGGGTGGGCATCCTCTACGACGGTGAGGTACTGGCCCCGCCGGGTGGGCGCAGCGGCGCCCATATGACCGTGTCGGCCAGCGGCGATCCGTGCACCTGTGGGCGCCGCGGCTGCTGGAAGACCGTGGCCACCACCCGCTGGCTGCGGGAGCGCTCGCGCGGGGCCGGGCTCGGCGACGGGGTTTCGCTGGCCGCGCTGGTGGAGCGGACGGACGGACCGGCTCGCCGGGTCGTCGAGGAGTACGCGCGGAACCTGGCCCTGGGCCTGGTCAATGTGCAGCAGCTCTTCGCCCCCGGGCTCTTCGTGCTGCACGGCGAGGCGCGGGAGGGCGGCGAGCGGTTCCGGACGATGATCGAGGAACGGCTGCGGGCCGACAGCGCCGACGGGGCGTCGGCGGCTGCGGAGCGGCCGAGGGTGTCGGTGAGTGCGGCGGCCGTGGACGATGTGGCGCTGCTCGGCGGTGCCGGTCTCGTCCTGTCGCATCTGTAGGCCGGCCGGCCGCGGGGCGGCGCCGCGCGTGACGGCGGACCGCGGCCGGGCGGTCCGCACGGTGGCGGGCGCCGCGGCTGTCCCGGTCACCGCGGCACCGTCCCGGCCGCGTCGTCCCCCTGCCGCGCCGGGCGGCGCGCGGTGCGCGGGTCCGGGTCGGGCACCGCGTCCAGGAGCCGGCGGGTGTACTCGTGCCGGGGGCGCCGGAACACGTCGGCGGCGTCGCCGACCTCGACCAGGGCGCCCCGGCGCATCACGGCGACCCGGTCCGCCACCTGGCGCACCACGGCGAGGTTGTGCGAGACGAAGACGTACGTCAGGCCGAGCCGCTGCTGGAGCTCCGCGAGCAGGTCGAGGACCCTGGCCTGAACCGATACGTCCAGCGCGCTGGTGGGTTCGTCGAGCACCACGAGCCGGGGCTCGATGGCGAGCGCGCGGGCGATCGACACGCGCTGGCGCTGGCCGCCGGAGAACTCGTGCGGATAGCGGTCCTGGATGCCCGCGTCCAGACCTACCGCCTCCAGGAGTTCGCCGACGCGCTCCCTCGTGCGGGCCCGGCCACGCCGGCCACGCGCGGCCGGATCGTGGGTGACCAGTGGCTCGGCCACGATGTCGGCGATCCGCATCCGCGGGTTCATGCTGGAGTAGGGGTCCTGCAGGACGACCTGCATCTCACGGCGTACGGAGCGCAGTTGGGCCGCGGTGAGCGTGCCGAGGTCCTGTCCCGCGAACCGCACGCTGCCGGCGGTGGGTTCGATGAGCCGCAGCAGCAGCCTGGTCAGTGTGGTCTTGCCGCACCCCGACTCACCCACCAGGGCCAGGGTCTCGCCCTCGTACACCGCCAGCGACACGTCGTCCACCGCGACGCTCACCGGCCTGCCGCCGAACTCCTTGCGCAGACGGTCGAGTTCGAGCAGCGGGCGGTCTTGACCGCGGTGCGCGCCGGGGCGCGGGCCGGAGTCTGTGCCGGGCTGCGCCTGGCCTGTTCCGGATGTCATGCCGGCTCCAATCGGGGGGTCGCGTCCAGGAGCCGGCGGGTGTAGTCGTCCGCCGGGTGAGCGAAGACGTCGAGGACGCCGCCGGTCTCCACGACCCTGCCGTGGTTCATGACGGCGACCCGGTCGGCGGTCTCGGCCACCACTCCGAGGTCGTGGGTGATGAGGACGACGGCCATGCCGTGCCGTTGCCGGAGCTCGACGAGGAGATCGAGGATCTGCCGCTGCACGGTGACGTCCAGCGCGGTGGTCGGCTCGTCGGCGATGAGGACCCGGGGCCTGCCCACCAGGGCGGTCGCGATCATCACGCGCTGGCGCAGTCCGCCGGACAGCTCGTGCGGGTACTGCCGGTAGCGGTGTTCCGGGTCGGGGATGCCGACCTCGTCCAGGGCCGCGACGGCGGCCTCCCGGGCACGGGCGCGGGACACCCCCTGGTGGTGCCGGAGCACTTCGGCGACCTGGCTGCCGACGCGTTGCAGCGGGTCGAGGCTGGTCATGGGGTCCTGGAAGACCATGGCGATGTCGTGTCCCCTGATCCGCCCGAGTTCCTTCTCGGGGAGCGCGAGCAGGTCGCGGCCGTCGAAGAGGATCTCGCCGCCGCTGTAGACGCAGGGCGGCGCCGGATTGAGGCGCAGCACGGAGAGGGCGGTGGCCGTCTTCCCGCTGCCGGACTCCCCGACCACCGCGAGAGTCTCGCCCGCGCGGACCTCCAGCGAGACGCCCCGGACGGCGTGCACGGTGGAGCCTTCGAGCCGGAAATCGACGCTGAGGTCGTTGATGCGGAGCAGTGGCTCCGCCTGACTGGGTTTCATCGGCGGTACGCCTTCGGGTCCGCGACGTCGCGCAGGGCGTCGCCGGTGATGTTGACAGCGAGCGAGGTGACCATCAGGGCGACTCCCGGGAAGACCGCGAGCCACCAGGAGGTGCCCAGGTAGAGCTGTCCGTCGGAGAGCATCGAGCCCCAGGTGACGGTCTCCTTGGGGACCCCGAGCCCGAGGTAGCTCAGGGACGCTTCCGCGACGATCGCGGCGGCGACGTGCAGGGTGCCGATGGTGGCCAGGGGCGCCATCACATTGGGCAGCAGATGGCGGCGCATGATGGTGGCGTCGGTGACTCCGATCGCGCGTGCCTCGGTGATGAAGTCGCGGGAGCGCAGCGACATGACCTCGGAACGGACGACCCGGGCGTAGGAGACCCAGCCGGTGAAGCCCAGCACGAGGATCACGTACCAGAGGCCGGAGCCGAGGAAGCCGACGATGGCCAGCGCCAGCAGAATCGCCGGGAAGGCGAGCTGGACGTCGGCCAGCCGCATCAGTACGCGGTCGGTCCAGCCTCCGAAGTACCCGGACGCGAGGCCGACGGCCGTGCCGATGACTCCGGCGAGCAGCGCGGCCCCCGCGCCGACGAGGAGCGAGACCCGGGTGCCGTAGACGACCCGGGACAGCATGTCCCGGCCCAGCTGGTCGGTGCCGAGGAGGTGGGCGCCGCTGCCGCCGTGCTGCCAGGCGGGCGGCCTCAGACGCAGCAGCAGGTTCTGCGCGTTCGGGTCGCAGGGGGCGATGAGCGGGGCGAACACGGCGGCGATCAGCATGATGGCGAGTACGGCCAGGGCGACGACGGCGAGCCTGTTGCGCAGCAGGGCGCGCAGCGCGGCGGATCCGGGGCCGCGGCCCGGCGCCGTGGGGTGAGCGGCCTGCGGGGTGGCGGTGGTCTGGCTCATCGGGATGACCTCACCCTCGGGTCGAGGAAGCTGTAGGAGAGGTCCACCAGCAGGTTCACCACGACGAAGGTGGCGGCGAAGAAGAGCACGGTGGCCTGGACCAGGGGGAAGTCCCGTTTGGAGATGGCCTCGATGGTCAGCTGTCCGACACCGGGCCAGGAGAAGACCTGTTCGGTGAGGATCGCGCCGCCGAGCAGGCTGCCCACTTCGAGCCCGACCACCGTGATCACGGGCAGCGATGCGTTGCGCAGCCCGTGCCTGAACACCACCTTGAGCGGGCTGAACCCCTTGGCCCTGGCGGTCCTGATGTGGTCGGAGGAGAGCACGTCGATCAGCGAGGACCGCAGCAGCCGCGCGACCACCGCGATGGAGTAGACGGCGAGGGTGACCGAGGGCAGGACGAGGTTGGCGAAGGTGCCGTATCCGGACGCCGGAAGCGCGTGCAGTCCCACGGCGAAGACGAGGATCAGCAGGATGCCGACCCAGAAGGGCGGTGTGGACTGCCCGAGCAGCACTCCGGTCATCACTCCGCGGTCGGAGGCCCGGCCGCGGCGCATGGCCGCGAAGATCCCGGCGGGTACCGCGACGACCAGGGTCACCACCAGTGCGGCGCCCGCGAGTTGGAGAGTGGCGGGCAGCCGGTCGGCCAGCACGGTCCTGACCGGCTCGTTGTAGAAGAGGGAGTTGCCGAAGTCGAGGCGGGGCAGCCCCCACAGGAAGTCCAGGTACTGGCTGAACAGTGGCCTGTTCAGGCCGAGGCTCGCCCGCAGCACGGTCTCCTGGTGGGCGGTCGCGTCCGGCGGGAGGAGCTGTTTGACGGGGTCGCCGGAGAGCCGGACCAGGAAGAACGAGACGGTCGCCGTGCACAGCAGGACGAGCAGCGCCGTGCCCAGCCGGACCAGGACGCCGCGCAGCAGCCGGGTCCGGTCGCGGACGGAGCGGGCCGCCGGGCGGACCGCCGTCGTGTCCGGTTCCCGGAGGGACAGGTGGCTCATACCGTGACCTCCGCGTTCTGCATGGCCAGCGAGCCCGCGGCGCCCGGCTTCCACCGGGGCCGTTCGTTGCGGGCGAGGATGTTGTCGAGCTGGTAGAGGAAGACGAAGGGGGCCTGCTCGCGCATCAGCCGCTGGAGGTCGGAGAAGGCACGGGCGCGTTCGGCGGGGTCGACCGACAGCTCCTCGGTGTCGATGAGCCGGTCGGCCTCCTTGGAGTGCCAGCGGCTCTGCCTGCGGTCGCTGCGCACGACGGACTGGAGCATGCTCTCGCCGTCGAGGGTCCATACGGTGCTCGCGGCCAGATACATCGGGCCGAGCGCGCCGTGATCGGCGGAGGTGAGCCGGGCCGCGTACGTACCGGGGTCCAGGAGCGCTACCCGGGCGTGCACCCCGGCATCGGCCAGGAGTCCCGACAGCGCTTCGGCCACATTGGAGTCGATGTTGGACGCGGTGAGCGTGGTGGAGAAGCCGTGCGGGTATCCGGCGTCGGCGAGCAGCGCGCGGGCCTTCGACGCCGAGCGGGTGAAGGGTTTGACGGACGGGTCGAAGCCGAAGGCGCCGCGCGGGATCATCGCGGGGACCTCACGGGCCTTGCCGCCGAGCACCGCCTTGATCAGCAGGGGGACGTCGATCGCGTGGTTGAGCGCCTGCCGCACCCGGTGGTCGCCGAGCGGACCTCCGTCCAGGGTGTTCAGCGAGAGGTACGAGGTGCGGATGCCGGGATAGCTGTCCAGCGTCACCCCGCCGTATCCCTCCAGCTGCTGGGCGGCGTCGGGGGTCAGCCCGGCGACGAGGTCGACGCCGCCGCTCTGGAGTGCCGCCAGTGACGAGGAGGGGTTGGGCGCCGGACTGAAGACCAGCTCGTCCACGTCCGGCCGTCCCTCCCAGTGCCCGGGGTTGGCCCGCATCCGCAGCTGGTGGTCGCGCTGCCAGCTGACGAAGGTGAACGGACCGGTACCGACGGGGTGGTCGGCGAAGCCCTCGTCCCCGGCCTCGGCGATATAGCGCGGCGGGACGACCACACCGCCGAACAGGGAGAGCTTGTCGGGCAGGATCGGGTCGTGCAGCGTGGTGTGCACATCCACGGTGAGCCGGTCGACGACGCTCACGTTCTTCACGTAACGCAGCTCGACGATGGGCGACTTGGTCGCCGGGTCGAGCAGCCGCTCGATGCTGAACTTCACGGCTGCCGCGTCGCAGGGCTCACCGTTGTGGAACTTCACACCGGGGCGCAGCCGGAATCGCCAGGTCCGTTCGGAGCGGGCCGTCCAGGAGAGCGCCAGGCGCGGGTGCAGCTTGTTGTCGCGGCCTCGGGTGGTGAGCGTGTCGAACATGTTGATCAGGGCGTTCATCGACACCATGTCGCCCTGTTTCTGCGGGTCCATGGTCGTGGCGTCGCCGGGCTGCGAGACCCGCAGGACATTGCCGGCGCTGCTCGCGGGGTTGGCGCCACACCCCGTCAGGAGAGCAGGGGCGGCGACGGCCGGAACCAGCAGACCGCCGAGCCGCACCACGTCGCGGCGGGACGGGTGCTTGCGGTCCGCGACCCACCCCTGACGTATTCGTTCCATTGAACAACACTTCCGTTCCGGAAGATGGAATGCGATGGGGTTAAGCTAGGCCCCATGCCGAACACGGTCAACACCCGATCGAGCGAGCAGGAGCCCGGGAAGGGCCCCGTCGACAAAGCCATGGAGGTACTGGAGGCGCTGGTACAGGCGGGCGGCCCGCACCGCCTGGGCGAGATCGCCCGGCGCACCGGGCTCACCAAACCGACGGTCCACCGCCATCTGCGGACGATGGCCGATCACGGCTTCGCCCAGCCGGCCGAGGGCGGCAGTTACCGTGCCGGACCGCGGCTGCTCGGCCTGGCGGCGGCCGCGCTGGACGCCGGTGACGACCTCCGGCTGGTCCGTCCGGCACTGGCCGATCTGCGCACCCGCACCGGCCAGTTGGCCTACTACGCCGTACGGGACCGGTCCGCCGCCGTGCACCTGGAGCTCTCGGAGCCGGTGCGCGGCTACCGGCTGAGCACCCGGCCCGGCGGCGAGACACCGCTGTACTGCACGGCGGTGGGTCTCGCGATGCTCTCCGCGCTGCCGGACGCGGAGGTGCGCGCGGCGCTCGACGACGCCCCGCTCACCGCGCGCACCTCCCGCACCCTCACCGGACCGGGCGAGATCCGGGCCGAGTTGCGCCGTACGGCGGAGCGGGGCTACGCGGTGGACGACGAGTACCACGAGCAGGACGTCCGCGCGGTGGCCGCGCCGGTGACGGACGGGGACGGGCGGGTGGTGGGCGCGATCGGCATCTCCGGGCTCACCTTCACCCTCGACCCGGAGAGCGCCGAACTGTTCGGACCGATGGTGCGCGCGGCGGCCCGCACCGTCTCGGCCGGTCTCGGCAGCAGCGGACCGGCGCTCGGGATCGTCGCCGCTACGGCGGTGCGGGACGGTGGGCGGACATGAGCGCGGCGGACGTGAGCCCGGCGGGCGCGACGGCACCGGGCGGCGGCCCGCCGGACCCGGGCCCCGCGGGCACCGGCCGGCCGGCCCGGTTGCTCGACGAGGGGCGGGAGCGCCGGGTCTACTCGGCGGCGGCCTGGTCGGTCGGCACGGCGGACGGGCCGCTGGACCGGGGCTGGACCGGCACCAGGAGCTGGACAGGCCCGGCGCTGGACGGCGGCGAGCTGTGGGATCTGGCGTCGGTGACGAAACCGGTCGCGGGTCTCGCGGTGATGGCCCTCGTCGATGACGGCGTACTGGCGCTCACCGACACCGTCGGCACACATCTGCCGGAGTACCGGGGAGGGGACAAGGCCGGCCTGACACTCCATCAACTGCTGACCCACACATCGGGGCTGCCGGGGCAGGTGCCGCTCTACCGGGACAACCCGACGCGCACGGCGCTGCTGGAAGCGGTACGGACCCTGCGGCCGACCGCGCCACCGGGCGCCCGCGTCCAGTACTCCTCGCAGGGCTTCATCCTGCTCGGGCTGATCGCGGAGGCCGCCACCGGCCGCCCACTCGACCGACTGGTCGCGGAACTGGTGTGCGCACCGCTGGAGTTGAAGGACACCGTCTTCAACCCCGACGCTGCGGGCCGGGCGCGCGCGGTCGCCACCGAGGACTGCCCCTGGCGCGGCCGGGTGGTCACCGGCGAGGTGCACGACGAGAACGCCGCGGTGCTCGGCGGGGTGGCCGCCCACGCCGGTCTGTTCGCCACACTGGAGGACATGGAGCGACTGGGCCGGTCACTGGCGGGCGGCGGCCGGGAGCTCCTTCGGCCCGGCACGTTCGCCCTGATGACAGCGGGACACACGGACGGCCTCCCGCAGCGCAGGGGGCTCGCCTGGCAGGGCCAGGACCCGGTCGGCTCCCCCGTCGGCGATTCCCTCGGGCCCGCTTCGTACGGACACACCGGATTCACCGGCACCAGCCTCTGGGTCGACCCGGCGACCGGCCGCTACTCGGTGCTGCTCACCAACCGGGTGCACCCCAGCCGGGAGGGGAACGGCATCACGGCGGTGCGCCGCGCCTTCCACGACGCGGCGCACGCGCTCGGCGGCGGGTGATCCCCGCGGCGGCCGGGCCCGGGGCGGTCAGGCCCGGTCGCCGGGCGCCGGGACCTCGCACCCGTCGGGGCCGCAGACCTCCCCGTCGCCGCTGAGCGTCGCCAGCCGGGGCTTGGCGTCCCAGGCCTGGCCGAGCGCCTGGGTGAAGACCTCGGCCGGCTGGGCCCCGGACACACCGAAAGCACGGTCCAGGACGAAGAACGGCACCCCGTTCGCGCCGAGTTCGGCCGCCTCGCGTTCGTCGGCGCGTACGTCGTCGGCGTAGGCGGCGGGGTCCGCGAGCACCGCGCGGGCCGCGTCGGCGTCGAGGCCCGCCTCGGCGGCCAGTTCCACCAGATACGCGTCGCCGCCGTCGAACACGGACCGCTCGTCGGCGAAGTTCGCCCGGTAGAGCAGCCCGATCAGCTCGTCCTGCCGGCCCTGCTCACCGGCGAAGTGCAGCAGCCGGTGCATGTCGAAGGTGTTCCCGTGGTCACGGCCCTCCGTGCGGTACCCGAGTCCCTCGGCGCCGGCGTTGGCCGCGATGTTGTTCTCGGCCTCCTGCGCCTGCTCCGTGCTCATCCCGTACTTCTTGCTGAGCATCTCGATGACGGGCGCGGCATCACCCTTGGCCCGCCCCGGGTCGAGCTCGAAGGACCGGTGCACCACCTCGACCTGGTCACGGTGCGGGAAGCCGGCCAGGGCCTTCTCGAACCGGGCCTTGCCGACATAGCACCAGGGGCAGGCGATGTCGCTCCAGATCTCGACGCGCATGATCTTCATCTCTCCAGGGGTCGTACGGCGCAGGAGCTCCCTGCGCACCTGGTCAACATGCGCGCCGACCGGCACATTCCTGCACCGCGTCGTCAGCGGCATTCATACAGCCATCGCGCGGTCAGCTCTCCCACCGGCGCGAGCATGCCCGGCTGTGTCATGTCCTCGTGGCGGCCGGGCAGACCCTCCTCCCGCACTTCCCCCTCTCACGTAGGGCTCCCACGCCTGCGCGGGCGTCGAAGCGTCGGCCGCCCTGCCGTCGGCGGCCAGGGCGGGAATGCCCCGAACACCCGTCCGGATCGGGCTACGCGTCCCCGGCCGAGCCACTCGGCGGCGGAGCCGAGGCTGCGCTCACCGGGGCACCCGGCGGGGCGAGGAGGAGGGGGAGGTAGACGTCGTCGACGATCTCGGCCATGACGGCCTCGGGGATCGGGGCCCCGTACAGCAGGTAGTGGTGGCGCAGCAGGTCGACCGCCACGGTCGCCCGCCGTGAGGCAGGGACCCACGGTGCGATCTCGCCACGTGTGACGGCGCGCCGCAGGACGCCTTCGATCGGCCCCGGGCCGGCGGTGTGGACCCGTTCGCGGACCAGCCGCGCGAACTCGGGATCGTGCATGGCCTCGGTGAGCAGGCCCCGGAGGATGTCGCCGTGCGGGGTGGCCAACTTGGCGGAGAGTTGCCGTAGCGCGGCCAGCACATCGGTGCGCAGGACCCCGGTGTCGGGCAGATCGGCCTCGGACAGCCGGTGAGCTGCGCAGGCGTCGATGACGAGTTCGGCGCGGCCTGGCCACCGGCGGTACAGGGCGGCCTTGCCGGTGCGGGCGCGCGCGGCCACCCGCTCCATCGTCAGTCCGGCGTAACCGGCCTCGGCGAGTTCTTCGAGGACCGCCGAGAGGATCGCGTTCTCCAGTTCCTCGCCCCGGCGGCGAGGGTTCCTGCGGTGGTCGGCGGCCGGCCGGTCCGGCGCGTCCCCGTTGATCGGAGGCATGACTCCCAGCCATTTGTCGGACACCCGTTGTGTACCCCGAGGGCGTCAGCCTAGCCTCCCTTTAGAGAACTGACCGTTCTTTAAGCGTCGAGCACATCGAGGGAACGATGACCGAGACCGTTACGACGCCCCCATCAGGCGCCCCCGCCTTTCCCAGCGACCGCACCTGCCCCTACGCCCTGCCCGACCAGTACAACGACCTCCGCGACCAGGAGGGGTCGCTGCAGCGGATCACGCTCTACGACGGCCGCCAGGCCTGGCTGGTGACCGGGTACGACACAGCCCGCAAGCTGCTGGCCGACCCCCGGCTCTCGTCCGACCGCACGCATGTCGACTTCCCCGCGACCTCCGAGCGGGTCACGAGTTTCCGGGACCGCCGGCCGGCCTTCATCGGCCTGGACCCGCCCGAGCACGGGCCGAAGCGCCGCATGACCATCAGCGAGTTCACGGTCCGGCGCATCAAGGGCATGCGGGCCGACATCGAGGAGATCGTGCACGGCTTCCTCGACGAGATGATCGCCTCCGGACCGCCCGCCGATCTCGTCAGCCAGTTCGCGCTGCCGGTGCCTTCCTTGGTGATCTGCCGGCTGCTCGGCGTGCCCTATGCCGAGCACGACTTCTTCCAGGACGCGAGCAGGCGGCTGATCCAGTCCCCGGACGCCGCGGGCACACGCGCCGCCCGGGACGAGCTGGAGGGCTATCTGGGCGGCCTGGTGGACTCCTTGCGCGGAAAGCCGGGTCCTGGCCTGCTGAGCACGCTGGTCACGGAGCAGTTGGAGAAGGGCACGATCGACCGCGAGGAACTGGTGTCGACCGCCATCCTGCTGCTGGTCGCCGGCCACGAGACGACGGCCTCGATGACGTCGCTCAGCGTCATCACCCTGCTCGAACACCCCGACCAGTACGCCGCGTTGCGCGCCGATCCGTCGCTGGTGCCGGGCGCGGTCGAGGAACTGCTGCGCTATCTGGCGATCGCTGACATCGCCGGGGGGCGCATCGCGACGGCGGACATCGAGATCGCCGGGGAGCTCATCCGTGCGGGCGAGGGTGTCATCGTCACCAACTCCATCGCCAACCGCGACAGTTCGGTCTTCGCCGACCCGGACACCTTCGACGTGCGGCGGGAGGCCCGCCACCACCTGGCGTTCGGCTACGGCGTGCACCAGTGCCTCGGCCAGAATCTGGCCCGTCTCGAACTGGACGTCATCCTCACGGCGTTGCTCGAACGGCTGCCGGGCCTGCGGCTGGCGGTTCCGGTCGACGGGCTGACACTGCGTCCGGGTACGACCATCCAGGGCGTCAACGAACTCCCGGTCACCTGGTGACCGCGTCGAAAGGAGCAGCCATGCGTGTGACGGCCGACCGGGAGGTCTGCGTCGGAGCGGGCCTGTGCGCGATGACGGCACCCGAGGTCTTCGACCAGGACGACGAGGGGCTGGTGACGGTGCTGGCCGCCGATCCCGGTGACGAGGCCCGTGCCGCGGCGCGTGAGGCCGGCATGCTCTGTCCGTCGGGCGCGGTGCGCGTGGCCGAGTAGGCCCGCGGGGCGGGGAGGGCGAGCCGCCGCCCCGGGGTGGCACGCAGCTGACGGAGGGACGGGACGGAGCGAACGCAGTCGGCTCCAGGGCCCCGTCCCGCCGTCAGCTGCCGTCGCGCATGCCCCTGGGCGCGTGGTCCCGGAAGACGACGGAGTCGAATGCCACGGCGCAGCCGTCCGCCGCAGGACACTGCGCGAGGAACCCGATCCGCGCGCCGGCCGCTGCCCCGGAGTCGCCGAGCGCGAAGACCCGTACGAAGGTCCAGCGCTCACCGTCGGCCGACGCGTGGAAGGCGAAGGCCTTCCCGGTACGGCTGATCCGCAGCCAGACGCTGTCGCCCTCCACCACCGAGGAGTTGACGTCGTCGGAGTACCCGCGGGTCACCACCGAGCAGATGGTCGGGGTGTCCGGGGAGAGTTCGAGACAGAGCTTCGCCCACTCGCGCTCACCGGTCTCCAGATAAAGGGCGCCCGCGTCCCCCGCCCCGGCGAATCCGACCGCCACCCTGGCGATCAGCTGGAAGTCACCCGGCGGTGGCGTGCCGACCAGCCTGGGCGCGTCCGACGCGGGGTCGAGCGACTCGCCCGCCGGAGGCACGAACCGGTCCTCGCCCGCCCCGGCGCGGACCGACAGCACCCCCGCCGTGTACGACCAGGGGGTCCGCGGTCCCTCGGGGAGCAGCGGAAAGGGCAGCTCGGGAAGCCGGGTCACTCGGGCAGCCCGTTGATCCGGCGCGGCAGCCCCAGCGGGTTGGCCTCGCGCAGCTCGGCGGGGAGCAGTGCGTCGGGCGTGGACTGGTACGCGACCGGGCGCAGCCAGCGCTCGACTGCGGTGCCGCCGACCGAGGTGGAGGTGGAGGTCGTGGCCGGGTAGGGGCCGCCGTGGTGCTGGGCTGGGGCGACCGCGACACCGGTGGGCCAGCCGTTGACCAGGACCCGTCCGGCGAGCGGGATGAGCTCGTCGAGCAGGGCGGAGGCCCCGCCCTCGCCCGCGGCCTCCGCCGCGGAGACCTGGAGGGTCGCCGTGAGGTTGCCCGGCAGCCGGGACAGCACCGCGGTGACCTCGTCGGCCGATCCGTAGCGTGCGACGACCGTGACGGGCCCGAAGCACTCCTCCAGGAGCAGGTCGTGCTCGCCGTCCGCCGCGAGGAGCGCGGCCGGCAGCGTCAGGAAGCCGGCGCTGACGGTGTGCTCGCCGCCGGCCCCGGGAGTGACGGGGGCGTCGACGCCGGTCAGGGCGGCCCGTTCGCGTACGCCCGCCAGGAAGTTGTCCCGCATGCGGTGGTCGAGGAGGACGCCGGCCTCACTGTCGCTGACCGCGGCGGTCAGCGCCTTGACCAGGGCGTCGCCGCCCGGCCCGGTGGGCGCGAGCACGAAGCCGGGCTTCACACAGAACTGGCCGGTGCCGAGTGTGACGGACCCCGCGAGACCGGCGCCGATCTCCTCGGCTCGCTCGGCTGCCGCCTCCTCCGTCACCACGACCGGGTTGAGCGAGCCCAGCTCGCCGTGGAAGGGGATCGGCACGGGCCGTGCGGCAGCCGCGTCGAAGAGGGCGCGGCCGCCGCGCACCGAGCCGGTGAAACCGGCCGCGGCGACCAGCGGGTGCTTGACGAGCGCCACCCCGGCGTCGAATCCGTGTACCACCGAGACCACCGCGGGGTCCAGGCCGACCTGTTCGGCGGCCCGGTGCAGCACGGAGGCGCACAGCTCGGATGTGGCGGGGTGGTCGGGGTGCGCCTTGACGACGACCGGGCAGCCGGCCGCGAGCGCGCTCGCGGTGTCGCCGCCGGGCACGGAGAAGGCCAGCGGGAAGTTGCTCGCCGCGTACACGGCGACCACACCCAGCGGCAGCTTGTACCGGCGCAGGTCGGGCCGCGGCGGGGTCGCGCCGGCGTCCGGGTGGTCGATCCGGACGTCGAGGAAGGAACCCTCGTCGATCACATCGGCGAAGGCGCGGAACTGCGCTGTGGTGCGGGCGAGTTCACCGGTGAGCCGGCCGGGGCCGAGCGCGGTCTCGGCGTCGGCGGCCTCGATGACGTGCGGGCCGGCCTCGTCGAGCAGGTCCGCCGCGGTACGCAGCAGGGCTGCCCGTACTCTACGGTCGGCGAGCGATGCCCGTGCGGCGTGCGCGGCGCGGACCACCTGGTCCACCTCACCCGTCGTGGCCTCCAGCGCAACCTGCTCACGCTGCTTCCCGGTTCGGGGGTCGACACTCCAGACTGGTGTTGCTGCCACCGCGAACGTCCTTCCAGATCCACTGCCGCAAACCACTGCCGCACAACGAGTTGTTCGGTAAAGTTGTTCGGTATTCTGAACACAGTTCCTGATGATGAATTTCTCCAGGAACTCTAATAACGCGCGTTGAGTATTGACAAGAGGGGCAAGGTCGAATGTCGACTGCCGAGACAGCAGGTGGGGCGCAGGTCAAGTCCGCGGTGCGGACGGTCGAGTTGCTGGAGTACTTCGCCGGGCGCCCCGGTATGCACTCGCTGGCAGCCGTCCAGGAGGCGGTCGGCTACCCCAAATCCAGTCTCTACATGCTGCTGCGCACGCTGGTGGAGCTGGGCTGGGTGGAGACCGACGCGACCGGGACGCGGTACGGCATCGGCGTACGGGCCCTCCTCGTCGGTACGTCGTACATCGACGGCGACGAGGTCGTCGCCGCGGCCCGTGCCACCCTGGACCGGCTCTCCGACGACACCACGGAGACCATCCACCTCGCCCGTCTCGACGGGACGAACGTCGTCTATCTGGCCACCCGGCAGTCGCAGCACTATCTGCGCCCGTTCACCCGCGTCGGCCGCAGACTGCCCGCGCACTCGACGTCGCTCGGGAAGGCCCTGCTCGCCACCCACAGCGACGAGCAGGTCCGCAAGATGCTGCCGGAGACCATGCCCCAGCTGACCGAGCACACCATCACGGACCGCGAGAAGCTCATCGAGGAGCTGCGTCTGGTCCGCGAGCAGGGGTACGCCGTGGACCGCGAGGAGAACACGCTGGGGCTGCGCTGCTTCGGCGTGGCGATCCCGTACCGGACACCGGCCCGCGACGCGATCAGCTGCTCGGTGCCGGTGGCGCGGCTCACCCCGGCCCATGAGCAGATGGTCAAGGACGCGCTCTTCGACGCGCGCGACCGGCTCACCCTCGCCACCCGGCGGCTCTGAGCCGGGGCCGCACCGCGCGGAGCCACCGGACGGGCCACACCTCCGTCCGGCGGGAAACGTCCTCACCCGCCGAGCGCCGGGCTCCGGCGCGCGAGAGGCGGCCCACCGGGTGAGAGGCTTCTCCGCCGCGCGGCGGAGACGGATCGTCTGCGGGAAGGACGCCAGGGCGGCGGATGCGGCGGAGCGTGGACGACATGACACCGACACTGCTCGGCCCCGCCCCCGCACCTCCCGCCGGACCAGGGCGCCGGTCGCGGGCCCGCACCGTGCTGCGGGCGCTCGCCATCGCGTCCTGCAGCCCCTACCTCGGCCTGAAGACCGCCTGGATCGCGGGCAGTACGGTCGGCATCCCCGCCCACAGCACCCTGCTCGACCACCGCGGGGCCATGATCGCCGGCAACAGCGCGTCAGTGCTGCTGGACGCCTGCGTCATCGTCCTCGCGCTGCTGCTCACCCAGGGCTGGGGGCGACGGGTACCGGCCTGGCTGCCGGCCTTCCCGATGTGGGTGGCGACGGGGCTGCTCGCACCGGTGATGGCCGGCTTCCCGCTCCAGCTGCTCGTCCGGGGCCTCGGCGGGTCCACGACTCCGGCCGCCCCCCGGGCGCCGTTCCTCGACGGGTGGGTGTTCGGTGCCGTCTACTGCGGCTTCATCGTCCAGGGGCTCACGCTCGGCACCCTCTTCGTGCTGTACGCCCGCGACCGCTGGGGCCACCTCTGGCGCGGCAGGGCCGGGGAGCTGCCCACCCGCACCGCCACGGCCCCGGTCCAGCGGGCCACGGCCGTCGCAGCCGCGCTGCTCGCGCTGCTGCCCGCGCTCATGCACACGCTGTGGGCCTGCGGGGTGGAGGCAGGGCTCTCCCCGGCGCGGATCACGGACCGGACGAGTGACTTCTACGCCCTCGAAGCGGTGTACGCCGCCTTCGCCCTGGTATCGGCGGCCGGGGCACTGCTGCTCGCCTTCCGCCGCAGCGGGCGGCTGCCGGCCTGGGTCCCGCTGTCCCTGTCCTGGACCGGCTCCGGCGCCCTGGCCTGCTGGGGGGCCTGGCTGCTGATCTCCTCGCTCGCCTCCAGCGGTCCTGACGCGGCCCAGACCCAGCTGATGACGCTGACCTACGCTGTCCAGATGACCGTCGGCCTGCTGGTCCTCAGTGCCGGAGCCTCCTTTCTCGCCGAACGCGACCGGTGAACGCGCTCTTCGGGCCGCGGGCACGGCAGCGCTGGATTCATCTCGTCCTGGGCGGTGCGCTGCTGATGCCGTACTTCCTGGCGGCGTCGTCCGTCACCGGGAGGCTGGCCGGGGGTGGCAGCGTGTACACCTCGCTGCCGCTGCAACTCGTCTCGTTCGCCGGCGCCCTGCCGCTCGCGGCACTCACGGCGCTCGCCGCGCGGGCCCGCCCCCTGTCGGTGCTGGCCGCGCGGGCCCTGTGCGGGACGCGGCCCGCGCTGCTGGCCGACGGTCCGGCCGGATCGTGGGCGGCGCGGGTGCGGACGGCGGGGTGGTTCACGCTGCACACCGGACTCGGCGGCGTTCTCGGTGCGCTGACGCTGACCGTGCCGCCGCTCGCACTGCTGCTCGTCGCGCTGCCCTTCTCCGCCTCCCTGCGCGGCCGGCTGCCGGCGGCGGAGCCCGCGGACGCGCACGTGTTCAGCGGCTGGAGCGTGCTGCTCGCCCCGCTCACCGGTGCCGCCCTGCTGTTCGCGCTGGCGGGGTGCGCGGCAGCCGCCGGGGCCCTGCTGGCCCGCGCCGCGCCGGTACTGCTGGGGCCTGCGCCCATGGAGCGGCTGGCCGCCGCTGAGCGGCGGGCGGCAGACCTGGCCGCGCGCAACCGGCTCGCCAGGGAACTGCACGACTCGGTGGGACACGCGCTGAGCGCGGTGACCCTGCAGGCGGGCGCCGCCCGCCGGGTGCTGGACACGGACCGGGAGTTCGTACGGGAGGCGCTGGCCGCGATCGAGGAGACGACGCGGCGCACGGTGGGCGAACTGGACGCGGTACTGGGCCTGTTGCGGCAGCAGGACACCGAGCCGCCGAACGGCCCCGCGGACGGGACCGGCGCGAAGGTCCCGGCGGCGCGGGCCTTCGGGGGCCCCGCCCTGGACGCGGTCGACGGCCTGATCGCGCGGTGCGGGCTGCCGGTGGTGTACGCGGGGCCGGGCGATCCGGCGCAGGCGCCGGAGCGGGTGTCCCGGGAGGCGTACCGCATCGTGCAGGAAGGGCTCAGCAATGTCCTGCGGCACGGCGGGCCAGGTCCAGTGGAGCTGCGCATCACCCTGGACGGGCGGGAGCTGGCCATCACGATGGTCAGCCGGCTGCCGGACCCGGTGCCGCGGGCCCGCCCCGGTGGCGGCCGGGGGCTGCCCGGCATCAGCGAGAGAGCCGCCCTGCTCGGCGGTGAATGCGCCGCGGGTGCGGTGGACGGGGTGTGGCGGCTGGCGGTGCGGCTGCCGCTGGGGAAGGACACCGGGTGATCCGGGTGGTGCTCGCCGACGACGAGCGGATGGTCCGTACGGCGCTGCGGGTGATCCTCGAAGCCGAGCCGGATCTGACGGTCGTCGGAGAGGCCGAGACCGGAGCCGATGCGCTGTCGGTGGTCCGGGAGCTTCGCCCGGATGTCGTCCTGATGGATGTCCGGATGCCACAGACCGACGGCATCCGCGCCACGGAGCAGATCCTGGCCACCATGTCCGGGCCGCCGCGCATCGTGGTCGTGACGACCTTCGAGAACGACTCGTACGTGTACGAAGCACTGCGCGCGGGCGCTTCGGGCTTTCTGCTCAAGCGCGCGGCCGCCGACGAGCTGATCCAGGCGGTACGGCTCGTGGTGCGCGGCGACTCCCTGCTCTTCCCGGCGTCGGTGCGTGAGCTGGCGGCCGGACAAGGCCGCGGACAGCGGGCCGCCTCCCCGCCGCCGTGGGCCGCCCGGCTCACCGGACGTGAGGCCGCGGCGCTGCGGCTGATGGCGTCCGGGCTCACCAACGCGGAGATCGCGGAGCGGCTGGAGATCGGCGCGGCCACCGCCAAGAGCCATGTGGCGGCGGTGCTGGCCAAGACAGGGGCACGCGACCGGACACAGGCGGTGATCGCCGCCTACGAGTCGGGTTTCATCCGGCCCGGACGAGAGACCGCCGGATGAGAGATCTCTGAGAAATCCATGGAAAAGGAACGGCTCCGCCCATTCCGTTCGTCCTCCAGTACGGGATGAACAAGACAATCAGGCGTGCCTCGGTCTTCTGCCTGCTTCTGGTCCTCGCCGTACTCGCGCGGGCGACCTGGGTGCAGGCGTACGACAGCAAGGCCCTCGCGGACAACAAGAACAACCGGCGGACCGCGATCGCGCAGTACGCGCATCCGCTGGGAGACATCATCGTGGCCGGCAAGGCGGTCACCGGATCGGAGAGGACGGACAGCGGCGACCTCGCCTACCGGCGTGACTACACCGACGGAGACCTGTACTCGGCCGTGACCGGATACAGCTCACAGGCCTACGGGTCCACCCAGCTCGAAGGGATCTACAGCGATGTCCTCGACGGCACGGACACCCGGCTGAAGAACCCGGTCGACGCGCTCACCGGCAAGCAGACCGCTCCCGGTGACGTCCTGACGACGATCGATCCCTCCGTGCAGAAGGCGGGATACGAGGCGCTCGGCAGCAAGAAGGGCGCCGCCGTCGCCATCGATCCGAAGACCGGCGAGATCCTGGGGATGGTCTCCACGCCTTCCTACGATCCGTCGAAGATCAGCGGTACGGCGGACGGCACCGAGTGGAAGCAGCTGACCGGCGACAAGAACCAGCCGATGCTCAACCGCGCGCTGCGCCAGCCGCTGCCGCCGGGGTCGACCTTCAAGCTGGTGGTCGCGGCGGCCGCGCTGGAGGACGGCCTCTTCTCGTCGGTCGACGAGAAGACCGACAGCCCCAACCCGTACCGGCTCCCCGGCACGAGCACGGATCTCAAGAACGAGAACGCTTCGGCGCCCTGCGAGAACGCCACGCTCCGCACGGCCCTCCAGTACTCCTGCAACACCGTCTTCGCCAAGCTGGCCGACGACCTGGGGCAGGCCAAGCTGAAGGCGATGGCGGAGAAGTTCGGCTTCAACAACGCCAAGCAGGACGTCCCGGTGCGGGCGTCGTCGAGCAACTACCCCTCACACATGGACAAGGCGCAGACGGCGCTGACCGGCATGGGCCAGTTCGATGTGACGGCCACCCCGCTGCAGATGGCGATGGTGTCGTCCGCCCTGGCCAACGGCGGGGTGATGGCTGACCCGCACATGGTCTCCAAGGTGACGGACGGGGACGGCAACAGCCTCCAGTCCTTCGGGAAGGATCCGGCCGAGCGGATCGTCTCGTCGTCCACGGCGGCCCAGCTGCGCAGTGCGATGGTGACGGTCATCGATCAGGGCACGGGCACCAACGCGAAGGTGCCCGGCGCCGAGGTCGGCGGCAAGACCGGCACGGCCCAGCACGGTGAGAACAACAGCAAGGCGCCGTACGCCTGGTTCACGTCGTACGCGAAGGACAAGTCGACCGGCAAGGAGGTGGCCGTCGCAGTGATCATCGAGGACTCGGACGCGCTCCGCGCGGAGATCAGCGGCAACGGTCTCGCGGCGCCGGTCGCCCAGAAGATGATGGCGGCGGCGTTGAGGAAGTAACGGCGGCCGTCCGGACCGGACCGGGCTGCCGGAGTGACCCCTTAGGGTGCCGCCATGGCCTTAAAACTGCCCCGCTCCCCCGCCGGCTGGACCATGGCCGTCTTCGGTGTGCTCGCCGTCGCGCTGGGTGCCGTCGGTCTGCTGTCGCCCGACGCGCTGCTGAAGGTCATGGGCTTCTCGGCACCCGCGTCCGGCCGCCCGGCCTCCGACTACACCCGGACCTTCATCACGGCCTCCTCGATGGCCGCTGTGAACATGGGCGTGTACTACGTCCTGGCGGCGGCAGCCGACTGGAGGGCCTTCTTCCGCTGGACGGTGCCGTTCCGGCTGCTGACGTTCGCGGTCTTCACCACAGCCGTCGTGTCCGGCCGCGCCCCGTCCGGGTTCCTCGGCGTGGGGCTGTGGGAGGGGACCGGCGCGGTCGTCACAGGCATGGCGCTGCGGTACGAGACGGTCACGGCCCGGCGGTCCGCACCGCCCCCGGCCATGTGACCGGGGCGGTGCGGCCGGCGTCGGCGGCCTGCGGTCGGCGCGGGCCCGAGCGGATCAGGGAAGGAAGTACATCGGGTTCGGGATCTTGTACGTCTTGTCGGCATAGCCACCGTCGAGGTCGGAGTACTGGTCCCCGAAGTTGGCGACGATGCTGTAGCCGAGCGACTCGATGTGCTTCCTGGTGCCGGACTTGAACTGGACAGTGGTGCAGGTCCACTTCGGCTTTCCGCAGCTCAGGTAGGACGGGACGGCCGTCTGGTCCTTGAGGTAGAAATGCGGCCTGTCCACCGGCACCTCGTAGCCGGTCTTGGTGAGGTTGACGGCCGACGCCGCACGCTGCGACTCGTCGCGTCCGGTCAGGAAGAAGACCGTGACGCCCTTCTTCGCCGCGTAGTTGACGACGTCGGGCATTCCGAAGACCGCGATCGACCGCGCGCTCTGGACGTAGTCGTTGAAGGCGGTCGCGTTGTAGGCGAAGCCGTACTTCTTCTCCCAGTCGTAGGTGAGCAGCGTCGTGTCGTCCACGTCCAGCACGATGGCGGGCTTGCGGCCGTGCCCGGTGCGGTGGACGGCGTCGGCGATCTGCCGCTTCGCGCGGGCCTCGATACCCCGGACCTGCTTGGCGTAGTTGCTCTCCGGCGAGGCCTGGTAGACGCCCGACGCATCGGCCGTGCCACCGTAGTAGGCGTTGATGCTGTCCTCGACCTTGGTGACGTTGGGGATGTCACGGTCCGTCCGCGGGACTGAGTTGTCGGCGGTGGCACTGGCGGCGCCGATGCCGTAGAGGGCGCTGCCGGCTGCGGCGAGCGCGACCGTACAGGCGGAGATCCTGGTGAGTCTGGAGGGCATGCGGATGTGCTCCGGTTCTGGTGTGACGGGCTGCAGGTCACTGGTTGTCTACGCGCATCACATGGACTTGACAAGACCCTTTGCGCATCCGTTGCGGCATCCGTAGCGAGGAAACCCGGTTGCGGCGTGCGGGGCCCGGTTGTTGAGTGATCGGATGGATACAGGAGCGGTGCGGGCGGCGTTCGACCTGCAGATGCGGCGGGACGCCCGGCCGGAGGGGCGCGGCGGCGTGGTCGAGCGCGTCGGCGGGATCGTGCGGCAGACGGGCCCGGACGCCGACAGCTGGAACGGCGTCGTCTGGTCGGACCTGGACCGGGCCACCGCTGATGCGGCCGTCGCCGGGGAGGTGCGGCATTTCACCGCGCTCAACCGGGACTTCGAGTGGAAGCTGTACGCCCACGACGGCCCCGCCGATCTGGCCGACCGGCTCGTGGCGGCCGGCTTCACGCCCGAGCCGGCGGAGACCCTGATGGTCGCCGAGGTCCGGGAGCTGCCGACGGAGGTGCGGCTGCCGGCGGGGGTGCGGCTCCGTACGGTGACGGACGCGGCCGGGGTGGCGCTCATGACGCGTGCCCACGAGGCGGCGTTCGGCGAGGACGGTTCGCGGATCCACCACCAGGTGCTGACCCGGCTGGCCGAGGACCCCGGCTCGATTGCCGCGGTGGTGGCGATGGCCGGTGACGAGCCGGTCTGCGGTGCCCGGATGGAGTTCCATCCGGGCACCGAGTTCGCCAGTCTCTGGGGCGGCGGCACGGCTCCGGCCTGGCGCGGCCGCGGCATCTACCGCGCCCTGGTCGCGCACCGCGCGGCGATCGCGGCCGCGCACGGGGTCCGGCTCCTCCAGGTCGACGCGTCCGACGACAGCCGCCCGATCCTCCGGCGCCTGGGCTTCGCCGCACTCACCACCACCACTCCCCATGTGTACGGGGTGCGGGGGTAGCGCCTGCTGTCCCGGCGGCCCGGACCTCCCTGGCGCGCGAATCAGCCCGCATAAGGGTCCGGCACCTGTCCGGCCCGGGACAGGAACGCGAAGTCGCAGCCGGTGTCGGCCTGGGTGATCTGGTCGCTGTAGAGGGCCCCGTAGCCGCGTTCGTACCGGGCGGGCGGTGGGGTCCACGCGGATGCGCGCCGCGCCAGCTCCTCGTCGGACACCTCGAGGCGGAGCGTACGGGCGGGGACGTCCAGAGTGATCAGGTCCCCGGTGCGGACCAGGGCGAGCGGTCCGCCGACGTACGACTCGGGGGCGATGTGCAGCACGCACGCGCCGTAACTCGTCCCGCTCATCCGGGCGTCGGATATCCGCACCATGTCCCGGACACCCTGCTTGAGGAGGTGGTCCGGGATGGGCAGCATTCCGTACTCGGGCATTCCCGGACCGCCCTTGGGGCCCGCGTTGCGCAGGACGAGCACATGGTCCGCGGTGATGCCGAGCTCCGGATCGTTGATGGTGCGCTGCATGGTGCGGTAGTCGTCGAACACCACCGCGGGCCCGGTGTGGCTGAGCAGCCGGGGTTCGGCGGCGATGTGCTTGATGACCGCGCCGTCGGGGCAGAGGTTGCCCCGCAGCACGGCGACGCCGCCCTCGTCGGCGAGCGGGTTCTCGCGTGGCCGGATCACCTCCGGGTTGTGCACGGGGGCTCCCGCGATCTGCTCGCGCAGCGTCGTGAAGGAGACGGTGGGCCGGTCCAGGTGCAGGACATCGGTCAGCCGGCCGAGGAATCCGGGGAGCCCGCCGGCGAAGTGGAAGTCCTCCATCAGATAGCGCCCGCCGGGGCGGACGTCGGCGAGCACCGGAACCGTGCGGGCGATGCGGTCGAAGTCGTCGAGGGTGAGCCCGGTCCCCGACCGGCCCGCCATGGCGATCAGGTGGATGACGGCGTTGGTGGAACCGCCGAGGGCGAGCACGGTGGCCACCGCGTCCTCGTACGCGTCCCGGGTGAGGATCTGCGACAGCCGCAGATCCTGGTGGACCAGTTCCACGATCCTCAGGCCGGAGGCTGCGGCCATCCGGTCGTGGGCCGAGTCGACGGCCGGGATCGACGAGGCGCCGGGGACGGTGACACCCAGCGCTTCGGCTGCCGCGGTGAGTGTGGACGCGGTACCCATCGTCATGCAGTGGCCCGGCGAGCGGGCGAGCCCGTTCTCCAGCTCGGCCAGCTCGCAGTCACCGATGAGGCCCGCTCTCCTGTCGTCCCAGTACTTCCACATGTCGGTGCCGGAGCCGAGGACCTCGTCACGCCAGTGCCCCGGCAGCATCGGTCCCGCGGGGACGAACACGGTGGGAAGGTCCACCGAGGCCGCTCCCATGAGCAGCGCCGGGGTCGACTTGTCGCAGCCGCCGAGCAGGACGGCCCCGTCCACCGGGTAGGAGCGGAGCAGCTCCTCGGTCTCCATGGCGAGGAGGTTGCGGTAGAGCATCGGCGTCGGTTTCTGGAATGTCTCGGAGAGGGTCGACACCGGGAATTCGAGAGGGAATCCGCCGGCCTGCCAGACTCCGCGCTTCACGGCCTGGGCCCGGTCGCGGAGATGGACATGGCAGGGGTTGATGTCACTCCAGGTGTTGAGCACCGCTATCACGGGTTTGCCGAGATGCTCCTCCGGGAGGTAGCCGAGCTGTCGGGTCCTGGCGCGGTGGCTGAAGGAGCGGAGCCCGTCGGTGCCGTACCACTGGTGGCTGCGCAGCTGTTCGGGCTCCCGGCGTGCGCCGCTCATACGGCCCACCGGGCCACGATCGCCGCGACCTCGGCGCGGCGCTCACCGGTCAGCGCCCGGCTCGGCGCGCGGACGTCACGCCGGCACAGTCCCAGCGATGCGAGCGCCTCCTTCACCACGGCGACGTTGTCCGCGGAGCGCTCGGCGGCGCGCAGCTCCTCGAAGGGGCGGACCCGCTCCCAGATCCGCATCGCGGCGGCGTACTCACCCGCGCGCAGGGCGGCCAGGAGTTCCAGGGCGAGACCGGGCGCCACATTGACGAGCCCCGAGGTGAATCCGGTGGCTCCGCAGGCGAAGTAGGACGGCGCGTACAGCTCGGCCAGCCCTGCTATCCAGACGAAGCGGCCCAGGCCCGCGTCGCGGGCGAAGGCGGCGAATCGCGCGGAGTCGGGGACCGCGTACTTCACCCCGATCACGTTGGGGCACAGTTCGCCCAGTTCGGCGAGGCGGGCACCGGCGAGGTGCGGATCGCGGAGGTACGGGACGACGCCCAGCTCGGGGACGGCGTCGGCGACGGCGCGGTGGTAGTCGACCCAGCCGTCCTGTGAGACGTACGGGTGGACGGGCTGGTGGACCATCACCATCCCGGCGCCGCAGTCCCTGGCGTGCCGGGCGGCGGCGGTCGCGGTGGGCAGGTCGTGGCCGACGCCGGCCAGGACGGTGCCGCCGGCCGTTCCCGCCACCGCGTCAGCGGTCAGTTCGGTGACGCGGCGGCGTTCCTCCGGGGTGAGGGCGTAGAACTCGCCGGTGTTGCCGTTGGGCGTCAGCGTCCGTACACCGGCGCCGGTGAGCCTGTGCAGCAGGGCGCGGTGGGCACGCTCGTCGATCGTGCCGTCGCCGGCGAACGGGGTGACGGGGATCGCGACGACACCGGCGAGCGCCTCGCGCAGCCGGGCGAAGGTCTGTGGGGCGGTCATCGGGATGTGCCTCCCTGTGCGTCCGCGGATGCGTCCGTGCCTGCCGATGCGGACGCGCCTGCGGAAGCGGGTGCGCCTGCGGAGGTGGATGCGCCTGCGGAGATGGATGCGGGGAACGCCCGAGCGACGAACCCGGCGATGTGGTGGTGGAGGGCGCGCGCCGCGCGCTCGGCGTCGCCCTCGCCTGCGAACCGCAGGATGTCGCGGTGTTCACCGGCCTCCCGGTCCCAGGAGGGTTCGGCGGCCCAGGCGACGGCCGCGACGAGTGCGGCCTGATCTCGCACCTCGTCGAGCATCCTCACCAGGAGCGGGTTGCCGCAGGGGAGGTAGAGGGCTCGGTGGAAATCCCGGTTGGCGAGGGACCGTTCGGCGCGGTCCGTGGCCGCGTCGGCACGCGCCAGAGCGTCCCGCGCTGCGTCCAGGGGCGCCGCCCCGCTGACGGTCCGCCGCAGCGCCCCGGGTTCGAGCAGCAGCCGCACGTCGTACACGTCGCGGGCCATGGCGGCGTCCACGGTGCGGACGGTGACGCCCTTGTACTGGCTCATGACGACGAGCCCGGTGCCCGCGAGGGTCTTCAGCGCCTCGCGAACGGGGGTCTTGGACACCCCGGCCCACGCGGCCAGTTCGGTCTCCACCAGCGCCTGTCCGGGGCTGAACTGCCCGGTGAGGATGGCGTGTCTGACCGCGTCCAGGACGTACTGGGTCCGCGAGGGGGCCGGGCTCGGGGCAAAGGTCATGAGGGCTCTCAGATCTCGCGTATCGCGTCTCATATATGACGTACGAAGTACGACGCGCTGAAGCTAGGCCCGCACCGGTGAGACGTCAAGGGGGCGTGCGCCCCACGCGTCCGCCCGGCGCGGCCGGTGGGGAGGCCGCCCTGGCCCCCTCGTGCGTGGACGTCAGGGCGCCGGGGGCGGTGACGGCCACCGGCCGGCGGGCCGCCGCGCCGCCGCTCTCGTGCGCCCGGGTGTCAGGACAGCGCGGCGCGTACGAGCGTGAGGTCGGCGTCGGACGCCAGTCCCGCGTGGTACAGCCGCAGTTCGGTCGCGCCGAGTCCCGCGGCGCGGGCCGCGTCGTCGGCCAGGGTGGCCGGGCTGCCTCCCATGCCGGAGACGACGGTGAGGTTGGCCGCGATCACCGAGCCTTCCGTACGGTGCCCGGCGAACGGCGCCAGGAGGGCGGGACCGCTGGTGCAGGGCACCACCACACCGTCGGCGACGGACAGGATGTGCCCGGGGTCGACGCCCGCGTTCGCACCGCAGTGGTACGCCACCGGGTCGGCGTGCAGCAGCACCTGGAAGCCGGGCGCCGCAGCGGCCCGTACCGCGGCGACGGCCTGCTCCTGAAGCGTCCGGGCCGTCCGGGCGCGCCACTGGAGCGTCGCCGCGGTCGCATCGGGCCCCAGCAGCTCCTCGATCGCGGCGTGGCCCGCCCCGGACGGGCCCGTGGTCCACACCGGCTCCAGCGCCCGGCGTACAGCCGCGCTCAACTCCCCTGCGTCCAGGCCGAGTCCGGCGTAGCCCTGCGCGCAGGCCGGGCAGAAGCAGAGCGACATCAGGTACTGGCCCGCGTCGCCGAGCCCCACTCCGGCGATCTTGTCGTGGGCGTGCAGATGGGCGAGGCCGTACCAGCCGAGCGACTCCAGTTCGGTGCCCAGCGCACCGGGCCGCACCGCGGCCTCGGCGGCCAGGTCGGTGAGGTAGGCCCGGGTGGCGGGCTGGGCGATGCAGGGCGCCCAGGGGTAGCGGTCCCCGTAGGCGTTGACCACCGACGTTCCGGGATGCTCGGCGCCCAGGCGGGAGTTGTGCGCCAGGACCACCCAGCTGTGGACCTCCAGGCCGGCGCCGGCCAGCGCCGCGGCGGCCTCTCCGTACGGGTCGGGGGTGGGGGCCCAGTCCCCTGCGGCGTACGGGCGCAGTCCGCGCCCGGCCCAGAGTTCCCCGGACGCGGGGTAGAGGACGGACGCGTGCGCCGCGGTGACGATCCGGTGCCGGGGGTGACGCGGCGTCAGAGCGCGGGTCGAGTGGTAGGCGGATGCGAGGGTGACCTGCTGGACGCCCAGTTCCGCGATGCGGGCCGGGGCCTGCGGGTCGCCGACGACGTCCCAGGGGTAGAGGAAGGCCGAGGTCTTCACGCCCGCTCCCCCGGACCTGCCACACCCACCGGGACGGCCAGTGCGGCGCGGCCCCGCTCGGTGATGGCGGCGAGCTCGCCGATGTGCTCGGCGGACGGCTCGCCGAGCGGCGGACGGACCTCGCCGACGTCCAGCCCGCCGAGTCGCACCCCCGCCTTGATCAGCGAAACCGCGTATCCGGGCGCCTGGTTGCGCAGCTCGACGAGTGGCCGGTAGAAAACGTCGAGCAGCCGGTTCGCCGTCCCGTCGTCGCCGGAGCGCAGCGCGCGGTAGAAGGCGAGTGCGATGTCCGGCGCGAAGCAGAAGACCGCGGACGAGTAGAGCGTGACGCCGATGGCGCGGTAGGCGAGCGCGGTGAGTTCGGCGGTGGGCAGTCCGTTGAAGTAGAGGAAGTCCCGGCCCGGCAGGCCGGTCCGCACCGCGCTGATGATGCGCTGCATCAGGTCGAGGTCCCCGTGCCCGTCCTTGAGTCCGATGATCCCGTCGACCTGCGCGAGGGCCACCACCGTCTCGGGCGTGAACACGGCGTTGTCGCGCTGGTAGACGATGATGTCGAGCGATGTGGCCGCGGCGAGGGCCGCGTAGTGGCGGATCAGCCCGTCCTGGCCCGCGGCGACGAGGTACGGCGGCATGGCGAGCAGCCCGTCGGCGCCCGCCTCCTCGGCCGCCCTCGCGAACTGGACGGCGAGTGCTGTGCCGTACCCGGCGCCGGCGACGACAGGCACCCGGCCCCCGCTCACCTCGACCGCCGCGGTGACGACCGCGGCGAACTCCTCGGGGCCGAGCGCGTGGAACTCCCCCGTACCGCAGCAGGCGAAGACCGCGGCCGCACCGGAGTCGATACCGCTGCGCACGTGCGTGCGGAAGGCATCGAGGTCGACGGCGCCGTCCGGCCCGTACGGGGTCACGGGGAAGAACAGCAGACCGTCAAGTCGGCCGGCGAGCGGGGCTGAGGACACGGGCGCTCCCTGGGTCATCCAGTCGTGCACAGTTCTGATCTGTGTCTATATTTCTGAACAGCGCCACGCTAAGCCAGCCGGGCGGGGACGGTCAAGACGCGAAACGCCACGACAGAGGCGGATTCCGCAGCCCCGCCCGACACTTGACGAGGCTCGGCGAGGCTCTTTAATTTGTCCACGCATGTGAATATCATCCACGGACGCATCCACCCATCGCGTCCGGCCGGTCCCGATCCACCGAGGAGAGACCCGCTCATGCCCGCTCCCCGCACCATCCTGCTCACCGGAGCCGCCGGAGGCCTCGGCACCCTGATGCGGGGCCTGCTGCCCGCGTACGGCTACGAGCTGCGCCTCCTCGACGCCGTACCGGTCGAGGGCGACCCGGCGGCGATCACCGCGGACCTGGCCGACAGGGAGGCGCTGCGTGAGGCGGTACGGGGGGTCGACGCGGTCATCCACCTCGCCGGCATCTCCCTGGAGTCGTCCTTCGACAAGATCCTCCGGGCCAACATCGAAGGCACGTACAACCTCTACGAGGCGGCGCGCGAGGAGGGCGTGGACCGGATCGTATTCGCCTCCTCCAACCACGCGGTGGGCTACACCCCGAGTCCGGGCGGCGAAGTCCCCGCCGCTCCCGGCACGTTGATTCCCGTCGACACCCCGCGCAGGCCCGACACCTACTACGGGCTGTCCAAGTGCTTCGGCGAGGACCTGGCGCAGCTGTACTGGGACAAGTTCGGCCAGGAGACCGTCTCCGTCCGGATCGGCTCCTGCTTCGCCGAGCCGACGTCCGTACGGATGCTCTCGGTCTGGATGAGCCCAGCCGACGGCGCCCGGCTCTTCCACGCGGCGCTGACCGCCCCCTCCGTCGGCCACTCGGTGGTCTACGGATCGTCCGCCAACACCCGTATCTGGTGGGACCTCTCGTCGGCGCGGGCGCTCGGGTACGAGCCGCAGGACGACTCCGAGCCGTACGCGGCGGGACTCATCGCCGAACAGGGCGAGCTCGATCCGCTGAACCCCGCCCACTCCCACCTCGGCGGACCGTTCCTCACCGACCCGCCCATCTGGCCGCGCTGACCCGGCCCGCACCGGCCTCCCCACACCTCCGGCGCCCGTGAACGGGCACCGAACGGGCCCGTCCGGCATGCCGGACGGGCCTTTGGCATGCCCGGACGGGCACACAGCCCCAGGTCGGAACGGTGCCGCCGTCGACAGAAACGGGCAGGAACGGTCATGATCAGGCCCGTTCCTGCCCTGTTCACACCACTCGGACCGCTGTACAAATCTCCACACAGCCAGCGGGAGCCCGAGGAGGCCCAGTGTCAGTGAGCGCGGAGGAGCGGCAGCGCGAGATCGTGCGTGCCGCCCGGCAGGCAGGCTCGGTCGATGTCACCGAGCTGTCCGGCCGGCTCGGCGTGGCCAGGGAGACGGTGCGCCGTGATCTGCGGGCCCTGGAGAACCACGGACTGGTCCGGCGTACGCACGGCGGTGCGTACCCGGTGGAGAGCGCGGGCTTCGAGACCACCCTGGACTTCCGTACGACGATGCACGTACCGGAGAAGCGGCGGATCGCGGAGGCTGCCGCCGGACTGCTCGGTGACGCCGAAACGGTCTTCATCGACGAGGGGTTCACCCCCCAGCTGATCGCCGAGGCCCTGCCCCACGACCGGCCGCTGACCGTGGTCACCGCATCGCTGGTGACGGCCGGGGCGCTGGCCCTGGCCGAACGGACGACGGTCCTGCTGCTCGGCGGCCGGCTGCGCTCGGGCACCCTCGCCACCGTCGACCACTGGACGACCCGGATGCTCTCCGGGTTCGTCATCGATCTGGCCTTCATCGGTGCCAACGGGATCTCCCGCGAACACGGCCTGACCACCCCCGACCCGGCCGTCGGCGAGGTCAAGGCGCAGGCCGTCAAGGCCGCCAGGCGCCGGGTGTTCGCCGGGAACCACACCAAGTTCGGCGCGTCGAGCTTCTGCCGGTTCGCCGATGTCACCGACTTCGAAACCATCGTCACCAGCACGCTGCTGCCCGCACCCGAGGCGCACCGCTACTCCCTGCTGGGACCGCAGGTCATCCGAGTCTGAGACGGCCGGTCCGAGTCCAACCCACCCGAGGAGCGATCCATGCGAAGCCCGAGCCGACGGAGGCCGCGCGCACTGCTCGCGCAGGCCGCATCGGGGGCGCTGCTCATCAGCCTGTCCGGCTGCTGGACCGGCGCCGGAGGAGGCGGGTCCGGCGGGGACTCGATCAATGTGCTGATGGTCAACAACCCGCAGATGACGGAGTTGCAGAAGCTCACCGCCGCCCACTTCACCCGCGAGACCGGCATCAAGGTGAACTTCACCGTGCTGCCCGAGAACGACGTACGCGACAAGATCAGCCAGGACTTCGCCAACCAGGCAGGCCAGTACGACGTCGCCACGCTCAGCAACTACGAGATCCCGATCTACGCCAGGAACGGCTGGCTGCACGACCTCGGCCCGTACACGGCCAAGGACACCGCCTTCGACCAGAAGGACATCCTGCCCGCGCTGCGGCAGTCCCTCACCGGGGACGACAAGAAGCTGTACGGCGAGCCCTTCTACGGCGAGTCGTCCATGCTGATGTACCGCAAGGACGTCTTCGCGCAGAAGCACCTGACCATGCCCGCCCACCCCACCTGGCAGCAGGTCGCCGATCTGGCCGCGAAGGCCGACGGCGCGAAACCGGGCATGAAGGGCATCTGTCTGCGCGGCCTGCCCGGCTGGGGTGAGCTGATCGCCCCGCTGACCACGGTGGTCAACACCTTCGGCGGCACCTGGTTCGACAAGGACTGGAAGGCGCGGCTCGACTCCCCCGCCTTCAAGCAGGCCGTCGACTTCTATGTCCAGCTGGTCCGCGAGCACGGCGAGTCCGGCGCCGCCCAGTCGGGGTTCGCCGAGTGCCTGAACGACCTCACCCAGTCCAAGACGGCCATGTGGTACGACGCGACGTCCGCCGCCGGGTCGCTGGAGTCGGCCGAGTCCCCCGTCAAGGGCAAGATCGGTTACGTACCCGCGCCGGTCGAGAAGACGTCCAGCTCGGGCTGGCTCTACACCTGGGCCTGGGGCGTCCAGAAGAGCGCCCGCAACCCGGACAAGGCCTGGAAGTTCATCTCGTGGGCGTCCGGCAAGCAGTACGAGCAGCTCGTCGGCAAGGAGACCGGCTGGTCCGACGCCCCCGCGGGCAAGCGGGCCTCCACCTACTCCGACCCCTCGTACCGCAAGGCGTCCGCCGCCTTCGGGGACGTCACACTCAACGCCATCAGGAACGCCAGACCCAACGATCCGGGGGTGCAGCCGCGCCCAGCGCCCGGTATCCAGTTCGTCGGCATCCCCGAGTTCACGGACCTCGGCACCAAGGTCTCCCAGGAGATCAGCGCGGCCATCGCCGGGCGCCAGTCCGTCGCATCGGCCATCGCCGCATCCCAGCGGCTCGCCGCGAAGATCGCGAAGGAGTACGAGGGACGATGACAGCGACCACCGCTCCGGCCGCGCCCCGCGCGGTCTCCCCACCCGTGTCCCCGCCGAGCGGCCGGCTGCGTGCCTGGGCCACCCGTGCTCCGCTGCTGCCCGCGCTGATCTTCATGATCGTGGTCACCCAACTTCCCTTCGTGGCAACCGTGGTGATCTCCTTCTTCAACTGGAACGCGCTCTATCCGAAGGCCAGGCACTTCACCGGATTCGCCAACTACTCCGATGTGCTCACCGACCCGGCCCTGCGCAAGTCGGTCCTCACCACCGTGGTGCTGACGGTCGCGGTGGTCCTCGTCAGCCTGGTGCTGGGTCTCGTCCTGGCGTTGCTGCTCGACCGCCGTTTCAAGGGCCGGGGGTTCGTCCGTACGCTGCTCATCGCGCCGTTCCTGGTGGTGCCGGTGGCGGCCGCGCTGCTCTGGAAACATGTGCTCTACAACCCGGAGTACGGGCTCTTCAACGGCCTGCTGCACTGGGTGGGCGGCGGGGGCGCACCGCAGCCCGACTGGGTGTCTAACACCCCGCTGCTCGCGGTCGAGGCGGCGCTGATCTGGCAGTGGACGCCCTTCATGATGCTGATCCTGCTGGCCGGGCTGCAGAGCCGCTCGCCGGAGCTGATCGAAGCAGCGCGGATCGACGGGGCGGGCGGCTGGCAGATCTTCCGCCATCTGACGCTGCCGCACCTGCGGCGCTATCTGGAGCTGGGCGCGCTGCTCGGCTCGATCTACATCGTGCAGAATTTCGACGCCGTCTTCACCATCACCTCGGGCGGGCTCGGCACAGCGAACCTTCCGTACACGGTCTACCAGGCCTTCTACCAGGCTCACGAGAACGGTCTGGCGTCGGCCGCCGGAGTACTGGTCGTCATCGGCACGATCATCATCGCGACCTTCGCGCTCCGCGTGGTCTCGTCCCTCTTCAGCGAGGAGGCATCACGCGCATGACGTCATCGGACACGGCGGCCGCCGAGCGCTCGGCCCGCGTACCCGCCGCCGCCCGCACCAGGGGTGCGCTGCTGGGCCTGGCGGCCTGGCTGGCCGGGATCCTCTTCTTCCTGCCGATCGCCTGGATGGCGCTGACCTCCTTCCACGCCGAGTCCGACGCGGCCACCAACCCGCCGTCGCTCGCCGCCTCGCTCACTCTCGACGGGTACCGCGACTTCTTCGGCGCGGGCGGCGGCGCGAGCCCCTGGCCGGCGCTGGCCAACTCCGCCGTGGCCTCGGTCGTCTCGACCCTCTGTGTGCTGGTGCTGGCGCTCCCGGCCGCGTACGCGCTGTCCATCCGGCCGGTGAAGAAGTGGACCGACGTCCTGTTCTTCTTCCTCTCCACGAAGATGCTCCCGGTGGTCGCCGGGCTGCTGCCGGTCTATCTGTTCGCGAAGAACACCGGGATGCTCGACAACATCTGGATGCTGGTCATCCTCTACACCTCGATGAATCTGCCGATCGCGGTGTGGATGATGCAGTCCTTCCTGGCTGAGGTGCCGGTGGCCGTCATCGAGGCGGCACGGGTCGACGGGGCCAGGCTCCCGGTGATCCTCACCAGGATCGTCGCCCCGATCTCCGCGCCGGGCATCGCGGCGACCGCCCTGATCTGCTTCATCTTCAGCTGGAACGAACTGCTCTTCGCCCGGGTGCTCACGGGTGTCGTCGCCGAGACCGCGCCCGTCTTCCTGACCGGCTTCATCACCAGCCAGGGGCTGTTCCTGGCGAAGGTGTGCGCCGCGTCGCTCGTCATCTCCCTGCCGGTGCTCGCCGCAGGGTTCGCCGCCCAGGACAAACTGGTCCAGGGCCTGTCGCTGGGAGCCGTGAAATGAAGGCCGCCATCATCGAAGCCGTCGGCAAAGTCGGGTACGGCGAGGTGCCGGACCCCACCCCCGGGCCGCGGGACGTGATCGTCGAAGTCGCCGCGTGCGGGCTGTGCGGCACGGATCTGCACATCCTCCAGGGCGAGTTCGCACCCACCCTGCCGGTGGTGCCCGGTCATGAGTTCGCGGGGACGGTCGTGGCGCTGGGCTCCGACGTCACCTCGCTGGCCGCGGGCGACCGGGTGGCCGTCGACCCGTCCCTCTACTGCTTCGAGTGCCGCTACTGCCGCCTCGGCCACAACAACATGTGCGAGAAGTGGGCGGCGATCGGGGTGACCACGGCGGGCGGCGCAGCCGAGTACGCGGTGGCTCCCGCCGCGAACTGCGTGAAACTGCCCGACCACGTGAGGACCGAGGACGCCGCCCTGATCGAACCGCTGTCCTGCGCGGTGCGCGGCTACGACGTGCTGAACAGCAGGCTCGGATCGCACGTCCTGATCTACGGCTCGGGAACGATGGGGCTGATGATGCTGGAGCTGGCCAAGCGGACCGGCGCTGCGAGTGTGGACATGGTCGACATCAACGAGGAGCGGCTCACCACCGCTCGCGGCCTCGGCTGCTCGGCCGCGGCGGGCGGCGCCGACGAGCTGGACCGGGCCCCGCAGGGCTGGGACGTCGTCATCGACGCGACGGGGAACGCCGCCGCGATCCAGGACGGTCTGGGACGGGTGGCCAAGGCGGGGACGTATCTGCAGTTCGGGGTCGCCGACTACGCGACGCGGGCGACGATCGACCCGTACCGGATCTACAACCAGGAGATCACGATCACCGGTTCGATGGCGGTGCTGCACAGCTACGAGCGGGCCGCCGAGCTGTTCGCCGCCGGGGTGCTCGACCCTGCCGTGTTCATCAGCGACCGGATGCCGCTGGAGAGCTACCCGGCCGCCCTCGACCGCTTCAAGGCGGGCATCGGCCGGAAGATCGTGGTGCTGCCGGGTCAGTGACCTGGCACCGCCGTCCGGGATGCGGGAACCGAGGGCGGGAAACCGGCAGTGAGCCGGTGCGAGGGGGCCGGAAAAGATTCAAGGAACCGTAAAGCGCTGTCGCTCGTTCCTCCGGACATGACCGCAATGACCCCAGGTTCGAACATCCCGCTTCCGATCTCCCGCGTCGCGGTGGACGTGGCAGCTCCGGTGCGGCTCGACGTGTCGGGCCTGCTGCTCACCGCCGACGGCAAGGTGCGCTCGGACGACGACTTCATCTTCTACAACCAGCCGTCGGGCCCCGGCGTCAGCCACCGGTCCGGCGGCGGCTCGGCGCCGGACGCGATCGTGGTGGACACGGCCGCGGTCCCCGCGGGCATCGACAAGATCGTGATCACCGCGAGCCCGGACGCGGCGGGCCAGACCTTCCAGGGCATCGAGCCGACCGCCACCGTGCGCTCCACGGACGACGGAAGTGTCCTGGCCTCCTTCACCCCGCCCCGGCTGGGCGCGGAGACCGCGCTGGTCATCGTGGAGATCTACCTGCGCAACGGGGCGTGGAAGGTCCGTGCCGTCGGCCAGGGGTACGCGAACGGCCTGGCCGGTATCGCGACGGACTTCGGAGTCTCGGTCGAGGAGCCCGCCGCGCCGGCGGCGGTCCCGGCGCCGACGGCAGTTCCGCCGATGCCGTCGGCGCCGCCGGCGGATCCCCGGACCGCCGTCGCCGCTCCGGCCGCGACGCCCCCCGCGCCGCCGGCCGCCCCGGCCGCCACGAGCCGGATCAATCTGGACAAGGGGCGCGTCAGTCTCCGGAAGAACCAGACCGTTTCGCTGGTCAAGGGCGGCAAGCCGCTGCTGTCCCAGGTGAAGATGGGCCTCGGCTGGGAGCCCGCCTTCCAGGGCAAGGACATCGACCTCGACGCATCGGTCATGGCCTTCGGCCCGCAGCGCAACCACATCGACAGCTGCTACTTCGGCAAGCTCTCGATCCTGAACGGCGCGGTCAAGCACTCCGGGGACAACCTCACGGGCAAGGGCGCCGGCGACGACGAGGTGATCGTGGTCGACCTCGGAAGGATCCCCGCCGAGGCCACCGCCCTGTTCTTCACGGTCAACTCGTTCACCGGGCAGAAGTTCACCGACGTGGCCAAGGCGTACTGCCGGCTGATCGATGCGGCAAGCGGTGAGGAGCTGGTCCGGTTCGACCTGACCGGCGCCGAACCGCAGACCGGGGTGCTGATGGCCAAGCTGATCAAGCAGTTCTCGGGCGAGTGGGAGATGACAGCGGTGGGCGACTTCGTGAAGTCCCGCACGGTGCGCGGCATGGTCAAGCCCGCGGCGCAGGCACTGTAGATCCGGGCGCGGGGGCCGGGTGGCGGCCCGGCCCCGGTGTCACTGGCGGTACCCGGCCAGGAAGCGTCCGATACGGCTGATCGCCGCGTCCAGGTCGTCGGCGTAGGGCAGGGTCAGGATCCGGAAGTGGTCGGGGCGCGGCCAGTTGAAGCCGGTGCCCTGCACCACTTGGATCTTCTCGCGGAGCAGCAGGTCGAGGACGAACCTCTCGTCGTCGTGAATCCGGTGGACCCTCGGGTCGAGCCGGGGAAACGCGTAGAGCGCGCCCTTCGGCTTCACACAGGAGACCCCCGGGATCTCGTTGAGCTTCTCCCATGCCCGGTCGCGCTGCTCGTGCAGGCGGCCGCCGGGCGCCGTCAGATCCCTGATGGACTGACGGCCGCCCAGCGCGGCCTGGATGGCGTACTGGGCCGGGGCGTTGGCGCACAGCCGCATGGAGGCGAGCATCGTCAGCCCCTCCAGATAGCTCTTCGCGTGCTGCTTGGGCCCGGTGACGACCAGCCATCCCGAACGGAAACCCGCGACGCGGTAGGACTTGGACAGGCCGCTGAACGTGAGGACGACCAGATCGGGTGCGAGGGCGGCGGCGGAGTGGTGGACGGCGTCGTCGTAGACGATCTGGTCGTAGATCTCGTCGGCGAAGACCATCAGACCGTGGCGGCGGGCGAGGTCGAGGATGCCCTCGACGATCTCGCGTGGATACACCGCGCCTGTGGGGTTGTTGGGGTTGATGATCACCACGGCCTTCGTACGGTCGGTGATCTTCGAAGCCATGTCGTCGAGGTCCGGGTACCACTCCGCGGACTCGTCGCAGAGGTAGTGCACCGCCCGACCGCCGGCCAGCGTGGTCACGGCCGTCCAGAGCGGGAAGTCCGGCGCCGGGATGAGGACTTCGTCGCCGTCCTCGAGCAGCGCCTGGACCGCCATCGAGATGAGTTCCGAGACGCCGTTGCCGAGGAAGATGTCATCGACGGTGACATCGGGCAGCCCGAGCGCCTGGTAGCGCTGGGCCACGGCCCGCCGAGCCGAGAGGATGCCGCGCGAGTCCGTGTAACCGTGCGCCTGGGGCAGCATCCGGATCATGTCCTGGACGATCTCCTCCGGCGCCTCGAATCCGAAGACGGCCGGGTTGCCCGTGTTCAGGCGCAGCACAGTGTGCCCCGCCTCCTCCAGTGCGTTGGCATGGTCGATCACCGGGCCCCGGATCTCGTAGCAGACGTCACTCAGTTTGTTCGACTGGCGGAACTCCATGCCGTGGCCCTCCCAGGTCTCACTTGCTTCACTTGGTTTTACCAAGTGACAGCTTGGAAAGTCCAACTTTCTGTTTAGACTGCCTCGCATGCCACGCCGAAGTTACGACCAGTACTGCGCCGCCGCCCGCGCACTCGACGCCGTCGGGGACCGCTGGACCCTGCTGATCGTCCGCGAACTCCTGGCCGGCCCCCGCCGCTACACCGACCTCCATGCCGACCTGCCGGGCGTCAGCACCGACGTGCTCGCCTCACGCCTCAAGGGCATGGAGCGCGAGGGGCTGGCGACACGGCGCAGGCTGCCGCCGCCCGCACCGGCCTCCGTGTACCAGCTCACGCCCCGGGGCACCGAGCTGCTGCCCGTCCTCGCCGCGCTCGCCGCCTGGGGCGCGCCCGCACTGGCCGAGCGGCGGCCGACCGACGCCCTTCGCGCGCACTGGTTCGCCATCCCGCTGGCCCGGCGCCTGGCGGGGCTCGGCCCTGGACTGGTCGAGGTCCGGCTGGACGAGGGTGTGTTCCACATCCGCACCGACGGCGGTGAGCCGCTCTACGGCGACGGCCCGGCCGAGCACCCCGACGTCCGCCTCACCCTGGACGCCCAGACCTGCATCGCCATCAGCGACGGCAGTCTCACCCTCGACGACGGGGTGCGGGACGGCCGCGTACAGCTCGACACGCCGTCGGCCACCACGCCGCACGGAGCACGGACCGGGACGGGCGCCCAGCGCCCGGAGTGAGCCGTGTCGCACCGTCGCGGGGCAACCTCACCCTCCCGAACTCCGTCCTGATAAAGGCCCGTTAAGGGCTCTGCGGGCCTTACCGCCGGTAGGAGTGATGGACAACACGCCCCCGCCCGGAACACGTGACCGATACCACGCGCAGATGAGGGTTAACTGTCAGTGGCAGGCCGTAGCCTTGTTCGTATGTCCACCACCCCTTCCGCCTCCCAGGCCAACGACGCCATTCGCAGGCTCGTCGATGCCCAGACGACGGACGGCGAGTGGCCTTCGGAGGACTACGAAGTGCTGCTTCTCGACTGGGCCGCCGCCATACAGGGCGGCATCGAGCCCGCGGCCTAGTAGGTCCTGTCCGGCCGACGCCCTCCGGCCACCGGGGCCCCGCCCCACCGTTTCAGTCCAGACCGTCCAGGCCCGGAATCGGGTCCTGATCGACTCCATGCCGGCGCGAGCGGATGTCCGGCCCCGCCGGATGCAGCTTCGCGTCACAGGCAGGCCCGAGCCCGGTGCGCCGCGAGGCGGCACCCGTCAGCGGCCTGCCGCACATCCGGCACAGCACCGTCCGGCCGGGACCATCCGGTACCGCCCCGCCCTCCACCGCGGCATCATCCACGGCTGCGCCCGTCACTCCGGGCAGATGGCCGGCTCCCCCGGCCGAAGGTTCCACCGGGGTCACAGGCACATCGCGCGCCGGTCCCCGCCGCCGATCCCCTCGATCATCAGTTCCAGGTAGCGGCGCACATCGGGCGGGCCACTCGCACCGAGCTCGGCCGCCGTGGCCACCGCATGGGTGAGCCGGAGCACCTCCGCGGTCTCCAGGTCCGCGCGCACCGCACCCGCCTTCTGCGCGGCCGCGAGCAGGTCGGCCACCGCGTCCTTGAGACGGCCGCTGCAGTCCGAGATCACCGGCGAGCAGCCGTCGGCCATCGCCGCGCCGAGCAGCGTCTTGAGACCTCGCAGGTGGATCATCTGCTCCGCCAGCTTCTGCAGCCAGTCGGCGAGCGCCTCACCCGGCGCACGCGCCGAGGCACCGAACTCGACGGCCTGGGCAGCGAGTTCGTCGATGCTGTCGACATAGACCCCTTCGAGGAGGTCCTGCCGCGTCGGAAAATGACGGTAGAGCGTGCCGGAGCCGACGCCCGCACGCTTCGCGATGTCGTCCAGGGACGCGTCCACCCCGCGTTCGGCGAAAGCCATGGCCGCTTCCTTCAGGAGGCGTTCGTAATTGCGGCGCGCATCGGCCCGCATCGGCTTCGGCATCAGCTGCTCCTCGCGAACCCGGGACATTCTCCGCATCGTATCGGGCAACAACCGGAGACAGCCTCCGCGTGCTGCACGGGCGGTGAACGCTGTCCGCTCAACGGGAGTTGATCATGCCCGTACCGCCCGTCATCCGGACGCCGGGCCCCGGCCCGCACGGCCCGGTCTCGTCCGCGCTGCCGGCGTCACCGCTTCTCCCATGGTCGCCATCGGCCCCACCGCCGTCAATGTCCGCCCCCTGCCGCAACGGCGACGCCAAGGGCCCGGCAACACCCCGCAGGGAGGCCCAGGGCCACACGGAGGGCCACCGGGCCCGGGAAGCGCCGTACGGGCCTGGACGGACGGGGCACTGGGCGCGAGGCACGGGTCCGGCCTGTCGCGCCGCTGGACTTTCACGATCCTGAACCCGACGGTCCCCATCGGTATCCGGCCACCGGAAGCGCCGCGCCGTCCGGGTCGCGGCAGGCTCTCCAGCGGCCGAGCGGGCGCTCGGCGCCCCGGGCCCGGGGACGGCAAACGAGACGGTGACCCGGTGCATCACCGGGTCACCTCACGCCGCACTCGCCGGGAGCGCGGCCGGCGCCCTCCTCGCGGGAGGGCCTGTCACTCGCTGCTCCGTACCGGTCGCCGCCCTCATGATCAAGGGACGGCGCCCGGTCCGTGACTGGCCTGTCCTCGCCGGACTCAGAGCTTGGTCAGCTTGGCGTAGGGGCTGAGAATCCTCCCTTGACGCCCGGAGAAGTCGATGAGCACAGCGTCATTGTCGCCCTCGATGCCGACGACTCTTCCGAGCCCGAACTGGTCATGCGAAACCCGGTCGCCCACATCGAAGATCTCGATGGGTGCGGCGGCTTGCGCCGGGCGGTTGAAGGGACTGGAGGGCAGGTGGCGCCGGGATCCGGCTGACTTAGTCATTGCTCTCAGTATGCGCCCGCGAGCCCCCCTCACGCTATGTCTGTCCCGCCGCACGGCCCCGGGGCCGTGATTCCCCCTGCGGATTCCTCCTGCGATGATCAGGGGATGGAATTCCCGGCGACCGGTCGTCGCGTGCTCATCAGTGGTGCCTCCCGAGGTCTGGGCCGCGCCGCCGCCCAGGCCTTCGCCGGCAACGGCGACCGGGTGGCGGTGCATTACGGCACCCGGGAGGACGACGCCCGGCACACGCTCGCGTCGCTCCCGGGGACCGGCCATGTGCTGGTCGGCGGCGATCTGTCGGACGCCTCGGTGGCCGCCGAGGTCGCCGGACGCGCGGCCGAGGGACTGGGCGGGATCGACGTCCTCGTGAACAACGCCGCCGTGAACGCCCGCCACCCGCTGCCCGGAACGCCGTACGAGGAGTGGGTGGCCGCCTGGCAGAGTCATGTTTCGGTCAATCTGCTCGCCACCGCACACCTCAGCCATCTCGCCGGGCGCCGCATGATCGACGCGGGCAACGGCGGCAGGATCGTCAATATCGGCTCGCGCGGGGCATTCCGCGGGGAGCCCGACCATCCGGCGTACGGGGCGACCAAGGCAGCCGTGCACGCACTCGGCCAGTCGCTCGCCGTCTCCCTCGCGCCGTACGGAATCGGGGTCGCCTCGGTCGCCCCCGGGTTCTTCGGGACCGAGCGGGTGGCGGACCGGCTGAGCGGCGCCGAGGGCGAGGCGATCCGCGCCCAGTCACCGTTCGGCCGGGTGGCGTCGGCCGACGAGATCGCGGCCGCTGTGCTCTGGCTGGCCTCACCGGCCGCCGAGTGGTCGTCCGGCACCGTACTCGACGTCAACGGAGCTTCCTACCTGCGGACTTGAGGCGTACGCCGGGGGCGGTACCGGGCTGGTCAGCCGCCCGGTACCGCCCCCGGCAGGACGCGCCCAGCCTCAGGCCCGCGACCTGGCCTTGAAGGCCGCCTTACGGGCGTCCTTCGCCGCCTTCCGGTCCGGGTGCAGCCTCCCCATCGCCTCCAGGACCTCGGCGGTAGCCGGGTGCTCCACCCGCCAGGCCGCCTCGAAGAAGCCGCTGTGCTGCCCGGTCAGTCCCTCGACGAGCCCTTGCAGCTCCTCGGCCTCACCCTCAGCGTCCAGTTGCGCGGCCAGCGTGTCGATCGCCAGCCAGAAGATCATCGACTCGGGCGGCGCCGGCACGTCCGCCGAGCCCCGCTCGGCGAGCCAGACCCGGGCGAGCCCACCGAGCTGCCCGTCGTCCAGGACGTCACGGACCTCGTGCTCCGCCGCTTCGCCCGCCACCAGCGAGAGCGCCTGCTGGCAGTGCAGCCGGCGCAGCGGCGCCCCCCGGTCCACTCCCCGGGCGGCAGACAGCAACTCCTTGGCGGCGGCGGCCGGTTCACGGCCGTTGAGCCACAGTACGGTCTCGGCCCGTGCAGCCGCTTCGGGGAAGCCGGCGAGGGCATCGAGCAGGGCCCCGGCGTCCTTGTCAGCGAGCTCGCCGACGGCGGGCGCGTCGACCCCGGCGTCCAGCATCCGGGCGCGGATCCCGTACAGACCGAGCGGCGTGAGCCGCACCATCCCGTACCGGGAGACGTCCTCGTCGTCCACGGGCCGCTCCGGCTCCGTCCGCCCCTCCGCGTACTCCGCCTCTTCGGCCATCAGCGCCTCGTCGACCGGGTGGTACTCGACGAGGCCGATCGGTTCGAGCAGGCTGAACTGGTCGTCGAGGCGCATCATCGCCTCGGACACCTGCTCCAGTACGTCGTCCGTGGGCTCGCCCATGTCATCGGGGACGATCATCGAAGCGGCGAGCGCGGGAAGCGGGACCGGCGCATCCTCGGCACCGGTCTCCGTCACGGTCAGCAGATAGAGATTGCCGAGTACACCGTCGAGGAACTCGGACTCCGCGTCCGGGTCCCACTCCAGTTTCTCGAAGTCGATCTCGCCGTCCTCGCCCACCAGGTCGGCGAAGTCGTCGAACTGCGGGGCGATGGCGTCGGCGTGCACGGCTTCGAGGCCGTCCAGCCAGAGCGCCAGGATCTCCTGGGGGCTGCCCGATGTGATCAGCTCCAGGTTCTCGCCGGGGGCCGCCGTTCCCTCGCCGTCCTCCTCCGGCGCCTCGTCGACGTCGACGAGGCCGGTGTCCACGGCGAGCCGCCACGCCTCGCTCGCCAGGGCGGCGCCGTCCTCGTCGGCGGTGAGACCGAGCTCGGCGGCGGCAGCGGGCAGCAGCTCATCGGCCAGCTCGCCCCCCGCGCCGACGCGCGTGTCCGGACCCGCCCACCGCGCCAGCCGGACGGCCCGCGTCAGAAGAGGGGCGGCCAGCGCGTCACGTGCGAGCTCCGCTTCGGAGTTCAGCCGCACCGGCGGCAGGGTGGGGCGGTCTCCGGACATCGGTGGTTCTCCTCGGGGCTGAGACCGGCCGGCGAGTGTGCACGGTCTTCGGACGTACGGTTCGGGCGACCCAGCGTAGACGCATTTCGACCCATGCAACCTGGTTCACGTACCCGTCGGACGCCGTCCACCTTCGAACCCTTGACAACTCCCCTGCCCACACAAGAGATTGACGCGCGTAGAACGTAGCCCCGCTCCGCTCCACCCTCACATCCGGAGTTCTGTAGATGCGCGCTCTCCCCGCTTTCCCCCACGCCAAACCCGCCGCCGTCACAGCCGTGGTCACGGCCGCGCTGGCGGCCGGGCTGCTCGTCGTGACACCTGCCTCCGCCGGTGCGGCCGCGGTCAGGATCCACGACATCCAGGGCACGACCCGCCTCTCCCCGCTGGCCGGAAAGGAGGTGGCCGGCGTGCCCGGCATCGTGACGGCTGTGCGGACGTCCGGTTCCAAGGGCTTCTGGTACCAGGACCCGGACCCGGACGCCGACCCCGCCACCAGCGAGGGCGTCTTCGTCTTCACCGGCTCCGCACCGGCCGTCGCGGTGGGCGACTCGGTCACGGTCTCCGGCACGGTCGACGAGTACATACCGGGCGGCGCCGCATCCGGGAACCAGTCGGTCACCGAGATCGGCAAGCCGGCCGTGACCGTCGTCTCGTCGGGCAACCCCGTGCCGGCCGCGACCGTGATCAACTCCCGTACTGTGCCCGCCGCTTTCGCCCCGGCGGGCGACAAGGCGGCCGGCGGCAGCATCAACGGCCTCACCCTGAGGCCGCAGAAGTACGCCCTCGACCGCTATGAGTCCCTGGAGGGCATGAACGTCCGGATCGGCACCTCCCGGGTCACCGGTGCGACCGACACCTACGGGGAACTGTGGGTCACCGTGAAGCCCGGCGAGCGCCCCACCCCGCGCGGCGGCACGCTCTACAACGCGTACACGTCGCAGAACACCGGGCGGCTGATGATCCAGTCGTCGGATCCGGCCACCGCCGGTGCCGTCCCCGCGGCGAATGTCGGCGACTCGCTCACCGGCTCGACCGAGGGCCCGCTGGACTACAACCAGTACGCGGGTACGTACACCGTCGTCGCCCGCCGGCTGGGCAAGGTAGAGGCGGGCCGGATCAAGCCGGAGGTCACCCGGAAGCAGAAGAAGGACGAGCTGGCCGTCGCCACGTACAACGTGGAGAACCTGGACCCGACGGACCCGCAGAGCAAGTTCGACAAGCTCGCGGCCGGCGTCGTCGGGAACCTCTCGGCACCCGACATCGTGGCCGTCGAGGAGATCCAGGACAACGACGGCGCCAAGAACGACGGGGTCGTCGCCTCCGACGTGACGGTCGGCAAGTTCATCGACGCGATCGTCGCGGCGGGCGGTCCGCGCTACGAGTGGCGCTCCATCGACCCGGTCGACCTGGCGGACGGCGGGGAGCCCGGCGGCAACATCCGCCAGGGCTTCCTCTACAACCCGGCCCGCGTCGGCTTCACCGACCGGGCGGGCGGCACGGCGACCAGTGCCACGGGCGTCGTCTCCCGGGGCGGCAAGGCCGCGCTGACCTACTCCCCCGGCCGTGTCGACCCGGCCAACGCCGCGTGGAAGGACAGCCGCAAGCCGCTCGCCGGGGAGTTCACCTTCCACGGCAGGCAGGTCTTCCTGGTCGCCAACCACTTCGCGTCGAAGGGCGGCGACCAGGCGATCGACTCCCAGTACCAGCCGCCGACGCGCAGTTCCGAGACCGCCCGCCACGAGCAGGCCAAGGCCGTGAACACCTTCGTGAAGAAGATCCGTGCGGTGCAGAGCAACGCCGAGGTCGTGGTCCTCGGTGACCTGAACGACTTCGAGTTCTCCGGCACAGCGAAGATCCTCACCGATGGGAAGGCCCTGTCGGCGACGGCGTACTCACTGCCGGCGAACGAGCGTTACTCGTACGTCTACGAAGGCAATTCGCAGATCCTGGACCAGGTCCTGGTGAGCCCGTCGGTCCGGGACTACCAGCTGGACATCGTCCACATCAACGCCGAGTTCGCCGACCAGAACAGCGACCACGACCCGAGCGTGCTGCGTTTCCGGCCGTAGCGTGGCCGGCTGACCACCGCCTGCCGCGCGGCGGTCTCCGGGCGGAGTGCCGTGCCTCACGCCCCCGCCCGGAGTACCCGCTGCTCCCCGGCCCGCCCCGGCTCCCGGATGTGCCCGGGATAAAGGGGTGGGCCGGGCCGGCCGCGTCGCGTGCGAAGATCTGGGTGGAATTATCCAGCTCCCGAATGCAGTGAGGGTGGGGGATGTGACGGTCGGCACGGAGTCGGACCAGGAGAGCGACGCGTCGGACGCGCGGGATCCGGGCCGCGGCAGGACCACCAGGAGCACGCAGCGTTCCTTCTGGAAGGAGCTGCCGCTGCTCGTCGTCGTCGCGCTGGTACTCGCGCTGCTGATCAAGACGTTCCTGCTGCAGGCGTTCTCCATTCCGTCGGACTCCATGCAGAACACCCTGCAGACCGGCGACCGGGTGCTGGTCGACAAGCTGACCCCGTGGTTCGGCGCGGAGCCGCACCGCGGTGAGGTCGTCGTCTTCCACGACCCGGACGGCTGGCTCGCGGATGAGCCGGCCGCCAGGCCCAATCCGGTTCAGAAGGGGCTCAGCTACATCGGGCTGATGCCGTCGGCCAACGAGAAGGACCTGATCAAGCGGGTCATCGGAGTCGGCGGCGACACCGTGGAGTGCAAGGGCACGGGTCCCGTGAAAGTGAACGGCAAACCCCTCGCCGAGCCGTACGTCTTCGCGGGCAACACCGCATGCAGCACGGATCCGCAGGGCCAGTTCAAGATCAAGGTGCCCGAGGGGCACATCTGGGTCATGGGCGACCACCGCCAGTACTCGGCCGACTCCCGCTACCACCAGGACAAGAAGGGCGGCGGCTCCGTCCCGGTGAAGGACGTCGTGGGGCGCGCCGAGGTCATCGCCTGGCCGCTCGACCGGCTGAACAACCTGCCGGTCCCCGCCACCTTCCGCCAGTCCGGTCTCAGCGCCGCGGCGGCCTCGGCCCCCGGCGCGGCCGGCCTGATGGGCGCCGTGCCCCTGGTCCTGTGGCGCAGGCGCAGGCGGACCCGCCGGGCGGGCGCCCCGAGCCTGCCGTAGCGGCCGCCCGGCCCGCGAGGCCGTACTCCGGACGGCTCATCCGGGTGGCCCGCCGACATGTCTCGCGGTCCAGTGGATCCGGCGGCCCGCTCAGGGCCGGCCACGAGCGAGTGCCGCCGGGTCGGCGGCCGACCCGGAGGAGCCTCCATGAGGAGCCGCATCACCGCAGCAGGAGCCGTAGCGGCAGCCGGACTGATCGCCACGACGATCAGCGGCTGTTCCAGCACAGACGGATCGAAGTCCCAGGTCAACGGGGCCGGATCCACACCGTCCAGCAGTACGACGGCGTCCAGCAGCCCCTCGGCCGCGAGCGCGCTGAGGACGGTGATGGTCAAGAAGACCCCGCTCGGCAAGATCCTGGTCAACGGCAAGGGCCGGACGCTGTACCTCTTCGAGGCGGACAAGACGAGCAAGTCGACCTGCTCGGGCGCCTGCGCCAAGGCGTGGCCGCCGCTCCTGGCCAAGAACACGCCGACCGCCGGTACCGGCGTGCAGACCAAGCTGCTGTCCACGTCCGTCCGGAGCGGGGGCGTCAAGGGGGTCACGTACAAGGGCCACCCGCTCTACACGTTCCTGGGCGACCACAAGGCCGGTGACATCAACGGTCAGGGCCTCACCCAGTTCGGTGCCAAGTGGTACGTCCTGAACCCCGAGGGCAAGAAGATCGTCGCCGCCCCGCCGAAGTCGAGCAGTTCGCCTTCGAGCTCCAGCAGCTCCAGCAGCAGCGGCGGCGGTTACTGAGCCGCGGAGCGGCACTGTTCAGCTCCGCTCCGCTGCCGCTTCGTCCTGGAAGAAGCGAATCAAGTGGACCTGCCCCTCCGCCGGGGCAAGACTGACGCCATGACCCCTTCGCGGCCCTTCGGGCGTGCGCTCTGCGCGATGATCACGCCGTTCACCACCACCGGTGAGCTCGACCTGGAGGGCGCGCAGCGGCTCGCCGTACACCTGGTCGGCGCGGGGTGCGACGGACTCGTCCTCAGCGGCACCACCGGAGAGTCCCCGACCACCACCGACGCCGAGAAGACCGCGCTGGTGCGGGCGGTGGCGGAGGCCGTCGGCGACCGGGCCCACATCGTGGCGGGGGTGGGCAGTGCGGCTACCCGGCACACCGTCGAGCTGGCACGGTCGGCCGAGAGCGCGGGCGCGGACGGCCTGCTGGTGGTGACGCCGTACTACAGCCGGCCGCCGCAGGAAGCCGTCGAGGCCCACTTCCGCACGGTCGCCGACGCCACCGGGCTGCCGGTGATGCTGTACGACATTCCGGGCCGCACCGGCACCCGTATCGGGACCGGGACGCTGCTGCGGCTCTCCGGTCACCCTCGCATCGCGGCCGTGAAGGACTGCGCGTACGACCTGATGGGCTCCACGAAGGTCATGTCGCGTACCGGGCTGGCCTTCTACTCCGGCTGCGAGGAGCTGAACCTGCCGCTGTACGCGGTGGGCGGCTCGGGCTTCGTCAGCACGGTCGCGAATGTGGCGCCCGGCCCCCTGCGCGCCGTGCTCGACGCGCACGACGCCGCCGACCCCGGTGAGGCAGCACGGCTCAACGGGCTCAGTCTTCCCCTGGTGGAGCTGATGATGGCGTCGGGGCTGCCGGGCACGGTGACCGCGAAGGCCCTGCTCGGCGCGGCCGGACTGCCGGCCGGGCCGGTCCGTGAACCGCTGCAGCCCGCCGGCCGCGATGCGGTCGACGCGCTGCGGCGCGCTCATGCGGAGCTGTCGGCCGCCGGATGAGTCCGGCGGCCGGACCGGCACGCCAGTCTCAGTTGTGGCTGTGCAGGATCTCGTTGAGGCCGCCCCACACCGCGTTGTTCGGGCGGGCCTCCACGGTGCCGGTGACCGAGTTGCGGCGGAAGAGGATGTTCGAGGCGCCGGAGAGTTCACGGGCCTTGACTACCTGTCCGTCGGGCATCGTCACCCGGGTCCCCGCGGTCACGTAGAGACCGGCCTCGACGACGCACTCGTCCCCGAGCGCGATCCCGACGCCCGCCTCGGCGCCGACCAGGCAGCGCTCGCCGACGGTGATGCGGACGTTGCCGCCGCCGGAGAGGGTACCCATGGTGGAGGCGCCGCCGCCGATGTCGGAGCCGTTGCCGACCACGACGCCCGCGGAGATACGGCCCTCGACCATGGAGGTGCCGAGCGTGCCCGCGTTGAAGTTCACGAAGCCCTCGTGCATGACGGTCGTGCCGTCGGCGAGGTGCGCACCGAGGCGGACGCGGTCGGCGTCGGCGATCCGGACACCCTTGGGCGCGACGTAGTCCGTCATCCGCGGGAACTTGTCGATCGAGGTGACCTGGAGGTGCAGGCCCTCGGCGCGGGCGTTGAGCCGCACCTTCTCGATGTCGTCCACGGCGACCGGGCCCAGCGACGTCCAGGCGACGTTGGCGAGCAGGCCGAACATCCCGTCCAGGCTCTGCCCGTGCGGCTGGACCAGCCGGTGCGAGAGCAGGTGCAGCCGGAGGTACGCGTCGTGGGCGTCCAGCGGCTTGTCGTCGAGCGAGGAGATGACCGTACGGACGGCGACGACCTCGACGCCACGGCGCGGGTCGGGGCCCACGGCCTTCGGGGCGGCCTCTCCGAGCAGCTCCGCCGCGCGCTCGGCGGAGAGCCGCTCGGTGCCCGCAGGGCCGGGGTCGGCGGTGAGCGCGGGCGCGGGGAACCAGGTGTCGAGAACGGTGCCGTCGGCGGTGATCGTGGCAAGTCCGGCGGCCACGGCGCCGGTGGAGCGGGAAGCGGTCTGCGAGAGCGTGTCGGTCATGACCAAAACCTAACCGCCCGGACGCCGCACCTGCGAACCGGTCTCAGCGACCGGCCACCCGGGCCACCGCTTCCCACGGCGGTGAGGACGACCGTGGACGGGGGGCGGGCGGCGCCCGGCGCGCTCAGCCGTCGGCGGCCGGCCGCGTGGTGCCCCGGTCGCCGATGACCCGGGCCAGCGCCTCCCGCACCTCCTCCGGTTCGAACGCCCGGCCGGTCAGGAGGAGTTGGATCAGCAGCCCGTCGATCAGGGCGACCACCGAGCGGGCCGTTGCCGCGTCACCGTCGACGTGCGCCCGTACGACCTCCACGAAAGCGTCCAGCCACTCCGCCGCCACGGGCCGCAGCGCCTCTCGTCGCAGCGCGGCTAGATACAGCTCGTACTCCAGACGCGCCCGGCTCCGGTCCCCCGCGACGAGCCGCCCGAGCAGCGTGGTGAGCCGGCCGGCGAGCGCTTCGCCCGGCTCGTCCAGGGCCCGCGCCCACCCGTCGACCGCGGTCTGCGGCTCCTCGCTGACCCTCCGCAACGCGGCGACCAGCAGTTCGTCGAGGGTCGCGAAGTGGTACGTCGTCGAGCCGAGCGGCACGTCGGCCTCGGCGGCGACCGAGCGGTGGCTCAGCCCGGCGATGCCGTGATCGCTGACGATCCGGATCGCGGCATCGATGATCCGGTCCCGGCGGCCGGGGTCGTACCGCCTGGCCATCAGTGGGAGCTGCCCAGATTCAGCAGCACGACCCCGCAGATGACCAGGGCGATACCGCCGAGTTTCGCCGCGCTCATCGCCTCCCCCATGAAGACCAGGCCGATGGCCGCGATGGCGGCGGTACCGGCGCCGGCCCAGATCGCGTAGGCGGTCCCCACCGGCATCGACTTCAGCACCTGGGCGAGCAGGACGAAGGCGAGCACATACCCGGTCGCCGTCGCCAGCGAGGGCCACAGCCGGCTGAAACCGTCGCTGTACTTCATCGCGGTGGTCCCGCCGACCTCCGCGGCGATGGCCGCGGCAAGCAGTACATAGGGCATGTGTACGACCGTACACATCATGAACGGGCTACGGTGTGCCGTCCGGGAATCCCGGCACGGAAAGCCGGGCGGCGACGCACGGGGGACGGAGCGAGCAGTGACACAGGACCCGGGGTGGGCAGGCGCGCACGGAGGTGCGCCGTACGGGGGGCCGGCGGGCTGGGGGCCTGCGGGATGGGGCGCCCCGCAGCCGCAGACACCCGAGCCGGGCGTGATACCCCTGCGGCCCCTGCAGCTCGGCGACATCCTGGGCGGCGCGATGTCGACGGTGGGCCGCTACTGGAAGCAACTGCTCGGTACGGCCGCGGTGGTGTACGGCGGTGCGGCAGCGGCCCTGGCGGCGGCGCTGGGCGTCCTCTACGCGTCGTTCTCCGGCCGGATCCACGGGATCCTCCACACCCCGGAGTCCTCCGGGGTCAGCTGGGAGCAGGCCCGGCCTCTGGTGCTGTCCCTCTCCGGCGTGCTCCTGGCCGCAGGGCTCCTGAGCATGGTGTGCACCGCCATGGTCTGCGCGGCGTGCGCGACCGTCCTGCAGGAAGCGGTGCTCGGCCGGCCGACGACCTTCCGGGCCGTCTGGCGCAAGGCCTGGTCACGGCTGCTTCCGGTGATCGGCACCGTCCTGCTGTGCGGACTGGTCGTCCTCGTGCCGCTGCTGGTGATCACCGGGGCCGCGACCGCCGTCGTCGTGGCGGCCGCCGATGCGCACAACACAGCCGCGGCGATCACGGTGGGCGTGCTCGGCGGGCTTGCCCTGGTGCCGTCCGCGGTATGGCTGTGGGTGCGCTTCAGCCTGGCCCCCGCCGCCGTGGTGTTCGAGGGCCAGGGGCCGGCCGGCGCACTGCGCCGGTCGGCCCGGCTCGTGCGGGGCTCATGGTGGCGGGTCTGCGGCATCTCGCTGCTGGCGCTGGCGATCGGCGGCCTGACGGGCTACTTCATCCAGATCCCCTTCACCGCGCTGGGGATGTTCAGCGGCCTGTCGCTCCACCTGGACTCCGGGGCCGAGCCGAGTCCGGCCCGGGTGCTGGCCACTGTCGCCGGTTATCTGGCCGCCTCCCTGCTGGGCCAGACGCTCAGCCAGATCGTCTCGGTGACCTTTTCGCAGCTGGTGACCGGCCTGCTCTACGTGGACCGGCGGATGCGCCAGGAGGAGCTGGCACCCGTGCTCATCGAAGCGGCGGCCCGGCAGTACTGACCCGGGGCACCGAGGGGCCGGCGCGGGCGTACCGTCCGGCAGCACCGGGAGGACCGAGCGGGCCCGGCGTCACTGCCCCACGGTGAACCAGGTGGCGCGGGACTTCTTCCACTCGTCGTGGGCGAGGTCCTTCGCCTCCGTACCGTCCCCGTAGAGGTCGGCCGAGCCGTCGTCGGTGATCAGCTGGGCACGCGCGCCGGCTGCGGTCAGGTCGGGGACATCCACCACGGCCTCCCAGCCGCCCGGGTCGCTGGTCGGCAGATCGGCCCGCTTCACCGGGGCGTGCCCGGCGACACCGTCCCAGGAGTAGAGGGCGTACGGGTCGGAGTTGTCGTCGGCGGCCCAGGAACCGGCGACGATCAGATACTGGTCGGCCGCGTTCTTCCGGATGTCCCGGATGGCGAGCCCGCCGAGGTCCAGCTCGACCGGTGTGCCGAAGACGGCCTTCTTGCCGGTGACCACCTGGTCGATGTTCGTGACCGGCACGATCAGCGCCTTGCCGCCGTTCGCCGGTGGCACCAGCGGTGCCCGGAAGCCGAGGTAGGCGGTGGTGGACGAACCGGGCGCGAACTCCAGTCCCTCGATGTTGAATCCGTCGATCTGCTTGGGGACCTGTCCGTCCTCGGTACCCGCGGCGAAGCCGTAGCGGTCCCCGTTGGCCTTGTCCCAGGCGACCAGGTCGTCACGGAGTTTCGCGTACGAGCCGCCGAAGGCGAGCTGGGTGGAGGCTCCCGAGCCGGTGACCTCGGTGGTGAAGACGCGGTTGCGGTCGGACTTGTACTCGCCGTCCTTGTTGTTGCCCAGCGAGCCCGTCCAGTAGACCGTGTCGCCGACCCGCGCCGCGGCCTCGATGTCGATCTCCTTGCCGACGCCCAGCTCATCGCTGAAGTCCCAGGTCCGCACGGGCGCGCCGGAGACCGAACCGTTGTACAGGCGGAGGGTGTTGGACTCGTCGTCGGCCACCACCACGTAGCCGCCGCCGACCGGAACGGCGGCGGAGGCATCGGATGAGCCGGTGAAGTAGCGGGTGTCCGCGCTGTGCTGCGCGGCGGCGGACGCGGCATAGTGCAGGGTCTTGGTGGCGCTCTTTCCGCCGAGGCCGGTGACCTCGATGGTGAGGTCGGTGTAGCCCTGCGCGTGGGCGCCGACCGTGAGCTGCCGGGTGGCGCCCGTTCCCGTGACGGAGACGTCACCGGTCCCGGCGACCGACGGCCTGGAGCTGGCCGACGCGGCCACGGTGAGGTCCGAGGCGGCCGCACCGCTCTGTGCCACGGTGACGGTGAGAGCGGGGTCTCCGGTGGCACCGACCGCTCCGGACAGGTAGCCCGCCGAGAGAGAAACGGTGGGTGTTCCGTAACTCGCCGCGTGCGCGGGGGCGTTGACGCCGGTGAGGGCCAGGGTGAGCAGCCCGCTCGCGGCGGCCGCTCCGGCGGACGTGCGGCGCAGCGGGTTGGCGGAGATGTGCACGGGGACCCTCTCGTCGTGGGGCGGATCGCGGTGGGGCGTCGTCGACGAGAAGGCTCCGGTCTGCGCGCCAACGGGGCGCGCACACCGTACGTACGGAAGGCGAACAGCACAATACGGCCCCGGTGCGGGAAGCACCGGGGCCGTACAGGGCATGCGCCGGGAGGAGCGGCGGGACGGATCAGACGTTGAAGCCGAGCGCGCGCAGCTGCTCGCGGCCGTCGTCGGTGATCTTGTCCGGGCCCCACGGCGGCATCCAGACCCAGTTGATCTTCAGCTCGTTCACGATGCCCTCGGTGGCCGACTTCGCCTGGTCCTCGATGACGTCGGTCAGCGGGCAGGCCGCGGACGTCAGTGTCATGTCCAGCGTGGCGATGTTCGCGTCGTCCACGTGAATGCCGTAGATCAGGCCGAGGTTGACCACGTCGATCCCCAGCTCGGGGTCGACGACGTCGTACAGCGCCTCGCGGACCTCCTCCTCGGAGGCGGGCTTCATCGTGGCGGTCTCGTTCTCGCTCATGCGGTCTTCCCTTCGGACAGCGCCTGCGCCGTCGCGTCCTTCCACGCCATCCAGCTCAGCAGCGCGCACTTGACGCGCGCCGGGTACTTCGAGACACCGGCGAACGCGACGGCGTCCTCCAGTACCTCCTCCATCGCGTCGTCCGGCTCGATCTGACCCCTGGACTGCATCAGCTCCAGGAAGGTCTCCTGGATCTTCTGGGCGTCGCCCAGTTCCTTGCCGACCAGCAGTTCGTTCATCACGGACGCACTGGCCTGGCTGATGGAGCAGCCCTGACCCTCGTACGACACATCCGCGACGCGGTCGCCCTCGTACCGCACACGCAGCGTGATCTCGTCGCCGCACGTCGGATTGACGTGGTGCACCTCGGCGTCGCCGTCACGGAGACCGCGCCCGTGCGGGTGCTTGTAGTGGTCCAGGATCACTTCCTGGTACATCGAATCCAGCTTCACGATCCAGTCCCTACCCGATGTCCTCGTCCGTATGGCCGGGCCGGTCCGGCCAGGCATATGCCAAACGAAAGGCCCTAGCCGAAGAAATTCCTCACGTGCTCCAGCCCGTCCGCCAGCGCGTCGACCTCGTCCGGCGTGGAGTACAGATAGAACGACGCTCGCGTGGTCGCAGGAATTCCGTACCGCAGGCAGACCGGCCGTGCGCAGTGGTGACCCACGCGGACCGCGATGCCCTCCTCGTCGAGGACCTGGCCCACGTCGTGCGGGTGAATGTCACCGAGCGTGAAGGAGATCGTCGCGCCGCGGTCGAGGGCCGTGGACGGTCCGATGAACCGCAGGTCCGGGATCTCGGCGAGACGCTTCATCGCGTACTCGGTGAGCGCGTGCTCGTGCGCGGCGATCTTGTCCATGCCGATCGCGGAGAGGTAGTCCACGGCCGCGCCGAGGCCGACGGCCTGGGCGATCGGGGGCGTACCCGCCTCGAACTTGTGCGGCGCGGGGGCATACGTCGACGAGTGCATCGACACGGTCTCGATCATCTCGCCGCCGCCGAGGAACGGCGGCAGGTCCTCGAGGAGTTCCTGGCGGCCCCAGAGGACGCCGATCCCCGTCGGGCCGACCATCTTGTGACCGGTGAAGGCCACGAAGTCGGCCTGCAGCGCCTGGACGTCCAGCACCATGTGCGGCGCGGCCTGGGACGCGTCGATGCAGACCAGCGCGCCGACCTCCTGGGCGCGCCGGATGATCGCCTCGACCGGGTTGACCGTGCCCATCAGGTTGGAGACCAGCGTGAAGGAGACGATCTTCGTCTTCTCGGTGATGATCTCCTCGATGTTGGACAGGTCGAGGCGGCCGTCGTCGGTGAGGCCGAACCACTTCAGCTTCGCGCCGGTGCGCTGCGAGAGCAGCTGCCACGGCACGATGTTGGAGTGGTGCTCCATCTCCGTGATGACGATCTCGGTCTCGTGGTCGACGCGGTAGGGCTCGTCGGCCCAGCCGAGCATGTTGGCCACGAGATTGAGCGACTCGGAGGCGTTCTTGGTGAAGATCACCTCGTCGCGGCTCGGCGCGTTGATGAAGGCGGCGACCTTGTCGCGGGCGCCCTCGTACAGCGCCGTGGCCTCCTCGGCGAGCACATGCACGCCACGATGGACGTTGGCGTTGTGCTGCTCGTAGTACTCGTTCAGCGCGTCGAGCACCTGGCGCGGCTTCTGCGAGGTCGCCGCGTTGTCCAGGTAAACGATCTTCTTCCCGTCGTGGACCACACGATCCAGCAGGGGGAAGTCCTTGCGGATCGCGTCGGTGTCAAGGAGGCCCGGCAGCTGTGTCACGCGACGTCCTCCTCCGGGTTCGCTCCGCTCACGGTGCCAACCTTCGTGTATGCCTCGTAGCCCTCGTTCTCCAGCTTGTCGGCGAGCTCCGGGCCGCCGGACTCGGCGATCCGGCCGTTCGCGAAGACGTGCACGAAGTCGGGCTTGATGTAGCGCAGGATGCGCGTGTAGTGGGTGATCAGCAGGGTGCCGACATCGCCGCCCTCGCGGACACGGTTGACGCCGTCGGAGACCTGACGCAGCGCGTCGACGTCCAGACCGGAGTCCGTCTCGTCGAGGATCGCGATCTTCGGCTTGAGCAGCTCCAGCTGGAGGATCTCGTGGCGCTTCTTCTCACCGCCGGAGAAGCCCTCGTTGACGTTGCGCTCGGCGAAGGCCGGGTCCATCTGGAGGGTCTCCATGGCCGTCTTGACCTCCTTCACCCAGGTACGGAGCTTCGGCGCCTCGCCGCGGATGGCGGTGGCCGACGTACGCAGGAAGTTGGAGACGGAGACGCCCGGGACCTCGACCGGGTACTGCATGGCGAGGAAGACGCCGGCGCGGGCCCGCTCGTCGACGGTCATCTCCAGCACGTCCTCACCGTCGAGGGTGACGGTGCCGCTGGTGATCGTGTACTTGGGGTGTCCCGCGAGGGAGTACGCGAGCGTCGACTTGCCGGAGCCGTTGGGGCCCATGATGGCGTGGGTCTCGCCCTGCCTCACGGTCAGGTCGACGCCCTTGAGGATCTCCTTCGTACCGTTCTCGGTTTCGACGGAGACGTGCAGGTCGCGGATTTCAAGCGTTGCCATGGGTGACTCAGGACTCCTGGGATACGGAGACGAGCACATCGTCCCCTTCGATCTTTACGGGGTAAACGGGGACGGGGCGCGTCGCGGGAAGGCCGGACGGCTTGCCGGTGCGGAGGTCGAAGCTGGAACCGTGCAGCCAGCACTCGATGGTGCAGTCCTCGACCTCGCCCTCGGAGAGGGAGACGTTCGCGTGCGAACAGATGTCGTTGATCGCGAACACCTCCCCTTCCGTACGGACCACGGACACCGGCGTGCCGTCGAGCTCCACCCGTTTCGGGGTGTCGTCCTCCAGCTCGCTCAGCGCGCAGGCCCTGACGAAGGCGGCCATCAGACGGCTGCCTGCAGCTCGGCGTCGATCTTGGTGAGCAGGCGCTCCTCGACGTCCGGCAGACCGATCTGCTGGACCAGCTCGGCGAAGAAGCCGCGGACCACCAGACGGCGGGCCTCGGACTCCGGGATGCCACGCGACTGCAGGTAGAAGAGCTGCGAGTCGTCGAAGCGGCCCGTCGCCGACGCGTGGCCCGCGCCGGCGATCTCGCCGGTCTCGATCTCCAGGTTCGGGACCGAGTCCACCCGCGCGCCGTCGGTGAGGACGAGGTTGCGGTTGAGCTCGTACGAGTCGGTGCCCTCGGCTGCGACCCTGATCAGGACGTCGCCGATCCAGACGGCGTGCGCGTCCTGGCCCTGGAGCGCGCCCTTGTAGGCCACGTTCGACTTGCAGTGCGGGGCGTTGTGGTCGACGAGGAGGCGGTGCTCCTGGTGCTGGCCGTGGTCGGTGAAGTACAGACCGAGGAGCTCGGCCTCACCGCCGGGGCCCGCGTACTGCACGCGCGGGTGGATGCGTACGACGTCGCCGCCGAAAGTGACCACGACCGACTTGAGCGAGGCGTCCCGGCCCACCAGCGCGTTGTGCTGTGCCACGTGGACGGCGCCGGAATCCCAGTCCTGGACGGAGACGACGGTCAGCTTCGCGCCGTCGCCCAGGATGTAGTCGACGTTGGCCGCGAGCACCGCGTCGCCGGTGTGGTCGATGACCACGAGGGCCTCGGCGAAGGCGCCGAGCTCGATGACCTGGTGGCCGTAGGCGACTCCGCCGACACCGCGCACCGCGATCCGGATCGGCTCGCTGAGCACGGTCTCCTTGGGCACCGAGACGACCGACGCCTTCTCGAAGGACGAGTACGCCTGAGCGGCGACCCGGTCCACGGGGGTGCCGGCCCGGCCGATGCGCGCGTCGTCACGGCCGACGGTCTCGACGTGGACGCCGTCGGGCGCGGACACCTCGACCTCGACGCCGGCGCCGGTCGCGACCGCCGTGCCGTCGTGCAGGCCCTTGAGGCGCTCCAGCGGGGTGAACCGCCACTCCTCCTCACGGCCGTGGGGGACCGGGAAGTCCGCCACGTCGAAGGACGGAGCCGCGCTCATACGGGTGGCGACGGTGGAGTCGGCAGCCACCGCGATGGACCCGGCAGTGGTGGATCCTGCCGCGGGGGGTCCCCCCTGGACCGGAGATTCTCGTAGGTCCTTGGGGGAATTCTGAGCCTCAGCCATGGCTGTCGTCGTGCTCGCTTTCTGATGAATACGTCTGGGTCGGTCGAGGGTGCGGACGGCTGCTAGCCGACCGATCCCTCCATCTGCAGCTCGATCAGCCGGTTGAGCTCCAGGGCGTACTCCATGGGGAGCTCCTTGGCGATCGGCTCGACGAAACCGCGCACGATCATCGCCATCGCCTCGAACTCCGTCATACCGCGGCTCATCAGGTAGAAGAGCTGGTCGTCGGAGACCTTGGAGACGGTCGCCTCGTGGCCCATGGACACGTCGTCCTCGCGGACGTCCACATAGGGGTAGGTGTCGGAGCGGGAGATCGTGTCGACGAGCAGCGCGTCACAGAGGACGTTCGACTTGGAGCCCTCGGCGCCCTCGCCGATCTCGATCAGACCGCGGTAGGAGGTACGGCCGCCGCCTCGCGCCACCGACTTGGAGACGATGTTGGAGGAGGTGTTCGGGGCCATGTGGACCATCTTGGCGCCGGCGTCCTGGTGCTGGCCCTCGCCCGCGAAGGCGATCGACAGCGTCTCTCCCTTGGCGTGCTCGCCCATCAGGTAGACGGCCGGGTACTTCATGGTCACCTTGGAGCCGATGTTGCCGTCGACCCACTCCATGGTCGCGCCCTCGTACGCCACGGCACGCTTGGTGACGAGGTTGTAGACGTTGTTCGACCAGTTCTGGATCGTCGTGTAGCGGCAGCGGCCGCCCTTCTTCACGATGATCTCCACGACGGCGCTGTGCAGCGAGTCGGACGAGTAGATCGGGGCGGTGCAGCCCTCGACGTAGTGGACGTAGGCGTCCTCGTCGACGATGATCAGCGTCCGCTCGAACTGGCCCATGTTCTCCGTGTTGATACGGAAGTAGGCCTGGAGCGGGATCTCGACGTGCACACCCTTCGGCACGTAGATGAAGGAACCGCCGGACCACACGGCCGAGTTCAGCGAGGCGAACTTGTTGTCGCCGACCGGGATGACCGTGCCGAAGTACTCCTGGAAGAGCTCCGGGTGCTCCTTCAGCGCGGTGTCGGTGTCCATGAAGATGACACCCTGCGCCTCCAGCTCCTCATTGATCTGGTGGTACACGACCTCGGACTCGTACTGGGCGGCCACACCCGCGACGAGGCGCTGCTTCTCGGCCTCCGGGATGCCGAGCTTGTCGTACGTCTTCTTGATGTCCTCCGGCAGGTCCTCCCAGGAAGCAGCCTGCTTCTCGGTGGACCGCACGAAGTACTTGATGTTCTCGAAGTCGATGCCCGACAGGTCGGAGCCCCAGCTCGGCATGGGCTTCTTGCCGAAGAGCTTGAGGCCCTTGAGGCGCAGCTTCAGCATCCACTCGGGCTCGTTCTTCTTCGCCGAGATGTCGCGGACAACCGCTTCGGACAGGCCGCGCTTGGCTGCGGCGCCTGCCACGTCGGAGTCGGCCCAGCCGAATTCGTACGTGCCCAGGCCATCGAGTTCGGGGTGGGCAGTCTCCGTGGGGAGCGTCATGCGGGGTTCCTCCCGGCCGTGCTGGCGGATGCTGAATCGGTGGTCTGATGGGTGGTCTTGGGGATGAACGTCGTACACACGCCGTCGCCGTGGGCGATGGTGGCCAGACGCTGCACATGGGTCCCGAGCAGGCGGGAGAAGACCTCGGTCTCCGCCTCGCAGAGCTGCGGGTACTGCTCGGCGACATGAGCCACCGGGCAGTGGTGCTGGCACAGCTGCTCGCCGACCGGTGCGCTTCGCGCCGTAGCAGCGTACCCGTCGGCGGTCAACGCCTTGGCCAGTGCCTCGGCGCGGCTCGCGGGCGCTGCGGCCTCGACCGCCTCCCGGTACGTCTCGGCCTGCGTGGCGAGCCGGTCACGGGCGAACTCCATGACGGCCTCGTCGCCCGAGCGCCGGGCGATCCAGCGCAGGGCGTCCGCGGCGAGCTGGTCGTAGGACTGGTCGAAGGCGTCGCGGCCGCAGTCGGTGAGCGCGAAGACCTTGGCGGGACGGCCACGGGTCCGGGCGCCGTACACCCGCTGCTCACGGGGGGCGACGACGTCATCCGCGACCAGGGCGTCGAGGTGGCGGCGGACCGCCGCCGAAGTGAGGCCGAGACGGCCGGCGAGCTCTGTGACGGTGGACGGGCCGTGGTCCAGGATGGAGCGCGCGACCCGGTTGCGGGTGGACCGCTCACCGGTCGCGAGTTCCTCCTGCGGAGCCTCGCCAACGTTTTTCACAACGCCATTGTTGCGTAATTCACCGGCCCGCGACAAGTAAAGATCCCGGACGCGCGCGGTGGTGTCGATCACTTAGGGTTACCTAAACAAGGCCGGATGCCGGGCGCCGCACGGCCTGCGCCCCCTGCGCCATCCGCCGGTCGGCGGCTTCGTAGACTCCCCCGTATGAGCACAGATCCCGCCGTTGAGGTCCGCGGCCTCGTCAAGCGGTACGGCGCCAGGACCGCGGTGGACGGCCTGGACCTGACCGTCGGTACCGGCACCGTGACCGCTGTACTCGGGCCCAACGGCGCGGGCAAGACCACCACGGTCGAGACCTGCGAGGGGTACCGGCGCGCCGACTCCGGCACCGTGCGTGTCCTGGGCCTCGACCCGGTGGCCGACGCGGCGCGGCTGCGCCCCCGCGTCGGTGTGATGCTCCAGTCCGGCGGCGTCTACTCGGGTGCCCGCGCGGAGGAGATGCTCCGCCACACGGCGAGACTCCACGCGCACCCGCTCGACGTCGGCGCCCTGATCGAGCGGCTCGGACTCGACGGCTGCGGCCGCACGGCGTACCGCAGGCTCTCCGGCGGACAGCAGCAGCGGCTGGCCCTCGCGATGGCGGTCGTGGGCCGCCCGGAACTGGTCTTCCTCGACGAGCCGACGGCCGGGCTCGACCCGCAGGCCCGCAGGTCGACCTGGGACCTCGTGCGGGAGCTGCGCGCCGACGGGGTGACGACGGTGCTCACCACCCACTTCATGGACGAGGCCGAGCAGCTCGCCGACGACGTGGCGATCATCGACGCGGGCCGGGCCGTCGCACACGGGACCCCCGAGGAGCTCTGCCGCGGCGGGGCCGAGAACACGCTGCGCTTCGGCGGACGCCCCGGACTCGACGTCGGCTCACTGCTGAAGGCGCTCCCGGACGGCTCGGCGGCCACCGAGCTGACTCCGGGGAACTACCGGATCACCGGCACGGTCGACCCCCAGCTGCTCGCCACAGTGACCTCCTGGTGCGCGCAGCACGGCGTGCTGCCGGACCGTATCGCGGTCGAGCGCCACACCCTCGAAGACGTCTTCCTGGAACTGACCGGCAAGGAGCTGCGCGCATGAGCGCCGGTACGTACGCCCCGCGGCCGGGCGCCGCCCCGCTGTCCCGCATGATCGCAGCGCAGACCGCGTTCGAGACGAGGATGCTGCTGCGCAACGGCGAGCAGCTGCTGCTGACCGTGATCATCCCGTCGCTGCTGCTCGTCCTCTTCTCCGCGGTCGACATCGTCGACACGGGGGCCGGCAAGTCCGTGGACTTCCTGGCCCCGGGCATCCTCGCGCTCGCCGTGATGTCCACGGCCTTCACCGGTCAGGCGATCGCGACCGGCTTCGAGCGCCGGTACGGCGTACTCAAGCGGCTCGGGGCCTCACCGCTCCCCCGCTGGGCGCTGATGACCTCCAAGACCCTGTCCGTGATCGTCACCGAGGCCCTGCAGACCGTCCTGCTGACCGTGATCGCGCTCCTGCTGGGCTGGTCGCCGCACGGGAATCCGTTCGCCGTGCTCCTGCTGCTCGTCCTCGGTACGGCCGCCTTCTCGGGCCTCGGTCTGCTGATGGCGGGGACACTCAAGGCGGAGGCCACGCTGGCCGCGGCCAATCTGGTCTTCCTGCTGCTGCTGGTCGGCGGCGGTGTGATCGTGCCGATGGACAAGTTCCCCGGTGGCGTCAGGTCCGTGCTGGAGCTGCTGCCGGTCTCGGCGCTCTCGGACGGCCTGCGGGACGTCCTGCAGCACGGCGCGTCGATGCCCTGGGGTGACCTGGGCATCCTCGCGGTGTGGGCGGTGCTCGGGCTGGGAGCGGCCGCCCGTTTCTTCCGCTGGGAGTAACCGCCCCGCCGGGGGCGCGCCGACGGGGCGGCCGCCGCCCGGCAGGTCCGGTTCGCCCGGTCCGGCGGGAAAGCGCCCCCTCGTGAAAGTACGCACAAGCGCCCGGCCTACGATGTCTCCGTGCCGAAACTGACCCGCGCCGAAGCTGTTGGCGCCGTGCGCAATCCGCTCGCCTTCATCGCCGACCGCTGGACGCCGGACCCCCGGACCGTCCGGCGCGCGGCGCTCGTCGCCCTGGTGATGACGGTGGTCATCGTCGTGACCGGCGGCGCGGTCAGGCTGACCAGCTCCGGGCTCGGCTGCCCGACCTGGCCCAAGTGCACCGACCAGAGCCTCACGGCGACCAGCGAGATGGGCTTCCACGGCGCCATCGAGTTCTCCAACCGGATGCTCACGTACGTGCTGTGCGCGGCGGTCGGCTGGGCGATCATCGCGGCCCGCTCGGCCAAGCCGTGGCGCCGCTCCGTGACCCGGCTCGGCTGGGCACAGTTCTGGGTGGTCATGGGCAACGCGGTGCTGGGCGGCGTCGTGGTGCTGGTCGGCCTCAACCCGTACACCGTGGCCGCGCACTTCCTGCTGTCCACCGCACTGATCACGGTCGCCGTGCTGACCTGGCAGCGGGTGCGCGAGGGCGACGAAGCGCCCCGCCCCCTGGTGGGCAAGGCGGTCGTCCAGCTGACCTGGCTGCTCGTGATCGCGGCGGGGGCGCTGATCGCGGTCGGCACCGTCGTCTCCGGAGCGGGCCGGCACGCGGGCGACTCCAGCGAGGTGGAGCGCATCCCGGTGGACTGGTCGATGATCGCGCAGCTGCACGCCGACTTCGCCTGGGTCGTGGTGGCGCTCACCGCGGCGCTCTGGTTCGTACTGAAGGCCGTCGACGCACCGGCCGGACCGCTGCACCGGGCCCGTGACCTCTTCCTGATCCTGATGGCCCAGGGCGTGATCGGCTACATCCAGTACTTCACCCACACGCCGGAAATCCTGGTCGGGCTGCACATGTTCGGCGCGACGCTGGTGTGGATCGGTGTGATGAGGGTGCTGCTGTCGCTCCGCGAGCGGCCGCACAGCGGTGCGGGAATCCCGGCGCAGTCCGAGGACCCGGCGCTCACAGCCGTCTGATCCCCACCCCGGCCCCCGTCAGACCGGTTCGAGACCGTAGACACGGTGGGCGTTTCCTGCCGCGATCATCGCGGCGACCCGTGTCGCGTCCGCGTGCGACCAGGCTCCGTCGTCGACCCAGCCGCCCAGCGCGCGGCCCAGCGCGTCCCGGAACACCCGCGCGCGCACCACGTGCAGTTCGGGCAGACCGCGGGCGCCGCTGGAGAACAGCAGCTTCCCGAAGGGCGCGAGCTCCAGGATCTCCGCGAGCACGGCGGCCGCCCGCCCGCCCGTATGGGCCAGCGCCGGGCCGAGGTCGGCGTACACATGCGGATGGATGCTCGCCAGGTGTGCCGCCTGCCGGTGGTACGGATAACCGTGCAGCAGCACCAGATCGGTACCGAGCCCGGTCGCCGCGACGATGAAGTCGGCCAGCAGCATCGGGTCGCCCGCCCCGATGTGCAGCTGGAGCGGGCGGCCGGACGCGAGAGCGTTCCACAGCAGATGGCGCAGGAGCACCGGATCGGTGAGGCTGCCGCCCACCTGGCGGTCTGCGAGCCAGCGCCCGGCTGCGCCGCGCACCTCGCCGGGCCCCGGCGGGTCGGGCTCCAGCGCGAGTCCGTGCCGTACGGAGGCGACCGAGCTGAAGGCCACGGCGGAACCGGCCGCGCCGTGCACCGCCTCGGCCAGATTGGCGAGGAAGGACTCCACGGTGCCGGAGGTGTCGGCCACCTGCTCCGCCAGGAGTTCGAGCCGGACGATCTCATGTGCGTCGGCGCCGCCGGCCGCCCCGGTCTCGGCCGGCCCCGTGAGGTCTCCGGGCAGTCCGGTGTCCACCAGATAAGTGGTGATCCCGCTGCCGCGCAGCAGCCGTCTCCCCACTTCCAGCACGCCGAGTTCCCGGCGGCGGGCGAGGTAGTGCGCCGGGGCGCAGTGCGGTTCGAGGCCGAGGAGCGGCGGGCACCAGCGGCGCACGGCGAAACCGGTCTGGGTGTCGAAGAAGGTGGTGCCCGGAGCGGGCGGCCCCGGGGTCCTGCCGAGGTGCGCCTCGAAGGTGCCGAGACCGAGCTCGGTGCGGAGCACGCCGTGGCAGTACTGGTCCACCAGGCATGGTGTCTCGATCATCCGGGGCCTCCGCTTCGGGCTGTTCTCCTTCAGCCCTAACGGCTGAACCCGCCCTCAGGTGTTGCCCTCAGGCCCCGGCTCCGGCTCCGGCTCCGCCGAGCTGGATGCCCGCCATCCGCTTCCACTCGTACGGGCCGGTGCGGACCTTGGCCGCGAACTCGCCGTCGAAGGACTCGTGGACGGTGACCCCCGCCTTCTCCACCGCGCTCTGCGCCATGGCGTACGAGGGCGCCACCAGGTCGCCCCAGCCGCCGTCCTCACCCACCAGCACGATGCGGGCGCCCCGCTCCCCGATGTACGCGACCTGCGCCTCGGTGCCGCCGTGCTCCCGGCCGAAGGCCTCGATCCGCCGGGCGAGCCCGGCGACCTTGCGCTCGGCCCTGGCGTCCTGCTTCTCGTCAACCTGCTTCTCGTCAACCTGCGTATCTGCCATGGCCGCATGCTACTCGCGGGTAGCAGTGGGCGCGACGGACAGGTGACATGACTCGGGCCACTGCGCACGAAGCCGCAGTGGCCCGGAGATCCGCCTCTGGACGGGACTACCGCAGGAAGGGGTCCACGGCGACCGCCACGAAGAGCAGCGACACATAAGTGATGGACCAGTGGAAGAGCCGCATCTCCTTGAGCTTCGCCCCGGTGACGCCGCTCCTGGCCCGGCCGCGCAGCGCGTGCGCCTCCCGGAGCCAGAAGGCCCCGGCGAGCACGGCCACCACCGTGTAGAACCAGCCCGTGTAGCCGAGCGGGGTGAGCAGCAGCGAGACGACGACCATCGCCCAGCTGTAGATGACGATCTGCTTGGCCACGACCTGGTTGGTGGCGATGACGGGCAGCATCGGGACTCCGACACGCGCGTAGTCGTCCTTCACCCGCATCGACAGCGGCCAGTAGTGGGGCGGCGTCCAGAAGAACATCACCAGGAACAGGATGACCGGCGCCCACGACATCGAGTCCGTGACGGAGGACCAGCCGATCAGCACCGGCATACAGCCCGCGATACCGCCCCAGACGATGTTCTGCGAGGTCCGGCGCTTGAGGATCATCGTGTAGACCACGACGTAGAACAGGAGCGCGCCCAGCGAGAGCACTGCCGAGAGCCAGTTGACGAGCAGCCCGAACCAGAGCGTCGAGAAGGTGGCGAGCGCGACCGCGAAGACCAGGCATTCCTTCGGCGAGACCATGCCGGTGACCAGCGGGCGCTGCATCGTGCGGTCCATGAGCGCGTCGATGTCGCGGTCGATGTACATGTTGAACGCGTTGGCACCGCCGGCGGAGAGATAACCGCCGAGGCAAGTCGCAAGGACCAGCCACAGATTGGGCACGCCCTGCTCGGCGAGGAACATCACCGGAACGGTGGTGATCAGCAGCAGTTCGATGATCCGCGGCTTTGTCAGCGCCACAAACGCCTTGACGCGGGCCCCGAACGGCCTATGGGCCCCCGGGCTGGGAGTCGGGACGACCCCTGCGGGTCGGGACTCGACGGCCGTCACGTACACCCCTGACAGAGAATGTTCCCAGCAAGTTCCGGCCGTGAAGAGCCGGTAAAGACTTGCGCTTACCACGCCACTCTAGACGTTGCCCATACGCCGCCATCCCCGGGGGTGCGGTCGTGTTGGGCCCGTTGTTCCGGGCGGAAAGAGCCGCTGTTCCGAGCGGAGAGGCGCGCCTCGACGGGCGAATCCGCAGCAACGCCCGCACCCTGGGAAGTGTCTGCCTTCCACCGGCGGGAACTCGAAAAGACGGGCGTTGCTGCGGGGGTAGGCTCGACAACGCCCGGTGCACCGAACGTAACCGGGATTACATATGTGGAGAGGAGCCCTGACCCAGGGTGAGTACCAAGCCGACCACCACTGAACTCGCGTGGACCGAATTGGACCAGCGGGCCGTCGACACCGCCCGCGTGCTGGCCGCGGACGCCGTACAGAAGGTCGGCAACGGCCATCCCGGTACGGCCATGAGCCTGGCCCCGGCCGCGTACACCCTCTTCCAGAAGGTGATGCGGCACGACCCGGCGGACCCCGAGTGGACCGGTCGTGACCGGTTCGTCCTCTCGGCCGGTCACTCCTCGCTGACCCTCTACACCCAGCTCTACCTGGCCGGGTTCGGCCTGGAGCTGGACGACCTCAAGGCGTTCCGCACCTGGGGCTCCAAGACCCCGGGGCACCCGGAGTACGGCCACACCACCGGCGTCGAGACCACCACGGGGCCGCTGGGCCAGGGTGTCGCGAACGCGGTGGGCATGGCCATGGCCTCCCGCTACGAGCGTGGCCTCTTCGACCCGGAGGCGGCCCCCGGCACCTCCCCGTTCGACCACTTCATCTTCGCGATCGCCGGCGACGGCTGCCTCCAGGAGGGCATCTCGTCCGAGGCGTCCTCGCTCGCCGGCCATCAGAAGCTCGGCAACCTCGTACTGCTGTGGGACGACAACCACATCTCGATCGAGGGCGACACGGAGACCGCGGTCTCCGAGGACACCTGCGCGCGCTACGAGGCGTACGGCTGGCACGTCCAGCGTGTGGCGCCGAAGGCCAACGGCGACCTCGACCCGGCCGCCCTGTACGCGGCGCTCGAGGCCGCGAAGGCCGAGACCGGGCGTCCGTCGTTCATCGCGATGCGCTCGATCATCGCCTGGCCCGCCCCGAACGCCCAGAACACCGGCGCCGCGCACGGCTCGGCGCTCGGCGACGAAGAGGTCGCCGCGACCAAGAAGATCCTCGGCTTCGACCCCGAGAAGTCCTTCGACGTCCCGGCCGAGGTCCTCGCGCACACCCGCGCCCTGGGTGACCGCGGCCGTGAGGCCAAGGCCGCCTGGGAGAAGGGCTTCGCCGCCTGGCGCACCGCGAGCCCCGAGCACGCCGCCGAGTTCGACCGGATCCGCGCGGGCGAGCTGCCCAAGGGCTGGACGGACGAGCTCCCCGCGTTCGAGGCGGGTACGTCCCTCGCCACCCGCGCCGCTTCCGGCAAGGTGCTCCAGGCGCTGGGCGGTGTCATCCCGGAGCTGTGGGGCGGCTCCGCCGACCTGGCCGGCTCGAACAACACGACGATCGACAAGACGTCGTCGTTCCTGCCCGAGGGCAACGCCCTGCCGGGCGCGGACCCGTACGGCCGCACGGTCCACTTCGGGATCCGCGAGCACGCCATGGCCGCGGAGATGAACGGCATCGCGCTGCACGGGAACACGCGTATCTACGGCGGCACCTTCCTGGTGTTCTCCGACTACATGCGCAACTCCGTCCGGCTCTCGGCGCTGATGCACCTGCCGGTCACCTACGTGTGGACGCACGACTCGGTCGGCGTCGGCGAGGACGGACCGACCCACCAGCCGGTGGAGCACCTGGCCTCGCTGCGTGCCATCCCCGGTCTGAACGTGATCCGCCCGGCGGACGCCAACGAGACCGTCATCGCCTGGCGCGAGGTCCTCCAGCGCTACACCAAGGTGTTCGGCAAGGGTGCCCCGCACGGCTTCGCGCTGACCCGCCAGGGTGTTCCGACGTACGAGGCGAACGACGACGCGGCCAAGGGCGGCTACGTGCTGTTCGACGCCGATGGCGGCGCGCCCGATGTCGTCCTGATCGCCACCGGCTCCGAGGTGCAGCTCGCCGTCGAGGCGCGTGAGCAGCTCCAGGCCGCGGGTGTCCCGACCCGGGTGGTCTCGATGCCGTGCGTCGAGTGGTTCGAGGAGCAGGACCAGGCGTACCGCGACTCGGTGCTGCCGCCGGCCGTCAAGGCGCGGGTGGCTGTCGAGGCGGGTATCGGTCTGACCTGGCACCGCTTCGTGGGCGACGCGGGACGGATCGTGTCGCTGGAGCACTTCGGCGCGTCCGCCGATGCCAAGGTCATCTTCCGCGAGTTCGGTTTCACCCCGGAGGCGGTGGCCGAGGCCGCCAGGGAATCACTCGAAGCCGCAGCGCGCTGACGCTTATATACAACAAGTAGGAGATGCAATTTCCATGACAGACGCACTCAAGCGCCTCTCCGACGAAGGCGTCGCGATCTGGCTCGACGACCTTTCGCGCAAGCGCATCACATCCGGCAACCTCGCCGAGCTGATCGACCAGCAGCACGTGGTGGGTGTCACCACCAACCCGTCGATCTTCCAGAAGGCCATTTCCCAGGGCGACGGTTACGACCAGCAGCTCAGCGACCTCGCGACCCGCAGGGTCTCCGTCGAGGAAGCCGTCCGCATGATCACGACGGCGGACGTCCGTGACGCCGCCGACATCCTGCGGCCGGTCTTCGACTCGACGGACGGCCAGGACGGCCGCGTGTCGATCGAGGTCGACCCGCGTCTCGCCCACAACACCAAGGCCACGGCCGCCGAGGCGAAGCAGCTCGCCTGGCTGGTGGACCGCCCGAACACGCTCATCAAGATCCCGGCGACCGAGGCCGGCCTGCCTGCGATCACCGAGACCATCGGCCGGGGCATCAGCGTCAACGTCACGCTGATCTTCTCGCTGGAGCGCTACCGCGCGGTCATGGACGCCTACCTGGCGGGCCTGGAGAAGGCCAAGGCCTCCGGCCTCGACCTCTCCAAGATCCACTCGGTCGCCTCCTTCTTCGTGTCCCGCGTGGACACCGAGATCGACAAGCGCCTCGACGCCCTGGGCACCGACGAGGCCAAGGCGCTCAAGGGCAAGGCCGCCGTCGCCAACGCGCGCCTCGCCTACCAGGCGTACGAGGAGGTCTTCTCCTCCGACCGCTGGGCCGCGCTCGACAAGGCGCACGCCAACAAGCAGCGTCCGCTGTGGGCCTCGACCGGCGTCAAGGACCCGGCCTACCGGGACACGATGTACGTCGTGGACCTGGTGGCGCCCAACACGGTGAACACCATGCCGGAGGCGACGCTCGACGCCACCGCCGACCATGGTGAGGTCAAGGGCGACGCCGTCTCCGGCACCTACGAGCAGGCCCGCGCCGACCTCGACGCCGTGGAGAAGCTCGGGATCGCGTACGACGACGTCGTACAGGTCCTGGAGGTGGAGGGCGTCGACAAGTTCGCCGACTCCTGGAACGACCTGCTCAAGTCCACTGAGGCAGAGCTCGAGCGCCTCGCCCCTTCGGAGGGCTGAAACCTTGTCAAGCAGCAACCCGCTGCGTGACGCTGCGGACCGACGGCTCCCGCGTATCGCGGGGCCGTCGGGCCTGGTCATTTTTGGCGTCACGGGTGATTTGTCCCGTAAAAAGCTGATGCCCGCTGTCTACGACCTGGCCAATCGCGGCCTGCTCCCGCCGGGCTTCTCGCTCATCGGGTTCGCGCGCCGCGACTGGGAGGACGAGGACTTCGCGCAGGTCGTCCACGACTCGGTCAAGGAGCACGCGCGGACGCAGTTCCGTGAGGAGGTCTGGCAGCAGCTCATCCAGGGGATGCGCTTCGTCCAGGGTGACTTCGACGACGACACGGCGTTCGCCACGCTCAAGTCGACGATCGAGGAGCTGGACAAGCAGCAGGGCACCGGAGGCAACTTCGCCTTCTACCTGTCCGTACCGCCCAAGTTCTTCCCCAAGGTCGTCCAGCAGCTCAAGAAGCACGGGCTCGCCGACCAGCGGGACGGCTCCTGGCGCCGCGCGGTCATCGAGAAGCCCTTCGGCCACGACCTGAAGAGCGCACAGGAGCTCAACAAGGTCGTCCACGAGGTCTTCCCGCCGCACGAGGTCTTCCGGATCGACCACTACCTCGGCAAGGAGACCGTCCAGAACATCCTGGCGCTCCGCTTCGCCAACACCCTCTTCGAGCCGATCTGGAACCGGTCGTACGTCGACCATGTCCAGATCACCATGGCCGAGGACATCGGCATCGGCGGCCGGGCCGGGTACTACGACGGCATCGGCGCCGCCCGTGACGTCATCCAGAACCACCTGCTCCAGCTGCTCGCACTGACCGCGATGGAGGAGCCCGCCTCCTTCGACGCCTCCGCGCTGGTGGCCGAGAAGACCAAGGTGCTCGGCGCCGTCAGGCTGCCCAAGGACCTCGGCAAGGACACCGTGCGCGGTCAGTACGCGGCCGGCTGGCAGGGCGGCGAGCAGGCCGTCGGCTACCTCCAGGAAGACGGCATCGACCCCAAGTCGACGACCGACACCTACGCCGCGGTGCGGCTGGAGATCGACAACCGCCGCTGGGCGGGCGTCCCGTTCTATCTCCGCACCGGCAAGCGCCTGGGCCGCCGTGTCACAGAGATCGCCGTGGTCTTCCAGCGCGCACCGCACTCCCCGTTCGACCACACGGCGACGGAGGAGCTGGGCCAGAACGCGATCGTCATCCGCGTCCAGCCCGACGAAGGCATCACCATGCGGTTCGGCTCCAAGGTGCCCGGCACCTCGATGGAGATCCGGGACGTGTCGATGGACTTCGCGTACGGCGAGTCCTTCACCGAGTCCAGCCCGGAGGCGTACGAGCGGCTCATCCTCGATGTGCTGCTCGGCGACTCGAACCTCTTCCCGCGTCTGGAGGAGGTCGAGCAGTCCTGGCGGATCCTCGACCCGATCGAGGCCTTCTGGGACACCCACGGAAAGCCCGCGCAGTACGAGTCGGGCACCTGGGGACCGGTCGAGGCGGACGAAATGCTCGCACGAGAAGGACGGAGCTGGCGTCGGCCATGAAAATCGATCTGACGGAAACCACAGCCAGCAAGGTCAACAAGGCACTGGTGCAGGGGCGTCGCGCCGTCGGCACCCCCGCCGTCGGCATGGTGCTGACCCTCGTCATCGTGACCGACGAGGAGAATGCCTACGACGCGCTCAAGGCGGCCAACGAGGCGTCGCGCGAGCACCCCTCGCGGACCCTCGTGGTGGTCAAGCGGGTCTCCCGTTCCCCCCGCGACCGGGCCACTGCCCGGCTCGACGCGGAGATCCGGGTCGGTACGGACGCGGGCAGCGGCGAGACCGTCGTCCTGCGGATGTACGGCGAGGTGCTGCACCACGCGCAGTCGGTGGTGCTGCCGCTGCTGCTGCCGGACGCTCCCGTGGTGGTCTGGTGGCCGGTGAACTCGCCGCTCGACCCCGCGAAGGACCCGCTCGGTGCGCTGGGCCAGCGGCGTGTCACCGACTCCTACGCCTCGGAGCAGCCCATCGCCGAGCTCTCGGGCCGCGCCGACACCTACACGCCGGGCGACACCGACCTGGCGTGGTCGCGCATCACCCCCTGGCGCTCGATGCTCGCCGCGGCACTGGACCAGGTGCCGAGCCGGGTGAAGGGCGCCGAGGTGGAGGGCGAGGAGTTCAATCCGAGCTGCGAACTGCTCGCGATGTGGCTCGCCGACCGGCTGGACGTGCCGGTGACCCGTTCCGTCTCGTCCGGCCCGGGTCTCACGGCCGTACGGATGCAGACGGACCACGGTGAGATCGTGCTGGACCGGCCCGACGGTTCGCTCGCCACGCTCTGCATGGAGGGCCAGCCGGACCGCGCGGTGGCGCTGAAGCGCCGGGAGACCTCGGAGCTGCTCGCCGAGGAGCTGCGCAGGCTGGACCCGGACGACACGTACGCGGCGTCGCTGAAGTACGGCGTCGACCGGCTGGTCACGCCCTCGCCGAAGCAGTCCGGCAACGGGGCTCCCGCCGATGAAGCAGCGGACAAGTCCGGAAAGGCCGCCCCCGCGGCGAAGAAGGCACCCGCGAAGAAGGCGGCCTCGAAGTGAGTGCGCCGCAGCTCGTCGTCCACCGCGACAAGGAGCTGATGGCACAGGCCGCGGCGGCCCGGCTGATCACGAAGATCGTGGACGCCCAGGCCGCCCGCGGCTCGGCCTCGGTGGTACTCACCGGCGGGCGCAACGGCAACGGGCTGCTCGCGGCCCTCGCCGGGGCGCCCGCGCGGGACGCCGTCGACTGGTCCCGGATCGATCTCTGGTGGGGCGACGAACGCTTCCTGCCGGAAGGCGATCCGGAGCGGAATGTCACCCAGGCAAGGGCGGCGCTGCTCGACTCGGTGGGTGTGGCCCCCGAGCGGGTGCACGCCATGGCCGCGTCGGACGGGCCGTACGGCAGCGATGTCGAGGCGGCTGCCGCTGCCTACGCGGCGGAGCTGGCCGCCGCCGCGGGTCCGGAGGACCACGGTGACGTGCCGGCGTTCGATGTGCTGATGCTGGGGGTGGGGCCGGACGCGCATGTGGCCTCGCTCTTCCCGGAGCTCCCGGCCGTACGGGAGTCCGTGCGCACCGTCGTGGGTGTGCACGGAGCCCCCAAGCCGCCGCCCACCCGGCTGTCACTGACGCTGCCCGCCATCCGGGCCGCACGCGAGGTGTGGCTGCTCGCGGCGGGCGAGGACAAGGCGGGCGCCGCGGCTCTCGCACTGTCGGGGACCGGGGAGGTCCAGGCCCCGGCCGCGGGTGCCCGGGGCCGCAGCAGGACGCTGTGGCTCCTCGACACGGCGGCCGCCTCGCAGCTGCCGCCCCAGCTCTACCCGCCGGCCACGGCCTGACACGGGCGGAACACGGAGAGGACCGGCCCGCACCCCTGCTGAGGGGGTACGGGCCGGTCCTTCGTGCGTCGGCAGGTGCTGTCGGGTGCGGCTACTGCTTGGCCCGCAGCGCGCGGTAGGTGTCGACGAGTGTGGCGGTGGAACTGTCCAGGTCGGCGCCGCCCCGGCCGCCGGTGAGGACGGACTCGATCTTCTTGGCGAGTACCTTGCCGAGCTCGACGCCCCACTGGTCGAACGAGTCGATGTTCCAGATGGCGCCCTGGACGAAGACCTTGTGCTCGTAGAGCGCGATCAGCTGCCCGAGGACGGAGGGGGTGAGCGCGTCGGCGAGGATCGTCGACGTGGGGTGGTTGCCGCGGAACGTCTTGTGCGGCACCAGCTCCTCGGCGACACCCTCGGCCCGTACCTCGTCGGGCGTCTTGCCGAAGGCCAGCGCCTGGGTCTGGGCGAAGAAGTTCGCCATGAGGAGGTCGTGCTGCACTTCGAGCCCCGCGATCAGGTCCTCTACGGGCTTGGCGAACCCGATGAAGTCAGCGGGGATGATCTTCGTGCCCTGGTGCAGCAACTGGTAGTACGCGTGCTGGCCGTTGGTGCCGGGAGTCCCCCAGACCACGGGGCCCGTCTGCCAGTCGACCGGATTGCCGTCACGGTCGACGGACTTGCCGTTGGACTCCATGTCCAGCTGCTGGAGGTAGGCCGTGAACTTGGAGAGGTAGTGCGAGTACGGCAGGACGGCGTGCGACTGGGCGTCGAAGAACGCGCCGTACCAGACACCCAGCAGGCCGAGCAGGAGCGGGACGTTCTCCTCGGGCGGCGCGGTACGGAAGTGCTCGTCGACCTGGTGGAAACCACCGAGCATCTCCCGGAAGCGCCCGGGTCCGATCGCGATCATCAGCGAGAGGCCGATCGCCGAGTCGTAGGAGTACCGGCCGCCGACCCAGTCCCAGAACTCGAACATGTTGTCCGTGTCGATACCGAAGTCCGCGACCTTCTCCGCGTTCGTCGACAGCGCCACGAAGTGCTTGGCCACCGCTTCCTGACCGGCCCGCAGATTCGTCAGGAGCCAGTTGCGCGCCGAGGTCGCGTTGGTGATGGTCTCGATGGTGGTGAAGGTCTTGGAGGCGATGACGAAGAGCGTCTCCGCCGGGTCCAAGTCCCTTACGGCCTCGTGCAGATCGGCGCCGTCGACGTTCGAGACGAACCGGAACTGGAGCTCACGGTCGGTGAACGAGCGCAGCGCCTCGTACGCCATCGCAGGGCCCAGGTCCGAGCCGCCGATGCCGATGTTGACGACGGTTCTGATGCGCTTGCCGGTGTGCCCGGTCCACTCCCCCGACCTCACCTTGTCGGAGAAGGCGGCCATCTTGTCGAGCACGGCGTGCACCGCGGGCACGACGTTCTCCCCGTCCACCTCGACGACCGCGCCGCGCGGGGCGCGGAGTGCGGTGTGGAGCACCGCGCGGTCCTCGGTGGTGTTGATCTTCTCGCCGCGGAACATCGCGTCACGCAGCCCGGCGACCCCGGCGGCCGCGGCCAGCTCCCTGAGCAGGCCGAGCGTCTCGTCGGTCACCAGGTGCTTGGAGTAGTCGAGATACAGATCGCCCACCCGGAGGGTGTAGGTGCTCCCCCGCGCCGGGTCCCTGTCGAACAGCTCCCGCAGACGCGTGTCGCCCAGCTGCTCCCGGTGCTTGCCCAGAGCGGTCCACTCGGGCATCTGGTTGAGCCTGGTACGGCTTTCTGCGTTCATCTCGGACATCAGTCCATTCTTCTCGTACCTGCGTACATGCCCCGCTGCCCGTCCAACCTAATTGATCCGGCGGGCGAGCGCCGCGACCAACGGCCCCCGGGCTCACGGGCGTCCCCACCGAGGCCGCACACCGGGCACCACGCAGTCCGGCCGGACACCCGAATGGGTCCGGCCGGATTTCACAGGTCTAGATTTCGCCCCGCAGTTTCGCGAGGGCCTCGGCGAGGATCGCTTCGCCGTCCTCGTCGCTGCGCCGCTCGCGGACGTACGCGAGGTGGGTCTTGTACGGCTCGGTGCGCGGCGGATCCGGCGGATTGTCGCTGTCCTGACCGGCCGGGAACCCGCAGCGCGGGCAGTCCCAGGTCTCCGGTACCTGCGCGTCGTGGGCGAAGCTCGGCTGCGTCTCGTGCCCGTTCGAGCACCAGAAGGAGATGCGGAGGCGCGGCGCGGACTCGCCGCGCTCGGCCTCCCCCATCGGCCCCGCTCCGACCCGGCTTCCCCGGATCGCGTTGCCACTTGCCACGGTCGTAACTCCCTGCGTGATGGTGCTCGAAGATGCCCCAGTCTACGTAAGGCCCAACGCGCGTCCAGTGATTGGAGTTACACCCCGCACCGAAACGCGGGGCTACGCGCGGAGAGAACGCGGGTACCGACAGTCAGTTCTTCAGCTTCATCAGCAGGCCGAGCACAACGATGCACGCGAACCAGCAGAGACCGAGCACCACGGTGATGCGGTCGAGGTTGCGCTCGGCGACCGAGGAGCCACCGACGGACGACTGCATGCCGCCACCGAACATGTCGGAGAGGCCGCCGCCCTTTCCCTTGTGCATCAGCACCAGCAGCATCAGCAGCAGGCTGAAGACGATCAGGGCGATCGAGAACCCCAGAATCACGGCTGGACCAACTTCCTCGGAACTCAAAACGGACGAAGGGGCCGGACGGCTGTTGCCAGCCGTCTCGGCCCCGCAAGGGTACGACGGATCCGCGCTAGCGCATACTCACTGGTCGCGGAACCGGACGATCTTGACGAACTCGTCGGCGTCGAGGGCGGCGCCGCCGATCAGCGCACCGTCCACGTCGGGCTGCGCCATGATCGCCGCCACGTTCCCGGACTTGACGGAGCCGCCGTACTGGATGCGGACCTTGTCGGCCAGCTCCTGCGAGTACAGCTCGGCCAGCCGGCCGCGGATCGCCCCGCAGACCTCCTGGGCGTCCTCGGGGGTGGCGACCTCGCCGGTTCCGATGGCCCAGACCGGCTCGTACGCGATCACGATCGACTCGGCCTCGCCGGCCGGGATGTCCTTGAGCCCGCCGTCGAGCTGGCCCAGCGTGTATTCGACCTGCTGGCCCGCCTTGCGGATGTCCAGGCCCTCGCCGACACAGAGGATCGGCGTGATGCCGTGCCGGTAGGCCGCCTTGACCTTGGCGTTGCAGACCTCGTCGGTCTCGGCGTGGTACTGGCGGCGCTCGCTGTGCCCGACGGCCACGTACGCGCACTTCAGCTTGGCCAGCATCGGCCCGGAGATCTCACCGGTGTAGGCACCGGAGTCGTGTGCCGAGATGTCCTGGGCGCCGTACTTGATCTTCAGCTTGTCGCCGTCGACGAGGGTCTGCACGGAGCGCAGGTCGACGAAGGGCGGCAGGACCGCAACCTCGACGGCGGCGTGATCCTTGTCGGTGAGCGCGAAGGAGAGCTTCTGGACGTGCGCGATGGCCTCGAGGTGGTTGAGGTTCATCTTCCAGTTGCCCGCCATCAGCGGGGTGCGGGTGCTCTGATTTGTCATGAGGTTTGTCAGTTCTCCAGTGCGGCGAGGCCGGGAAGCGTCTTGCCTTCGAGGTATTCGAGGCTGGCGCCGCCACCGGTCGAGATGTGTCCGAACTTGTTCTCGTCGAAGCCCAGGATGCGGACCGCGGCGGCGGAGTCACCGCCGCCGACGACCGTGAAGGCCGGGCTGTCGAGGAGCGCCTGCGCGACGGCGCGGGTGCCGTCGGCGTAGTCGGGGTGCTCGAAGACGCCCATCGGGCCGTTCCAGAAGACGGTGGCCGCGTCGGCGAGCTTCGATGCGTAGAGCTTGTTGGTCTCGGGGCCGTTGTCCAGGCCCATCCGGCCGGCCGGGATCGCGTCCGCGGGGACCGTCTCGGGGTGCGTCGGCTCCTTGGCCTTGAGGTCGGGGAACCCTGCGGAGACCACGACGTCGACGGGGAGCACGAACTCCACGCCCTTGGCCTTGGCGCGCTCCAGGTATTCGAGGACCACCGGGATCTGGTCCTCCTGGAGGAGGGAGCTGCCGACCTCGTGGCCCTGGGCCTTGAGGAAGGTGTACGCCATGCCGCCGCCGATGAGGATGCGGTCGGCGCGCTCCAGCAGGTGGTCGATGACAGCGAGCTTGTCGGAGACCTTGGCACCGCCGAGCACTACGGCGTACGGGCGCTTGACGTCCGATGTCAGCTTCTTGAGGACACCGACCTCGGTGGCGATGAGGTATCCGGCGGCGTGCGGCAGGCGCGCGGGGAGGTCGAAGACCGAGGCGTGCTTGCGGTGCACGGCACCGAAGCCGTCGCCGACGTAGACGTCGGCCAGCTCGGCGAGCCGGTCGGCGAAGGCGCCGCGCTCGGCGTCGTCCTTCGACGTCTCACCGGCGTTGAAGCGGAGGTTCTCGATGACGGCGACCTGGCCGTCGGTGAGCGCGGCGACCGTGGCCTTCGCGGACTCACCGACCGTGTCGGTCGCGAACGCCACGTCGGCGCCGAGGAGTTCGCCGAGGCGGGCTGCCGCGGGGGCGAGCGAGAACGCCGGGTCGGGGGCGCCCTTCGGGCGGCCCAGGTGCGAGGCGACGACGACACGGGCGCCGGCCTCGGCGAGCTTGGCGACCGTCGGCTGGACGGCGCGGATCCGCCCGTCGTCGGTGATGGTGGTGCCGGAGAGCGGCACATTGAGGTCGGCGCGGACGAATACCCGCTTGCCCGCGACCCCTTCGGCGAGAAGTTCGTCGATGGTCTTCATGAGTTCCTGGACTCCTAGGAAGATCTGCACAGGCGACAGGGCCCGGACCGCGCACCGTTGCGCTGTCCGGGCCCCGTGCTCACATCGAGGTGCCTACCGGCCCGTGATCAGAGCTGGTTGCCGACGAAGACGGTCAGGTCGACCAGGCGGTTGGAGTAGCCCCACTCGTTGTCGTACCAGCCGATGACCTTGACGCTCTTGCCCTGGACCATGGTCAGGGAGGAGTCGAAGGTGCAGGACGCCGGCCAGTTGACGATGTCCGAGGAGACGATCGGGTCCTCGGTGTAGTCGAGGAGGCCCTTGAGCTGGCCCTCGGAGGCCTTCTGGAACGCGGCGTTGACCTCGTCCTTGGTGACCTCGCGCTCCAGCTCGATGACCAGGTCGGTCACGGAGCCGGTGGGAACCGGGACGCGCATCGCGATGCCGTCGAGCTTGCCCTCGAGCTCCGGGATGACCAGCGCGGTGGCCTTGGCGGCACCCGTGGTGGTCGGAATGATGTTCTCGGCGGCGGCGCGGGCGCGGCGCAGGTCCGAGTGCGGGTAGTCCAGGATGCGCTGGTCGTTGGTGTACGCGTGGACCGTCGTCATCATGCCCTTGACGATGCCGAAGTTCTCCAGGAGAACCTTGGCCATCGGCGCCACGCAGTTGGTGGTGCAGGAGGCGTTGGAGATGACGTGGTGGTTGGCCGCGTCGTACTTGTCCTGGTTGACGCCCATCACGATGGTGATGTCCTCGCCCTTGGCCGGAGCCGAGATGAGGACCTTCTTGGCGCCGCCGGCAATGTGCTTCTCGGCGTCCGCCTTCTTCGTGAAGAAGCCGGTCGACTCGATCACGATGTCGACGCCGAGCTGACCCCAGGGGATGTCGGCCGGGTTGCGCTCGGACAGCACCTTGATGGTGTGGCCGTCAACGGTGATGGTGTCTGCGGTGTGCGAGACCTCGGCCTTGAGACGGCCCAGAATCGTGTCGTACTTCAGCAGATGCGCGGTGGTCGCGGTGTCACCCAGGTCGTTGACAGCCACGATCTCGATGTCCGCACCCTGCTCCAGCAGCGCGCGGAAGTAGTTACGACCGATGCGGCCAAAGCCGTTGATGCCTACGCGGATCGTCACGAACTCGATCTCCTCGTTGGTACGCCGGGTTTCGACGCCACGGCGAGATGTATGGGATGTCCCCGACCGCCTTCGACCCTACCTCTCCAGAGGCCCCAGGGTCATATCGAACATGACCGTACGGAATTTCACATGCGGTACGGACACCCCTACCGACCAGTACATACGCCGGCTCATACGACGGTGCCGGTACCCATATGGGCACCGGCGCCGTCATGCCGTACGCCGGGGAATTCCCGGCGGGAGTTTCCGCAGGATTGCGCGGCTCAGCCGACGAGGCTGTCGTCCATCTCCTCGGAAAGCGTGGACTCGGTTCCGGGAATCCCCAGATCCTGCGCCCGCTTGTCGGCCATGGCCAGCAGCCGGCGGATGCGGCCCGCCACGGCGTCCTTGGTCAGCGGCGGGTCGGCGAGCGCGCCGAGCTCCTCCAGCGACGCCTGCTTGTGCTCCATCCGCAGCCTGCCCGCGGCCGCCAGGTGCTCGGGCACCTCGTCGGCGAGGATCTCCAGCGCGCGCCCCACCCGGGCTCCCGCGGCGACGGCTGCCCGCGCCGAGCGGCGGAGGTTGGCGTCGTCGAAGTTGGCCAGGCGGTTGGCCGTGGCGCGGACCTCGCGGCGCATCCGCCGCTCTTCCCAGGCCAGGACCGACTCGTGCGCGCCGAGCCGGGTGAGCAGGGCACCGATCGCGTCCCCGTCCCGGACGACGACCCGGTCCACACCGCGCACCTCACGGGCCTTGGAGGCGATCTGGAGCCTGCGGGCCGCGCCCACCAGGGCCAGCGCCGCCTCGGGGCCGGGGCAGGTCACCTCCAGCGAGGAGGAGCGGCCGGGCTCGGTGAGCGAGCCGTGGGCCAGGAAGGCGCCTCGCCAGGCCGCCTCCGCGTCACAGGTGGCCCCCGAGACCACCTGCGGGGGCAGACCCCGGATGGGCCGGCCGCGGCCGTCCACCAGGCCGGTCTGGCGCGCCAGCTGGTCGCCTCCGGCCACCACCCGCACGACGTAGCGGCTGCCTCTGCGCAGACCGCCGGGTGCCATCACGATCAGTTCGGAGTTGTGTCCGAAGATCTCCAGGATGTCCCGCTTGAGCCGCCGGGCCGCCATAGCGGTGTCCAGCTCAGCCTCGATCACAATCCGCCCGCTCACCAGGTGCAGACCGCCGGCGAACCGAAGAATCGCCGAGACCTCCGCCTTCCTGCAGCAGGTCCGGGTGACGGGGAGCCGGGAAATTTCGTCCTTCACCGCTGCCGTCATCGCCATGGGCCGATCCTTCCATGCATCCGAAAAATACGGTCGTACGCGGCGGCCAGCAGCTCCCTGTCGTGCGTAGGGGAACCGTCAGGCGCGGCCACGGGCGCCAGCTCGACCGCCGCACCGAGCCGTTTGGCGGCTTCGGCGAGACTCTCGCGGTCGGGCACGGCGGCCTCATCGGCAAGCACCACGTCCATGGCGAGTTTAGGGGCGTGTCGGGCCAAAACCTCCAAATGACGCTGCGGTGAGAAGCCATCGGTTTCACCGGGTTGCGGTGCGAGATTGAGCGAGAGCACCTTGCGGGCCTTCGTCTCGATCAGCGCGTCGAGCAGTTCCGGCACCAGCAGGTGGGGAATCACCGAGGAGAACCAGGAGCCGGGACCGAGCACCACCCAGTCCGCGTCGAGGACGGCGGCCACGGCCTCCGGGACGGCCGGCGGGTCGTTCGGCACGAGGTGCACGGACTGCACCTCGCCGGGGGTGAGGGCGACCGTGGCCTGGCCGCGGACCGTGTCGATGTCGTCCGGACGGCTCGGGTCATGGCCGCGGACCAGCGCCTGGAGCTCCAGCGGCACGGCGGACATCGGCAGCACCCTGCCGTGCGCGCCGAGCAGCTTGCCGACCAGATCCAGTGCCTGCACATGGTCACCGAGCTGCTCCCACAGGGCGACGATCAGCAGGTTGCCGACCGCGTGCTCGTGCAGCTCGCCCTTGGACTGGAAGCGGTGCTGGATGACGCGGGCCCATGTCTGGCCCCAGTCGTCGTCCCCGCAGAGCGCTGCGAGCGCCTTGCGCAGGTCGCCGGGCGGCAGCACCCCCAGCTCCTCACGGAGCCGGCCGCTGGAGCCGCCGTCGTCGGCGACGGTCACCACGGCGGTCAGGTCCCCGGTGATCCGGCGGAGCGCGGCGAGGGAGGCCGACAGCCCCATCCCGCCGCCCAGCGCGACGACCTTCGGCTGGGTGCCGCGGCGGGTGCGGCCGGGTACCAGCCGTACGCGCCGCAGCTTGGGAGTGCTGCGGCTCGTCACTCGCGCCCCATGTCGCGGTGGACGAGCACCGTCTCGATCCCTTCCGAAGCCAGCCGGGCGGCGAGCTTCTCGGACATCGCGACGGACCGGTGCTTGCCGCCGGTGCAGCCGACGGCGATGGTCACGTACCGCTTGCCCTCGCGGCGGTAGCCGGTGGCGATGATCTGGAGCAGTTCGCTGTACTGGTCGAGGAACTCCTTGGCGCCCGGCTGGTTGAAGACGTACGCGGACACCTCCTCGTTGAGGCCGGTGAAGGGGCGCAGCTCGGGGACCCAGTGCGGATTGGGCAGGAACCGGCAGTCGACGACGAGGTCGGCGTCGACCGGCAGCCCGTACTTGTAGCCGAACGACATCACGGTCGCCCGCAGCTCGGGCTCCTCGTCACCGGCGAACTGGGCGTCCATCTTGGCCCGCAGTTCGTGCACGTTGAGGCTGGAGGTGTCGATCACCAGGTCCGCGTCCCCGCGCAGCTCGCGCAGCAGGTTGCGCTCGGCTGCGATGCCGTCGGTGATCCGGCCGTCGCCCTGGAGGGGGTGCGGTCGGCGGACCGACTCGAAGCGGCGCACGAGCGTGTCGTCGGACGACTCCAGGAAGACGATACGCCGGGTGACCTGCTTGGCCGCCAGGTCGGCGAGGGACTGGCGGAGGTTGTCGAAGAAGCGGCGGCCGCGTACGTCGACCACCACGGCGATACGGGCCACATTGCCCTGCGAGCGGGCGCCGAGCTCCACCATGGTGGGGATCAGCGCGGGCGGGAGGTTGTCGACGACGAACCAGCCGAGGTCCTCCAGGCACTTCGCCGCTGTGGAGCGTCCGGCGCCGGACATCCCGGAGATGATCACCAGCTCCGGAATGGCCGTTTCCGCGGCCTCGGCCGGTGTCCCCGTGCCCGCGCTGCCCGTACTCACGTGTGCTCCGTCCCGTTCCTGCTCGTCATTCATCCGTGGTGCCCCCGTCGTCTTCCATGATCTCTCCTGTTGCCGTGTTCACGGCAGGTGCGGCCGGGGCCGCCGCGGCGAGCGCCACGGCCACCGCCTCGGCCGTCGTGCGGCCTATGCCGGGCACTTCGCAGATCTGCTCAATTGTGGCCTGCTTCAGCTTCTTGACCGAGCCGAAGTGCTTGAGCAGCGCCTGTTTCCTGGTCTCGCCCAGTCCCGCGACGGAGTCGAGCGGGCCCGCCTTGAAGCGCTTGGCCCGCTTCGCCCGCTGGTAGGTGATGGCGAACCGGTGAGCCTCGTCGCGCACCCGCTGGAGGAGGTAGAGCCCCTCGCTGGACCGGGGCAGGACCACCGGATCGTCGTCGTCCGGGAGCCAGACCTCCTCCAGGCGCTTGGCCAGTCCGCAGACGGCGACATCGTCGATACCGAGCTCGTCGAGAGCACGTTTCGCGGCCGCCACCTGGGGTTGCCCGCCGTCGACCACCACCAGCTGGGGCGGGTAGGCGAAACGCTTGGGCCGCCCGTCCTCCTCGCAGGCCTCGGCGGTCTGCTCCTCGGTCCACTCCCCCGTCCGCTCCTTCTCCTGGAGATAACGGCGGAAGCGCCGGGTGATCACCTCGTGCATGGACCGGACGTCGTCCTGGCCCTCGAAGGTCTTGATCTGGAAGCGGCGGTACTCCCCCTTGCGGACCAGGCCGTCCTCGAAGACCACCATCGATGCCACGACGTCGTCGCCCTGCAGGTGCGAGATGTCGTAGCACTCGATCCGCAGCGGCGCGCTGTCGAGACCGAGCGCGCCGGCGATCTCCTCCAGTGCCCGGGAGCGGGTGGTGAGGTCGGACGCACGCTTCGTCTTGTGCAGGACCAGCGCCTGCTGGGCATTGCGCTGGACGGTCGCCATCAGGTCCTTCTTGTCACCGCGCTGCGGGATGCGCAGGGAGACATGCGAGCCACGCCGGTCGGCGAGCCACTGGCTGACGGCGTCGGTCTGCTCGGGCAGCGCCGGGACCAGAACCTCCTTGGGCACGCCCTCGCCCTTCTCGTCCCCGTACAGCTGCTGGAGCGCGTGCTCGACGAGGCCGGAGGTCTCCACGGCCTCGACCTTGTCCGTCACCCAGCCGCGCTGGCCGCGGACCCGGCCGCCCCTGACGTGGAAGATCTGGACGGCGGCCTCCAGCTCGTCCTCGGCGACGGCGATCAGATCCGCGTCGGTCGCGTCGTTGAAGACGACCGCGTTCTTCTCCAGGGCGCGCTTGAGCGCCTCTATGTCGTCGCGGAGCCTGCCGGCCCGCTCGTACTCCATCTCGTCGGCCGCCTCCCGCATCTCCCGCTCGATGCGGCGGATGTACGCGCCGGTACGGCCGGCCATGAAGTCGCAGAACTCCTCGGCCAGTTCGCGGTGCTCATCGGGGGTGACACGGCCGACGCAGGGAGCCGAGCACTTGCCGATGTAGCCGAGGAGGCAGGGGCGGCCGATCTGGGCGGAGCGCTTGAACACTCCGGCCGAGCAGGTGCGTACGGGGAAGACGCGGAGCATCAGGTCGACGGTCTCCCGGATGGCCCAGGCGTGGCCGTAAGGACCGAAGTAGCGCACGCCCTTCTTCTTGGGGCCGCGCATCACCTGCACCCGGGGGAACTCCTCGTTCAGCGTCACGGCGAGGGACGGATAGCTCTTGTCGTCCCGGTACTTGACGTTGAAACGGGGGTCGAACTCCTTGATCCACGAGTATTCGAGCTGCAGCGCCTCGACCTCGGTGGAGACCACGGTCCACTCCACGGATGCGGCCGTGGTGACCATGGTGCGGGTCCGCGGGTGGAGGTTGGCCAGGTCCTGGAAGTACGAGGAGAGGCGCGGGCGCAGGCTCTTCGCCTTGCCGACGTAGATCACCCGGCGGTGCTCGTCGCGGAATTTGTAGACCCCCGGGGAGTCGGGGATCTGTCCCGGCTTGGGGCGGTAGCTGGAGGGGTCTGCCATGCCTCCCACCCTACTGGCGGTGACTGACAGCGCGGAGTCACCGCGGGTGACGTCAGGCCTTCTTGCCGGGGCCCGCGATCAGCTTTCCGCCCACCACCTTGACCTGCACGTCGTGGAGCGGGCGCTCGGCGGGGCCCTGCAGCACCTTGCCGGTCGTGACGTCGAAGTGGCTGCCGTGGCAGGGGCAGATGCCGACCTTCCCCTCGATCTTCTGCAGCGGGCAGTTCTGGTGGGTGCAGCGTGACCAGAGCGCCTTGTACTCGTCGGCGCTCGGCCGGGTCACGATCAGGAACTGGTCCCGGTAGTACTTGACTCCCCCGACCGGCACCGCGTCGGCGGCTCCCAGGTCGACGGGCTTGTCCGGTCCCGTGGAGGTGCCGGACCCGCCCGAACACGCGGTGAGCCCGAGCCCCGCGGCACCGGCCAGCGCGGCTCCCATGAGGACGGAACGACGGGCGGGGGGCAGACCTGACATGGGGGCTCCACTGTTCAGCAGGCATCAGCGACGGAACCGACCATACCGGGGGAGATCTCCGTTGCCGCAGGCGGCGTTTGCGGCGTTTACGGGCCAGGGAACTTCGGCTACGTTCGGGATCTGTGATCACCGTCGCCGGAGAGTCCCTGATCGACCTGGTGCCGCAGGATGCCGCCGCACCGGGCGAGCCCCTGCCCGCACTGCTGCCACGGCTGGGTGGCGGCCCGTACAACACGGCTGTCGCCCTCGGGCGGCTGGGCGCGCGGGTCGGATTCTGTTCGCGGGTGTCGACCGACGGCTTCGGTGAGGCGCTCCTCGACGGGCTGCGGACGGCCGGGGTGGATGTCTCGCTGGTGCAGCGGGGTCCGGAGCCCACGACCCTCGCCGTGGCGGCCCTGGGCGACGACGGGTCCGCGGGATACGGCTTCTACGCGGAGGGCAGCGCGGACCGGCTCTTCGAACTCCCGGAACAACTCCCGTCCGATGTGCGGGCGTTGTCCCTGGGCACCTGTTCGCTGGTCCTCGAACCGGGTGCGAGCGCGTACGAGGCGCTGCTGCGGCGGGAATCGGCGCGGGGGGTGTTCACTCTGCTGGACCCGAACATCAGGGCGGGCCTCATCCAGGACGGGGACGCCTACCGGAAGCGCTTCAGGGGCTGGCTCCCCGATGTCACCCTCCTGAAGCTGTCGGAGGAGGACGCGCAGTGGCTCGGCGGCACCCCGCAGGAGTGGCTGGCCGCGGGGCCGGAGGCGGTCGTGGTCACGCACGGCGGCGATGGCCTGACCGTACGGACCAGGGCGGGCGGCGAGTACGCGGTCCCAGGTGCGGCGGTCGATGTGGTGGACACGATCGGCGCCGGCGACACGGTCAATGCGGCGCTGCTGCACAGTCTCGCGGAGCGGGACGCGCTGTCGGCCACCGCGACGGCCGCACTGTCCGGGGACGACTGGACTCAGGTCCTGGGGTTCGCGGCCCGGTCGGCCGCACTGACCTGCTCCCGGACGGGCGCCCAGCCGCCGTACGCCTGGGAGCTGGCTGAGCACCCCGCATAAGGGGTCCTTGCACTATGCCCGCCCTGGTCACGTGCGCCGAGCAGCGGCAGCCGGTCCAGGCCGGAGCGGCGGCACGCGTCTTCGACGAGGCCGACGACCGAGCGGGGCCCGTGTACGGGCCCTGGTCACGTGCGCCGAGCAGCGGCAGCCGGAGCTGCGGCGCACGCCTTCGGCGAGGCCCGAGACCGAGCGGGGCCCGTGTACGGGCGGCGGACGGCTCTGAGCGGCCGCCGCCCCGCTGGGACCAGCGGGGCGCCGCGTACCAGGGGCAGCCGGTCCGCCACGTCGTGCGGGGTGCCCCACGGACCGGGGCCGCCGTGGCAGGACACCACGGGCGGGCCCTCGCCGCGGTGCACGGCCCGGAGGCGTGCACCGTCGGCGGTCCGTAATCCCGCCATCGCCGTCACGGTGCCGGCATCTCCGGCACCGTGACCGCCAAGGTCACGAAGCCCGGCGTGTGCGTGGCACCTTCTTCGCCGCGGTCTTCGCCGTGCCCTTCGCGGCGGTCTTCGTCGCGGCGGCGGTCTTCGTCGCCGCGGCTTTCTTGACCACGGCCTTCTTCGCCGCGGTCTTCTTCGCCGCGGTCTTCCTCACCGGCGCCTTGACGGACGGAGTCGCGTCGCTGATCCGCTCGGCATCCAGGATGTCCCTGAGGAACTTGCCGGTGTGGCTGGCCGGTACCCCGGCGACCTGCTCCGGAGTGCCCTCGGCGATGACCAGACCACCGCCGTTGCCACCCTCGGGGCCCATGTCGACGACCCAGTCGGCGGTCTTCACGACATCGAGGTTGTGCTCGATGACGATTACCGTGTTGCCCTTGTCCACCAGGCCCGACAGCACGTTGATGAGCTTGCTGATGTCCTCGAAGTGGAGCCCCGTCGTCGGCTCGTCCAGGACATAGACGGTGCGGCCGGTGGAGCGCTTCTGGAGCTCGCTCGCGAGCTTCACGCGCTGCGCCTCACCGCCCGACAGTGTCGGTGCGGACTGGCCCAGCCTGACGTAGCCCAGGCCCACCTCGTTGAGCGTGCGCAGATGACGCGCGATCGTCGGGACGGCCTCGAAGAAGTCCAGGCCCTCCTCGATCGGCATGTCCAGGACCTCGGCGATCGACTTGCCCTTGTAGTGGACCTCCAGAGTCTCCCGGTTGTAGCGCGCGCCGTGGCAGACCTCGCACGGGACGTACACATCCGGCAGGAAGTTCATCTCGATCTTGATCGTGCCGTCGCCCGAGCAGTTCTCGCAGCGGCCGCCCTTGACGTTGAAGGAGAACCGTCCGGGGAGGTAGCCCCGGACCTTGGCCTCCATCGTCTCGGCGAAGAGCCTGCGCACATGGTCGAAGACTCCGGTGTACGTCGCCGGGTTGGACCGGGGGGTACGGCCGATGGGCGACTGGTCGACGTGCACGACCTTGTCGACGAGGTCGTCACCGTCGACCCGGGTGTGCCGGCCGGGGACCGTCCGCGCACCGTTGAGCTCACGGGCGAGGTGCGTGTAGAGAATGTCGTTGACCAGGGTCGACTTACCGGAACCGGAGACCCCGGTGACCGCGGTCAGCACCCCCAGCGGGAACGACACGTCGATGTCCTGGAGGTTGTTCTCCCTGGCCCCGTGCACCGTCAGCCGGCGCCCCGGGTCCGCGGGCCTGCGCACGTCCGGGATCGGGATGGCCCGCTTGCCCGCCAGATACTGGCCGGTCAGGGACTCCTTGTTGGTCAGGAGGTCCTTCAGCGACCCGGAGTGCACCACCTTGCCGCCGTGCTCGCCCGCGCCGGGGCCGATGTCCACGACCCAGTCGGCGACCTTGATCGTGTCCTCGTCGTGTTCGACGACGATCAGGGTGTTGCCCATGTCGCGCAGCCGGATGAGCGTCTCGATGAGGCGGTGGTTGTCGCGCTGGTGCAGGCCGATGGACGGCTCGTCCAGTACGTACAACACGCCGACCAGGCCGGAGCCGATCTGGGTGGCCAGCCTGATGCGCTGCGCCTCGCCGCCGGAGAGCGTCCCCGCGGCCCGGTTCAGCGAGAGGTAGTCGAGACCGACGTCGACCAGGAACCTCAGCCGCTCGTTGACCTCCTTGAGTACCCGCTCGGCGATCTTCTTGTCCCTGGCATTGAGCTTCAGCCTGCCCAGGAATTCCGCGCACTCGCTGATCGACATCGCGGCGACCTCGGCGATGGACTTCTCCATCACGGTGACGGCTAGGACGATCGGCTTCAGACGGGTGCCCTCACAGGTCGGGCAGGGCACTTCGCGCATATAGCCCTCGAAGCGCTCCCGGCTGGAGTCGCTCTCGGCCTCCGAGTGCCGCCGCTTGACGAAGGGCACCACGCCTTCGAAGGAGGTCGTGTAGGCGCGCTCACGCCCGTACCTGTTGCGGTAGCGGACCTCGATCTGAGTCTTGTGGCCGTACAGCAGGGCCTTCTTGGCGCGCTGCGGGAGCCCCGCCCACGGGATGTCCGTCCGGAATCCGAGCTCTCCGGCGAGCGCGCTCACCAGCCGCGCGAAGTACTCCTTGGTGTGGCCGAGCGACCACGGCGAGATAGCGCCCTCCTCGAGGGACTTCTCCTCGTCCGGGATGATCAGCTCGGGGTCGACCTCCATACGCGTCCCGATGCCGGTGCAGTCGGGGCAGGCGCCGAAGGGCGAGTTGAACGAGAAGGAGCGCGGCTCCAGCTCCTCGAAGGACAGGTCGTCGTACGCGCAGTAGAGGTGCTCGGAGTACATCCGCTCACGCTCGGGGTCGTCCGCGGGCAGATCGACGAAGTCCAGGATGACCATGCCGCCGGCCAGTCCGAGTGCGGTCTCCACCGAGTCGGTGAGACGGCGCTTGGCACTGTCCTTCACGGTGAGGCGGTCGATGACCACCTCGATGGTGTGCTTCTCCTGCTTCTTCAGCTTGGGCGGCTCGGAGAGCTGGATCGTCTCGCCGTCCACCCGGGCGCGGCTGTATCCCTTGGTCTGAAGGTCGGAGAACAGGTCGACGAATTCACCCTTGCGCTCGCGCACGAGCGGCGAGAGCACCTGGAAGCGGCTGCCCTCGGGCAGCTCGAGGACCTTGTCGACGATGGCCTGCGGGGACTGGCGCGAGATGGGCCGGCCGCACTGAGGGCAGTGCGGCTTGCCGATGCGCGCGAAGAGCAGACGCAGGTAGTCGTAGACCTCGGTGATGGTGCCGACCGTCGAGCGCGGGTTGCGCGAGGTCGACTTCTGGTCGATCGAGACAGCGGGGGACAGACCCTCGATGAAGTCCACATCGGGCTTGTCCATCTGCCCGAGGAACTGCCGGGCGTACGAGGAGAGCGACTCGACATAGCGCCGCTGGCCCTCCGCGAAGATCGTGTCGAACGCGAGGGAGGACTTGCCCGATCCGGAGAGCCCGGTGAAGACGATCAGGGAGTCACGCGGAAGGTCGATCGAGACGTTTTTGAGGTTGTGCTCGCGAGCGCCACGAACGATGAGACGGTCGGCCACGCCGGTCCGCACCTTTCTGAGAGAAGAAGCAGGGGCGGAGCCCCCTCCCCAGGGTATGGGGGGCGCCTCAGCGATGTCTGAAGATGACTTGTTGGATGTCTCTCACAAGCGTATAGCACGTGCATTCGATTAACGGTCTTCGGTGAACAGCTTCACCCGAAGGAGTGGGACGCCTATCGTGAGCCGCATGATCGATCACGTGCGGGACCTGACGTCTGTGGATGAGGCGACCGAGCGGCTCCTGGCCTCGGCCGCCGGACTGGACAACGCCACGACCGCCGAACCGTCACGGCTTCCCGGCTGGTCCCGCGGACATGTGCTCGCCCACATCTCCCGTAACGCCGACGCCCTCGGAAATGTTCTCGCCGGGCTGCCGATGTATGCGGACTCCGAGGTCCGGGACGCCGATATCGAGCGCGACGCGCCCCGCCCACTCGCCGTGCAGCTCGCGGATGTGCGCGGGAGTGCGGCCGGATTCCGTGAGCGCGCGGCGCTCCCCGCGGACTGGTCCCGCACCGTGACCCTCCGCAACGGCGTCACGGACTCAGCCGCTCACGTCCCCTTCCGGCGGTGGGCCGAGGTCGAGCTGCACCATGTCGATCTCGGTATCGGCTACGAGCTGGCTGATCTTCCGCCGGAGTTCACCGAGCGGGAGATCGACTTCCTGCGGCAGCGCTTCTCGGCCGACCCTGCGGTGGCCGGTGTCACCGGGCCCGCCACGGCGCTGCTCGGCTGGCTCTCGGGGCGCGGGGACGGCAAGGAGCTCAAGGCCCCCGACGGGGGCGCCCTGCCGGTACTGCCGTCCCTGTAGAGGCAGTTCGCGGCCGCATCCCCGGCTGCCCGGCCCCGCGTCAGGTGCAGTGGATCTAGACTCGGCACCATGACGTACAGCGGAGTGGTGAAGGTCGGCGGCGCGGCGGACGTACACGAGCTGACAGCTCTGATGATCTCCAAGGTCGCAGTGGGCCCGATGAACAACAACGCGTACCTGCTGCGCTGCCGGGAGTCCGGCGCACAGATGCTGATCGACGCGGCCAACGACACCCCGACACTGCTGCAGCTGATCGGCCCGGACTCCATCGCCTCCGTGGTCACCACCCACCGTCACGGCGACCACTGGCAGTCCTTGCAGGCCGTAGTGGACGCCACGGGTGCCCGTACCTACGCGGGGCGGTACGACGCCGGTGGCATCCCGGTCGCCACCGACGTCCCCGTGGAGGACGGCGACACGATCCGGGTGGGCCAGGTCGCTCTGACCGCCCGCAGGCTGATCGGTCACACCCCTGGCTCGATCGCGCTGATCTACGACGACCCGCACGGCCATCCGCACGTCTTCACCGGTGACTGCCTCTTCCCGGGCGGCGTGGGCAACACCCACGGGGACCCCGAGGCCTTCGCCAGCCTCCTCGGCGATGTCAGGACGAAGCTCTTCGACCGGCTCTCCGACGAGAGCTGGGTCTATCCGGGACACGGGCACGACACCACGCTGGGCGCCGAGCGTCCGCACCTCTCGGAGTGGCGCGCACGCGGCTGGTGAGTGCCCTTCCCATCGGGCTCAGACGTCGGCGCTGTCCTTGCTGCCCTTCTCCGCGGCTTCGGCTGCCTCCTGCCTCCTGCTGGCGAGGAGGCTGGTGACCGTGGTGACGATCAGCACCCCGCAGATGACGGCGAGCGAGACGGGGATGGAGATCTCCGGGACAGGCACCCCGGATTCGTGCAGCGCGTGCAGCAGCAGCTTGACACCGATGAAGCCGAGGATGACCGACAGCCCGTAGCTGAGGTGCACCAGCTTCTTGAGCAGGCCGCCTATGAGGAAGTACAGCTGACGCAGCCCCATGAGGGCGAAGGCGTTGGCCGTGAAGACGATGTACGGGTCCTTGGTGAGTCCGAAGATCGCGGGAATCGAGTCCATCGCGAACAGCACGTCGGTGGTGCCGATCGCGAGCATCACGACCATCAGCGGTGTGAGTATCCGCTTGCCGTTCTGCTGGATGAAGAGCCTGGTGCCGTGATAGCGGTCGGCGACGCCGAAACGCCGCTCGATGGATTTCAGCAGGCGGTTCTCCTCGAACTCCTCTTCCCCGTCGTCCGAGCGCGCTTCCTTGATGAGCTTCCAGGCGGTGTAGATCAGGAAGGCACCGAAGAGGAAGAAGACCCACGAGAAGCCGGCGATGATCGCCGCACCCGCCGCGATGAAGACGGCCCGCAGCACCAGGGCTATCAGGACACCGAACAGCAGCACCCGCTGCTGCAGGTGGGACGGTACCGAGAACTTCGCCATGATCAGGATGAAGACGAAGAGGTTGTCGACACTCAGCGACTTCTCGGTGATGAAACCGGCGAAGAACTCGCCGGACGCCCGGCCGCCGGCGAAGACCAACAAGCCGAGGCCGAAGAGCGCGGCCAGGGCGATCCAGACGACGGTCCAGACACCGGCCTCCTTGACGGATACGTCATGGGGTTTGCGCCCGATGACGAAGTCGGCCGCTATCAGGGCACCCAGACCAAGAATGGTCAGTGCCCACAGGGTGAGAGAAACGTCCACTGCTCCTCCGGCGGTTGCTACGGCTACCTGATCAGCGTCGTCGCTGCCGGAGGTCTCTTCCACCCGTGCCGGACGACCGGCACTCGGGCCGGCGCCCCGGGCCCCTGACGGGTCCGTATTGACGGGTACGCCGCACTTGGGGAGTACTCCCCTCCGCATCAAGAACAGTACAGGAAACACCAATGGAAGGTAAAGGGATTGGTAAAGGATTACCCAAAGTGCCAGTTCAGTGGTGTCAGGCCCGACGCGCCCCAGCGACTTGCTTCAGGACGCGAGTCAGTACGTCGCTGCCCACCGGCGGCAGCGACGGCTCAAACGTCCAGGCGTGCCCGACCCAGGGGTCCGCGAGGTGGTCGTCCGGTACCGGAGTAATACGCAGAAGCGAACGCCACAGTGGATCGAGCACCGGCCCGTACTGGCCGGCGTCCTCCCGGTCGGCGACCATCAGCAGGTGGACGCCCACGGAGGGACCCTCATCGGCCAGATAACGCAGCTGGGTGAGGGCTCGGTCGTCGAAGCCGTGCGGGAAGTCGTTGACGATCAGCAGCTGCTCCGCGGTGTCCAGATCCGGAGGAAGCGAGTCGGTCACACCCCCGCGCACCGCCATCTGCGTCAGATCCACCCGCTGCACCAGCCGCGCAAGTACGGAGGTCACTCCCTGTGCACCCGTGGCGGGCGGCTCGTCGAGCACTCCGGAAGCGGTCAGCGGAGCCAGCGCCCCGCCGGCCGAGCCGGCCGGATCGATCACCTGCACGGTGAAATCCCCCGGCGGGTGGACAGCGAGCAGGCGGACGGCGTGGGCAACGGCGGTGTCCATGGCGCGGCCGCGAGATGCGGCGGAGTCCGCTTCCCCCGCCGGGCCGGTGTGCCCGCTGTCGACCCAGATCCCGCGCTCGAGCGGCAGCCGCACCAGCAGCGGAATCCGCAGCCCGGGACGGAGGGGGAGGTGCAGATCACCGACGCGCAGCGCCGTCGGAGCCTCATCCGGCACCTGGTACCCGTGCCAGACGGCGCTGTCCCAGCGGGCGAAGGCCGGGGCCAGGGCCGGTTCCACCACCTGGGACTCGGCGGTCAGCTGATCGAGGTCCCGGTCGAGTACCTCTGCTGCCTGAGCCGTCAGCAGGTCGCGCTTCTCCTGTGCCTGCCGGCGGGCCTCGGCACCCGCGGAACCGGTACGGCTGCGCGGGTCGGAGAGCGCCCGGTCGATCTCGCGCTCCAGTCGGGAGTCGGCGAAATCGACAGCGCTGCGGTACGCGGCAGCGGTGCGGGCCAGATCCTCGAACATGCCCCGGACCTGGTTGTACAGGCGCTCATCCATGGTCCGGCCGGTGGCATCGCCGGCGACAGGCCGGGCCCGCTCACCGGGGCTCTGCTCACCGAGGCTCAGCTCAGGGGTCCTGGCGCCGGGAACAACCGGTGGCGGTGCCGGGTCGGCGGTCCGCTGCCGGCGCGGATGCGTGTAGTCGACCGGGCGGCGTCCGGCGGTGTCCCCGCGGGTCCCGGTCGCGCCGCTCGGTCCGGTACGAGCCGGGGCGGCTGCCGTCGAGCGGGCCGCCGCACCGACGACTGCGTCCTGGATGGCATCCGCGAATTCCGGGGCGTGCGGCAGCCCCTGGTCGCCGAGCAGGTCCGCGAGACCACCCGCGTACCCCTGGCCGACAGCACGGACCTTCCAGGCCCCCTGTCTGCGGTAGAGCTCCAGAGCGAGAACTGCCGACTCCGCCACGAGGCCGGTGATCCGATAGCTGACGATTGCCGCGCCGTCCCGCCCGGCGACGGCGGTGAAGGGTGGGGCGAGGGAGGCGAAGGACGCGGGCCCGCCGGTGCCGGTGGGCAGAGCGAGCAGGATTGTCACCCGGTGCACGGCCTCCGGCAGCGCCTCCAGGTCCACCGACAGCCGGTGGTCCGCCGCGGCCTGCCCGGACACCTCGATACCGGGCAGCCGCGGTGATCCGGGGTGGGCGACCCACTCCGTGCCGCGGACCCTGCCCCGGTCGTCGCTGAGCGTCGCACCGGCCAGGACCGGCTTCCCGGCCGACACCCGGATGTCCAGTCGGGCCACAGGCAGGGGATGGTTCTGCCCCCGGACCAGCTCGGCCGTCATCGCACGTGTCCCCTCGCCGCGTTGCTCTTGGTCCCGCCGGGTGGTTCTGCCGGTGCGTACGGGCAGTTCCCGGCCGCGCCGCGCCGCCGGGAACTGCTGTGCCCTCCCCCAAGGCGCCGGGTGGTGACTACAGGTGCGGCAGAATCGCCGGCATCAGGTCCTGGAACGTACGGCCGTTGGCCGGGTTGCCGATCGCCGTCATCTGCCAGCCGCCGCCGGCACGGTGCACCTTCGCCATGATCTGGGCGGTGAACTGGCCGCCGCCGTCGAGCGTGTAGCGGGCGAGCTCTTCGCCGTTGGTCTCGTCGACGATGCGGCAGAAGGCGTTCTGCACCTCCTGGAACGTCTGGCCGGTGAAGGAGTTCACCGTGAAGACGATCTGGTCGATGTGTACGGGGACCCTCGCCAGGTCGACGAGGATGGCTTCGTCGTCGCCGCCCTGGCCCGCACCGCCGACCAGGTTGTCACCGGTGTGCTTGACCGAACCGTCGTCGCTGACGAGGTGGCGGAAGAAGACCACGTCAATAGGCTGCTTTTCGGCGAACAGGACCGCCGAGGCGTCCAGGTCGATCTCCCGGGTGCGGGAACCGAACAGCCCGCGCCGCGGCGCCGCCTGCCAGCCGAGTCCCATGCGCACCGCGGTCAGGGTGCCCCCGTCGTTCTTCTGCAGGCTGATGGCCTGCCCCTTGGTGAGATTGACGCCAGGGCCCTTGGCAAAATTGGCCGTCACGGCTGTCCCTTCTTCCTGTTTCCCCACGTTTTCCCCGCACCCTACGCAGTGGCGCGGACACCGCAGGAGGGCCGGGGCCCTTTTGTGTCGCTCTTGAAACAACGGGCTCGCACCCAACGGGGTCAGGCCAGACCGCCCTCCTTCATCTGGCGCAACTCCTTCTTCAGCTCACCGACTTCGTCACGGAGCCGGGCGGCCACCTCGAACTGCAGGTCCGCAGCGGCTGCGCGCATCCGCTCGGTCATCTCCTCGATGATTCCGGCCAGTTCCTCCGCGGGCCGGTCGGTCGCAACCGCCCTCGCCCGCTTCGCCCCCTTGCCGCCCTTCGCCGCTCCGCCGCCCAGCGCGGGCACCGGCGCCGTCGGCTGCTTCCCCTCCTTCGGCTTGCGGTAGCCCGTACCGAGCAGCTGCTCCGTGTCGACCTCCTCGCGCGCGATGGTCGCGACGATGTCGTTGATCTTCTTCCGCAGCGGCTGCGGGTCGAGCCCGCGCTCCTCGTTGTACGCGACCTGCTTCTCGCGGCGGCGGTTGGTCTCCTCGATGGCCTTCTCCATCGCCGGAGTGACCCGGTCCGCGTACATGTGGACCTGCCCGGAGACGTTGCGCGCGGCACGGCCGATCGTCTGGATCAGCGACGTGCCCGAGCGGAGGAAACCCTCCTTGTCGGCGTCGAGGATGGCGACCAGGGACACTTCCGGGAGGTCGAGCCCCTCACGCAGCAGGTTGATGCCGACCAGCACGTCGTACTCACCGGCCCGGAGTTCGCGCAGCAGCTCGATACGGCGCAGCGTGTCGACGTCGCTGTGCAGATAACGCACCTGGATACCGAGGTTGAGGAAGTAGTCGGTGAGGTCCTCGGCCATCTTCTTGGTCAGCGTGGTGACCAGGACCCTCTCGTCCTTCTCCGTACGCGTACGGATCTCGTGGACCAGGTCGTCGATCTGCCCCTCGGTGGGCTTGACGACGACCTCCGGGTCGACGAGTCCGGTGGGGCGGATGATCTGCTCCACGAAGCCGTCGCCGCGCGAGAGCTCGTACTTCCCCGGTGTGGCCGAGAGGTAGACGGTCTGCCCGATCCGCTTCTGGAACTCCTCCCACTTCAGCGGCCTGTTGTCCAGGGCCGACGGCAGCCGGAAGCCGTGGTCGACAAGGGTCCGCTTACGGGAAGCGTCGCCCTCGTACATCGCACCGATCTGCGGAACGGTGACATGCGATTCGTCCAGGACGAGGAGGAAGTCCTCGGGGAAGTAGTCGATCAGCGTGTTGGGAGCTGTGCCGGGGTCGCGGCCGTCGAAGTGCATCGAGTAGTTCTCGATGCCGGAGCAACTGCCGATCTGGCGCAGCATCTCCAGGTCGTAGGTCGTGCGCATGCGCAGCCGCTGGGACTCCAGCATCTTGCCCTGCTTGTCCAGCTCCCCGAGCCGCTCCTCAAGCTCCCTCTCGATGCCGTTGACCGCTTTTTCCATGCGCTCCGGGCCCGCCACGTAGTGGGTCGCGGGGAAGATGTAGAGCGACTCGTCCTCGCTGATGATCTCGCCGGTGAGCGGATGCAGCGTCGAGAGCGCCTCGATCTCGTCGCCGAACATCTCGATCCGGACGGCGAGCTCCTCGTACACCGGGAAGATCTCGATGGTGTCGCCGCGCACCCGGAAGGTGCCACGGGTGAACGCGACGTCGTTACGCGTGTACTGGATGTCGACGAACCGGCGCAGCAGCTCGTCCCGGTCGAACTCCTCGCCGACCTTGAGGGACACCATCCGGTCCACGTACTCCTGCGGCGTACCGAGGCCGTAGATGCACGAGACCGAGGCGACCACGACCACGTCGCGCCGGGTGAGCAGCGAGTTCGTCGCGGAGTGTCGCAGGCGCTCGACCTCCTCGTTGATCGAGGAGTCCTTCTCGATGTACGTATCGGACTGCGGGACGTACGCCTCGGGCTGGTAATAGTCGTAGTACGAGACGAAGTACTCGACGGCGTTGTTGGGGAGCAGCTCGCGGAACTCGTTCGCCAGCTGCGCGGCGAGCGTCTTGTTCGGCGCCATCACGAGCGTGGGGCGCTGCAGCTTCTCGATCATCCAGGCAGTGGTCGCCGACTTGCCTGTACCGGTCGCACCGAGCAGGACGACATCCTTCTCACCTGCACGGATACGCTTTTCTAGCTCAGCGATGGCCGTCGGCTGGTCACCGCTGGGCTGGTAGGGACTGACGACCTCGAAAGGCGCCACCGTGCGTTCGATCTTGGAAACGGGCCGCATGCATCCACCGTACGACCCCCCACTGACAACCGGGCCGGTTCGCGGTCCGGCCACGCTGTCGGCCCGGCCGGTGCCGCCGGTGGGGCGCCGTACGGTAGGGGCCGTGGAGAGCGGAACGCAGATCGAGTGGACCACGGTCGGCAGCGGCATCGGCCCCCTGCTGCTCGCGGCGAGCACCAGGGGGCTGGTCGGAGTGGTCTTCCACGCCGGCCCCGCCGTGCGGCGCGGTGCGCTGGAGCGGCTGGCGGCCCGGTTCGGGGCGCCGCCGGTCGAGGCGCCGGGGTCGGAGCGGCTGGCCGAGCCGGTGCGCCAGCTGGCCGCCTATTTCGCCGGGGGCCTGCGCTCGTTCTCGCTGCCGCTGGACTGGACACTGACCTCCGGTTTCAACCGTCAGGTGCTGCGTGAACTGGCGTCCGGCGTGCCGTACGGGTCCGTCGTCGGGTACGGGGACCTGGCCGGCCGGGTGGGGCAGCCCCGGGCCGCGCAGGCGGTGGGCGTCGCGATGGCGTCGAATCCGCTGCCCGTCGTCGTGCCCTGTCACCGGGTGGTGGAGAGCAACGGCGGCCTGGGCGGGTTCGGGGGCGGCCCGGAGACCAAGCGGCAGCTCCTCGCCCTGGAGGGCGTACTGCCGCAGCCCCTGTTCTGACCCGGCCCCCGGTCCTGCTCCGGGCCGATCCGATCCGGTCCCGGGCCGTGGCCGGAGGCCGGCCCGGCTCCGCGGCAGGCCGTTCCAGCCGTGGTCATCCGACCGGCCCTGATCGTCCGAGCCCTGGTCAGAGGCTGACGTGGTACGCCTTGCGCAGCGTCTCGTGGACGGTCCACGTCGTACGGTCGCCCTCCCGCAGCACGCAGGCGTCGCCGGGCCCGAGCCGCAGCGTCCCGCCGCCCTCGACCGCGACGGTCGCGCGCCCGCTGACAACCACGAACAGCTCGTTGGCCTCGGTGTCCGTCACCACGCCGGGCGTGATCTGCCAGATCCCGCGCAGCTGTGTGCCGTCCGCGGACTCCCACAGGACCTTTCCGGTGACCACGGGGTCTCCGGAGATGATCTGTGCGGGATCGAGCGGTTCGGGCTCCAGCTCGGCGTCCGGTATGTGCACGGCAAAAGAGGCGGGTGTCTGATCACTTGTCGTCATGGCGGGCAACCTTAGCGATCAGGACGAGCCGGAAGTATCCGGTGTCCACCGGCTCGCGCCGGACGGCCGCGGTGAAGCCGGCGGCCGGTCCGTCGCAGAAGAGTCCGACCGGGTCCATGACGCACGGACTGTCCTGGGCTCCCCCTCTCTCCGGACCGACTGTCAGTGGTGGCATCTAGCTTGGAGTCAGTGGAGACCGGCCGGACGGGCCGGTCCCTGGGGAGGGGTGTGCCGTGGCCGCTGGGTCGGGAGAGACGACGTATCTGGAGCTGTCCCAGGAGGACGGCGGGGCGCACAAGTTCTACGAAGTGACCGTGGTCGGGGCCACGGTGAGTGTGCGGTACGGGCGGATCGGCGCGGAAGGCCAGCGCCAGGTCTCCTCCTTCCCGACGTCGGTCAAGGCGCAGGCGGCAGCGGCGAAGAAGGTGGGCGAGAAGGTCCGCAAGGGGTACGCGCCCGCGATACGGGGACAGCGCGCGGCACGGTCGGTGACGCGGCGTCAGGTGACCTCGGCTCCCTCGACGGCGCGGGCGACGGCGCCTGTTCTCTGGCGTTTCCGCACCGGCACTTCCGCGTTCGGCATCCATATCGACGAGGATCACTGCTGGGTCGGCAATCAGCGGGGCGATGTGTTCACGCTGGGCCACGACGGCGAGGTGCTGGCCCGGTTCTCGCTTCCGGACGGGGTCAAGTGCCTGGTCGCCGACGACTTCTGGATATACGCGGGCTGCGACGACGGGAAGGTGTACGACCTGTCGTCCAAGGTGCCGTTCGCCGCCTACGAGATCGCGGACGACGTGGACATCTTCTGGCTGGACATCCACGAGGGCGTGTTGAACGTGTCGGACCACAGCGGCGGTCTCACGGTCATCGACCACGAGGACGAGTTCCAGTGGTCGCGCCGCTCCAAGGGCAGCAACGCGTGGATGGTGCGCGCCGACGACCATGCGGTGTACCACGGCCACACACACGGCGTGACGGCCTACGCGGCTGACGGCACCGGCGAGTTGTGGCATGCGGACACCTTCGGCGGTGTGCTCTTCGGCTGGCAGGAGGAGACGTCGGTGTACGCGGGTACGGGCCGTCAGGTCGTCGAGCGGCTCTCCAAGGCGACCGGCCGGAGCGAGGCGCGGTACCAGTGCGACGCCGCCGTGTACTCCTGCGCGACGTCCGCCGACGGGGAGTACGTCTTCGCAGGCGATCTGGCCTCGTCCGTCTACTGCTTCACTTCGGAGGGCACCCGGCTGTGGAAGCTGGGAACGGGTGGCGGCTCGGCGCTCTCGATGCAGTACCACGAGGAGAAGCTCTATGTCGTCACGACCGACGGTTCGCTGGCCTGCATCGACGCGAGCGAGGCCGCCATCACCGCGGCACAGGGCGGGTCCCTGCCGGTCGCCGTGGACGTCAAGCAGGCAGCCGCGCTGCCCACCTACACACCGACGGCCGACGTGGCCACCGTGAGCGTGGTTCCCGCGCCTGGTGCCGGGATCGTCGTGGAATGCGTACAGGTCGGAGGCAGGCTGCGGGTCCAGGTGGTGTCGGACGGCTATGAGCCGACCTGGCACGTGCAGTTCCCGCGGGGGATACGACAGGCCGGCGCCCGCTATGTGGTGGACGCCCTGCACTCCTCGACGGGGGGCTTCTACCGGGTGCGGGGCGAGATAAAGCGCCTCGTGTAACGGGCGCCGGACCAGTGGTCAGCAGGCCAGTGGTCAGCAGGCCAGTGGTCAGCAGGCCAGTGGTCATCGCTCGCCGGTGGTCATCATGCCGGGGGCCCGCTCCAGGCGAGGTGGTCCGGGTGGTCCGCCCGTACGACCACGTCAGCTGTCTCCGCCGGGCCGACCTCATCCTCGTACCGCTGGAAGGCGGACAGGGCCCACTGCTCGTCGGCGCCCGTGCGGCGCTGGAGCGCACCTGGAGAGAGCCGCAGATGGACGCTCAGATCGAAGGGAAACCAGTGTCCGAACAGGAACGGCCCCTGCACGATGACCAGCGCTCCTTCCGGCAGCTGCTGATACGGGCTGCGGGTGGCACGATCGGTCACCGGGTCCCACAGGTCGGGCAGTACTCGTCCGCTCCCGCCCGCCTCCAGCGGACCGAAGACCTCGCGCCAGAGCGCGCCCGTGTCGAACCAACTGCTGTAGTACGCGTCGGGATCCCGCTTCCCGAACTCGTACCGCAGTGACGCCGGACGCAGAAAATCCTGCGTCCCGACCACATGCACGGCTCGCCCGCGGATCCGCAGCCCGTCAGCGACAGCGGCCGCCAACTCGCCGCCCGGCGCCGCGGGAGCGCCGTCCATCGCGATCTTGGGCCAGGGGCCGCCGTCCCCGGCCTTCAGTTCATCGGCGCTCCGGACCAGAGCGTCGGTCAGCCGTTCCCAGGAGATCGCTTCGAGTCGCACCCGTTCATCATCGCCGAACCGGCCTCTACGATCGGCCGTATGGATCTCGAATTCGCGCAGAAGTTCGCCGCGCAGTGGCGGGAGGACTGGAACTCACATGACTTGGAGCGGATTCTCGCCCACTACCACGAGGACGTCACCTTCAGTTCCCCGATGATCGCGCGCTTCAACGGTGACGCGTCGGGGACCGTTCACGGCAAGGACCAGCTGCGGGCTTACTGGCGGACGGGGCTCGACCGTATCCCCGACCTGCACTTCGACGTCATGGACGTACGGACGGGGGTCGACTCGTTGGTGATCGACTACCGGAACCAGATCGGCGGGCGGGTCTACGAGGTGCTGACCTTCCGGGACGGACTGGTGATCGCGGGCTTCGGTGCATATGGCACGGTGCTTGCTGTCGCAGAGTGAGCGGGGAGCATGGCGCCGCGCCGCTCCGCAGCACCTCCAGCACCTTCAACCTTCAACACCTTCAGCACCTCCAGTACCTTCAACCTCCAGCACCTCCAGCACCTCCAGCACCTCCAGCACCCGGACATGGAGCGGGCCCGGAGGTGTGTCCAACCCCCGGGCCCCGATGATGCCGCCCCACTGCACACGCCGGCCCCGCTTGAGGGCGCAGGTCAGCTGTTACGTCGTCGCGCTCTGCCATTGAGCTACCGCCCCATGGAGAGGGGCGGGCCGGGGTCGAACCGGCAACCGACGACCAAGCCCGCGCCCGGTCAGGCCGGCGATGAGCGGCGAATGCTGAGTCTGGAGCAAGAGTCTGAGATGGCACGCGGCTGATGCCGCTTCATCACGACGAACTTCAGTTTCAGCTTGCGCTCCTCGCGCGCCCCGGCCGCACGGAGGCGGCCGGGGAGTCTTTACGCCCGCGGCCCGCTACCCCTGCCCGTCTCCGAAGAGGTAGCCGAACACCGTGTCGCCCACGTGCTCGTCGGTGACATCTGCGCCGTTCGCGTCCTCGCGCGCGAACTTCACCGCCTGCTGCAACTTCTCGATCCGGCCGACCAGCTCATTGACCCGACGAGCGGGCAGCGCACCGGAGAACTTGACCGTGGTCCAGTAACCGACGGGCACGTCCTCGTAGTACACCTCGACCTGTGCCGGGTGATTTTCGGTCGCCTCGGCCTTGACGTGGTTGCGGGGCACTTTCCGCGTACGGACCGTGCGTACCGGCTCCGTCTTCCAGGCATCGGTCGAGGGGTCCTGCACCCAGAATTCGGATGCGTCGAGAACAGGCAGTTTCCGCGCGAAGGCATGGAGATCCGTGAGCTGTTTCTCCAGGAAAAGCAAATACGAAACCGGTACGGCTGTGAGCAGCACGCGACCGTCGACCTTCACATCGGCGCGAGCGGAGCAGTTCGCCCGGTCCTTGGTGGCGGTGACATCGAAAAGCCTGGTCAGGGTTGTGGCGGTGTCACGCAGGACGTCCTCGGCCTGCACCTGGACCCGCGTGGACTCGGGCGGCAGCTGCTCGCCCTCTTCGTCCTTCGGCTGGTAGGTACGGGAAATCCCCGACAGCAGGACCGGCTTCTGCAAACCCTGCTGAGCCGCGGTGAGGTCCTGGTGGGACTTGGACTTGATTCCCTTTTCGACTGCGATGATCTGATTGAGTTTCGCCACGCATGGAACGTATCAGCGACAACTCCCCGGACTCCAGGGATTATTACCGCCACCGCCAATGCACGAGGAGTGGTGGCACGCTGCCGCCAGGAACCCGGTGCTCCGTCCCGGACCTCGGACCTCACCATCGCGAACCTCCTGCGGAGCCTTTGGCATTGAGGCACCCCGCAAGGGGAAGTACCTTGCCATGACGGAACGCCCGCTGCTGCTCATCGACGTGGATGGCCCCCTCAACCCGTACACCGCCCGGTTCGCAGGGCTGCGCGGCTACACAGCACACCGCTTCCACCCGGCCAACTGGCTGGCCCGCCAGACCCCGGGCTCCCGTGCCCACCGCCGCGGCCTGCGCGTCCGCCTCCACCCGGGCCACGGGACCCGCCTCACCGCCCTCCCCTTCGAACTCGCCTGGGCCACCACGTGGATGCACCAGGCCAACGAGATGATCGCCCCGGCCATCGGCCTGTCGGGCACGCTGCCGGTCATCGAATGGCCCGAGCTCTTCGCGAAGGACCCGGACGGCCTCTACTGGAAGACCCGCCCCCTCCTGGAATGGGCCGCGGGCCGCGCGTTCGCCTGGGTCGACGACCTGATCACGGACCTGGACACGGCGCACGTCACTGCGCACCACGACGCGCCGTCGCTGCTCCTGCGCATCGACCCCCGGCAGGGCTTGCGGGAAAGGGACTTCAACGCTCTGACCGACTGGTCGAAGTCACTCTGATCCGGCGGGGCAAGACCCTGCACACTGCGGCAGCAGGCAGCAGGCAGCAGGCATCGGCACAGTGACCGGCTCGTGCCGTTGACGAACTCACGCCGTCCCGCCCCCTGCTCCTGGTGGTGACCGGTGCACGCCGTCAGCACCAGGACCCGGCAACGGGGCGTATCCAGCCGGGAACTCGACGGCTCGACGACGACTGACCCGTCCGTGATTGAGCTGGTCCGCGACGAGGCCCATGTACTGGACGTGTCCCGTCCCGGACCACGTCCCCGGGTTTCCCGAGCCCGGCCTGCCCTCGCCGTGAGCGCGACTCCGCATCCGGCGTTCACCCGCACTGCGATCCCGGACCGGTACGCAGAGCGGATCAGCCATGGCGCGTAGCCCCCGTCCTGCCCCCGGGAACGTCCTGCCGGAAGGGTCGCGCCGGCCCCGTGGACCGAAGCTCCGCCCGGACACACTCGCAGCGGGACCAGCTCGCACCGAGCAGCGGCCGCGGCTCCGCGGCCCGGCCGGCGAACGGGCCGGGGACAGCTGACGTCGCAGGGCCATCCTCGGGGCAAGCCGGGCAGTTCAGGACACCCGAGCCGCCCCCGTTCACCATGTGCAACGGCCCCTTGACCGCGCCCCCGTCGCCTCGTACGGTGCTCGCACCTCGCAGGTATATCGATTAACCACCTCCCAGGTACCCCACTCCCCTGCTCCCCCGTAGGAGGCCGCACGCCGTGCGTTCCATGCTGAATCGCCGCGGGTTCATCTCCGCGGGTGCGGCCGTCGCCGCCGGTGTCGCCGTACCCTCGTTGTCCGGGTGCGGGGTGCTCGGAGGGGACGAGTCCGACCCCGACACCCTGGTCATCCACAGTTCGCTGGGCGGCACCGCGCCCGGGTCCGCGACCTTCCGGGCCGTACTCGACATGTTCCGCAAGGAGAACCCGGGGCTCAAGGTCAAGAGCCTGATCAACGGGGATGAACTGGGGCAGGTCTACGAGACTTCACGGCTGGCGCACAAAGAGGCCGACGTCGTCATGGTCAACCTCTACGACAAGACCGTCTCCTGGACCGAACTCGGCGCCACCGTCACCGTCAACGGCTATCTCGACGACTGGGACCTGCGCAAGCGCATCCTGCCCGCAGCCCTCACCGAGTGGACCGACGAGAAGGGCAGGCTCCGCGCCCTTCCGTACATCGCGAGCAACTGGCCCGTCGCCTTCAACCGCAGCGTGATGCGCAAGGCCGGCGTCGAGGACATCCCGCTCACCGGGGACGCGCTGATGGCCGCGGCGAAGAAGCTGCGGGCGAAGGGCACCGCCCCCGTCACCATCGGCGGCAACGACTGGACCGGGCAGAAGCTCCTCGCCCAGATCATCCAGTCCTTCCTCACCGCCGACCAGGCCAAGAAGCTCTACGCCACCGGAGACTTCAACGGGATCAAGGGCGCGCGGGAGGGCATCGAGTACTTCGTCGAGCTGCGGGACGCCGGGGTCTTCACCGACAAGGCCCAGGGGCTCACCACCGACTCGATGACCACGCAGTTCAACACCGAGGCCGCCGCCATGCAGTCGGCGATGTCCTCGGCCCTGGCCCGGGTTCCCGACAACGTTGCCAGCCATACGGATGTCGGCGGCTGGCCCTTGCCGCCCGGCGCCGTGCACGACAAGCCGACCATCCTGCGGACCTTCACCGTCTCCGGATTCTGGGTCAGCCCCAACGGCACCAAGAAGATCGGGACCGTCGAGAAGTTCGTGCGCTTCATGTACCGGCCGGAGGTCGTCAGCCGGTTCATCAAGGAGGGCGGCAGGGACATGGCGGTGCGGACGGACACCCTGAGCGACCAGTTCCCGCTGGTCGCCAAGGCGCAGCAGCTCGGCAGCAGCGTCAGCCAGGTCGTGCTGCCCGACCTCTACGTACCGCCGTCGGCCGTGCAGCCGATGATCCAGGCCACCAGCACCGCGTTCACCCCGGGTGTCAGCTCCCGCCGTATTCTCTCCGCGCTCCAGGGCGCCTACCGCAACGCCTGAGGAGGCAACCCCATGACGATGACCTCATCCGTCAGGCCCGCCTCCCGGCCGGCTGCTCCGCCCTCCGCCGCACGGCGCAAGCAGCGAGGTCCGCGCACGACGATCCTCGCGCTGCCCGCCCTCGTCTGGTACCTGGTCTTCATGGTCGGGCCGATGGTCGCGATCTTCGTGATCGCGGCCCTGCACTGGCCCGGCATGCTCCAGCCGACGTCCTTCGCCGGCGTCGACAACTTCCGCGCCCTCTTCGACGATCCGGTGTTCTGGCAGGCGGTGCGCAACACCGGTCTTCAGATGGTCATCGCGCTTCCGGTGATGATCGTCTGCGCCTACATGATCGGTTACTACGTCGCCCAGAAGCCGCCCGGCCACCGGGTGATCCGCTACCTGCTGTTCGTCCCCGGGCTCATCTCCACCCCGGCCAAGGCGATGGTGTTCTACGCCGCCCTCTCCCCCGACGGGCTGGTCAACGGCGCCCTGAAGTCGGTCGGTCTCGGGTCGATGACCGACGCCTGGCTCGCCAACCCGGACACCGCGCTCTACTGTCTGATCGCGCTGGACGTCTGGGCCGGTATCGGCTTCACCGCGGTCCTCTTCGCGGCGCGTCTCGACAGTGTGCCCGAGGAGATCGGCGAGGCGGCGCAGCTGGACGGCGCTGGACACTGGCGCGCCATGTGGCGCATCCACTTCCCGGTCATCAAGGAGTACGTCGGCGTCGTCACGATGCTCCAGTTCCTCTGGACGCTCTTCGGCTCCGCGCAGCAGGTGCTGCTGCTGACCCAGGGCGGACCGGCCAACTCCTCGACCACGCTGTCCTTCCTCGTCTACGAGAAGGCCTTCATGGAGAGCGACCTCGGCTACAGCCAGGCCGTCGGCGTGGTCCTCTTCCTCGCGGGGCTGGCCGGACTGCTCGCCATCCGCCGCGCCTTCCGCCAGAGCTACTGATCGGAGCCCGACCCCATGGCCACCATGAAGTTCAGGAAGTCCTGGCTCCCGGCGCACATTCTGGTGTGGGCCTACGCCGTGCTGCTCGCCATCCCGCTCTATTACTTCCTGGCGTCGGCGTTCAAGTCCAACGAGGCCATCTTCGCCCACCCGCTCGCCCCGCCGACCTCCCTCGGCCTGGGGAACTTCCGTACTGCCTTCGAGAGCGCCGATCTGGGGATGGCGATCCTCAACTCCGGGATCGTCACGGTGTTCTCGCTGGCTCTGACACTGGGGCTCGCCATACCGGCGGCGTTCTCGCTGGCCCGCGCGCAGGGCCGGGTCGGTTCCGTCATCGAGAAGGTCTTCTCGCTCGGCTTCCTCATTCCCACCTTCGCCGCCCTCTTCCCCACCTTCCTGCTGTCGGCGGCCACCGGGCTCTTCCACACCCGGCTGTTCATGGTGCTGTTCCTGCCCGCCACCGCGATGCCGCTGTCGGTGGTGATCCTCATCCAGTTCATGCGCACCATCCCGCCCGAGATGGAGGAGGCCGCCAGGATCGACGGCGCGTCGACCTTCGGCGTGCTGCGGCACATCTACACCCCGATGTGCATGCCGGGTATCGCGACGGTGCTGCTGCTGAACTTCCTGACCTTCTGGAACGAGTACCTGTACTCACTGATCATCATCGGCCCGGACCCCGACCTGCGGACCATCCAGGTCGCGCTGCCCACCCTCAAGTCGCAGATCGGCACCGACTACGGCATCCTCACGGCCGGCACGATCCTGACCCTCATCCCGGTCTGGATCATGTACACGCTGCTGCAGAAGCGGATGCAGCAGGCCCTGGTCAGCGGCGCGGTGAAGATGTGAGTCCCGGCACGTCGGCCGCCCCCCGGCCCACGATCAAGGACGTCGCGGCGGAGGCCGGGGTCTCGACCGCGGCCGTCTCTAAGGTCTTCAACAACACCGGCCGGATCTCCGAACCTACCCGCCGCCGGGTGCTGGAGACAGCCGGGCGCCTCGGCTGGTCACCGAGCGCGTCGGCCAGCGCGCTGCGCCGGGCCCGTACCCGCACGGTGGCGATGGTCGTACGCCGCCCGACCGACGTACTCGGCACGGATCTGCACTTCTCGGAGCTGATCACCGGGCTGGAGAGTGAGCTGTCGCCCCGCGGCTACGGACTGCTGCTGCATCTGGCAGGCGACGTGCGGGAGGAGACAGCGCTGTACGAGCGGCTCGCCGCAGAGGGCCGGGTCGACGGGGCCGTACTGACCGAGCACCGGGCCGACGACCCGCGCCCGCCGCTCCTCGAACGGCTCGGGCTGCCCGCGGTCCTGCTGGGCACGGCGCACGGCAGCGGAGTCAGCGAAGCCGCCCGCCATCTGCTGGACCTGGGCCACCGGCGCATCGCCTACGTCACCGGGCCGACGGGGCTGCTGCACACGCGCTTTCGCCGGCAGGTCTTCGAGGAGACCCTGGCCTCGGCGGACCTCGCCCCGGTCGCGGTGCTCCACACGGACTTCACCGAAGCTGCCGCCACCGCGGCCACCGAGCGCCTGCTCGCACTCGAACCGCGTCCCACCGCCATCGTGTTCGCGAACGACTCGATGGCGGTCTGCGGCATCGGCACGGCGCAGCGCGCCGGGCTCTCGGTGCCCGCCGACCTGTCCGTCGTCGGCTACGACAACCTGCCGGTCGGCAGCTGGATCCACCCCCGGCTGACCACCGTCGACCAGTACGTCCAGCAGGCCGGCGCGGCCGCCGCGCGGGCACTGCTCGCGCGGTGCGGCGAGAACGTACCCACTGAACCCCTCACCGGACAACCCCGGCTCGTCGTACGCGAGTCGACCGGCCCCGTCTGATTTCCTGGAGCACGAAACATGCAGCGCCACAGCGCCCAGCTCGCCCACGACCCGGCCGTTCTGCCCTGGCTCGGCGCCAACTTCTGGTCCCGCACCGGCGGCCCGCTGATGTGGCGGAACTACGATCCCCGTGTGGTGCGCGAGGAGCTCGCCGTACTGCGCGAGCACGGGCTCAACATGACCCGTTCGTTCTTCTACTGGCCCGACTTCCACCCCGAGCCGCACCGGATCGACGAGGAGCTGTGCGAACGCTTCCGGGACTTCCTGGACGCGCACAGCGAGTACGGGATGGGCACGGTGCCCACCTTCATCGTCGGCCACATGTCCGGCGAGAACTGGGACCCGGTCTGGCGCGCGGGCCGCGACCTCTACGAGGACGTGTGGATGGTCGGCCGGCAGGCCTGGTTCGCGAGTGAGATGACCCGGCGTTTCAAGGACCACGCAGCCGTCACGGGCTGGCTGATCACCAACGAGATGCCCGGGTACGGGCGGATCTACCAGGTCGACCCGCCGTCGGCGGATGTGGTGACGGCGTGGGCACAGTCGATGTGCAACGCGGTGCGGGCGGCGGGAGGCACCCAGCCGGTCTCGCTCGGCGACGGCGCCTGGGGGCAGGAGGTGACCGGGCGCGACAACGGCTTCTCGCTGCGCGAGACCGCCGAGTACGTCGACTTCGTCGGGCCGCACGTCTACCGCTCCGATACGGACCCGGTCCGTCAGCACTACCGGGCGGCCTTCGAGTGCGAACTCGCAGCGGTGACGGGGCAGCCGGTGGTCCTCGAGGAGTTCGGCCTGTCCACGGACACGGTGTCGGCGCGCAACGCGGGTGTGTACTACCGCCAGACGCTGCACAACTCGCTGCTGGGCGGGGCGACGGGCTGGATGGCCTGGAACAACACGGACTACGACGACCTGTGGGACCAGTCGCCCTACGACCACCACCCCTTCGAGATGCACTTCGGCATCACGGACAGCGAGGGGCGCCCGAAGGAGCCGCTGCGGGAGCTCGCCGCCTTCGCCGCGGTGCTCGGCCAGGTCGACTTCGCCCGTTGCCGGCGTGCGGACGCCGGAGCCGCGCTGGTCGTACCCGCGTTCCTGGAGCGCGGCTACCCCTACAGCCGGCCGGCGGACCGCCCGCTGATCTTCTCCTCGCTGCACCAGGGGTACGTCGCGGCACACGGCGCGGATCTGCCGGTCGGGTTCGTACGGGAGGCGGACGGGCTCGCCGACGACGTCCAGCTGTATCTGCTGCCCTCGACCCGCCAGCTGACGACACGGACCCGGCGGGACCTGGAGCGGCGGGCCCGCGAGGGGGCGACCGTCTATCTGTCGTTCTGCTCGGGTGAACACCCGGCGACCCGCGGGCCGTGGTTCCACGACCTGGACGGCCTCTTCGGTGTGGAGCACCAGCTGTCGTACGGGGTCACCGAGCCGATCGAGGACAAGGACCTCGATCTGACCTTCACGGAGGACTTCGGAACGCTGAAGGCCGGTGAGACGCTGCGTTTCCCTGTCGCCGGGAACGAGGACAGCATCGCCTATCTGCCCGTCCTGCCGACGAGCGCCCGCGTGGTGGCGACCGACGCCCACGGCAGGCCCGCGCTGCTGGTGAACGAGACCGGGGAGGGCAGGGCCGTACTGGCGACCTACCCGCTGGAGCACATGGCTGCCCGCACGGCGCGCGTCAACCCCGAGCAGACGCACCGGCTGTACGAGGCCCTCGCGGAGATCGCCGGGGTGACCCGTCCGGTGACGGTGGACACCCCGTACGTCAGCGCCGATGTGCTGGTCCACGAGGACGGCAGGCGCTTCGTCTGGCTGGTCAGCCAGTCACCGTCCGCCCTGGCGGTGCGGCCGGCCGGGGGCAGGCTCTTCGGCCTCGGTACGGGGGCGGAGTCGCCGGAGGTCACGCTGGAGCCGTACGGGGTCCAGGTACTCGAACTGCGGTAGGCACAGTGCGAGACAGCCGCGGCTTCGGGCGGACGCGGCTGCCGTCGGGCGCAGCCTCGGGCGGGCTCCGGACCGGCTGCGCGACCCTGTGCGTGGGCCCGGGGTCGCGCGAGCCTGCCTGAGGGTGCGTGAGCCGTGGGGCCGTCGGCCGAACCGGTCAGTGAACGCTGTTCATCCACCGTCGGCCATCAGTGCCGCAGTGCCTCCACCGGGTCGGGGTGGGGGGTGTCGCGCGGCCACCAGTCGTCCCTGCCCGGGTCCGATTCGTAGGCGTACCAGCGGCCGTCCCGGCCGAAGCGCAGCTGGAGGGCGCCGTCGGGCACGGTCAGCCGGTTGCGTGCGGGCTGGAAGCGCGGGAGCCCGGCGGCGGCCAGGGCGGGGCGCGCCCGGTCGAAGGGGCCCGCGGGCGGATCCCACGGCGTTTCGAGTACGGCCAGCCCTTCGGCGCCGCCCTGCCGCCAGGCCGCGACCGCGCGCGCCAGCTCTGTGGGGGTGCGGCCGGTGGCCGATGCGAGGGCGCGGTAGAGCGCGCGGGTGGTGCCGGTCAGCCCGGCGGTGGGACGGGCGGCTGCCAGCCGGACCGCGTCCTGCCACGGGGTGAGCCCGCCGACGGGGTCGGCGCCGGTGGTGAGCAGTGCGTGGGCGCGTGCCGCCGCGTCGGTGGCGAGATCGTCGAGAGCCGACGGATCGGGTGCCCCGGGCGCCCCGGGGTAGGACGGCGGGGTGCCGGGGTACGCCCCGACGGGCAGCGGCGCGGGCAGTGGCGGCAGGAACCGGGGGGTGAGTGCCTCCCGGGCGGGGACGCCGGGGGCGGGGGGCGCGGCGGGCTGTTCGCGTGCGGAGTTGGCCGCGTTGCGGCGGGCCAGTTCGTCGAGGAGTTCCCGCTCGCTCCTGCCTCGCATCAGAAGCAGGACGAACGGGTCGGCGTCGAGGAGGCGGGCCGTCTCGTAGCAGAGGGCCGCCGCGTGCTTGCAGGGGCGGCCGGTGTCCGGGCAGGAACAGGACGGCATGAGGTCGCCCGGTGCGGGCAGCAGCGCGACACCGGCCGCGGCTTCGACGAGTGAGTGGGGCATGTCCTTGTCGAGCAGGGCGGCGATATGGCCCGGCTGGTCGGCAGCCGCTTCCAGGAAGTGGTCCCAGTCGGCGTCGGAGAGCGTCCGCAGCCGCAGTTCGGCCCGGTAGGGGCGCGGGCGGCTCCCCTGGACGTAGGCGAGGATGCGGCCGGGCGCGACGTTCACCGCGGCGACATGACCGCCGTCCGCATAGCGCCTGCCCCGTTCGAGGCGTCCCGCGTCGAGGGACAGCGCTTCCAGGGCGGCCACCCAGGCGTCCCCCCACCAGCTGCTCATGACGGCCTCCGCAGGGACACCAGGTCGGCCAGCTCCGCGTCGCCCAGCTCGGTGAGGGCGCTCTCGCCGGAGCCGAGCACCGCGTCCGCCAGCGCCCGCTTGGACGCCAGCATCTCGGCGATCCGGTCCTCGACGGTGCCTTCCGCGATCAGCCGGTGGACCTGCACCGGCTGGGTCTGGCCGATGCGGTACGCGCGGTCCGTGGCCTGTTCCTCGACGGCCGGATTCCACCAGCGGTCGTAGTGGATGACGTGACCGGCTCTGGTGAGGTTCAGCCCGGTGCCCGCCGCCTTGAGGGAGAGCAGGAAGACCGGGCAGCCACCGGCCTGGAATGCGTCCACCATCTCCTCCCGCCTGGCCACGGGTGTCCCGCCGTGCAGAAGCTGCGAGGGGATACCTCGCGCGGTGAGGTGGTCGGAGAGCAGCCGGGCCATGGCCACGTACTGGGTGAAGACCAGGACGGCGCCGCCGGAGCCGCCCTCGGCGAGGATGGTGTCGAGGAGTTCGTCCAGGAGGGCGAGCTTGCCCGAGCGTCCCGCGAGGCGGGAGGGGCCCTCCTTCAGATACTGCGCCGGGTGGTTGCAGATCTGCTTGAGCGAGGTGAGCAGCTTCATGATCTGTGCGCGCCGGCCGAAGCCCTCACCCGCTTCGATGACCGCCATCGACTCACGGACGACCGCCTGGTACAGAGCAGCCTGCTCCCGGGTGAGCGCGACGGGGCGGTCGGTTTCCGTCTTGGGCGGGAGCTCGGGGGCGATGCCGGGGTCGGACTTCTTGCGGCGCAGGAGGAACGGCCGGACGAGCCGGGCCAGCCGTTCGACCGCCCCGTCCTCCTCGCCGTTCTCGACGATCCTCGCGTGGCGTGCGCGGAACGTCTGCAGGGGGCCCAGCAGTCCCGGAGTCGTCCAGTCCAGCAGCGCCCACAGCTCGGAGAGGTTGTTCTCCACGGGGGTGCCGGTGAGCGCGACCCGAGCCGGGGCCGGGATGGTCCGCAGCGCCTTCGCCGTCGCCGCGTTGGGGTTCTTGATGTGCTGTGCCTCATCGGCGACGACCATGCCCCAGGGCTGCGCGGCGAGTTCGGCGGCGCTGGTACGCATCGTCCCGTACGTGGTGAGGACGAAGCCGCCCCCGGCGTCGGTCAGTGAGCGGTCGGTGCCGTGGAAGCGGCGGACGGGCACGCCGGGGGCGAACCGGGTGATCTCGCGCTGCCAGTTGCCGAGCAGCGAGGCCGGGCAGACGACGAGCGTGGGCTCAGGACGGGCGCGGTGCAGATGCAGGGCGATGAGGGTGATCGTCTTGCCGAGGCCCATGTCGTCGGCGAGGCAGCCGCCGAGGCCGAGCGAGGTCATCAGATCGAGCCAGCCGAGGCCGCGCAGCTGGTAGTCGCGCAGGGTGGCGTCGAGCCCCGCCGGCTGCGGCAGCGGCGCCGTGTCCGACGTGAGCCTGGAGTGCAGGGCCGCGAGCGCACCGACCGGGACCGCTTCGACTGTCTCGCCGTCCACTTCGGCGCTGCCGGTCAGCGCCACCGACAGTGCGTCGACGGGCGCGAGGAGGCCCAGTTCCCGCTTGCGTGCCTTCCGCACGAGAGCCGGGTCGATGACGACCCACTGGTCACGCAGCCGCACGATCGGGCGGTGCGCCTCGGCCAGGATGTCCATCTCCGATTCGGTCAGCCCTTCGTCGCCGACGGCCAGCTGCCAGCTGAACGAGAAGAGCTGCTCCGCGTCGAAGAACGCGGTGCCGTCCGTGGCCGAGCCCGGTGCCGGTCTGACGACCGCGGCGGCGGTCAGTGACCGGACCAGGTCCCGCGGCCAGTGCACGGCCACGCCCGCCGCGGCGAGCCGTGCGGCCGCCGGACCGAGCAGCTCGTACAACTCGTCCTCGGACAGCGGCAGTACATCGGGCACGGGACGCTCCAGCAGCGCGCTCAGCGGCGGCCAGACCCTGGCCGCGCGCCGCAGCGCCAGCACGGCGTCGATCCGCACGCGCGGCCCGAAGTGCTCGTCGCCGTCGCCTGCCCACAGCCGCCCCGCGTCGGCCACCAGCGTCGGGTCGGCGAGGCTGTGCACCTGGACCACGGCCGCGGCCGCCCGGCGCTCCACCGCTCCGGCATGACCCGCGGCGCCGGCCCCGGTGGTCCCGCCGGTGATTCTGCCCGTCGTGGCGGTCTCGTCCGGCGGGACCGCCACGTCGTCGGCGCGGTCGAACAGCTCGTAGTTGGAGAGATCGAGGCGGAGCGAGACCTGTACGCCCGCGTCCGCCCCCGCCGCCACCTCCGCAGCCCACTCGCGCAGCTCCGGCAGCCGCTGTGGTGCTTGCGCGGCATAGGCGGCCCCCACCGCGTGCGGCGCGGCCGGTGTACGGGGCAGTGAGTCGGCGACCGCGTCGTAGAACGACCGGAGCAGGCCTTCGGGCTCGGGCAGCTCCATGGGCGTGCGGCCGGGGAGCGGGACCGCGTGCGCTTCGGGCGGCATGGCGGCGGCCACCGCTCGCAGATGGGCGACGTCCTCCGCGTCGAGCGGCCCGGCCCGCCAGGCGTCGTGGCCTGCGGCGGTCAGTCCTGGCAGCAACCGGCCGCGCGCCACCAGCTGCAGGGCGTGCAGCGCTGCCGCGCCCCAGCAGCGCGCGGCGGGGTGGGCGGCCGGGGCGTGCCGGGCGGCGGCCAGCAGCGGCAGAGCGTCGGTGAGGGGCAGCAGGACAGCGGGCACGGTACGCCGGCGGGCCGCCGTGCCGTGCCGCCGTACGACAGTGAGCTCGCCGGGTCCGGCGCCCCCTGCCTCTCGCGCCGCCGGGTCCCAGAAGGCGAACCGGCCGTCGCGGGGCAGCGAGGCGGGCAGGAAGACCACGGCCCGCCGGGTGAGCGCCGCAGGTCCGGCCCCGCTCGTTCCCTGCGCGTCAGCTGGTCCCCGCACGCCGCTCACCTGCCCTTCCGCCCTGGTTCCGCTCTCTCCTGCGAGTGTAGGTGCGGGGTCCGACAGTCAGGTGCGGCGCGGAGGCCCGCCCCGTCCGCCCGCAGATGCGGGGCGGACGGGGCGGGGGCGCGGGCCCTGTGGGGGCGGGGTCAGCGCACCCCGTCCCACAGGGCCCGCTCCGCGGGGCGCGGGTCGTCGACAGTGCCTGACTCGTCGCCGAAGACCATCGTGGTGCGGTCGGCCGGGCCGTACGCCGGCCACCCCGGGTCGCCGGTCTCCGCGAAGGCGACCCAGGCGCCGTGCACCGTGTCCGCCAACGCCTGGGGCGGGTGGCTCCCGAGCATCGGGAGATACGCGGGATCGTGCAGATTGTCGAAGACGAAGCCCAGTTCGGACGCGTGGCAGGCGCCGAGCCTGCCGCCGAACTGCGGTGAGCGCCAGGCGAACTCGTAGACGTGGGAGCCCGGGACGGCCTCCGCCAGGCGCAGGGCGGGAATCCGGTAGAACCAGTCGGTCGCCACCGCGTCGAACAGCTCGCCCGCGCTCGCGTCCGCGCGGCCCGCGCGGTAGACGGCCAGGGCGCGGTCCGGGTCGAGTCCGTACGCGGTCGCGGCCAGGCGCAGCCGCTCATCCGTGATCGTGTCCATCCGCCCGGTCGGGACCATGAAGAGGCGGTTCTCCTCACGGTTGCTCCCGACGAGCAGGTCGACACCGCAGTCCCGGTCCGGCAGGGCGAGTCCGGGAGCGACCGGTTCGAAGGGCATCGCGTTGAGCACGGCGTCGCCCCACAGGGCGGGGTCGGGGCGGCGCCCGATCTCCGTGCGGAGCTTCGACTGCGCGCCGAGCAGGGCGGGGAGCGGGACGGCGGCGAATTCCCCGGCTGTCGGGGCGACGCCGAGCTGCTCCGCGAGATACGCGGCGATCAGCCGGGCGGACCGGGGGCGGAGGAAGTGGTGTGCGCCCCCGCTCTGCAGGACGGCTCGCCTGAACAGCCCACGGGTCCGCTCCATCCCGAGCAGCAGTCCGATGCTCATCGCGCCGGCCGACTCCCCGAATACGGTGACCCGGTCGGGGGAGCCACCGAAGGAGGCGATGTTCTCGTGCACCCATTCCAGGGCGGCGATCTGGTCGAGCAGACCGCGGTTGTCCGGCGCCCCCTCCAGGCTCAGGAAACCGTCCGTCCCCAGCCGGTAGTTGACCGTCACGCAGACCACACCGTCGCGGGCGAACGCTCTCCCGTCGTAGGCGGACGCCGACCCCGATCCGTTCGCGAAAGCGCCCCCGTGCAGCCACACCATGACCGGCAGGCCGCCGTTGGGCCCCGGCTCGGGCGTCCAGACACTGAGGTTGAGGCAGTCCTCGCCGTCGCTGCCCAGATCCTCGGGGATCAGCGCGTCGAACGGTGGTGCGTACGGCACCTTCGGCACTGTCCGGCCGTGGGCCTGCGCTTTCCGCACGCCGTCCCACGGCACGGGCGGCGCCGGGGCCAGGAACCGTCGTGGCCCGAACGGCGGCGCTGCGTAGGGGATGCCGAGGAAGGACGCCACCCCCGCGCCGTCCATCCGCCCCCGTACGGCGCCCTGACGCGTCATGCACACAGGTTCCATCTGATTCAGCTCTCCACTGTTCAATTCCGGTCCCATCGGCTCGATCGGAAACGCGCGGTCACACAGGGGCCGTCCCCCGCGCGGCCCAGCACCGGATGCCGCGGCGTCCGGAAGCGGGCAGGGTTGCTCCCACCAGTGACTCTCCGTACAGACGGGACCGCGCATGTCCGATCACCGGCGCCTCGGCTTCATCGCCGGCGCAGTGCTCCTGCCGTTCGCCGTAGCCGGGTGTACCGGTCTCAGCCGCACCGCGGTCGGTACGATCTCGTACACCACGCCGGATTCGAAAGTCGTCAGGGTCTCGAATCCCTCCGTGTCGGGCTGCCACCCGCTGAAGCGCGGGGGCGCCGCGTCCGTCGACAACAACACGCTGATCGACATGTGGCTCTACCCGGGCAGCGGCTGCACCGGCAAGCCGACGGTGTACAACGCGACCACCCTGACGAACACGGTGACCCCGCCGCTGGTGGCCTGGCGCAGCTACACCCTGGTCCACTGATACCGGCGTACCGCGGGCGACACGGACCATGGCGTTCACGGGGGCACGCCGGCGCTCCGGGCGTCGGGCACTCATAGCGCGGGCAGTACCCGTACCCATGTGCCGTCGTCGGTGAGATATCTGTCCACGACGAGGCCCGCATCGCCCAGGTGGCCCTCGAACTCCTCGCGGCTCAGCGGACGGGACAGGAAGGTCTGTGTCCAGGTCGCGTCGGGGTAGACGTACTCGCAGAGCATCGCGTCGACCCCGTCACCGACCGGGGTCGCGGACTTGATCCGGACGGTCCCGCCCGCGCTGTCGCGCCGCTCCCTCGGTACGTCCGTATGCCAGTCCAGGCCCTCGCGCTGCACCAGTACGCACCCGCCGTCCTTCACATGCCGGCGGCATGCACGCAGCATCCCCTGGCGCACCTGCGGATCTCCCGTGTGCACCAGGAAGGACGCGAGCATCACCACGTCGTAGGTCTCACCGGTGTCCAGCTCCTCGATCGGGCTGCGGAGCGTGCGGACGCCCTCGACACCCTCGATCTGTTCCAGCATTCCGGGCGACTCGTCGACCGCGGTGACTGCGAATCCCCGCTCGGCGAGCGGGCGGGTGACCCGGCCCGCCCCGCTCCCCAGCTCGAGGATGCTCGCGCCGGGCGGCACCGCAGCCGCCACGACATCCGGTTCGTCCCCGACCGGCATCCGCTTGTACACCTCGACGGAGCACCCGTCGGGTGTTCTCTCCCCCGGTCCTGTTCCGCCGTATCCCTTGCGCATTCGGACGCTCATGCCATGCAGAACGAACACGCCGCGGCCCGCGTTCCCCCGGAGCACGGTGCTCCGGGGGCCAGTGGTCAGTCCCCGGAATCGAACCGGGCTGCCCGCAGATATGCGGGCTGCGGGTCGAGCGCCGCGGCCAACCTGAAGTGCCGCCTGGCCTGTTCGGGGCGCCCGGCCCGCTCGAAGGTGCGCGCCAGGGCGAAGTGCGCGAAGGCGTTGTCCGGCTCCCGCTCCAGGACCAGCTGGAACTCCAGCTCGGCCGGGCGGAGTTGAGCGGCCGCGAAGAAGGCCCGTGCGCGCAGCAGCCGGGCCGCGGTGTTCTCCGGGTGAGCCGCGATCACCTCGTCCAGCAGCTTCACGGCGCCTCGCGGATCACGGGCGTCCAGCAGCTGTTCGGCCGCGCGGTAGTCGATGACATGGGTCTCGGGGTTGCTGTGTGACATCGGTCCTGGCCTTCCTTCGTAGTCGCTGTGGCCGCCCGCGCCGCTGTGGTCACCCCGGTCGCGGAATCAGCCTCCGGCCCGCGCCGACAGCTGCGACCAGACGGTGCGCACCTGCGGCTCCAGGGCGTCCAGCGGGCCGTCGTTGTCGATCAGGATGTCGGCGATCTCGCGGCGCTGTTCCCTGGTGGCCTGGGCGGCCATCCGGGCGCGGGCCTCGGATTCCTGCATTTTGCGCTGCCGCACCAGCCGGTCCAGCTGCGTGTCGGCCGACGCGTCCACCACGACCACCACGTCGTAGAGCGGGGCGAGCCCGTTCTCGGTCAGCAGCGGTACGTCGTGGACGACGACCGAGTCCTCCCGCGCCAGGGCCTCCAGTTCGGCGGAGCGGGCCCCGACGAGCGGGTGGACGATCGAGTTGAGCGTCGCCAGGCGTTCCGGGTCGGCGAAGACGATCGCACCGAGCGCGGGCCTGTCCAGAGTGCCGTCCGCTGCGAGCACGGACTCTCCGAACGCCTCCACCACGGCCGCCAGCCCGGGAGTTCCCGGTTCGACCACCTCCCGGGCGATCCGGTCGGCATCGATCAACACCGCCCCATAGCTGACGAACAGCCGGGACACTTCGCTCTTCCCGGCGCCGATTCCACCGGTCAACCCCACTTTCAGCATGACCAGGAGCCTAGAGCCCTCCCCCGCGGTCTCAGATGTCGCCCTCCCGCTCCGCCAGGAAGCGTTCGAATTCGCGGCCGATCTCGTCCGCCGACGGCAGCTCGACCGCCTCGGCGACCAGATTTCCGCGGGTCTCCGATCCGGCCAGCGCGTCGTACTGATGCTCAAGTCCCTGGACGAGGGCGGTCAGTTCCTCGTCGCCCTCACCGATCTGGCGCTCGATCTCGTCCTGCGTGCGCTGTGCCTCGGTACGCAGGGCGTGCGCGACCGTCGGCAGTACGAGACCGGTGGCCGCGGTGACGGCCTCGAGGGCGGTCAGCGCCGCGTCCGGGTACGAGGAACGCGCGACGTAGTGCGGCACATGTGCGGCCACACCCAGCACGTCGTGGCCCGACTGGGCGAGCCGGAACTCCACCAGGGACTCGGCGCTGCCGGGCACCTGTGCCTCGTCGAACGGCGACTTGTGTCCGGGCATCAGATCCGTGCGGTTGCCGTGCGGGGTGATCCCCACCGGGCGGGTGTGCGGGACGCCCATCGGGATCCCGTGGAAGTTCACCGAGATACGCACGCCGAGCCGGTCGACGATCTGCTCGACCGCGGCCGCGAACCGCTCCCATTCGACGTCGGGCTCGGGGCCCGACAGCAGCAGGAAGGGTGCCCCCGTGGCGTCCTGGACCAGGCGCACGTCAAGTGTCGGAGTCTCGTAGTCCGCCCACTGGTCCCGCTTGAAGGTCAACAGGGGCCTGCGCGCGCGGTAGTCCACCAGCCGGTCGTGGTCGAAACGTGCGACGACCTGATGGGGCAGCGTGTCCAGCAGGCCCTCGACGATCTGGTCACCGGTCTCGCCCGCGTCGATGTACCCGTCGAAGTGGTAGAGCATGACAAGTCCGGCCGACTCCTGCGCGAGCGCCACATCGACGACTGCCAGGCCCTTCGGCTCCCATGCGTACAAATCTTGCGGATCAAGCACGATTACCGCTCCTCCTCGTGTTCACCGGGGAGAACGCCCCGTGCGGCTCGGGCATTCCCCGCGGAGCGAGCGGACGTCCCCGGGCGCGCGCGTGCGCCTCCGTGGGACTGCGTGCGCCGGGAGCCGGTAGCGGCGAAGGCGGGTGACACCCGCGGCTCGCCCGGGGAATGAGTGAGGCCCGCCCCCCGGAGGGAGCGGGCCTCGACTTCAGTCATGCACCAGCTGGGGACCTGAGCGTCAGCTCTGGCCGCCGGCCAGCTTCTCGCGCAGGGCGGCCAGGGCCTCGTCCGACGCCAGGGCGCCGGAGTTGTCGTCCGACTCCGAGGAGTACGAACCACCCGAAGCACCGGCACCGGCGGTGCCACCGCTGGCCGCGGCCGGAGCGGCAGCACCCTCGGCAGCAGCGGCCTCGTCGGCCTCGCGGGACTTGATGACCTGGGCCTGGTGCTGCTCGAAGCGCGTCTGCGCCTCGGCGTACTGGCCTTCCCAGGCCTCGCGCTGGGTGTCGAAGCCCTCGAGCCAGTCGTTGGTCTCGGGGTCGAAGCCCTCGGGGTAGATGTAGTTCCCCTGGTCGTCGTACGACGCGGCCATGCCGTACAGCGTCGGGTCGAACTCGACCGAGGCCGGGTCCGAGCCGAAGGACTCGTTGGCCTGCTTCAGCGAGAGGCTGATGCGGCGGCGCTCAAGGTCGATGTCGATGACCTTGACGAAGATCTCGTCGTTGACCTGGACGACCTGCTCCGGGATCTCCACGTGGCGCTCGGCCAGCTCGGAGATGTGGACCAGGCCCTCGATGCCCTCGTCGACGCGCACGAACGCACCGAACGGAACGAGCTTCGTGACCTTGCCCGGGACGACCTGACCGATCTGGTGCGTACGGGCGAACTGCTGCCACGGGTCTTCCTGCGTCGCCTTGAGCGACAGGGAGACGCGCTCGCGGTCCATGTCCACGTCGAGAACCTCGACGGTGACTTCCTGGCCGACCTCGACAACCTCGGAGGGGTGGTCGATGTGCTTCCAGGAGAGCTCGGAGACGTGCACGAGACCGTCGACGCCACCCAGGTCCACGAAGGCACCGAAGTTGACGATCGAGGAGACGACGCCGGAGCGGACCTGACCCTTCTGCAGGGTCGTGAGGAACGTCTGGCGGACCTCGGACTGGGTCTGCTCGAGCCAGGCACGGCGGGACAGGACCACGTTGTTGCGGTTCTTGTCCAGCTCGATGATCTTGGCCTCGAGCTCCTTGCCCACGTAGGGCTGGAGGTCGCGGACACGACGCATCTCGACCAGGGAGGCCGGCAGGAAGCCACGGAGGCCGATGTCGAGGATGAGACCACCCTTGACGACCTCGATGACGGTGCCGGTGACGATCCCGTCTTCTTCCTTGATCTTCTCGATGGTGCCCCAGGCACGCTCGTACTGAGCGCGCTTCTTCGAGAGGATCAGGCGGCCTTCCTTGTCCTCCTTCTGGAGAACCAGGGCCTCGATCTCGTCGCCGACCTTGACGACCTCATTGGGGTCGACGTCGTGCTTGATCGAGAGCTCGCGGCTCGGGATGACGCCTTCGGTCTTGTAACCGATGTCGAGGAGAACCTCGTCCCGGTCAACCTTGACGATGACGCCGTCAACGATGTCGCCATCGTTGAAGTACTTGATCGTCTCGTCGATCGCCGCGAGGAACGCGTCCGCGTCGCCGATGTCGTTGACCGCAACCTGCGGCGTGGTGGCGGTGGTCTCGGTGCTGCTCGTCATGTGGGAAAGGGCTCCGGTACGGACATTGAAGTCGTAGGTACTGCTACGCCGGGAGCCCGTATCGCCTCTGCAGACGCCGGACAGCCCAGGAAGCGCCGATCCGGTACTCCGTGCTCGTTGCCGAACACATCGGTGGCGCCTCGATAACCGAGGGGACATACAACAGATGCAAGCGCAGCCTGCTAGGTCTGAGGAGCGCAGGCTCGCAGCGCAACTTGTAGCATACGGGGACGGCCGGACAGGGTCAATGCGCGAAGGTGCACACCCGGGGCGGATCGCCCCAATCCCGGCACAACTTCAGTTGTACGAGGCCGCATCGGCCACGACGGTGTCCCGGCAGCCGGGTTTCCCGGCGGCGCCGGTACCGCGGACGCCCGGCCCCGTGCACCGACGATACAGACTGGCACGATGAGCGAAGAGTACGAGAACGAACCCGAAGCGACACGCCGTGACGCCGGGGACACCGAGAGCAGCCGGGCCAACCGGGGCTGGTGGGACCGGAACGCCGACGAGTACCAGACGGAGCACGGCTCCTTCCTGGGCGACGACCGTTTCGTCTGGGGCCCCGAGGGTCTCGACGAGGTGGAGGCCGAGCTGCTGGGCCCCGCCGACGGGCTGAAGGGGCTCGACGTCCTGGAGATCGGCGCAGGGGCGGCCCAGTGCTCGCGCTGGCTGGCCGCCCAGGGCGCACGCCCGGTGGCCCTCGACGTCTCCCACCGCCAGCTCCAGCACGCGCTGCGCATCGGCGAGAACAGGCCCGGGGTGGCCGAGGTCCCGCTGGTGGCGGCCGACGCCTCGGTGCTGCCGTTCCGCGACGGCTCCTTCGACCTCGCCTGTTCCGCGTACGGCGCTGTTCCCTTCGTCGCGGACCCGGTGAAGGTCTTCCGCGAGGTGCACCGGGTGCTGCGGCCCGGCGGGCGCTGGGTCTTCTCCGTCACGCACCCGGTCCGCTGGGCGTTCCCGGACGAGCCCGGACCCGAGGGCCTCACGGTCGCGTCCTCCTACTTCGACCGCACCCCGTACGTCGAGCAGGACGAGCACGGGAACGCGGTGTACGTCGAGCACCACCGCACCCTGGGCGACCGGGTGCGGGACGTACTGGCCGGCGGGTTCCGGCTGGCCGATCTGGTCGAGCCGCAGTGGCCCGAGTGGAACACGTCCGAGTGGGGCGGCTGGTCCCCGCTGCGCGGGAAGCTGATTCCGGGCTCGGCGATTTTCGTCTGCGTACGGGACGACGTACGAGACTGAGCGGGTGATCCGTACCGGCGCGCTCGACGTGCTTCCCGTCCGCACCGCCGTGCCTGCGCTCGAACAGGCCCTCGACACGCACGGCGCCGCCGTGCTCTGCGCGCCGCCCGGCACCGGCAAGACCACGCTGGTGCCGCTGGTGCTGGCCGGGCTCGCCGGTGCCGCTGCCGGACAGCGGCCGGTACGGAAGGTGCTCGTCGCGGAACCGCGAAGGATCGCCGCCAGGGCCGCCGCCCGGCGGATGGCGTGGCTGATCGGTGAGCAGGCCGGCGGCCGCGTCGGCTTCACCGTGCGCGGGGAGCGGACCGTGGGGCCCGGGACGGTGGTGGAGGTCGTCACCACCGGTGTCCTGCTGCAGCGGCTGCAGCGCGACCAGGAGCTGGCCGGAGTCGATGTGGTGATCATCGACGAGTGCCACGAGCGTCACCTGGACGCGGACACCGTGGCCGCCTTCCTGCTGGACGTCCGGGCCACGCTCCGCCCCGGACTGCGTCTGGTGGCGGCGTCGGCGACGACCGACGCCCAGGGGTGGTCCCGGCTGCTCGGGGACGCCCCGGTGGTGGAGGCGCACGGAGTCAGCCACCCGGTGGAGACGGTGTGGGCGCCGCCCGCCAGGCCGGTGCGGCCGCCGCACGGCATGCGCGTCGATCCGGCGCTGCTCAGCCATGTCGCGTCCGTCGTCCGGCGGGCACTGGCCGAGCGGACCGGTGATGTGCTCTGCTTCCTCCCCGGGGTCGGTGAAATCACCAGGGTGGCCGGGCAGTTGACGGGCCTGGGGGTGGACGTGCTCCAGGTGCACGGACGCGCGCCCGCCGCCGTGCAGGACGCGGTGCTCGCGGGCTCGGACAGCCGCCGGGTGGTGCTCGCGACGTCGGTGGCCGAGTCGTCGCTGACCGTGCCCGGGGTGCGGGTGGTGGTGGACGCCGGACTGGCGCGCGAACCGCGCACCGACCATGCGCGCGGGCTGAGCGCTCTGACGACGGTACGGGTCTCGCAGGCGGCGTCCCGCCAGCGTGCGGGGCGGGCCGGGCGGGAGGCGCCCGGCACCGTCTACCGCTGCTGGACCGAGGCCGAGAACACCCGCCTCTCCCCCTTCCCCTCCCCCGAGATCAAGGTCGCCGATCTGGCCGCCTTCGCCCTCCAGGCGGCCTGTTGGGGCGATCCGTCGGCCGGCGGCCTCTCCCTTCTCGACCCGCCGCCCGCCGGGGCGATGGGGGCCGCACGCGAAGTGCTGGCCGCGATCGGCGCGGTGGAAGGGGACGGCAGGGCCACCGGCCGGGGCGTACGGATGGCACGGCTCGGGCTGCACCCCCGGCTCGCGCGGGCGCTGCTCGACGGCGCACACGAGGTCGGTGCGCGCCGGGCGGCTGAGGTGGTGGCGCTGCTCAGCGAGGAGCCGCCCAGGGAGTACGGCGACGACCTCACCGCCGCCTGGCGCGCCGCGCGTGCGGGAGGCGACGGCTACGCGGCCCGCTGGCGCCAGGAGGTCCGCAGGCTGGCGGCCGGGGTGGACGGCACCCCGGCGGGAGCGAGGCCGCGGAGCGCCGCCGGCGACCGTGACGGCGGCGGTGGCCAGGGGCACGACGGCGCCGGGAGCGACGACACGGTGGCGGGACTCGTGGCCGCCCTGGCCTTCCCCGAGCGGGTGGCGAGGGCGCGGGGCGAGGGCGCCTTCCTGATGGTGTCGGGGACCGGCGCCGAGACGGCGGCCGGATCGCGGCTGCGCGGCGCGCCGTGGATCGCGGTCGCGGTGGCCGACCGGCCCGCGACCGCCGCTTCGGCCCGGGTGCGGCTGGCGGCCGTCGTCGACGAGGACACCGCCCGGACGGCGGCGGGGCATCTGCTCGCCGCCGGCGACGAGGTCGGCTGGGCGGACGGTGACGTACTGGCCCGGCGGGTGGAGCGGCTCGGCGCGGTCGAACTGACGGTACGGGCGCTGAAGAGCCCGCCGCCCGCCCTCGTACGGGAAGCGCTCATCGACGGGCTGCGGCGGGAGGGGCTCGGGCTGCTGCGCTGGACGCCGCACGCGCGGGAGCTGCGGCAGCGGCTGGCCTTCCTGCACCGGGAGGTGGGCGGCGGCTGGCCGGACGTGTCGGACGAGGCGCTGCTGGTAAGGACGGACGAGTGGCTGGAGCCCGAGCTGTCCAGGGCGCGGCGGCGGAACGATCTGGCGCGGATCGAGGCCGGGCAGGCCCTCGGCAGGCTGCTGCCGTGGGCGACCGGCGAGGCGGCGCGCCTCGACGAGCTGGCGCCCGAGCGGTACGAGGTGCCGAGCGGGTCCCGGATCCGGCTGGACTACGGCGGTGCGCAGCCGGTGCTCGCGGTGAAGCTCCAGGAGATGTTCGGCCTGGCCGAGACGCCGGCCGTGGCGGGCGTGCCGGTCCTGGTGCACCTGCTCTCCCCTGCCGGGCGCCCCGCCGCCGTGACCGCAGACCTGGCGTCGTTCTGGCGGGAGGGCTACCGGTCGGTGCGGGCGGAGCTGCGTGGGCGCTATCCCCGGCACCCGTGGCCGGAGGACCCGTCGGACGCGGCGCCGACCCGGCACACGAAGGCACGGCAGGACCGGGGGTAGCCGTTCCTCATGCGATGACCGGTTCGGGGCCGGGCAGCGGTGAGTCCGTCCGGTCGGGCTCTCCGGGCCGGCGGCTGCGCGCCTCCAGCAGGAGGGCCAGGGCGAGAAGGCAGATGCCGAGTCCCAGGAAGCCCCATGGCAGGTACGAGGTGAGCAGGAGCACGAGCAGGCGGTTCGACTTGACCAGCCCGACCGTGTAATCGACGTAGTCCGGGCGCATCTTCACGTCCCCGGCGAACGCGGTGACCTTCGCCCGGCCGCCCAGCAGGGTGCCGCCGCGCAGCTCCTCCTTGTGGACCTCCTCGCCGTTGACGGGGGCACCGGTGACGGGGTCGACCCAGAACATGCGCTTGGTCGTGTACCAGCGGGTGGTGCCGGTCTTCGCGACGGACTCCGGGGTGATGCCCTGTACCGGCATCTTCTTGGGCAGCGGGACCTTCGTCCAGGGGATGGTCTGCTCGAAGTAGTAGACGTCCAGGCCGTGGAAATTCACCGTGCCCCGGTAGTGGATCGGGGACGAGGTGCGGGTCTGGGCGTCGAAGTACTCGTAGTCGCGCTTCTCGGTGAGGAAGGGCCACTTGAACTCGATGCCTTTACGGCTGACCGGGTCGCCGTCGACCATCTCGCCGGTCGCGTGGACCGGTGCCTGGCTGTGTGCGTCGAAGATGTAGCGCTCGGGGATCTCGGAGACCATCTTGCCGTCGGGCCCGGCGACATGGGTCAGCGAGTCCCAGACGACGACGTCGCGTCCCGCGCTCTGCTCGATGCGGTCGGACTCCTTCACATTGCCCCGGAGCGTCTCCACGATGTCGACCTCGGGGACCTTCTTGGCCTGCATGGTGCCGTAGTCGAGGAGGGTCGCGGGCTTCGCCTGCAGGACTTCCTCCTGGTACTGGTCGGCGGGGATCTTCGCCAGCCGGGGGAAGGCGTACCAGCGCAGCAGCGGGGACATGGCGGCGCAGAAGACCGCGAAGGCGAGCAGCACCAGACTGGCTTTACGGCGCATGGCCGTCCTCCTACTGGGTCTTGGGGCCTGCCGGTTCGTTGGATCTGCCGGGGCGTTGGATCTGCCGGGTCGTTGGGTCTGCCGGGTGTCGGGGTTCGCTGGATCGCTTGGTCCACTGCGTCGCGGGTCTACTGGTTCTTGGGGCCGGGGACCGTGGTGAGCAGCGGCTTCGGCGAGGTCCTGCCGGCGGGTGAGCCGACAGCCGTGATGGTGAGGACGAGGGCGAAGGCCACGGCCAGCCCGATGGCGGCGGCTACGAGGGCGCGCATGCACGGCCTCCTACGGGAGATCTGATGCTTCGTCAGGGATGGGGCACCGTAGCAACGCGGCCGCGAGATGAGAACACGTTGCGCCGACCTCTTGCACTGACGCTCCGCCCCGGTCCGGAGCACTCGCCGCGCCGGGGCCGTACGGACCGGAACCGAGCGGGCACGACGGAGCCCGGCCGTACACCCCTCTCGGATGTACGGCCGGGCTCGTCGGCCGGTGGTGGCGGGGGCGCGGCCGCGTCAGCCCGTGGAGCAGGGCTTCGGGCTGCTGCTCCCGCTCGGTGACGGCGAGGGGGAAGGAGAGCCGCTGGGGCTGCCGGACGGGGACGGGGTGGCGGACGGTGAGGGGCTCGCCGAGCCCGACGGGGAGGGCGAGGGGGTCGGGCTCGCGCTGTCCGAAGGTGAGGGCGACGGCGAACCGCTCGGGCACCCGGAGCCGCTCGGCGAGGGCGAGGGCTTGCCGCTGGGGCCGCCCGACCCGCTCGGTGAGGGCGACGGCTTGCCGCTCCTGCTGGGGCCGGGCACCGGGGAGACCGTTCCGCTGCCGGACTTCGCCGGCTCGGGGGTGGGCCTGGCCGACGCGGACGGGGTCGCCGGCGCGGGCCGGGACGAACTGCCGCCCTTACCGGGAGAGTTGTCCCCCGCACCGGGGCCCTGGCCGTCGGGGCCGGTCCCGGCAGGCAGCACACCCGTGCCGTCCGGGACGCCGTGGCTGCCCTTCTTGTAGAACCCGAACCAGGACAGAACCGTACTCAGGTACTCCTGGGAGTGGTTGTAGCCGAGGATCGCCTGGTCCAGGTCGTGCTGCACGGCGACGTCACGGCCGTCGGCGCACAGGTACCTCCCGGTGGCGAGCGACGCGTCGAACACGTTGTCGGGGTCCTTCTTGCCGTCGCCGTTCCCGTCCTGTCCCCAAGTGGCCCAGGTCGAGGGAATGAACTGCATCGGGCCGACCGCGCGGTCGTGCGTCGCGTCGCCGTCGTACTGTCCGTTGTCGGTGTCGGAGATGTTGGCGAAGCCGGCGCCGTTGAGCACGGGGCCGAGGATCGGAGTGAGCGTGGTGCCCTGGGCGTCCACCCGGCCGCCGCGTGCCTGACCCGACTCGACCTTGCCGATCGCCGCGAGCAGCTGCCACGGGAGATGGCAGCCGGGATCGGTGCCCGCGACGGTCTGCTCGGCCTTCCGGTAGGCGGCGAGCACCGACGCCGGGATCCCCGCCTCGGCCGTCCCGGCCGGGGTGGTCGCGGGAGGGGCCGGCTCTGTGGCGGGGGTGTTCAGCGGCGGGAGGTCGGTGAAGTACGGGGAGTCGCCGCTCACCGGGGTGCCTGCGGGTGGCGTGGCATCAGCGGCCTGCCGGCTCTGCGGGGACTGGCTGCCCATGGCGTCCGGCGCCTGCGACGCGGTCATCGCCGCCACCGCCAGCGCAGCCACCGTGGTCGCTGTCGCCCCCTTGCGCAGCCGGCTGCTGAAATGCGGTGCCATAGGTGTGGTCCCTCCCCGTAGACGGCTGATCGCGCTCCCCAGCGCGGGACTGCCGGTGACACTACGACAACAACCGCCACCACGGCACCGGTCACTTGCCGCTTTTCACCGTTTCTTCAGCTTCGGGCCGCTCTGCGGCCCGCCTGCCGACAGGCAGGCCGGAAGGCCGGGCCCCTCGGAGTCCGATACCGGCCCGGCCTGCGCCGCCACATCCGGCCGGTGTCAGTGCGCGGCGGACTCCCAGTCCGCGCCGACGCCCACCGACACATCGAGCGGGGCCCGCAGTTGCGCCGCGCCCGCCATCTCCCTGCGCAGGATCTCCTCCACCTGCTTGCGCTCGCCGGACGCGATCTCCAGCACGATTTCGTCGTGCACCTGGAGGAGCATCCGCGAGGTCAGCCCGGCCTCGGCCAGCGCGCGGTCGACGTTGAGCATCGCGACCTTGACGATGTCCGCGGCCGTGCCCTGGATGGGGGCGTTGAGCGCCATCCGTTCGGCCATCTCACGGCGCTGGCGGTTGTCACTGTTGAGATCCGGCAGATAGCGGCGGCGGCCCAGCATCGTCTGGGTGTAGCCCGTGGCGCGAGCCTCCTCGACGACGCGCTGCAGATAGTCCCGCACCCCGCCGAACCGCTCGAAGAAGGTGTCCATCAGCCCGCGTGCCTCGCCGGCCTCGATGTTCAGCTGCTGGGAGAGGCCGAACGCCGAGAGCCCGTAGGCGAGTCCGTAGGACATCGCCTTGATCTTGCGCCGCATCTCCGGGTCGACGGCGGACTTCTCCACCCCGAACACCTGGGAGGCGACCGTGGTGTGCAGGTCCTCACCGGAGGTGAACGCCTCGATCAGGCCGGCGTCCTCCGACAGGTGCGCCATCACGCGCAGTTCGATCTGGCTGTAGTCGGCGGTCATCAGCGACTCGTAGCCTTCGCCGACGACGAAGCCGCGGCGGATGGCCCGGCCCTCGTCCGTACGCACCGGGATGTTCTGCAGATTGGGGTCGGTGGACGACAGACGTCCCGTCGCCGCCACCGTCTGGTTGAAGGTGGTGTGGATCCTGCCGTCCGCGGCCACCATCTTGATCAGGCCCTCCACGGTCACCCGCAGTTTGGCCTGCTCCCGGTGGCGCAGCATGATCACCGGCAGGTCGTGCTCGGTCTGCGCGGCCAGCCAGGCGAGCGCGTCCGCGTCCGTCGTGTAACCGGTCTTGGTCTTCTTCGTCTTCGGCAGCCCGAGCTCGGCGAAGAAGACCTCCTGCAGCTGCTTGGGCGAGCCCAGGTTGAACTCGTGTCCGACCGCTGCGTGCGCCTCCTTCACCGCCTGCTGCACCGCGCCTGCGAACTGCTGCTCCATGCCCTCCAGATGAGCGCGGTCGGCGGCGATGCCGTGCCGCTCCAGCCGGGCCAGCAGGATCGACGTCGGCAGCTCCACGTCGTGCAGCAGCCCGGTGGCGCCGACCTCCTCCAGCCGCCCGCCGAACGCGTCCCCGAGGTCGAGCACGGCACGGGCCTGGGTCATCAGGGATTCGGCCTCGGCCTGCTCGTCCGTACCGAAGGCGAGCTGGCCGTCGGCGGAGGCCGCCGGGGCGAGCTCCCGGCCCAGGTACTCAACGGCCAGCGGCTCCAGCGCGAAGGAGCGCCGGCCCGGCTTCACCAGATAGGCGGCGAGCGCGGTGTCCATCGCGACGCCCTGGACGCTCCACCCGTGCTCGGGGAAGACCCGCATCAGGTTCTTCGCGTTGTGCATGACCTTGGGGCTTTCGGGGTCCGCGATCCACGCGGCGAAGGCCTGCTCGTCGGCCTCGTCGAGCTGCGTGGTGTCGAACCAGGCCGCGGGCCCGCCCGCCGCGGCCAGCGCGATCTCGGCGACACTGCCGGTGCCCAGAGCCCAGCTCTCGACGGTGGCCATGCCCAGCGGCTGCCCGCCGTGCTCGGCGAGCCAGGGCGCCAGCCCGCCGGAGGACAGCACGGATCCGTCCAGCTCCACCCCGGCGGCCGGGGCCTGCTGGGCTTCGTCCGCCGCGCCCGGGTCGACGGCCAGCAGCCGCTCGCGCAGGCTCGGGTTACGGATCTCCAGCACGTCCAGTACGTGCGCGAACGCCTCCCGGTCGTACGCGGCGCGCTCCAGGTCGGCCGGGCCCTTCGGCAGCTCGACGTCGCGGACCATCTCGGTGAGCCGGCGGTTGAGCCGCACCGACTCCAGGTGATCGCGGAAATTCTGCCCGGCCTTGCCCTTGACCTCGTCGGCGCGCTCCACCAGCTCGGCGAACGAACCGAACTGATTGATCCACTTCGCGGCCGTCTTCTCGCCGACGCCGGGGATTCCCGGGAGATTGTCCGACGGGTCTCCGCGCAGCGCCGCGAAGTCCGGGTACTGCTGCGGGGTCAGCCCGTACTTCTCCTCGACCTTCTCGGGTGTGAAGCGGGTCAGCTCCGATACACCCTTGGTCGGGTACAGCACGGTCACGTGGTCGGTGATCAGCTGGAAGGAATCCCGGTCGCCGGTGACGATCAGCACGTCAAAACCGGCCGCCTCGGCCTGGGTGGCGAGCGTCGCGATGACGTCGTCGGCCTCGAAGCCCTCGATGGCGAAGCGGTCCACCCGCATCGTGTCCAGCACTTCACCGATCAGCTCGACCTGGCCCTTGAACTCGTCGGGCGTCTTCGAGCGGTTCGCCTTGTACTCGGGGAACTCCTCGGCGCGCCAGGTCTTCCGCGAGACGTCGAAGGCCACCGCGAAGTGCGTGGGCGCCTCATCACGCAGCGTATTCGCCAGCATCGACGCGAAGCCGTACACAGCGTTCGTCGTCTGACCGCTCGCGGTCGTGAAATTCTCCGCGGGCAGCGCGAAGAACGCCCGGTACGCCAGAGAGTGCCCGTCCATGAGGAGCAGGCGGGGGCGGGTGTCTGCGGTCTGCTTCGATGCTGTCTTTGCCACGGGTCCGATCCTGCCACGGAGCACTGACAATCCAGACCTCCGCACACCTGCCCGGAGCTCCTGTCGGTGGCGCGTGACAGGATCGTGGGCGTACGTCGGATCCGCCCGCTCGAAGGAGAGCGCCATGGCTGCCAAGCCGCCCGCAGGTGACCCGGTCCAGGACGCGCCGCAGGTCGCGGCCCCCAAGCACGCCGCCGCAGGGCTGCCCGCCATCGGCCACACCCTGCAGATGGCACAGCAGCAGATGGGCGTGGTGCGCACCGCGAGGACCCTGCTCAAGGTCAACCAGAAGGACGGCTTCGACTGTCCCGGCTGCGCCTGGCCCGAGGGCGGCAAACGGCACACCGCGGAATTCTGCGAGAACGGCGCCAAGGCCGTCGCCGAGGAGGCGACACTGCGCCGCGTCACACCGGCGTTCTTCGCCGAGCACACCGTCGCCGATCTCGCCTCGCGCAGTGGGTACTGGCTGGGGCAGCAGGGCCGGATCACCCAGCCGATGCTCCTGCCCGAGGGCGGCGACCGGTACGAGCCGGTCAGCTGGGAGCGGGCCTTCGCGATCATCGCCGAGGAGCTGCGGGCCCTGGACTCCCCCGACGAGGCGCTCTTCTACACCTCGGGCCGTACCAGCAACGAGGCCGCGTTCCTCCTCCAGCTCTTCGCCCGCGCCTACGGCACCAACAACCTGCCCGACTGCTCGAACATGTGCCACGAGTCGTCCGGTTCGGCGCTCTCGGAGACGATCGGCGTGGGCAAGGGCAGCGTCTCCCTCGACGACATGCACCAGGCCGACCTGATCATCGTCGCCGGGCAGAACCCGGGCACCAACCATCCGCGGATGCTCTCGGCCCTGGAGCAGGCCAAGGCCGCCGGCGCGAAGATCATCTCGGTGAATCCGCTGCCCGAGGCGGGCCTGGAGCGCTTCAAGAACCCGCAGACCCCGCAGGGCATGGTCAGGGGTTCGGCCCTCACCGACCTCTTCCTGCAGATACGCATAGGCGGCGACCAGGCGCTCTTCCGCCTCCTGAACAAACTGATCATCGAGACCGAGGGCGCGACCGACGAGCTCTTCGTACGGGAACACACCCACGGGTACGAGGAGTTCGCCACCGCCGCGCGCGCCGCCGACTGGGACGCGACGCTCACGGCCACCGGTCTCTCCCGCACGGACATCGAGCAGGCACTGGAACTCGTCCTCGCGTCCAGGCGGACCATCGTCTGCTGGGCCATGGGCCTCACCCAGCACAAGCACGCGGTGCCGACCATCCGCGAAGTCGTCAACTTCCTCCTGCTGCGCGGCAACATCGGCCGCCCCGGCGCGGGCGTCTGCCCCGTGCGCGGGCACTCCAATGTCCAGGGCGACCGCACGATGGGGATCTTCGAGCGGCCCGCCCCGGAATTCCTCGACGCCCTGGACGAGGAATTCGGCATCACCTCACCCCGCCACCACGGCTTCGACGTCGTCCGGGCCATCGAGGCACTGCGCGACGGCCACGCCAAGGTCTTCTTCGCCATGGGCGGGAACTTCGTCGGCGCGACACCCGACACCGACGTCACCGAGGCGGCGATGCGCCGCGCCTCACTCACCGTGCAGGTGTCGACCAAACTGAACCGCTCGCACACCGTCACCGGTACCCGTGCCCTGATCCTCCCCACCCTGGGGCGCACCGACAAGGACGTCCAGGCGGGCGGGAAGCAGTTCGTCACCGTCGAGGACTCCATGGGCCTCGTCCACGCCTCCCGGGGGAACCTCGCTCCGGCGAGCCCCCACCTCCTGTCCGAGCCGGCCATCGTCGCGCGGATGGCGCGCGCGGTCCTCGGCGACGCGTCCACGGTCGGCTGGGAGGAGTTCGAGAAGGACTACGCCACGATCCGGGACCGGATCTCGCGCGTCGTGCCGGGCTTCGAGAACTTCAACACCCGCGTCGCCGTGCCCGGTGGTTTCTCGCTCCCGCACGCCCCGCGGGACGAGCGCCGCTTCCCCACGGCCACCGGCAAGGCGAACTTCACCGCCGCACCCGTCGAGTACCCGAAGCTGCCCGAAGGCCGGCTGCTGCTGCAGACCATGCGCTCGCACGACCAGTACAACACCACGATCTACGGTCTGGACGACCGCTACCGCGGCATCAAGGGCGGCCGCCGCGTCGTCCTGGTCAACCCGGAGGACGCCCGGGACCTCGGTCTCGCCGAGGGCTCGTACACCGATCTCGTCAGCGAGTGGAAGGACGGCGTCGAGCGGCGGGCGCCCGGCTTCCGGGTGGTGCACTATCCCACCGCCCGCGGCTGCGCCGCCGCGTACTACCCCGAGACGAATGTCCTCGTCCCGCTGGACGCGACCGCCGACGTCAGCAACACCCCCGTGAGCAAGTCAGTAGTGGTCCGTCTGGAACAATCCGGCGAGGCCTAAGCGTTTGCTCAGGCCACCGGCGCGCAGGCCCGACGGACACCTGCGGCCGGTACGCAGTTCAGCAGCCGCCACGACGATCGGAGCCGGACCACCATGGGCGAGCAGACCACCGTGAAGTTCCCTCAAGAGGTCATCGACGAGTACGCATCCCTCGGCGTCGACCTGCCAGGCCTGTTCTCCGCAGGCCACCTCGGCGAGCGGATGGACGTACGGATCATCGAGGCCGCCGCGGACCGCGTCGTCGGAACCATGCCCGTCGAGGGCAACACCCAGCCCTACGGCCTGCTGCACGGCGGCGCCTCCGCCGTTCTCGCCGAGACCCTCGGCTCCATCGGCTCCATGCTGCACGGCGGCCCCTCCAAGCTCGCCGTCGGTGTCGACCTCAACTGCACCCACCACCGGGGCGCCCGGAACGGGCTGGTCACCGGGGTGGCGACCCCCGTGCACCGCGGGCGCTCCACCGCCACCTACGAGATCGTCATCACCGACGAACAGGACAAGCGGGTCTGCACGGCCCGGCTCACCTGCCTGCTGCGCGACGTCACCCCCTAAGGGGTCCCTTGCACTAAGCCCGTCCGGATCGCCGGACGGGCTTAGTGCAGGGACCCCTGAGGCTCCGCGGGCTGACGGGCCCACCCGGGCGTCGACGCACCCGCGCCCAGCGGCCGGACCCGTCACGCAACACACCGGTCGTGGCATTTTCACGTAACCCTGCGTAATAAGAACGCAATGAAGGGACGCCCCATCGGCGCCCCCGCGCCCCGCCGCCGGCCGGTCCGGCGGCGGTTTCGCGCCACCCTCACTGCCCGGGGCCGACAGCACCAAGATCGCCTCAAGCCCCTTAGCGGAACTGCACGTTCTCATTATGCGGGCAGATACGTGGTGACCGCATTTCTCCCAACTGTCCGCACTGCCCACACCGTTCACCCCTCCGGGCATAACAAGACAGTCACATCCTGACCTTCAACGGTCCGCACTTCCGCCACCTGCGCTTAGAGTCACGCCCAGTCACCGCGCCGCCGGGCACGTCTGCAGCACGGCTCTGCACCATCCCAGTACGGCCCGGCGAGACCTACGGCGCCTCAGCAGAGGCGGCGGCGCCAGGGAGAGGATTCATCGTGCGACAGCGTTCGTTGCTCATACTCACCACCGTGCTGACCACAGGCGCACTGACGCTCACGGCTTGTGGATCGCGCGACAACAAGGACAACAAGGGCAGCAGCGACAACAAGACCGAGGTCGTCATCGGTGTCGACGCGCCCCTCACCGGAGCGAACTCCGCCACCGGCCTCGGCATCCAGGGCGGCGTCAGGGTCGCCATCGATGACGCGAACAAGAACAACACCGTTCCCGGCGTGAAGTTCGCCATCAAGGCACTCGACGACAAGGCCCTGCCGCCCACGGGCCAGCAGAACGCCTCCGCCCTGGTCGCCGACAAGAACGTCCTCGGCGTCGTCGGGCCGCTCAACTCCGGCGTCGCGCAGACCATGCAGCAGGTCTTCGCCACCGCCAACCTGGTGGAGATATCCCCGGCGAACACCGCACCCGAGCTCACCCAGGGCAAGAACTGGCAGACCTCGAAGACCCGCCCGTACAAGACGTACTTCCGCACCGCGACCACGGACGCCCTCCAGGGCGGCTTCGCCGCGCAGTACGCGGGCCAGACGCTCAAGAAGAAGAAGGTCTTCGTCGTCGACGACAAGCAGACCTACGGCGCGGGTCTCGCCAAGCTCTTCAAGTCCAACTTCCTCAAGGCGGGCGGCAAGCTGGCCGGCCAGGACCACGTCAACACCGGTGACAAGGACTTCTCCACTCTCGTCACCAAGATCAAGAACTCCGGCGCCGACATCCTCTACTACGGCGGCCAGTACGACGAGTCCCAGATCATCACCAAGCAGCTGAAGGACGCCGGCGCCCACATCCCGCTCATGGGCGGCGACGGCATGTTCTCGCCGACCTACATCAAGACCGCGGGCAAGGCCGCCGAGGGCGACCTCGCCACCTCCGTCGGTGTCCCCGTCGAGTCCCTTCCGGCCGCCAAGGACTTCATCAGCAAGTACAAGGCCGCCAAGTACACCGGTGACTACGGGACTTACGGCGGGTACTCCTACGACGCCGCCACCGCCATCATCAAGGCCGTCGGCTCCGTCGTGAAGGACGGCAAGGTCCCGTCCGACGCCCGCCAGCAGATCGTCGACGCCGTCCAGAAGACGGACTTCGACGGCATCGCCGGCCACGTGTCGTTCGACCAGTACGGCGACACCACCAACAAGCAGCTCACCGTCTACCAGGTCAAGAACGGCGCCTGGAAGGCCGTCAAGAGCGGCGTCTACAAGCCCACCAGCTGACCAGGAACACCGCAGCGCACAGGGCCGCGCGGCCACGACCACCAGTCACCGCGCGGCCCGCCGTCTCCCTTCGCTCACTTCCCACCCACATGGAGGCCATGCGGTGAACTCCCTGCCGCAACAGCTGGCCAACGGGCTGTTCCTCGGCTCGATGTACGGGCTGATCGCCATCGGATACACGATGGTGTACGGCATCGTCCAGCTCATCAACTTCGCCCACGGCGAGATATTCATGACCGGCGGCTTCGGCGCACTGACGGTCTACATGTACGTGCTGCCCGACGGCACCTCGATGTGGATAGCCCTGCCGGCCATGCTGGTAGGCGGCGCCATCGTCGCCGTGCTCGTCGCCGTCGGAGCCGAACGCTTCGCCTACCGGCCACTGCGCGGCGCACCACGGCTCGCCCCGCTCATCACCGCCATCGGACTCTCCCTCGCCCTGCAGCAGGCGGTCTTCAACTGGTACCCGGGTGCGGAGAACGCCCGCGTCTTCCCGCCCCTGCCCGGCGGCCCGTACCATCTCGGCTCCATCGACATCCAGAGCGGCGACCTCTTCCTGATCATCGCGGCCCCCCTCTGCATGGCCGCACTCGCGATCTTCACCCGGACCTCCCGTACCGGCCGCGCCATGCAGGCCACCGCCCAGGACCCCGACACCGCCCAGCTCATGGGCATCGACACCAACCGCATCATCGTCATCGCCTTCGCCATCGGCGGCCTCTTCGCAGCCGTCGCCGGCATCGCGTACGGCTTCAAGATCGGCAACGTCGACTACAGCATGGGCTTCCAGGCCGGCCTCAAGGCCTTCACCGCGGCCGTGCTCGGCGGCATCGGCAACATCTACGGCGCCATGCTCGGCGGCCTCGTACTCGGCGTCGCCGAAGTCCTGGCCACCGCCTACATCGACCAGGTCCCCGGCATGCAGCAGCTCGGCGGCCAGGCGTGGTCCGCGGTCTGGGCCTTCGTCCTGCTGATCCTCGTACTGCTCCTACGACCACAAGGCCTACTGGGCGAACGCGTCGCGGACAGGGCGTGACGACCATGACCACCAACGAACTCAACGAGCCCACCGGTGCCTCGCCCATCGTCCCGCTTCCGCTGACCGCCGCCCGCGCACTCACCGTCGCCGGCGCCGTCGTCACCATCGCGAGCGCCTTCCTCTCCTGGACCTGGAAGCCGGACTTCGCCGACGACCTGACCTACTCCGGAGACCCGTCGGGCCTCCAGCTCCTGGCGGTCATCGGCGGCGTCGTCACCCTGCTCTTCGTCCTCAGCCATGCCCGTGTACGCGGACTGCGCTGGCTCAACCCCAGCGGTGCGACCGCCCCGGTCTTCCTGGCGGCGCTCGCCTCCTTCGCCGTCGTCTGGTACGTCGTACTCGCCATCGCCTTCGAGCTCGGCGGTCTCGTCAACCTCGACCCCGGCGGCTGGGTCGCCGCCGTCGGCGCGGTACTCGCCCTCGTCGGCACACTCGCCCTGCCCCGGCCCGGCACCACGGCGAAGTCCTACTTCGCCAAGGCCGACCCGATCCCCGCCGCCCGCGCCCTGCCGGCCTGGGGGCAGCGCGTCGTCATCACAGCGGCCACCGTGCTCGGCCTGATCGTGTTCACGTACGGCATCGGAGTCCCCGACGAACAGCCGGAGGTCTTCGTCGCCTTCGTCCTGCTCGTCGTCTTCAGCGCCTGGGCGCTCTTCGGCGCCGGACTCACCGACCGCTTCTCGGCACTCAACGCCCGGCACAAAGGTTTCGCCACCTCGATGGCGTTCCTGGCGGCAGCGGTCTTCCCGTTCACCCAGAGCGAGGACCACAACGCCAACCTCGGCGTGAACATCCTCATCTTCGGCACCGTCGCTCTCGGCCTCAACATCGTCGTCGGCCTCACCGGGCTCCTCGACCTCGGCTACGTCGCCTTCCTCGGCGTCGGCGCGTACGCGGCTGCCCTGGTCTCCGGCTCCGAGTTCTCCACCTTCTCCGGCGTCCAATTCCCCTTCTGGGCAGCTGCCCTGACCGGAATGGCGGCCTCCCTGGTCTTCGGCGTCCTGATCGGCGCCCCCACCCTGCGACTGCGCGGCGACTACCTCGCCATCGTCACCCTGGGGTTCGGGGAGATCTTCCGCATCGCCGTGAACAGCATGGACGGCTCGTCGGGCCCCGACATCACCAACGGCCCCAACGGCATCCCCTCCATCCCGGACCTGGAGCTCTTCGGGTTCAACCTCGGGGCGTCCCACGACATCGCCGGATTCACCCTCGGCCGGTTCGCCAACTACTTCCTGCTCATGCTGGTGATCACCGGGCTCGTCGTCCTGGTCTTCAACCGCGCGGCGGACTCCCGTATCGGCCGCTCCTGGATCGCCATCCGTGAGGACGAGACGGCAGCCACCGCCATGGGCATCAACGGCTTCCGGGTCAAGCTCATCGCCTTCGCACTCGGCGCCACGCTCGCGGGTCTCGCCGGTACGGTCAGCGCCCACGTGACCTACAGCGTGACGCCCGCCCCGTACCAGTTCGCCGGAGCCGCTCCGCCCAACTCGGCCTTCCTGCTGGCCGCCGTGGTACTCGGCGGGATGGGCACGGTCGGCGGCCCGATCCTCGGCGCCACCTTCCTCTACCTCATTCCGGAGAAGCTCGGTTTCCTCAAGCAGTACGAACTGCTCGCCTTCGGCATCGCACTCGTCCTGCTGATGCGCTTCCGCCCCGAAGGCGTCATCGCCAACAGGCGGCGCCAGCTCGAATTCCACGACGACGCGCCCGGTCTGCCGGCACCACGCACATCCGGCGACGACACCGTCGCCGCAGGCAAGGCAGGGGCGTGAGGAACGACATGACCACCCAGACGACCGCGCCTGCCCCGGAAGCCACCGGTGCGCCCGTGCTCCGGGCCGAAGGCGTCATCATGCGCTTCGGCGGCCTCACCGCCGTACGCGACGTCGATCTCACCGTCAATGCCGGGGAGATCGTCGGCCTCATCGGCCCCAACGGCGCCGGGAAGACCACCTTCTTCAACTGCCTCACCGGCCTCTACGTCCCCACCGAGGGCAAGGTCAGCTACAAGGGCACCGTCCTGCCGCCCAAACCGCACCTCGTCACCAAGGCAGGCATCGCCCGTACCTTCCAGAACATCCGGCTCTTCGCCAACATGACGGTCCTGGAGAACGTCCTCGTCGGACGCCACACCAGGACCAAGGAGGGCCTCTGGTCCGCCATCCTGCGCGGCCCCGGTTTCCACCGGGCCGAAGCGAAGTCCCGCGAACGGGCCACCGAACTACTGGAGTTCATCGGCCTCGCGCACAAGGCCGGACACCTCGCGCGCAACCTCCCGTACGGCGAACAGCGCAAGCTCGAAATCGCCCGCGCCCTCGCCAGCGAACCGGGCCTGCTGCTGCTCGACGAGCCCACCGCCGGGATGAACCCGCAGGAGACCCGCGCCACCGAGGAGCTCGTCTTCGCCATCCGCGACCAGGGCATCGCCGTGCTCGTCATCGAGCACGACATGCGGTTCATCTTCAACCTCTGCGACCGCGTCGCCGTCCTCGTCCAGGGCGAGAAGCTCGTCGAGGGCACATCCGAGGTCGTCCAGGGTGACGAGCGTGTCATCGCCGCCTACCTCGGGACCCCCTTCGAGGGCGCCCCAGGCGACGAGGAGGTGGCCGAGGTCGAAGCAGCCGAGGCCCAGAGCGGGACAGGCCCCACCAGCACGACCAGTACCACCAGCTCCACCGGTACCGAAGGAGACACCCAGTGACCGCTCTCCTGGAGGTCCAGGACCTCAGGGTCGCCTACGGCAAGATCGAAGCCGTCAAGGGCATCTCCTTCAGCGTCGAAGCCGGTCAGGTCGTCACGCTGATCGGCACCAACGGCGCGGGCAAGACCACCACCCTGCGCACTCTCTCGGGGCTGATCAAACCGGCCGGCGGCACGATCACCTTCGACGGGAAGCCGCTCGCGAGCGTCCCGGCCCACAAGGTCGTCGCCCTCGGCCTGGCCCACTCCCCCGAGGGGCGGCACATCTTCCCGCGCCTGTCGATCTTCGAGAACCTCCAGCTCGGGGCGTTCCTCAGGGACGACAAGGACGGCATCGAGAAGGACATCCAGCGCGCCTACGATCTCTTCCCGATCCTGGGCGAACGCCGGAAGCAGGCGGCGGGCACCCTGTCCGGCGGCGAGCAGCAGATGCTCGCCATGGGCCGCGCACTGATGTCGCAGCCCAAGCTGCTGATGCTCGACGAGCCCTCCATGGGCCTCTCACCGATCATGATGCAGAAGATCATGGAGACCATCGTCGAGCTCAAGTCCCAGGGCATGACGATCCTGCTCGTCGAGCAGAACGCGCAGGCCGCGCTCTCGCTGGCCGACCATGGCTACGTCATGGAGATCGGCAGAATCTCGCTCTCCGGCACCGGCCACGACCTGCTCCACGACGAGTCGGTCCGCAAGGCGTACCTCGGCGAGGACTGAACGCGGTCTCCGCAGCACACAGCCGGACGGCCCACCCCTCTCCGGGGCGGGCCGTCCGGCTCTTCGGCTTTTCACCGTCGTGCCGGCGCCTACTGCTCCTTGGCCGCCTTCTTCTCCTCGGCGTCCTCGATGACGGCCTCGGCGACCTGCTGCATCGACATCCGGCGGTCCATCGACGTCTTCTGGATCCACCGGAAAGCGGCGGGCTCGGTCAGCCCGTACTGCGTCTGCAGCACCGACTTGGCCCGGTCCACCAGCTTCCTCGTCTCCAGCCGCTGCGAGAGGTCCGCGACCTCCTGCTCCAGGGCCTTCAGCTCGGTGAAGCGGGACACGGCCATCTCGATGGCGGGCACGACGTCGCTCTTCGAGAACGGCTTCACGAGGTACGCCATCGCTCCGGCGTCCCGGGCCCGCTCCACGAGGTCGCGCTGCGAGAAGGCGGTCAGCATCAGGACCGGGGCGATGGACTCCTCGGTGATCTTCTCGGCTGCGGAGATACCGTCGAGCACGGGCATCTTCACGTCGAGGATCACCAGGTCGGGCCGGTGCTCGCGGGCCAGGTCGATGGCCTGCTGACCGTCACCGGCTTCGCCGACGACCGCGTAACCCTCTTCTTCGAGCATCTCTTTGAGGTCGAGGCGGATGAGGGCCTCGTCCTCAGCGATGACGACGCGGGTCGTCAGCGGCGGGACGTGCGACTTGTCGTCGTCGGCGTCGGGCTGGGGCGGCTCGGGGGCGGTCACGGGGGCTCCTCATTGCGGGCCGGGCAGGCGTTACTGCCTACGCAGCCTACCTAGCAGCGGCGACTCGATGTGAACCGGTACACTGCTCGATAGCTCTCCGGCTTGCCCGGTTGGAGGAACTGGTCAGACTCGCGGCACTCAAAATGCCGTGCCCTTTGGGCATGTGGGTTCGAATCCCACACCGGGCACATGTGACAAAAAAGGCGGATGTTCACTTTCCCGTGAACATCCGCCTTTGCCGTGACCGGAACTCCTGGCCCGACCACAGGTCACGACCACGAAGGCTTCTGGCGTGGCCGAACGTTGAGTCTCATGCCGGCCGCACAGGGACCGGGTCGAGTACGGCGAGAACGTGACGTGCGTCCGCGGCCCTCATGGGCGCCCGCGCGGGCGCCCATTCCCCGGTCTGCTACTTCGGTGAGTCGTCCTCCCCGACGTGGTGGACGCGGACCAGGTTGGTGGAGCCCGCGACGCCGGGCGGGGAGCCTGCCGTGATCACGACGATGTCGCCCTTGCGGCAGCGGCCCGCCTTCAGGAGCTGCTCGTCGACCTGGGCGACCATCTCGTCCGTGGAGTCCACGTGCGGGCCCAGGTAGGTCTCGACGCCCCAGGTGAGGGTGAGCTGGGCGCGGGTCGCCGGGTCCGGGGTGAAGGCCAGCAGCGGGATCGGCGAGCGGTACCGCGACAGCCTCTTGGCGGTGTCGCCGGACTGGGTGAAGGCCACGAGCAGCTTCGCGCCGAGGAAGTCGCCCATCTCGGCGGCGGCACGGGCGACGGCACCGCCCTGAGTGCGGGGCTTGTTGCGGTCGGTGAGCGGGGGCAGACCCAGGGCGAGGATGTCCTCCTCGGCGGCCTCCACGATGCGGCCCATCGTCCTGACCGTCTCCACCGGGTACTTGCCGACGCTGGTCTCACCGGAGAGCATCACGGCGTCTGTGCCGTCGATGACCGCGTTGGCGACATCGGATGCCTCCGCGCGGGTGGGCCGGGAGTTGTCGATCATCGAGTCGAGCATCTGGGTCGCGACGATGACCGGTTTGGCATTGCGCTTGGCCAGTTTGATCGCGCGCTTCTGGACGATCGGCACCTGTTCGAGCGGCATTTCCACGCCCAGGTCACCACGGGCGACCATGATGCCGTCGAAAGCCGCGACGATGTCGTCGATGTTCTCGACGGCCTGCGGCTTCTCGATCTTGGCGATGACGGGGAGCCTGCGGCCCTCCTCCTTCATGATGCGGTGGACCTCAGTGATGTCCTGTCCGCTGCGTACGAAGGAGAGGGCGATGACGTCGGCGCCGGTCCGCAGCGCCCAGCGGAGGTCCTCGGCGTCCTTGTCGGACATCGCGGGGACGGACACCGCCACACCGGGGAGGTTGAGGCCCTTGTGGTCGGAGACCATGCCGCCCTCGATGACCATCGTGTGGACGCGGGGGCCGTCGACCGAGGTGACTTCGAGGGCGACCTTGCCGTCGTCCACGAGGATGCGCTCACCCGTGGTGACGTCGCCGGCGAGCCCGTCGTACGTGGTGCCGCAGCTGCTCCGGTCGCCCCTGGCACCGGGGGCGACGGTGATGGTGAACTCGTCGCCGCGTTCGAGGAGTACCGGCCCTTCGGCGAAACGCCCGAGGCGGATCTTCGGACCTTGAAGATCGGCGAGGATGCCGACGCTGCGGCCGGCCTCCTCCGCCGCCTTGCGTACGCGGTGGTAACGCTCCTCGTGCTCGGCGTAGCTGCCGTGGCTGAGGTTGAAGCGGGCCATGTCCATACCGGCGTCGACCAAGGCCTTGATCTGGTCGTACGAGTCGGTGGCGGGGCCCAGGGTACAAACAATCTTTGCTCGGCGCATGGTTCGAGCCTAGGCCTTACCGACGGGTAAGTGATTGGCCACACATGACGACTCAACCACCTTTACCTTTAAGGCTATTGACAACTGTTGAATTGTGCGGGGGCGCGCTCCGATGAGCAATTCCGGAAGCCGCGTACGGAAATCCGGGCCGTGAATTCCACGGGGCAGTGCGGTCAGGGGCTCAGAGCACGGGTGGGGTCATGGTGAAGCGGGCGTTGACAGTCGCGTAGACGGTCTGGCGCTGAGGCTGGAGGTCGATGGCGGGGACGTCGTCGGCCGCGCCGGGAGCGGCCGACCGGAATCCGGGGCCACCTGCGAATCCGGGGGCCGGCGGGCGGGCACCGTCCGCGCCGGGGTCGGAGAGTTCGACGAGGGCGGACAGTCCGGCGCCGAGTGCCTGGGCGTACTCGCGGGCCCGGGTGACGGCGTCCTGGACAGCCTGGTGGCGGGCGTCGCGGTGGGCGGGCGAGCCGGGGCGCAGCGCCCACCAGGGCCCCTCGACACGGGTCAGGTCCAGTGCGGCGAGGCGCGTGGTGAGCTCCCCGAGCGCGGTGAAGTCGTTCATCACGACGGTGATCCGGACCTGGCCCGCGTAGGCGCGGATCCGCTCACCCCTGCCGTGCGGGGTGAGTTCGGGGCTGATGGAGAGTGCGCCGCTCTCCAGTTTCTCGACGGCGGCGCCGTATCCCCCGGCCAGTTCGAGGATGGCGGCGTTGCGCCTGGTGAGGTCGTCGAGTGCCGCGCGCCGGTCCTTGCCGCGGGCGTTGGCGGTGACGGTGAGGGTGGCGGTCTCGGGGTCGACCTCCAGAGTCGCCTCGCCGCGGACCGCGACACGGGGCGCCTCGGGGGTGCCGTAGGGGGCGGGGGGCTGCGGAGTCCTGTCGCTCATGGTCCCTACTCTCGCACCCCGGTACGACAGTCGCCGGTCACCAGATCGAAACGTGCGGGGGGTGTTGCGCCGCACGGCTCCTGGGTCAGAATCTACGCGCGTTGTGCATGGATGCCGTTCCGCATCTACGCGCGTTGTGCTTCGTGACTAGGGAGACGAGATGCCGCTCAACCGTAGGACGTTCCTGGGTACTTCGGCCGCAGCCGGCGCCTGTGTGGCCATCGCGGGAGGCACCGCGGTGCCCGCCGAGGCGCAGGAGCGCGGCCATGGCCACGGTCACGGGCGTCCGCAGCGGCGTTACTCGTTCACCGTGATGGGGACGACCGATCTGCACGGCAACCTCTTCAACTGGGACTACTTCACGGACAAGGAGTTCGACGACGCCGCGCACAACGATGTCGGGCTGGCGAAGATCTCGACGCTGGTGAGCGGGATCCGCGCGGAGAAGGGCCGTCACAACACCCTGATGATCGACGCGGGCGACACCATCCAGGGCACCCAACTGTCCTACTACTACGCGAAGATCGACCCGATCACGGCGAAGCACGGCCCGGTGCATCCGATGGCGCAGGCGATGAACCACATCGGATATGACGCGGCGGCACTGGGCAACCACGAGTTCAACTACGGGATTCCGGTGCTCCGGAAGTTCGAGCAGCAGTGCCGGTTCCCGCTGCTCGGGGCCAACGCGCTGGACGCCAGGACGCTGAAGCCGGCGTTCGCGCCGTATGTGTTCAAGACTATCCGCACCCCGCACGGGCGGGACGTGAAGGTCGCGGTCCTCGGGCTGACCAACCCGGGCATCGCCATCTGGGACAAGGCGAACGTCCAGGGCAAGATGGTGTTCCCCGGGCTTGAGGAGCAGGCGGCGAAGTACGTTCCGCGGCTGCGTTCGATGGGCGCCGACGTGGTGATCGTGGCGGCGCATTCGGGGGCCAGCGGTACGTCCTCGTACGGTGACCAGATCCCGTACGTGGAGAACGCGGCCGCTCTGGTGGCCGAGCAGGTGGAGGGGATCGACGCGATCCTGGTGGGTCACGCGCATCTGGAGATCCCCGAGAAGTTCGTGGTGAACAAGAAGACGGGCAGGAGCGTTGTCCTCTCCGAGCCGCTGATGTGGGGCGAGCGGCTCACCGTCTTCGACTTCGACCTGGTGTGGGAGAAGGGGCGCTGGGCGGTCGAGAAGGCGGGTGCGCGGGTGCTGAACTCGAATACCGCGGCCGAGGACCCGCAGCTCGTCAAGTTGCTGACCGACGAGCACAAGAAGGTCGTGGCGTACGTCAACGAGGTGATCGGGACGTCCGCCGCCGCGATGACGACGGCGGACGCGCCGTGGAAGGACGAGCCGATCATCGACCTGATCAATGCCGTCCAGACCGACACGGTGAAGGCAGCGCTGGCCGGTGGCGAGTACGCGGCACTGCCGGTGCTCTCGCAGGCGTCGTGTTTCTCGCGTACGGCGCAGATTCCCGCGGGGAACGTGACGATCAAGGACGCGGCCGGGCTCTATCCGTTCGAGAACACGCTGGAGGCGCGGCTGGTGACGGGAGCGCAGATCAAGGACTATCTGGAGTTCTCGGCGCGCTACTACGTGCAGACGCCCGCAGGCGGCCCGGTGGACACGTCGAAGCTGACGAACGCGGACGACACCCCGGACTACAACTACGACGCGGTGTCGGGTCTGACGTACGAGATCGACATCGCCCAGGCGGCCGGCTCACGGATCGCGAAGCTGTCGTTCGGCGGCAAGGCGATCGACCCCGCGGCGCAGTTCGTGCTGGCGGTGAACAACTACCGGGCGAGCGGCGGCGGGAACTTCCCGCATGTGCCCGCGGCCAAGCAGCTGTGGGCCAATTCGGACGAGATCCGGAACACGATCATCGCGTGGGTACAGGCGAAGGGCACGGTGGACGCATCGGAGTTCGCCTCGGTGGACTGGAAGCTGACGCGGGGCGGCACGCCGGTCTTCTAGGCCGTGTCCGCGAGGTCGCGTCGTCACCGGAGGGCGGGTGCCGCCCTCCGGTGACGGGAGGCCTCGTCGTGGCGGGCTGTCCGGCAGGGCCGGGTGAACCGGCCCGGTCGGGGCCCCGTCAGCTGTGTCCTGACAGGGGGACGAGCCCGGGACGCCGCTGCGGGGGCAGGGCGCGTTCGCGGTCGAGGCCGAAGCTGGTGAACGCGGTGCGCCGGGGCAGCGGATAGGGGTTCTTCCCGGTGAGGGAGTTGAGGATCGTCGCGCTGCGCCAGGCGGCGAGTCCGAGGTCGGGGGCGCCGACGCCGTGGGTGTGGCGTTCGGCGTTCTGCACGTAGACGGAGCCGGTGACCGCCGGGTCGAGGAGCAGCCGGTACTGGTCGTCGATGCGGGGGCGCTCGGACGCGTCGCGCCGCATGTAGGGGTCGAGGCCGGCGAGCATTCCGTCGAGCGGGCGCTCCCGGTAGCCGGTGGCGAGGACCACGGCGTCGGTGGTGAGACGGGAGCGGGTGCCCTGCCGGGCGTGTTCGAGGTGGAGTTCGACCTTGGTGGTGGCGACGCGTCCTGCCGTGCGGACGGTGACGCCCGGGGTGAGGACCGCGTCGGGCCAGCCTCCGTGCTGGGTGCGGCGGTAGAGCTCGCTGTGGATGGCGGAGATGGTGTCGGCGTCGATGCCCTTGTGGAGCTGCCACTGCTGGGGAGCCAGGGAGTCACGGGCGGCTTCGGGCAGTTGGTGGAAGTAGCGGGTGTAGTCGGGGGTGAAGTGTTCCAGGCCGAGTTTGGAGTACTCCATGGGGGCGAACGCCTCGGTCCTGGCGATCCAGGTGATCTTCTCGTGGCCCGCGGGGCGGGCCCTGAGCAGGTCGAGGAAGATCTCGGCGCCGGACTGGCCCGCGCCGATGACGGTGATGTGTCCTGCGGTGAGCAGCCTTTCGCGGCTGGCGAGGTAGTCGGAGGAGTGCACGACGGGCACGGAGGGCGCTTCGGCGAGCGGCTTGAGCGTCTCCGGGACGTACGGCTCGGTGCCGACGCCGAGTGCCAGGTTCCGGGTGTGGGTCCGGCCGAGCGCCTCGGCCTCTCCTTCGGCGTCGAGCTTGGTGAAATCGACTTCGAAGAGGGCGCGTTCGGCGTTCCAGCGGATGGCGTCCACCTGGTGACCGAAGTGGAGTCCCGGCAGGTTCTCGCTGACCCATCGGCAGTAGGCGTCGTACTCGGTGCGCCTGATGTGGAAGTGCTCGGCGAAGTAGAAGGGGAAGAGCCGCTCGCGTTCCTTGAGGTAACTGAGGAACGACCAGGGGCTGGCCGGTTCGGCGAGGGTCACCAGATCCGCGAGGAAGGGCACTTGGAGGGTGGCGTCCTCAATGAGGAGGCCGGGGTGCCAGTGGAAGGCGGGGCGCTGCTCGTAGAAGGTGGTGGAGAGCCCGGCGAGGGGGTGGGCAAGGGCTGCGAGGGACAGGTTGAACGGTCCGATGCCGACCCCCACCAGGTCGCGGGGCTGGTCTTCGGGAGGCTGCTGGTCCGTCATCGGGGCGTACTGCCTTCCAGGAGTTTGAGGAGAGCTTCCAGGTCACCGGTGGTGGCGTGGGGGTTGAGCAGGGTGGCTTTGAACCAGAGGCGGTTGTCGGCGCGGGCCCGGCCGAGGACGGCGTGCCCCTCGGTGAGGAGGGTGCGGCGGACGGCGGCGACGGTCGCGTCGTCCGCTCCGGTGGGGCGGAAGAGCACGGTGGAGATGGTGGGCCGGTCGTAGAGCTCCAGGCCCGGGTGGGCCTCGACGAGGTCGGCGAGTTCCGCGGCGATGGCGCAGGTGCGGTCGACGAGGGCGGCGAGTCCGGTCCTGCCGAGGGCGCGGAGTGTCACGGCGATCTTGAGTACGTCGGGGCGGCGGGTGGTCCGCAGGGAGCGTCCGAGCAGGTCGGGCAGGCCCGCTTCGGTGTCGTCGTCGGCGTTGAGGTACTCGGCCTGGTGCGTGAGCGCGTCGAGGGCGGCCGGGCGGGGGACGGCGAGGATCCCTGCCGCCACGGGCTGCCAGCCGAGTTTGTGCAGGTCGAGGGTTACCGAGTGGGCCCGGTCGAGTCCGGCGAGCAGGGGTTTGTGGAGGGCGCTGAAGAGCAGCGGTCCGCCGTATGCGGCGTCGACGTGGAGTTCGGCGCCGTGCCGGTCGCAGAGGTCGGCGATCTCGGGGAGCGGGTCGATGAGTCCGGCGTCGGTGGTGCCGGCGGTGGCCGTGACCAGGGCCGGGCCGTGTGTTCCCGCGAGTACTTCGTCGAGTGCGGCGAGGTCGATGACGCCGGAGGGCGAGGGGACGGTGAGCGGCTCGGGCAGGCCGAGCAGCCAGGCGGCGCGGTGCAGGGAGTGGTGGGCGTTGTCGCCGCAGACGATCCGTACGGCGCCGTGGCGTTCCCGGGCCAGGAGCAGCGCCAGTTGGTTGGACTCGCTGCCACCGGTGGTGATGAGCGCGTCGCCCGCCGGGTAGATCTCCGCGGCGAGGGCGCGGGTGACCAGGGTTTCGAGTTCGGAGGCCGCTGGTGCCTGGTCCCAGGAGTCCATGGAGGGGTTGAGGGCGGAGGCCGCGAGGTCGGCGGCTGCGGCGACGGCGAGCGGCGGGCAGTGCAGATGGGCGGCGCAGCGCGGGTCCGCGGGGTCGGCGGCGCCTTCGGCGATGGCGTGGACGAGGGTACGCAGGGCTTCTTCGGCGCCGGTCCCGGTGTCGGGCAGCACGGGGTGGGCCGTGGCCCGTACGCGCGCGGCGACGGCGAGCGGGCCGCCGGCCGGCAGGGGGCCGATCCGGTCCGCGGCCCCGTCGTGGAGCGCGTCGAGGACGGTACCGACGAGGGGCCGCAGGGCGCTCGGCCCTGCGGCCCCTCCGGCGAGTGGCGGCGTACTCATACGGGTGTCCTTCGGTGCGCTCGGGGCTGTCGCCCCCAGCCTGTACGGGGGACAGGCGGCGCGCCCGAAGAGCACAACGAGCTCAACCCGAAAGTGGTATTGCCCGGGTGCGGGGGGAAGTCGGAGCCCCGCGTGGTGGTAAAAGGGGCTGCCGTCCCGCGCCGGGGGTCATGCCCCGCGCACCGCCAGGGCGCGCCGCAGGTCGTCGAGCTGGTCGGTGAGCTTGCGGCGCAGGGCGGGGATCATTTCGGTGTCGCGCAGACACGCTTCGCCGTGGGCGAGAGCGGCGGCGGTGACTTCGTGGGCGGGGAAGGCGTACCGTCCCGCGGCGTCGGCGATGGCCGGGCCGCGGCGGCCGGCGAGGGCCACGGCGTCCGGGTAGTACCGCTGCACGTACTCCGTGAGGAGTGCTGCCTGTTCGGGCTGCCAGAAGCCGCGGGCGGTGGCGCTGAACAGGTAGTTGGAGTCGTCACCGGTGAACATCCGCTGCCAGGCGGCGGCCTTGGCCTCGGGTGAGGGGAGCGAGGCCCGGCAGCGGGCGGCGCCTTCCTGTCCGGTGGCGCTGACGTCCCGGGCGAGTTCGGCGTCGATGGCGTTCTCGTCGACGGCTCCGAGGACGGCGAGGCGCTGGAGGATGCGCCAGCGCAGCTCCGGGTCGAGTTCGGGGCCACCGGGCACACCGCCGTCGGCGAGCCATGCCTGGATGCCGTCGGGCTGGGTGGCCGTGTCGATGAAGTGGCGTACGGCGATGAGGCGCAGGCCGGTGCTGGTCCCGTCCTCGGTGCGGCGGATCAGGGCGCGGCAGATCGTGGCGAGGGTGGCGAGCGCGGCCGGCCGGTCGGCGGGCGGCAGGTAGCGGTCGGCGATCTGGGTGGCGGCGAAGGCGAGGACGCCCTGGACCACGGCGAGGTCCGACTCGAACGGGAGGTGGGCGAGGGCGGCGTCCAGGTAGGCGGTGGGCGGCAGTTCGCCGTCGCGGACCATGTCGCGTGCGGCGTTCCAGACGACGGCGCGGGTCAGCGGGTCGGGCAGGCCGGAGAGGGATCGTACGGCTGTCTCCCAGGAGACCGGGTCGAGACGGACCTTGGCGTAGGTGAGGTCGCCGTCGTTGAGGATGAGCAGGTCGGGGCGGCGGCTCTGGAAGGTCCTCGTACCGTCCTCGGTGGGTACGTCGAGCTCGAAGCGCTCGCGCAGCACGAGGTGGGCGGGGTCGACCGGGTCGTGGTCGTAGGCGCCGACGGCGATGCGGTGCGGGCGGCTTCCGGTGCGGGCGACGGTGAGGGACCAGGTGGTGTCGGATTCGGTGACGGTGGGCGTCAGGGTGTCGACGCCGGTGGTTCCGAGCCACTGCGCGGCCCAGCTGTGGACGTCGCGGTCGGTGGCGGACGCCAGGTTGTCGATGAAGTCGGCGAGGGTGGCGTTGCCGAAGCGGTGCCGGGCGAAGTGGGCGTTGATGCCGGCGAGGAAGTCCTTCTCACCGAGCCAGACGACGAGCTGGCGCAGTGCGGACGCACCCTTGGCGTAGGAGATCCCGTCGAAGTTGAGCATCGCGGACGCGGTGTCGGGGACGAGGGCCGGGTCGGGGGCGACCGGGTGGGTCGAGGGGCGCTGGTCGGCGTCGTATCCCCAGCTCTTGCGGGCGATGGCGAAGTCCACCCAGGTGTCGGTGAAGCGGGTGGCTTCGGCGAGGGTCTGGTAGCCCATGTACTCGGCGAAGGACTCGTTCAGCCAGATGTCGTCCCACCACTGGAGGGTGACGAGGTCGCCGAACCACATGTGGGCCATCTCGTGGGCGATGACCATGCCACGGGTCTGCCGCTCGGTTTCGGTGACTGCGGAGCGGTAGATGAACTCGTCGCGGAAGGTGACCAGGCCCGGATTCTCCATGGCTCCGGCGTTGAACTCCGGGACGAAGGCCTGGTCGTAGGAGTCGAAGGGGTACGGCTCGTCGAACTTCTCGTGGTAACGGTCGTAGCAGGCGCGGGTGATCCCGAAGATCTCATCGGCGTCCGCGTCGAGGTGGGGGGCGAGCGAGCGGCGGCAGTGCAGCCCGAAGGGGAGCCCGGCGTGCTCGGTGGTCACGGAGTGCCAGGGGCCGGCGGCGACGGCGACGAGGTAGGTGGAGATGAGCGGGGTGGGCGCGGCCTGCCAGTGGCCGCCGGAGGTCCGCCCGGTGACGGCGTTGGAGAGGACGGTCCAGCCGTCGGGGGCGGTGACACCGAGCTCGAAGACGGCCTTGAGGTCGGGCTGGTCGAACGCGGCGAACACCCGCTGGACGTCTTCCATGAACAGCTGGGTGTAGACGTATGTCTCACCGTCGGTGGGGTCGGTGAAGCGGTGCATCCCCTCACCGGTGTGCGAGTAGCGCATGACGGCGTCGATCAGCAGCTCGTGCTCGCCGGCCGCGATGCCGGGGAGCGGGAGCCGGTTCCCGGAGAGCGTCTCGGGGTCGACGGGCCGTCCGTCGAGCGTCACGGAGCGCAGCTCGGCGGGCTTGAGCTCGACGAAGGTGTCTCCGGCCGCGCGCGCGGTGAAACGGATGGCGGTGCGGGAGTCGAAGGTGTCGTCGCCCTGCGTCAGATCGAGGTCGATCGTGTACCGCTGGACATCGAGGAGCTGGGCTCGGAGCTGCGCTTCGTCGCGCGTCAGTACGGACATGAGCCCATCGTGCCGTACGCCGTCGGCGCCGCGCACCGGGTCCGGGGTTCTCCGGGCGGGCTGTCGCGGGGGCTCAGCGCGGGACTGTGCCGGGGCGCTCACCCGGTGTGGCGGGGGCCCGCCGGGCAGCGGTCAGCCCAGCAGCCCGAGCAGCCGCTCTGCCTGCCGGGCCACGGTGCCCGGTGGGTTGCGCGGGCGGGGGGTGCGGCTGTCGCCGTCGAGCATGAGGAGCCACATCAGGGCGGCGAGGCGGCGCAGGTCGCGGAGCCGGGCGCGCTCGGGGCGGGTGAGGGGGAAGTGGCCCAGGAGTGCGTCGGCGTCGAGACTGCTGTCGACCCATACCGATACGTGTTCGGCGATCTCGGCGAGCTCCTGGATGCGGTCGGCGCGGCCGGAGCTCTCGAAGTCGACGAGCCGGATGCGGCTGCCGTCCCAGAGGTAGTTGGCGAGGTTGCCGTCGGCGAAGCCGAGTACCGGTGCGGCCGGTTCGCCGGCAACCAGGGCGTCGAGGGCGGGATTGCGGACCCAGCGGGCGCCGGCGGCGAGAGCCGCTTCCCGGTCGTCCGGCGGTTCGGGGCCCGCTCCGCTCCCCCGGCCGCTCCCGGCCGTACGTCCGGACTGCTCGGCGAGGGCGGTGGCGCACTTGTCACGGACTCCGGCGAGGATGTCGCCCGGGGCCCAGAGCCTGGGGGGCAGCGCTTCGAGCTCAGCGCGTGGAACCGCCTCCTGGAAGCGGGTGACGGCGGCGGCGAGCGGGGGGAGCAGGCCGGGGGCCACGGCCGTGCCGCGCAGCGGGTCGCCGGGCAGGCGTTCCATCGTCACGGTGGGCGGGTCGGGTGTCCGTTCCAGTGGTGCGGGGGCGAGCCCGGGGGCGTACCGCGCGAGGAGTGTGAGCGTCCGCCACTCCCGCTCCGGCTCGCCGCGGTCCCAGCTTCGGTAGTGCTTGACGACCGTGGTGCGGCCGATGTCGACCGAGTGGGTCGTGGTGAGGTCGGTCATCCGGCGGGCCCCCTTCGGAGATCGGTCATCCGGCGGGCGCCCCTCGGCGGCCGGTACCGGCCGGCGCCCGCCGGAGGCCGGTGAGGTGCGGCGCCGTTCAGCTGTCGGCCGCGGACCCGTCCGCGATCCGCTCGTGGTGCCTGATCACCTCGGCGACGATGAAGTTGAGGAGCTTCTCGGCGAAGGCCGGGTCCAGTCTGGCGCTCTCGGCGAGGCTGCGCAGCCTGGCGATCTGACGGGCCTCACGGTCCGGGTCGGCGGGCGGGAGCTGGTTGCGCGCCTTGAGGTGGCCGACCTGCTGGGTGCACTTGAAGCGCTCGGCGAGCATATGGACGACGGCGGCGTCGATGTTGTCGATGGAACCGCGCAGGCGGTCCAGTTCCGCCTGTACGGACGGGTCTGTCTCGGTCATGGTCATCGAGCTTACGTCGTGATCGTCGGCGGATTGCCGGGGTCCGGTATCTGGTCACTCCAGCCGCCGGGGACGACGTTGCCCTGCTGCTGGCGGAAGACGACGGGGGCCTTCCCGACCCGGCGGGTGAACAGCCGGGAGAAGTAAGCGGGGTCGTCGTAGCCGACCCTGCGGGCGACGGCCGCGACCGGCAGATCGGTGGCGGCGAGCAGTTCCTTGGCGCGGCCGAGGCGGATGCCCAGGAGGTAGTCCTTGGGGCTGCAGCCCGCCCCCTGCCGTACCGCGTTGCGCAGTTCGGCGGGGGTCATGCCGTGGCGGGCCGCGTGTTCGGCGACGGTCAGCGGCTGGAAGGCGTCACGGGCGAGCGCCTGGAGGACGGGGGCGCCTTCGGCGTCGGTGTCGGCGCGTGCCCGGCGCAGGGCGACGAGCAGTTCGTGGACCGCGGCCCCGGTCTCCACTTCGAGCAGCGGGTTCCCGCGGCGCGCGGCGCGGACGATGCGTCCCACGGCGGCGCGTGCGCCCGCGGCGTCGGTGAGCGGGACGACGGGCCGGTCGGGTTCGATGTAGCCGAGTTCGGTGTAGGTGGCGGTGGCGGGCCCGGTGAAGTCGACGAAGGACTCGTCCCAGCCGGTGGAAGCGTCGGCTCCGTAGTGGTGGGGGGCGCCGGGGGTGATCCAGATGAGTGCGGGCGCGGTGACGGTGGTGCGGCGCCCGTCGGAGCCGCGGTACCAGCCGGTGCCCGCGGCGACGACGACAGCCACATGGTGGTCGAGCGTCCGCGGGCCGACCGCGGGCAGGGTGCCGTGCTGGAGGCCCACTCCGAGACAGACGAGGCCGAGTTTGTGGTGGACGGGGCTCGGGGTGAAATAGCGCATCCAGGTGTGGTACATCCCCTTACCTCCCTCCTTGTTGTCCGGTACACAGTGCATCATCGTCAGCCATCGCCTCCGGTGACCACCCCTGGCGCATCGCCTGCGCCACTGTCGGCGTACCCGGCGGTCCCGCGCTGCGTCCAATGAGCGTTGATCTTTGTCCATGGACCGGGCCGCCGCCAGGGGTGAGAGTGAGGAGGTGGCTGATTTCACTGTGGGTGACGAGGATTTCCGGATCGACGGGCGGCCGGTCCGGCTGCTGTCGGGGGCGCTGCACTACTTCCGGGTGCACGAGGACCAGTGGGGGCACCGGCTGGCCATGCTCCGGGCCATGGGCCTCAACTCCGTGGAGACGTACGTCCCGTGGAATCTGCACGAGCCCCAGCAGGGCCGCTTCCACGACGTACAGGCGCTCGGCCGGTTCCTGGACGCGGCCCACGAGGCCGGGCTGTGGGCGGTCGTCCGCCCCGGCCCGTACATCTGCGCCGAGTGGGAGAACGGCGGGCTGCCGCACTGGCTGACCGGAGCACTGGGCCCGCGGGTACGGACACGTGACGCCGGGTATCTGCGCGAGGTCGACCGCTGGTTCCACCGGCTGCTGCCCGAGATCGTCCCCCGGCAGATCGACAGGGGCGGCCCGGTGATCATGGTGCAGGTCGAGAACGAGTACGGCAGCTACGGCTCCGACCAGGCCTATCTGCGCCATGTCGCGGGGCTGCTGCGCACACTCGGGGTGAGCGTGCCGCTGTTCACGTCGGACGGCCCCGAGGATCACATGCTGACCGGCGGTTCGCTTCCCGGGGTACTGGCCACGGCCAACTTCGGCGCGGGTGCGCGCGAGGGCTTCGGCGTACTGCGCCGGCACCAGCCGAAGGGGCCGCTGATGTGCATGGAGTTCTGGTGCGGCTGGTTCGACCACTGGGGCGCCGAGCCCGTCGTGCGGGATCCGGCGGACGCCGCGCTGGCACTGCGGGAGATCCTGGAGTGCGGGGCCTCGGTGAATCTGTACATGGCGCACGGCGGGACGAACTTCGCGGGCTGGGCGGGCGCCAACCGCTCGGGTGAGCTGCACGACGGCGAGTTGCAGCCGACCGTGACCTCGTACGACTACGGCGCGCCGATCGACGAGTACGGGCTGCCGACCGAGAAGTTCTGGCTGTTCCGCGAGGTGCTCGCGGAGTACGCGGACGGACCGCTGCCGGAGCTGCCCGCCGCCCCCGCCGTACTGGCCTCGCCCGCCCGCCCGGTACTCACCGGGTGGGCGCCGCTCGGCGATGTGACGGACGAGCTGGGCGGGCCCGAGCAGGTCACCGGGGCGCCGCCGTCCTTCGAGGAACTGGACGTCGACCGGGGGCTCGTGCGCTACCGCGTACAGGTGCCGGGCCCGCGCATGCCGTATCCGCTGACCGTGCCCGGACTGCGCGATGTGGCACAGCTGTATGTCGACGGGGTGCGGACGGAGCTGGGCTCAGCGGTGGCGGGGCCCGCGTCCGCCGAGCTGTGGGTGGAGTCGCTCGGCCGGGTCAACTACGGCCCCCGCCTGGGTGAGCCGAAGGGGCTGACGGGCGGGGTGCTGCACGAGCGGCAGTATCTGCACGGGGTGCGCGCGCGGGGGCTGCGGATCGACGCGTTCGACGACGCGGCGGCGGTCGCGAAGCTCCCGTTCCGCGCGGTGCGGCCGGGCGGGCCGGACTCCGGCGCCCGAGGGCTGCACCGGGGGACGTTCGAGGTGAGCGGGGCCGGGGACGCCACACTCGAACTGACCGGCTGGGTACGGGGCTTCGTCTGGGTGAACGGCTTCAACCTGGGCCGCTACTGGTCGGCCGGGCCGCAGCGGTCCCTGTTCGTACCCGGACCCGTCCTTCGCGAGGGCGAGAACGAGGTGTGGGTGCTCGAACTCGCCGGGGCCAAGCCGCAGAAGGGTGGCGGGCCGGGGCTGACACTGCGCTGAGGCGGCTCCGCCCGCGGGCAGGCCTGCGGGCGTCGGGGAGCGCGCGAAGCGCGGGCCTGCCCGGGAGGTGAGGGCTGCCGGGAACGCACGACATACGGGAGGGCCGGTCCTCCGTCGCGGACCGGCCCCTCCCGCCTGTGTGCGGCGCTCCGCTACAGCTCGCGGACCTCGAAGGCGTCCAGCGCGAACTCGGCGACACCGTCGTCGCCCACCTTGCGCAGGCCCACCCAGGCGTCGCCCTTGGCCGGCGCGGTGAACTCGTAGCTCAGCTGCGTCGGTACGGTCGCGACCGGCAGCGCCTTGCGGTCCAGCTCGCGCGCGGCGGGCTCGTCGACCGCGGTGATCCAGGCGTACTGGCCCGCTGTGTCGTTCTCGTACCGGAACGAGACCCGGTACCGCTTGGACGGCTCGAAGCGGACGGTGTGCTGGACGGTCCGGTAGACCAGGCCGTCGTTCTCACCGCGCGACTTGAGCGACTGGCCGCCGTCGATGACGTCGTCGATCACCTTGCCGTTCCAGCCCCGCTGCGTGAACGACGCGTGCCGCTGTCCGACGTGGGTCCGCGGGTCGGTCGAACCGCCCGCGTCGCCCTTGACGAAGACACCCCAGCCCTGCGGGACGTTCTCGAAGTCCTCGAAGGCCAGCGCACCCGCCTTCCGGGTGGGCTTCGCCGCGGCGATCCGCAGGTTGTCGAACCGTACCTGTGCGTCGCCCGCGGCGGCCCGGAGCGTCAGGTCGACCCGGCCGCCACTCGCCGGCACCGTGAAGTACGTGAACATCCGCTGGAAGCGGGTGTCGTGCTTGCGGTCGGCCGCGACGTAGTTGCCCGCGCACGACGTGTCGGTCCAGTTGGCCGCCGTGACACCGTCCGCGGTCCGGATCTCCAGGGTGGCCCGGCGCTGCTCCCCCGCCTTCTTGCCGACCTCCACCTGCGCCGATGCGACGTAGGTGCCCGCGGGCAGCCGGCCCAGGCGCTGGCTGACCGAGGTGGCGGCCCCGGCGCCGATGACCAGCTCGTAGTCGCCGATGGAGTTGCGTACGACGGATGCGGGCCCCCCAGCCGGCATGGTCTGCCAGCCCTTCAGGGAGCCGGAGTTGAAGCCGGGGTCGTACACCGGGGTGCCCTGGCCCCACCGGGGGTCGGTCGGGGCTCCCACGCGCGAGCGGTACAGCACGTACGGCTGTCCGGCGGTGGCGTCCACGGTGACCTTGCCCGAGCGGACCGCCAGGTCACCGGTGTGCACCCGGCCCTGGTCGGTGAGCCGGTAGAGCGCGACGCGCGAGGTGTGCGCCCAGCCGCGCGGCAGCTGCCAGGTGGTGCTGCCGCCCTTCGGGTTGTAGTGGTAGAGCTTCTCCGGGTCGGTCGCCCTGCGGGGCTCCCAGGGCAGCAGATAGCTGCCGCCGGTGTAGACGACACGTCCGTCGGTGGTGATGCGGCGGTTGCCGTCCGTGTCGCCGACCACGGTCCCGGTGGGGCCGAAGAAGGTGATCTCGTGCTCGGTCCACCGCTTCACCGGGTAGGCCTGGAGGTACTTCGCGGGCAGCGCCTCGGTCCAGATGATGTCGTAGAAGGCGTTCCAGTCGGTCTTGTTGACCCAGCCCTCGAAGTTGCCCATCCGTCCGGCGCCCAGCAGCGTGGGCCACTTGTTGGAGAAGACGTCCTTCTGGTGGTTGCGGATGAAGCGGATCAGCTGGGAGTTGATGCCGCGCGAGGTGTCGGCGCCGTAGTCCGTCTCGTTCGCCCAGTGGGACCAGACGGATGAGCGCTCCAGGCCGTGGCCCCACTCGCTGCTCACCGTCCAGCCCTGCTCGCGCAGGGCCCGCTGGAGCCGGTCGCCGTTCCAGCCGGACTCGCGGAAGACGTCGAAGTAGATGGCGTTGAGCGCGGGATGGGCGTCGTTCCGCAGGTCCTTGAGCCGCTTGATGATGTCGCCCGAGACCAGGTCACGCCGGGAGTCGATGCGGTAGGACTGGTCGAGCCAGTCCCACTGCTTGTCGGTCTTGTCGACGAGCTTCTCGGAGAAGGCGTGGGCGACGGGGTACGACTCGGTGGCGTTGACGTGCACGCTGAAGTCGCTGTTCCACTTGCTGCCCTCATCGACGAGGGTGTTCATGTCGGCGAGACCGCCGGCCCGCTCGTTGTAGTTGCCCGCGTAGTCGGGGTGCGCGGAGTCGTGGCCCTCCGACTGGTAGCCCTTGAGGAGCGTGTACTGGCGCAGCCCGTCCGTGGCCAGCGAGATCCGCTTGACGTTGTCGAGCGTCGCGAGGAACGGGTTGGTGGCCTGCGAGGCGAAGTTGAAGGGGATGTGCGGGACGACCCGCAGGTGGGTCTCGTCCACGCCGAGCGGGGTGACCATGATGTCGCGGAAGGCGATGGCCGCGTCCTGCCAGTCGACCACGCCGTCGCCGTTGCGGTCCCCGGTGACGACGACGGTCGCGTACGGCAGCGGTTCGGTGGCGTCGACCGGCGAGGTGTCGGCGCGGTGGGTCCACTGGCCGCACGCCAGCTGTGCCTTGACGTAGCCGTCCCTCTTGAGGGTCTGCCGCCACATCCGGCCGTTCTCCCAGGTGGCGCCCGGAGTGGCGTCCGGCTTGTCGTAGACCGTGTTGGTCTCGACAGCCCCGCCCAGTCCGTCGTGTGCCACGACGGCGTACGCACAGCCGACGGGCGCCGCGTCCGCCGCGCTGTCCGCCGTGACCTTCACCAGGGTGTCGCCGCTCCTGGCCTTGTCCAGATCGAGCTTGGCGGCCAGCAGAGTGGCGCCCGGCTGGTCGCTGCGTACGGAGAGGAAGGCGAGCGCGGGGATCTCCAGCGTTCCGACGCGCAGCGCGGCGGTGTCCGCGATCCGGGTGACCCGCCAGTCGGTCCGCCGTCCGTCGACCTTGATCTCGACGCCGATCTCGGTGCCGCCGTCGAAGGCGAGGGAGTACGCGATCCGGTCCCGGCCGGGCTTCGACGTCACCTTCGGGGTGTGCGGGGTTCCGTCGATGAGCACCGAGGTGACGGAGTCCTCCTGCCCGTGCAGCAGTGCCCCCGTCCGGCGGTCGGTGTACGACACGATGCGCGGGAAGCCGCTGTCGACACGTACGTCGAGGTCACCGGAGCGCAGGACGGCCTCGGCTCCGCCGGCGTCCCCGGAGCCCGTGGTCACCGTGTCCGCCGCGAAGGCGGAAGGGGTGGCGAATGCCGCTCCGACACCGGCCAGCGCGGTGGCGGCTACAACGGTCCTGCGGCTGGGCCCTCGGTCTTCTTCGTGCACGCTCGCTCCTCCATCGCGACGATCATCCGTGCACGTCACGATGGAGGGGCGGGGCGTGTGCGCCTATGGACAAAGGAGGGACAGGTCTTGGACTAAAGCGATATCCGGCGCTTTGCCGGGCTCCCGGACCACTCCTTTGACCGGCCGTTTACCCGGTCGTACACCCGGCCGTATGTCCGTCCGTTCCCCCGGCCGTCCGCCGGGTGTCCGCCGGTGGCCTCAGTGCAGGGTGTCCGCGGCCGCCTTGATGTCCGCCGAGAGGGCGGACACCTGGCTGTACACACCCGGGTAGCCCGGCTCGGCGCAGCCCTGGCCGTAGCTCACGATCCCGACCTGGATGTACTCGCCCTGGTCGTCCTTGCGGAACATCGGTCCGCCGGAGTCGCCCTGGCAGGTGTCGACCCCGCCCTTCTCGACGTCCCCCGCGCAGATCTCGTCGCCGGGGTTGAACTGCTTCCCGTACTCCTGTCCGCACTTCTCGTCGGCCACGTAGGGGACGTTGGCCTGCCGCAGATAGCGCTGCTGAGCGCCGTCCTCGCTCGTCGAGCCCCAGCCCGCGATGGTGAAGGTTCCCTTGTCGTACGCCGTGCTGGTGACGGAGGGCAGAGTCGGCAGGTCGAAGGGTGTGGCGAGTTTGATCAGCGCCCAGTCCTTCCCCTTGCCGTCGTAGCCGGGGGCCTGGACGACCTGGGTGGACTTGATGTGGACGGCCTGCGGGCTCTGGAGGTCGACGGATCCCGCGGTAGCGGTGATCGAGGTGTTGGCCCCGGAGCCGGTCACGCAGTGGGCCGCGGTGAGGACGATGTCCTTGGCGTAGAGGGAGCCGCCGCATCCCTGGGAGAGATGCACCATAAAGGGGTACTGGCCCTCCGCCACCCGGGTGCCCCCCACGACGGGTTCGGGGGAGGCGGCCGAGGCCGGGGCGGGCTGGAGGCTGAGGGCGGCGAGTACGGCGGCGGCGACGGCCACGCATCGTCCGATGGTGCGCTCTGACTGGTTCAACGGGCTTCCTCTCGTGGGGGCTGAGGGTTCCTCACGGCTTCCCGGACAGGACCGGGTCCCGCCGTCCGGAAAGGACTGCTTCCCACGACAATGGCCGCTGTCCCGGGTTTCCGCCCGGTCGTAGAGTGGGTCCCGTGACGGACGACAGCGGGGTCGTACACGGTTTTCCGCATCTGGATACCGTGCGGGCGGCCATCACGGCACTCCACAGACGCCTCTCGTACGACGGCGTCCTCAGCTACGCCCCGAGCGTCGCCCCCGTCGATGTCGCCTTCTCCGACCAGGACGACCTGCATCTGGGCGCGCAGCGGGTGGCGCGGGCGCTGGTCCACCATCTGCGGCTGCCCGACGCCCGCATGATCGTCGGCTTCCGGGAGATGGAGCACGCCGCCGCCGTCGAACTGGCGGCGGGACCCGAGTACTTCATCGAGCTCAACGACCGTTTCCGTACCCACAGGGGCGACATCGGCGCGGCCCTCGCCCATGAGGTCATGCATGTGCTGCTGCACCGGCTGGGCCTCACGTTCGCCGGGACCCGGGACAACGAGATCCTCACCGACACCGCGACGACCTATCTGGGGGCCGGCTGGCTGCTCCTCGACGCGTTCCGCGAGGACCAGGTGTCCAGCCAGAAGCTCGGGTATCTCACCCCGGAGGAATTCGGGTATGTCCTGGCCGAGCGGGCGACGCTCTTCGACGAGGACCCGTCGGTCTGGTTCACCAGCCCGCAGGCGTACACGGCGTACACCAGGGGGCGGGCCCGTGCCGCGCAGGACGCCAGCCGACCGCCGCTGACCTCGGCGGGCTGGGCCGGCCGCCGGGCCTATGCGAAACACCGCAAGTACGCCCTGGAACACGGCGGCCGCGGTGCACCGGGAATGCCGTACGCGTTCGAGCCGGCGGCGGAGGGGCTGCGCGTCAGTTTCGACTGCCCCACCTGCCATCAGCGGATCCGGGTGCCCGTACGCGGCCGGGTCCGGGCGCGCTGCGGGCTGTGCCGCACCGTACTGGAGTGCGACACCTGAGGGCTGCGCCGTCATCCCGGCGGCCCCCGGAATGACGCCGGGCCCCGCTCCGTCACGGAGGGGGCCCGGAATCACGCTGCTGTCAGGCGGCGGCCCTGCGGCCGCCCTGGCCACCACGGCCCTGACCGCCCCGGCCCTGGCCACTGCCGCCGGCGCTGCGGCCGGCGCCGCCGCGGCCCTGACCGCCCTGGCCGCCGGCCTGGCCCTGGCCCTGGCCGCCGCGGCGGCCACGGCCGGCGCGGCCCTGTCCGGACGAGGCGGCAGCCCCGGCCGCGGGCCTGCTGGGCCTGGAGCGCCGCTGCGGCGCGGTGGCCTGCTGCGGTACGTCGACCACGATCGCCACGCCCGACGGCTCCTTCGCCCCGGTGATCCGGGTGAGCTCCTCGTCGCTGGACCTGACCCGTGCGGTCCTGGGCGTGATGCCCGCGTCCGACATCAGCCGGGTCATCTCGCGCTTCTGCTCCGGGAGCACCAGGGTGACGACGCTGCCGGACTCGCCCGCGCGCGCGGTGCGCCCGCCGCGGTGGACGTAGTCCTTGTGGTCGGTGGGCGGATCCACGTTCACGACCAGGTCGAGGTCGTCGATGTGAATGCCGCGGGCCGCGACGTTGGTCGCGACGAGCGCGGTGACCTGGCCGGTCTTGAACTGGTCGAGGGTGCGGTTGCGCTGCGGCTGGGAGCGGCCGCCGTGCAGGCCGCCCGCCCGTACGCCGCTGGCGAGCAGCCGCTTCACCAGGCGGTCGACGGAGCGCTTGGTGTCCAGGAAGAGGATCACCCGGCCGTCGCGGGCCGCGATGCGCGTCGTGACGGCCTTCTTGTCGGTCTCGTCGGCGACGTAGAGCAGGTGGTGGTCCATCGTGGTCACCGCGCCCGCGGACGGGTCCACGGAGTGCACGACGGGGTCGGTCAGGAACATCTTGACCAGCCGGTCGATGTTCTTGTCCAGGGTCGCCGAGAACAGCATCCGCTGACCGCCCGGCTCGACCTGCTTGAGCAGCGCGGTGACCTGGGGCATAAAGCCCATGTCGGCCATCTGGTCGGCCTCGTCGAGCACGGTGATGCCGACCCGGTCGAGCCGGCAGTCGCCGCGCTCGATGAGGTCCTTGAGCCGCCCGGGGGTGGCCACCAGCACCTCGGCGCCGCGACGCAGCGCGCCGGACTGCTTGGAGATCGACATCCCGCCGACGACCGTGGTCAGCCGGAGCTGGACCGAGGTGGCGTACGGCGTCAGCGCGTCGGTGACCTGCTGCGCGAGCTCACGGGTGGGGACCAGCACGAGGGCCAGGGGCGCCTTCGGCTCGGCTCGGCGGCCCGCGACACGGGCCAGCATGGCGAGCCCGAACGCGAGGGTCTTGCCGGAGCCGGTGCGCCCACGTCCCAGCAGGTCACGACCCGCGAGTGAGTTCGGCAGGGTGGCTGCCTGGATCGGGAAGGGGTCGGTCACACCCTGGGCCGCGAGGGTCTTCAGGAGTGCGGCGGGCATGTCCAGCTCGGCGAACGCCTCAACGGCGGGCAGCGCGGGGGTGATGGTGTCCGGCAGCGTGAATTCAGCAGGCCTGGGAGCAGCCTTGCGGGCCGGAGACTTTGCGGGGGCCTTGCTGCGGGCCCTCGGCGGAGTGGTGCGTGCGGGGCGTGCCGGGCGTTCAGCGGAGCGGGTCATGCAGTTCAAGCCTTCCTGCCAGATGTAGGACAGCACAAACCGGGACCCGCACCATGGAGGTGCGGGCCCCGGTCAGCGAGGTACGCGTCCGACAATTAGGCCGGGACGATGTTCTCCGCCTGCGGGCCCTTCTGGCCCTGCGTGACGTCGAAGGAGACCTTCTGGCCCTCCTGGAGCTCACGGAAGCCCTGGGTGGCGATGTTCGAGTAGTGGGCGAAGACGTCGGCGCCGCCGCCGTCCTGCTCGATGAAGCCGAAGCCCTTTTCCGAGTTGAACCACTTCACGGTACCGGTGGCCATAACATTCTCCTCAACAGGTGCAGTGCCGGAAATTCGCACTTTACGAATTCCGCGTCGCCGCATTGAACCCCATCCGGAGAAAGCCGGAAAACAATAAAGCGCCTGTCGGAGCATTCCCGTCAGGCGCACATAAAGTTCATGGGTACCAAAACTGCAACAACGTCAGCCTAGCACGCTTGCCGCCCGGATGTCCGGCCGCCACGGAACCCGAACGATCTTTGTGCGGCGTCCCGACCGGCGATCCTGGCCCGCGGGAAGGCCGGACGGGCGCCAACTCACCTTGATCAAAAGCACAGTTGTCCCGGTCCACCGCTCAATCGGGCAAGGCGGCGAGCCACCGGCAGCACCCCCGGAAAGGATGACGGAGTCCCGGCGCTGTTCGATTGACGTTCACCTGCCCGTCCGGGCGTACCGCGCGCCCCTCCCCGTACGAGGGCCCGACCGCCCGCAGCCTAGGATTCCGGGCATGATCGCCGAATTGCAGTGCATAGTGCTGGACTGCCCCGAGCCCGCAGAGCTGGCCGCGTTCTACCGGGCGGTCCTCGGCGGCAGCGTCGACCGGCCCGACCCCCGCTGGACGCTGAGCTCCGACTGGTCGACGCTGCACACCGCGTCCGGCCTGGTCCTGGCCTTCCAGCGTGCCGAGAACCACCGTGCGCCGGCCTGGCCCGACCCGACCCGGCCCCAGCAGTTCCATCTGGACTTCGGCGTGCCCGACCTCGACCGGGCGGAGGTCGAGGTACTCGACGCGGGTGCCCATCTGCTCGATGACAGCGCACCGGGCTGGCGTATCTACGCGGACCCCGCCGGACACCCCTTCTGCCTGGTCGGGCACTGAGCGGACGGCGGGACCGCCTCGGCCGCGCGAGCCGGCGGGTCAGCCCCTGGACCGCTCGGCCGTGCTCCGCTCGACGCAGAACTCGTTGCCCTCGATGTCGGCCAGCGTCGCCCACCCGCGACCGTCGGGCCTGCGGTGGTCCTCGACGAGCGTGGCGCCGAGCGCCAGCAGCCGCTCGACCTCCTCCTCACGCGTGCGGTCCGTCGGCTGGAGATCCAGATGCAGACGGTTCTTGACCCGCTTCGGCTCGGGCACCTGGATGAAGAGCAGCCCGAAGCCGGTGGCCTGGATCAGCGCCTCGGGGTCACCGGGTTTGTCGTCGTCGGTGAGTGGGATATCGAGGGCCTTCGCCCAGAAGCTGCCGAGCTCGTAGGCGTTGGCACAGTCGACCGTCACATGGCGCACGAAGGAAGTCATGATCGCATCATGCCTCAACCACCCTGCGGAGCAAGGGAATTCAGGCTCCGCGCGCCCTGCTCCGCAGCGTGACGAGCGCCGTGGGGCCCTCGGCCCGCAGCACTCCGGGCGACTCTCCGGTCACCACAGCCGCGTCCTGGCGCCCGAGCGTGAATCCGGCGTCCGGAAGGACCGCGGTACCGTCCAGTGCGACGATCAGGACGGTGGCGTCCGGCGGGACGCCGACGGTGAGTCTGCCGCGTACGACCGAGGTGAGCGCGTCGGTGAGCGCCTCGCGGTACATCACGTTGAAGTTCACGACGGGGCCGTCCAGCAGCCGCCCGTGCGTCGCCACATCACCCGCGAACCGGTGCGGCACGAACCGCTCGTCCGCCCGTACGGCGCCGGCACCGACCGTGAGGTCCATTCCCGCGCCGTCCACCACCGTCAGCACCCTGGTGACCTCGGGAAAGACCGAGAACGGGCCGTCGCGGCCGACCTCGGCCAGGCTCACCCGCCAGGCGAACGTGTCCATCCCCGCGCCTTCGGGCCCCGCGGCGATCTCACGGGTCACGCCGCCGCCGTTCTTCCAGGGCGCGGCGGCCCGGCCCGCGGCCCGCAGAATCCGTACCGTCACGCCCGCACCGCCCGCGTACGCGCCTGCGCGCGGGGGCTCGTTCCCTGGCCGGTTCGCCGTGTCATCTGCCGTCCCGCCCTCTCGTCCGACGTCGTCACCCGCCCTTCGGGGCCTGCCCCGGGACGCGCCACGGCGCCCACCAGGTGTCCGGTCGGGGACAAGGCAGGCGCCGCGTTCAGTTCCGCACCCCATTGTGCGGGACGTTCTGTGGGACCGGGTCAGACCGTCAGTGCACGGTCCGTCGGCCTGATCGGGGCGTGCAGCTCGCTGGCGCCCGTGAGGAAACGGTCCACGCCGCGCGCCGCCGAGCGTCCCTCGGCGATCGCCCAGACGATCAGCGACTGACCGCGTCCCGCGTCACCAGCAACGTACACGCCGGGAACATTGGTCGCGAAGTCGGCGTCGCGGGCGATGTTGCCGCGGGCGTCGAGCTCGAGGCCGAACTGCTGGACCAGACCGTTGGCCTGGTCGGTGCCGGTGAATCCCATGGCCAGGGTGACCAGCTCGGCGGGGATGCGCCGCTCGGTGCCCGGCTTCTGCTCCAGCTTGCCGTCCTTGAACTCCACCTCGGCGAGGTGGAGGTACTTGACGTTGCCGACCGTCTCCCCCTCCTCGGGCTCGGAGCCCTCGAAGTGCGTGGTCGAGACGGCGTAGACGCGCTCGCCGCCCTCCTCGTGTGCGGAGGTGACCTTGTAGAGCATCGGGAAGGTCGGCCAGGGCTGGCCGGGGTTCCGCTCGTCGCCGGGCCTGGGCATGATCTCCAGCTGGGTGACCGACGCGGCGCCCTGGCGGTGGGCGGTGCCCACGCAGTCGGCGCCGGTGTCGCCACCGCCGATGACCACGACGTGCTTGCCCTCCGCGGTGATCGGGGCCACCGTGAGGTCGCCCTCCTGCACCTTGTTGGCGAGCGGCAGGTACTCCATCGCGAAGTGGATGCCGTTCAGCTCACGGCCCGGTACGGGCAGGTCGCGGGAGACCGTCGCGCCGGCGGCGATGACCACCGCGTCGTACCTGCGGCGGAGCTTCGCCGCGTCTATGTCGCGGCCGATCTCCGTCTCCGTGCGGAACTTGGTGCCTTCCGCACGCATCTGCTCGATGCGCCGGTTGATGTGGGACTTCTCCATCTTGAACGCGGGGATGCCGTACCGGAGCAGTCCCCCGATGCGGTCCGCGCGCTCGTAGACGGCGACCGTGTGCCCTGCGCGGGTCAGCTGCTGGGCGGCCGCGAGACCCGCCGGACCCGAGCCGATGACCGCGACCGTCTTGCCCGAGAGCCGCTCGGGCGGCTGCGGGGTGACATCACCGCTGTCCCACGCCTTGTCGATGATCGAGACTTCGACGTTCTTGATGGTGACGGCGGGCTGGTTGATCCCCAGGACACACGCCGACTCGCAGGGCGCCGGGCAGAGGCGGCCGGTGAACTCCGGGAAGTTGTTGGTGGCGTGCAGCCGCTCGGACGCCGCCGACCAGTCCTCGCGGTAGGCGTAGTCGTTCCACTCGGGGATGAGGTTCCCCAGCGGACAGCCGCTGTGGCAGAACGGGATACCGCAGTCCATGCAGCGGCCGGCCTGCTTGCTGATGATCGGCAGCAGGGATCCGGGAACGTAGACCTCGTTCCAGTCCTTCACCCGCTCCTCGACGGGGCGGGTCTGCGCGACCTCGCGGCCCGTGGTCAGAAAGCCCTTGGGGTCAGCCATTGGTCGCCGCCTCCATCATCTTCTCGGTGGTCTCGTTCTCGGAGAGACCTGCCAGCTCAGCGGCGTCCTTGGCGGCGAGCACTGCCTTGTAGGTGGTCGGGATGATCTTGCTGAAGCGGTCGGCCGCGGTGTCCCATTCGGCCAGCAGCTTCTCGGCCACGGTGGAGCCGGTCTCCTCCTGGTGGCGGCGCACGACATCGTGCAGCCACTGCTTGTCGGAGTCGTCCACGGCCTCGACCGCGCCGATGTTGCCGGCGTTGACGTTGTCGGGGTCCAGGTCGATGACGTACGCGACACCGCCCGACATACCGGCGGCGAAGTTCCGGCCGGTCTCACCGATGACCACGGCATGGCCGCCGGTCATGTACTCGCAGCCGTGGTCGCCCACGCCTTCCGAGACGACGGTCGCGCCGGAGTTGCGGACGCAGAACCGCTCACCGGTGCGGCCGCGCAGGAACAGCTCGCCGCCGGTCGCGCCGTAGGCGATGGTGTTGCCCGCGATGGTCGAGTACTCGGCGAGGTGCTCGGCGCCGCGGTCCGGGCGGACGACGACCCGGCCGCCGGAGAGGCCCTTGCCGACGTAGTCGTTGGCGTCGCCCTCCAGCCGGAGCGTCACCCCGCGCGGGGCGAAGGCACCGAACGACTGGCCGGCGGAGCCGGTGAAGGTGATGTCGATGGTGTCGTCGGGCAGGCCCGCGCCACCGAACTTCTTCGTCACCTCGTGACCGAGCATGGTGCCGACGGTCCGGTTGATGTTGCGGATGGCGACCTGAGCGCGGACCGGCTGCGCCGACTCGGCCGATTCGGCGTCCAGCGCGTCGGCGGCCAGCTTGATCAGCTGGTTGTCGAGCGCCTTCTCCAGGCCGTGGTCCTGCGTCGCCGTCCGGTGGCGTACCGAGCCCTCGGGCAGCTCCGGGACGTGGAAGAGCGGGTTGAGGTCGAGCCCCTGGGCCTTCCAGTGGTTGACGGCCCGCTCGGTGTCGAGCAGCTCGGCGTGGCCGACCGCCTCCTCCAGGGTACGGAAGCCCAGCTCGGCGAGGAGCTCGCGGACCTCTTCGGCGATGAACCGGAAGAAGTTCACGATGTACTCGGCCTTGCCGGAGAAGCGCTCGCGCAGCACCGGGTTCTGGGTGGCGATGCCGACCGGGCAGGTGTCGAGGTGGCAGACGCGCATCATGACGCAGCCGGACACGACGAGCGGCGCGGTCGCGAAACCGAACTCCTCGGCGCCGAGGAGCGCGGCGATGATGACGTCGCGGCCGGTCTTCAGCTGGCCGTCGGTCTGGACGACGATCCGGTCGCGCAATCCGTTGAGCAGCAGCGTCTGCTGGGTCTCGGCGAGGCCGAGCTCCCAGGGGCCGCCCGCGTGCTTCAGCGAGGTGAGCGGGGAGGCGCCGGTGCCTCCGTCGTGTCCGGAGATGAGGACGACGTCCGCGTGTGCCTTGGAGACACCGGCGGCGACCGTTCCGACGCCGACCTCGGAGACCAGCTTCACGTGGATGCGGGCCGCCGGGTTGGCGTTCTTCAGGTCGTGGATCAGCTGGGCGAGGTCCTCGATGGAGTAGATGTCGTGGTGCGGCGGCGGCGAGATGAGGCCGACGCCGGGCGTCGAGTGACGCGTCTTGGCGACCCACGGGTAGACCTTGTGGCCGGGCAGCTGGCCGCCCTCGCCGGGCTTCGCGCCCTGCGCCATCTTGATCTGGATGTCGTCCGCGTTGACCAGGTATTCGCTGGTCACGCCGAAGCGGCCGGACGCGACCTGCTTGATGGACGAGCGGCGCGCCGGGTCGTACAGCCGGTCCGCGTCCTCGCCGCCCTCACCGGTGTTGGACTTGCCGCCCAGCTGGTTCATGGCGATGGCGAGGGTCTCGTGCGCCTCCTTGGAGATGGAGCCGTACGACATGGCACCGGTGGAGAAGCGCTTGACGATCTCGGACGCGGGCTCCACCTCGTCGAGCGGGATCGACTCGCGGCCGGAGGCGAAGCCGAACAGGCCGCGGAGCGTCATCAGCCGCTCGGACTGCTCGTTCACCCGGTCCGTGTACTTCTTGAAGATGTCGTACCGGCCGGAGCGCGCCGCGTGCTGGAGGCGGAAGACCGTGTCCGGGTCGAAGAGGTGCGGCTCGCCCTCACGGCGCCACTGGTACTCGCCGCCGATCTCCAGCTTGCGGTGCGAGGCGGAGATGCCGGAGGCGGGGTACGCCTTGGCGTGCCGGGCGGCGACCTCGGTGGCGACGATGTCGAGTCCGGCGCCGCCGATCTTGGTCGCGGTGCCGTTGAAGTACGTGTCGACGAAGGACTGGTCGAGGCCGACGGCCTCGAAGACCTGCGCGCCCCGGTAGGAGGCGACGGTCGAGATGCCCATCTTGGACATGACCTTCAGGACGCCCTTGCCGAGGGCGTAGATCAGGTTGCGGATGGCCTGCTCGGGTTCCAGGCCCTCGATGAAGGTGCCCGCGCGGACGAGGTCCTCGACGGACTCCATGGCGAGGTACGGGTTGACGGCGGCGGCGCCGTACCCGATGAGCAGCGCGACGTGGTGCACCTCGCGGACGTCACCGGCCTCGATCAGGAGGCCCACCTGGGTGCGCTGCTTGGTGCGGATGAGGTGGTGGTGGACGGCCGATGTGAGCAGCAGCGAGGGGATCGGGGCGTGCTCGGCGTCGGAGTGCCGGTCGGAGAGGACGATGAGGCGGGCGCCCGCCTCGATGGCGGCGTCGGTCTCGTCGCAGATGTCCTTCAGCCGGGCGGCCAGCGCCTCACCGCCGCCGCCGACGCGGTAGAGGCCGGCGAGCGTCGCGGCCTTCATTCCCGGCATGTCGCCGTCGGCGTTGATGTGTATCAGCTTGGCGAGCTCGTCGTTGTCGATCACCGGGAAGGGCAGCGTCACACTGCGGCAGGCGGCCGCTGTGGGCTCCAGGATGTTGCCTGCCGGGCCGAGCGTGGAGCGCAGCGAGGTGACGAGCTCCTCGCGGATGGCGTCCAGCGGCGGGTTGGTGACCTGCGCGAAGAGCTGGGTGAAGTAGTCGAAGAGCAGCCGGGGGCGCGCGGACAGCGCGGCGATCGGCGAGTCCGTGCCCATGGAGCCGAGCGGCTCGCCCGAGGTACGGGCCATCGGCGCGAGGATGATGCGCAGCTCTTCCTCGGTGTAGCCGAAGGTCTGCTGGCGGCGGGTGACCGAGGCGTGGGTGTGCACGATGTGCTCGCGCTCGGGGAGGTCCTCCAGCTCGATCTCGCCGCTCTCCAGCCACTCCTCGTAGGGCTGCTCGGCGGCCAGGCCGGCCTTGATCTCGTCGTCCTCGATGATGCGGTGCTCGGCGGTGTCCACGAGGAACATCCGGCCGGGCTGCAGGCGGCCCTTGCGGACGACCCTGGCGGGGTCGATGTCCAGGACGCCGACCTCGGACGAGAGGACGACGAGGCCGTCGTCGGTCACCCAGTAGCGGCCGGGGCGCAGACCGTTGCGGTCGAGGACCGCGCCGACCTGGGTGCCGTCGGTGAAGGTGACGCAGGCCGGGCCGTCCCAGGGCTCCATCATCGTCGCGTGGTACTGGTAGAACGCACGGCGTGCCGGGTCCATCGAGGCGTGGTTCTCCCACGCCTCGGGGACCATCATCAGCACGGAGTGCGGGAGCGAGCGGCCGCCGAGGTGGAGGAGCTCCAGGACCTCGTCGAAGGAGGCGGAGTCCGAGGCGTCGGGGGTGCAGAGGGGGAAGATCCGGTCCAGCTTCTGCGGTCCGAAGAGGTCGGACGCGAGCTGGGACTCGCGGGCCTTCATCCAGTTGCGGTTGCCCTTGACCGTGTTGATCTCGCCGTTGTGCGCGACGAAGCGGTACGGGTGGGCGAGCGGCCAGCTCGGGAAGGTGTTCGTCGAGAAGCGCGAGTGCACCAGCGCGACGGCGGTGGCGAAGCGGCGGTCCGAGAGGTCCGGAAAGAACGGCTCCAGCTGGCCCGTCGTGAGCATGCCCTTGTAGACGATCGTGCGCGCGGAGAGCGAGGGGAAGTAGACACCGGCCTCACGCTCGGCGCGCTTGCGCAGGACGAAGGCCTTGCGGTCGAGCGCGATGCCCGTCGCGGGGGCGTCCTGGCCGTCCGCCGCGTCGGCGACGAAGAGCTGGCGGAACTCGGGCATGGTGGCGCGGGCCAGGCTGCCCAGCAGGTCCGGGGTCACCGGGACATCGCGCCAGCCGAGGACGGTGAGGCCCTCCTCGGCGGCCAGTGTCTCGATGCGTGAGACGGCGCCGGGGCTGTCGTCGAGCGGCAGGAAGGCGATGCCGACGGCGTAGGCACCCGCTTCGGGGAGCTCGAATCCGGTGGCCTCACGGAGGAAGGCATCGGGCACCTGGAGCAGGATTCCCGCCCCGTCGCCGGAGTCCGGCTCGGATCCGGTGGCGCCGCGGTGTTCGAGGTTGCGCAGTACGGTCAGCGCCTGCTCGACCAGGTCGTGGCTGGCCACACCGGTAAGAGTGGCCACGAACCCGACACCGCAGGCGTCGTGCTCGTTGCTGGGGTCGTACAGACCCTGCGGGGCAGGGCGACCCTCCATGGGCGACCAGGCGTGGATGCGCATCGGCTCTCCCGTCGTCGTCGTGGCATATGCAAGTGCATAGGGACGACGTTGGCCCTCTGCGAAATTTCGAGCAGGTTACATGATGGAATGCTTCTCGAAAAGCGGATGTTTCATTCCAGCATGCGGACACCGCACAGGCGGTGAATGTGAGGCGACACGGCCGGATGAGCGTCCGTTTGCCCGATGCAGAGCAGGCGTCGTTGCCTACAGCGCCTTCGCCTTATGCCCGGAGGTCCGGCACTCAAAACCGCCGGGTAACCGATACCTATGATGCGCCATGCATAGCGTTTCACCCCAGTGAGTCAGCTCACGGCGGTGCCGAACAGTGCGCCCAGCGCGTACGTGATCCCGGCGGCCGCTCCTCCCAGTGTCAGCTGTCGCAGCCCGCTGTACCACCAGGAGCGTGCGGTGACCCGCGCCACCACCGCGCCGCAGCCGAAGAGGCCGATCAGCGCGAGCAGCAGCGCCGGCCACAGCGCGGTGGCCCCGAGCAGGTACGGCAGCAGCGGGAGCAGCGCGCCCAGCGCGAAAGCGCCGAAGGAGGACACCGCGGCGACGAGCGGGGACGGGAGGTCGTCCGGGTCGATGCCCAGCTCTTCCCTGGCGTGGATCTCCAGCGCCTGCTCGGGGTCCCTGGAGAGCTGCTCGGCCACCGCGGCCGCCAGGCCGGGTTCCACCCCCCGTGACACGTAGAGCGCGGCGAGCTCCTTCATCTCGTCCAGCGGGTGCTTGCGCAATTCCCCCCGCTCGACTTCGAGTTCGGCCTGGACGAGCTCGCGCTGGGAGGCGACCGAGGTGTACTCGCCCGCAGCCATCGAGAACGCTCCGGCCGCGAGGCCCACCAGCCCCGTGATCACGATGGTGCGGTGCGAGACGTCGCCGCCGGCGACGCCGGTCATCAGGGCGAGGTTGGAGACCAGTCCGTCCATCGCACCGAAGACGGCGGGGCGCAGCCAGCCTCCGTTGACGTCGCGGTGGGTGTGGTTGTCGCGGTGCGCCTCGTGCAGCGCCGCCTCGTTCTCCATGATGGACATCGGTCCCCGCCCTCTCTGTGCCGTCAGTGCCCCGGCTCCGCACAGCGGGCCCGGGAACACAGTCGAAAGTACGCACGAAAAATGGCTCTCGCCAGCAAGGAAGGCCGTACTTACCAAGGGCACGAAGGGCCGGGACCAGCCCGGATGTGATCTCCCCTGACGCCTGTGGAGACATGGATCACACGGTGGTGCCGTTGACGCCCGGGAGGCGGGTCAGCAATATCTGTAAACGTTTCCAGTCTTTGGAAACGTTTACAGCTCATCTCCGGACCACGCCACGGATGCTCAGGGGTCAGGCATGCCGCAGAACGGGACACCCACGATCGTGTCCATCGCCGAGCACGCGGGCGTCTCCATCGCGTCCGTCTCGCGGGTACTCAACGGCGTCGGCGCCCGGCCCGACACCGTCTCCCGGGTCGAGCGCGCGGTGGCGGAGCTCGGATACGTGCCGAACGCCGTCGCCCGTTCCCTCAAGGGCGGCAGGACCCGGCAGCTGACCTTCGCGATGGAGGACATCGGCAACCCGGTGTACGTGGCGATGGTCCGCGGGATCCAGGCCGTCACCCGGGCCGCCGGTTACCGGCTCCTGCTGCACTCCACCGACGCGGTCGTGGACGACGAGCTCGCCGCGATCCGCAGCCTGGGCGACCGCACCAGCGACGGGCTGATCCTGTGCCCCATCCGCATCACCGGCGCGTACGCGAAGGCACTCGGCTCGGCGGCCGCACCGGTCGTGATCATCGGCTCGCTGCCCGAGAACGTGCCGGTCGACAGTGTGCGCGCGGACTCCGTACGGGGCGCCGGGCTCGCCGTGCGCCATCTGTACGAGACCGGCCGGCGCCGGATCGCCTTCATCAACGGCCCGCTCGACACGGTGCCCGGCCGCAACCGCGCGAACGGCTACCGCACGGCACTCGAAGGGCTGGGCCTCCCCTACGACGAGAAACTCGTGGTGAGCACCGGCTTCGCCACCGAGTCCGGCGCGTCGGCCGCGGAGCGGCTGCTGGCCGCCGCCCCCGACGCGCTCTTCTGCGCCAACGACCAGCTGGCCGTCGGCGCGCTGCGCACCCTGCACTCCCGCGGGCTGCGCATCCCCGACGACATCGCCGTGGCGGGGATGGACGACAGCACCCTCGCCCAGGCCGCCTGGCCACCGCTGACCAGTGTCGATCTGGGCTCCGTCGAGCGCGGCAGACGGGCGGCCGAACTGCTGCTCGCCCGGCTCGGCCAGGGCACGGCCCCCGAAGCCCCCCAGCACAGCACCGCAGTACCCCGTCTCGTCGTGCGCGCCTCCACCGCGCCGGCGACCGACCTGGAGAACCCGAGGTCCGTATGAGTCTCACCGCAGCCCGGGGCAACGACGCCGCGGGCCACCGCGGCACCCCACCGCCCCGCACCCCCGAGCAGCGCAAACGGGCGCTCGGACTGGACCGTGGGGCCTGGTTCCTGCTGGCGCCCGCCCTGATCCCGATCCTCGTGCTCAGCGTGGGGCCGCTGCTGTACGGCTTCTCGCTCGCCTTCACCGACTCGCAGGCCGGGCGCACCACGACGACGCAGTTCACCGGGCTCGCCAACTTCTTCGACCTGCTGCACGACTCACTGTTCTGGGAGTCGTTCCGGATCGGCATCATCTGGGCCGTCAGCGTCACCGTGCTCCAGTTCGTGATGGCGCTGGGTCTTGCCCTGCTGCTCAACGAGAACCTGCGCTTCCGCTGGCTGGCCCGGACCCTCGCACTGGTCCCCTGGGCCATGCCCGAAGTGGTCGTCGGGATCATGTGGCGGCTCGTCTACCACCCGGACGCGGGCATCCTCAACAAGACGCTGATGCAGCTGCACCTGATCAGCGACAACGTCGACTGGCTCACCAGCCTCTCGGTCGCACTCCCGGCCGTGATCGTGGTCGGTGTGTGGGCGGGCATGCCGCAGACGACCGTGGTGCTGCTGGCCGGGCTGCAGAACGTGCCGGTGGAGCTGAAGGAGGCCGCGCACCTCGACGGGGCCGGGATGTGGCGCCGGTTCACCACCGTCACCTGGCCGGCGATCAAACCGGTGGTGGTCGCCGTGACCGCGCTGAACTTCATCTGGAACTTCAACTCGTTCGGCCTGGTCTATGTGCTGACGCAAGGAGGGCCCGGCGGCAAGACCCGGCTGCCGATGCTCTTCTCGTACGAAGAGGCCTTCAAGTACGGCCAGTTCGGCTACGCGGCCGCGATGGGTCTGGTGATGGTCGCCCTCATCGCCGTCCTTCTCACCGCGTTCCTGCGCAAGAAGCTGAAGGAGGAGACGGCATGAGTGTTCCCGCAAGGCTCCGCGCCCGGCGGACGGCCGGCCGCACCGGCCAGTACCTCGCCCTCCTGTGCTACCTGGTCTTCCTGGCCTTCCCGCTGGTGTGGCTGGTGTCCACCGCGTTCAAGTCCCCCAGGGAACTGGGCTCGATCAGCCCCACCTGGCTGCCCCGGCACCCCACGCTGGACAATTTCAGGGCCGCCTTCGACGCGCAGCCACTGCTGCACTCCGCTCTCAACAGCCTGATCGTGGCGGGCAGCGCGACGGTGATCTCGGTGGTGCTGGCGGTACCCGCCGCGTACGCCCTGGTCCGGTTCCGCAGCCGGATGTCCACGGCCGCCAACGGCTGGGTGCTGGTCAGTCAGATGTTCCCGTTCGTGCTGATCATCATCCCGCTGTTCCTGGTGCTGAAGTACCTGCACCTCATCAACTCGCTCGCCGGTCTGATCGCGGTGTACGTGGTCTGGAACCTGCCGTTCTCGCTCTGGATGCTCCAGGGGTACGTCAAGGCCGTCCCGGTCACGCTGGAGGAGGCCGCGGCCGTCGACGGCGCGGGGCGGCTGCGGACCCTGGTCAGTGTGGTGTTCCCGCTGCTCACGCCAGGGCTGATCGCGACGGCGATGTTCACCTTCGTCACCGCGTGGAACGAGTTCTTCTTCGCCCTCGTGCTCCTCAAGTCCCCGGAGAACCAGACGATGTCCGTGATCCTGACCCGCTTCCTCGGCGCCGAGGGCGTCGCCGACCTGGGGCCGCTCGCCGCGGCCTCCGTCATCGCCACCATCCCCAGTCTGCTCTTCTTCGCGCTGCTCCAGCGCAAGCTGGTCGGCGGCATGCTCGCAGGGGCGGTGAAGGGCTGATGCGCACCCGTACCCGGATCCGTACCGCCGCTACGGCGCTCGCCGCAGCTGCCGGGCTCGTCCTCGTCGCCGGCTGCGGCCAGGGGGACACCCACGACTCATCGGGCCGTGTGACCCTCCAGTTCCTCAGCCTGGCCTGGCAGAAGGACTCCGTGGCGGCCAACAAAGCGCTGGTCGCGCAGTGGAACAAACAGCACCCGGACGTCCGGGTGAAGTACGTGCAGGGCAGCTGGGACGGTATCCACGACCAGCTGCTGACGTCCTTCGAGGGCGGCCAGGCACCGGACATCATCCACGACGACGCATCGGACCTCACGGACTTCGCGTACGGCGGCTACCTCGCCGACATCCGCGGCATGCTGCCCGCCTCGCTGAAGAAGGACATCTCCCGGCAGTCGTGGGACATGACCACCTTCGGCAAGGGGATCTACGGCGTCCCCTTCCTCCAGGAACCGCGCGTCATGGTCGCCAACACCAAGCTGCTCAAGGCATCCGGCGTACGGATTCCGACCGTCGCCCACCCCTGGAGCTGGCCGGAGTTCGAGCAGGTGTCCAAGAAGCTCACGGCCAGGGGGGCGGGCGGAAGGACTCGGCGCTACGGCGTGGCCTGGTCGATGAAGGAGCCGGTGAGCCAGTCCGTCAACAGCGCGGCGTCCACCGGCGGACAGATCTTCAGGAAGTCCGGCGGCAAGAACACGGTGAGCTTCGACTCCGCGGACTCCGCGGTGTCCCAGATCATCAACCGGCAGATCAACCACGACCACACCGCGCCCAAGAGCAGTCTCGGCATGGGCGGTTCGGACACTCTGCCCGGCTTCTTCGCCGGCAAGTACGCCATGGTCCCGCTGAACTTCTCCTTCCGGCAGCAGGTCCAGCAGCAGGCTCCGAAGGGCTTCGGCTGGACCGTCCTGCCGATGCCCGCGGGAAGCGGGCCGCACGGCAGCTCGCAGGGGGTCGTCCCGCAGACGCTCTCCGTCTCGCAGGACTCACGCCACAAGCAGGCCGCGGTGGACTTCATCTCCTTCCTCACCCAGGGCAAGAACGCCGCGCGCCTGGCCCGCGGTGACTGGCTCCTCCCCAACAGCCGCTCCGCGCTGAAGGACCCGGCCCTGCGCACCCCGGAGAACGGCTGGCGCACCGGCAGCCGGATGGCCGGCGACCTGGTCCCCTCCCCCGTACTCGGGGTGCGCGGCTACGCCGAGTGGAAGGACAAGATCGCCACCCCCGCCTTCCAGGAGTACTACAACGGCTCGATCGGTCTCGGCTCCCTGCGCTCCAAGCTGACCGGTGACGGCCGGCGGGTCCTCGACCGGTACCAGCGCTGACGCCTCCCGCGTCCGCACCAGCACAACCCCAGAAATGAGCACGATCAGCACCATGAGCGGCAGTTCCGCCCCGGCACCCGGCCGCAGCGCGGCCAACGGACCACCCCAGGTACGGTCCCTTCGCGAGCAGCCAGGCCACCCCCGTTCCCTGCGGGACCGCGCCCGCGGCGCCCTCCTCGGCCTCGCCGTGGGTGACGCCCTGGGCGCCCCTGCGGAGAACATGAAGCCCTCCCGTATCAGGGAGCGCTGGGGCCGTATCGAGGGTTTCGTCATGGACGAGCCGGCCGGTACGGACGACACCGAGTACGCGATCTTCTCGGGGCTGCTGCTCGCCGAGCACGGTTCGGCGCTGACCGTCGCGCACGTCGAGGCGGCGTGGCACCTGTGGATCGCCGACCGCGACGAAGGCCCGTTCCGCGGCGCCGGGTTCAGCGAGCGCGGCACCCTGGAGAACCTGCGGCGCGGCCTCGCCGCACCGATCTCCGCGCAGCACCGGCACGCGTGGAGCGACGGACTGGCCATGCGGGCAGCGCCGTTCGGCGTGTACGCGACCGGCCGGCCCGTCGAGGCGGCCCGCCTTGTGGCGGTGGACGGCACGGTCAGCCATGACGGCGAGGGCATCTACGGCGGGCAGGCCGTCGCCGCCGGTGTGGCGGCCGCCATGGTGAGCGACAGCCCGGACGCGGTGGTGCAGGCCGCGCTCTCGGTGATCCCCGAGGACTCCTGGACTGCGCGCTCGCTGCACCGCGCGGTCAGCGCGGCCCGCCGGGCGGTGCCCGGCCCGGACGGCTCGCCTCTCCCCGTCGAACGTGCGGTGCGCTCGGCCGTCGTGATCGGCGGGTACCCGTGGACCGATCTGGCGCCCGAGGCGGTGGGTCTCGCCTTCGGGGCCTTCATCGCCGCACGCGGCGACTTCCGGACCTCCGTGCTGACGGCCGTGAACATGGGCCGCGACGCCGACACCACAGCGGCGGTCGCCGGCTCGCTGGCTGGGGCGCTCGGCGGGGCGAGCGGCATCCCCGCCGACTGGGCGGAGGCCATCGGACCAGTGCGCGGCAGCTGTCTGCCCGCCATGGAGGGACGCCACATCCTCGACATCGCGGACGGTCTCGTGCCACGCACCGGAGGCGAGACCGCCGCGGAGACCGGCGCGGCGCACGCCGCAGCGAACGACAACAGGCGGGCCGCCTCATGACGACACAGCTGACCCATTCCGCGCCGGGACTCACCGGACGCGATCCGCACCGCCGCGTCGAGGGCCTGCTCCTCGGGATCGCGGCGGGCGACGCCGCGGGCTGGCCGGCCGGGCGGCACCGCGCCGCGCTGCTGCCCAACTGGACCCGCAGGCTCACCAGGGAACTGGACACCTTCGCCGAGCAGAACGCCACCACCACGCTGCCGGTGCCCATCGCGCTGAATCAGCCGCCCGCCCCGCTCCAGCTGGGGCCGTCCGACGACGCCGAGTGGGCGACGTTCACCGCGCAGGCGATCCTGTCGGCCGCCTCGTCGGGGCACAGCGATCTCGCCCCGCAGCAGCGGGTCCGCTCCGCACTGGCGCTGGCCTGGAACGCGCTCGCCGACGAAGTGGCCGCGGCGTCCGCGCAGGCCGACGAGATCGAGTCGGCACTGATCCCGCTGCGCGCCCGGATCTCCGTACGGGCCGGTCTGGGCAATCTGGCGGCGGGGCTGCGGCCCCCCGCCACCGGCCACGACAACCCGCACCACTTCGACGACGCGGCCTGTGTGCGCGCCGCGGTACTCGCCGTGGTGCACCCGGGCGATCCGGCGTCGGCCGCCGAACTGGCGGAGTTCGACGCCCGGTACACACAGGACGGCGACGGGGTGCACGGGGCCCGTGCGATGGCCGCGGCCGTGGCGGCCGCGCTGGGCGGGGCGCCGGCCGGGGAGTGTGTGGACGAGGCGCTCGCGCAGCTCCCCGACGGCAGCGAGATCCGCCGCAACGCCCTGCACGCGGTGGCGCTCGCCCGGACCGCGACGGCCGCAAGCCCTGGCCGGCCGGGGTGCGCGTTCGCCCTGGTCCCGGTCCTGGAGCACGAGATCGTCGACCACGTCTACAGCTACGGGATCGCCGCTGCCGAGACGGTGCCCGTCGCACTGGCCATGACCCTCGCGGCCGGCGGCGCGCTCGCCGAGGCGGTGCCGTCCGCCGCCTGCCTGTCCCGGGTCGCCGACTCGGCTCCCGCCCTGGCGGGCGCCCTCACCGGTGCCATCGGCGGCGCCGGTGCCCTGCCCGACACCTGGCGGGACAGCTGCCGCAGCCTCGTCGGCTGCGCCCTGCCCCAGCTGGCCGGCACCGACCTCGTCGAGGTCGCCGCGCGGCTCGCCACCCATCTGCATGTCTTCCCGGAAGGAACACGCTCATGACCGCGCCCACCCGCTCCCTGGAGGACCGCACCACCGGCGCCCTGATCGGCGCGGCCGTCGGGGACGCACTCGGCGGCCCTGTGGAGGGCTGGACTCCGGAAGCCATCAGCGAGCGGCACGGCGGCCGTGTCCAGGGCATCGTGGAGCCCTTCTACAAGGAGGAGTGGCGCACGGCCCGGCCCATCGCCCCGTACCACAAGGGCGACGGGCACGTCACCGACGACACCCTGATGACCCATGCGCTGATACGCGTCTACGAGACGGTGCGCGACCACCTCGACGCGTACGCCGTCGCCGAGCACCTGGTGCCCGATCTGATGGGCACCCCGCGCTGGATACCCGAACTGGAGGCGGAGGCACTGCCGTTGCAGCGCATCTTCCTCGCCGAGAAGTGGATCGTCGCACGGTTGCACTACGGCCACATCGACCCGCGCGAGGCCGGGGTCGGCAACATCGTCAACTGCGGCGCCGCGATGTACATGGCGCCCGTCGGCCTGGTCAACGCGGGCAGTCCTGCGAACGCGTACGCCGAGGCCCTCGACGTCGCGGGCGCCCACCAGTCCAGCTACGGACGGGAGGCGGCCGCGGTGTTCGCGGCCGCGGTCGCCGCTGCCTGCAAGCCGGGTGCGACACCCGAATCGGTGGTCGGTGACGCCCTCGGGCTCGCCAAGGACGGCACCCGCTCCGCGATCGAAGCCGTGTGTGAAGTGGCCGCGGCGCACGACGGGTTCGAGTCGGCGCTGAAGCCGCTGCGGGAGGCGGTGGCCCCCTTCGACACGGTGGGCCCCGAGTACCGCAAGCCGTCGCTCGGCGCCCGCCGCCCCTCGCGGCTGCACTCCATCGAGGAGCTGCCGGTGGCGCTCGGCATGCTGCTCGCCTGCCGCGGTGACTTCCGAGAGACGGTCCTCGGCTCCGTCAACTACGGGCGGGACTGCGACTCCATCGCCACCATGAGCGGCGCCATCGTCGGCGCGCTGCAGGGCGAGAGCGCGGTACCGGCCGACTGGGCGCGGGAGGTGGCCACGGCGAGCCGTCTCGACCTGCACACCCCGGCCGCCGCGCTCGCCGGCGTCACCCGCGAGGTGTTCGCCCGGGACCTGGAGCGGCGCCGTGAGCACGAAGCGCTGTTCGGCGCCATAGCGGGTGCCCGGTGACCGCATCCGGCTCTCCCGCGGTGACCACCGGCCGGGCGCTGCGGCTGACCTGGGTGCAGCCCGAGGACCTGGTGGGGCACGAGCTGCGGCAGGCGGCTCAGGACGGACGTGATCCGTCGGCCGCCCAGCTGCGCTGGACCGGGGCCGGCGGCCATCTGGCGCCCGCGCGCGCGGGCGCGTCCGCCGAGCCGGCCACACCGGAGCTGCGCGCACTCGCCGAGGAGATCCTGGACGAACTGGCCACCATGAGCACGCCGTTGGCCTCCCTGGAGCCGACCGGCCTCGCCGGGATCAGGGCGCTCTGTCCCGGCTGGCCGGCTCCGGCCCCCGGGCTGCTGGACCGTGACGCGCTGCGCTCACGGCTCGAAGCGTCCTGGCTGGGCCGCGCCGCGGGCTGCGTGCTCGGCAAGCCGGTCGAGAAGCTCACGCTCGACGGCATCAGGGCGATCGCCCGCTCCACCGGCAACTGGCCGCTGGACACCTGGTTCACCGAAGTGGGTCTCGACCCGGAGGTGGCCGCCGCCCATCCGTGGAACCGCCGCTCGCGTCCCACCTCGCTCGCGGAGAACATCGACGGCGCACCCGAGGACGACGACCTCAACTACCCGTTGCTCGGGCTGCTGCTCCTCGACCGGTACGGCCCCGGCTTCAGCACCGCCGACGTGGCGCAGCTGTGGCTGGACGAACTGCCCGCCGGCCGGACCTTCACCGCCGAGCGGGTCGCGTACCGCAATCTGCTCGCCGGGGCCGAACCGCCGGACACCGCCTCGTACCGCAACCCCTTCCGTGAGTGGATCGGCGCGCAGATCAGGGCCGATGTCTTCGGCTGGACGCACCCGGGCGATCCGGGGGCGGCCGCCGCTGCCGCCTGGCGGGACGCGGTGCTCACCCATACGGCGAACGGGGTGTACGGCGAGATGTTCGCCGCCGCCGTGATCGCGGCCGCCGCTGGCGGCGACTCCGACGTACACACATGTCTGCGGGCAGGTCTCACGGTGGTCCCGCCCGGGTCCCGGTACGCGGCAGCCGTGCGCTTCGGCATCGAGCGGGCCGCCGCCGAACCGCTGGGCACGGCAGCCGCGTTCGCCTCGGTCGTGGACGAACTGCACGCTGCCTACGGCGACCACCACTGGGTGCACGTACTGCCGAACGCGGCGCTGCTCGCTGCCGCGCTGACCCACGCGGACGGCGACTTCACCGGCTCCATCTGCCGTGCGGTGTCCGGCGGCTGGGACACCGACTCCAACGGGGCGACGGCCGGCAGCGTCGCAGGACTGCTCGCGGGCGGCCCGGTGGCCTTGCCCGCTCGCTGGACCGAGCCGCTGCGGAACCGGCTGGCCACCACGGTCGGCGGCCTGGACGGCATCGGCTTCGACACACTCGCCGAGCGGACTCTGCGCCACGTACAGCGAGGGGGCACACCGTCATGAACAGGGCAGTGGAGGAACCACGTATGCACGACAGCACCCCGGAAACACCCGACGCTCCAGGCGCACCGCCGGGGCCGTCGTCCCTGGAGGGGCTGCGCGTCCTCGATCTGGCGACGCTCTTCGCCGGACCGCTGGCCGCGACCCTGCTCGGCGACTTCGGGGCGGAGGTCATCAAGGTGGAGCACCCCCGCAAGCCCGACCCGTCGCGCGGGCACGGCCCCAGCAAGGACGGTGTGGGGCTGTGGTGGAAACTGCTGGGCAGGAACAAGCGGAACATCACGCTCGACCTGTCGTCGCCCGGCGGCCGGGACGTGCTGCTCAGGCTGGCAGCCGAAGCGGATGTGATCATCGAGAACTTCCGCCCCGGCACCCTGGAGAAGTGGGGCCTCGGCTGGGACGAGCTGTCCGCCGCCAACCCCCGCCTGGTGCTGGCGCGCGTGACGGGGTTCGGCCAGTTCGGCCCGTACTCGCGGCGCCCGGGGTTCGGCACGCTCGCCGAAGCCATGAGCGGGTTCGCCGCCATGACCGGCGAGCCCGGGGGACCGCCGACGCTGCCGCCCTTCGGGCTCGCCGACTCGATCGCCGCGCTCTCCACCGCGTACGCCGTGATGGCCGCCCTGGCCGGGCGCGACCGCGCCGGACGCGGCCAGGTCGTGGACATGGCGATCATCGAGCCCATGCTGGCGGTGCTCGGACCGCAGGCCATCTGGTACGACCAGCTCGGTTACGTACAGCCGCGCACCGGCAACAGGTCCAACAACAACGCACCGCGCAACACCTACCGCACCAGGGACGGCCGCTGGGTGGCCGTCTCCACCTCGGCGCAGTCGATCGCGGAGCGGGTGATGCGGCTGGTGGGGCGGCCCGAGTTCATCGACGAGCCGTGGTTCGCGTCCGGTGCGCAGCGCGCCCGCCACGCCGACGAGCTGGACGCGGCGGTCAGCGACTGGATAGCCCGGCACGACAGGGCCGATGTGGTGACGGCCTTCGAGGAGGCGCAGGCCGCCATCGCGCCGGTCTACGAGATCGGCGATGTGATGGAGGACGCGCAGTACCGGGCGCTGGGCACGATCACGGAGGTCCCGGACGAGGAGCTCGGCACCATCAGGATGCAGAACGTCCTCTTCCGGCTCTCCGAGACGCCGGGCGCCATCAAGTGGGCGGGACGGCCGCACGGCGCCGACACCGACGCCGTACTGACCGGTCTCGGCCTGGAAGCGGCGGACATCGCGGCACTGCGGGACGCGGGTGCGGTCCGGTGAGTGTCTGGGAGGGGCTGCCGGCGGACCGGCCGGTGAACACCCCGCTGACCTGGCTGTACGTGCCGGGCGACCGGCCCGGTGTAGTGGTGAAGGCGCTCTCCGCCGGGGCCGATGTGGTGCTCGTCGACCTGGAGGACGCGGTTGCCCCCGACCGCAAGGCGTACGCGCGGGACGCCACGGCCGAGCTCCTCGCCGACCCATCCCCCGGACCTTCGCCGGTCCATGTGCGGATCAACGCGCTGGACGGCCCGCTCGCCGAGGCGGACGTCCGGGCGGTCGCGGGGCTGCCGGGTCTTGCGGGGCTGCGGCTGCCGAAGACAAACGGGCCCGCGGAGGTACGCGAGGTGGCCCGCTGGGCGGCGGGAGCGGGCGGCCGGGAGGGTCTCGCGCTCTATCCGATTCTGGAGTCGGCGCTCGGTGTGGAGCGTGCCTACGAGATCGCCACGGCCACCCCGGCGGTGCGCGGACTGGCGCTGGGCGAGGCGGACCTCCGGGCCGATCTGGGAGTACACGACGAGGCCGGTCTCGCGTGGCCCCGCAGCCGTGCGGTGGTGGCGGCACGGGCCGCGGGTCTGGCCCCGCCCGCTCAGTCGGTGTTCGCCGACGTACGCGATCTGGAGGGCCTCGCGGCGTCCTGCGCACGGGGCCGGGCGCTGGGGTTCCTGGGCCGGGCGGCGATCCACCCGAGGCAGCTGCCGGTGATCGAGAGGGCGTATCTGCCCACCGCGGAGGAGGTCCGGGCCGCGCAGGACATCGTGCGGGCCGCCTTCACCGACGGGGGCGCGCTGGCGCTGCCCGACGGCCGCTTCGTGGACGCGGCGGTGGTGGCGGGAGCCCGCCGCACACTGGATCTCGCGGAACGGCGGCAGCGCGTCTGAGCTGCGACTGCCGCCTGTTCGCGGTGCCCCTGGTGGCGGGTGCGGCGCGCGGCACCTGCCGGCCGGTCGGCCGGTGCCGCGCGGCCGGTTCCGGCCGGTCGGGCGCGGTTCAGCCGTTCTCGGCCTTCGCCTCGGCCTTGACCGCGCCCGGCTCGTCGGCCGCAGCCTGGCTGTCCTTCTTGCCCGCGCCGACACCGACGCCGTCCTCGCTGCCGTCGCTGTGGTCGCCGGTGTCCTCGGCCTCCTCGGCGGCGGCTGCCTCGGCCCCGCCGGCCGCGTCCACGGCGGCGGGCTCCACGATCTCCTCGCGGCCCGGCCGCAGCTTCGACGAGATGACGAAGTACGCCACGGCGAGCAGGAACATGATCAGCGCGGTCCAGTCGTTGAGCCGCAGGCCCAGGATGTGGTGCGCGTCGTCGACCCTCATGTACTCGATCCAGCCGCGGCCCACGCAGTACGAGGCGACGTACAGCGCGAACGCCCGGCCGTGCCCGAGCTTGAAGCGGCGGTCGGCCCAGATGACGAGGAGGCCGACACCGACGCACCAGAGCGACTCGTAGAGGAAGGTCGGGTGGTACGTCCCCGCGGCCCGGTCGGGGCCTTCACTGATCTTCAGCGCCCAGGGCAGATGGGTCGGCTTGCCGTACAGCTCCTGGTTGAACCAGTTGCCCCAGCGGCCGATGGCCTGTGCGAAAGCGAGTCCGGGGGCCAGCGTGTCGGCCCAGGCGGGGAGCGGGATCCCGCGGCGGCGGCAGCCGATCCACGCGCCGACGGCGCCGAGCGCGACGGCGCCCCAGATCCCGAGGCCGCCTTCCCAGATCTTGAAGGCGTCGACCCAGTCCCGGCCACTGCTGAAGTACAGCTCGTAGTCGGTGATGACGTGGTAGAGCCGGCCTCCGACCAGGCCGAAGGGCACGGCCCACACGGCGATGTCGGCGACGGTGCCCGCGCTGCCGCCCCGGGCGACCCAGCGCTTGTTGCCGTACCAGACGGCGACGAAGACACCGATGATGATGCAGAACGCGTAGCCGCGCAGCGGGATCGGTCCGAGGTGGATCACGCCGGTGGACGGGCTGGGGATGAAGGCAAGGTTCATGGCACCGCCGACGCTACATGGCCGGGCGGGCCCTGGGGCAACCCGCCCGGCAACGTATGCGTAACAAGGAATGTGTCCCGGCGGGCTCAGGCCGCGGGGGACGGTGAGACCGTGCCCGCCTTCTTGCCCCGGTTGGCCTCGGTCACCCACTTCTTCAGGTTGGCGGGTGAGATCTGCTCATTGCCCTTCTTGGGGAAGACCGACGCGCCGTTCAGCTCGACCGTCGGGGTGCCGCTGAAGCCGCCCTTCTGGAAGGCGTTGTTCGAGCGCTTCACCCAGTTGTCGTGCTTCCCGCCGTTCACACAGGAGGTGAACGCGGACGTCTTCAGCCCCTTGACCTTGCCCGCCAGTTCGATCAGCTTGCTGTTCTGCGAGTAGGGGTCCTGGGTCTCCTCGGGCTGGTTCTCGTAGAGCACGTCGTGGTAGTCGGGGAACTTGCCCGCGTCCTGCGCGCACGCGGCCGCGTTGGCCGCGCGCAGCGAGCCCGAGCCGCCCATGTTGCTGTCGATGAGCGTGGCGAGGTGGTACTGGACCTTCAGCTGACCGGACTTCTCCAGCTCGTGGACCGTGCCGCGGAAGCCGTTCTCGAACTGGCCGCAGGCCGGGCAGCGGAAGTCCTCCCACACGGTGAGCGTGGACGGTGCGTCACTCGCGCCCACCGGCACGGCCAGGCTGTCCTTTCCGGTCGCGCCGCTCGGCACGGTGAGTGGGCTGCTCGCGCTGTCGCTGCCGCTGTCCGAGCCGGAGTTGGCCGCGACCACTCCGATCACAGCGGCGAGCGCCAGCACCCCCACCACGGAGCCGCCGACGATCATTCCCCGCTTGCGCCGGTCACGGGCCTTCTGCTTGTCGCGCTCTTCGATGAGCCGCTCTCGGGCGGCCCTCTTCGCGTCTCGGTTCTTCTCGCTCACACCCGCAGCAACGAACCGGGGAGGCACGAGCGTGCCTCCCCGGTCCCAGATCCACCCGTACGAGCGACGGCGTCAGCTTCTGCGTACGCCCTTGGCCAGGTCGCCCGCCAGTTCGCGCACACCGTCCAGGCCTGCGGTTTCGTCGGCCGCGTCGAGCATCCGCTTGACGAAGGCGGATCCGACGATCACTCCGTCGGCGAAGCCCGCGACCTCGGCGGCCTGTTCGGCGTTGGAGACCCCGAGCCCCACACACACCGGCAGCTCGGTGGTCGCGCGGGTGCGCCGTACGAGCTCCTGCGCCTGCTCTCCCACGGAGTTCCGGGTACCGGTGACCCCCATCAGTGAGGCCGCGTAGACAAAGCCGGACCCCGCCGCGGTGATGGTCGCCAGCCGTTCGTCCCTGCTGCTCGGCGCGACGACGAAGACGGTCGCGAGACCGTGCTTCTCCGCGTGCTCGCGCCACAGCGCGGACTCCTGGACCGGCAGGTCGGGCAGGATGCAGCCGGCACCGCCCGCCTCGGCCAGCTCGGCGGTGAACCGCTCGACGCCGTACCGGTCGACGGGGTTCCAGTACGTCATGACGAGGATGGGCGCGCCCGTGGCCTCGTATCCCTCGCGCACCGTGCGGAGCACGTCGGCGATCTTCACCCCGCCCTTGAGCGCGATGTCGTCCGCGGTCTGGATGACAGGTCCGTCGAGGACCGGGTCGCTGTGCGGCAGCCCCACCTCGACGACGTCGGCGCCGCCCTCGATGACCGCCTTCACCGCGGCGATGCCGCCGTCGACCGTGGGGAAACCGGCCGGGAGGTACGCGATGAGCGCCGCGCGGCCTTCCGCCCTGGTCCCGGCCAGGATCGAACTCAGGAGCTCCCTGTTGCCGCTGCTCACTTGGCTGCCACCTCCGCGTCGACGCTGTACAGCCCGAAGTAACGGGCAGCCGTGTCCATGTCCTTGTCGCCGCGGCCGGACAGGTTGACCACGATCAGCCCGTCCTTGCCCAGCTCCTTGCCGAGGTCCAGCGCACCGGCCAGCGCGTGCGCGGACTCGATCGCCGGGATGATCCCCTCGGTGCGCGAGAGCAGCCGCAGGGCCTGCATCGCCTCGTCGTCGGTCACCGCGCGGTACTCGCCGCGGCCGACGTCCTTGAGATAGGCGTGCTCCGGGCCGATGCCGGGGTAGTCGAGACCGGCCGAGATCGAGTAGGGCTCGGTGATCTGGCCCTCCTCGTCCTGGAGTACGTACGAGCGGGAACCGTGCAGGATCCCCGGTTCACCGGCCGAGAGCGTGGCCGCGTGCTCGCCGGACTCGATGCCGTGCCCCGCGGGCTCGAAGCCGACCAGCCGGACCGAGGTGTCCGGGATGAACGCGTGGAAGAGCCCGATGGCGTTGGAGCCGCCGCCGACACATGCGGCGACGGCGTCGGGGAGGCGGCCCGCGCGCTCCAGGATCTGGCGGCGCGCCTCGACGCCGATCACCCGGTGGAAGTCACGCACCATCGCCGGGAAGGGGTGCGGCCCCGCGACCGTACCGAAGAGGTAGTGCGTATTGTCCACATTCGCGACCCAGTCGCGGAACGCCTCGTTGATGGCGTCCTTGAGGGTGCGGCTGCCGGACTTCACGGCGACGACCTCGGCGCCGAGCATCCGCATCCTGGCGACGTTGAGCGCCTGGCGCTCGGTGTCGATCTCGCCCATGTAGACGGTGCATTCGAGACCGAACAGGGCGCAGGCGGTCGCCGTGGCGACACCGTGCTGGCCGGCGCCGGTCTCCGCGATGACCCGGGTCTTGCCCATGCGCTTGGTGAGCAGCGCCTGGCCCAGCACATTGTTGATCTTGTGCGATCCGGTGTGGTTGAGGTCCTCACGCTTGAGGAACATCCGCGCGCCACCGGCGTGTTCGGCGAACCGGGGCACCTCGGTGAGGGCGCTCGGCCTGCCGGTGTAGTTGACCATGAGGTCGTTCAGCTCGGCGGTGAAGGCCGGGTCGGCCTTGGCCTTGCTGTACTCGACGGCGACCTCGTCCACCGCGGCGACGAGCGCCTCGGGGATGAACTTGCCGCCGAAGGCGCCGAAGTAGCCCTCGGCGCTGGGGATCCGGCCGTCCGGATCCGGAATGAAGAACTCTGAAGACATGCGTGATCTCCGCGGGTACGTGAGTGGTGGTACGCAGGAGTGAACGGTGGAGCTGAGCGACTGCTCAGCGGCGCCATCGCATGCCGTTGATCTGACCGGGCTCGGACCCGATGTGGTACCGCACCCGCCGCCCGCGCACCCGCCGTGCGGGCGCACGGCAGCCGCGGGGCCGGCAGCCGCGCGCGAGACGGACGGAGATGGCCATGGGGGTCAGTCCCGCCCGTGGCGCAGGGCCGGGTGGGCGCCCGCTGCGACCAGGTCGGCGACGGCGGCCTTCGGATCGCGGCCGGTCACCAGGGACTCGCCGACCAGTACGGCGTCGGCGCCCGCGTTGGCGTAGGCGATCAGGTCGTGCGGACCGCGGACACCGGACTCGGCGATCTTGACCACGTGCGAGGGGATCTCGGGCGCGACCCGCTCGAACGTGCCCCGGTCGACCTTGAGGTCCTTGAGGTTGCGTGCGTTGACCCCGATGATCCGGGCGCCGGCTTCGACGGCGCGCTCGGCCTCGTCCTCGTCGTGGACCTCGACCAGCGGGGTCAGCCCGATGGACTCGGCGCGCTCGATCAGCGAGACGAGCGCCTCCTGCTCCAGGGCGGCGACGATCAGGAGCACCAGGTCGGCCCCGTACGCCCGCGCCTCCCAGAGCTGGTACGCGGTGACGATGAAGTCCTTGCGCAGGACCGGGATGTCGACCTTGGCGCGGACCGCCTCCAGATCGGCCAGCGACCCTCCGAAGCGGCGCTGCTCGGTCAGTACGGAGATGACGGACGCGCCGCCCGCCTCGTAGTCGGCGGCGAGCGCTGCGGGGTCCGCGATGGCGGCGAGGGCGCCCTTCGACGGGCTGGAGCGCTTGACCTCGCAGATGACCTTGACGCTGTCGCCGCGCAGAGCCGCGACACCGTCCTTCGCCTCGGGTGCCTTCGAGGCCAGGTCCTTGAGCTCGTCGAGGCTGACACTCGCCTGCCGCTCCGCGAGGTCGGCGCGTACGCCTTCGATGATCTCGTCGAGCACACTCACGCGAGCGGCCCCCTTCCAAAACGGTGTGGATGGATCAGGATCAGCCATGGTGATGCTATCCGCAGAAGCCCTCCGGCCCCGCATCCGGTCGGTGCGAGTTCCGGTCCGTGGACACTCACGGGGCCAGGAAAGAGCCCATGGGAAGGTTCCGCAGCACGCTGAAGACCAGCACAACCGCGCCCACGGCCCACCACAGGGCCGGCCGGGCCGTGAACCTCCTGGTCCCGGGCCGTACGGCGCGAATCAGCCACACGACCATGACCACGGCGAAGACCCCGTACCCGGCGACCGCGAGCGCGTTGTCACCGAGGGCCGCCACGAGATCGCCGTGGGCGACCGCGTGGGCGCTGCGCAGGCCGCCGCAGGCCGGACAGTAGATGCCGGTGACCGCGTACAGCGGGCAGACCGGGTAGTGACCTGGGTGGTTGGGGTCGACGGACCCGACATAGGTGAAGGCGGCGGCGACCGCGCCCAGCATGCCGAGCGGTACGAGGAGCCTGCGACGGGCCGGCTCGGCGCTCCGTGGCCCCTGATGGCCGGGAACGGGGGCCGGGGCGCGGAGGGCGGCAGGCGCTGCGTTGGAGTCCACCCGGCGATTCTCCCTGTTCATGCGGGAAGGCGCAGCCCGGATACCGGACTGCGCCTTCGCGCTGGAGCGCGCTCGCTCAGGGAGGCTTGTCAGTGCGCCTGCGCCTGGGCGGCCTGGGCCCTGGCCTGGATGCTGGCCTCGGACTCCTTCGGCATGCCGAGGCCCGCGGCCTTCATGCCGAGACCGACCACACCGCCGAGGACCACGACGACGAGTCCGGCCACGAACCCGACCGGGCTGGCCATCACCATGAAGGCGCCCGAGACGCAGAAACCGATGAAAGCGATGATGACGCCGGTCCAGGCGGCCGGGGTGTGTCCGTGGCTGGTGCCCGCCATGAGTTGCTCCTCGTTGCTGTGTGTCCAGGCCCGCGGTGGAGCCGTGTGTTCCGCGGTCGCACGTCTCAGCCGTGGCTCGGACGTGTGCCGGAAGTCGCGTCCATTGTCGCGCACGGCCGCGCCGGGCGACGATCTGGGGGGTGAGCTGTCCGTCACGCTTCTCGCGTGGGGTCCTCACCGCGGTCGAGCGCCTTCCAGATCTCCTCCGGCCGCTCCGGATCCGGTGCTGTGCGCGGCCGGCGCGGACGCGGGGTGCCGTCGCGCTCGTACCGGCTGGACATGGCCGGCCACTGCTTGCCGTAACGGAGGGCCAGCACGCCGGCGAGCAGGATCAGCACGCCGCCGAACGCGGCCACGTACGGCCAGGCCGTGTGGGACAGCGATTCGATCGTGGCCGCCGTGTTGCCCGCTGTGGTGGCCGCCTTCTCGTCGAGGGCCGAACTGTCGCTCGCCCCCGCGAAGGCCGCCACGGCCACGCCGGCCCCGCAGAGCGTGAGCAGCGCGGCGACGAAGAACCGGCCCGCGCTGCGTACCGCGAACACGGCGACGAGAGCGGCGAGACCGACGATCGCGAGCGCCGTGGGCACACCGCTGACGTCGCCGCCGTCGGCCGTCAGCGGCAGCGCGCCGCCGCCGACCGGGGCATCGCCCCGGGCCCAGGTCTGCCCGGAGGCGAGGAGCACGACGGCAGCACCGGCTGCGCCGAGTATCAGGGCGGTGGCGAGACTGCGGCGGCTGCCCGGGGAGGCGGCGGCCGGTCCGGCTTCGGATCGGGGCGGGGGTACGGCACTCACACCCCCCACTATCCCTTACGCCCCGAAGGCCCGGTGAGGCGGTTGGCCGATCCGACGGCGCGGAGGACGGCAGCCGCCTTGTTGCGGCACTCGTTGTCCTCGGAGACCGGGTCGGAGTCGGCGACGACTCCCGCGCCGGCCTGGACATAGGCGGTGCCGTCGCGCAGCAGTGCGGTGCGGATGGCGATGGCGGTGTCGGAGTCACCGGCGAAGTCGAGGTAGCCGACGCAGCCGCCGTACAGTCCGCGGCGCGTCGGCTCCAGCTCGTCGATGATCTGCATCGCGCGGGGCTTGGGGGCGCCGGAGAGGGTGCCCGCGGGGAAACACGAGGTGAGGACGTCGAAGGCGGTGCGCCCCTCGGCGACCCGGCCCGTCACGGTGGACACGATGTGCATGACGTGGGAGTACTTCTCGACCGACATGAAGTCGACGACCTCCACGGAGCCCGGCTCGCAGACCCGCCCGAGGTCGTTGCGGCCGAGGTCGACGAGCATCAGGTGCTCGGCGCGCTCCTTCGGGTCGGCGAGCAGCTCGTCGGCGAGGTCCTGGTCCTCGCGCGGCGTCGAACCACGGTGGCGGGTCCCGGCGATGGGGTGCACCATGGCGCGCCCGTCCTCGACCTTGACGAGCGCCTCGGGGCTGGAACCGACGACGTCGAAACCGTCGAAGCGGAAGAGGTACATGTACGGCGAGGGGTTCGTCGCACGCAGCACCCGGTAGACGTCCAGGGCGCTCGCCGTGCAGGCCGTCTCGAAACGCTGGGACGGGACGACCTGGAAGGCCTCACCGGCCCTGATGCGCTCCTTGATGTCCTCGACCACGTCCTGGTACTCCGTCCCTCCCCAGAGCGCGGTGTACTCGGGAAGCTCGGACGCGGGCAGGGCCGCCGGCGAGGTCCCGGCGGGGCGCGCGAGGTCGGCCTCCATGGCGTCGAGCCGGGCCACGGCGTCGGCGTACGCCTCGTCCACTCCCGTGTCGAGGTCGTTGTGGTTGATCGCGTTGGCGATCAGCATGACGGTGCCGGCCCAGTGGTCGAGCACGGCGAGGTCAGAGGTGAGCAGCATGGTCAGCTCGGGGAGTTTCAGGTCGTCCCGCTCGCCGGGCCCGATCTTCTCCAGGCGGCGCACGATGTCGTACCCGAGGTAGCCGACCATGCCTCCGGTGAAGGGCGGCAGCCCGCCCGCCAGGTCACGCGGGGTGTGCAGCGCTTCGACGGTGGCGCGCAGGGCCTGCAGCGGGTCGCCGTCGACCGGGACGCCGACCGGCGGCTCACCCTCCCAGTGGGTGGCGCCGTCGCGCTCGGTGAGGGTGGCGGCGGAGCGTACGCCGATGAAGGAGTAGCGGGACCAGGTACGTCCGTTCTCGGCGGACTCCAGCAGGAAGGTGCCGGGGCGCTCCGCTGCGAGCTTGCGGTAGAGACCCACCGGGGTGTCTCCGTCGGCGAGCAGGGTGCGGCTCACGGGAATGACACGGCGGTCGGCGGCGAGCTTGCGGAAGGTCTCCAGGTCCATGGCGGAAGTCTAGGGGCCGGGCCCCCCTCCTCCACCGGCAGCCGGGTGCCGTCTCAGCCCAGCAGGACGTCCGCGTCGAAGCAGGTCCGCTCGCCCGTGTGGCAGGCCGCCCCGACCTGGTCCACCTTCACCAGGACCGTGTCGGCGTCGCAGTCGAGGGCCACCGACTTCACGTGCTGTACGTGCCCGGACGTGTCGCCCTTGACCCAGTACTCGCGGCGGCTGCGCGACCAGTACGTGCAGCGCCCGGTGGTGAGGGTGCGGTGCAGGGCCTCGTCGTCCATCCAGCCGAGCATCAGTACTTCGCCGGTGTCGAACTGCTGGGCGATGGCCGGCACCAGGCCGTCCGTGCTGCGCTTGAGACGTGCGGCGATCTCGGGGTCGAGGCTGCTGGACTGCGGCGTACTGGTCATGGGTCCATTGTGCCGCCCGGCCGGGGCACGGCGGGCCGCCGTCCACTGGGCGGAACGGCTCGCGCGGTCGTACGCTGGCGGGCATGTCGACCCATGCCAAGCGCGAACGACTTCTCCTCGCCGACCTGTTGGAGGCGGCGGGTCCCGGCGCCCCGACGCTCTGCGAGGGCTGGAAGACCCGCGATCTCGCCGCCCATGTGGTGGTCCGCGAACGGCGGCTCGACGCGGCGGGCGGGATCATGATCGGCGCGCTCAAGGGGCGCCTCGACCGGGTGCAGGGCGAATTCGCCCGTAAGCCGTACGAGGAGCTGATCCAGCTGATCCGTACGGGGCCGCCCAAGTTCTCGCCCTACTCGCTCAAGCAGGTGGACGAGGGCGCCAACGCCGTCGAGTTCTTCGTGCACGCCGAGGACGTACGGCGGGCGCAGCCCGACTGGTCGCCGCGTGAGGTGGACCCGGTGTTCGCCGAGTCCCTGTGGCGGCGCCTGGAGAAGGCGGCGCGGCTGATGGGGCGCAGGGCGCCGGTCGGTCTTGTGCTGCGGCGGCCGGACGGCCAGACGGCGGTCGCGCACCGGGGCACGCCGGTGGTGACGGTCACCGGGGAGCCGGGCGAGCTGACGGTCTTCGCCTTCGGCCGGCAGGACGCGGCGAAGGTGGAGATCGACGGGGACCCGGAGGCATCGGCCAAGGCGATCGAGGCCCGGCTCGGCATGTGAGCGACGGCAGGTGAGCGACCGGGCGGCCGGCTCCCCGCGGGGGCCGGCCGCCCGCCGCCGCACGTGGTGTGGACGGGCAGCCCTACCGCACCGGGTGACCGGCGTTCCGCAGCTCGTCCTTGACCTGCGAGATCCGCAGGTCGCCGAAGTGGAAGACCGAGGCAGCGAGCACCGCGTCGGCGCCCGCGCCGACGGCCGGCGGGAAGTGTCCCAGGGTGCCCGCGCCGCCGCTCGCGATGACCGGCACGGTGACCTGTGCGCGTACCGCGGCGATCATCTCGGTGTCGTAGCCGTCCTTGGTGCCGTCGGCGTCCATGGAGTTCAGCAGGATCTCGCCCGCGCCCAGCCGTGCCGCCCGGCGCGCCCACTCGACGGCGTCGATGCCCGTGCCCTGCCGGCCGCCGTGCGTGGTGACCTCGAAGCTGCCGTCGGCGGCGCGGCGCGCGTCGACGGACAGGACGAGGACCTGGCTCCCGAAGCGCTCGGCGATCTCGCTGATGAGTTCCGGGCGGGCGATGGCCGCGGTGTTCACGCCGACCTTGTCCGCTCCCGCGCGCAGCAGCTTGTCGACGTCCTCGGTGGTGCGGACGCCACCGCCGACGGTGAGCGGGATGAAGACCTGCTCGGCGGTGCGGCGCACCACGTCGTAGGTCGTCTCGCGGTTGCCGGAGGAGGCGGTGATGTCGAGGAAGGTCAGCTCGTCGGCGCCCTCGGCGTCGTAGAGCCTGGCCATCTCCACGGGGTCGCCCGCGTCCCGGAGGTTCTGGAAGTTGACGCCCTTGACCACCCGGCCGTTGTCCACGTCCAGGCAGGGGATCACCCGTACGGCGAGCGTCATGCGCGCTCCCCCCGGTACGCCTCCACCTCGACCTCGACGACCAGGGTGGGGTCGACGAATCCGGAGACAATGATCATTGACGCGGCGGGCCGCACCGCGCCGAACAGCTCCTTGTGCGCGCGGCCGACATCGTCCACGTCCCGGGCGTGCGTGATGTACATCCGGGTGCGGACGACGTGCTCGGCGCCCAGGCCGAGCTCCTTGAGCGCGTCGACGGCGACGCCGAAGGCGGTGACCGTCTGCTCGTACGGGCCGCCCTCCGCGATCCGGCCGCCGGTGACCGAGGTGCAGCCGGAGACCAGGACCAGGCCGTTGGGCAGCTCCACCGCGCGGGAGTAGCCGATGGACTCCTCCCACGGGCCGCCGGACGCGATGCGGCGTACTCCGTCGTTCGGGGCGCTCTCACTCATACCGACACCGCTTCGATGGCCTCTTCCAGCGTGAACGCCTCGGCGTACAGCGCCTTGCCGACGATCGCGCCTTCCACACCCGACGGGACGAGCGAGGAGATGGCCCGCAGGTCGTCCAGCGAGGAGACGCCGCCGGATGCGACGACGGGCTTGTCGGTGGCCGCGCAGACATTCTTCAGGAGTTCCAGGTTCGGGCCCTGGAGTGTGCCGTCCTTGGCGATGTCGGTGACCACGTAGCGGCTGCAGCCCTCGGCGTCGAGGCGTGCGAGGGTCTCGTAGAGGTCGCCGCCATCACGGGTCCAGCCGCGGCCCCGCAGGGTCGTGCCGCGTACGTCGAGACCGACAGCGATCTTGTCGCCGTACTCGGCGATGATCTTCGCGACCCACTCCGGGGTCTCCAGCGCGGCGGTGCCCAGGTTGACCCGGGTGCAGCCGGTGGCGAGGGCGGCCGCCAGTGACGCGTCGTCGCGGATGCCGCCGGAGAGTTCGACCTTGATGTCCATCGCCGACGCGACCTCGGAGATCAGCTTCCGGTTGTCGCCGGTACCGAAGGCGGCGTCCAGGTCGACCAGGTGCAGCCACTCGGCACCGGACCGCTGCCAGGCGAGCGCGGCTTCCAGGGGCGAGCCGTAGGAGGTCTCGGAGCCGGACTCGCCGTGGACGAGGCGGACCGCCCGGCCGTCCCTGACGTCGACGGCGGGGAGGAGTTCTAGCTTCTTCTGCAAGGCGGACATCACAGGGTTCCGATCCAGTTGGTCAGCAGCTGGGCGCCGGCGTCGCCGGACTTCTCGGGGTGGAACTGGGTCGCCGACAGTGGCCCGTTCTCGACGGCCGCGACGAAGCGTTCGCCGTGCGTGGCCCAGGTGACGCGCGGGGCGCGGATCCTGGCGTTGGTGACTTCGAGCGACCAGTCGTGCGCCGCGTAGGAGTGCACGAAGTAGAAGCGCGCCCCGGCGTCGAGACCGGCGAAGAGCTCGGTGCCCGCGGGGGCTTCCACCGTGTTCCACCCCATGTGCGGTACGACGTCGGCCTTGAGCGGGCCGACCGTGCCGGGCCACTCGTCGAGCCCGTCGGTCTCCACACCGTGCTCGATGCCGCGCTCGAAGAGGATCTGCATACCGACGCAGATCCCCATGACCGGCCGGCCGCCGGCCAGCCTGCGGCCGACGATCCAGTCGCCGCGGGCCTCCTTGAGACCCTTCATGCAGGCGGAGAAGGCACCGACGCCGGGGACAAGGAGTCCCTCGGCGTTCATGGCGCGGTCGAAGTCACGGGTGATCTCGACGTCCGCCCCGGCGTGCGCCAGCGCCCGCTCGGCGGAACGGACGTTGCCGAAGCCGTAGTCGAAGACCACGACCTTCTTCCGGAGGGTCATGTCCAGATCCCCTGGATGCGCATCACGCCCGACACCAGGCACATCACGGCTCCGATGGAGAGCAGCACGATGAGGCTCGCGGGCATCTTCTGTTTGGCGAAGGAGTAGACGCCGCCGGCCAGGAAGAGGCCGACGACGATGAGGATGGTGTTGAGACCAGTCATGCTTACAGCGCGCCCTTGGTCGAAGGAAGAATGCCCGCTGCCCGCGGGTCGTGCTCGGACGCGTAACGCAGCGCGCGGGCCAGGGCCTTGAACTGGCACTCCACGATGTGGTGGGCGTTGCGCCCGTACGGCACGTGGACGTGCAGCGCGATCTGCGCCTGAGCGACGAACGACTCCAGGATGTGCCGGGTCATCGTCGTGTCGTACTCGCCGATCATCGGTGCCATGTTCTCCGGCTCGGTGTGCACTAGGTAGGGGCGGCCCGAGAGGTCGACGGTGACCTGGGCGAGCGATTCGTCCAGCGGCACCGTGCAGTTGCCGAACCGGTAGATGCCCACCTTGTCGCCGAGCGCCTGCTTGAAGGCGGCGCCGATCGCCAGCGCGGTGTCCTCGATGGTGTGGTGCGAGTCGATGTGCAGGTCGCCGTCGGTCTTGACCGTGAGGTCGAAGAGCCCGTGGCGGCCCAGCTGGTCGAGCATGTGGTCGTAGAAGCCGACCCCTGTCGACACGTCGACCTTGCCGGTACCGTCGAGATTGATCTCGACGACGACCGAGGTCTCCTTGGTGGTGCGTTCCACCCGTCCGATGCGGCCCACGCGAGTCATGCGGTGATCTCCTTGTGCAGTGCGCGTGCCGCTTCGAGGAACGCGTCGTTCTCGGCCGGAGTGCCCACGGAGACCCGCAGCCATCCGGGGACCCCGTTGTCCCTGATCAGGACACCGCGGTCGAGGATCGCCCGCCAGGCAGCCGAGGCGTCCTGGAAGCGGCCGAACTGGATGAAGTTGGCATCGGACTCCGTCACGTCGTATCCGATGGAGCGCAACTCGCCGACAACCCTGTCGCGCTCGGCCTTCAGCTGCTCGACGTACCGCAACAGCGTATCCGTGTGCTCCAGGGCGGCGAGAGCGGTGGCCTGGGTGACGGACGACAGGTGGTACGGCAGCCGCACGAGCTGGACGGCGTCGACGACGGCCGGGTCCGCCGCGAGGTAGCCGAGCCGCAGACCCGCGGCGCCGAACGCCTTGGACATGGTCCGGGAGAGGACCAGACGGGGGCGGCCCTCGATCAGCGGGAGCAGCGAAGGCGAGTGGCTGAACTCGCCGTACGCCTCGTCCACGACGACCATCGAGGGGCCCGCCGCCTGCGCGGCCTCGTACAGCGCGAGGACCGTCTCCCGGTCGACCGCGGTGCCCGTGGGGTTGTTGGGCGAGGTGATGAAGACGACGTCCGGGCGGTTCTCGGCGATGCAGCGCTCGGCGGCCGCGACGTCGATGGTGAAGTCCTCGTGCCGCGGCCCGGAGATCCAGCCGGTGCCGGTGCCCCGGGCGATCAGTGCGTGCATCGAGTAGGACGGCTCGAAACCGATGGCCGTACGGCCTGGTCCGCCGAAGGTCTGGAGCAGCTGCTGGATGACCTCGTTGGAACCGTTCGCCGCCCAGAGGTTGGCGACGCCGACCTGGTGCCCGGCTGTCCCGGTGAGGTAGCGGGCCAGCTCGGTGCGGAGCTCGACGGCCTCCCGGTCGGGGTAGCGGTTGAGGGTGCGGGCCGCGTCCCGTACCCGCTCGGTGATCCGGTCGACCAGCGCGTCGGGCAGCGGGTACGGGTTCTCGTTGGTGTTCAGCCGCACGGGGACGTCCAGCTGGGGCGCGCCGTAGGGGGACTTGCCGCGCAGTTCGTCCCGTACGGGCAGATCGTCGATGCCGGTCATGCGGTCGGCACCTGCCATCCGAACCTCGCCCTGAGGGCCGCCCCGTGTGCGGGCAGGTCCTCGGCGTCGGCGAGCGTCACCACGTGGTGGGTGACTTCGGCGAGCGCGTCCCTGGTGTAGTCGACGATGTGGATGCCGCGCAGGAACGACTGGACCGAGAGGCCGGAGGAGTGGCAGGCGCAGCCGCCGGTGGGCAGGACGTGGTTGGAGCCGGCGCAGTAGTCCCCGAGGGAGACCGGGGCCCACGGCCCGACGAAGACGGCTCCGGCGTTGCGGACCCTAGCGGCGACGGCGGCGGCGTCGGCGGTCTGGATCTCCAGGTGCTCGGCGCCGTAGGCGTCCACCACCCTGAGGCCGTCGTCGACCGAGTCGACGAGGACGATCGCGGACTGCTTGCCCTCAAGGGCGGGGACGATCCGGTCGGTGACGTGCTTGGTGGCCGCGATCTGCGGAGCCAGCTCCTTCTCGACCGCGTCGGCCAGTTCCGCGGAGTCGGTGACGAGGACGGCGGCGGCCATCGGGTCGTGCTCGGCCTGGCTGATCAGGTCGGCCGCGACGTGCGCGGGGTCGGCGGTGGCGTCGGCGAGCACGGCGATCTCGGTCGGGCCCGCCTCGGCGTCGATGCCGATCCGCCCGGTGAAGTACCGCTTGGCTGCCGCGACCCAGATGTTGCCCGGTCCAGTGACCATGTTCGCCGGGGCGCAGGACTCGGTGCCGTAGGCGAACATGGCGACGGCTGTGGCGCCGCCCGCCGCGTACACCTCGTCGATACCGAGCAGCGCGCACGCGGCCAGGATCGTCGGGTGCGGCAGTCCGCCGGACTCCTTCTGGGCCGGGGACGCGAGGGCGATCGACTCGACCCCGGCCTCCTGCGCGGGGACCACGTTCATGATCACGGAGGACGGGTACACGGAGCGTCCGCCCGGCGCGTACAGCCCGACACGCTCGACCGGTACCCACTTCTCGGTCACCTTGCCGCCGGGCACGACCTGGGTGGTGTGCTCGCTGCGGCGCTGGGCGCGGTGGACGAGCCTGGCCCGCCGGACCGACTCCTCCAGTGCCGCCCTGACCTTCGGGTCGAGCTGGGCCAGCGCCTCGGTCAGGGCGTCCGCGGGCACCCGCACCCGGTCAAGCCGCACACCGTCGAACTTCTCCGCGTACTCGATCAGCGCCGCGTCGCCGCGATGGTGCACGTCCTCGCAGATCGGCCGCACCTTCTCCAGGGCGGCCTGTACGTCGAAGTCGGCACGGGGCAGCAGGTCACGCAGCGCGCCGCCCTCGGGGAGGGCACCGCCGCGCAGATCGATTCGGGAGATCATGGTCCCAATTCTCTCAGACCGGTTACGGCCCCCGGACGCCCGTATCAGTGGCTGATACACAACCGGCCCACTTGTGGTGACCGCTAGCGTTCACTCCATCACTCGTGGGCAGGGAGGGGCGGCAGTGACCGAGGCGCAGCACGACGAGGATGCGCCCGACTGGCTGACCGGCGCGGAGCTGGGCATGTGGCAGGCCTTCCGCAACGGCAGCACGTACGATCTGCGCACCCGCAACCCGGTCATGGACAACCCGCTCTCGGCCCGGACCTGGGGCCCGGAGCGGACGGTGCGCGCGCGTGTGGTCGCCCTGCTGCTGCTCAGCGGGCCGCCGGCGCTGGCAGGGCGGGTCTCCTCGCTCAAGCTGAGCGGTGTGCAGATCACCGGGGCGCTGGACCTCGCGGGCGGCACCGTCACCCCGTACGTGGAACTGACCGGCTGCCGGTTCGAGGACGAGGTGCTGCTGCCCGAGTGCAGGGTCACCACCGTCCGGATGGTCGGCTGCGCGATGCCCCGGCTCGAGGCGGCCCGGCTGCACAGTGAGGGCGATCTGCATCTGCCGCGCTGCCATGTGGCGGGCGGCATCCGGCTGACCGACGCGCAGATCGGCACGGATCTGCTGCTCAACATGATCGTGGTGCACCCGGACCGCAAGGGCCGCTCGATCGCAGCCGACGGACTGTCCGTGGCCCAGGATCTGCAGGCCGAGCTGATCGAGTCGTACGGGGAGGTGAGTCTGCGCTCGGCACGGATCGGTGTCTCACTGAGCTTCAACGGCAGCCGTCTGATGAACCCGGACGGTCGGAGGGCGCTGAACGCTCCGCAGCTCTCGGTGGAACGCACGCTCTACCTGACGGCCTCCGGCGTGACGCCGGACGGCAGCGGCACCACTCCCCCGTACGGGACCGGTCCGACCCCGCCGTACGGAACCAGACTCCGGCCGTTCGAATGCGTCGGCGGGATACGCCTGGACGACGGGAGGTTCGGCGACGCGCTGGATCTACGGAGCGCGAAGTTCCGTATGAACGGGGACCAGGAGCTCTCACTGCGCCGCATTCAGACCCCCGAGCTGCGTTTCCTCGGGGACCGCCCCGAGCAGGGCCGGGTGGTGCTCTCCGGCGCCAAAGTCGTCAACCTCGTGGACACGACCGCCAGCTGGCCGGGCCCCGGCGGTCTGGCGATGGGCGGCTTCACCTACGAGAACCTGATCCCGGTCGGCCACTTCCCGCTGGAAAAGCGGCTGGAGTGGGTGACGGCGGCGACTCCGGAGTACGCGCCGGAGCCGTACGAACGGCTGGCATCGGTCCTGCGCAACAGCGGCGAGGACGCCGACGCCCGGGAAGTGCTCCTCGCGAAGCAGCGCAGACGCCGCGAGACGCTGCCGCTCGCCGCGAAACTCTGGGGCTACCTCCAGGACTGGACGGTGGCGTACGGCTACCGGCCGGGCCGGGCCGCGCTCTGGATGGCGGTGCTGTGGGCGGCGGGGGCCGCCGCTTTCTCGCGCTACGACCCGGCGCCGATCAACACGGACGGGCATCCGCAGTGGAACGCGGCGCTGTACGCGCTCGACCTGCTGATCCCGGTGGTCAACCTCGGTCAGGACGGCTACTGGAAGCTGTACGGCGGCTGGCAGTGGGCGGCTGCCGCCCTGATCGTGCTCGGCTGGATCCTGGCGACGACGGTCGCGACGGGCGCCACCCGCCTGCTGCGCCGGGGGTGAGGGGCAGGGCCGTACGTCCGGGAGCCCTGTCCGGGAGCCCGGAGTCCGGTGGCACCTCCGGGAGCCCTTTCACCACCTCCGGGAGCCCCGCCCGCACCTCCGGAAGGCCGGTCCGCACCCTCGGATCGCCGGTCCGCACCTCCGGAAGGCCGGTCCGCACCCTCGGATCGCCGGTCCGCACCTCCGGAAGGCCGGTCCGCACCCTCGGATCGCCGGTCCGCACCTCCGGAAGGCCGGTCCGCGCGTCCGGGAAGTCCGGTCCGCACTCCTTGCCTCTTTACCTCCCCTTGGCCATCCTCCGTACAACCATCACGCCGATACGAAAGCTTCACGTCCTGCCCCTGGTGCCCTCCTCACCTGCGGTTTTCAATGGTCCGCACCATGTCCCTTCTTACTTCCCTGCCTTCCCTGCGATCCCTGTCCCTGCTGTCCCCCCTGACCTCGTTCCCCGCCCTGCCCTCCCTGCGCTCCCTGGCGGGTCCGGCGCGCCGCCTGCGGCACCGCCCCGCCGCGGCGCAGCCCGGCCACCGCGACGACGAGGTGCTGCTCGACGTCCCCGACGCGCGGCTGGCGCCCGTACTCGTCGCGGCGGCGGACGGCGACCACGCCCCGGCGGCCGCACTGCTGGCCGCCACACGCGCCACGGCCGGGTGGGAGAACCGCGACCGCTACCTCGGCCGCCTCGCCGCCTTCGCCCTCAGCAGGGACGAATGGCTGTCAGGCTGGCTCGCCGCCGCGCCCGGCGACCCGGACGCGCTGCTCGTCTCGGCCGGCCTCGCGGTCCTCAGGGCCTGGGACTCCCCCGCACGCGCCGAACTCCTGCGGGAGGTCGGCCCGCTGATCGACGCGGCCGCCGCCGGTGACCCCCGGGACCCGGTGCCCTGGCGTCTCGCCCTGGACCACGCGCGTGGGGTGCACGCGGCGCACCACGCCTTCGAGACCCTGTGGGAACAGGCGCTGCGCCGCTCCCCGTGGCACTACGGCTGCCATCTGGCCGCCCTGCGCTACCTGTCCGCGCAGTGGCACGGCTCGCACCACGAATGCTTCGACTTCGCGGAGCAGGCCGCGGACGACGCCCCGCCCGGATCGCTCGTGCGGGCGCTGCCGGTACGGGCTGCGTACGCGTATCTCCTCGGTGGCGGGCAGCCGGCCGGGGCCCTCGAACGGATCGACGGAGCGGCGGACCGCGCCATCGCCCTGTCCGCCGGATACGGGCCGGGCGACGCGCTGCCCGCCGAGATCCGGAACCTGCTGGTGTACGTGCTGGTCAGCCGGGAGAGGTGGGCCGAAGCGCTGGAGCAGTTCAGGCTGATCGGCCCGTACGTGACCTCGTTCCCGTGGGCCCGGCTGAGCGACGATCCACTGGACCGGTTCCTCGAATTGCGCGACGCCACGCGCCTGCTGGGCAACCCCGCGGGTGCCCGGCGGGACGGGCCGGGACGCACCCGTGCCCGCGGCCATTACGCTTGACCGCTGTGACCACCGCGCGCCTCCCTCTCTTCCCGCTGAACTCGGTGCTGTTCCCGGGCCTCGTGCTGCCTCTGAACATCTTCGAGGAGCGTTATCGCGCCATGATGCGCGACCTGCTCGGGGTGGACGACGAGGTGGAGCCGCGCCGGTTCGCCGTCGTCGCGATCCGCGACGGCTCCGAAGTCGCACCCACGCTGCCCGGACTGCCCGGCGGGGCCAAGCTCCCCGAGCCGGGCCCGGCCGCCGGTTTCGGCGACGACCCGGTCACGGCCTTCCACACCATCGGCTGCATCGCGGACGCGGCGACGATCCGTGAGCGCGACGACGGCAGCTTCGAGGTGCTCGCCACCGGCACGGCGCGGGTACGGATCCACTCGGTGGACGCGAGCGGCCCGTATCTGACCGCCGAGGTCGAAGAGCTGTCCGAGGACGCCGGTGACGACGCGGGAGCCCTCGCCGAGGGCGTGCTGCGCGCCTTCCGTTCCTACCAGAAGCGGCTGGCCGGTGCGCGCGAGCGCTCGCTGACCACCGGTGCCGAGCTTCCCGACGAGCCGTCGGTGGTCTCGTACCTGGTCGCCGCCGCGGCCGTGCTCGACGTCCCGGCCAAGCAGCGGCTGCTCGAAGCGCCGGACGTCGCGACACGGCTGCGCGATGAGCTGAAACTGCTGCGGTCGGAGACCGCGGTGATCCGGCACCTTCCGTCCGTGCCCGCCACGGATCTCACCCGGGCCCCGACCCACCTCAACTGAACCCGGGCCGGAACGCCGGCCCCGACCGGACGCGAGGAGCGCCCCCGTGGCGAAGAAGGCGAAGAAGCAGTCGGGCGGCACCCCGGCGACGGCGGCGCTGACCGCGGCGGGCACTGCGTACACGCTGCACACCTACGAACACGACCCGGCCGCCGCCTCGTACGGCGGGGAGGCCGCGACAGCTCTCGGTGTCACCCCCGACCGGGTCTTCAAGACGCTGGTGGCCGATGTGGACGGTGAACTGACCGTGGCCGTCGTCCCGGTCGCGGGCACCCTCGACCTCAAGGCCCTGGCCGCAGCGGTGGGCGGCAAGCGGGCGACGATGGCGGACCCGGCCGCGGCGGAGCGCACCACGGGATACGTCCTGGGCGGCATCTCCCCGCTGGGCCAGCGCAAGCGCCTGCGCACAGTGCTGGACGCGTCCGCTTCGTCGCACGGGACGATCTGCGTGTCGGCGGGGCGCAGAGGCCTGGAGGTGGAACTGTCGCCGGCCGACCTCGCGGTACTGACCGGGGCGCTGCTGGCCCCGGTGGGACGGGCGGCCTGAGGGCTGCCCCCGTCGTCGCGGGTGGGCCACCGCACGGCGCCGGACGGGCTGCGCCGCGCCAGTGCGGAGGAACGCAGGGCCGTCCGCGCACCGGACGTATTCGGGCACGTCCCGGCGGCGCGGCCCGGCGACGCGCCGCAGCTGTCGTCGTGCGCCGCCAGGGATTCGTGCCGGCCCTTGGCTAGGGCTTCTGGCCGTCCGGCTCCGGAGCGGAGTCCTCGTAGCCCAGCGGGGGAAGCGGCGCGGGCGGGTAGGGTGAAGCCCACTCCGGCTCGGGGTCCCGCGGCCCGAACACCGCGGTCAGCCCCAGGTGCACGATCATCGCCGCGACCGGCCAGGCGAGCAGCGCGCCCTTCGCGGCCAGTTTCAGCGGTGCGTCGAAGGTGACGCCCTTGCCCGCGTGCTTCGCCGCCGCGACCACGTCCTGGGACGGACCGAGCCAGATCCCGACGCGCCAGGCCAGCAGCGATCCGAGCAGGCCGCCGACCGCGAGGGCGAGGACCAGCGGCACGCCGCCGCGCCTGCGGAAGAGGAAGACCGCGACGGCGCTCACCGCGCCGAAGGCCAGCCCCAGCAGGGCGAACGTCCCGTCGGAACCGACCGCCTGCTCGCCCTCGGAGTCCTTGAGGTAGACGGCCTTGCCGTCGGAGATCAGCGGAACGTGCGGCGCGAGCCACATCCACAGCAGGCCGAGCAGCACACCCACGACCGCCACCAGGAGCGCGACGACGGCGGCCTGCACGAGCTCGGCCCGGACCCCGGGGCCCTCGTCCCCGGACCCGTCGGGGCCCGGCCAGGGGGTGGCTCCCGAAGGACCCTTCTGCCACGGGTCGTCGTTCGGCGGCGGCTGGTGCGGAGGTGTCAGTGGCGCGGTCACTCTGCCATCGTGCCAGGCGGCCCTGTGTGCCGCCTCACCGGACCGCCGCCCGCCGGTAGGCCCAGGTGGCCAGGGCCAGCGAGACGACCCCCACCGCAGCGCAGACACCGAGGTCGGCACCGACCGCCGGCCAGTCGGGCCGGTCCCCGAAGGTGCGGGCCAGCGCCTCGACCCCGTAGGTGGAGGGCAGCAGGTCGCGGGCGTAAGCGATCGGCCCCGGCAGCCGGCCGGCCGGGAGCACGCCGAGCAGCAGCGCGGCGGACATGCCCAGCTGCCCGAGCAGGGTGGCCAGCTCCTGACGCGGCGCGAGCAGCCCGAGCGCCGCGCCGAGCCCGGCGAGCGCCGCTCCCGCGAGCGGGACGACAGCGGCGAGTACCCACAGATGCGCCAGCGGCAGCTGGAAGAGCACGGAGCCGGCGACGGCGGTGACGACCGTGCCGGGCACCGTGAAGGAGGCGTACGCGCCGGCGGTCCCCAGCACCACGGAAGCGGGCGGCACCGGCAGTGTGGCGTAGTGGTCGAGGCCGCCGCTCGCCCGCAGCTGGCCGAAGTACTGCGCGAGCAGGTTGAGCGCGACGAATGCCACGACCAGCACGGTCGAGCCCGCCACCACCGCGCGGGCCTCCTCGCCCCCGTCGACCACCCCACGCATCAGGATCATGATCCCGACGGACTGGAACGTCGCCACGAAGAGCAGCGGGATACGCGCCACCCTGGCCCGCGAGAGCTGCGCCCTGTACACGGCGGCAAGCGCGGGCAGCAGCCGGGCCCTCGGCGCGAGCGGCTCGGCCTCGGTGGCCGCGCCGGGGCCTGCCGGTCCGTCCGCGGCTCCGGCAGGACGCGGCACCTCGCGCGCCGGGGTACCCGGATACGGCTGCGACTGCGCGGAGGCCACTGCGCTCACGCCTTCACCAACCCCTTCGTACGGCCGCCCAGCGCCATGTAGACGTCCTCCAGGCTCGGCGTGGACAGCGTGAAGTCGTCGAGCGCGGTGAAGGCCGGTCCGCCGGTCACGGCCGCGACCGCCGCCCGCGCCTCGTCGGGCGCCATCCGCAGCACCCAGCGGCGCCCCGACTCCTGCGCGGACTCGCGCAGGGCGGCGACCTCCGGGATGTCGAGCGGCGCCCGCTCCCGCCAGACCAGCTCGACCCGGACCTCGCCCGCGACCTGGGCCTTCAGACCGGCCGGGGTGTCGCAGGCGATCACCCGTCCGCGTTCGATGACGGCCACCCGGTCGAGCACGGTCTCGGCCTCGATGACGTTGTGGGTGACCAGCAGGACGGTCGCACCGCGCTCGGCACGGCGCCGGTCGACCGCGGCCCACACCGCGCGGCGTGCGACGGGGTCCATTCCGGTGGTGGGCTCGTCCAGTACGAGCAGTGAGCGGTCGCCGACGAGCGCCGCCGCGAAACAGGCGAGCCGCCGCTGACCGCCGGAGAGCTTCCGCAGCGGCCGCCCGGCGATCTCGGTGATACCGAGCTCGTCGAGGACGGCGTCCCGCTCCCGGCGCGCGTCGGGCACGGACAGACCGCGCAGCCGGCCGGTGGTCTCCGCCGCCAGAGCGACGGTCAGCTCGTCGAGCGCGGTGGACTCCTGGCCCAGGTATCCGAGCAGCCGTGCAGCGCGTTCGGGATGCCGTACGAGGTCGTGGCCGAGCACCTCGACCTGGCCCGAGTCGGGCCGCATCAGGCCGGTGAGCTGGCGTACGAGGGTGGACTTGCCCGCGCCGTTCGGTCCGAGCAGCCCGAAGATCTCGCCGCGGCGGACGGTGAGGGAGATCCCGTCGGTGGCCCGCACCTCGGGTGTGGCGGGAGCCCCACGTCTGCCGCGCGCGGCCGGGTACGTCTTCACCAGCTCGCGCACCACGCACACATTGCCCGTACTCACGAAGGACGAGCCTACGGGGTTCGGCGGCCCGCGACGGCGCCGGGGCCGGTCGCCGCCGCTCCCGGCGGCGCCCGCCGTACCCGTCAGGTCCCGGACTGCTCCCCCGCGGGCGCGGGCTCGGCGGCCCGTACGTCGATCTCCCGCCAGAAGCCGGCCCTGATCGCGTACCGGTCGTGCTCGTCGATCTGGTCGTCCTTGTGGGCGAGCAGCCCGAACCGGGCCGCGTACCGCAGCAGCTCGCCGTCGACCCGGTGCGGGATCCGCGGGTACATCGTCGACAGCTTCTGCACATGGCCCGGATCCGGCAGCCGCTCCATCCAGCGCCTGGCGAACACCTGCCCCACCTCGAAGGGGTCGCCGCCGACCGTGGTGATGTCCTCCTCCCGGTCGGCCCAGCGCTGCTCCGCCGTGGTGAGCTGGGCGAGCGTCGGCAGCGACGCGGTCTCCGCCGGTTCACCGCCCTGGCCGCCGGGGCGCTCGACCCAGCCCCGCTCGGACGACCAGCGGAGCGTCGCGTTGGCCGGGTGCTGCGGGGCCTGCGGTCCGGGCGCGCGCAGACCCGCGAGGTCCTTGGGCGTGGGCACACTGCCCTTGGCCGCCGCGTGTGCCCGCTCCTCGTCGGTCGGCTCCTGCGGGGCGTCGCCCGCACGCGCGACGTCGTGCATGGCGGCTCGGGCCGCCCGCTCGGCGGACGCGGCGAGCGCCGACTCGGGGAGCGGGGCGGAGAGGATGGCCGCGATCTCCGGGCGGGGCACGGGCGGCGGCGCGCAGACCCCGCCGGTCTCCTTGGCCCGTACGGCCTTGGTGATCCAGGCCCGGTCCAGCACCCGGCGCTCGTCGGCCTCGGCGACCAGGTCCTCGGACTGGTTGTAGTCCCCGTCGGCCGCCTGGACCGCCCACAGGTGCACGGCCACGCCGTGCTCCTTCGCGGACATCAGGCCCGGCAGCAGATCTCCGTCGCCGGTGACCAGCACGATGTCCGAGCAGGCGCGGTTTCTGGCCAGCTCGGTCAGTTCGGCGTGCATCGCGGCGTCGACGCCCTTCTGCGCCCAGCGGCCGTCGCTCCTGGTCAGCGCGCCGAGCCGGACGGTCACCCGTGGCATCACACGCAGCCTGCGGTGTTCGGGCTGCGGTACGCGGTCGGGGGCGCCGTCGAACCAGTAGATCCGCAGCAGCGGCTGCTCCGTGTCGTCCTCGGCGCGCTCGCGCAGCCCCTGGATGAGCGCGGTGTGGTCGACAGTGATGCGCGAGCGCGCCGGCTCTCCCGCGAGGAGACTCGCGGCGGCGCCCAGCAGGTATCCGGCATCCACCAGGACGACGCAGCGGTCCACGCGATCCACCCTCTTTCGGGTACCTCGGGAGAAGGGGAAGTACTTCGGGTTCCTTCGAGTCTGCCCGACCGTACGAGGGTTAACGGCCGGAACTCGATCATCGGCGTGGCGCAACGCGAAGTTGCTGCGAAGTCGCCCGGGACAAGGCCTCATTACGCACGGTAATGATCCAAAATGCGGCAGTCTGTGCGATATGTGAATCTGGTCGCGGCCCTGGCCCCTAGTCCCCCTCAAGGAGGAATCACCATGGCCAAGCACAAGAACCGGAACAAGCAGGACAGTCAGCAGGACCGCTCGTCCGCCGCCGAACGCGGCGGGCAGGACGACCGGTCCGGCTCGTTCGAATCACAGAACCAGTCCCAGCCGCAGTCGATGCCGGGCAGCCCGTCCGATGTTGCGCGTAAGCACCAGAAGCGCTTCGGCCACAACTGATCTTCGCCGTAATGATGTTCGAGGGGCGCGCCGTGCACGGCGCGCCCCTCGGTCGGCCCGTCCGGGCTCTCGCCCCGGGTGGTCCCCTCAGCCCGCCAGGCAGGCGGCGCCGAGCAGCACCTTCAGATCCCCGAAAAGCGCCGGATCGGGCTGGACCCGGTGCCGGTCGAGCCGGAGCACCGTGGTCTTGCGCGATCCCTGGAGCTTGATCCGCACCTCGGAGTTGCCCCGGTGGTGGGAGAGGATCTCGCCGAGCCTGCTGACCATCGGCGGGGTGACCTTCACGGTGGGGATGGTGATCGTCACCGGGGCGTTGGTCCCGGCCGACGAGAGGTCCGGGACCTGCATTTCCATCGCGACGAGGCGCGGGACGTCCTCGCGCTTGTCGAGGCGGCCCTTGACGAACACCACGGTGTCCTCGACCAGCTGGGTCGACACCAGCTGGTAGGTGGCCGGGAAGAACATGCACTCGATGGTGCCGGCCAGGTCCTCGACGGTCGCGATGGCCCAGGCGTTGCCCTGTTTGGTCATCTTGCGCTGGAGGCCCGAGATGATGCCGCCGATGGTGACCACGGCGCCGTCCGAGTGCTCCCCGCCGGTCAGCTGGGCGATGGCGGCGTCGCTCTTGTCCGAGAGCACGTGTTCGAGGCCGAAGAGCGGGTGGTCGGAGACGTAGAGCCCGAGCATCTCCCGCTCCTGCGCGAGCAGATAGGACTTCTCCCACTCGATGTCGGAGAACTCCACGTCGAGCCCGAAGCCCGGCTCGGAGCTGTCCTCCTCGCCGCCGCCGAAGAGGTCGAACTGCCCTTCGGCCTCCTTCCGCTTCACCGCGACCACGTTGTCGATCATCGGCTCGAAGTGTGCGGTGAGGCCCTTGCGGGTGTGCCCCATCTCGTCGAAGGCGCCCGCCTTGATGAGCGATTCGGTGGTGCGCTTGTTGCAGGCCACCGCCTCGACCTTGTCGAGGTAGTCGGGGAAGGAGCTGTACTTCCCCTTGGCCTTGCGGGAGCGGATGATCGACTCCACCACGTTGGTACCGACGTTTCGGACCGCGGAGAGGCCGAAGAGGATCACGTCGTCACCCTGGGCGGCGAAGTTGGACTCGGACTCGTTCACATTGGGCGGCAGCACCTTGATGCCCATGCGGCGGCACTCGTTGAGGTAGATCGCCGACTTGTCCTTGTCGTCCCGCACCGAGGTGAGCAGCGCCGCCATGTACTCGGCCGGGTAGTTGGCCTTGAGGTACGCGGTCCAGTAGGTGACGAGCCCGTACGCGGAGGAGTGCGCCTTGTTGAACGCGTATCCGGCGAACGGGACCAGGACGTCCCAGAGCGCCTTGATCGCCGCGTCCGAGAAGCCCTGCTTCTTGGCTCCGGCCTCGAAGAGCACGAAGTTCTTGGCCAGTTCGTCGGCCTTCTTCTTGCCCATCACGCGGCGCAGGATGTCGGCCTCGCCGAGCGTGTAGCCGGCGACGATCTGGGCGGCCTTCTGCACCTGCTCCTGGTACACGATCAGGCCGTAGGTGAGGCCGAGGACCTCCTTGAGCGGCTCCTCCAGCTCCGGGTGGATCGGGGTGATCTCCTGGCGGTTGTTCTTGCGCTCCGCGTAGTTCGTGTGCGAGTTCATGCCCATCGGGCCCGGCCGGTACAGGGCCGAGACGGCGGAAATGTCCTCGAAGTTGTCGGGCTGCATCTGGCGCAGCAGGGAGCGCATCGGGCCGCCGTCGAACTGGAAGACGCCGAGGGTGTCGCCGCGGCAGAGCAGTTCGAAGGTCCTGGGGTCGTCCAGCGGGAGGGACAGCATCTCCAGGTCGACGCCCTTGTTGGCCTTCACCATCTTGACGGCGTCGTCCATGATCGTCAGGTTGCGCAGGCCCAGGAAGTCCATCTTCAGCAGGCCGAGCGACTCGCACTGCGGGTAGTCCCACTGCGTGATCGTGACGTTGTCCGTGTGCCTGACCCAGACCGGTGCGTGGTCGACGATGGGCTCGCTGGACATGATCACGCCCGCCGCGTGCACACCCATCTGCCGGACCAGGCCCTCGACGCCGGTGGCGGTGTCGATGACCTTCTTCACGTCCGGTTCGTTCTCGTACATCCCCCGGATCTCGCCCGCCTCGCTGTAGCGCGGGTGCTTCGGGTCGGTGATGCCGCTGAGGTCGATCCCCTTGCCGAGGACGTCGGCGGGCATCGCCTTGGTGAGGCGGTCCCCCATCGCGTACGGATAGCCCAGGACCCGCGCGGAGTCCTTGATCGCGTTCTTGGCCTTGATCTTTCCGTAGGTGCCGATCATGGCGACCTTGTCGGCGCCGTACTTCTCGGTCACGTACCGGATCACCTCGACGCGCCTGCGTTCGTCGAAGTCGATGTCGACGTCGGGCATCGAGATGCGCTCGGGGTTGAGGAACCGCTCGAAGATCAGCCCGTGTGTGATCGGGTCGAGGTCGGTGATGCCCATCGCGTACGAGACGATCGAGCCGGCCGCCGAGCCACGGCCGGGTCCGACCGCGATGCCGTTGTTCTTGGCCCACATGATGAAGTCGGCGACGACGAGGAAGTACCCCGGGAACCCCATCTGGATGATGATGTCCATCTCGTACTCCGCCTGCTTCTGGCGGTCGTCGGGGACACCTCCCGGGTAGCGGCGCTCCATGCCGACCCGGACCTCTTCCTGGAACCAGGTGATCTCGGTGAAGCCGTCCGGGATGTCGAACTTCGGCATCAGGTCGCGCTTCTCGAACATCCCGGAGGTGTCGATCTGCTCAGCGACCAGCAGGGTGTTGGCGCACCCCTGCTGCCAGGCGTCCGACGAGTCGATGGCGTACATCTCATCGGTCGTCTTGAGGTAGTAGCCGGTGCCGTCGAAGCGGAAGCGGTCCGGGTCCGAGAGGTTCTTGCCGGTCTGGATGCAGAGCAGGGCGTCGTGCGCGCTCGCCTCGTGTGCGTACGTGTAGTGCGAGTCGTTGGTCACCAGGGGCGGGATGCCGAGCTTCTGGCCGATCTCGACCAGCCCGTCGCGGACCCGGCGCTCGATCTCGATGCCGTGGTCCATCAGCTCCAGGAAGTACCGGCCCGCACCGAAGATGTCCTTGTAGTCGGACGCCGCCTGCATCGCCTCGTCGAACTGCCCGAGCCGCAGCCGGGTCTGCACCTCGCCGGACGGACAGCCGGTGGAGGCGATCAGGCCCTCGGACCACTGGGAGATCGTCTCCTTGTCCATCCGCGGCCACTTCTGCAGCCAGCCCTCCGCGTACGCGTCCGAAGACAGCTTGAAGAGGTTGTGCAGCCCCGTACTGTTCGCCGCCCAGATCGTCTTGTGCGTATAACCACCCGAACCGGACACGTCGTCGCGCTTCTGGTGCGGCTGGCCCCACTTGACCTTGCGCTTGTTCCGCCGGGACTCCGGGGCGACGTACGCCTCGATGCCGATGATCGGCGTCACGCCGGCCTTCTTCGCCGAGTGGAAGAAGTCGTAAGCCCCGTGCAGGTTCCCGTGGTCGGACATCGCGATGTGCGACATGCCCATCTCGTTGCAGGCGTCGAACATGTCCTTGAGCCGCGCGGCACCGTCCAGCATGGAGTACTGCGTGTGGACGTGAAGGTGCGTGAAAGGCGGCTTGGTCACGGGGATGCCTCCTGCGGGACGAGTGGGGGAACAGCGTGGAAGTCTACGTCGGCGGACCGACAGCCGCGGGGCACTCCCCGGCGGCTCCGTGCGTTGAGCCGGTTGGAACAGCTGTCCCATATGTCATGCACCTGGAGGCACACGCGATGTCGGTCCCGCAGTCCAGCTCCGAGGAGCGCGGCGAGCAGATACTCGCCGTTTTCGGCACCGCGTTCGGCGAGCTCCTCGCCGCCGACCCGGCCGCATTCCGGGTCAAGTTCCGGAAGATGGCGGCCTCGGCCTTCGCCTTCTACCGCGGCGCGGCCTGCCTCTTCTACCGGGACCTGAGCGAGAGCGCGGACAGCGGACCCTACCTGGACGAGCGGACCAGCCGTGTCTGGGTCCACGGCGACCTGCACGCGGAGAACTTCGGCACCTACATGGACGCCAACGGCCGGCTCGTCTTCAACGTCAACGACTTCGACGAGGCCTACGTGGCCCCGTTCACCTGGGACGTGAAGCGGTTCGCGGCGTCGCTCGCGCTGCTCGGGCACGCCAAGGCGCTCAGCGACGACCAGATCACCGGTCTCGTGGAGACCTACGCCGCCGCCTACCGCGAGCGCATCCGGGTCCTGGCGGCCGGTGCCCGGGACGACGACGTACCGCCGTTCACGCTGGACACAGCGGACGGACCGCTGCTCGGGGCGCTGCGTGCGGCCCGGTCGCGCACCAGATTCGCGCTCCTGGACTCGATGACGGAGATCCGGGACCACGAGCGCCGCTTCACCGCCGACAGCAGCTCGGTCGAGCTCGACGCCGCGACGCGGTACAAGATCCTCGCCGCCTTCGACGGCTATCTGGAGACGCTGCCCGAGGAGAGCCTGGGCCGCCCCGACTCGTACCGGGTGAAGGACGTGGTGGGCCGCAGGGGCATCGGCATCGGCTCGGCCGGGCTGCCCTCGTACAACATCCTCCTGGAGGGCCACAGCGACGCCCTGGAGAACGACGTGGTCATCTACATGAAGCAGGGGCAGACCCCGGCGGTCTCGCGGCACATCACGGATTCCGCGGTCCGCGGGTACTTCCGGCACGAGGGCCATCGCACGGTGATCTCGCAGCGCGCCCTGCAGGCGCACGCCGACCCGTGGCTCGGCTGGACCGAGCTGGACGGCGCGGGTCAGCTGGTGGCTGAGGTTTCTCCGTACGCGGTGGATCTCGACTGGTCGGACCTCGACGACCCCGAGGAGATCGCTGCGGTCGTCGCCGATCTCGGGCGGGCGACAGCCACCATGCACGCGGCGGCGGACGACGAGAGCGGCCACTCCCTGGTGCCGTTCTCGACGGAGCGGGCCATCGACGCGGCCATCGCGGGCGACGAGGACGGATTCGCCAAAATGCTGGTGACCTTCGCGCACGAGTACGGGGCGCAGGCCCGCAGCGACCACGCCGTTTTCGTGGATCTGTTCCGCAATGGCCGGATCCCCGGTCTTTAGTCTCACGAACCTTTAAGGGACCCTTACCGCCGGCCATGGCAAACTCGGGCCCGATGGACATATCAGGGACGCAGCTCAGGGCGGTTCGCGCGGCGCTTTTCACAGCGCTGGTCGTGACCCTCTCCGCTGCGTCCCATGTGCTGCTCTCGCAGGTCCCGCTGCCGCTGACGACCGTCGCCGGCCTCACCGCAGCCGTCTTCGCCGTCGCCTTCGCGCTGGCGGGCCGCGAGCGGGGCTTCGGCGCGATAGCGGGCGTGCTCATTCCCCTCGAACTGGCCGCGGACACGGTCTTCACGGCCGGCCAGCACGTCTGTTACGGCCCGTCGGGCGGCCCCGTGGCGGGCGCCCTGCGCTCGGTCGGCGTCGATGTGCTCTGCGGCGGGCAGGTCGGCACCCCGCTGGCCTCCGTGGCCGGGCCGGGCAAGGGGGCGGTGGCCCTGCTCGACTCACCGGCCCCGACCCTGCCCTGGGTACTGCTCGGGGCGCATGTGGCCGTCGGACTGCTGGCGGCGCTCTGGCTGAGGCGCGGCGAGAGCGCGCTGGCCACGGTTGTCCGCTCGGTCGGCGCCTTCGCCTTCCGCCCGCTGCTCGTCGCGGTGGCGACCGTCGCGGCAGCGGCGTACGTCTCCCCCCGGTGCGGGGCGCTCCCCGTGCACCGGCCCCGCACCTCACGCACCTCGCTGCTCGTGCACTCCGTGGGGCTGCGCGGACCTCCGTACCCGGCTCTCGCCCTGAGCTGAGTACCCCGATCCGCCCTGCCCGATCACGCCCCACACGGAGACACCACCATGAGTGCACGCAACAACCAGGCCAACAAGGCAGCGGCCCGCGACCGGCTGCGCGCCGAGCGCGAGCGCCAGGCGAAGAAGGACAGGACCCGCCGCCAGGTCGTCGTCGCCGGCTCCGTCGTCGTCGTGCTCGCGATAGCCGCCGGCGTCGGCTACGGCGTCATGCAGCTGAACAAGCCCTCCCACTGGGAGGCCGCGAAGAAGGACTCGGTCGTCGCGCCCAAGAACACCTCGGGTCCCGACGGCACCACGGTCACCATCGGCAAGGCGTCCGCCAAGAAGACGCTGGAGATGTACGAGGACCCGCGCTGCCCGATCTGCGCGACGTTCGACCAGACGGTCGGGCCGACCGTCCAGAAGGACCTCGACGCGGGCAAGTTCAAGATCCAGTACATCGGTGCGACGTTCATCGACAACGCCGCGAGCGGCGGCGAGGGGTCGAAGAACGGTCTGAGCGCACTGGGCGCCGCGCTCAATGTGAGCCCCACCGCCTTCGAGCACTACAAGACCGCCATGTACTCCACGAAGTGGCACCCGGACGAGACGACGGACACGTTCAAGAACGACGCGTATCTGATCAAGATCGCGCAGACCGTGCCCGAGCTGAAGGACAACAAGGTCTTCCAGAAGGCTGTCAACAACGGCACCTACGACGCGTGGGCGATGAAGATGTCGGCGAAGTTCGACAAGAGCGGGGTCCAGGGCACGCCCACCCTCAAGATGGACGGCAAGAAGCTGACCACCCCGGGCAGCGACAACGCGCCCCTGACCGTCCCCACCTTCAACTCCGCGCTGGACAAGGCCCTCAAGGCCTGAGCCCGGCGCCGGGCCGGGCCCCGCTCGTCGAGCCGGCCCGGCCTGCCCGGACGGCGCCCGGCCTAGAGCGTTTCGAGGAAGCCGAGTGCGACCTGCCAGGTCCGCTCGGCCGCCTCGGCGTCGTAGTCGGCCAGCTCGGGGTCGGTGTAGAGGTGGCCGGCGCCCGCGTAGTGGTGCACCTCCACGTCGGCCCCGATCCGCTGCATCCGCAGGTACCAGGCGTTCAGCCAGTCGTGCGTCTCGAAGGGGTCCGGGTCGGCGACATGCAGCTGCACGGGCAGCTCGTCCACCGACACGTCGTCCGCGATGTCGGACGTCCCGTGCAGAAGCAGCAGCCCGCGCGCCTTCTCGTCGGCGATGGCCAGATTCTGTGCGAGGGAGCCGCCGAGCGAGAACCCGGCGTAGACCAGCCCCTGGTCCGAGTGGGGAGCGGCGGCCGTCACAGCGCGCTTGAGCAGCTCCTCGGAGCCGAGCTCCTCCTTGAAGGCCATGCCCTCTTCGACGGTCTCGAAGGTCTTACCGTCGAAGAGATCGGGCACCCGCACCTCATGGCCCGCTGCCCGCAGCCGGTCGGCCGCCGCGTGGACGGCAGGCCGCAGCCCGTATGTCGAGTGGAAAAGGATGATGTTCACGTGGCCATGGTGCCAGCTACGGTCGGAGGTATGGAGTCCGTGCTGCGTCCCCTCATCGTCATCGGCGGCTCGGTCCTGCTGACGCTGGCGGTCGGCTGGCTGGTCGACCGCGCGCTCAGGAGAACCGACGCGCGCCATCACGAGACGCCACTGTGGGGCCTGCTGCGACGGTGCCGGGTGCCGTTGCAGTCGGTGCTGATCACAGCGTTGCTGCGGGGCAGCTACCAGGAGATCCGGCTGAAGGCGGTGGAACACCACTCCACCGGAATCGGGCAGCTCCTCACCCTGGTCCTGATCGGATCCACTGCCTGGCTGGCCCTGCGGATCGCCACGGCGGTCGTCGACTCGTCGTACGCCCGCTACGCGGCTACGACCCGCGACCCGGCCAGGCTCCGCCGGGTCCGCACCCAGGTCACGCTCATCCAGCGGGTGGTGACGGCGATCGTCGGGACGGTGGCCGTCGCGGCGATGCTGCTGACTTTCCCCGCGATGCGCACCGCGGGGACCTCGCTGCTGGCCTCCGCCGGGGTGCTGGGCATCGTCGCGGGTGTCGCCGCCCAGTCAACGCTGGGAAACCTGTTCGCGGGGCTGCAGATCGCGTTCGGTGACATGGTCCGCATCGGGGACACCGTGGTCGTGGACGGCGAGTGGGGCACCGTCGAGGAGATCACACTGACCTTCCTCGCGGTGCGCACCTGGGACGACCGCCGGATCACCATGCCGGTCTCGTACTTCACGAGCAAGCCATTCGAGAACTGGTCGCGAGGCGGTGCCCAGATGTCCGGCACGGTCTACTTCCAGCTGGACCATTCGACGCCGGTCCCGCAGATGCGGGAGAAGCTGCGGGAGATGCTCCGGGAGATCCCGGCGTGGGACGGCAGGGACTGGTCGCTGGCCGTCACCGACACGACTCCGACCACGATCCAGGTGCGGGCCGTGGTCACAGCCAAGGACGCGGACGACATCTGGACCGTGCGGTGCGCGGTGCGGGAGCAGCTGATCGCCTGGCTGCGCGACGAGCATCCGTACGCCCTGCCGCGTGTCTCCACCGCACCGGCCGAACTGGCGAAGGGCGGCTGGGGGCCGGACCTCTTCAAGCACGACCCCGCCCCGCGGACCGGCCAGGGCTGAGGCCCGCGGGCGAGGGCGGGACACCGGGAGAAATCGCGGCACAGGGAGACGCGGAGCGGATCCGCGCGCACCGGACGCCGCACGCCCGCCCTCCGGGCAACGACGCGACTCTGCGGACACGGCCTAACGCAGGCTGCGCACGTCGAGGTGGCGCAGCACACGGTCGACGATCTCCGGGTCGGCGCCCGGTTCGTTGCGTGCGGAGAGCACCTCGTGCCGGGCGGCCGACATCATCTCGCGCTGGATCCGCTGGACGGTCTTGACCCGCTGTGCCCGCTTGAGATACGCGGCGTGCCGTTCCTCGTCGACCATGTCGGGGCTGATCCTGACCCCGATCTCGAACGCACCGCGGGCCAGCCGTTCCAGTACGTCCTCGGGCAGCTCCTCGACACCCTGGATCTCCTTGAGCCGGTACCTGGCAGCCTTGGCCGCGCGTACCGCCAGACTCCGTTCGAGTTCGCGTTCGGCGCCCGTGTCGGCGCGGACCCCCAGCTTCTTCACCAGCCAGGGCAGGGTCAGCCCCTGGAAGACCAGCGTGACCATGACCACGGCGAAGGCGATGAAGATCATCTCGCTGCGTGCGGGAAAGGGGCTGCCGTCGTCCTTCGTCACGGGGATGGCGAGGGCCAGCGCGACGGATGCCACCCCGCGCATCCCGGACCACCACATGACGATGGTCTCCCGCCAGCTGGTCGGGATCTCCTCGTCGTAGTCCCGCAGCGTGTGCAGCTTCTTCGCCAGCCAGGTCGCGGGCAGCAGCCACACCAGGCGCAGACCGACGACCACTCCGACGGCTGCCGCGCCCCAGCCGATCATCTCGCCCAGGTGCCCGCCTGCGGTGCCGAAGACCACGTGCAGTTCGAGCCCGATGAGGCCGAAGGTCACCCCGGTCACGAGGGTGTCGACGATCTCCCAGAAGGCGTTGCCCTCGAGCCGCCCGCGCACGTCGTCGGCGTCGGCGGTGTGTTCCGCCAGGAACAGCGCGGAGATCAGTACGGCCAGGACGCCCGAGCCCATCAGCTCCTCGGCCAGCACATAGCTGAGGAACGGCACCAGCAGGGTCAGGCCGATCTGCAGGGTGGTGTCGTCCAGCAGTCCCATGAGCTTGTTGGTGAGCCAGCCCAGGGCGAGTCCCACCGCGACGGCCACCACCGCGGAGAGCACCAACTGCTCTGCGGCGACGGGCCAGGAGAAGGTTCCGGTGACAGCGGCGGCGATCGCCACGTGGTAGAGCACGATCGCCGTCACATCGTTGAACAGTCCCTCGCCCTCCAGGATCGAGACCAGCCGCCGGGGCAGCCCGAGCGCGCCCGCCACAGCGGTCGCCGCCACCGGGTCGGGCGGCGCAACCAGCGCGCCCAGCGCGACGGCGGCGGCGATGGGCAGGCCCGGCACGATCGCGCTCGCGACGGCGGCCACCGCGGCCGTCGTCACGAAGACCAGTGCCACGGCGAGCAGCAGGATCGGCCGGAAGTTGGCCGTGAACTGCCGCCAGGAGGTGCGCTGTACGGCCGCGTAGAGCAGGGGCGGCAGCACCAGCGGAAGGATGAAGTCCGACGGGATGTCGACATTGGGCACGAAGGGCAGCAGCGCGAGGCAGATCCCGCCGAGCGTCATCAGGACCGGGGCGGGCAGCCCGAGCCGCTCGCCGATCGGTACGGAGACCACCGCCCCGATCAACAGCAGGAGCAGCAGTGCCAATTGATCCACGGGGTGCCCTCCGGGGCTGTCGTAATCTCCGTCGACGTCGCTGTCGAAACCTTGACGATCAGTGGCTCAAGCGTGCCATGCAATGCGCGCGTACCGGCCCAATAGCCCCACCCGGTCGGGCCGCATCCCTCTCGCGATCAGGCTTTCATCCGATGTATATCGCGCCGGCGGTCTCCCCGGCGGGCCGCGGCACGGGCGCTGTGCGGGTGCGTGGCCCCGGGGCCGGGAGCTCTCGGCACCTGCCTGACGGGAGCTCGTATGCCCGCCGCGCCGCAACCACCGCCCGGAGGCTGCTTCCTGGGCGTACTCGCGGCGGGCAGGGACGCGGGCGGGGCACCGGGCGGCGGCTGCCGGATCACGGTGGGTGCGGGTGTCGCGCCGCGCTGCGGCCGTGGTGCCGCGCCCACGCGTCCCGGGGGCCCGGAAACGCAGCGGCGAACGGGCCGGCCGCGCCGTGGCGGCTGCCGTCCGGCCTGCGCACCCGGCGCACGGTCCTGACGTACGGTCAGCGGGCGGCGTCCCCGACCGGGCGGCGCATCGCGCGGTGCGGGATGCCGGCGTCCGGGAACCCGGGCCCGTAGGCCACGTATCCGAGACGCTCGTAGAAGCCCAGCGCGTGGGTCTGCGCGTGCAGATCCACGGCGGTCAGCCCGTGCTCACGGGCCGTGTCCTCGATCGCGCGGACCAGTGCGGCACCCACGCCCCTGCCCCGCGCGGCCTTGGCGACGGCGAGCCGGCCGAGCGAGCCGACACCCGGTTCGTCCACCCCGCGCCCCGGACCGGCGGCGGGCAGCAGCAGCCGCCCGGTTCCCAGCGCACCGTCGGCGTCGGATGCCAGCACATGCACCGTGACCGTGTCATCGGCGTCGTACGAGTCGTACTCCAGCTCGGGCGGCACGCCCTGCTCGGTCACGAAAACGTCCCTGCGGACGGCGAAGCACGCGTCAAGGCCGGCACGGTCCGCGACCACCCGCACCTCGAAGCCGTCGGGCACGGTCATCACTGCTCGCTCTCCGCCCGGATCGCCTCCAGCGCCTTCTGCAGGTCGTCCGGGTACTCGCTGCGGAACTGGACCCACTGCCCGTCCGATGGATGCTCGAAGCCCAGGCTCATCGCGTGCAGCCACTGCCGCGTCAGGCCGAGCCGCTTCGCCATGGTCGGGTCGGCGCCGTAGGTGAGGTCGCCCACACACGGGTGACGGTGGGCGGACATGTGCACCCGGATCTGGTGCGTACGTCCGGTCTCCAGCTTGATGTCGAGCAGTGAGGCCGCCCGGAACGCCTCGATCAGGTCGTAGTGCGTGACGGACGGCTTGCCGTCGGCCGTCACGGCCCACTTGTAGTCGTGGTTGGGATGGCGCCCGACGGGGGCGTCGATCGTCCCGCTCATCGGGTCGGGGTGGCCCTGGACCAGCGCGTGGTAGCGCTTGTCGACCGTGCGCTCCCGGAACTGCTGCTTGAGCAGGGTGTACGCGCGCTCCGACTTGGCGACGACCATCAGCCCGGACGTCCCCACGTCCAGCCGGTGCACGATGCCCTGGCGCTCGGCCGCACCCGAAGTGGAGATCCGGTATCCGGCGGCCGCCAGGCCGCCGATCACGGTGGTGCCGGTCCAGCCGGGGCTCGGGTGGGCCGCCACACCGACGGGCTTGAGGATCACCACGATGTCGTCGTCGTCATGGACGATCTCCATGCCCTCGACGGGCTCGGCGACGATCTGCACGGGGGCGGCCGCGGCGGGCATCTCGACCTCCAGCCAGGCGCCTCCGTGGACCCGCTCGGACTTCCCGACCACTGATCCGTCGACCTGGACCTTTCCCGAGGCGGCGAGGTCGGCCGCCTTGGTGCGGGAAAATCCGAACATGCGGGAGATGGCGGCGTCGACGCGCTCGCCCTCCAGGCCGTCGGGAACGGGCAGGGTGCGGATCTCGGGAACGGTACTCACCCGTCGAGTATGCCTTGCCCGGAGGTCCGGCCGTCCCGTCAGTCCTTGTGGACGGTTCCGTCGGGGTCGAGGCCCTTGAAGGAGAGCAGCACGATCAGGATGCCGCCGCAGACGATCGCGGAGTCGGCGAGATTGAACACCGCGAAGTGCGCGGGCCTGATGAAGTCGACGACCTCGCCCTGGAAGGCACTGGGCGAGCGGAAGATCCGGTCGGTCAGATTGCCCAGCGCACCGCCGAGCAGCAGGCCGAGCGCGACCGCCCAGGGAGCGCTGTAGAGCTTCCGGGCCAGCCGGACAATGACCACGATCACGGAGGCCGCGACAATGGTGAAGATCACGGTGTACGCCGACCCGAGGCCGAAGGCCGCGCCCGCGTTCCGGATCGCGTCGAACTGCAGCAGATCACCGATCACCTTGACCGGGGCGTGGTGCTCCAGCCTGGCCACCACGATCGTCTTGCTCACCAGGTCGAGCAGGTAGGCGAGGACCGCCACGGCGAAGAGCACCGTGAGCCGGCGCTTGCCCCGGGGCCGCCCTCCGGGGCTCTCCCCGTCCGCGGCCCGCCCGTCGCCAGTGGCTTCGGCGGGGGTCTCGCCGTCGGACGGCTGCTCCGGTGCGGCCCCCTCCGACTCGGGAATGTCCGGCGTACCGATGATGCGCTCCGCCTCTGCCACGTGATTCCCTCGCCCTAGTACCTGACTGAGGACGAGGGTACGACACACCGTCGCGGAAGCCCTCAGTACCTGCGCTCCTGCTTCTGCTTGCACTCGACGCAGAGGGTGGCACGCGGGAACGCCTGCATCCGGGCCTTCCCGATCGGGTTGCCGCAGTTCTCGCAGAGCCCGTACGTCCCGGCGTCGAGCCGCTCCAGCGCCCGCTCGGTCTGTTCGAGCATCTCGCGGGCGTTGGCCGCGAGCGCCAGTTCGCTCTCGCGCGTGATGTTCTTGGTGCCGGTGTCCGCCTGGTCGTCGCCCGCGCCGTCGCCGGAGTCCCGCATCAGCCCCGCGAGAGCCGTCTCGGCCGCCGCGATCTCGGAACCCAGCCGCAGGTCCTCGCTCTGGAGCTCGGCCCGCGCCTCGGCGACCTCATCCGGGGTCCAGGGGTCCTCTCCGGGCCGTACGGGCAGCTCGTCCGGGGCCGCGGGTGCGGCGACCCCGGCCTTGGGCACGGCGGATCCGGCGTGCCTGCCGGCCGCCGCGCCCCCTCCAGCGCTCTTCTTCGCAACCACCGTCTTGGCTCCCGTCTGTTCCGCGGCCTCGGCCGCCCCCTGGGCCGCGGTCGCGGCCTCGCTGCCCGGCGCCGTGTGGACCGGTGACGTACTGGACGCGGCCTTCCCGGCCGCCGTCTTCCTGGCGGCCGCCTTCTTTGCCGCGGTCTTCTTCGCGGGCGCCTTCTTGGCGGGTGCCCTCTTGGCTGCTGTCTTCTTCGCCGCCGCGGCCTTCTTCGCGGTGGGTTTCCCGGCGACGGTCCCGTCCGCGGCGGCTCCGTGCTCGCCTGCCGCGTCCTCGGCCGTCGCCCCAGTGGATTCTGCGGACGCCGATCTCGATCCGGCGGTCTTTTTCGCCACCATGGCCGCGGCCCCTTCACATTTTGTGATCTTGCTCGCGAGTCTGCTGGGACGATAAATCGACACCAGTCCCGCGGCAACGGGGCACGCCGCCCGTTCAGCCCTCCTCACGTCCGGGCCGAGCCGGACCTGCCTGCGTTGTGCCCAGCTCCCCGCCCGGTAATCCGCCAACCGGGAGTGCCGGTATTCCGCGGGGCCACGTGTGGCCATTCGGGTCAGCGCGACCGCCGGGAGCGCCCGGCGGAAAACCTGTCGGGGCCGGCCCGGACGGGCCCGTACACTTGCTTCAGCGGAAGGCATGGACGGGACGAGTAGCGGCGCAGGCGGCCACGAGCGATCCGGGGACGGTGTGAGCCCGGAGGCAGGCACGGCGTGAAGATCACCCCCGAGCCGCCGGAAGAAAGCCCGTGGGCATGTGGCCGGGGGCGAGTAGACCCGGCACCGCGACCCCAATGAGGGGGTTACGGCAGCGCAGCAGCCGTGGCCAAGGAGGGTGGTACCGCGGGAGCGACTCGGCTCTCGTCCCTCCGACGGAGAGAGAAACGTCCGTTGGAGGAGTTCGATGACAGCGCCGCTGTACCGCCAGGTGCCCGCCCAGGTGGACCTGCCCGCCCTTGAGCACGCCGTGCTCGACTTCTGGCACGAGGCACAGGTCTTCGCGAAGAGTCTTGAGCAGTCCGAGGGGCGCCCCGAGTGGGTGTTCTACGAAGGACCGCCGACCGCCAACGGTATGCCGGGGGCGCACCACATCGAGGCCCGTGTCTTCAAGGACGTCTTCCCGCGCTTCCGCACGATGCAGGGCTACCACGTGCCGCGGAAGGCGGGCTGGGACTGCCATGGTCTGCCCGTCGAGCTGGCGGTGGAGAAGGAGCTGGGCTTCAACGGCAAGCAGGACATCGAGGCGTACGGGATCGCCGCCTTCAACGACAAGTGCCGTGCCTCGGTGACCCGGCACACCGACGCCTTCGCCGCGCTGACCACCCGGATGGGCTACTGGGTCGACCTGGAGAACGCGTACCGGACGATGGACCCGTCCTACGTCGAGTCCGTGTGGTGGTCGCTGAAGGAGATCTTCAACAAGGACCTGCTGGTCCAGGACCACCGGGTCGCCCCCTGGTGTCCGCGCTGCGGCACCGGCCTGTCCGACCACGAGCTCGCACAGGGCTACGAGACAGTCGTCGACCCCTCGGTCTTCGTGCGCTTCCCGCTCACCTCGGGACCGCTGGCCGGTGAGGCCGCACTGGTGGTGTGGACGACCACCCCCTGGACGCTGCCCTCCAACACGGCCGTCGCCGCGCACCGGGACGTCAGCTACGTCGTCGCGACCGACGGCACGGAGAAGCTCGTCGTCGCGGAGCCGCTCCTCGAAAAGGCACTCGGCGAGGGCTGGGAGACCACCGGCGAGCGTTTCACCGGCGCCGAGATGGAGCGCTGGACCTATCAGCGCCCGTTCGAGCTGATCGACTTTCCGGCCGAGGCGCACTACATCGTCAACGCCGACTACGTCACCACCGAGGACGGGACCGGCCTCGTCCACACGTCCCCCGCCTTCGGTGCGGAGGACCTCCAGGTATGCCGGGAGTACGGCCTGCCGGTCGTCAACCCGGTCCGGCCCGACGGCACCTTCGAGGAGGACGTCCCGCTCGTAGGCGGTGTCTTCTTCAAGAAGGCCGACGAGACGCTGGTCGCCGACCTCCAGGCCCGCGGCCTGCTCTTCCGCCATGTCCCGTACGAGCACAGTTACCCGCACTGCTGGCGTTGCCATACCGCGCTCCTGTACTACGCGCAGCCGTCCTGGTACATCAGGACCACTGCGGTCAAGGATGCGATGCTCCGGGAGAACGAGGGGACCAACTGGTTCCCGGAATCGGTCAAGCAGGGCCGGTTCGGTGACTGGCTGAACAACAACGTCGACTGGGCGCTCTCCCGCAACCGCTACTGGGGCACCCCGCTGCCGATCTGGCGCTGCGAGGACGACCATCTGACGGTCATCGGCTCGCGTGCCGAGCTGAGCGATCTGACCGGCACCGACCAGTCGGACCTCGACCCGCACCGCCCGTACATCGACGAGGTCACCTTCCCCTGCCCCCAGTGCGAGAAGACCGCCACCCGGGTCCCCGAGGTCATCGACGCCTGGTACGACTCGGGTTCGATGCCGTTCGCGCAGTACGGCTACCCGTACCGGAACAAGGAACTCTTCGAGCGGCGCTACCCCGCACAGTTCATCTCCGAGGCCATCGACCAGACGCGCGGGTGGTTCTACACACTCATGGCGGTCGGCACGCTGGTCTTCGACAAGTCCTCCTACGAGAACGTCGTCTGCCTGGGCCACATCCTCGCCGAGGACGGCCGGAAGATGTCCAAGCACCTGGGCAACACCCTCGACCCGATCCCGCTGATGGACCAGCACGGAGCAGACGCCGTCCGCTGGTTCATGGCCGCCGGCGGCTCCCCCTGGGCCGCCCGCCGCGTCGGCCACGGCACCATCCAGGAAGTCGTCCGCAAAACCCTCCTCACCTACTGGAACACCGTCGCCTTCCAGGCCCTGTACGCCCGCACATCCAACTGGGCCCCCTCCACCTCCGACCCCGCACCCGCCGAGCGCACCGTCCTGGACCGCTGGCTCCTGAGCGAACTCAACGCACTCGTCGACCAGGTCACACAATCACTGGACGCATACGACACCCAGCGCGCCGGCAAACTCCTCTCCGCCTTCGTCGACGACCTGTCCAACTGGTACGTACGACGCTCACGCCGCCGCTTCTGGCAAGGAGACAAAGCCGCACTGCGCACCCTGCACGAAGTGATCGAAACCGTCACCGCCCTGATGGCACCGCTCACCCCCTTCATCACCGAGCGGGTCTGGCAGGACATGGTCGTCCCCGTCACCCCCAGTGCCGCACAGTCCGTCCACCTCTCCAGCTGGCCAAAAGCAGACCTCACAGCCATCGACCCGCAACTCTCCCGGCAGATGACCCTGGTCCGCCGCCTGGTCGAGCTCGGCCGCGCGACACGCGCCGAATCCGGCGTCAAAACCCGCCAGCCACTCTCCCGCGCACTCGTCGCCGCCACCGGCTTCCACTCGCTGACACCCGAACTCCGCACCCAGATCACCGAAGAACTCAACGTCACCTCCCTCGCCTCCCTCTCCGAAGTCGGCGGCTCGCTCGTCGACACCACAGCCAAGGCCAACTTCCGCGCACTGGGCAAGCGTTTCGGCAAGGGCGTCCAGGCCGTGGCCAAGGCAGTCGCGAACACCGACGCCGCCGCACTCTCACACGCACTGCGCGAGGGAACCGCGTCAGTCGAGGTCGACGGGGAACACGTCACCCTCTCCCCCGACGAAGTCATCATCACCGAAACCCCCCGCGAAGGCTGGTCAGTAGCATCCGACTCAGGTGCCACAGTCGCCCTCGACCTGGAGATCACCCCCGAACTGCGCAGGGCCGGGCTGGCACGTGATGCCATCCGCCTGATCCAGGAGGCCCGCAAGAACAGCGGCCTGGACGTCGCGGACCGTATCGCCGTCCGCTGGTCCAGCCACGCCGCGGAGACCAAGGACGCGCTGACCGAACACGCAGGTCTCATCGCGGACGAGGTCCTGGCCCTGGACTACGCGGAAGGCGACGCGGACACAGGAGCGTACGGCGAGCCGTTCACTGACGAGGGCCTCGCCCTGACGTTCCGCCTCCACAAGACGGAGGCGTAACAGGCACACCACCCCGATGGGCCCGGCCGGGATCTCCCGGCCGGGCCCATCGGCTTGCCAGGCTTCCTCCGCCGCCACCGAACCGCCGCCGCCTGGGCCTCTCCACTCCCGGCCCCTCCGGCGTTCGATGAGCGGGGCCGGGGGCGGAGCCCCGGTTACGGGAAAGGGGGCCAGGCTCACCACAGGTGCCCCCTCCACCCGCACCGCAGCACCCGCACGCCTGGCCCACGCAAAAGGGCCGGGCCCCGGGGAAACCCCGGGGCCCGGCCCTCAGTCTGCCGACTGTTGTGCGCTCGGCGCACCCGCCGTCAGTTGTCGTCCTCGTCGATCAGGAACCCCCGCATGGGCGAAGGCGCCTGCTGCATCGGCTGCGGAGCCTGCGGCCGCACCGGTGCCATCGGCTGAGTCATCGCCGGGGACATCTGCTGCTGGCCGCCGTACGACGGTCCACCACCCATCGACGGCTGGCCGCCCATGGACTGGTTGCCACCCATGCCGTGCTGCGTGTGACCCATCGCGCCCGCGCCGGCCGGAGCCATCGAGGGCGACGGCGGCAGCGAAGCGGTCGCCGGAGTCCGCGGCGGAGCCAGCGAGTCGTCGGCCTGGGTCTCCAACTGACGCAGCTGGCTCTCCAGGTAGGACTTCAGCCGGGTCCGGTACTCCCGCTCGAAGCCACGCAGATCCTCGACCTTGCGCTCCAGCGTCGCGCGGGCCGACTCCAGCGAGCCCATCGCCACGCGGTGCTTCTCCTGGGCGTCCCGCTCCAGAGCGTCAGCCTTGGCACGGGCGTCCCGCTCCAGGCCCTCGGCGCGGCTCCGCGCCTCGCCGACGATCTTGTTGGCCTCGGAACGGGCCTCCGCGATCGCCTGGTCGGCCGTCTGCTGCGCGAGCGAGAGCACTCGGGCAGCGCTGTCGCCGCCGGGGCCCTGCTGCTGCATCTGCGGAGGACCGCCGTGGCCGCCCATCGGGCCGCCCATGGGTCCCTGGCCGAGCTGGCCCTGGCCGCCCATCGGACCCTGCTGGCCCATGGGGCCCTGGCCCATCGGTCCCTGCTGGCCCATGGGGCCGGGGCCGAGCTGACCCTGGCCGCCCATCGGACCCTGCTGGCCCATGGGACCCGGACCGTGCTGACCCTGCGGACCCGGGCCGTGCTGGCCTTGGGGACCGGGGCCGTGCTGACCCTGCGGACCCGGGCCGTGCTGACCCTGGGGACCGGGGCCGTGACCGCCAGGGCCTGCAGGCAGCTGCGGCTGACCGCCCGGCAGTTGGGGCGGACCCATCTGCGGCTGCTGCTGGCCCTGCGGTGGACCGGATATGGCGGCGGGCACCGGAGCGTTGGGTCCGCCCCGGCCGTCCTGCTGCTCAGGCGGCTTGCGCATGCCCTGCTGCTGATTCTGCGCGGCGGCACGCGTGGCGGCTGCCAGCTTGGCGCGCAGATCCTCGTTCTCGCGGAGCAATCGCGTCAGTTCGGCTTCGACCTCGTCGAGGAAGGCATCGACCTCGTCCTCGTCATAGCCTTCTCGGAGGCGGACGGTCGTGAACTGCTTGTTCCGCACGTCCTCGGGGGTCAGCGGCATCTCTTCTTCACCTCTACGTAGTCGTCGGCAGTCGGCAGGACCGAATCGTTCACACCCGGCTCACAATGCTGATCAGGATGTAGACGATGATCATCAGAACGAAGAAGGACAGGTCGAGTGCCACGCCCCCGAGACGCAGCGGCGGAATGAACCGCCGCAGAAGCTTGAGCGGTGGATCGGTGACAGTGTAAGTGGCCTCCAGAACGACCACCATCGCCTTACCAGGTTGCCATGAACGGGCGAACTGGAAGACGTAGTCCATGACAAGCCGGAAGATCAACACGATGAGGAAACACATCAGCGCGATGTAGACCACATCCAATGCGATGCCCATCTAACGCTTCCCTCTCCCCTGACGCTCTCGTCTTCCGGCCTCCCGGCCGGGGTTGTACCCGGTGTCTCGTCTCAGCTCTGGTTGAAGAAACCGCCCTCTGCGATACGGGCCTTGTCCTCCGCCGTGACATCGACGTTAGCAGGCGACAACAGGAACACCTTCTGCGTCACCCGCTCAATGCTGCCATGCAGACCGAACACAAGTCCTGCGGCAAAGTCGACAAGTCGCTTCGCATCCGTGTCATCCATCTCGGTCAGATTCATGATCACCGGAGTGCCCTCACGGAAGTGTTCCCCGATGGTACGGGCCTCGTTGTAGGTCCTGGGGTGCAGCGTGGTGATGCGGTAGGGCTCCCGCTCGGACACAACCTTGGGCATGATCACCGGGGCGTTCTTCTCCATACTCGGGCGTTCAGGTGTGATGGACGCCACGGGGGCGATTCGGGCGGGTCGTCCGCTTTCCGCCGGTAGCGCAACAGGCTCGCGCTGGGCGGGAGGTTGCACCATTCGCACCGGTTCGTCCTGCTGGGACTGGTGCGACTGATGCGGAGGTTGGTGTCGCCTTCGGTCCCTCTCGGGCTCGGGCTCGGGTTCGAACTCGTCATCGGGGTCGAACCCCGGGCCGTCGTACCCATCGTCCTCCACGAGGCCGAGGTAGACCGCCATCTTGCGCATCGCGCCGGCCATGCTCTGAGTCCTCCGCTCTGTGGTGGATCGCCCTTGTGCCAATTTCGCAGCGTCACCAAGTGCCCGCGATCCACTGGGTCTGCCCGCCGAACAGCGGGAATGACCATATTTTCTGCTGTGGTCCGACTTGCTTCGCGACGTTACCCGAGCGGGGGACGGACGCCGAGTACCGCAGTGCCGACGCGGACATGTGTCGCACCCGCCTTCACCGCCTCTTCGAGATCCGCACTCATCCCTGCTGACACCATGTTGGCAGCCGGATGCGCCGCGCGCAGGCTGGATGAAATTTCCATCAGCCGCCCGAACGCCTCCTGTTGCCGTCCCGCATACGGGCCGGCCAGCGGCGCGACGGTCATCAGGCCGTCGAGCCGAAGCCCTGGTGCGCCAGCCACCAGAGCGGCCAACTCCTCGACGCCGTCGGGTGCGACGCCGCCGCGCTCCCCCCGCCCTCCGGCCTCCGCGTCGAGCGCGACCTGCACCAGACAGCCCAGTTCACGTCCGGCCCGTACTGCCGCCGTTGAGAGAGAAGTAACAAGCCTGGCCCGGTCCACCGACTGCACCACATCGGCATAACTGGCAACAGAACGGACCTTGTTCGTCTGAAGCTGACCGACAAAGTGCCAGGAGAGGGGCAGATCCGCACATTCCGCGGCCTTGGGGGCGGCGTCCTGATCGCGGTTCTCCGCCACCTGCCGCACACCGAGTTCCGAGAGAAGACGCACATCGCTCGCGGGATACGTCTTGGTGACCACGATCAACGTCACCTCCTCCCGCTTACGGCCGGCGGACGCGCACGCGGAAACGATTCGTTCCTCCACGCGGGCCAGATTTGCGATGAGTTCGTGCTTACGGTCCGTCATGCCCTATCAGTCCAGCCAGACATATCCGGCGAGCCGCCCAGTAGTGCGGTCGCGACGGTAGGAGAAGTGGTCGGCCGACTCCAGGGTGCAGACCGGCGAATGCCGCCGGTCCACGACTCCCAGCGCCGACAGCTGGGCGAGTACACCGGCGGTGACGTCCACCGCAGGTGTGGACCAGCTCGTCTCCGACCAGGCTTCGGGCACGGTCCGTGCGACCTCGGCCCGCATCTCGGCGGGGACTTCGTAGCAGCGTCCGCAGACGGCCGGGCCGGTGCGGGCCGTGATCCGCCCGGGGTCGGCGCCGAGTGAGACCATCGCGCCGACCACCGCCGGGACAACCCCGGCGACCAGCCCGGGACGGCCCGCGTGCGCCGCCGCCACCACACCCGCGACCGGGTCCGCGAGCAGTACGGGAACGCAGTCGGCGGTGAGTACCGCGAGCGGGATCCCCCTGCGGGTGGTCACGACGGCGTCCACGGCAGGAATCCCGGCCCCGTCACCGAGAACCGATGCCCAGGGTCCGTCGACCACCGCGACCTCGCGCCCGTGCACCTGGTTCATCCAGACGACACTCGCCGGGTCGATACCCAGCGAGTGCGCGGCGAGTTCACGGTTCGTGGCGACCGCGGCCGGGTCGTCCCCGACCGCCCCGCCGAGATTGAGCGCCTCGTACGGAACGGCGCTCACCCCGCCCCACCTGTCGGTGAAAGCGAAGTGCGCGCCGTTCGTGGACATCGCGGTGTCGTACGCGGCTATGGGACGCCGTGTCACTTCAAGAAGTCCGGTACGTCCAGCTCTTCGGCCTGGCTGTCCTGGTACGGACGGGCCGGCGGGACCTGCGGCGGGGCGACCGGCGCTGCCGGGGCCTCGTTCGCGTGCTCGGTCTCTGCCGGTACCGGGGTCTCGTCGCGCTGGGTGACCGCACCCAGTCCGCCGAGCGAGCGGGGCGCCTCGGCGGCCCGCACCGGGATCGGCTCCTCACGCTTGGCGGATCCCGAACCGATGGCGCTCTCCCGGCGGGTAGGCGGCTGTCCGCCGTCGAAGCCCGCCGCGATGACCGTCACCCGCACCTCGTCGCCCAGTGCGTCGTCGATGACGGCGCCGAAGATGATGTTGGCCTCGGGGTGGGCGGCCTCGCTGACCAGCTGTGCGGCCTCGTTGATCTCGAAGAGACCGAGGTCCGAACCGCCGGAGATCGAGAGCAGCACGCCACGTGCGCCGTCGATGGACGCTTCGAGGAGCGGCGAGGAGATCGCCATCTCCGCCGCGGCCACCGCACGGTCGTCGCCACGCGCCGAGCCGATCCCCATGAGCGCCGATCCGGCCTCGGACATCACGGACTTGACGTCTGCGAAGTCGAGGTTGATCAGGCCCGGTGTGGTGATCAGGTCGGTGATCCCCTGAACACCCGACAACAGGACCTGGTCGGCGGACTTGAACGCGTCCAGCACGCTGACCTGGCGGTCCGAGATGGACAGCAGTCGGTCGTTGGGGATGACGATCAGGGTGTCGACTTCTTCGCGGAGTTCGGCGATGCCGTCCTCCGCCTGGTTGGCGCGGCGCCTGCCTTCGAAAGTGAAGGGGCGGGTGACCACGCCGATGGTGAGTGCGCCCAGCGAGCGGGCGATGTTGGCGACGACGGGTGCGCCGCCGGTGCCGGTGCCGCCGCCTTCTCCTGCGGTGACGAAGACCATGTCGGCCCCCTTGAGGACCTCCTCGATCTCCTCACGGTGGTCCTCTGCCGCCTTGCGACCGACTGCCGGGTTGGCCCCGGCGCCGAGGCCCCGGGTCAGTTCACGGCCGACGTCGAGCTTGACGTCGGCGTCGCTCATCAACAGGGCCTGTGCGTCGGTGTTGATCGCGATGAACTCGACGCCCTTGAGGCCGACCTCGATCATTCGGTTGATGGCATTGACACCACCGCCGCCGACACCGATGACCTTGATGACTGCGAGGTAGTTCTGCGGTGCTGCCACGTCGAAGGCCTCTCGCCTCGAGTTACGTGTCGCCGCTGCGCGTTTGCCGCGTAGCGACGACGGATGCCGATGGGACGGTCCGAACGCCGACCCGAACCCTAACCGTGAAGTTCAGGGTTACCAGTGTGTCTGCTCCTTGGACTCTCCGAACAGGACACTAAGTCGACAAGTGGCGCACGTTCAATGAACACGCCGAACCTCCCGTTTTTCTTTTCACCCTATGTGATCAGCCGTTGCGCTGACCAACCAGGGTGCTGGCCAGCAGCGATGTGCGTCAACTCCCCGACACGGCGGGGGCGGTGGGGGCGCTCACGTCGAAGTGCGCCGCCTTCGGGGCGGCTTTCATCAACGCAATGAGCGAGCGGGCCTTCGCCGTACCGAACTCGCCGCTCCCCCAGGCCACCGTGCGGTGCCCGGACAGCTGCAGCGAGATGGAGTCGTATGAACTGACCCGGACGAAAAGGGTGTCGCGGGCGACAGCGGACGGAAGTTCCCCGGCGACCCGGACCGCCTCGACCCGCAGCCTGTCGGCGCCGAAGCGCCGGAGGCTCGGTGACTGAGCCGCAGTCAATTCGAGTACGGGCACACTGCGGGGAGCGTTTTCGACTGTGGCGAAACGCACGCCCTTCGCGTCCACTTCTGTGAACTTACCGCCTGACTTCATCAGCAGTACCGGCTTTCGCTCGGTCACTTTCAGGCTGATGCCGTGCGGCCATGAACGAGTGACCACCACCGAGTCGATTCGGGGCAATTTCTTCCGAAGCCGGTTCTCCATCGCATCCGTATCGACAGAAATCAACGGATCGCCGATCGGAACAGCCGCAGCAGACTCCACCTGGTGCCGGGTCAGAACCCGCATCCCACTGGAGCGAATTTGCTCCACGCGCAGCCAGGAAGAGCCGTAGAGCGCCCAGATACCGCCACCGACCAGAAGCAGCAGGACAACGAGCACCAGGATCACCAGGCCCCTGCCGCGTGGCCGGAGACGGCCGGAGGGCCTGCCCGGCCCCTTGGGGCCGGCGCGGCCGGACTCCGCCGCTGGATTGCGTTCACCGCGCTGTGCGGTCGTCGGTCCGGCCACGCTCGCTCCTTCGGGCGTCACGCCTGCCGGCGTGCCGCAATCGCCTCGTACACCATTCCGACAAGCAGATCATCGGCGTCCCGGCGGCCGAACTCGGCGGCAGCGCGGGACATCTCGAACAACCGGTGCGGATCGGCGAGAACCGGAAGGACGTTGCCCTGGACCCACTCGGGGGTCAGCTGGGCGTCGTCCACCAGCAGTCCGCCGCCCGCGTTGACCACCGGCTGGGCGTTGAGCCGCTGTTCGCCGTTCCCGATCGGCAACGGCACATAGGCGGCGGGCAGCCCGACGGCGGAGAGTTCGGCCACGGTCATCGCGCCGGCACGGCAGAGCATCATGTCGGCCGCGGCGTAGGCGAGATCCATCCGGTCCACGTACGGTACCGGGAGGTAGGGCGGCATACCCGGCATGTTGTCGACACGCGGCAGTTCGTTCTTCGGACCGACCACGTGCAGGATCTGGATCCCGGACCGCTGGAGCACCGGAGCGACCTGCTGGACGACCTCGTTGAGGCGGCGGGCGCCCTGCGAGCCGCCGGAGACGAGCAGCGTGGGCAGGTTGGGGTCGAGGCCGAAGGCGGCGCGCGCCTCGGGGCGGACCCTGGCCCGGTCGAGGACAGCGATGGTGCGGCGCAGCGGGATGCCGATGTAGCGGGCACCGCGGAGCTTGCTGTCCGGCGTGGACACGGCCACGGCCGCCGCGTACCGGGAGCCGATCTTGTTGGCAAGTCCGGGCCTGGCATTGGCCTCATGCACGACGATCGGCACCCCGAGCCGCTTGGCGGCGAGATAGCCGGGCAGTGCCACGTAACCGCCGAAGCCGACGACGCAGTCGGCCTTGGTCCGCTCCAGGATCTGCTCGGCGGCCTTGATCGTCCCGCGCAGCCGCCCGGGGACGGTGATCAGCTCAGGGGTGGGCTTGCGCGGCAGAGGTACGGCGGGGATGAGACCCAACTCGTAACCCCGCTCGGGCACGAGACGGGTTTCGAGACCGCGCTCCGTGCCGAGGGCCGTGATACCCACGGTCGGGTCCTGCCTGCGCAGGGCATCCGCAAGGGCGAGCGCCGGCTCGATGTGGCCGGCGGTCCCCCCGCCGGCGAGTACGACATGCACCGAAATTCACCGCTCTCCGGACGGACGCTTCTTGACGCGCCGTCTCATCGACTTCCATCTCACCCCGGGCCTCCGCAAGGCCAGAGCCGTTTTCGCTGCGGGTTCCGACCGCGCGAAGGCGATCAGCAGCCCGACGGCGAACATGGTCGGCAGCAGGGCCGAGCCCCCGTAGGAGAACAGCGGGAGCGGGACACCGGCGATCGGCAGCAGGCCGAGCACCGCACCAATGTTGATCACGGACTGGACCGTGATCCAGGTGGTCACACCTCCCGCTGCGTACCTCACGAAGGGGTCCTCCGTGCGTCCGGCCACGCGGATACCCGCATAGCCTAGAGCCGCGAAGAGGCCGAGTACCGACAGAGTGCCCGCAAGACCCAGTTCCTCCCCGGTGACAGCGAAGATGAAGTCCGTGTGGGGCTCGGGGAGTTGGCCCCATTTCTCCACACTCGCACCCAGTCCGGATCCGAACCAGCCGCCCGACGCGAGCGCGTAGATTCCGTGCACAGCCTGCCAGCACTGGTCCTGCGGGCCCGGATCGGTGGCGCCGATGCAGCCGAGCCGGCCCATCCGGTTCGGGCTGGTCTTGATCAGCAGGAAAGTCATCGTCGCGGCGATACCGAGAACCGTCGCGAACATCCGGGTGGGCGCTCCCGCGAGCCACAGCAGCCCGAAGAGGATCGCGGTGAGGATGATCGCGGTGCCCATGTCGCCGCCGAGCATGATCAGTCCGAGCAGCATGAAGGCGACCGGAACGAGCGGCACGAGCAGGTGCTTCCACTGCGTGAGCAGCTTCTTGTCCTGCTTACGCGCGAGCAGGTCGGCGCCCCAGAGGATCAGGGCGAGCTTGCCGAACTCGCTCGGCTGGAGCATGAACGGGCCGCCCAGCGAGATCCAGTTCTGGTTTCCGTTGACCGAACGCCCTATCCCCGGCACCTGTACGAGCACCATCAGGAAGACGGTGCCCGCGAGCATCGGATAGGCGAAGGCCCGGTGCAGCTTCACGGGCATCCGGGTCGCGAGGAACGCGAGAACGCCACCGAGCACCGCGGCGAAGAGCTGCTTGCGGAAGAAGAACGAGCCGGGCTCGGAGATTTCCAACGCCTTGATCATCGAGGCGGAGTAGACCATCACCAGGCCGAGCACCGTGATCAGGAGGGCGGAGCCCACCAGGAGGTAGTAGGCCGTCAGAGGACGGTCCAGGGTGCTGCGTGCCTGTTCGTAGGTGCGGCGGAGCTGGCTGCTGCCGCGCGGCGTGGAGCCGCGCCGGACCGCTGACGGGCGGTGGGCCGTCCCGGCGCCGCCACGCCCGCCTCTGTCCTTGACCGGCATGTCAGTCCCCTCCACTCGTGGCCGGCTTCGCCGGGTCCCGGCGCGGGGCCGTACGCCGGCCAGGAGACGCCCTCCTAGCCGCTCTCGGCGGCCAACTCGCGTACGGCATCGGCGAATGCCTCACCGCGCCTGTTGTAGTTGGTGAACATGTCCATCGAGGCGCAGGCCGGGGCCAGCAGGACTGTGTCCCCCGGCCTGGCGAGCCGTGCCGCCTCCCGGACCGCCGCCGGCATGGCCCCAGTGTCGGTCCGGTCGAGGTCGACCACCGGTACTTCCGGGGCGTGTCGCGCGAGGGCTTCGGCGATGAGGGCCCGCTCGGCGCCGATCAGCACGACGCCCCGCAGCCGCTTCGCGGCCCCGGTGACGAGGCCGTCGAAGCTCGCTCCCTTGGCGAGGCCGCCCGCGATCCAGACGATCGGCTCGTAGGCCGCCAGGGAAGCCTCGGCGGCATGGGTGTTGGTCGCCTTGGAGTCGTCGACGTACGCGACTTCCGCGATGTCCGCCACCTTCTCGATGCGGTGCGGATCCGGCCGGAAGGAGCGCAGCCCGTCGCGCACGGCGGCGGGTGCCACGCCGTAGGCGCGGGCCAGCGCGGCGGCCGCGAGGGCGTTGGCGATGTTGTGCGGGGCCGGCGGGTCGATGTCCGCGACCTCGGCGAGCTCCTGGGCCTGCTTCTGCCTTCCGGCCACGAAGGCACGGTCCACCAGGATCCCGTCGACCACGCCGAGCTGCGAGGGCCCCGGCGTACCGAGCGTGAAGCCGATGGCCCGGCAGCCCTCCTCGACGTCCGCCGCGCGCACCAGGTCCTCGGTGGCCGGGTCCGCGGCGTTGTAGACGCAGGCGACGGTGTTGCCTTCGTAGACCCGGCCCTTGTCGGCCGCGTAGGCCTCCATGGAGCCGTGCCAGTCGAGGTGGTCCGGGGCCAGGTTCAGCACGGCGGCCGAGTGGACGCGCAGGCTGGGCGCCCAGTGCAGCTGGTAGCTGGAGAGCTCCACGGCAAGGACGTCGTACTCCTCGTCGCCGAGTACGGCGTCGAGGAGCGAGACGCCGATGTTGCCGACTGCCTCGGTACGCAGCCCGGCGGCCCGCAGGATCGACGCGAGCATCCGTACGGTCGTCGTCTTGCCGTTGGTGCCGGTGACGGCCAGCCAGGGCGCGGCGCCCGGACGCCGCAGCCGCCAGGCGAGTTCGACGTCGCCCCAGACCGGTACGCCCGCTTCGGCCGCCGCCAGGAAGAGCGGCTTGTCGGGCCGCCAGCCGGGGGCGGTGACGACCAGTTCGGTGCCGTCGGGCAGGGACGCCCCGTCGCCGAGGCGCACCGTGACGCCCAGTGCGGTGAGTTCGGCGGCCTGGGCGCGGGCCCGCTCGTCCGCGCCCTCGTTGACGACGGTGACCTCTGCGCCGAGGCCGTGCAGGGCGCGCGCCGCCGGAAGCCCGGAGACACCCATGCCCGCCACCGTGACGCGCTTGCCCTGCCAGTTCACTTGGCTGCCGCCCAGCCCGCGTAGAAGAGTCCGAGGCCGACGATGACGCACATGCCCTGGATGATCCAGAAGCGGACCACGACAAGGACTTCGGACCACCCCTTGAGTTCGAAGTGGTGCTGGAGCGGCGCCATCTTGAACACGCGCTTGCCGGTCATCTTGAACGAGCCGACCTGGATCACGACGGACATGGTGATCAGGACGAAGAGGCCGCCGAGGATGGCCATCAGGAACTCGGTGCGGGAGCAGATGGCGAGCCCGGCGAGCGCGCCGCCCAGTGCCAGTGAACCGGTGTCGCCCATGAAGATCTTGGCCGGTGAGGTGTTCCACCACAGGAAGCCGAAGCAGGCGCCCATCAGGGCCGATGCGACAACTGCCAGGTCGAGTGGGTCTCTGACCTCGAAACAGGCGCTGGGGTTGGTCAGGGTCGCAGCGTTGGCGCAGGACTCCTGGAACTGCCAGACACCGATGAAGGTGTACGCGCCGAAGACCATCACGGAGGCGCCCGTGGCGAGGCCGTCGAGGCCGTCCGTGAGGTTCACACCGTTCGACATGGCCAGGATCATGAACAGTGCCCAGACGACGAACAGCACCGGGCCGATCGACCAGCCGAAGTCCGAGACGAAGGAGAGTTTCGTGGAGGCCGGCGTGTAGCCGCGGGAGTCCTTGAACATCAGTGCCAGTACGGCGAAGGCGATGCCCACGATCAGCTGGCCGGCCATCTTGGCCTTGGCCCGGAGCCCCAGCGAACGCTGCTTGACGATCTTGATGTAGTCGTCGAGGAACCCGACCAGCCCCATCCCCGCCATCAGGAAGAGCACCAGCACACCCGAGAACGTCATCGGGGCGCCGGTGATCAGCTTGGTGACGAGGTACGCGATGATCGTGGCCAGGATGAAGGCGATACCACCCATGGTCGGGGTACCGCGCTTGCCGTGGTGGCCGCGCGGTCCGTCGTCCCGGATGAACTGCCCGTAGCCCTTGCGGGCCAGGAGCTTGATCAGCAGCGGAGTGCCGACCAGGGTCAGGAAGAGTCCGATGACCCCCGAGAAGAGAATCTGCTTCATCGGGCGGCGACCTCGCCCTCGGTACCACCGTCGAGCAGGGCGAAAGCCACCTGCTCCAACCCCACCGACCTGGACGCCTTCACCAGCACGACGTCTCCCTCACGCAGTTGACTGCGCAACAGGTCGACGGCCGCCTGCGCGTCGGACACGTGCACCGACTCCTCACCCCACGAACCCTCGTTATAGGCGCCCAGTTGCAGCCAGGACGCTTCCCTGCCCCCGACTGCCACGAGCTTGCTCACGTTGAGCCGGACGGCCAGCCGTCCGACCGCGTCGTGCTCGGCGAGCGACTCGTCACCGAGCTCGGCCATCTGGCCGAGCACCGCCCACGTGCGCCCCCCCTTTGCCTGTGAGGCCTTGCCCATGGCCGCCAGCGCACGCAGCGCGGCTCGCATGGATTCGGGGTTCGCGTTGTAGGCGTCGTTGACAACCGTCACACCGTCCGGACGCTCGGTGACCTCCATGCGCCAACGGGAGAGCGTGCCGGCTTCGGAGAGCGCCGTGGCGATCTCGTCTGCGGACATGCCCAACTCATGTGCGACGGCGGCCGCGGCGAGCGCGTTCGACACGTGGTGCTCACCGTACAGGCGCAACGTCACATCACTGCACCCGGTGGGTGTGTGCAGCGTAAAGGCGGCCTGTCCGGTCTCGGTGAGCCGGGCCTTCTCGGCACGTACGTCCGCTTCCTCCGCCTCTCCGAAGAGCAGCACGCGCGCCTTGGTACGCGAGGACATGGCCCGTACGAGCGGGTCATCGGCGTTGAGCACGGCCACGCCGTGCTCCGGAAGCGACTCGACCATCTCGCCCTTGGCCTGGGCGATCTGCTCGCGTCCTCCGAACTCACCGATGTGCGCGGTCCCCACGTTCAGGACGAGACCGGTCTTCGGCGGCACGAGGCCGGTGAGGTAACGGATGTCGCCGATGTAGCGCGCACCCATTTCGAGAACCAGGTAGCGGGTGTTCTCGTCGGCCCGCAGCGCGGTGAGCGGCAGGCCGATCTCGTTGTTCAGATTGCCCGCCGGGTAGACCGTCGGCCCCTTGCGCTCCAGGAGCTGGGCGATCAGGTCCTTGGTCGACGTCTTGCCGGCGGAGCCGGTGAGCGCGACGACTTCGGTACCCAGGCGTTCCACGACGGTACGCGCGAGCGTCCCGAGCGCGGCGGTCACGTCGGGCACCACGATGGCCGGCACTCCGACGGGGCGGGTGGCCAGCACGGCCACCGCACCCGCTTCGGCGGAGCTCCGCGCGTAATCGTGGCCGTCGACGCGCTCACCGGCGAACGCGACGAAGAGACTGCCCGGCCGCACCTCGCGGGAGTCGGTGACGACGGGACCGGTGACCAGGACGGACGGATCCGGTATGTCGTGGGACTGCCCGCCGATGATGTCGGCGATCTCGGCGAGGGAGAGGGTGATCACTTGGTCATCCCTGACTGTTGTTCTCGATTGCTGCGCGCTCGATTGCTGCGCGGAGGACCTGGCGGTCGTCGAAGGGGCGTACCACTCCGGCGATGTCCTGGCCCTGCTCATGACCCTTCCCCGCCACCAGCACGGTGTCACCGGGCCGGGCACGGGCGACCGCCGCGGCGATGGCTGCCGCACGGTCGGAGTCGATCAGGACGTCGCCGCGCTCGTGCACCGGCACCTCTGCGGCACCGGCGATCATCGCGGCGAGGATCGCGAGGGGGTCCTCGCCGCGGGGGTTGTCGGATGTCAGTACGGCGGTGTCGGCGAGCCGGGCCGCCGCCGCGCCCATCGGACCGCGTTTGGTCCGGTCGCGGTCGCCGCCGCAGCCGAGCACGATGTGCAGGCTGCCCTCAGTGACCTTGCGCAGGGCGCGCAGCACCGACTCGACGGCGTCCGTCTTGTGCGCGTAGTCGACGACGGCGAGATACGGCTGCCCGGCGTCCACCCGCTCCAGCCTGCCCGGTACGCCGGGGACGGCCGCGATGCCGTCGGCCGCGGTCTGCGGGTCGAAACCCGCGACGGCGAGGGTGGCGATCGCAGCGAGGGTGTTGGCCACGTTGAAGGGGCCGGCCAGCGGCGACTTCGCGGCGATGCGCTGCCCCTCGGGGCCGACCGCGGTGAAGGTGCTGGTGAACAGCGCGACTTCGACGTGCTCGGCCCGCCAGTGGGCGTCGGGGTGGCCCTCGGCGGAGAAGGTGACGACGGGGACGGTCGCCTCGTCGACGAGCCGCCGGCCGTACTCGTCGTCGTAGTTGACGACTCCGACCTTGCTGCGCAGCGGGGTGAACAGCTGCGCCTTGGCCTGGAAGTAGTCCTCCATCCCGGAGTGGAACTCCATGTGCTCCGGGCTGAGGTTGTTGAAGACCGCGACATCGAAGACACAGGCGTCGACCCTGCCGAGCACCAGCGCGTGGCTGGAGACCTCCATGGCCACCGTGTCGACACCGCGCTCGCACATGACCGCGAAGAGCGCCTGCAGATCGGTGGCTTCGGGGGTGGTGCGCTCGGACTTGATGCGTTCGTCGCCGATCCGCATCTCGACCGTTCCGATGAGGCCACTGAGGTGCCCGGCCGCCCGGATACCGCCCTCGACCAGATAGGCGGTGGTGGTCTTGCCCGATGTGCCGGTGATGCCGATCTGGAGGAGGTCGCGGCCGGGGTGGCCGTAGATCTCCGCGGCCAGCTGGCCCATCACTGCCCGGGGTTCGGGGACGGTCAGCACGGGAAGCCCGGTGGCCGTGGCCCTCTCGGTACCCGTGGGGTCCGTGAGTACGGCGGCGGCCCCCAGGCCTGCCGCCTGCTCCACGAAGTCGGCACCGTGCAGCCGGGCACCCGGAAGTGCGGCGTACAGGTCTCCGGGGCGTACCGCCCGCGAGTCGTGGGTGATGCCGGTGACCTCAGCGGCGCCCGTCGGCGTAACGCCCAGTCGTCCTGCCAGATCCCCCAGAGGGGTCGGTCGGACCTCGGCCGGACGGGGTGCTCCCGGATAGGTCACAGAAAGGTCTTTCTGGGCGATTTGGTACTGATCAGCGTGTGGCACGGCGGTGAGCGTACCGGGCGGACCGGGCTCCCCGCGAAGTGAGGGTCCGGGGGTGTTCCGGTTCCCCGGCTCCGGGGTGATGGTCGTCACTGAGGCCTCCTGGGTCACTGGTGGGGGCCGAAGGTGACCGGCAGTGGGTCGGCCTTCTTGCCGGTCGGCGGGGTCTGGAGCGTCTTGAGGGCGAACTCCATGACCTTTTTGTAGACGGGGCCGCAGGTCGAGCCCCCGAAGTAGCTCCCGCTGGTCGGGTTCTGGATGGCGCAGTAGACGGTGACCCGGGGCTTGTCCGCGGGCGCGAAGCCCGCGAAGGAGGCGGTGTATCCCCGGTAGCGGCCCGTCTTCGGGTCCACCCGGTTGGCCGTCCCCGTCTTGCCCGCGACCCGGTAGCCGGGGATACGGGCGGAGATACCGGTGCCCTCCACATCGCTGACGACCGACTCCAGCATCCGGGAGACCGTACTCGCCGTCCGCGCACTCACGACCCGGGTCTTCTTCGGGGCCGGCGACGGTGTGAAGCGGCCGTCGGGGCCCTTGGTACCGCTGATCAGGGAAGGCTCCACCCGTACGCCGCCGTTGGCGATCGTGGAGTACACGGAAGCCGCCTGCAGCGCGTTGAGCGAGAGCCCCTGCCCGAACGGGATCGTGTACTGCTGGGACGTCGACCAGTCCTGCGGCTTGGCGAGGATCCCCGGGGTCTCGCCGGGGAAGCCGACTCCGGTGGGGCTGCCGATGCCGAACTTGTGCAGGTAGGAGTAGAGGACCCGGTTGGCCTGCGGCTGGGTGCTGCCGAGCTGCCCCGCGGCCTCGATGGTGCCGATGTTGCTGGACTTGGCCAGTACGCCGTTGAGCGTCAGCGACCAGGTGTCGTGGTCGACGTCGTCACTGAAGAGCCGGTCCCCGCGGTGCAGCCGGTTGGGGACGGTGACATGGGTCGTCGGAGTGGCCACCCCCTGCTGGATGATGGCGGCCATGGACATGATCTTGCTGGTGGAGCCGGGCTCGAAGGCGTCCTGGAGCGCGGCGTTGCCGAGCGCGGAGGGGCTGGCGTGGGTCAGGTCGTTGGGATCGAAGCCGGGCGCGTTGGCCATGGCCAGGACCTCACCGGTCCGGGTGTCCTGCACCACCACGTAGCCGCGGTCGGCCTTCGACTTCTTCACCTGGGCGGCGATCGCACTCTGCGCCGCCCACTGGATGTCGCGGTCCAGGGTCAGTTCGACGTCCGAACCCGCGACGGCCGGCTTCTCGCTGGCACCGGCGGTCGGCACCGTACGTCCGCCGGACTGCGCGTAGGTGATCTTGCCGTCGCGGCCGGCCAGCTCCTTGTTCAGCGAGGACTCCAGGCCTCCGGCGCCCTGGCCCGCCGCGTTGACCCAGCCGAGCACCCCGGCGGCGAGATCGCCGTTCGGGTAGACACGCTTGGTGCTCGGCTCCTGGAACAGCCCGGCGAGGACGTCGGCGCCCTTGCCGCCCTTGGCCTTGTCGGCGGCCGCCTTCTGCGCGAAGACGCCCTTGAGGTCCTTGATCTGGTTCCACACCTGCGGGGTCTGCCGGCTCGCCAGCAGCACGTAACGGGTGTTGGGCGTCCTGAGTTTCCTGGCGATCGCCTCGGAGTCCTGCCCGAGGATCGGTGCGAGCAGCGCTCCGGCCTGCTCGGGGGCGTCGGTCGCGTGGCTCTGGGCCCGGCTGAACATCGTGGGGTCGGCCGTGATGTCGTACGCGTCGACGCTGGCGGCCAGGGCCACCCCGCTGCGGTCGGTGATCTCCCCGCGGGCCGCGGTCAGCGTGTGGCTCAGATAGCGGTTCTTGTCCGCCTTGGAGGTGTAGGCGCTGGCATCGATGGCCTGGACCTGGAGCAGCCTCACGACGAAGACCGCCATGACGAGGGTCAGGCCGAGGCTGACCAGCCGCAGCCGGGGACGCGGGCTGCCGAGCCGCAGCTTCTGCGCGTTCTTCCGCGGGGGGCGCGGACGGCGCTGCGCCGGGCGTGCGGGGCGCGCGCTGGACCGCGCCGGGCGGGCCGGGGCCGGTACGCGGCGGCGCGGGGGTTCCTTGGACGGCACTGCGTCACCTGCCGGGGGTCTGGGTCGGCTCTGCCGGGGTGCCCGCCGACGCGGGTGGCACGGAGGGTGCACCGGCGGCGCCGCCGGTGGCAGACGGGGCGGGAGCCGAAGGGGCGGCGGACGGCTCGGGCCCGGCCGGAGGCGGCGGTGCGGGCTGCGCCGTGGACTCGGCGGCGACCCCCATGACCGTACCGTCGGTGTTGAGGAAGACCGGCCCGCCGCCCGGCACCATGCCGAGTTCGCGGGCCCGCTTCGCCAGCGACCCGGGCGCGGAGCGGTCGTCGACCTCCCGTTGCAGCGCCTGTTCCTCGTCGGTCAGTTCGGTGATCTGCTTCTGGTCCTTGCTCAGTTTGAAAGAACCTTCGTTCAGTGCCGAGTTGAGCAGCAGGAGCGTGATCAGGCCGCCACCGAGCAGCACGACGACGAGGAGGACGAAGGGCATCCGGGCCGCCCTGCCGGGCCCGGCGGGCATCAGCGCGGCAAGGCGTGCGGCCCGGCCCTTCAGTTCCCGGGACGGCTTGCTCACAGAGCCTCCTCGCGGATGCGCTGTGCACCCCGCAGCCGGGCGGGTGCCGCGCGCCGGTTGTCCGCGACCTCCTCCTCCGCAGGGAGTTCCGCACCGCGGGTGAGGAGTTTGAGGCGCGGCTGGTAGCGCTCGGGCACCACCGGGAGCCCGGCCGGGGCGGTGTTGGCGGCGCCTGCCGCGAAGACCTGTTTGACCAGGCGGTCCTCCAGCGAGTGGTACGAGAGGACCGCGATGCGTCCGCCGACTGCGAGTGCCTTCACGGCGTCCGGGATCGCCCGCTCAAGACCGGTGAGTTCACCGTTGACCTCGATACGCAGAGCCTGGAAGGTCCGCTTGGCGGGGTTGCCGCCGGTGCGCTTGGCGGCCTGCGGCAGTGCGTCGCGGATCAGTTCGACCAGCCGGGCGCTGTTGGTGAAGGGCTCCTTCTCGCGCTCCCGGACGACTGCGGAGACGATCCGCTTGGCCTGCTTCTCCTCGCCGTACGCACGCAGGATCCGGACCAGCTCGCCCGGCGGGTAGGTGTTGAGCACCTCGGCGGCGCCGACCCCCGTCGTCTGGTCCATCCGCATGTCGAGCGGGGCGTCCTGGGAGTAGGCGAACCCGCGGCCGGCCTCGTCGAGCTGCATCGACGAGACACCCAGATCGAAGAGGACTCCCTGGACGCGCGGGACGTCCAGCCGGTCCAGTACCTCGGGCAGCTCGTCGTAGACGGCGTGCACGAGAGTGGCCCGGTCGCCGAAGGGCGCGAGCCGCTCTGCGGAGAGCCGCAGGGCCTCCTTGTCCCGGTCGAGTGCGACCAGCCGGGCCGCCGGGAAGGTGGAGAGCAGCGCCTCGCTGTGGCCGCCGAGGCCGAGGGTGCAGTCGACGACGACCGCGCCGGGCTGGGCAAGGGCCGGGGCCAACAGATCCAGGCATCGCTGGAGCATCACCGGGACATGTCGGGACTGGCTCATGCGCCCTCTCAGGTACGGCGCGGTCGGACGTACTGCCGGGTCCCCGCCCGCTCGGAAGGGGACGGCCCGCCGGCGCCGGGAAGGGCGTCGGCCGGCCGGCGAGCGGGAGAGGGCCGGGCCGTACGTACGCCGCGCATGCGCGGGTGTGCGGGGTGTGTCCGTCAAGCAGGTGTGTCCGGGGTGAGTGACCGTGAGGAGTGCGCCCGTGTTGTACGTGACGACGCTCACGCCTCCCACTTCGCGTCACTTTAGTCCACTGGTCCCCCCGGTCAATCAACCGCCCAGCGCGCCGCCGCGTCCGGTTTCGACCCGGATGGAGCAGCGCCCTTCGGCCTTGTGGGTTAGGTCACAACCTCCCGTGCCGGGGGTATTTCCCCGCCCCCTGGCGGGACCGTTCGATCAGCTGCGGCTACCGTCGTACATATGTCGACTCCTGCGCACCTTCCCGCAGAGCCCGCCCCTTCCCGCCCGCACCCGGCCGTACCTGACGGCGGGACGGTGACCGACCGGCTCGTCGAGGCCAACCGGCAGTATGCCGCGGCATTCGAGGACCCCGGTATGGACGCCCGTCCCGTACTGCGGGTCGCCGTGGTCGCGTGCATGGACGCGAGGCTCGATCTGCACGCCGCTCTCGGTCTCCAACTCGGCGACTGCCACACGATCCGCAACGCGGGCGGTGTGGTCACCGACGACACCATCCGCTCCCTGACCATCAGCCAGCGCGCCCTGGGCACCCGGAGCGTCATACTGATCCACCACACCAGCTGCGGCCTGGAGAGTCTCACCGAGGACTTCCGGAACGAGCTGGAGGAGGAGGTGGGACAGCGTCCCGCCTGGGCGGTGGAGTCCTTCCGTGATGTCGACCAGGACGTGCGCCAGTCGTTGCAGCGGGTACGCACCTCGCCGTTCCTGCCGCACACCGACGATGTCCGCGGCTTCGTCTTCGACGTGCGGACCGGTCTCCTGCGGGAGATCGCCCCGGCCGCGCCCGGCCGCCAGGAGTGAGCGCCGGGCCGTCGTCAGGACCTGGTCACCGGGGTCCGGACGGCAGCCCGGCAGCCCGGAATCACAGCAACCCGCGACATATCCCGCCCACTTGTCCACAGGCGAGTGACACGAAGCGGTAACGGCGACGACAATGCGGGGGCAGACACCTCGTCCGGATCCCTCCGGGCGGGGCGTCCGCTGTTCGGGCCGGGGCGGGCCGTGCGCGGTGCCCGGCCCGCGAATGGGGTATCCCCTGCTTCTCAGGAGCGCGGGAGTAGGGCCGAGGAGGGCCGGGTGACGACCTATGACGATCGAGCGAGCCTCACGGATCTGACGACCACGGCGGAGCGTATCCGCAGGTCGGTGGAGGGTGTGATCGAGGGCAAGCCTGAGGTCGTACGGCTTTCGCTGACCGTGCTGCTCGCCGAGGGACATCTCCTCATCGAGGATGTGCCGGGCGTCGGCAAGACCATGCTGGCCAAGGCGCTGGCCCGCACCGTCGACTGCTCGGTGCGGCGCATCCAGTTCACGCCTGACCTGCTGCCGTCGGACATCACCGGTGTCTCGATCTTCGACCAGCAGCGTCGCGACTTCGAGTTCAAGCCGGGGGCCATCTTCGCGCAGATCGTGATCGGCGACGAGATCAACCGCGCGTCCCCGAAGACCCAGTCGGCGCTGCTCGAGTCGATGGAGGAGCGCCAGGTCACCATCGACGGGCAGACATACGAACTGCCGAGCCCGTTCATGGTGGTGGCCACCCAGAACCCGGTGGAGATGGAGGGCACCTACCCGCTCCCCGAGGCGCAGCGCGACCGGTTCATGGCACGGGTGTCCATCGGCTATCCCAGCCCCGAGGCCGAGCTGCGCATGCTCGACGTCCACGGCGCCGTCTCACCGCTGGACGACCTCCAGCCGGTGGCGCACGCCCACGAGATCCTGAAGCTCATCGACACGGTGCGCGCGGTGCATGTCGCGGACTCGGTCCGCAGATACGCGGTGCAGCTGGTGACGGCCACTCGCAGCCACCCGGATCTCAGACTCGGCGCGTCACCGCGTGCCACTCTGCATCTGCTGCGGGCGGCCAAGGCCGCGGCGGCGCTCAGCGCACGGGAGTACGCGCTGCCCGACGACGTCCAGGCACTGGCCGTCGCGGTCCTCGCGCACCGGCTGCTGCCCACCGCCCAGGCCCAGTTGAACCGCCGCACCGCGGAGCAGGTCGTCCTGGAGATCCTCCAGCAGACGCCGGTCCCCGCGTACAACAACCAGCAGCCCGGCGCCCGGCGGCTGTGATGGCCGTCGGGGGTGCTCCGGCCGCCGCCGACGAGGACAGGGGCGGGCTGCGGACCGCGCTGTCCGGGCTGACCACCCGCGGCCGGTCGTTCCTTGCGGCGGGTGTCGCCGCGGTGGTCTGCGCGTACGTCCTGGGGCAGAGCGATCTGCTGCGGGTGGGGCTGCTGCTCGCCGTGCTGCCACTGGTGTGCGTGGCCGTGCTGTTCCGTACGCGCTACCGCGTCGCCGCCAGCAGGCGGCTCTCGCCCGCCAGAGTGCCTGCCGGGTCCGAGGCCCGCGTCCACCTGCGGATGGACAATGTCTCGCGGCTCCCCACGGGGCTGCTGATGCTCCAGGACCGGGTGCCCTACGTCCTGGGGCCGCGGCCGCGTTTCGTGCTGGACAGGGTGGAGGCCGGGGGGCGGCGCGAGGTGTCGTACCGGGTCCGCTCCGATCTGCGGGGACGCTATCCGCTGGGGCCGCTCCAGCTGCGGCTCACCGATCCGTTCGGGATGTGCGAGCTGACGCGGTCGTTCAGCGCGCACGACACGCTGACGGTGGTTCCCAGGACCGAGCCGCTGCCCCCGGTCCGGCTCACCGGTGAGGCGGCCGGGCACGGGGACGGCAGACAGCGCTCGCTCGCGCTGGCGGGCGAGGACGACGTCATTCCGCGCGGCTACCGGCACGGCGACGACCTGCGCCGGGTGCACTGGCGCTCCACCGCCCGGTACGGGGAGCTGATGGTGCGCCGCGAGGAGCAGCCGCAGCGGGCCCGCTGCACGGTGCTGCTCGACACCCGTCGGGGCGCGTACCGGGGCGGCGGCCCCGACTCGGCCTTCGAGTGGGCCGTCTCGGGGGCGGCCTCCGCGGTGGCACACGTCCTGGAACGGGGCTTCTCGGTACGGCTGCTGACGGACACGGGCAGCTCGGTGCCGGGCGAGGGCTCCGGCGGCTTCGCCGGGGCGACCCAGGAGTCCGCCGACTCCGCGGGGCTGATGATGGACACACTCGCCGTCGTCGGACACTCCGACGGCACCGGCCTCTCCCGTTCGTACGATGTGCTGCGGGGCGGGAACGAAGGCCTGCTGGTCGCCTTCTTCGGCAGCCTGGACGAGGAGCAGGCGGCGGTCGCGGCCAGGATGCGGCAGCGCAGCGGGGCGGCTGTCGCCTTCGTGCTGAACAGTGACGCCTGGGTGCACCCGGACGCCCCGGCGGAGCAGGGCTCCCGCACGCTGCGGCTGCTGCGCGAGGCGGGGTGGACCGCTCTGGAGGTCCGGCCAGGGGCGGCGCTCCCCGAGCTGTGGCGGCAGGCGGGCCGAGAGCGGGGCGGTACGGACTCGGCGTCCTGGCACGGCGGTACGGCGGTAACGGCGACGGGGGGATGGTCATGAGCGGCCGCGCGAGGCTGGCGCTGTGCGCCTACGCCGCCACGATGCTGGCCACGTGCGCACTGCTTCCGCTCGTGCAGCCCGTCTCGTGGATCTTTCAGGCCGCTCTGCTGCTGGCGGTCCAGAGCGGGGTGGGCGCGCTCACCCGGCGGGTGCCGCTGGCCCGGCCGCTGACCGTGGCGGCGCAGGCGGTGACCGCGCTGCTGATGCTCACGCTGGTGTTCGCGCGCGGCCAGGCACTCGGCGGCATCGTGCCGGGGCCGGAGGCCGTGGAGCACTTCGGGGCGATGCTGCGGGCGGGCGCCGACGACATAGGGCAGTACTCCATACCTGCGCCGACGACCGGGAACATCAAGCTGATGCTGTTCGGCGGGGTGCTGCTGGTCGGACTGCTGGTGGACTCGCTGGCGGTGACGTTCCGCAGTGCCGCACCGGCCGGACTGCCGCTGCTCGCCCTGTATTCCGTGGCGGCGGGCATCTCGCAGGGCGGTGCGGCCTGGCTGTGGTTCGTGCTCGCCGCGGCCGGCTATCTGCTGCTCCTGCTGGCCGAGAGCAAGGAGAGGCTCTCCCGGTGGGGACGGGTCTTCGGCGGCCCGCCGGGCCCCCGCGGGCGTGGCTCCACCGGGTTCGCGGACGCCGCCGGCGGCCCGTCGGCGCCGGTCCGTACGGGCCGGCGTATCGGGGTGGTCGCGCTGGGCTTCGCTCTGGTCGTCCCCGCCGCCCTGCCCGCGATGGACACCGGGCTGCTCGGCGGCGCGGGACGCGGCACCGGGCCGGGCGGCGGTGGCGGGACCATCTCAGCGGTCAACCCGCTGGTCTCGCTGCAGAACAGCCTCACCCAGTCCGATGACCGCGAGGTGATGCGCTACCGCACCAACGCCGCCGACACCGACGGGATGTATCTGCGGATCGTCTCGCTCGATCAGTTCGACGGCACCGCGTGGAAGTCCTCGGAGCGCCGGATCCAGGACGTTCCGAAGGAGCTGCCCGGTCCGCAGGGCCTCGGCTCCGATGTGGCCACCACCGAGGTCAAGACCAACATCTCGGCGGCCGGCTGGTACGCGCAGAACTGGCTGCCGCTCCCCTATCCGGCCACGAAGGTGGACATCAGGGGCCGCTGGCGATTCGAGCCGGCCGGGCGGACGCTCGTGGGTGACCGCGGGCAGACCACCCGTGGTGTCCAGTACGGCGTGAACAGTCTGACCGTCCGGCCGACGGCGGCGCAGCTGGCCTCGGCCCCGCAGCCGTCGGCCGCGCTCCTGAGGGAGTACACGGAGGTGCCCGGCTCGCTGCCCGACGTGGTGAGGGCCACGGCGGACAAGGTGACGGCGGGCGCGGCCAACGACTACCAGCGCGCGGTCAAGCTGCAGGACTGGTTCGCGTCCGACGGCGGTTTCACCTACGACACCCAGGTGCAGTCGGGCACCGGCACCGCCGCCATAGCACGCTTCCTGAAGCAGAAGCAGGGCTTCTGCGTCCATTTCGCCTTCACCATGGCGGCGATGGCCAGGACGCTGCACATCCCCGCCAGGGTCGCGGTGGGCTTCACCCCGGGCACCGCACAGCCTGACGGCACGATGTCGGTCGGGCTGCGTGACGCGCACGCCTGGCCGGAGCTGTACTTCGAGGGAGTGGGCTGGACCCGCTTCGAGCCGACCCCGACCCGTGGTTCCGTACCGTCCTACACCCGTGAGGACGACTCGTCCGACAGTCCGGTGTCACCGGCGGAGCCGGAGGCCACGTCATCGGCCGGTCCGGCGGCGACACCGTCCGCGACGTCCGCCTGCCCGCCGCAGCTGCGCAAGGGGTGCGGGGCGGCGGCGCAGAGCGGCGCGGCGCCGCCGCCCGGCGGGGGTACCTCGCTGACGACAGCGGTGGGTGTACCGCTGGCCGCGCTGCTCCTGGTCCTGCTGCTTCTGCTGCCGATGCTCTGGCGGATCCGGGCGCGTGCCCGGCGGCTGGGTTCCGGCGGGCGGACGCCCGCGGACGCCGCCGAGCGGACGCTGTCGGCCTGGCAGGAGATCACTGACTCGGCCTGGGACTACGGGACCCAGCACGACGACTCGCTGACACCGCGCAAGTCGGCCGCCCGGATCGTACGGACCGGTGAGCTGTCCGGGCCGGCGGCCGATGCGGTGCACCGGGCAGCCCGTGCGGTGGAACAGGTGCTGTACGCGCCGCACCCCGGTGAGGCCGGCGCTCTCACCGATGACGTCCTGCTGATCCGGGCCGCGCTGCGGGCGGGAGCGGGCCGGGCGGCACGGGTCCGTGCGGTGCTGGCGCCGCGCTCGTCCGTACGGGTGGTGTGGGAGATCTCCCGCCGCAGGGAACGCGCGTCCGACCGCTGGGACCGGCGCCGGGCCGGTCTCGACCGGTGGGTGGCGCGTCTGCGGCCCTCCCGGCAGCGCGGCTGAGGCCGAGGCGGGGGCGGGGCGACAGCACGGATGAGGGGCGACCGCTCTCGGGCGGTCGCCCCTCATCGGCTGACACATTGCGCGCACAGGGCCGTGCGGTGCCTCCGCGGCCCCGAATGCCGGTGACGGTGCCGGTCAGCGGCCCTGTTCGTCGCGGCGGCGCTGCCACCGCTCCTCGATGCGGTTCATCACTGAACGGTGTTTCCTGGCCTGGCGGCCCGTGGCCGGGCCTCCGGCCTGTTGCTGCTCACCGGGCTTGGGCGCTTTGCGCCATCCGGTGACAGCGAGCACTGCGCAGCCGAGCATGACGAGGAACCCCACCACACTGATCCAGATCTGCTGAGCGACCATTCCGGCCATGAGGAGGGCGATACCCACCAGAAAGCCAGCGATCGCCTGGTACACCCGGCGACGGGTGTACGTACGCAGCCCGCTTCCCTCAAGCGCTGTCGCGAACTTGGGATCTTCGGCGTACAGCGCTCGCTCCATCTGCTCGAGCATGCGCTGCTCGTGCTCCGAGAGCGGCACGGAGTCCTCCTACTCGTCGGTCGCGGGGTACGACCGTGATGCGGCCCTTCCAGAATAGGCAGGGATTCGCCCCCGTGAAACCCGCCCTCTACGCCAAATCACCATCCGGGCCGCCACGCAGGCGCAGCTGCCGGGGCGTGCACTCCCCGACGGCCGGACCGTCATGCCGGATGGTTACCCCGATCATACGGGGACTAGCCCCCGTATGGGGGGCCTGTGTGTCAGTCCGTGCGTGACTGCACTGCTGATCAACCCTGCTTCTCGCCCAGGACGTGCAGCTGGGTGGCGACCGAGTGGAAGGCGGGCAGCTCCGCTGCGGCGGCCTCCAGCTTCAGCAGGGCCTCCAGGGCGCCGGGCTCGGTGTCGACCAGGACCCCGGGAACGAGGTCGGCGAAGACCCGGACCCCGTGCACCGCGCCGACCTCCACACCGGCTGTGGTGACCAGCCCGGTGAGCTGTTCGGCGGTGAAGCGCCTGGGCACCGGGTCGCCGTCGCCCCAGCGTCCGGCCGGGTCCGTCAGGGCCTGCCGGGCTTCACCGAAGTGCCCGGCCAGCGCCCTGGCCAGGACGGCGCCGCCGAGCCCGGCGGCGAGCAGGCTGAGCGCGCCGGCCGGTCGGAGCGCCTCCACCGCGTTCCTGATGCCCTCGGCCGGGTCCTCCACGTATTCGAGGACGCCGTGGCAGAGCACCGCGTCGTATCCGCCGCGCTCCACCACGTCGAACAGGCCGAGCACATCGCCCTGCACCCCGTGCACCTGGTCCGCGACCCCGGCCTCCGCAGCCCTGCGCTCCAGGCCGAAGAGCGCGTTGGGGCTGGGGTCGACCACGGTGACCCGGTGCCCGAGGCGGGCGACGGGCACGGCGAAGTTCCCGGTGCCGCCACCGGTGTCGAGCACGTCCAGGGCGGACCGGCCGGTCGCTTCGGCCCGGCGGTCGAGAGCGTCCTTGAGTACGTCCCACACCACGGCGGTACGAAGGGAGGCGCGGGGGCGCAGCTGGTCCGACACGGCGGTTGACTCCTCGGCGCGGTGCCGCCGCGGACGGCGGGCCGTAGACAGCAAAGACTGGCTCCCACCCTATTGCCTTCGCAGGTCTCCCTGATCACCGCGCGTGGCCGGGGCGCCGCGGATGGGCCGCGCCCCGGCCTGCCGGCTCACCCGCCGTGGGGTTGCTCGCTCCTCGGCTGCGGCAGCACCGGCTGGAGGGCCAGCAGCCGCTCGACGAGGCGCAGGAACATGGCCGCGTCACGCAGCAGATCGTCGGCGTCGCGGCTGCCTGCCGCGCCCGGTATGCCCGCCTCCGCCCTGGCCCTGCGCCCCGCGCCGGAGGCGAAGAGCGCGCTCCACTCGGTCAGCTCCGGCGCGAGCTCGGGCAGCAGCTCCCAGGCGGTACGGATGGTGTTCCGGCGGCGCCGGGAAGCGCCCGCCCTCCGGCGGGGGACGTCCTCCGGCACGGCGCGCGACGCGAGGACCGCGGCAGCGGTGCGCAGGGCGGCGAGATGGGCTGTGGCGTAACGCTCGTTCGGCGTCCCGAGCGTGGCGGCCTCGTCCAGCCCGGCGCGGGCCTGGGACAGCAGGTCGAGAGCGGCCGCGGGAGCGGAGGAGCGCCGCGCGACCGGGTGGATGTCGGCCGGTGCGGAGGAGGGGGGCGGGACCGGGGAGGCGGGCGTGAAGAGAGCCGGCGACGCCGGTGCGGCGGCGCGGGACGGATCGGCGGAAGCGGCGGGCGAAGGGGCAGGGGCGGTGACACGGTGCCGGTGCGCTGATGCGGCGTGCGAGCTGGCCATGACGGAACCTCCTGTCGTCGTGTGACGGTCTGTGGCCGTCTGTGTCCAGAGTGCGCGCCCCCACTGACAATCGGCCCTGACCTGGGGCTTTGCCAGAGTCGCGAAGGACAGCGTATTTTTTTGCACTGACCGGTCAGTTCAAAAGTCGGAGAGGCGGACCTCGCCGACGGCGTAGGGGAGGGTGTCGTGGACAGCCCGCACGGGGCAGCTGTCATAGCGGAGGGTCTGGGGCTCAGGGGCCCCTACGGCTGGGCGTTCCGAGACGTGAGCGTCGACGCGGGTCCTGGCGCGCTCGTCGCGGTCGAAGGTCCGTCCGGCTCCGGGCGCACCTGTCTGCTCCTCGCGCTGACCGGCCGTATGCGTACGAGCGAGGGCCACGCCGATGTGGCCGGACTCCGGCTGCCGAAGCGGCTGGCCGAAGTACGGCGGATCAGTGCGCTGGGGCCGGTCCCCGGGGTGAGCGAGCTCGACCCGGCACTGACCGTCGACGAGCATCTGCGCGAGCGCGCCCTGCTCCAGCACAGGTACAGCGGATCGTTCCGCGCCCTGCTGCGGCCGCGCTCCGAGCGCGCCGCCGCAGCCCGGGTCAGCATCGACCGCGCGCTGGAGACAGCCGGGCTCGATGTCACCACGCTGCCCAAGAAGGGCCGCACCTCCGTGCGGGATCTGGAGCGTCTGGAGGCGCTGCGGCTCTCCGTGGCCCTCGGCCTGATGGGCGGTCCGCGGCTGCTCGCGGTGGATGACGCGGACCTCAAGCTCTCGGGCCCCGAACGCGACGAGGCCTGGAGAATGCTGCGCTCCGTCGCAGCGGGCGGTGTCACCGTCCTTGCCGTCTGCGGCCGGGCGCCCGAAGGCGCGGTCACCGTCTCCACCCGGCAGGAGCCGGGCACCCGGACAGCCGCGAACGTCACGGACACCACGGACGTCACGGACACCGGCACGGACACCACGGACACCGGCACCGGCACCGGCACCGGCACCGGCACCGGCACACAGGACACGAAGAATCCGAAGGACACAACGGAAGGGGCAGCCGATGCGCTCGCCGAGACTGGCCGCGCTTGAGCTGAAGCGGTTCGGCAGGGGCAGGCTCCCGCGCGCCGCGCTGGTCGCGCTCCTGCTGCTCCCCCTGCTCTACGGCGCCCTGTACCTCTGGTCGTTCTGGGATCCTTACGGCCGGCTCGACCGGATACCCGTCGCCCTGGTCAACGACGACCGGGGCGCCGAAGCCGCCGGCAAGAAGGTCCGGGCGGGTGACGACATCACCGAGGGACTGCGCGACAGCAAGGTCTTCGACTGGCACGAGACGAGCGCCGCCGAGGCCCACAAGGGCGTCGAGGACGGCACGTACTACCTGTCGCTGACCATGCCGGCCGACTTCAGCAGGCGGGTGGCGTCCAGTTCGGGCGACGACCCGGAGACCGGCGCACTCCAGGTCCGGACGAACGATGCCAACAACTACATCGTCGGGCAGATCTCCCGGACGGTGTTCTCCGAGGTCAGGACCTCGGCATCGACGCACGCGTCCCGGACCTTCCTGGACCGCATCTATCTCTCCTTCTCCAGTCTGCACGACCAGACGGCCAAGGCGGCCGACGGCGCCTCGGACCTCAAGTCCGGTCTGGGCAAGGCGAAGAAGGGCTCCAAGGCCCTGGCGGACGGACTCAAGGACGCCAAGGCCGGCAGCGGCAAGCTGGCGGGCGGCATCAAGAAGCTCGACAAGGGCTCGGCCGGTCTCCAGTCAGGCTCCAAACAGGTCGCCGCCGGCACCCGGACCCTGGCCAACACGGTGAACGGCGCCGCCGGACCGGTCCGTCCGTTCCTCAAGAACAACAGCAAGACCATCGGTGACGCCGCCCGGCTGGTCTCCGACACCACACAGGCCGTACGGGATCACCTCGCGACGCTGGTGAAGGCGGCCCCGGTGGCGGCGAGCGGCGCCACCACGGCGTCGGCCGACCTCAACACCGTCTACCGGGCCCGCTGCCAGGACCTGCCCGTCCCCGACCCGGCCTGCCCCCAGCTCAAGAAGGCCAAGGAGGCGGCCGCCGACACGGCCCGCATCGCGGGGGACGTCAACAGCCTCGTCCAGCAGCAGAACGGGGATCTGAAGAAGCTCGACGGACAGCTCGCCACCCTCCAGAAACAGGCGGACAGCCTGGCGGAGCACGCCCCGGACCTCGCCACCGACCTGGATACCGCCGTGGCCAAGATCAACAAGCTCGACAGCGGGGCGCACCAGGTCGCGAGCGGCGCCGCACGGCTGCACACAGGGCTCGCGTCGGCCAGGACGGGCGCCGACGATCTGCACACCGGCGTCGGAAAACTGGACACCGGCGCGCACACCCTGCGCACCGGGATCGTCAAGCTCTCCGACGGCGCCGGCACCCTCGCCACCGGTCTGCACAACGGTGTTTCCAAGATCCCCGACTACGACAGGCAGGACCGGGACCGGCGCACCGGTGTCATGGCCGATCCGGTGCAGCTGGCCTCCAAGTCGCTGCACCCCGCGCCCAACTACGGCACGGGCTTCGCCCCCTACTTCATCCCGCTCTCGCTCTGGGTCGGCGCGATGGTGGCGTACATGCTCATCCAGCCGCTCAGCCGGCGTGCGCTGGCCGCCGGTGCCTCGGCGTGGCGGATCACCTTCGCCGGCTGGCTGCCGGTGGCCGCGATCGGTGTGCTCCAGACCGCCGCGCTGATGGCCGTACTGCACTGGGCGATCGGGCTGCAGATGGTGCGCACCGCCGGAACCCTGGGCTTCCTGGCCCTGGTGACGTGCTGCTTCGCCGCGATCGTGCAGTGGCTCAACGCCCGCTTCGGCGCGGCGGGGCGGATCCTCGTACTGGCGCTGCTGATGCTCCAGCTGACGTCGGCGGGCGGCACCTATCCGGTACAGACGAGCCCGGCGTTCTTCAACGCCATCCACCCTTATCTGCCGATGAGTTACGTGGTCGAGGGCTTGCGCAGACTCATCACGGGCGGGGGTCTCGCGCCCGTGATGACGGGCTCGGCCGTACTCCTCGCCTTCACCGTCGCCGCGCTGGCGCTGACCGCGCTCTCCGCACGGAGCAAACAGGTGTGGACCATGGAGCGCCTGCATCCAGAGCTCAGCCTGTGAGGGGCGTGGCCCGTGCGGGGCGGGGAGCATCAGCTGCGGAGGCCCGCGGGCTCGGCGCGGCCGGTGCGACAGGCCGGCGCGGAGAACCTGTGAGAATCAGGGGCATGGACACCAGCACCAGACGGCAGGCCACCCGCCAGAAGCTGTACGAGGCGGCCGTCACCCTCATCGCGGAGAAGGGTTTCTCCGCCACGACGGTGGAGGAGATCGCCGAGCGCGCCGGGGTCGCGAAGGGCACGGTCTACTACAACTTCGCCAGCAAGACCGTGCTCTTCGAGGAGTTGCTGCGGCACGGGGTGGGGCTGCTCACCGCCTCGCTCCAGTCCGCGGCCGACACCACGGCCGGGCGCGGCGGCAGCAAGGTCGACGCGCTGGACGCGATGATCAGGTCCGGCCTCGGTTTCATCGACGCCTATCCGGCCTTCACCCAGCTGTATGTCGCCGAGGTGTGGCGCACCAACCGCGCCTGGCAGTCGACCCTGCTGGTGGTGCGCCAGGAGGCTGTCGCGGTCGTGGAGACCGTGCTGCGCGAGGCCGTCGAAGGCGGCGAGCTGAACGAGGAGATCGACATCCCGCTGACGGCCGCCGCCCTGGTCGGGATGGTCCTCGTGGCGGCCCTCGACTGGCAGGCGTTCCAGAGCGAACGGTCCATCGACGAGGTGCACGCGGCGCTCTCGCGGCTGCTGCACGGGCGCGTCAGCGGCCGCTGACCCGGGCAGCGGGGCGGGACGAGGAAGCCGGAAGCCCGGAGGGCGAGGCGGGAAACAGGGCCGGAAAGGAAGAGCGCCGCCCGTCCCGGCCCGGTCACCCGGGCCGTTCGTGAGCGGCGCTGTCCCCCGTACTCCCCCGCTGTACTCCCCCGTACATTCCGTACTCGTCCGGGGAGCCGCGCCGTTCCGCCGCCCCGTGTCGGCGGTTCGGCGCTGCGCCCCTTCCGTGTCCCACACTCTGCCGTCTTTGCAGGTGAGAGCCCATCCGTGCAATTACTCATCTCGGCCCCTAGGTACGGATACTCAGTACCGTGTGCGGGCCTGTGTGCACAGCCTCGCCGCCGGCCCGCCGCCGGGTCCGGCTTCCTCCTGGCGCACACCGCACCGATAAAGTCCGTGCCATGGCACGGATTGCGGTGATCGGCGCCGGGATGGGCGCCATGGCGGCTGCCGCCCGGCTGGCTGTGGCAGGCCACCGGGTGACGGTGTACGAACGTACGACGACTTACGGCGGGGCGGTGGGCAGCTTCGCCCGGGACGGTTTCGTCTTCGACACCGGGCCCGGACTGCTCCAGCTGCCCGCCGTATACCGCGACTTGTTCGTGAAGACGGGCCGTGAGCCGCTGGAGAAGTGCGTCCAGCTCGTCCAGGTGGACCCGGCGAGCCGCCATCTGTTCGCCGACGGGACGGACGTGCTGCTCCCGAACGCCTCACGCGCCGGAGCCGTCGAGGCGCTCGACGCCGCGCTGGGCGGCGGCGCGGGCGCGCGCTGGGGCGCGTTCCTGGACCGGGCGCGTGAGACCTGGGACAGGACCAGGCGGCCGCTCCTCGAAGAGCCGCTGCCCGCCGATACCGCCCCGCTGGGCCGCGATCCGTACCCCGCGCTCAGGACCGGGCTGCTGCGGCGCAGCGCGTCCACGCTCGGCGAGGTCGGCAGCAGGGAGCTGCGGGACCCGCGGCTGACGGCGCTGCTGGCGAGCTACGCGCTGGCCCACGGTTTCGATCCGCTGACGGCGCCCGCGTCGGCGGCCGTGCTGCCGTACATGGAGCAGACCTTCGGCAACTGGTACGTACGCGGGGGGATGCGGGCGCTCGCGGACGCGGTGTACGAGCGGTGCCTGGCACGGAAGGTCGCGTTCGAGTTCTCGGCCGAGGTGACGGACGTACGGGAGAAGGACGGCCGGGCCTGCGGTGTCGGGCTGGCGGGCGGAGGCTGTGCCGAGGCGGACCACGTGGTCGCCGGCGCCCCGGTGGCCGGGGTGCCGTCGGGCCCCTGGCCGAACCGGGAGACGGGTGCGCGGACCGGCAGGGTCGTGGTCTGTCTGGCACTGCGCGGGGACCGTCCGGCGGACACCGCCCACCGGACGGTGGTGCACGGCGGGCAGGGCGCTCCGCCGGTGGTGACGGTGCTGCGTCCGGGTGATCCGGCGCTGATCCCCGGCCCCGGCCATGAGTCGCTCACGCTGACCGTCACGGTCCCGGTCCCCGGCGGAACCGGCGGCGGGGGGCAGTGGACCGGGGAGGACGCGGAGGCGCGTGCGGAGGCGTTCGCCGACCGGGTGGTGGCGGCCGCGGAGGCCGCTGTGCCCGGTCTGCGCGAGCGCGTGCTGTGGCGGGAGGTGCGGACCCCCGCGGACACGCTGCGGGAGACCGGAGCGCTCCAGGTGCCCGGCCCGGCCCTGGCCGGTGCGGGCGGCCGGCTGCTGCCCGCCCCCAACCGGTCGCCGCTGCCCGGTCTCCACCTCGCGGGCGGCTGGTCGCACCCCGGCGGCGGACTCGCCCACGCCGGAATGTCCGGGGCGCTGGCCGCCGGGCTGATCGTCGAGGGTGAGGGGTTCCGCGGTTCGCAGTGAGCGGGCGGCGGGTAGCGGGGCCTGCGCCTCGCCCCGGGGAGGCCCGCCACCCGTCGGCGCCCCCGCTCAGTACCGCTGCTGGTCGTTATAACCGTTGTGGTCCTGCTGGTACGGCTCGTGTCCCGGCTGCTCCGGGTGGGGCGGGCCGCCGTACGCCGGCTCGTTGTCGCGCTGCTGCGGAACCCAGACCCCGCCGGGCGGGGTGTCGTTGGCGTACGGGTCCGGGTAGGGGTCGGCGTACTGCTGCTCAGCGCCGTAGGAGGCCCCGTACTGGCCCGCGCCGATGTACGGGTCCGAGTAGGCCGGGTACTGCTCCTGCTCGCCGCCGTAGCCGTACTGCCCCTGGTACGGCTGGCCGTTCTGGTCGTAGCCGCCGGTGCCGTACTGCGCGGCGGAGCCGTACGCCGTGTCGCTGTACACGCCGTACTGGCCGGTGTCGTCGGGCATCGGCTGCGGGGCGTAGACACCCGCGGCCATGGTCTCGGGATCCTGCGGGAAGTCCGGGAAGACGCCGGCGCCCGCGGCCTGCTGACCGTACGCGGACACGTCGTAGCCGAAGCCGTCGTCCGTCGCGTAGGCGTTCTCGCTGTACGCGCTCTGCCCGTATCCGTCGTGGTCCTGACCGGGCTGCGCGAAGGCGTCGTCGTGCCCGGCCTGCTGTTCCTGGCCCTCCGGCCGGCCCTGTTCTGCCTCCTGGTACTGGAGGTCCGAGACTTCGAGTACCGGTTCCTTCACGCTCGCGCCGCGCGCCCTGCGCCGCTTGCTCGCCCTGGGCGCGCCCCCGATCGCCCAGCCGGTCGAGAAGCCGCGGCGGAAGGAGAGCGTGACGTACAGCTGGCCGACGGCGAAGGCGATGGCCCCCACCACGATCACCGGCACCGAGTGCAGCAGCACCCCGATGACCACGCCGAGGAACCCGGTGAAGGCGAGCAGGCGCCAGCGCAGCCTGGCCTTGTACTGGAGGAGCACCTCGCCCAGCAGCCACAGCGCGACGAATCCGAACCCGACATAGAGGACCGTCCAGCCCATGTACGCCCCTCTCTGCGGCCGCCCGGCCCGGTACGGGGGCCGGGTGTGCCGGTCAGGACTGCTTGTGCAGTCCGAGATTCTCGTAGATTTCGAGGGTCGCCGTGGAGTTGTTCAACGTGATGAAGTGCAGCCCAGGGACATCCTCGGAGAGCAGCTTCGCGCAGAACTCCGTAGCGAACTCGATGCCAATGGAGCGTACAGCGGCCGGGTCGTCCTTGACCGCGAGGATGCGCTCTTTCAGGCCGGTCGGGAAGTGCGCGTTGCTGAGCTGGGCGAACCGCTCCAACTGGCGCACGCTGGTGATGGGCATGACTTCGGGGATCACCGGGGTGTCGCATCCGGCGGCGACGACCCGCTCACGCATCCGCAGGTAGTCCTCGGGGTCGAAGAACATCTGGGTGATCGCGTAGTCGGCACCTGCGCGGCACTTGTCGGTGAAGTGCCGGATGTCGGTCTCCCAGTTCTCCGAGCGCGGGTGCATCTCGGGGAAGGCGGCGACGCCGACACAGAAGTCGCCCGACTCCTTGATCAGCCGGACCAGGTCGGCAGCGTAGGTGACGCCTTCGGGGTGCCTGACCCACTCGCCCATCGGGTCGCCGGGCGGGTCACCGCGGACGGCCAGGATGTTCCGGATTCCGGCGCCGGCGTACTGGCCGATGATGTTGCGCAGCTGGGCGACGGAGTGGTCGACGGCCGTGAGGTGGGCGACCGGGGTGAGCGTGGTGTCCGACGCGATCTGCTCGGTGGCCCTGACCGTGCCCGCGCGCGACGAGCCGCCCGCGCCGTAGGTCACGGACACGAAGCTGGGCGCCACCGCCTCGACCCGGCGCAGCGCGTTCCAGAGGTTCCGCTCGCCCTTCTCGGTCTTGGGAGCCCAGAACTCGAAGGAGTACAGCGTCCTGCCGGTCGCGAGCAGGTCACGCACGGTCCGCGCGTGGTCGGTTCTGGTGGAAGAAGTACCGAAGGCCATACGGGCAGGTTAGTCAGGGCTTGCCGCTTCCCCAACCACGCCGGGGCTTTATGGCCCATTTGTGAGATCCTTGCCCACCATTCGGACACTTCTCACCGCTGCCACCTGCGGCTTCGCGGCCACCTGCTGGTCAGGTGGCGCGTGCCCTGACCCGGCGGGCGAGAGCGGCGGCGGCAGCGGCAGGATCGTCCGCCTCGGTGATCGCGCGGACGACCACCACGCGGCGCGCACCGGCGTCCAGTACCTCGTCGAGGTTGCCTGCGTCGATCCCGCCGATCGCGAACCAGGGGCGCTCGGTGGTGAGAGCCGCCGCGTACCGGACGAGACCGAGCCCCGGTGCGTGCCGCCCCGGCTTGGTCGGCGTCGGCCAGCAGGGGCCGGTGCAGAAGTAGTCGACGCCCGGCTCGGCCGCGGCCGCGTCCACCTCGGACTCGGCGTGGGTCGAGCGGCCGATGAGCACATCGGGGCCCAGGAGCGCGCGGGCGGCCGGGACCGGCAGGTCGCCCTGGCCCAGGTGCAGCACGTCGGAGGCGATGGCGTGCGCGACGTCGGCCCGGTCGTTCACCGCGAGCAGCTTGCCGTGCCTGCGGCAGGCGTCGGCGAAGACCTGGAGGTGGTCGAGCTCCTCGGCTGCTTCCATGCCCTTGTCCCGCAGCTGGACGATGTCCACACCGCCGGCCAGGACGGCATCCAGGAACTCCGGCAGGTCCCCCTGGCGTTTGCGGGCGTCCGTGCAGAGGTACAGCCGGGCGTCGGACAGCGGTGCGGATGCGGTGGACATCGGGCGTTCCCCCCGTGGAAGGCAGTGGACGGCGCGGTGCACGGACCGGGGCGGGCCCGGTCCGTGCACCGCGGAGGTGTTCACACTCTGATCAGAGGGCGAGCGCCTGGGCCCGGCGCTTCACCTCCGTCCCGCGATTCTCGCTCAGTGCCTGCGCGGGCGTGCCGGGCAGGGTCTCGTCGGGGGTGAAGAGCCACTCCAGCATCTCCTGGTCGCTGAAGCCGTCGTCCCGCAGGAGGGTCAGGGTGCCGGCGAGGCCCTTGACCACTTTGCTGCCGTCGATGAAGGCGGCGGGCACCTGGAGCGCACGGTTCTCACCGCGGCGTACGGCGATCAGCGTGCCGTCCCTGACCAGCTGGCGTACGCGAGTCACCTCGACGTCGAACATCTCGGCGATGTCGGGGAGGTGCAGCCAGGCGGGGACGAGAGCATCTGTTCTTGCGTCAATCTCGGTCACGGGACAAGCCTGCCATCCCGCACTGACAGCCGATACCCGGACTCAGCCCTTCAGGGCCGGGCGGACCACGCCCGCGGCCCCGCGGTCTACCGCGGGACCGCCGACTTGAGCGGCACGCCCGGGTCGGCGGCGCGCACCGGGTCGAGCGCGGTTCCCGACTCGATCAGCTTCCGCCCCTGAGCCAGGTCGCGGGGTCTGCCGACGGCGAGCACGGCGACGAGCCGCTCCTCGCGCAGCCAGCACACGGACCAGGCGGGGCCCGCCGGGTCGCCGCGCCGCACCAGTGTGTCGGCGGCCGCGTGGTGGCCCGCGTACTGGACGAACCGGCCGAACTGCTCGGACCAGAAGTACGGCACCGGGTCGTAGATCCGCGGCTCCCCGCCGATCACGTCCGCCGCGACCGTGCGCGGCCCCTGGAGGGCGTTGTCCCAGTGGTGGACCAGCAGCCGCTCGCCGTACCGGCGGGACGGGAAGGACGCGCAGTCGCCGACCGCGTACACACCGGCGGCCGAGGTGCGCAGCCGTTCGTCCGCCGTGACCGAGCCGTCGGCGCCCCGTGCGATCCCGGAGCCGGCGAGCCAGCCGGTCGCCGGTCTGGCCCCGATTCCGACGAGCACGGCCCCGGCCGGCAGCCTCCGCCCGGATTCCAGGACCACGGTGCCGGGTTCGGCACGGGCCACCCGCTCGCCGGTGATGAGTTCGGCTCCGCTGTCGGCGTACCAGCCGGCCATCGGAGCCGAGACCTCGGCGGGCAGCACCCCGGCAAGAGGCCGGCCGGCCGCCTCCACCACGGTCACCGCGCACCCCGCCTCCCGCGCGGCCGTCGCGAACTCGGCGCCGATCCACCCGGCACCGACCACCACGACGTCCAGCCGGTCCGCGAGGACGGCCCGCAGCCGCCCCGCGTCGTCGAGCGTGCGCAGCAGATGGACGCCGGGGACGCCCTCGCTGCCGGGCAGCGTGACCGGGTGGGCACCGGTGGCGACGACCAGCGCCTCGTACGGGAGGGGGCCGCTCGCGGTGTCCAGTTCCCGGTCTGCCGGGCGTACGCCGGTCACCTCGCACCCCAGCCGCAGTTCGACCCCGAGCGCGCCGAAGTCGACGTCGAAGGCGGAGTGTTCGGCCTTGCCGAGCAGCACCGCCTTGGAGAGCGGCGGTCTGTCGTACGGCGGGTGGGCCTCCTCACCGATCAGCGTGACGGATCCGGTGAAGCCCTGGTCCCGCAGGGCGACAGCGGTCTGGACTCCGGCCATGCCCGCACCGGCGATGACGACGTTCCTCGGCTCGCTCACCTGATCACCTTAAGCAGCTGACTCGGCGTCAGGACAGGGGCGGTCATGGGACGCCTTACGGGGCGGTGCGGACCGGGGTTAGGCTGGCACGCGGAACTACTCGCGGGAGTCCGGGCGCACCGGGCTGAGAGGGAGGCTGGACGGCCTCCGACCGTACGAACCTGATCCGGGTCATGCCGGCGAAGGGAGGGGCTGGACGCCCATGCACACACATCACGCCAACACCTCGGACGTAGCTGTCGTCGGGGGCGGGATCATCGGTCTGGTCACCGCCTGGCGGTCGGCGCAGCGCGGACTGCGCACCGCTGTCGTCGACCCGCAGCCGGGCGGCGGTGCCGCGCAGGTCGCGGCGGGCATGCTGGCCGCCGTCACGGAACTGCACTACGGCGAGCAGGTGCTGCTCGGTCTGAATCTGGAGTCCGCCCGGCGCTATCCGGCGTTCGCCGCGGAGCTGGAGGAGGCGTCGGGGCAGGATCTCGGCTACCGCGCCTGCGGCACGCTCTCCGTGGCCCTCGACCTGGACGACCGGGCGCATCTGCGGGAGCTGCACGCGCTCCAGCTCCGCTCGGGTCTGGAGTCGGAGTGGCTCACGGGGCGCGAGTGCCGGCGGCTCGAACCGATGCTCGCGCCGGGTGTGCGCGGCGGGCTGCGGGTGGACGGTGACCACCAGGTCGATCCGCGGCGGCTGGCGAAGGCGCTGCTCATCGCGTGCGAGCGGGCCGGGGTGACCTTCCACCGCGGCTGGGCGGAGCGCCTGACGACGGAGGGCGGCCGGGCCACCGGTGTCGTGCTCGCCGACGGCACCGCGCTCACCTCGGGCCAGGTGGTGCTGGCGGCCGGCAGCCGCAGCGGACAGCTCGCGGGGCTGCCGGACGCGGTGCTTCCGCCCGTGCGTCCGGTCAAGGGCCAGGTGCTCAGGCTGACGGTGCCGCGGGTCTACGCGCCGTTCCTCAGCCGGACCGTCCGCGCGGTCGTCCGGGGCAGTCACGTCTATCTGGTCCCCCGTGAGAACGGCGAACTCGTGGTCGGCGCGACCAGCGAGGAGCTGGGCTGGGACACCACGGTCACCGCGGGCGGGGTCTACGAGCTGCTCCGCGACGCCCACGACCTGGTGCCCGGCATCACCGAACTCCCGCTCACCGAGACGTGCGCGGGGCTGCGCCCGGCGTCACCCGACAACGCGCCGCTGCTCGGCCCGACCGCGCTGCCCGGCCTGCTGCTGGCCACCGGCCACTACCGCAACGGTGTGCTGCTCACACCCATGACCGGCGACGTGATGGCCGGACTGCTGACCACCGGAGAGCTGCCGGCCGAGGCCCGTGCCTTCTCTCCCCTGCGCTTCTCGCCCGTACGACAGGAGCAGCCCGCATGAATGTGCCATCCGTCCAAGCGTCACCGGTGGGTGCGCCTTCGCCGCGGGTGTCCGTGAACGGCGCGGCCCGTGCCGTCGCGCCCGAAACCACCCTCGACGTGCTGGTCGCCACTCTCACCAGTGCTCCCTCGGGCGTCGCGGCCGCCGTCAACGAGACCGTCGTACCGCGGGGCCTGTGGTCCCGCACCGTGCTCGCCGACGGCGACCGCGTCGAGATCCTCACCGCGGTCCAGGGAGGCTGAACCGGACATGGCTGACGACCCCTTCACTCTCGCGGACACCGTCCTGTCCTCCCGGCTGATCATGGGTACGGGCGGTGCGCCCAGCCTCGACGTGCTGGAGAGGTCCCTGATCGCGTCGGGGACCGAACTGACGACGGTGGCGATGCGCCGCCTCGACCCGACGGTCCAGGGCTCGGTGCTCTCGGTGCTCGACCGGCTCTCCATCAGGGTGCTCCCCAACACCGCCGGCTGCTTCACGGCCGGCGAGGCGGTCCTCACCGCGCGCCTGGCCCGCGAGGCGCTGGGCACGGACTGGATCAAACTGGAGGTCGTGGCCGACGAGCACACCCTGCTGCCCGACCCGGTGGAGCTGCTCGACGCCGCCGAGGCCCTGGTCGACGACGGCTTCACGGTCCTGCCGTACACCAACGACGATCCGGTGCTGGCCCGGAGGCTGGAGGAGGTGGGCTGCGCGGCGATCATGCCGCTCGGCTCCCCCATCGGCTCGGGTCTCGGCATCCGCAACCCGCACAATTTCCAGCTGATCGTGGAGCGGGCCGGGGTGCCGGTGATCCTCGACGCGGGGGCCGGTACGGCATCGGACGCGGCGCTGGCGATGGAGCTCGGGTGCGCGGCGGTGATGCTGGCGTCCGCGGTGACGCGCGCGCAGGAGCCGGAGCTGATGGCGTCCGCGATGCGGCGGGGCGTGGAGGCGGGCAGGCTGGCCTACCGGGCGGGACGTATCCCGATGAGGCACTTCGCACGGGCATCGTCACCGGAACAGGGGCGTGCGGTGCTCGATCCGGAGCGGCCCGCCTTCGGGGCGGCTCCGGGCGGACAGCGGCAGTCGCCTTCATGACGTGAACCTCACGTCACGTGAGGATGCACTGTTGCCCCATGACCGCTTCCGCGACCTGGAAGGCAGGTCCGCTGGCCGAGGCCGGCGGACTCACCGTGCGTAGCCTCCACCACTGGGACACCATCGGGCTGCTCAGCCCGTCCCGGCGCACTGCCGGCGGGCACCGGGCCGGCCGCACTCGCCGTGCAGACCGCTGTCACCTTCGTCCGGCTGGGCACCCGCACGGCCGGCCCGTAACGGGTGGCGACGCTCCGGGCGGCCCCGCCGCACGGACCTGCCCTCGCGCCACGAAGCGGGGAGGCCGTGCGGCGGCGCGCTCACGGGCGCCACACGCCTGTCACAGCTCGGCTTCAGTCACGTCCCGTTCACCAGGACCGCTTAGGCCCTGTCGGCGCCGACTCGTACACTCGCCTGCGTGGATACGACGCTTGGTGACCCGCAGGCCCCGCTCGTCGGGCAGCTGCTCGACGGCCGCTACCGGGTTGACGCGTGCGTCGCCGTCGGTGGTATGGCGACGGTCTACCGGGCCGTCGACACCCGCCTGGACCGGGTGCTCGCGCTGAAGGTGATGCACCCCGCGCTGGCGGTCGACGCCACCTTCGTGGAGCGCTTCATCCGGGAGGCCAAGTCCGTCGCCCGCCTCGACCACCCCAATGTGGTCGGCATGTTCGACCAGGGCGCGGACGGCGCGCACGTCTATCTGGCGATGGAGTACGTCGCCGGGTGCACCCTGCGTGACGTCCTGCGCGAGCGCGGCGCTCTGTGCCCCCGCGCGGCCCTGGACATCCTGGAGCCGGTGCTGGCCGCACTCGGCGCAGCGCACCGGGCCGGGTTCGTCCACCGCGACATGAAGCCGGAGAACGTCCTGATCGGTGACGACGGCCGGGTCAAGGTCGCCGACTTCGGCCTCGTCCGGGCCGTGGACACCGAGACGAACAGCACGGGCACCATCCTGGGCACCGTCTCCTACCTGGCCCCGGAGCAGATCGAGCAGGGCACAGCCGACACCCGCGCGGACGTCTACGCATGCGGTGTGGTGCTGTACGAGATGCTGACCGGCGCCAAACCGCACGGCGGTGACACGGCCGCCCAGGTCCTCTACCAGCACCTCAACGAAGGCATGCCCGCGCCGTCCGCGGCCGTACCGGGGCTCGCCGCCCGGCTGGACGGGCTGGTGGCGAGCGCCACGGCCCGCCGCCCCGACGACCGGCCGCACGACGCCGCGGCGCTGCTCGGCGAGGTTCTGGAGACCCGCGCCGCGCTCAGCGACCGGGAGCTGGACGCCGCCCCGCCGCAGGCACTCTCCGGCGGGCCCGCCGGTGCCGGTGCTTCCGAGGACCGTACGGATGTGATCCGGCGCCCGCTCCCCGTGGCGGGGTCCAACCGGACCAGCCGCTTGGTGATGCCCGCCGTGGCGGAGCCCGAGCCCGAGCGCCGGCCCGTACGCCGCAGCCGCCGGACCCGCCGCGGTCTGATCGCCTCGGTCGTCGCCGTGCTGCTGGTGCTGGGCGCCGGAGCCGGTGTCTGGTACATCAACTCGGGCCAGTTCACCCGGGTCCCCTCGCTCCTCGGCCAGCCCGAGAAAACGGCCCGGTCACGGCTCTCGGCAGCCGGACTCGACGTGAAGAAGACCGAACGCGAGTTCAGCGACACCTACGACCGCGGCCAGATCATGAGCAGCAGTCCGGCATCGGGCGCCCGTATCCGGGACAACGACGCGGTTTCCCTGGTCGTCTCGCGCGGCCCCGAGATCGTCCGGGTCCCCCGCGTGGAGGGTGAGCCCCTCGCGCAGGCCAGGCGGGAGCTGGCGAAGGCAGGACTGGGGTCCGGCATGGTCACCAAGGAGTTCAGCGACGGGACCGGGCGGGGCAAGGTGATCCGTACGGACCCGGCGGCCGGCGCCGAGCGGCACACGGACTCCGCCGTCGCCCTGGTGGTCTCCAAGGGCGCCCCCGTCGACGTGCCGGATGTCACGGGCGAGTCCGTGGAGGACGCCACCGCCGACCTCAAGGACGACAACCTCAAGGTCGTGGTCGCTCCGGGGCGCGTCAACTCCTCCGAGGACGCCGGCGACATCGCCGAGCAGTCACCGGCGGACGGAGCCAGGGCCGCCGAGGGCGACACCATCACGCTGACGGTCTCCAAGGGCCCCCGGATGATCAGCGTCCCCGACGTGACCGGCGACAGCGTGGACGACGCGAAGAGCGCGCTGACGGACAAGGGCTTCAAGGTCCACGTCGACCGGCCGTTCCTCTCCTTCAGCGACACCGTCGCGAGTCAGTCCGTCGAGGGCGGCGACCGGGCCCCCGAGGGCGGCACCATCACCATCAAGACCAAGGGACTCTGAACACACCGTGCGCAACCCCATCGGCGGCCATGTACCCGTGGCCGGCGGCCTCGCCAGGACCGGACTGCCCTACGCACGCGAGCTGAGCGCCGAGACCGTGCAAGTCTTCGTGGCCAACCCGCGTGGCTGGGCGACACCCGCCGGGAACCCGGACCAGGACGAGCAGTTCCGCAAGGAGTGCGCGAACGAGTCGGTCACGGCGTACGTGCACGCGCCGTATCTGATCAACTTCGGCTCGCACACCGCCGCGACGGCGGAGCGGTCGGTCGACTCACTGCGCCACTCGCTGCGCCGCGGCCGGGCGATCGGCGCGCTGGGCGTGGTCGTGCACACCGGCTCGGCGACGGGTGGCCGGCCGCGTTCCGAGGCGCTCGCGCAGGTCCGTACCCATCTGCTGCCGCTTCTCGACGAGCTGACGCACGACGACGACCCGTTCCTGCTGCTGGAGTCGACGGCGGGCCAGGGCTCCTCGCTCTGCGCACGCACGTGGGACTTCGGCCCGTACTTCGACGCACTCGACTCCCACCCGCGGCTCGGTGTCTGCCTGGACACCTGCCACATCTTCGCGGCGGGACACGACCTCGCCGCCCCCGGCGGCATGAACCAGACCCTGGACCTCCTCGTGGACACCGTCGGCGAGGGCAGGCTCAAGCTGATCCACGCCAATGACTCCAAAGAGGCTGCGGGCGCCCACAAGGACAGGCACGAGAACATCGGCGCGGGTCACATCGGTGCGGAGCCGTTCCGAGAGCTGCTCGCCCATCCCGCGACCGCCGGGGTGCCGCTGATCATCGAGACCCCCGGCGGCAAGGAAGGGCACACGGCGGACGTGGCCCGCCTGAAGTCCCTGCGCCCCTGAGGAATCCGCTCCCTCCGGGAATCCGGGCCGGGAGACTCTCGCAGGAATACCCCCTAGGGGTATCTTGTTCCCCAGGTGAACAGGAACCGGCATCCGTTCCAGGCCCTGGGGGTACGTCATGCGGCACGAGGCACACACGCAGCACGGACAGCACAGCCCGCACCACGGTCCACACCACGACGGCGCTCCCGGAGCGGTCAGCTGGTCCATGGCCGCACGGGCGACCCTGCACTGCCTCACCGGCTGCGCCATCGGCGAGATCCTGGGCATGGTGATCGGCACGGCGCTCGGCTGGGGAAACATCCCCACGACGGTCATGGCGATCGCGCTGGCCTTCGCCTTCGGCTACTCCCTGACCCTGCGGTCGATCCTCAGGGCGGGCATCGGGTTCAAGGCGGCGTTCCGCGTGGCGCTCGCGGCCGACACCCTCTCCATCGCGGTGATGGAACTGATCGACAACGGCGTGATCGCCGTCTGGCCCAGTGCGATGAACGCCCAGCTCGCGGACGTGCTCTTCTGGGCCTCGCTGGCCCTCTCGCTCGCCCTGGCGTTCACGGTCACCACACCCGTCAACAAGTGGATGATCGGCCGCGGCAAGGGCCACGCGGTGGTGCACCAGTACCACCACTGACCTCGGAACCTGGGGGCGGCGCGGGTCCCGGCCGGTGCGGAGTTCAGAGCTCCGGACCGTCTCCGGGGCCCTCCTGGTACGAGTAGCGCTGCTCCTGCCAGGGGTCACCGAGGTTGTGGTACCCGCGCTCCTCCCAGAACCCACGGCGGTCCGCCGCCATGTACTCGATGCCACGGACCCACTTGGGGCCCTTCCAGGCGTAGAGCCTGGGTACGACGAGGCGCAGCGGGAACCCGTGCTCGGCGGTGAGCAGCTCACCGGCCTTGTGGGTGGCGAAGAGCGTCTTCGCGTCCGTGAAGTCCGACAGCCGGAGATTGGCGCTGTAACCGTACTCGGCCCAGACCATCACGTGCGTGACCTGCGGCGCCGGGGGCGCGAGCTCGACCAGCGTCCTCGCGAGCACACCGCCCCACTCGGCGCCCAGCATGGAGAACTTCGTCACGCAGTGCAGATCGGCGACCACGGTGGAGAACGGCAGGGCCGAGAACTCCTCGTGGTTCCAGCAGTGTTTCTCGCCGTCCGCCGTGGCCCCGAACATCCGGAATTCCCACCGGTCGGGCTTGAACTTGGGGACGGGTCCGTAGTGGGTGACCGGCCAGCCGCGCTGCAGCCGCTGTCCCGGCGGAAGCTCGGACTGCACCGCTCCCTGCCGCTCCCGGCTTTCCGGCTGACCCATGTATCCATGGTGACAGACCTCGCGGGGTGGTCATGACCAGGTCTGCACCGATTCGGTCAACTCGTACTAAGCCTGCACTTACTGGACGCCCCCGATGGGCGGTGCGAGGATGCGCGAAACCTGCCCGGATACACGCCTGGAAGGAGCCTCTGCAATGCAGGGCGACCCCGAGGTCATCGAGTTCCTCAACGAGCAGCTGACCGCAGAACTCACGGCGATCAACCAGTACTTCCTGCACGCGAAGATGCAGGAGAATTTCGGCTGGACCAAGCTCGCGAAATACACCAGGTCCGAGTCGATCGACGAGATGAAGCACGCCGAGATCCTCACCGACCGGATCCTCTTCCTGGACGGCCTGCCGAACTACCAGCGGCTCTTCCACGTACGCGTGGGCCAGACGGTCACCGAGATGTTCCAGGCGGACCGGCAGGTCGAGGCCGAGGCCATCGACCGGCTCCGGCGCGGGATCGAGATCATGCGCGGCAAGGGCGACATCACGTCCGCCAACATCTTCGAGTCGATCCTGGCCGACGAGGAGCACCACATCGACTATCTCGACACCCAGCTGGAGCTGGTCGAGAAGCTCGGTGAGCCGCTGTACATCGCCCAGCTGATCGAGCAGCCGGAGAGCTGAGCCGTACGGGGTCAGGCGGCTTCGGGGAGCGGCGATCCGACCGGCTCCGGCCGGCCGCCGTCAGGCTCCCCCGCGGGCTGCAGCCGACCGTCGAGCAGCTCACGGCGGGGGCAGCCGCCCCGGCCGAGAAGCGCCTGGATGCTGCGTACGCAGCCACCGCAGTCGGTGCCGGCCTTGCTGGCCGACGCGATGTCGCGGGGGGTGCAGGCACCTGCGTCCACGTGGTCCTTCACCTGCTTCTCGGTCACGCCGAAGCACGAGCAGACGTACACGCGGGTTCACCTCCCGGACGGGGGTCGCTGACGGGCACCACCCCGAAGTATTCGGTGAGGTAACCCTAACCTTACCCGTCGCTCCAGGAGTGCAAAAGGGCCGTGGGGGGCGGATCGCTGTGATCCGCGCCCCACGGCCCTCGCCACTGTCCGGCGGCCGCGCCGGCCCCGCCTGCCTGCCGGGGCCCGCCAGTGCAAGGCCCCCTTACTGGGCCCTGTACATCTCCGCGACCAGGAACGCCAGGTCGAGCGACTGGCTGCGGTTCAGCCGCGGGTCGCAGGCCGTCTCGTAGCGCTGGTGCAGATCGTCGACGAAGATCTCGTCGCCGCCGCCCACGCACTCGGTGACGTCGTCACCGGTCAGCTCGACGTGGATGCCCCCGGGGTGCGTGCCCAGGCTCTTGTGCACCTCGAAGAAGCCCTTGACCTCGTCGAGCACGTCGTCGAAGCGGCGGGTCTTGTGACCGGACGCGGCCTCGAAGGTGTTGCCGTGCATCGGGTCCGTCACCCAGACGACCTGGGCACCGGATGCGGTGACCTTCTCGACCAGGTTCGGCAGCTTGTCGCGGACCTTGTCCGCGCCCATCCTGACGATGAAGGTGAGCCGGCCGGGCTCGCGGTCCGGGTCCAGACGCTCGATGTAGGTGAGCGCCTCCTCCGGCGTGGTCGTCGGGCCGAGCTTCACACCGACCGGGTTGCGGATCTGCGAGGCGAACTCGATGTGCGCGTGGTCCAGCTGGCGGGTGCGCTCACCGACCCAGACCATGTGACCCGAGGTGTCGTAGAGCTTGCCGGTACGGGAGTCCGTGCGGGTCAGCGCCGATTCGTAGTCCAGGAGCAGCGCCTCGTGCGAGGCGTAGAACTCGACCGCGCGGAACTCCGCCGGGTCGGTGCCGCAGGCCTTCATGAAGTTGAGCGCGCTGTCGATCTCACGGGCGAGCTGCTCGTAACGCTGCCCGGAGGGCGAGGACTTCACGAAGTCCTGGTTCCAGGCGTGCACCTGGCGCAGGTCCGCGTAGCCGCCGGTGGTGAAGGCGCGGACCAGGTTCAGCGTCGACGCGGACGCGTGGTACATCTGCTTCAGCCGGTCCGGGTCCGGGACCCGGGACTTCTCGTTGAAGTCGAAGCCGTTGACCGAGTCACCGCGGTACGTCGGCAGCGTCACACCGTCGCGGGTCTCGGTGCCCTTGGAGCGCGGCTTGGAGTACTGGCCCGCGATCCTGCCGACCTTCACGACCGGCACGGAGGCCGCGTAGGTGAGCACGGCGCTCATCTGGAGCAGCGTCTTGAGCTTCGCCCTGATGTGCTCGGCGGACACGGCGTCGAAGGCCTCGGCGCAGTCGCCGCCCTGCAGCAGGAACGCCTCGCCCCTGGCCACGGCTCCCAGGCGCTCGCGCAGCTGGTCGCACTCGCCCGCGAAGACGAGCGGCGGATACGACGTGAGGTCCGCGATCACATCGCGCAGCGCGCCGGCATCCGGGTACTCGGGCTGCTGCACCGCGGGAAGGTCTCGCCAGGGTGCCTCTGCGGCAGGGGCTTGGAAATCAGCGTTCACGGTCACACAGGCAACAGTACGGGGTCGCCGTCACCGGTTTTCGCGCCGCCCGATGGATGAGACGGCCGGGCGCCCCGGACGGACACCACCCATGCGCTACAGTCCCCACCATGTTCGCGACGACGACTCGAAACTGGTGGTGGACCGCTCATCCGGCGGCCCACTGACATCGCGCGTACAGACGAAGCGAAGGCCGCCCGAGGGCGGCCTTCCGTGTTTCCACCGGCCGTTCCTCCCCGTACCCACCCCCGCACCGCGGGACGCCCGGAAGGAACAACCCCGATGCTCATCGGCGCACTGCTGGACGATCACCGCCCCTTCGCCCTGCTGCACAGGCGCACTCCGGGCCATGACCACGACGTCGTCGAGCTGCTCATCGGCGAGGTCCACGAGGTGGAGCGGCTCGCGGACATCCCGGTGGGCGGCGGCCCGGTACTGGCGATGGTGCCGTTCCGGCAGATCGCGGAGCGCGGCTTCGACGTGCACGACGACGGGACGCCGCTGGCCGTCCTGGTCGCCGACGAGACGTACGAGCTGCCGCTCGGCGATGTGCTCGGCGGGCTACCCGCACATGCCGTCCGGGTCGAGGACGGCGGCTTCGACGTGAGCGACGACGCCTACCGGGAGATCGTCGGGCGGGTCGTCCAGGAGGAGATCGGCCGGGGCGAGGGCGCGAACTTCGTCGTCCGGCGCACGTACACCGGCTCCGTACCCGGCTTCGGCAGGGCGGACGCGCTGGCCCTCTTCGGGCGGCTGCTGGCCGGCGAGCGGGGCGCGTACTGGACCTTCGTCGTGCACACCGGCGGGCGCACCCTGGTCGGCGCCAGCCCCGAGGTGCATGTCCGGATGTCCGGCGGGACCGTCGTGATGAACCCGATCAGCGGGACCTTCCGCTACCCGGAGGACGGGCCGTCCGTCGGCGCGCTGCTGGAGTTCCTCGGCGACCGCAAGGAGACCGACGAGCTCTCCATGGTGGTCGACGAGGAGCTGAAGATGATGTGCACCGTCGGCGACATGGGCGGCGTCGTCGTCGGGCCGCGGCTCAAGGAGATGGCCCATCTCGCGCACACCGAGTACGAGTTGCGCGGCCGCAGCTCGATGGATGTGCGCGAGGTACTGAAGGAGACGATGTTCGCCGCGACCGTCACCGGTTCACCGGTGCAGAACGCCTGCCGGGTCATCCAGCGGTACGAGCCGGACGGGCGCGGCTACTACGCGGGGGCGCTGGCACTCATCGGCCGGGACGCGGGCGGGGCGCAGACGCTGGACTCGCCGATCCTCATCCGGACGGCCGACATCTCGGCCGGGGGCGCACTGCGGGTCGGGGTCGGCGCCACGCTCGTGCGCCACTCGGACCCGGCGGGCGAGGTCGCCGAGACGCACGCCAAGGCGGCGGGGGTCCTGACCGCTCTCGGGGTACGGGAGGGGCGGCCACGACGGGGGGCCGCGGGTGCGCGGCTCGCGGACGACCCGCGGGTGCGGGCGGCACTGGAGTCCCGGCGGGCCGGCCTCGCGCCGTTCTGGCTGCGGATGCAGGAGACGGCCGCCACCATGACGGGCCACGCGCTGGTGGTGGACGCCGAGGACACCTTCACCACGATGCTGGCGCACCTGCTGCGGTCTTCGGGGCTCGACGTGACGGTACGGCGCTACGACGAGCCCGGTCTGCGGGAGCGGGTACGGGGGCACCGGGGCCCTGTCGTGCTGGGCCCGGGGCCGGGCGACCCGACGGACCTGGGGGACCCGAGGATGCGCCTGCTGCGGGATCTCGCGGCGGAGCTGCTCCGCGACCACCGGCACGGGCTGCTCGGGGTGTGCCTGGGTCACGAGCTGCTGGCGGCCGAGCTGGGCCTGGAGATCGTCCGGAAGGCGGTCCCGCACCAGGGCGCCCAGGAGCGCATCGACTTCTTCGGGCGGCACGAGACGGTCGGGTTCTACAACTCGTTCACGGCGCGGTGCGACGAGGGCACGGCGGCGGAGCTGGCTGCGCACCGGATCGAGTTGAGCCGGGAGCCGGCCGGCGGTGAGGTGCACGCGATGCGGGGAGCGGGGTTCGCCGGGGTGCAGTTCCACCCGGAGTCGGTGCTGACGATGGACGGGACCGGGATCGTGGCAGGGCTGCTGGCCGGGGTACTGGTGTAGCCGGGCCCGGGTCGCCCTTCGCGGGCGGGCGCCGGCGTGTTCTCGCTGCGGCGCCCGCCCTGCGCCCGCTCAGCCGAAGAAGACCCCCGCCTCCCGGTACAGCGCGGGGTCGACCGTCTTGAGCCGGGCGGTGGCCACCGCGATGGGCACCCGCACGATGTCCGTACCGCGGAGCGCGACCATCGTGCCGAAGTCCCCGTCCCGTACCGCTTCGACGGCGTGCAGGCCGAAGCGGGTGGCCAGCCAGCGGTCGAAGGCACTGGGCGTCCCGCCGCGCTGGACATGGCCGAGGACGGTGGTGCGGGCCTCGTGGCCGGTCCGCCTCTCTATCTCGGCGGCGAGCCATTCGCCGACCCCCGAGAGCCGGGTGTGGCCGAAGGAGTCGCGCGTACCGTCCTTGAGCACCGCGTCGCCGTCCTTGGGCATCGCCCCCTCGGCGACGACCACGATCGGCGCGTACGAGGCGCGGAAGCGCGAGGTGACCCAGGCGCAGACCTGATCGATGTCGAAGCGCTGCTCGGGGATGAGGATGACGTTGGCGCCGCCGGCCAGCCCCGAGTGCAGCGCGATCCACCCCGCGTGCCGGCCCATCACCTCGACGACCAGGACACGCATGTGCGACTCGGCGGTGGTACGGAGGCGGTCGATGGCCTCGGTGGCGATATTGACCGCCGTGTCGAACCCGAAGGTGTAGTCGGTGGCCGAGAGGTCGTTGTCGATGGTCTTCGGTACGCCGACACAGGGGATCCCGTGCTCGCGCCAGAGGCGGTCGGCCACCCCCAGCGTGTCCTCGCCGCCGATCACGATGAGCGCGTCGACCCCATGTCTGGCGAGGCTCTCCCGCACCCTTCGGACGCCGTCCTGGGTCCGGAACGGATTGGTGCGCGACGATCCGAGTACGGTGCCGCCGCGCGGCAGGATTCCGCGTACTTCCGGGATGCCGAGCGGGACGGTGCGGTCCTCCAGTGGCCCGCGCCAGCCGTCCTTGAATCCGGTGAAGCCGAAGCCGTACTCCTGGACGCCCTTGCGGACGGCAGCCCGGATGACCGCGTTGAGCCCGGGGCAGTCCCCGCCCCCGGTCAGCACTCCGACCCGCATGGAACCACGTCCCTTCGCAGTGGAAGACGCCGTACCGTCCACGCTACGGTGACCCAGGTCACAAAGGGATAGGGCGGCAGGTCAATTCCCGGTCGTGGTAACGCAGTTGCCCGTGGGAAACCGGCCCTGGCACCACGAGCCCCGGGGGGCCTGCCGGGCCAGGCCCTAGATGTCGTCGAGACCGCGCTCTATGGCGTACCGGACGAGCTCGACACGGTTGTGCAGCTGGAGTTTGCCGAGGGTGTTCTGCACATGGTTCTGAACGGTGCGGTGCGAGATGACCAGGCGCTCGGCGATCTGTTTGTAGCTCAGCCCCTTCGCGACGAGACGCAGCACCTCGGTCTCCCGCTCGGTGAGCTGCGGTGCCTTCGGCTCGTTGGAGGCGGTGGGCACGGGGTCCGAGGCGAGCCTGCGGTACTCGCCGAGCACCAGGCCCGCCAGGCCCGGTGTGAAGACCGGGTCACCGGCCGCGGTGCTGCGGACCGCGTCCGACAGCTCCTGCGTGCTGGCGGACTTCAGCAGGTAGCCGGTGGCGCCGGACTTCACGGCCTCCAGCACGTCGGCGTGTTCGCCGCTCGCCGACAGCACCAGGACACGGAGCTTGGGGTCGGCGCCGACCAGCTCCTTGCAGACCTGGACACCCGGCATGCCCGGCAGATTGAGGTCGAGGACCAGCACATCGGGTGCGGCGGCCCTGGCCCGCCGCACCGCCTGGGGGCCGTCACCCGCCGTGGCGACCACGTCGAACCCTGCGGCCGCCAGGTCCCGGGCGACCGCGTCACGCCACATCGGGTGGTCGTCGACCACCATCACCCTGACCGTCCGCTGCTCACTCATGTGCATCCGTCCCCCCGTGTGTCCGCGCGGAGTGCGCGGCACTGCCGTAACCGTCCCGCGTGTTCCGCGGGACCTTCAACTCCACTTCGGTGCCCTGGCCCGGCACCGAGATCAGCTCCGCGCTGCCGCCCAGATCCCGCAGCCGGCCCCGGATGGAGAGAGCGACGCCGAGGCGCCCCTCCCCCTCGGCGACCGCGAGTCTCCCCGCGGGGATGCCGGGGCCGTCGTCCCGTACCGTCACGATCACCTCGTCCGGCTCGTCCTCGACCAGGATCCACGCCCGCGCGCTGCCGCCCGCGTGCCTGCGGACATTGTCCAGGGCGGCGCTGACAGCCGCGGCGAGCTCCTTCGCCGCCGCGGGCTCCAGCAGTACCGGGGCGCCCGGCTCCGCGAAACTCACCCGCGATCCGGCGTGCGGGGCGAGCAGCGTGCGCAGATCGCAGGGGCCCGGCTCCCCGGTCCGCCGCCCGCCGGCCCCGTCCCCCCGGCCCCCCTCCGGCCCCCCTTCGGCGGGGTCCCTGGCGAGCGGGACGAGGCCCGTGGAGACCAGGGTGCGCAGGGCCACCTCCTGCTCCCCCGCCATCCTGCCGAGCTCGGCGGACTCCCCGCCGAGCTCGGCACCACGCCGCTGCACCATGGCGAGGACCTGGAGCACGCTGTCGTGGATGCCGCGGGCCAGCCGTTCCCGTTCGCGGGTGGCGGCCTCGATCTCCAGGGCGCGGGCGAGGGTGCGTTCGGAGGCCCGTGCCACCTCGACGATGTAGCCGATCGCGATGGAGGCGATCCACACCAGGATCACGTTGTGCACGGTGTCCCCGCTCGGCTCGCCGCGCTCGGTGACATTGGCGACCGCCACCAGCGACGAGGCGAACGCCGCCCAGCGCCAGCCGCCCTTGATCGCGAAGGCGAGGACGGAACCCGCGGTCCATATGGACGGCATCGTCGTGGCGCCCCCGACAACCCGGGCGTGCGAGTCGGCGACGGGCGTCAGCAGAATGCCGGCGAGGGCGATGGTGAGGTCGGCGCCGAGGAAACGCTTGGTGCAGCGGGCCGCGTTGGACACCCTGGGGAGCGTGGCCAGGGTCCACACGCTCAGCACCGTGAAGAAGCCGACGGCCACCCACTGGCGCTGGAACTCCCCGTGCGCGCAGCCGAACAGCACGATCGCGTAGACGAGTGTCAGTACCCGGTACGCGGTCAGCGCCCGCCACAGCGGCAGCTCGACCGACATGCGTACGACGCGCTCACGCCGGTCCTTCGCCATGTCCCCCACCCCCCGGCGGACGGGTCCGGCCAGTGCCGCGGCGGGCGGATGCCCGCCGCGCCGCTAGCTGCCGGACCCGTCCGCCTCCTCGTGCTTGCGCTTCTGCTCGGCCGCGGCGCTCTCCGCGGCCTTCCCGGCCTTGTCCTCGTCCGCGATCCGGCGCTTGGCGGCGGTCGCGTAGATGTCGACGTACTCCTGGCCGGAGAGCCTCATGATCTCGTACATGACCTCGTCGGTCACCGAGCGCAGGATGAACCGGTCGTTCTCCATGCCGTAGTAGCGGCTGAAGTCGAGCGGCTTCCCGATCTTGATACCCGGCCGCATCAGCTTGGGCACCACCTGTCCCGGTGGCTGGATCTTCTCGGTGTCGATCATCGCGACCGGGATGACGGGGGCGCCCGATGCCAGCGCCACCCTGGCCAGCCCACCGGGTTTGCCCCGGTAGAGGCGGCCGTCAGGCGAGCGGGTGCCCTCCGGGTAGATACCGAAGAGCTCGCCCCTGGCCAGCACGTCGACACCGCTCTTGACGGCGGCCTCGCCCGCCCCCCGGCTGCCCGAGCGGTCGACCGGCAGCTGACCGACGCCCTTGAAGAACGCGGCGGTGAGCTTCCCCTTCACCCCCGGCGACGTGAAGTACTCCGCCTTCGCGATGAACGTGAGCTTGCGGTCCATCACGGCGGGCAGGAAGAAGGAGTCCGAGAACGACAGATGGTTGCTCGCGAGGATGGCGGGTCCCTCGTCGGGGATGTTCTCAAGACCCTCCACCCAGGGCCTGAAGGCGACCTTCAGCGATCCCCCGATGGCGAACTTCATTGCGCCGTAGATCAACTCGGATACCTTCCTGTGACGGTCGGACCGACCATAACCCGCGCGGCGGGCACGCTCCCGGCCATCCGCTCCCCGTCGCGCGGTGACGGCCCTGGTCGGTGTCGGCACGGTCGCGTACGGTGAAGTACACCTTTCACGACCTGACGAACAGGAGACCCCGGTGCCGGTGCTTCCTGGAGCCGAGCCCTACCGCCACGAAGGCGGGGAGACCGGCGTCCTCCTCTGTCATGGATTCACCGGATCGCCGCAGTCGCTGCGCCCCTGGGCGGAGCATCTGGCCGCGCGCGGTCTGACCGTCTCGCTGCCGCTGCTTCCCGGGCACGGCACCCGCTGGCAGGACATGCAGGTAACGGGCTGGCAGGACTGGTACGCGGAGGTCGACAGGGAGTTGCGTGCCCTGCTCGACCGGTGCGAGCGGGTCTTCGTGTTCGGCCTCTCGATGGGCGGCGCGCTGGCGCTGCGGCTGGCCGCCAAGCACGGTCACTCGGTGAGCGGCATCGTCCTGGTCAACCCGCTGAACAAGGTGCACGGCCTCGCCGCCCACGCACTCCCGGTCGCCCGGCACCTGGTGCGTACGACGAAGGGGATCGCCAGCGACATCGCCCTGGCCGGATCCACCGAGATCGGGTACGACCGGGTGCCGCTGCACTGCGCCCACTCGCTGCGCCGCTTCTGCCGGCTCGTGGACCGTGAGCTGCCACAGGTCACCCAGCCGCTGCTTCTGATGCACAGCGCCGAGGACCATGTGGTGCGGCCCGCCGACTCGGTCCGCATCCTCAGCCGGGTCTCCTCGACGGACGTCGAGGAGGTTCTGCTGGAACAGAGTTACCACGTGGCGACGTTGGACCACGACGCGGAGCGGATTTTCGACAGGAGCCACGCGTTCATCGGCCGCCTCGCTCCGAGCGTCGCGATGAAGGGGAGCACCACCGGTGGCTGAGAACGAGGCGGAGCGCGAGCCGCAGCCGATCGACGAGGAAGCGGTGTGGGCCGCGATCGTCGCGGGGTACGGAGAGGAGCCCGCGGATCCGGCGGGCACCAAGCCGTTCAAATCCGTGGAGGACCTCGCCCTGCTGGAGGACGGGGTCAACGCCGACGGCGCCCGGGAGACCGGTGCGGAGAAGCCGGACGCGGACCCCGGGCCGGAGACCGGGGATGGTCCCGACCGGCCGCTGGGCAGCTCGGTCGTGTTCGCGCCGGGTGTCGGCGGGCCCCGCGACCACAGCCTGGCGAGCCCGTCGGGCGCCGACTTCGACGATTCGGACGAGGATCACTTCGTCCAGCCCGATCCGGAGCTTCCGGAGGCGGACGTCACGGCCAAGTTCGCGTGGCTGGCCGTCGTGGGCGGCCCGGTGCTGCTGATCCTCGCCGTGGTCCTGGGCTGGGACATGACGTGGTGGCTCACGACGCTCGGGATCGGCGGCTTCCTCGGCGGGTTCGCGGTGCTGGTAGCACGTATGGGCCCGGAGGACGACGAGGAGGACCCGGGCCGGGGCGCTGTGGTCTGAGACCGTCCGGCAATCGGGGCGCATCACCCGTACCGGCAGGCGTGGCTGCCCCGTCCGGGCCGCCCCGCCCCGTTCAGCCGCCCTGCGGATCCGTGGGCACCCGGAGCGCCGCCAGCACCGGCAGATGGTCCGAGGCCGCCCGGAGATCCGCGTGCGCGACGTCCTGCGGCACCCCGCACCCCAGGACCTCGACCCCGGGCGTCGCGAAGACCGCGTCGACGCGCCGGTCCGGGGCGACCGCCGGATACGTGTGTTCACCGCCCCACGGCTTCACCGCGCGGCAGTCCTGGAGTTCCGCGGCCAGCCGCCGGAAACTCCGGCCGTCCGGGCGGTCGTTGAGGTCTCCGGCGAGCACCGCGTGCGGGACGTCCATCGCGCCGAGCCGGTCCAGCGCGAGGCCCGCCTGTGTGTGGCGTTCGTCGGGCTGCAGGCTCAGATGACAGCTGATCACTCCGAGCCGGGCGCCCCCGACGCGCACCACCGCGGTCGCGAGGCCGCGCTGGTGCAGCCCCGGCGTGCGCGGCAGCAGCACGTCCTCGGTGCGCTCCACCGTGGCGCGCAGCGAGCAGAGCAGCAGGGGACCCGCGGCCGTGGCGCCGCCCCCGAGCGTCACCAGGTCGGTGGCGGCCGCGAGCCGGGCGGCGGCCTTGCGCCAGCGGAAGAAGCGCGGGGCCTCCTGGATGAGGACCAGATCCGGTTCGCAGGCGCGGATGACACGGGCCAGCGCCCCGCGGTCGTCGCGCATCGAGCGGATGTTGTAGCTGAGCACCCGGATTACGGCCGAGCCGCGCTCCGTACAGGATTCGGGCAGCGTAGTGATCGCCATGGGCGACACCCTACGACGGTGGCCGGTGGCCGGTGCCCGCCGCACCCCCAGGGTGCGCCGGGCACCGGCCACTGACCGGACCGGCTGTCCGGGTCAGCCCTGGCGGGCCAGGTCCGCGGCGCCCACCAGCCCTGCCTCGCCGCCCAGTTGGGCCGCGAGCACCTGCGCGTGCGGCCGCCAGGCTCCGCCGATCAGCCAGCGCCGGAACGACTTGCGGATCGGGTCGAGGACCAGTTCACCCTCGTCCGACACACCGCCGCCCACGATGAAGGCCGAAGGGTCGAAGAGCGAGGCCAGGTCGGCCAGGCCCGCACCGGCCCAGCGGGCCAGCTCACGGAACGAGTCGATCGCCACCGGGTCGCCCTGGCGGGCGGCCTCGCTGATGTGCCTGCCCTGGATACCCTCGGGCGTGCCGTCGCCGAGGCCGAGCAGCACCTGTGCGTTCTCCGGGGTGGCGTTGGCGCGCTGCGTCGCGTACCTGACGAGCGCCCGCCCCGACGCGTACTGCTCCCAGCAGCCCTGGCTGCCGCAGCCGCACAGCAGACCGTCCGGGACGACCCGGATGTGGCCGAACTCGGCGGCCACGCCGAACCGTCCGCGGCGCAGTTTGTTGCCGATGATGATGCCGCCGCCGAGGCCGGTGCCGAGCGTGATGCAGATGACGTCCTCGTGTCCCTGCCCCGCACCGAACCTGTACTCGCCCCAGGCGGCCGCGTTGGCGTCGTTCTCGACGACAACGGGCAGGCCGACACGTTGCTCGACCTTGTCCTTGAGCGGCTCGTGCCGCCAGTTGATGTTCGGCGCGAAGAGGACGGTCGCGCGCTTGTCGTCGACATAGCCGGCCGCCCCGATGCCGACCGCCTCGATCTCGTGCCCCTTGCCGGCCTCGGAGACTGCGGCGCAGATAGCGTCGACGATGCCTTCGGCGGTCGGCGGGGTGGGCACTTTGTGCACATCGAGAATGGTGCCCTCTTCGTCGACCACTCCGGCCGCGATCTTGGTGCCGCCGATGTCGACGCCGATGGTGAGTCCCATGAGTCCCTCAGTTTTCGGTCGAGCCCCGCTGAGGGGCAACCGTACCCGAGGGCCGCCTTGCCGGGGCGGTCAGTCCAGGTCGATACGCTCGGCCGGCCCGGGGTCCTCGGGGCCGCCGTCGTCCTTGCCGGTGTCGTCGGCGGTGTCCGTTCCCCGGCCGGCGGTCCACCGCTGCTCCTGCTTCTCCACCGCGGAGCGGTAGGCGGCGAGGAGTTCGCCGCCGGCGGCTGCCAGGTGGTCGAAGACATCGGGGTTGCGCTCGACGACCGGCTCGACGACGGACTTCGCCTGGCTGAGGAACTGCTGGACAGCGCCCTGGGCGGCCATTCCGGGCAGCGACGACTGGAAGTCCGAGACCTTGTCGGCGACCGCGTCGAAGAGCTTGCGCAGCTCGTCGGCCGCCGATCCGTCGGCGCCCCCGTTCTCGGCACGGCGGCGGGCCTTCTCGGCGGCGAGGTCCTCGGCGCAGGCCTTCGCCCAGGCGTCCGAGTCGGTGGCGGGCTGCTCGGGGGCTTCGCTCATGGCGGACTCCTGCGACGGGACGGGTGTGCTTCGGGCTTCGGGCCGTACTCACGACGGTACCCGAACGGCCCTGCGGCGTTCACCGGCTCTGCGGCCACAGCCGTGGATCGGGCGCGAACCGGATGCCCAGCACGCCGTCCGTCAGCCCCGCGCCGTCGACCGTGCAGCGGCGCAGCGCCGACGGGAGCCTGACGGTCCTGCGGAACGGCCCTGCGGTGAGCAGCAGTTCGTCGCCGCGCCGGACCAGGCCGAGTTCCTCCTTGACCGCGCCGGGCAGCGGCAGCCGCCAGACCAGGACACCGTCGTCGGCGAGCCGGTCGTCGATGCTCCACTCCGGGGCCGCGGCGTGGGGGGCGGCCGGGCGTTCCAGCGCGGCCAGCTCTCCGGCGGTGCGGGGGGCCCGGCCCAGGTGGGGCAGCTCCTGTACGTGTACGCCGTCGCCGAAGCCGGCGGTCAGCTCCTTGAGGTGCTCCTGCTGCTGCTCAGCCAGGGCGGCGAGCCAGGGGTCGCGGGAGCCGGCGGGCAGCACCCGGTTCGCCACGACCAGGTCCAGGGTGTGGCGGTGCAGGGCGATCCCGGTACGAGCGGTGCGCAGCGCCCGCGTCGCGGCGGGTCCCGGCTCGGCCACCAGGCGCACGGTGGTGTCCGGGTCGTCGATCCTGGCCTGGACGGCGGCCAGTTCGGTCTCCCAGCGTGCGGTCGTGTCGTACAGCCACTGGGCCGGCATCGGAACGCCCGCCAGCTGGGCCAGCATCGGACGCAGCGCGCGGGCCGCCTGCCGCTCGGGCGGCAGCAGCCTGCGCAGGTAGCGCCGGAGCTGCTCGGGGAGCGCGAGGACCGCCAGTGCTTCCTGGACCGGCGGCATGTCGACGACGGTCAGGTCCCACGCGGCGCTGTCGACCGTGCGCAGCGCGTGCAGCAGCGCGAACTGCTCGGCGCCCGGCAGCTCGGTCAGCTCCTCCTCGTCGAGCCTGGCCGCGCCGAGCAGCTCCAGGGCGGTGGTGCCGCGTTCCTGGAGGGCGAGGAGTTCGGTACGGAAGTGGGCACCGGAGTCGATCCGCTCGGCCCGCACACCCGCCTCACGGGCTGCGGAGAGGCTCTCGCCCGGGTCCGGGTCGGTGGAGAGCAGCAGGACCCGCTCGCCTTCGCGGGCGGCGGCGAGCGCGGTGACCGCCGCGACGGTGGTGCGGCCCGCGCCGCCGGGGCCGGTGACGAGGACCGTGCGCATCGGGCGTCAGTCCTTGGGCTGCGGTGCGGTGCCCGAAGCTGCGGCGCCCGACTCGACCCGCTTCTTCAGGCCGGCCAGGGCGCGGTCGATGATGACCTTCTCGGCCTTGCGCTTGATCATCCCGAGCATGGGGATCTTGACGTCGACGGTCAGCCGGTAGGTGACCTGCGTGGCGTCGCCCGTGGGGGCGAGGAGGTAGGTGCCGTCGAGCGCACGGAGCATCTGCGACTTGACCAGCGTCCAGCTGACCTCGTTGGCTCCGGTCCAGGTGTACGCGAGGGTGTGGTCGTCCTTGATCGCACCGGCGTCGAGCACCAGCCTGACCTGCTCGGCGCGGCCCTCGGCGTCGGTGGAGAGGACTTCCGCCTCCTTCACCTCGCCGGTCCACTCCGGGTAGCGGGCGAAGTCGGCGATCACGCCCATGACGTCGGCCGGTGCGGCCTCGATCGTGATGCTTGAGCTGGTGTGTTCAGCCATCGCCGTGGCTCCTCCAGTACGGAATCCGGTGTGCATGCGCTGTGAAGGCTATCGCGTGCGCACCGGGCCCCGGACCGCTACCACTCCATGACCCAGGGCTGTGAGGTCGAAGCGAAGTGTCCGACGTTCACACACTCCGTCCCGCCGATACGGACCCGGTGGGACAGCGGCTGGTGCACATGGCCGAAAAGCGCGTACCGCGGCCGGACGCGCAGGATCGCGGCGAGCAGGGCCCTGCTCCCCCGCTCGAAGCGGCGGGCCACCGTGTCGTACACCAGCTCGGGGACCTCCGGCGGGATGTGGGTGCAGAGCACGTCGACATCCCCGAGCGCCTCGATCTTGGCCGCGTACTCCTCGTCGCTGACCTCGTAGGGCGTGCGCATCGGGGTCGTGAGACCGCCGCCCACGAAGCCGAAGACCCGGCCGCCGATCTCGACGCGCTCGCCGTCGAGGACGGTGGTGCCCGGTCGCGCGTACTCCCGCCAGAGCGGTGGGACATCGACATTGCCGTAGGTCGCGTACGTCGGAGTGGGGAACGCGGCGAACAGATCGGCGTACTGCCGGCGCACCGCCGTCTCGATCGCGGTGTCCCGGTCCACCGCGCCCCAGAGCCGGCTGCCGAGGTCGCGCGCCTCGTCGAAGCGCCGCGCGGTGCGCAGCTCAACGATGCGGTCGGCGTTCTCCACGCCGAAGAGGTCGGGGAAGATCCCGCGCGAGTGATCGGCGTAGTCCAGGAAGAGGACCAGGTCACCGAGGCAGATCAGGGCGTCGGCACCCTCACCCGCCCTCGCGAGGCCGCTGGTGTTGCCATGGACGTCACTGACCACATGCACGCGCATGGAGATCACCCTAGAACTCCTGGACACAACCTGGATAGAGGGTGCCGGACCTGCGAATACCGTCGCGTCCCGACATGCGTGGACTAGTCTGCGCGAAGCACCGCAGCGGCATGTGACGCATGGAACATCTGGCCGGAACCCCCTATCGGGAACCGCTTACTCATGGGTAACGTCCGGGCGGTCAGGTCCAGTCGTGGCGACAGCGATGTCGACCAGAGGAGCAGCAGTCTTGCGTGAGTTCAGCCTTCCGGCCCTGTACGAGGTCCCTTCGGACGGCAATCTGACGGATCTGATCCGCCGCAACGCCGCTCAGCATCCCGATGTCGCGGTCATGGGCCGCAAGGTGGCCGGCGCCTGGACCGATGTCACAGCCGCCCGGTTCCTCACCGAGGTCCAGGACGCCGCGAAGGGGCTGATCGCCGCGGGTGTGCAGCCCGGTGACCGGGTCGCCCTGATGTCCCGGACCCGGTACGAGTGGGTCCAGCTGGACTTCGCGATCTGGAGCGCGGGCGCGATCACCGTTCCGGTGTACGAGACCAGCTCGGCCGAACAGGTGCAGTGGATACTCGGCGACTCCGGCGCCGTCGCGGTGCTCGTGGAGAGCGACGCGCACACCGCGACCGTCGAGTCGGTGCGGCACTCACTGCCCCTCCTGAAGCACGTCTGGCAGATAGACAAGGGCGCCGTCGACGACCTCAGGGCCGGCGGCGGCGAGGTCTCGGACGCGACGGTGGACGAGCGCAGCTCCCGGGCGCGTGCCGACGACCCGGCGACCATCGTCTACACCTCGGGGACCACCGGCCGCCCGAAGGGGTGTGTGCTCACCCACCGCAGCTTCTTCGCCGAGTGCGGCAACATCGTGGAGCGGCTGAAGCCGCTGTTCCGTACCGGTGAGTGCTCGGTGCTGCTCTTCCTGCCCGCGGCGCACGTCTTCGGCCGGCTGGTGGAGGTCTCGTCCGTGATGGCGCCGATCAAGATCGGCTGCGTACCGGACATCAAGAACCTCACGGACGAACTGGCCTCCTTCAGGCCGACGCTCATCCTCGGCGTCCCCCGCGTCTTCGAGAAGGTCTACAACTCGGCCCGCGCCAAGGCGCAGGCCGACGGCAAGGGAAAGATCTTCGACAAGGCCGCGGCCACCGCCATCGCCTACAGCCGCGCACTCGGCACCCCGCAGGGTCCGTCCGCCGGGCTGCGGATCAAGCACAAGGTCTTCGACCGGCTGGTCTTCAGCAAGCTGCGGGCGGTGCTCGGCGGACGCGGCGAGTACGCGATCTCCGGCGGCGCACCGCTGGGCGAGCGCCTCGGCCACTTCTACCGCGGCATCGGCTTCACGGTCCTTGAGGGGTACGGCCTCACCGAGTCCTGTGCGGCGACCGCGTTCAACCCCTGGGACCGGCAGAAGATCGGCACGGTCGGTCAGCCGCTGCCGGGTTCGGTCGTACGGATCGCGGACGACGGCGAGGTCCTGCTGCACGGCGAGCATCTCTTCAGCGGTTACTGGAACAACGAGACGGCGACATCGGATGCGCTGGCCGACGGCTGGTTCCACACCGGCGACATCGGCACGCTCGACGAGGACGGCTACCTCGCGATCACCGGCCGCAAGAAGGAGATCATCGTCACGGCGGGCGGCAAGAACGTCGCTCCCGCGGTGATCGAGGACCGGATCCGGGCACATGCCCTGGTCGCCGAGTGCATGGTGGTCGGCGACGGACGGCCGTTCATCGGTGCGCTCGTCACGCTGGACGAGGAGTTCCTCGTGCGGTGGGCCGAGGAGAACGGCAAGCCCGTGGGATCCACCGCGCTCTCGCTGCGCGACGACGCGGAGCTGCTCGCCGAGATCCAGCGGGCGGTGGACGACGGCAACGCGGCGGTCTCCAAGGCCGAGTCCGTCCGTAAGTTCCGCGTCCTCCCGGCGCAGTTCACCGAGGAGGCGGGGCACATCACACCGTCGCTGAAACTCAAGCGCACAGTGGTGGCGAAGGACTTCGCCGACGAGATCGAAGCGATCTACCGCGGCTGACGGAGCCGTACGGCAGGACCGGGTGCGGGCCGCTGCGGCCCGCGCCCGGTCCTGTCAGAGCAGCTCCCTGAGCTTCCCGGCCAGCAGGTCCCAGCGCCACTTCTCCTCGACCCAGGCCCGGCCGCGCTCGCCCATCCGCCGCCGCAGCCCCGGGTCCTGGAGCAGCGTCACGATCCGGTCCGCGGCGTCGTCGGCCGAACCGCCCCGCACCACCCAGCCGGTCTCGCCGTCGAGCACCGCGTCGGGCGCGCCGCCCGAGTCCCCCGCCACCACCGGCAGCCCGGTCGCCGACGCCTCCAGATAGACGATGCCGAGACCCTCGACGTCGAGCCCGCCCCTGCGCGTGCGGCACGGCATGGCGAAGACGTCGCCCGCGCCGAAGTGCGCGGGCAGCTCCGCCCAGGGCACGGGGCCGGTGAAGCGCACCGAGCCCGCTACGCCGGTGTCCGCCGCCAGTTTCTCCAGGTCCCCTGCGTACGGCCCGCCGCCCACGATCAGCAGGACCGCGTCCGGAACCTGCCGCAGGATCCGGGGCATCGCGAGGATCAGGGTGTCCTGGCCCTTGCGCGGTACGAGCCGCGAGACGCACACGACCACCGGCCGGTCGGTGAGGCCGAGGCGCGCGCGCACCTGCGCACCGCCCGAGCCGGGGTGGAAGGTCTCCTCGTCGACACCGGGGGGCAGCTGGACCATGCGGGCGGCGGCCTCCGGGGTCAGCGCCCCGGCGATCCGCGAGCGCGTGTACTCGCCGAGGTAGGTGAGCGTGTCCGTCCCCCGGCCGATCCGCCGCAACAGCTGCCGGGCCCCGGGCAGCTGAGCCCAGCCGGCCTCGTGGCCGTGCGTGGTCGCGACGATCCGTTCGGCTCCGGCCCTGCGCAGGGCCGGAGCCATCAGGCCGAGCGGGGCAGCCGCCCCGAACCACACCGCCGTACAGCCGTGTTCGCGCAGTAGCCCGCTCGCCCTCGCCGTGACCCGGGGGGTGGGCAGGAGCATCGTGCTCCGGTCCCGTACGACCGTGAACGGCTGGTCCGCGTCGAACGCCGCGGTGGCCGCCGCGCCCTCGCTGCCGCGCTTCCACGTGGAGGCGTAGACGACGATTCGGCCGGGTTCCAGCCGCAGCGCCATGTTGTGCAGGAAAGCCTGGATACCGCCGGGCCGCGGCGGGAAGTCATTGGTCACGATCAACGTCTTGTGCATCGCCGCCGACAGTACCCAACGGCCCTGCCTCACCGCTCGCGCGCGGTCCCGCCCGCATCATGTCCCCGATGTCGGAGCACACCACGGCGCACGCCGTCACAGCGGACAGGACTGCCACCTGGAGCGCACGCGGCGCGGCGCTCTCCCTCGTGGTCCCGGCCCTCGTGGTCTGGGCCGCCACCAGAGCGCTGCTGCTGCTCTGCGTGTTCAAGGTGCTGACTCTGCCCGGGGCCGATGTCACCGCCGACGTCTCGGGGATCTACCACGGCTGGTACGAGGTGCTGCGGACCGGCGGATTCCCGCTGTCCGACGTCACCTGGCAGTACCCGCCCGGTGCCGCGCTCGCGATCCTCTCCCCCGCTCTGCTGCCGTTCCTGGGCTACGCACCGGCCTTCTACCTGCTGACCCTCGTCGCGGACGCCCTGGTACTCGTCCTGCTGCTGCGCACGGCTCTCCGGCCCGGCAGACGGCCGGCCGGGGTCTGGGTGTGGGTGGCGGGTGTACCGCTGCTCGGCCCGACGGCGTACGCCAGGTACGACCTGATGGTGACCGCGGTCGCGGTGGCGGCGCTGCTCGCCGGGGCCGCCCGGCCGCGCACCATGGGCGCGCTGGCCGCGCTCGGCGCCCTGATGAAGGTCTGGCCCGCACTGCTGCTCGCGGGCGTGCCACGCGGCCGTGCGACCCGTGTGTCCTGGACGGCTTTCGCGGCCACGGCAGCCGGGCTGCTGCTGCTCGCCGGGGTGACGATGCCCGGCGCCTTCGCCTTTCTGACCTTCCAGCGCGAGCGGGGCACCGAGGTCGAGTCGCTGGGCGGGCTGGTCTTCCAGGTGGCGCGGCAGCTCGGCTGGCAGGGGCAGGTACTGCTCACCTACGGCTCGGTGGAGTTCGTCGGACCGTACGTCCACCTGGTGAGCGCCGTCGCGCTCGGGCTGACCGCTGCGGCCTTCGGCTGGCTGCTGATCTGGCGGCTGCGGGCCGGGGAGGCCGCCGCCGCGACCCCGTGCGACGCAGCTTTCACCACCGTCCTGCTCTTCACCACGACGAGCCGGGTGATCAGCCCCCAGTACCTGGTGTGGCTGCTCGGGCTCGGCGCCGTCTGCCTGGTCTTCCGCACCAGCCGGATGGCGGTCCCCGCGCTGCTGGTGGTGGCTGCCACCGGCGTGACCTTCCTGGAGTTCCCTCTCGGGTTCGACCATGTGGTGGCCGGGGACGCGACAGGCCTGGCGCTGATGTTCCTGCGGAACGGGCTGCTGGTCGCGGCCGCGCTGACCGCGGCGCGCCTGCTGTGGCGGCACACGGTCCCGCGCCGCGCGTCGCGGACGTCCCGGCCCGGCGGGCGGGAGGCCGCGCCCGGCGGTCCGGACGGGCCCACCGGGCGTGCGGGTGAGGGTGAGCCGGGAGCGGGCAGTGAGCCGCTCAGTCCAGCTGCGCCCTGAGGTAGTCGCGCCACCGCGCGGTGAAAGCGGCCGGATCAGTGCCGAGCACGTCGTTCATGGCCTTCTCCACCGCGCCGTCGCGCTGTCCGTCGGCCCCGACCGCGCGGTAGAAGTCGGTCAGCTTCTGCTCGCCCCACTGCCCGGCGATCATCCTGCAGGCCAGCCAGCCGCCCTCGTATGCCCGCGCCAGCCGGTCGGCGCCGTCGCTGAAGCCGAAGTCCGCGTCGGTGGGCAGCGCGGCGGGCAGCCGGCCGCCGCGGACCGCCCGCTGCAGCTCCGGCGCCGTCTCCCGGGGGGTGCTGCCGGTGTCCCGGTAGGCGACCCAGTCGGCGAACCCCTCGGAGAGCCAGAGCGGAGTAGCCGTGGACGTCGCGGTGCGGGTGGCGACATGAGTGGTCTCGTGGGTGATGACCACCTGCCGCCCCAGTGAGCCCAGCAGGGCGTACGCCTCGGGGTTGACGATGACCCGGTCCGCCGGCGCGGCCCCGGCACCGCCCGCCTCTCCGGTGGTGACCGCCGCGATGCCCCGGTAGGTGGCCGCGGGCGAGCCGAGCAGGGCGCCCATCGAATCCAGCGACGCCGGTACGAGCACCACCACCCGTCCCGCCCACTTCCGGTGCCACGCCGCGTCGACGGCGGGAACGGCCCGGTCCGCGACGGCGGCGACCTGCCGGAGCAGGGAGCCGGAGCCGCCGACGCCGAGCACCAGGCTGTGCTTGCCGCGGGCGGTCCGCACCGGGCCCTGCTGCCAGAGCTGCTGCCCGGTGCCGCCGTCCGGGCTGTCGTCGTCGATGTACCAGCGGCCGTCGCGCTCGACCAGCTTCAGCGTGCGCCCGGCCGCCACCGGCGCGCTGTCGTAGCCGGTGATCCGGTACCGCAGCTCGACCCGTGCGGTGGCGGTGGAGCCCTGCCGCTCCACGTCGCCGACGCGGTACTCCCAGGAGCTCAGCGGCACGGCGGCGAGATTGCGGAACTCCGCGCGCTGCGCCGTCCGCAGGCCCTTCGCCCGTGGGTCGACCACGGACAGGTACCCGCTCTCGTCATGGCCGAGAACAGCGGCGGCCCGCCGGTCGAGGGTCCGGCGGATTCCGCGGTCGGCGCTGCCGTCGCCGGGGGCGCCGGGCACGGTGCACGCGGACAGCAGCAGGAGGGCGAGCGCGCAGCCCGCGGCCCGGCCGCGTGCCGTCCTGCTCCCCCGTCCTGTCACGCCGCCGATCGTACGTGGCGGGCCGGCGGGCAGGACCGGCGCCCGGTGCGCGTCAGACCCTGGTCACCGACGAGACGGGCATCATGCCGACCGGGTCGTAGCGGACCCTGGCGCCCGGATACGGCGCGTGCAGGACCTGGCCGCTGCCCATGTACATCGCGACGTGGCTGGCGTCGCTGCGGTACACCACCAGGTCACCCGGGCGGGCCTGCGAGAGCGGGATCTGCCGGCCCGCGTACCGCTGCTCCTGGGAGGTGCGGGGCAGGGAGACGCCCGCGTGCGCGTACGCCCACTGCATCAGCCCCGAGCAGTCGAATCCGGAGGGGCCGCTCGCGCCCCATACGTACGGCTTGCCGAGGGCGCTGCGGGCCGCGGCCACCGCGGCCCCGGTCCGGCCGGAAACCGGCAGCGCGCCGAGCGCGGGCAGGGCGCCCCGCTCCGAGCGCGACACCTGGCCGTACCGGTCGCGCTGAGCGCCGGGCAGCGCGTCGAGAAGCCGGCGCGCTCGGGCGAGCTTGCCCTCCACCGTCCGCTTGTGGCGGGCCACTTCGGTGCGGCTGTGCCGGAGTTCGCCGAGCTTGCGGGTCGCGTCGGCGCGCCGCTGGGCCAGATCGCGCTGGGCCTGCTGGACGCGGTGCAGTTCACCCGCCTGGACGTCACCGATCTGGGCCAGGGCAGCGGCCTTGTCGAGGTACGAGTCGGGGTCCGACGAGAGCAGCAGGGCGAGCGAGGGGTCGATACCCCCGGCGCGGTACTGCGCTCCTGCCAGTGCGCCCAGCGCCCCGCGCATCCGGTTGAGCCGCTCCTGGCCGCGTGCCACGCCGTCCTGGGCATCGGCGACCTGGTGACGCAGGTGTGTGGCCTGCTCGTCGGCCTTGTCGTACTGCTGGGTGGCCCGCTCGGCCTGGGCGTACAGGCCGTCGACCTCGCTCTTGGCGGCCGTCGGGGATTCGTGCGGCACGGCGCCCGCCGGTGCGGCACCGAGTCCTGCCGCGGCCGTCGCCAGCGCGGCGGACAGCACGGTGATCCGGGCACTCTGCGCGAGGCCGGACTGGGTGGCACGGCGATGGGACACCACAGGCGCCGCACTCCTTCCGCTGCGTGCGACCCCCTGCCGCCCGGATGGGCGGACCGTTTACCGGGAACCGCACGCCGGACAGTAGCCGTGCGATCACGCTGTGGCCAAAGACCCGTTGGGTACGAAGAGTGACGCCCCGCCGGAGACCACAAGGTCACCGACGGGGCGGGGAGTCAGCGAGCGGCGCCGTAATTCGCCCGATTGGGCGGTGTCGGCAGCGCTGTACGGGACGGTACGGATCAGATGCGGACGCCGAACTGGAAGGGCATGTTGCCCATCGCCTCGTACCGGACGACCGCACCGGTGTGCGGTGCGTGCAGCACCTGGCCGTTGCCGGCGTAGATGCCGATGTGGTGCAGGTCGCCGTAGAAGAGCACCAGGTCGCCGGGCTTGAGGGCGCTCTGCGAGTAGATGCGCTGTCCGGCGTTGGCCTGGGCCTGCGAGGTGCGCGGGATCGAGACACCGGCCTGCGCGTACGCCCAGGACGTCAGCCCGGAGCAGTCGAAGGACGCGGGGCCCGTGGCGCCGTACACATACGGCTTGCCCATCTGGGTCTTCGCCGCGTTGAGGGCTTCGGCGCCCCGGGCGGAGGCGGGCACCGAGTCGCCGAGGTCCACACGGTTGCTGGTGCGGTTGGCGCGCGCGTTCTCCTGGGCTATCGAGGCGCGCTCCGCGGCGGTCAGGCTGCTGAGCAGCTTGCGCGCGTCGGCGAGCTTGTCCTGGACTTCCTGCTTCTTCTTGCCGAGTTCCTTGCGCGTCGACGCCAGGTCCTTGAGCTTGTCCTGCGCCTCGGAACGCTGCTGGGCGAGGGTGCGCTGCTTGGCCTGGATCTTCTTGACCGCGTCGGCCTGCTGGCCGCTGAGCTGGTCCTGCGCGGTGGCCTTGTCCAGGAAGGTGTCCGGGTCGGACGAGAGGAAGAGCTGGACCGACGGGTCGATGCCGCCCGAGCGGTACTGGGCGCTCGCCATCGAACCGAGCTCGCCCCGCAGCTTGTTGAGGTCGCCCTGACCCCGGGCCACGTTGTCCTGGAGGTCGTCGACCTGCTTCTTGAGCTTGTCCTGCTGGTCCTTGGCGCCGTCGTACTTCTGGCTGACCGCGTCGACGTCCTCGTAGAGCTTGTCGACCTTCGCCTTGACCTCGCTCTTGGTCGGCTTGGGGTCGGCGTGCGCGGACTGGGCGGTCAGGGCCACGGCTGCGGCAGCGGTCGCGGTGAGCACGGTCACACGAGTGCGGCTCGCAGGCTTGGGACGACGGTGGGACGCCACGGAGGCGAGCTCCTTCTTCCTCAGAGCCGCCGAACACGTAACTGAACCGTGAGACATCGGCGGTCCCTTCGCTGCCACTCCGAATGAGTGGTCGACCGCGCGAAGGTTCGAGGCTCGACCTTAGTGACCTTCTTGTGATCAGTTCAAATCCTGTTGCCAAAAATCTCGGTCATCGCATGCATATTTTGCAGACATCGCACGGGCAGTAACGGTCACTTGACGCTCCGCCGAACACCGTGCGCCACGAAGTCGGGCATTGGCCACAGGAGTTACTAGACGCGCGAAAGCCTCTTCAGCAACAAGACGGACGCGACGGGCCTCGCACCCGACCTGGCCACACCGTCGGCGACCTCCCGGTCGGCCGACACGACGACCACGGGACGCCCGGACGGCTCGGCCCTGACGAGCTGACGGATCACCTCGTCCGCGGTGACGCCGGGCTTGCTGAAGAGCACCCGCACGCCGCGCGGCGGCGCGAGCAGCACCGGCGCCGCCAGCTCGGCCCCGTCGAAGACACAGGTCATCTCGGCGCCCGTCTGCGCGGCGAGCATCGAGAGGCCGCCGAGCAGGCGCAGCCGCTGCTTCTCCAGCGGCAGCTGCGGATAGCCGGTCTTGGTGACGTTGTAGCCGTCCACCACCAGGTGGGCCTGCGGCAGCGAGAGCAGCTGGTCCAGCAGGGCCGGGTCGGTGTCCGAAAGCGCCCTGGCCGCGACGTCCTTGGGCGAGAGCCGGCCGGGCTCGACCGCGTCGACGGAGTCCGCCGGGCGCAACGTCACGGGCGGCAGGGCCAGTTCACGGCGCAGCCCCTGGGCCGCGTCGAGCACCGTGTCCAGCAGCAGACGCAGCCGCATGTCCTCGACGGAACGCCCCTCGCGCACGGAGCGGCGGCCGGCCTCGACCGCCGCCTCGGCCTCGCCGAGCCGCGCCTTCAGGCGCCGCGACTCGCTCTCCGACGCGGCGACCCGGGACGCGGCGTCGGACCTGATCGCGTCGATCTCGGAGCCGGAGCGGCGGAGCGCCGCCTCGCCGCGCTTCACGTCGCTCTGCGCGCTGCGCAGCTTGCGCTGAAGCGATTCAGCATCCCTGCGGGCCGTATCCAGCTCAGCACGCAGCCGCTCGTTCTCGGACCTGGTCTGCGCCCGCGCTTCGGCGAGTTCCGCGCGCAGCCGCTCCAGCTCCTCCTGGGCCGCCTCGTCCGCGCGTTCGGCGACGGCGCGTTCGGCCTCCTCGCCCGCGGCCTCCACCAGCTTCACCCAGCCGGCCGGGCGCAGCACGTACGCGGCGGCGGCCACATCCACCGGGTCGGCGGCGGCGGGCGGCGAGCCGGCTTCCAGCGCCCCGGCCAGTTCGGTCTGGGACTCCTTCAGCCGCTCGCCGATGCGCCGCCGGAAAGCGGGGTCGCCCGCCAGGGCCGCAGCCATCGCGTTGCCCGCGAACTTGGCACGCCTGGTGGGAGTGAACCGCGCGTACTGCCGCAACTGCGCAGGGAGTTCGGGGACGGTCAGTCCGCCGAAGGCGTCGGAGACGAGCGCGACGACGCGCCGCCGCACCGCCTCCGGCAGCGGACGGTCGAGCGCCTCTGCGGCGTCACCGGCCGCACCGGCCGGCTCCGCACCGCGTTCAGCCTCCACCATCCGTCACCCCACTGTCACTCTTCAGGGGGCTCCCTCAGGAGCCGCCGCCCGGCCTGTCCACCAGCTCGATCTGATCCACCGCGTTGCACCAGCGGCAGCGCACCGACTCGATGGTCTCACTGACCACCTCGCGCTCCTCCACCTTGGGCTCACCGGCCAGGTCAAGATGTATGTACTCGACAACCTTCGACGAGCGCGTCACATCGAAACGCGTGAGATTGCCGCAGAGCGTGCAGCGCCACCGGGTATCGGCGGTCGGCATGGGAACCGTCGTCATACGTGCCGTCCTCTTCGTTCGTACTGCGTCGGTCGCGGTGCGCCATCGAACTGCGGATGTACTCCCCGCAACCCTACGGCCTACGGCATACCCCGGGGGCGGACCTGCCGGCCGGGGGGAGCCCGGCGAGGCGATCTGCCCGATTGCGTCCGGTTGGGCCATGCTCGGTGAATGTTCACGTGGCGGCATGCACCGCGAGGGAAGGCACCGAGGCGGAGCGGTGAACCGCCCGGCGGCCCGGTGGTGACGTACGGCCTCATCGGCCTCTGCTGCCTGGTCTTCCTGATGAGCCCCGTCTCGGGCCTCGATCCGGCCTACGGCACCGGGGACAATCTCCTTGCGGCGCAGAGCGCGTACTTCGAACACTGGGGCGTCGTCCCCACCGAACTGATGAGCGGGGCGGCGGGGGCCCTCCTCACCCCGCTCACCGCGCTCTTCATCCACGCCAACTGGCTGCATCTGCTCGGCAACATGCTGTTCCTCTACGTCTTCGGCGCGATGGCCGAGGAGCGCATGGGGCGCCTGCACTTCGCGGTCTTCTACCTCGTGAGCGGCTACATCGCCCTGGCGGCGTACGCGCTCACGCACTCGGCGTCGGACCAGACCCTGGTGGGAGCTTCGGGTGCGATCTCTGCGGTGCTCGGCGCCTTCCTGAGCCTCTTCCCCCGGGCCCGGGTCACGAGCATCTTCCCGTTCCTGCTGTTCCTGCCGCTGCGCTTCCCCGCCTGGATCGTGCTCGTCTTCTGGTTCGTCCTGCAGTGGCTGGCGGCCGGACAGCAGAGCGGCACCGGCCCCGGGGTCGCCTATACGGCACATCTGGTGGGGTTCTCGCTGGGCTTCGGCTACGCGGCGGTGAGGTACTGGCGTACGACTAGAGTGAAACTCCCAGCGAGGGCCACCGAGGGAGAAAGCAAGCCGTGATCACCGCGATCGTGCTCATCAAGACCAGCGTGGACCGGATCCCCGAGATCGCCGAATCGCTCGCCGCTCTGGAGAACATCAGCGAGGTCTACTCCGTCACCGGTACGTACGACCTGATCGCGCTGGTCAGGGTGGCCCGCCACGACGATCTGGCGGACATCATCCCCGGCCGGATCAGCAAGATCCCGGGGGTGGAGGCGACGGACACGCATGTGGCCTTCCGTACGTACTCGCAGCACGACCTGGAAGCCGCCTTCGCCATCGGCCTGGACGCGTAACGGCCGCCCTGCCGGGCGGGGCCGTGAGGCTCCGTCGCGGCGGGACGGCCGGTGGGCGGCAAGTTACCGGCGTCGTCGCGGTCAGACAGCCGGCACGCAGCGTCCGTCCTCGGTGCGGTAGTTCCAGCGGGCGCCGTTGCGCACCAGTTCCTTCACCGCTCCCACGAAGCGCTCCACGTGCTCGTCGGGCGTACCGGCGCCGAAGCTCACCCGGACGGCGTTGAGCGAGCGCTCGCCGGGCTCGCCCTCCGGGGCCCCGCACTCCCCCTGGTCCTGCGGGTCACTGCCGAGCAGGGTCCGGACGAGCGGGTGGGCGCAGAACAGACCGTCGCGCACCCCGATGCCGTACTCGGCGGAGAGCGCGGCGGCGAAGTGCGAGCTGTTCCAGCCGTCCACCACGAACGAGATGACACCGACCCGCGGGGCGTCGTCACCGAAGAGCGAGAGCACCTTGACCGCCTCGACCTCGGCGAGCCCTCCGAGGACCTTGCTGACCAGCGTCTGCTCGCGCTCGACCAGGGAGTCGAAGCCCGCCTCGGTGAGGGCCCGGCAGGCGGAGGCGATGGAGTGGACGCCGATGACGTTGGGCGACCCGGCCTCGTGGCGGGCGGCCGTGGTGTGCCACTCGACGTCGACACCACCGTCGGTGCGCCTGGCCACCGTGCGGGAGGCACCGCCGCCCGCGAGGTAAGGCTCGGCGTCGCGCAGCCAGTCCGAGCGGCCCGCGAGGACCCCGGAGCCGAACGGCGCGTACAGCTTGTGACCGGAGAAGGCGACCCAGTCGACGTCCAGCTCCTCGATGTCGACGGGGTGGTGCGGCGCCAGCTGCGCGGCGTCCAGCACGATGCGGGCTCCGTGGGCGTGCGCGGCGGCGGCGAGCTCCTTCACCGGCCACAGCTCGCCGGTGACGTTCGAGGCGCCCGTGACGCAGACCAGGGCGGGCGTCCGCCGGTCCGTACGGGCCTCCAGCGCGCGCTCCAGCGTCTCGACCGCCTGCTGAGGGGTGCGCGGGGCGTTCAGGTAGGTGACGGTCGCGTTGCGCCAGGGCAGCAGCGAGGCGTGGTGCTCGGTCTCGAACACGAAGACCTCGCAGTCGGCCGGGACCACAGCGGCCAGCAGATTGAGCGAGTCCGTCGTGGAACGGGTGAAGACGACCTGGTCGTCCGGGCGGCAGCCGAGGAACTCGGCGACGGTCACCCGGCTGTTCTCGAAGAGGTCGGTGGAGAGCTGCGAGAGGTAACCCGCACCGCGGTGCACGCTGCCGTAGTACGGGGCGTACGCCGCCACGTCGTCCCAGACCCGCTGCAGGGCCGGGGCGCTCGCCGCGTAGTCCAGCGCCGCGTAGGTGACCTCGCCACCGGTGACGAGCGGGACGAGGACATCCCTGCCGAGAACGGGGAGGTTCTCGGAGGAATCCTGACAAACCGACGAGTCGGCGGCAGCGGTGGGGACAGACATGACGAACTCCCGGAAAAAGGCAGGCGAATGCACTGAACGCGTGCCACACGCGGCAGTGCGGAGAAAGGTGCGGAGAAGGGGGCTAGTGCCCTATCGCATTCGCTGAACCACGGAAGAACTCCCTCGACGACCAGGATCCCTGTCGAGGGATCCGCGCTTGCCGAGGACTTCGCTGCCCACGGCCTGGTCTTCACCCAGGGCACCCCGCCACGGACGGAGGGTTGCCGGACAGCGGGCTGGGGCCGTAGTCGCTGTCACTCATGACCTGAAGAGAATCCTGCCATACGTCCACGGACGCGCCAAGGCGCAGTCCACAGCATGAGACCGGTGTACCCGGCCGGAGGGGCTGCGGAACCGCTCCCCGGCACGTCCGCGGAGGGGCTCAGGCGTTGCTGGCGGCGACCCAGCGCTCCAGCGCCCGGCCCGCCGCACCCGAGTCGATGGACTCGGCCGCTCGGGCGACGCCCGCCGCGATCTGCTCGTTGAGGGTCCCGCGGCCCGGGTCCAGCGCGACCAGCGCCGCCGCCGAGTTGAGCAGCACCGCGTCCCGTACCGGACCGGATTCGCCGGCCAGCAGCCTGCGGGCCACATCCGCGTTGTACGACGCGTCCCCGCCGCGGAGCGCCTCCACCGGAACCAGTCCGATGCCCACGTCGCGCGGGTCGAAGGACTCCTCACGCACCGTGCCGCCTGCCACGGTCCAGACCCTGGAGGTGGCGGTGGTGGTGAGTTCGTCCAGCCCGTCGTCACCGCGGAACACCAGGGCGGACGATCCGCGCTCGGCGAGCACGCCCGCGATGATGGGCGCCACCCGCGCGTCGGAGACACCGGTCGCCTGCGCCCCGACCTTCGCCGGGTTGGTGAGCGGCCCGAGGAAGTTGAAGGTGGTGCGGATGCCCAGCTCCCTGCGCGCCGCGGCCACGTAGCGCAGCGCGGGGTGGAACTTCACCGCGAAGCAGTAGGTGATCCCCGCCTCGCCCGCGACCTCCACGACCCGCTCCGGGGTCAGCTGCAGATTGACGCCGAGCTTCTCCAGGACATCGGACGCCCCGCTCTGGGACGACGCCGCGCGGTTGCCGTGCTTGACGACCCTGGCGCCGGTGCCCGCCACGACGATGGACGACATGGTGGAGATGTTCACGGTGTTCGCACCGTCGCCGCCGGTCCCGACGATGTCCACGCTCGGCCCCGGCACGTCGATCAGCCTGGCGTGCGCGTACATCGCCCGGACGAGGCCGCTGATCTCCGCGACGGTCTCCCCCTTGGCGCGCAGAGCGACCACGAAGCCGGCGATCTGGGCGTCGGTCGCCTCGCCGCTCATGATGCGGTCCATGGCCCAGGCTGTGGCGTCCGCACTCTGGTCGACGCCGCTGAGCAGGGCGTCGAGTACGCCCGGCCAGGAGTGCGCCGCCACGCTGTCGCCGCCGACAGGGGTCTCAACGCTCATGGTCCACTCCTGGGTACGCCGTCGAACAGGGCTGGAGCCAGCTTAGCCAGCTCCGTGGACAGCGAAGAGCCCCGTCCATCGAATGGACGGGGCTCCTGCTGTGGCGACTTCTCAGTCGGTCAGGTGATCAGTGGTGACCGTGGCCGCTGGTGATCTCCTTGTACTCCTCGGCAGTGGGCTTCTCGATCTGGTTGTGCTCGCCGTAGTAGCCCTTGCTCAGCTTGGCGCGGACCTTGGTCAGGCGGGACACCTTGCGCGCGACACCGTTCTCGTCGACCTCTGGGCCGATCTCGAGCGGCTGGTACTGCTCGTGCGCGGTCAGGGTGTGCAGCTGCTCGGCCTTGAGCGGCTCGTGGACCTCGATGAACTCACCGTGCGGGAGGCGCTTGATGATGCCGGACTCACGCCCGTGCAGCACCTTCTCCCGGTCACGGCGCTGAAGACCCAGGCACCAGCGCTTGGCCACGATGAAGGCGATGACCGGTCCGACGAACATCCCGATCCGTACGAACCAGGTGATCGCGTTGATCGACAGATCGAAGTGCGTCGCCCAGAGGTCGTTGCCGCCACCGACGAGCAGGATCAGATACAGCGTGATCCAGGCGACGCCGAGACCCGTACGCGTCGGGGCGTTGCGCGGGCGGTCCAGGATGTGGTGCTCGCGCTTGTCCCCGGTGATCCAGGACTCGATGAAGGGGTAGACACCGATCCCGACCAGGACCAGCGGGAAGACCACGATCGGGATGAACACACCCAGGACGAGCGTGTGACCCCAGGCGTTGATCTCCCAGCCCGGCATGATGCGGACGAGTCCTTCGGAGAAGCCCATGTACCAGTCGGGCTGGGCGCCGGTCGACACCTGGTCCGGGCGGTACGGGCCGATCTCCCAGATCGGGTTGATCGAGGCGATCGCCGCCATCGCCGCGATGACACCGAAGACCAGGAAGAAGAAGCCCCCGGCCTTGGCCATGTAGACCGGCAGCAGCGGCATGCCGACCACGTTCTTGTTGGACTTGCCCGGACCCGCGAACTGCGTGTGCTTGTGGTAGAAGACCAGGATCAGGTGGCCGACCAGCAGCCCGAGCATGATGCCCGGCAGCAGCAGTACGTGGACCGAGTAGAACCGCGAGACGAAGTCGCCGCCGGGGAACTCACCGCCGTACAGGAACATCGACAGGTACGAGCCGACGATCGGGATGGAGAGCATGACGCCCTCCATGAACCGCACACCCGTGCCGGACAGCAGGTCGTCCGGGAGGGAGTAGCCGGTGAACCCGGTGAACATCCCGAGCACCAGCAGCAGGAAGCCGAAGAGCCAGTTGATCTCGCGCGGCTTGCGGAAGGCGCCCGTGAAGAACACGCGCATCATGTGCACCAGCATGCCGGCCAGGAAGACCAGCGCCGCCCAGTGGTGGATCTGCCGGATGAGCAGTCCGCCGCGGACCTCCAGGCTGATGTTCACCGTCGAGGCGTACGCCTCGGACATGTGGATGCCCTGGAGCGGCACGTACGGGCCGTCGTAGACGACCTCGTTCATGCTCGGGTGGAAGAACAGCGTCAGATACACACCCGTGAGGATGATGATGATGAAGCTGTAGAGGCAGATCTCCCCGAGCATGAAGGACCAGTGGTCCGGGAAGATCTTGCGCATGTTGGTCTTGGCCAGGCCGTAGATGCCCAGACGGCCGTCGGCCCAGTCGGCCACCCGCTCGCCGGCGGGCGCCTTGCGCTGTGAATCCGTCACGGTGCTCATCCGCGCTCCCAGAAGGCAGGACCGACGGGCTCTGCGAAGTCGCCGAGCGCTTCGAGATTACCCTCGCCGTTCACACCGATCCGCAGCTGCGGAAGGGCGTGGCCGGCCGGGCCGAAGATGACGCGGGCGCCGTCGGACAGGTCGAAGGTGGACTGGTGGCACGGGCAGAGCACGTGGTGCGTCTGCTGCTCGTACAGGCTGATCGGGCAGCCGACGTGGGTGCAGATCTTCGAGAACGCGACGATGCCGTCGTGGGCCCACTCGCGTTCCTTCTTGTCCTTGATGTTGTCCGGCTGGATACGGACGATCATCAGGGCAGCCTTGGCGATCTGCGTCTGGAAGTCCTCGTCGGACTCCTCGAGACCCTGGGGCATGGCGAACGTCAGCGAACCGACGGCCACGTCCTCGGGGCGCAGAGGCTGGTTGGTGTTCATGTTGATGAGCACCTTGCCGCGCGCCCAAAGGGTCTTGCGGAGCTTCTTCTCCGGCAGCGGACCGAGGTCGCGCAGCAGCATCACACCGGCGAGCGGCACCATGGCCATCGCGCCGAACAGCGTGGTGCGGATCAGCTTGCGGCGGCCGAAGCCGGACTCGGCGGCGCCTGCCGCGAAGTCCGCCATGACCTGCGCCTTGACCTCGGCCGGGGCCTCGATCGGGTGGCGCTCGGCCGGCATCTCGACGTCCGACATCAGCGTGCGGGCCCAGTGGACCGCGCCCGCGCCGATCGTGAAGAGCGCCACGCCCAGGGTCAGCCCCAGGGAGAAGTTGAGCGCGCTCACGTGCCCGAACGGGAAGATGAAGACGATCTTGTCGACCGGGAAGATCACGTAGGACGCGATGAACGCGATCGTCGCCAGCATCGAGAGCGTGAACAGGAAGGCGACCACGCGCTCGGAGCGCTTGGCTGCCCGCTCGTCGATGTCCTGGATACGCGGCTTGTGGGCCGGCAGTCCCGGATCCGCGAACGGATCCTTCGCGGTCTCCACCGCGCCGTGCGCGGCATCCTGCTCACTCGGCAGGTTCTCTTCGGAATTCTCTTGGCTACTCATGACTTCTTGGCCTTAGCGGTGTGGGCCGCGACCCAGATGGCAACCGCGATCAGCGCACCGAGTCCGAAGATCCAGCCGAACAGACCTTCGCTGACCGGGCCGAGGCCGCCCAGCTTGAGGCCGCCCTCGCTGGCGGAGTTGTCGCCGTTGACGGTCTTGACGAATGCGATGATGTTCTGCTTCTGCTTCTCCGGCATCGTCGTGTCGGGGAAGTTCGGCATGTTCTGCGGGCCGGTCTGCATGGCCTCGTAGATGTGCTTCGGGTCCACGCCTTCAAGGCTCGGGGCGAACTTGCCGTGCGTCAGAGCACCGCCCTCACCCGTGAAGTTGTGGCACTGGGCGCAGTTGGTGCGGAAGAGCTGGCCACCGGCTGCGACGTCGGCGCCCTTGTCGCTGTACTGCTTCGAGGTCGGCGCGATGGGTCCGGCGCCGAGGGAAGCCACGTAGGCGGCGAGCTGGTCGATGTCGCCCTGCGAGTAGATGACCTTCTTCTTCGGCACCTGGGCGCCGGGCTGCTGCGCGGGCATACGGCCGGTGCCGACCTGGAAGTCCACGGCGGCTGAGCCGACGCCGACCAGGCTGGGGCCGTCGGACGTGCCCTGGCCGCCCATTCCGTGGCAGCTTGCGCAGCCCACGGAGAACAGCTTCTTGCCCTCACTGATGGCGAGGGACTGGGAGGTGTCGTCGGCCTGCGCCTTGCCCGCGGGCGCGAACGCGGCATACAGCCCCCCGGTGGCCGCCAGCGCGAGGAGTAGGACGACGACCGCCGCCAACGGGTGGCGTCGTCGTGCGGAGAGCTTTTTCACGGATTACCCCGGTGTCAGGATCTTCTGCGTCGGTGCTTGCTGGATGAGTGGGGCGTCGGGCCCGATTACTTGATCAGGTAAATCGTCGCGAAGAGGCCGATCCACACGACATCGACGAAGTGCCAGTAATAGGACACGACGATGGCTGCGGTTGCCTGCTGGTGCGTGAATCTCTTGGCCGCGTATGTCCTGCCGAGTACGAACAGGAAGGCGATCAGGCCGCCTGTCACGTGCAAGCCGTGGAAGCCGGTAGTCAGGTAGAACACCGAGCCGTACGGGTCGGAGGAGAGCGAGAGGCCGTCCTCCTTCACCAGGCTGGTGTACTCGAAGATCTGGCCTCCGATGAAGATCGCACCCATCACGAACGTGATCGAGAACCACGAGCGCAACTTCTTCACATCGCCGCGCTCGGCGGCGAAGACGCCGAGCTGGCATGTGAGGGAAGAGAGCACAAGGATCGTGGTGTTCGTCGCCGAGAAAGGAACGTTCAGCGAGGACGCCATATCCTTCCAGTGCTCGGGACCCGTCACCGATCGCAGGGTGAAGTACATCGCGAAGAGGGCCGCGAAGAACATCAGCTCGGAACTCAACCAGATGATGGTTCCGACGCTGGTGAGGTTCGGCCGATTGACCGACGGGTGCGCGTGCCCGGTTTCTACTGTCGTTGCTGTCGCCACGACCGACATTATGTCGGTCGCTTATCCCGCCCTCACCCTGGGGGGTGCCGTTCGGTGTGTCAGCGGCTCGTGTCCAGCCCGAACGGCCCATCGCGAGCAGGTCCGTAACGGTGTTGACGAGGTGTCGGACGGAGTAGCATCCGCGCCAAGGTCCAAGCCCAACGGGCCCCGCGGGCCCCGCAGATCCCGCAGACCCCGCAGACACAGCCGTCACGGAGGAACAATGCAGCCGAGCGCCACGGTCCTGGTCTACAGCGACAACGCGAACACCCGTGAACAGGTTCGGCTCGCGGCGGGTCGCAGGCCGGCTTCGGACGTGCCGCCGGTGCAGTACCTGGAGTGCGCGACGCTCGACGCGGTGCTCGGCGCCCTGGACAACGGCGGGATCGACGTCTGCGTACTGGACGGCGAGTCGGTTCCCGCGGGCGGTATGGGCGTCTGCAGGCAGATCAAGGACGAGATCTTCCACTGCCCGCCCGTGCTGCTGCTGATCGGGCGTCCGCAGGACGCCTGGCTGGCCACCTGGAGCCGCGCGGACGCTGCGGTGACCCTTCCGGTGGAGCCGGTGGAGTTCGCGGGCACACTGGCCGCCCTGGTGCGTGGCCGGCTCTCGGCGGGCACCGTCTCCGCGGGGTCCTGATCCGGTCCTGACCGGTCGGGGCCATTCGGGACCAGGGGAATCGACACCCTCCCCCGCGGAGGCACGGAGCCGCCGGGGATCAGAGCGCGGCGGGCCGCAGCCGGTCCGTCTGCGCGGGGGTCCCGGTGTTCTGCTTCCCGTCCGTCAGGGCGCTGCCCTTCGCCCATTTGGCCCAGGACACGTTCCAGTCGCCGTAGCCGTTGTCGAAGGGCGTCATGGTGTCGCCGTCGCTGCCGACGACCTTGACTATGTCGCCCTGGCGCACGTGGTTGAAGAACCAGGCGGCGTTGCCCGTGCTCATACCGGTGCAGCCGTGGCTGGTGTTGGCGGAGCCCTGGGATCCTTCGGACCAGGGCGCGGCGTGCACGTACTCACCGCTGAGTGTGACCTGCGTCGCGTAGTAGACCGGCAGGTCGTACGAGTCGGAGCTGCCGGCGGCTATCCCGATGCTGGAACTGGTCATGCGGATGAAGTACGTCTTGCCCAGCACGACCTTGACGCCGTTACGGGTGGAGAAGCCCGGCTTGCCGGTGGTCACCGGGATGGTGTTGATCACCTGACCGTCGCGCTTGACCGTCATCTCGTGGGACGAGGCGTCCGTTATGGCCTCCAGCCGGTCCCCCGTCCTCAGCCTCAGCGGCTTGGCGGCGCCGCCGTAGAGCTTGTCGGCCACCTTGATCCCGTTGAGGTTGCTGTGCACGTTGATCGTGGCGTGCGCGGGCCAGTACTCCTTGGGCCGGTAGTGCAGCGTCTTGCTGTCCACCCAGTACCAGGCGCCTTCGACGGAGGGCATCGAGTCCACCTTCAGGGCGCGCTCGACCTGGGCGCGGGCGGCCTTGCCCTTGACCGGGGCGCTGAGTTGGGCGGTGACCGGCTGGCCGACGCCGTACTCGCCCCCCTTGGGGCCGAATGTGACGTTGAGCCGGTGGGAGGCGGAGGCGGTGTCGAAGGTCATCGTCCGGTTGCCCGGCGCGCCGTCGTCGTCCTCGGTGGCGACCCGGACCGTGTAGTGCACACCTGCGGCCAGCGGGACGGTGTTGTGCCACCTGGTGCCGTCGGCGGAGAGTTCGCCCGCCAGCTGGCGCCCTGTGCCGTCCGTGGCCGTCACATCGGTGATGCGGCCACCGTCACCCTTGGAGGTGATTTCGAGCGGCTTGTCGGGGTTGGCCTTGCCGTCACCCGAGGGGCCGTTGACGGATATCGAATCACCCGCGTTGAACGGCGAAGCGGCGAGCGGATTACTGCCGGACGTGCCGCACGCGGTAGCCGCCGCCCCAAGGGACACGACCAGCAGCGTGCAGCTCAGGACCGTACGGATTCGAGGTGCTTGTCTCATATGCACACGTTATGAAGATTGCCTGGTAACGGCACGCCGGATGACTGCAAACGAGGGGGCCCGGACACCTGATCGGCGTCCGGGCCCCTCGTTCGGTCCAGCGGTGGAGCGAGCAGCCCCTACTGGTTCTGGTTCTCCCCGCGGTAGAACTCGAAGACCCAGCCCCAGAGGCCGACCACTACGAGCGGTGCCGAGAAGTACAGCAGCCACCAGCCCATGGCGATGGCCAGGAAGGCGAGCGCACCACCCACGGCCAGCGAGATCGGCTGCCAGCTGTGCGGGGCGAAGAAGCCCACCTCACCGGCGTCGTCCGCGACGTCGGCCTCCTTGTTGTCCATCGCGCCGGCGTCGATCCGCCTGGCCGTGAAGGCCAGGTAGAAGCCGATCATGATGCTCAGCCCGAAGGCCATGAAGAGGGCCGTCGTTCCGGCTGCCTCCTTCGACCACACGCCGTAGACGACCGCCGAGGCGAGGATGAAGATGGCCAGCCCGATGAACATCTTGCCTTGGACCTTCACTTGCCCGCCTCCTTGCCGCCGGACAGGACCTTGTCACCGGAACCGTGGTTCTCGAGCTGGTCGAGAGCCGCGATCTCCGGGTGGTGCAGGTCGAACGCCGGGGATTCGGAGCGGATCCTCGGGAGGGTCGTGAAGTTGTGCCGGGGCGGCGGGCAGGACGTCGCCCATTCGAGCGAACGGCCGTAGCCCCACGGGTCGTCGACCTCGACCTTCTTGCCGTACTTGGCGGTCTTCCAGACGTTGTAGAAGAACGGCAGGATCGACAGGCCCAGCAGGAAGGAGCTGATGGTCGAGATGGTGTTCAGCGTGGTGAAGCCGTCAGCTGCCAGGTAGTCCGCGTAGCGGCGCGGCATGCCCTCGACACCCAGCCAGTGCTGCACCAGGAACGTCCCGTGGAAGCCCACGAACAGCGTCCAGAAGGTGATCTTGCCGAGCCGCTCGTCCAGCATCTTGCCCGTGAACTTCGGCCACCAGAAGTGGAATCCGGAGAACATCGCGAAGACCACGGTGCCGAAGATGACGTAGTGGAAGTGCGCGACGACGAAGTACGAGTCGGAGACGTGGAAGTCCATCGGGGGCGAAGCCAGGATGACGCCGGTCAGACCACCGAAGGTGAAGGTGATCAGGAAGCCGACGGCCCAGAGCATCGGTGTCTCGAAGGACAGCGACCCCTTCCACATCGTGCCGATCCAGTTGAAGAACTTCACACCGGTCGGCACTGCGATCAGGAAGGTCATGAAGGAGAAGAACGGCAGGAGCACACCGCCGGTGACGTACATGTGGTGGGCCCACACCGTCACGGAGAGACCGGCGATCGAAATCGTCGCGGCGACCAGGCCGATGTATCCGAACATCGGCTTTCTGGAGAACACTGGAATCACTTCGGAAATAATTCCGAAGAATGGCAGCGCGATGATGTACACCTCTGGATGGCCGAAGAACCAGAAGAGGTGTTGCCATAGGAGCGCGCCGCCATTTGACGCATCGAATACATGAGCGCCGAACTTGCGGTCCGCCTCCAGCGCGAAGAGTGCGGCGGCGAGTACCGGGAAGGCCAGCAGGACCAGGACACCGGTCAGCAGGACGTTCCACACGAAGATCGGCATACGGAACATCGTCATGCCGGGCGCGCGCATGCAGATGATCGTGGTGATGAAGTTGACCGAGCCGAGGATCGTGCCGAAGCCCGAGAAGGCCAGACCCATGATCCACATATCGGCGCCGACACCCGGTGACCGGACTGCGTCCGACAGCGGGGAGTAGGCGAACCAGCCGAAGTCGGCCGCGCCGTCCGGGGTGATGAATCCACCGACCGCGATGAGCGAGCCGAAGAGGTACAGCCAGTACGCGAACATGTTCAGCCGCGGGAACGCCACATCGGGCGCCCCGATCTGCAACGGCATGATCCAGTTCGCGAACCCGGCGAAGAGCGGCGTCGCGAACATCAGCAGCATGATCGTGCCGTGCATCGTGAACGCCTGGTTGAACTGCTCGTTCGACACGATCTGCGTACCCGGACGGGCCAGCTCGGCGCGCATGACGAGCGCCAGCACACCGCCGATGCAGAAGAAGGCGAACGATGTGACCAGATACATCGTGCCGATCGTCTTGTGATCAGTGGTGGTCATCCACTTGATGACGATGTTTCCCGGCTCTTTGCGCCGTACCGGCAGCTCGCTCTCGTAGGAGTCGTCTGCTGCGGCGGCACCCTGAGGTTCGTTGAGGATGCTCACAGGTTGTTCGTCTCCGCGTTCTTGGCGTGGCCAGTCTGCGCGATCCCGGCGGGGATGTAGCCGTTCTGGTGCTGCTTGGTCGCCAGGTCCTTGAGGTGCTGCTTGTAGCGCTCCGGGGAGACGACCTTCACGTTGAAGAGCATCCGGGAGTGGTCTACGCCGCACAGCTCAGCGCACTTGCCCAGGAAGGTGCCCTCCTGGTTGGGGGTCACCTCGAAGGAGTTGGTGTGGCCCGGGACAACGTCCATCTTCATGAGGAACGGCACCACCCAGAAGTCATGGATGACGTCGCGCGACGTGAGAACGAAGCGGACCTTCTCGCCCTTGGGCAGCCAGAGGGTCGGCCCCGGGTTGCCGGTCTGCGGGTTCTTGGAGGCCGGCGTGCCGACGTCGTAGACGCCTTCGGCTCCCTTGGGGAATTGCTTGGTGAAGCGGTCCGGAATGTCGGACAGCTCTGTGGTCTTCGCCGCGTTGCCCGTGGACGGGTTGCCGTCCACGTCCTCCACGTAGTTGAAGCCCCAGCTCCACTGGAATCCGACCACGTTGACCGTGTGGGCGGGTTTCGGCGAGAGATTGAGGATCTTCGACTCATCGCGCGCGGTGAAGTAGAAGAGCACCGAGACGATGATGAGAGGGACCACGGTGTACAAGGCCTCGATGGGCATGTTGTACCGGGTCTGCGGAGGTACCTCCACCTTGGTCCGGCTACGCCGGTGGAAGATGACACTCCAGATGATCAGCCCCCACACCAGCACGCCCGTGGCGAGCGCTGCCGCCCACGAGCCCTGCCAGAGGGAGAGGATCCGAGGTGCCTCTTCCGTTACCGGGGTGGGCATACCAAGGCGGGGGAAATCCTTGTACGAGCAACCGGTAGCGGTTACAAGGATCAGGCCCGCAGTCAGCACCTGCGGCAGCTTCCGCCGCATCGGGCGCCGCGACGAGCGGTCGGAGCCGTTGGGACTCACGTAGCGCCTTCCCGAGAGTCTCGCCCGTGCGGCCGGCTGCGGCCGCATCGAGGTCGGTCGCCGGTCCTGCTCGGGCAGGGGTTTGGATGTTTATGCGGACCAAACCCTACTGGAGGCCATTTGGGGCCGCGCGGGGAGGGTGCCCAACGCGCCGTCCGACACCCCGAAGGGGTGGAATCCCGGCTTCCGGCGGGCATCTGACGGTCCCTCCCCGGGGACGGCGGACGGCCCGTCCGCGCCCGGCGGCTAGCGTGACGCCGTGCCCTACTTCGATGTCGCGTCCTCCGCACCCCTGCACCCCGTCGCACGTCAGGCCCTGCAAGCCTCCCTGGACGACGGCTGGGCCGATCCGGCCCGCCTGTACCGGGAGGGCAGGCGGGTGCGGCTGTTGCTCGACGCGGCCCGGGAGGCGGCTGCCGAAGCGGTCGGATGCCGCCCGGACGAGCTCGTATTCACCTCGTCGGGGACCCGGGCGGTCCACTCCGGAATTGCCGGCGCTCTTTCTGGCCGTCGGCGTGTCGGCGGCCATCTGGTGGTGTCTGCGGTCGAACACTCGTCCGTGCTCCATTCGGCGGCCGCCCATGAGGCGAGGGGCGGTTCGGTGGCCGAGGTGGCGGTCGGGCGGACCGGGGCGGTGGACCCCGGCACCTTCGCGGCCGCACTGAACGCGGGGACGGCACTGGCCTGTCTGCAGTCCGCCAACCACGAGGTCGGCACCGAGCAGCCGGTGGCCGAGGTCGCCGGCGCCTGCCGGGCCGCGGGGGTGCCGCTTCTGGTGGACGCGGCCCAGTCGCTGGGCTGGGGGCCGGTCGGCGGGGACTGGTCACTGCTCACCGCCAGCGCGCACAAGTGGGGCGGCCCGGCCGGGGTGGGACTCCTCGCCGTACGGAAAGGTGTGAGGTTCGTCCCCCAAGGCCCGGCGGACGAGCGGGAGTCCGGGCGGGCGGCCGGCTTCGAGAACGTCCCGGCGATCGTGGCCGCCGCGGCGTCACTGAGGGCCGTACGGGCCGGGGCGGAGGCCGAGTCGGCGCGGCTGCGGGGGCTCGTGGACCGGATCAGGGCCTCGGTGCGCGAGCTGGTGCCTGATGTCGAGGTGGTCGGCGATCCGGTGCGGCGGCTGCCGCATCTCGTGACGTTCTCCTGTCTCTATGTCGACGGGGAGACCCTGCTGCACGAGCTGGATATGGCCGGTTTCTCCGTGTCATCCGGTTCGTCCTGCACCAGCAGCACGCTGACGCCCAGTCATGTGCTGCGGGCGATGGGGGTGCTCTCGGAGGGGAACGTCCGCGTCTCGCTGCCCCTCGGTGCGGCGGAGGCGGAGGTGGACCGATTCCTGGAGGTGCTCCCGGGGGTGGTCCGTTCGGTACGTGAGCGGCTGGGCGCCGGGGCCTCGGCGGCCGGGGCTCCGGGGCAGGTGCGTGGCACGCAGGCGGGGGCCGCGGCGGATGTCACGGCGGAGCCGGACGCGGGGGCCGGGGTGCCCCCCGGCGCGGGCCCCGCGGCGGAGTTCGTCGTGGACGCGCTCGGGAAGCGGTGCCCGATCCCGGTGATCGAGCTCGCCAAGGTGATCGGGGATGTGCCCGTGGGCGGCGTGGTGACGGTGCTCTCGGACGACGAGGCCGCGCGGCTCGATGTGCCGGCGTGGTGCGAGATGCGGGGGCAGGGCTACGAGGGAGCGCACCCGGTCGACGGGGGTACCGCCTTCCGGGTGCGCCGCGTGTCGTGAGACGGCCGGGCCCTGTGACGCCGCGGCCGGCCGGACCCGGACGAGGCCGCCCCGGATTCCGGAGCGGCACGGTCGGGAATCCGGGGGCGCGCGCCTACTTGAGGTGGGTCCTGACCTCTTCCGCCGCGTCGTGGCCGTAGGCCTTGGTGAAGCGGTCCATGAAGTTGGCGCGGCGCAGGGTGTACTCCTGCGTGCCCAGCGTCTCGATCACCAGCGTGGCCAGCATGCAGCCGATCTGCGCCGCCCGCTCCAGATTCACCCCCCACGAGAGCCCCGACAGGAAGCCGGCGCGGAACGCGTCGCCCACACCCGTGGGGTCGACCTTGGCCTCCTCCTCCGCGCAGCCGACCACGATCGGCTCATCGCCCCTGCGGTCGATCCGTACGCCGCGGGCACCGAGCGTGGTGACCCGGTGGCCGACCCTGGCGAGGATCTCGTCCTCGGTCCAGCCGGTCTTGGACTCGATGAGCCCCTTCTCGTACTCGTTGGAGAAGAGGTACGTCGCACCCGCGAGCAGGGTCCTGATGTCCTCACCGGTCATCCGGGCGATCTGCTGGGAGAAATCTGCCGCGAACGGGATCGACCGGGTGCGGCACTCCTCCGTATGGCGGAGCATCGCCTCGGGGTCGTCCGCGCCGATCAGCACCAGGTCGAGACCGCCGACCCGCTCGGCGACCGACTGGAGCTCGATCTGGCGGGCCTCGCTCATCGCGCCCGTGTAGAACGAGCCGATCTGGTTGTGGTCGGCGTCCGTGGTGCACACGAAGCGGGCGGTGTGCAGGACCTCGGAGATCCGGACCGACCCGGTGTCCACACCGTGCCGGTCGAGCCAGACGCGGTACTCGTCGAAGTCCGCGCCCGCGGCGCCGACCAGGATCGGGGCCGTGCCGAGCTGCCCCATACCGAAGCAGATGTTGGCGCCGACACCTCCCCGCCGTACGTCGAGGGTGTCGACCAGGAAGGAGAGGGAGACCGTGTGGAGCTGATCGGCGACCAGCTGGTCGGCGAAGCGGCCGGGGAAGGTCATGAGGTGGTCGGTGGCGATGGAGCCGGTGACTGCGATGCGCACGGCGAGGACACTCCTGTGGAGGAGGGAGGCTGACACCTCACGCTACCGTTTCGGCCGCCTCGGCTCGAAGGGCAGAAACTACCCGATAGTAGGTCTTTCTACTCCGGCTCCACCGTGCCTACGGTGCAGATATGCCGAACTCCATCGCGCCGAACCCCGCAGTCCCGTCCGAGTCCGAAGCCGACCTGACCGACCTGCGCGGCGACTGTGCGCGCATGGCCCCGCACTGGGTGGTGCCCGCCGGGCCCGCCCCCACGCCTGTTCCGCCGTCCCTGATCCACGGGATCACGGTGCCGCCCGCGTCCGCGCGGCTCATCGACTCCATGTCCGAGTACGGGGACTGACGGGCCCCGCGGAAGCGCCCGGCCCGGCGGCGGACCGCCGGCCGAGGGAACCGTGCGCTCCCCCGCCCCGTCCCATCCGTGTTCCCCCGTACGGGGGAACAGCCTTACGGCAGTGGACGGCAGCGGAGTCGAAGGAGCATGCGGTGAGCAGCGAGCGACCCGAGCACGACACGGCACGTACCCGTCGGCGGCGGTCTCCCGCCGCCGTCACCTCGGTAGCGGCGGCGGTGCTGCTGGCGGGAGGCGGCGGGGCCTACTGGGCGGCGACCGCGGCCGGTCACGACAGCGGCGGCACGGAGACCGGCAGCTCCGGCAGCACGGCGCATTCGAGGGGGCCCGCCCCCCTCGCGCTGGACCAGTCGGCGCCGGGCGGCGGTTCCGCGGGTATAGCGCCCGGGGAACCCGATCCGCACGGCAGCGTCTACCGCTCCGACGGGCCTCTGCCGGCCGCGCCGAAGTCGGCGCCGGTGTACCGCCCCGACGGAACCGTCACCGCCGCCGACGTGACGCGGCTCGCCCGTGCGCTCGGCGTGTCGGGTACACCCCGGCTCGTGGGCACGGACTGGCGGGTGGGCGCCGGCAAGGACGGTTCCGGCCCGCTGCTCCAGGTCGCGCTCCACGCGCCGGGCACCTGGACGTTCACCCGGTTCGGCAGCGGCGGAAGCGACAACTGCCCCAGTGGCAAGGAGTGTTCGGGCGGAGGCGCCGCCGTGGCCGGCGGCGGGAAGGCCGTGAGCGAGCAGGCCGCGAAGGCGGCGGCCGCCCCCCTGCTGAAGGCGCTGGGCGAGAGTGACGCGAAGCTCGACGCCGGCCGGGTGATGGGTTCGGTGCGGGTGGTGAACGCCGATCCGAAGGTCGGCGGGCTGCCCACCTACGGCTGGACCACCGGGCTCCAGATCGGACCGGACGGTCAACTGACCCGTGGCAGCGGACCGTTGAAGAACCTCGCCAAGGGTGCGGAGTATCCGCTGATCAGCGCGGCCGGCGCACTGAAGCAGCTGAACACGCCCACGGCCGGCGCCGGCGGGGCCGGAACCGGCGGCTGCGCCACCATGAAACCTCTGACCGGGGGCCCGGCGGGCGCATCGCCGTCCGCGTCCTGCGCGCCGTCGTCCAAGAGCGCAGCCCCCCAGCGGGTGACCGTCCGCCACGCGGAACTCGGGCTCGCGGTGCGGCTGTCCGGGGGACGGCAGATCCTCGTACCCTCGTGGCTCTTCGAGACCCGGCCCACCGGAGCGGCGCAGCCGGGGACGGTCACCGCGACGGCGGTCGATGGCCGCTATCTGGCGCAGCCGGGACCGTCCGGGGGCGGGAACAGCCCGGGTGGCTCGGGCCAGAGCCCGACGGCCTACCGCGCTGACGGGCGGAGTCTCACGCTGAGCATCACGGGCCGGCTGTGCGGCAAGTACGCCGTCCGGACCACCGAGGACGACAAGACGGTGCGCGTGACGATCGGCGCCCAGCACCGGAAGCCCGGCACGGTCTGCCCCGACATCATCGGCGCGATGACGCAGAAGGTGGAACTGGGCCGGCCGCTGGGCGGCCGCCAGGTCCTGGACGCGGCGACCGGGGACCGCGTGCCGCAGATGTGACTGCAGAGTTGAGCCGCGCGGATCCGAGTCGGCAGGGACTCCGCGACAGCGAGAGGCGGCGGCCCCGGATGATCCGGGGCCGCCGCCTTCGAGTGCCTTCGGGCCGCGTCACACGGAGCGGCCCGGCCCGGCTAGCTGAACGAGTCGCCGCAGGCGCACGAGCCGGTGGCGTTCGGGTTGTCGATGGTGAAGCCCTGCTTCTCGATGGTGTCGACGAAGTCGACGGAGGCGCCGCCCAGGTACGGGGCGCTCATCCGGTCGGTGACGACCTTGACTCCGCCGAAGTCCTTGACCACATCGCCGTCGAGCGAGCGCTCGTCGAAGAAGAGCTGATACCGGAGGCCTGAGCAGCCACCGGGCTGGACGGCGACGCGGAGCGCGAGGTCGTCACGGCCTTCCTGGTCGAGCAGGGCCTTGACCTTGGACGCGGCGGCGTCGGACAGGAGGATGCCGTCGCTCACCGTGGTCTTCTCGTCCGATACGGACATCTGCTTCACTCCCGGGATGGGGTCTCCCCGCCGAGGCAGGGGAAGTACGGACTGCTTGCCGACCATTGCAACCGGCAGGGCCGCGGATTCATTCCGGGCCTGGCACTTCTCTTTGCCCCTTCATGCTCGCACACCCTTTCCTCCGCGTCACAGGACCGGGCGGCCAGGGATACGTCACATCGACGAGATCGACATCGTCAAGGTGACGTGAAGCGGCTATGATAGATAACGTCATTTCGACGAGAAGGCCCGGTGCCAGCACCGGCTCCACCGGAGCGGCACAAGCCGCGCGTGTTTCTTGAGAAGAAAGGGTGCGTGTGGTGACCACCGCCCAGCCCCGCCAGGATCTCGATGTACAGCCGTCGCCGCTCGCGCTGCTGCTGCTCGGCCGCGAGGCCGACCCGAAGAGCGAGCGCGGCGTGGAGTGCCCGGGTGACCTGCCGTCCCCGTCCGACCCTGACCTGGTGGAACGCGCCCGCGCCGCCAAGGAGAAGCTCGGGGACAAGGTCTTCGTGCTCGGCCACCACTACCAGCGCGACGAGGTCATCCAGTTCGCCGACGTCACCGGCGACTCCTTCAAGCTCGCCCGCGACGCGGCCGCCAGGCCGGAGGCCGAGTACATCGTCTTCTGCGGCGTGCACTTCATGGCCGAGTCGGCGGACATCCTGACCACGGACGACCAGAAGGTCGTCCTGCCGGACCTGGCCGCCGGCTGTTCGATGGCCGACATGGCCACCGCCGAGCAGGTCGCGGAGTGCTGGGACGTGCTGACCGACGCCGGTATCGCCGAGCGCGTCGTTCCCGTCTCGTACATGAACTCCTCGGCCGACATCAAGGCCTTCACCGGCCGGCACGGCGGCACGATCTGCACCTCGTCGAACGCGAAGCGGGCCCTGGAGTGGGCCTTCGAGCAGGGCGAGCAGGTTCTGTTCCTCCCCGACCAGCACCTGGGCCGCAACACCGCGGTCCGGGACCTGGGGATGTCGCTCGACGACTGCGTCCTCTACAACCCGCACAAGCCGAACGGCGGCCTCACCGCCGAGCAGCTGCGCGGCGCGAAGATGATCCTGTGGCGCGGGCACTGCTCGGTGCACGGACGGTTCTCGCTGGACTCGGTCAACGACGTCCGCGAACGCATACCCGGCGTACGGGTACTGGTCCACCCCGAGTGCAAGCACGAGGTCGTCTCGGCGGCCGACGAGGTGGGATCGACCGAGTACATCATCAAGGCGCTCGACGCGGCGCCCGCCGGGTCCAAGTGGGCGATCGGGACCGAGCTCAACCTGGTGCGCCGGGTGGCCAACGCCCACCCGGACAAGGAGATCGTCTTCCTCGACAAGACGGTGTGCTTCTGCTCGACGATGAACCGGATCGATCTGCCGCATCTGGTGTGGACGCTGGAGTCGCTGGCCGACGGCACCACGGTGAACAGGATCGAGGTCGATCCGGAGACCGAGAAGTACGCGAAGATGGCGCTGGAGCGGATGCTGGCGCTGCCGTAGGCCCCGCGCCCTGCCGGGCCGAAGCGGTTCAGGCCGTACGGACCACGCGGGCGGGCCCCGCACCCAGCTGTGACGGCTGTGTGCGGGGCCCGCTCGTTTCGTGCTCCGGCGGTCGTGCCCGGGGTCAGACGTTCGCCGGCTCGGGCTCGTCCGACGACGAGTCGGCGCCCGCCGGAGCCGCTTCGCCCGGCTTCTGCTCGCGCTTGGCGGCCTTCTTCTTCGCGCGGCGCTCCTTGCGGAGCTCCACCAGCGCGTACAGCGTCGGCACCAGCAGCAGCGTCAGCAGCGTCGAAGTGATCAGACCACCGATCACCACCACGGCCAGCGGCTGCGAGATGAAGCCGCCCTCGCCGGTGACGCCGAGCGCCATCGGGAGCAGTGCGAAGATCGTCGCGAGCGCGGTCATCAGGATCGGCCGCAGACGGTGCCTGCCGCCCTCCACGACCGCCTCGACGACGCCGAGACCCTGCGAGCGGTACTGGTTGATCAGGTCGATCAGCACGATCGCGTTGGTGACCACGATGCCGATCAGCATCAGCATGCCGATCATCGCCGGGACACCCATCGGGGTGCCGGTGACGAGCAGCAGACCGATGGCGCCGGTGGCCGCGAACGGGATCGACACCAGCAGGATCAGCGGCTGGACCAGCGAGCGGAACGTCGCCACCAGGAGCATGAAGACGATCGCGATGGCGGCCAGCATGGCCAGCGCGAGGTTCTTGAACGCGTCGCCCTGGTCGGACGAGACACCGCCGATCTCGACGGTCGCGCCGCTGGGCAGCTCCTTCTTGACGTCGTCGATCTTCGACTGGAGTGCGGTGGTGACCGCGCCCGTGTTGTCACCGGTCGGCTTCGCCGTGATCGTCGCGGCGCGGGCACCGTCGATACGGGTCATCGAGACCGGTCCCGGGACCAGCTTCACGGTGGCGATGTCGCCGAGCTTGACCGCCCCGAGGCTGAGGTTCTTCAGCTGGGCGAGGGTGGTGGCAGGCTGCGCCGACTTCACGACGACATCGCGCTCGGTGTCGTCGAGGATCGCCTTGGTCGCCGACGTGGTGCCCTGGACCGCCTGGCCCACGGCAGCGCCGAGCGTCGTCTCGTTGAAGCCCGCGGCAGCCGCCTTGTCGTTGGTCTGCACGGAGATCCGCGGCACGCTCTGCGAGAGGTCGCTCTCCACGTCCTTGACGTGGTCGAGCTTGGCCACGGCGGCCCGTACCTGCTCGGACGCCTTCTTCAGGGTGTCGCCGTCGCCGGCCTTGACCACGACGCTCAGGTCCTGGTCACCGAAGCCGCCGCCGCTGCCGACACTGGCGTCGCCGATGCCGCGCAGACCGGCCAGGCCCTTCTCGATACGGTCCTGTGTCCTGTCGTAGTCCGACGCGTTCTTCAGGGTCACCTGGTACGAGGCCTGGTTGGCGCCCGTACCGCCGCCGAAGGCAGCCGCGAAGCCGGAGGAGCCGACCGTGACCTGGTAGTCCTTGATCGTGTCGATGCCGTCGAGCACCTTCTCGACCTTTTTGGCCGCGGTGTCGGCGGCCTGCAGGCTGGTGCCCGGGTCGAGCTTCTGGGTGAGCGAGAGGGTGTCCTGGTCGCCCTGGTCGAAGAAGTTGGTCTTGAGCAGCGGGGCCATGCCGAAGGTGGCGACGAGCACCACCGCCGCGATGACCAGGCTGGTGATACGGCGCCGGGTCGCGAAGCGGAGCACCGGAACGTAGAACCGCTGGAGGCGGCTGCGCTCCTCCTTCTCCTCGGCCCTGCGGCGCAGCTCCTGCGGGTCGACGCCGGCCGAGCCCTTGGGGGCGCGCAGGAACCAGTACGAGAAGACCGGCACCACGGTGAGCGAGACAAGCAGCGAGGCGAGCAGCGCGGCGGTGACCGTGATGGAGAACGAGCCGAAGAGCTGGCCCACCATGCCGCCGACGAGGCCGATCGGCAGGAAGACCGCAACGGTCGTCAGCGTGGAGGAGGTGACCGCGCCCGCGACCTCACGGACCGCGCCGATGATCGCCGCCTGCCGTTCCTCGCCGTAGCTCAGGTGCCGCTTGATGTTCTCCAGGACGACGATCGAGTCGTCGACCACCCGGCCGATCGCGATGGTGAGCGCGCCGAGGGTGAGCACGTTGAGCGAGAGGTCGCGGGTCCACAGCACGATCAGCGCGAGGAGCACCGAGAGCGGGATGGAGAGCGCGGTGACCAGGGTGGAGCGGAGCGACGCCAGGAAGATCAGGATGACGATCACGGCGAAGAGGAGGCCCAGGGCGCCCTCGGTGGTGAGGCCCGAGATCGACTTCGACACGGACGGGCCCTGGTCGAAGATGACCTTCAGCTCGCTGTCGGATCCGAGGGTCTTGCGCAGCTCGGGAAGCTTGTCCTTGACCGCGTCGGAGATCGCGACGGCGCTGCCGTCCTGGTCCATCGTCAGCGAGAGGGAGAGGCTGGGCCTGCCGTCCGTACGGGTGATGGAGACCGCGTTCGCGGGCTGCTCGGCGACCTTGGCGATGTCACCGAGGCGCACCGGCTTGGGGGCCCGTCCCTGAGCGGAGGCGCCGCCGGGGGCGGCCTGGCCGGTGACGCGCAGGTCCTGGATCTGCTTCAGCGAGGTGTAGCCGCCGCCGACCTGGACCGTACGGCTCTTACCGTCCTCGGAGAACGCTCCGGCCGGGAGCGCGGCGCCGCCCGCCTGGAGGGCCTGGCTGAGCGTGGCAGCGTTCAGCCCCGCGGCGGCCAGCTTCTTGGGGTCGGGGGTGACGGTGACCTGGAGGTCCCGCACGCCGTCGACGCTGACCTGGCCGACGCCGTCGATGTTCTGGAGGACCGGGACGACCGAGCGGTCGAGCTGGTCGGAGAGCGCCTGCTGGTCCTTGTCGGATGTGACGGCCAGGACGACCGTCGGGATGTCGTCGGTCGAACCGGCGACGACCTGCGGGTCGACCGAGTCGGGGATCTTCACCCGGGCCCGGTTCACGGCCTGCTGGACGTCGGCGACGAGCTGCTTGGTGCCGTTGCCGTAGTCGAACTGGGCCATGATCACGGCGTTGCCCTCGCTCGCCGTCGAGGTCACACCCTTGATGCCGTCGACAGCCTTGATGGTGTCTTCCAGCGGCTCGACGACCTGCTTCTCGACCACGTCGGGCGACGCGCCCTGGTACGGGGCGAGCACCGAGACCATCGGCAGTTCGATGGTGGGCAGCAGCTGCTGCTTGAGCTGCGGTATCGCGATCGCCCCGAAGACGACGGCGACGATCGATATCAGCCCGATCAGGGCCCGTTGCGCGAGGCTGAATCTGGACAGCCAGGACATGGGGTCTCTCTTCTGTGGCGTGCGAGGCAGGTGGAGCCGAAGGGATGAGGGGGCATCTGTGGCCCACCCCTACCTTCAGTCATCCGGCAGGCCGGATTCGTCGCTCCCAGGTGCCTTACTTATCCAGCGCATACCGCAGCTGGAGTAGGCCGCCGCTACGCCCTTGGGTGGACCAGGCCCGATTCGTAGGCGATTACCACCAATTGGGCCCGGTCGCGGGCGCCGAGCTTCGCCATCGCGCGGTTCACGTGCGTCTTGACCGTGAGCGGGCTGACGGCCAGCCGCTCCGCGATCTCGTCGTTGGAGTGGCCGCCGCCGACTTGGACGAGGACCTCGCGTTCGCGGACGGTGAGCGCTGCCAGCCGTCCCGCGTACGCCTCGGGGTCCGATCCGTCCGAACTCCCGCCCTGGGCAAGGAATCGCGCGATGAGCCCCTTGGTGGCCACCGGGGAGAGCAGGGCCTCCCCCGCCGCCGCGATACGGATCGCGCTGAGCAGCTCCTCCGGCTCGGCGCCCTTCCCGAGGAACCCGGACGCGCCGGCCCGCAGGGACTGGATCACGTACTCGTCCACCTCGAACGTCGTGAGCATCACCACGCGTACCGCGGCCAGTTCGGGGTCCTCGCTGATCATGCGGGTGGCGGCGAGTCCGTCAGTGCCGGGCATCCGGATGTCCATCAGGACGACATCGGCGGATTCCGACCGGGCGAGTGCCACCGCCTGCGCGCCGTCCGCCGCCTCCCCGACCACCTCCATGTCCGGTTCCGAGTCCACGAGCACCCGGAAGGCGCTGCGCAGCAGCGTCTGGTCGTCGGCGAGCAACACCCTGATCGTCATACGTCCTCCCCCGCTCCGGCCGTGACCGGCAGTATCGCCTGTACCCGGAAGCCACCGCCGTAGCGGGGCCCCGCCGAGCAGGAGCCCCGCAGTGCCACGGCGCGTTCGCGCATGCCGATCAGACCGTGGCCCCCGCCGTCCGCACGGGTGCCGTGCCCGGAGCCTTCCGGACCGAGTGCACCGTCCGCGCCCGCGCCGTTGTCGAGGACGGTGACCTCCACGGCCGGCCCCACCCGTACGACGCTGACCTCCGCCCTCGCGCCGGGCCCCGCGTGCTTGCGCACGTTGGTCAGCGCCTCCTGGATGATCCGGTACGCGGCCAGGTCGACGGCGGCGGGCATACCGGCCCCCTCGTGGCCGCAGGCCACCTCGACCGGGAGCCCCGCGTTACGGAAGGTGTCGACCAGTTCGTCGAGCACGGCGAGGCCCGGGGCCGGTTCGGTGGGCGCTTCGGGGTCGCCGGACTGGCGCAGCAGGCCGACGGTGGCGCGCAGTTCGTTGAGCGCGGACCGGCTGGCCTCCCGCACGTGTGCGAGCGCCTCCTTGGCCTGGTCGGGGCGTTTGTCCATGACGTGGGCCGCGACCCCGGCCTGGACGTTGACCAGGGCGATGTGGTGGGCGACCACGTCGTGGAGGTCACGGGCGATCCGCAGCCGTTCCTCGGCGACCCGGCGCCTGGCCTCCTCGTCGCGGGTGCGCTCCGCCCGTTCCGCGCGCTCCCTGATGGCGTCGACGAAAGCGCGGCGGCTGCGTACGGCGTCGCCCGCGGCCGATGCCATTCCGGTCCAGGCGAAGATCCCGAGGTTCTCCTGGGAGTACCAGGGGGTCCGGCTGAAACACATCGCCGACGCCGTCAGCACAGCCATGGTGAGCAGCCCGACCCGCCAGGTGGTGGGGCGGTCGGTGCGTGACGCGACCGTGTAGAGCGCGATGACCGCACTCATCGCCACCGGGGCCGGCGGCTCGCCCGCGACCAGTTCGACCATGGTGACCGCACCGGTCACCGCGAGCACCGGCATCGGGCTGCGGCGGCGCAGCACCAGGGCCGCGGCCCCCACGACCATCAGAACGACGCTGCGGAACTCGGGGCTCCTGGTGCCGAAGGTCGGGCCGTCCGGCCCGCCGGTGTCGGCGAACGAACCGATGGTCATGCAGACGAGCACGCCGAGAGCCAGGACGGCGTCGAGCGCCACCGGGTGGGCGCGGAGCCAGTCGCCGGCCCGGACGTAGCGGGTGCCTGCTTTTGACGGGGAGGTCACGTCCAGCAACGGTACGGCGTGCCGCGGCGTGGTCCGGCCGGCCCGTCCCACCCGCCTGCCGCGGGGGGAACCCCGTGGACAGCACGGCGCCCCGCCCTGCGCCGTCCTCGCGGAGGAGGAACAGGGCGGGGCGGGGCACAGGGCGTGATCCCGCCCGGCAGGTCCGACCGGGCCGGGAAGCGGCTCAGCCCGGGATCAGACCGTCGTCGTTGAGCATCTCCCTGACGTCGGCCAGCGTCGCGTCGGCGGGCGGCAGGATCAGCTCCGACGGGGCCAGGGAGTCGTCGGGGAGCGGCGTGCCGAGCTCCCGGACCTTGTCGAGCAGGGCGTGGAGTGTGCGACGGAAGCCTGCTTCGTCGCCGCCCTGCACCTGGACGAGCAGATCGTCGTCCAGCTTGTTGAGCTCGGTGAGGTGGCTGTCGGCCAGCTCCATCTGGCCTTCACCCATGATCCGTACGATCATGACGCGTCCCTACTGCTTGTCCAGATTCGGATGGGGCTTGTCCTGCGGCTCACTGCCTTCGATGGCCTGCTGGGACGAGGACGACCCGCCTGCCAGCTCGGCCTTCATGCGCTGCAGTTCCAGCTCCACATCCGTACCACCGGAGATCCGGTCCAGCTCGGCGGAGATGTCGTCCTTGCCCATGCCGGACTGGTCGTCCAGGGCGCCCGAAGCGAGCAGCTCGTCGATCGCGCCCGCCCTGGCCTGCAGCTGGGCGGTCTTGTCCTCGGCCCGTGCGATGGCCTGGCCGACGTCGCCCATCTCCTCGGAGATCCCCGAGAAGGACTCGGCGATCCGGGTCTGCGCCTGGGCCGCCGTGTAGGTGGCCTTGATGGTCTCCTTCTTCGTACGGAAGGCGTCGACCTTGGCCTGCAGACGCTGGGCAGCGAGAGTGAGCTTCTCCTCCTCGCCCTGCAGCGTCTGGTGCTGCGTCTCCAGGTCCGTGACCTGCTGCTGCAGTGCGGCACGGCGCGACAGCGCCTCCCGGGCCAGGTCCTCACGGCCCAGCGCGAGGGCCTTGCGCCCCTGGTCCTCCAGCTTGGAGGACTGCCCCTGCAGCTGGTTCAGCTGCAGTTCGAGACGCTTGCGCGAGGTGGCCACGTCGGCGACCCCGCGGCGTACCTTCTGGAGCAGTTCGAGCTGCTTCTGGTACGAGTAATCGAGGGTCTCGCGCGGATCCTCGGCCCGGTCCAGGGCCTTGTTGGCCTTCGCGCGGAAGATCATTCCCATACGCTTCATGACACCGCTCATGGGCTTCGCGCGCCCCCTTCTGACGGACTTCAGCTCCAGCACTTGAACCCACACTACGGGGCCTGCATCCATTACCGCACTGTTCGGGAGCGGATGCGCTCCTCCTCCAGGACGACCTGTGCCCGATCCGCTCCCGCGCAGGGAGTAGGGGCACCTCCGGGAGAACACGCGGGAATCCGGGGGAACCGGGAGAAACGGTGGCGGAAAACAGGGCCCGGCCGCCCGCAGGGGGCCCTGCGGGCGGCCGGGGGCGGGCTCCACCGCGAACTGCGTGCCGCGCAGACCGTTGCGGGATCGTTCCCCCTCGGTCCTGGTGCCCCGCACAGCACCCCGTACCCTTGGGTTTTGTGTTCCGAAGCCGCGCCAATGAAGAGAAGGTCCGCACCTCCAAGGTGACGCCGGACCTCTCCAAGCAGCCCCGCGACCCGCAGGCTCCCAAGGGTCGCCCCACCCCCAAGCGGAATGATGCGCAGTCCCAGCGACGCCGCGCGGTCACTCCCACGACCGACCGCAAGGAGGCCTCCAAGCGTCAGCGCGAGGCCCGCCGCACGGACATGGCGAAGCAGCGTGCGGCTCTCGCCAGCGGCGACGAGCGCTATCTGCCGGCCCGGGACAAGGGCCCTGTCCGCCGCTTCGCGCGGGATTACGTGGACTCGCGCTGGTGTCTCGCCGAGTTCTTCCTGCCGCTCGCCGTGGTCATCCTGGTACTGAGCGTCATCCAGCTGCCGGGCGTGCAGAGCATCGCCCTGCTGCTCTGGCTCATTGTGATCGTGCTGATCATCATCGACTCGGCGGGCATCTGGTTCCGGATGAGGAAGCAGATGAACGAGCGCTTCCCGAACGAGCCCAAGCGCGGCGCCCTGGCGTACGGCCTGATGCGCACGCTCCAGATGCGCCGGATGCGCCTTCCGAAGCCGCAGGTCAAGCGCGGAGAGCGGCCCTGAGCACGGGCGTATCGGGTTTCCGGGGCGCTTCGGCCGCATGGCTGAAGGGCCTCGGAGGTCTGCGCAACACCGTCCGCCAGGAGCTCGTCGCCCGTCAGCTCGACGAGCAGCTCGCGGCGCGGTTCCCGGTGGGTCAGCGGCTGCGCATCCTCGACGTCGGCACGGGCCAGGGCACCCAGGCCCTGCGCCTGGCCCGCGCGGGCCACACGGTGACCGGCCTGGAGTCCGACCCGGCGATGCTGAAGGTCGCCCGGGACGCGCTGGCCACCGAGCCCGAGGGCATCCGCGAGCGGATGCGGCTGCTGGACGGAGACGGCCGGGAGACCGGTGCGCACTTCCTGCCCGGCAGTTTCGACGTGGTGCTCTGCCACGGCGTGCTGATGTACGTCGAGGAGCCGGACGCGATGCTGGCCGGGCTGGCCCGGATGCTGGCACCCGGAGGACTGCTCTCGCTGCTGGTGCGGAACGCCGACGCACTGGCCATGCGGCCGGGGATGTCCGGTGACTGGCCTGGCGCGCTGGCCTCCTTCGACAGCGGCACCTACACCAACCGGCTGGGTCTGACCGTGCGCGCCGACCGGCTCGAGGCCCTGACCGCGACCCTGGCCGGGATCGCCGCGCCACTGCATGCCTGGTACGGGGTGCGGGTGTTCACGGACAACGTGGGCAACGACCAGGAGCTGCCGTCCGCCCATGAGCTGGACCGGCTGCTGGCGGCCGAGGACCGCGCCGGACGCACGGAACCGTACAAGAGCGTGGCGGCCCTGCTGCACCTCTGCGGTGTACGGGGCTGAAGCCCCGCCGTCCGCACCGGCGCCCGCCCCGGTTTCCTGCCGGTGCCGCCGCCCGGACGTCTTCCCCTGATCGGCGGCGCACCGCAGGCAGACCCCGTACGGCAAAAGCGACACTACGGGCATGGATTCCTCGCGTACCCGTGGCCGTGTCCGTTGCAGTGCTCACCGGCTGCTGCTGCCGCTGACCGCAGGGGTCTGTGCCGTCGCCCTGGTCGGCGGCTGCTCAGGTTCCGTTTCATCGTCCACCCCGGCCGCCCGCTCCGGCCCGTCCTCCTCACCCGCGCCCGACTCCGGCACGACCGCCGCGGCCACCGGCGGGGACGCCCTGCAGAGCAACTACGAGCAGGTGATCAAGAACGTGCTGCCGTCGGTCGTCCAGATCGAGTCGGGCAGCGAACTCGGCTCGGGGATCGTCTACGACAGCAAGGGCGACATCGTCACCAACGCCCATGTGGTCGGCAAGGCCAAGCAGTTCAAGGTCACATCGGCCACCGGCGGCAGCCAGCTGCACGCCCGGCTGGTCGCCGCGTACCCCGCGCAGGACCTGGCGGTCATCAAGCTCGACAAGGTGCCTTCGGGGCTGAAGGCCGCTTCCTTCAGCCAGTCGGCCAAGATCGACATGGGCCGGATCGTGCTGGCGCTGGGTTCGCCTCTCGGACTCTCCAGCAGCGTCACCCAGGGGATCGTCTCCGCCACCGGGCGCACCGTCAGCGAGGGCAGCTCCGGCGGTGGTACCGGGGCCACCATCGGGAACATGGTGCAGACCTCGGCCGCGATCAACCCCGGCAACAGCGGCGGCGCACTGGTCGGCCTGGACGGGAAGGTCATCGGCATCCCCACCCTGGCGGCGACCGACCCGCAGCTAGGCAGCGGCGCCGCACCCGGTATCGGCTTCGCCATCCCCTCGACCATGGTGACCAACATCGCGGACCAGATCATCAAGGACGGCAAGGTCACCAACTCGGGCCGGGCCGCCCTGGGGATCACCGGGCGCACCGTCGTCGGGGCCGGGTTCCGGCCCGCGGGCGTCGCGGTCGTCTCCCTCACGAAGGGCGGCGCGGCGACCGCCGCCGGACTGCGGACCGGGGACATCGTCACCCGGGTGGCCGCCACCCCGGTCAAATCGCTGACGGAGCTCTCCGAGGCGCTGGCGTCGCGCAAGCCGGGCCAGAAAGTCAAGGTCGGCTACGAACGCGGCAGCAGCGCGAAGACGGCCGAGGTCACGCTCGGCACGATGTAGGAGGAGCCGGGCAGGTACTCGGCAGCGGTGCGGGGCGGGGCCGGCGGGCCCCGCCCCGCACCGCTGCCGGAAGGTGCCTCAGGCCGGACCGGCCGAATCCGTCCCGTCGGCCCCGTCGGCCGAGCCGTCCGCGGCCCCGCCCGCCGTCTCCTGCGGGTGCAGGCTCATCGGGCCGTAGATCTTGGTCGCGTCCTCGAAGAGCGTCACCTGGTCGGCGCCCCCCTCGGCGAGCTCCTTCCACACCTCGCCGACCCAGGACTCCGCGTCCCCCTGCGTGGTGAACTCATCGGGCGCCACCGCCGGCTCGGTCTCCGTACCGTCGGACTTCTCGAACCGCCACGTCCATGCCATGTCCGCCTCCTGGATGCCACGCTGTCTTCGGCCGGCCGCGGCCCCGCGCGGGTCGCCCCGGCGGGTCACAGCCTGCTGGCAGCGTAGCCGGGCGCGCACCGCGAGCGGCGGCGCGGGAGGATCTTCCTGTGGAACTCACTCTCCTCGGCACCGGCGCCCCCGACGGGCTTCCCCTTCCGGACTGTCCCTGCGCCGCCTGTGCGGCCGCCCGGGGCGACCGGGCGCGGGCGGCGACCGCTCTGCTCGTCGACGGCGTACTGCTGCTCGACCTCACTCCGGGAGCCGCGCTGGCCGCCGCTCGCGCCGGGCATTCGCTGGCCGGTGTGCGCCAGGTGCTGCTCACCCATCCGCACGGCGGGCCCCCGGTGGAACTGCCGGCCGGGCTGCCGCCGGCAGGCCGGGTGGCCGACGGACGTGTGCTGACGCTGATCAGCGGGCACCGGGTGCGGGCGGTGCCGATGGACTCCCCCGGCACCGGGTACGAGGTGACGTCGCCGGAGGGCGAGCGGCTCCTGTACCTGCCGCCCGGCGCCTCACCGGCCGGGCTGGCGGAGGGCGACGGCTCGGCCCCGTACGAGATGGTGGCCGCCGACGCCGTCGGGCGGCCGGACGCCCTGGCCAGGCTGCGGGCGACCGGGGCCGTCGGCGCCACCACCGATGTGCTCGCCGTCCACATCGGCCACGAGGTGCCGCCGGGCCCCGAGCTGGTCAGACGGCTGGCCGCGGCGGGCGCGCGGGCGGTGCCCGACGGGACGACACTGATCGTCGGCGAGTACCACGCGGTGCCCGACCTGCCGCGCCGCACCCTCGTGCTCGGCGGGGCGCGCTCGGGGAAGTCGGTGGAGGCCGAGCGGCGCCTGGAGAGCTTCCCCGGTGTGGTGTACGTGGCGACGGGCGGCTCCCGGGAAGGAGACACCGAGTGGGGGTCCCGGGTACGGTTGCACCGCGAGCGCAGGCCCGCCTCCTGGCGGACCGACGAGACCTGCGAGCTGCTGCCGCTGCTCGCGGATGACGGGCCGCCGCTGCTGATCGACTGCCTGTCGCTGTGGCTGACCGACGCGATGGACCGGGTGGGCGCCTGGGACGACGACCGGTGGGCGGACGGTGGCGAGGCCGCACTGCACGCGCGGGTGAGCGAGCTGGTCGCAGCGGTCCGGGCCACCGGGCGCATCGTCGTCGCCGTCAGCAACGAGGTGGGGTCCGGTGTGGTGCCCGCGACCGCGTCCGGCCGGCGGTTCCGCGACGAACTGGGCCGGCTGAACGCGGCGTTCGCCGCCGAGTGCGAGCACGTCCTCCTGACCGTCGCCGGGCAGGCGGTCGTGCTGCGCGGCTGACGGCACCACCCGACAATCCGGCGCACAGTGGAACGTATGGGCCGCGCGGTGGTCCGTGGACATCTCGCCAGGAAAGCTGCCGGTACTGTTCGGCGAATGAGCTCGCTGAATCTCGACGACTTCTCCGATCTGATCGAACGCCCCGACAGCGGCGTACGGCGCGACGCCGAGGAACGCCGGGAGCGGCTGGCTGTCCCGCCCGGCGCACTCGGCCGCCTCGACGAACTGGGTGAGTGGCTCTCGGCCGCACAGTCCGCCGTTCCGGTCAGGCCCGTCGACAACGTGCGCGTGGTGCTCTTCGCGGGTGACCACGGGGTCGCCGGACTCGGTGTGTCGGCGCGTCCCGCCGGCAGCGCGCACCTGCTCGTACGGTCCGTGCTCGACGGGGAGAGCCCGGTCGCGGTGCTGGCCCGCCGGTTCGGTGCGCCGGTACGGATCATCGACGCCGGTCTCGACTGCGATCCGGCGCTGCTGCCCGACGAGGTCGTACGGCACCGGGTGCGGCGCGGCTCGGGGCGGATCGACATCGAGGACGCCCTGACCGCCGAAGAGGCCGAGCAGGCCGTACGTCTCGGCATGGCCATCGCGGACGACGAGGCCGATTCCGGCACCGGCCTGGTCGTACTGGGCGATCTGAGCGTGGGCGGCACCACGGCCGCCGCCACGCTGATCGCCGCGCTCTGCGGCACGGACGCGTCGGTCGTCACCGGTCGCGGCGGAGCGGCGATCGACGATCTCGTCTGGATGCGCAAGTGCGCGGCGATCAGGGACGCGCTCCGACGGGCCCGCCCCGTCCTGGGCGACCAGTTGGAGCTGCTCGCCGCGGTCGGCGGCGCGGATCTGGCCGCGATGACGGGCTTCCTGCTCCAGTGCGCGGTGCGGAAACTGCCGGTGATCCTCGACGGGGTGGTCTCGGCGGCGTGCGCGCTGGTGGGCCAGCGGGCCGCCTTCCGCGCCCCCGAGTCCTGGCTGGCCGGCCAGATCAGCGGGGAACCGGCCCAGGCGAAGGCGCTGGACCGGATGGCGCTCACCCCGCTGCTCGACCAGGGCGTGACGGTCGGCGAGGGCACGGGGGCACTGCTGGCGCTGCCGCTCGTCCAGGCCGCGGCAGCGCTCGCGGCCGAGCTGCCGGAACTCGCACCGGAGGCGACCGACGGCGTCGAAGACGCGACGGGTACGGACGGTGTAGCGGCCGGAGCCGTCGCGGCGCCCGGCGCGCAGGCTCCCGTGCTGGGGGCGCATGCCGTGGAGCCGCCCGCCGAAGAGCCCCCCGCCTAAGGGGTCCTTGCACCGTGCCCGCCCGGGTCCACCGTTCGGATCCGGCCGGGAAACGGCCGAACCGGGCCGGGGACGACGCGACTTCGACGGCGTCCGGACCATCGGCGGGAGACGGTGGCGGGCAGCACCGCGGCCGGCGGCCTGCCGTCGGCCGCAGCACTTCCCGGCGGGACACCCGACGCCCCATATCATCGCGTTTCATGGCAGAAGTCCGCACATCCGCCGGGGGCAGCCCCCTGACCACCGTCCGGTCGCGCCGCTGCGCGGCGTTCGCCGTCTGGTATCTGCGCGCCGTGACGTTCATCAACCTGCTGGGCGCGGCGTGGGTCTCCCTGGGCCAGGATCTCCGCCGCCACAACACCGAGTACTTCTTCACGCCCTATCTGCTCACCGCCGGTTTCGCGTCGGGCGCCTTCTCCCTGTTCCTGGCGATCACCATGCGCCGCCGCAAACGGGCCGCCTGGCTGCTCAACCTCGTCATGGGCGGACTCTTCCTGCTGGTCCTCGTGCTCGCCATGTGCTTTGCGGACTTCCGCCAGTACGCGCAGAACTGGATCTCGCTGGGGCTGACCGCGGCCTTCGTGCTGTCGCTGCTGGCCGGCAGGCGTGAGTACTACGCGAAGGGTGACCGCTCCAACCCGAAGCTGGCCGCCGCCGTCGCAGTGGGCGGGCTGCTGGTCTCGTCGTTGCTCTCCTCCCTGCTGGTCACCGTCACCAACACGGCGCACGACACGTACCGTTCGACGTATCCGGACCGCTGGCGGTACGGCGTGATGCGGCTGATCTCGCTGGTCCCCGACGACTCGCGCATCCGGGGCATCGAGACCCCCGCGTGGGTCGATGTCTTCATCAACGTGCTCTCCACCCTGCTGCTGCTCGCGGTGCTCTTCGCCGCCTTCCGCTCCCGGCGCGCGGTCGACCCGATCACCCCCGGCGACGAGGAGCGGCTGCGCGCCCTCCTGGAGCGGCACGGCGAACGCGACTCGCTCGGATACTTCTCGCTGCGCCGGGACAAGAGCGTCGTCTGGTCCCCCACGGGCAAGGCCGCGGTCGCCTACCGGGTGCTGGGCGGGGTCTCGCTCGCCTCCGGTGACCCGATCGGCGATCCGGAGGCGTGGCCGGGAGCGATCGAGCCGTGGCTGGCCGAGGCGCGCGAGCACGGGTGGCTGCCCGCGGTGATGGGCGCGAGCGAGGAGGCCGGCACCGTCTACGCACGGCACGGCCTCGACGCGCTGGAGTTCGGGGACGAAGCGATCGTGGACACCGCGGAGTTCACCCTGGACGGGCGGGCCATGCGGACCGTGCGCCAGGCGTACAACCGGGTGAAGCGCGCCGGGTACACGGTCCGGGTCCGGCGCCACGAAGCGATCCCGGACGCCGAGATGGAGCACCTGCTGCACCGGGCCGACGACTGGCGTGACGGAGCCACCGAGCGGGGCTTCTCCATGGCTCTCGGGCGACTCGGCGATCCGGCCGACGGACGCTGCGTGATGCTCGAATGCACGGATGGAGAAGGGGAGTTACGGGCCGTACTGAGTTTCGTACCGTGGGGTCACCGGGGCCTCTCACTGGATCTGATGCGCCGCGACCGGGATGCCGGGAACGGCTTGATGGAGTTCATGGTCATCGAACTCCTGCAGAGGGCCGGGGAGATCGGGATCACTCAGGTGTCACTGAACTTCGCGATGTTCAGGTCGGTCTTCGAACGTGGCTCGAAACTCGGGGCCGGGCCCGTACTGAGGCTCTGGCGCTCGTTCCTCACCTTCTTCTCACGGTGGTGGCAGATCGAGTCGCTGTACCGCGCCAACGCCAAGTACCGGCCGATCTGGGAGCCCCGTTTCATGCTGTTCGAGAAGAGCGCGGACCTGCTGCGCATCGCTGTCGCCTCGGCGCGCGCCGAAGGCTTCCTGGAGGCCCCGGGGCTCCCCGGGTGGCTGCACCGCAAGCCGCTCGGGAACAGACGGTGAACCGGGGTGCTCTGCGCGCCGCGGCCCGGCGCGAGTGGAGGCCGGTGTTCACCGCGGTCCGGACGGCGCTCGTCACCAGGAAGTGGCGTGCCGCTCCGCTGACGCTCGGCGCCGTCGCCCTGACGGCGGGCTTCCAGATCGTGCAGAACCAGTCGTGGGGGCTGGGTCCGGTGCGCGACATCGGGTTCGTCCGGGCGATGGACCCGCTGTGGCTCGCCCTGCTGCGTACCCCGCTCTCGCTGTTCGTACCGGCGCTGGATCTGCCGGTCTGGGGCGCGCTGCTGCAGATTCTGCTGGTGTTCGGCATCGCGGAGATCTGCATCGGCTGGTGGCGGACGCTGGTGATCTCGTACGTCACCACGCTCGCCGGGACGCTGTACGCCCGCGCGGCCATCGCGCTGGGACCCGGCGGCGTCCTCGGCGTGAAGGCGTCGGACGCGCAGATCGTCGACACCGGCCCGTCGGCCGCCGTCGTCGGTCTCGCCATCTTCCTCTGCTGGCGGCTGCGCGCCCGGTGGACGATGGGCGCGGTGATCGTCGGCATGGTCCTGGAGCTCGTCCTCAAGGACAACCTGGCGGGCAAGGAGCATCTGGCGGCGATCCTGGCGGCGCTGGCGCTGTGCGCGGCGGCGGCCTGGCGGGACCGGCGTCAGGGGGGCGGCCCTTCGTCGCGTCCCGGGATCGCGGCCAGGTCCTGGTCGGGGGCTCCGCCGATGAATTCCTCCAGCCGCCGCCGGGGGCCCGCCCAGCGTCTGTCGTGACGGTAGGCGCGCCGGATCGCCCTGGCGCGGGCCCGGTGCCTGTGGCGGTAGAACCTCTTGGCCCACGGGGACACCGGCCGGGCCAGCCGTACGGCGCCGATCAGGGCGACGAACGGGACCACGCCGCCGATCAGGGCGGTCCGGGGCTTGCCCTTGCTCAGCGCGATGAGCGCGAGGGCGAAGTTCACTCCGGTGTTCACCGCGAACACCCCGCGGTCATGCGTCTCCCGGGCGGACAGCTCGTTCACCCCGAACGGCAGGAAGCCCCCCAGCAACAGCGCCACCAGGGCAGCGGTGAGGACCACGATCTCGACGCTCTTGCGGCCCTGTTCGCTCCAGTACACGTCGGCCAGGTGGAGGAGCAGCGCGAACTCGTCGAGGACCAGGCCCGCCCCGGTCCCGAAGATGACCGCGCAGACGGAGGCCCCCACCCCGTACCTCCCGCTGGCCGCCGCGCCGAAGCCGCCGATGACCACCAGGATGACGCCGGGCACCACGTGATGGATGTGCATGCCGCCCGGAGTCACGTTCCTGAACGGTCCGCGGCCCGCCCGGATCAGCCGGGCGATGGACCGCACGACCATGAAGGACAGCACGAAGGAGAACAGCGCCAGCGTCAGCGGGAGTTTGCCCGGCTCCACGATGTTCCGCACCCACCAGTGACCCATGCCACCTGCTTCCCTTTTGCGCGTTATGCATAACTTATCCGTCCTCGGCAGCGGATAGCCTGCGCGCCATGGACGGCATACGTTTCGCCTTCGGCACGCTCACGGTCCTCCCGGTCCGCGTGACGCGCTGGGACCGGCGCGCGGCGCGCTCGGGCATGCTCTGTGCTCCGCTGGCAGGCCTGGTCGTGGGGGTGTGTGCGGCGGCGCTCGGCGCCCCGGTGCTGCTGCTCGGTCCGGGGCCGCTGCTCGCCGCCGTGGTGAGCGTGGCCGTACCCGCGGCCCTCACCCGCGGTCTGCATCTGGACGGACTCGCGGACGTCGCCGACGGGCTGGGCAGCGCCAAGCCGGCCGATGACGCGCTGCGCGTCATGAAGCAGTCGGACATCGGCCCGTTCGGGGTCGTGACACTGGTCCTCGTCCTGCTCGTCCAGGCCGCCGCGCTGGCCCGGCTGTACGCGGAGGGCTGGGCGGACGGGGCGGCCGGGGCGGTCGTCTGCGCGCTGGCGGCCCGGCTGGCGCTGACTCTCGCCTGCCGCCGGGGTGTTCCCGCCGCCCGCCCCGACGGACTGGGCGCCGCGGTGGCCGGGACCGTACCCGCGGTGGCCGCACTGGGTGCGGCGGCCGGCGTCACGGCGGTGTGCGCGGCGGCGGGCGCGCTCCTCGGGCCGTACGGCGCGCTGCGTCAGGCACTGGCCGTACTGATCGCGCTCGGCGCCGCCCAACTGCTGCTGCGGCACTGCGTGCGCCGCTTCGGAGGGGTCACAGGGGACGTCTTCGGTGCGGTGGCCGAGACGGCAGCGACGGCGGCCCTCGTGGCGCTGACGTTCGGATAGCGGCCCGCCACGGGCGGGACGTATCCGGGGGCGGACCTGGACCGGTCCGTCCAATCGGCAGCCCGCGTGGGCGATTTCCGTCACCGAGCGTAGGCTCTGCGGCGGGGCGGCCCCATCCATCGGCCACCGACAGAACTCAACGGAAGCGAGATTTCACCACCGTGACTGCTCTCACTCTCAGCACGGCCGGCGCCGCGACGCTGCGCGCCGACGCCGTCGTCGTAGGCGTGGCGCAGGGCGCCAAGGGCCCCGTGGTCGCGCAGGGCGCCGAAGCCGTGGACAAGGCGTTCGGCGGGAAGCTCGCCGCCGTTCTGGAGACCCTCGGCGCCACCGGCGGAGAGGGCGAGGCGACCAAGGTCCCCGCCCCCGCCGGCCTCAAGGCCCCGCTGGTCCTGGCCGTCGGGCTCGGCGCCGTACCGGACACGACGGACGCCGAAGGCGAGTACGCCGAGGAGGCGCTGCGCCGCGCGGCCGGTGTCGCCGCACGTGCGCTGGCCGGCGCGAAGAAGGCTGCCTTCGCCCTGCCCGTCACGACCGCCGAGGACGTCCAGGCGATCGGCGAGGGCGCGCTGCTCGGCTCGTACGCCTTCACCGCCTTCCAGGCCGTCCCCAAGAACGCCAAGGGCCCGCTCGGCGAGGCCACCCTGCTCGGTGCCAAGCCGCGCGACAAGGCCCACAAGGCCGCCGTCGAGCGCGCCGTGACCGTCGCCGAGGAGATCAACCGCGCGCGCGACCTGGTCAACACCCCGCCGAACGAGCTGAACCCGGCCTCCTTCGCCGCTGCCGCCACCGCGGCGGGCAAGCAGCACGGCATCAAGGTGCAGGTACTCGACGAGAAGGCGCTCGCCAAGGGCGGCTACGGAGGCATCCTCGGTGTCGGTGTCGGGTCGGAGGCCCCGCCGCGCCTGGTGAAGCTCTCCTACACGCACTCCAAGGCCGAGAAGTCACTCGCCTTCGTGGGCAAGGGCATCACCTACGACTCGGGCGGCATCTCGCTCAAGCCGGCGGGTCACAACGAGACGATGAAGTGCGACATGGCCGGCGCGGCCGCCGTGTTCGCCGCCGTCGTCGCCGCCGCCCGCCTGGGCCTCCAGGTCAACGTCACCGGCTGGCTGGCCCTCGCCGAGAACATGCCGTCGGGCTCGGCCACCCGCCCCGGTGACGTCCTGCGGATGTACAGCGGCAAGACCGTCGAGGTCCTCAACACCGACGCCGAGGGCCGCCTGGTGCTGGCCGACGCGCTGGCGAAGGCCTCCGAGGAGACGCCCGACGCGATCGTCGACGTGGCGACGCTGACCGGCGCGATGGTGCTGGCGCTGGGCAACCGGACCTTCGGCATCATGTCCAACGACGACGCCTTCCGTACCGAGCTGCACGAGATCGCGGACGAGGTCGGCGAGCCGTCCTGGCCCATGCCGCTCCCCACGGACCTGCGCAAGGGCATGGACTCCCCCACCGCGGACATCGCCAACATGGGCGAGCGGATGGGCGGCGGCCTGGTCGCCGGCCTGTTCCTGAAGGAGTTCGTCGGCGAGGGCATCACCTGGGCCCACCTGGACATCGCGGGCCCGGCCTTCAACGAGGCGGGCCCCTTCGGTTACACCCCCAAGGGCGGCACCGGCTCGGCGATCCGCACCCTGGTGCGGCTCGCGGAGCTCACCGCCGACGGCGACCTCGGCTGATCCGCGCCAGTCACCTCCCGTAAGGCCCCGGGCCTCCGCCCGGGGCCTTACGGTTTTGCCCTGTCTTTGCCGGTGTTCGCCCTGAACGAAATCCGTACGTGTGTACGCCCGAGCGAGGGGCCCGGACGGCGGATGGGACGTACCACACTGCGGCCCGGCGTCCCGTCGGCGGCCGACAAGTGCGAAGATGGGTCTTCGGCAGGACAGGGCCCCCACCACAGGGCCGAAATAAAGCGGCCGTACACCCGCCGCCGCCCGGTCAGGGAAGACCGGAGCCGGCGCACCATGCATGGAGGACGTGACGTGGCGAACGACGCCAGCACCGTTTTCGACCTAGTGATTCTCGGCGGCGGTAGCGGCGGTTACGCCGCGGCGCTGCGCGGGGCGCAGCTCGGTCTCGACGTCGCCCTGATCGAGAAGAACAAGCTCGGTGGTACCTGCCTGCACAACGGCTGCATCCCCACCAAGGCCCTGCTGCACGCCGGCGAGATCGCCGACCAGGCGCGCGAGAGCGAGCAGTTCGGTGTCAAGGCCACCTTCGAGGGCATCGACATCGCCGGGGTCCACAAGTACAAGGACGACGTGATCGCGGGCCTCTACAAGGGCCTGCAGGGACTGGTCGCCTCCCGCAAGGTGACCTACATCGAGGGCGAGGGGCGTCTCTCCTCCCCCACCTCCGTCGATGTGGACGGCAAGCGCATCCAGGGCCGCCACATCCTCCTGGCCACCGGCTCCGTACCGAAGTCGCTGCCCGGCCTGGAGATCGACGGCAACCGCATCATCTCCTCCGACCACGCGCTGACCCTTGACCGGGTCCCGGAGTCCGCGATCATCCTGGGCGGCGGCGTCATCGGCGTCGAGTTCGCCTCGGCGTGGAAGTCCTTCGGCACCGACGTGACGGTCGTCGAGGGTCTGAAGCACCTGGTGCCGGTCGAGGACGAGAACAGCTCGAAGCTCCTGGAGCGTGCGTTCCGCAAGCGCGGTATCAAGTTCAACCTGGGTACCTTCTTCGACAAGGCCGAGTACACCGACAAGGGTGTCAAGGTCACGCTGGCCGACGGCAAGGAGTTCGAGGCCGAGCTTCTGCTCGTGGCCATCGGCCGCGGACCGGTCTCGCAGGGCCTCGGTTACGAGGAGCAGGGCGTCGCGATGGACCGGGGCTATGTCCTGGTCGACGAGTACATGCGTACCAACGTCGAGACGATCTCGGCAGTCGGTGACCTGGCCCCGACCCTTCAGCTCGCGCACGTCGGCTTCGCCGAGGGCATCCTCGTCGCGGAGCGTCTGGCGGGCCTGAAGACCGTGCCGATCGACTACGACGGTGTGCCGAAGGTGACGTACTGCCACCCCGAGGTCGCGTCGGTGGGTCTCTCCGAGGCCAAGGCCAAGGAGGTGTACGGCGCGGACAAGGTCGTCGCACTCAAGTACAGCCTCGCGGGCAACGGCCGTAGCAAGATCCTCAAGACCGCGGGCGAGATCAAGCTCGTCCAGGTCAAGGACGGTGCCGTCGTCGGTGTCCACATGGTCGGTGACCGGATGGGCGAGCAGGTCGGCGAAGCCCAGCTGATCTACAACTGGGAAGCTCTGCCGGCCGAGGTCGCGCAGCTCATCCACGCGCACCCGACCCAGAGCGAGGCGCTCGGCGAGGCCCACCTGGCCCTGGCCGGCAAGCCGCTTCACTCCCACGACTAGTAGCCCCTTCCGGGCACTCAGTCCCAGGGCCGCGACGACCACTTCCGCACTTTCCGATAGGAGCAACTGAAACCATGTCGGTTTCCGTAACCCTGCCGGCGCTCGGCGAGAGCGTCACCGAGGGCACCGTCACCCGCTGGCTCAAGGCCGAGGGCGAGCGCGTCGAGGCCGACGAGCCGCTGCTCGAGGTCTCGACCGACAAGGTCGACACCGAGATCCCGGCTCCGGCAGCCGGCGTACTGGCCTCCATCAAGGTCGCCGAGGACGAGACCGTCGAGGTCGGCGCCGAGCTGGCCGTCATCGACGACGGCACGGGCGGCTCCGCTGCCGCCTCCGCACCGGCCGCCGAGGCGCCCGCCGCCGAAGCCCCCGCGCCCGCCGCCGAGACCCCGGCCCCCGCGGCCGAGGCTCCGGCTGCCGAGGCCCCCGCCGCCGGCGGTTCCGCCGAGGGCACCGACGTCACCCTCCCGGCGCTCGGCGAGAGCGTCACCGAGGGCACCGTCACCCGCTGGCTCAAGGAAGTCGGCGACGATGTCGCCGAGGACGAGCCGCTGCTGGAGGTCTCGACCGACAAGGTCGACACCGAGATCCCGTCGCCCGTGGCGGGCACCCTGCTGGAGATCCTGGTCGGCGAGGACGAGACCGCCGAGGTCGGCGCCCGTCTCGCCGTCGTCGGCGCGAAGGGTGCGGCCCCGGCCGCGGCCCCCGCTCAGGCCGCCCCGGCACCCGCCGCCGCACCGGCACCGGCTCCGGCCGCCCCGGCCGCCCCGGCCGCCCCGGCCCCCGCCGCCGCACCCGCTCCGGCACCCGCCCAGCAGGCCCCGGCACCGGCCGCCGCACCCGCGGCTCCGGCACCGGTGCCCGCACCGGCCGCTTCCCCGGCGCCCGCCCCCGTCACCCCGGCCCCGGCTCCGGCCGCGACCTCCGGTGACGACAGCGCCTATGTGACCCCGCTGGTCCGCAAGCTCGCCTCCGAGAACGGCGTCGAGCTGGGCTCGGTCAAGGGCACCGGCGTCGGTGGCCGCATCCGCAAGCAGGACGTCATCACCGCCGCGGAGGCCGCCAGGGCCGCCGCCCCGGCGCCGTCCGCCGCTCCGGCCGCCGCCGCCAAGGCGCCGAAGCTGGAGGCCTCTCCGCTGCGCGGCCAGACCGTCAAGATGACCCGCATGCGCAAGGTCATCGGCGACAACATGATGAAGGCCCTGCACAGCCAGGCTCAGCTGACCACCGTGGTCGAGGTGGACATCACCAAGCTGATGAAGCTGCGCAACCAGGCCAAGGAGAGCTTCGCCGCCCGTGAGGGCGTCAAGCTGTCCCCGATGCCGTTCTTCGTCAAGGCCGCTGCCCAGGCGCTGAAGGCCCACCCGGTCGTCAACGCCCGGATCAACGAGGACGAGGGGACGATCACCTACTTCGACACCGAGAACATCGGTATCGCGGTGGACTCCGAGAAGGGTCTGATGACCCCGGTCATCAAGGACGCGGGCGACCTCAACCTCGCCGGCATCTCGAAGAAGACCGCGGAGCTGGCGGGCAAGGTCCGCTCCAGCAAGATCAGCCCGGACGAGCTGTCCGGTGCGACCTTCACGATCAGCAACACCGGTTCGCGCGGTGCGCTGTTCGACACGGTCATCGTCCCGCCGAACCAGGCGGCCATCCTGGGCATCGGCGCGACCGTCAAGCGCCCGGCCGTCATCGAGACCGCCGAGGGCACCGTCATCGGCGTCCGCGACATGACGTACCTGGCTCTCTCCTACGACCACCGCCTGGTGGACGGCGCCGACGCGGCCCGTTACCTGACGACGGTCAAGGCGATCCTGGAGGCGGGCGAGTTCGAGGTCGAGCTCGGCCTGTAACCAGCCTCACCTGCGGCGCCCCCGTCCGGATCACTTCCGGGCGGGGGCGCCGCCGTATTGTCATGGGGGGCCTGGCCCGAGCAGCCGCCCCCGCCCAGACCAATACGGTCCGAAGGAGCACTAAATGACGCCGCCCGTCATCCACTCCCTGCGCGAGCAGATTCGCGAGCACATCGTGGAGGGCATCGTCCGCGGGCGGTGGCAGCCCGGCGAACGGATCGTCGAGCGGCGGATCGCCGTCGAGCTGGAGGTCAGCCAGACGCCCGTACGGGAGGCGCTGCGCGAGCTGGAGTCACTGCGGCTGATCGAGTCGGCCCCCAACAAGGGCGTACGTGTACGGAATCTGACCGCGGCCGACCTGGAGGAGAGCTATCCCGTCCGGGCGGGTCTAGAGCAGATCGCCGCCGAACTGGCCGCGGACCGGCTGGCCGCCGATGTGTCCCCGCTGGAGCCATCGGTCGCCGCCCTCTACCTGGCCGACCGGGCGGGTGACAGCGCGGCGCAGGTCAGGCACACGGTGGCCTTCCACAGGGAGCTGGTGCGGGCGGCCGGGAACAGCGTGCTGATGCACACCTGGGAATCGCTGGGGATCGAGGTGTTCACCGCGCTGTCGATCCGCTGGCTGGGAACGGTGCAGAAGTCGTACGCGGAGGAACACGACGCGCTGGTCGAAGCCTTCCGGCGGAAGGACCCGCAGATCGGCCCTCTGGTGAAGGACCACGTGCTCGGATGTGCGCCGCGCGCCTGATCGGGGGCCATTTCGCGGCACCGCGTGCCCCTGTTGATGACACCGCATGCCGACTTTTTACGTTGTGGAAAGATTTTTCCTCTTACCCTTTGATCGATCATCGATCAGCGATTTACAGTCTCCGGAGGGCTTCACCCAGCCCGTCGCCCTGTCCTGCCAGACCGGGCCTTTCTTCACCCCCTGTTCTGTCCGGAAGGCGGCGACCATGACCGACCCCGTAGGCAAGCTTCCCAGCGAGCTCGACCAGCTCCCGGACCGCGATCCCGAGGAGACCGCCGAGTGGGCGGCATCCCTGGACGCCGTCACCAAGGCCGCAGGCCCCCACCGTGCCGCATATCTGATGCGCCGCACGCTGGAGCGGGCCGACGGCGCCGGTCTCGCGCTGCCGAAGCTGCTGGAGACCGACTACGTCAACACCATTCCGACTTCCGCCGAGCCCGCCTTCGACGGCGACCTGGCGATGGAGAGCCGGATCACCGCGTGGAACCGCTGGAACGCGGCCGCGATGGTCACCCGCGGCTCCCGGTTCGGCGTCGGCGGCCACATCGCCACCTTCGCATCGGCCGCCTGGCTGTACGAGACCGGCTTCAACCACTTCTTCCGCGGCAAGGAGGGCGACGGCTCCGGCGACCAGCTCTACATCCAGGGTCACGCCTCGCCCGGCATCTACGCCCGCGCCTTCCTCGACGGACGCCTCAGCGAGCAGCAGCTCGACAACTTCCGCCAGGAGGCGGGCGGCGACGGCCTGCCGTCCTACCCGCACCCGCGCCGGCTGCCCTGGCTCTGGGAGTTCCCCACGGTCTCGATGGGCCTGGGCCCGATCTCCTCGATCTACCAGGCCCGGTTCAACCGCTACCTGTCCGGCCGCGGCATCAAGGACACCTCGAACTCGCACGTCTGGGCCTTCCTCGGCGACGGCGAGATGGACGAGCCCGAGTCGACGACCGCGCTCACCCTGGCCGCCCGTGAGGGTCTCGACAACCTGACCTTCGTCATCAACTGCAACCTGCAGCGCCTCGACGGTCCGGTGCGGGCCAACTTCCGGGTCGTGCAGGAGCTGGAGGCCCAGTTCCGCGGCGCCGGCTGGAACGTCGTCAAGACGCTCTGGGGCTCCGCCTGGGACGAGCTGTTCCAGCTCGACACCACGGGCGCGCTGATCCGCCGCCTGCGCGAGGTGCCGGACGCGCAGTTCCAGACGTACGCGACGCGCGACGTGGCCTACATCCGCCAGCACTTCTTCGGCGCCGAGCCCGCGCTCACCGAGCTGGCGAAGCTGCTCACCGACGCGAAGATCGCCGAGTGCTTCCACACCTCGCGCGGCGGCCACGAGGCCCGCAAGGTGTACGCGGCGTACAAGGCGGCCCTGGAGTTCAAGGGCGCGCCGACCGTGATCCTCGCGCAGACCGTGAAGGGCTACACCCTCGGTGAGGGCTTCGAGTCCCGTAACGCGAACCACCAGATGAAGAAGCTGGACGGCAAGCAGTTCCGCACCATGCGCGACCTGCTGGAGCTGCCGATCCCGGACGCGAAGCTGGACGAGGGTCTGGTGCCCTACGGCCACCCCGGCGCCGACTCCCCCGAGGTCCGCTACCTCCAGGAGCGCCGTGCCGAGCTCGGCGGCCCCGCCCCGGCCCGCCGGGTGCACCAGGTCGTGCTCCCGGAGCCCGAGGAGCGCGCTTTCAAGGCGCTCATCAAGGGTTCGGGACAGCAGGAGATGGCCACCACGATGGCCTTCGTCCGGCTGATGAAGGACCTGATGCGGGACAAGCAGACCGGCAAGCGCTGGGTGCCGATCGTCCCCGACGAGGCCCGTACGTTCGGTATGGAGTCGCTGTTCCCGTCGGCCGGTATCTACTCGCCGAAGGGGCAGACGTACGACGCGGTCGACCGTGACCAGCTGATGTACTACAAGGAAGCCACCGACGGCCAGATCCTCAACGAGGGGATCACCGAGGCCGGCGCCATGGCCGACTTCATCGCCGCCGCCACGTCGTACGCGACGCACGGCGAGCCGATGGTCCCCTTCTACATCTTCTACTCGATGTTCGGCTGGCAGCGCACCGCCGACCAGATGTGGCAGCTGGGCGACCAGCTCGGCCGCGGCTTCATCGTCGGCGCCACCGCGGGACGCACCACGCTGACCGGTGAGGGGCTCCAGCACGCGGACGGCCACTCGCATCTGATCGCCTCCACCAACCCGGCGTCGCTCAACTACGACCCGGCGTTCGCGTTCGAGATCGCGGTGATCGTCAAGGACGGTCTGCGCCGGATGTACGGCCCGGACGCGGAGAACGTCTTCTACTACCTGACGGTCTACAACGAGCCGATGCGGCAGCCCGCGATGCCCGAGGGCGTCGAGGAGGGCATCCGCCGCGGTCTCTACCGCTTCAAGGAGGGCGCGGCGGCAGCCGGCGGCCCGCGGATACAGCTGCTCGGCTCCGGTACGGCGATCCACTGGGCCCTGGAGGCCCAGGAGCTGCTCGCTGCCGACTGGGGTGTCACGGCCGATGTCTGGTCGGCGACCTCGTGGGGCGAGCTGCGCCGCGACGCGCTGGAGTGCGACGAGGCGATGCTCCGTGGCGAGCAGCGCACTCCGTACGTCACCCAGGCGCTGGCCGGTGCCCCGGGCCCGGTGCTCGCGGTGAGCGACTGGATGCGACAGGTCCCGGACCAGATCAGCCAGTGGGTCGAGCAGGACTGGACCTCGCTCGGCACGGACGGCTTCGGCATCTCGGACACCCGTGAGGCGGCCCGCCGCCACTTCGGTGTCGACGCGCAGTCGGTCGTCGTCGCGGCGCTGGCCGCGCTCGCCAAGCGCGGCGAGGTCCCCGTGTCGGCGGTCAAGGACGCACGCGAGCGCTACGGCCTGTGATCCTGACACACCAGGTGTGAAGGCCTGACGCGACAACGGGCGCGTGACTCGGGGGTGCCCGATGTCACGCGCCCGTTGTCAGTGGTGGCGTGCATGCTGATTCCATGCGCGCTGCCCGACTCATCAAGATGGTGCTCCTGCTCCAGTCCCGGGCGCAGATGACGGCGACCGAGCTGGCGCAGGAGCTCGATGTGTCCGAGCGCACCGTCACGCGGGACGCGCTCGCCCTGTCGGAGGCAGGCGTTCCGGTGTATGCGGAGCGGGGGCGGTCCGGTGGGTACCGGCTGATCGGCGGTTACCGCACCCGGCTGACCGGTCTGGCCCGCACGGAGGCGGAGGCGCTGTTCCTCTCAGGACTGCCCGGAGCGTTGCGGGAGATGGGACTCGACGACGCCGCGTCGGCCGCCCGTCTGAAGGTGTCGGCGGCGCTCCTGCCCTCGCTGCGGAACGCACCGGCGTCCGCGGCCCAGCGCTTCCACCTGGACGCACCCGGCTGGTACCAGGAGCCGGCCACCCCGGAGCTGCTGCCCGCGGTGGCCGACGCGGTCTGGTCGGACCGGCGGATATCGGCCCGCTACCGCCGCCGGGACGGCTCGGAGGCGGAGCGTGGTCTGGAGCCGTACGGCCTCGTGCTGAAGGCCGGTGTCTGGTACGTCTGCGCCCGCGCGGAAGACGGTGCGCGGGACGCGGCCGGGGAGCGGACCGCTCCGCCCGCCCCCACGGATTCGTCCGCGGTGGCCTCTCCGCGCGACCAGGCCGATTTCCGGGTGTACCGCGTCGACCGTTTCACCGCGCTCGCGCCTCACGAGGACAGCCCTTTCGTGCGGGACGAGGCGTTCGACCTGCCCGCCTTCTGGCAGCAGCGTGCCGCCGGCTTCGCCAGGTCGCTGCTCCGGGCCGAAGTGGTGGTCCGGGTCTCCCCGTCCGGCGCCGAGTCCCTGCCGTACGTGGTGGATCGCTCGGCGGCGAACGAGGCGCTGACCGCGGCCTCCGCCCCCGACGACCTCGGCCGGGTGACGGTCGTGCTGCCGGTCGAGTCGCTGGACGTGGCCTACGGGCAGCTGCTGGCACTGGGGCCGGAGGCGGAGGTCCTGGAGCCGCCTGAGCTGCGGGCCCGCTTCGCGGAGGCGCTGACGGCCGCGGCGCGGCTGTACGCGTGAGCGGCCGGGAGCCCCGCGCGCATCACCGTGCCGCGCGCCCGTCCGCCGCAGGCCCCGCAGCGCCCGGCTTCCACCGGCGGCTACCGGCGGCTACCGGCGGCTACCGGCGGCTACCGGCGGCTACCGGTAATCGTCCGCCGACCGGTCCGCCCCGCCGAGTGCCACCTCCGAGATGTACCGCCAGGCGTCCGGGCGGCTGCCGTCGGTGTCCGTGAATCCGTACTCAGCGGCCAGTTGTCCGCTGGAGAGCGACTGCCCGTTCCACCGTGCCCGGTCCGCGTCGGCGGCCACCGCCGCCACCGCACGGCCCACGAACACCGGGGACTCCGCGATCGCGAAGTGCGGCTCATCGGCGATGGCGTCCCGCCAGGTCGGCTCGGTCACACCGAAGTGGTCGAGCATCGCCTCCGAGCGCAGGAAGCCGGGGGTGACACAGACAGCCGTGCCGCCGACGGATTCCAGCTCGTGGGCGAGGTTGGAAGCCATCCGGACCGGCGCGTTCTTGGCCAGGTCGAAGTAGAAGTTCTCCCGGTAGTCCCGGTTGGACTCAGCGGTCCCGTCGGTCATTTCGACCACCAGACCGCCACGGGTGCGGACCAGCAGCGGGAGCGCGACGCTGCTGGTGACGATGTGGCTCTTCACGCCGAGCTCCAGCATGCGGAGGCCGTCCTCAAGACGGATCTCCCACATCCTGTTCGCCTCGCCGAACCCGACGAGCCGGTCCCCGCCCCAGACGTTGTTGACCAGGATGTCCAGCCGCCCCTGCTCGCGGTCGATCCGCTCGGCAACGGCCCGTACCTGCTCCTCCTCCAAGTGGTCGGCGGGCACGGCGAACCCGGTCCCGCCCGCGGCGCCGATCAGCTCGGCCGTCTCCTCGATGGTCTCGGCGCGCCCCATCTCGCTGCGCTTCTCGCGGGTGGTGCGACCCGTCGCGTACACGGTGGCTCCCGCCGCCGCCAGCTGCACGGCTATCGCCCGGCCCGCGCCCCGGGTGGCTCCGGCAACCAGGGCTACTCGTCCCGTCAAAGGCTTCTCTGTCTCCATACGGGGCACCGTGCCACCCATACCCGACAGCTTCTGTCCGGTTTCCCGGGGGATCACGGGCCGCCTGTCAGCCCAGCGCCTTCAGCGTGTCCCCGTCGGCGAGCCGGCCCGTCATGACGGCCCGGTCGCTCCTGCCCGCCCGCACCGCCATCGTCGTACCGTCGGCCGTGGCCCGCACGCCGCCGGCCGCCCTGATCGCGCGGACCTCCCGGCTGCCTGCCGCCAGCAGGTACCACTTCCCCGACCTGGACCTCCACTTGGCGCCCGCCAGTACGTTCTGGCCGAAGCGGCTGCACAGCGCGGTGTTCTTCTGCTGCGCCACGACCGCGCCCGGCCGGGACGCCGGCCCGGCGGGAAGCTGGAGCTGCACGGAGACCCTGCCGGAGCCCTGCCAGGTGTCCGCCCTCGTGCACACCCAGGAGGCCCGGCCACCGTTCTCGGGGAGCTGCTGGCGCGCGTACTCCCAGTTGTTCACGGAGCGCACGCCGCTGCTGCGGATACCGGCGAGCGAGCAGGCCGTGTGCGCCCAGCTGACCAGCGCCTGGCCGCCGGTCGCCTCCCTCGGCTGCCTCGCCGGCACCCCGGCGGCCGGCGGCGGGGTGTACGTGAGGTGGACGGGTGTGAGGTCGCCGAGGTCGGTGAGGAGGAACGCGTGCTTCTCCGCGACCTTGCTGGACGACCGGAGCTGCAGTGCGGGCCAGGAGCCGCATCCGGCGCCGCCCGGTGGAACGGCCGGGCCCGCAACCGGGGACGTGACCCCGTCCTTGCCCACGTCGAGCGGTCGCGCGGCGGTGTCGGGGGCGAGGAGGTCGCGGGTGGTGGACTCGGCGACCCAGGGCGCCAGCAGGAAACGGGCGTTGCCGTCGGTGCGGCTGATGACCACCGCGGCCCCCGTGGTGATGTCCGCGTCATCGGTGCGGGCGAAGTCGAGCGCGGGTGCGCCCTTGCCTTCGGTGGACTCGGCGTACCGGACGACCCGGTCCCCGTCGGCCAGCAGGACCACGGCCGCGCCGTCCACATCGCCCGCGTAGAGGAGCCGGGGCGGCTGGGCGGGGGGCACGGTCGCGGTGCCGTGGGTGGCGGCGATCCGTACCCGGCGGGCCGGACTGGCCCAGACCTTCAGGGCCCGGCCGAGGAGCGCCTTGTCGTCCTTGCGGGCGCCGCGCGCGGGCCAGACGGTGAAGTCGACGCGTGAGCTGTCGGCCCACTCCTGGGCCGGGGCGCGCAGCAGGAGAGCGGGATCGACGGCGCGGGCGCCGACGGCGGTGTCGAGCGGGCCCGTCGCGGCGGACGGCGCGGGGGGCGCGGCCCGGTCCACCACGACCAGCGTCACGGCGAGCACGGTGACGACGACGCCCACCCACCGCGCGAACCTGATCCGCTGTCTGCGCCGGATCAGATCGGTGGGCCGGGTGTGCACCAGACACGGGTCGAACTCGTCGGAGCACAGCAGCGCGTCGGCGCCCGTCTCCCCCGGCGTGCGGGCCAGCCGGAGCGCCGTGCGCAGCGCGGACCCCGCGTCCGTGACGCCGGCCTCCGTCAGCAGCGTACGTGTGGCCCCTTCGCCCAGGCCCTCGATGCGGTGCAGTACGAGCGCGGCCCTGGCGGCCGCCGTGGTTCCCGACAGCGCCTGCTCCAGGGCGAGTCCGTCGGCGCCACCGGACCGGGGGAAGACCCGCAGGCCGAAGACCGCGGGCAGCACGGGCCGGAGCGCGCGCGGGGCGGGCAGCCGCCGGGGCCACCAGCCGGGGCGCCGCCCGTACGCCAGGACGGTCTCCAGTACCCGCCGCCTCACCAGGACGTAACCGGGGCTCTCCCGGGCGCCGCGCTGGACGGGTACGCGCGGTTCCGCGGGCCCGTCGCCCCGGCCCGCTGCGGGCAGCGCGCGCTGGACGGCCGCATGGGCGGTGAGCACACGGCGATGGCGGCCGAGTGACGGCGGCAGTGTGATGTAGGCGAGGCGGACGAGTCGCGGATAATGCTCGACGAGTGCGGCTTCGGCCTGTTCCACGCCCACTCGGGCGGCGCCGGACCGCGTTCCTTCCGGTTGCTCTTGCGTTCGCATGACGGGGACGACCCCTTTGGGGTGAGTGATCGGAATCCCTACGGCCGTCAAACGAGTGAATGATCGGACGGTCACATCGCCTGGTAACAAGAGGGCCGCTGATCGGCGCTCCGCGTGCGCGGCGCCCCGTCAACCACGATGCTGGACGCGTGAGGGACGAGACGGAGTTCTGGGAGACCATCGACAGCACCCGCGCGGCCGCCGACGGCGACCCCGAGGACCATGCCGACCTGCTTACCGAGCGACTGGCCCAGCTCGACCCGGAGTCCGTGCTGGAGTTCGCCCGGTACTTCGAGACCCGCTACAACCGCGCGTACCGCTGGGACCTGTGGGGCGCCGCGGTCGTGCTGCTCGGTGAGAGCGACAGCGACTCCTTCGACTACTTCCGCTGCTGGCTCATCGGCCAGGGACGGGAGATCTTCGAGGGGGCGCTCCAGGACCCGGATGCCCTGGCCGATCTGCTCGACGACTTCGACGAGGAGATCGACGGGGACGGCGAGGAGCTGGGCTACGCGGCGGACGAGGCGTACGAGCAGCTCACCGGGGCGCCCACCCCCGACCTGGGCATCCCCCCGCAGGCCGCGGACGCCGAGGGGACACCGGTCGACTTCGACGACGAGGCGCTCGCCGAGCGGTATCCCCGGCTGTGGGAGCGGTTCGGCTCCTGAGCTCCCACGCGGTCCCGTGGTGAGGCCGCACCCCGTCAGTACGTGGTGAGGCCGCGCCCCATCAGTACGTGGTGAGGCCGCGCCCCATCAGTACGTCGTCGACGTACCGGCCCGCCAGATGGAATTCGCCCGGCAGTACTCCCTCCACCGCGAACCCCTCGGCGGCGTAGAGGCTGCGGGCCGGAGTGTTGTGCCCGAGCACCCGCAGGGTGATCCGGGTGGCGCCCTGGCGCCTCGCCTCGGCGCAGGCGCCCCTGAGCAGCGCCCGGCCCACACCCTGTCCGCGCGCCGTTCCGGCGACTGCCAGGCCCCGGATCTGGCGTACATGGGCGTTGCTGACGAGCGGAGTGGGCCGCACCAGCCGGATGTAGCCCACGACCTCGCCCGCCACCTCGGCGACCAGATGGTCCTCGGGACGGTGCTCCTCGTCGAAGAAGGGCCGGTACGGCGGCTGGGCCGGCGGCATGACCTCGTGCAGCGTGGACCAGGTCGCACGGTCGAGCTCACCGAGCGCCTCGTCGTCATCGGACACGGCCACACGTATGTTCGGGTCGGGCATGCGCGCCACTCTGCCACGGCGGCGGGCGAGGGCGCCGCACGTTTTCGCCGGGGTGCGTGAGGATGGGTCCATGCGTATCGCGATTGCCGGAGCATCAGGACTGATCGGTACGGCGCTGGGCCGCTCCCTGCGCACCGACGGACACGAGGTGGTGCGGCTGGTCCGCCGCACCGCCCGGGACGCGGACGAGGTGGAGTGGGACCCGGCCCGCGAGTTTGTGGACACGGCGGGCCTGGCCGGGTGCGACGCGGTGGTCAACCTGGCGGGGGCGGGGGTCGGCGACCACCGCTGGACGGACGCGTACAAGAAGGAGCTGCGGGACAGCCGGGTCCTGGGCACCGCCACCCTCGCGGAGGCCGTCGCCTCGCTGGACGCCCCACCGCGGGTGTTCCTGGCCGGGAGTGCGCTCGGCTACTACGGGGACACGGGCGACCGCGCGGTGGACGAGAGCGCGCCCCCCGGTGAGGGCTTCCTCGCCTCGCTCTGCGTCGAGTGGGAGGAGTCGGCCCGCGCGGCCGAAGAAGCGGGCGTCCGCACGGCGTTCGCCCGGACGGGGCTGGTGGTGGCCAAGGAGGGCGGGGCCTGGGGCAGGCTCTTCCCGCTGTTCAGGGCGGGGCTCGGCGGCCGGATGGGCGACGGCAGCCAGTATTGGAGTTTCATCGCGCTGCACGACCATGTCGCGGCGCTGCGCCACATCCTGGACACGGAGACACTGTCGGGTCCGGTGAACCTGACGGGACCACGGCCGGTCACCAACCGCGAGGTGACCGCGGCCATGGGCCGGGTGCTGCACCGCCCCACCCTGTTCACGGCCCCGGCGCCCGCGCTGCGGATCGCGCTGGGCGAGTTTGCGGGAGACGTTCTGGGGAGCCAGCGCGTACTGCCCGCGAAGCTGCTGGAGTCGGGCTTCACCTTCGCGTTCCCGGGGATCGACGAGGCCATCGGGGCTGCCCGGTAGCGCCCGGGAGCCGGCCGCAGCCCCTCCGGTGGCCGGGGACGGGTGCCCGGGGCATGGGCGCGCGGGCCCTGTGCGACCCCGCGCATCCGTGCCCCCGCGCCGCGCGCCTGCCCCGCACCGGCCCGCTCCATAGTCTCGACCCGGATCAGGGCATTTCCGCGGCCCGTTGGGGGAATCAGCCTCCACGGAACACCGCGGCCGCGCCGACCTCGGGGAGGGGCTCGTGCTCAGTACCGCACACCATGCCGACGTCATCATCGTCGGAGCCGGGCTCGCCGGCCTGTCAGCCGCTCACCGGCTGACCAGTGCCGGTGTGTCCGTCAGTGTCCTGGAGGCCGCCCCCGTGCCGGGCGGCCGTATGTCGACCGAGCTGACCGGCGGTTTCCGCCTGGACCGCTCCCCAGGGCTCCTCAACACCTCGTACCCGGAGCTGCTCCGCGCTCCGTGCCTGGGCGAGACGGACCTCAGGCTCTTCTCACCGGGCGTTCTCGTGCACAGCGGGGGACGTCTGCACCGGACGGGCGAAGTCCGGGGCACGCGGGGCGCACTCGGTGCTGCGCGCGCCCTGCGAAGCGCCTCGCGCGCCCCCCTGAGCGGCCCGCTCGCCGGTGGTGCGCTCGTGAGCGGTGCGCTGGACCGGGCCAGGCTGGGTGGAGCGCTGGCCCGTCTCGCGGCCACCCCGGTGGAGCGGTTGCTGGCCCGCCCCGAGCAGACCGCGCTGGACGCGCTGCGTTCGAGCGGCCTGCCGCCGCGTACCGCCGACGGATTCCTCAAACCCCTGCTGTCCGCGCTGCTCTGCGACCCCGGGCTGACCACGTCGAGCCGCTGCGCGGATCTCGCCCTGCGCGGGTTCGCCCGCGGACGGCTGTGTGTGCCGGCGGGCGGCGCGTCCGTCCTGCCGGCGCGGCTGGCGGCCACCCTGCCGCCGGGCACGGTGTCCACCGGGGTGCGCGTCACCGCCGCGTCCATCGACTCGGTCACCACGGCCGAGCTGGGCACACTGGGCTGCCGTGCGCTCATCGTCGCGACCGACGCCCGCTCGGCCACCCGGCTGCTGCCCGGTCTGCGGCTGCCGGACTTCCACCCGGTGACGGTCCTTCACCACGCCGCCCCCGCGCCGCCGTCCACCGGCACGGCCCTGGTCCTGGACGCCGACCGGTCGGGCCCTGTCTCGCACACCGCGGTCATGAGCGAGGTCGACCCCTCACGCGCCCCGGACGGCCGTGCGCTGATCTCGTCGACGGTGCTCGACGCACCCTGGCCCGGCCTGGACCGTGCGGCGCGCGCCCAGCTGTCCGCGCTCCACGGCACACCGGCGGACGGCTGGGAGCTCCTCGCCGTCCACCACTCCCCCGACGCGGTCCCCGCGATGCCCGCGCCCCACGACGCGCGGCGCCCGGTGCGGCTGCTGGCAGGGCTGTACGTGTGCGGGGACCACCGCGACACGGGCACCGCACAGGGCGCCCTCGCCTCCGGCCGCCGCGCCGCCCAGGCGGTGATGCGGGACTTCGGCATCAAACCGGACGTCGCGGCGGACGGGTTCCCGCTCGCCGCGTGACGCCGGCCCGCCTCACGGCGCCCAGGCCGGGCGCGTACCGCACCGGGCCCGCCCGGCCCCGCACCGGTTCCTCCGGCGCACGGGCACAGGCACCCGGCGCGGACGCGGTCCCGGCGGTACGCGGGCCGTGCCATGCGCCGGGCGGACGCCCTCAGCAGCGGCGACCGCGGATCCGGCCCGGCCGGCCCGTGCCTCCGCGAGTAGGGAGCGGCCGGTGCACCGGCCGCCGTCGCGTCCCGGCGCCCCGTCATGCCTCGGCCATCGCCGCGACCCGGTCCCGGTAGCCCCGTACCGCCGCCGCGTCCCGGTAGGGCTCCAGCCGCCGCTCGAACTCCCGCACGTACTCCACGGCCCGTACCGACCGCATCTCCCCCGCCTGCTGCGCCGACTCGGCCCCCAGCGCACACGCCTGGTCCAGCTCGCCGAGGCCGAGCCGGGCGGTGGCGAGCACCACCCGGCAGAACAGGCGGGAGCGCGCGAACGCGGGGGCGCGCAGCTGGAGCGAGCGTTCCGCGTACTGCGCTGCGGGCCGGTACTGCTGGAGGTCGCGGTGGCAGTGGCCGAATTCGTCCGCCAGCTGCGCCTCGTCGAAGAACCGTGCCCAGTGCGGCACTTCGTCGCCGGGGCGCACCCCCGCCATGGCGCGCTCGGCCCGTACGAGAGAGGCGGTGCAGGCCCGTACCTCGCCCAGCACCCCGTGTCCGCGCGCCTCCACGGCGTGCAGAAGTGCCTGGACGACCGGCGGCGCCGAGGTCCCGATGCCCTGCTGGGCCACGCGCGCCAGCTGGACGGCCTCCCGCCCGTGGCCGAGGTAGACGGCCTGCCTGCTCATCGTGACGAGCACGTACGAGCCGTACGCCCGGTCCCCGGCCGCCTGCGAGAGCCGAAGGGCCTGGACGAAGTAGCGCTGGGCGAGGCCGTGGGCCGCGATGTCGTACGAGGTCCAGCCGGCGAGCCGGGTCAGATCCGCGGCGGCCGCGAAGAGCCGCCGGCCGGTCGCCTCGCCGTACGTCCCGCGGAGCATGGGCTCCGCCTCGTGCTCCAGGTACCGCACCAGGGCCTGCCGGGCGTGGCCCCCGCCGTAGGCGTGGTCGAGCGTGCGGAACAGGTCCCCCACCGACCGCAGGGCCGCGATGTCCCCGGCGCCGACCCGCTGCCCGGGTGCCCGGTCGGTCTGCCGCTGGCGCGGCACGCTCCCGCGGGCCGAGGGGCTCCGGGAGCCGGAGTTCTTCGGGTCACCGCGACCGCTCTGCCCCGGCCTCACTCCACCGGCCGAACCGGGGGTGCCCCAGTCGTCCGGGCGGCCGATCAGCCAGTCCCGGCTGGGCACGACGAGCCCGGCCGGGGTGAAGGCGATCTTGCGCAGTTCGGCATGGCTGCCGGAGTCCTTGCGCCAGAGACCGGCGACGATGTCTACGGCTTCCTCCGGCGTACCGGCGAATTCCAGCCCCGCGTAGACCGGCGCGCACGCGTCGAGCCCCAGATCCTGGGCGGAGAGCCTGCGCCCCAGACGCCTGGTGAAGACCTCGGCGATCAGGGCGGGCGTGGTGCCGCGCGGCTGCTGACCACGGAGCCAGCGGGTCACCGACGTCTTGTCGTACCGCAGGTCGAGACCGTGCTCCAGGCCGAGCTGGTCGACTCTCCTGGCCAGCCCCGCGTTGGAGAACCCTGCCTCTCCGATGAGTGCGGCGAGCTGGCGGTTGGACGGGCGCTGCGGGGTTCGTTCCGTCATCAGCTGTGCGGTCTCCTGCCTTCCGGGCCGGGAGCAGCCCTCATGGAACGGCGCGAATTTAGCGGGCATCACCGCTCGTTCCGCCACCTTCGCCCCGGATTCATCCGATCGTGTGAGGAGGTGTCGTTTCTGCCCGCTCAGAGGTGCCGTTCGAGGCGGTCGTACAGTTGCTGAGTGGCGCCCTCCGGGGCGCGCTGTCCGTATGCGATGAGGAGCTGCCGTGAGTGAGCTGCGGTTTGTGCGTCTGGGGTTCGGCGAGGAAGCCGTCGAGTACCGGGAGGCCTGGCAGAAGCAGCGCGAGGTGCACGCGGCCCGGTTCGCCGACGAGACACCGGACACCGTGCTGCTCCTGGAGCATCCGCCCGTGTACACGGCGGGGCGGCGCACGGCGGACAACGAGCGCCCTCTCGACGGGACGCCGGTGGTGGACGTGGACCGCGGCGGCAAGATCACCTGGCACGGTTACGGCCAGCTGATCGGCTACCCGATCCAGAAGCTGCCGCGCCCGGTGGACGTCATCGCGCATCTGCGGCGCCTGGAGGAGGCACTGATCCGGGCCTGCGCCGAGTTCGGCGTCGAGACCAGCCGGGTCGAGGGCCGCGCGGGCGTGTGGGTGCTGGGTGACCCCGTCGAGCAGCGCCCGTCGATCGGCGGCCTCTCGCTGGACCTGGACCCACGTCTGCAGGACGAGGAGTTCGACCCCCGGATGAACGGTCCGGAGTACGCCCCGTCCAACGCCGGGCAGCGCCGCGAGGACCGGAAGATCGCCGCCATGGGCATCCGGGTCGCGAAGGGCGTGACCATGCACGGGTTCGCGCTGAACTGCAATCCGGACACCACCTGGTTCGACCGGATCGTGCCGTGCGGCATCCGGGACGCGGGAGTGACATCGCTCTCGTACGAGCTGGGCCGCGAGGTCACGATCGCCGAGGCTCTCCCCGTCGTGGAGAAACATCTGCGGGACGTCCTGGAGAACGCGGCGACCGCGCCGCGTACGGTCGAGGGTGCCATCGCGTAACCCGGCCGGCGGCGACCGGCCCGCGTCGGCGGCTCGTTCCGGGCGGCCCGTCCCCGGCCGGAACAGGAGCGGCCCCGGCCGTTCGGGGGAATGCGCCTCAGCGGCCACGGGTTGGCCGGAAGACAAGCCATACATATGACGGGCGTACCCTGGTGTTCGCCGAAGAATCGAAGCTGTAGGGAGCCGGACGTGTCCGCTGTCGCACCCGACGGGCGCAAGATGTTGCGTCTGGAGGTCCGGAACAGCCAGACCCCCATCGAGCGCAAGCCCGAGTGGATCAAGACCCGCGCGAAGATGGGCCCCGAGTACACCAAGATGCAGGCCCTGGTGAAATCCGAGGGGCTGCACACGGTCTGCCAGGAGGCGGGCTGTCCCAACATCTACGAATGCTGGGAGGACCGCGAGGCCACCTTCCTCATCGGCGGCGACCAGTGCACACGGCGCTGCGACTTCTGCCAGATCGACACCGGCAAGCCGGCCGCCCTGGACCTGGACGAGCCGCGCCGGGTGGGTGAGTCCGTCGTCACGATGGACCTGAACTACGCGACCATCACCGGCGTCGCCCGCGACGACCTGGAGGACGGCGGCGCCTGGCTGTACGCGGAGACCGTGCGGCAGATCCACGCGATGACGGCCGAGCGGGCCGAGGGCCGCACCAAGGTCGAGCTGCTCATCCCCGACTTCAACGCGGTCCCCGAGCAGCTGGCCGAGGTCTTCTCGTCCCGCCCCGAGGTCCTCGCGCACAACGTGGAGACGGTGCCGCGCATCTTCAAGCGGATCCGCCCCGGCTTCCGCTACGAGCGGTCCCTGGAAGTCATCACGAAGGCCCGTGAGGCCGGCCTGGTCACCAAGTCGAACCTCATCCTGGGCATGGGCGAGGAGCGCGAGGAGATCAGCCAGGCGCTCCAGGACCTGTACGACGCGGGCTGCGAGCTCATCACCATCACGCAGTACCTGCGCCCGTCCCCGCGCCACCACCCGGTCGAGCGGTGGGTGAAGCCGGCTGAATTCGTCGAGCTCCAGCAGGAGGCCGAGGAGATCGGCTACTCCGGCGTCATGTCGGGTCCGCTGGTCCGGTCCTCGTACCGCGCGGGCCGTCTCTTCCGCCAGGCGATGGACCGGCGCGGCGCCGCCGCTGTGTGAAACTGCGCACAAGCAACTACTGTGCGGTAATGGCCGTGAGACGCGGCTCGTACGGTCCTCGCAGGTCGGGGGCGGGTACGAGCCGCGTCGGCCGTTCCACGGAGGGCACCGGGCCTTCACGGGCGTTTGACCGCCCGGACATGCCTTGGTAACAACAATCAGTGACTCTGGAATTACGCACCGCCCGCTCCGGACCGCCTCCCGGCCCGGCGGACGGTCCGGTGTCCGGTCCGGGGAGCACCGCTTCCCCCCGCCGGCCCCGCGCACGCCGCGGTACGGCTCCCCGTACCGCGCCGCACCACGCGTGTACCGCTTTATCTGCTGTATCCGCTGTATCCGCCGTGTATCCGCTGCCGTCCCGAGGGGCCCCATCATGCAGGCCGCGACCCAGTCCGTACGCGCCACCGCCATCCCGACCGTCGCCGGAGCACTCCGTGCGGTCGAGTCCCTGCTGCTGAGCAACGGTCAGCGCATCGCCCGCAGGAACGCCTGGACATCGGTCCTGGAGGACCGCCGCCGGGCCAAGGACCGGGTCGACGCACAGCATGTACTGGAGGCCGTGGCCGCCCGCACTTCTTAGTCCGCGTAAACTTCTGGCCATGGCGAGGAAGGCAAACGCAGACTCTGAGAACACCGGGCGGCTCAAGCAGATCGCCCTGACCTACAAGATGACCCGCAAGGCCGATCCCAAGGTCGGTCTTGTCGTCGGTGGTCTGGGAATCGTCGTCTTCGGCGTCATTCTCGGCGTCGGCTTCCTGATCGGTCACCCCATCTACCTGGGCATCCTGGGTTTCCTGCTGGCCTTCCTCGCGATGGCGATCGTCTTCGGACGCCGCGCCGAGCGAGCGGCCTTCGGGCAGATGGAGGGCAAGCCCGGCGCTGCGGCGGCGGTGCTCGAAAACGTGGGCCGCGGCTGGACCACGACCCCGGCCATCGCGATGAACCGCAGCCAGGACGTCGTGCACCGCGCGGTCGGCAAGGCCGGCGTGGTCCTGGTGGCCGAGGGCAACCCGAACCGGGTGAAGTCCCTGCTGGCCGCCGAGAAGCGGAAGATGGCGCGCATCGTGGTGGACGTGCCGGTGCACGACATCATCGTGGGCGACGGCGAGGGCCAGGTGCCGCTGAAGAAGGTGCGCACCACCCTGCTGAAGCTCCCGCGTGTCCTGACCGGCGCCCAGGTCACGGCGGCCAACGACCGGCTGCGGGCGATGGGCGACCTGATGTCGAACATGCCGCTCCCCAAGGGCCCCATGCCGAAGAGCGCGCGCGCCCCGCGCGGCGGAAAGATGCGCTGACCCTCGCCACACACGCGGAAGGCGGCCCGGACCACCAGGTCCGGGCCGCCTCGTCTGTCGGCGCCGCGGCAGGGATGCCGGGGGGCCGGTCCCTCAGATCCGCACCTGGACCGCGCGGGCCAGCCGGTCGTGGAGGCCACGGCCGTCCCGGTCCCAGATCAGCGCCGGGATGGCCACGCAGAGCAGCAGACTGCGTACGAAGACCCGGCCCGCGCCCAGGCGTCCGCCGCCCTCCGCGACGACCCGCAGGCCGAGCAGCCGCTTGCCCGGGGTGAATCCGACCGTCGATACGGTGAGCAGGCTCAGCACGAAGAAGACGAGCAGGGCCCAGTTGCCCGCCGACTGCTGCCCGCCGCGCGAAATGAGCCCGTATGCGATAAGCATGCAGAGTGCCCAGTCGATGAAAACGGCCCCGAAACGGCGGCCCAGCGGTGCGATCGCGCCCGGCCCCTCCTCCGGCAGCCCGAGCCGCTTGCCCCGGTAGCCGAAGTCGGCACCCATCTCTTTCGCGGCCTCGCCAGGCCCGGAGAGCCACGATCCGACTGCTTGCCTGTTGTCCACGCGTCCACGGTACTGCGGCCCGTTTTGGATCAGTACGGTCGGGGGTCGTGGCGGCCGTATCGCACCCGGCCCGGTTAACTTCAGCGAAACAAATGGGTCATGCTTGAGAAATCCGGTGTCCCTATGGTCAGGTCCAGCGTGTGCCACCGCCCTGGCGCCACAACGAGCCACAACCCCGCCCCTCCCGGGTCGGGAGTAGGAGGAGTTGGATGTTCCAGAACGCCGACGACGTGAAGAAGTTCATCACCGACGAAGACGTCAAGTTCATCGATGTCCGGTTCTGTGACCTGCCCGGTGTGATGCAGCACTTCACCATCCCGGCGGCGGTCTTCGACCCGTCCGAGGAGCTTGCGTTCGACGGCTCGTCGATCCGCGGCTTCCAGGCCATCCACGAGTCCGACATGGCGCTGCGCGCGGACCTGTCGACCGCCCGGGTCGACCCCTTCCGCCGCGACAAGACCGTCAACATCAACTTCTTCATCCACGACCCGATCACCGGCGAGCAGTACAGCCGTGACCCGCGGAACGTGGCGAAGAAGGCCGAGGCGTACCTTGCCTCCACCGGAATCGCGGACACCGCGTACTTCGGTCCTGAGGCCGAGTTCTACGTGTTCGACAGCGTCCGCTTCGAGACGTCGGCGAACCAGAGCTTCTACCACATCGACTCCGAGGCCGGAGCCTGGAACACCGGCTCGGAGGTGAACAACCGCGGCTACAAGGTCCGCTACAAGGGCGGTTACTTCCCGGCCCCGCCGGTCGACCACTTCGCCGACCTGCGTGCCGAGATCTCCCTGGAGCTGGACAAGAACGGCCTCCAGGTCGAGCGCCAGCACCACGAGGTCGGCACCGCGGGCCAGGCCGAGATCAACTACAAGTTCAACACGCTGCTCGCCGCGGCCGACGACCTGATGCTCTTCAAGTACATCGTGAAGAACGTCGCGTGGCGCAACAACAAGACCGCGACCTTCATGCCGAAGCCGATCTTCGGCGACAACGGCTCGGGCATGCACGTCCACCAGTCGCTGTGGAGCGGCGGCTCGCCGCTCTTCTACGACGAGCAGGGCTACGCGGGCCTCTCGGACATGGCCCGCTACTACATCGGCGGCATCCTGAAGCACGCCCCGTCGCTGCTGGCCTTCACCAACCCGACGGTGAACTCCTACCACCGCCTGGTCCCCGGCTTCGAGGCCCCGGTCAACCTGGTGTACTCGCAGCGCAACCGCTCGGCTGCGATGCGTATCCCGATCACCGGCTCGAACCCGAAGGCCAAGCGCGTCGAGTTCCGTGCGCCGGACCCGTCGTCCAACCCGTACCTGGCCTTCTCGGCGCTGCTGATGGCCGGCCTGGACGGCGTCAAGAACAAGATCGAGCCGGCGGAGCCGATCGACAAGGACCTCTACGAGCTGGCTCCCGAGGAGCACGCGGGCGTCGCCCAGGTCCCGACCTCGCTCCCGGCGGTCCTCGACGCGCTGGAGGCCGACAACGAGTACCTCCAGGCCGGCGGAGTCTTCACGTCCGACCTGATCGAGACGTGGGTCGACTACAAGCGCACGCAGGAGATCGCCCCGATCCAGCTGCGCCCGCACCCGCACGAGTTCGAGCTGTACTTCGACCTCTAAACACGTCCGCCGAAGGGGCCGGCCAGGCTGCCCGCGAGGGCCAGGTGCACCGCGCGTGCACCGCTCGGCCACTCCCCTGACGTGACGTCCGCGAGACATCAGCGAGGGCTGCCACCCCGGTCGGGGCGGCAGCCCTCGCTGGTTTGCCGTGCGGGCCATCAGCCCGTCGCGATCGGCTCGGGCTCAGGATCGGGCTTCAGGCTCGGGAACGGAATCGGGCTCGGGCTCGGGCTCGGGAACGGAATCGGGCTCGGGCTCAGGATCGGGCTTCAGGCTCGGGCTCGGGCTCGGGCTCGGGCTCGGGCTCGGCAGCGAGGACAGCGCTTCGCACGGGCGGACGCTGCCCGCCACCGCGCCGCCTCGATCAGACCGCGGACTCGATGTCGGCGATCTGCGCGGCGAGGATCTCCTCGAACGCTGCGCGGCGGTCCGCCCCCAGAGGGCGGACGTCGCGGGCGAAGTGGGCCAGGGCCGGGAAACGTTCGGGGTCGGCGCCGAGCACCGCGACACGGAACAGCTCCATGCCCTGTTCGTGCTCCTCGGGGGTGACGGTGCTGACCCCGGCCTCGGAGGCGATCAAGGCAGCGATGAGGACCGCGATCCGGTGGTAGCGCGCCGGGATCTCCTCGTCGGGCAGCCCCGACGCGCGCAGAGCCTGCAGCGCCTCTTCCATGACCAGCCGGGAACCCGTACCGCTCGACGCATAGCGCCCCCAGACAGCGGCGAGCTGGGGCTGCCGGCCGAAGGCCTCTCTCACGCGCAGGGCCAGGGCCATGATGCGCTGCTTCCAGTCACCCTCCGGACGGTGCCCCTCCATGGCGGCCAGGAGGATCCGGTCGGCGACCGCGCGCAACAGCTCGGTCTTGCTGCGGAAGTGCCGGTAGAGGCTGGAGGAATCCGTCCCGAGTACCGCGGCCAGCTTGCGCACGCTGAACGACTCGGCGTCGCCCGTGCGCAGCAGCTCCGCAGCCGCGTCCAGGATCTCCTCGGTCGACCAGCGCCTTCGCCCTGTCATCCCGCACCTCTCTTCCGCACTCTTCCGGACTCAGCCTAACTTATGCACTTGGTGTTGCACGCACTGCGTGCATAATGGAGGCATGGGCGTGCCGAGCATCCCTTCAGCAGGCGGTCCGGCGTGCCACTCGTGCCCGGTAACCCGGGTCGGTCAGCCGACGTGGAGCGCACCCCCCGGGGAATACGAAAGGACTCATGTCGTGAGGAACCCACTGGATCCCGCGAAACTGAACGCCGCCATCGAGAACGTCCGCCGAGCCGGGATACCGGGCCTGTTCGCCGAGGTGCGTGACGGCGACCAGGTCTGGCGCGGCGCCGCCGGGGTCGCCGATACCGCCACCGGCCGCCCCGTCGACGCCGGTATGCGGCACCGGGTCGGCAGCATCACCAAGACCTTCACCGCCGCCGCGGTCATGCAGCAGGTCGAGAGCGGTCACATCCGTCTTGACGCGCCGATCGGCCGGTACCTTCCGCGACTGGTTCCCGGAGAACGCGGTGAGGCGATCACGGTCCGGATGCTGGTCAACCACACCAGCGGCCTCGCCGAGTACCTCCCGTACGCCTATCCGTCCCTGAAGGCGTTTCCCGTCCTCGCGGACACCGGGCCCCAGAGTTTCGACGACAACCGGCTCACCCGGTTCGACCGCGCGGAACTGATCGGGATGGGGGTCACCGCACCAGCCGTCGGCGCCCCGGGCGGCACACCAGGGGTGTACTCCAACACCAACTACCTGCTCCTCGGCGAGCTCCTGGAGGAAGTGACCGGCACCACCGCAGAGCGGTACATCGCCCGGAACGTCATCGAGCGTGCCGGCCTCCAGGACACCGAATTCCCCTCCGGCCCGTACGTCGAAGGGCCGCACTCGCGGATCTACGAGGCGTGGTTCGGCATGATCGACCCGCCGCGCGACTACAGCGTCTACGACATGTCGTGGGTGGGCCCGGCCGCCTCACTGATTTCGACCGTCTCCGACCTCAACCGCTTCTTCGGCATGCTGCTCGCCGGCGAGATCGTCGGCCCGTCCTCACTGACGCAGATGCAGCGCACCGTCCCGGTCGTCTCCCAGGAGGGCAGGACGATCGACTACGGCCTCGGCCTGCATCCGATGGAGGCCCCCGGCCAGGGCACCTTCTGGGGCCACGGCGGCACGGTCTGGGGAGCCGGCGCGCTGGCCATGACCCGTGCCGACGGCCGACGGCAGATGTCCGTCGCGGTGAACCTGCAGAGGTGGAACAGACTCGACTCGCTGGGCAGGCCGCAGCCTCATCCCATCGACGAGGCGCTCGCTGCGCTCTACCGCGTGGGGATGTACGGCTGACCGGGCGGCTTCCGCCCGGGGCCGGCTCCCAGCAGCGTGACCACAGAGGACCCGTACGGGCGTCAGCCAGGGGACCGTCCCAGCGGACCGTCACCGAAGGGAGAGCCGGTCCGGGCTCCACCGGATGCACCACGACCTGCGGCCCATCAACGCAGCCGTCCGGAGAACTCGGGTTGATTGCATGGTTCTGCAAGCATTTTGGCGACAGTCAGGAGGCCGGAAGCAACGGATCAGGACCCCCGCACAGGACCTACTGGAACGGATGGCCGTACGGGTTTCCCCTGACGCGGTCGTAAATCTCGCGCAGCCACGGCTGACGAACCGCGGGCAGCCTTGCCAGCGTGTGGAGGAGCACCTCCGGGTCCGGCCGGAAGAGCTCCCACGGGTGCGGCGGCAGCGGGTCGTCACGGAACACGCCGTCGGGCATTCCGCCTGCTGCGGGGACGGGCAACCCCTCACGGGGAAAGGCCAGACGTGTCCATACGCCCGCCTCCACCGGCACCGTGTCCGAGGTACCGGGGGGCCGCCACGCCTCCCCTGTCTGCGGGTGCCGCGGCACCAGGGCGATGTCCGGGGTGGAGTCCGGAGCAGGCAGACCCGGCCCGGCCAGGGCCGCACGCTTCACCGGTGGCCCCTTCGGGAGCAGCGCGTCCAGTGAGCGTCCGAATATGTGCGCGGCCAGACCGCCGGGGACCTCGACGGACATGCCCGCCGAGACCACCAGCAAGTGGGCCAGCGCCGCCCCGGCCGCGGCCTCCCACAGGGGGCTCCACGCCCCGGAGGGCCCGACGGGTGGCGCGCCCCGGCTCTGGCCCGGCGGGGTCGCCCACCCTGTTGCACACGGCACGGGGACGGCCGCGGAGTGGCGGTGTACGGCGTGCGGAACAAACCGCACAGCCTGCCAGAGGGAGCAATCGTCGATGCGGGTCGCCACCTCCTGCCCGCATTGCGCGCACGCCAGATTGGGGCCGTCCCGGCCGTCAAGGCCCATGCAGCAGCCGTCACATCGCTCAGGGATGAGGACGGTGCCGCGGGAGTCGCCCGGTGCGACGACGACCTCTCCCGGCGGCCCCATGGGGAGGACGTCCACCGGTGCGAAGAAGCCACGGGTTTCCGCTTCGTCCGTCCGGGCCTCGCTCCAGGGCAGCCACGGCGGACCGGAGGGTTCCTGGTCGACGGCGTACGTTCCCGGTTCCATCAGAGGGGGAAGCAGCGTGTGCCCGTGGCGGTGGTGAGCGTGTACGGGGAGCGCGACCCGTGACACAGGGGCGGTCAGCACAGCACCGCACCCCGTGCACGCGAAGACGGCCATGTACTGCTCCCCCGTGTCCGGACATACGGAACATACGGAGTATCCCGGCCCGGCAGGCGACGGCCAACAGTTTTTCCGCCCACCGGGCTCGGCCGGTGTGTACCGTGCGGGGCGCCCCGCCCCGTACGGCAGTTGGTCAGACCACGACCGAGATCAGCAGCGCCATCAGCAGGCCGCAGACGCTCACGATCGTCTGGATCGCCGTATGGGATTTCGTGGCCTGGCCGAGTGTCATGCCGAAGGACTCCTTGACCAGCCAGAATCCCGCGTGGTTCACGTAGTTCAGGCCGATCGAGCCCGCGCCGATCGCGACCACGAGCAGCGCGGTGTGCAGGCTGTTGCCCGAGGCCGTCAGGGGGGCCAGGATGCCCGTCGCCGCGACGATCCCCACGGTGGCCGAGCCGGTCGAGAACGACAGGAGGAGGGCGAGCAGCCAGCCCAGGACAAGGACGTTGATGTGCATCCCCGAAGCCGCGGACTCGACGGCCTTGCCGATGCCCGAGTCCTCCAGGACCTGATTGAACGCTCCGCCGCCCGCGATGATCAGCAGGATGCTCGCCACCGCCTTGAGGCTGTCCGCCAGCGACGAGCGGATCGCGTCGGGCGTCATGCCGCTGCGGTATCCGAGTGCGAACAGCGCGAAGAGGAAGCCCGCGAGCATGGCGATCACCGGCTCACCGGTGAAGGTCAGGACATGCCGTACCGGGCTGGACTCCTCGTACATCAGCTCCGCGAGGGTGCGCAGCAGCATCAGCACCACCGGGACGAGCACAGCGGCCAATGCCCATCCGGTACGGACCTTGTTGACGGGGGCCGCGGACCCGTCGGCAGGGGTCCCTGCTCCGTCGTCCGCGCGCCCGCTCCCCGCACCCGTGGCGCCGTCCGCGCTCCCGGTCCCCGTGCCGCTGCCGGTCCCGGCCACGGCACCGGTGAACTTCGCGACCAGTTCCGGGTCGGGGTGTACGTCCAGCCGCGGTGCGATCCACCGGCCGTACACGGGTCCGGCGATGATGATCGTCGGGATCGCGCAGATCAGGCCCACCACGATCGTGGGGCCCAGGTTGGCGTGCAGTCCCTCCACCGCGACCAGCGGGCCGGGGTGCGGGGCCACCATGCCGTGGAGCGTCGACAGCGCGGCGATCGCGGGGGTGGCCAGGTAGACGTAGGGCGAGCCCTTGACCTTGTGGGTGTCCTGGAGGCGCCGGGCCACGCTGAAGATAAGCGGAAGCAGCACGATCAGCCCGATCTCGAAGAACATCGGGATGCCGATGATGAAGGCGGCGCCTGCCATGTACCAGGGCAGGGAGCGTTCACCGGACCGGTCCACGATCAGGCGGGCGATCTTGTCCGTGGCACCCGACCCCGACAGCAGCCTGCCCAGCATGGCGCCGAAGGCCAGGGTCACGCCCACATCGCCGAGGATGCCGCCGGCCCCCGACTCCAGTGACTCGGCGATCTTTTCGACGGGCTGGCCCGCCGCCAGCGCGACACCGATCGACACGGTCATCAGCGCCACGAAGGGGTGGAACCGCAGCCGTGAGTTGATCAGCAGGATCAGCACGGCGATCGCGGCCGCCAGGATGATCAGCAGGGTCCAGGTGTGGCCGGTCACAGTCGGCCCCCGCGGGTGCGAGGCGAACGGTCCTGTCGTCCGGGGCCCGGTATCTTCAGCAAGAGAACTCCTGGTGCGGCTCGTTGTGTCCCGGGCGGAAGCTATCCGGCACCTGCCACCGCTCTCCAGGTTCTGCGCACAACCCGCGTAAGCCCTGATCCGCGCGTTGTGTGCGTTCTGTGCACCGAGGCGGAGCCGGTTACCGTCGACGGGGTGAGATTCTTCGAACCGCCGGCCCGGCGGTCCTCCGCACGCCGCCGGGGGCGGGTGCGGCTGCGGACCCAGGTGCTGCTGCTGCAGTGCGCGGTCGTCGCGGTGACGCTGGCCGTCGCGTTCGGTGCCTTCGCCTTCACCAACGAGCACCGGCTCGACCACGAGTACCAGCTGCGTGCGCTCGCGGTGGCCCGTACGGTCGCCGCCCAGCCCGCAGTACGGCGCGGCGCGGCGCAGTATTCCGCGGCCGGTGCCCGGCCCGGCGGCGGGGCCGCCGGCACACCGCGCGCGAGGCTCGCCGCCGGACCGGTGCAGACGGCGGCGGAGGCGGCCCGTACCCGGACGGGGTCACTGTTCGTGGTGGTCACCGACGACCGGGGCATCCGGCTGGCGCACCCGGAGCGGTCGCAGCTGGGCAGGATGGTCAGCACCGACCCCAGCGGGGCCCTCTCCGGACACGAGGTGCTGGCGCGGGATCACGCGCATCTCGGCGAGGAGGTGGTCGCGAAGGTCCCGGTGTACGCACCGGGCTCGCACCGGGTCGTCGGCGAGGCGAACGCGGGTGTCGCCGTCGCCGACGTCCGGGCCCAGCTGATCCGGGACCTGCTGGGCGGGCTCGGCTGGCTGGTCGTCGCCCTGCTGCTCGGAGTCGGCGCGTCGGCACTGCTGGCCCGCCGCTGGAAGCGGCTGACGCTCGGTCTCGAACCGGAGGAGCTGGCGGGTCTGGTGCAGGAGCAGGAAGCCGTCCTGCACGGCATCGGCGAAGGCGTTCTCGCCGTCGACAACGGTGGAACCGTCACCGTGGTCAACGACGAGGCACGGCGGCTGCTGGCGGTCCCGGCCCGAGCCGGGCGGCCCGTGGAGTCGCTGGGACTGACGGAGCGGGTGCTGGAGACGGTCCGTTCACCCGTCGGCGGCCCTGTCATGGCGGCGGTCGGCGAGCGTGTCCTGGTGCTCTCGGCACGCCGGGTCGAACGCGACGGGCAGGATCTCGGCACGCTGCTGACCGTGCAGGACCGCACCGACGTCGAGTCGCTGACCCGCCAGCTCGACGCGGTCCAGGCGATGAGCTCGGCGCTGCGCGCCCAGCGTCATGAGTTCGCCAACCGGCTGCATGTGGTGTCCGCCCTGGCCCACGGCGGTCACCTCGCCGAGACATCGGAGTACATCGGCACTCTGCTCGGCACGGGCCCGCTCGGGGAGGCCCTGCCCGGTATCGACGCGGTCCGGGATTCCTATGTGCGGGCCTTCCTGTCCGCGAAGGCCGCTCAGGCGCGGGAGAGCGGGGTGACCCTGGTGATCGGCGAGGCGACCTGGTCGGACGGGACAGTGGCGGCGCCGGTGGATGTCACTACGGTGTTCGGCAATCTCGTCGACAACGCGATCGACGCCGCCCGGCAGGGGGCGCGCACTCCTTCCCTCGTCGAGGTGGAGCTGATGGCCGAGGGCACCACCCTCCTCGTCACCGTCGCCGACACGGGCGACGGCGTCCCGTCAGGACCTGCCGAGGACGTCTTCCGCGAGGGCATGTCGACGAAGGACCACGCGTCGGCCGTCGGCGGCCGGGGCATCGGGCTGCCGCTGGCCCGGCAGATCGCGCGGGCCAGGGGCGGCGACGTCCGTCTCGCCGAGCACGGCGCTCCGCCGGACTCACTGGAGGCAACTGCCTCCGCGCCCGGCCAGGGCGGCGCCGGCCGGGGGAGGGCCTCGGGCGGCGCGGTGTTCGTGGCGCGGCTGCCCGGAGTCATGGAGCCCACGGCCCCGGCGGCCACGGAGGAGGATTTCGGATGACCGTAGGTGAACCCCTCTCCGTCCTCGTCGTGGACGACGACTTCCGGGTGGCCGGGATCCATGCGTCGCTGGTGGACGCGGTCCCCGGATTCCGTGCCGTCACCACGGCGAACTCGGCCGGGGCGGCGCTCCGGGCCGTCGCCGGGGAGCCTGTGGACCTGGCGCTGGTCGACCTGTATCTGCCGGACGGCTCCGGGATCGGCCTGCTGCGCACTCTGGAGTGCGACGCCTTCGTCCTCAGCGCCGCCGCCGAGGGAGCGATGGTGCGGCGCGCGGTGTCGGCGGGGGCGCTCGCGTATCTCGTCAAGCCGTTCGCGCCGGAGCTGCTTGCCGAGAAGCTGCACGGCTACGCCCGGTTCCGGCAGCTGACCGACGCGGAGATCGTCGACCAGGGCGCGGTCGAGAGTGCGTACGCGGCACTGCGGAGCCCGGCCGGGAACCGCCCGGCACGCCGGCCCGTGGCCCGTACGGTGACCGGCGACGCGGTGCTCTCGGCGGTACGGGGTTCGGCTGCCCCGCTGTCGGCGGGCGAGGTCGGAGCCCTCATCGGGGTATCGCGCGCCACCGCGCAGCGCTATCTCGCGGGGCTGGTCACCGGCGGGCTGCTGAGGATGAAGCTGCGGTACGGGGCCACGGGCCGGCCCGAGCAGGAGTACCGGATCCCTTGAGGCAGGGCGGGCCCGGCTCCCGCACCCGGTTCCCTCGGTGCGAGTCCAACTGCGTTCCCGGACAAGGCGACCGGCCCACAGGAACCGGAGGCCCCGGGTCCGGGGCGTCGGACGCCGGAGCTGCCGTCGAGGGCTTCCCGGATGATGTCCGCGTGACCCTGCCGGTCGCCCGGTCTCCTCGGTCATGTGCAGGAGACGGCGAGCCCGGGGCCTTCGGGACCCCGGGCTCGCCGTCCGCACGTCCGCACCGTCCGGTGCGGGGTTAAGGGCTGTCAGCGGCGCGCTGTCCGCGTCGCCTTGACGTCAGCCGCGTTGACCAGGACGTACCGGTGGTTGAACTGGATCGTGTAGTACTGCTCGGCCCCGGTGACCACCTCTCCGCCCGTGGGGAAGAAGTCCTCGCTGCCGATCGGTGGCTGGGCCGCCACATAGGCCTGACCGGCCGGGATCGAGTAGTTCTTCGCTGTCAGCGGAGCCTGCTTCGACGGGGACAGCCCGTCCGGGTACTCGGATGCCTCCGGGTACGCCGTGCCGTAGACCGGAGCGGCGCCGGTGCCGGCCGGCCTGATGATCCGTACGCCGGAGGCAGGCGTGGTGTTGCCGCCTCCGGGGTTGTGGATCCAGCCCTTCTGGCCGTCGTACCAGATCGCCGTCCAGTCGCCCTGCTGCCCGGCCACGACGAACTGCTGCCCGGCCTGGACCGTGTCGGTCCAGTCGCTGACACCGTCGGTGCCGCCCTTGGCCCCGTGCGCCGTGTGGACGACCGGGTCGAGGAGGAGCGGGGCGTCGTCGCTCGGTGCGCGGCGTACGAACAGGGCGCTCGAAGGGCCGGTCACCGGGGTGCAGGTGGTGATGGCGCCCGTCGGGTCGTCCGCCGGACAGACGGTGTACGTCTGCCGGTTCTCGCTGAACCCGGGGGTGATGGTCACCGCGGACCCGACGGGTGCGTCACCGCGCTCGCCGAGGTCGAACGACGTGCCGAGCAGCCCCATGAAACGCGTCCAGTCCCAGCCGTCGGCCGGGTCCCAGTGCATGCCCGCGAGGGTGGTGTCCGACGGTCCCGGTACGTTGTCGTGGCCGAGGATGTGCTGACGGTCCAGCGGGACGCCGTAGCGGCCGGCCAGATACTTCACCAGCTCGGCCGTCCGCTCGTAGGCCGCCGTGGTGTACCAGTCGGCGCCGTGCGCGGAGAAGCCCTCGTGCTCGATCTGGACCGCGTGGAGGTTGCTGTCGTAGTTGCCGTCGCCGAACGCGACATCCTTGTCCGGCAGCATCTGGGTGACCGCGCCGTCCGACGAACGCATCACGTAGTGGGCCGAGGCGCCGCCCGGCGTCTGGAACGTCCTGATGGAGCCGTCGTACGACCCCTCCGTCGTGTGGATGATGATCTGGGTGATCTTCATGCCGTTGGCCGGCCGGTCGGACACCTGGCCGTTGGACGGGTCCGCCGCGACGAAGCGGCAGTTCATCGACTGCGGGCATTCGGCGCTGGGCGAGGAGACGTCCTTCAGCCCCAGCTTCTTCAGCTGACCGGTGACCGGCTTCGCCGACGGCACGGGCTGCATCGTGACCGCGAGCGACCCCGTGAGTGCCTCGGACCGCTGCCGCGCGCCGGACACGATGGTGGCGAACACGTCGTGGACGTACGACGTGGCCGCCTTCAGGTCGGACATCCGGCTGTACTCGGCGATCGCCCCGGTCCACTGCGACGGATCGCCCGACGTGCCGCCGGTGAGCTTCTTCTGGTACGAGGCGAGCAGCGCCGCCCCGCCCCGGATGTTGTCCCTCCGGTCGTGCTGGAGCCGTGCCACCGGGATGCCGGTCAGCTTCGCCGCAGTCCGCAGGGTGTGCAGTCCGGGGTGGCCGGTGAAGGAGGCGAGGTCGGAGCGCCCCGCGGCGCCTGCCGCGCCGTCCGCCACCATCGCCGCTGTCACATCGGTGAGGTTCATCAGACCCCAGCCACCTGTGTCGCTGTATCCGGTGTGCTGCTGCCAGCCGGACTCCTCGTGCGCGACGCCCTGGAGGACGGAGACCGGGACCTTGAACTCGGCGGCGGCAGCCGCGAAGTCGGCCTGCGCGGCAGGCTGTTTCGCGTCGTCCTCGTTCCCCGCCTGGGCAATGGCAGGCAGGAAGGCGAGGGCTCCTGCGGCCAGGGTGCCGCCGAGGACGGCCGCAGGCAGCCACCGCTTCCCTTTTCGCTTGTGCAAGGGTTTTCCCTTCCGTGCGACTGTTCCCGGAACGCCTTCTGCGGGACCTCTGTCGATTCGCCTCGCGGACGCCGGGTTGGTGATGGGGGGCAGCGCTCGGGTTCTGCTCGTACAGAACGGGGCGGGTGGGATCTCCTGAGCGGAGACGGGCCTCGATGTCCCGGCGCCATCTGATCGGACAGTGTGTCAGCTCCACCTGAAAGGGCGAAGGACCAGAGCCATTGCGTCGGCAAAGATTCACGGCCGGTCCAGTTGGTGCTGCTCTTCAAGGCCGCGCGCCCCCGCCCCAAGGACGAGCGGGACTTCGCCGCCACCCTGCCCCTGCTGTCCGGTGCCCAACGCACGGCCCTGGCCGGGTTCCTGGCCCTGACCTGTCCGGGGCACGGCTGGCTGGATGCTCTGCGGCAGCCGGCTCCCCCGGGCCGGGTCCGGGGCGAGGGCGTCACCGGGCCCCCGTAGGCTGCCCCGATGTCTTCCGTACTTGTTCTCGGTATTGATCCGCACGCGGTGCCCGGTATCGACGCGGACGGTGTTCGCGCCGGACTCGAGAGTGAGCTGACCCGTTTCGGCGACCTCGGTATCGACGCGTCCATGACGCTGATCGCGCTCGACGAGTCGGCGGGTCCCGCGATGACCTCGGCGCTGACCGCACGGGCCTGGGACGTCGTGGTGGTCGGCGGCGGCATCCGCAAGCCCGAGCCGCTCCTCACGCTCTTCGAGCAGGTGGTGAATATGATCCGCCAGCACGCACCCCAGGCCGCTGTCGCGTTCAACACCAGTGGGGGCGACAGCGTCGAGGCGGCGCAGCGGTGGCTGTGAGACCCGGTGACCGCCCGGCGCGCCTGCCCGCGCGGGCTCCATCACCCACGGCGTAATCGACCCCTCCGCGTACGCACGGCAGGCGGAAGCCGTTGGGAAGTGGTGTCCCTGACCGGCGGCTCGGCGCCGGTCGCGGGGTTCGACGTGATCGCGCTCGCCGATGACGGCCGCGTCCGCACGGTGCACGGCCTCCTGGACCGCGTTCCCGCGAGCTGAGGCAGCGGCCCGCCCCGGACACGACCTGGCATGGCGCCCAGGACGGGCCGCGCCCCGCGGTCCGATCCCGCCGACCCGAGGCAGAATGGCGTTATGCCTGAATTGCCGGAGGTCGAGTCCCTCACCCGGTTCCTGGGCGACCATGTCGTCGGCCGTACCGTCGCCCGTGTCCAACCGGTGGCCATCCACGCCCTCAAGACGTACGACCCGCCCCTCACGGCCCTGGAGGGCCATTCGTTCGACGGGGTGACCCGGCACGGAAAGTTCCTCGATCTCCGTATCGGCGGGGTGCATCTGGTCATGCACCTCGCCAGGGCGGGCTGGGTCCGCTGGAGCGAGCGGCTGCCGGACGCGCCGCCCCGTCCGGGCAAGGGCCCGCTCGCACTGCGGGTCAGGCTGACGGAGCCGGAGGGCGCGGGTTTCGACGTCACCGAGGCGGGCACCCAGAAGCGGCTGGCGGTGTACGTCGTCCGTGATCCGCTGGAGGTGCCCGGCATCGCACGCCTGGGCCCCGACCCCCTCGCCGACTCCTTCACGCCGGCGGCCTTCACCGCCCTGCTGCGGGGCGAACGCCGCCAGATCAAGGGCGTACTGCGCGACCAGAGCATGATCGCCGGGATCGGCAACGCGTACTCGGACGAGATCCTGCACGCGGCACGGATGTCACCGTTCCGGCTGGCCGCCAAACTCTCCGACGACGAGGTGGCGGTGCTGTACACGGCCATCGGGACGACGCTCGGTGAGGCGGTCGAGCGGTCCCGCGGGCTGGCCCTGCGCAGCCTGAAGGCGGAGAAGAAGAGCGGGCTGCGCGTGCACGGGCGCGCCGGAGAGCCGTGCCCCGTCTGCGGGGACACGATCCGCGAGGTGTCCTTCAGCGACTCCTCGATGCAGTACTGCCCCACCTGCCAGACCGGCGGCAGGATTCTGGCCGACCGGCGGATGTCCCGGCTGCTGAAGTAACCCGCCCGTCCCACCTGCTGAACGACCTGCCCGGAGCCCGGCGCCGGGGGCGGGCGCGCGCCCGCAGCCGGGATCGCGGGACGCGCGCACGGGGCCGGCGTCCCGCCTTCAGGGGTCCCCGGACCAGGAGCGTCCGACGAGGCCGGACGGGCACAGTGCAAGGACCCCTTAGGCTGACCCGCCCGCGGCCCGAAGAGCCGCGCCCTTCGACCCCTCTGGTGCGCCCGTGAATGACGCCTCCGCCGTACTCGCCCAACTCGACTCCGTCGGGCCGTACTTCACCGTGCGGCACGGCGAGCGGCCGGACCCGGAAGGGTTCGTCCCCCTGTCGGATCTCTACGGCCCGTCGGATCCCCACGGCGCGGAACACGGCGACGCGGACCCGCTCGCCGCGTACGTGCGGGTGTACGCCCGGCGGATGCGCACCGATCAGCCCAGGGTGGCGGCCTCCACCCTGCAGCTGGGACTGGCATCGCGCCTGTGGTCGCTCGCGCTCGGTTCGGCCGTGCTCTCCGGGCGCCTGCCCGACCTGTCTCCGGACCGGCTGCGGGTACGCCTCACCGGCGACGACCCGCTCGAACTGTGGCTGCCCGTACCGGCGCTCGCGCCACCGGCGGCGCGGCCGGACCACCCGGCCGACGCCGTACTGGGCGCCGTGGCCCTCGGCCATCTGCATCCGTTCCACACGGCCCTGCGGACGCGGTACGGCCTCTCGCCCCACATCCTGCGGGGCAACGCGGCATCCGCACTGGTCGGGGCGGTACGCGTACTGACCGGCCGGCGGCCGGACACAGAGGCTCCGGCCACCGCGCTGGCGGCCGCCCTGCTGGCACGCGAACCCCTCACCGGCAGCGGCGACTTCATCGTCGAGGAAGGACTGGGCTTCGCGTTCCTGCGCAACAGCTGCTGCCTGTACTACCGGACCCCCGGGGGCGGCCTCTGCGGCGACTGCGTCCTGCGCCATCCGCTCGGCGAACGTCCCGGCTCGTGAGCGGCGACGGCGCCACCCCGGACGGCAAGAGATTTCTGTAACTTGCAGGAAAGTTTTGCGCGAACTCTTGAAGTGCCCATGCCTTAGCGGCAGGCTCCTCTGCGTCTCCCCCCACGGTGGTCACCGGCACGCGGCCGCCCGGGACACAGCACTGCCCGCAACGAAGGAGCCGCAACGATGCGCAACCGTCTGATCGGTGTGTCCATGGCCGGGGTCCTGGCCGCCGGCGGTCTGCTCGCCCTCACCCCCTGGCAGGCGCAGGCCGCGCCTCCCGGCGACCGGACCGTCACCGCAACCCTCTTCGAGCGCCCGTACACGGACGTCGGCAGGATATGCACGGACTCGCTCGGCCCGGCCGGCTACGGATACGTCGAGGTGTCACCCGCCACCGAGCACATCGCGGGCCCCCAGTGGTGGACCTCCTACCAGCCGGTGAGTTACCGGATCGCCGGACGCCTCGGGGACGCGAACGCGTTCCAGTCCATGGTGAGCGCCTGCCACGCGGCCGGCGTCAAGGTGATCGCCGACGCGGTCATCAACCACATGTCGTCCGGGTCGGGCACCGGAACCGGCGGCACGCAGTACAGCAAGTACAACTATCCGGGGACCTACAGCGACGCGGACTTCCACACCTGCCGCCAGGACATCACCGACTACACCAACCGCGAGAACGTCCAGACCTGCGAACTGGTCGGCCTGGCCGACCTCGACACGGGCAGCGACTACGTGCGGTCCACCATCGCCGCCTATCTGACCGGCCTGCGGAACATGGGGGTCGACGGGTTCCGCATCGACGCGGCGAAGCACATGGCCGCCGCCGACATGCAGGGCATCAAGAGCAAGATGGCCGACCCCGGATTCTGGGTCTCCGAGGTCATCTACGGCAGCGGTGAGGCAGTGCAGCCCGAGGAGTACACGGGCCTCGGCGACGTCGACGAGTTCCGCTACGGCACGCACCTCAAGAGCGCCTTCCAGGGCGGGAATCTCAGCGGTCTGCAGAACGTCGCCGACGGAAAGCTGGCGGGCGGCCAGGCCGCCACGTTCGTCGACGACTGGGACACCGAGCGCAACGGCTCGACGCTCAGCTACAAGGACGGCGCCACCTACAAGCTCGCCAACGCCTTCATGCTGGCCCACCCCTACGGCTCGCCCAACGTCTTCTCCGGCTACGAGTGGTCCGACAAGGACGCCGGCCCTCCCAGCGGCAGCGACGGCTGGACCAACATGCACGCGGACCCCGAGATCACCGGCATGGTCGGCTTCCACAACGCCGTGGGCGACGCGGCGGTGACCGACTGGTGGTCGCAGGGCAGCGCCATCGCGTTCGGCCGGGGCGCCAAGGGCTTCGTCGCCCTCAACAACGGGGACGGCGACCTCCAGCAGACGTTCACCACCTCGCTGCCCGGCGGCACGTACTGCAACGTCGCCAAGGCGTCCCCGGACAACTGCGCGGGCAACACCGTGACGGTCGGCGACGACGGCAAGGTGACGGCGACGGTCCCGGCGAAGGGGGTACTCGCACTGGACACCGCTGCCACTTCGTAGGGCATCCCGCGGGCCGCACCCTGCCGGGCCGGTACGACATCGTCCCGGCGCGGCCGGTTGAGGGGTCCTTGCACGGTGCCCGCCCGGGTCACGCGGGCCGGCACCGTGCGAGGACCCCTGAGTCCCACCGGCCGCGCCGGACGGCTCGGATGGCCTCCGCCCCCGCTCATGTACTGTTGCCCCTCCACACCAGTGGACCGTACCGAGGAGGTGAGCCCCATCAACGCTGCAGCAGGACGGGCGCTCCCCCTCACGACCGTGCGGTTCATCTGACACAGGTGACCGAGGGAGCCCCGCAGGTCTCCCGAAAGGCTCATATGCCGGTCCCATCGTCACCTCTCCCGCCCCGCGCACCTCAGCAGGCTCTTCCGTTCTCCGCTGTCGTCGACAGGCTCCGGGCCGCGGGCTGCGTCTTCGCCGAGGACGAGGCGGAACTGCTCGTCTCGACCGCCCGGGACGCCGCCGGCCTGGCCTCCATGGTCGACCGGCGTGTCCAGGGCCTCCCCCTCGAACACGTCCTGGGGTGGGCCGAGTTCTGCGGGCTGCGCGTCGCTGTCGACCCCGGTGTCTTCGTGCCGCGCCGGCGCACCGAGTTCCTGGTCGAGCAGGCCGTCGCCCTCGCCCCGCCGGACGCCGTTGTCGTCGACCTGTGCTGCGGCTCGGGCGCTCTGGGCGCCGCGCTCGTATCCGCTCTGGACGCGGCCGAACTGCACGCGTCCGACGTCGATCCGGCAGCGGTGCGCTGTGCCCGCCGCAACGTCGCCGGAGCAGCGGGCCGGGTGTACGAGGGCGATCTCTACGATCCGCTGCCGGCGTCGCTGCGCGGGCGCGTCGCCATCCTGCTGGCCAATGTGCCGTACGTACCCACCGAGGAGATCGGACTGCTGCCCGCCGAGGCGCGGGTGCACGAGGCGCGCGTCGCACTCGACGGAGGCGCAGACGGTCTTGACGTACTGCGGCGGGTGACGGCGTCCGCGCTGGACTGGCTGGCACCCGGCGGGCATCTGCTCTTCGAGACCAGCGAACGGCAGGCGGCAGCGGCCGTACGGACCGTCACGCGGGACGGGTTGACCGCGCGGGTGGCCGACTGCGCGGAGCGGTACGCGACAGTGGTCATCGGGACACGCGGCATCGGGGCAGGCAGCGCCCCCTGACCGGCGTCCAGGTCGACGCCGATGGGCGTGGGGTCGCCTCACCGGCCGGACGGCCGGTGAGGCGAAGGGCTCAGCGCCCGTAGCGGATCAGGAGGCGGACCATCCTGCAGGTCGCGTCGGACGGCGGGTGGATGCCCGCCAGGGCGGCGGTGGAGCGTATCTTGCGGTTCGGTGCCTGCTCAGGACGGTAGACACCGGTGTCGAGCAGGGCGATGGCCAGGCGCATCGCCTTCAGCCTGCGGTTGTGCGAGACGTACCAGTCACGTGGCCTTCCTGCGGGCAGCGGCTTCTTGGCCAGGGACTCAGTCGGGAGCACGGCTACAGCCATCGGCGACCTCCAGGCGCTGGTGAAGGGGCCCTCACGGACCCTCACTAACTGCCTCCATTTTACTGCCCGGCACTGACAGAAGGCCCAGGCCAGGAGGGCTCCAAGCAGCCTCTCGCGTACCTTTGGCCCCATGGAGATCTGGATCAATCCCGCATGCTCGAAGTGCCGCGCTGCGGTGGACCTGCTGGACGCCGAAGGGGCCTCGTACACCGTCCGCCGATACCTGGAGGACGCCCCGGACGAGGACGAGATCCGGGCCGTGCTCGGCAGGCTCGGACTCGAACCGTGGGACATCACCCGCACCCAGGAGGCGGACGCGAAGGAGCTCGGCCTGAAGGACTGGCCGCGCGACGCGGAGTCGCGGGACCGGTGGATCGCCGCGCTGGCCGGACATCCGAAGCTGCTCCAGCGCCCGATCATCACGGCGGACGACGGGACCGCGGTGGTGGCGCGTACGGAGGAAGCGGTACGGGACGCTCTCGGGCGGTGAGGGGGCGGCGTTGACCGGGGCTGCGGCCCCGCCGCGCCGCAGCCCCGCAACCCGACTGCCGATGACTCGACTGCCCGTTGGCCCGACGGCTCAGGGGGCCGACGGGGCCCGGGTGGAGGTCAGTTGCCGCTCCGCCTCCGCCAGGATCTCCGTGAGCCGCAGGCCGAACCGCACGTCGCACGGATGCGGCTCCCCGGTGCGTACGGCGGCGAGCAGCGCGTCGACCGCTGCGGCGAACGGCACCCCGGCGCCGCCGCCACGGCCGTCCGGCAGCACCGCCACCCCGTGGGCACCGCGGAATTCGACGGTCGCGCCCGCGGCTTCGGTGGGTGCGCTCAGGCTGAGCGTCGCCGAACTGGAGGCACCCGACGTGTGCCGCAGAGCCAGGTGCACGGTGTCATCGGCGCCGCCTGCCGCCGTCACCTCCGTCGCGTCCCCGAGCACCGGCAGCAGGACGGAGAGGGCGTGCGGGCCCACGTCCCACAGCCCGCCCTTCTCCCTGCGCCACGGCGAGGCCGCGAAGGGACTGTCGGCGCCTGGTGAGAACAGGGCGCCGAGCCACTCCGCGCGGCCGGTGAACCAGCCCTCCACAGCGGCCTGTCCGGCGATCCACTCGGCCACCCCTGGTGTGAAGCGCAGTGTGCAGAAGACCACGGACGCGACACCGGAGCGCTCAGCCGCGGCAACGACCTCGCGTGCTCCGGCGACCGTGGTGGCAACCGGTTTGTCGAGCAGCAGATGGCAGCCGGCCGCCGCCGCACGGGCCGCGAGCGGGGCCTGGATGTCGGGCGGGAGAGCCAGGGCGACCGCGTCACTCGCTGCGAAGAGTGCGTCCACTTCGTCGTACGCGCTCGTCCCGTGCGCGCCGGCGAGCTCGGCCGCCGCCTCCGGCCGCCTGCCCCAGACCCCGCTGAACTCGATCTCCGGGTGGGCGGCGAGCGCCGGGGCGTGGGTGGACTGCGCCCAGGGGCCGGTGCCGAGCAGACCGACGCGCGGCCTCGTAGCGGATGACTTCCCAGCTGAATGCGTCATACCGGCCAGTGTCAGCCATCGCACACCGAGCCGGAACCCGGGAGGGCGGAGGGGCCGCACCGGACTGCTGGTGGACCCGGACGTTGCCGCGCCGCAGCCGGGGTGAACACCGGCCGCGGCGTCGGGCGATCCGCGGTGCGGGAATACGCCGCCGCGGCCTTGTCCTGATCCTCGCGACGCCGGCAACGCCCTCTGCCCCGTCCGGCGGCCGGGTGGGAGCCGGTTGCCGTTCGGCCACGGGTCCCGCGCGCCCTCGTCCGGTGAGGCGCAGCACGTCCCCAGCGGGGCGCGACGCCCCATCGGCAGGTGCCCAGGGGCGTTCCTTTTCCCGGCAGCCCCTGCTGCTGCCCCACTGCATCTGGTTCAATAGGCGCATGGCCCGCCCCCAGAACACCTCGACCGGTCGCTTCGACCTCGAACCGTTCTGGCCGTCCCGTCAGCATCACGACTTCGACCGAGTGTGTTGCCGTGCGACACAGGCGCCGGCCCTCTAACGCCTCTTCCGCTTCGAAGCCTTCGGCCGGCGCGCACGACGTACGTCCATCGACGACCTCTCCGCGCGAAAGAGCTGACCACTCATGGCTGACACCCGTTCCTTCTCCGCCGCGACCGCAACGGCCGCCGCGACCCCCACACCTCTCGCGTCCCACCGGCACCGGCTGCGGTCGGTGGACCGTGACGAGGTCGTCCCGGTCGCCGACTTCCTCCCGCCGGGCGCCACCTGGCTCCCGGCTCCCCAGCACACCCTGCCCGCCGTGCCGGGGCAACCGCCGATGATCGGCTATCTGGTGCTCGTGCCCGCCGATCACCAGCAGGTCCCGGCACCGGCACCGGCTCCCGCCGCCTCCGATGGGGCGGTACGGATCGACAGCGACGAGCGGACCGCTTCGGTGGACGGCCGGACGCTGGACCTGACCTATCTGGAGTTCGAGCTGCTCGCGCATCTCGTGGCGCACCCCCACCGCGTGCACAGCCGCGACCAGTTGGTGACCACGGTGTGGGGTTACGGGCACGTGGGCGACGGCAGGACGGTCGACGTCCACGTGGCGCGGCTGCGGCGCAAGCTGGGCGCCGAGCACCGGCACACGATCCGTACGGTGCGCCGCGTCGGGTACAAGTACGCACCCTGATCCCGCCGGTGCGCCGATGAGTACCCGCGTCGCCCTCCCGGGCTGTGTCCACTGCCCGGGAGGGCGCTGCTCCTGCTGTGCCGTACGGGCCGGGCGCCCGGCCCGTACACGCCGGGCGCGTACGGTCAGACCGCTGCCGGGATCTTCGGAACTTCGGCGCCTTCGAGGCCGGGCAGCCGGGAAAGTCCTCTGGGTGTACGCCAGTTGCGCTCGCCCAGCATCGTCATCAGGGCGGGCAGCAGCACCATCCGCACCACGGTCGCGTCCAGCAGGACCGCCACCGCGAGGCCGACGCCCATCTGCTGCATGTCCTGCATCGACAGCGAGCCGAAGACCGAGAACACCGCGACCATGATCACGGCCGCACCGGTCACCGCGCCGGCGGTCCGCCGGATGCCCTCGTCGACGGCGTCCCTGGTGCTCAGCCCGCGTTGGCGCGCCTCCCGGATCCGGGACACGACGAACACGTGGTAGTCCATCGACAGGCCGAAGAGGACGACCAGCACGAAGAGCGGCATCCAGGATTCGATGACGCCGGTCTTCTCCGAGCCGATCAGCGACGCGCCCCAGCCGTGCTGGAAGACGGCGACCATCACTCCGTAGGCGGCCGCCACCGAGAGGAGGTTGAGGAGGACCGATGTCAGTGCGATGACGTACGAACGGAAGCAGAAGAGCATCAGCAGGAAGGTCACCGCCGTGATGAAGGCGAAGACCGGGACGATGCCGTGTTTCAGCTGGTCGTTGAAGTCGGCCGAGCTCGCCAGTTCCCCGGTGACGTAGACGTGGGCGCCGGTCCCGTCGAAGGCGGCGGGCAGCCGTACGTTCCGCAGCTTCGCCAGATCGGCACCGCCTGCGGGCAGCGGGACCTCGATCTCGGCGACGTTCCGGCTGCTGTGCACGGTGACCCCGTCGAAGCCCGCGAGTGCCTTGCGTACGCCCGCCGATCCGATGTCGTCGGCCGTGACCACGACCGTGGCAGGGGCGGGGCCGCCGGGGAAGGTCTCCGCGATGTGCCGGTAGGCGACGGACAGCTCGGACGACGAGCCGAACTGCTGCTCAAGGCCGAGCTCTTCCGTCTTCATGCCCAGTGCGGGCGCCGCCAGGGCGAGCAGCACGACCACCGCTCCGGCCGCGAAGACCGCCGGGCGGGCGAGGACCGGCTTCAGCAGCCGGCCCGCGGTCGCGCCGCTCTGCCGCGCACCGCGCCTGCCGCGCCGGTTCAGCAGCGGCACCCGGCCCGCGTTGATCCGGTCCCCCAGCCAGGAGAGCAGCGCGGGAAGCACCGTCACCGAGCCGAGCATCGCGATGAGGACCACGGTGATCGTGGCGAGCGCGAACCCCTTGAACAGCATCAGGCCGGACAGGAACATCCCGGCCATCGCCACCATCACGGTCACCCCGGAGACGAGCACGGCCCGTCCGCTGGTGGCCGCCGCGATACTCAGGGCGGTCTCGGCGTCGTGCCCCGCAGCCCGCTCGTCCCGCTCGCGCCGCAGGTAGAAGAGGCAGTAGTCGACGCCGACTGCGAAGCCCATCAGGAACATCACCGAGTACGTGGTCTGGGAGAGGTGCAGCTCGTGGCTGGCCAGCGACAGCAGGCCGAATGCCGCCATGCACGCCGTCAGTGCGAGCCCGACAGGCAGCAGCGCGGCCACCACGGCTCCGAAGGCCACCAGCAGAATGCCCAAAGCCAGCGGTACGGCGGTGAATTCGGCCGAACGGAGGTCCGTGGAGAGCAGGTCGGACAGCCACTTGCCCGCGCTGGCGTCGCCGAACTGGTAGATCCGCACATCGGGCCGGCCGGCCCGCACCGCGGACACCGCGTCGAGCACCGGCCCCACCCGGTCCGCCGCGGTGTCCGCCGCGCCCTTCATGTCGAAGGTGATCAGGGCGTCCCTGCCGTCCTTCGAGGGGACGGGCGCCGCGATGTTCCGTACCGCCCCGGTCCTCCCGACAGCGGTCGTGACCGCGCGGGCCGTGGCCTTCCAGTCACCGGCGCCCCTGCCCGACACCATGATCATCTCGCCGGCCGGCCGGCTGAGACCCGCGTCCTCCAGGATCCGGGTGGCGCGCGCCGAGTCGCCCGCGCCGTTCTCCGAATCCGACATGTTCACCATGCCGGAGGCACCGCCGATACCCATGGCGAGCACCACGAACACCAGCCAGCCGAGAACGGCCGTTTTGCGGTGGTGGGCGCTCCACACACCGATACGTGCCGCGAGATTGCGCCTCATGGCGTTCTGCCCCCAGAAGTAGGACCGGTCGATGGGGCGGGGCGGTCACCCCGCCGCCGACCGGTCTGAGCGTCGGTTGATCGGTCTCCTACGCTAGGAACGGGACGGGGAAGGCCCCAGCCGCCGGAGCCCCCTGTGCGGAGCCGTAGGGCGACGGTCACGGGGTGGTGCCAGGTACACCTTGATCCGGGTGCGGGACCCAATGCCCCGGCGCCACGCTGCGGCCACACTGGTGTCCAGGGCCGGAGGTCACCCGGCCAGGGACGAGAGGGACACCGAATGATTGCGACGAAGGCACGCGACGCCGGGCTGGCGGCCGCACAGGGCCTGGCGCTGGCCGGGATGTCACTCATCGGCTCGATCACACTCTTCACGCTCGCCATCACGTCGATCGCACTGATCCCGGTCGGTGTCGGTGTCTTCACCACGCCCGCACTGCTGGACCTGGTCCGCTCACACGCCGACCGCCGGCGGCTGCTGGCCGCCAAGTGGGCGGGGGTCCGTATACCGCTCCCGCGCCGTCCGCTTCCCCGGCAGCCGCGGGCCGGCATCGCCGGTCAGGTGGAGCGCTGCACGCTGCTGGTGAAGTCCCCTGCGACGTGGCGCGATCTGCGCTGGCTGCTGATCGACATGACGGCGGGCGCGGTCACCGCGCTGCTGCCGGTGTCGCTGCTGGCCGAGGGGCTGTTCGGCATCCTGCTCGTGCTGGGCCTGTGGCAGCCGATCGTCCACGCGGGCGGCGGCTACTGGTACGAGTTCATCCGGGTCGACGGCTGGACCACAGCGTCGTTCGCGGCACTGCTCGGCGCCTGCTGGATCGCGGTCGGGCTGCGTTTCGGCCGTGCTCTGATCGGCGTCCACTTCAGCATCACCAGGTCGTCCCTGACCCTCACCAGGGAGGCCGAGCTGGGTGAGCGCATCGACCGGCTCACCGAGACTCGGCACGACGCGGTGGACTCGTCCGCTGCCGAACTGCGCCGGATCGAGAGGGACCTGCACGACGGCGCGCAGGCCAGGCTCGTCGCGATGGGCATGAACCTCTCCACCGTCGAGGCGCTGATCGAGAAGAACCCCGCACAGGCCAAGAAGATGCTGTCGATGGCCCGCGAGTCGTCGGCCGAGGCCCTCACCGAGCTGCGGGACCTGGTGCGCGGCATCCACCCGCCGGTGCTCGCCGAGCGCGGCCTCGGGGACGCGGTCAGGGCCCTGGCCCTGCGGCTGCCGGTCGCGACCGAGGTCGAGGTGGACATGGCGGGCCGCGCGGAGGCTCCGGTCGAGTCGGCGGCGTACTTCGCCGTCAGCGAGATCCTGACGAACGCCGTCAAGCATGCGGGGGCGGACCGGATCTGGGTCGACATCCACCATGCCGAAGGGATGCTGCGCATGTCGGTCACCGACGACGGCCGCGGGGGCGCGTCGGCCGGGGCGGGGTCGGGGCTGAGCGGAATCGAACGCCGACTGGGTACATTCGACGGCGTACTGGCCGTCAACAGCCCTGTGGGTGGCCCGACCATGGTGACGATGGAGATTCCGTGCGCGTTGTCCTCGCCGAAGACCTCTTCCTGCTGAGAGACGGCCTGGTCCGGATGCTGGAGGCGTACGACTTCGAGATCGCCGCAGCGGTGGAGACCGGGCCCGAACTCACCAGAGCCTTTGCCGAATTGCAGCCGGACGTCGCCGTGGTCGACGTCCGGCTGCCGCCGTCCCACACGGACGAGGGCCTCCAGTGCGCCCTGGCGGCCCGCCGGGCGAGACCCGGGCTGCCGGTCCTGGTCCTGTCGCAGCATGTGGAGCAGTTGTACGCCCGCGAGCTGCTGGCTGACGGCACGGGTGGCGTGGGATATCTGCTGAAGGACCGGGTGTTCGACGCCGACCAGTTCATCGACGCGGTACGCCGGGTGGCCGCGGGCGGCACCGCGATGGACCCGCAGGTGATCCAGCAACTGCTGTCACGGCGGGCCCAGGACAAGCCGGTGGGCAGCCTCACCCCGCGCGAGCTGGAGGTCATGGAGCTGATGGCGCAGGGGCGTTCCAATGCCGCGATCGCGGGTCAACTCGTCGTGACCGAACGGGCGGTGGCGAAGCACACGTCGAACATCTTCGGCAAGCTGAGCCTGCCGGTGTCGGACGACGACAACCGTCGCGTCCTCGCGGTACTCGCCTATCTCGACCGGGGGTAGACAGGCCCGGCGCGGCGGACTTCGTGGCCCCCTGCGGCGCCCCGCACGGCAAGTTCCGGGGCGGGGAGACGCGGCAGGGCCGGGGCGGCGGCAGAGCAGCAGCCGGAGTGTCCGCAGCAGGATGTCCCGGCTGGACACGTCGTCGGCGAAGGGTGATCCGCCTTTCAGCGCTGCTCCGACGTCCTGGGAAATGGCCCGCGAGAGCACGGACCATTCGGGCCGCTGACGGAGCGCCCATTGAGGGGTTTGATTGCCTGCCGCTCGAATAAATTGGCCGGTCTGCTGCGGAGAAGTTTGCCGATCGGTTCGGGCTCCGTGACACCGACGGCGCCAGGATCAAGACGGAATGCATCCGAACCCCGGCACCTGCTCAGGAGATCTTCGATTCCCGGCGTGAAGACCGCGGTCCGGGCACTCCTGTGTGTTCCGGAAATGTTCACCGCTCATCTCCAGGGACAAGCGGCCTGCACCCGGCGGGACGGCGGAATCGCCGGGTACCACACGAATACTTCGCAGGTCACTACCTGATGTACCAGGCGTACGACTTCAGGCCCTTCTCGGGCCTGATCTCGGACCTGATCTGGGACCTGCTCTCGGGCCTGATCTTGTTCTTGAGCGGGCGCACGAGCTTCGTGACAGCACGTCCGCCTGACGGCGAACCGACCGAGCCTGATTTACGGATCCAGCGGCGGAAGTGAACCCGGGCGCAAAATCCATATCAATGTCACGCAAGTCACCAACGGCTTGGGCACTTTACCTGTTTCAATCACCACGGGTCCCGAACACCGACGAACGGAACAAAAGTGCCCTATTCCTGTTCGCCGTAATACCCAGCCCCATGGACGGTCAATCCTGCACCCGGACGGGCCGAAAGATGGAACCGGGCCGCTTTTACACACGTAAACCTGTGCGCCCCATTGCTCCGCCACCTCCTCGTCATTACCGTGCGCATCGCATGCATCTGTCGTCGCACGGACCGTCAGCAGCATTGACGCGCAACACGAGGAGTGCCGATGCACGAGCTGTCCAGACGTACGCTGCTGAGCACCGCGGGGGCGATCGGAGCAGGAGTCGCCATGGGCGCGCAGACACCCGCGGCAGCCGCAGCCACGCCGGCCACCCCCTCCCGTAGCCTCTCCCCCGCCGCGCCGGCCCCACTCGACACCGGCCCGGCCCGTGCCGCGCTGAAGCGTCTGCTGCCGCTCCACGCAGACCAGTTCAGGCTCACACTGCTCACCGGCCCCGAACGCTTCCGGGTCACGGGTTCCGCGGGCCGGATCGAGGTCGCCGCCACCAGCCCGGCCGTCGCGCTCACCGGCGTCCACTGGTACCTCAAGTACGTCTGCCGGGCCCACATCTCGTGGAACACCTCGCAGCTCGGCCTCCCCAAACGGCTGCCCGCTCCAGGACCGGCCGTCCAGCAGACGGCGACCGTCCCGCACCGCTTCGCCCTCAACGACACCCACGACGGCTACACCGCCCCGTACGCGGACTGGGCGCACTGGGAACGGACGATCGACGTCCTGGCCCTGCACGGCTGCAACGAAGTCCTCGTGACAGCCGGCCAGGAGGCCGTGTACCACCGGCTGCTGCAGGACTTCGGATACTCCGACACAGAGGCCCGCACCTGGCTGCCGGCCCCCTCCCACCAGCCGTGGTGGCTCCTCCAGAACATGAGCGGATACGGCGGCCCGCTCTCCCCCGCGCTGATCGACCGGCGCGCCGCCCTGGGCCGGCAGATCGCCGACCGGCTGCGGGAGCTGGGCATGCACCCGGTCTTCCCCGGCTATTTCGGTACCGTCCCGGACGGGTTCCCCGACCGCAACCCCGGCGCCGACGTCGTGCCGCAGGGCACCTGGAACGGTCTGCGGCGGCCCGACTGGCTCGACCCGAGGACCGAGGTGTTCGGCCAGGTCGCAGCGGCCTTCTACCGGCACCAGTCCGAACTCTTCGGCGACGCGTCGCACTTCAAGATGGACCTCCTCCACGAGGGCGGCACCGCGGGCGACGTCCCCGTCGCCGACGCCGCACGGTCGGTCGAGGCATCCCTGCACACCGCACACCCCGACGCCACCTGGGTCATCCTCGGCTGGGGTGCCAACCCCCGCAGCCAGCTGCTCGGGGCCGTCGACACCAGCCGGGTGCTGATCGTCGACGGGCTCTCCGACATCGACACCGTCACCGACCGCGAGAAGGACTGGGGCGGCGCACCGTACGCCTTCGGCTCCATCCCCGACTTCGGCGGCCGCACGACCATCGGTGCCGACACCGACCGCTGGACCGAGAAGTTCACGGCCTGGCGCGACAAGCCGGGCAGCGCGCTCGCCGGCACCGCGTACATGCCGGAGGCCGCCGAGCGCGACCCGGCCGCCTTCGAGCTCTTCAGCGAGCTGGCCTGGCGCACCGAGAAGATCGACAGGGCCGCGTGGTTCAGCCGGTACGCCGGGCTGCGCTACGGCGGCGACGACCGGGACGCGAGGGCGGCGTTCGCCGCCCTCGCCACGACCGCGTACCAGCTGACGACCACCGACGGCCGCCCCGTCGACTCGAACTTCGCCCGCAGGCCCAGCCTCACCGCATCCGTCAAGTACGCGTTCGACACCGCGCAGTTCGATACGGCCTTCGCCGCGCTGCTCGGGGTCGGCGCGTCACTGCGCGGCTCGGACGCCTACCAGTACGACCTCACCGATCTCGCCCGGCAGGCGCTCGCCGACCGGGGCCGGATCCTGCTGCCGCAACTGCGCGCCGCCTACACCGGCAAGGACGCCGCCACACTCCGTACGCTGTCCGCGCTCTGGCTGAAACTGATGCGGCTCGCCGACACCATGGCGGGCTGCCACCGGGGCTTCCTGCTCGGTCCCTGGCTGGAGGAGGCCAAGCGTTTCGCCACCAGCCCGGCCGAGGCGGTACAGCTGGAGTGGACGGCCCGCACCCTCATCACCACCTGGGGGGACCGCACGGCCGCCGACAACCTCAGCAACTACGCCAACCGCGACTGGCACGGGCTGCTGAACGACGTCCACCTCCCGCAGTGGCAGGCCTACCTGGACGAGCTGGCGGCCGCGCTCGCCGAGGGCCGGGACGCCAAGGCGTTCGACTGGTTCCCGGACGAGGAAGCCTGGACCCACCGGACGGACTCCTATCCCGTGAAGGCGACCGGCGACGCACGCCGCACGGCGCAGCGGGTGTACGACACCCTGTCCACCGCCCCCTACCAGGGCACCGCCACGGTTTCCGCGCTGCCTGTGGTGTTCACTCCGGGCAGCACCGGGACGGTCACGGCCGGCTTCCGCAATCTCAACGGGCTGCGCGCGACCGGCCGGGTCGACTTCACCCTGACCGGCCTGGACGCCGAGGCGAAGGGCGCCACCTCGCTGCAGGGAGTCGGACCCGGTGCGTCCGGCTCGGTCTCCTGGCAGGTCACGGCCCCCTCCGAGCCGCTGACCACCCCGCTGCGCCCCATGCCCTACACCCTGCTCACCCGGTTCGGGCCCCGGGGCGAGAAGGCGGTGGACGTGCGGGAGCGGAGCGCGGTGTACGTGGCCGCCCCGCTCGACGGCGACTGGCGGACCTACACCGGTAACGACGCCGTGTTCGGACAGCTGGGCGGGCAGCTGGCGATCAACGGCGGCGGGCAGGACCTGTGGAAGGGCACCACCCAGTTCGGTACCGCGTTCCGTCCCGGCGCGATGACGGACGGCACGAGTGTGACCGTACGGGTGGACTCGCAGGAGAACACCGGGAGCTGGGCCCGGTGCGGGCTTGTCGTGCGCAACAGCCTCTCCACCCAGGGCTCGGCGGGCTTCCTGAACCTTGCGGTGACCCCCGGCCAGGGCGTCGTGCTGTCGTACGACACGAACGGCGACGGGACGCTGGACACCTACAAGCGCATCACCGGGATCAAGGCACCGGTCGTCCTGCGGCTCTCCCGGTCCGGCACGGCGTACACCGGCTCCTGCTCGACGGACGGCGCCAGTTGGCGGACGGTCGCCACCGTCAACGTGCCGGGCGCCGCGGGCAGCCAGGACGTGGGAATCTTCATGAGCGCGACGAACGGAGGCAACGGGGCGCGCGGCACCGTGGACTTCAGTTCCTGGTCGGTGAGTTGAGGTCAGGGCCGGGCGGCGCCGGCCGGCCGGAGGGGCCCGCGGAGCACGCGGGGAGCCGTGGGCCCCGGTGACCATCCCACGATTCGCTCGTTCTGCTGAATGTGCAGTCACAGGATGTCGCCCGCCGCTCCGTGCCCGATCCGACCGCCGTCGATACCGAGCAGGCGGAGGCCGCGCTCGTCGAGCACTACCCCCGCCTTGTCCGGCTGGCGTATCTGATCCTGCCTCCCTCGCTCGGCCGCAACCGCCGGGTGCTGACCGCACACTCCCTCGCGCAGCGTGCGCTGCCGCGGGGGCGCAGGCCGGGCGCCGCCGATGCCATCCCCTCGCCGCGCCGGGCGGACGACTGCGACCCGGCCTACGCGTATGTACGGGGACGGGTGGTCACGGCGGCGCTGGAGGCAACCCGGCCCCGGCGGTGGAAGGCCTTGCCGCGCCGTGTCCAGCTGCCGCCGCTGCTGCCTCAGGTATGGGGCCTGCGGCTCTTCACGCGCTCCGGCGGCGCGGATGAACTCGCCCTGGACCAGCGGCTTTCGGCACTCTCGGGACCCGCACGCGCCGCGTACGCGCTGCGCGGCCTCGAAGGACTCGACGACACCCGGGTACGGCAGGTGCTCCAGGCGGCGGGGGTGGCCGACCCGCGGACGGCACTGGACCGCGCGGACGGCCCGGCGGCGCAGTACGGGCTGCTGGCGTCCGCCGCGTTCGACCCCTGCTCGCTCCAGGCCAGACCGACCGATCTGCTGCGGCGCAGACGCCGTGGCAGGGGCGCGCTGGCCGCGGCGGCCGCTGTGCTGGTGTGCGGGACGCTGCTCGCGCTGCCGGACGGCGGGCTGGGCGCGGGGAAGGCCGCTCCCCCGGCGCCCACGGGCAGCACGCCGGCCGGGCAGGCGCTGAATCCGGCGAGGCTGACGCGGGTCGCGGCCGGGGCGTGGAAGACGTCGCCCCGTACCGACTTCTCCGTGTGGCCCGCCCGCGGCGACCGCGCCGGGGACACCGCCCTGCTGCGGCGCGCACTCGCCGTCTGGGCCCGCCCCGACGACTCGGTGCAGGTCTCGTCGACCCCCGGTACGCCCTCCGGGCCACCCATGGGCGCCCCGCAGCTGCTGTTCGCGGGCGCGGTGGACGACGCGGTGGTCGTGCTGTTCTACGACGGTCTGCGTGTGGTGCGCTATGCCGAGGCGAAGGACGGCGTGGGAGGCGCCGCGCTCGACTTCGCGCGGGTGGACGGCGCCGACGAGGCCTCGTCCGACGCGCTGGTCGCAGGCCGGACCGACGGCAACGTCCGCTATCTCACGGCGCCCTGGGTACGGGACGCGGGGGTGCGGGATCTGCTCACCCCCGCGGCTGGGGCGCGTCCGCTGCCCCTGTCCGCGGACGGTGTCACCGACCCGGTGCCCGGCCCGGGGGTCTCACGCGCATGCACCTCCTGGAACGCGCTTGCGCTGAGCGACAGCGCGGGCACGCACCTGCTGACCGACCTCGGTGAGCTTCCCCCCGCCCGGCTGCTCGCGGGTCCGCCGGCCGGTCCGCACGATGTGACGGGAGCGGCGGACCGGGCGAGCTGGGCGCACACCGCCTGTCTGCTCCCGGCGGTCCGCTCGCACGGCGTACGCACGGTGAACTCCTGGCAGTTCGCCGACCAGCCGCTGCCCGGAGCGGAGGACCGGGCCGTCTGGCTCTGCACCCGCGCGGATACCTGGCGCGGCGCGGGGAGCCGGATCCTCGCGCAGTTCCGGGTCCCCGATGGCCGGGGGCAGGCGCCCGACACCGTCGTCGCCCGCGCCGAGGACTCACCGGCGTGCGGGAAGCGGCAGCCCCGCGTCCTCGCGGGTGTGCTGTGGAAGGCGCGCGGCGGGCAGTGGTACGTGCTGGCCGCGGGCAGCACGCAGTTCGCGTCGCTGGCCGCCACGGGCGGGGTGTCGGGCAGCGCGGCAGGCCGGCTGCTCGCCGTACCGGCGGCGCAGGGCGCGAAGGCGCAGCTGTCGGGACGCCTGGCAGACGGTGCCCGTGTCGGTTCGCTGCGGTGACGTGAGGTTCGCCGTCGCAGCCCTGGCCCTGCCGCCGGCCACGGAGCGGTACTCCGCAAGCCACCGCTGCGGCTGCCGCTGAACGACTGCCGCAAGGCCCTGTTCCTCGGGCGTACCCGTCGGTACATTGACGCCATGTCTAATACGCAGCCCGCCCCGGTGGCTTCGGAGCACATAGCCCTCAAGGCCCGCAAGGTCTCCTTCGACTGGGAGGACACCCCGCTGCACTGGGTGCCCGGTGATCCGTTCACCACGCACACCATCAATGTGCTGCACCTGCTGCTCCCGGCGGGCGAGCGCTGGTTCGTGCATGTCTACAAGCAGGTCCTGCCACTGATCCGGGACGAGCGGCTGCGTGCGGACGTCATCGGGTTCATCGGCCAGGAGGCGATGCACTCACAGGCCCACGACGACGTACTCCCCCATCTCGCGGCGCAGGGTCTTGACCCGACCCCGTACACCGCCCAGGTCGACTGGCTCTTCGAGAAACTGCTCGGCGACCGGACGCTGCCGCCCGGCAGAGCGAGCAGGTGGTGGCTGAGGGAACGGGTCGCGACGATCGCCGCGATCGAGCACTACACGGCCTTCCTCGGCGACTGGGTGCTCAACGCGGAGGCCCTGGACCGGCGCGGGGCGGATCCCACGATGCTGGATCTGCTGCGCTGGCACGGCGCCGAGGAGGTCGAACACCGCTCGGTCGCCTTCGAGGTCTTCCAGCACATCGACGGCGGCTACCGCCGCAGGGTCCGCACCTGGGCGACCGCGTTCTCCGCCCTGGTCTTCCTCTGGCAGCGCGGAGTCCGCTTCTTCATGGAGAACGATCCGCTGCTGGTGGACGGCAGGGCGACACTGCGCGCGTACCACCGGCGCGGCCGGCAGGGACTGCTGCCCACGACCGGGGCCATCGCACGGTCGGTGCCCGGCTATCTGAGCCGTACGTACCACCCCTCGCAGGAAGGCAGTACGGCGCAGGCCGTGGCCTATCTCGCCAACTCCCCCGCCGCGAACGGAGCGCACTGAGATGGCACCGCCCCTGCCCCGCGTGCGCACGGTCGCCCTGGTCGCCGGCGCGGCCCTGCTCGCCAAGCGCGCGCTGCACCGCCGTATCGCCGCTTCCCCGCTCTGGCCGCTGCCCGCCCTGGAGACCCCGGTCTCGGGCCGCGGCCGGCACCGCACGGCCGTCCGGCGGCTGCTGATCACCGAGCGCGCCCAGGTGGCCGACGGTGTGGTGCGGCTCCGCCTGGCGAGCGCGTCCGGCGAGCGCCTCGCCTCCTGGACGCCGGGCGCCCATCTGGATCTGGTGCTGCCGTCCGGCCTGGTGCGCCAGTACTCGCTGTGCGGGGACCCGGCGGACCGGAACGCGTACACGGTCGCCACCCGGCTGGTCGAGGACGGCCGGGGCGGCTCCCGCGAAGTCCATGAACAGCTCCGCCAGGGCGCGGAGATCGAGACCCGCGGCCCTCGCAACCGATTCCCGCTCGCCGGGGCCGCTTCGTACGTCTTCGTCGCCGGCGGCATCGGCATCACGCCGGTCCTGCCGATGCTCCGGGCGGCCGAAGAGGCGGGCGCACAGTGGCGGCTGGTCTACTGCGGGCGCACCCGCGCCTCGATGCCCTTCCTGGCCGAGGTCGCGGCGCTCGCGAGGAGCTCGGAGCGCGGCGGTGGCGCGGGCCGCGTGACCGTGGTCCCGCAGGACGAAGCGGGCTATCCGGAGCTGGAGTTCGGGGCCGACCCGCCGGGAACCGCGTACTACTGCTGCGGCCCGGAAGGCCTGCTCGGAGCGGTCTCGGCCGCGCTCCCTGCCGGAGCGGAGCTCCACCTGGAGCGCTTCGCACCGCAGGCCCGCACCGCGGCGGACGCGGACAGCTTCGACGTCGAGCTGCGCCGCTCCGGACGCACGGTCACGGTCGCACCCGGCTCCACGGTGCTGGCCGCCGTCCGCACGGCGGTGCCGGATGTCGCGTACTCCTGCGAGCAGGGCTTCTGCGGCACCTGCCAACAGCGCGTCGTCGAGGGCCGGGTGGACCACCGGGACGAGCTGCTGACGGATGCGGAGCGGGAGGACTCCATGCTGATCTGCGTGTCGCGGGCGCGCGGCGGCCGGCTGGTCCTCGACCTGTAGGAGCCAGGCCCCCGGGCCCGCCGGAACCACTGGCCGGCAGCGGGCGGCCAACGGGCGGGGTCCGGGGAGCCTTGACACCCCGGACCGGCAGGAGGAGCATCCTCACGTCGTTGACAACGTTGTCGGGTGGCGCGCCGTTCCTGAGTGGTCAACGGCGCACCCCTTCCCGCCGCGTTGACCGTCCGTCACACACGAAGGGCAGGAACGGGTGTCAGACACGCACAACCGTCGGACGCGCACCGGGATCGGAGTGGTCAGCTCCGTCGTGGTGACCGCCATGGCCGCCCTGGGGATGGCGGCCACCGCCGCCCCCGCATCGGCCGTATCCCCGCACGGCACCGTCAAGGACCCGGTGTCGTACGTCAACCCGCTGATCGGCTCCGCCAACGCGGGCAACACCTATCCCGGCGCGGTGCAGCCCTTCGGGATGCTGGCCTGGAGCCCGCAGAACTCCAAGGGCAAGCAGGTCTCCACACCGGCGCCCGGCGGCTATCAGTACGACGCCACGAAGATCCGTGGATTCAGCCTGACCCACCTCAACGGAGTGGGCTGCTCGGGTGCGAACGGCGACATCCCGATCATGCCGTACACCGGCGACGTCGACTCCTCGCCCAGCGCGGACACCACCGACGCCAAATACGCCAGCACCTTCTCGCACGACAACGAGACCGCCTCACCCGGCTATTACAAGGTCGGCCTGGACAACGGCGCGTCCGCCGCGCTCACCACGACCGCGCGGACCGGATCCGGACAGTTCGGCTTCCCCAAGGACAAGCCGGCCAGCATGCTCTTCCGCACATCGAACTCGGAGAGCGGCAGCACGGACGCCACCGTGAAGGTCGACAAGAAGGCCCGGACCGTGACGGGCTCCGTCACCGCGGGCAACTTCTGCGGGCCGCAGAGCGCGAACAACCGGCACGACCTGTACACGCTGTACTTCACGGCCCACTTCGACAAGGCGTTCGCCGAGGTCGGCACCTGGAAGGACAGCACGGTCAGCCCCGGCTCCACCTCCGCGTCCGGCGGTACGGGCTACAGCTCGTCCGGCAACGCCGCGGAGGGCAAGGGCTCGGGCGCGTACGTCACCTTCGCCGACGGGACCACCGAGGCTCAGGCCAAGGTCGCCGTCTCCTACGTCAGCGCGCGGAACGCCGAGGCCAACCTCCGCGCCGAGAACGCACCCCGCAAGAGCTTCGGCTCCGTGAAGTCGCAGGCGGCCGGAGCCTGGAACAAGGCGCTGAAGTCGGTCGAGGTGGGCGGCGGCACCGGCGCCCAGCGCTCCACCTTCTACACCGCGCTCTACCACTCGATGCTGGAGCCCACGCTCACCAGCGACGTCGACGGCCGCTACCTGGGCGCCGACCGCAAGCCGCACAAGCTGGCCAAGGGGCAGAAGGCCCAGTACGGCACCTTCTCCGGCTGGGACCAGTACCGCGCCCAGGTGCAGCTGATGACGCTGCTCAACCCGCGGGCGGGCAGCGACTACGCCCAGTCGCTCTACAACTACGCGGGCCAGCGCGGCGGCGAGTGGGACCGCTGGCTCCTGGAGAACGGCAAGACGAGCGTCATGTCGGGCGACCCGTCCGACGCCGCCCTCGCCGGGATCTACGCCTTCGGCGGCCATGACTTCGACGTCAAGGGCGCCCTGAAGTCGCTGGTCAAGGCGGCGACCGTACCGACGGCCAACGACTCGGACAGTGCGGGCTGCAACGTCGAGTGCGTGGGCCAGCGTCCCGCGCTCGACAAGTACCTGGACCTCGGGTACGTACCGTCCGACAACTGCCACTGCTGGGGCGGCGCGGCCGAGACGCTGGAGGACGCGGCGGCCGACTACGGCCTCTCCGAGCTGTCCCGGCAGACCGGGAAGAGCGCCGACGCGAAGAAGTTCCTGGACCGTTCGGGGAACTGGACGAACGTCTTCGACGCCAACGCCACCCCGCAGGGCGGCTACATCCGCGACCGCAAGTCCGACGGCACCTGGGCGGGCACCTTCTCGCCCGGCACCGGCAGCGGCTTCGTCGAGGGGACCAGCGCCCGCTACACCTGGATGGTGTACTCGGACGTGGCGGGCCTCGCATCCGCGATGGGCGGTGACGACAGCGCGGCCAAGCGGCTCGACGCCTTCTTCCGCACGCCGGACGGGAAGTTCGACTTCTCGGCGAAGGACGACACGCGCTACGACGCGACCAACGAGCCCGACATCAACACACCCTACCTGTACGACTACCTGGGGGCCCCGTACAAGACGCAGGAGACGGTCCGCGCCGAGATGGACCAGCTGTGGACCGACGCCCCGGGCGGCATCCCGGGCAACGACGACGCGGGGACCATGTCGTCCTGGTACGTCTTCTCCGCGCTGGGCATGTACCCGCAGAACCCCAGCCGTGCCGACATGACACTGTCGGCCCCGCTGTTCCCGCACGCGGTGGTGCACACCGGTCACGGGCGCACCATCACGGTCAACGCGCCGGCGGCATCGGCGGACAACACCTACATCCAGGGCCTGAAGGTCAACGGCAGGACGTCGGACAAGCCGTGGGTCCCCGCCTCGCTCGTCACCCGCGGGGGCACCCTCGACTACACCCTGGGCGCCCAGGCTGACACCTCCTGGGGCAGCGCGGCGGCCGACGCCCCGCCGTCCTTCCCGGGCGGCGGCGTGAAGTACTTCACGGGTGCCACCCCCGAGCAGCTGAAGATCGAGCCCGGGGCCGGCGGTGCGGACACCACCGTCAAGGTGCAGACGCTGGAGAAGAAGCCGGCCAAGGTGCACTGGACCGCGACGCCGCCCGCCGGTGTCACTGTCCAGCCCTCGCAGGGCGACTTCACGGTCCCGGCCGGCGGCTCGGTGAGCGCGAAGCTCTCCGTCTCGGCGGCGGCAGGCACGGCCGAGGGCCGCTACACGGTCCCGGTCACGCTGAAATCGTCCACCGGCAAGGAGCTGCCGAAGACATCGGTGGCGGTGACCGTCGCGGCGAAGAACAGCATGCTGTGGAACCGCAACAGCACCGCGATCTCCACCGACGACAACAACCCGCAGGCCAACTTCGACGGTGAGGGCTGGAGTTACTCGGCCAAGGCGCTCGCAGCCGCGGGCGCCGTACCGGGCGGCACCGTCTCGTCGGGCGGCTTCGACTTCACCTGGCCGAAGGTGGCAGCCGGAGGCCCCGACAACATAGAGGTGGCCGGGGACACCCCGCAGGTGCTGAACGTGCCGTCGGCTGCGGGCGCCACCAAGCTCAGCTTCCTGGGCAGCGCGGCGGAGGGCTCGGCCAGCGGGTCGGCGACGCTGACGTACATCGACGGCACCACGCAGAAGGCGGACATCGGCTTCAGCGACTGGACGCTGGGCGGCGGGGCGGACAAGCCGTCGTTCGGCAACACGGTCGCGGTCCACACCGCGTACCGCGACGTCCAGGGCGACGGTACGGACCAGGTCGGCACGGACATCTTCTCGACCGCGCCGATCACGCTCCAGGCAGGCAAGCAGCTGGCGAGCGTGACGCTGCCCGCCACGACGGACGGGGGCGTGCTGCACGTCTTCGCGGTGGCTGCCGGCTGACCTTCGGACCACCGGCCGACGGGCCGCCGTGGCACGGGAATTCCCGTGCCACGGCGGCCCGTCTCGCGCACACTGTCCCGATGACCGCCGACAGCACCCGGCCGCCGCACGAGCGGGCCATCCGCCATGTGGCGTCACTCGCGGCCGGGTCCCCCGTAGACCCTGCGCTCCGCGTGACGCTCAACTTCCACCCCGACCGCCCGGCCGGCCGTGTGCCGCTGCTGCGGGCGCTCGCCAGGGACGGCGTCTACTACTCCCAGTTCGTCACCGGCACCAGCAACGGCGGCCTCACCGCCCGCCCCGGCGGTGACCGCTGGCGATGGGAGAGCCGGATCTTCGGCGGGGCCTACGACGAAGCGCCGGCGCGGCAGCGTCCGGTGTACGGGGCGCTCAACTACCGGAACCGCCCGGTCGGCGGGGCTCCGCGGTTCGGCTCCGCGCACCTGAGGCTGGCTCCCCGGGCACTGGCGCGAACCACCTTCTGCTATCCGGACAGTGCTCTGGAGCCGGCCCACTTCGGCGTCGCCGGTGCGCTGGACCTCGTGGTCCGCGCCGAGGCCGACGACCGGGACCCGCTCGACGACTGTGTCGAGGCGCATGTCCACGGGCCCCTCGTGCTGAGCCGCGACGTCGAGGCCCTGGTACTCGACCCGAGCTTCCGCGGGACCGCGGTGGCGGACGCGGCCGCGCGGCTCCCGTTCCCCGTCGAGTGGCATCCCGGGTTCCGGCTCCGGGTCGACGAGCTGCGGCGGCATCCCGGGTACCGCGGCCCCGAACATGTCGCGCTCGGAGCCGAGATCGCCCGGGACGGGCTCCTCACGCCCCGGATCATCGGGGACGCCGTACGTACCGGCCGCCACGACCCGCAGGCCCTCAAGCGGGTGTGGCACTGCCTCGCCCGGTTCGGATGGGACTTCGCGGCGTAACGCCCCTGGTGCCCGCGGACGCGGCCCGCGACGGCCCGCGGCGTGTGACGCAGCCGACCCGGGTACGGCCAACCCTCCGGCCGGGCCCAGTCGGTACGCTGTTCGTATGACGACCGGGGTACGCCGCAGGATGGGCGTCGAAGAGCGCAGGCAGCAGCTGATCAGCGTCGCCCTCGACCTGTTCAGCCACCGCTCCCCCGACGATGTCTCCATCGACGAGATCGCCGCCGCGGCGGGCATTTCGCGGCCACTCGTCTACCACTACTTCCCCGGCAAGCAGAGTCTGTACGAGGCGGCGCTGCGCCGGGCGGCCGACGAGCTGGCCGAGCGGTTCGTCGAGCCGCGCGAAGGCCCGCTCGGGGCGCGGCTGCTGCGGGTGATGCAGCGGTTCTTCGACTTCGTCGATGAGCACGGGCCCGGGTTCTCGGCGCTGATGCGCGGCGGCCCCGCCGTGGGGTCCAGCACCACCAACGCGATGATCGACGAGGTCCGCAACGCCGCGTATCTGCAGATCGTGTCGCACCTGGACGTCCAGGATCCGCCCGTCAGGCTCCAGTTGGTCGTCCGCTCCTGGGTCTCGCTCGCCGAGTCGACCGCGCTGATCTGGCTGGACGGCCGCACCATTCCCCGGGCCGAGCTGGAGCTGCAGCTGGTGCACGACTTCGCCGCGCTGGCGGCGGTGAGCGCGGCCTACGACACCCCGATGGCCGAGATCGTGCGGCGGATACTGGGCGACGAGCCCGCCGACGGGCCGTTCGGCGACCTGGTCGGGCGGCTGTTCTCGCTGGCCCCCCTGCCGGCGGCGGAGCTTCCCGGCCAGCGGACCGGCTGAGCCCCGGCAGGTCAGGGCGCCCCGTAGACCACCGTGACGGTCTTGAAGCCCAGCGAGTGCAGCAGTCCCTGGAGCATGCTGGTGGTGTTCTTCTCGGCGCGCGCCACCAGGCCGCTGTCCTTGGCGGCCTCGCCGATGTGCTGTGCGGCGAGCTTCTGCACCGCGTGCTCGTTGTTGGGGTTGTCCGAGAAGAAGTCGCCGAGCCGGTCCAGCAGTCCACGCTGCTTGGAGACGGCGTACGAGCGGTCCGGATCGATCGCGGGCTTGGCGAGCACCGCGTGCGGCAGCCGGAGGGTCGCCGCCGTGCGGTCCTTGTTCACGGTCACGGCACCCTTGCCGGTCCGGCCGAGGTCGACGTAGGAGCCGACGGTGCCCGCGCCGACGTACAGCATCCGGGAGCCGCGGATCGCGTCCGGCAGGAACTTGGCGTCCTTCTCCAGGTCGACGACGACCTGGAAGTTGCCGGACGCCGCCTCGTACCGGCTCATGTCCTGGATCGACTTGAGCAGCGCGGGGCCCGAACGGTCCTGGGTCTTCTCGCCGAACACGTCGCCGAGCCCCGGCAGCAGATCGAGCCTGCTGCCGATGAGGAGCAACGCGATCACCAGGACCAGGGTCACCGGTGCCTTGATCCACCAGGAGCGTCGCGGGCCTGGGCGCTCCCGCTTCGTCTCCTGTTCCGTCTCCGGCTCGGTCTGCGTCATGGGGTCCGGGTTCCCCCGGAGTTCATGAACACTCGCGGGTACTCAGCCCTTGCGGTAGGACCCGTCCAGATCGCGGATCTCCGCGGAGAGGTGCACGGTGCTCCCGGTGGGCTTCAGGTGCTCCCGTACGACGTCGAGCACCGCCTCGCTCAGCCGCGCCTTGGCCTCGTCGGTGCGGCCGGCGAGCAGCGCGATCTCCACGTGCACGATGGCGTCGTCGGCGGTGCCGTCACCCGCGACGAACTCCGCCGTTCTCACGAAGCGCGTCTTGCAGGCGGGCAGTCCGGCGGCGACCGTCTCCACGACGACCGGGTGCAGGCCGAGCGCGAAGCCCCTGCGGTCGAAGGCGTCCTCCAGGGACTCGGAGTACTCGACGGTGATCTGGGGCATGGCGGTTTCCTCCCGGCCGGTGTCTGGTCCGGGGCGGACGGCGTCCGGTCCCGGCGGCAGGGCTGAGCGGCGCGCTGCCACCGCTCAGCCTCGCACGCCGGTGGAGCGGGAGGTCAGTGGGCCGCCTTGAAGACGGCGACCGTGCGGGCGGGCACCGTGAAGGTGCCGGGGCCCCGGCTGTAGCGGGCCGATGTGACGGTGGGGTCCGAACCATGGGCCTGTACGGGGTGCAGGGCGTACGGCCGGCCGGCGAGGGCGGGCACCCGCTGGGACGTGGTGGCCGGGGTGGCGTTGATAACCACCACGAGGTCCGCGAGCCGCATGGTGATGACACCGGGCGTCTCGTTCCTGCCGGAGAGCGGGAACGAGAGCGCCGACTGGACCTGTTCTGCAGTGGCGAGGCCGAAGGCCGGTTCGGTGGTGCGGATCCTCAGCAGGTCCTGGTAGGCGGCGGACGTCGCCGCCATGGTGGGACACCCCGCGGGCTGCACGGCGGCGAGCAGCGGTTTCGCGTACGGCCACTTGGCCTGGTTGTCCGCGGCCGGCGGCAGCCCACGCCCGAAGCCGTTGCCGTCCCGGCAGTTCCAGTGGATCGCGTTGAACCAGTCGCCGCTGTCGAAGGAGTTGCGGTCCAGGGACTTGGAGCGGAGCAGGTCCGTGCCGGCCTGGGAGAGTGAAGGCCCCTGGGAGAGCGCGGCGGTCGCCATGGCCAGTACCTGCATCCGGGAGCGGTCGCCCGGTGTGGTCGAGGCGGGCAGTTTGAAGGCGAGCGCGTCGTAGAGGGATTCGTTGTCGTGGGCGTCGGCGTAGGAGAGCGCGTCGCCGGGGGCGTCCGCGTATCCGGCGGGGGCGCCGTTGTAGTCGATGCCGGCGCCCTCGACCTCGGCTCCGGCGGAGTCGGTGAAGCGGTAGGCGGCGAGGTTCCCGGTGAGCCCGACCTCGATCAGGTCCTGGTAGTGCAGCAGCCGGTCCTTCTGCTGAGCGGGGGTGCCGTTGGCCGCCGAGCCGTTGGGGTCGGTGTACAGGCCGCTGGCGAAGCCCTGCACCCCGGGGTCGTCGTCGAAGGGGCTGCCGCCGCGTATGGCGTCGCGGGACCGGTCGGAGAAGGTGGCGATGCCGGTGCCCGCCATGTTCTTCTGGGTGGCCTGGACGAAGCGGGCGTCGTCGGCGGCCTCGCCGAAGTTCCAGCCCTCGCCGTAGAGGATGATCTTCTTGCCGTCCACCCCGTCCCTGCCCGGGGTCAGCGCGTCGAGTGCCTTGCGTACGGCCATGATGTTGGCCTTGGGGTGGTGGCCCATGAGGTCGAAGCGGAAGCCGTCGACCTTGTACTGCCTGGCCCAGGTGACGATCGAGTCCACCACCAGTTTGCCCATCATGGTGTTCTCCGGGGCGGTGCCCGCGCAGCAGGTGGAGGTGGCCACGGTGCCGTCGTCCAGGAGCCGCTGGTAGTAGCCGGGGACGATCCTGTCGAGGACGGACGCGTCGGCCTGGCCGCTCGCCGCCGTGTGGTTGTACACGACGTCCATGACGGTCCGCAGCCCGGCTCCGTTGATGCCCTGGACCATCCGCCGGAATTCGAGGGTGCGCCGGGGGCCGTCGGGGTCGGTGGCGTACGAGCCTTCGGGCACAGTGAAGTGCAGTGGGTCGTAGCCCCAGTTGTAGCCGTCGTCGGCGGCGGACTTCGCTGTGCAGGCCTGTTGTGCCTCCGAGTCCGGTGCGTAGGCCGTGAGGTCGCAGTCCGGGGTCCGCTGTGCCGGCTTCCGCTCGGGGACGGTCGCGAAGTCGAAGGCCGGCAGGAGGTGGACGTAGGAGGTGCCGGACGAGGCGAGGCGCCTCAGGTGCTTCATCCCGTCCGAGCCCTTGTCGGTGAAGGCCAGGTAGGTGCCGGGGTGCTTCGACGTCGGGTCCGCGACGGAGAAGTCGCGGATCTGGAGCTCCTGGATCTCCGCGTCGCGCAGCGGGCGTGCCGCGGGTTTCCTGAGCGTGGACCACCCCGCGGGGGCCAGTGCTCGATCTTCCAGGTCGACGACAAGGCTGCGCTTCGAGTCGGTGGTGAGCGCGGTCGAGTACGGGTCGGTCACCTTGTTGGTGACGAGCTCTCGCACGCTGGGGGCCCAGACCCGGACGCTGTAGCGGTACGGCAGGCCCTTCCAGCTCGCGGGGCCGGTGACCGACCAGACCCCGTCGGCGGCGTTGCGTTTCATCCGCACCGTCCTGCCGTCGATCTCCAGGGCGACCGAGTGTGCCGTCGGGGCCCAGACGGAAAGGGTGGGCCTGCCGTTCCTGAAGACCGGTCCGAGCGCCGCCCTGCGCGCCGCCGGACCGTACACGGCGTCGAGGACCCCCTGGGTCTGTACGCCCGTGGCGGCGAGCAGCGCACCGCCGGCGCCCCGCTGCACGGCGATGAGCTGGCCCTTCAGCGCCTCATCGGTCCGGCCGCGGTCGCGGGCATCCACCCGGAAGGCCGGATAGTCCTTCAGATGCGGGTACTTGGCACGCTGCGCCACGGTCAGCGCGGCCGGGGCGAGCCGCAGCCGCCGCTGTCCCGCCGGGGAGAGGTCTCCGTCCCTGACGGTCATGCCGCCGTCCGGCGCGTACAGCAGCTGCTGGCCGGTGGACGCCGTGGCGTGCACCTTCCAGACCACCGTGTCGCGGTCGATCCACTGGGCCTCCGACTTCGTGAGGTCGGTCCCGGCCGGTACGGGGGCGGCCACCGGATGGGCGGGCGTACGGGTGGCGGCAGCGGACGGTATCGCGGGCGCGAGAGCCGCGCAGAGCGTCAGCACAACGGCCGCGGCTGTTCTTCGCGGGTGACGGTGTGGGAAGGGGCGCGGGAGAAACGGGCTCACTGAAGGGCACTCCTCTGTGCGTACGAGGTCTGTCAGTACGAGGTCTTCCAGTACGAGGCCGGTCAGTAAGGGGTCCTTGCGCTCGTAGTGCAAGGACCCCTGAGGGGCGGGGAGCGGACTGCGGCTGGGGACATGTCCTGGCTTACCGGGGCGTCATGCGCTCCGCGTCCGGCCGCTCAGCCGGCGTGCCGGGCCGTCGATGCCCGCACCACCAGTTCGGGCTGGAAGACGAACTCCGTGCGCTGGACCGGGTTGCCCCCTATCTCCTCCAGGAGCGCACCCACCGCCGCTGCCGCCATCGCCTGGACGGGCTGGCGGACGGTCGTCAGCGGAGGGTTGGTGAAGGCGATCAGCTGCGAGTCGTCGAAGCCGACCACCGAGATGTCGTCGGGGACTTCGAGACCGCGCTCGCGGGCGGCCCGTACGACGCCCAGTGCCATCAGGTCGCTGCCGCAGACCACGGCCGTACACCCCTGGTCGAACAGTGCGCCCGCCGCGGCCCGGCCGCCCTCGACGCTGAACAGGGTGTGCTGGATCCGGGCTTCGGCCTCCTGCTCGGACTGGCCCAGGCGCACCGCCACCGCTTCGATGAAGCCCTCGCGTTTGCGGCGCGACGGCACATAGCGCGGTGGGCCGACCGCCAGGCCGATCCGGCGGTGCCCCAGGTCGGAGAGGTGGCGCACGGCCATGTGGGCGGCCGCGTGGTCGTCGGGCGAGACGAAGGGTGCGCTGATGCGCTCGTTGTAGCCGTTGATCAGGACGAACGGCACCCCGCGCTCCGCGAGGCTCGCGTACCGGGCGGGGTCCGACGAGGTGTCGGCGTGCAGCCCGGAGAGGAAGACGATGCCACCCACCCCACGCTCCACCAGCTGTTCGACCAGCTCGTCCTCGGTGGCGCCGCCCGGCATCTGGGTGCAGAGCACCGGGGTGTAGCCGTATCCCACCAGCACCTGTTCCACGGCCTGGGCGAAGGCCGGGAAGATGGGGTTGGTCAGTTCCGGGGTCACCAGACCGATCAGGCCCGCGCTGCGCTGGCGCAGCCGCACGGGCCGCTCGTAGCCGAGGACGTCGAGCGCGGCGAGCACCCGCTGGCGCGTGGTGTCCGCGACGCCCGGCTTCCCGTTGAGCACCCGGCTCACCGTGGCCTCGCTGACGGCGGCCTGCGCTGCGATGTGCGCGAGCCGGGGTGGTGCGGTCACACCGACCACCAGACGGTGCTGTCCGCGGGAAGCTCGAACTCGCCTTCCCGCACGGTGACTTCAGCACTGGCAAGCACCATCCGGCCCGGCGCGGGAAGGCGCACGGGGCTGCTCGTGGTGTTGACCGTGCAGCGGAAGCCGGGGCGGGCGAACGCCAGCACTCCGGCCGGGGTGCCGGGCAGCCAGTCGACGGATTCGCCGGCGCCCAGGCCCGGCAGCTCCCGGCGCGCCGACAGGGCAGCGCGGTACAGCTCCAGGGTGGACCCGGTGTCGCCGGTCTGCGCCTCGACGCTCAGGGCCCCCCAGCTCGCGGGCTGCGGGAGCCAGCTGCCGCCGCTGCCGAACCCGTACGAGGTGCCTTCCGCAGTCCACGGGATCGGTACCCGGCAGCCGTCGCGGAAGCCGTCCTGGCCTGCCGCGCGGAAGAACGACGGGTCCTGCCGCACCTCGTCCGGGAGGTCGGTGACGTCCGGGAGGCCCAGCTCCTCGCCCTGGTAGAGGTATGCGGAGCCGGGCAGCGCCAGCATCAGCAGGGTCGCCGCGCGGGCCCGCCGCAGCCCCAGCGCCCGGTCACCTGGGGTGCGGATCTGGGTGCCGGCCGGCGGGTTGGCGAAGCGGGTCGTGTGCCGGGTGACGTCGTGGTTGGAGAGCACCCAGGTGGCGGGTGCGCCCACTGGGCGCATCGCGGCCAGTGAGGCGTCGATGACGTCGCGCAGCTCGGCCGCATCCCAGTGGGTGCCCAGGTACTGGAAGTTGAACGCCTGGTGCAGCTCGTCGGGGCGTACGTAGTTGGCGGTGCGCTCCACCGTCGGTGTCCATGCCTCGGCCACGGCTATCCGCTCGCCCGGGTACTCGTCGAGGACCGTGCGCCAGGACCGGTAGATCTCGTGGACGCCGTCCTGGTCGAAGAACGGCATGACGTCATTGCCGAGCAGCCGGAGCTGGTCGGTCCCGCCGAGGTCGGGCAGGCCCGGGGCCTTGACCAGGCCGTGGGCGACGTCGACCCGGAAGCCGTCCACGCCCATGTCGAGCCAGAACCGCAGGATCGAGCGGAACTCGTCGGCGACGGCCGGGTTGTCCCAGTTGAGGTCGGGCTGCTCCGGGGCGAAGAGGTGGAGGTACCAGGCGCCGTCGGCTACCCGGGTCCAGGCCGGGCCGCCGAAGATGGACTCCCAGTCGTTGGGCGGGAGTTCGCCGTTCTCGCCCTTTCCCTCACGGAAGTGGTACCGGTCCCGCAGCGGCGAGGCGGGGCCGTCACCGATGGCGCGCCTGAACCATTCGTACTGGTCGGACGAGTGGTTGGGCACCACGTCGACGATGATCCGCAGCCCCAGGTCATGGGCGTCGCGGATCAGCGCGTCGGCGTCGAGGAGCGTGCCGAACATGGGGTCGATGGCCCGGTAGTCGGCGACGTCGTACCCGGCGTCGGCCTGCGGGGAAGCGTAGAACGGCGAGAGCCAGACCGCGTCGACCCCGAGGTCGCGCAGGTAGGGCAGCCGGCTGCGGACGCCTTCGAGGTCGCCCATGCCGTCGCCGTTGCTGTCGGCGAAGCTGCGCGGATAGACCTGGTAGATCACCGCGTCCCGCCACCAGCCGGTCCGGTTACCGGTCGTCGGGGCGCAGGGGCCGGCGAAGTGCTGAGTCATGTCTTCCCTGGAGGTGTCGGACGCGTGAGGCGTTCATGGGGCGTACGGGAGGGGGCGCGGGGCTCAGCCCTTGGTCCCGCCCGCCGTCAAGCCCGTGACCAGGTGCTTCTGCACCAGGTAGAAGATGACGGAGACGGGGATGGCGATGAGTACGGCGGTCGCCGCCATGTAGTTCCACTGGGCGTCGTGCTCGCTGACGAAGCTGGAGAGGCCCACGGCGAGGGTGTACTTGCTGTCGTCGAGCATGAACGTCGAGGCGAAGGCCACCTCGCCCCAGGCGGTCAGGCAGGTGTAGAAGGCGGCCACCGCGAGGCCGGGCCTGGCGAGCGGCAGGATGAGCCGCCAGAAGGTGCCGAAGGGGCTCAGCCCGTCGACGCGGCCCGCCTCGTCGATCTCGTAGGGGATGGTGTCGAAGTACCCCTTGAGCATCCAGGCGCAGTACGGCACGGCGGTGGAGCAGTACACCAGGATCAGCGCACCGAAGGTGTCGATGAGACCGAGGTCCGCGAGAATCACGTACATCGGCACCATCAGGACGGCGACCGGGAACATCTGGGTGACCAGCAGGACCCACATGAGCTTCTTGTAGCCGGGGAACCGCATGCGCGAGACCGCGTATCCGGCGGTTGCGGCCATGAACACACCGATGACGCTGGTCGCGACGGCGATCAGGGCGGTGTTGCCGAGCCAGGTGAAGAACCGGGTGTGCTCCAGGACGAACGAGTAGTTGGAGAAGGAGACCTTGGCCCAGATCCGGCCCGGGTGCAGGTAGTCGCTCTTGTCGGGGCCGAGCGAGAGGTAGGCCAGCCAGGCGATCGGGAAGAGCGCGATGAGACTGGCGATGCCCAGGGCCGTGTGGGAGAGCACGGTGGCCCGGCGGCCGGGCCTGTCGCGCCGGACCGTACGGGCGGGGCGCCGCACGGCCGGTGGCGCCTGCTCCGCGGGGGAGGTCTGTGTGGTGAGGGTCGTCATCGGGATCCTGCCTTCTTGGTTCCGGCCGGTCTCAGCTGTTGGCCTTCTCGCTACGGGCCAGCCAGCGCCGGTAGAAGGAGGTGAAGACGATCAGGATGGACAGCAGCAGCACGCCGTACGCGGCGGACTGGGCATAGTCCCTGGGCTGCTGGCCGAAGCCGAGGCGGTAGGCCCAGGTGACGAGGATCTGGGCGTCCGGTGCGCCGTTGCCGAACAGCAGGAAGATGATGGCGAACTGGTTGAACGTCCAGATGATGCCGAGCAGGACGACGGTGGAGCTCACCGACCGCAGTCCGGGCAGGGTGACGTTGAGGAAGCGCTGCCAGGGACTGGCGCCGTCCATCTCGGCTGCCTCGTACAGGTCGGCGGAGATCGACTGGAGTCCGCCGAGGAGCGACACCATCATGAAGGGCACACCGCACCAGGTGTTGACGACGATCGCGGCGAGCTGCTGGAAGTGCGGCTCCTCCAGCCAGGCCGGCTGGGGCAGATGGAGGCCGCCGAGCACGGAGTTCACGATGCCGGAGTCGCCGAGCATGATGCGCCAGGAGAAGACCGTGACGAACGTCGGTACGGCCCAGGGCAGGATCAGGATCATCCGGTAGAAGGTGCGCCCGCGGAGTTTCTGGTTGAGCAGCAGGGCCAGGCCGAGACCGATGCAGTAGTGCAGGGTCACACAGGCCGCGGTCCACACGACGGTCCACAGGAAGTGGGACCAGAAGCGGTCCCAGGCCGTCGGCCCCCAGAGGATGTCCGCGTAGTTGTGCAGACCGATGAACCTGTAGGTGGCGTCGATGTGGTTGACGCCGATGGTGCGGGCGGAGTTGAGGCTGTTCGCGTCGGTCAGCGTGAGGTAGAGGCCCTGGACCAGCGGATAGCCCACCAGGACGCCGAGGACGACGACGACGGGCGCCACCATCACGTAGGCGTACCAGTGCTTCTGCCAGGACTGCTTGAGGCGCTCCGCCGGCCCACGACGCTTGGGGCCGGCGCCTGCGACGGCGACGGTCATCTATGCCTCTTCATCAGGGAGTTCAGTTCTTCGGGGGAGTTCGGCGGCACGCGCCGCGGCGCGGACGCCGTGCCGGGCCGCCGGGCCCGTGCGGTGCGCGGGTCCGGCGGTCTGCGGATCACTTGGTGAAGTCGGGGACCAGCTTGGCCATGGCCTCGTTCAGCGCCTGGACCCCGGTCCGGAGCGATTCCTTGCCGTCGGCGACCTTGGGCAGCTCGGTGTCCATGGGGCCCCAGAGCGAGCTGTACTCGGGCAGCTCCGGCCGCGGCTGCGAGGCGCTGAGCACCCTCTGGAACCCGGCGATGCCGGGGTCGGCCGTGACCTTGGCGGTGTAGGCGTCGGAACGGGTGGGCAGTGTCGAGTTCTTGAGCGCGATCTGCTCCTGGCTCTTCGCCGACGTCATGAAGTCGATGAACTTCAGGGACGCCGCCTGGTGTGCCTTGTCCGAGCCCGCGTAGACGGTGAGGTTGTGGCCGCCGGTCGGGGCGCCCGCCTTGCCGGTGGAGCCGGCCGGGACGGTGGCGATGCCCAGGTTCTTCTTGTCCTTGAAGGCCGAGCCCTTGTAGAAGTTCGTGATCTCCCAGGGCCCCTGGATGATCGATGCGACCTTGCCGTTGACGAAGGCGTCCTGCTGGTGGGCGTAGGCGTCGGCGGTGGTGTCCGCCTTGTGCAGGCCGGGGCCGTCGAAGAGGCCCTTCCAGGTCTCCAGGCCCTTGAGGGCGGGGGCGCCGGCGATGGTGACCTTCTTGTGTGCCAGGTCGACCGTGTCGGTGCCCTCGCCGTACAGGAAGGGCTGGGCGTAGTACCCGGCCGTGCTGGCCCAGTAGCCGTCGACCTTCGCCTTCGCCTTGACCGCGGCCGCGTCGCTCTTCAGCTCGCCCCATGTGGCGGGTGCCCTGGTGATCCCGGCCTTGGCGAAGAGCGCCTTGTTGTAGACGAAGGCGAGGGTGTCCGTGACCAGCGGGACACCGTACGTCTTGCCGTCGAACTGCGCCTGCTTCAGCAGGTTGGGGGCGAACTTCGCCTTGTCCTTGAGGGCGTCGGTGCCGTCCAGCGGCAGGAAGTAGCCCTTCTTGGCGAAGGCGGGCGTCCAGCCGACCTCGGAGCGCAGCACGTCCGGGGCGCCCTTCGCACCGGCCGCGGTGTCGAACTTGTTCTGCGCCTGGTCGAAGGGGACGTTGACGTAGGTGACCTTGATGCCCTTGTTCGCCGCCTCGAACTCCTTGACCAGCGCCCGGTAGGTCGGGGCCTCGTTGGTCGCGTTCGAGGTGTCCCACCAGGTGATGGTGGTGGGACCGTCCGCCTTGCCACTGCCGCTGCCGCCGCCGCAAGCCGTCGCCGCGAGCGCCAGGGTCGCAACCAGAGCGGTGGCCGCTATGCCACGTCGCATGTGAACTCCTTCAAGGGGTGCCGCTCCATCACGGCTCCGGGTCGTCGAGGAACGTAACAAGGATGAAAGAGGACCGAAAGACCTTGCGAAGAATTTCTGCAAGGAGCCGCCTTCGTTACCTCGACGTGTCCGCAAGGTTGCCGTCTCGACCCTTGTCAAACAGGCTGCCTGGGCTCTTCCAGCCCTCTTCCGAGGAGATCCACAGCCTTCGCAAGGACTTGCAAGACTGTTACTTTCGGGGTGCACCGGCGTTGTCCCGTACGTTGCAAGCCATCCGAAAGGGATCACCCCATGACGCAGCAGCTCACCGGCGCGGCCACCGCATCCGGGACCCGCACCCGATGGTGGCGGGACGCGGTCATCTACCAGGTGTACGTGCGGTCCTTCGCGGACAGCGACGGTGACGGCATCGGTGACCTGCGGGGCATCGAGGAGCGGCTGCCCTACCTCGCGGAGCTCGGCGCCGACGCCGTGTGGCTCACCCCCTTCTACGCGTCGCCCCAGGCGGACGGCGGCTACGACGTCGCGGACTACCGCGTCGTCGACCCGCTGTTCGGGACGCTGGCCGACGCCGAGTCACTCCTGGGTGCCGCGCACGCACTGGGGCTGCGGGTGATCGTGGACGTGGTCCCCAACCACACGTCGGACCGGCACGTGTGGTTCAGGGACGCCCTCGCGGGCGGCCCTGCGCGGGAGCGCTACCACTTCCGCCCTGGAACGGGTGCCGATGGCGGACTCCCCCCGAACGACTGGCAGTCGGTGTTCGGCGGACCCGCGTGGACCCGCGTGCCCGACGGCTCCTGGTACCTCCATCTCTTCGCGCCGGAGCAGCCCGATCTCAACTGGGAGAACCAGGAGGTACGCGCGGAGTTCGATGCGATCCTGCGGTTCTGGCTCGAGCTCGGCGGCGGGGGCGTGGACGGGTTCCGTATCGATGTCGCGCACGGCATGGTCAAGGCCGCCGGGCTGCCCGACATCGGCACCCCGGAGCAGGTGCGGATGATCGGCTCGCAGACCCTTCCCTTCTTCGACCAGGACGGTGTGCACGAGATCCATCGCGGCTGGCGCGAGCTGCTCGACTCGTACGCGGGCGAACGCATCGGTGTCGCCGAGGCGTGGGCGCCCTCCGCCGAGCGCCTGGCCCTGTACGTGCGCCCCGACGAGCTGCACCAGGCGTTCAACTTCCAGTTCCTGCGGTGCCCCTGGGACGCGCCGGCGATGCGCACGGTCGTGGACGAGTCGCTGGCCGCGACGGCGTCGGTCGGCGCACCCACCACGTGGGTCCTCTCCAACCACGATGTCGTACGCCATGTGACGCGGTACGGAGGCGGCACCACCGGGCTGCGCCGGGCCCGCGCCGCCGCGCTGCTGATGCTGGCGCTGCCCGGCTCCGCGTACCTCTACCAGGGCGAGGAACTCGGGCTGCCCGAAGTCACCGACCTCCCCGACGAGCTCCGCGAGGACCCGTCGTTCTTCCGCAGCTCCGGGCAGGAGGGGCTGCGGGACGGCTGCCGGGTGCCGATCCCCTGGGCCGAGGACGGCCCCTCGTACGGTTTCGGGCCGGGCGCGGGATGGCTGCCGCAGCCGGACGGCTGGGGGGAGTGCTCCGTCCGGGCCCAGACCGGGAACCCCGGATCGACACTGGAGTTGTACCGCGAGGCGCTCGCGCTCCGGCGCCGTCTCGCCGGCCTGGGCGACGGCCCGATGCACTGGCTCGACGCACCGGCCGGGGTGCTCGCCTTCGCCCGGCCGGGATTCGTCTGCACCGTCAACACGCTGTCAGCCGCTGTCGAACTCCCCGCGCCCGGAAGGCCGCTGCTCTCCACGTCCGCCCCGGACATCTCCGGTGAATCGGTGCGCATTCCCGGCGATTCCTGCACCTGGTGGGCAATCTGACATGCGCCCGGTAAAGTCCCCTCCCATGACCGCACGGCTTGCCGACATCGCAACCCAGGCGGGGGTCAGCGAAGCGACGGTCAGCCGGGTCCTGAACGGCAAACCGGGGGTAGCCGCGGCCACCCGTGAGTCCGTCCTCGCCGCTCTCGACGTACTCGGCTACGAACGCCCGGTGCGCCTGCGCCAGCGCAGCGCCGGCCTGGTCGGCCTGATCACGCCCGAGCTGGAGAACCCGATCTTCCCGGCGCTGGCCCAGGTCATCGGCCAGGCCCTGACCCGCCAGGGTTACACCCCGGTGCTTGCCACCCAGACTCCCGGGGGCTCCACCGAGGACGAGCTCACCGAGATGCTGGTGGAGCGCGGGGTCGCGGGCATCATCTTCGTGTCCGGTCTGCACGCGGACACCACGGCCGATATGCGGCGCTACGAACAGCTGCGCGCCCAGGGCGTCCCGTACGTCCTGGTCAACGGTTTCTCGCCGAAGGTGCAGGCGCCCTTCATCTCGCCCGACGACCGCGCGGCGATGCGGCTGGCAGTCACCCACCTCGCGTCGCTCGGGCACACCCGGATCGGGCTCGCGCTGGGGCCGCGGCGCTTCGTGCCCGTGCTGCGCAAGACGGAGGGCTTCCAGGCCGAGATGCAGGCAAGGTTCGGACTGTCCCCGGCCGAGAGCGGGAAACTGATCCAGCACTCGCTGTACACGCTGGAGGGCGGCCAGGCGGCCGCGTCCGAGCTCATCGCGTCGGGCTGCACGGCTGTGGTCTGCGCCAGCGACATGATGGCACTCGGTGCCATCCGGGCTGCCCGTCAGCTGGGGTACGAGGTTCCGCGCGACATCTCGGTGGTCGGTTTCGACGACTCCCCGCTCATAGCGTTCACGGATCCGCCGATGACCACGATCAGGCAGCCGGTCACCGCCATGGGGCAGGCAGCCGTCCGCACCCTGCTCGAGGAGATCGGCGGCACTCCCGCACCGCACAGCGAATTCGTCTTTATGACCGAGCTGGTGGTCCGTGGTTCCACCGCGTCCGGGCCGGGAACCGCTCCCGGCCCGGTATCGCGGGCCGGGGACGTCAACAAGGCGTAGCGGGTGCGCGCACGGCCCTCCCGAGGGATGATCTGGGGGAAGCCGAGTTTCTGGCAGACTCTTCCCCTATGGGTGAAACGACCGTGAAGACACTGGACGGCCAAACGGCCACCGCGTCACCCGTCGTGGCCAAGGAGCATCGCAGCTCATTCATCGGGCGACTGCGTGCGCCGCGCCGCCCCCGCATCTGGTTCGAAGTACTGCTGATCGCGGTGAGTTACTGGGGTTACTCCCTGATCCGCAACGCGGTACCGGAACAGAAGGCGGAGGCGCTGCGCAACGCGGACTGGATCTGGCGCGCCGAGCACCTTCTCGGTATCTCGGTCGAGCAGAACATCAACCACGCCGTCAACGCGGTGACATGGCTGATCGTCTCGATGAACTACTACTACGCGACACTGCACTTCATCATGACCATCGGCGTCCTGATCTGGCTGTTCCACTTCCATCCAGGACGCTACGCGGCGGCCCGTCTCGCGCTCTTCGCGACGACAGCCGTGGCGCTGGCCGGCTACTACCTGTTCCCGCTGGCCCCACCGCGCCTGATGAACGGCAGCCACTTCGTCGACACCGTGCTGGTGCACCAGACCTGGGGCTCGATGGCCTCGGGGAACCTCAAGAACATGTCGAACCAGTACGCGGCGATGCCGTCGATGCACATCGGCTGGTCCCTCTGGTGCGGCCTGATCATCTTCGCGCTCGCCTCCGCCCCGTGGGTGCGGATCCTGGGCCTCCTGTACCCCGCGGTGACCCTCCTGGTGATCGTCTCGACGGCCAACCACTTCTGGCTGGACGCGGTCGGCGGAGTGCTCTGCCTGGCCTTCGGGGCGGGGCTCTCGTACACCTGGTACGGAGCGCTTCCGCACCGGCTGCCGCGGGTACCTGAGAAGGTCAGAGCGGGCGGCACCTTCACCCCGGGCATCCACGGCACGCTGAAACCGGTCCCGGCGAAGTCGGCCCAGTCGGACCGCTGAGGGCCGCATGCGAGCCCCTGCGAAGCTCAGGACCCCGCGAACCCGGCCCTGAAGCCGGAAATCCAGCCCGCGCGGCGCTGAGCCCCGGCACAAGCCCGCCCGGGGGCGTCTCCCGGCGAAACCCGGGGCTCCGGCGACCAGGGCCGGGGCGGGGCTCCGCGCGGACAGCCCGCGGGCACCGCACACAGGCACCGCGTGCCCTACCCCCCGTAGAACCGCTCCTCCATCACTCCGCGCGCCCGCCTCGTCGCCCTGCGGTAGTCGTCCAGCATGTCCCCCACGTGCCCCGTCTCGTACCCGAGGTACCGCGCCATCGCTGCGAGCTCCCGCCCGTCCGACGGAAACGTGTCGCCGGCCCTCCCCCGCACCAGCATCACCGCGTTGCGCACCCGCGAGGCCAGCACCCACGCCTCGTCCAGCGTCTGCACGTCCTCGGCGGAGAGCAGGTCCGCGGTTCGGGCCGCGGCAAGGGCGGCGCGTGTGCGGGTGGTCCGCAGCCCCGGAACCTCCCAGCCGTGCTGCATCTGCAGCAGCTGCACGGTCCACTCCACGTCGCTGAGCCCGCCCCGGCCCAGCTTCGCGTGGAGTGTGGGGTCGGCTCCGCGCGGCATGCGTTCGGACTCCATCCGCGCCTTGAGACGGCGGATCTCACGTACGGCGTCCTCGCCGAGCCCGTCAGCGGGATAGCGCAGCGGGTCGACCAGCTCGATGAAGTCGCGGCCCAGGTCCGCGTCACCCGCCATCGGCTCGGCCCGCAGCAGCGCCTGGCTCTCCCAGACGCCCGACCAGCGCCGGTAGTAAGCGGCGTAGGAGGCCAGCGTCCGCACCAGCGGGCCGCTCTTGCCCTCGGGGCGCAGATCCGCGTCGATCAGCAGGGGCGGGTCCGCGGTCGGCAGCTGGAGGAGCCTGCGCATCTCCGCGACGACGGCGTTCGCCGCCCTGGCCGCTTCCTGGTCGTCCACGCCCTCGCGCGGCGCGTGCAGGAAGAGCACGTCGGCGTCCGAGCCGTAGCTCAGCTCGTGGCCGCCGAAGCGGCCCATGCCGATGACCGCGAACCGGGTGGGCAGGGTGTCGCCCCAGTGCGCCCGTACGGCGGCCCGCAACGCGCCGGCGAGGGTGGCGGCGTTCAGGTCGGTGACGGCGTTGCCGACCCGGTCGACCAGGGCTCCCGGGTCCGATTCCGCCGGGTTCTCCTCGGTTCCGTACGAGCCGATGAGATCGGCTGCGGCGGTGCGGAACAGCTCGCGCCGGCGCACCCCGCGCGCCGACGCGACGGCGCCTTCGGCGGTCTCGGCGCGGCCCACGGCCGACAGCACCTCCTGCTCCAGGATGTCCCGGCCGCGCGGTTCGAGCCCGCCGCGCGCACCGAGCAGCGAGACGGCTTCGGGGGCGCGGAGCAGCAGGTCTGGGGCGAGCCGGCCGGCCGAGAGGACCCGGGCGAGGTTCTCGGCCGCGGCGCCTTCGTCGCGCAGCAGCCGCAGGTACCAGGGGGTCTTGCCCAGCGCGTCGGAGACCTTGCGGAAGCCGAGAAGCCCCGCGTCCGGGTCGGCGGAGTCCGCGAACCAGCCGAGCAGCACGGGCAGCAGGGTGCGCTGGATGGCGGCTTTCCTGGAGACCCCGGAGGCCAGCGCCTCCAGATGCCGCAGGGCCCCGGCCGGGTCGGCGTAGCCGAGCGCTTCCAGACGCTGTCCTGCCGCCCGCGGGCTGAGCCGGGTCTCGCCGGGCGCCAGCTGGGCGACGGCGTCGAGGAGCGGCCGGTAGAAGAGCTTCTCGTGGAGCCGCCTGACGACCGCCGCGTGGCGCTTCCACGCCTTGGTGAGTTCCGCTACGGGCTCGGTCCGCAGTCCCAGTGAACGCCCGAGCCTGCGCAGCTCGGCCGGGTCGTCCGGCATCAGGTGGGTGCGCCGGAGCCGGTACAGCTGGATCCGGTGCTCCATGGCCCGCAGGAAGCGGTAGGCCTCGTCGAACTGGGCGGCGTCGGTGCGGCCCACATAGCCGCCGGCCGCCAGCGCGGCCAGGGCGTCCAGGGTGTTCCCGCTGCGCAGGGTCGCGTCGTTGCGGCCGTGCACGAGCTGGAGCAGCTGGACGGCGAACTCGACGTCCCGCAGCCCGCCGGGCCCCAGTTTCAGCTCGCGGTCGACGATGGCAGGGGGAATGTTGTCGATGACACGACGGCGCATCTTCTGGGCGTCGGCGACGAAGTTCTCGCGCTCGGACGCCTGCCACACCAGGGGGCCGACCGCTTCGGTGTACTGGGCGCCGAGCGCCGCGTCACCGGCGACGGCACGCGCCTTGAGCAGCGCCTGGAACTCCCACGTCTTGGCCCAGCGGTCGTAGTACGCAAGGTGGCTGGAGAGCGTACGGACCAGCGGTCCGTTACGCCCCTCGGGGCGCAGGTTCGCGTCGACGGGCCAGATGGTGCCTTCGATGTTGGTGTCCGAGCAGACCCGCATCATGCGCGCGGCGAGCCTGGTGGCGGCCTGCATCGCCCGGGTCTCGTCGGCGTTCCCGTTGTCGCCGTTTTCCCCGGCGGACTCGACGGGCTCGGCGACGAAGATGACGTCCACATCGGACACGTAGTTGAGCTCGTGTCCGCCGCATTTGCCCATCGCGACGACAGCGAGCCGGCAGAGCGCGGCGTCCTCGGGGGCCTCGGCCGATGCGATCGCGAGGGCGGCGCGCAGGGTGGCGGTGGCCAGGTCGGCCAGCTCGGCGGCGGCCTCCCTGACATCGGTCGTCCCGCAGACGTCCCGGGCCGCGATGGCCAGCAGACACCGCCGGTAGGCGATCCGCAGGGAGACCGCGTCTCTCGCCTCGGCGAGACCCAGCTCGAATTCGGGGACTCCGGGGTGCAGGTCGGCCGTCTCGTACGTGACGAGGGCGTGCCAGTCGTGCGGGTGGCGTGCCAGGTGGTCGCCGAGCGCCTCGGAGGCCCCGAGCACCCCGAGCAGCCGGTCGCGCAGCGGCTTCGCCGCGATCAGCGTGTCCAGCAGGGTCCGCAGCTCGTCGGGCTGCTGGGCCTCGGCCATGCGGACAAGGCCGAGAAGGCCGAGGTCGGGGTCGGCGGTGGCACCGAGCGCGTCGAGGATGACGGGGTCGGCACGCACGGAGGCGAGCTCCGGCGCGCCCAGGAGCCGCTCGGCGGCCGACGGGTCGGTGAAACCGTGCCGGAGCAGCCGGGTGAACGTACTGCCCCTGCGTCCCGGCACGCTCATGCTGCCGCCTTTCGTCACGTCACACCCTGCTCATCGGAACAACGGTTGATCGAAATCCGGTTCCGAGCGTAGTCGCAGCGGGCCGCGGCGGCGCCGCCGCGTCGCCTCACGCGGCGCGGCACGAGCAGGGGGGCGGCGGGCCGGACGGCCCCGGCGGGCGAGTGGGCGATCACGCCTGCCGGGAGCCGCCCGCCCGCTACTGCCCGATGCCGTTCTCCTCCGTCGCTCCGGAGCCGTCCAGGGTCACCTTGGCGATGGACTGGCAGGTGTCGCTGAGGCTGGACGAGTTGAAGGTGCCCTTGCCCGCACTGGTGGTGGGAATCCCGAACAGCAGCTTGGAGTACTTGGCGTCGGCGCACACGGTCGCGGGGTTGTTCCAGTCGAAGTACTCGGTCCAGCTGTTGAAGCCGGACCCGGCCATCGGGTGGTCCCCGTCGATCTTGATGTTCCCGAGGACCGTGGTGGTCCCCGCGGTCTTGTCGACGATGGAGTACTTCCAGTACGAGCCGGACTGCTGGGCGGCCTCCATCGCGTACTGATGCCCTTCGACCGGGCGCTGGTCGAGACGGCAGGTCTTGCCGGTGCCTCCCTCGTCGAAGTCCTGGCAGTAGGTGCCGGAGCCGCCGGCGGTGGCCTCCGTGCCGTTCCAGACCGAGACGAGGAACATCCCGCCGCCGTCCGCGTGCGTCTGGAAGCCCATGTAACCGGAGGCCCCGCTGCCGGTGAAGTCGAACTGGGTCGACCAGTACGCGTTGTAGTTGCCGGGTGAGTGCTGGAGCGTCATCGGGATGGAGACCGATGTGACGTCCGACGGCGCGCTCCAGTAGGCGTACGTGCCCGGTGTCTGGCCGGTGTCGGCGGCCTGGACGGAGGCCGCGGGCCCCATGAGCAGCACGGCGGCGCCCGCCGCCGTGGCCAGTGTTCCTGTGGTGAGCAGGTGCCGCATCCGCATGTGTGTCTCCTACGTGGGGTGGAGTTCACTGATGGCGTTCACTGATGGCGTTCACGACGTGCAGGCCGGTGAGCGGTTCTGTCCACCGATGCCGTTGAACAAGCACGTTCATGCATCAACTGACGTCGCGTCAACGGCTGGTGACGAAAAGACAAGTGCTGCACCGCCAAAGTCCAAGAGCGACTGAGCGACGTCCGGACAACGGAAATCCCGCCCGGTCGGACGACCGGGCGGGATTTCTCGTGCGCCCTGCGATACACGGCGCACCAGGCCACGCGACCTCATCGGACGCTCATCGTGCAAGGCCCCCTACAGCACCGGCAGGTTCTTCCGCAGCTCGAAGGCGGTGACCTCGCTGCGGTACTCCTCCCACTCCTGCTTCTTGTTGCGGAGGAAGAAGTCGAAGACATGCTCGCCGAGCGTCTCGGCGACCAGCTCGCTGCGCTCCATCAGCTCGATCGCCTCGCCCAGGTTCTGCGGCAGCGGCTCGATGCCCATCGCACGCCGCTCGGAGTCGGAGAGCGCCCAGACGTCGTCGTCGGCACCGGCCGGGAGCTCGTAGCTCTCCTCGATGCCCTTCAGACCGGCCGCGAGCAGCAGCGCGTAGGTCAGATACGGGTTGGCGCCGGAGTCGATGGAGCGGACCTCGACCCGCGCCGAGCCGGTCTTGCCCGGCTTGTACATGGGGACGCGGATCAGCGCCGAGCGGTTGTTGTGCCCCCAGCAGATGTACGAGGGCGCCTCGCCGCCCGCTCCCGCGCTGCGAGCCGAGCCGCCCCAGATGCGCTTGTACGAGTTGACCCACTGGTTGGTGACCGCGCAGACCTCAGCGGCGTGCTTCAGCAGGCCCGCGATGAAGGAGCGCCCGACTTTGGAGAGCTGGTACTCGGAGCCCGACTCGTAGAAGGCGTTGCGGTCGCCCTCGAAGAGGGAGAGGTGGGTGTGCATGCCCGAGCCGGGGTACTCGCTGAACGGCTTCGGCATGAAGGTGGCCTGCACCCCCTGCTCCAGCGCCACCTGCTTCATGACCAGCCGGAAGGTCATGATGTTGTCGGCTGTCGACAGCGCGTCCGCGTACCGCAGGTCGATCTCCTGCTGGCCCGGGGCGCCCTCGTGGTGGCTGAACTCGACCGAGATGCCCATGGATTCGAGCATGGTGATCGCCTGGCGGCGGAAGTCCATCCCGACGTTCTGCGGGGTGTGGTCGAAGTAGCCGGAGTTGTCGGCGGGGGTGGGGCGGGTCCCGTCGAGCGGCTTGTCCTTCAGGAGATAGAACTCGATCTCCGGGTGCGTGTAGAACGTGAAGCCCAGGTCGGAGGTCTTGGCCAGGATCCGCTTCAGTACATAGCGGGGGTCGGCGAAGGACGGAGAGCCGTCCGGCATCAGGATGTCGCAGAACATCCGAGCGGTACCGGGGGCCTCCGCGCGCCAGGGCAGGATCTGGAAGGTGCTGGGGTCCGGCTTGGCGATCATGTCGGACTCGTAGACCCGCGCGAAGCCCTCGATGGCCGACCCGTCGAAACCGATGCCCTCGTCGAAGGCCTGCTCCAGCTCGGCGGGTGCCACGGCGACCGACTTCAGGAACCCGAGGACGTCGGTGAACCACAGGCGCACAAAGCGGATGTCGCGCTCCTCCAGCGTACGGAGCACGAATTCCTGCTGTTTATCCATACCGTTCCTACCTATCCTTGCTGGTCAGCCACCTGCTCCCACGCCTCCGGAGACACCGGGGCTCATGAGCATCCCACCACACGATTTCCGGCATGTTGCGAACCCTCGTCCGAACATCTCACCCCGCTCGGGTGTACCGCGGATTCCATTGTGGGTCACCCGGGGACCGTGAACGAGTCAGGGTCGCCGGCCCCTCTGCCGTGCCGCCTGCCCCGCCATTACGATCTGAGCCCCCGGCCCGTCCGTACCCACAAGGACTTGAGGACTCATCGATGGCTTCGACCCAGAGCTCGAAGAACGATCGCAAGACCCGTATAGAGGAGATGCGCCGCGCCCAGAAGTCGCGCGAGCGGCGTGTACGCATAGCCGTGATCACGGTGGCGGCGGTCGCCGTGGCGGGCCTGGTCGGCTTCGGCACGTATCTCGTCAGCAACAGCTCGGACAAGAGCAGCAGCGCGTCCGACAGCAAGGCGGACGGCGGTACGACAGCCGGGCCGATCAAGGGCGAGAAGGACTGGGACATCAAGAAGCTCGGCCGCACGCACGTCACCACGAAGGTGAACTACCCGATGACACCGCCGGTGGGCGGGAACCACAACCAGGTCTGGATGAACTGCAACGGGAACGTCTACACCAAGCCGCTCCCCGACATGAACGCGGTCCACTCCCTGGAGCACGGCTCGGTCTGGGTCACCTACACGGACAAGGCTCCGGCGGCCGACGTGAAGAAGCTCGGCGCGAAGGTGGCCAGGACCCCGTACTCGCTGATGAGCCCCTACCCCGGCCAGTCGGGCACGATCATGCTCAGCGCCTGGGGCAAGCAGGTGACGGTGAACGGCGCCGACGACCCGAGGGTGAACCAGTTCTTCACGAAGTACGTGCAGGGCCCGCAGACCCCGGAACCGGGTGCGGCGTGCACGGGCGGACTGGACGGCCAGTGACCAGGAGCACCCGGCTGCTGACCGCCGCCGCCGCCGTACTCGTACTGCTCTGCGCGGCCGCCGCGACCATGGCCTTCACCACCCGCGACGGTGGCACGCACACCGCTCCGGCCGCGCACACGCCCACCGAGGCCTCCGCCGACGCCGGCTTCGCCCGTGACATGTCGGTCCACCACCAGCAGGCCGTGGAGATGTCGTTCATCGTGCGGGACCGCACGCGGAACGCCGACGTGCGCCGCCTCGCGTACGACATCGCCAACACCCAGGCCAACCAGCGCGGCATGATGATGGGCTGGCTGAACCTCTGGGGGCTGCCGGTGAGCGACGCGGCCCGGGAGCCGATGCAGTGGATGGGGATGGGCCAGCAGCCCTCGACCGACGGGGCGCTGATGCCCGGTATGGCCACCACGGCCCAGCTCGGCACCCTGCGGAAGCTGAGCGGCAAGAAGGCGGAGATCCTCTATCTGCAGCTGATGACGGCCCATCACAAGGGCGGCATCCACATGGCGGAGGGCTGTGTGCAGCTCTGCAAGGTCGGCGCGGAGAAGAAGCTGGCGCAGGGCATGGTGGCGGCGCAGCAGTCCGAAGTGCAGCTCATGGCCGATCTGCTGAAGGAAAGGGGCGCTTCGGCCACATCGGGATCAACTGCCGGTTCATGACCGTTCCTTGAGATCTTCTTGGTCATCGCATGCCCCTGGCGTGAGCAGTTCATCGGGCAGGGTGTCGCGTACACGCGTATCTGCGACGAACCGCACAACAGGGGGTTCCATGAGATCCAGCCGCTCGAAAATGCGCGCCGGGCTGAGCGTGGCAGCGACACTGCCACTGCTCGCCGGCGCGCTGGCTCTGTCCATACCCAGCGCCAACGCCGACTCCGGTACGGGCAGCCGCCACGCGATCCAGGGCACCAAGCCGTTGTGGGCGAAGGCCTCCGCCGACCGTGGAGCCAGCGCCGACTCGAGCCAGGTGAACGCACGCGTCTATCTGGCCGGGCGCGACGCCCAGGGCCTGGCGGCGTACGCGAAGGAGGTGTCGGACCCGCAGTCCGCCTCCTACGGCAAGTACCTGAGCGCGAAGCAGGCCAAGACCCGCTTCGGCGCGACGCCCGCGCAGATCAAGCAGGTCACGGCCTGGCTGAAGTCGGCGGGCCTGAAGGTCACCGGGTCGAACGAGCACTACGTCTCGGTCAGCGGTGACGTCAGCGCGGCCGAGAAGGCGTTCTCCACCCAGCTGCACAACTACCGCAAGGGCAGCAAGACCTACCGGGCCCCGACGGCGACGGCCTCCGCGCCGGCTTCGCTCCAGGGCGCGGTGCTGACGGTCGTGGGCCTCGACAACGCCCCGCACGTGGTCAAGCACGACACGACCACGCTGCCGCCGCCGAGCGCCGTCTTCAAGAACGCCGGGCCGATGTCGTCGTACTACGGCTCGAAGGTCAACAAGAAGCTGCCGAACGCGTACGGCGAGAAGGCCCCCTACGCGATCAAGGGCTACACGGGCAAGCAGCTGCGCGCCGTCTACGGCGCGGGCGACAAGACCGGCAAGGGCGTCACGGTCGCCATCACCGACGCCTACGCCTCGCCGACCATCGCCGAGGACTCGGCCAAGTACGCGCAGCGCAACGGCGACGCCAAGTACGCCAAGGGCCAGCTGTCCCAGGTGCTGCCGAGCGACTACACCGACATCGACGAGTGCGGCGCGGCCGGCTGGTACGGCGAGGAGACCCTCGACGTCCAGGCCGTGCACGCGGTGGCGCCCAAGTCCGACATCGTGTACGTCGGCGCCGCGTCCTGCGACGACAACGCCCTGCTCGACTCGCTCGGCAAGGTCGTCGACAACCACCTCGCCGACATCGTCTCGAACTCGTGGGGCGACATCGAGGGCAACCAGACGCCGGCCTCGGCCGCGGCCTACGACCAGGTGTTCCAGCTGGGCGCCGTCGAGGGCATCGGCTTCTACTTCTCCACCGGCGACAACGGTGACGAGGTCGCCAACACCGGTACGAAGCAGGTCGACACGCCCGCCAACTCCGCCTGGGTGACGGCGGTCGGCGGTACCTCGCTCGCCGTCGGCAAGGGCGACAAGTACCAGTGGGAGACCGGCTGGGGCACGCTGAAGTCGACCCTCTCGGCCGACAACAGCAACTGGGCGGGCTTCCCCGGCACTTACAACGGCGGCGCGGGCGGCGGCACCAGCAAGACCGTGGCGCAGCCGTTCTACCAGCGCGGCGTGGTGCCCGGTAAACTCGCCAAGTTCAACGGCGGCAAGACCCCCATGCGCACCATTCCCGACATCTCGGCGGTCGCCGACCCCAACACCGGTTTCCTGGTGGGGCAGACGCAGACCTTCCCCGACAACTCGCAGCAGTACAGCGAGTACCGCATCGGCGGCACCTCGCTGGCGGCTCCGGTCATCGCGGGTGTCCAGGCGCTGGCGCAGCAGGCGCAGCACGGGGTTCCGATCGGGTTCGCGAACCCGTCGATCTACTCCCGCTACGGCACGGCGGCGTACCACGACGTCACCGACCACCCGCTGGGCGCGGGTCACACCCAGTCGGTCGTCCGGGTCGACTTCGCCAACAGTGTCGACGCGAGCGGCGGCCTGCTGACCTCGCTGCGTACGCTCGGCGCGGACTCCTCGCTGGTCGCGACCGTCGGTTACGACGACGTGACGGGTGTCGGCAGTCCGGGACGCACCTACATCAGCTCGTTCGCACGGCGCTGACCACCGGCCCCTGCCGCCACGCTCGCGCGTAGCGGCACGCGGTGACGTGTCTGCCGCCCCCGCTCCCGCCCGTCTCCCGGGCGGGAGCGGGGGCGGCTTCGCTGTGAGGCGCGCAGTGACATACGGCGCACCCCTCCCGGCAGGACATCGCGTCAGAGAGACGATTACACTGGCCCCGTGCCTCAACTACGCCTCGCACTGAATCAGATCGACTCGACCGTCGGTGACCTCGCCGGCAACGCCGAGGCGGTCGTCCACTGGACCCGGCGCTCCATCGAGCAGGGCGCTCACCTGGTGGCGTTCCCCGAGATGATGCTGACCGGATACCCCGTCGAGGACCTGGCCCTGCGGTCGTCCTTCGTCGACGCGTCCCGGGCCGCCCTGCGCGCGCTCGCCGCGCGGCTGGCCGCCGAGGGGTTCGGGGAGACCCCCGTCGTCGTCGGCTATCTCGACCGCACCGAGAAGGCCCAGCCCCGCTACGGGCAGCCGGCGGGAGCCCCCCGTGACGCCGGGGCCGTGCTGCACCGCGGGGAGGTCGCGCTGACCTTCTCCAAACACCACCTGCCGAACTACGGCGTCTTCGACGAGTTCCGCTACTTCGTACCCGGCGAGACCCTCCCGGTGATCCGGGTGCGCGGCGTCGACGTCGCGCTCGCGATCTGCGAGGACCTGTGGCAGGACGGCGGCCGGGTCCCCGCGACGCGGTCCGCGGGCGCCGGGCTGCTGGTCTCCATCAACGCCTCGCCGTACGAGCTGAAGAAGGACGACCAGCGGCTGGAGCTGGTCCGCAGGCGGGCCAAGGAGGCCGGCTGCACCACCGCGTACGTCGCGATGACGGGCGGCCAGGACGAGCTGGTCTACGACGGCGACTCGATCGTGGTCGACAAGGACGGCGAGGTCGTCGCGCGGGCCCCGCAGTTCACCGAGGGCTGTGTGGTCGTCGACCTGGAGCTGCCGGCCGCGGGGCAGGTGCCGTCGGGTGTGGTGGCCGACGGGCTGCGCATCGAGCACGTCACGCTCTCCACCGAGCCGGTCCCGGCGTACGAGGCCGAGCTGCCCGGCGGCTACGCCGACCGGCTCGACGACGACGAGGAGCTGTACACCGCGCTGGTCGTGGGCCTGCGGGCGTACGCCGCGAAGAACGGCTTCTCATCGGTCCTGATCGGCCTGTCCGGCGGTATCGACTCGGCGCTCGTCGCGGCCATCGCCTGCGACGCGCTCGGCGCGAAGAACGTGTACGGCGTCTCCATGCCGTCCAAGTACTCGTCGGACCACTCCAGGGGCGACGCGGCCGAGCTGGCGAGGCGCACCGGGCTGAACTACCGGACCGTGGAGATCGCGCCGATGTTCGACGCGTACATGGAGTCCCTCTCGCTCACCGGTCTCGCCGAGGAGAACCTCCAGTCGCGGCTGCGCGGCACCACGCTGATGGCCATCTCCAACCAGGAGGGCCAGATCGTGCTCGCGCCGGGCAACAAGTCCGAGCTGGCGGTGGGGTATTCGACGCTCTACGGCGACTCGGTCGGCGCGTACGGACCGATCAAGGACGTCTACAAGACGTCGATCTTCCGGCTCGCCGGGTGGCGCAACCGGGCGGCGGCCGAGCGGGGCCAGGCACCGCCGATCCCGGAGAACTCGATCTCCAAGCCGCCCAGCGCCGAGCTGCGCCCCGGCCAGGTCGACACGGACTCGCTCCCCGACTACGAGGTGCTCGACGCGATCCTGTCGCGGTACGTCGACGCGGACCAGGGCCTCGACACCATTGTCGCGGCCGGGTTCGACGCGGAGCTGGTGGCGAAGACACTCCGGATGGTGGACACCGCGGAGTACAAGCGCCGTCAGTATCCGCCGGGCACCAAGATCTCGGCGAAGGGGTTCGGCAAGGACCGGCGGCTGCCGATCACGAACCGCTGGCGCGAGACGAGCTGAGCGCCCGCTCCGTACGGGGGCCTTCCGCGACCACGCGGGAGGTCCCCTTCGGCGTACTGCGGTCGAGTACGCCCGCGGTCACCGCGATGGCGAGGCCGATCACGGCGAGCCCCGCGCCCACCAGGGTCGGGGACATCCAGCCCCAGCCGGCCGCGATGGCGACCCCGCCGAGCCAGGCGCCGCCGGCGTTGGCCAGGTTGAACGCGGAGTGGTTGGAGGCCGACGCCAGCGTCGGCGCGGAACTGGCCTTCTTCATCACCAGCATCTGCAGCGGTGTCGTGGTCATGAAACCGACCGCGCCCAGGAGGACCACGCTGACCAGCGCGGCCCACTTGACGTGGACGGTGAAGTCGAAGGTGATCAGTACGACGGCGAGGGCGCCCAGCGAGCCGTACACCGTGGGCCGCAGCGCCCGGTCGCTCAGCGGCCCCGCGGCCAGCGCGCCCAGCGTCATCCCGATACCGAAGAGCGCGAGCACCAGGGTCACCGAGGACTCCGAGAACCCCATGACCTCGGTGGTGATCGAGGCGAGGTAGCTGTACACGGCGAAGACACCGGCGAAGCCGAAGACCGCGGTGAGCAGCCCGAGGATCACCTGGCGGTTGCCGAGGGCCCGCACCTCACGGCGCAGGCTCTGGTGCGCGTCGACGGGTACGTACGGAATCAGCCTGGCCAGTGCGGCCAGCGCCACCAGGCCGATCACGCCGACCACGACGAAGGTGGCGCGCCAGCCGAGGTGCTGGCCGAGCAGGGTCGCCGCGGGCACTCCGACGATGTTGGCGATGGTCAGGCCGAGGAACATGGTGGCGACGGCGCGACCGCGCCTGCCCTCCTCGACCAGTCCTGAGGCGACGACGGCGCCGACCCCGAAGAAGGCGCCGTGCGGCAGGCCCGCGAGTACCCGCCCGGCCAGCAGCCAGCCGAAGCCGGGGGCGAAGGCGGACGCCAGGTTGCCGACGGTGAACAGGCCCATCAGGAGCAGCAGCATCCGCTTGCGCGGGATGCGCGAGCCGAGGGCGGTGAGGAGCGGGGCTCCTACGACGACGCCGACCGCGTAGGCCGAGACGAGGTAGCCCGCGGTGGGCACGGATGTGCCCAGGTCGTCGGCGACGTTGGGCAGCAGGCCCATCATCACGAACTCGGTGGTGCCGATGCCGAACGCGGAGATGGCCAGCGCGAGCAGGGCCAGGGGCATGGAGGGGGACCTTCTCTTACGAGAGCGGAAACGGGGACGGGAGACCAGCTTAAGTTCTCCTGGTGAACAAAGTCTCCCAGCCGCCTTGTTCCGGCAGGTGAACGTGGAGTTACGTGACGCGTATCTCTCCGGATGACCCTGTTCTCCGGCTCCTGCGGCCCTGCCCGCCGCCCGTGGCCGCCGCTCAGAGCCTGATGCGGGCCGCGATCGGCAGATGGTCGCTGCCGGTCCTGGGCAGCGTCCAGGAGGAGACCGGGTCGGCGCCCTTGACCATGATCTGGTCGATCCGCGCCATCGGGAAACCCGCGGGCCAGCTGAAGCCGAAGCCATTGCCCGCGGCGCCCTGCGTCGAGCGCATCTGCGCGGTCACCGCGTTCAGTGAACGGTCGTTCATCGTGCCGTTGAGGTCGCCGAGGAGCACCACGTCGTGCAGCGGTTCCCTGCGGATGGCCGCACCCAGCGCGTCCGCGCTCTCGTCGCGCTGGGAGGCGGTGAACCCGGCGTCGAGCTTCACGCGTACCGAGGGGAGGTGCGCGACGTAGACGGCGACCTTGCCCTTGGGTGTGGCGATCGTGGACCGCATGGCGCGGACCCAGCCGAGCCTTATGTCGACGGGGGCGGTGCTGGTCATCGGGTACTTGCTCCACAGGCCGACCGTGCCCTGGACCGAGTGGTACGGATAGGTGGCGGCGAGGGCGCTCGTGTACGTCGAGACCTTGCCCGCGGCCAGTTCCTCCAGGGCGACCACGTCGGCGCCCGAAGCGGCGACCTTCTTCGCGGTGCCCACCGGGTCGGGGTTCTCCGCGTTCACGTTGTGGGTGGCGACCACCAGGTCGCCGCCGGTGGCCGACTTGTCGGTGAGCAGGCCGCCGAAGACGTTGAACCACACGATGACCGGCAGCAGCAGGACGACCAGGGCGGTGGCCGACCGGCGCAGCAGCGCGAGGACGAGCAGGACCGGGATGAGGACGATGCCCAGCCAGGGCAGGAAGGTCTCGGTGAGGCTGCCGAGGTTGCCGATGTCGTTGGGGATCTGGGCGTGGAAGAGCATCGTCAGCGTGAGCAGAACGGCGACGCAGGCGAGCACGATGCCGCGGCGCCAGATGCCGCGGTCACCCCGCCAGCGCCCGCCGAACAGGCCCCGGGCGCCGGAATCGGAGGGACCGGGCTCCGAGCTGCCGTGTTCCGTCTCCGTGAAGTGCGCCTGCGCCATACCGTTGCCCTCGCTGCCTTGCCGTGCACGCCGTCCCGCCCTTGACACTAAGCGATCGGCCCGCACTTCCGCGCCGTGGTGACACGGCCGTACTGACACGAGGACGTGGCAAGTACCGCAGGGAGTTCCGGTTGTGACGGATCACGCAGACTTCAGCTCCGCCGGCCCCGATCGCCGGGCGGTGTGAGCCCTTCCAGGACGGTGTCCACGACCTGCGCGGCCAGGTCGTCGTCGAGCTGTGCCTCGGGCCGCAGCACGGTACGGAGCAGCATGGGCCCGACGAAGAGGTCGTTGACCAGTTCCGGGGCCAGGTCGGAGCGGATCTCGCCCCTGGCCATGCCCCGGCTCACGATCTCCAGACCCCTGCGGCGCCGGGCCTCGACGACCGTGTCGTGGTAGGCCCGCCAGAGTTCGGGATAGTTCTGCATCTGCGCGAAGACGTTGTACAGCAGCGCCGACGAGCGCTTGGCCAGGCCCCGCAGGCGCAGCGATTCGAGCATGGCGACCAGGTCGTCGCGGGCCGAGGTGCCGGGCAGCTCGGGGTCCAGGGGCTCGATGCTCTTCAGTACGTCGATGAAGAGCTCCTCCTTGCCCTTCCAGCGGCGGTAGATCGTCGCCTTGCCGACCCCCGCGGTACGGGCGACGCGCTCGATCGACACCGCGGCGAGCGGAGCACCCTCCTCCAGCAGCTTCACCACGGCCTCGACGATCGACCGCTCGACCGCCTCCGAGCGCGGCCGGCCGCGCCGGTGTTCGTGCGGCCTGTTCTGCTGATCTGTCGGGGGCACTCCCGCTCCGCCTCTCGCCGTTCCCTGTGCGTTCAGTCCGCGCTGATTCAGTCCGTGCTGATTGTCGCCGACACAGGCACGGCCTCCGCCGCCGCTTCCCCGGTCGCACCTGTCCTGGTCCTGCCCGGAAGGAAGAGCACGACCACGACGGCGCCGAGGAGCGCGACGCCCGCCGAGCCGAGGGCCGTCACGTGCATGGCGTGCAGGAACGCGTTGTCCGCCTGGCCCGCGAGCGCCCGGCCCGCGGGACCGAGCTTCTCCGCGATACCCAGGGTGGCCTCGATCGACTCCCCCGCCGCCTTGCGGGCGCCGGGCGGCACGGCGCCCAGGTGGCCCTCGATGTCGCCGCGGTACGAGGCGGAGAGCACCGACCCGAGGACCGCGACTCCGAGCGCACCGCCGACCTGACGGAAGGTGTTGTTGATCGCGGAACCGGAACCGGCCTTCTCGCGTGGCAGCGACTGCATGATCGAGACGGTGACCGGCGGCATGATGTGCGCCATTCCCGTGCCCATGACGAAGAAGACGACCTCCATCACCCAGATGGGCGTACCGGTCCCGAAGAACGCGAAACAGCCGAGGCCCGCGGCGACCAGCACCATGCCGGTCGTGCACACGGCGCGGGCGCCGAAGCGCTCGACGACGAGCCTGGCCCTGGGCGAGAAGATCATCTGGGCCGCGGCGAGCGGGAGCAGCAGGACGCCGGACTCCAGGGCGCTGTAGCCGCGGACGCTCTGCATGTAGAAGGCGGAGAAGAACGTGACGCCCATCAGCGCGAAGAAGACCAGCGCGATGGCCGCGACAGCCGCGGAGAACGCCGGGTTCTTGAAGTAGGTGACGTCGATGGCGGGGTGGCTGCTGCGCTTCTCGTAGACCACGAAGCCGATCAGTACGGCCAGGCCGCCGAGCGTGGTCAGCAGCACGGACGGCGCGGTGAAGTCGGCCAGTTCACCGCCGCGGATGATCCCGTACACCAGCAGCACCAGACCGATGACGGACAGGCTCACGCCCACCGGGTCGATGTGGCCGGGGGCGGGGTCCCTGGAGTCGGGGACCAGCAGCACCATCGCGATCAGCGCGACCACCACCACGGGGACGTTGACCAGGAAGACCGAGCCCCACCAGAAGTGTTCGAGGAGCACCCCGCCGGTGATCGGGCCGATGGCGATGGCGAGCCCGACACCGCCCGCCCAGATGCCGATGGCCTTGGGCTGCTCGTCCCGCTCGAAGACGTTCATGAGCACGGCGAGGGTCGCGGGCATCACGAAGGCCCCGCCCAGACCCATCACGGCCCGGAAGGCGATGAGTTCGGCCGGTGAGGTCGAGATGGCGGCGAGCACCGAGCCGACGCCGAAGACCGCGAGTCCGAAGAGCAGGATCTTCTTGCGGCCCAGGCGGTCACCGAGGAGGCCGGCGGTGAAGAGGAGCCCGGCGAAGACCAGCGTGTAGGAGTTGATCGCCCATTCCAGCTGGCTCTGGGTGGCGCCGAGGCCGCTCGGCGCGGGGGCGGCGATCGTCTTGACCGCCACATTCAGGATCGAGTTGTCGAGCACCACGATCAGCAGGCTCAGCATCAACGCGGCCAGGATCGCCCAGCGGCGCCGGTGCACGGCTTCGGGTATGCGGGGCGCTGCGACTGGCCCCGTGGAGTTGGTCATGACGGACAGGCTAGAGCATTTTCGATACGAGACCGTCTCGTATCGAAAAGATTTTACCCGGCGGCCCGCAGCCGGTGCGGGGCCCACTTCCGTGCGGCGCCGATGTGGTGCGACGATGGAGGCGGTCCGGGGACGCCGTCAGGGCGCCTCGAGATGACGAACAGGAGCGTTGCGATGACGCGCGCGTCGAACCCGCCGAACCCTCTGAACCCTCAGGGCTGTCCCTCCGCACCCGGTGCTTCCCCGCAGCAGCCCGCCGACAGCAAGGCGCTGTACGGCGGCCGGAGCAGCAGGCGCATCACCGTCCACGACATCGGCGGCGCCAAGGAGCGGGGCGAGAAGTGGCCCATGCTCACCGCGTACGACGCGATGACCGCGTCCGTATTCGACGAGGCGGGCATCCCGGTGATGCTCGTCGGTGACTCGATGGGCAACTGCCACCTCGGTTACGACACCACCGTCCCGGTCACCCTCGACGAGATGACGATGCTCTCGGCTGCCGTCGTCCGGGGCACCTCGCGGGCCCTCATCGTCGGCGACCTGCCCTTCGGCACCTACCAGGAGGGCCCCGTGCAGGCCCTGCGCAGCGCGATGCGCCTGGTCAAGGACGCCGGCGTGGGCGCCGTGAAACTGGAGGGCGGCGAGCGCTCCCACCAGCAGATCGAGCTGCTCGTGCAGTCCGGCATCCCGGTCATGGCGCACATCGGTCTGACCCCGCAGTCGGTCAACTCGATGGGCTACCGGGTGCAGGGCCGCGGCGAGGAGGCCGCGCAGCAGCTGCTGCGTGACGCCAAGGCCGTGCAGGACGCGGGCGCCTTCGCCGTCGTCCTCGAACTCGTACCCGCGGAGCTGGCCGCCGAGGTCACCCGCATCCTGCACATTCCCACGGTCGGAATCGGCGCCGGCCCCGAGTGCGACGCGCAGGTACTCGTCTACACCGACATGGTCGGACTGACTGGGGGCAAGGTGCCGCGCTTCACCAAGCAGTACGCGGACCTCCGCCGGACCCTCGGCGACGCCGCGAAGGAGTTCGCGGACGAGGTCGTCGGCGGAACGTTCCCGCTGGAGCAGCACACCTTCCACTGAGCCGCGGCCGCCGCACCGGGCGGCTCCCGGACCAGTGCCGTACGCACCGACAGCCCGCCGACATCCACCGTCGGCGGGCTGTCGGCACTCTGCCACTGGCGATACCCGGAGGCGTGGAAAGCCCCCACGCGGACAAGGAGAGTCCATCGCGTGAGTGAACGAGAAGACCGGAGTGCCCTCCAGCGCCTCAACGTCATTCATGAAGTGCAGCCTGAATCCGCGTGTGGCCATATATGGCTGCTGCGCGACCGTGCACCCCTGGATCAAGATTAGGGTCAAGGGAAGCGGTGGATACTCATACACCGGCCCGGGTGGAGGGGACTGACAGATATGAGCGGTTTCGCCCTGATCATCAAGCGGAGTCTCGCCTTGAAGATCGTCGGAGTAGTGGCGGTCTTCTTTCTGCTTCTGCTCTTGCTCGGCGGCATGGTGGGGGCGCCGGAGCTGGGGATCTGGACAGTGCTCCTCATCGCGGCGATCACCCTCGTGATCTGCCGTCACCGAAGAAGAGTGGTGGGCGAGGGGGCTGTGGCAAGGCGGACGATCTCGTCGTAGCCGTTGCCGCTCCACAGACCTCTGCGCAGCAGCAATCGCCGGCCGGCCCCCTCCAGCGGCCGGACCGACAGCCCGCCGGCATCCACCGCCGGCGGGCTGTCGGCATTCTGTCGGTGAGCTGTCAGTGGCGGCTGGTCTGATGTCCTGCATGACGCGAATCGACAAGAACCCCGGAAACGGCGCGAGCGCCGTACAGGTGCGGGGGCTGCTGAAACACTACGGGGAGACCAGGGCCCTGGACGGGGTGGACCTGGACGTCCGAGAGGGCACCGTCCTCGGTGTCCTCGGGCCGAACGGAGCCGGCAAGACCACCCTCGTACGAGTCCTCTCCACCCTGCTGCAGCCCGACTCGGGCACCGCCACCGTGGCCGGCTACAACGTGCTGACCCAGCCCCGCCAGCTGCGCCGGGTCATCGGTCTCACCGGTCAGTACGCATCGGTCGACGAGAAGCTCTCCGGCTGGGAGAACCTCTACATGATCGGCAGGCTGCTCGACCTCCCCCGCAAGGACGCCAGGCGCCGCGCGGACGAGCTGCTGGAACGGTTCTCGCTGACCGAGGCGGCCAAGAAGGCCGCGATGAACTACTCGGGCGGGATGCGCCGCAGGCTCGACCTGGCCGCTTCCATGATCGGCAGGCCGTCGGTGCTCTTCCTCGACGAGCCGACGACCGGTCTCGACCCCCGCACCCGCAACGAGGTCTGGGACGAGGTGCAGAGGATGGTCGCGGAGGGGGCGACCGTGCTCATCACCACCCAGTACATGGAGGAGGCCGAGCAGCTCGCCAACGAGCTGACGGTCATCGACAAGGGCAAGGTCATCGCCAACGGCAAGGTGAACGAGCTGAAGGCGAAGGTCGGCGGCCGCACCCTGCAGATCCAGCCGAGCGACCCCGGACAGCTGCCCGCCATGGCGCGCGCCCTGGCCGAGGCCGGGCTCGACGGTGCGGCCGGCTCGCAGGCGGTGCCCGACGCAGGCCTGCTCAACGTGCCGATCCTCAGCGACGAGCAGCTGACAGCTGTGGTCGGCCTGCTGGCGTCGCGCGGCTTCGGGATCACCAACATCGGCACCCATCTGCCCAGCCTGGACGAGGTGTTCCTGGCCATCACCGGCCAGAAGCCCACGGTGCAGGACGGGTTCGACACCAGCACAGCGCAGGTTCAGGAGGCCGCGGTATGAGCACGGCAACGATCGAGAAGCCGGCACCCGCGGTGACCGCGGCGGCCGGAGCCGCCGAGGGGCGGATCGGGCTGCGGGGCAACCTCCGGCACATCGGAGCCCTGGCCCGGCGCAACGCGCTGCAGATCAAGGCGGACCCGGAGTCGATGTTCGACGTCCTGCTGATGCCGATCATCTTCACCCTGCTGTTCGTGTTCGTCTTCGGCGGCGCCATCGCGGGCAAGGGCAACCAGACGCAGTACGTGGACTACGTGGTCCCCGGGCTGATGGCGATGATGGGCATGAACATCGCCATGGCCGTCGGCTCCGGGGTCAACGACGACTTCAAGAAGGGGGTGATGGACCGGTTCCGCAGTATGCCCATCGCCCGGTCGTCCGTCCTCATCGCGAAGATCGTGGTGGAGATCGGCCGGATGATGGTCGCCATCGCGATCCTGCTGACCGTCGGCTTCATCCTGGGCCTCACCATCCACACGTCGGTACTCTCGCTCTTCGCGGCGATCGGCCTCGCGCTCGCGTTCGGCGCCTCACTGATGTGGATCTTCATCCTGCTCGGACTGACCATGAAGACGGCTCAGGCCGTCCAGGGGATGGCCATGCTGGTCCTGATGCCGCTCCAGTTCGGATCGTCGATCTTCGCCCCGCCGACCACGATGCCCGGCTGGCTCCAGGCGTTCACCGACTACAACCCGCTCTCCAACCTCGCGGACGCCGCGCGGAACCTGGTGAACGGCGGCCCGGTCGCCCACTCGGTCCTGATGACGCTGGGCTGGTCGGTGGCGATCACCGCGGTCACCGCGCCACTGGCGATCCGGAAGTTCCGCAAGAAGACCTGATCCGGCAGCCGGGCCAGGTGGCCCGGCGGTCCCGTTCAGCGCTCGCGTCGTTCCACCAGGGCGGCGGCCTCCTCCGGGGTGAGGCCGCCGCCCTCGGCGTACGCGCGCTCGTACTCCGCGTCCCCCAGGACGGCGCGGGCGGCCGACTCGGCCTTCTCCCGGTTGGAGCGCTCCATGTACGCGCTGAAGTAGCCCGGCGGCAGCTGTGCGTCCGACGCGGCCAGCAGGCTCACCGCGAACCGTGCGTCCTCGGGGTCGCCGGGGCCCGCCAGCGACCAGGCGTACGTCACCAGATGCGTTGCGGGCATCTGCGGGGCCACCATCAGCGACAGCGGGTCACGGGTCCTGGACAGCGCGTGCCGTGCCTTCTCGCGGCCCTCCTCGTAGAGACCCTCCTCGTTGTCCAGCCAGGCCACCAGGCCGAGCAGGATGCCCTGGAAGATGGCGAGCGGGCCCAGTTTGAACTTCTCCTGCAGCAAATCCAGTTCGGCCCGCGCCTCGGCCAGCCGGCCGGTGCGGCCGAGCCAGGTGGCGAGGAACATCCGGGCCACCGGCCAGACCTCGTGCCCGATGTCGGGCCCCTTCTCGCCCGCCAGGAGCTGCCGCAGGATCGTCTCGCCCTCCTCGCCACGGCCCGCTTCGAGGAGCACTCCCGCGTATCTCGCCCGCAACACCGCGACCTGCGTCCGCGCGCCGAGCCGAGCGGCGTAGCCGAACGCCATCCGGTAGTCCTCGCCGGCGCGCAGGAAGTCACCGCGCCGCTCGCGCGCCTCGCCCCTGGCCGAGAGCGCCTCGGCGGCGCCCCAGGCGTCACCGAGCCGGATGAAGATCTCCAGGGCCTCGTCGGCGTCCCTGGCCGCGTCGCCCGCCCAGTCGCTGCGGTTGGCCAGGACGTTGGCCCGCATCTGCAGGGCGGAGGCCAGCTCCCAGTCGTACCCGAACTCCCGGCAGGCCCGTACGGTCTCGTCGAGTACCTCACGCAGCCGCCCGGGGTCGCCGGTGAGCATGATGGCGAAGAACCAGAGCGAGGCCGGGGCCCGGCAGGTCTGCGGGAGCCCCGGCCGGTAGGCGTCCACCACCCGGCTGAGCCGCTCCCTGCTCGACGGTGTGGTCCAGTCCTCGAACTCGTGGTCGGCGGAGGCCAGATGGATCAGCCGTACCCCGCGCCGCGCCTCTTCGAGCAGCTCGGGGCCCATCGGCGGCGGGGCGTCCGTGCACCGCTCGGGCAGCGGCGGCGCCTGGGCGACCGGCGGCTCGAACGGGTCGGGGCCCATCTCCGCTGTCGCACCCGCCCAGTGCCGCGCGTCGCTGCGCAGATCACGCATCTGCCAGAACCAGGAGAGGGCGTGCACCAGGATCAGCGCTTCGTGCTCCTCGCCCGCCGAGACGGCCCGGCGCAGCGCGGTGCGCAGGTTCTCGTACTCGCGCACCAGCAGATCGATCGCGGCGCGCTGCCCGTGTCCGCGCAGTTCGGGGTCGGTCAGCCGGGCCACCTCGCGGTAGTGCACCAGGTGGCGGTGTTCGGCGTCGGCCCGGTCCCCGGCCTCGTCGAGCCGCTCGGCCGCGTACTCGCCGACGGTTTCGAGGAGGCGGTAGCGCATGTCGCCGCCGTCCGAAGGGGCGGCCACCACAAGGGACTTGTCGACCAGCGACCCCAGCACGTCCAGCGCGTCGGCGCCGCACACCGCCTCCACCGCCGGGAGCCCGCAGCCGCCGGAGAAGACGGAGAGCCTGCGCAGCACGGTGCGCTCCGGCCCGTCCAGCAGGTCCCAGGACCAGTCGACGACCGCACGCAGCGTCTGCTGGCGCGGCAGGTTCGTACGGGCGCCTCCGGTCAGCAGCCTGAACCGGTCGTCCAGCCGGTCGGCGATCTGCCGCGGCGAGAGCATCCTCAGCCGGGCCGCCGCGAGTTCGATGGCGAGCGGCAGTCCGTCGAGGCGTCGGCAGATCTCGGTGGCGGCTTCCGGATCGTCGTCGATCCGGAAGCCGGGCCGTGCGGCGCTCCCGCGCTCGGCGAACAGCCGCAGCGCCGACGGCTCGGGCAGCGGCTCGACCGGGCGTACGACTTCGCCGGGCACCCCGAGCGGCTCCCTGCTGGTGGCGATGACCGTCAACCCGGGGCAGCGGGCCAGGAGTTCCTCCACCAGGGCGGCTGCTGCCGCGACGACGTGCTCGCAGTTGTCGAGCAGGATCAGCATCCGGCGCCCGGAGCAGTGCTCGGCCAGCCGGACGAGCGGGTCGTCCGCTTGCCGGTCGGCGGCCCGTATCTCCTCGGCCCCCGCGCCGCGCAGCACCGTCTGGCGGGCGCCGAGTGCGCCGAGCACCACTTCGGGCACGGTCTCCGGGTCGTCCACCGGAGCCAGTTCGGCCAGCCACACCCCGTCGGGCCAGGAGGCGGCCGCGGTCTCGGCCGCCTCCTGCGAGAGCCGGGTCTTCCCGGCCCCGCCGGGACCGAGCAGCGTGACGAGCCGGGCCGCTCCGAGGTCTCCTCGCAGCGCGTCGATGTCGCTCTCGCGTCCGACGAAGCTGGTCAGCCGGGCCCGGAGGTTGCCGGGCCCGCGCTCCTCGGTACCGGGCGCCGGGATGTCCGGCGCCGATGTGTACGGAGCTGCGGTGTCCCGCTCCGGGGCGAAACGGCCGGCGAAGGACGGGTCCTGGCCGTTCCGGGCCGCCGACGGCCCGTCGGGCGAGAGCAACTCGGCGTACAGCGAGCGCAGTCCGGGGCCGGGGTCGGCGCCGAGCCGCTCGACGAGACCGCGTCGCACCTCCTCGTACGCCGCGAGCGCCTCCGCCGTCCGCCCCGCGTCCCGCAGCGCCCGGATCCGCAGGGCCTGGAGCGGTTCGTCGATCGGATGGTCGCCGCAGAGCGCGGCCAGCTCGGGCAGCGTCTCCTCGGCCCGGCCGAGAGCCAGCGCGGCGGCGAGCGCCGCCCGGCGCGCGTCCAGCCGCCGGGCCTCCCAGCGGGCCGCCACGGCCGCGCGGTCGGGGAGGTCGGCGAGCACCATGCCCCGCCACAGCGCCAGCGCGTCCTCCAGGAGGGCGGCGGCCTTGGCGGGGTCGCCCTCGTCGAGGGCCCGCGTGCCCTCCCCCACGAGCCGCTCGAACCGGTACAGGTCGATGTCGTCCGGATCGGCGCACAGCCGGTACCCGCCGTCGACCGAGCCGACGGCCGCGTGGCCGAGCGCCCGCCGCAGCCGGGCCACGAGCGCCTGGAGCGCGCCGGTGGCGTCAGCGGGCGGTTCGCCGTCCCACACCTCGGCGACGAGGACGGCTGCGGGCACGGTCCGCCCGACGCGCAGCGCCAGCACGGTCAGCAGGGCACGCAGCCGCGCCCCGCCGATGGCGACGGCCGAGCCGTCGGGGCGGAACGCCTGTGTGGTCGAGAGGATCCGGTAGCGCACGGGCCCATTGTCCGTTACCGCGCACACTTCAGCCGCCCGGTCCCTCCAGCTCGACGAGCACGCCGGTCGCGCGGCTCTCGTGGCCCGGCCGGTCCGGGCCGCCCGTCCGGTCCGCCTCACGGCTGAACCACTTCGGGCAGCGCCGCACGGGGCGCAGCCTCAGCCGGCCCGGCACGGGCTCGTACACCGATGTGCCCGAGGCCTGCGCGAACTCCACCGTCATCACCTGGATCGACCGGACGTACGCCGTCACCTGCTCCGCCTCCGAGCCGCCCATGCTGTGGTTCGAGACGCACAGCGCCCCTTCCGGCACATCGGGGCCGACGCCCCCGTGCGGCCCCACGGTCCAGGTGACCTCGTCACCCACCGAGAACGGTGTGCCGCAGCACTCCATCTCCCAGTCCGCGTAAACCACCTGCCATACGGTCATGACCCCACCCTGCCCGGAACTCCCGTCCGGCCGCGAGACGTTTACCGCGTGTCACCTGTACGGTCGGGCTCTCGATGCCCGGCCCCCACGTATCAGGAGCTCCCTCGATGACCACCGTCCCCACCCGCCGCAGCGAACGGCGGATCAGCCCGGTCTTCCTGGGGATCGTGGCCGTCATGGCGGTCACCGGCTGGGCGGTGTGGGCGAACGCCGCGAAGGTCCCCGGCTTCGCCCTGTTCCTCTTCGTGACGTCGGCATGGGTGGTCTCGCTCTGTCTGCACGAGTACGCGCACGCACGCAGCGCTCTGCACAGCGGTGACATCTCGATCGGCGCGAAGGGCTATCTCACCCTCAACCCGATGAAGTACACCCACGCGATGCTCTCCATCGTGCTTCCGCTGGTCTTCCTGGTCCTGGGCGGGATCGGTCTGCCCGGTGGCGCCGTCTTCATCGAGCGGGGCCGGATCAGGGGCCGCTGGCGGCACAGTCTGATCTCGGCGGCGGGTCCGCTGACGAACGTCCTGTTCGCGTTCGTCTGCACGGCGCCGTTCTGGCTGCACGCACTGGACGGCGTACCTGCGCTGTTCCGCTACGCGCTGGGCTTCATCGGGCTGCTGCAGTTCACGGCGGCGATCCTGAACTTCCTGCCGGTGCCGGGTCTCGACGGGTACGGCGTGGTCGAGCCCTGGCTGCCGAACAGCGTCCGCCGCCAGGTCGAGCCGTTCGGGCAGATCGGGATGGTGGCGGTCTTCGCGCTGCTGTGGATCCCGTCCGTGAACCACGCCTTCTTCGACCTGATCGACGCGATCCTGCGCGGTGTCGGGGTCAGCGACCAGGACACGTACTGCGGGCAGAACTTCTACCGCTTCTGGCAGGGCAGGCCCGACGGGTTCTTCTGCCCGGCCGGGTAACCCGCGGAGGCCGGATCCGGCTGCGGTCGGTCGGTGGCGGTCGGTCGGTGGCGGTCAGTCGGTGGCGGGGGTGCTCGCCGGCTTCGCCGCGCGGTTCCTGCGCAGGTAGTACCAGGCCATGTTCGACGAGAGTCCCGCCAGCAGGATCCAGACGATCCCGATGAAGCTGCCCTGGACGAAGGAGACCACGGCCGCTGCCACGGCGAGGGCACAGACGACGAGGGCGTACAGAGCGAGGCGGGGCATGGGTGCGGCTCCTGTCCGGGGGCGAAGATTTCTGTTCCCCAGTGTCCCCCATGCCCCGGACGCACTCACACGTCGGTGACGCGCAGCCCCGCGTGGGCCTTGTAGCGGCGGTTGACCGAGATCAGGTTGGCGACCAGCGACTCGACCTGGTGGGCGTTGCGCAGCCGTCCGGCGAAGACTCCGCGCATCCCGGCGATCCGCCCGGCGAGCGCCTGCACGGTCTCGACGTCGGCGCGCTCCTCGCCCAGCACCATCACATCGGTGTCGATCTCTTCGATCTCCGGGTCCTGCAGCAGGACGGCCGACAGGTGGTGGAAGGCGGCGGTCACCCGGGCTTCCGGGAGCAGGGCGGCGGCCTGCTCGGCGGCGCTGCCCTCCTCGGGCTTCAGGGCGTACGCGCCCTTCTTGTCGAAGCCGAGCGGGTTGACGCAGTCGACGACGAGCTTGCCTGCCAGCTCCGTGCGCAGCGACTCCAGCGTCTTGGCGTGCCCGTCCCAGGGCACGGCCACGATCACCACGTCGCTGCGGCGCGCGCACTCGGCGTTCGCGGCGCCCTCGACACCGTGCCCGAGCTCCTCTGCCGCGGCCTGTGCCCGCTCGGCCGCACGCGAGCCGATGATCACTTTCTGGCCCGCCCTGGCCAGCCGGTAGGCGAGCCCGCGCCCCTGGTCACCGGTGCCGCCGAGGACGCCGACGACCAGGTCCGAGACGTCGGGAAGGTCCCAGGGGTCCCTGGCTGCGGGCTGCTGTGCACTGTCGGAGGAAGTCATGGGCCGACCCTACTCGCTGGTACCCGGCACTCGTACGGATGACAGGGGCCCGACGGACCCCCGGTCGCGGGCCCTTTACGGCAGGATGCCGGGCCATGGACGCCGTACGCGTAGCTCTGCTGCGGGAGGTACTCGCGGGGACGGAGTGGCCTCGCGCCACCCGCCGGTTCGCCACCGCGCTGCGCTCGTCCGTCGTGCCGCGTGGCGGGGGGCTGCTCCTGGTAGGGACCCGGACGTACGAGCCGTGGCACCTGGCCGCGCACCTCGTCGACGAGGCCGCCTGGTCGGGACTGCCCGAGCTGGCGCCCACGCTGGTACGCCACCGGATCGCGGGCGGTGAGCCCGCGCACCTCTCCGTGGGGCTCGGGCGGATCGAGGCGGCGGGGCGCGGGGCGACGCTGCTGGTCGTCGCCCCGGAGCTGCCGGGCGACGGGCTCCTGGAGCGGGTGCACGGGGCGCGGCGGGCGGGGGCCACCGTGCTGGCGCTGGACGGCGGGCACCCGGAGGTGCACGGTCTGGCCCATGAGGCGCTCACCGTGACGGACGGCGACGAGGTGGATCTGGACACCGTGCAGCACCTGGTCAGCGCCGCAGCCGGGGAGAACGGCCTCCCCGCGCAGCGAGGCAGGCCGCGGTTCCGGGACCGCCTGTCGCGCCTCGCCGAGCAGCTGACAGCTCCTCCGCCGAGCCGCTGGTAATCGGCTTGCGCGCGGGGGCGGCGCGACCGAGCATGACCTCTCGTGGCCCCTGGCACGCGGCTCGGCGCGATACTCCCCGATCTCACCCCCTGGCGCTCCTCCCGGGAGTTCCGGCTGCTGTGGATACAAGGCCTGATCGCCTTCTTCGGCAGCTCCATGGCGCTCATCGCGCTGCCGCTCCAGATCAAGGAACTCACCGAGTCACCGGCCGCAGTCGGTGCGATGGGCGCGGTCGAACTGGTGCCGCTCGTCGTCTTCGGCCTGTACGGCGGTGCGCTCGCCGACGCCGCGGACCGGCGAAAGGTCATTCTGGCCACCGAGGCGGGGCTCGGTCTGCTGGCCTCCCTGCTGCTGGTGAATTCGCTGCTGGCCACGCCGATGCTCTGGCCGCTGTACGTCGTGGCCGCGGGGGTGTCGGCCCTCGCCGGGCTGCAGCGGCCCGCACTCGACTCGCTGATGGCGCGGATCGTGCCGCACGACCAGCTCACCGCGGCCGCCGCGCTGAACGCCCTGCGCTGGCAGACCGGTGCGATCGCGGGTCCTGCGCTGGCCGGGGTGGTGGTGGCGTACGCCGGGTACCCCACCGCGTACAGCGTCACGGTGCTCGGTTTCGCCGTGTCGGTCGCCATGTGCTCCCGGCTGTCGCCCGCCCCGCCCTCGCACGGTGCCGCGAGACCGTCGCTGCGCGGGATCGCGGAGGGCGCGCGGTACGCCTGGAGCCGCCCGGTGCTGCTCGGGACGTACGCGGTCGACCTGGCCGCGATGTTCTTCGCGTATCCGAACACGGTCTTCCCCTTCCTCGCCGACGATCTGCATGCCACGTGGGCACTCGGCCTGATGTATGCGGCCGGATCGGTGGGGTCGGTGCTCCTCAGCCTGACCAGCGGCTGGACGTCGCGGGTCAGGCGGCACGGGCTCTTCGTCGTCTTCGGAGCGGCGGGCTGGGGCCTGGCGATCACGGCGGCCGGCTGGTTCACCAACATCTGGCTGGTGCTCCTGTGCCTGGCCTTCGCGGGCGCGGGCGACATGCTCAGCGGGCTCGGCCGCTCCACCATCTGGAACCAGACCATCCCGGAGGAGCTGCGCGGCCGGCTGGCAGGCATCGAAGTGCTCTCGTACAGCGTCGGTCCGCAGCTGGGCCAGGTGAGGGCGGGAACGCTGGCCGGCTGGACGGGGACACGGACCGCGATCTGGAGCGGGGGGCTGGCCTGCGTCGCTTCGGTGGGGGTACTCGCCGCTGTCCTGCCGAAGCTGCTGACGTACGACGCGGGCACGGACGCCGACGCACAGCAGCGCCGCGCCCAGAAGGAGGCGGCGACGGCTGCGGCGGCGGTCTGATCAGCGCGGTCCGGCCGGGACGGCGGCCGGGCGGCCGGTCACTTCTCCTCGTCGGTCGCGCTCCTGTCGTGCCACTTGGGGTCGGTGTCCCACTCCACGTTGCGCTCGGCCGCCGTCTCCATGGCGTGGGTCGCCTCCTCGCGGGTGGCGTACGGGCCGAAACGGTTCTTGGAGGGGCACTCGGGCCCCTCTTCGGCCTTCTTGTGCTGGAGGCAGTAGTACCACTCGCCCGGTTTCGCGGCCGCGCGCTTCTTGAACAAAGCCATGGTCGGCTCCTCTCTCATACACTCGCTGGCATGTCTGGCCAGTCACTGCTCGTACCAGGGGAGCTCTCTCCCACCCGTTCCGTACCCGGAAACATCCGGCGTCCCGAGTACGTGGGCAAGCCCGCGCCGACGCCGTACACCGGACCGGAAGTCCAGGATGACGACACCGTCGAGCGCATGCGCGTCGCAGGCCGTATCGCCGCGCAGGCGATGGCGGAGGCCGCCAAGCACATCGTGCCCGGTGTGACGACGGATGAACTCGACCGGGTCGCCCACACCTTCATGTGCGACCACGGGGCCTACCCGTCGACCCTCGGCTACCGCGGGTTCAAGAAGTCGCTCTGCACCTCCGTCAACGAAGTCATCTGCCACGGGATTCCGGACTCCACGGTGCTCCGGGACGGCGACATCGTGAACCTCGACGTCACGGCGTACATCAACGGCGTGCACGGGGACAACAACGCCACCTATCTCTGCGGGGACGTCGACGAGGAGTCCCGGCTCCTGGTCGAGCGGACCCGCGAATCGCTCGACCGGGCCATCAAGGCGGTGAGGCCCGGCCGCCAGATCAATGTCATCGGGCGGGTCATCGAGTCGTACGCCAAGCGCTTCGGTTACGGCGTCGTCAAGGACTTCACCGGGCACGGCATCAGCACCTCGTTCCACTCCGGGCTGATCGTGCCGCACTACGACAGCCCGTACGCCACGGAGCTGATCCGGCCCGGCATGACGTTCACGATCGAGCCGATGCTCACCCTCGGCACGCACGAGTACGACATGTGGGACGACGGCTGGACCGTGGTCACCAAGGACCGCAGGCGGACGGCGCAGTTCGAGCACACGCTCGTGGTGACGGAGACGGGGGCGGAGGTCCTGACGCTGCCCTGATCCGGATTGGCCAGGGGCCGGGGCGGGTACGTGTTTTGCCGACAGGACGTCGGGAACCCATTGACTCAGGTAACCCTGAGCACGGGAGCTCGACCCAGGTTTCCGTCCCCCTCGGCCCCGGAGGTCCGCCATGGACGCCTTTTCGACGCTCATCCGCACCGCCTCGCACGACCAGCACACCGAGGCCAACTCCGCGACGTTCATCGGCGACATGCTCGGCGGCACGCTCGGGGTGGACGCCTACGCCCGCTACACCGAGCAACTGTGGTTCGTCTACCGGGCGCTGGAGGAGGGCGCCGAGCGGCTCGCTGCGGACCCCGTGGCCGGTCCGTTCATCCTCCCGGAGCTGATGCGCACGGCCGCACTGGAGCAGGACCTGGCACATCTGCGGGGCCCCGGCTGGCGCACCGGGCTGACGCCGCTGCCCGCCACCACCGCCTATACGGAGCGGGTGGCGCACTGCGCGCGGAGCTGGCCCGGCGGCTATGTCGCGCACCACTACACGCGTTACATGGGTGACCTGTCCGGCGGTCAGATCGTCCGCGACGCGGCGGAGAAGACCTGGGGCTTCACGCGCAAGGGCGACGGCGTGCGGTTCTACGTCTTCGACGGGATCCCCAACCCGGCCGAGTTCAAGCGTGGTTACCGGGAAATGCTGGACGCGGTGGACGCGGACGAGCTGGAGAAGCGGCGGATCGTGGACGAGTGCAAGCAGGCCTTCGCGCTGAACATCCAGGTCCTTCGCGAGCTGGGCCGGGAGTTCACCCCGCTCAGCGCCTGAGCCGTTCCGTGCGGCTCAGGCGGGCCGGGGCGCGCGCGAGCCGGTGAGCAGCCGGCGCGCGGCGTCCCAGCCCGCGTACCGGGCGGCCGCGACCGCTGTCCCGTCGTCGCCGAGTACCCGCAGCCAGGCGCCGCAGCCGTGCGGCAGCACGCTCACTCCGTACGCCAGTCCGCGACCGCCGAGTGCGCCGTGCAGGGCATCGGCCACCTCGGTCGCCGCGCACCGGCCGGTCACGACGAAGAGCGATGCCAGGTGGGTGCTCCCGGCCGGCACACCCGGCCCCGTCACGTCGTCCCGGTCCGGGCACAGCCTTAGCGCGTCGAGTGCGAGCAGCCTGCCGTCGGGCCGCCGGACCTCCAGGTCCAGGCCGAGGACGTCGTACGCGTGGCGTGCGCCGGATCCCGTCCGTCCTTTGGCCACCGTCTCGCCGATGACGACAGTGGCGGTGGGGTCGGCCGTGATCACGGTGCGCTGGTAGAGCCGGGCGCCGGGAAAGGGGAGCAACGGCTCGGGCAGGTACTCCAGATACGCGTCGGGGCCTGCCGAGAGATTGACCAGCCGGGTCGCGTAGCCGCTCTCCATGCCGCGGACCTCGGTCACCGCCCCCGTCGTGAGATGCACCTCGCTCTCGGCGCCGCAGCAGACGTCGACGCGCTGGCGGTCCTCCTGGAGCATGCCGCCCTCGGCGGGCATCAGCCGCACGAACGCCATCTGCGGCCTCAACGGGTCCGCGTACTGGGCCCGGCCGGTCCGCAGCGGCATCCTGCCGTAGCGGCGGACCAGCTCGGTGCGTCCGCTGATCCGCTCGAAACCCATCTCCAGCAGGCCGACCCTGGCGGGCGGGTCCGCACCGGCCGCGCCGTCGGCGTCCCGGGCGTGACGTGCCACCTCGGGAGGTACGCGGCCCGGGGTGTGGTGCGCCGCGGAGAGCCGCGACCGGGTCTGCGACCGCCCCGTCCCCGACGCTTCGGGCCCCTCGTCCGTCACAAGCGCCATATCAGGCCACCGCCCCGTGCCGGACGTCCGGCACAGAGAGTTCGGCTCGGCCGCCGGCCGTGGTCGCCACCTTGTCGTTCATGGTGATTCCTCTCCGGATTTCCCGGGTCTCCCGCGGCCGGTGGGCCGGCAGGTCGTGCGCTCGTGGCCGCTCAGCCGCACTCACTCACGCGGTCGCGCGGCCGGGACGCCCGTACAGCGCGTCGGCCGCAGGCACGCAGCCGCCCAGATCGGCGAGTCCACGGCGGAGCGCGTCCACCGTCACCTCCTCGACCACCGGCGCGGCGCCACGCAGCAGCAGTTGCGACGCGCGGTGGCCGGCCGCACCTGTCCGCCGGGCCGCTCCGGCGAAGGCGGCGCAGAACGCGAACAGCTCAGCGGCCACCGCCTGTTGGACGGGCACCCCCGCTCCGGCCTGGATGACCGCGGAGACCACCGCCCGGTTGCCCGGTGCCTCCCGCCGTGCGACCAGAGCCGCGTACTCCTCCACGGCCTCGCAGGGAAAGACGGCTCGGCCCGTGTCGAGCATCCGCCGCCCGGTCCGGACCGCGGCCGCCCGCTGCTCCTGACTGAGCGTCGCCGCGTACAGCCGTTCGTCGATCTCGGCCACCTCGCCCCAGCAGCGCTCCGACGCGGCGGCGTGGGCGAGCGCGACGGCCGTGGCGTCGGAGGGCCCGATGCCCCGGCGCAGCAGGGCGTGGAGCAGGGGCCCCAGGCCGTCCGGGCCGACCCGCTCCGGCTGGACCAGGCAGTCCCACTGGTAGGCCGGGTGGCACCCGCCACCCGGAAACCCGGGGTCCATCAGCTGCAGACCGATCACCAGGGACAGCTGCGGGGACATCCGCACGCCGGGGACGGCCGTGGATGCGGGCGTCACCGGATTCGGGGGAAGGGCCGGAAGAGCGGAGCGAGGCGCCCCGCGCCGGCGCCGGCCGAGGCGTCGGCAGGTGGGGCGGCCAGGCGTTCATCTCCGTACAGGGACACGGGCTGGCCGACCATGGACGCCTCGTTTCGGCAGTTCGGGCAGATCATGAGTGGAGTCGGGCACGGCGAAGGCCGCGCTTTCGACGCTACGAGAGCCCGGCGGACCTGCCACTCCAGACGGCCCGATGGAGTGAGCCCCGGCGCCCCGGCCGCGCCGCCGGACCCCGCTCGTCGCCCGGTACCGCGGCCCCGTCCATGATCATGGCCATCTCGCCTGGGGACAGAACCGAGTTGGCACCCGCGCGGAGACGTCGGGGCCGGGGGCGACTGCCGCTGCCCTGCCAAGGTCGCCCGGGGCGGACGCATCCCGGCACCCGGGCAGCCGAGCGCCCCGATCGTCCCGGAACGGCCGCCGCCGTGAGCGGCTTGACCCGGATATGGCCCTGCCGTGACGGGGTTGTGACCAGGCCCGCGGAATGAGATCTGAATCACTGCACGAGTGGGTATCACTGAGGTAAGCCTCGGTTAAGTTAGGGCTGCCTCACTCGACCATTCACCCAGCGTGGAGCCCGTATGCGACCCGTCCGACTCTCCGTCGTCACCGCCGTCACGGCCCTGGCCGCTCTGACCGCCGTCACGGGCTGTGCCGAGAAGAGCGATGCCAAGGCGGGGGGCAGCGGCGCCGTCGCCGTCACCGCGAGCGATTCCTCCTGCAAGGTCTCCAGGACCCGCTTCCCCGCGGGGCACGTGCAGTTCGCCCTGGAGAACAAGGGCTCCAAGGTCACCGAGGTCTACCTGCTCTTCCCCGACGACCGTATCGTCGCGGAGCGCGAGAACATAGGTCCCGGCCTGAAGCAGACCCTGACCGCAGAGGTCAAGGCCGGCTCGTACGAAGTCGCCTGCAAGCCCGGGATGAAGGGCAACGGCATCCGCCAGAAGGTCACCGTCACCGGCGGCCAGGCCGCGAAGCGCGACCCGAAGCTGGACGCCGCGGTCGCCGCGTACCGCAAGTACGCGCAGGAGCAGGCGGACGAGACGCTGCCGAAGGTGAAGACCTTCACCGACGCCATCCGCAAGGGCGACCTGGCGGCGGCCAAGAAGGCGTACGCCCCCTCACGCATCGGCTGGGAGCGCACCGAGCCGGTCGCCGAGTCCTTCGGTGACATCGACCCGAAGACCGACACCCGCGCGGACGGCCTGGAGAAGGGCCAGAAGTGGACCGGCTGGCACCGCCTGGAGAAGTCGCTCTGGCAGGACAAGAAGATCGGCGCCACCGAGAAGTCGCTGGCGACCGAGCTGGACACCGACCTGGCCGACTGGCAGAAGCGCGTGGGCACCGCCGCGATCACCCCGACCTCGATGGCCAACGGCGCCAAGGAACTCCTCGACGAGGTCGCCACCGGGAAGATCACCGGTGAGGAGGACCGCTACAGCCACACCGACCTGGTGGACTTCAAGGCGAACGTCGAGGGCGCGCAGCAGGCGTACGAGCTGCTGAAGCCGGTCGCGGCGAAGAACGAGCCCGCGCTGACCAAGGAACTGGACAAGCAGTTCACAGCGCTGAACTCACTGCTCGACCACTACCGCAGCGACAAGACCTCGTACGACTTCACGTCGTACGACAAGGTCTCCGAGGCCGACCGCAAGAAGCTGTCGGACGCCGTCAACGCGCTGGCCGAACCGCTGTCGAAGCTCGCAGCGGCCGTGGTCTCCAAGTAATGGCCCGCCCGGAGAAGGCTGCAGGCAAGGCCGAAGGCAAGGCGGCGGAGCCGGAGAGCCAGGAGCCTGTCATGGCCGACGAGTCCGGTGCCACGGCCCCCTCCCGGCGGTCCCTGATCGGCTGGGGCGGCGCCGGACTCGCGATCGGAGCGGTCGCGGCGGGCGGCGCCGCCGCCGCGCTGCGCACCGGTGACGACGCCGCGCCCGTCGCGGAGTCGGGGGCCGCCGTGCCGTTCCACGGCGCGCACCAGGCCGGTATCGCCACCGCGGTCCAGGACCGGCTGCACTTCGCCTCGTTCGACGTGACGACCGACGACCGGGCCGAGCTGATCCAGCTGCTCAAGGACTGGACGGCGGCCGCGGCCCTGATGACGCAGGGGCACACCGTGGGCGACGGGGCGTACGGCGGTCTCGCCGAGGCCCCGCCCGACGACACCGGCGAGGCACTCGGGCTGAAGCCGTCCCGGCTGACGCTGACGGTGGGCTTCGGCCCCAAGCTGTTCGAGAAGGGCCGGTTCGGCCTGGAGGACAGGCGCCCCGAAGCTCTGGTCGACCTGCCGGAGTTCCCCGGTGACAACCTCGAAGCGACGCGCAGCGGCGGGGACCTGTGTGTCCAGGCGTGCGCGGACGACCCGCAGGTGGCGGTGCACGCGATCCGCAACCTGGCCAGGATCGGCTTCGGGAAGATCGCGATCCGCTGGTCGCAGCTGGGGTTCGGCAAGACCTCGTCGACCACCCCCGACGCCCAGACCCCGCGCAACATGATGGGGTTCAAGGACGGCACCCGGAACATCGCGGGCACCGACGCGGCCGCGCTGAAACAGCACGTATGGGCGGCGGAGAAGGGCCGGGCGGCCTGGATGACCGGCGGCTCCTATCTGGTGGCCCGCCGCATCCGGATGCACATCGAGACCTGGGACCGAGCCTCGCTCCAGGAGCAGGAGGACGTCTTCGGCCGCGACAAGGGCGAGGGCGCCCCGGTCGGCAAGGCCAAGGAGCGTGACGCACCCTTCCTGAAGGCGATGCTGCCGACGTCGCACGTACGTCTCGCCCATCCGGACAGCAACCACGGGATTCGCATCCTGCGCCGCGGCTACTCCTTCACCGACGGCACGGACGGCCTTGGACGGCTGGACGCGGGGCTCTTCTTCCTTGCGTACCAGCGGGACACGCGACAGGGATTCATCCCGCTCCAGCGCGGTCTGGCCCGGCATGACGCACTCAACGAATACATCCAGCACGTGGGTTCGGCGCATTTCGCCGTTCCGCCGGGTGTCCGCGGCAAGGGCGACTGGTGGGGCCGTGGCCTGTTCGCCTGACACGTCCCGCCCCGGCGCCCGTCCGTTTCCCTGCCGTCGTCCTCGTAACCCGGTTCCTGCAACCAGAAAGGACCCGACGTGTTCGGCAACTATCTGATCGGTCTGCGCGAAGGCCTCGAAGCCAGCCTGGTCGTGTGCATCCTCATCGCCTATCTGGTCAAGACCGGGCGGCGCGACGCGCTGCGGCCGGTGTGGACCGGCATCGTCACAGCGGTCGTGGTGGCGCTCGCCTTCGGCTTCGCGCTCGAATTCGGTTCGCAGGAGCTGACGTTCAAGGCCCAGGAGGCGCTGGGCGGTTCACTGTCGATCGTCGCCGTCGGTCTGGTGACCTGGATGGTCTTCTGGATGCGGCGCACCGCACGGCATCTGAAGGCCGAACTCCACGGCAAGCTCGACACCGCGCTGCAGATGGGCACGGGCGCGCTGGTCGCGACGGCGTTCCTGGCCGTGGGCCGGGAGGGTCTGGAGACTGCGCTGTTCATCTGGTCCTCGGTGCACACCTCGACCGACGGCGCCCAGGGGCCGATGATCGGCGCGCTGCTCGGCATCCTCAGCGCCGTGGTGCTCGGGTGGCTCTTCTACCGGGGTGCGGTCCGCATCAACCTGTCGAAGTTCTTCACGTGGACCGGCGGGATGCTGGTGATCGTGGCCGCGGGTGTGCTGGCGTACGGCGTCCACGATCTGCAGGAGGCCGATTTCATCCCCGGTCTGCAGAGCCTGGCGTTCGACATCAGCTCGGCCGTCCCGCCGGACAGCTGGTACGGCACGCTCCTGAAGGGCGTGTTCAACTTCCAGCCCGACCCGACGGTGCTCCAGGCAACGGTATGGGTGCTGTATCTGGTCCCCACGCTCGCGCTCTTCTTCGCCCCGGTAGGGTTCACCACGTCCTCGAAGGCAGCGGGATCGCAGGAGCAGAAGGCAACTCATGGGCAGGCTGGGGCGGCTGACGGCGGGGCTCGCGACGACAGCGGCGATATCGCTGACGGCGAGCGGGTGCATGACGGTGCACGGCGAGCTGGAGGTCGTACCGTCAGCGACGAGGGCTGACGCGGCCCGAGCACTCGCCGCCTTCACCGTCGCGTACAACAAGGCGGACAAGGCGTACGACCCGGCTCTCGACGAGGGCCGGGTCACCGGTCCGCTCGGGGCCATCAACCAGGCGGGCCTGAAGGCACATCACGTCACCACCCCCGCCGGGAACGCACAGCACTCGGACCTGAAACTCACCGACGCGAAGTTCGTCATCCCCAAGAAGGCCGGATGGCCCCGGTGGTTCGTCGCCGACACGGACTCCAACCGGGACCGGGACGGCGGCCGTGGGGACACCCGCTGGCTCGTGGTGTTCGTACGGGACGCGGCCGGTCAGCCGTGGAAGGCCGCCTATCTCTCGGTCCTCGCCCCGTCGGCGGTCCCCGGCTTCGTCACGGACAAGGACGGCTGGGCGCGGGCCGCCGAGCCCGCCGACTCCTCGCTCGCGGTGGCTCCGGAGAGACTCAGCGGGCAGTACGCCGCGTATCTGAAGAGCGGGAAGCCGGACCACTTCGCCCCTGGTGCGGACACCACCGTCTGGCGGCAGTCGCGGCAGAAGGACGCGAATCGGCTGGGCCTCTCCACGCAGTACGTGGACCGTGCGCTGACCGACGGCGACTACCGGCCGCTGGCTCTCACGATCCGGGGTGGCGGGGCTCTGGTCTTCTTCTCCACCCGGCACTACGAGCAGCAGACCGCGGCGAAGGGTCTGCATCTGACGGTGCCGGCGGATGTGAAGGCGCTGACGACCGGTGACGCGAAGACCACCATCACCAAGGAGCGCATATCCAGCCAGGTCGCGCTGGTACCGGCGAAGGGCCAGGTCGTCATCCTCAACCGGCTGGCGGGGCTGACGGCCGCGAAGGGTTCGTAGGGCACCCGGAGCGGGCTGGGCTCGGGGCCGTTCGCAGGGCCTGCGCGGTACCCGTGGACGCGGGACGTGCTCCGGCCCGCCATGCGGCGGGCCGGGTGCGGTTCAGCGGCCTAGTGGCCAGGCCACCGCATGGGCGTCCTGGTCGTCGCCGGCGAAGCGCGCGCAGGCGTCGGTGAGCGTCTCCAGCAGGGTCAGCGGGTCGGGCAGCGGGTGTTCGAGTCCGCGGACCCAGTCCACCCCGGCCCCGCCGGGCAGCCGCGCGGGCGGTACGAGCACATAGCTGCCCCGGCAGTGCCAGCGCAGCCCCGGGTGCTCGTCCATCGTCTCCGGGTGGCAGTCCAGCTCACACGGCCACCACTCGTCCTCGTCCTCGGGGGTGCCGCGAGTGGCGGTGAAGAAGAGCATCCGGTCGTTGCCGGACTGGGCGACGGGCCCCACTTCGATCCCGTCGGCGAGCAGCCGCTCCAGCGCGCTGCGCCCCGCGTCGAGCGGCACATCGAGGCAGTCGAGGACCATGCCGGTCGCGGTGATGAAGTTGGCGTCGGGCTGGTTACGGACCCAGCGCTCGACCTGGGCGCGGTCGGTCGTGGACTGTGTCTGCCAGGCGAAGGAGAGGGGGTGCCTGGCCGGGGTGGGACAGCCCACACGGTCGCAGGAACACCGGTATCCGACGGGGTGGGCGGCAGGCGAGAGGGGCAGCCCGGCTTCGGCGGCGGCGACGAAGAGCTTCTCGCGGTTGAGGTTGTCGTCGGGGGACTGTCTGGGGCGGCGGCGCAGCCACTGGGGCATCCTGCTCGCCGGGCCACGGTCTCGGCCGAACTCTGTTCCCATCTATCCCCTCACCTCGCCGCTTCCGCTCATGCTCCACGGACCCTCCATGCTGCCACCATCCTGCGCCCCGGGTGACCACACTTACCGGCCGGGGTGGTTCAGCCACTGTCCGGGCGGGCCCCGATCCCGCGGAGCACCTGGTCCACGCAGGTGTCCGCGAAGGCGTGGGTGAGCGGGTTCGTGCGCTGGAGCCAGCGATGGGTGAGGGGCCCGACCAGCATCTCCACGGCGATCCGGATGTCCACGTCAGCGCCGATGTGCCCGGCGGCCACACCGGCCCGCAGCCGCTCCTCGTACAGCCCGAGTGCGGGTTCGAGCAGCTCGCGCGTGAAACGTCTGCCGAGTTCCGGGTCGGTCGACCCGGCAGCGGTCAGTGCGCGGGCCGGAGCGTCGTACTTCTCGTCGTTGAACTGGTCGACAGTGAGCCGCAGCACATGCTTGAGGTCGGCGGCGATGTCCCCGGTGTCGGGGAAGCCGCTCCACTCGCCCTCGGCCTCGGCGTCCCCGGTGAGCGCGACGCAGGCGTCGAGCAGGACGGCCGCCTTCGACGGCCACCAGCGGTAGATCGTCTGCTTTCCGACTCCCGCGCGGGCGGCGATGGCCTCGACGGTCAGCTTGTTGTAGCCGACCTCCGCGACCAGGGCGAGTGCCGCGTCGAGGATCGCCCGGTGCGAGCGTTCGCTGCGGCGGGTGGAGTCCGGCGCCCTGCCGGGCGGCTTCGTTTCGGGCGGCAGGGCGGGAGACGGGGAGTCGGCCATGGACGGGAATCTAACATCGCCTGATCCGATACGTATCGTCTCGGTATCCGTGTGATGTGACGCTCCGTACCACCGCACCGCCCGCACCGGGGCCCCCGGCCACGGTGCGTGAACCACCCGATCGGTGCACAGCGCGCAGGCCCCGCGGGGCGGACCATGGGCAGCAGTCGGCTGCACACCCGCAGCTCATGTCCGCCGTGAGGAGCCCTCATTGCCTCGTGACGCCAGACCCCGGCGCTATCTGATGTGCCCACCAGCACACTTCAGGGTGACGTACTCCATCAACCCGTGGATGGACCCTTCAAAACCGGTCGACCTGCCCCTGGCCCTCGCCCAGTGGGAGGACCTGCGCGACCGGTACCGCGCACTCGGCCACACGGTCGAGATCCTGGACCCCGGGCCCGGCCTGCCCGACATGGTCTTCGCGGCCAACGGCGCGACGGTGATCGACGGGCGCGTGCTCGGCGCCCGCTTCGCCCATGCGGAACGCGTCCCGGAGGCCGAGGCGCACCTGGAGTGGTTCCGCGCCCACGGCTTCACCGGAATCCACCGGCCGTCCCATGTCAACGAGGGAGAGGGCGACTTCGCCGTCACCGCCTCGTACATCCTGGCCGGGCGGGGATTCCGCTCCAGCACCCTCTCGCACGACGAGGCCCAGGAGTTCTTCGGCCGCCCGGTGATCGGCCTGGATCTGGTCGATCCGCGCTACTACCACCTCGATACGGCGCTGAGCGTCCTGGACGACGAGGCGGACGAGGTCATGTACTACCCGGACGCGTTCTCCCCCGGCAGCCGCTCGGTCCTGGAACGGCTGTTTCCCGACGCGCTGACCGCGGCTCCTGAGGACGCCGCCGCGCTGGGACTGAACGCGGTGAGCGACGGCCGCAACGTGCTGCTGCCGCAGACGGCTGTCGGCCTCTTCGCTCCGCTGCGTGCCCGCGGTTTCGAACCGCTCGGCATGGACCTGAGCGAACTGCTCAAGGGTGGCGGAAGCGTCAAGTGCTGTACGCAGGAGCTGCGTTCGTAGCCCGGCGGTGTCCAGCGCTGCCGGCCGGCGGTAGGTGAGGTCCGGCCGGGCAGGGCCTACGCGTGGGGCTGCGGCCATCCGTCGCCCCACGCGGTGTCCCGTGCCGCGCGGTAGAGGTCGCCCTGGCGCTTGGAGACGGTCCGGCGGGCGAGCTCGCCCGCGTCCGTGCACAGTTCCAACTGGACCAGGCCCTTGCGGATCTGGGGCTTGCGCACGACCCGGGCCGGGACGGTCTCCGTTCCGCCCCGGAACGCGGCGACGTAGCTGAACTTCTCGTCCTCGTACGCCAGCGAGCCGCCCTTGATCTGCCGGTGCAGCGAGGACCTGCTGACCCGCGTGGAGAAATGGCACCAGTCGGTGCCGCGCTCGATGGGGCAGGCGTCGCTGTGCGGGCACGGTGCGGCGGTCCGCAGCCCCGCCGCGGTCAGCCGGTCCCGGGCCGCCATGATCCGCAGATAGCCGTCGGGTGTGCCGGGTTCGACGACGACTACCGCCTGGGCCGCCTGGGCCGCGGCGTCCACGACTGCGGTGCGTCCGGCCTCGGTCAGCTCCCCCAGGACATAGGAGACCGTCACCAGGTCAGTGCTCTCCAGAGTGAGCCCAGGCCCGATACGCGCGCTGCGCCATTCGGCACCGCGCAGCGCGGACGAGCCCGACTGCGCGGCGAGTTCACGGCCGAGCGCGAGCGCCGGCTCCGCCCAGTCCAGCACGGTGGTACGGCGGTCCGCTGCCGCGCCGGCCCCGTCCCCGCCCGCTCCCTCTGCCCCGTCCCAGGCCCCGGCCACCGCCCAGCTCGCCGCACCGGTGCCCCCACCGACGTCGGTGTGCCGGGACGGCACCCACCCCGGCACCGCGGCGCGGAAGGCGTCGAGCGCGGACCGTACCGCTTCGAAGGTGGCGGGCATCCGGTACGCGGCGTACGCGGCGACGTCCGAGCGGTCGCGCAGGATCGGCGTGCCGGTGGGAGTGGTCCCGCGGTAGTTGGCGATCAGCCGCTCGACGGCCTGGGCGGCCTGTTTGGACGGCAGCCCGTCGAGGAGCCCGGCGAGGGCGGTGCGCAGGGCTTCGGCGGTGCGGAGGGAGTCGTTCACCGAAGGAGTCTAGGCCGTGTCCGCGAAGTCGCGTCGCCGCCCGGAGGGCGTCGCACGCCAGGCGCTCCTTCGCGGACACGGCCCGGTGCCCGCGGCGGGACGGACGCCGCCCGCCGCGGGCACCGGGCCCGCCCTGGCCGTCAGGCCCGCTGGAAGGCGAGTACGGCGTTGTGGCCGCCGAAGCCGAAGGAGTGGCTGACCGCGCGCGACACCCGCACCCGGCGGGGCTGTTTGGTCACGCAGTCGATGTCGAACTCGGGCGCGGGGGCCGTCAGATTGGCGACCGGCGGCACGAGTCCGTGCTGGATGGTGAGGACGGTCAGCCCCGCCTCGATGGCACCCGCAGCTCCCATGCAGTGACCGAGCACACCCTTGGGCGCGGTCACCGGGGGACGGTGCGGGTAGGCACGGGCGATCAGCCCGGCCTCGGTGGCGTCGTTGAGCAGGGTCGAGGTGCCGTGGGCGTTGACGTGTCCGACATCCGTGGCGCGCCAGCCGGCGTCGCGCAGCGCCGCGTCCACCGCCGCCTCGGCGACGGCCCCGTCGGGACGGGGGCGGGTGGGGTGGTACGCGTCGGTGGTGGCACCGGTTCCGGCCAGCAGAGCCCGCGGGGCCACCCCCCGGGCCAGGGCATCGGCCTCGCGCTCCAGGACCATGACGGCGGCCCCCTCCCCCATCACAAGACCCCGCCGGTCGGCCGCGAACGGCCGGCTCACGGCCGAAGGCTCCTCCCCGGCCCGCACCGCTCCGGCCCCGGACCGTGCGAAGCCGGTCAGTGCCAGCTTGTCGACGATCGACTCGGTGGCTCCCGCGACGGCGATGTCGCACTGGCCCGTGACCAGCAGATCACGGGCCACCGAGATCGCCGTGGCACCGGACGAGCAGGCCGTGCAGGGCGCCAGGCTCGGACCGGTGGTCCGCAGCCGGATGGCGACCTCGGCGGCCGCCATATTGGGGATAGTGAGCAGGGTTCCCAGCGGCGAGGTCGAATCGGGCCCCCGCAGTTCCAGCGCGACCGACTGCTCGTACAGTCCGGTCGAGCCCGCGCTGCTGGTCCCGATGACGACGGCGACCCGCGTGCCGTCCCAGGCTTCCGGCACGAGTCCGGCATCGGCGACGGCTTCGGCGGCGGCCAGCACCGCGAGCCTGACATAGCGCCCCATCCGGTAGGCCGTCCGCCCGCCCACGGCGTCCGACAGATCGATCCCGGTCACCTGACAGGCGAAGTCGATCGCACAGCCGCCCAGTTCGGGGACCGTACGGGCCATGGAGGTGCCGGTGCACACACCCCGCCAGGTGGATTCCGTGTCGTGGCCGGCCGGGGTGATCATCCCCAGGCCGGTGACGGCGACGGGAGGGAGCGTCATCGGGAGCCGGCCGCGGTCGGCGCGGTGGAAGCGGTGGAAGCCGCCAGGAAGTCGCTGATCCGGCCCAGCGTGGCTCCCTTGTAGGCGGCGTCCGCGTCGGCGTCGACACCGAGGGTCTCCTTGACGATGACACCGAGCTCGGCGACGGCGAGGGAGTCCATCTCCAGGTCGTCCATGGTGGCCTCGGGGCGGAGTTCGACGGCGGGGACCTTGAAGGTGTTGGTCAGGACATCGACGAGGGTCGGGTGCAGCTCGGACATGACATTCCCCTTCACACAAAACGTATGAATGCGCATGAATCGCACACCATGGACGTCGGTCCAACGGCTGAACGATCTTCCGGTTACGCGATGAGGGAAGGTTTTTTCACAGCCCCTGACGATGTTCCGCGACGGGAACACCGCAGGTCGCCGCACCAGCGGGCCCCCGGGACGTCCGCTCCCGCCCCGCCCGCGGGCAGCCGCCCCGTCATGGACAGCCGCCCGTGCGACCACCTGGAGCAGCGCCTGAAGCCGCGCCGGGCACCAGGTCCTGGCGGCAGAAGCGGGACAGTACGTGGGTCGTGCCCCAGTACGCGATCAGAACCGTCCGCAGCAGGAGCCGGCTCACCGCTGCGCCTGCCCGGCCGTACGGTGCCAGGGCCCTCCGGGGTCGTCGTACGCGGCGGCGTACCCGGCGTCCGTGACCGGTACGTCCGCCAGCCACTCGTCCGGCAGGTCGAACGCACCGGCCAGCGTCTGCGCCTGCCCCGCGACCACGGCGGTGAGCCGGTCCACCTCGGCCGGGAGTCCGACGATGTGACGGCCGTCGACGAAACCCCCGTTCAGCAGATCCCCGCTCCGGGGTGCGATGCGCTCCAGGGCGAAGAGCCGGCCCAGGGTGTCCAGCAGTTCCCGGGCGGCGGAGCCCGGTACAAGTGCGTCCGCCGCTTCGGCGACAGCCTCGGCGGCCCGCAGCTGGGCGTGCGCGGTGGCAGCCCGCAGTGCGGCGGTCGCGCCCGCGTTCCACCTGCCGAGCGCGTCCCCGGGCGCGGCGTCGCGCATACCTGCGCGGGCCCGGTCGAGTTCGACGCACTCGACTGCGGCCAGCAGCTCACGGAGGAACACCGGGTCGGTCAGTTCACGCCCCGCGGGGGCCGCTGCTGGGCGCGGCGGGCGGTGGCCCGCCACCATGCCGGCCGCCGCCTTGGCGTGGATGGCGAGGTTGTCGCCCTCGGCGGTGATCGCACCCTCGATGCCGGTCACCAGCGCGGCCAGCCCGTTGTTCTCCAACAGCCCCTGGGCGCCGCACCGTTCGCGGCACTCGGTGATGACAGCGCGCGCCTCCCAGGTGATCCACGCCTTGGCGACGGCGACCAGTCTCTCCGCGTCCGCCCGGCCCGCCGCTCCGTGCTCCGTCCAGGCGCGCAGGACCGCGCGGTGCAGCAGCGTCATCGCGTACGCCGTGGCCAGCCCGCCCGCGAGGGGGGCGTAGTGGCTGCGGTGGGCCATGACGGGCACCCGCTCGGCCGCCCGTACCCCGCCGATCAGCCGGTGCGCGCTGTACCGGACGGCCACCGCCAGGGCCGCCCGTACGGACCCCACGGCACAGGCACTCATGCTCAGCTTTCCCGCGGTGACCCTGCCGATCGACAGCAGGAAGCGGCTGCGCCGGTTGACCACATCGCTGGTGAAGACGCCCTCGGCATCGAGCCGGCCCTGGGAGCCGGAGAGCAGCGCGTCCCGCGGGACGAATACGTCGTCGAACGAGGTCAGACAGTGGTCGACGGCGCTGCCCAGGCGTCGGGGCAGCAGCCTCACGCGTACGCCGGGCAGCGGCCCTCCGGCCGTGGTCAGCGGGGTCAGGAACAGGAAGACGCCGAGGTCCCGGCCGTCGACCAGCAGCCGGGCCGCCACCACTCCGCTCTTCGGGCCGCCCGCGGTACTGGTGTTGGGCATGAACTTCTGGGCGCCCGCGTGCGGTGTGCGCAGCAGGAATCCGTCCCTGGCGCGGTCGTAGTCCGCGGTCGTCTCCAGCGCCGTCGCGTCGTTGCCGTGGGCGAGTTCGGTGCACAGGAAGGTCCCGACACGGCTGAGGTCCGCGAAGGCGGACAGGTCCCGCAGTACGTCGCCGTCGTGGTCCAGCAGGGTGCCGAGGAACAGGTTGTAGTGGATGCCGGCGACCGTGGTCAGCGCGGTGTCGACCGGGCTGAGCCACTCGTGCATGTTCGCCAGGGCCACCGGGTCGGCGGCCAGCCGGAAGGCGCTGTCCAGCGTGGAGTTGAGGGTGCGCAGCCGCCCGTACGCCAGCTGGAGCCGCTCCGCCGGAGCCGGATCGGACCTGCGCCGGAAGGGCTCCGTGGTGAGGAGCGCCCGCCAGGGGCCGTGGGTGGCCCGGTGCTCGTCGCCGAACAGCACCCGGACGAGCTCACCACGCACGGCGGCCCCGGGGTCCTCGGCGGCGGCGTTCCGCGCTGTGGTGTGCTCCGCCGTGGTGTCAATGTCCGTGTTCCTGGTTGTGGTGGCCGCGGTCATGCCTCACGCTCCGCGCTGGAAGGCCAGCACCACGTTGTGCCCGCCGAAGCCGAAGGAGTGGCTGACGGCCCGCTCCACGTCCTCACTGCGCGCCTGCTTGGTCACGCAGTTCAGGTCGAACTCGGCAGCGGGGGCGTCCAGGTTGCCGACGGGCGGGACGATGCCCTCCTCCAGGGTCAGTACGGTCAGCGCGGCCTCGATCGCGCCCGCCGCGGCGAGCGAGTGCCCCAGGACGCCCTTCGCCGAGGTCACCGGCGGCCAGTGCGGGAAGACGCGCGAGATCACGGCGGCCTCCATCGCGTCGTTCAGCGGGGTGGAGGTCCCGTGCGCGTTCACATGCCCGACGTCGTACGGACTCCAGCCGGCGTCCCGCAGCGCCCCCTCGACAGCGGCCTGCGCGTAGCGCCCCTGCGGATCGGGGGCTGTGGGGTGGAGGGCGTCGGTGGTGGCGCCCACTCCGGCGAGCAGCGCCCTCGGGTGCCGTCCGCGGGCGGCCGCGTCGGCGGCCCGCTCCAGGACCAGCACGCCGGCGCCCTCGGCGATGACGAACCCGTCCCGGTCGGCCGCGAACGGCCGGGAGGCGCCGGCCGGGTTGTCGCAGCGCCTCGACAGCGCGCCCATCTTCGCGAAGCCGGACATCACCAGCGGCTCCAGGACCGACTCCGCTCCCCCGGCCACCACCACGTCGCACTGCCCGGAGACGAGCAGGTCGCGGGCGACCGCGATGGCCGTGGCTCCGGAGGCGCAGGCGGTGGCGGGCGCCAGACTCGGGCCCCGGGCCTGCAGCGCGATGGCGACCTCGCCCGCGGCCGCGTTGGGGATCATCATCGGCACCAGCAGCGGAGACACCGCCTCCGGGCCCTCGGTGTGCAGCCGAAGGGCGTTGTCGGTGAGTACGGAGACCCCGCCGACCCCGACACCGATGACGACACCCACCCGGCAGGCGTCCCAGCGCTCGGGATCGAGGCCGGCGTCCGCGACGGCCTGCCGGGCGGCGATCAGCGCCAGTTTGACGAACCGGTGCATGCGCCAGGTCTTGCGTCCGCCGACCGCGGCGTCGAGATCGACACCTTCCACCGGACAGCCGAAGTCGACCGGCAGGCCGCGCAGTCCGGGCAGCCGGCGGGCGACCGGCCGGCCCGCGCAGACCGTTTCCCACGTCTCGGCCGCACCGGCGCCACCCGGGGTGATCATCCCAAGGCCGGTCACAGCGATGTCGGGTGTCCTCATGAGAGCTCCTCGGAGAGTGCGGTCGCGGCTTCCCGCGCCGCGGCGGTGCGGGAAGCGGAAGAGCGGGCGGAGCCGGACGAGGCGGGGGCCGCGGACGGACCGCCCCAGCGCAGCGCCGCCGGTCCCCTGGTCGGACCGCCGCCGAAGGCCGTCAGCAGCACGCGTTCGCCGGTCCGCAGGGTGCCTCTGGCATCCGCGTCGGCGAGCGCGGGCGGGATGGAGGCGGCGCCGGTGTTGCCGACACGGTCCGGGTGGGTCACACACCGCGCGGGGCCGGTCCCCAGCGGTTCGGCGACCGCGCTCGGGATCCGGCCGTTCGCCTGGTGCCCCACGAAGCGGTCGGCCCGCCCGGGGTCCCGGCGCAACTCGGCGAGCAGGCTCCGGCAGGAGCCGGTCATGCGCTCGACGGCCCGCCGGCGGACGGCCCGGCCGCGCCTCCGGAAGCAGCCGTCCTGCGGCTCCGCGGCCTTCTGCGAGGCCCGTGTCCGGGAGCCGCCGCCCACCACGGTCATCAGGTCGTGTCCGGTGCCGTCGCTGCCCAGGTCGAAGCCGAGCAGTTCTCCGGCCCGCTCCACGACCGGCCGGGCCGCCTCGTGGGCCAGGTCGCCGGTGGACACGCCGGGACCGCCCCGGCGGCGGGCCACGATCCCCGTACGGGCCCTCCCCCAGGTGTCGTCCACGCCCCCGTGCGCGGGTAAGTCGTCGTCGGTCACCCGCCTCGGCGGCGCCCAACCGGCCACCGACTCGACCAGAGCCACCCCGTCCCCCCTCGATCGTCCGCTGTCTGCGGCAGCAGAACGGCATCGGGTGGGGAAGGGTTTCGCAGGACGGGGCCGAACGGGTGGCCCTTGTTCATCCGTTCGACAGGCGTGCCCGCACCGTCATGACCTGCAACGCAGCGGCCGGGACCTGGGACACGGCGGCCGGGACCGGACCACGGCCGAAAGCGGCCCCGGTCCCGCGCGCCGAGCCGCCTACAGCCCGGCGGGAACCGCGTGCGCCCTGCGCTGCCACGGCCGGCACAGCACCAGGAAGCAGGTCATGGCGCCCACCCCGCACGCCAGCTGGACCACGGCCATCGGAGCGGCCGTCGCCTCGCCCGCGATACCGACCAGCGGGGACGCCACCGCGCCGAGCAGGAACGTGGAGGAGCCGATCAGGGCCGAGGCCGACCCCGCGGCGTGCGGGGTGCGCATCAGCGCCTGCGCGTTGGTGTTCGGCATGGCGAGGCCCATCGCCGACATCAGGACGAAGAGCGCCGCGGCGATCGGGAAGAGGCCGACGTGGCCGAAGACCCCGGCCGTCATCAGCAGCAGCGCCGTGGCGGCGAGCGTGATGACCGTCAGCCCGAATCCGAGCGCCTTGTCGAGGCTGACCCGGCCGACGAGCAGCTTGCCGTTGATCTGGCCGACCGCGACGAGGCCGACCGAGTTGATCCCGAAGAGCAGGCTGAACGTCTGCGGCGACGCGCCGTAGATGTCCTGTACGACGAACGGCGACGCGCTGATATAGGCGAAGAGCGCCCCGAAGGCGAGACCGCCCGCGAGCAGATAACCGGTGAAGACCCGGTCGGCGAGCAGCGAGCGCATCGTCCGGAGCGCGTGACCGACACCTCCGGTGTGCCGCCGCTCGGGCGGCAGCGTCTCGTGCAGCCACTTCCACACCACGAGGGTCAGCAGCGTGCCGACCACGGTGAGCAGGACGAAGACTCCACGCCAGTCGGTGATCTGGAGGATCTGGCCGCCGATGAGCGGGGCGACGATCGGGGCGACCCCCGAGATCAGCATCAGGGTGGAGAAGAACCGCGCCATCTCCATGCCGTCGTAGAGATCACGCACCACCGCGCGGGCGATGACGATACCGGCGGAGCCCGCGAGCCCCTGCAAGAGCCGGAAGGCGATGAGCAGTTCGACGCTGGACGCGAGGGCGCAGACCGCGGTGGCCGCGACGTACACCACCATGCCGGCGAGCAGCGGCCGCCTCCGCCCCCACTTGTCGCTCATCGGGCCGACGACGAGCTGGCCGAGCGCCATGCCGATCAGGCAGGCGGTGAGCGTGAGCTGGACGGTGGCGGCGGGCGAGTGCAGCGCGTCCGTGACCTCGGGCAGCGCGGGGAGATACATGTCCATCGAGAGCGCGGGCAGCGCGGTGAGCCCGCCGAGGACGAGGGTGACGAGGATTCCGGTGGTCCGGGTGGGGGCAGGGGCGGGGAGCCCGGCGCGTATGTGCGCCGGGGCAGCGGTCTTCGGCATGCCCCCTATGCTCTCAGCTCACATGGTGTGGTATGGACAATCTGGGAGCGCGGATGGAAAGAAATGTGCGCTGGGGCGTGGTCGGCACGGGTGGTATAGCCGCCGCGTTCACCGCTGACCTGCAAGGACTTCCGGGTGCCGAGGTGGCCGCAGTGGCGTCCCGCACACTCGGGTCCGCGAAGGCGTTCGCCGGGCGCTTCGGCATCCCGCGCGCCTGCGGCAGCTGGGACGAGCTGGCGGCCGACCCGGACATCGACGTGGTGTACGTGGCCACCCCGCACTCCGCGCACCGGGCAGCGGCCGGGCTCTTCCTGGAGGCGGGGCGTGCGGTGCTGTGCGAGAAGGCGTTCACGCTGAACGCGCGGGAGGCCGCTGAACTCGCCGGTATCGCCCGCTCCGGCGGCAGCTTCCTGATGGAAGCGATGTGGATGTACTGCGACCCGCTGGTCCGCCGCCTGACGGAGCTCGTACGGGATGGGGCGGTCGGCCAGATCCGCACCGTGCAGGCCGACTTCGGCCTGGAGGGACCCTTCGCCGCGGGCCACCGGCTGCGCGACCCGGCGCAGGGCGGCGGCGCGCTGCTGGACCTCGGTGTCTATCCGGTGTCGTTCGCGCAGCTGCTGCTCGGCGAGCCCGACCGGGTGCGGGCCGACGCGCTGCTCTCGCCGGAGGGAGTCGACCTGGACACCTCGGTACTGCTCGGCTGGGAGAGCGGGGCGACCGCGCTGCTGAGCTGCTCCGTGACGGCGGACACCCCCCGGACCGCGGCCGTGACGGGGACCGCGGGCCGCATCGAGATCCCGCGGGGCTTCTTCCAGCCGCAGCGGTTCGTCCTGCACAGGACCGGCCGGGAGCCGGAGGAATTCACCGCAGGGCAGCACGGAAGCGGGCTGCACGGGATGCAGCACGAGGCCGCCGAGGTGATGCGCGCCCTGCGCGCGGGTGAGACCGAGTCCCCGCTGGTGCCGCTGGCGGGCACCATCGCCGTGATGCGGACGCTCGACGCGGTACGGGAGCTGACCGGGGTGCGGTACCCGGCGGACGTCGCACCGGGCTGAAGCGGCAGCTGCGGCAGGGCTGCCCGCGGGTGCGTGCGACCGCGCCGGCGGGCAGTCGCCACCGCCGGGCCGGCCCTGTCGTAATCTGCGCCACCATGAACACTTCTCGGAAGACAGCGGTCGTCACCGGCGCGGGCTCCGGCATCGGCCGCGCCGTCGCGCTCGCCCTGGCGGAGGCCGGCTGGTCGGTGGCGCTGGCCGGCCGCCGTGCGGACAAACTGGCCGCGACCGCGGCGCTCACCACCGGCGAGACCTTCACCGTACCGACGGACGTCACATCCCCGGACGAGGTGGGCGCGCTCTTCGGCGCGGTGCGGGAACGATGGGGGCGGCTGGGTCTGCTCTTCAACAACGCGGGCACGTCGGGCCCCGGCGGGGTACCGGTCGAGGACCTCCCCTACGAGGCGTGGCGGCAGGTCGTCGACACCAATCTGACGGGTTCGTTCCTGTGCGCGCAGGCGGCCTTCCGCCTGATGAAGGAACAGCACCCCCAGGGCGGCCGGATCATCAACAACGGCTCCATCTCGGCGCACGCCCCGCGCCCGGACTCGATCGCGTACACCGCCACGAAGCACGCCCTGACAGGTCTCACCAAGTCCCTTTCCCTGGACGGACGTCCGTACCGCATCGCCTGCGGGCAGATCGACATCGGCAACGCGGCCACCGAGATGACCGAGCGGATGCGCAGCGGAATCAAGCAGGCGAACGGTGAGCTGCTGGCCGAACCGGTAATGGACACGGCGGACGTCGCACGCACGGTGCTGCACATGGCGGAGCTGCCGCTGGAGGCGAACGTGCAGTTCGCGACCGTGCTGGCGACGGCGATGCCGTACGTGGGGCGCGGCTGACCGGCGGCTCCGCCGGGTGCGCGCGTGAGGTGCGGGCGGCGGGATCCGCTGAGGGCGAGGGGAGTTGGCGGAGGGAGTTGGCGGAGGGAGTTGGCGGAAAGAGCCACGGCCGTCACTCCCGCCCTTTACACTCCATTACTTCAAGCTTTCTTCACATTTCCCTCACCAGGAGCGCACCTTGCGCATACGTTCCACGGCTCCCGCCGCACTGATCGTCGCCGCCCTCGCGGGAGCGCTGCTCGCTGCCGCGCCGAGCGCCTCGGCGGCCACATCGCCCGTGCAGATCAGCAAGGTCCAGTACGACTCGCCGGGCAAGGACACCCGTACCACCAAGAGCCTCAACGGCGAGTGGGTACGGCTCCAGAACCGGAGCAAGGGCACCGTCAGCATCAAGGGCTGGAAGGTGACCGACGCGAGCCGGCACACCTACACCTTCGGCAGCGTCACGCTGAAGCGGAATCAGTCGGTCACCGTGTACACCGGCAAGGGCAAGAACACGACGGCGTCCAAGTACCAGGGACGCGGCGCGTATGTGTGGAACAACGACCGCGACACCGCGACGCTGGCGGACTCCAAGGGCAAGAAGAAGGACAGCGTCTCGTGGTCGCACCCAGGCAAGGGGTACGTCACCAGCTGACCGGCTGAGCCCACCGGCAGGGGCCGGGGGCTGAGTCCACCGGCAGGGGCCGGGGCGTGGCAGGGTTCCGCGCATGGACGAACAAGCCTGGACCACCGTCGCTCAACTCCACGCCTGGCTGGCCGAGTCCGCGCCGCTTCCCCCTCGGGAGGAGGCCCTGTTCCGGGTCCTCAAGCTGTCGGAGGAGGTCGGCGAGGTCGCCCAGGCGCTCATCGGCGCCACCGGCCAGAACCCCCGCAAGGGCGCGTCGCACAGCTGGCAGGACGTGGAGGCCGAGCTGTGCGACGTGATCGTGACGGCGATGGTGGCCCTGCGCACGCTGACCCCGGACGCGGCCGGGGTCTTCGCCGGACATCTGGAGCGGGTCGCGGACCGCTCCCTGGGGCGGCCGGGGCAGCTCCCCCGCGAGGGCGACGGCCGCCGGGAATGAGCGGGGTGGCGCGGCGGTTGGCGACGGACATGACGTCACACCCTCACCCGCGTCCCGAGATCCTCCGCTACACCGCCTTCTCCACCGACCCGGCAGGCGGCAACCCCGCCGGGGTCGTTCTGGACGCCACCGGTCTCGACGACGCGGCGCAGCTCGCGATCGCGGCGGAGCTCGGCTACAGCGAGACCGCCTTCCTGACGGCGCCGCCGGAAGGGCTCGGCGGGGAGCCGGGGCGCGCGTTCACCGTCCGGTACTTCAGCCCGCAGGCCGAGGTCCCGTTCTGCGGGCACGCGACGGTCGCCACCGCCATCGCGTTCGCCGAACGGCACGGCCCCGGTGATCTCCTCCTCGCCACCCGTGCGGGCACCGTGCCGGTCACGGTGGCCGAGGAGGGCGGCGCGCTGCGTGCGACGCTGACGAGCGTCGAGCCCGCTGTCCTCGATGTGGGTGACGACGACATCGACGAGGCGCTTCGGGCGCTCGGCTGGCAGCGGTCCGAACTCGACCCGGCCTTCCCGCCCCGGATCGCCTACGCGGGCGCGCGCCACCTGGTGCTGGCCGCCTCGGCCCGGTCCAGGCTGGCGGAACTCTCGTACGACTTCGACCGGCTGGCCGCCTTCATGCGCACCCTGGACCTGACCACCCTCCAGCTGGTGTGGCGAGAGTCGGGGACCGTCTTCCACGTGCGGGATCCGTTCCCGGTGGGCGGGGTGGTCGAGGACCCGGCGACCGGAGCCGCCGCCGCCGCGTTCGGTGCGTACGCCCGCGAGCTGGGCATCGTCGCGGCGGACGCCGTGCTCACGCTCCGCCAGGGCGCGGACATGGGCCGCCCCGGCGAACTGACCGTCACACTGCGGGCGGACGACGCCCGGGTACGGGTGAGCGGCACCGGCGCCCGCATCCCGGAGAGCAGCTGACGGGGCGCCCGGCGGCCAGGTCAGTGCTTGCGGACGCGGCGAGGCTTGCGGTTGCGCAGGGTCACCGCGCCGGCGGCGAGCAGCGCGGCCATCCCACCGCCCGCGCCGAGCAGCGGCCAGGAGGAGTCGCCGGAGCCACCGGAGCCGGACGGCGCCCCGTTCGGGCCGGGCGCCGGGGCGGCCGCGGATGCCGACGGGCGGCCGCCCTCACTGACCGGGGCGACAAGGGTCCCGACCGGGGCCACCCGGCCGGCGGCCCGGAAACCCCAGTCGAGGAGCGCCGAGGTGTCCTTGTACACCAGGTCGTACCCGTTCACCGGGTGCATGACGGTGACCAGCAGGGTGCGGCCGTCCCGGGTGGCGGCGCCGGTGAAGGTGTTCCCGGCGTGCGTGGTGTATCCGTTCTTGACGCCGATCATCCCCTGGTACACACCGAGCAGCCGGTCGGTGTTCTGGATCTGGAACTTCTTGCCGCCCCTCGCGGGGAACTCCGCGGTCCGGGTGGCGCAGTAGCCCCGGAAGTCGGTGTTCCGCAGCCCGTGCCGGGCGAATAGCGACAGGTCGTACGCCGATGACACCTGCCCGGCGTGGTCGTATCCGTCCGGGCTGACCACATGCGTGTCGAGGGCCTGCAGGTCCACGGCCTTGGCCGCCATCTCGCGCACGGTGGAGGCCACACCGCCGTTCATGGCGCTCAGCACATGGACGGCGTCGTTGCCGGAGCGCAGGAAGACCCCGTGCCACAGCTGGTCGACGGTGTACGAGGTTCCGGCCTCGACGCCCACCAGGCTGCTGCCCTCCGGTATGCCCGCCAGATCGGCCGCGGTGACCCGGTGCTTGCGTGCCTTGTCGAACTTGGGGAGCACGGTGTCCGCGAAGAGCATCTTCAGCGTGGAGGCGGGCGGCAGCCGGTGGTGCGCCCGGTAGGCCGCCAGGATGTCCCCGCTCTCGTAGTCGGCGACGAGCCACGACCGGGCCGCGGCATGCGGAACCGGGGGCGCTCCGGCGGCTCGCCGTACCTGTATGCCGTCGAGGCCGAGCCGCTCACCACCCACGGTGGTGGCGGCCGAGGCAGGGGTGGCCCCGGTGGCGAGGAGCGCGGCGGGCACGGCAGCGGCGGCGAGGCCGAGCACTGCGCGCCGGGAGGGCGAAGCGTCGCTGGTCACTGAGGGATCGTACGAACCGGAGCCGGGCCCGTGTGCGCCGGGGGGCGGATCGTACGGATGTACCCAAGCCCGGTCCGGCTGTGTCTCACACCCGTGCGGCCTGCCATCCCCGGAGAGCGGGCGAGGTCTCGGTCGCCCGCCGGGCGATGTTCCGAGCGGCATCGGTGGCCGCCCCCGCGTCGGATGCCTTGATGAAGAAGGTGAGGTGGGCGCGGGCCGCTCCGGGGTGCAGATGGAGATGTTCCAGGCCGTCCCCCGGGAGGGCGGACACCCAGAAGAGGTCCACGTCGCCCGGCGAGAGCACGGTGCGCGGCGGCGGGTTCCCGTGGGGTGTGAGGGTGACTGTGACGATGTGCATCGACCGACCTCCGTCGGGAGGGGAGCAGCATGGGCATGGGCGATCGGGGACGAGAAGGAAACAAGAAGCACATGCAAAGGATGAGGAAGCAGAGAGGAGGTGAAATCGGTCTGCTCCGGCGATCCTCCGGCCGTGCGATGCGGGTCGGTAGGGGTGGGAGCTGGCATGAAGTGCTCGCGGCAAGAGGTTGCCCGACCCGGCAGGCAACTGCGAAGATCAATGTGTTCCGGGGGCGGACAGGACATCCCACTATGTGCAGTACGAGGGGGTTTGTCTTGCTGTCCGCGCTGGGCATCGACGAGCGTGCCGAGGCCGTCTACCGGCTCATGCTCGACCGGTCCGACTGGGGCGTCGCCGAGATCGCCGCACATCTGGGGCTGCCCGAGACCGAGGTCCGCGTCGCCCTCGACCGGCTGGCCGAGCTGAATCTGCTGCGTTCATCGCTCCTGACCGAGGGTTCGCTCCGCCCGATCAACCCCGCTGTGGGTATTCCGCTCCTGCTCGCCGAGCAGGAGCGCCAAGTGCTGCGTACACAGCAGCAGTTCGCCGAGACCCAGGCCGCGGCCATGCGGCTGCTGGAGGAGTACGCCGACCGCGGGGCGGCCCGTCATGACATGGAGCAGCTGGTCGGCATCGACGCCATCCAAGACCGTCTCGAACAGCTCGCCCACTCCTGCACCTCACGGGTCATCTCGTTCATGCCCGGTGGCGCGCAGTCGGCGGCGAGCCTGAAGGCGAGCAGACCGCTGGACCGGTCCGCCCTGGAGAGAGGCGTCGAGCTCCTCACCGTCTACCAGGACAGCGTCCGCAACGACCCGGCCTCGCTCGCGTACGCGCAGTGGCTGACGCAGCTCGGCGGGCAGGTCCGCACCGCCCCGGTCCTGCCGGTCCGTATGGTGCTCTTCGACGACCGGGCCGCCCTGCTGCCGGTCGATCCCGACAACACCCGACGCGGAGCTGTCCAGTTGGGCGGTCCGGGGGTGATCGTGGCCCTGGTGTCCTTGTTCGACGCGGTGTGGCAGCGCGCCGCGCCCTTCGGTACCGACCGCGACCGTGAGCTCAACGACGAGGGGCTCACCGGGCAGGAAGCCCAGCTCCTGCGGCTGCTCTCGCAGGGGCTGACCGACGAGATCGCGGCCCGCCGGCTCGGCATCGGACTGCGGACCGTGCGGCGCATGATGGCCGACCTGATGAGCCGTCTGGACGCCCGTTCACGCTTCGAGGCGGGTGCGCGGGCGGTGCAGCGGGGCTGGCTCGACGAGGAGCAGTAGGCCGTGTGCGCCGAGTTCGCGGGCCGGCCGGTCCGGCGCCGGGCCCGCGGCCCTGGCCGGGTTCTGCCACCCGTGTCCCGCATCGGACGGTGACCTGCGGCAATGACGGCATGAGCGTGCCGAGTGCAGTAGCTGCCACCCGGAACCCCTGTCCCCGCCCGAGCGGATCGGGAAGTCTGTTCATCACCAGGGCGGCGCGCCGGACCGGAAACGACGCAACCGGCGCCCCTCTGGGAGAACTTCCCGGAACGATCACTGCTCTCGACTTGGGGTACCACTATGTCCGCCACACGCCGCATTGCCACTGTTTCCGCCGTTTCCGCTGTCGCCGCTCTCGCCTTCACCGGACTCACCGGACTCACCGGACTCACCGGACTCACCGGTGGAGCGGCGGCGGACCAGGGGACCGCGCCCGGTCACCTCCGGGCCGCGCACACAGTGGCAGCGGCCGGCGCCACGGGCATCGGCTGGGACAGCGCCACTCCTCAGGAGAACAAGAGCAGCATCGGCTGGGACTGACCCGTGGGGGCACCCGGGAAAGCCCCGCCATCCGAATACAGAGACCACGTAAAGAGAGATTTGTGATGCAGCAGTTGGAAACGCCCGTGGAGCCGGTCCCGGCCGAGGAGTCCGCACCGCCCCCGGAGACCGCGCAGGCCCGGACCGCACCGGCGCCCGGGGCGACCGTCCCGGCCGAGGCGGCCGGGACGCGGGCGGCCCGCACGATGGTGTGGCTCGGCCCGGTCCTTGCGACCGTCGCCACACTCATCTGGTCCGGGAACTTCGTCATCGCCCGCGCGCTGCACGAGGACGTGGCCCCCGTACAGACCGCGTTCTGGCGGTGGATCATCGCGATGCTGGCGGTGCTGCCCTTCGCCGCGAAGGCCGTGTGGCAGCAACGCCATCTGATCCGCACCCACTTGCGCTATCTCGTCGCCGCCGCACTGCTGGGCGTCACCTTGTTCAACACCCTGATCTACCAGGCAGGACGGTCCACCAGCGCCACGAACCTCGCGTTGATCGCCGCCGCCTCACCCGTGCTGATCGTGTTGTTCGGAATGATCGGCCGCGGTGGCGAGAAGGTCACGGGCCGGCGTGCCGTCGGCATGGTGGTGGCGCTCGTCGGTGTCGTCGCGCTGGTGTCCAAGGGTTCGCTCTCGGTCCTGCTGCACATGGACTTCGCCGTCGGCGACCTGTGGATGCTTGCCGCGACCGCCACCTTCGCCGGGTACACCGCTCTCCTGCGGCGCAGGCCCGACGGGATCACCGGCATCTCGTTCCTGTTCACGACCTTCGTGCTGGGTACGGCGATCCTCGCCCCCGTCTATGTGGTGAGCCTGGTCGTCCAGGGCGGTTTCACACCGACGGGCGGCACGGTCGGCGCGCTGCTCTACATCGGTGTCGCCTCTTCGGCCGTCGCGTACTTCACCTGGAACAAGGCAATCGACCTGATCGGTGCGGCGCGGGCCGGAATCATCTACTACCTCCAGCCCGTCTTCGTCGCGATCGTCTCCTACCTCGCCCTGGGGGAGGCCACCAGCGGGATGCAGGTCGTCTGCATGGCGCTGATCATCACCGGCATCGCGCTCGGCGCCGGCAAGAAAACCGGCAAGAAGAACTGAGGAGCGCCGCACCGCACCGTGCCGACCACGCGACCCGTCGGACACACACCAGCGCAACGGCTCCCGAACCGGCCCCGAACCGACTTCCCAGACCCGCAAGGACATCACGCACCATGGACAACGCACCTGTACCCGGCATCAACGCCCAGCGGCTGCTCACCGACCTCACCCACCTCTCCCAGATCGGAGCCGGCCCCGACGGCTCGATCCACCGCATCGCCGGGAACAAGGCCGACTGGGCCGGACGTGACTGGATCGACAAGACCATGCGGGTGGAGGGGCTTCACTCGTACTACGACGACACCGGCAATGTCTTCGCCAGAAGGAAGACCAGCGGCGGCCCCTGGCTGCTGATCGGCTCCCACGCCGACACCGTGCCGGGAGGCGGTCATCTCGACGGCGCGTACGGGGTGATCGCGGCGATGGAGGTACTGCGCACCCTGCACGAGACGGGCCACCCCATGGCCGACCACGTGGAGACCGTCGCCTGGTTCGACGAGGAGGGCGTGACACCGGCCTCGAACGGCGGGCTCGTCGGCTCGACCGCGCTCACCCGGGACCCGCACGCCGAGGAACTGATCGGCTATCTGGAACTCCATGTGGAACAGGGCCCGCGGATGGAGGCGTCCGGACTCGAACTGTCCCCGGTGACCGGCATCGTCGGCGTGCGCCGCTACACCCTCACCGCCCGCGGCCAGGAGAACCACGCGGGGACCACACCGTTCCATCTGCGGTCCGACGCGGGGCGCGTCGCCTCCCGTATGGCGGCGGCCCTGCGGGACATCTGCACCGAGGCGGACCCGTTCTCCATCGGCAACGCCGGGGTCATCGAGTTCGGCCCCGGAGCGGCGAACGTGGTGCCCGGTACGGCGCGGACCGAGATCGAGATCCGGGCCGGCGAGGAGAGCATCCTCGACCTCATCGAGGCGGAGCTCCGGGACCGGCTCGCACAGGTCGCCGTGGAGGAGTCCTGCACCGCGGCCCTGGAGCGCACATCCGCGAAGCCCGCCGCACGGTTCGACAAGCGGCTGGTGGACACCGTGGACGACGTGTGCCGGAGCCGTACGACGGCGTGCGAGCCGCTGCTTTCGTACGCGGGTCACGACGCGAGCGTCATCAGCACCCGGCTGCCGACGGCGATGCTGTTCGTCCCCTCCACGGGAGGGTTCTCCCACTCCAACCGGGAACACACCCCCGACAATCAGCTGGTTCTCGGCACCCAGGCCCTGCTGGACGCAGTGGTGCGGGTGAGTTCGCTGCTGCTGAACAGCAAGGACAGCGATGTCGTCCTCGCCGCCTGATCCGTAGCCCGCCCAGCGGCGCGCACCGGACCTCACCACGCGTCACGGGCCCCTCCGACTCATCTCCGGCGGGGCCCGGAGCCGTTCGGGCTCCGCGGTCCGAACGGGTCGGCTCCCCCGGCCGACCCGCTCCCGCCGCGATGCGGGATGCGGGATGCGGGATTTTCCGTCGGGATCATGACACCCTGCCTGAGGGTTGACAGTGTTCCGTCATCGGACGCTAGTCTCGAATCGGAAACACGATTCCGCATAGTGGAATAACAGCGCTCACCACTACCCCGGGACGACACATGCCCCCTGCGCGCAAGCCCCGTCCGGCCGGCAGCATCCTTCTCCCCATGCTCGCGGCGGTCCCGTTCATCGGAATCCTCGGCGGAATCCGGTTCGCCAACCGCGTCACGCCCTACGTCCTCGGAATGCCTTTCATCCTGTTCTGGATCGTTCTGTGGGTGGCCCTGATCTCGGTGGTCATGGCCGTGATCTACAAGCTCGACCCCCGCAACCGCGAGGAGCACCAGGCATGACCGCACTCGTCGTCATCCTCGGCTTCCTCCTGGTCGCCATCTGCCTCGGCCTGCAGGCGCGCCGCGGCAAGGACATGAATCTCGAAGAGTGGTCCGTCGGCGGGCGCAGCTTCGGGACGACCTTCGTCTTCCTGCTGCTCGCCGGCGAGATCTACACGACCTTCACCTTCCTCGGCGCCTCGGGCTGGGCGTACGGGAAGGGCGGCCCCGCCCTCTACATCCTGTGCTACGCCGCACTGGCCTACGTGATGTCGTACTGGCTGCTCCCGACGATCTGGCGCTACGCCAAGGAGCACCGGCTCGTCTCGCAGTCCGACTTCTTCGCCAGGAAGTTCGACAGCCCCCTGCTCGGCGCGCTGGTCGCCCTGGTCGGTGTCGTGGCGATGGTCCCGTACCTGGTCCTCCAGCTGACCGGCATGGGCATCATCGTCTCGGAGGCCTCGTACGGTCATATCTCCAAGACCCTCGCGGTTATCATCGGCACTGTCGCCCTGACCGTGTACGTGACCATCTCCGGCATCCACGGCTCGGCCTGGACCGCGGTCCTCAAGGACGTCCTGATCCTGTCGGTCGTCCTGTTCCTCGGCATCTATCTGCCGTTGCACTACTCCGGCGGGGCGGGCCGCATGTTCCACACCATCGACTCGGCGAAGCCCGGGTTCCTGACCCTCCAGCACAGCGGACTCAGTCCGTCCTGGTTCATCTCGACGGTCCTGCTGTCCACTCTGGGGTTCTACATGTGGCCGCACTCGTTCAGCGCCTCCTACAGCGCGCAGAACGAGCGCGTGTTCCGCCGGAACGCCATCTTCATGCCGCTCTACCAACTCGTCCTGCTCTTCGTCTTCCTGGCCGGTTTCGCCGCGCTCATCGCCGTTCCCGGCCTCAAGGGAGCCGACGCCGACCTGTCGCTGCTGCGGATCACGGTCAAGTCGTTCGATCCCTGGTTCGTGGGGGTCGTCGGCGGTGCCGGTGTGCTCACCGCGCTCGTCCCCGGGTCCCTGCTCCTGCTGACCTCGGCGACCTGCCTGGCCAAGAACGTCTACAAGCTCGCCCGGCCCGCCACGACGGATCAGTCGGTGGGCCGGCTGGCCAGGCTGCTGGTGCCCGTACTGGCCCTGATCGCGCTCTTCTTCACCTTCAACGGCGGCAGCAGCATCGTGAATCTGATGCTCATGGGCTACTCCCTGGTGACCCAGCTCTTCCCGGCGCTGCTGCTCAGCCTGGCGCCGCGCAAGGTGGTCAGCAAACAGGGCGCGGCCGCGGGCATCGTCGTGGGTGTCCTGATCGTCGGCGCGGTGACCGTCACCGGCGCCACCGTCGGCAGCCTGCTTCCGGGGCTGCCACAGGCCGTCAAGGACCTGAACGTCGGCGTCATCGCGCTCGTGGCCAACACTCTCGTGATGTTCGCCGTCTCGGCGGTGTCGCGCGGCACGGTGAGCGATGCGGCCCCTGAAGCACAGGCGAAGGACGGCCTGCCCGCATGACGTGGTCGCCGCCGGCGCTTCGGCACCCCGTACGCGGGCACAGGAGGCGCCGGGGGCGGGGCCACGCCGGTGAGCCGGCGTGCGGGTGGCAGGACGGAACAGGCGCCAAGATCATGGAAGCCGGGCCGGACCGGCCTGCGGCCCGGCCCGGCGCCCGGTCCTCCGGCCGGGGAGCGACGGCTCTCGGCGTCAGCCTGGAGGGGAGACCACCGAGGAAAGGTTGAATGCTGTGGCTTCGCAGTCCCTGAGCGGTTCAGGTCCGGAACAGCACGGCACATCCGGAAGCCCGGCGGACCCCGACCCGCGGCGCTGGAAGGCGCTCGGGGTGTGCCTGATCGCCGGCTTCATGACGCTCCTGGATGTATCCATCGTCAACGTCGCCCTGCCCTCGATCCGCGAAGGCCTGCACACCCCGGAATCCGATCTGCAGTGGGTGCTGTCCGGTTACGCGCTCTCTTTCGGCCTGTTCCTCATCCCGGCAGGACGGCTGGGCGACGCGAGGGGCCGGCGGGCGGTGTTCATGGCGGGCCTCGCCCTCTTCACCGTCGCGTCGGCGGCCTGTGGCGCGGCGCAGTCGAGTACGTGGCTGGTGGTCGCACGGCTGGTGCAGGGCCTGGCCGGCGGCCTGATCTCACCCCAGGTCTCCGCACTGATCCAGCAGATGTTCTCGGGCCGTGAGCGCGGCAGGGCCTTCGGGATGTTCGGCACGGTGGTGGGTATTTCGACAGCTGTGGGACCGCTCCTCGGCGGTCTGCTGATCCAGGCGGCGGGCCCGGACGAGGGCTGGCGATGGGTCTTCTACGTCAACCTTCCGCTGGGCGCGGTCTGCCTCCCGCTGGCCCGACGGCTTCTGCCCGACACCCCGGAAGCCGGCCATGTGCGGCTGCGCGACCTCGACCCGCTCGGGGTGTTCCTGCTCGGCGCCGGCGTACTGGCGCTGCTGCTGCCGTTCGTACAGGCCCAGCAGTGGCACGGATGGCAGAAGTGGCTGCTGCTCCCGGTCGCACTGCTGCTGCTCGGCGCTTTCGCGTGGTGGGAGTCCCGCTGCTCTTCGCGTGGCATCCAGCCCGTACTGAATCTGGAGCTCTTCCGGGTGCGTTCGTACTGGCTGGGATGTCTGCTGATCCTGCTGTACTTCGCCGGGTTCACGTCCATCTTCTTCATCAGCACGCTCTACCTGCAGAGCGGACTGCACTACAGCGCGCTGCTCGCCGGGCTGGCCATCACCCCCTTCGCGCTCGGCTCGGGAGCCACGGCGATCCTGGGGGGCCGGCTGGTGAGCCGTTTCGGCCGGCCCCTCATCGCCACCGGGCTGACCATGGTGGTGATCGGGCTGGGGGGCACGGCCCTGGCGGTGCACATGGTGCCCGGCCGCGGAGCGGGCTGGGCGATGGCAGCGCCGCTGCTGCTGGCGGGGCTGGGGAGCGGCCTGGTGATCGCCCCCAACCAGACGCTGACGCTCTCCGAGGTACCGGTGGCGATGGGCGGCAGCGCGGGAGGCACGCTCCAGACCGGCCAGCGGGTGGGCTCGGCCGTCGGCATCGCGGCGGTGGGCTCCGTCTTCTTCGCCCAGGTGGCGGACGGCTGGCCGACTGCGTACGACCACGGCCTGATCGTGTCGGTCGCCTTCGTGGTCGCCGCGCTGGTGGGGGCTCTGACGGACATCGGCGCGAGCCGCCTCAAGCACAAGTGAAGGACCGGGGCACAAGGACGGCAGGCCGCGGGGCAGCCCCCCGTGTCACGGCAATGAGCGTGTGAGCCACACCACTTCGCCGCTGTCCTCCGTGGAAACGTGATCCCGCTCGAACCCGACCTTCTCCAGGACCCGGAGCGACGGCGTGTTCCACGCGCCGACGGTCGACCAGAGACGTTTGCGCCCGGTCGCGGCAGCGGCTTCGAGCACCGCACCGGCCGCCTCGGTGGCATAGCCGTTCCCATGCACACGCTCGAACAGCTCATACGCGATTTCGGGCTCCTCCACGGTGGAGCGGCCGATGATCAACCCGCAGTAGCCGATGAAGTCGCCTTCGTCGCGGCGCTGGATGGGCAGCAGGGCGAACCCGGTCGTCGCCGTCGCGCCGAGCAGCTCCGCGATGGACCCCCGGGTGTGCTCGACCGTGGGCGTCCCCTTGCCGCGTTCGCCGAGAAGGGCGCTGAACTCAGCGGCGTCCGACTGGGCCCACGGCCGCAGTATCAGCCGCTCGGTCTCTAGGTGGAACGGCATCGTCCCGTACGTAGCCATGCACCTACTCTGCCTCATGGGTCCACCGGTCCGGGGATATGGGTCAGAGGCTTCAGGGGCAGACGAGCCGGCCTGTACGCCGGGGAGTGTCGCCGCAGCTGCGGGGACTGACGCTTGGGGTGCGCGGTGGCGGACAAGCACCCGACCACGCGGCCAACATGTGGACACATATCGTGACTCGCCTCATGTATTCACGAATTTCACGCGCGCGATGAATGCGGGATACGGTTATGGTTTTCTGGAGATTTACTCCCGTTCGCCTACTGGCTCGATTCGTCCCGTTGGCGGCAGATATAGAGAATCTACTTAATGCGCAATAAATGAGAGGGTTGACCGAATGGGAAACTTGCGGTTCGCGCTTGGCTCAGCCGTCGCTGTCCTGGCAATATTTGCAAGCGCTTGCAGTGGCGGCGGAACCTCTTCGCGTAGCCACGCCAGTCGTTCCCCGGCTACCCCCACGAAATCTGACGCACCCAGTGGCGTGTCTGTTGCTGTGTCTCTCCCTTCAGTCGTTCCCGGAGCCTCGCGAAGCATTGTTAGCCTAACGATTAAAAATCGCGGGAAGGCCCGGAACGTGAAAGTCATGCTTCAGTTCGATGAGCCACACATTTCCGTAGAGCAGCACGAGGCAACCAGTAAAAGGTGGGTTAAGATCCCAATGACCCAGCAGGCTGATGCGCCGGGAACCAAAATAGAGGGTGCGTATTCTAGCGTTATTCCGTCGGGTACTAGCAAACAACAGCTCCGCGTCACGCCGAAAGTCTCGACAGGAACGCTATCGGCGCGGGCGACACTGAGGGAAAACGGGAAATCCTTGGCGGAGGGGAAGGCTTCCTCCCCAATCAGGTTTGCCTCATTCGAAACAGGAAAGGTTCCGACTAGCGTTCGAAAAAAAGACGCTTGGACTGAACTCAATTTCTCTCTAAAGAATGTTTCGGATATTTCTTATCCCGCTGTAACGGTACGCGTGGATGAGACCTGCACCGGTAGTAATGTTACCCGGTGCGCGAAGGGCGAAGCTGATCTGGATTCGGTCTACCGGCTACAATGGCGGAATGGCACAAAATGGACGGATGTGCAATCCAGCGTAACGGGGTGGGGAGAAGGGTCCGATAGGACTGTGAGTAGTATTCCAGTTATCTCGACCCTCCCTCTTCCGGCAAATAAGACGAGGAACATCCGCCTTCGGATCGCATTGACTTCGGCCCTGAGTGTGGCCAAGGCGAAAGGAAGTGTCAATGTCATCGCGCACGATGGGAAAACGGCGTCTGACGGAGCCGGAGCCTTCGTCGGCACGGGAACTGAATTCGATATCGGCTGACGGGCACCGTTTTACCTAATGAGGTACAGCGAGAGTTGTGTATGCAGTTGACCGTCGACCGAAGTTGACCATCGTGCGCGACGCGGCGTAGCCCTCAACGACCTGCCGTCTCTCAGCGGGGCTGAGGCCGATGACCGGCCTCAGCCCCGCTTCGCGTTCTCGGCCCCGCGGCTCCGCCAAGCCCATCCCCGCGGTACGCCAGCGCGTTCACGGATTCCGCCGAGCAGGGCTGTCGGGGAGGTTCACGCCTGAAGCCGCCGAGCCGCCTTTCGACCCACATGGTGGACCTCGAAGCAGCGGCCCAGAACAGCGGCCATGTTGACCCGATCAGGCCCTGCCTACGCCCGGACCCAACCCCTCTTCTCATGGCTACTTTCATGGCTACGTACGTAGCCACACGAACCCGTTTCTGCCCGTGTGTCGGGTTGTAGGGAACCCCGTGAGAAGGCAAGCAATAGGGCCCAACCAAAAAAACACCTGGTCAGAGGCTTCAGGGGCAGACGAGCCGGCCTGTACGCCGGGTTCTGTCGCCCGGAGACCTCGCGGTCGCCGGGGAGACGGCCATCCATCTACGACCGGCATTGCTGCCGGCCTCCTGCGGTCTACCCGCGAACTCGGGCGAGCAGCCCTCGGACGTCCGCGCAAAGCCGTCTCGCGACGGCCTCTCTTGACCTTGCTCCAGGTGGGGTTTACCTAGCCGCCTGAGTCACCTCAGGCGCTGGTGGTCTCTTACACCACCGTTTCACCCTTACCGGGGGCCTTGCGGACCCCGGCGGTCTGTTTTCTGTGGCACTGTCCCGCGGGTCACCCCGGGTGGCCGTTAGCCACCACCTTGCTCTGTGGAGCCCGGACGTTCCTCGGGAGGGTCCAGAAGATCCTCACGCGGCCGTCCGGCCGACTCGTCTGCCGTGTGGGTCATGCTACCCGCCGGGCAGGGGCCGCCCGGACCAGGACGTCAGACGAAGTCGGCGGTCTCCAGCTCGAAACCGAAGGGCTCCGGGAGGGCCAGGGACTTGCCGAACGGGATGGTGCGGAGCTGCCGGTAGTCGTCGGCCTCCGGATCGCTGAACAGCGTCACCGAGGACTGCTCGCGGTCGACCAGAAGATGGATAGGGATGGCCCCGCGTGCGTAGCAGCGGCGCTTGCCCTCCCGGTCGGCCCGCGGCTTGCTGGAGGTGACCTCGACCACCAGGGCCACGCCGTCGCAGGGCATCCACGGCTCGGCTCCCCGGAACAGCCGCTGAGCGGTGGGGGCGAACGTGGCGTCGGGGATGGCATGGTTCTTGGGGCAGGCTCCGCCGCTCTTCAGCTTAAGACCCTTGTTCCCGGAGAAGTCCATGTCCGTTCGCGAACGTCTGGTCACCTGCTTCACCACCAGGTTGATGTAGTCCTCATGATCCCCGTCCGGCGGCGGCGTCACGACAATCTCCCCCTCGATCAGCTCCGCGCGGAAGCCCTCCGGCGTCTCCAGCGCCAGGAAGCCCTCCAGCAGGACCTCTGCCTGCGTGAGCGGTTCATGCGGCATGGCAGTCATGTCACGCCCCTTCCTCGGTCGCTCGCCAGAGTGGGACATCGGCTGCTCCACCGTCCGTGAGATGGGAGATCTTCCCCCGATCGTGGCACACGTCGACACCGGCGGAGGGCTGCCGGGAGTTCCGGTCCCGGAGGCGTCGGAAATGACGGACGGCGGGCCGCCGCGGGCCGCCGCAGCCGGGGCCCGGCTCGGCTGCGAGGCCCGATTACCCTGGCAGTCGCTGTTGTACGTACGAAGGAGACCCGCCGTGCTCGTGCTCTTGCCGCCGTCCGAGGGAAAGGCCGCGAGCGGCTCCGGTACTCCGCTGAAGCCGGAGTCCCTCTCGCTGCCCGGACTGGCGGACGCACGGGCCGCGGTACTGGACGAGCTCGTCGAGCTGTGCGCGGCCGACGAGGAGAAGGCGCGCGAGGTTCTCGGGCTGAGCGAGGGGCTGCGCGGCGAGGTCGCCAAGAACGCGGGGCTGCGGACGACGGGCGCCCGGCCCGCCGGGCAGATCTACACCGGGGTGCTGTACGACGCACTGGACCTCGCCTCGCTGGACGCAGCGGCGCGGCGGCGGGCCGAGGCGTCGCTGCTGGTCTTCTCGGGGCTGTGGGGCGCGGTACGGATCACCGACCGGATTCCCTCGTACCGCTGCTCGATGGGCGTGAAGCTCCCGGGGCTCGGGGCACTGGGCTCCTACTGGCGCGGGCCGATGGCCGACGTCATGCCGGAGGCCGCGGGCGAGGGCCTGGTACTCGATCTCCGGTCGGCCGCCTACACCGCGGCCTGGAAGCCGAAGGGCGAGGTCGCCGACCGTACGGCGTCGGTACGCGTGCTCCACGCACCGACCCGGAAGGTCGTCAGCCACTTCAACAAAGCGACGAAAGGGCGGATCGTGCGGGATCTGCTGCTCACGGGCGGCGTTCCGGCCGGGCCCGACGAGCTGGTGGAGGCGTTGCGGGAGCTGGGTTACGAGGTGGAGATCCCCGGTCCGGTGAAGCCGGGGAAGCCCCTGCAGCTGGATGTGCTGGTGGACGAGATTCACTGACCGGCCCGGCTGCCCGTTGCGCGGTGTGCAACGCGCGTTGCGCAGGGCGTGTGCGACGGGGCAGGATGCCGGTATGACTTCCGTGCTTGACCTTGCCCCTGTCGTCCCTGTTGTCGTCATCGACGATGCCGCCGATGCCGTACCGCTGGCGCGGGCCCTGGTCTCGGGCGGGCTGCCCGCGATCGAGGTGACGTTGCGGACACCCGCAGCGCTGGACGCGATCCGTGCCATCGCCGCCGAAGTACCGGAGGCCGTGGTCGGTGCCGGCACCGTGATCTCCCCCGACGGCGTCGCGCAGGCCGTGTCCGCGGGGTCCAGGTTCCTGGTCAGCCCCGGCTGGTCGGACCGGCTGCTCGGTGCGATGACCGAATCCGGCGTGCCGTTCCTGCCGGGGGTGTCCACGACGTCGGAGGTCGTGGAGCTCCTGGAGCGCGGGATCACCGGGATGAAGTTCTTCCCCGCGGAGGCCGCGGGTGGCACGGCCTATCTGAAGTCCCTCGGCGGGCCCCTCCCGCAGGCGCGGTTCTGCCCCACCGGCGGCATCTCACTGGCGTCGGCGCCCTCGTACCTGGCACTGCCGAACGTGGCGTGCGTGGGCGGCACCTGGATGCTGCCGGCCGATGCGCTGGCCGCGCGGGACTGGGACCGGGTGGAGCAGCTGGCCCGGGGCGCCGCGGCACTGCGCGGCTGAACCGCCGGGGGCCGGTCCCGCACGGCCGTCCCCCGGCCCGCCAGTGGCTCAGCGCAGGTGCGAGGTGTCGTTCAGCAGCCGTACCGACGCGTTGCCGTCCGCGTAGTAGGCGACCGTCGACACCGATGCCGCCGAGAGTTCCATCCTGAAAAGGGACTCCGGAGGTGCGCCCAGCGCGAGCCGTACCAGCGTCTTGATCGGTGTGACGTGCGTGACCACCAGAACTGTGGTGCCGCGGTGGCCTTCGATCAGGCGGTCGCGTGCCGCGGCGACCCGGCGGGTCACCGTCGCGAAGCTCTCGCCGCCGCCCGTCGGCGCCGCCTCCGGTGAGGCCAGCCAGGCGTCCAGATCGGCCGGGTACTGTTCGCGCACCTCGCCGAAGGTCAGCCCCTCCCAGGCCCCGAAGTCCGTCTCGCGCAGGCCGTCTTCGATCCGTACCTCAAGGCCCAGCCGGTCGGCGACCGTCCGGGCTGTCTCGCGGCAGCGGCGCAGGGGCGAGGAGACGACCGCCCCGATCGTGGAGCGGGCCGCGAAGGCGGTGGCGGCGTCGGCCGCCTGCCCGCGGCCGACGGCGGACAGCTCGGGATCCGTACCCCCGCTGCCGGAGAACCGCTTCTGCGGCGTGAGCAGCGTCTCGCCGTGGCGCAGCAGGACGAAGGTCGCGGGGGCGCCCAGGTCGGCGGGGGCCGCCCAGCCGACGGAGGGCGCCGCGCCGGTTCCGGCGGGCGTCCGCCCGGCGGCCGCCGCGGACCCCTCGCGGCCGGCGAGTTCCGCCGTCGAGCCGGACGCCTCCCACTGCCTGCCGTCCCGGCCCGCGTCCATCGCCTCGTTGGCGAGCCTGTCCGCGTGCTTGTTCTGCGCGCGGGGGATCCACTCGTACGTCACCTGCTCCCGGGGCAGCACCGTGGCCGCCTCGGCGGCCAGCGGTTTCATGTCGGGGTGCTTGATCTGCCAGCGCCCCGACATCTGCTCGACGACGAGCTTGGAGTCCATCCGCACCCGGACCCGGGCCGACGGGTCCAGCGCGGCGGCTGCGCGCAGGCCGGCGATCAGGCCCCGGTACTCGGCCACGTTGTTCGTGGCGACGCCGAGGTACTCCGCGGCCTCGGCGAGGGTCTCCCCGGTGGCCGGGTCGAGTACGACAGCGCCGTAGCCCGCCGGCCCCGGATTGCCCCGGGAGCCGCCGTCCGCCTCGACGACGAACTCCCGCATCAGATACCCGAGTCGGCCGTACGCACCAGGATGCGGCGGCAGTTCTCGCACCGCAGCACCGTGTCGGGGGACGCGGCCTTGACCTCGTTCACCTCGGTGATGTTGAGCTCGAGGCGGCAGCCCTCGCAGCGGCGCTGGTAGAGCAAGGCGGCTCCGACGCCGCCCTGCTGCTCCCGCAGCTTCTCGTAGAGCTTCATCAGGTCGGCGGGGACCGAACCGGCCACGATCTCGCGCTCCTTGGAGAGCGAGGCGACCTCCCGGTCGATCTCGGTGGCGGCCACGTCCCGGCGCTCGGTGGCGTCGGCCGCCTTGGTCTCGACGGACGCGACGCGCTCGGTGAGCTCGGTGGCCCGCTCCTGGGCGGACTCGCGGCGCTCCATGACCTCCAGGACCACGTCCTCCAGGTCACCCTGGCGCTTGGCCAGTGAGGTGATCTCGCGCTGGAGGTTCTCCAGGTCCTTGGGCGAGCTGACCGCACCGGAGTCGAGACGCTGCTGGTCGCGGAGCGAGCGCTGGCGGACCTGGTCGACGTCCTGCTCGGCCTTGGTCTGCTCGCGGGCGGTGTCGCTCTCCTCGGTCTGCACGGCGACGCGCAGGTCACGGAGCTGGGTGAGGTCCTTGGTCAGGGAGTCGATCTCGGCGTGCTCCGGCAGCGACTTGCGCTTGTGCGCGAGCTGCGACAGGCGTACGTCGAGGGACTGGACGTCGAGGAGTCGGATCTGGTCGGCGTGCGCGGCGTTCAGTTGGGGGCTCCAGAATGATCGGTTGCGGTGGACGCCGCGTGGGCGGTCCAGGGGTCTGTGACCGTACGGGACACGTGGGTGCGCAGACCCCATCCGTTGCGGTCGGAAATCTCGTCGAGCTGGGCGGCGGCCTGGGTGCACCAGGGCCACTCGGTGGCCCAGTGCGCCGCGTCGAGCAGCCCGAGCGGCGACTGCTGCACGGCCTCCGACACCGGGTGGTGGCGCAGGTCCGCGGTGAGGAAGGCGTCGACTCCGGCAGCGCGTACCTGGTCGAAGAGGCTGTCGCCGGAGCCGCCGCTCACCGCGACGGTGTGCACGAGGCTGTCGGGGTCGCCCGCGGCGCGGACGCCCTGCGCGGTGGCGGGGAGCCGGGCCGCGGCCAGCGCGGCGAACTCCCGCAGCGGCAGCGGGTGGTCCAGCTCACAGATCCGGCCGAGACCGCGGCGGCCGAGCGGATCGGTGGGGTCGGGCACGAGCGGGCCCACGACCCGCAGGTCCAGCGCGCCCGCGAGCGCGTCGGAGACACCGGGGTCGGCGGTGTCGGCGTTGGTGTGCGCGACGTGCAGGGCAATGCCGTGCCTGATCAGGGTGTGGACGACCCGGCCCTTGAAGGTGCCGGCGGCGACCGTCGTCGTACCGCGCAGGTACAGCGGGTGGTGCGTCACGATCAGCTGGGCGCCGAGCCTCACGGCCTCGTCGGCGATCTCCTGTACGGGGTCGACGGCGAACAGGACACGGTCGACGGTGTCACCGGGGTCGCCGCAGACCGTGCCGACGGCGTCCCAGGATTCGGCGCGCTCGGGCGGCCACAGGGCGTCGAGGGCGGAGAGGACTTCAGACAGACGGGGCACGGTTACAGGTTACCCGCGCTCCGTACCCCGGCTGCCGGTCGGTCCCGGGGGACCTGCTGACCTACTTGACGAGGTAGCCCTGGAGGTCGTCGAGGACCCTGTTGGCCGCGGTCACACCGAGACCGAGGTACCAGGTCTCGTCCGGGACGTTCTTCGCCTGCCCGTCCTTGACCGCCCTGAGGTTCTTCCAGAGCGGGTTGGCCTGGACGGTGTCGCGCTTGGTGGCCTTGGGGTCGCCGTACACGCCGGTGAAGATCCAGTCCGCGTCGGCCGAGTCGATCTTCTCGGGGCTGACCTCCACCGCGAGGTCCTCGACCTGCTGGCTCCTGGGCCGCGGCAGCCCGGCGTCCTTGAGGATCGTGCCGATGAAGGAGTCCTCGGCGTACAGCCGGATCCGGTCCGGCATGTAGCGGACCATCGAGATGACCGGCTTGTGGGCGCCGACGTCGGAGCCCAGCTTCCGCGCGCGCTTCTCGTACGCGCCGAGCTCGGCCTCGGCCCGGTCGGTCCGGTCCAGCGCCGCGGCGTTCAGCAGATAGTTCTGCTTCCAGGTGAAACCGGGGCGGATGGAGAAGACGGTCGGGGCGATCTTCTTGAGCTGGTCGTACTTGTCCGCCGCGCGCAGCTGGCTGCCGAGGATCAGGTCCGGGTGGAGGTTGGCGATGGCCTCCAGGTTCAGGCTGTTGATGGTGCCGACGTTCTTCGGGTTGCCCGCGTTCTTCTTCAGGTAGCCGGGGATGCCCTCGCTGCCCTCGGTGGGCGCGTAGCCGACCGGCTTGATGCCGAGCGAGACGACGTTGTCCAGCTCGCCGACGTCGAGCACCACGACGCGCTTCGGCTTCGCCTTGATCACGGTCTTGCCCATGGCCTGGGTGACGGTGCGCGGGAACCGGCCGGGCTTCGCGTCCGTGCCGAGCGCTGCGGTCTTCTTCGCAGCGTCACCGAAGTCCTTGCCTCCGGTGGCGACGTCCTTCTTCGCCGCCGAGCCGTCCTTGCCCGAGCCCGGTCCGCCGTCACCGCTGCTTCCACAGGCGGTGAGGGCGAGGGCGCCGGTGAGCGCGAGGGCGGCGGCAGCGGCGCTGCGGCGACGTACGGACATGGCGGAGCTCCTGACAGGGACCACTTAGGTGTGCCTTACCTTAACCATCACCCGTTACGGCGAGCACACCCGCCCCCTCCCCCTCAGGCGAACCCCGGGACAGCCACCCTTACGAATGAAGCGACGGGCCTCGACCGGCTCGGCAGGACGTACGAAAACTAGCTTCGGTGTCCGGAGGTGACCGATTCATGATGGCCCCGGCCACGAAGACCGCGACGGAAACCACGACGGAGACCGCACCGGACGACCCGGCGGAGGAGGAGCACGCCGCGGAGCACGCCGAAGAGGGCGGAACGCTCTCACAGGGCGGCTTCACCATCGCCCGCGACGGGTCCTACGCGGCACGCCTGGCGCGCCGCTCCGGGGACTCCTGGTTCCCCGAGCGCTGGACGCTGGACGGCCCCGAGCCGTATGTGGTGGAGCTGCCCGGCCATCAGCCCGAGGAACCCGGCTCCGACGTACTGCCGATGGCCGACGGGCGGGTGCTGATCCGGCGCTCCGTGGAGGACCGGCACGTGTTCTCGCTGCTGTACCCGACCGGACCCGGCACCGGGGAACTGGCCCTCGGCGCCGTCGAGTGCGAGCGGCTGACGCTGCTGCCGCCGGCACCGGGCGGGAGCCGCGCGTACGCACTGGCCCCCGGCGCCCGCACGACCGCGGTCTGGCTGGTGGCGGGGGGCTCCTTCGGGCCCGAGTACGTCGCCGATGTGCCGGGGCGCTGCACCGGCGGGGTGTGGCTGGACCGGTCGGGGCGGATGCTGGCACTGGACCGGGAGGCGGACGGGGTCACCAAGACGGTCGCGGTCGACCTGGAGCGGGGCGGCGAGGTCACTCCGCTGCTCCAGATCGCCGACGGCAGCGACGACCGGCTGCTTCTCGCCGACCCGGACAGCGGTCTGCTGCTCGTACGGTCGGACGCGCCGGGGCAGGAGCGGCTGGGCTGGGGGGTGCTGGGGAGCCGGCGGCCCATCCGGTTCCCGGAGTGCCTGCGGCTGGAGGACGCGGTGGTGACGCCCTTCGCCGTACAGCCGGGCCAGGTGCTCATGCCGGAGAGCTGCGGGGTCGCGCTGCGGATCAGGAGCGCGGAGCACCCGGCCGGCGCATCGGGCAGCTGGCTCGGGGTGTGGCGTCCCGCCAGCCGGAGACTGCTGCAACTGGCCGCCCCCGAGGGGTGGTTGGCGGGCGCGGGACTGTGGAGCGCGGAGGGGGTCCTGCGGCTGCCCCGGGCCGGCGGTTCGGCGCCGGCCGGCGTGGTGGACCTGGAGCCGCTCGGCGGGCTTCCGCTCGACCCGCGGATGACGCCTTCGGGAGACGTGATCACAGAACCCGCACAAACGGAAGCCGCTGGTCAGGGACCGTGCGGGGCCCTGGTGACTCCTGAAGTGTGCCGGCCCGTACCGTTGCAGCAGGCGCCTCTGACGAGCCGCTCCCAGCCTGGTTAGAATCGCGGGCCTGCACACGCAGCAGTGATCACTTCTGGGTGGTCACGGCTCGTCACGGCACGTCATGACAGGTAGTGATCAAGCGATTTGACGGGGGAGATTTCCCATCATGTCTGAAGCCAGGACCGACACCGCCCAGTCGCGCCCGCAGCCTGCGGCCGCCGACCGGGGCGAAGCCGGAGGCTCCGGAAAGCACCGAGGGGGTGCCGCGTCCACCGAGGCGTCCGAGGCGGAGACAAACGGCCGCCATCGCCGCGCGGCGGAGCAGCACCGGAACGCGGCCTGACTGACCGCACAGCACACAGCGGCGCCGTAGGCACCGCCGGAAGGGCCGGTTCCCGCTCACGCGGGGCCGGCCCTTCCACTGTCCGGTCCGTCAGGCGGTCCCTGGGCCTTGGGGGCCTTGCAACCAGGAGCGACCCGGGCGGGCGTGGCGCAAGGACGCCTTGCCCCGCGGTCAGCCGTGCTTGAGCCCCAGGACCTCTGCCGCAGCGAAGGTCTCGTTCGCAGGCCGGTCCGCGTAGTACGGCGAGATCACCTCGTCCAGCTCCTCGTACGAGAACACCGTCTTCGCCGTGTCGAACTTCGCCGCGACCCTGGGGCGCTCCACCACGGCGACCATGCCACCGTGCACCACCAGCAGCTGACCGTTGACCCTGGCGGCCGCCGGGGACGCGAGATAGCCGACGAGCGGCGAGACGTGTTCGGGTGCCAGTGGGTCCAGCTCCCCCGCTTCCGGCTCGCCGAAGCCCGCGAACACGTCCTCGGTCATGCGGGTCCTGGCGCGCGGGCAGATCACATTGGCCGTGACGCCGTACTTGGCGAGGGCCAGCGCAGTCGACGTGGTGAGCCCCACGATGCCACCCTTGGCCGCCGCGTAGTTCGGCTGTCCCGCCGAGCCCGCGAGGAACGCTTCCGACGAGGTGTTGACGATCCGCCCGTACACCGGTCCGCCGGCCGCCTTCGACCGCTCGCGCCAGTGCACCGAAGCGAAGTGGGTGGTGTTGAAGTGCCCCTTGAGGTGGACCCGGATCACCGAGTCCCACTCGTGCTCACTCATCGAGAAGACCATCCGGTCCCGCAGGATGCCCGCGTTGTTGACCAGGATGTCGAGCTTTCCGTAGGTGTCGACGGCCAACCGGACGAGTGAGCGGGCCTGTTCGTGGTCCGCGACATCACCGAAGTGGGCGACCGCGTGTCCGCCGGCCGCGCGGATCTCGGTGACGACCTCGTCGGCGGGTGCGGCGGACGCCTCACCGGAGCCGTCGCGGCCGGGACGGCCGAAGTCGTTGACGACGACACTCGCACCGAGCCGGGCGAGTTCGAGGGCCTCGGCCCGGCCGAGGCCGCGGCCGGCCCCAGTGACGATCGCGGACAGGCCATCAAGTGGCAAGGACATGGACGAGCTCTCCTTACAGGTCTCCGTACGGTCTGCGGGGCAGCGCCGTGTGCGATGCGGCGCGCGACAGCGACTGCCGGTCCGGTCCGGTCCGCAGGAAGTGGTCAGATCTCGATGCAGGTGCGCAGCGCCTCACCGGAGCGCATCTGGGCCAGGGCGTCGTTGATCCCGGCGAGTTTCACCCGGTGGGTGATCAGGCCTTCGAGGTCGATACGGCCCGAGCGCCAGAGCGAGATGGCCCGCTCGTACGAACGGACCACGTCTCCGCCGCCGTACATGGAGGGCAGGATCCGCTTCTCGTCGAAGAACAGCTCGAACATGTTGAGCTGCAGGAAGTCGTCCATGGCGCCCGCGCCGACGATGCAGAGGGTGCCGCCGCGCCGGGTCGTCTCGTACGCCGTGCGGGCGGTGGCCGACTTGCCGACCACCTCGAAGACGTAGTCGAAGCCCTCCCCCGCCGTGATGCGCTGCTTCGCGTCGTTCAGTGCGTCCGGCGCGACCGCCTCCGTAGCGCCGAACCTGAGTGCGGCCTCCCGGCGGGAGGCCACCGGGTCCACGGCGACGATCTGCGACGCGCCCCTGAGCCGGGCACCCTGGATGGCGGAGATGCCGACGCCCCCGCAGCCGATCACGACGACCGACGAACCGGCCTCCACATCCGCCGTGTTGATGGCGGCGCCCAGGCCGGTGGTCACTCCGCAGCCGATGAGCGCCGCGATCTCGAAGGGCACGTCGTCCGGGATCGGCACCGCGCACCCGGCGCCCACGACGACCTCCTCGGTGAAGGTGCCGGTTCCGGCGAAGCCGAAGACATCGCCGCCGGGGCGCTTGAAGTTGGGGGTGCCGGCGTTCATGAACCCGGCGAGACAGAGCTCGGTCTGGCCGCGCTTGCAGGCCGGGCAGGCTCCACAGGCGGGCAGCCAGCAGATCACCACCCGGTCGCCCTGCTCGACGCCCGTCACGCCGTCGCCGACGTCGAGGATCTCGCCGGCCCCCTCGTGGCCGGGCACGAACGGCGCGGGCTGCGGCAGCACCCCGTTCATCGCCGAGACGTCCGAGTGACAGAGGCCGGTGGCCCGGACCCTGATCCTGACCTTGCCGGGCCCGAAGCCCACCGCCTCGATGTCGTCGAGGACTTCGAGCTTGTCCTGGCCAATCTCGTGCAGTACGGCTGCGCGCATGGTGCGGCTCCTCACATACGGCTGGGTCGGGTGGATCCGGGTCGGACGACGGCAACGGTGAGCGGCGTCGTTGGCGGGCGGGGTGTGTGCTGGGTGGGGTGCGTGGTGGGTGAGGTCAGTGGGTGACGGCGGGGTTCAGTGGTGGGTGACGACGGTGTCGGCGAGGACGGGCGCCTCGTCCCGCTCCACGGCCGAGACCGCCACCTGGACCCGGCCGGGCGACTGCCACATCCGGATCCGGAGGGTCTCACCGGGGAACACGACACCGGCGAACCGGGTGGTGTACGAGTCGACGCGCGCCACATCGCCGCCCAGCGCCGTGTCGACCACCGCCTTGAGCGTCATCCCGTACGAGCAGAGCCCGTGCAGGATCGGCCGGTCGAAACCGGCGAGTTCGGCGAACTCCGGGTCTGCGTGCAGTGGGTTCCAGTCGCCCGACAGCCGGTAGAGCAGCGCCTGGTCCTCCCTGATCGGGCGGTCCTCGGTGCGGTCGGGAGCCCGGTCCGGGAGGCCGAGCCGGTTCGAGGGTCCGCGCTCGCCGCCGAAGCCGCCCTCGCCCCGTACGAAGATCTGCGAGTCATTGGTCCACAACGGGCCCTGCTCGTCGGAGACTTCGGAGCGCAGCACGATGACGGCCGCCTTGCCCTTGTCGTACACCGCCTGGACCCGGGAGGTGGACACCGCGGTCCCATCGACGGGGATCGGCCGGTGCAGGACGACGGTCTGCCCGCCGTGCAGGACCGCCGCCAGGTTCACGTCGATACCGGGCGCGGCGAGCCCTCCCATCAGGGCCATGCGGGCGCCCGCGACGGTGGCGAAGCTGGGCAGGACGTGGAGCCTGGACTCCAGCGTGTAGCGCAGCTCGTCGGCGCCGGTGGCCGGCCGGCCCGCGCCGATGCCCAGGTGGTAGAGCTGGATGTCCTTGTGGTCCCAGGCGATCTCGCCGGAGCGGGGCTCCGCTGCGATGGCCTCTGCGGCATCAATGGGCATGGGGCAGGCGCTCCTTGACGGTGGAAAGACCTCGGTGCGACCGTCCGCACCGTCAGGCGCACCGAGGTCGTACGGGACCGGCCCCCCGCGCCCTTTGTAGAACGCGTTCTAGGCCGATGGCCCCATGTATAACGCACCCCTCATGAGTTGTGAAGTCCGCTGACGCTACGTCAGATACGGGCCGTCGGCGTGGCCCACGGCATCCGGCCACGGCCACGCCCGTGGCGGCCCGTGACATTTGTCCCGGGCGGTTCGGTACAACCGCATCTGCCCCGGGGGCCGCCCCGCTCCGTACCGTGGGGCGCATGACGCAGACAGCAGACACCGGGCCCGCGGTGAGCTTCACGGGAGCGGTCAAGACCTTCGGGGCGGTGCGCGCCGTGGACGGCGCCGACCTGGAGATCCACCGCGGCGAGACCGTCGCGCTCCTGGGCCGCAACGGCGCCGGGAAGTCCACCACGATCAGTCTGCTGCTCGGCCTCGACCAGCCCGACAGCGGGACGGTGCGGCTCTTCGGCCGGACACCCGAGCAGGCGGTCAGGGCCGGTCGGGTGGGTGCGATGCTCCAGGCGGGACAGCCGATACCCCGCGTGACGGTGCGGGAGCTGGTGGCCTTCGTGGCCAGTACGTATCCGCACCCGCTCCCGGTCGCCGAGGCGCTGGACATGGCCGGGCTCGGTGAGTACGGGGCGCGCCGGGTCGACAAGCTCTCCGGCGGCCAGATGCAGCGGGTCAGGTTCGCCGTCGCGCTCTCCGGGAATCCGGAGCTGATCGTCCTCGACGAGCCGACCGCGGCGCTCGACGTGGAGGCCAGGCGGGCGTTCTGGGACTCGATGCGGGCGTACGCACGCCGCGGGAACACGGTGCTCTTCTCCACCCACTACCTGGAGGAGGCCGACAGCAACGCCGACCGCATCGTGGTCATCCACCAGGGCCGCATCGTCGCCGACGGCAGCTCCGAGCTGCTCAAGCGCTCGGCGGGCGGCAGCCTGGTCTCCTTCGACCTCGCGGGCACCGGCACGGAGGGGCTCCAGGGGCTGCCCGGCGTCACATCCGTGGAGATCCGCGGGGACCGGGCCTCACTGCGTACGGACGACTCGGACGCCACCGTCCTCGCGCTGGCGGAGCGGAACGCGATCCGCGGCCTCGCGGTGGCACCGGCGACGCTGGAGGACGCCTTCCTCGCCCTCACCTCGCAGGACAGCCCGGCCGACGGCGGCTCGCCCATCGCGGGAACCGCCGGGAACCCGCCCCGCACGACACAGGAAGCAGCGGTCTGATGCTGGAATACGTGAAGCTCGAAGTGCGGCGGACGCTGCGCGACGCCGGGTTCGTCATCTTCGGCATCGGCATGCCGGTGGTGATGTATCTGCTGTTCACCAATATCGGCCCGAGCGACTCCGACTCGGCGGCCTGGCGGGTCACCTCGATGGTCGGCATGGCCGCGTACGGCGCGCTGGGCGCGGCCCTCGGTGTCGGTACCGGAGTCGCGTCGGACAAGTCCCTCGGGTGGCTGCGCCAGTTGCGGGTGACTCCGCTGCCGCCGTCGCAGGTGGTGCTGGGCCGGGCGATCTCCGGTTCCGTGACCGTGCTCCCGGGCATTCTGGCGGTGCTGCTGGCCGGGGCGCTGGTCAACGGCGTGAGGATCGACGCCTGGCAGTGGGCCGTCCTCACCCTGCTGCTGTGGATCGGCGCGCTGCCGTTCACGCTGCTCGGGATCGGCAACGGGTACCGGCTCACCGCCCAGACCACGGGTGTGGTGAACGTGGCCTGCCTGATGGGGCTCGCGATCGTGGGCGGCCTGTGGTTCCCGGTCGACGCCTTCCCCGGCTGGCTGCGGTCCGTCGCCCGCTACACCCCGACCAACCGCTTCGCCGACCTCGGCTGGTCCACCACACAGGGCAGCGCCCCGGCCCTCGGCACGGTGGCCGTGCTGGCCGCCTGGCTGCTGGTGTTCGGTACGTACGCGGTGATCTCGTACCGTCGGTCCGCGAGGACCGTGTGACGGGAGAGATCATGCACGCGAAGCTGGACCGGCTGCGGCGGCACCACAGAAACTGCGCGCAGCGGCGCAAGGACATCAGGGCGCGGAGACGGCCGGGCCCGCCGAACGCGTTCTCGCTGCTGCCGTGGCTGCTGCTCGGGCTGGGCAGTTTCTCCAATCTGATCGGCGGCGAGGGGCCGAACCCGTGGATCGGCGGGGCCGGGCTGCTGGCCTTCAACTCCCTCTACATCTCGATCGCGTTCCGGGCGTTCGACAAGAAGAAGCGCCAGAGCCGTACGACGCTCTGGCTGCTCGGCACCCTGGCCGCCATCACCTACGGCCTGGCCATCAGCTACGGGGGCAGCTGGCTGCTGTTCTTCCCGCTGCTCTCGCTGGCCGTCGGCACCACCCTGCGCGACCGGCGGCTGGGCTTCACCCTGATGGTCCTCTCCGCCTCCGCCGGTTACATCTCCGGCCGCGAGGGGCACAGCCCGTGGGACCCCTGGACGCTCGGGTACGGCACCTTCATCTCGGGGGCGGTGACCGCCGCGATCCTGACGCTGTCCGAGACAGTCATGGAGCTGCACTCCACCCGTCAGGAGCTGGCCCGTTCGGCCGTCGAGAAGGAGCGGCTGCGCTTCTCCCGCGACCTGCACGATCTGCTCGGCCACACTCTCTCGGTGATCGTGGTGAAGTCGGAAGCGGCCCGGCGGCTCGCACCGCGCGACATCGACGCGGCCCTCGGCCAGATCTCCGACATCGAGACCGTCGGCAGGCAGGCCCTCACGGAGATCCGGGAGGCCGTCACCGGATACCGGGACGCCAGCCTGGCCAGTGAACTGGACAGCGCGCGCTCCGCGTTGACCGCCGCCGCCATCGAACCCGTCGTACGGCAGTCGGGGCCGCCGCTGGAACCCCAGAGCGCCTCGCTGCTCGGCTGGGTGGTCAGAGAGGCCGTCACCAACGCCGTGCGGCACAGCAAGGCCACCCGGTGCGAGATCACCGTGGACGGCGGTGACCCCGAACGCGTCCGGCTGGTGGTCAGTGACAACGGCCGCGGCGTGGGCGAGGCGAAGCCCGGCAGCGGGCTGAAGGGCCTGACCGAACGTCTCGCGGCGGCGGGCGGCTCGCTGGAGGCGGGCCCCGGACCGCGGTCCGGCTTCCGTCTGGTGGCCGAGCTGCCGGTGGAGACCACCGCACCGGACACGGCTCCGGGCGCGGTGCACGGCGCCGGCTGAGGCCTGCGGGGAGGGCCGTGCACGGGAGAGAGGCGAATGACCGGCCGCCCCTACCCTGTACCCCGTGAACGAGATGCCGCAGGACCAGCGCCCCGCGAAGTGTGTACGAGTCCTCCTCGCCGAGGACCAGGGCATGATGCGGGGCGCACTCGCTCTGCTCCTCGGCCTCGAGGAGGACATCGAGGTGGTCGCCCAGGTGGCCACCGGCGACGCGATCGTGCCCGCGGTCCTCGACGCGAAGCCCGATGTGGCTCTGCTCGACATCGAACTGCCGGGCCGCAGTGGGCTCGACGCCGCCGCCGATCTGCGTACCCGGGCCCCGGGGTGCCGGGTCCTGATCCTCACCACGTTCGGCAGGCCCGGCTATCTGCGCCGAGCGATGGAGGCGGGCGCGGCGGGCTTCCTGGTCAAGGACGGGCCGGTGGAGGAGCTTGCCGCCGCGATCCGCCGCGTGCTGGCCGGTGAGACGGTCATCGACCCCGCCCTGGCCGCGGCCGCACTCAGCGCGGGGCCCAGTCCGCTCACCGCGCGGGAGTGCGATGTGCTGAACGCCTCGGTGGACGGGGCGACCGTCTCCGACATCGCCGGGAAGCTGCATCTCTCGGAGTCGACGGTCCGCAACTACCTCTCGTCGGCGATCGGCAAGACCGGCACCCGCAACCGGATGGAGGCCGTACGGTCGGCCCGCCGGCAGGGCTGGCTGTAGCCGGAGGCACGGGTGCGGCCCGGTCAGTCGCCGGACGGTTCAGGCGAGGAGGCCGGGCGGCCGATGACCGGCCTGCGGTCCCCGGGCATCCACAGCAGCATCAGCACCACGCCGGCGAGCAGGATGAACCCGCCCCACCGGAACGCCAGGGCGTACCCCGCGGTGAGCGCCTCCGTCCCGGCGTGTCCCCCGGTGCGGGACGCGGCCACGGTGGAGAGGACCGCGAGGCCGAGTGAACCGCCCAGTGTGCGGGACGTGTTGACCAGCCCGGAGACCAGGCCCGCATCGCCGGGCGCCGCACCCGACGTGGCGAGCGAGGCGAGCGGCGTCATGGCGAGACCGGCGCCCGCCATCATCAGCATGCCCGGCAGCATGATCGACGTGAGGTACGCGCCGTGCGCGGTCATCGTGGACTGCCAGCCGAATCCGGCCGCGGTGATCAGGATGCCGGTGACCGCCACGTTCTTCGCCCCGAAGCGCGGCATCAGCCGCGGTGCGGACTTGGACCCGGCGACGACGCTCAGGGAGCTGGGTATGAGGGCGAGTCCGGCGCCGAACGGTGTGTAGCCGAGCACGTTCTGGGCGTACAGCGTCATGAAGAACCACATGCCGAAGCTGCCCGCGCCGCACACGAACATCGCCGCGTTGGCGGCGGCCACCGAGCGCACCCTGAACAGCTTCAGCGGCATCAGGGGCTTCGGGGTGCGCGCCTCGACAACCAGGAACAGGCCGAGGAACGCCAGTCCTGCGAGCAGCGGCACCAGCGTCGCAGCGGCCGTCCACCCCTTGGCCTCGGTCTGCACGATCCCGTACGCGAGGGTGGCCGTACCCGCGGTGACGAGCACCGCGCCGGGCAGGTCGAGCCGCCGGGCGCCGCCCGCCCGGCTCTCGGTGATCCAGCGGGCCGCGCCCGCCAGGACGAGTACGCCGACCGGCACGTTGATCAGCAGGACCCAGCGCCAGGACAGCGCGTCGGTCAGCGCCCCGCCGACCAGGCCGCCCGCCGCGCCACCGCCCGCACCGACAGCGGTCCAGGTGGCGATGGCCCGCGCACGGGCCGCGCCCTCCGGGACGGCCGACGTGAGGATGGTGAGGGTCGAGGGGGCCAGCACGGCCGCGCCGAGGCCCTGCACCGCGCGCGCGGCGAGCAGTTGCCACCCTTCCTGGGCGAGTCCCCCGGCCAGTGAGGCGAGCGTGAAGAGCCCGAGCCCGACGAGGAACATCCGCTTGCGGCCGAAGAGATCACCGGCGCGTCCGCCCAGCAGCATGAAACCGGCGAAGGCGATGGCGTAGGCATTCACCACCCACTGCAGGCCGGGGCCGCTGAGGCCCAGACCGGTACGCATCGAGGGCAGGGCGACGTTGACGACGGAGACATCCAGAACAACGAGGAACTGCCCCGCGCAGGCGGCGAGCACCACCAGCCAGGTACGGGTGGGGGCGGGCCGTGGCACGGCGGTGCGGGCGTCCGGTGATGTTCGCAGCATGAGTGCCATCGTGACACCCATTCGTTGCAGGGTGCATCCGTATATCGGTGCAGCGGCGCAGTGGCGCAGTGGCGCAGCGCCCCTGGTCGGCAGGTCCTGGGGTGCGGACCGGCCTCGTGCCCGCTCCCGTGGGGCGGAGCACCGCAGGGCCGCACCGCCTCCCCGGCCGTCACGGCGCCGTCATCCCCGCCGCAACAGCGTCACCACCGCCGCTCCGCCGAGACCGATGTTGTGCGCGAGCCCGGTCCTGGCGCCCGCCACCTGCCGGGCGCCCGCCTCGCCACGCAGCTGCCAGACGAGCTCCGCCGCCTGGGCCAGGCCCGTCGCTCCGAGTGGGTGGCCCTTGGAGATGAGGCCGCCCGACGGGTTCACCACCCACCGGCCGCCGTACGTCGTGGCGCCGCTCTCCACGAGCTTGCCGGACTCCCCGTCGGCGCACATGCCCAGCGCCTCGTAGGTCAGCAGTTCATTCACCGAGAAGCAGTCGTGCAGCTCGACGACGTCCACGTCCTCGATGCCGAGCCCGGACCGCTCGTACGCCTGCCGTGCCGCATCGCGTGACATCGGCCGCCCCACCGCGTCGATGCACGAACCGGACGCGAAGCTCTCACCGGTGTCCGTCGTCATCGCCTGCCCGGCGATCTCGACCGCCTTGTCGTGCAGTCCGTGCTCGACGACGAACCGCTCGGACACGACGACCGCGGCGGCCGAGCCGTCCGAGGTCGGTGAGCACTGGAGTCTGGTGAGCGGCCGGTGGATGGTCTTCGCCGCCAGCACCTCGTCGACCGTGTAGACGTCCTGGAACTGGGCGCGCGGGTTGCCCGCCGAGTGCCGGTGGTTCTTGGCGCCGACGGCGGCCAGCTGCGCGGCGGTCGTCCCGTACCGCTCCATGTGCTCCCGCGCCGCGTTGCCGAAGATCTGCGCGGTGGGCGGCGACATCTCGAAGCCGTGTCCGGCGGCCATGATCCCGTAGTGCCTGGCGACCGGCGAGGTCTTGAAGTCGCCGCTGTCCGCGCCGCCCCCGAGCGCGCCGCGCTTCATCTTCTCGAAGCCCAGCGCGAGCACACAGTCCGAGATCCCGCCCTCGACGAACTGGCGCGCCATCATCAGCGCCGTCGATCCGGTGGCGCAGTTGTTGCTGACGTTGTAGACGGGTATCCCGGTGAGCCCCAGTTCGTAGGCGGCGCGCTGTCCGGCCGTGGAGGCCTGGAAGCAGTATCCGACGGGCACCTGCTCCACCTGTTCGTAGCCGACCCCGGCGTCGGCGAGTGCCTGGGTGCCCGCCTCCTTCGCCATGTCCCAGTACTGCCAGTCCCGGCTCTCCGGCTTCTCGAACTTGGTCATCCCGACGCCGACGATGTACGCCTTCATGGTCCTGTCCCGCCTTCCGGGCGCGCCCGCGCCGTCCGGTGCCCGGCGCGGGCGGTGATTTCTGACGCTCCGTCAGATTCATAGATAGTGACAGCGGCAGGCGCTCAGCGGAAGGCCGTGTGTGCGGTGGGCGCCCGGCGCGGGCGTGACGGTGTGCGGCATTGCGGTGGGGTGCCGTGCGGTCCGCGGTGTGTCCGCCCTGACGGCCGACGTGTGCGCGGGCAGCGCGGGCTCAGTCCGACGGGCCCCGGGTGAGCAGGTCGATCTCGGCCTCTCCGTAGCCGAGTTCGGCGAGGATCTCGCGGCTGTGCTGCCCGAGGGCCGGCGGCGCGGTGCGTACGGAGGGCCGCTCGCCCCGGAAGCTGACGGGGAAGGCGACCTGCTGGAGCGGGCCGGCGTCCGGGCGGTCGACCTCCTGGACCATGCCGAGGGCCGCGGTCTGCGGGCAGTCGTACACCTCGTCGAGGGTGCGGATCGCGGCTGCGGGTACGCCGGCCGCCTTGAGGGTCTCGCACCAGTGCGCGACATCGGCCGTGCCCAGGATCCGTTCCAGCTCGGCGTTGAGTTCGCCGCGGTGGGCGACGCGGTCACGGTTGGTACTGAAGCGCGGGTCGTCCGCCAGGTCGGGGCGGTCGAGCGCGGCGCAGAGCCTGCGGAACAGCCCGTCACTGCCGACGGCGATCACGAAATGCCCGTCGGCGGCCGGATATGCCTGGTACGGAACGAGGCTGGGGTGCCCGGAGCCGAGCCGTGCCGGGCGCTCGCCGGTGGCGAAGTACCCGGTTGCCCAGTTGATGTGCAGGGCGAGCTGCGACTCGTAGAGCGAGGTGGTCACGTACTGGCCGCGGCCGGTGCGTTCCCGCTCCACCAGCGCCGATGTGACACCGATCAGACCGAAGAGGGCGGCGCCGAGGTCACCCATCGCGTAACCGGCCTTGAGCGGCGGCCCGTCGGGCTCGCCGGTCAGCGACATCAGTCCGGCGGACGCCTGCGCGACCATGTCGTAGCCGGGGTCGTCGCGCAGCGGGCCGGTCTCGCCGAACGCGGAGATGTGCAGCAGCACCAGGCGCGGATAGCGGGCGCTCAGCAGCTCGTAGTCGAAGATTGCGGCGAGGGAGCTGCCGGGCCGGAAGTTCTCCACGAGGACATCGGCGCTCGCCAGCAGCCGGTGCACCGCCTCCTGCCCGGCCGGGGACTTGAGGTCGAGGGCGATGGAGCGCTTGTTGCGGTTGGCCGCGAGGAAGTAGGTGGCGTCCGGACCGTTGAAGGGCGGCCCCCACCGCCGTGTCGGATCGCCGCCTTCGGGGTGCTCGACCTTGATGACCTCGGCGCCGAGATCGGCGAGCGACATGGTGACGTAGGGACCGGCGAGGATCTTCGACAGGTCGACGACGCGCAGGCCGGAAAGCGGGGACGCGGCGGGCGCACCGGGGTCGGCTCCCGGCGTGATGCCGGGGTGCGGGGCGGGGTGTTCGGCCATGGAGTGCCTCCTGTGCGGGTCTGCTCGTTCGCGTACCGTCCCTCAGCCTGTCGTACGGCGGGTGCCGTTCCGGGAAGCAGGGTCCGGCGCCCCTGCGGCCAGGAGCCCCCCCCCCCGCGGCGACGGATACCGAAGCGCCCGGCCGCAGCGGCGGCTGCGGGCGGCCGGGCGCCGGACTCTGCCTCTTCAGACGGTGTCCGCTGCCCTTGCGTCCCTGGCGCAACAGGGCGCGCACGCGGTATCCAGGGAGGGTCGCCTCCCGCTGTCGGAAGAGTTCCCCATGCACGCCCGAGACACTGCCAGGACACCCGACGGCACGAACACCGAGCGGGCACCGGGCCACGTCCCCGCAGGCCGGCCGGCCGCGTCCCGCGGCGGGGACGGGTCACCACTGACCCTCTCCGCCCTGCAGCGCACCGCGGGCAACGCCGCCGTCGTCCAGATGCTGCGCCGGACCGAGCAGAGCGGCCCGGCCGCGGCCCAGGAGGCGCACCGGCACGGCGCGGGCTGCGGTCATCTGCCGGCCGGGCCGGCCTCCGTCCAGCGCTCCGCCGTCCACGAGGTCCTGCGCTCCGGCGGCCGGCCCCTCGACGACGGCGTCCGCACCGACATGGAGGCCCGGCTGGGCGCCGACTTCTCGGAGGTCCGTGTCCACACCGACAGCGCGGCCCGCACGTCGGCCGCCGAGGTCGGTGCCCGCGCCTACACCTCCGGCCATCACGTCGTCATCGGCGAGGGCGGGTCCGATCAGCACACACTCGCCCACGAGCTCACCCACGTCATCCAGCAGCGCCAGGGACCGGTCGCCGGCAGCGACAACGGCAGCGGTCTGCACGTCTCGGACCCCTCGGACAGGTTCGAGCGGGAGGCGGAAGCCAACGCGTCGCGGGTCATGTCGGCCCCCGTACCGCAGGAGAGCCGGCCGGAGCCTGCCCCTGGAGGCGGCGCGGGCGGTGTGCAGCGGGCCGTGCCCGCCGTGCAGCGGATGCGGGTGGCCAGTGGCACTGTCGCGTTCACCAACGTGTCGGCCAAATACCCGGAGTACCACGAGAAGGCCAGCCGGATCATCCAGCTCCTCACGTCGCACACCGCCATCATGCAGTACATCAACGGCCGTACCTGCGAAATCACCCTGGAGCAGCGCACCACGGACTCCCCGGCCGATGTGACCGACAAGGGGGACAAGGGTGTCTTCGTCACTCTCGCCTCCTACTACTTCGAGAACTACGGCATGGGACACATCGCCGGCATGCTCTGCCACGAGTTCGGTATCCACCCGCTGGCGGAGAGCAAGTCCGGCCTGCGGGGGGAGGAGGCGGGCTTCCGGGGCATGCCCTTCCCCGTGCCGGGGCTGGAGGGCGAGGAGAGGGGAGGGCCGGACGGGTTCGCTTCGATGAACTCGGACAAGGCCAAGCAGGCGGACCATGTGCTCGGGGCGATTCCCGGCAGCCCGCGCTTCACCGTCTACCGCGATGTCACACTGGAAATGGCGGATCTGCTGCTCAAGGACGTGCAGAACAAGCAGCCCGGCGCCCGGGAACAGGACGTCACCGACCTCATCGACTGCTTCCTGATGGACATCGCCTCCATCGCCGCCACCAATGACGACCGCACACGCGGCCTCCCCGTGCCCGGCACCGCCAGGGGCGAAACGGTGCGCAGCGACATCGCGAAGGTCTACAACCGGTACAAGCAGCGGCTGGCGGCCGACGCACTCGACCGGCAGCGGATCGTGCCCCTGTTTCCGCAGGACAAGACACCGCAGGACGTCAAGGACGATTTCAACACCCTCCTCAAGTACATCGCGAAGGGGAAGTTCTGGGCCTGGAGCATGTCCTGACAGGACCGTGCCCGCTCCGCGCCGGGCAGTGCTTCCCTCCCGGCCGGCGCCGGTCGTACGCCGGGCCCGCAGCCTGCCGGCCCCGTCTCACGGGTCGCGCGGCAGGCCGAGCAGACGCTCGGCGACGACGTTGAGCTGCACCTGGGTGGTTCCGCCCGCGATGGTCAGGCACCGCGACATGAGGAAGCCGTGGACCGCCCGCTCCCCCTCGCCTTCGCGGACCGCTCCGGCCGGGCCGAGCAGTTCCAGGGTGAGTTCGGCGACCTTCTGCTGGTGCGGGGTCTGCACCAGCTTCCGCACGGAGGCGCCCGCTCCCGGTTCGATGCCGGACACCTGCTGGAGCGTGGTGCGCAGCCCGATGCAGGCGAGGGCGTGCGCCTCGGCGGCGAGCGCGCCGATCCGGGCGCGATGGGCGCCGTCCAGCGCTTCCGACCGCGCGATCAGCGCTTCGAGGCCGGTGGGAAACGTCAACTGGTCGGCCATGTGGACCCGTTCGTTGCCCAGGGTGTTACGGGCGACCCGCCAGCCGTCGTGGACCTCGCCGAGGACCGCGTCGTCGGGCAGCAGTACATCGTCGAAGTACACCTCGTTGAAGAGCGAGTCGCCGGTGATCTCCTTGAGTGGCCTGATGTCGATCCCGGAGGCCCGCTTCATGTCCACCAGGAAGTAGGTGAGCCCCTTGTGCCGGGGTGCCTCCTGGTCGGTCCGGGCGAGGAGGATTCCGTAGTCGGCCCACTGGGCGGCCGAGGTCCAGAGCTTCTGGCCGTTGACCAGCCAGCCGCCTTCGACCCGGTCCGCGCGGGTGCGCAGCGAGGCGAGGTCGGATCCGGCCCCGGGCTCCGAGAAGAGCTGGCACCAGAGCGCTTCGCCGCTGAGCGTCGGGGCCAGATGGCGTGCGCGCTGCTCGTCCGTCCCGTACGCGAGCAGCGAGGGCACCACCCAGGTCGCGATTCCCAGCTCACTGACCTTCACCCCGGCGTCCGCCAGCTCCTGCTGCACGGCGAGCTGTTGCACCGGGCCCGCGCCGAGCCCGTACGGCTCGGCGAGATGGGGCGCCGCGTATCCGGTGGGGGCGAGGGCGCGGCGGGCCGCTGCGGGGTCCAGGCCGCGTGCGGCGCCGATCACCTGGCGGGCCCGCTCCCGGTACGGCGCGGCTTCGGCGGGGAGCTCCAGGCGCAGTTCCCTGCGCGCGCCTGCGCCCGCGAGCCGTACCGCACGGGCCCGGTGGGTGTCACCGGGCCCGAGCAGCTGCCGGGCGACCATGGCGCGGCGCAGATGGAGGTGCGCGTCGTGTTCCCACGTGAAGCCGGTGCCGCCGAGGATCTGGATGCAGTCCTTGGCACAGCTGTGGGCGGCGTCCAGCGCGGTGGCGGCCGCGAGTGAGGCGACGAGCCCGCGCACTTCGCCGGTGGTCGTTCCTTCGTCGGCGGCGCGCGCCGCGTCCCAGGTCAGCGCCCTGGCCTGCTCGACCCGCAGGAGCATGTCGGCGCAGAGGTGCTTGACGGCCTGGAACTGGCCGATGGGCCGCCCGAACTGTTCGCGCACCTTGGCGTGTTCGGTCGCTGTGTGCAGCGCCCAGGCGGCCGTGCCGCAGGCGTCGGCGGCGAACAGGACGGCTGCCAGGTCGGTGACGAGCGTGGCGTCGAGCGTCAGCAGCCGGCCTGCGGGGACATCCGCCCGCAGCCGCACCCGCGCGGTCGGTCTGGTCGGGTCCACGCTCTCCTGGGCGCGCACCTCGAGACCGCCGGCGTCCACGGCGGCCCAGCCCCCCTCGTGGCGCAGCAGGACCAGATCGGCCTCCGCACCGCCGAGCACGGGGTCACTCACGTCGCCGAACGCCACCGCGCCGGTCCGCCGTCCGTCCGCGAGCGGCGCCGCGAGATCGGGGCGGCCCGCCCGGTGCAGGACGGCGGAGGCCAGTACGGTCGGCAGATACGGGCCGGGCAGCGCCGCGCGGCCCGCCTCCTCCAGGATGACCGCCTGCTCCGGCAGACCTCCGCCCCCGCCCCCGTACGCCTCGGGCAGATGGGCGCCCAGCAGCCCCTGCCCGGCCAGTGCGGTCCAGTGGGCGGGCCGCCCGACGCTGCCGGGGGGCGCGTCGAGCAGTTCGCGGACCTTCCCTGGCGGAGCCTCCCGCGCCAGAAGCCCGCGCACGGCGTCGGCCAACTCCCTGTGCTCCTGCGTGATTCCGATGCCCATACCCAGGGAGACTAGAACACGTTCCATTCTGACGGAAGGTCAGATACCGGGACCGGGGCGGGTGACACAGATCACGCGACACTTATCCGGCGTTTACCGGAATACACGACCCCTCCAGAAGCTTTCACCATGCAACGACCGGTCGCAGACCGGTCGCTCTCACGCCCCCGGAGGCTTCACGCATGACACAGGCCGCTCCCTCGCTGCCCGAGACAACCACCGAGGAACCGCGCGCACCCCGCGGCAGGGGCGGCATCGTGCCCGTCCTCGCCTTCGCAGGCATCGTCGTGGCAGTCATGCAGACGCTGCTCGTCCCGGTCATCAAGGACCTGCCGACGCTGCTGGACACCGCCCCGTCGAACGCCACCTGGGTCATGACCGCCACGCTGCTCGCGGGTGCGATATCCACCCCGATCATGGGACGGCTCGGGGACCTCTACGGCAAGCGGCGGATGCTTCTCGCCAGTCTCTCCGTCATGGTGATCGGCTCGCTGATCTGCGGGTTCACCGACAACCTGCTGGTCATGATCGTCGGGCGCGCCCTCCAGGGATTCGCCATGGGCGCCATCCCGCTCGGCATCGGCATCATGCGTGACGAGCTGCCCCGCGAGAAGCTCGGCTCGGCCATGGCGCTGATGAGCTCCTCCATCGGCGTCGGCGGCGGGCTCGCCCTGCCGGCCGCCGCTCTCGTGGCGCAGCACGCCGACTGGCACGCCCTGTTCTTCGGCGCCGCGGGACTCGGCGTCGTATCGATGGCACTCACCCTCATCTTCGTACCGGAGTCCTCGACCCGCGCCCGTGGCAGCTTCGACACCTTCGGCGCGCTGGGCCTCTCGGCAGGTCTGGTCTGCCTGCTGCTGCCCGTCACCAAGGGCTCCGACTGGGGCTGGACCTCGGGCACCACACTCGGCCTCTTCGCCGCGGCGATCGCCATCCTGCTGCTGTGGGGCGTGATGGAGCTGCGGGTGGCGGCCCCGCTGGTCGACCTGCGCACCACCGCCCGCCGCGAGGTGCTGCTCACCAACCTGGCGTCGATCATGGTCGGTGTCGCCTTCTACGCCATATCCCTGGTCCTGCCGCAGCTGCTCCAGCTGCCGGAGTCGACCGGCTACGGCCTCGGCCAGTCAATGGTGGTCGCCGGCCTGTGCGTGGCGCCGCTCGGGCTCACCATGATGCTCACCGCACCGATCTACGCCCGGATCGCCGCGAAGTACGGCGCCAAGGTCTCGCTGATGATCGGCATGCTGATCATCGCGATCGGCTACGGGGCGGGGCTCGGTCTGATGAGCGCGCCCTGGCAGACCATCATCATCTCGGTCGTCGTCGGCGCGGGCATCGGCCTCGCCTACTCCTCGCTCCCCGCGCTGATCATCGGTGCGGTCGACCCCTCCGAGACGGGCGCGGCAACCGGCCTGAACACCCTGATGCGTTCCATCGGCACCTCGGTGTCGAGCGCGGTGATCGGCATGGTGCTCGCCCACTCCTCGGTCGCGATCGGCCCGGTCTCCGTACCGAGCATGAGCGGCTTCCGCACCTCGTTCCTGATCGCGACCGTCGCGGTGGCCGTGGGCCTGGTGTTCGCGGCGTTCCTGCCCTCACGCAAGCGCGCGGCCACCGCGCAGCAGCCCGTCTCCACGAGTGCGACCGGCACGGCCCCCGTCTCCGACATCGCGGTGCCCGGCGAGCAGAGCTTCTCCGACATCCGGACCCTCCCCGCCGGCCAGGACTTCCGCGGGTTCCGGGGCAGGGTGCTCGACGCCGACAGCTCCCCGGTACCGCGCGCCACGGTCACCCTGATCGACCACCGCGGCCGGCAGGCGGGCATCGTGGTGGCGGACGGAGCGGGCGCTTTCGCCCTCGCCGCGCGCTCGGCCGGGGCGTACATCCTGGCCGTCACGGCGCCCGGACGTCCGCCGCTGGCCACCCATGTCGCGTACACGAGCGTGGACGAACTGGTGGCGGTGGACCTGCGGCTGGGCTCGGCCGTGCCGGCGAGCGCGACCCGGTAGGAGAGACGGGCGGGGCGGGCCGGAACGGCCCGCGGAACGAACGGCGGCGGGAGACCGGGGGCACGCACAGGGCCCCCGGGGCACCCGCACTACCATTGCCCAGCCCAGTCCAGCCGTACCTCATCCGCCCCACCCCCACAGGAGGTTCCCCATGGCCGCCCCCACGCCGGCGACCCTGGCCGCATTCGAGGCCGCCAAGGGGTTCATGCCCACGCACGAAGGGCTGGCGCTGTACGAAGCGGCCGGGCAGGCCGCGGGGCTCGGCCTCCCGCTCCTGGAGGTGGGCACCTACTGCGGCCGCTCCACCCTGCTCATCGCCGACGCCGCGCGGGCGGCCGGGGTCACCGCGATCACCGTCGACCACCATCGCGGCAGCGAGGAGCAGCAGCCCGGCTGGGAGTACCACGACCCCTCCGTCGTGGACCCCGAGACCGGCCTCATGGACACGCTCCCCACATTCCGCCGCACCCTGCACAAGGCCGGGCTCGAAGACCATGTGATCGCCATGGTCGGCCGGTCCCCGCAGGTCGCGAAGGCGTGGAGCGGTCCGCTCGGTCTGGTCTTCGTGGACGGCGGCCACACCGACGAGCACGCGAGCGGCGACTACGAGGGCTGGGCCCCGCACCTCGCGGACGGCGGGCTCCTGCTCATCCACGATGTCTTTCCGGACCCGGCGGACGGCGGCCAGGCCCCGTACCGCATCTACCTCAGGGCCCTCGCGTCCGGCGCTTTCGCGGAGGTCTCGGTGACCGGCTCGCTCCGCGTCCTGCGCCGCACCGGTAAGGGAATCTGAGCGCGCGCGAGGCCTGCGACGCCGCACCCTCAACTGCCGGTGGGTCTAAGCTCGCGCCGTGCTGTACGACGATGACGACAACCGTCCCTCCCTCTCGCGCCGCCTCGGCAGATCCCCGGCGGTGATCACGGTCGCCGCCCTCGTGACCGCCTGTCTCGCGGGCTGGCTGATCTGGCACGCCGTGGACGGGCCCGCCGACAGCACGTCGGCGAAGGAGTCGGGCCGGCCGCCCGCCGGAGCCGGACAGGCCGGGGACGGCGCACCCGGCCACGGTGCGGGCACCACCCCCGCGCAGCCCGCCCGCTCGCACGCGGCGGGCGGCGACGCCAAGCCCGGCAACGGCGAGCCCGCCGGGCACCGGCCCCTCGCCGGGAAAGTGGTCGTGATCGACCCGGGGCACAACCCGAACAACTACCGCCACCCGACCGAAATCAATCGACGGGTAAATATCGGTAATGGCACAACAGAGTGCGACACCACCGGCACTTCGACCAATAACGGTTATGCCGAGGCCCGTTTCACGCTCGACGTTTCGCACCGGCTGCGCTCCCTGCTCGAAAAGCAGGGAGCCAAGGTCAGACTGACCCAGGACGACGACCACAGTTTCGGCCCCTGTGTGACCGAACGGGCCGCGGTCGGCAATACGGCGAAAGCGGACGCCGCCGTCTCCGTGCACGCCGACGGCTCAGCGGTCGGCCACCGCGGCTTCCACGTGATCCTTCCCGCGCGAGTGAAGGCGGGCGGGGCCAACACCGCGCGCATCGTGGCCCCGTCTCACGACCTCGGCTCCCGCATCGCCGGGAACTTCGTCCGGGAAACCGGAAGTGCGCCCTCCAACTACATCGGCGGAGGTACGGGGTTGGACACCCGTGGCGATCTCGGGGGGCTCAATCTCTCAACCGTCCCCAAAGTGTTCATCGAATGCGGCAATATGCGTGACCCCAAGGATGCCGCTCTGCTGACCAGTGGAAGCTGGCGCCAGAAGGCCGCCCAGGGGATCGCGGACGGCATCAGCAGCTTTCTCCACGCGGAGTGACGAGACCCGGCACACGACCCACCGGGGCAGACGATAGATTCACCCCTACGACGGGGAGCCGCCCCCGAGCTCCACGCCGCCCCGACGAGCCGACTACAAAGGATTCCTACGTGAACATCCGCTCCCTCACACGAGGCGACGGCGTGGTGATCGGAGCAGCGGTGGTGCTGTTCATCGCCTCGTTCCTCGACCTCACCTCCTACGGCAACCAGTGCAGCGGTTCCTACTGCTCGAACCTCAGCAACCCCACCGCATGGGACTCGCTGGGCACACTGATGGCCATCTACGTGGCAGGCGTCATCGGGGCAGCCCTGATCACCGTGGCCCGCTCCCTGCCCCAGCCGCGCAAGGTCGCCGGTCTGGACATGGCCCAGTTCGGCGTCGCGTTCACCATCTTCGCCGCCTGGACCGGTTTCTGGACCCTGATCGACGCTTCGAGCCGGGGGGCCGGCCTCATCCTCGGGTTCATCGCGGCCCTGGTGCTCGCGGGTGCGGCTGTCGCCGGACCGCTCCTCCCCGCCCTCAAGGCCCCGCTGATGAGCGCCCCGCGTCCGGCCGCCGTGACCCCGTCCCCGTACGGCGTGCAGGCAGCCGGCGCGCCGGGCCAGGGCTACGGATACCCGGGCGCGCAGGCCCAGCACCCCTACGGCGCCCAGCCGCAGCCCGGCCAGCCTCAGCCCGCCGCGTTCGGCGGTCAGCCCGGCCAGCCGCAGGACACCCAGCAGCCCCCGGCCGCACAGCAGGCGCAGCCCGCCGGTGACGCTCCCGCCGGGGAGTTCGCACCGTTCTGGTTCGCGGTTCCGGTGGCCCGCCCGCTGTACGCGGAGGACGGTTCGCCGACACCCATCGCGGAGCTGGCACCGGGCACCTGGTACCTCGCGGTCGAGCAGCGCGGTCCTGGTCTGATCGCGCAGACGCAGGACGGCCGCCGCGGCGTACTGCAGGACACCACGGGCATCCAGCGCGGATAGCCTCTTCCCTCCGGATCAGGACGGTCCGACCGGTCCTGCGCCTCACGGCCCTCGCCCCTTCCGGGCGGGGGCCGTTGCCCTTACAGTCGCCTGACGACCCGTCAGATACCTTGCGACCGGGAGGCTTCACGATGCGTCTAGGACTCGCCCTCGGCTACTGGGGCCGCGGCCCCGACCCCGGTCATCTCGAACTGGCCCAGGAGGCCGAACGCCTCGGCTACGCCTCCGTCTGGACCGCCGAGGCCTGGGGGTCCGACGCCTTCACCCCCCTGGCCTGGATAGCGGCTCACACCTCCCGCATCAAGCTGGGCACCGCGATCGCGCAGATGGCAGCCCGCACCCCCACGGCCACCGCGATGCACGCACTGACCCTCGACCACCTCTCCGGCGGCCGGATGATGCTGGGGCTGGGGCTTTCGGGGCCACAGGTGGTGGAAGGCTGGTACGGCCGCCCGTTCCCCAGCAGTCCGCTCACCGCCACCCGCGAGTACGTCGACGTCATCCGCCAGGTCTTCAGGCGCGAGGCTCCCGTGGCGCTGGACGGCCGTTTCCACTCGCACCCGTACCGGGGGGCCGACGGCACCGGGACCGGCAAGCCCCTCAAGCCGATCACCCACCCGCTGCGGGCCGGGCTCCCCGTCCTGCTGGGCGCGGAGGGCCCGAAGAACATCGCCCAGACCACCCGCATCGCGGACGGCTGGCTCCCCCTGTACTGGTCGCCGACCCGCGCCGACGTCTACGAGGCGGCGCTCACCGGGCTCCCGGAGGACTTCATGATCGCCCCGATGGCCCGTGCCCATGTGTGCGACAGCGTGGCGGACGGCCTGCTCCCGGTGAAGGCGATGCTCGGCTTCTACATCGGCGGCATGGGCCACGCTGCCCGCAACTTCCACGCCGACCTGATGGCGCGGATGGGGTTCGAGGCGGAGGCCCACCGGATCCAGGAGCTGTTCCTGGCGGGCCGCAAGGAGGAGGCGGTCATGGCGGTCCCGGACGCGTTCGCCGACGAGATCTCCTTGGTGGGCCCGCGCCAACGTATCGCGGAGCGACTGGAGTTGTGGCGCAAGGGCCCGGTGACGGACCTGCTGGTGACAGCACCCGACCTCACGACGCTACGGGTACTGGCGGAGCTGAACAGCTGAGTCCGGGGCCGGGCCGGACAACGCAGGCCCGGGGCACGGACAGCTCGCCCACGGGTGTCCGGAGCGGCTGCCGGAATCCAGTGCGGGCCAGGTCCATCAGCCGAGGGGAGCCTGCCGCGGCGCCGCTGGGCCCGCGGCGGGCAACGTTCGCCCCGTGATGGCGCGCGATCTGGAAGGCACCAGGTCGGCACGGACCGCGCCAGGGCTCTTGTTGGGCTGTGCCATGCTGTGCGCTGGTCCTGGGGTTGGCGATCAGCGGGGGCAAGAGTGGCGGACGAGGGTGAGCCGGGTGTGCTTGTCGCCGGGCGCTACCGGCTCATATGCGAACTGGGATCGGGCGGGTTCGGGCGCGTATGGAAGGCTCGGGACGAAAACTTACGCGTCGACGTCGCGGTCAAAGCGGTCTCGCTTCCCGCGGACGGATCCGATCAGGAACGGGCGCAACGGGCAGCTCGGGCCATGCGAGAGGCGCGTAACGCCGCCCAACTGCGCACTCGACCCAACATCGTTGCCGTCCACGACGTGGTAGTCGAGGGAAATGTCCCGTGGATCGTCATGGAACTCGTCTCCGGGCACACACTCGCTGATGAGATACGCGCCCACGGCCGCCTTCCGGTCGGACGCGTGCGGACGATCGCGGCAGGGGTGCTGTCGGCACTGGAGGCTGCGCACTCGGCGGACATCGTGCACCGGGATGTCAAGCCATCCAATGTGCTGCTGGCCGACGACGGCCGGATCCTGCTCGCCGATTTCGGCCTCGCCGTGCACGAGAGCGACACGAGGATCACCAGCAGCGGCGTGCTGATCGGTTCGCTGGACTACGTAGCCCCTGAGCGCATCGAACGCGGCAGTGACGGCCCCGCCGGTGATCTGTTTTCCCTCGGAGTGACGCTCTACCACGCGGTGGAGGGCTTCTCTCCATTCCAGCGCGACACCCCCAAGGCATCCCTCGCTGCCGTCGTCGCCCACCACCCCGAGCCTCCGCAGCACGCCGAGGAGCTGGCCGACCTCATCGTCCGGCTGCTGGCCAAGGACCTCGCCGACCGGCCCACCGCTCAAGCCGCCCTGGCCGAACTCACGCCGCGTACGCCCAAGGCGTCAGCACCGACCAGGACCGTAACGGCGGCATCGCGCCCGGACACTTCGCCGGCCACCAGACGTGGACCTTCGGAGAAGCCTCGTCCCGGACTGCGCCATGGAGCGGTCGGAGCAGGGCCGGCAGCGGCTCTGTGCGCGGTGATCCAGGTGCGCACGACCTACGCGCTTGTCGGCGTGTCGGGAGGGTCCTACAAGCTCCATGACAATGGCTCCGACTTGGCGTTCAACATTTCCCTGATCACGATTGTGATCGCCGGGAGCCTGCTCGTGGCGATGAGGCGCAGTGCCCGACTCGGCCTCTGGATCTGCGCGGTCAGTGGGCTCCTCTATCCCGCCACGTACATTCAGGACTGGGTGTCCGCGCTCCGTTCCGGGCCGTCCGGGGCCCAGGATTTCTACGCACCCGCACCGGGGTTCTACTGGGGGATCGCCTCGGCCGTGCTCACCACCGCCGGAGCGGTGGTGGCCGTGATGTCCCTGAAGCGGACCGGGGACCTGCGCTTTCGGGTTACCTGGGCAAGTGCCGGCTGGGCGGGCCTGAGTGTGATCTGTGCAGGTGCCTGGATCATCGGAAGATGGCTGCCTTGGCAGGAAGACATCGTGACGGTGAGGTTGGCGGAGAACGGCGCCACCAGAACCACCCGACTCGATTCCTGCTGTCTCGTGTCCGACTACCCCGCGCAATGGGCGGCGCAAGTGATTGTGCTCACCGTCCTCATCGCGGGGATTGGGCTTCTCGCGGCTTGGGCCTGCTCCACTGACAGCGCTGTGGGGATGCTCTCGGGTGCTTGTGCGTATACGGCTCTCGGACCGGTGGCTGAACTATTCAGGGATCCATACACCCTGGCGCAGGCCGCGACCAGGATGCACACGACCGAAGATGCCCTGCAGCAGGCCAACGGCCTGGTCGCGCTTCACGCGCTGCCTGGCCTCTGGATTGCCACCGCGGCGACCGTCGGGCTGCTTCTGCTCATTGTCGCGGCGTGGTTTACAACCCGTACCGCCTGGGCCCGTCCCCGTCAGACCGTGGGCAGTTCAGGGTGACCCGTCACCCTGACCCGGCTCAGATCTCTTGGGACGGACGAGACAGGGAACGGCTCCCCGAGTGATGCGTTCGTGAATGGACCTGGAGCGGCGACTAGAACGAAGCCCGCTCCAGCCAGAAGTCCAGCAGCTCCCTGTCCCCCAGCACCTCCACCCCGGCGCTGTCCGCAGGCAGCCGCCGGTAGAAGACCTGGACCACCTCTACCAGGGGTCCCCGCAGCGCCACCGTGGCCTTCTCGTGTGCCCGGCGCCAGCTGAACCCGTCATCGGCGAACTCGATCAGCCACTCCGCCCCGGCCACGTCCGTGGCGTGCAGATGGAGCGAGCGGCCCGCTCCCCGCAGTTCCGCGACGTCCTCGTCGCCGGACGCCTGGGCGAAGGCCAGGATCTCCAGCCACTCGTCGACGGTGTCCGCGGCGACCTCCGCCTCCACCTCGAAGGGCACACCGGCCGCCAGGGCCGCGTCCGCCCGGTGGATCACCGTCTCGTGAACCATCCGGCGCGCCCAGAAACCGGCGCGCTGCTCGGCCGCCCACGTCCACACCCGGGCGTCGGGGCCGGACTCCCGCAGCGCCGCCCCCAGCTCCGCGGCACCTGCTGCCAGCCATGCGTCCAGGGCGGCCGGCTCGTCGTCGGCGGGGCCCGCCCTGTCCGGCACCTGCTGGTCCGGTACGACCTCGGTGGCCCGGGTCCGTACAATGGTCCCGGCCCAGCGGTGCGCCCGGCCGACATGACGGGCCAGCTCGCCCAGGCTCCACTCCGGGCACGTCGGCACCTTCGCCGTCAGGTCGGCGCCCGCGAGCGCTTCCCTGAACAGGTCGGTCTGCCGGAGCAGTTCGCCGCAGTAGCGGTCATGTCCCAGTGACGTCATGGCACCACCCTAATGACCCCGGGAGCACGTGACCGGGCGGTGCGGACGGCCGGCCGCACCGGGGGCTCAGCCGTACACCTGTCCCCCGTGCAAGCCCGGAGACAGTTACCTCAGGCATGCATTACGATAACTTGCTAGGTACAAGCAATTAAATGGACTGCGATGATCAAAAGTACGGCTGAGAGCGGTGCGCGGACGGCGCGGCCAGTCGCCGCCGAGGGCACCGCGAGTGCCGAGGAGACCGCTTCCGTGCTGGGCGCGGAACTGGTCCGGATGACCCGCCTGATCACGGCGTGGAAGCACCGCGCCAGGACCGAGGCGGGCGCTGCCGACCGGGTGTTGCTCGCCCGGCTGGTGAACGACGGCTCACGCAGGGCGACCGACCTGGCCGCGGACGCGTTCCTCGACCTGTCGACGGTCAGCCGGCAGGTGCGCTCCCTGGTGGAGCGCGGCCTGGTGGAGCGCCACACCGATCCGGAGGACCGCCGGGGCTCGCTGCTCTCCGCGACCGAAGCCGGGCGCACGAGGTTCGAGGAGTACCGCAGCCAGCGGGACGCCGAGCTTGCCACGTTCCTGCAGGCCTGGCCCGGCGAGGACCGCTATCAGCTGATGCGGCTGCTGGCCCGCTTGACCGACGACTTGGTGAGACATCAACACATGCAGCTGGGGACCGGAGGGGACTCGGGCAGAGCTGCACAGCAGGGAGAAAGCACGAATGAGTAGCACCACATCCCCGCCCGCCGTGGAGGCGAAGGCGATACCGACGCCGGGCGGACTGAGCCACCGGCAGATCCTGACCATCCTGAGCGGTCTGATGCTGGGCATGTTCCTGGCCGCTCTGGACCAGACCATCGTCAGCACCTCGATCAGGACGATCGCTGACGACCTGCACGGACTGAGTGCGCAGGCCTGGGCGACCACCGCCTACCTGATCACCTCGACGATCACCACGCCGCTGTACGGCAAGCTGTCCGACCTTCACGGGCGCAAGCCGTACTTCCTGGCCGCGATCACCATCTTCATCGTCGGTTCGGCGATGTGCACCTTCTCCACCTCGATGAACGAGCTGGCCGCGTTCCGTGCCTTCCAGGGCATCGGTGCGGGTGGCCTGATGTCGCTCGCGCTGGCGATCATCGGTGACATCGTGCCGCCGCGCGAACGGGCGCGCTACCAGGGCTACATGCTCGCCACCTTCGCCACGTCCAGCGTGGCGGGCCCGCTGATCGGCGGCTTCCTGGCCGGTCAGGACACCATCCTGGGCATCACCGGATGGCGCTGGGTCTTCCTGGTGAACGTGCCGATCGGCATCATCGCGCTGTTCGTCGTCGCGAAGGTGCTGAACATCCCCCATGTCCGCCGCAACCACCGGATCGACTGGTGGGGTGCGGTGACCATCGCCATCGGTGTGGTTCCGCTGCTGCTCGTCGCCGAGCAGGGCCGGGACTGGGGCTGGGGTGCGACGCGGTCGCTCGCCTGTTACGGGATCGGCGCCGTCGGCATCATCGCCTGGATCTTCGTGGAACGCTGGATGGGGGACGACGCGCTGATCCCGATGCGGCTGTTCCGCAACGGGACGTTCAGCAAGACCAGCGTGCTCGCCGTGCTCATCGGTATGGGCATGTTCGGCGGGATGCTGATGATCCCGCAGTACCTCCAGATCGTGAAGGGCGCCAGTCCGACCAAGTCCGGCCTGGAAATGCTGCCGTTGATGCTGGGCATGATCATCAGCTCGATCGCGGCAGGCCAGGTCACTTCGAAGACCGGCCGCTACAAGATCTTCCCGGTCATCGGCACGGTGCTGATGGTCGCAGCGATGCTGCTGTTCCACTTCCAGGTGCAGTGGGACACGCCGCTGTGGCAGACCATGATCTACATGCTGGTCTTCGGGCTCGGCCTGGGCTGCTGCATGCAGACGCTGGTACTCGCGGTGCAGAACGCGGTGCCGCCGAAGGACATGGGCGTCGCGACCGCCTCGTCCACCTTCTTCCGGCAGATGGGCGCCACGGCAGGTACCGCGATCTTCCTGTCGGTGCTGTTCAGCAACGTCGGCGACAAGATCTCCTCGGCGTTCAGGGCCGCCTCGCACACGCAGCAGTTCCAGGCTGCGCTGCACGACCCGTCCGTAGTGTCGAACCCGGCCAACAAGCCGGTGTTCGACATGCTGAAGAACCCGGGCGGGGGCGGCGGTTCGAGCGTCCTCAGCGACTCCTCGTTCATCCAGAAGCTGGACCCGCGCCTGGCCATGCCGTTCAAGCAGGGCTTCGCCGACTCCATGCACGTCGTCTTCCTGCTGGGTGCCGGCGTCATCGTGCTGGCCTTCCTGCTGGTGCTGTTCATCAAGGAGGTGCCGCTGCGCCAGGTCTCCGGTCTTGAGGCACGCGCGGCGGAGGACGCCGCGAAGGCGGGCGAGAGTGCCGGGGCCGCCCCGGCTGCACCGGCACCCGACGAGACCGCGACGGCAGCGCTCGCCGGGGTCACCGGGGCGGACCCGGCGGCGGTCGCCGGGCTCGGCGGTACGGGCCACGGCCACCACCGCCGCCCCGACGACACACTGCTCCTCCAGGACGCGGGGCCGGACCTCACGGGGCCTCCGGTGCACGGCCTGGTCCGCGACAGCGACGGCGGCGTGGTCCGGGAGGCGGTGGTCACCCTCATCGACGTCGGCGGCCGTCAGCTCGGCCGCACGGTGACCGGTGACGACGGGCGCTACGCACTCGGTACGCCCGGCAGCGGGACCTACATCCTGATCGGTTCCGCGGGAGCCCGTCAGCCGCAGGCGGCCACCGTGGCTGTGGGGGCCGAGCCCCTCAGCTTCGACCTGCTGCTCAGCGGCGCTGCGGCGCTCTCCGGCGTGGTCCGGGACGCGGCGCGCGGCGGGACACTGACCGGCGCCCTCGTGGTGGCCACCGATCACCGGGGCGAGGTCATCGCCTCCGGCCCGACCGGTGCCGACGGCGGCTTCGAACTGCGCGAGCTCGTCGCGGGCAGCTACACCCTGGCGGTCAGCTCTGCCGGGTACCGCCCGGCGGCAATGCCCGCCGAGGTCGCCAGCGGCGCGTCGAACTGGTACGAGGTGGCGCTCTCACCCGGCGCCCGGATCAGCGGTACCGTGCGCAACCCCGGCGGTCAGGCGCTGGAGGAGGCCAACGTCACGCTGATCGATCTGGCCGGGAACGTGATCGACACGGTCACCACCGGCTCGGACGGCACCTACGGCTTCACCGATCTGGACGAGGGCGAGTACACCGTGATCGCCAGCGGGTTCGCGCCTGTCGCCACGTCTCTGCGGGTCAACGGCGCCGACCAGGCGGGCTTCGACATCGACCTCGGCCACGCCCCGGTCGCCTAGCGACTCCCTTTCCGACTTCGCGCGCCCGCCGTTCCACGGCGGGCGCGCGAAGTCGTTCCCGGGGCCCCGCCGGAACCGCGGGCAGACAGGTCCGCGTACCGCGGCTCCGGGGCGGCCCCCAGGAGTTGGTCAGCCCCCGGACAGCTGGCCGGTGGACGGCACCTTGTCCTTGACGTCGGCGCCCGCGCTCTTCCCCGCGTCCTTCACCGAGTTGATCACCCCGTCGAACGTGCTCGCCGCGTTGCCGTCGCCCTTGCGCAGCTTGCTCGGCAGGCTCTTCAGCGACGCGACACCGGCCGTCAGCGGCGCGACCGCCTTGGACAGGAGCGGGTCGCCCTTGGCGTTCTTCAGCGCGGCCTTGAGCCTGTTGTACGCGAACGTACCGGCCAGCCCCGCCTTGATGACCGTGAAGGTCCTGCCGTTCGCACCCTTCTTGAACTTCCCCTTCTTGTACGGCTTCACGATCCACTGGTAGGTCGCACCGGCCGCGAGTCCCGCGTTGGCGATGAAGCGCGTCTTGGCGAGCTTCTGCTTCTGGGCCGTGCTGGTCGGTGACGCATGGGCCGCCTGCGGCGCGGCGGTGTTCCTGGCGCCGGTGCTGGAGCAGGCCGTACCTCCGGCCAGCAGCGCACCGGACAGGGCCACGGCGACGACGGAGCGACGGAGCGGGGCTGGGGTGACCACGGGACCTCCGGGGACCGGGACTGGGCGGGACGCGCGGCGCGCGACCCCGTACTGCCGCAGCGTCACCCGGCCGTGCACCCACCGCGAGCCGGGAAGGGCCGTACGGGTTTTCGAGCCACGGGTTTCACGCACGCACAAGCGGCAACACGTTCGACCATGTCCAGATATTCGAACGGCAGCAGTCCGGCGGCGAACGTCATCATGGTGATCGCCGATGTCATGGCCTTCATCCTGGGCCTGTGGATCCTGATGTATCTGCTGGACGCGAACCGGGCCAATGACCTGGTGACCTTCGTCCACAACACGGCCGACTGGCTGGCCGGCTGGTCCCGCGACCTGTTCACCTTCGACAAGGCGTGGGCCCGCGTCGTCGCGGGCTACGGTCTCGCGGCGGTCGTGTACCTCTTCATCGGCCACCTGGTCGCGGGCCGGGTACGCCGGCACTGAGCCGCCGGCCTGCGGGGCGAGCACCGCGGCCGGCGGCAGCGACCGCGGTGCACCGTCAGCGGCAGCAGTCCGGTTCGAGCCCCGCCGGCAGCCGCTCCGCACCGAAGACCGCGGTGGTCGCCTCGTCCCCGCCGAGGGCGGCCACCGCGAGCAGCAGCGATCCCGCCGTCCAGCTGGTGCGCTCCAGCGGCCACAGCGCCCGGTCGTCGAAGACGTACCCCGTCCAGTACAGGCCGTCGTCCGCGCGCAGGTGCCGGATGGACTGGAGGATCTCCAGCGCACGGTCCGACTCCCCCATCGCCCAGAGCGTCAGGGCGAGTTCACAGCTCTCGCCACCGGTCACCCAGTTGTTGGGCAGCACGCAGCGCACCCCGAGGCCGGGAACGACGAAGCGGTCCCACCCGGCGTCGATGCGCTGCTTCGCCGCCGCTCCGCCGACCGCGCCGCCGAGCACCGGGTAGTACCAGTCCATCGAGTAGCGGCTCTTGTCCAGGAAACGCTCGGGGTGGCTGCGGATCGCGTGCCCCAGCGCGCCGGTGGCCAACTCCCAGTCGGGCTGCGGCTCCTCACGCGCGTCAGCTAGCGCGAGCGCACAGCGCAGCGCCTGGTAGACCGACGAGGAACCGGTCAGCAGGGCGTCCGCGACAGCCGCTCCGCCCTCTTCGGCGGGTTCCCGCTTCCAGCCGATCTCGCCGCCCGGCTGCTGGAGTTGCAGTACGAACTCGACCGCGCCGTGCACCACGGGCCACATCCGGTCGGCGAACATGTCGTCGCCGGTGGCGAGATAGTGGTGCCAGACGCCCACCGCGACGTACGCGCAGAAGTTGGTCTCCCGGCTGCGGTCGGTGATCCGGTCCGCGTCACCGTCCTGGTAGGCGGCGTACCAGGAGCCGTCCTCGTTCTGGTGCCGGGCGAGCCAGCCGTACGCACGCTCCGCGGCCTCGTGCTCGCCCGCGGCGTCCAGCGCCATGGCCGCCTCGGTGTGGTCCCACGGGTCGAGGTGGTGCCCGCGGAACCACGGGATGGCGCCGTCCTCGCGCTGGACGGCGAGGATCCCTGCGACCGTCAGCGCGGCCTGCTCTGCCGTGAGGACTCCGGGCAGGACCAGATGCTCCGTACGGCCCGGTGAGGTCACGCGCCCACCCGCGGAGTGTGCGGCTTGGTCGCGTACGCCACGAAGCTCTTGCCGACCACCGGGTTCAGCGCGCGCTCGGCGAGCCGGGTGGCGAGCGGCTTCTTCATGATGTCCCAGACCAGCAGCTGGTGGTAGGCGCGTACCGGCAGCGCCTTGTCGTTGTCGACGCCGAAGGCACACTTCAGCCACCAGTACGGCGCGTGCAGCGCGTGCGCGTGGTGGCTGCCGTACGGGCGCAGCCCGGCCTCACGGATCTTGCCGAGCAGCTCGTCCGCCTTGTAGATGCGGATGTGACCGCCCTCGACCTCGTGGTACGCGTCGGAGAGTGCCCAGCAGACCTTCTCGGGCCCGTACCGGGGGACCGTGATCGCGATCCGGCCGCCCGGCTTCAGCACCCGCACCATCTCGGCGAGCACTCCCTTGTCGTCCGGGATGTGCTCCATGACCTCGGAGATGATCACGACGTCGAAGGAGGCGTCGGGGAACGGCAGGTTGAGCGCGTCGCCCTCCATGGCGGTGGCCGTGGCGCCGGCGGGGGCCTCGCCCTCCTCCTTCATGGCGGCGAACCACTTGGCGACCTCGCGGATCTCCTCGCCGTTCTGGTCGAGCGCCACCACCTGCGCACCGCGCCGGTAGCACTCGAAGGCATGCCGGCCCGCGCCGCAGCCGAGGTCGAGCACACGGTCGCCCGGAGCGAGCGGGAAGCGGGAGAAGTCCACGGTCAGCACGGGGGTCTGCCTTCTTCGCTAGGAGGGGGATGAGAGAGGGGGTACGGCCTGTGCCGGGGCGCCTGCGCGACGGGCCGCGATGGCTTCGCGGTAGCGCTCCGCGGTGCCGATGGCGGCCTGCTTCCAGGTGAAGCGGGCCAGGACGCGCTCCCGTCCCGCCGTGCCGAGGCGGGTGCGGAGCAGGGGATCGGCGAGCAGCCGGGAGAGAGCGCCGGCCAGAGCACCGGCGTCGCCGGGGGGCACCGCCAGACAGGTCTCGCCGTCGGCGCCGGTGACCTCGGGGATGGCTCCGCCGGTCGTCGCGACCAGCGGGGTGCCGGTGGCCATCGCCTCGGCGGCGGGCAGCGAGAAGCCTTCGTAGAGCGAGGGCACGCAGGCGATCTGCGCGCCGCGCACCAGATCGACGAGCTCCTCGTCGCTGATGCCCTTGACGAACCGGACGGCGCCGTCGAGTCCGTACCTCTCGATGGCCTGCGCGACCGGTCCGTCCTCGGCGCGTCTGCCGACGACGACGAGATGGGCTGCCGGGTACTCGGTACGGAGCTTGGCGAGCGCCTCGACGAGATGGACGAGGCCCTTGAGCGGTACGTCGGCGCTCGACGTCGTCACGATGCGGCCGGGCACTTCGGCCACGGCCGGGTCGGGCGACCAGAGTTCGGTGTCGGCGCCGATGTGCACGACGTGGATACGGTCCCTGCGCACTCCGAGGTCCTCGATGATCTCCAGCTGCGAGGAGCCGGAGACGGTGAGGACGGACGGCAGCCTGCGGGCGACCCGCTTCTGCATGCGCGTGAAGCCGTACCAGCGGCGTACTGAGGCGCGGCGGCGCCGGCCGCCGGCGGCCGCCAGGTCGAGCCGCCGGTCGACGGTGATGGGGTGGTGGACGGTGGTGACCAGCGGCGCTCCGAGGTCGCCGAGCAGTCCGTACCCGAGTGTCTGGTTGTCGTGGATGACGTCGAACTCGCCCCGCCTGGCGAGGAGATGACGCCGGGCCCGCAGCGAGAACGTCAGCGGCTCGGGGAAGCCGCCGGTCCACATGGTGGCCACCTCGACGGCGTCGATCCAGTCGCGGTACTCGTCACGCCCGGGGGTGCGGAAGGGGTCCGGGCTGCGGTAGAGGTCGAGACTGGGCAGCTCGGTGAGCGGGACGCCCTCGTCGAGCACGGGGAAGGGCTGGGCACCGATCACCTCGACGCTGTGCCCGAGCCGGGCCAGCTCCCGCGAGAGATGCCGGACGTAGACGCCCTGGCCTCCGCAGTACGGGTTGCCCTTGTACGTGAGGAGCGCGATACGCAGCGGGCCCCGGGCGCCGGCGGCGGCTCCGCCGGCAAGGGGGTCCGCTTCTATGGCCTCAGCGGTCACACTCGGCCCCCTTCTCACTGCAGTTTCGGCGGAGCGTAGTCGCCCACGCTAATCTAGAACAAGTTCTTGCAAGCCCGGTGCCCCGAGGGCGCCCCGGAAGAACCCGGGTAGAACCCGGCCAGACTTTGATCGTTCGATGAGCTTCGAATCTACCGGCAGGTAGCACCGTCGTAACAGCCGGATCAGGTGATTCGCGCCACGGCGGGAGCGGATGGGACAGATGACTGTGGAAGCCAAGCCGGCGTCGCCACCCCTGACGGAGCGGCAGGAGGCGCGCCGCCGCCGGATTCTGCACGCGAGCGCGCAGCTGGCCAGCCGCGGCGGCTTCGACGCGGTGCAGATGCGCGAGGTGGCCGAGTCCTCGTCGGTGGCGCTCGGCACGCTCTACCGGTACTTCCCCTCGAAGATCCACCTGCTGGTCGCCACCATGCAGGACCAGCTCCAGCATCTGCACACCGCCCTCCGCAAACGGCCCCCCGCCGGCGACACCCCCGCAGAGCGTGTCGCGTCGACTCTGATGGGCGCCTTCCGTGCGCTGCAGCGCGAGCCCCACCTGGCGGACGCCATGGTCAGGGCGCTGACCTTCGCCGACCGGAGCGTCAGCCCCGAGGTGGACACGGTCTCCCGGCTGACGACGGCGATCATCCTGGACGCCATGGGCCTGGAGCACCCGACCCCGGAGCAGCTCTCGGCCGTCCGGGTCATCGAGCACACCTGGCACTCCGCGCTGATCACCTGGCTCTCGGGGCGGGCCTCGATCGCCCAGGTGAAGATCGACATCGAGACGGTCTGCCGCCTCATCGACCTGACCGGCCAGGACGGCAGCCCTGACCGGCCGGACGTGAACGAACAGCGCTAGGCCGCGTCCGCAGCGTCGCGCCTGGCGCGCGACGCCCGATACGCACTCTCGCCACGCCCGCGGCGACGCGACCTCGCGGACATGCCCGGCCGGTCTCCGCAGGCCCCGGCGGCGGCTATTCGTCGGGCGGGAAAACCGCCTCGCCGCTGCCGAGCAGCGTGATCACGATGGCCTCGACCGGGCAGCCCTCCGCCGCGGCCAGCACCTTCTCGCCGGCGTCGGTGTCCGGCGAACACGGGTGGGACTGGCGGGCCGAGTCGAGCGTGAAGCCGTCCGGGGCGTGGTTCACACACATCCCGGAGCCGATGCAGACCGACCGGTCGACCTCCACGTGCCAGCGGTCCCCCATTACTCCCCCTCGCCCGCCGCCGGTTCGTACCCGGCGGGGAGGTGGATCATCTTGTGCTCGAAGTACTCGCCGTACCCCTCGGGCCCGAACTCCCGCCCCACCCCGGAGTTCTTGTAGCCGCCGAACGGCCCGAGCATGTCCAGGCTGAAGGTGTTCACGCTGTAAGTGCCGGTCCTGACCTGACGCGCGATCTCGATGCCGTGCTCCACGTCCGCCGTCCACACACTGCCGCTCAGGCCGTATTCGGAGTCGTTGGCGATCTTCACGGCCTCCGCCTCGTCCCCGTAGGGCAGCAGGCAGATCACCGGGCCGAAGATCTCCTCGCGGGCTACGCGCATCGAGTTGTCGACGTCCCCGAAGAGCGTCGGCTCGACGTACCAGCCGCTGTCGAGGCCCGCAGGACGGCCGCCACCGGTGAGGATCTTGGCGCCTTCCTCCTGGCCGATGCGGATGTAGTCCAGTGAGCGCTGCTGCTGGCGGCGCGCCACCAGCGGGCCGACCTCGGTCGCCGGGTCGAGCGGGTCGCCGACCTTCAGCGCACCCGCCGCGGCGGCGAACGCCTCGGAGATCTCGTCGTACCGGCTGCGCGGGACCAGGATCCGGGTCTGGGCCACGCACGCCTGCCCGTTGATCATCCAGGCGAACGGCACAATGCCCGCCACCGTCGACTCCAGGTCCGCGTCCGGCAGGATGATCGCCGCCGACTTCCCGCCCAGCTCCAGTGTCACCCGGGTGAGATTGCGCGCCGCGACCTCCATCACGCGCTTGCCCGCGGCGACCGATCCGGTGAACGACACCTTGTCGACGCCGGGGTGTCCGACGAGGTACTCGCTCACCTCGCGATCGGCCGGGAGGATCGAGAGGACCCCCTGCGGCAGCCCGGCCTCGCTGACGATGCCGGCGAGCACATAGGCGTCCAGCGGGGTCTCGGGCGAGACCTTCAGGATCGCGGGGCAGCCCGCGAGCAGCGCGGGGGCGAGCTTGGCCGCGGCCGTGAACTGCGGGACGTTCCACGGCACGACCGCGGCCACCACCCCGACCGGTTCGCGCCGTACGAGCAGCTTGCCGAGTGCGCCGTCCCGCCGCTCCTCGTACGGGAAGGCGCGGGCGGTCGTGATCGCCGCTTCCCACACCATCATCGCCGCGAGCGCCTGCACCATCACGCTGGAGGTGTACGGGGTGCCGTTCTGCGAACTGACGACCCGGGCGATCTCCTCGTACCGTACGGCGAACGCGTCCTTGATCCGGGTGATCACCTCGATGCGCTCGTCGAGTGGCATCCGGGGCCAGGGCCCGTCGTCGAAGGCCTGCCTCGCCACGGCGACGGCGCGGTCCACGTCGGCCTCGGAGGCGTGCGGCACGCGCCCGATGACCTGCTCGGTGTGGGGCGAGACGACTTCGATGACTTCGGTGCCGAGCGGTTCCACCCACTCCCCGCCGATGAAGAGCTGCCGGTGTTCCACAAGCTCGGTCATGACTGACTGCCTCCCGGGGAACGCTTTCTGACGCTGTATCAGAAACTGATACCAGTTCTACTTCGCATCCGGAACCCCCAGGGAGCACGGGGTGGCCCACAGGTTCATTGAAACCAGTTCTAGTTATAGTGAGCCGCGAGCGGGACCGGACGGTGCGCCGGTCCTCGGGACGTGCCCCGGACGAGAGTTGAGGACGCCATGGCGCAGGTGACCGAGCACGGCGGGGGCGTCTGGTCCATCGAGGTCCCCATTCCGGACAACCCCCTGGGCCACACCCTGGTCCACGTCGTCGAGACGGACAGCGGCCCCGTACTGATCGACACGGGCTGGGACGACCCCACGTCCTGGGACGCCCTGACCGCGGGCCTCGCAGCCCTCTCGATCCCGGTCACGGACATCCACGGCGTCCTCATCACCCACCACCACCCCGACCACCACGGCCTCTCCGGGCAGGTGCGCGAGGCCTCGGGGGCGTGGCTGGCGATGCACGCGGCCGACACCGAGATCGTCAAGCGCGCCCGCGGCTCCGAACCGGCGGCCTGGCTGGAATATCTCCACCGCAAACTCACCGCCGCCGGGGCGCCCGAGGAACACCTCGCACCGCTGCGCGCGGCCGGCCGGACCCGGACGCTGCCGGGGCTGCGACCCGCCGTCCCCGACCGCGAGATCATCCCCGGCGACCTGCTGCCGCTGCCCGGCCGCAGACTGCGCGCCGTCTGGACACCAGGACACACACCCGGCCACGTCTGCCTCCATCTGGACGAGGAGCACCCGGCGAACCGGCCGGGCAACGGGCGGCTCTTCTCGGGCGACCATCTGCTGCCGGGCATCACCCCGCACATCGGCCTCTACGAGGATCCCGACGACGCCACGGTCTCCGGCGGCCCGTTCCCGGCCGCGGCCGGGCCGGGGGGCCCGCCCCCGCTCTCAGCTCCGTCCGAGCGGGGGGACCCCCTTGGCGACTACCTGGACTCGCTGGAGCGGATCGGCCGGCTGGCACCGGCCGAGGTACTGCCCGCCCATCAGTACGCGTTCACCGACGCACCGGCGCGGGTACGGGAGTTGCTCGCCCACCACGAGGACCGGCTCCGGGACCTGCTGGCCCTGCTGGCCCGGCCGTTCACCCTCTGGCAGATCGCCGAGCGGATGGAGTGGAACCGCCCCTGGGAGCAGATTCCGCACGGCTCACGCAACATCGCGGTCTCGGAGGCCGAGGCCCATCTGCGCCGGCTGGTGAAGCTGGGGCGGGTGGAGGCCCTGCCCGGCGGCGACCCCGTCACCTATGCGGCGGTATAGCCGGAAACGGGGTCCGGGGTCGCGGACGCCCGCGCCCGGCGCCGGCGGCCATGCGGCGGCCCGCCCGTCAGCCACCGCCGAACTCGGGACCAGCGGAGGATAGTCCGCTGGTCGGAGTAGCGTTAGGGTCATGCTCTCAGTACCGCACATCACGAGGGGGGCGGCCGCCGAATGGCGCCGGACGAGGCTGTGATCGGCTGCACGGGGAAGCTGGTCCTGGCCACGCGCGGACCCGCCGGCCCAGGTGAGGTTCTGGTCCAGGTCAGGGGCGGCTGGGAGGCCTTCCTCGCCTGGTCCGAAGAGCCCTTGTCGTACGGGGCGACAGTGCTCGTGATCGAATCCCGTGGTACTCGCCAGGTCGACGTCATCGAGTGGGCCGATCCCGTGGATCCGCTGGATGCGCTGACCCTCGACCCCGGCGACACCGACTAAGGAGACCAAGGATGTTGGGTTATCGCGTTCCAGCGCCGGACGAGGCCATGCTCATCTCCGGAGGCAGGCGTGGTCTGGGCGGTGCGCCCTTCAGGGTCGTGACCGGCCACGGCAAGTTCGTGCTTCCGGTCTTCCGCAAGACCCGCTTCCTGACGCTCGCGATGTGCGAGGCGGAGGTCGCCGAGACCTGTGTGACGCGCCAGGGCATCGTGCTGACCGTGCGGGCCGTCATCGCGTTCAAGGTCGGCAACGACACCGAGAGCATCGTCAACGCCGGTCAGCGCTTCCTCTCCGACCAGGACCAGATGTCGGTGCTGACGGGCCGGATCTTCTCCGGTCACCTCCGGTCGATCATCGGCTCGATGACCGTCGAGGAGATCGTCACCGAGCGGCAGAAGCTCGCCACCGAGGTACTGGAGACCTCGAAGACGGAGATGGCCAAGATCGGCCTCATCGTGGACTCGCTCCAGATCCAGTCGATCGACGACGGCGAGACGGGCTACATCTCGGCCATGTCCGCCCCGCACACGGCGGCCATCCAGCGTCAGGCGCAGATCGCCCAGGCGCAGGCCACCCAGGCCTCCGTCGAGGCGCAGCAGGAAGCCACCCGTAACCAGGCCGAGTACCAGCGGCAGACCGCCGTCGTGCAGGCCCAGTACTCGGCCGAGGTGGACCGGGCGCAGGCGGAGGCCGCCCAGGCCGGCCCGCTCGCCCAGGCGCACGCCCAGCAGGAGGTGCTCGCGGCCCAGACCGAACTGGCCGAGCGCGCCGCCCAGTTGCGTCAGCAGCAGCTCGTCGCCGAGATCGTGAAGCCCGCCGAGGCGGACGCCGAGCGCATCAGGGTACTGGCCGTGGCCGAGGCCGAGCGGATGAAGATCCAGGCCGCTGCTGCCGCGTCGTACGACCGGGTCGCCCTCGACCGGATGCTGATCGACCAGCTTCCGCAGATCGTCAAGGAGGCCGCATCCGGTCTCGCGGGCGCCAATGTGAACGTGCTCAACGGCGCGGACGGCCTGGGCGAGATCGCGGCCGGGCTCGTGGGCCAGGGTCTGACGATCCTCGACTCGGTGCGGAAGAACCTGGGCGCGCGGGACGCCGAAGGTCACCAGGGTGGCCGGGGTGCCGAGATCCAGCGCTACCTCGGCGGGAAGACCGGGGACGGCAACGGCGACAACGGGCCGATCGACATCAAGTAGGCACGGGCGGCCCGGTCTGCCGACGGGCCGCACAGGGCAGCAACGGACGGCGGCGCACCGGATCCAGCGGTGCGCCGCCGTCCGTCTGCGTACGCGCCCCCGCCGCCGGTTCCACCCGCGGTTCCGATGTCCGCCCCGCCGTCCCCGTTCGTGTCGGCGCGGAGCGCTTCCCGGGGCGGGAGCGGGCCGGGACCACCCCCGGGGAGGGCCCAGGGCGGCCGGTACAGTAGGAAGGTCGTCATCACACCCGCGCAGGGGGAAGCCGGTGCAAATCCGGCGTCGGCCCCTTCCCGGGCTCTCGGGCCCGCTCGGCCAGGGGAGACCCCGATCGGCAGCCGCCCCTCCCGGCGGTGAGCCGGACCGTCCCGCACGGAAGTGACCGGCTCGCGCCACCGGAAGCCTCCGGTGGCCGGCACCGTCGAGGTACACGGAGCCGGAGCCCGGTGCCCCAGTGGGGCCCGTGTCCCCCGGCTTCCCCGCAGGAGAGGCCCCGCCCGCCATGACCCTTCGCCGCAGCGCCACCGCGCTCGCCGCATCCGCCGTACTCTGCGCGGCCGCTGCCCCGACGGCATTCGCCGACTCCCCCGCACCGTCGGCCGCCGCGCTCCCCTCCGGTCTCTACGGCAAGACGGACCCCAAGTACGACGGTGTCTGGCGGCAGTCGCTCGCGCTGATCGCGCAGGACGCCAACGGGGTGCGCCCCGCCGCGAAGGCGGTCGACTGGCTGACCGGGCAGCAGTGCGCCGACGGCGGCTTCGCCTCCTTCCGCGCCGACGCGACGAAGCCGTGCGGCGAGAAGGACCTCATGGACACCAACGCCACGGCGGCCGCCGTACAGGCGCTGTCCGCGCTCGGCGGCCACGACGCCGCCGTGAAGAAGGGCGCCGGGTGGCTGAAGTCCGTGGCGGGCAAGGACGGCGGCTGGAGCTACAACCCGGGCGGCGCGAGTGACGCGAACTCCACATCCGTGGTGATCGGCGCCCTCGCAGCGGCCGGGGAGCCGACGGCGAAAGCCAAGAAGGTGCTGGTCTCGCTCTCGATCCCGTGCGACGCCAAGGAGGGCGGAGGCGGCTTCGCGTACCAGCCCGACAAGAAGTCCGGGAAGCTGTACGCCAACGCCGACGCGACAGGCGCCGCCGTGCTGGGCACCCTGGGCGCGGGCCTGGCACCGCGACCGGGCGGCAAGGACGCCGGCGGCACCGGCTGTCTGAACGCCTCCACTCCCGCGCAGACCGCGCACAACGGCGCCACGTACCTCGCCGGTGCGACCGCGGGCAAGGCCTACCTGAAGTCCGCGATGCCGGGCGCCGACGACCAGCCCGACTACGGCAACACCGCCGACGCGGTGACGGCACTCGGCGCCGACGGCCTGACCGCGCAGGCGAAGCAGCCACTTGCCTGGCTGGAGCAGCACACGGCCGCCTGGGCCAGACAGAGCGGCCCCGCCGCGTACGCCCAGCTGATCTTCGCGGCCCGTGCCAACGGGGCCGACCCGCACGACTTCGGCGGAGCGGACCTGGTCAAGCAGCTCAACGCGACCGGCCCGGCCCCCGCCGCTTCGGCGAAGGCCCCCGACTCGAAGCAGGACAGCGACAGTACGTCCATCAGCATCTGGTGGATCGTCGGCATCGGGCTGGTCGCCGGGGTCGGTATCGGTTTCCTGCTCAGCAAGCGCGGCAGGAAGCGGCAGGTCTGATGCGCCGCCGGATACGCCGCCCGATGCCCCGTACACACGACGGAGGGAGGGGCCCGGCCCTGCTGACCGGCACGGCCGTCCTCGCGCTGGCCTCGCTCGCCGCACTCACCGTGCTCGGGGCGGCTCCCGCGCAGGCCGCCGGGTACCGGTACTGGTCGTTCTGGGACCGGTCGGGCAACGGCTGGCAGTACGCCACGCAGGGCCCGTCGACGGCCCGGCCCGCCGACGGGGACGTACAGGGGTTCCGGTTCGCCGTCAGTGCCGACTCCCAGGACGCGACCAAGCCACGCGTCCCCGCGCGGAGCGGCGCCCTCACCTTCGACGGCATCTGCGCGAAAACCCCGGCGAAGGGCGGTTCCAAGCGGGTCGCGCTGGTCATCGACTTCGGTACGGCGGCCGACGCCCCGGACAGCGGGAAGCCGCCTGCCGAGCGCACCGTGTGTGCCCGGGTCGGCGGGGACGCGACCAGCGCCGAGGCGCTCGCCGCCGTCGCCAGGCCACTGCGCTACAACAGTGACGCGCTGCTCTGCTCGATCGCGGGCTACCCCAGGACCGGCTGCGGCGAGCAGGTGTCGCGGACCCACCCGGACAGCAGCGGTAAGCCGGCGGACGGCGCCGCGCAGGGTCACGCCGACGGCGGCGGTGACAGCGGCGGGCCGTCCGCGGGGCTCGTCGGCGGGATCGCCGCGGTGGTCGTGCTGGGCGCGGCCGGTGCGTGGCAGGCACGCCGCAGGCGAAACAGCGGATGACGGTATCGCTCCGCGCCCCTGCCGTCGGCCGCAGTAACAGCCTCCATGCGGGGGCCTGGTGGCTGTGGGCGCTGGGGCTGGCCACCGCCGCGTCCCGCACGACCAATCCGCTGCTGCTGGGTCTGCTCGTGGGCGTCGCGGGCTATGTGGTGGCGGCCCGGCGCACGGACGCGCCGTGGGCCCGCTCGTACGGCACGTTCGTGCGGCTCGGGCTGTTCGTCATCGGTGTCCGGCTGGTGTTCTCCGTGGTGCTCGGCTCCCCGGTACCCGGCTCGCACACGCTGTTCACCCTGCCCGAACTCCCGCTCCCGCACTGGGCGCAGGGGGTGCGGGTCGGTGGCCGGGTGACGGCGGAGCAGCTGGTCTTCGCGCTGTACGACGGTGCCAAGCTGGCCACACTGCTGATCTGTGTGGGCGCCGCCAACGCGCTCGCCAATCCGGCCCGGCTCCTCAAGTCCCTGCCCGGCGCCCTGTACGAGGTCGGGGTGGCCGTCGTCGTCGCCATGACCTTCGCGCCGAACATGGTCGCGGACGTGGTGCGGCTGCGGACCGCGCGGCGGCTGCGCGGCCGTCCCACCGGCGGCGTGAAGGCCGTGCTGCAGATCGGGCTGCCGGTCCTGGAGGGGGCTCTGGAGCGGTCGGTCGCCGTCGCGGCCTCGATGGACGCGCGCGGCTACGGCCGTACCGCGCAGGTGCCGCGTGCGGTACGGCACACCACGACCGTGCTGACCCTGGGCGGGCTGCTGGGGGTCTGTGCGGGGACGTACGGGCTGCTGGCCGCGGAGGGCGCTTCGTACGGTCTGCCGGTACTCGGCGTGGGGCTCCTGGCCGCGCTCGCCGGGCTCAGGCTGGGCGGCCGCAGGTCCGTGCGTACGCGCTACCGGCCCGACCGGTGGGGGCCACGCGCCTGGCTGGTCGCTGGCTCGGGGGCCGCGGTGGCCGCGCTGATGATCTGGGCGGGCTCCGGTGATGCGGTGGCTCTGCACCCCGGGGTGGTGCCGCTGGTCGCCCCCGGACTGCCGCTGTGGCCGGCGGCCGCCGTACTGATCGGCCTGCTTCCCGCCTTCGTTGCCCCCACACCGGAGGCGCCCGTGCCGAAGACGCCCATGCCGAAGACGCCCGTACCGACGGGGCCCGTGCCGAGGGGCCCGGCGCAGAGGGACCCAGTAGCGCAGGACCCCACACCGAAGGAGGGGATGTAAGTGATCCGCTTCGAGCAGGTGTCGGTCACCTACGCCGATGCCGCGGAGCCCGCCGTCCGGGGGGTCGATCTCACCGTGCCCGAGGGCGAACTGGTGCTGCTCGTCGGCCCGTCGGGCGTCGGCAAGTCGACGCTGCTCGGTGCGGTGTCCGGTCTGGTGCCGCACTTCACAGGTGGGGTACTGCGCGGCCGGGTCACCGTCGACGGGCGGGACACCCGCACCCACAAGCCACGTGAACTCGCCGATCTGGTGGGGACGGTGGGGCAGGATCCGCTCGCCCACTTCGTGACGGACACCGTCGAGGACGAGCTGGCGTACGGCATGGAGTCGCTGGGTGTCGCACCGGACGTGATGCGCAGGCGGGTGGAGGAGACCCTCGATCTGCTGGGCCTCACCGAGCTGCGTGACCGCCCGATCGCGACGCTCTCCGGCGGTCAGCAGCAGCGGGTGGCGATCGGCTCCGTGCTCACCCCGCACCCCAAGGTGCTGGTGCTCGACGAACCCACGTCCGCGCTGGACCCCGCCGCCGCCGAGGAGGTACTGGCCGTCCTGCAGCGGCTGGTGCACGACCTCGGCACCACCGTGCTGATGGCCGAGCACAGGCTGGAGCGGGTGGTGCAGTACGCGGACCAGGTGATCCTGCTGCCCGGCCCCGGCGAGGCTCCGGTCATCGGCGCTCCGGCCGAGGTGATGGCGGCGTCCCCGGTGTTCCCGCCGGTCGTGGCACTGGGCAGGCTGGCGGGCTGGGACCCGCTGCCGCTGTCCGTGCGGGACGCACGGCGCCGGGCGGGCGCACTGCGCGAACGGCTGGACGGCCGCACCCGCACCGACCCGCCCGCTCCCCCGCCCGCCGGTCCTGTCGCCACCACCGAGCGGCTGGGGCTGCGGCGCGGCCGGGTCGAGGCGCTGCGGCAGATCTCCCTCTCGGTGCGGCCCGGCGAGACCGTCGCCCTGATGGGCCGCAACGGGGCGGGCAAGTCGACACTGCTCGGCACCCTCGTCGGGATGCACGAGCCGTCGTCCGGGGCGGTGCGGGTCGGGGGCAGGACCCCGCACCGGACGCCTCCGCGCGAGATGATCCGCCGAGTGGGGCTGGTACCGCAGGAGCCGCGCGACCTGTTGTACGCGGACACGGTCGCCGCCGAGTGCGCGGCGGCCGACGCCGACGCCGGCGCCGATCCGGGCAGTTGCCGGACGCTCGTCTGCGAGCTGCTTCCCGGAGTACCGGACTCCACCCATCCGCGTGACCTCTCCGAAGGCCAGCGGCTCGCGCTGGCCCTCGCGATCGTGCTGACCGGCCGCCCTCCGCTCCTGCTGCTCGACGAGCCGACACGGGGCCTGGACTACGCGGCGAAGGGCAGGCTGGTCGGAGTACTGCGCGCACTGGCGCGGGACGGGCATGCCATCGTCCTCGCCACCCATGACGTGGAGCTGGCAGCCGAACTCGCCGACCGGGTCGTCATCCTGGCCGACGGCGAGATCGTCGCGGACGGGCCGACTCCGGAGGTCGTGGTTTCCTCCCCGTCCTTCGCACCGCAGGTATCGAAGATCCTCGCGCCGCAGGACTGGCTGACGGTGGCCCAGGTCCGGGAGGCGCTGTGAGGGCCATCGGGCTCGGGCCCCGCTCGGTTGCCGCGCTTGTGCTGATCACGGTGATCGGAGTGTTCGCGTTCGGCTGGCCGCTGCTCGCCGACTCCGCTTCCGGGCTCGCGCACTCGCAGGACGCCCCGTGGCTGTTCGCCGCTCTGCTCCCGCTCCTGGTGGGCGTGGTCGTGGCGACCATCGCCGACGCCGGTATCGACGCGAAGGCGGTGGCGATGCTCGGAGTGCTGGCGGCCGTCGGCGCCGCCCTGCGTCCACTCGGCGCGGGCACGGCGGGCCTTGAGCCGATGTTCTTCCTGATGGTGCTGAGCGGTCGGGTGCTCGGCCCCGGATTCGGCTTCGTGCTGGGCTCGGTGACGATGTTCGCCTCCGCACTGCTGACCGGTGGTGTCGGGCCCTGGATGCCTTTCCAGATGCTGGCGATGGGCTGGTTCACGATGTGCGCCGGGCTGCTGCCCGGTGCACGGCGGCTGCGCGGGCGCGCCGAGTTGCTGATGCTCGCCGGGTACGGCTGCGCGGCGGCGTTCGCGTACGGCACCGTCATGAACCTGCAGGGCTGGACGTACATCGGCGGACTCTCCACGGGTATCTCCTTCCATCCCGGTGACGCGGTCGGAGCGAACCTGACGCGCTTCTTCGCGTACTGCGCGGCGACCTCCCTCGGCTGGGACCTGGGTCGTGCGGCGGTCACGGTGGTGCTGACTCTTGCCATCGGCCCGACCGTGCTCAAGGCGCTGCGCAGGGCGACCCGGCGTGCGGCCTTCGAAGCCGGGGCCTCCTTCGAAGCGGAGGCGGACTCCGGCGCGAATGAGGCCGCCGGGGCGGAGGAGGGCTCCTGGCCGCCGGCCACGCCCGGAGCCGGTGTCAGTCCCGGCCGGCCACCCGGTCGAAGAAGCTGACTGTCTGCGGCGCCGACTTCATGAAGGTGCGGTTGTGGTCGACCGCACCCTGGTCGGTCACCGGGGCGTGCGTGCCGTGCGCGGCGAGCCGGCCGGCGCAGTTACGGGCGTTGGCGATCGGCACGTCGGTGTCGCCGCTCGCGCTGAAGAGGTGCACGGGCACGGCGGGCTTCCAGTCACAGGTACCGTCGTTGGCCCGCAGGACGTCCTTGAAAGCGCCGGCGGGCTGCTTGATCCGCGCGTAGAACTCCGGTGTGAACAGGTCCTTCAGGGTGGAGGGCAGCGCCCTGACGATGTCCTCGTCCTTGACGATGTCCTCGTCCTCGTGAAGGCCGTCGAAGAGCGACTCGGCCGTCCTGTCGTAGGGTCGGCGGAAGGCATCGGCGGGGGTCTTGCAGAGCGGGTGGACCCGGTTCTGCGCGGTCACGAAGTACGCCATGCAGAAGACCGCACTGGTGTTGTTGACGCTGCCGTTGAACATGCCGGGCACCTCGGCGCCTTCGAGGTCGTACGGCCCCGAGACCGGCGCGACTGCCTTCAGCCGGAAGAACGGGGCTATGGCTGGAGGTCGCGCTGGTACCAAGTGCCCGACTCACCGCCGAGATCGGACGGGGCGGCAGGGCCGACCGGGACGAACCCGGCCTTGGCCAAGACGTTCCGGGACGCGGCGTTGTCGTGAGAGGTGGCTGCCCGCAGCGTGCGCAGACCGTGCGTCGCCGGCGCGATCCGGCACAGTTCCCGGACGGCCGCGGTCGCCACGCCGCGGCCCGCGACCCGCTCCGCGACCCGGTAGCCGAGTCGGGCAGCGCCGTCCTCCAAGTCGTACAGGTTGAACCTGCCGAGTACCGAGCCGTCCTCGGCGAGGAGTACGTAGAAGGCGCAGATGCCCGCCTCCTGCTCGGCCAGCGCGGCGTTGTACCGGTCGGTGAACCGGTCGAAGTAGTCGTCGCCGCGGTCGGAGATCGAGACAGCGAAGTAGGCGCGGTTCGCCAGCTCGAAGGCCAGGACCGCCGGGGCGTGGCCGGTGTGCAGCCGCTTCAGCTCGGGCATGGCGCGACTCTACCCGGATCGCGCGCCGAGGCCACCTGGGTTTCCGCCGGTGGCAGACAACCCACGATCAGGCCCTTCAGGAGTCCCGGTCGGCCGATTTTGCGGACGGTGGTGTCGTCGGCGCCGAGTCGCTGCCCGTCAGCGGAGTAGACCTCCAGCGCACGCAAGGGACGCCCCTGCCGGCGGTCGGCCATCTCCGAGTGCGACTCCTCGGGGTGAAGAGGTTCTGTTTCGCCCCACTGCCGCAAGCCATGGCTTCGTCGCCGGCTCCACCGCCGCCGATACCTCCGAAGCGGGGACTTCGCCTGATCGCCTACGTGGCCGCGCCCGATGTCGCACACCAGCGATCACCGCCGGGAAGACATCACCCGTGCGACGCCTGACGATCAGTTCCGCGAGCCTTTCAACAGTCTGCTCACTTCGGGCGGAAGGTGACCGCCGTCCTGAGCAACGTACAGAGCGGGATTCTCCTTCTCTCCGACTCCCACAGCGTCCGCCCTGTCCAGCTCATTGATTTCGTACACAGCGAGATACGACTCTTCACTACGCCCAGACTTTCGCCCGGTGTCGTTGCAGGTCACCGTGGGAGCTGTGCCCAATCGCCTCCCGATGTGAAATTTTATGCCCACCCCCATTCCCAGATAGGTCCGTTCGTCGAATTTGATCGCCGCCGCACAGGATGCGGCCCCAGGCCCACCGGAGCCACAGCCCGCAGCGGACGCCAGGACGAGCACCATCGCCACGGCCAGGGGACACCGGACCGAAGATCGCCGCGGAGCACTGTTCACACAGACCGTCTCCCTCAGGGGTCCTTGCACAGGGATCAACAGGACCCGAGGCGGGCAGAACCCACTGCGGCCACCGGCGGGCCCCTGGCCGCTCGCCTCGGACCAGGCCGTGTCCGCGACGTCGCGCCGTCGCACGGGGCGGGCGCGCGGCGACCGGTGCGTGCTCTGGGCGGGCCGGGCGGAAGCCCTCGTACGGAGCGTACTCGGCGCTTTCGCCCGGTGCGGCGAAAGCGCGTACCGGGCGTCGCACGCCAGGCGCGACTCCGCGGGCGCAGCCTAGAGCCGCTGGATGATCGTGCCCGTGGCCAGTGCGCCGCCCGCGCACATCGTGATCAGCGCGAACTCCTTGTCCCTGCGCTCCAGCTCGTGCAGCGCGGTGGTGATCAGCCGCGCCCCCGTCGCCCCCACCGGGTGTCCCAGCGCGATCGCCCCGCCGTTCACATTGACCTTCTCCAGGTCCTGCTCGAAGACCTGCGCCCAGCTCAGCACCACCGACGCGAAGGCCTCGTTGATCTCGACGATGTCGATGTCCTTGAGCGACATGCCCGCCTTCCCGAGTACCGCACGCGTCGCGTCGACCGGGCCGTCCAGATGGAAGTGCGGGTCCGAACCCACCAGTGCCTGGGCGACGATCCGTGCCCGCGGCCTGAGCTTGAGCGCGCGCGCCATCCGCTTGGACGCCCACATGATCGCGCAGGCGCCGTCGGATATCTGCGAGGAGTTGCCCGCGGTGTGCACGGCGACCGGCATCACCGGCTTGAGCCCGGCGAGCCCTTCCATGGTGGTGTCGCGCAGCCCCTCGTCGCGGTCGACGAGCCGCCACATGCCCTGCCCTGCGGCCTGTTCGTCCTCGGTCGTGGGCACCTGGACGGCGAACGTCTCCCGTTTGAAACGCTCCTCGGCCCAGGCCGCGGCGGCTCGCTCCTGCGAGATGAGCCCGAGCGAGTCGACGTTCTCACGGGTGAGGTTCCGGCGGCGCGCGATCCGCTCGGCGGCCTCGAACTGGTTCGGCAGGTCGACGTTCCACTCATCGGGAAAGGGCTTCCCCGGGCCGTGCTTGGAGCCGCTGCCCAGCGGCACCCGGGACATCGCCTCGACACCGCAGCTGATGCCGACGTCCACGACCCCGCCCGCGATCATGTTGGCCACCATGTGGCTGGCCTGCTGCGAGGACCCGCACTGGCAGTCGACGGTGGTCGCGGCCGTCTCGTACGGCAGCCCCATCGCCAGCCACGCGTTGCGTGCCGGATTCATGGACTGCTCCCCCGCGTGGGTCACCGTGCCGCCGACGATCTGCTCGACGCAGTCGGCGTGGATGCCGGTACGGCCCAGGAGTTCACGGTAGGTCTCGCCCAGCAGGTAGGCGGGATGGAGATTGGCGAGGGCGCCTCCGCGCCTCCCGATCGGGGTACGTACGGCTTCGACGATGACGGGTTCCGCGGCCATGAGCTCGTCCTCTCCTCCACATCCGCTGGGGCGTCCCGGCGCCCGCACGGAAGAACTGATACGCGTTCTAGTTCTCCGTTCAGTCTTATGAGTGCTACCCCCGGTACGCAAGGGCCTTGCACGGGTCTTGCGGCTCCGGGCACCGGCTTCGCGCGCAACAACTCGGCCCGGACCCCTTGCTCCTTGTAGAACTCGTTACTATCTTTCGGGCAGATTCTGATGGGTCGTCAGACAGTCAGCGGTCAGACACAGTCAGCCAGGCCTGGAGTTGGAGGAGCCGATGCACTGCCCCCATCTGCCCGAAGGGTTCGACTTCACGGATCCGGACCTTCTCCAGGCCCGGGTCCCGCACCCGGAGTTCACACAGCTCCGGCAGACCGCACCGGTCTGGTGGTGCGCCCAGCCGGCCGGGATCGCGGGCTTCAGCGATGAGGGGTACTGGGCGGTCACCCGGCACGCCGACGTCAAATACGTCTCCACACACCCGGAGCTGTTCTCGTCGAACACCAACACGGCGGTCATCCGGTTCAACGAGTCGATCAGCCGCGACCAGATCGACGTCCAGCGGCTGATCATGCTCAATATGGACCCGCCTGAGCACACCCGGGTCCGCCAGATCGTCCAGCGCGGCTTCACCCCGCGCGCCATCCGTTCACTGGAGGACGCGCTGCGCGACCGGGCCCGCTCCATCGTCGAGACCGCGCTGGCGGGCGCGGCGGACGACGGGTCCTTCGACTTCGTGACCAACATCGCGGTGGAGCTGCCGCTGCAGGCCATCGCGGAACTCATCGGCGTACCGCAGCAGGACCGCTCCAAGATCTTCGACTGGTCCAACAAGATGGCTTCGTACGACGATCCGGAGTACGCGATCACGGAGGAGGTCGGAACCGAGGCGGCGATGGAGATCGTCTCGTACGCGATGAACCTCGCGGCGGACCGCAAGGAGTGCCCGGCCAAGGACATCGTCTCCACACTGGTCGCCGCCGAGGGCGAGGGGAACCTCTCCTCGGACGAGTTCGGCTTCTTCGTCATCCTGCTCGCCGTCGCGGGCAACGAGACCACCCGCAACGCGATCAGCCACGGTATGCACGCCTTCCTCACCCACCCCGAGCAGTGGGAGCGCTACAAGGCCGAACGACCCGACACGACGGCCGAGGAGATCGTGCGGTGGGCCACTCCGGTGGTCTCCTTCCAGCGCACCGCGACCCAGGACCTGGAACTGGGCGGGCAGCGGATCAAGGCCGGTGAGCGGGTGGGCATCTTCTACTCGTCGGCCAACAACGACCCCGAAGTCTTCGAGAACCCGGAGCAGTTCGACATCACCCGCGACCCCAACCCGCACCTCGGCTTCGGCGGCGGGGGCCCGCACTTCTGCCTGGGCAAGTCGCTCGCGGTACTGGAGATCAACCTGATCTTCAACGCCATCGCCGACGTACTGCCGGACCTGAGACTGACCGGCGACCCACGCCGGCTGCGCTCGGCCTGGCTGAACGGGATCAAAGAGCTCCAGGTGAACCGCGGCTGACCGCAACGCGGGAGCGGCCGCCGGTCCGGGCTGCGGCCGTCGGGACGGACCCCTGCGGGGGCCTCAGTACCCGGCGGTGAACCTGACCCGGTGGTGCCGGGGCTGCTCGGCCTCGTCGAGCAGCACGACCGCCAGGTCCTCCATCGAGATCGACGAGCCACCGTCGGGGCCGACGACCAGTTCGTCGGTGCCCAGCCGGTAGCGGCCTGTGCACCCGCGGCGCCCACCCCACCGACCGGCGCGCGGTCAACGTACGGCTCACCACCGAGGGTTTCGACCTGGTGGAAGCCGCGGTCGTGACGCATGTGGAGAACGAGGACCGGATGCTGTCCGGCCTGGCCCCGGCCGAGCGGGACGCTCTCGGCGCCGGGCTGCGCCGGCTCCTCGTCTCACTCGGCGACACCGAACTGGGCTGACGGTCAGCCGGCGCCGGCCGCCTCGGGTTCCGCCTCGGGCCGCCCGCCCGTTTCCGGCGACGGAGCGGGGACGGGCCGAGTGCGTCCGGCGCCGCTCCCGCGCACCGGCCCCTCGCCGGCCGGGCCGCGGGCTCCGCGTCCGCCCTTGACCTCTGCCTTGTCGGCCTCGCCGGCCTCGCCGGCCTCGTCGCTCTTGCTGCCGAGGTCAGCCTTGTCGCTGATGCCCGCCTTGGTATCGGCCTTCGCCCCGCCCGCCGTCCCGCCGTCGGCCGCTTCCGCCGGCACCTGCAGGCTGCGCGGGCCGGCCAGGAGGTAGGTGAGTCCGAAGCCGAGTGCCACCACTGTCGCTCCGCCGATCGCGTCGAGCACCCAGTGGTTGGCGGTGGCGATGATCGCGCTGACGGTGAAGAGCGGGTGCAGCAGCGCGACCGCCTTCATCCAGCGCTTCGGGACCAGGACCGCAACGGTGATCCCGCACCACAGCGCCCAGCCGAAGTGCAGTGAGGGCATCGCCGCGTACTGGTTGGTCATCGCGGTCATCGCACCGTAGTCCGGGTGCGCCAGGTCCTGCACCCCGTGGACCGAGTCGATGAATCCCAGGCCCGGCATCAGCCGCGGCGGAGCCAGCGGGAAGAAGTAGAACCCGACCAGACCGAGCAGGGTGGCGAACGAGAGCGAGGTACGCGCCCAGCGGTAGTCACTGGGACGGCGGACGTACAGCACGGCGAGGATCGCCAGCGGCACCACGAAGTGGAACGACTCGTAGTAGAAGTTGAAGAACGATTCGAGCCAGTGGACCTTCGCCACCGAGTGGTTGGCCCAGTGCTCGATGTTGATGTGCAGGGCCTTCTCGATCGACACGACCGTGCGGCCGTGCGCCTCGGCAGTGGGCCGGCCGCCGGTCGCGGCCGCCCTGATGTGCGAGTACACCGAGTAGCCGACGCGGATCGCGAGAAGTTCGAGCAGGAGATTGGGACGGGCCAGCACCCGGCGCCAGAACGGCACCAGCGGGACCCGGCTCCAGCGGGCCGGGACAGGCGTGGCGTACACGGTGGGCACCGCGGCGTTCCAGCCCTGCGCGGTGCGCTCCATGAACGGCACCGCGCAGGCCGCCGCCAGTGCGGTCAGCAGCACCACGTTGTCCCGCACCGGGTACAGAGCCGCCATGTTGGGCAGCAGCATGGTGCCCGGCAGGGTGCTCACCAGCACGACGACCACGGGCCAGACCATCCGGTCGGCGGCGCGCCGGCCGACCCGGCCGACGACCGCAAGCAGCACCCACAGCAGCTGGTGCTGCCAGGCGGTCGGCGAGACGGCGACCGCGGCGCAGCCGGTCACCGCGACGGCGAGCAGCAGCTGTCCGTCGTTCGCGTACCGCACCGCGCGCCGCAGCGCGAGTACCGAGACGACGACGGCGAGGACCAGGAAGACCACGATCTCCAGCGGGCCGTGCAGCCCGAAGCGGAGCAGCGCGCCGTGCATGGACTGGTTGGCGAGACCGTCCGGATGCGAACCGAGACCGGCTCCCGCGACGTGGTGGATCCAGTACGTCCAGGAGTCTCGCGCCATCACGGCCCAGGCGAGCCCCGTGCAGACGGCGAACGAGGCGGCCGCGGTGAGGGCCGCGCGTCTGCGGCCGGTCAGCCAGAGGAGCGGTACGAAGAGCAGGACGGTGGGCTGGAGCGCCGCTCCGAGCCCGATGAGCAGTCCGGAGCCCCGCTCGTCCCGCACGGTGAAGCACCCCAGCAGGACGAGCAGGACCGGGATGATGCTGGTCTGGCCGAGGTGGAACGCGTTGCGCACCGGCAGCGAGAGCATCAGCAGACTGATCGCGACGGGGGCGGCGAGCAGCGAAGTGCGCCGGGAGGCGCCGCCCGGCAGCGCACGCGAGGCGACCATACCGAGGATGACGACGAGCAGCAGGGACCCGAACGTCCAGGCGACGCCGAGGCTCTGCTCCGCGGAGCGGGTGAGCGGTTTCAGCACGAGACCGGCGAACGGGGTACCGGTGAACTTCCCGGTCGCGTAGAGCGGGCCGCCGAGGTGCAGCACGCCGTCCGCGCCCGTCCACGTCTCCAGGTCGGTGAGACGCCTGCTGGGCGGCAACCGCAGTATGGCTGTCACCTGCCGGACCGCCAGTGCGGCGACGACCAGCCAGAGCACCGCCCGTGCCCGCTCGATTCCCGCGCCTGCGTCCACCGCAGTCCGCGTACCGCTGTGCCCGTCGTTCGCCACGCCGCGTCGGCCCTCCACCCGTCCTCATACCCGGAAATACCCGGTCCCTGTGTCTGATAGAGACTCGCACTGCTCCGGGGTAGGGACGCAGGCAACCCCCTGTTCACCTGACCCGGCCCGGTCGTTTCCGGCCAAGGATCGCGGTGACGAGAACCGTTGGGAGTGCGGAGATACCCGCCGCGGGGCTCGCCGCCCCGGCCGGTCGGCGACCGGCCCCCCTCGCCGGGCCATTCAAGCACTGCCCGGCTCCGCCCGCTGAGGGCGCCGGTCCGTGGACCCCCCGGTTCGCCGTACGCTCACAGCCGCGCGAGGGGCGCCGGGTTGTCCGGAACCGACCTGCTGCGGGCGCCGTCTGTGCTCGTGTCGGACGACGGCACCGCGGCACGGCGCGGAGGGCCGCGGGGGACGCGGGTACAGGGGGCACTGGTGCGGCGGATACGAACACGGGGCGCAGGCGCACGGGGGTGGAGCCTGCAGCCCTCGCGGACACGGCGGCCGGCACGGCGGCTCCGGAGCCGCACGCTGCTGGTGGTGCTCGCGCTGCTGGGGGTACAGCTCGGGTCGCTGATGGCACCGGCGTACGCCTGCGGTTGCGGGGCGCTGGTGCACGACCCGTCGTCCCGGCTGAATGTGGACCGGGAAACCTCGGCCGTGCGCTGGGACGGCCACAGCGAACAGATCGTGATGAGCCTGACGGTCTCGGGAGACGCGGCGCAGGCCGCCTGGATCATGCCGGTCCCGCACCGGGCCACTGTCTCGCTCGGTGACAACGCACTCTTCGACGCGCTGGATTCGGTCACGGCCCCGGTGCACCGCACCCGTGACCACTTCTGGCCGCGGAGCGGCGACTGGCCCTTCGGCACCGGGTCCGGGGACGGTTCGTACGGCGCTCCGCACCGGGCCGCGGGCGCCCCCGCCGTCGGAGTCGTCGGCCGCGAACGGCTGGGGCCCTTCGATGTCGCCAGGCTGACAGCGACGGACCCCGGAGCTCTGGACAGCTGGCTGCGGCTGAACGGCTTCCGGCTGCCCGGCGGCATGCCGAAGGACCTCCAGCCGTATGTCGCCCAGAAGTGGGAGTACGTCGCGGTGCGGCTGGCCCCCGACCGCAAGGGCGCGGCACTGGCGGGCGTCCTCGACCCGCTGCGGCTGGACTTCGCCAGCGACCGGCTGGTCTATCCGATGCGGCTGTCCCGGCGCGCGCGGACGCCCCAGACGCTGGGGCTGTATGTGCTGGCCGCCCACCGCATGGAGCCCCGGAGCGCTATCGGCGGACTGCCGCCCGATGTGACCTACGCGGGGAAGGTCCCGTCCGGGGGTGCGCTGGGCCGGTTCGCGGGTGGCGAGCGGTATCTGACCGCGCTGGAGCAGAGCTTCCCCGTGCCGTCCCGGATCGACGGCGACCACGAACTGCGGCGGACCGCGTCCGACCGGCCGTACCAACGGGTCATCCACGACGAGAAGCTGCTGACCGCGGGCGGGGTGCCCGTCTGGCTCCTGACCGCCGGCGGTGTCCTGGTGGTACTCGTGGTGGCGGCGCTGCTCCTCGTATCCGCCGCGCGCCGCCGCCCGGTGGCACCCCCGGCGCCGGTGCATGCGCCACCGCCGGTCTCCTGAACCGCCCCCCTCCGGCCGCGTGTTCGGTCCACCAGTAGATTAGGAGTGAGTTCCCAACAGGAACCCACCTGGACCGTCCGAGAGGAATCCATGCCCCAGCACCAGGACCAGGACCAGTGGACCGAGGTCGACCGCTACTTCACCGACCACCTGGCCCCCGCCGACGACGCCCTGGACGCAGCCCTGGCCTCCAGTGACGCCGCCGGACTGCTCCCGATCAACGTCGCCCCGAACCAGGGAAAGCTGCTGCATCTGCTGGCCCGCATCCAGGGCGCGCGCACCATCCTCGAATTCGGCACGCTCGGCGGCTACAGCACCATCTGGCTGGCCAGGGCGCTCCCGTCCGACGGCCGCCTCGTCTCCCTGGAGGCGGACCCGGCGGCTGCCGATGTGGCCCGTGCCAATCTGGCGCGCGCCGGGCTCGACGCCATCGCCGAAGTCAGGACGGGCGCGGCCCTCGACACCCTGCCGCAGCTCGCCGCCGAGGGCGCCGGCCCGTTCGACCTGGTCTTCATCGACGCCGACAAGCCGAACAACCCGCACTACCTCGAATGGGCCCTGAAGCTGACCCGGCCGGGGAGCGTGATCATCGGGGACAACGTGGTGCGCGACGGCGCGGTCGTCGACCCGGGGAGCACGGACCCGCGGGTCCAGGGCACCCGGGCGCTGATCGAGATGATCGCCGAGCACCCGAAGCTCAGCGCGACCGCGCTCCAGACGGTGGGCAGCAAGGGCTACGACGGTTTCGTCCTGGCGCAGGTGCTCGCCTGACCCGTCCGGCACGGCGTCCGGCCGGTACGGCAGGATGGGCGATATGAGCATCGTGAAGATCAATGTCCTGTCCGTGCCCGACGAGCAGCGCGAGATCCTGGAGAAGCGGTTCGCTTCCCGCGCGGGATCCGTCGAGAACTCCGACGGCTTCGAGTGGTTCGAGCTGCTGCGCCCGGTCGAGGGCACCGACCAGTACCTCGTCTACACCCGCTGGGCCAGCGAGGCCGACTTCGAGAAGTGGATGGCGACGTCCATGCGCGGCGCCCACGCCGGGAACGGCGAAGGCGGCGAGCGTCCAAAGCCCGCCGCCTCCGGCTCATCCCTGTGGTCCTTCGAGGTCGTCCAGCAGGCCGCCCCGAAGAACGGCTGATCACAGCTTCAGCAGATGCTCCGTCACCTCACGGTAGGTGCGGAGCGCGAGCCTCAGCTCTTCCGTCTGCGACTCCCGGCCCGCGTCGTGCCAGGACGTCCGCAGGGCGCCGACGCGCTCGGCGAGGAGGCCGGTCACTCTCGTCACCGTCTCGTCGAGGACCCGGTCGGCCTCCTCGACGGCCTCGCGCGGGGTGTCGACGAAGCCACTGACAGCTCCGTGCAGACGGTGCTCCAGCTTCTCGCGTTCACCGGCGGGCAGGAGTCCGGCGCCCACCGGGGCTGCGGCGACCGCCGGGTCGGCCGGCCCCCTGGCGTGCCCGCCGGTATGTCCGGTCGCGTGCCGGCCGGCGTCCTCGGTCGCATACCCGCTCCCCCGCACATCCGCGCTGGGGTCCGCGCCCGACTCCGCGACGGAGTCCGGCACGTGCGGGGTCCCGTGCCCGCCGGGCGCAGCCGCTTCGAAGCCGTCGCCGCGTACGTCCGGGGTGCGCAGGCCCGAGGCGGGCCCGCCCGAACCGGCCCTGGAAGCGGGCGCGCCGCCGTCGGGGCCGCTCGCGTCGGCCGGGTAGTGGACACCGGCCGTCGGATCGGGCACCTGCCCGGCACGCCTGTCCCCGGCCCGCGCCGGCGGCGTTTCCGGCCGCTCCGGCAGATCGAACCGCTCAGGCCTCTCCTGTTCGTACGCCATTACGCACCCTCTCCTTTCGCGTGATGCCGCACCGGCAGCACCTTCTGCCTGCCGGGGGCCCGGCCGGGCCCGCGGTCCGGATCGTGGTCCCTCGTGGACACCAGTTCACCGAAGAGTCCGCGCGCCTCGAGGAACGCGGCGCGCAGCTCCTCGGTCCCCCCGCCGTCCCGTACCGAACTGTGCAGCGTGCGGTAGCCGTTGACGTGATGGGGGTGGTGGACCGACAGCGCGTCGAGATGGTTCTCCTGGTCATCGGCGGCCGGAAAACCCCGCTCGTGGGCCAGTGCGCCGACCAGTCGCTCGGCCTCGTAGGCCGCCTGCTGCGGCGCGTCGACGAACTGCTCCTGGAGCCCGGTCCACCGGGCCACATACCGTTCACGCGTCTCCGGGGTCAGCCGGCTCACCGTCAGCGAACCGTGCCGTTCGACCCGCGCGCCGAGCTCGGCCTCGGTGGCTTTGGTGTCTCCGTCATGACGTGCCAGCACCCGGTCGTACTCCGGGCCGAAACGTCGTCTCAGGCTGCCACGGCCGGTCCCCCGGCCGGGCCCGAAGTGCAGAAAAGCGGCGACAACGGCGACGAACACCACGATCACTGCGACGATCAGGACTGTGGACATGGGTGCCTTCCTCCTCGCGGACGTGCGGTAATTCGTACGTCGTTCGAGTTGCCCGGAATTCGAGTGTCAAACAGCCGCACACCGGCCACACTGTCTCCGGTGACCTGGATCGTGGCCCCTGAGCCCTTCGACAGCGCCGACGCGTACGCCCTGCGCCGCTCCTACTACGACGAGGTGGCGAGCCGTTACTGGCGGCGGGCCGCCACCGAGCAGGAGATCGACGAGGGCCTGGCGGACGACGGCGTCGAGCAACTGTCCTTCCCTACCGGGGAGTTCCTCGTCGGACGGCACGGGGGCGGGCCCGCTTCCTGCGGCGGGGTGCTCCTGCTCGACGCCACGACCGCCGAGCTCACCCGCGTCTACACCCGCCCCGGAAAGCGCGGCACGGGCGGCGGCGCGCTGCTGCTCGCCGGGCTGGAGGACGCGGCGCGGAAGCTCGGGGCGACCAGGATGGTGCTGAACACCCGGCTCGATCTCGTCGAGGCGCGCGGACTCTACGTACGCCACGGATACCGGGAGATACCGGCGTACACGACGGGCCCGTACATGGAGATCTGGTACGGCAAGGACCTGACTGACCTGTAAGGGACCTGGCTGACCTGCAAGGGGTCCTTGCACGACGCCCCTTCAGGGTCGCGCGGACCGGTCCGTGGAGGGCGGAGGAGGCCGGGCCGGACCCTCAGACCGTCCGGTGCTCGCGGGGCCATTCGGCGTCCGAGCCGCACAGTTCGCTGTTCAGCTCCTCGACCAGGACGACCAGGTCGGTCGGCCTTTCAGGGCCCCACCAGTCGCCGAGCAGCTCGGAGAGGGAATCCTCGCGTGCCTTGGCGAGCCGGGCAGCGGCGTTCACGCCCGGATCGGTCAGGGCGAGCTGCACCCCCTCGCGTACCGCGAGGCCCCGCTCCTCGGCCTGCCGGGCCGCCTCGGTGATGACCCGCAGCGGGACCGGCGCCATCTCGGCCAGCTGGCCGGGCTCGACCAGACCGTGGCGCTTGATGCGCAGCAGCAGCCAGCTCGTGGCGGGAAGCAGGTCGTAGCCGGCCTTCGCGGTGATGGTCTCGTAGATCTCCCGGCGGCCCTCCCGGCTGCCGAGCACCGACAGGGCCCGCATCACCTCGTCGTAGGACGACCGCTGGACGGGGTTGGACGCGAGCGTCTCGCTGGCCTCCGGGGTGGTCACCGAGCCGCGCAGCTTGTCCTCCTTGAGGAACCAGGCGACGACGAAGGCGAGGAGCACCACGGGGACCGCGTACAGGAAGACGTCGGTGATGGACGAGGCGTAGGCGTGCAGCACCTGCGGGCGCAGACTCGGCGGGAGCGCGGCGATGGCACGCGGGTCGGCCTGCAGACTGTCCGTGCTCACCCCCGGCGGCAGCGGCCGGCCGGCCAGGGCGTCGCTGAGTTTTCCGTGCAGCCGGGTGGTGAAGATGGTGCCGAAGATGGCGACGCCGAAGGAAGCGCCGATCGAACGGAAGAAGGTCGCTCCCGAGGTGGCGACACCGAGGTCCTGGTAGCTCACCGCGTTCTGCACGACGAGGACCAGCACCTGCATCACAAGCCCCAGCCCGAGCCCGAACACGAAGAAGCTGGCGCTCATCGACCAGGTGGAGCTGTGTTCGGTCAGCCGGTGCAGGAGCGCGAGCCCGATCGCGGTGATGCCTGTCCCCGCGATCGGGAAGACCTTCCAGCGGCCGGTGCGGCTGACGATCTGCCCCGAAACGGTCGACGAGAGCAGCAGACCGAACACCATCGGCAGCATGTGCACGCCGGACATGGTGGGCGATACGCCCTGGACGACCTGGAGGAAGGTCGGCAGATAGGTCATCGCACCGAACATCGAGAAGCCGACGATGAAGCTGATGAGCGAGCAGAGCACGAACGTCCTGATACGGAAGAGCTTCAGGGGCAGTACGGGCTCGGCGGCGGCGCGCTCCACGCGCAGGAAAGCCGCGAGCAGCACCACCGCGAGCACCGCGAGCCCGATGATCTGCGCCGAGTCCCAGGCCCAGGTGGACCCGCCGAGCGAGGCGACGAGCACCAGGCAGGTCGCGACGGAGGCGATGAGGAACGTACCGAGGTAGTCGATGGTGTGCTTCGTGGAGCGGACCGGGATGTGCAGCACGGCGGCGATGACCCCGAGGGCGATCACGCCGATGGGGAGGTTGATGTAGAACACCCAGCGCCAGGTGAGGTGCTCGGTGAAGACCCCGCCGAGCAGCGGCCCGAGGACGCTCGTCGCACCGAACACGGCGCCGAACAGCCCCTGGTACTTGCCGCGTTCGCGAGGCGGGACGATGTCGCCGACAACGGCCATCGACAGCACCATCAGGCCGCCGCCGCCGAGGCCCTGAAGGGCCCGGAAGCCGATGAGCTGCGGCATGTTCTGCGCGACGCCGCACAGGACGGAGCCGATCAGGAAGATGACAATGGCTGTCTGGAAGAGCTTTTTGCGGCCGTACTGGTCGCCGAGCTTCCCCCAGAGCGGCGTGGCCGCCGTCGAGGCCAGCATGTACGCCGTGACCACCCAGGACAGGTGCTCCATGCCGCCGAGGTCGCTGACGATCGTGGGCAGCGCGGTGGAGACGATCGTCTGGTCGAGGGCGGCGAGAAGCATTCCGAGCAGCAGGGCGCCGATCGCCACGAGGACCGACCGCTGGGGCTGACCGTCGGCCGCCGCCGGCGCCGCCGGGGGTGCCGGGGTTTCCTGAGCCATGTCTCCCATCCTGGTGCTGCGGCATAATCGCCGCGAGTTCAAGGGGGTGGCCAAGTGAGCCATGAGGAGCACGAGGAATTTGATCCGCTGCGCATACGACCGTATGTGCGGCTGCCGGATCCGCCGCCGGATCCGGCGGACGATGTGGTGGGGGCCGCGTACCCGACCGTGCCGCTCGCCGCCGTGCGGGTGACGGAGCCCGGCGCCGGGCGGGGCGCGGAACCGGACACGGTCACGGGTCCCGGCGGGACACCGGAGCCGCCGGCAGGGCGGCGAAGACCCTTCACCGTGATCGCGGGCGGGGTGGCGGCGGTAGCGGTACTGGGCGGCGCGGCGTTCGCCGCCGGGCTGTTCTCTCCGCAGGGTCCGCCCCGGGACGAGGCCCTGCCCGACGTGGTGACGAGCGCCCCGCACATACCGGCCGGGCCGTCCGCCCCGCCGTCGGCGTCCGCGACGCCCAGGTCCCGCACCGGCACGGCGTCCACGCCGACCACGCCGGCGCTGCCGGCCCCGTCCGCCACCGGCACTCCCTCCGGTGGTCCCTCGCCCACGGCCACGTCGGGGCAGGCTTCCGCTACGGCCCCGACGCCCTCGCGCTCCCCCGCGCCGGGGTCCGACGGGACCGCCGGCGCGCGCCCGCCCCGGTCCGTCGCGCCACCCGCCGCCGTACTGCGCCAGGGCGACAGCGGCCCCGATGTCGTGGAGCTCCAGCAGCGGCTGACGCAGCTCTACCTGTACCGCGACCCCGCCGACGGCCTGTTCGACCAGGACGTCGTGGAGGCGGTACGCACCTATCAGTCCTGGATGGGCCTCAAGGACGATCCGCCGGGCGTCTACGGGACACGGACCCGACGCGCGCTGGAGGCGACGACGCGACAGCCGTAGGGCCGGTGCTGCCGGGGTACGACCGGTGGGCGTGACCAGGACAGCTGGCGTACGGCACACTTTGTTTTGTACCCTACTGAAACAAAGTGGTTCCGCCCGTACACCCTGACCGGCGGGCGGGACCGCCTTGTTCCCGCTCCCGCACCTCTGGAGTTCCTGATGACCGTCCTGCCCGCACGCGCACTGCTCCTCGACATGGACGGGACGCTGGTGAACTCGGACGCCGTGGTCGAGCGCATCTGGCACCGCTGGGCCGTCTCCCACGGCCTGGACCCGCACGAGGCGCTCAAGGTGGTGCACGGCCGCCAGGGCTACGCGACGATGGCCATCCTCCTCCCGGAAAGGCCCGTCGAGGAGAACTACGCCGACAACCGCGAGATGCTCGCCCTGGAGACGGCCGACACCGAGGGCGTCGTACCGATCCCCGGCGCTCCGGCCTTCATGGCGTCCCTCGCGGGCCTGCCGCACGCCCTCGTCACGTCGGCCGACGCGGCGCTCGCGCGGGCCCGGATGACGGCCGCCGGTCTGTCGATGCCGGAGGTCCGGGTCACCGCGGAGAACGTCGGCGCCAGCAAGCCGGACCCGGAGGGCTTCCTCAAGGGCGCGGCCGAACTGGGCTTCACCCCCGCGGAGTGCGTTGTCCTGGAGGACTCGGAGGCGGGAATCGCCGCGGGCAGGGCCGCGGGGATGCGGGTCGTGGGCGTGGGCCCGCGGGCCGCCGCCCACCGGCCGACGGCTCAGGTGCCCGACCTGACGCACATTCGCGTCGAGCGGGCGGACGACGGCTCGCTGCTGATCCACGTCGCGGGCTGACGGGCGCGAGGACTGCCGGCCCGGTGCGGGCCCGCACCGGGACCCTCACCGGGGAGCCACGACACGGCCCCGCCCGGTCCGGGCTCAGCCCGCGATGGCCTCGTACAGGCTGAATCCGGCGAGCAGCAGCATCAGCGCGGCGGCGATCTTCGTGATCAGCTTCAGCGGCACATGCTTCATCAGCTTGCGGCCACCGAGGATTCCCAGGCCTCCCACCGCCCACAGCGCGAGCACCGCGCCGATGCCCACCGATACGGGGCTGTCGTAGCGGGCGGCCAGGTTGGCCGTCATGATCTGGGTCAGGTCACCGAACTCCGCGACGAGAATCAGCGTGAAGCCGGCGCCCGCCACCTTCCAGAAGGACTGGTCGGCGGGGGCCTTCACCTCTTCCTCCTCCTCGTCCTTCTTGAAGAGCAGCATCGCCGCGCCGGCGAGGAAGAGCGCACCGACGATCGCCTGGAGCAGCCGGTGCGGGATGAGGGTCAGCACGCTGCCCGCGGCGATGGCCAGCGCGACATGGACGGCGAACGCCGCCGCGACCCCCACGAAGACGTACGAGGCCCGGTACCGGGTGCCCAGCATCAGCCCGGCGAGCGCGGTCTTGTCGGGGAGTTCGGCGAGAAAGACCACGCCGAAGGTGATCGCCAGGATCGTAAAGCTGATCATGGGATGGTTCCTCAATCGGTTCGAGCCGACCGCACCGAGAGGACCTGACTCAGAGAGAAAAGGGATCGCTTCGGCACGGCAGCGTCAACAGGACACTGCTGCCGAAGGTCTCGCTGGCGGGTCTCCAAGAAGATCCGCCTCCGGGCGCCGGCCGAACCGAGGTTCGGCAGTATGTCGACGTTCCGGCGAAGAGCTACTCCCCTTCTGCTCCGTACACGATACGGCACCGACCGGGGGCATATCCGTCCGACGACCGCCCACTCCAGCCCCGGAGCGGTCACGGCCGCCCGCGCCTCACCGGGCAGGACCGCCGTAACAGCCCCGCCACAGCGGCCTCTTACGGCGGACGTCGCACACTCGCCGGCCGGCTGGAGCGCCGGGGAGAGTGACCGGATCCACAGGCGGGCACCGGTCGGACCGCACGGCGGGAATCCGCATCCGGCGCACCACCCGAAAGGCGCTCACAACGCCATAAATCCGGCGAAATACCCGAACGAACGACCCGGCCGAGCAAAAGTCCGACAGCCACCCGTGGAACCGCCTCACGCGCCCCGGGCCAAGGGGCTCCGCGGGCGCGGCCCGTCCGGGCGGGGGCGGCCACCGGGCCCGCGACCAGCGGAAGCACTCCGCGGACGGCCCGGAGTCCGCACCCACGGTGCGCCTGCGACCCCAACCGCACACCCGTACGAGGAATCTGCCGGGACGTCAAACCTCGACGCCCCTCTTGAATGTGACGTGCCCATGTCGCCAGGCTGTTACCCAGCGCCCACCCCACGGCAATCGGGCGCCACCACAATGGGCGAGCCGGACCGGCAAAGCCCCTCCACCCCACGGGAGTTCGCATGTCACGAGTCACAGGTGTCTACGCGCGTCGAATAGCCGTACTCGCCACGACCGCCGGGATCACCCTCGCCGGCCTCGTCACCGCACCTGCCGCCCAGGCCGCCCTGCCCACCCCGGTGTCCGCGGCCACCGCACGGACCTACCTCGGCTCCCTCACCGTCGCCGCCGAAGGCTCGTCCAGCGGCTACAGCCGGGACAAGTTCCCGCACTGGATCACCCAGTCCGGATCCTGCGACACCCGCGAGGACGTACTCAAGCGGGACGGCACGAACGTCGTCCAGAGCTCCACCTGCGCCGCGACGAGCGGCAGTTGGTACTCCGAGTACGACGGCGCCACCTGGACGGCGTCGTCCGACGTGGACATCGACCACATGGTCCCGCTCGCCGAAGCCTGGCGCTCGGGCGCCAGCAGCTGGACCACCGCTCAGCGGCAGGCGTACGCGAACGACCTGACCAGGCCGCAGCTCATCGCGGTGACGGACAACGTCAACCAGTCCAAGGGCGACAAGGACCCGGCCGAGTGGCTGCCCTCACGCACCGCCTACCAGTGCACCTACGTCCGGGCCTGGGTGGAGGTGAAGCACTACTACAAGCTCACGGTCGACTCCGCCGAGAAGACGGCACTCCAGGGGGTGCTGAACGGCTGCTGAGCAGTGGTACTGCCCGACGGCTGAACGGCTGCCGGGCGGGCCGGGAATCCCTCCCCGCGTGCCGGGCCCGCACCGGGAGGGACTCCCGGCCCACCCCGAAACGGCCGCGGTGCGACTGTGCCGCGGCCGCCCCCGGCCCGCGGGCCGGACACCCGTCCATGCCCCTCCGCCGCCTTGTTCCGTACGGTACTGGGCGACGTCCGTACGGTACGGAACGACGGAGGAGGACATTCATGGCCGGTCTGCGCCTGGGGCCACTGCTGAGGTACGTCGACTGGGACCGGGGGGAGTCGGCCACCGTCTGGGTCGAGGCCGACGGGCCCCGCACGGTCGAGGTCCGGTGTCCGGACGGGGCGGGCGGCGAGTCACCCACGTTCCGGATCGCCGGACACCACTACGCGCTCGTCCCGGTGACCGGACTCTCCCCGGGAACGGAAACCCCGTACGGGATATGGCTCGACGGCGAGCAGGTGTGGCCGCCACCGGACTCGCACTTCCCCCCGAGCACCATCCGGACCCCGGACCCCGGTGCGGAGGCAGCGGGCCCGGCAGGAGCGCCGGATGTACGGGTCTCCTTCGGGTCCTGCCGCTGGGCCGCACCCGCCCAGGGCGAGCCCGATCCGGTCGGCCCCGACGCACTGGACACGCTCGCCGCCTCCCTGGCCGGTGGTGACCCGGCCGAACGGCCCGACGTACTGCTGCTCCTCGGGGACCAGGTGTACGCGGACGAGGTGTCGGCGGACACGCGCGACTGGCTCGCGGCCCGCCGCGATCTGCGCGAACCCCCGGGTGCCGAGGTCGCGGACTACGAGGAGTACACCCGGCTCTACTACGAGTCCTGGCTCGACCCCGAGGTGCGCTGGCTGCTCTCCACCGTCCCCAGCTGCATGATCTTCGACGACCACGATGTCATCGACGACTGGAACACCAGCGCCGCCTGGCAGCGGGAGATGCGCGCCACGCCCTGGTGGCAGGAGCGGATCCTCAGCGCGCTGATGTCGTACTGGGTCCACCAGCACCTCGGCAACCTGTCCCCCGCCGAACTCGCGGCGGACGAGCTGTACGCGACGGTGCGCGCGGAGCCGGACGGCACCGAGGCGCTGCGGAAGTTCGCCGCGGCGGCCGACGCCGATCACGCCTTCACCCGCTGGAGCTACCGCCGCGACTTCGGCCGCACCCGGCTGCTGATGGTCGACTCCCGCGCCGCCCGCGTCCTGGACGAACAGAACCGGGCGATGCTCGACTCCGCCGGGACGCGGTGGCTGCGCGAACAGGCGCTGGACGGCCGGGCCGCGTACGACCACCTCCTGATCGGGACATCGCTGCCCTGGCTGCTCCCGCCACTCGTCCATGACGCCGAGAACTGGGACGCGGCGCTCTGCGCGGGGGTCCGCGGTCACCGCTGGGCACGGCGGGGCGAGAAACTGCGCAGGGCGGCGGACCTGGAGCACTGGGCGGCCTTCCCCGACTCCTTCGGCGAGTTGACCCGGCTGATCGCCGAAGCGGGCACGGGCGAGGGGGCCCCCGCGACGATCTGTGTGCTGTCGGGCGACGTCCACCACGCGTACGCCGCCGAAGCGCGCTGGCCGGACGGCACCTCGCCCGCGCCGGACTCCCTGGTACTCCAGCTGACCTGCTCCCCCGTGCACAACAGCGTTCCGGCGTACATGCGTTTCGTCTTCCGGTTCGGCTGGAGCCGCGCGGGCCGGGCGCTCGGCCAGGTCCTGCGCAGGCACGGGCGGCTGGAGAAGACGCCGGTCAGCTGGGCCAAGGACGGCGGCGGACCGTGGTTCGGCAACCAGCTGATGACACTCGATCTGCAGGGCCGCTCCTCCCGGCTGCGGATGGTGCAGGCGCGGCACGACGGTGAGACCGGCCGGCTGGAGACCGTACTGGACCGGGAACTGACCGGGGCCGGGCCGGACCCGGCGACGGGCCGGTGAAGCGCTGACCGGCAGTCACGAGGACAAAGGGAGGAAATGAGGGGCACCGGCCGGGCGGGGACCGGAAAAGCTGACCGAATGTTGAACTTGCAAGTTCTAGTCAGGCATACCTAATCTAAGGCTGCTCTCGGTCCCCCACCGAAGGAGTTCCCCTGTCATGCCTTCAGCCATATCCAGCGCGTTCTCCGCGCTCGACCAACAGACCGACCGGGCACGCCCCTACGCCCTGGCACTCTTCCGCGCCGTGGTCGGCCTGCTCTTCGCCTGCCACGGCGCCGCAGCTCTCTTCGGTGTGCTCGGCGGCGCCTCGGGCGGCGGCACGGTGCCGGCGGGCAGCTGGCCCGCCGGATACGCGGCCGTCATCCAACTCGTGGGCGGCGTGCTGGTGCTGACCGGGCTGCTGACGCGCCCGGCCGCATTCATCGCGTCCGGCTCGATGGCCTTCGCGTACTTCCACGTGCACCAGCCCAACGCCCTGTGGCCGATCCAGAACGGCGGTGAAGCGTCGGCGATGTTCTGCTGGGCCTTCCTGCTGCTCGTCTTCACCGGCCCCGGTGCGCTGGCGCTGGACTCCGTGCTCGTCACACGCCGGCGCACCGGGCCCGCCCCGGCCGTCGTGGCCTGATACTCACGGCCCGGCCCCGCCCGCGTGTCTCACGTGGCGGGGCCGGCCACCGGTCCGAACGGGACCGTGAAACACGCGACGGGGTTCGCCGCACCGCGCCGGACCCCGTCGATCACCACGGACCGGGCGCCGCCGGGGCGGAAGTTCCAGCTGCGGCGTTCGGTCACCGAGGCCGCGCCCTTCGTGTCGGTGGTGAAGTCCAGCAGCATCTCGGCGTCGGGGCCCGGCGTCCGGCCGTCCGCACTGCCACTGGAGTACCGCAGGCCCGCCGCGGCGGGGGTACTGCCGCAGGGTTGGGTGTGCACCCCCATGCCGTACGCGTGGCCGGGCTTCAGCCCGGTCAGCCGTGCCGTCACCCGGGTGCCCGAGGGATCCGTGGTCTGCTCGACCTCGATCTCGGAGGCCGCGGGCACCAGCTGCATGTCGTAGGTCACCGCGGACGACGGGATGAACGCCGTGGGCGGCGCGAACCGCGCATGGACCCGCTGCCAGTACACCCCGGCGGGCGCGCTCCCCGTGGGCCCCGGCCCGCCGGGCGCAGCCCCCGCGGCGGTCGCCCCTCCACCACCCGTCAGCATCGCCAGCGCCGCCGCTCCGGCCAGTACGCCTGCCACCACCATCGTCCGCTCCTCGTGCTCGTTCCCTGCTGCTCCGCAGCTGTACGGCCCCAGCCTGTGTCCCTCACGGCCGAACCCCCGCACGGGAGCAGCCATACGGGTGAACACGGCCCTTTCGAACGTCACCGGCCCCGGCGGATCCGCGGGGAACCCGCCCGCGTACGCTGTATGGCTGTACTGCCGCACCTGCCGCTCCCCTGCGACGCCGCGGCGCTGTTCAGAAACGGGGAGTCCGGGTGTTCGAGAGTGTGCGGTCGCTGACCGACAGTCCATGGATCTATGCCGTGGTCGCGCTCTCCGTCGTCCTCGACGTCTTCGTACCACTGCTTCCCAGCGGGGTTCTGGTGATCACGGCGGCCACCGGCGCCGCCGCCGGCTCGACCACTGTGGCCGGTGAAGTCCCGCACAACGTCCCGGATCTGCTGGTCCTCACCGCCTGCGCCGCTGCCGCGTCGGTCGTGGGCGACCTGGTGGCGTACCGGCTCGCCTGGCGTGGCGGCGAACGGCTGGACCGGGCCATCGCGCGCTCCCGGCGTCTGACCTCGGCGCAGGAGCGTCTCGGCACGGCGCTGGCGCGGGGAGGCGGTCTGCTGGTCGTGATAGCGCGGTTCGCGCCGGCGGGACGCTCGATCGTCTCGCTGGGGGCGGGCGCCGCACACCGCAGGGCCAAGGAGTTCCTGCCCTGGTCGGCGCTGGCGGGCGTGGCCTGGGCGGGTTACAGCGTGGGGCTCGGCTACTTCGGCGGGCAGTGGCTGGGCACGAGCTGGCTGGGCACGGCGGTCTCGCTCTTCGCGCTGTTCGGCGCGGGCTCGGTTGCCGCGCTGCTGATACGGCGTCCGGCACCGGTGGCGGCCCCGGCTCCGTGACCCCGCCGGTCACTCAGCACGCCTGCACACATCTCCCGGCAGGCCACGCGTCCCGCCTGCACGCACACGTGTCATTCGCACCGTCCGTGCACCCCTCTGACCAGCGGCTTCACCCCGTCTTCTCGGCGGCCCCCCTCGCGGGTTCCTTCGCCGTCCCCGACCCGCCTCCCCGGACCTCCAGCCCGTCGAGCAGTGTCTGCGTCGCACGGGCGATCTCGTCCACCGCACTGTCGAACACCGCCCGGTTGTGCGCGGCCGGGGCCCGGAATCCGGACACCTTCCTCACGTACTGAAGCGCGGCGGCCCTGATGTCCTCATCGGTCGCTTCTCCGGGGAGGACGGGCGGACGGAGGGTCTTGATACTGCGGCACATACCTCCAGTGTCACGCAGTTCCCGGCTCCCGTTTCGGGGTGATGGGCGGAATGACGTAACTCCCGTCCAGTACCGCCTGCTCCGGCGTGTACAGGCGCAGCATCGGCCGGAAGTCGCCGTCAGGTGCGGGCAGCCAGTTGGCGGCCTCCGCCGGGTCGGCCGGCCGGTCCTTCTGGATGTGCAGTGTCAGCGACCCGTCGTCGCCGTACACCAGGCCCGGTGTCCGGTCGCCGACGGAGTAGCGGTCCGCGGGGTTGGCGACGAGGTAGTAGTCCGGTGAGTCGTACATGGTCACAGACCAGAACGACTGCACGGGCGGCGGGCTGTCGAAGCGGAGGGTGTAGCTCCTGGAACCGTTGAGCCAGTGGCCGTCCGCGTCCTCGGAGGTGTGTGCGTACACCGCTTCGTAGCCGTGGTTGCCCCACAGGCCGATCCGCGCGGCCACCGCCCGGGTCAGGTACGACGAGGTACGGTCCGCGATCCGCCACTCCGGGGAGTCGACGGTCCCGGCTCCGAACCAGTCGAGGTTGTAGTCGAAGAGGTGCGGGTTCATGTCCCAGGCACCGGGCGCCCGGCCGCCGCCCTCCCCTGTCCGGCTCGCCTTCTCGACCCGTGCCGCACCGCGCCTCAGGCCTTCGGTGAGCGCCTGTACGAGCTCCGGGGCGGCGTGGGCGTACGGCGAAGGCCCCTCCTCCAGGAGCTGCAGCGGCTGGAAGCGGTCCTGGTACGCGCAGTCGTCGGCCGCCGGCGGGAAGGCCGCCATCCAGACCCTGAGCTTCTCGAAGAAGTGCAGCGGCTCCGGCACATCGGGGTCCGTGGAGGGCAGCCAGGTGTGGTGCATGACGGCTTCGAGCACCTTGAGCGTGAGCCGCTTCTGGAGTCCGTGCACCCGCGGCAGGTCGGCGGGGCCCGCGCAGGCGAAGCGTCCGACGACGGAGACGACGGCGGTCGGCGCGTCGATCACGCCGGTCATCCCTTCGGGGGTCTCACCGGCCCAGCCCGGCGGCACGATCAGCCACTTGGTCTCGGCCGTGCCGGTGGCCCGGCGGCCAACATAGGCGAAGTTGTTGGTCCACGCGTCGACGAACTGCAGCACGAAGTACGCGCCCAGCGTGTCGGGCACGTGCAGCAGCAGGGGGCCGCCGGAGAGGTCGAGCTGGGCGATCGAGTACACCGTGTCGTTGTTCACGGACACGAACCGCGCGTCCGGCGTGGCGAGCTGCGACGAGTGCGCGAATTCGTTGAAGGAGGCGGACGGCAGCGAACCGAAACCCTCGTGGAGCGCGGCCTGGACCATCGACAGGTCGAAGACCAGCGGATAGCCGTAGACATACGCGTCGGCTGCCAGCCCGGCGAGATCCGAGGGGGCGGCCGTACTGTCATGACCTGCGCGATCGGCAGGTCCCGAGAGACCGGCGCGATCAGCCCGGTCCGGGTGTTCCGGCTGGTCCGGGTGTTCCGGCTGGTCGGCGTGACCGGGGCGGTCGGCTCGATCGGTCACTTCGGACTCCTCTCGGCCGCGCGGAGAGCGCGGGAGCGCGGAGGCGGATGCGGGGCCCCTCGGGCTCCACGCTTCCGCCGCAGTCCGGTGAGGTGTCCCGGCCGTGGTGAGCGCCGTGCCACTGCTCTCCCGGTGAGTTCCGAGCCTCCGCGAGCGGAGTCCGCGCAACCACCGGAGCGCGGCCGTTCGGGTGACGGCTGACGGGCGCCGGGACGGCAGATAGGGCCGCCTCCGCCGGACCCCGCTCCGGCCCACTGCGGGCCGCTCCTGCCCCACTGCGGGCCCCCGCCCAAGCTGGGGCCCATGACCCCAGCCCTACGGCGTGGCCGGGACTCCCGGCCGCCGCCTGCCCAGCAGATCGGCCAGACCCTGCCGGGTTCCCGCGATGACGACCCGGTCATCGGGGCCCAGGACATAGCTCTGCGGTAGGTTCCAGACCAGCTCGGCCCGGCGGTCGTCGCCGTACGGGGAGCGGGGCGCCGACAGATCGGCGCGGCGCTCGCCGGGCGCCGCGAGGTCCAGCGCGAGTATCCGCCAGGCTCCCTCGCGGAACACCTCGCCGAGGGTACGGCCCTCCAGCAGGGGGTGCCCCGCGACATCCACCGCCGCGAAGAGCAGCACTTGGCGCTCGACCGGCATGGCGCCGAGGATCTGGCGGCCCATCATCGCTGCGGCGAAGGCGGGCGCGGCCAGCGTGGAGACGCTCCGGCTCCGGGTGACGGCCTGCGGGTGGGCGGCCCGCAGCGTACGGAAGACCGCGGAGGCGAACGCGTCGTCGAAGAGCCGCATCGCCACCCGCAGATCGGGCTTCACCGTGCGGGCGTACAGGGCGGCTTCCAGATTGGTGATGTCCGCGCTGGTGAGCGCGAGAAGAGCGCGGGCCCGCTCGATCTTGGCGGCTTCCAGCACACCCTCCGTGGTCACGTCACCGATCACGATCGGCACCCGCAGCCGCCGCGCCAGGGCGATGCCGCGCGCGTCCGGGTCGGCCTCCACGCACACCACGGGGATGTCCAGCTCCCGCAGCCTCGACAGCACCCGTGAGCCGATCTTGCCGAGGCCGAGCAGGACGACATGCCCGGAGAGCCCGCGCGGCGGACGGCGCAGCGTGGCGGCGGTGCGGAACGTACCGAGCCCTTCCAGCACGGCGGCGACCAGCACCGGCAGCAGCAGCAGACCGGTCAGCCCGGACAGCATCTGGATGACCTGGCGGCTGGTGGGCTGCCCGACCGCGGGATCACCGATCGCGAAGATGTCGAGGATGGTCAGATACGCGGCATGCCTGGCGGACTCCCCCGTAGTCAGCGATGAGGCGACGGTCAGGCCCAGCACCGAGGCGAGGATCCCGAGGAGGGACCAGCGCAGCCGCCGCGAGAACAGCTGCGCGAGGGGGGCGCCGCGCCCGGCCAGCCGGCTCGGGGAGAGATCGGGGCCGCCGTAGGTGACCGCCTCCAGTACGACCGTGCCGCGCCCGGTCGCCGCCCGGACAGTGGCCTCGTCGGGCAGAAGCCGGGGCCCCGTGTCGCCGCTGTCCGAACCGTCGGCTCCGGCCGGGTCACCCGTGGTGCACGAGAGCAGCGCCAGGGTGCACAGGCCGGGGTCGGCTGCCCGGCCGGAACCACGGGCGGGCGGCCGCTCCACGGCGCGCAGCAGCAGCCCGTCGGCCTGTACGACCTTGCTCGTACCCGCGACGGCGGTCGCGGCGAGCGAGGGCGCCGCGGTGTCCGCGTCCGACAGCACCGTTGTGGATGCGTCGACCTCGTCCCGGTCCAGGTCGGGCGCGCTGACGGCTGCCGCCTGGTCGAGCAGCTCCTCCAGATGCTGGCCGAGCTTGCGGTTGTAGAGGCGGATCACCAGCCGGAGCCGGGGGTTGAGACGCCGGGCGGCGAGTGCGGCCCGGATGTTCACCTCGTCGTCCTGGTGGACGAGCGCCAGTGCGGACGCCTGGTCCACCCCGGCGCGCATCAGCACATCATCGTCAAGACCCGGCGTTTCGAGCAGCCGGTCGGCCACCGGGTCACGGTCGCCGGACGCCGGCCCCGCGACGACGCGTGACATCCGCCCGAACAGGGCGGAGGCCCGCCCGGCCGGGGTGAGCTGGGTATGTTCCGGGGTGCCCGCGGTACCGGCGGGCGGTACGACGAGGGTCACCGTCTCCCGGTACACACCCCGCAGTTCGACGGCGAGCCGGTGGGCCAGGCCGTCGTCGCCACAGACGATCATGTGGCCCTCGGGTGCGTCCTGTTGGCTCTGATGCGGGAGTGAGTACACGTCAACAGAGACTGCCCCATGGGGGTGTTCGGTTTCACACACGGGTCGCGTACAGGCCCCGGAAGGGCGGCGCGCTGCTTCACACCAGGGTCGCGCACAGGTCCCCCGCAGGTCCTGGAAGGACCGGGGTGCCGCACCAGCCGCCGGGCGACGGCGCTCCCGAGACCGCGCTGGAGTCCCGGCGCAAGGAACCGGGGCAGCATCCCCGGCGGGCCCGCGCCAGGACGACGCCGCCGTGCCGCTGCTCCGGCACCCCTCTGACCTGCCTTTACTGCCCCTTGATTGCAATTGCGACAGCCATGCAATTAGCTGTCTACGGTTCATCGACCGGAAGGCAGTACCCGTGACCACCACATCCACCTCACCACCCGCGGCCCCCTCCCGGGTCCGGCGTCTGCGGATGTCGATGACGCGCCAGGAGTGGATCCGGCTGGGCGGTATGGGTGCCTTCATCCTGGCGCTGCACGTCGTGGGGTGGCTCACGCTGGTGACGATCGTGGCCCCCGAGCACTACAGCCTCGGCACGAAGTCGTTCGGCATCGGGATCGGCGTGACCGCGTACACCCTGGGCATGCGGCACGCCTTCGACGCGGATCACATCGCCGCGATCGACAACACCACCCGCAAGCTGATGAACGAGAAGCAGCGGCCCCTGTCCGTGGGCTTCTGGTTCTCGCTCGGGCACTCCAGCATCGTGTTCGCCCTGGCGTTCCTGCTGTCCATGGGCGTCAAGGCGATCGCGGGACCGGTACGCGACGACAGCTCCCAGCTGCACAACGTGACGGGCCTCATCGGTACGACCGTCTCGGGGTTCTTCCTCTACCTGATCGCCGGCATCAACGTCCTGATCCTCGTGGGTATCTGGAAGGTCTTCCGGAAGATGCGCTCGGGCGACTTCGACGAGGCCGCGCTGGAGGAGCACCTGAACAACCGGGGCCTGATGAACAGGCTCCTGGGGCGTCTGATGAAGTCGATCACCAGGCCCTGGCAGATGTACCCGCTCGGGCTGCTCTTCGGGCTCGGCTTCGACACCGCCACGGAGATCGCCCTGCTCGTCCTTGCGGGCTCCGGTGCCGCGTCCGGGCTGCCCTGGTACGCGATCCTCTGCCTGCCGGTGCTGTTCGCCGCCGGGATGTGCCTGCTGGACACCATCGACGGATCGTTCATGAACTTCGCGTACGGCTGGGCGTTCTCGAAGCCTGTCCGGAAGGTCTACTACAACCTCACGATCACCGGCCTCTCGGTCGCGGTCGCCTTCATCATCGGCACCGTCGAACTGCTAGGCCTGCTCACCGAGAAGCTCGGCCTGCACGGCTTCTTCTGGGACTGGGTCGGCGGACTGGATCTGAACATCGTCGGCTTCGTCATCGTCGGGCTGTTCTTCGTGACGTGGCTGGTGGCCATGGCGATCTGGAAGTTCGGCCGCATCGAGGAGAAGTGGACGGCCGGGCTCAGCCCCCATGGGCCGGGACGGGACACCGGTACGGTCTGACCATCTTCCGGGCGAACTCGATGAGTTCGGCGTCTTCGGGGGTCAGCTCCCGCCTCGGAAAATTCACGCGCCGCATCGCTCGGGCCCCGATTCCGGTGAGAATGTACAGATGTCTGAGTCGATCTGGATCCAACTCATCGGCACTCTGCCAAGTGTTCTGTGGGCAGCCTTCGCGACCATCGTGTTCCTCGCATTACGTGGCCCCCTCGTCCGGTCCGTGATTCCTCGATTAACGGTGTTCCGAGCGCTGGGCTTCGAGTTCGAGATGGCGGGTGCGCTGCTCGCGCAGGCTGCCGACGAAGCACACGTGGACGTCACACCTCAGGACAGAAGTGGCGCCCTGGGCAGAATGGAGCACGCTGCGGACGTGCTGCGGGGCGGAAGGATCCTCTGGGTGGACGACCATCCGGAGAACAACACCACGCTGACCCGGCTCTTCCGGTCCGTCGGCATGGCCGTCGACACCGCGCGGTCGACCGCCGAAGCCCTTGCCGCTCTGCGGCGTCAGTCGTACGACGTCATCCTCAGCGACATGGGCCGGGCGGACGACCCGCAGGCAGGCATCACCATGCTGAGGGAACTCGAACGCCGGAACATTGATCTGCCCGTAGTGATCCATGCTGCGCACGTAGACCAGGAGCGGGGCGTGGACCGACGGGCGTTCGCGGCCACGGCCTCCCCCGTGGAGGTCGTGCACTACGTTATCGACCTCATGGAGCGGGCCCGGCTGGGGTCCCCGTAATGATGCCGGCCCCTGTTGCCCGCCGACCGACACGGCGCGCGGGCCAAAGGAGAAGGCGCGCGCACCGTCCGCCGGGTTGCGATCTGTTACGAGAAGTGCGACAGAGGAACCTTGAACACCGTCCGGTGGCCCTGGAGTTCAGTCAGACTCCACATTGAGCCACCACCCCAATAGGTCAGGTTCTCGGCGTCCTTGGCCCATGGCGTGCGCTTCTTCTTGTGACTGGGATTCCCGTCCCAGCTGTAGAGGGTGCCGTAGTCGTCGCCGTTGGAGGTGGAAAAGTAGTAGCGGCCCCCGTGGTACAGCACACCCTGCATGCCCGCGATCCCGGTGTGCAGCACCTTCGTGGGGGACGCCCGGTGATCGCTCCCCTCGGCCGGCAGGTGCGTGCCGCTGTCCATCCGGTACCGGGCCAGGCTGGTGTTCGCGGTGCCGCTGACGGCGTACTCGCCTACGGTCAGTGTGGGTGCGCCTGCCCCCTCCCGGTCCAGCGACATGGAGTTCAGCCGCATGGAACCGGGGAATTTCGGGGGCTTGTACGTCCCGCTCTGCGGCAGCACATAACCGTAATTGCCACCGTCACAGCCCTTGCCCGCCTGGGCCCTGGCCAGGTTGCCGAGGTCGAAGACACTGATGCCGTGGGCCCCGTCGTCGCCCACGAGGAGCTTGTTGCCGTACCAGACCAAGCTGCCTGCGTGGAGGTGGACAGGCGTGCACCCGGTGCCGCTCTCGTTCGGCTCGACCAGGAGCACATGCTGGAGGACCCGGACACCGTCCATGCTCACGAAGGTCACCTTGGACCGATAGTTGGCATCCTTCTTGGCCGAGCCCTTGTCTCCGTGCCAGCTGACCGCCAGGTACCGATGCCCCTCATAGGTTCCACCGGGAGCCGCGTCCACGCTTGACGAGATCCCTTGCGGGGCCCACTTGATGGACTTGACCCCTTCGTGGTCCGACCACGATTCGGTGTACTCATCGGACGCAGGCCAGCAGAAGCCGTCGGACACGCCACTGCGGGGTGTCACCATCTCGCCGGACCACAAGTGTTCGTAGGCGCAGGAAGGTCGTCGCAGGGGCTGGACCGCTCGCGGGAACTCGCCAGGAGCTCGGCGGAACATACCCGCGACCGAAACGTGCCCGAGGCGCTTTGCCAGCACAGCAGCAGGCCCCTCTTCGCTGTGATCACCCACCAGCTGCGGGCCCTTGTGCGTGGGCGGCGGCGGTGGCGTAGTCGTGCACGGGTCGACCACCGGCTTCCAGTCGGCCGGACCGCCGGTGGCCAGCTGGTAGTCGTTGACGTAACCCTCTATTGACGGGTCGTCGGGGTCGAAGACCTGGAACCAGTACGTGTCACCGTGATGGCCGCTGTCCTGTGGGCCCGTCGTCCAGCACGACAGAGCGAGCGAGTCGCCGTTGTGGTAAGCGGTTCCACCGACGACGCCGTGGCCGTAGTCCGGCTGCTTGTCCAGGGGCAGATAGGAGTCCTCGGCGACGGCGGTGACATTCGCGCACCACGAGCGGTATTCCCCGCCCTGCCTACGGCACTTGTATGGCTTTCCCGTGGCTGGTGGCGGGCTGGTGCACTGTGTGACGTGCGACTTCCAGTCAGCGGGCTGCCCGGTGGTCAGGCTGTAGTCGTTGACGTAGCCAAGGATCGAGGTGTCGTTGACGTCGAAGACCTCGAACCAGTAGGTGTCCCCATGCCCGCCTGCGTCCCCCGGCCCGGTCGTCCAGCACGACAGGGCCAGCGAGTCGCCGTTGTGGTAGGCGGTCGCGGGGACCGTGTTGCCGTAGCCCGGACCGAGTTGGAGCGGCAGCGATGTCCCACTGCCGAGCCCGGTGACATCGGCGCACTGCGAGCGGTACTCGCCGCCCTGGTAGCGGCACTGGTACGGCGTGGCATCCGCGCTGCCTGCCAGGACGACCAGCGAGGACGCGGCGGCAAGCACCAGGACCACGAACCTCGCCAGCAGCCCCCGGATACGCGTCGAGCGCTTCCCGCTCGACGACAATGAGAGGCGTGCGTCAAAATGCGTACGCCGTGAGGTCTTCATTCGTCCGTCTCCCTTCGGGTTCCTGAACCGGACCCAACCCTCGCGGGCAGGGCCGAACGTCCCTTCGCTGCGGGACCTTCAGGTGTTCCGTCGTCAGGTGCGCGCACACCGCCGGAGGCGTACGCGCACTCCCTGGGGGAAATCAGGACGGCGTCCAGCGATTGAGAACCGCGCGCCTGCCGTCATAGCGCACCGGACCGAACTACTTTTTCTGAATCCCCCGTTGCTGGACCGCAGTTGTCGCGGCCGAACGGCTGGGAAGCTAGCAGCTCCGCCTCGCCCCACGGCATACCAAAACTGGCCACGTAGCCAGTGCGGCGTTGCGGGGTTGCGGGGTTGCGGGGTTGTGGGGGAACGTACGGCCGCCTGGGGTCCCGTTCCCGATCGGAGCCGCCGGCTCACACCGACGGACCGCGAGCGGCATGACACCGCAGCTACGCCGGGCCCGTGCCTCAGGCATCCGATCGGAGGGCGTCCGCGCCGCTTACAGCCTTCGGGTAGCAGTGGTAGTGGTAGTGGTGTCGGTCGGCCTCCTGGCGCCACCCCTGTTCTTCATCGCAGCCAAGAAGCGCGTCGTCAGCACGGTTGTACCTGTGGTCTACGCAGTGCTCGTCCACGGCTCCAGTGCCCTTGGGCCGACTCTCGGCAACCCGAAGAAGTGGATGGGTGGCGTTCTCGCCATCACAATGATTGTCGCCGCCGTGCACGCCGCGATCCTCGACGCCGGCTGGAAGCTGGACGATGACTGGCGAGAACGAGCCTGCCGAGCAGAAAGCAGCGTGCCTGGAGACCGTCAGCATGACGCCCGGGACACCAGAGGCCCCCAACCATGATCGGTTGGGGGCCTCTGCACTGGTGGGCGCGGGCAGTTTCGAACTGCCGACATCTGCTTTGTAAGAGCAGCGCTCTACCCCTGAGCTACGCACCCGTGGATGAAGCAACAGGGTACATGGCCCCAGGCCTCCGCTCGCAATCTGTCGCACGGCCCCGGGAGCAGCCGGGGAGGGCGGAGGTGTGAAGCCGGCAGAGGGGCGAAGGGCGGAGGCGGCGAGGGGCTGGAAGAGGGCCGGGGAAGACCGGCAGACAGCCGGCGGGCCGGGGGTTAACCCCACCCCGGGTCCGGTGGGTCACTGGATCGTGCGTGCCGGGAACGGTCCGTAGCGTGGTGCTCGTTCGGTTGGTTCGGTTCGATCTGGGGGAATGATCATCGTGGCGCTCCGCACCCGTACGCTCGTCATGGCCGGAGGGGCCGCTCTGGTGTCCCTCGCGCTCACCGGCTGCGGCGCCGACCCTTCGGACGCGCCCGCCGACCACAAGTCGTTCGCGCTGAGCGGGAAGACGCTGACCATCGACGCGGGGAACTCCGCCATCGAGCTGGTGCCGGCCGATGTGAAGTCCGTGCAGGTCACCCGGCGCGTCGACGGATGGGTCTTTCTGGGCAACGGGCCGCATGCCACCTGGTCCATGCGGGACGACACGCTCAGTCTGAAACTGAAGTGCACCGCCATCATCAGTGACTGCGAGGCCCGGCACCAGATCAAGGTGCCGCGCGGGGTCTCCGTGGTGCTGACGGACGACAACGGGTCCGTGTCCGCCTCCGGCTTCCACAGCGCGCTGAAGCTCCGCTCCTCCAACGGCAAGGTCACCGTCCACGACTCCAGTGGGGCACTGGACCTGAGCAGCAACAACGGGTCCGTCAACGCGTACGGGGTCTCGTCCCGGCAGGTCAGGGCGGACTCCGACAACGGTTCGGTACGGCTGTCGCTCGCTGCGGTTCCCGACCAGGTGGAGAGCGTCAGCGACAACGGCTCGATCGATGTGACACTGCCGAAGAAGCCGGGGCTCGCGTACAAGGTGGAGACCCGGAGCGGTAATGGGAGCACCAAGGTCAGCGTGCCCACCGACGATGCCAGCGGTCACCGGGTGAGTGCGCGCAGTGACAACGGAAAGGTCACCGTTCGAAGCGCGAACTGACCGGCCCGTGTGTTCGTCCTTACCTGGTGGGAGAATGGCCGGGGCAGGGTGGACCAGCACGGGAGAGGGATGTGACGGCAAGAGACGGGCAGCCGTATGCGCGATCGAGTGCCGTTCGGGATGTCCTGACGCTCATGGTCCTTCCGGTGCCTTTGCTGGCCGGTCTGGCCGGGGCCTTCGCGGGCGGGGGCACCCGGCGCTGGTTCGGGGGGCGGGGCGAGAGCCAGCGGGCCGACGCGCAGGCCGCCAAGGACGCTGCGGCGGCGGCCTTCTACGATCTGGACACCGCTCAGCGCGATCTGCGGATCTCGATCGAGACGATCTCCGCGGTGGACAACGCGCCCGAAGCGCGCAAGGCCGTGTCCGATTTCGAGTCTCTGGGCCGGCGGATCGACGAGGTCAGCACGGAGTACATCACCGCGGTCGACGCCCATGACCTGGACCGGGACGACCTGGAAGGTTCCGCTCTGTCCCAGGCGCGTACGGAACTGACCCGGGCCAAGGACAACCTCGTACGTGTGAAGGGCGAGCTCGACCGGTTCGGGCAGGGGCTGGGCCCACTGCTCGGCAAGGCGGAGACGCAGCTCGCCCGGCTCGCGCCCGCGGTGGAGCGGGCGCGGCAGGCGCTGCTCTCCGCGAGCAACGCACTCGACGCGGTGCGGGACTCCGGCCTGAAGGCCGATGACCTGGCCACCCGCCTCGCGCAGCTGGGGCCCGAGCTGACCAAGCTCAACCAGGGGGCGGGCCGGCACGGCGTGACAGCCACCCTGCAACGCGCCGACCAGGTACTGCGTGACGCTGAGGCCGTACGGGCCGAGGCCGTCCGGTTGCCGGAGCGGGCCTCCGAGATCGATCGGCGCCTGGTGTCGCTGCGCACCCGCGCCCAGGCGCTCACCACCCGGGCCGGGACGGTCGCCCCGGTCCTGAGCGAGCTGCGGCGGCGGTTCACCGCGCCGTGCTGGCAGGACCTGCAGCACGTACCCGAACAGGCCGCCGCATCCGTGCAGCAGGCCGAGGAGAAACTCAGGGAAGCTACCGCGGCGCGCGAACAGCAGCGCTGGCCGGACGCGACGTCCCTGCTCACGACGGTCAGAGCGCTGCTCAACAGTACCGACGAGGCGGTCTCGGCCGCCGGCGCGCGGCTCGACAGGCTGAACTCCGTGGCGAAGGATCCGCAGCAGGAGATCGAGCGGACCAGGTTCGCGATCCGGGACGCCCAGCGGCTGGCGATGGCGGGCCGCAACACCCCGGATCCCCGGCACGCCCGCCCGCTGGACCTCGCGGTGGAGCGGCTGGACCGGGCGGTGGCGGGCCTGGAGGGACGGCACCCCGATTACTGGCACTTCCTCACGGAGACCGAGGACGTACGGAAGACCGCCACGCATGTGGTCGAGCAGATCCGCGAGGAGCGCGGCGCCGGGCACTGAGCGGGCGACCCCGGGACGGTCCGGACAGGGAGCGGCGCGTTCCCACCCCGGCCGGGTGGGGCACGGGCAGGTGGGCGGACACGGACGGGCGGGTGGGCACGGACGGGGAGGGCCAGCCGTGATGTCTGCCGCCCGCCACGCCGCTGCCCGCCACGCCGCTGGCCGCCGCACCATCACCTCGCCGCACCACCGGCCGCAGCCGCATACGCCACACCCCACACCGCCTGCCGCCTGCCGCCTGCCGCCTGCCGCAATAATTGATAATTAACCAGCACCCGTGCGAGTCTTGCCCCGGATCACCGGCACGACCGAAAGGGCCCGACATGGCCGCACCGGGCCCCACATCCGCAGCCGCGCCCGACCCGTCGTACATCGGCCGCGGCGTCCACCGGTTCGCCGTGGAAGCCCTGGCGCTGCGGATCTTCGACGGGACCTACGCCGAGGGCGCCACTGTCGATCTGCCGCAGCTGATGGCCGAGCTGGACGTCAGCCAGACCGTGCTGCGTGAGGCGATCAAGGTCCTCACCGTCAAGGGGCTGCTCGACGCCCGGCAACGGCGCGGCACGTTCGTCCGCGCCAGGGAGAACTGGAACCTCCTCGACAGCGACGTACTGCGCTGGCGCGTGGCTTCCGGCGCCCGCGACGAGCGGCTCTTCGACGAGCTCTTCGAGCTGCGCCGCTCCGTCGAACCGGCCGCCGCCGCGCTCGCGGCCCAGCACCGCACCGACGACGATCTCGCCGCTCTCACCACGGCGCTCGGCGCGATGGAGCGGGCCGGCAGCGATCCGGTGGGGCTCGTGCCCGCCGACGCGGCGTTCCACACGGCGTTGCTCGCCGCATCCCACAACCGTTTCTTCGTACAGATGCAGCGCGTGATGATCCCGGCTCTCATCGAACGTGACCGCGTCGTGCACGCGGGCAGTCCCGAACACCCGCTCCCCACCCACGTGGCCGTGGCGGACCGGGTACGCGCCCGGGACCAGGACGGCGCGTCCCTCGCGATGGTCCGGCTGCTCGACGCCGGCAGACACGACCACCACACCACTGCGGCAGGGGAACCCGCCGCAGCCATGGCAGCCGCCAGGGCAGACACGACAGCGACAGCGGCCACACCGGTGGCACCAGCGGGAGGAAGTACGCCGTGAAGATCAGCCGTATCGAGACGTTCATGGCCCCGCCACGCTGGATGTTCGTCCGGGTGGAGACCGACGAGGGCGTCGTCGGCTGGGGTGAACCTGTCGTCGAGGGGCGGGCCGAGCCGGTGCGCGCGGCCGTCGACGTGCTCGCGGAGTATCTCGTCGGCGAGGATCCGATGCGGACCGAGGACCACTGGCAGGTCATGACCAAGGGCGGCTTCTACCGGGGCGGCCCCGTGCTCTCCAGCGCCGTCGCGGGCCTCGACCAGGCCCTGTGGGACATCAAGGGCAAGGCGTACGGACAGCCCGTGCACCAGTTGCTGGGCGGCCCCGTCCGGGACAGCATCAGGGCGTACGCCTGGGTGGGCGGCGACGAGCCGAGCGCGCTCCGCGAGGCGATAACGGAGCAGGTCGAGGCCGGTTTCACGGCGGTCAAGATGAACGGCAGTGGCCGGATGACCGCCATCGCCACCCGGGGCGAGATCCGGGCCGCCGTACGGCGCGCCGAGACCGCACGGGAAGTACTGGGAGAGGAACGGGACTTCGCCCTCGACTTCCATGGACGGGTCTCCGCCGCCAACGCACGACGGCTGCTGCCGCTGCTCACCGAGGCCGCGCCGCTGTTCGTCGAGGAGCCGGTGCTCTCGGAGCAGCTGCACGCCGTACCCGACCTGGTGAACGCCTCCAACATCCCGGTCGCGCTCGGCGAGCGCCTCTTCGCGCGCCACGAGTTCCTGCGCGCCCTCCAGGCAGGGGTGGCCGTCGTACAGCCCGACATCTCGCACGCGGGCGGCATATCGGAGCTGCGCCGGATCGCCGCGCTCGCCGAGGTGTACGGGGCCCAGATCGCTCCGCACTGCCCGCTGGGCCCGGTCGCTCTGGCCGCGAGCCTCCAAGTCGCCTTCACCACACCCAACTTCCTGATCCAGGAGCAGTCGATCGGCATCCACTACAACCGGGGCGCCGAACTGCTGGACTATGTCGCCGACCCCGAACCCTTCCGCTTCCGCGAGGGTTCGCTGGTGCGGACGGAGCGCCCCGGGCTCGGTGTGGAGATCGACGAGGCGGCGGTACGGGCCGCCGACAGGTCGGGCCATGCGTGGCGCAACCCGGTGTGGCGGCATGCGGACGGGGCGTTCGCGGAATGGTGAGCTCCGGGCCCGTCGTCCCAGGACGGACCCAGGACAGAAGCAGCGCAGTACCAGCACCAGCACCAGCACCAGCACCAGCACAGGAAGAGAACAGCATGGACCGCACGGACTTCACCGCGAGCCTCGGGGACGAGCGGCTGGTCGCCATCGTCCGCGGCTCGGACCCCGAGGCGTCCCTCAGGACGGTCATGACGCTCGTCGAGAGCGGGATACCCCTGGTCGAGGTCTCGCTCAGCGGCGCGGACGCCCCCGGGGTCATCCGCCGGGCGCGGGCCGCCCTCGGGGACGGCGCGTGGCTGGGGGCGGGCACCGTGCTCACCGCCGACGACGCACGGCGGGCGGCGGACGCCGGCGCCGGTTTCATCGTGACACCGGGGCTCGGAGCGGGCGTCGACGAGTCGGTACGGCTGGGGCTCCCGGTGCTGTCCGGAGTAGTCACCCCCACCGAGGTCATCGCCGGTGTCGCGGCGGGCGCCGCCGCGCTGAAGCTCTTCCCGGCCTCGGTCGGCGGCCCCTCCTACCTGAAGGCTCTGCGGGCCCCCTTCCCCGACGTCCCGTTCGTACCGGTGGGCGGGGTGGACGCGGCGGCCGCCGCCGAGTACCTGGCGCTGGGCGCGGTTGCCGTGGGCGTCGGCTCGCCGCTGATCGGTGACGCCGCGGACGGCGGAGACCTGGGCGCGCTGCGGAAGCGGGCTGCGGAGTTCCTGAACGTCGTGGAGACGGCGCGGGCGGCAGTGGGCCGGGCGGTCCGGTCATGAGCGTGTTCACCTTCGGCGAGACGATGGTCTCGCTGCGCGGCGACGGCCAGCTGAAGCTGGGCGGCACGATGGCCGTCTCGGTCGCGGGCGCCGAGTCGAATGTGGCCATCGGCCTGGCCCGGCTGGGGCACCCGGTGTGCTGGGCGGGCGCGGTCGGCGCCGACGAAGCCGGTGAACTCGTGGTGCGGACGCTGCGCGCCGAGGGCGTCGGTGTGGAGGGTGCCACGCGTGACGATGCCGCGCCCACCGGCCTGGTGCTCTTCGAGCCGCGGCTGCCCGGTGTCACCCGGGTCCACTACTACCGTGCGGGATCGGCCGGTTCGAGGGTCGCGGCCGACGACGTCGAACGGGCCTTCACCGCGTTCCTGCGGGCCGGGGCCGGAGAAGGCGCCGGCGGCGATCCGGTGCGCGTGCTGCATCTGACGGGCATCACCGCGGCCCTCTCGTCCGCGGCCCGTTCCGCGGCCGTGCGCGCCATGGAACTGGCCTCCGAGCACGACGTGCTGATCAGCCTCGACGTCAACTATCGCTCCCGGCTGTGGAGTACGGATGAGGCATCGGCGGTCATGCGGGACTGGGCGCCGCGCGCCGACGTACTGATCGCCTCCGACGACGAGCTGCCCCTGTGTCTCCCGGAGGGCTTCGCGGAAGGCGCCGCTGAGGACCCCGCCCTGCGCGCGGAGGCGCTCCTGGAGGCCGGGGCGGGTGAGGTCGTGGTCAAGCTCGGTGCGGCGGGTGCCACGGCGTACACCCTGCAGGGCGAGCTGCATGTGCCCGCCCGCACAGTGCCGGCCGTGGACCCGGTCGGTGCGGGCGACGCGTTCGTCGCCGGGTATCTCTCCGCGCTGCTCGACGGATCGGACACGGCGGCACGGCTCGACCGTGCGGTGACCACCGGGGCGTTCGCGGTGGCCGCCTCCGGCGACTGGGAGGGCGCGCCGACGCGGGCCGAGCTGGGGCTGCTTGCGGCGGAGCCGGGCACCGTGGTGCGCTGAGGTGATGCGCCGCGGGGCCAGGCCCCTCTAATCTGGCCCCATGCCCCGTTACGAGTTCCGCTGCCGCTCCTGCGGCGACACATTCGAAGTCAGCCGTCCGATGGCCGAGTCCTCGGCACCCGCCACCTGCCCCGACGGCCACCAGGACACGGTCAAACTGCTGTCCGCGGTAGCCGTCGGAGGGACCTCGGCGGGCGCCCCGTCCGGCGGCGGTGGTGGGGGCGGAGGCGGTTGCTGCGGCGGGGGCTGCTGCGGGTGACCGCGGCCGCGCCGCCCCCGGTCAGCGCCCGTGACCGTGTGCGGCGCGGGTGAACTCCCGCAGGATCTCCTCGCCGGCCGCGACCCCGCGCGCGGCCGTCACCGCGACGTGCGGCGCGTTCCAGCCCGCGTCGGCGAGCTCACCGTGGGCGGGGCGCCAGCCCCGGTCGGCGGCCAGCAGGAGATCCGCGTCGAGGAGTGAATCGCCTGCCGCCAGGGCGAGTCCGGCACCTGTGCGGCGGACCACCTCCCGCATCGCCGCACTCTTGGTGAGCGGCTTCGGCACCGCGTAGAGCTTGCGGCCCTGGAGCGAGACCGTCCAGCCGCGCGCACCGGCCCAGGCGGACAGTTCCTTCACCCAGCCGTCGGGCAGCAGGGCCCGGTCGACGACCAGATACGCGAAGAGGTCCTCGGCCACCCGTTCCTTGAGCAGCCAGTCGGGGCTCGCGGCGGCCACCAGGTGGGCGCGCACCTCGGCCAGCGGCGCGCACTCCGCGGCCAGCCGCCGGGCCACGGCGCACTGCCAGTCCGGGTCGGAGACGCCGTCCACCAGCAGATGGCCGCCGTTGGCACAGATCGCGAACCGCGGCGGCGGGCAGGGAAGCCGGATGCGGTGGTACTGCTCTCGCGTCCGTGTGGTCGTCGGCACGAGGACGGTCCCGGCCGCGAGTTCCGCGAGCAGCCCGGCCGCTGTCTCCGTGAGGTACGAGAGCGGCCTGCTCTCGTACACCTCGACACACAGCAGCCTCGGAGCTTCGGCGTCCGGCATACCCAGATCCAGCGCGGGCGCCGAGTAGATGAGGGTGCGGTCGAGGTCGCTGGCGACGACTACGGGCGCTGTCCGGCTCATCCGGTCACCGCCGCTGTACCGTCGGCGCCGGTCGCGCCGCGTGTGAAGCGCGGGTGGATCAGGCCGACACAGGTGTAGGGCAGGCCTTCGACCTCCTCGACCGGGACGCCGCGCTGCTCCGCGAGGAGCCGTACGTGGTCCAGATCGGCGCCCGCCCCGCTCCTGGCCAGGATCTTCCACGGGACGCGGCGGAGCAGGACGCGGGTGGTCTCGCCGACGCCCGGCTTGACGAGGTTGACGTCGTGGATGCCGTACTCCTCGCTGATCCGCTCGACGGCCGCCCACCCCTCCCAGGTCGGCCGGCGGTCCGCGGCCAGTTGCTCCTTCGTCTCCCTGTCCACCGCGCCGGACACCTCGTCGAAGCGGGCGGCGACGGCGTCGGTGAAGTCGGCCGAGACGTCGGAGGCCGCCAGTTCCCGGTAGAACTTCGCGCCGTGGAAGTCGTCGGGACCGACCAGATCGGCGCGCAGGACGGTGCGCGAGATCAGTCCGGAAACCGTGGAGTTGAGGCAGGCGGACGGGATGAGGAAGTCCTCCCTGGTGCCGTATGTGCGGACGCAGCCGCCCGGGTCGGCGAGGACGGCGATCTCCGGGTCGAAGCCGGGGAACTCCGCCAGCGCTTCGGCCAGTTCACGGGTGATGGCGCCCTTGCCGGTCCAGCCGTCGACGAAGACGATGTCGGCAGGGTCGTGGTGCGCGGCCAGCCAGCGCAGCGCGTTGGCGTCGATGCCCCGGCCGCGCACGATGGACACCGCGTAGTGCGGCAGGTCCAGGCCGTGGCGGTGCTGCGCCCAGCGGCGCATCAGCACACCGACGGGCGTCCCGGCGCGAGCGAGGGAGACCAGGACCGGCCGTGCGGAACGCTCGGCGAGCACGGTCTCGGTCACGGTGCCCACGGCCTGTGCGATGCGGGGCGCCGAGGTTTCGAGCGCCGCCCTGAACAGTTCCTGGTACTGCTCGCTCGGCTGGTACTCGACGGGCAGCGACTCGGCGTAGTGCGCGCCGCCCGTCTGTATCGCCTCCTCCCGCTCCTCGGTGGGCGCCTCGAGCTCGACGTCGGAGAGGTCCTGGAGCAGCCAGCCGACGTCCTGGGCGGCGTAGGAGGAGAAGGCGGGGCCGCGCAACGGCTCGGGCATGGGGGCTGCTTCCTGCTGTTCGGGGACGTACGACGGGACGACCGCGAGCAGCACTCGCGGGACGTGGGCGGCGAGTTGTGCCAGGAGACCGTCCGGTGCGTGCAGTCCGGGGGTGTCCCCGGCGGAGTCGACGACCAGGACCACGGCGTCGAAACCACCGCCCGCCACGTTGTACGCGTAGCGCTCGCCCGGCCCGTCGCCCGGGTCGTCGTGTGCGGGGAAGGCCAGTCCGGTCCGGATCGCGTAGCCGGGGTCGTCCACGGCGAGTACGGGTGAGCGGGTGGTGGTCGATGAGCGCACGTCGTACCCGGCCTGCTCCAGCTCCAGCGCGAGCCGGAGCGGCGCGTACATCAGCTCCTCGAAGCCGAGGACGAGAACGCGCGCGGTGCCGGCGGCCGGCAGGCCGGGACCGGGTACACCGGCGCCGCGCGCCAGTGCGTCCGCGAGCCGCGCCGCCATGTCCGGCAGGGCGGCCTCCAGCGCGGTGCGGTGGCGGGGAGTGAAGCCGTGCCGGCCGCCGTCCGGCAGCCCGAGGGGCCAGCCGAGCTCCACCCGGACCGGACCGGCGCCTCCGGGCCCTTCCGGGTGCGGCTGGTCGTCGTGCACGGCGGGAGCGGCGGGCCCGCCCTTCCCGTGCGCCTGGTGCTTGCCGTGTTCCGCGTGCTTCCGCTGTGCCTCGTGCCCCTCGTGCTCCTCGACGAGGCGGCGGCCCTTCTCCAGTACGCCGTCGGGCAGTTCCACCACTCCGCGCACCGAGGTCAGGAGGTCGACCCGGGCGTCAATCTCCCGGGCGAATTCCGCCAGCCGCTCCCGGTCGGCGGCCGAGCGCATGTCCACCAGCGCGACGACCACGTACCACTGACGCGGATACCGTTCGTGCAGGTCACGAATGGTGTTGAGCACGGTGTTGCCGGTGGAGAACTCGTCGTCGACGAGGACGAGGGGGCCGTTGCCCGCCAGCAGGGCCGGGTCCTCCGGCAGCAGCAGATGCGAGGTGGCGTGCGAGTGCGACTCCTCGAAGCCGCCCGCCCGCGCCACTCCTGCGACCTCGCGGCGGGTGGAGTGGAGATACGGGGCGAGTACCACCCCGTCGGCGACCGAGTGACCGAGCCCGGTCGCGGTCTCCGCGTAGCCGAGGACGACGGCCCGGCTCGCTGCCTCGTCGCCCAGCAGCCGCCGTACCTCGACACCGAGCCGGTGGCCGTGGCCGTACACCGTCGACGGGCGCTGCGGCACATGCTTGCCCAGTACGTTCGACACCAGCAGATGGGCACGTTTCGGATTGCGCCGCAAAGCGAGGCCCAGCAGTTCCCGGAGGCCGTCGTCCCCGGCGAGCCGCACACCGAGCCGGTCCGCGACCCATGTTCCCGACCAGACCACTTCGTCCGTCTCTCCTCCGGTTGGCACCGGCGCGGGCTTCGCCGCCGGCGCCGGTGTCCGCGTCCGTGTTCCCATCAGCCGGAGAGTCCGGCCGTGAGCAGCTCGACAAAGCCGATGTCTTCCCTGGCCACGCCGAAGACCTCGGCGCGCAGCAGGGTCCGCTCGGCCCAGGCCCGGTGCGGTTTCACCTCGTTCATCTTGTTCGTATAGGCGGAACGCAGCACTCCGCCGCCGTCCCGGTCCGTCCTGAGGATGTCGCGGGCGTCGCTGAACTCCTCATGGCTGACGACCGAGAGCGCGTGCACCGGCATCACGTGCGAGGGGTGGATGCAGGTCTTTCCGAGCAGGCCGTTGGCACGGTCGAGTCCGATCTCGCGCAGCAGGCCGTCCAGGTCGTGCTCGATCAGAGCCGTGCGGAGCTGGTCGGCGCTGCCCTCCATGAAGGGGCTGCGGCGCAGCTGCGGCTTGAACATGCGTTCCTGGACACGGAAGTACTCCCAGACCGGGCCGGTGATCGTGAAGCCGGTACCGTCCGAGCGGCCCAGGACGTTCACCACGTCAGCGATGACTGCGGCGACGATCTGGACGTCGTACGCGGTCATGTCCGGTGCCCTGCGCAGCCCGTAGGCGGAGCAGAAGTCGGTGACGCCCAGCCGGAGTGCGAGGATGCGCTCCCGGTACTTGTCGACCGTACGGGCCACCCCGGCAAGGCTCTCCGCCCGCGTCTCCAGGTGCAGCAGCTCGGGCGATTCGAGGACCGGCATGGCGAACAGCCTCCGGCCGGCTGCGGCCTCCGCCTCGGCGAGGGCCTCCAGGAAGGCCGTGCCGCGTTCCTCGGTGAATTTCGGCAGTACGAATCCGGACAGCAGCCGCGATGTGGCGCCCAGCCTGTGGACCAGGTCGGGTATCTGATGCGGCCGGCGGACCCGGATGAAGAGCAGCGGCACGTCGTCCGGCTCTCCGGAGCGCCCGGAGTATCCGGCGTCCAGCGCGGCGAACTGACGCACCAGATTGGCCTCGCCCGCCGTCACGTCGGCGTCGTCGATGGAGTCCTCCAGGCACAGCACCATGGAGACCACCCCGCGCGCCGCCTGTTTCCGCACGTCGTCGGCGAGCTGCGGGCGCGTCGCCGGGCTGTAGAGCGTGGCTCCGAGGGCGGCGGAGAGGACGGGTGCCGGGGAATCCGATGTGAAGTCGGCGGGCTCCTGGTGGAAGAGCTCCGCCCGGACCTGGGGCGATATATGCCCGAAATGATGCATAAAGTTCCCCCCATAGTGCCAGACCGTCCTGATGACGCGTGGCCGGTAATAGTACGTAGGGACGTATGCCGCTAGTTCCCACGGGGAGGAAATTCAGACCCTGGACAACAGCCGGCCACCCGTTCCGCTGGGATGTACCGAACTCGCCGCAAAGCGCCCCCACGTTGTCCGCGGCCGCGCGGGGAAGGCAGGATGACCGGCATGACGCACGCGATGATGAAGGGTTCGAACGTCCCGCTGGACGCCTTGGCGGTACGGGCCGTCCTGCGCTGGACCCCGGGCCCCGACGTCCCCGACATCGACGCTTCGGCCCTGCTCCTCGGGCCCGGCGGCCGTGTGCGCTCCGACGAGGACTTCGTCTTCTACAACCAGCCGCGCCATCCGTCGGGCCTGGTGCGGCGGCTGCCGAAGAAGCGGGTGGCCGAGGGGCTCACCGACACCGTCGAGGCCGATCTCGCCGCCCTGGACCCCTCGGTCGAGCAGGTGGTGCTGGCGGCGTCCTCCGACGACGCGTCCTTCCGGTCCGTGCGTGATCTGCGCATCCTGCTGTACGACGCGGCGGCCGGGGACGGGGCACCGGCCCTGGCCGTGTTCGACGTACAGCCGGAGACCGGCGAGGAGACGGCGATGATCTGCGGCGAGCTGTACCGCCGCGGGGACGGCTGGAAGTTCCGGGCGGTGGGGCAGGGGTACCCGACCGGTCTGGTCGGGCTGGCCACGGCGTACGGCATCTCGGTGGACGAGAACGCCGAAGCAGCCGGGGCCGCGGAAGCCGAGGGCACCGGGCCCGAACCTCCCACGCAGCCCGTTCCGGCAACCGGTGCGGCTCCCCCGGCTCCGGCCGCCTTCCCGCCGCCTCCGCAGTCACCGCCGCCCGGCTACGGCTACCCGCAGGCCGTCCCCGCACATCCCGCGGCCCAGCCGGCTGCCGCCGCGGCGGCCCCTGCCCCCGACCCGTACTTCAGGATGCCGCCCATGGGGCCGCAGTTCCTGCCCGGGTGACCGGAGCGGGAGACGCCGGGCAGGCCGGTCTCAGATCTTGCTCTTGTAGCCGCGGCCCCACTGGAGCCCCCAGCCGTACAGCCGGTCCAGCTCCGCCTGGAAGCCGTAGACGAACTTGACTTCGCGGCGCACCACCATGTCGCCCTTGACCTTCTCGATGGAGAAGACCGCGCACGAGCGGGCCTGCGGATGGCGCTCGTCCAGCTGGATCTCGATGCGCGGGCCGTTGCTGGGGTACAGCGTCACCACGGCGTGCGTACGGTCGAACGCGGGTGTCTGGTCGTAGATGTAGACGAAGACCAGCAGCCGCTTGATCTCGTCGCGGTGGTCGAGGTTGACGAAGAGGGTCTCGCCTGACGGTGACCCGAACCGGTCGTCGCCGCTGAGCTGTACGTATGGCGCTTCGTTGAGCCCGCCGAGGAAATGGCCGAGTGGCTGCACCACCCCTTTGGTGCCGTCCTCCAGCTCGTAGAGGCACCCGAGGTCGAGGTCGACGTTGACGACGCCCTGGGTGTGCGCCTGGACGACGTCCGGCTGGAACATCTTGGACGGATGGCGCAGCAGGCTGCCGCGCTGTGATCTGCCCCCGAAGTCCGAGGAGCGCATCCGCCAGGACAGGTTGACGCGCAGATTTCCGGTGGTGGCGCCCTGTTTGGTCAGTGAGACGACCGGGTGCCGTTTGGTCAGCTCGATCGAGTTGGACGCCGCGCTCCCGGAATCGAAGTGCGGCGACTTGTTCTGTCGGAGACTGTCCCAGAAGGCCATGTCCCACCCCCAGCTCGCTCGGTGACTCTTCCCCGGTTTTCCTGCCGGGCTTCTTCTTCCCCCACGCGCACGGGGCGGTCAGGAGGCTTTCGCATCCTGACCGCCCCGTTCAGAGCGTTCCGCAATCCGGTACGGGTCACACCCCGGACGGGACTTCTCTCTGGCCGTCGGCGCTGTCCCCGCCCTCCGCCGCGATCCGCTTGTTCCTGCGGACCGACGACCAGAAGGACCAGGCGATCAGCACGACTCCGACGAGGCCGGTGACGACCTCGTTGATCTCGTACTGGATGGTGACGAGGAGGATCACCGAGAGCGCGCCGATCGCGTAGTGCGCGCCGTGCTCCAGGTAGACGTAGTCGTCCAGCGTGCCCTGGCGGACCAGGTAGACGGTGAGTGACCTGACGTACATGGCGCCGATACCGAGGCCGAGCGCCATCAGCACGATGTCGTTCGTGATGGCGAAGGCGCCGATGACCCCGTCGAAGGAGAAGGAGGCGTCGAGGACTTCCAGGTAGAGGAACATGAAGAACGCGGCCTTGCCGGCCATCATGACCGCCGGGACGTTCGAGCCGGACTTCCTGGCCTCTTCCTCGGCCTCCTGCTCGCGCTCCTCGTCCTCCTCCAGCCGGTTCTCGAAGTAACCGGAGAGCCCGCCCACCACGAGGTAGGTGATGAGCCCGGCGATACCGGAGATGAGGACCGTCTGCGCCTTGTCGGCGTGCGCGCCACCGTGCTGGTGGGCGTGGGTGGCGAAGGTGAAGGAGGAGATCAGCAGCACGGCGAGCGCGATGCAGACCGACAGCATGTCGACCTTGCCGAGCTTGGCGAGCGGGCGCTCGATCCAGCGCAGCCACTGGATGTCGCGGTCCTCGAAGATGAAGTCCAGGAAGATCATCATCAGGAACATGCCACCGAAGGCGGCGATCGACGGGTGGGCGTCGGTGACCAGCTGCTGATAGTGGTCCTTCTCGTTGAAGGCCAGCTTCACCGCCTCGACCGGGTTGATCTTGGCGCTGATGGCGACGATCACGACGGGGAAGATCAGCCGCATGCCGAAGACGGCGATGAGCACGCCGACCGTGAGGAAGATCTTCTGCCAGAAGGCGCTCATCTTCTTCAGGATGCCGGCGTTGATCACCGCGTTGTCGAAGGACAGCGAGATCTCCAGGACGCCCAGGATCGCCACAATGCCGAGGGCGGTCCATCCGTCGTAGATCACCGCCACGGCAAGACCGATCACGGTGATCACGAATGACCACCCGAAGGTTTTCAGAAGCACTGGCTACCCCATCGTGTGTGTAACGGGTTCCCCCGCGCCGGGCGCGGTCTGGCACTGCATTCCCCGGGGGTGCGAACCCTGGACTCCCCACACGAAACCCGGGAGGCGTCCCGGACTTGAACCATGCCGGAGAAATGCTTTAGGAAACATTGACCCCGAAGTCTAGAGCGATGCCCCGCAGCCCCGACGCGTACCCCTGGCCCACGGCCCGGAACTTCCATTCGCCGCCGTACCGGTAGAGCTCGCCGAAGATCATCGCGGTCTCCGTCGACGCGTCCTCGCTGAGGTCGTACCGCGCAAGCTCCTGCCCGTCCGCCTGGTTCACCACACGGATGAAAGCGTTGGCGACCTGCCCGAACGTCTGTCCACGGCTGTCCGCGTCGTGGATCGAGACCGGGAACACGATCTTGTCGCAGTGGGCGGGCACCTTGGAGAGGTCGACGATGATCGACTCGTCGTCGCCCTCGCCCTCACCCGTGAGGTTGTCCCCGGTGTGCTCCACGGAGCCGTCCGGACTGGTCAGCTGGTTGTAAAAGATGAACCACTCGTCGCCGAGAACCCGGCCCGACTGGCACAGCAGCGCGCTGGCGTCGAGGTCGAAGTCCGCTCCGGTGGTGGAGCGTGCGTCCCAGCCGAGCCCGACCAGTACTTGCGTGAGGTTGGGTGCGGCCTTCGAGAGGGAGACATTGCCTCCCTTGGCGAGCGTGACGCCCATGATCGCTGGTCCTCCCCGAGGTGTGAACGTTGACTAGCGCGTCCGGCGCCGCACACAGGTGCGGCGCCGGACGGAGTACTCCTGCTCGATCGCTGACGCCGAAGCCTCAGACGTTGACGCCGAAGTCCTGCGCGATGCCGCGCAGCCCGGAGGCGTACCCCTGGCCGATGGCGCGGAACTTCCACTCCGTGCCGTTGCGGTAGAGCTCGCCGAAGACCATGGCGGTCTCCGTCGACGCGTCCTCGCTGAGGTCGTAGCGCGCCAGCTCGGAGTTGTCGGCCTCGTTCACCACGCGGATGTACGCGTTGCGGACCTGGCCGAAGCTCTGCTGGCGGCTCTCGGCCTCGTAGATCGAGACCGGGAAGACGATCTTCGCGACATCGGCGGGAACGCCGGCGAGGTTCACCTTGATGACCTCGTCGTCGCCCTCACCCTCACCGGTGAGGTTGTCCCCGGTGTGCTCGACCGAACCGTCGGGGCTCTTGAGATTGTTGAAAAAGACGAAGTTCGAGTCGTTGGCGACCTTGCCCTCTTCGTTCGTCAGCAGCGCGCTGGCGTCGAGGTCGAAGTCACCACCTGTGGTGGTGCGTGCATCCCATCCGAGACCGACGATTACCGCGGTCAGATTGGGTGCGGCCTTGGTCAGCGAGACGTTGCCGCCCTTGCTGAGGCTGACTCCCACGAGTCCTCCCAATTGGTTTCGAGGGGCCGAGGAGGGCCCTGCCCCCGTTTTACGTGGCATCGGATCAACGAATCGATCCTAGTGACCGGTTCCCGGACACGGCAGGCTCTTGGCCGACCGGGTCAGAGGGTGTCGAGCGCCTTGACGTACTCGTTCAGGTCACGAGCGTCGGGCAGGCCGTTGACGACCGTCCAGCGGACGACGCCCTCCTTGTCGATGATGAAGGTCCCGCGCACCGCGCACCCCTTGTCCTCGTCGAAGACGCCGTAGGCCCGCGAGGCCTCGCCGTGCGGCCAGAAGTCCGAGAGCAGCGGGTATTCGAGGCCCTCCTGCTCGGCGAAGACGCGCAGCGTGTGGATGGAGTCGTTGGAGACGGCGAGCAGCTGCACATCGTCGTTGACGAACTTCGGCAGCTCGTCACGGAGGGCGCAGAGCTCACCGGTGCACACGCCGGTGAAAGCGAAGGGGTAGAAGAGCAGCACCACGTTCTTCTCGCCGCGGAGGTCCGAGAGGCGGACGGTCCGGCCGTGGTTGTCCTTCAGCTCGAAATCCGGGGCCTCGGTGCCGACCTCGATCGCCATGAAAACGCTTCCCTTCGGTGGGGCCATTCGAATGATGCCCACCCTATGGCCTCGCTGTCCGGCCCACCGGGCGCGGGCCGGACGCGGAGCGGGGCAGATTCCCGGCGGCCTGAGCGGGATCCCGCCGGGCCGGCGCGGGGCGGGACAGGGAGAAGCCCCCGCCGGCAGGACTGCCGACGGGGGCTTCTCGGGGCTTGTGGCGACTCAGCGCTTGCCGGACCTCGCCGGTGTGACCAGACGGCTCCCCGTCCAGTCCTTGCCGGCATTGATGCTCTTGGTCTGTGCCAGACCGGCTGTCTGAGATGCCTCGTTGATGTCGCTCGGCTCGACGTAACCGTCACGGCCGGTCTTGGGGGTCAGCAGCCAGACCGCGCCGCCGTCGTCGACCAGACCGATCGCGTCCACCAGCGCGTCCGTAAGGTCGCCGTCCTCGTCGCGGAACCACAACACGACAGCGTCAGCCACGTCGTCGTAGTCCTCGTCGACGAGTTCCTGGCCGATGACGCTCTCAATACCCTCACGGAGTTCCTGCTCGACGTCGTCGTCGTAGCCGATCTCCTGGACCACTTGTCCGGGCTCGAACCCCAGGCGTGCTGCCTGATTGGTCCGCTCCTCCGCGTGGTCCGCGGTCGCGCTCACGGTTTGCCTCCTGATCGTTTTTGGAAATGCACCAGCCACGCGCGTGCGCGGGGCGTTGGCCGTAGTCCACACGGGCGGGACCGATCGCGCAAGTACCCAGCGGTCGAGACAGCCGAAACGGTGACGTTTCCTGGCACCTCATCCCAACCTCAGGCAGGTTCTGGCGGCATCCGGTGATTCATCCCACACCGTTCATCCGTATTTGCGGGGTTCCGCACTCCGGATACGTCAATTGTGCCCCGTCTCGCTTCGGGAATGCCTGAGCGGGCCGGGCGTAAGGTTGCGATTTCGCCGGACCCAGCCGCGGCCCGCGCAGGGGACGTCTCGCCGAGTGGCGGTTACCCCTGGGTAGAGATGACGTTTGTGGCTTCGCGGTACACGATGGTGGCGGCGTACGTCCCGATACCGCATGACCGAACAGCGAAGGAACAGCGTGGTTTCCGGATCCGATCGCAACCCGATCATCATTGGCGGCCTTCCGAGCCAGGTCCCGGACTTCGATCCAGAAGAGACCCAGGAATGGCTCGACTCCCTCGACGCCGCCGTCGACGAGCGTGGCCGTGAGCGTGCCCGTTATCTGATGCTCCGCCTGATCGAGCGCGCGCGCGAGAAGCGTGTGGCCGTGCCCGAGATGCGCAGCACCGACTACGTCAACACGATCGCCACCCGGGACGAGCCGTTCTTCCCGGGCAACGAGGAGATCGAGCGCAAGGTCCTGAACGCCACCCGCTGGAACGCGGCCGTGATGGTCTCGCGCGCCCAGCGCCCCGGTATCGGGGTCGGCGGCCACATCGCCACCTTCGCCTCGTCCGCCTCGCTCTACGACGTGGGCTTCAACCACTTCTTCCGCGGCAAGGACGACGGTCTCGGCGGGGACCAGGTCTTCTTCCAGGGGCACGCGTCCCCCGGTATCTACGCCCGCGCCTTCCTGCTCGACAGGCTCACCGAGCAGCAGCTCGACGGGTTCCGCCAGGAGAAGTCGAAGGCTCCGCACGGTCTGTCCAGCTACCCGCACCCGCGGCTGATGCCGGACTTCTGGGAGTTCCCGACCGTCTCGATGGGTCTCGGCCCGCTCGGCGCGATCTACCAGGCACGGATGAACCGCTACATGGAGGCGCGCGGGATCGCGGACACCTCCAAGTCCCATGTGTGGGCCTACCTCGGCGACGGCGAGATGGACGAGCCCGAGTCGCTCGGCCAGCTCTCCATCGCCGCCCGCGAGGGCCTGGACAACCTGACCTTCGTCGTCAACTGCAACCTCCAGCGCCTCGACGGCCCGGTGCGCGGCAACGGCAAGATCATCCAGGAGCTGGAGTCGCAGTTCCGCGGCGCCGGCTGGAACGTCATCAAACTGGTCTGGGACCGGAGCTGGGACCCGCTGCTGGCCCAGGACCGGGACGGCACCCTGGTCAACAAGATGAACACCACGCCGGACGGCCAGTTCCAGACGTACGCGACCGAGAGCGGCGCGTACATCCGTGAGCACTTCTTCGGCACCGACCAGCGGCTGCGCAAGATGGTCGAGAACATGTCCGACGAGCAGGTCCTGCACCTCGGACGCGGCGGGCACGACCACCGGAAGGTCTTCGCGGCTTACACGGCGGCCAAGGCGCACAAGGGCCAGCCGACGGTGATCCTCGCCCAGACCATCAAGGGCTGGACCCTGGGGCCGAACTTCGAGGGCCGCAACGCGACCCACCAGATGAAGAAGCTGACGGCCGACGACCTCAAGCGCTTCCGGGACCGGCTGCACCTGCCGATCGCGGACAAGGAGCTGGAGGACGGCAACCCGCCGTACTACCACCCGGGCCGGGACTCCGAAGAGATCCAGTACATGCATGACCACCGCAAGTCCTGCGGCGGTTACGTACCGACCAGGGTGGTGCGGGCCAAGCCACTGCCGCTGCCCGCCGACAAGACGTACGCCATCGCGAAGAAGGGTTCGGGGCACCAGTCGATCGCCACCACCATGGCCTTCGTCCGTGTCCTGAAGGACCTCATGCGGGACAAGGAGATCGGCAAGCGTTTCGTGCTGATCGCCCCCGACGAGTACCGCACCTTCGGTATGGACGCGTTCTTCCCGAGTGCGAAGATCTACAACCCGCTCGGCCAGCAGTACGAGTCGGTGGACCGCGAGCTGCTGCTCGCGTACAAGGAGTCGCCGACCGGCCAGATGCTGCACGACGGCATCTCCGAGGCCGGCTGCACGGCGTCGCTGATCGCGGCCGGTTCCGCGTACGCCACGCACGGCGAGCCGCTGATCCCGGTCTACGTCTTCTACTCGATGTTCGGGTTCCAGCGCACCGGCGACCAGTTCTGGCAGATGGCCGACCAGCTGGCGCGCGGGTTCGTGCTCGGCGCGACCGCCGGGCGCACGACACTGACGGGTGAGGGCCTCCAGCACGCGGACGGCCATTCGCAGCTGCTCGCCTCGACCAACCCGGCCTGTGTCGCCTACGACCCGGCGTTCGGTTTTGAGATCGCGTACATCGTCCAGGACGGTATGCGCAGGATGTACGGCGAGACGGCGGACGGCAGGGCGGGCGAGGACGTCTTCTACTACCTCACCGTTTACAACGAGCCCATCCAGCACCCGGCGGAACCCGCCGATGTCGACGTCGAGGGCATCCTCCAGGGCATCCACCGCTTCAAGCCGGGCGAGCAGGGGCAGATCCCGGCACAGATCATGGCGTCGGGCGTCGCGGTTCCATGGGCGGTGGAGGCCCAGCGCATCCTCGCCGAGGAGTGGAACGTGAAGGCCGATGTCTGGTCGGCGACCTCCTGGAACGAGCTGCGCCGTGAGGCCGTGGAGGTGGAGCGGCACAACCTGCTCCACCCCGAGGAGGAGCAGCGCGTCCCGTACGTCACACGCAAGCTCTCCGGGTCCGAGGGCCCGTTCGTGGCCGTGTCGGACTGGATGCGCTCGGTGCCGGACCAGATCTCGCGCTGGGTCCCGGGCCCGTACCAGTCGCTGGGCGCCGACGGCTTCGGCTTCGCGGACACCCGCGGCGCGGCGCGCCGCTTCTTCCACATCGACGCGCAGTCGATCGTGGTCACGGTCCTGACCGAGCTGGCCAAGCAGGGCAAGGTGGACCGCTCGGCGCTCAAGCAGGCCATCGACCGCTACCAGCTCCTGGACGTGGCCTCGGCCGACCCGGGCGCGGCGGGCGGCGACGCGTAGCAGCGCGGCCGGTAACGGCGGAAGCGGGAGGGCGGCGGGACCACTGTGGTCCCGCCGCCCTCCCGCGTACTCAGTTCTCCCAGATCTTGAACGCCCTCACCTGGTAAGGGGAGCGCGGCAGCCAGGTGCCGCCTCCGGGGTACGTCTCGAACTCTCCGGTCTCCTCGCACTCCACCGACTGGTACGTGGTGACCGGGCGGCCGGTGCGGTTGGCCACGGACTGGGCGGTCGCTCCGGCGGGGAGCGGCGTGCAGCTTTCGATGCCGGTGCCGGCGAGGTCGTAGGTCCTGCGGGCGCCCTTGAAGTCACCCTTTTCCCAGAGACACAGCTCACCGGTCGCGCAGTCCCCCATCCGGGGCTGCGACGCGGCCAGCGCGGTGCGCGGTGCGAGTGCCTGGGGCGCGGCGAACACGGTGGCGGTGACGATCCCGGCCGTGACGGTCGTGCGCAGCAGCGCCTTGCGCACGGCGCCGGTGGGCGCCGGGGGCTTCGCGGGCGCCGTGTTCTTCCTGGGCGCTGTGTTCTTCGCGGGCAGGGCGTTCTTGGTGAGCGTGGTGTTCATGGTGGTCCCCCGTGCAGAGCGTCGTACGGATCGATGGACGCAGGATGGCCCGTGATCACCTGCCGCCGGAAGAGCCAGCTGCCCGCACCACCCTGATAGGCGACAGCCCCGCCGGAAGGGTCCGGCGGGGCTGTGGTGGCGCAGAGTTGACGCTGAAGCGTCAGATGTGGGCCGCTCCCGCGGCGGCTTCCGGGTTGTCACCGCGCTTGGTGAGCAGGGCCACGAAGATGGCCACGACGGCGACACCGGCGGCGACCAGGCAGGCCAGGCCCATGCCCGACATGAAGGTGTCGTGCGCGACACCGGTGATCTTCGCTGCGAGTCCGGCCGGCGCGTGGGGCGGGACCGGGGCCATGCCGACCTGGACGGCCTGCGACGCCTGATCCAGCTGACCGGGCCCGAACGGAGGAAGTTTGGCACCGGCCCAGTTGTCCGGCAGGGCGCTGTCGACCTTGGAGGCCATGACCGCGCCGAGCACCGCAGTACCGAGGCTGCCGCCGATCTGCATGGCGGCCTGCTGGAGACCGCCAGCGACGCCGGAGAGCTCCATCGGGGCGTTGCCGACGATGACCTCGGTCGCGCCGACCATGACCGGGGCGAGGCCCATGCCCAGCAGTGCGAACCAGATCGACATCGGGACGCTGCCGGTGTCGGTCTCCAGTGTGGACATGCCGTACATGGCGACCGCCGTGCAGAGCATGCCGCCGGCCAGCGGGATACGCGGCCCCACCTTGGTGATCAGCGCGCCCGCGATCGGGGAGGCGACGATCATCATGCCGGTGAGCGGCAGCAGGTGGAGCCCGGCGTCGACCGGGCTCATGCCGTGCACGTTCTGGAGATAGAAGGTGACGAAGAAGAGACCGCCCATGAAGGCGATGGCCATGAGGACCATCAGCACCACACCCGCGGAGAGCGGTACCGAGCGGAAGAGCGCCATCGGGATGAGGGGCTCCCTGACCTTCGTCTCCCAGAACGCGAAGGCGGCGAAACAGACCACCGAGACAGCCAGGAACGCCCAGACCTTGCCGTCGCCCCAGCCCCACGCCGGGGCCTTGATGAGCGCCCAGACCAGACAGAACATGGCCGCCGAGAGCAGCAGGATGCCCAGGATGTCGAAGGACTTCGGGGCGTTCGCCGCGCGGTGGTCCTTGAGGATGAACGCACCGACGACGAGCGCGATCACACCGACCGGCACATTGATGAAGAAGACTGACTGCCAGCTGACGTGCTGGACGAGCAGGCCGCCGATGATGGGACCGCCGGCGGTGGATGCGCCGATGACCATGCCCCAGAGGCCGATGGCCATGTTGAGCTTCTCGGCGGGGAAGGTGGCGCGCAGCAGGCCGAGCGCGGCAGGCATCAGCAGTGCGCCGAACAGCCCCTGGAGGACGCGGAAGGTCACGACCAGGCTGACGCTGTTGGAGAAGCCGATGGCGCCGGACGCGGCGGCGAAGCCGACGACCCCGATCAGGAACGTCTGGCGGTGGCCGAAGCGGTCACCGAGCTTGCCCGCGGTGATCAGTGCCACCGCGAGGGCGAGGAAGTAGCCATTCGTGATCCACTGGATCTGGGCGAAGGTGGCTCCGAGATCCTTCTGGATGGCCGGGTTGGCGATCGCGACGATCGTGCCGTCGAGCGCGACCATCATCACGCCGATGGCCACGGAGAAGAGCGTCAGCCAAGGGTGGCCGCGGAGCCCCTTGGCCGGCGGTGCCGCAACGTCCTGCGGCGCCTGGTCGACAGTGGTCTGACTAGTCATACGAGTCAGATTAGTGTCAGCCGCTGACAGTTGACAAACCATTTCACAAGTCGGTAGCTGTCACGTAGCTCACAGGTAACCTGGAGCGACAAAGCACCCAAACCGGAAGCCGTGCAGGCCACATCGCCTCGCACACCGCACACCGCACACCGCACACCGCACACCGAAAGAGGACCCGAACGTGACGCTGGAGCAGACGGAGCCGTCGACGCCGGGCACGCCGGCCGGACTGCGGGAGCGCAAGAAGCAGCGCACCCGCGAGGCCCTGCTGCGCGTAGCGCTCGAACTCTTCACGGCGAAGGGGTACGAGCAGACCACCGTCGACGAGATCGCCGACGCCGTCGAGGTCTCCCAGCGCACCTTCTTCCGGTACTTCGCCGGCAAGGAGGATGCGGCCTTCGCGGTGCATGATCTGGTGGAGTCACAGTTCTTCACCGCGCTTGAGGCCCGCCCGCCGCAGGAGAGCCCGTTCGACGCGATGCGCAACGCGGTACTGGCCTCCTGGGACGGCATCAGCCTGACCATCGAGGACGTGGTCCCGGTGGATCTGTACATGCGGATCTGCCAGGTCATCGAGTCGTCCCCGGCCCTGCTCGCGATCCACCTGCGCCGCTCCGCCGAGCTGGAGGACAGGATCGCCCACCTCATCGCGGAGCGCGAGGGGCTCGACCCGGAGACCGATCCGCGGCCGCGCGTGGCCGTCGCCGCGTTCGACGGTGTGATGCGGGCGACCGGCCGGATCTGGGGAAAGGGCCAGGATCTGAGCATCGCGTCCATGCGGGCACTGACGCTGACTCATCTCGACCAGATCGGACCGGCATTGGCCGGGAACTGGCGTACGACAGGCGCACACCAGGAGTAGTCATACGGCTACATTTCGTACCTGAAACGTGATGTGCCTCACTGACTTCGCAAGCATCCGCCCCCGTCTCCTAGGGTGGCGGTCAGTGACTTCCTTCGACTCCTCCCCCACTCTCACCGTCTGGCGCACGCTGCTCGCGCTCGCGGTGGTTTTCGTCATGCTGGCCACGACCGGCTGGACCGCCGTTCACCACCAGAGAACCGACGGACCGCGCCAAGCCGCGCTGGCCGCCTGGGGCAGGGGCTCCGTCGCGGGCCACCACCTTCCCTCGGCCAACGCGTCGCCGCACCTGCTGGCGCGGTTCTTCGCCTCGCTCAGCGCGGCCGACCGTGACCGTCTCGCCGACCACTACCCGCTGGTCGTCGGAAACCTCAACGGCGCCCCGGTGACGCTGCGGTACCAGGCCAACCAGCGCGCCCTGGAGCAGGCCGCCGGGCAGGAGCACGAGCGGCTGACCGACCCCACGCTGAACAAGCTGGGCCAGCAGGACGCGCGCCAGACCTATGACCGCTACAACACACTGGCGCAGCCCGGCAGGCAGATCCTCGCCTTCGACCCGACCGGCACCGGCCGGGTCGCCGAGGTGATGGGCGATCTCCAGCGCGCCCAGCACATCTCCATCGTGGTACCGGGCGTCGACACCAATCTGATGACCTTTCAGAAGACTGATCGCTCCTACACCGCGCCCGTCGGCATGGCCACATCGCTGTACGGCGCCGAGCACACGGCGGCCCCCGGATCGCACAACGCCGTCATCGCCTGGGCCGACTACACCGCGCCTGCCGGTCTCGGCGTGGACGCCGCCATCGGCAGGCTCGCCGCCGAGGGCTCGCTGAGGCTGCACTCACTCGTCGACGCGCTGCCGGGCCGGGCGCCCGTGGCGCTGTTCTGCCACAGCTACGGTTCGGTGCTCTGCGGTGTCGCCGCCCGCAACCTCCCGTCGCGGGTCAGCGACATCGCGGTCGCGGGAAGCCCGGGGATGCGCGTCGAGAACGCCGCGCAACTGGGCACGGACGCCCGGGTGTGGGCGATGCGCGACAGCGACGACTGGATCCAGGACGTGCCGCATCTGGACGTCGGCGGTCTCGGCCACGGCGCCGACCCCGTCTCACCGCAGTTCGGCGCACGCGTCGTAGCGGCGGGCGCGGCCCAGGGCCACACCGGCTATTTCGCGCCGGGGACCGAGAGCCTGCACAACTTCGCGGCGGTCGGCACCGGCGAGTTCGGTTCGGTGTCGTGTGCCAACGGCGGGGACACCTGTCACAGCTGATTTTGCGGTGACCGGGGAGGTTCACGCGCGTAGAAGCCCGTCATGAGGTCCCCCGCAGAGGGGCGACGAGCGGGCGCCCGCCGCCTACGATGTGGCACATGGGTGATGTGCTGGCGGGAATTCAAGCCACCTGGGAGTTCGCGACCGACTCCGTGCTCATCCGCTTCGAACGGGGGATTCGCACGCCGAAGCTCTTCCAGGCGCTGCGACAGCGGCGTATCCCCCACGAGGCGCTGGGGTCGGTGACGGTGGCCGAGGGCAGACGGGGAACGGTCGTGCTGCGCGCGGCGCCGCGCGCGGGCGCCGATCCGCTGATGGAGGCGGCGTCCGGGCAGCTGAAGGAAGGGTGCGATCCGTACCGGCTGGTGCTGCCCGCATCGCAGCGGACGCTCGCGGAGTACTACGCGGACGAGCTGACGGCCCGGCTGGCAGCTGACGCGGCCGAGCCGGCCGAGCGGTTCCTGGTCGCGGCGCCCGAGGGACCGCTCCACTTCAAGGCGTACGACGGCAAGGCCTCCTTCGACGGAGCCCGGGTCTCCTTCAGGTGGTCACGGACCGGTGCGTCGTCGGCCAAATGGAAATGCGGCGACCAGAACTTCCCGGTGGCCGAACTGACCGGCGTGGACTGGCGCTCCCCCGAGGCGTTCGACGGGTATCTGCGCGTACTGCGGCAGGGCGAGCCGGGTGCGGACCAGGCGGACCAGGACCCCTCTGCTGTCGTCTTCGGACTCGGTTACGGGCCGGTCCACGAGTCGCTGCCCTTCGCCGCCGCCGTCCTGGGCGCGGCCCGTCACTCCAGGACGGTGCCGGTGCCCGCCGTCGCCACCGGGCGGCGTGACCCTGCGGACATCGCCGAACGAATACGGCACCTGGGCGAGCTGCACCACTCCGGCCTGGTCACGGACGACGAGTTCAGCGCGAAGAAGGCCGAACTGCTCGCGGAACTCTAGGCCGCGTCCGGAGGGGGCCCGCACCGCGGGCCCCCTCCGGTTGTCGCGACGACGGCGCGGTTACTCGCGGGCCTTCGACGTCGACGACATGTCCGGGTAACGGTCGCCCTTGACCTCGCCCGCGATCGGTTCGAGGAGCGCCAGCTCCTCGGCCGTCAGCCTCAGCCGGGTGGCGCCGGTGTTCTCAAGGAGCCGGGCCCGCTTGCGGGTGCCGGGGATCGGCACCACCGCGGAGAGGCCATGCACCTCGGCCCGCTGCTGCACCCAGGCGAGGGCCACCTGCGCGGCCGTCGCGCCGTGCGCCGCCGCGATCTTGTGCACCGGCTCCAGGAGCGCCGCGTTGGCCTTGGCGTTGTCACCGGTGAAGCGCGGCTGGAACTGCCGGAAGTCGCCGCCCCCGAGGTCCTTGGACGCGTCAGCGAAGGAACCGGTGAGGAAGCCCCGGCCTAGCGGGGAGTACGGCACGATGCCCACCCCGAGTTCGGCGGCCGCGCCGACCAGGCTCAGCTCCACATCGCGGCTGAACAGCGACCACTCGGACTGCACGGCGGTGATGGGGTGCACGGCGTGCGCCTCGCGCAGTTCGGGGCCGGTCACCTCGCTCAGACCCAGGTACTTGACCTTGCCCGCCGCCACCAGCTCGCCCATGGCGCCGATGGACTCGGCCAGCGGCACATCGGGGTTGCGGCGGTGCATGTAGTAGAGGTCGATGACATCGACCTTCAGCCGGCGCAGGCTCTCCTCGACGGCCTGCCGGATGTACGGGGCGTCGTTGCGCACCCCCCGGTAGTGCGGGTCGTCGGCACGCCGCTCGATGGAGAACTTGGTGGCCAGCGTGATCTCGTCGCGGTGCGCGCTGACGAACGGCGCCAGGAAGGTCTCGTTGGCGCCCTGGCCGTAGATGTCGGCCGTGTCGATCAGAGTGACGCCCGCATCGACGGCGGCCTCCAGGGTGTCCCTGGCCGCCACCTCGTCGGTGTCTCCGTAGAACTCGCTGATGCCCATGGCGCCGAAGCCCTGCACGCCGGCCTCGGGGCCGTCCTGGCCGAGCCGTACCCTGTCGATCTTTTCGATGCTCATCAGGTTCAGAACCTCTCCGACGCCCGCCGGGCGTCCGCATAGGAGTCAATCTTGAAATCGAGTACGGAGAGCGTGTCCTGGAGTTCCGCGATGCGGGTTCGCACATCCCTGCGGGTCTCCTCCAGGAGTTCCTGCCGCTCCTCCAGGGTCTCCACACCCTCGCGTACGAGTTCGGCGTAGCGGACCATCTTCGCCACCGGCATTCCGGTCAGCCGCAGTTTGCCGACGAGGGCGAGCCAGTCCAGGTCGCGGTTGGAGAAACGGCGCTGGCCGGTGTGCGACCGGTCGACATGCGGCATCAGCCCGATCCTCTCGTACCAGCGCAAGGTGTGCGCGGTGAGACCGGTGAAGGCGACGACTTCGCTGATCGTGTACTGATCACGGCCGTCGGGGCGCCTGCCCGGGACCGGCGGCGCCGCACAGCTCTGCAAGGGGTCCGACACGGGCACGGTCTCGGTCACAGTCATGCGGTCCCAGCTCCTTCGTCCTCGCGACACCACCAAAACTAGATCCTTGGAGTGCACTCCAGGCAAGCGAAACAGGGCGGAACTTCCGATGCGGTTCCCGTACCCTCCCGGATCATGAGTACAGCCCGTCGCGCGACCCCCGATGACGCCGTCGAACTCGTCCGCCTGCGCAAGGTGATGCAGGACTCCATGGCCGGGCGGCCACACTCGGACACCGGTTGGCAGCCCGCGGCCGTGGAGACGCTCCGCCGGAAGCTCAAGGACCCCGGGGCCGATCTCACCGCGTTCGTCGTGGACAGGCCGGACGGCGGTCTCGCGGCCTGCGTGGTCGGCACCGTCGAGTACCGGCTGGGCGGCCCCGGCAATCCGCACGGTACGAGCGGTTACGTCTTCAGCGTCGCGACCGACCCGGACATGCGCCGCCGGGGGTACTCGCGGGCCTGTATGGAGGCACTGCTCGGCTGGTTCCGGGAGCGCGGTGTCACCAGGGTCGACCTGCGCGCGTCGGCCGGTGCCGAGCCCCTCTACGCGTCCCTCGGCTTCGCCAGGACCCCCGATCCGGCGATGCGGCTGACGCTGTAGTTAGGCTCGTCCCTCATGAAGAGCCTGGCGATGACCGAGAACTGGCCGGTACCCACGGTGGCCGCCGCTGTCGTACGAGCGGACGGCAGCGTCGCCGGTACGCACGGCCCGACCGGGCAGCGCTTCCCACTCGCCTCGGTCACCAAGCCGCTCGCCGCGTACGCCGCACTCATGGCGTACGAGGAGGGCGCGGTCGAGCTGGACGAGCCCGCCGGGCCGCCCGGCTCCACGGTCCGCCATCTGCTCGCCCACACCAGCGGTCTCGCCTTCGACGAGGACCGGGTGATGGCCGCCCCCGGCGAGCGCCGGATCTACTCCAACGCGGGGTTCGAGGCGCTCGGTGACCACATCGCCGCTGCCACCGGTATCCCCTTCCCCGAGTACCTCCGCGAAGGGGTGCTCGAACCGCTCGGGATGGCGGACACCTCGCTGGAGGGCTCCCCCGCCAAGGACGGCGTCTCCACCGCCGACGACCTGGCCCGGTTCGCAGCCGAGCTCCAGGCGCCCCGGCTGCTCGACCCGCGCACCGTGGCCGAGGCCACCTCGGTGGTGCACCCGGGTCTCAAGGGCGTGCTGCCCGGATACGGTCTGCAGAACCCGAACGACTGGGGCCTCGGCTTCGAGATCAGGGGAACCAAGTCCCCGCACTGGACGGGCAGTTCGTCGTCCCCGCGCACCTTCGGCCACTTCGGCCAGTCGGGGACGTTCCTCTGGGTCGACCCGGAGGCGGGGGTCGCCTGCGTGGCACTGACCGACCGGGACTTCGGGCCGTGGGCGGTCGACGCCTGGCCGCCGTTCACCGAGGCGGTGCTGGCGGAGATCGCCTCCGCCGGGCGGTGACACATCACGGCCCGGTCGGCACCGGCACGTCGGCCGGCTTCGCGGCCAGGCACTCGAACCACACCGTCTTGCCGCACCCGTCACGGCGCGGCTCCACGCCCCAGCCGTCGGTGAGCGCGCCGACCAGGAGCAGCCCTCTTCCGCCCTCGTCGAGTTCATCACCCGTGACCGCGCAGGGCAGCAGGGGGCAGTCGTCCGCGACCTCGACTCGCACACCCCCGGCCGGGAGCAGCACGATGTACGTCTGGCAGCGGCGGCCGGGGACATGCCGTACGACGTTCGCGATCAGCTCGGTGAGCGCCAGTTCGGCGGCTTCGGCCACGTCGAGGAGGCCCCAGCGGGTGAGGTACATGCGCAGGATGCGGCGCAGATGCCGGGCGGAGTGCTCGCTCACCGCGAAGGCCGCACGGTAGCGGCCCTGCGCGGCGTCCGCCAGGGAACCGGTTACGTCATTCATGCCACCAGCGTGCAGTGCGCCGATTACGCTCGGCTACGTACTGAACCGAACGCCGCGCGGCGTTGCAGGCCGGAGGTGCCCACGTGGCCAACATCCACTCGCTCGACCCGAGCGCTTCCCCGCTGGACTACTTCGGCTGGGAGCTGCGCCGGCAGCGAGAGGCCAACGACCTGAAGCAGGGGCAGCTCGGCGACATCATCTTCTGCACCGGCTCCCTGGTCGGCCAGATCGAGACCACGAAGAAGATCCCCACCCGCGACTTCGCCGAACGGGTGGACGCGGCGCTCGGCACGGACGGGGTGTTCTCCCGCCTGGTCGGCCTGGTCCTGCGCAGCCAGCTGCCTACCTGGTTCCAGCCGTACGCGGAGATGGAGGCGCGGGCGGCGTACATCTCCACGTACCAGGCGCAGTTGGTGTACGGGCTGTTGCAGACGGAGGAGTACGCGCGGGCGGTGCTGGCCACCGGTCAGCCGGACGACCTCGAAGGCCTGGTGGCTGCCAGGCTGGAGCGGCAGCGCATCCTGGAACGGGAACGGCCACCGCTCGCCTGGGTGATCCTCGACGAGGCGGCACTGTACCGGCCGATCGGCGGCCGGGATGTCATGCGGAACCAACTGGGCCGGTTGTTGGACTGCCCCGGTCACCGATGGACACGCGTCCAGGTGTTGCCCTTCACGGCAGGTGAACACGCCAGCCTGGACGGGTCGTTCACCGTCATGCGTTTCAACGAGGACCCGGACATCATCTACACCGAGGACCTCATCTCCGGCCACATGACTGCTAGCCCCGAGACCATCCGTGAAGCCTCCCGCCGTTACGCTCACTTGCAGGCCGCCGCACTCTCCGTCGAGGATTCGGCAGCGCTGATCAACCGCGTGATGGAGGAGCGTTATGGAGACCGGTCGCGACCTGAAGAACGCGCGGTGGCGTAAGTCCAGTTACAGCGGCAGCACCGGCGGCGAATGCGTCGAGTGCACGGTGACCGACGGCGCGGCCTGGCGGAAGTCGTCCTACAGCGGCACCAACGGCGGCGACTGCGTCGAGGTAGCCGCCGGCCTCCCCGGTACCGTGCCGGTCCGCGACAGCAAGAACCCGGCCGGACCCACCCTGTTCGTCCACGCCGCAGCCTGGCAGACCTTCGTGGCCGGGCTCCGCTAGAACTCCCAGATCAACACCTCGGCGGCCGTCGCCGCCACCAGCTCCAGCCCCTCGCCCCCCGTGATCCGCACCGAGTCGCCCGGTTCCAACTCCGTACTCCCCAGACGCACTTCACCCCGGACGACATGCAGGTACACCCCCGCCCCATCCGGCACCGCCACCCGCTCGCCAGGGGACGGCCTGCGGACGGAGAGCAGCGCGCCCGCCGCCGGGACCGCGTAGGGCGTGGCGTCCGCGATGCCGTGCACGATCCCGTACGCGGGCTCGCCGCCCGGCTCCAGCGGCGCCAGCCACATCTGGACGAAGACCAGCGGGTCCGCGCCCTCGTTGCGCTCCTCGTGGCGCACCCCGCCCGCCGACGAGAGGTGCTGGACGTCCCCGGCCCGTACGACCGTGGCGCGGCCCGTCGAGTCGCGGTGGGTCAGTTCGCCCTCGACCACCCAGGTGACGATCTCGGTGTGGCTGTGCGGGTGTTCGTCGAAACCCGCCCCCGGCGCGAGCCGCTCCTCATTGCAGGCCAGGACCGGCCCGAAACGCAGGTTGTCCGGGTCGTAGAACGTACCGAACGAAAAGGCGTGGCGGGAGTCGATACCGGCTGCGGGGTCGCCCCCGCGGTAGCGCTCGCCGGAGCGCCGTACGTCCATCACGACATCCATCACGCCGTCCACCGTAGCCCCGCCACGCCATGCCGGAGTCCCGATAAGGCAGTCTTGTCCACGTGCCCCCATCCGATAACGCACAGCCCGGACCCCCTCCCGCACATCCGCATGCCGCGACCCTGAAGCGGCTGGAGCAGTCCTCCGGCCGGCTCTCCGCGAACGCCATCGCCCGTATGGACGAGACGCTGCCGTGGTACCGGGCGATGCCACCGGAGAACAGGTCCTGGATCGGCCTGGTGGCCCAGGCCGGTATCGCGGCGTTCACCGAGTGGTTCCGGCACCCGGAGGCCCCCCAGGCGATCTCCACCGACGTCTTCGGCACCGCCCCGCGCGAACTGACCCGCGCCATCACCCTGCGGCAGACGGTGGAGATGGTGCGCACCACGATCGAGGTCATGGAGACCGCGATCGAGGAAGTCGCCGCACCGGGCGACGAGTCGATCCTCCGCGAGGCGCTGCTCGTCTACGCCAGGGAGATCGCCTTCGCGACCGCACAGGTGTACGCACAGGCGGCCGAGGCCCGCGGGGCCTGGGACGCCCGCCTCGAATCCCTGGTGGTCAACGCGGTGCTGTCCGGCGAGGCCGACGAGGGCGCGGTGTCCCGTGCCGCCGCACTCGGCTGGAACTCTCCCGACCATGTCTGTGTGATTCTCGGCACCGCGCCCGAAGGCGACAGCGAGCTGACGGTCGAGGCGATCCGCCGCGCCGCGCGGCACGCCAAGGTCCAGGTGCTGACCGGCGTGCTCGGCAACCGGCTCGTCGTCATCGCGGGCGGCAACGACAACCCGCTCCAGGTGGCCAAGGCCCTGATCGGACCGTACGCGGCGGGGCCGGTGGTCGCCGGGCCGATCGTGCCCGACCTGCTCGCGGCCACCCGGTCCGCGCAGGCGGCGGCAGCGGGGCTGAAGGCCGGTTACGCCTGGCAGGACGCCCCGCGCCCGGTGCTCGCCGACGACCTGCTGCCGGAGCGCGCCATCGCTTCGGACCCTGCGGCGCGAGAGCAGTTGGTGGAGGAGATCTACAGGCCCCTGGAGGAAGCGGGGTCGGCGCTCCTGGAAACGCTGAGTGTCTATCTGGAGCAGGCGAGCAGCCTGGAGGGCGCGGCCAGGATGCTCTTCGTACACCCCAACACCGTCCGCTACCGGCTGCGACGTGTGACGGACGTCACCGGCTGGTCACCCTCCGATGTGCGCTCCGCATTCACTCTGCGCATCGCTCTGATCCTGGGGCGCCTGGCCGACGGGGATACGCAGCTCTAGACTTTTGTCGGACACCAACAATTACCCCGACGGTTCTTGGTCCCTGTCCCCACGGGCGCACGGAGCCGTCCACAAGAGAGAGTGTGAGGGTGCTCGTACTCGTCGCTCCCGGCCAAGGCGCTCAGTCGCCCGGCTTCCTGACTCCCTGGCTCGACCTCCCCGGTGCGGCCGACCGCGTCGCCGCGTGGTCGGACGCCATCGGGCTCGACCTTGCCCACTACGGCACGAAGGCCGACGCCGACGCCATCCGTGACACCGCGGTGGCACAGCCGCTGCTGGTCGCGGCGGGCCTGCTGTCCGCCGCCGCGCTGGGTGACTTCGTGCCCGGCGCCGTCGCCGGGCACAGCGTCGGTGAGATCACGGCCGCCGCTTTCGCGGGCGTTCTCGACGACGCCGCCGCGCTCGGTTTCGTACGGACCCGTGGACTGGCCATGGCCGAGGCCGCCGCTGTCACGGAGACCGGGATGGCCGCGCTCCTCGGCGGCGACCCCGAGATCGTCCTGCCGCATCTGGAGAAGCTGGGGCTGACCCCGGCGAACGTGAACGGTGCCGGTCAGATCGTCGCCGCGGGTACAGCCGAGCAGATCGCCGCACTCGTCGACGACAAGCCCGAAGGCGTACGCCGGGTCATGCCGCTCAAGGTGGCCGGCGCCTTCCACACGCACCACATGGCTCCGGCGGTCGCCGGGCTCGGCAGGGCGGCGCAGGACCTGGTCGTCGCCGACCCGGCCGTCCCGTACCTCTCGAACGCGGACGGCAAGGTCGTCACGACCGGCGCCGACGTCGTCGCCCGGCTCGTCAACCAGGTCTCCAACCCGGTCCGCTGGGACCTGTGCATGGAGACCGCAGCGGGACTGGGCGCCACCGCACTCATCGAGGTCTGCCCCGGTGGGACGCTGGTGGGCATCGCCAAGCGCGCCATGCCCGGCGTGCGGACGCTGGCGCTGAAGACACCCGACGACCTCGACGCGGCTCGCGCCCTCATCGCCGAGACCCAATCACCTGCCGCTGACGCGGCGGGCGCCTAAGGAGCCCGAGAGAGCATGGCGAAGATCAAGCCCAGCCAGGGCTCCCCGTACGCGCGCATCATGGGTGTCGGCGGTTACCGCCCGACCCGGGTGGTGCCGAACGAGGTGATCCTGGAGACGATCGACTCGTCCGACGAGTGGATCCGCTCCCGCTCCGGCATCGCGACCCGCCACTGGGCCTCCGACGAGGAGACTGTGGCCGCGATGTCGATCGAGGCCTCCGGCAAGGCCATCGCGGACGCGGGAATCACCGCGGACCGGATCGGCGCCGTGGTCGTGTCGACGGTCTCGCACTTCTCCCAGACGCCGGCCATCGCGACGGAGATCGCGTACAAGCTCGGCACGGACAAGGCCCCGGCCTTCGACATCTCGGCGGGCTGCGCCGGCTTCGGCTACGGCCTGACGCTCGCCAAGGGCATGGTCGTCGAGGGTTCCGCCGAGTACGTACTGGTCATCGGCGTCGAGCGGCTCAGCGACCTCACCGACCTGGAGGACCGCGCGACGGCGTTCCTCTTCGGCGACGGCGCGGGCGCGGTCGTGGTCGGCCCCTCCAAGGAGCCGCACATAGGGCCCACGGTATGGGGCTCCGAAGGCGACAAGTCCGAGACGATCAAGCAGACCGTGCCGTGGTCGGACTACCGCGACGGCAAGGGCCGCGCCAAGTTCCCCGCGATCACACAGGAGGGCCAGGCGGTCTTCCGCTGGGCCGTGTTCGAGATGGCGAAGGTCGCCCAGCAGGCGCTGGACGCCGCCGGTATCGCCGCGGCCGACCTGGACGTCTTCATCCCGCACCAGGCGAATATGCGGATCATCGACTCGATGGTGAAGACCCTCAAACTGCCGGACCACGTCACGGTCGCCCGTGACGTCGAGACCACCGGCAACACCTCCGCAGCCTCGATTCCGCTCGCGATGGAGCGGCTCCTGGCGACCGGGCAGGCGAAGAGCGGCGACACAGCGCTGGTCATCGGCTTCGGGGCGGGTCTCGTCTACGCCGCGACTGTCGTTACCCTCCCCTAGGGCATTCCGGAGGAATCCGGTTCGTTCGAACACCCCGAGCAGTCCCCGACACACACCGCTACACACCGAAGGAGCGCCATCATGGCCGCCACTCAGGAAGAGATCGTCACCGGTCTCGCCGAGATCGTCAACGAGATCGCCGGTATCCCGGTCGAGGACGTCCAGCTGGACAAGTCCTTCACCGACGACCTGGACGTCGACTCGCTGTCCATGGTCGAGGTCGTCGTCGCCGCCGAAGAGCGCTTCGACGTCAAGATCCCCGACGACGACGTCAAGAACCTCAAGACGGTCGGCGACGCTGCCGACTACATCTCGAAGCACCAGGCCTGACCCAGGCCCGCGGCTGACGCCACCCGGCGGTGGCGCCGTGATTCAGATCCCTCTACACGTGGAGAAGAAATTCCAGTGAGCCCGACCAATCGCACCGTGGTCGTCACCGGTATCGGCGCAACCACACCGCTGGGTGGCGACAGCGCATCGACCTGGGACGGACTGCTCGCAGGCCGTTCCGGTGTCAAGCCGCTCACCGAAGAGCGCTTTGCCGAGCTCCCGGTCCGCATCGCCGCCCCGGTGGCTGTCGACCCGAGTGAGGTCCTCGCGCGTCCTCTCGCCCGCAAGCTGGACCGTTCGGCCCAGTTCGCCGTGATCGCGGCCCGTGAGGCGTGGGCCGACGCGGGCTTCACCGCGAAGGCCGGCGAGGACGACGCCATCCGCCCCGAGCGGCTGGGCACGGTCGTCGCCTCCGGTATCGGCGGCATCACGACCCTGCTCGACCAGTACGACGTGCTGAAGGAGAAGGGCGTACGCCGCGTCTCCCCGCACACCGTCCCCATGCTCATGCCGAACGGCCCGTCCGCCAACGTCGGGCTCGAACTCGGTGCGCAGGCGGGTGTCCACGCGCTGGTCAGCGCGTGTGCGTCCGGCGCCGAGGCGGTCGGCTACGCGGCTGAGATGATCCGTTCGGGCCGCGCCGACGTCGTCGTCGCCGGTGGCACCGAGGCGACCATCCACCCGCTGCCCATCGCGGCCTTCGCCAACATGATGGCGATGTCCAAGAACAACGAGAACCCCGAGACGGCCTCCCGCCCGTACGACAAGGGCCGCGACGGCTTCGTGCTCGGCGAGGGCGCCGGCATCGTGGTCCTGGAGTCCGCCGAACACGCCGCCGCGCGGGGCGCCAAGGTCTACTGCGAACTCGTGGGCCAGGGCCTGTCGTCGGACGCGCACCACATCGCGCAGCCCGAGCCGACCGGCCGGGGCATCGCGGCGGCGCTGCGGCACATGCTGGAGACGACCGATGTGAAGCCGGCCGAGGTCGTGCACGTCAACGCGCACGCCACATCGACCCCGCAGGGCGACATCGCCGAGATCAAGGCGCTCCGCCAGGTGCTGGGCGACGATCTCGACCATGTCGCGATCTCCGCGACGAAGTCGATGACCGGGCATCTGCTCGGCGGCGCCGGCGGTATCGAGACCGTCGCCACGGTGCTGGCGCTGTACCACCGCACGGCGCCGCCGACCATCAACATCGACGACCTCGACGACGAGGTCGACGCGGACATCGTGCGGGACAAGCCGCGGACGCTGCCGCAGGGTCCGATCTCTGCGGTCAACAACTCGTTCGGGTTCGGCGGTCACAACGTGATGCTGGCGTTCCGCTCGGTCTGATCACGCGGCGCGCCGGTACCGGGCCCGCCCCTCCCCCGTCCGGGAGGGGCGGGCCTGCGCGTTCAGGCCTCGAAGCTCGCGAAGTACGACGCGGCCATGTCGTCGTCCCCGTGCCCCAGCGCCTCCGCCCGGCGGAACCGCTCGCCTCCCGCAGCGGCCACGTCCAGCCGCACGCCCGCCGCACGCCCCGCCTCGACGATCAGCCGGGCGTCCTTGGCCGCTGTGGTGACCGAGAAGCTCGGGGTGTAGTCCTCGGTGAGGATCGTCTGCGCCTTGAGGTGCAGATAGCCGCAGTCCAGCGAGCCGCCGCCCACCGCGTCCAGGAAACTCGCGGGATCCACACCGAGCCCCGCTGCCAGGGCCATGGCCTCCGCCGTGCCGTTCGTCAGGGCCAGGACCCAGCTGTTGCAGACGAGTTTGAGCCGGGTGGCAGCCGCCGTCGAGCCGTCGTCCGCGACCCAGACCGTGCGGGAGCCGATCGCGTCCAGAACGGGCGCCACGTCGTCGCGTACGGAGCCGGGACCGGCCGCCAGGATCGTGAGCTGCCCCTTCTCCGCAGGCGCCTTGGTGCCGAGCACCGGCGCGTCCACGAAGACCAGCCCGTGCTTCCTGGCCAGCGCTGCCAGCGGGAGGAGTCCCTCGGTGCCGGCCGTCGTGGACTGGAGCCAGACGGCGCCCTGACTCAGCGAGGGCGCGGCAGCGGTCATCGCGTCGAGGGCCGCGGGACCGTCGTACAGCATGGTGATGATCACGTCCGCGCCCTCGACCGCCTCGCCGGGCGTGCCGGTGACACGGGCCCCGGCCCCGGCGAGCGGCTCGGCCTTGGAGCGGGTCCGGTTCCAGACACGGACGTCGAGTCCGGCGCGGCAGAGGTTGCGCGCCATCGCGGCGCCCATGATGCCGGTACCGAGGACAGCTACTGAGGTGTTGTCAGCCATGACTCCACCGTAAAGCGGATTACACGACCTGATGCAGCCAGCGCACCGGCGCTCCTTCGCCCGCGTACCTGAACGGCTCCAGCTCGTCGTCCCACGGCTTGCCGAGCAGGCGGGCGATCTCGGCTTCGAGGTCGCTCTCGCCGCCCAGCGAACGGGCCAGTGCGGCCCGCAGCCGGTCCTCGGGGATCAGGATGTCGCCGTGGATTCCGGTGACGGCGTGGAAGATGCCCAGCTCGGGCGTGGCGCTGTAGCGCTCGCCCTCGGCCGCGGGGCACGGCTCCGACGTCACTTCGAAACGCAGCAGGTTCCAGCCCCGCAGCGCGGAGGCGAGCTGGGACGCGGTGCCCGCTCCGCCCTTCCAGGAGAATTCGGATCTCCAGGTGCCGGGAGAGGCAGGCTGCCTGATCCAGTCGAGATTCACCCGCGCACCCAGAACGCCCGCCACAGCCCACTCAACGTGCGGGCACAGCGCGCGCGGTGCGGAGTGCAGGTACAGAACTCCACGTGTCGTCACCGGGACCTCCAGTGCGGTTCGAGGTTCGCCTTCCCCAGCGGCCTCTCGCCCGTTCTGCCCCGGGGTGCAACAGTAAACAGCATCGGGAGTTAATCTCCTGAAATGGGACAGTATGTGACGTGATGTAATTTACCGGAGCCGCTGGTGGGCGAAGTTGCCACTGGTTCGACGGGGAAAAACTACCGCGCGGCGGCCGCACTCGTGTGACGTACTGTCGGTCGTGACCCCGTTGAACACACAGCTTTCACTCGGCAGGACGTCCGGGTCGGCCACTTGGAGGGTGCAGACGGTGCAGAGGATGCCGGAATCCGCCCGGAGCCGCCGCGGCCGTGCCACCGCTGCCGCGGCGCTGGCGGCCGCGCTCCTCATCCCGTTGGGCGCACTGGCCGGCTGTGACTCTTCCGACAGCGGCTCGAAGGCCGCGACGGGGCATCGGGGTGCTTCCCCCTCACCTACTCCCACCTGGGACAGGTCCCCCAGGTCGGTCGCCGCAGTCGGTGATTCCATCACCCGCGCCTTCGATGCGTGTTCGGTGCTCGCCGACTGCCCCACGGCGTCCTGGGCGACCGGATCGGACGCCCGGGTCCGCAGTCTGGTGTCCCGGCTCGGGGTGAAGAAGGGCTGGAACGTCGCCAGGACCGGCGCCCTGATGGCCGATGTGCCGGGTCAGATCGCCGCGGCGGCGGCGCACAGACCCGAACTGGTGACGATCATGGCAGGTGCCAATGACGCATGCCGGGACTCGGTATCGCACATGACACCGGTGGATGAATTCCGAACATCTTTTGAGACGGCGCTGAAACGTTTGCGCACGACGCTGCCCAAGAGCGAGGTCTACGTGTCGAGCGTGCCGGACCTGAAGCGCCTGTGGTCGCAGGGGCGCGGCAACCCGCTGGGCAAGGAGATCTGGAAACTGGGGTTCTGCGGCTCGATGCTGCGGGACGCCGACGCGATGGATCCGGCAGCCGTGCGGCGACGGGCAGCCGTGCGGGAGCGGGTCGTCGCGTACAACGAGGTCCTCAAGGACGGGTGCGCGTCGGACCGGCACTGCCGCTACGACGGCGGGGCGGTGTTCGACTTCCGTTTCACCGGGGCGCAGCTGAGCCACTGGGACTGGTTCCATCCGGGCAGGGACGGGCAGGAGCACCTGGCGGAGATCGCGTACCGCACCATCACAGCCGCACGGCCCCCGGCGTAGGGTCCGTTCATGAGCAGCGCGCAGCCGGAGACCTTCGGCCGTCTCGGTGACGGCACCCCAGTCCATCGCTGGACCCTGGAGCGTGGCGGCACGCGGGTGCGCGTCCTCACGTACGGCGGCATCCTGCAGTCGGTCGAGGTGCCCGACCGGGCGGGCACGGTGGCCGGGGTGGCTCTGGGGTTCCCGGACCTGGCCGGGTATCTGGCCTCCCCCGGGCCCTACTTCGGGGCGCTGATCGGACGGTACGCGAACCGCATCGCGGGCGGGGCCTTCGAGCTCGACGGACGGACGTACCGGCTGGCCCGCAACAATCCGCCCAACAGCCTGCACGGCGGCAGCCGGGGGTTCGACAAGCGGGTGTGGGACGCGGAGGCCACCGGGCACGGGGTGCGGCTCTCCCGGGTCAGTCCGGACGGCGAGGAGGGCTTTCCGGGGCGGCTGGCCGTCACCGCGACCTACAGCCTGACGGAGAACGGCGCGCTGCGGATCGCGTACGAGGCGACGACGGACGCGCCGACCGTGGTGAGCCTCACCAACCACTCGTACTGGAACCTGGCCGGCGCGGGCTCCGGCAGCGCCGCCGGGCACGAACTGCGTATCGCGGCCTCGCGCGTGACGCCCGTGGACGCGGATCTCATCCCGACCGGCGAGCTGGCCCCGGTAGCGGGAACGCGCTTCGACTTCCGGCAGTCCCGGAAGGTGGGCTCCGGCTACGACCACAACTACGTGCTCGACGGGCCGGATGCGGCCGAGCTGTCCGATCCGGCGTCCGGACGGGTCCTGACCATCACGACGAGCGAGCCGGGTGTACAGCTCTACACCGGTGACCACATCGACGACGGGCCGTACGGGCCGGGTGACGGGATCGCGCTGGAGACCCAGCGCTTCCCCGACACGCCGAACCGGCCGGAGTTTCCTGGTGCGGTGCTCCGGCCGGACTGCGCTTTCGTCTCCGAGACGGTGTACGGGTTCTCCGCGCGGTAGTTTTCTCCGAGCGGTAGCTCTCCGCCCGGTGGACGCCGGTGCGGCGCTCCCCCGCGGGGCACGAGCGTGCGTCCGGTGCGGGTGAGCGGCGCCGCAGGCCGCCTGTCAGGCCTTTGCCGTGGTGGTCAGCCGGGTGTCGGTGACGGAGCGGCCGGCCTGGATCTCGTAGCTGCCGGCCCGGTGTGTCCAGGCTCCGGCTTCCTCGTCCCAGGTCCCGAAGGCCCGGGGGGAGAGCTCGACGGTCACCTCCACCGTCTCTCCCGGCGCCGCTTCGACGCCGGCGAAACCGGCCAGCTGGCGGGTGGCACGGTCCGTGCCCGGATCGGCAGGGGCGGCATAGACCTGGACCGTCTCGCGCCCGGTACGGGCACCGGTGTTACGGATACGGACGGTGGCGGTGGCGGTGGTCGCGTCCAGGGACTCGTAGCTCCACTGCGTGTAGCCGAGGCCGTGGCCGAAGGCGTAAGCGGGTGTGGTGCCCGCCCTGTCCCAGGCCCGGTAACCGATGAACACACCTTCCTCGTACGGGAGTTCACCGTCCTCCGGTTCGACCCTGCTGACCGGGGCGTCCGCCAGCACCGCGGGCCAGGTGGTGGGCAGCCGGCCGCCGGGCTCCGCGTCTCCGGTGAGGACGTCGGCGAGCGCCGAGCCGCCCTCCTGGCCCGGGAACCAGCTGAGCAGCACCGCCGCCACGTCCTCGCGCCAGGGCAGCTCCACCGGGGAGCCCGCGTTGACGACCACGACCGTGTTCGGGTTGGCCGCGGCCACCGCGCGCACCAGGTCGTCCTGCCGGCCGGGCAGCCTGAGGTCCTTGCGGTCGAAGCCCTCGGACTCGACCTCCTCGGTGGTGGCGACGACCACGACGGCGGTGTCGGCCTCGCGCGCCGCGGCCACCGCCTCGGCGATCATTTCGTCGGCGTCACGCTGCGGGTCGCGGTGCATGAGGGAGAAGCCGATGGCCTGGAGCCGGGCTCCCGGGCTCTTGAACACGGTGTATTCGAGACCGATGGCGACCGACTCACCGGCGGTGAGCGGGACGGTGCCGCGCTCGGCCGGGGCCCCGAAGACCGCGGCGAACGGGTCCGTCACGTCGTCGGGCAGCTCGTCCCCGTCGAAGAGGACCCGCTCATCCACGGTCAGCCGGAAACCGCCGAGTCCCCGGGTGCCGAAGGTGTGCTCGCCGCTCTCCCGGGGCGTGAACGTCCCCTTGACCTCGATGGTGTGCAGCGCCTCGTGCGTCACTCCGTCGGGCAGGTCACTGCCGACCCACTGGATGCGTCCGCCGGGGACCGATGCGGTGCCGATGATCCGCCCGGCCTTGTCACGGCAGACCGCGTGCAGGGCGAACCCCTTCCCGGCTGCGGCCAGTTGGCCGCTAGGGTCCGCGCCGACCGTGTAGCTGACGGCGCCTTCGGGCAGCGCCGCGGCCAGCCCGTCGAGCGGGGACACCACCCTGGTCGGGAAGACGGTCGCGGAGCCCCCGCCGAGGATGCGGGCATCGCGGGCGGCGGCGCCGATGAGCGCCACCTTGCGGATTCGGGACGCGTCGAGCGGCAGCGCCCCGCCCTCGTTCCTCACGAGCACGAAGGCACGGCGGGCGATCTCACGGGACAGCTCACGCCCGTCGGTCTCGGCGGGCAGGTCCGTGACGGCCGGCGGGGCGCCGTCGAGGATGCCGACCCGGGCGGCGAGCCGCAGGACGTTCCGTACGGCGTCGTCGACCGCGCTCTCCGGGACCTCGCCGGACCTGACGGCGGCGGCCAGCGGCTCGCCGTACGGGGTGACCGGTCCCGGCATCGCGACGTCGAGACCGCCGAGGATGTCGCCGGCGGTGGAGCGGGCGGCCGTCCAGTCGGACACGTTGAATCCGTCGAAGCCCCAGGCGCCGCGCAGGACTTCGTTGACCAGGTAGCGGTGTTCGGTCATGGTCGTGCCGTTGACCGTGTTGTACGCGGTCATGATCCCCCAGGGGTGGGCGTTCCTGACGATCGCCTCGAAGGGCGCCAGGTACAGCTCGCGCAGCGGTCGCGGTGCGATGAGGTTGTCGACGGTGAACCGGTCGGTCTCCGCGTCGTTGCCGACGAAGTGCTTGACCGTGGTGCCGACGCCGCCGCTCTGCACGCCCCGGACATAACCGGCGCCGATCTCCCCGGTCAGGTACGGGTCCTCCGAGTAGCACTCGAAGTGCCGGCCGCCGAGGGGCGAGCGGTGCAGGTTGACGGTCGGCGCGAGCAGCACGTGCACACCCTTGCGCCGGGCTTCCTGGGCGAGGAGTACGCCGGCCCTGTGCGCGAGTCCGGGGTCCCAGGTGGCGGCGAGCGCGGTGGGTGACGGCAGAGCGATCGACGGGTCGTCGGCGGTCCAGCGCACGCCGCGGACCCCGATCGGGCCGTCCGACATGACGAGGGACTTCAGTCCGATCTCCGGGACGGCCGGGAGGGTCCAGAAGTCCTGCCCGGAGAGAAGCCGGGCCTTGGTGTCGAGGTCGAGTCCGCCGAGCGCGGCCTCGACCGCGGCCTCGCGGACCGAGTCCGCGTCGTTGATGGGGGTGGCTGCCACCGTCGTACCTCCGCGTCGAAATGCTGCTGCGTAGAAGCGCTGAAGTGCTGAAGTCCCGTGCGTGATGTCTCCATCCTGACGCTCCTACCGGTAGAGCGGTAGGTTTCGTTACCTCTTCGTGATGGCGGATGTCGTACGGTCCTCGGAGAACACGTACGGGAAAGGAGCCGGTGGATGGGCAGCGCCAGAGGCGAGGGGCGGCGCGCGGAGATCCTCCGTGCGGCCCTGGAGGTCATCGCGGAGCGCGGTTACCGCGGGACGACGCTCGGCGCGGTCGCCGAGCGCGTGGGCCTCACCCAGCAGGGGCTGCTGCACTACTTCCCGAGCAAGGAGGCGCTGCTCGTCGCCGTACTGGAAGCGCGCGACCGCTGGGACCCGGGCGCCTCCGCACGCTCCGGTGAGGCGTGGCCGCTCGAACTGCTCGGCTCCCTGGTGGAGTACAACGCGATGCGGCCGGGAATCGTGCAGACCTTCGCCGCCCTGCTCGGCGAGAGCGTCACGGACGGACACCCGGCGCGCGAGTTCTTCACCCGCCGCTATGTGCAGGTACGGGGGTCGATGGCGGCCACGCTGCGCGGCGAGTTCGGGGACCGGCTGCCGGGTGGGCTGACCCCGGAGGAGGTGGCGCCGCTGCTGGTGGCGGTGATGGACGGCTTGCAGTACCAGTGGCTGCTCGACCCGGAGTCGGTGGACATGCCGACCGCCTTCCGGGCCTTCACGGCGCTGCTCGGAGGCAGCACCCCCGAGTGACCCGGGAGCGGCCCGGTGCCGCGCCGGCGGCCCGCTGCTCCGCCGTGGGATCAGCCCTCACGCGGTCCAGGACCGGGTGGGCGGAGGCGTGGTGGACGGTGCGGACGGCGGCGGCACGGCCCCCGCGGACGCACCGTTCACGTCGTCCGCGCCACGCGGGCCCGCCGCCCCGTCCCCGGAGGCGGCCGGCGCAGGGTCCGGTTCCGCCTCGCCCGTCAGGTCGCGCGCCAGCAGCGTCGCCCCCGCCACCGCGCCCGGCATGAGGAAGACCGCCACGAGCGGTACCAGGAAGCAGAGCGTCAGCGGGACCCCGAAGCCGAGAGCGAGCAGCCGCCGGCTCCTCAGCAGCGCCAGCCGCTCCCGGAAGTCCATGCCTCGGCGCTGCAGCGCGACCGCTGTCAGCTCCTCCGCCAGGAAGAAGCCGGACACGCAGAAGCCGATCACCGGCACCACGGTCTGGCCGACGACCGGGAGGAAACCGGCCGCGAAGAGCAGGAGGCCGTAGAAGGCGACCCGCACCAGGACGCGGAGGCTGTCGCGTGCGGAGATCCAGAGCTCCCGCCACAGGGGAAGGCCGGATTCGGGGACGTCGGGGCCCTCCGAGGCGTCGACCCGCTCAGAGATGGCTTCGTAGAAGGGCTGGCCGACCAGCAGGGTCGTCGCGGTGAACGAGACGACGGCGAGCAGCAGGGCGAGCGCCCAGAGCAGCACGGTCAGAAAGCCCCGCAGGACGTCGGCCCAGAGCGTGCTCCAGGTGTCGGCGAACGGTGTCGCCCAGCTGACGGCGTCGTCCGCCCAGAACGCGAGCGCGACCAGCGCCGCCGCGTAGAGGACCAGGGTGATCAGCCCCGGCAGCAGTCCGAAACCGTACTGCCTGCCGCGCCGGCCGACCCAGCGCTGCCCCTTCACCAGATAGCCGAAGCCCGCGCCGAGATCACCCATGCGGCGCAGCCTATCGGGGCCCCGTGCCGCCGTGCTCCACGCAGGCGGGTCCCGCCGCGGCCGGGGAGGGAGCAGAACCGCAACCGCCGCCGGGCCATTGACGTGGCGTGCGTCACCCCATTACGGTCACGCCAGGATTTCGAACGCATGACGAAATATCGAACACACCGGGGGCAACTGCCTTGCGCATCACAGGAATCAGCACCCACGTCGTCGGAACACCCTGGCGCAATCTCACCTACGTCCAGGTCCACACCGACGAAGGTCTCACCGGCGTCGGCGAGACCCGGATGCTCGGCCGTACCGACGCCCTCGTCGGGTATCTGCGGGAGGCCGAGGCCAACCACATCAAGGGCTCGGACCCGTTCGCGCTCGAAGACCTGGTCAGGCGGATGAAGTACGGCGACTACGGGCGGGCCGGCGAGATCGTCATGTCCGGCATCGCCGTCGTGGAGATGGCCTGCTGGGACATCAAGGGCAAAGCACTGGGCGTCCCCGTCTGGCAGCTGCTCGGCGGCCGGGTCACCGACCGGGTGAAGGCGTACGCGAACGGCTGGTACACCACCGAGCGCACCCCCGAGGCGTACCACGAGGCCGCCCTGGGCGTGATGGAGCGGGGCTACCGCGCCCTGAAGATCGACCCGTTCGGAACCGGGCACTTCGAGCTGGACCAGGCACAGACGAACTACTCGGTGTCGCTCATCGAGGCGGTACGCGACGCGATCGGCCCCGACACCGAGCTGATGCTGGAGATGCACGGGCGGTTCTCACCGTCCACCGCGGTGCGCCTGGCCCGCGACCTCGCCCCCTTCCGCCCCGCCTGGCTGGAGGAGCCGGTCCCGCCGGAGAACCTCAGGGCGCTGGAGAAGGTCGCGGCGAAGGTGGACATCCCGGTCGCCACCGGCGAACGCATCCATGACCGGATCGAGTTCCGGGAGCTCTTCGAATCCCAGGCGGCCGACATCATCCAGCCGGACGTCGGCCACCTCGGCGGCATCCTGGAGACCCGCAAGCTCGCCGCCACGGCCGAGACGCACTACATGCTGGTCGCCCCGCACAACGTGGGCGGCTCGGTACTGACCGCCGCTTCGCTCCAAGTGGCGGGCTGCACACCCAACTTCAAGATCCTTGAACACTTCAACGACTTCGCGGACGCCGCCATCAAGACGGTCGTGAAGGGGGCCCCGCAGGTCGTCGACGGCTACTTCGAACTGCCGGACGCCCCCGGTCTCGGGGTCGAGCTGGATGTGGACGCCGCCGCCGAGTTCCCGCAGCAGCAGGCCCGGTTCGACCTGTGGGCGGACGGCTGGGAGAAGCGCTCGCCCGGGGCCGCCGGATGACCGGCAGCCGCGCCGTCGTCGTCGACGCGCCGGGCGCCGCACGGCTGGTCAGTGGTGCCCGGCCGGAACCGGGCCCCGGCGAGGTCCGGATCCGGGTGGCCGCCGCCGGGATCTGCATGAGCGACCGCGAGGTGTACGACGGCCGGCGCGATCCGGCCCATGTGCGCTACCCGGTCACTCCCGGCCACGAGTGGGCGGGGACCGTCGACGCGGTGGGCGACGGGGTGGATCCCGTACTCACCGGGCGCCCGGTGGTGGCCGAGGGCTTCCGGTCCTGCGGGGCGTGCGAGCGCTGCCGGGCGGGCGAGACCTCGCTCTGCGACGCCGGATACGCGGAGACCGGGTTCACCTGCCCCGGAGCATTCGCCGACCATCTCGTGCTGCCCGCACGGCTGTTGCACCCGCTCGCGGACGGGGCGGACCTGCGCGCCGCCGCACTGATCGAGCCGGCCGCCGTGGTGGCTGCCGCGGTGCGGGCCGGGCGGCCCGAGCCCGGCGAGCGGGTCGCCGTGGTCGGCGCCGGAACGCTCGGCCTGCTCGCCGTACAGCTCATCGCCGCGGCGTCGCCCTCGGCACTCACGGTCATCGACCCGCGCACCGAACGGGCCCGCCTGGCCCTGGACTTCGGGGCGAGCGCCGCCTGCTCCCCCGGGGAATCGGAAGCGGAGCGCGGCAGCTACGACCTGGTGATCGAGACCGCGGGCGCACCCACCACCGCGGCAGACTCCTGCCTCCTCGCGCGGCGCGGCGGCCGGGTGCTGCTCACCGGGATGTTCACCCCCGGCGCCACCGGCATCGACCCGGTACATCTGGCGCTGAACCAGCTCACCCTGCGGAGCGTCTTCGGCGCACCGTCCGCCGCCTGGTCCTTCGCGGTGCGCGCGTTCACCGCCGGCATCCTCGATCCCGCGCCGCTGATCACGCACGAGTTCCCGCTGGAGCGGTACGCCGAAGCCGTCGCGCTCGTCGGCGGTGGCGATCCGTCTACCGGGAAGGTGCTGCTGCGGCCCTGAGCCACGCCTGCCTCCGGCCCTGACCCATGCCCAATGAACCGAACCTCGTTCGATATCCCGAACAGATCGAACGCGGACCCGCACCCGACCCCGACCCCGAACCTGCGAGGAACCCGCCCGTGACCGACGCCTCCGCCCCCGTCCCCCGCCGCCCCGGCGAACCGGCACTCGCCGCGCTCGGCCTCGCCGCACCGGCGCCCGACCCCGCCGACGCCTCTGCGTACCGCTTCCCCGACGGCGGCTCCTGGCGCACCGAAGTCCCGTCCGTGGAGGGCCCGGAGGCACTCGCTGCCGTACTGGCGGAAGCGGCCCGGCTCGGTGTGCCGGTCCACCGCGTCAGCCAGGGAAGCGGTGTCTGGATGCTGACGGACACCGAGATCACCGAGATGGTGGACGCCTGCGCGGAGGCGTCCGTCGAGCTCTGCCTGTTCACCGGGCCGCGCGGCACCTGGGACATCGGTGCGTCCACCCGCACGGACTCGGGCGGCGGCGGGCTCCGCGCCCGGGGCCACGACGCGGTGGCAGGTGCGCTGGAAGACGCCGTGCGCGCCACGGACCTCGGGGTCAAGTGCCTGCTCGTCGCGGACGAAGGGGTGCTCTGGTCACTGCACAGGCTCCGCGTCGCGGGCATCCTCCCGGCCGACACCACGTTCAAGGTCTCGGCGCTGATCGGCCCGGTCAACCCGGCGTCGTACGCGGTCTTCGAGCAGCTGGGCGCCGACTCCGTCAATATCCCCTCCGATCTCACCCTGGCCCACTTCACCGAGATCCGGCGGGTCTGCGCCGCCCCGATGGACCTCTACATCGAGGCACCCGACGACCTCGGCGGCTACGTCCGGATGTACGAGACCGCCGAGCTGATCCGGCGCGGCGCCCCGATCTATCTGAAGTTCGGCCTCTCGAAATCGCCCGGTATCTACCCGTACGGCGGGCAGCTGCGCGACCTCGCCCTCAGCACCGCGCGTGAGCGGGTCAGGCGCGGCAGGCTCGCCCTCGATCTGCTCGCCAGGCACGGCGCCGACGGCGGTATGTCGCCGCTCGGCTCACGGCTGCCGGGACCCCTCACCCGTTTCACCGCCCCGGCTGCACCCTCCCGCCCCTCCCCCGAGAAGGACTGATGACCGCCATGCGCCACACCCGCCGAGCCGCGTTCACCCTCGTCGCCGGATCCCTGGTCCTCGCTCTCACCGCCTGCGGGCAGAGCAGCGAGGGCGGCAGCAAGGAGACCAAGAGCGGTGGCAAGGGCTCCACCATCGGGATCGCCATGCCGACCAAGTCGTCCGAGCGCTGGATCGCCGACGGAACCAACATGGTCAAGCAGTTCAAGGCCCTGGGCTACAAGACGGATCTCCAGTACGGCGAGGACGACGTCGACCACCAGGTGTCGCAGATCGAGAACATGATCACCAAGGGGGCCGACGTCCTGGTGATCGCGGCCATCGACGGCAAGGCCCTCACCGATGTCCTCCAGCAGGCCGCCGACCAGCACATCAAGGTGGTCTCCTACGACCGTCTGATCCTCGGCACCCCGAACGTCGACTACTACGCCTCCTTCGACAACGAGAAGGTGGGTGTCCTGCAGGCGACGTACCTCATCGACAAACTGGGGCTCAGGAAGGGCAAGAAGGGCCCGTTCAACATCGAGCTGTTCGCGGGCTCCCCCGACGACAACAACACCCGCTACTTCTTCAACGGCGCGATGAAGACGCTCAAGCCCTACATCGACAAGAAGCAGCTCGTCGTGCGGAGCGGGCAGACCAGGCTCGACCAGCTCACCACGCTGCGCTGGGACGGCGCCACCGCGCAGAAGCGGATGGACGACCTGCTCACCAAGTCGTACGCGTCGGCCCGGGTGGACGCGGTCCTCTCGCCGTACGACGGGATATCCATCGGCATCCTGTCCTCGCTGAAGTCGGACGGCTACGGGACGCCCGCCAAGCCGTATCCGGTCGTCACCGGGTCGGACGCCGAGGTGGCATCGGTGAAGTCGATCATCGCGGGCCAGCAGACCCAGACCGTCTACAAGGACACCAGGGCGCTCGCCAAGCAGGCCGTACAGATGGCCGACGCGATGCTCAACAAGAAGAAGCCGCAGGTGAACGACACAACCACCTACAACAACGAGAAGAAGATCGTCCCCGCCTATCTCCTCAGGCCCGTCAGCGTCGACAAGTCCAACTACCGCGCGCAGCTGGTCGATTCCGGCTACATCAAGGCGAGTGAGCTGAAGTGAGCGGCGGCACGCGGGCCCCGGAAGGCACCGCGAAGCCCGCGGTGAGCGCCACGCCGGTCCTGGAGATGCGCTCGATCGTCAAGACGTTTTCGGGTGTCCGGGCCCTCTCCGATGTGTCGCTGACCGTCGCGGAGGGTGAGGTGCACGCCATCTGCGGGGAGAACGGCGCGGGCAAGTCGACGCTGATGAAGGTGCTCAGCGGTGTTCATCCGCACGGGAGTTACGAGGGGGACATCCTCTTCCGGGGCGAGGACTGCGCTTTCCGGGACATCCGGGGCAGTGAGGAGCGCGGGATCGTCATCATCCACCAGGAGCTGGCGCTCATCCCCTATCTGTCGATCGCCGAGAACATCTTCCTCGGCAACGAGCACGCCACCCGGGGTGTCATCAGCTGGAACGAGACGCTGAAGCACGCCGCGAGGCTGCTCAAACGGGTCGGTCTCCGCGAGCATCCGCAGACCAGGGTCGCGGACATCGGGGTCGGCAAACAGCAGCTGGTGGAGATCGCCAAGGCACTGTCCAAGGAGGTGAAGCTCCTCATCCTGGACGAGCCGACCGCGGCCCTGAACGACGACGACTCCGCGCAACTGCTCCGCCTCATCATCGAGTTGAAGCAGCAGGGCATCACCTCGATCATCATCTCGCACAAGCTCAACGAGATCTCGGCGGTCGCTGACTCCGTCACCATCATCCGGGACGGCCGCACCATCGCGACCCTCGACGTGAAGGCCCCCGAGACGACCGAGGACCGGATCATCAGGGGCATGGTCGGCCGCGACCTCGACCACCGCTTCCCCGAACGCACCCCATACACAGGTGATCCGGGCGCGCACCCCGCGCTCGAAGTGCGGGGCTGGACCGCCCACCACCCCATCGACCAGCAGCGCAAGGTGGTGGACGACGTCTCGCTGCACGTGCGCAGGGGCGAGATCGTCGGCATCGCCGGGCTGATGGGCGCCGGCCGTACCGAACTCGCGATGAGTCTCTTCGGCCGTTCGTACGGGCGCAGCATCAGCGGCACCGTACTCAAGGACGGCCGGGAGATCCGCACCAGAACCGTGCCCGAGGCGGTCCGGCACGGCATCGCCTATGTCACCGAGGACCGCAAGCAGTACGGCCTCAATCTCATCGACACCATCAGCCGCAACATCACCATGAGCGCCCTGTCGAAGGTCTCCCGGCGCGGTGTGGTCGACGAGCACGAGGAGACCCGGGTCGCCGAGTCGTACCGCCGCTCCATGAACATCAAGGCCCCGACCGTCTTCGAGCAGGTCGGGCGGCTGTCCGGCGGCAATCAGCAGAAGGTCGTCCTCAGCAAGTGGATCTTCGCGGGGCCGGATGTGCTCATCCTCGACGAGCCGACGCGCGGTATCGACGTCGGCGCCAAGTACGAGATCTACACCGTCATCGACCAGCTCGCCGCAGAGGGCAGAGCCGTCGTCTTCATCTCGTCCGAACTCCCCGAACTGCTCGGCATGTGCGACCGCATCTACACGATGGCGGCCGGCCGGCTCACCGGTGAGGTCGCGCGGGCGGAAGCGAACCAGGAAGTGCTGATGCGCCACATGACCACGGACAAGAGGTAGCCGCCATGGGTCCCGTCGCCACCGACACCCCGAAGGGCGCTCCGCCGGCGCCGCCCTCCCCGCGCTCCACCACCGGAGCCCTCCTGCTGGACGCCGCGCGCCGCAACATGCGTCAGTACGGGATGCTGATCGCGCTCGGCCTGATCGTCGTCCTCTTCCAGATCTGGACCGGAGGCGTGCTGCTCAAGCCGAACAACGTCACCAACCTGGTCCTCCAGAACAGCTACATCCTGGTTCTTGCCATCGGGATGATGATCGTCATCATCGCGGGCCACATCGACCTCTCCGTCGGCTCCCTGGCTGCCTTCGTCTCCGCGGCCTGTGCCGTGATGATGGTCGAGCACAAGGTCCCCTGGGTGCTCGCGCTGGTCGTGGCGCTGCTCATCGGCGCGGTCGCCGGGGCCTGGCAGGGCTTCTGGATCGCGTATGTGGGGATACCCTCCTTCATCGTCACACTCGCGGGGATGCTGATCTTCCGGGGCGCCACCCAGATCCTGCTCGGTTCACAGTCGCTGAGTCCGTTCCCCGAGGGGTTCCAGAAGATCTCCACCGGATACCTGCCCGCGGTGGGCCCGGACACGAACTACCACAACCTCACGCTCCTGCTGGGACTCGTACTGATCGTGGTCGTGCTGGTGCAGGAGGTCCGCTCACGGCGCCGGGAGAAGGAGTACGAGCTCGACGTCCTCCCGCGCGGCGTCTTCCTCACCAAGTGCACGGCCATGGTGGCGGCCGTGGTGGCCTTCACCATGACACTCGCGAGCTACCGCGGCGTGCCGGTGGTACTGCTGCTGCTGGCGGCCCTGCTCATCGGCCTCGGCTTCGTGATGCGCAACGCGGTCGTCGGACGCCATGTGTACGCACTCGGCGGCAACCAGCCCGCGGCCAAGCTGTCCGGCGTCAAGGACAAGCGGGTGACCTTCCTGGTCTTCGTGAACATGGGCGTGCTGGCCGCGCTCGCCGGCATCGTCTTCGCGGCCCGCCTCAACGCGGGTACGCCCAATGCCGGCGTGAACTTCGAACTGGAAGCCATCGCCGCCTCGTTCATCGGCGGCGCGTCGATGAGCGGCGGTGTCGGCACGGTCTTCGGTGCCATCATCGGCGGCCTGGTGCTCGGAGTGCTGAACAACGGCATGTCCCTGGTCGGTATCGGCAGCGACTACCAGCAGGTCATCAAGGGCCTGGTGCTGCTGGCAGCGGTCGGCTTCGACGTCTACAACAAGCGCCGGGTCGGCTCGTAGCTCCGTTGCCCGGCAAGGGCTTTCGCCGCTGTGCCCCGCAGAAGGCCTGCGGGGCACAGCGCTTTCCTCTCCTCAGCCCGCGAAGGACGGCTGCGGCAGGCCCTGTCCCGCGCCGGGGACGACCAGCAGCGAGCCGGAGAGCGGGTGCGGGGCGGGAAGTCCGCCGCGGGCCGTACTGATGTAGAGGTCGCGAAGGTCCCGTCCGCCGAACGCGCAGGCGGTGGGGCGCCGCACGGGCAGTGCGACCGTACGGTCCAGGGCACCGGCCGGGGTGTAGCGGCGGACGGCCGAGCCGTCCCAGAGCGCCACCCAGACGCAGCCCTCCGCGTCGACGGTGAGCCCGTCCGGGAAACCGGCAGCAGGCTCGAACGAGACGAACTCGCGCCGGCTGTGCGGGAGTTCACCGTCGAAGTCGAAGACGTCGATGCGCCGGGTCGGGGTGTCGACGTAGTACATGAGGGAGCCGTCGGGGCTCCAGCCCGTGCCGTTGGAGACACTGACCGGCAGTGTCCCGGAGACCGCGCCGTCCGGTGCGATCCGGCTCAGTGTTCCGCCGCCGGTTCCCCCCTCCGCGTAGCGCATGGTCCCGGCCCAGAGCGCGCCGTCCGGAGCGACCGCCGCGTCGTTGGCCCGCCGCCCCGGCACCGGGTCGTGCACCAGCCAGGAGAAGGCGCCGTCGGCCGCGTAGAGCCCCACACCGTCCCTGAGGTTCGCCACCAGGCCTCCGGTTGCGCGCGGCTTCGCGGCCCCGACGTGCTGTTCGGTCGCCATGACCGTGCGGCGGCCGGTAGCCGGATCGTAGGTGTGGATGCGCGCGGAGAGGATGTCCACCCAGATCAGCCGGCCGGCCGCCGCGTCCCAGGTCGGGCCCTCGCCCAGCACGGCCCGCTCGCGTACCGCCACATCGGCCTGCCTCACGCGGGCCCCCGGTGGCCGAGGCGGGTGGAGAGTTCGGCGGCTCCCCCCAGAGCCAGCTTTTCCAGCTCGCTCTCGCGCTCCTCGCTCCAGCGGATCACCGGTACCGAGATGGAGAGTGCGGCGACGACCGTCCCGGCGCTGTCGCGCACCGGTGCGGCCACGCAGTTCACATCCGGGTTGGACTCGCGGTGTTCGACCGCGACACCGCGCTCGCGGACCACGGCGAGCGCCTCCCGCAGGACGGCGGGGTCGGTCACGCTGTCGGGCGTCATCGCGGTGAGCTCCCGCCCCGATATCCGCGCGGTCAGCTCGGCGTCGGGCAGCGAGGCGAGCAGCATCTTGCCGACGGAGGTGCAGTGCGCGGGCAGCCGCCGTCCGGCGCCCGAGACCATCCGGACGGCGTGGGTGGAGTCGACCTTCGCGATGTAGATGACGTCGGCGTCCTCCAGGACGGCGACATGGACGGTCTCGTCGCAGGTCTGGGCGACCTCACGCGCGACCTGCTGCCCTTCCGCGGCGAGGTCGAGCTGTTCCGCGTACCGGCTGCCGAGCTGGTACGTGCGTACGCCGAGCCGGTAGTGGCCGGGCTGCTCGGGGACCGGCACCAGGTAGGCGCGGGCCGCGAGGGTGGTGAGCAGTTCGTGCACGGTGGTGCGCGGCAGCTGAAGCCTGCGGGTCACATCGGGCGCGGACAGCGAGCCGTCCCCCTCGAGGAAGAGCTCCAGTATGTCCAGCGCCCTGGTCACCGCCGGGACCAGTCGTCCCATGGTGGTCCACCCAACCCTTCTGTTCGGTACTGCACCGTTCGAAACTCCGGCCGATGGTCGGGATCACGAACACACGGTACGCACAGCCCAGTTCGGCGGGCAATGGCCGCAGAGGGCCGGGCCCGGCGACGGAATACGCCCGAACCACCCGCTGTACGGACAAAGGGCCGCCCCCGCCGGAGCGGGTGCGGCCCTTCGCGTCCCGGCCGGAGCCGGGATCAAGCGGTCCTGGTCAGGCGACGGCCAGGTCGACCTTGATGTTGCCGCGGGTCGCGTTCGAGTAGGGGCACACCTGGTGGGCCTTCTCGATCAGCGACTGCGCGGTGGCGGTGTCGACGTTCGGGATGGAGGCCGTGATGGTGACCTCCAGGCCGAAGCCGCCCGCCTCGGTCTTGCCGATGGAGACGGCCGCGGTCACGGTCGAGCCGGAGATGTCGGCCTTCTCCTGGCGGGCGACGACACCGAGCGCACCCTGGAAGCAGGCGCTGTAACCGGCGGCGAAGAGCTGCTCCGGGTTGGTGCCCGCACCGCTTCCGCCCATCTCCTTCGGCGGGTTGACGACGACGTCGAGGTTGCCGTCGTTGGACGAGACCCGGCCGTCACGGCCGTTCTCGGCGGTGGCGACAGCGGTGTACGCGACATCGATCTTCTGGATAGCCATGAGAGTTCCTTCTGTTGTGTACGCCGCGACTCGCGCCCACGACCGCGGCGGCCTGGAGCCGAGCCTACTGGTTGACGGCGACGATCATCTTCCCGGTGTTCTCACCGCGGAGCAGACCGAGAAACGCCTCGACGCCCTGCTCGACCCCTTCGACGACCGTTTCCTGGTACTTCAGCTCACCGGAGGCGATCCACCCGGCGACGTCCTTGACGAACTGCGGCTGGAGCGCGGCGTGGTCCCCGACGAGCATCCCCTGCAGCCGCAGCCGCTTGCCGATGACCAGCGCGAGGTTGCGCGGGGCCGGGGCCGCCTCGGTGTTGTTGTACTGCGAGATCATTCCGCAGATCGTGGCGCGGCCGTGCACGTTGAACGAGGTGAGGGCCGCTTCGAGGTGCTCGCCGCCGACGTTGTCGAAGTAGACGTCGATGCCGTCCGGTGCGGCCTTCCGCAGCTGGTCCGACACAGGGCCGCTCTTGTAGTTGAACGCCGCGTCGAAGCCGAGGTCGTCGACGAGGTGCTTGACCTTCTCGTCGGACCCCGCCGAGCCGATGACGCGCGCGGCGCCCTTGATGCGGGCCATCTGGCCGACCTGGCTGCCGACGGCTCCCGCGGCGCCGGAGACGAAGACCGTCTCGCCCTCCTTGAAGGAGGCGACGTCGAAGAGGCCGGCGTAGGCCGTGAGGCCCGTCATGCCGAGCACTCCGAGGTAGGCGGAGAGCGGGGCGGCCGAGGGGTCGACCTTGGTGGCGTGCTTGGCGGGCACGTGCGCGTACTCACGCCAGCCGAGCCCGTGCAGGACGTGGTCGCCCACCGCGAAGCCGTCGGCGTTCGACGCGACGACCTCGCCGACCGCGCCGCCCTCCATCGGCTTGTCGAGCTGGAAGGGCGGCGTGTACGACTTCACGTCGTTCATCCGGCCGCGCATGTACGGGTCGACCGAGAAGTAGAGGTTGCGGACCAGGATCCGGCCCTCGGCCGGTTCGGACACCGGGGCCTCGCGCAGGGCGAAGTCCGCCGGGGTGGGCCAGCCGTTCGGACGGGCGACGAGGTGCCATTCGCGACCGGTCGCGGGGAGTGCGGACATCGGGTACAACCTCCTGAGCAAAGCTTCATGACGTGAAATATCTACCGTCTGAAACAACCATGCGCCTGGATATTTTAGATTGTCAAGCATGCAGGTACGATGGTGGGCATGGCCACTCGTACAGACCCGCTGACCCTGGAAGTCGTCGAGCTGATCGGTGACGTCGTCGCCCGGTACTACGAGGAGTACGACGAAGCCGCGGCCCTGCACTCCCTCACGGGGGCCCAGGCACGGGTACTGGGTCTGCTGTCCATCGAGGCGATGCCCATGCGCCGGCTCGCCGGACATCTGAAGTGCGAGCCGTCGAACGTCACGGGGATCGTCGACCGGCTCGAAGCGCGCGGCCTGGCCGAGCGGCGCCCCGACCCCGCCGACCGCCGGGTCAAGCTCGCGGCCGCCACCGACGCCGGCAGGCGGACCTCCCGGGAGCTGCGCGCCTCGATGGACTTCGCGCGCGAACCGCTGGGCGAGCTGTCGGCCGGGGAGCGCACCGTGCTGCGGGACCTGCTGAAGCGGATGCTGGGCCGCCCGCAGGAGTAGGGGCCGTCCGCGCGCATCAGATCCCGGACGCGGGGTCCGGCCAGGCCGTCGCCCACCACCGGGGCAGCCGCGCGCGCCGTACGGGCAGGATGGGTGCATGGCACCATCACAGACCCCGTTCGGGCCGCTCGACTTCCAGCTGGTGCTGCTGCGCCGCATGGCCGACCACCAGCCGGTCCTCGTCTACGACGCCCGTCAGGAGCTCGGCGTCCCGCTCGCCGCGATGCGCGAGGCCAACAAGCGCTGGCAGGCGATGGTCCGCTCCCCCCGGTCCCGCGGGGCCGCACAGCGCTACCGCTCGGTGCTCGGCGAGCCGTCGGCAACCGCCCGCAGGCGGATCGGCGACCTGGAGTGCGACGCCCTCCAGTGGCCGGTGCCGCTCTGGCCCGATCTGCGCTTCGAGGTGCTGACCGCGAGCGGCGGCGCGGTGTGGAACGAGTGGCTGGTCCGCGCTCCGGGCGCCCCCGCACCCGTCCTGCGGACAGCGGATGACCTGCGGCCCTGGTCGTGCACGGTGGACGAGGTCGCCCGCGCCTTCGCCCCCGCGCGGCCGATGGAGGGCACCGCACCGACCCGGTGGCGGCTCGCCTTCACACCGCCCGGCGGACGCCCCGCCGTCGCCGACTTCACCTGGGGGCTGCTACAGGACGTACAACCGGCCGGCACAACCCGTTAGACCGTGTCCGCAACGCCGCGCGCCCGCCCGCCGGGCGACGACGAGACTTTTCACGGACGCGGCCCAGCGGCCCCAGCCCTCCGGCAGTGACGTCAGCACACCACCCGGCCGGCCCAGCCCGGCACCCGACCGGCTCATCCCAGCGCGCGCACCTTGCACGGCCGCCGCACGATGCGATGAGGACCGGCCTCCGCCGGTGCTCCACCTCTGCATTTCTCGGGAGATCGTGCCGTGACCGTCAGTCTTGAGCAGTTGCGCCGTTGCCAGGTAGCCGTCGATCTCGGGGCCGCGCGGACCCGGGTGTTCGTCAAGGGCATGGGTCTCGTCGTGGACGAGCCGAGTGTCGCCGCGGTGAACACCCGGACGGGCTCCCTGCTCGCCGTCGGAACCTTCGCCGAGCAGATGACCGGCCGCACCCCCGGCTACATCCGGGTGGTGCGCCCCGTATCGGGCGGCACCGTCGTCGACATCGACATGGCCCGGCGCATGCTGGGCCAGCTGCTCGGCGACAAGCTGCGGCGCAGGCTGCGGCGCACCCCGAACCTGCGCGCCGCCGCGTGCACCCCGCACGAGTCCGACCCGCTGGCACAGCGCGCCACGGTCGAGACCCTCGTCGGTCTCGGTGCCCGGCGGGTCGAGCTGGTCGACACCCTGATCGCCGCGGCCGTCGGCTGCGGGCTCCCCGTCGAGCAGCCGACGGCCACCATGATCATGGTCTGCGGTGCGGCGACCACCCAGATCGCCGTGCTCTCGCTCGGTTCGATCGTCACCGCGGAGCGGATCCCGGTCGGCGGCGAGGCCATCGACCGCGCCGTCGTGCAGCACCTGCGCCAGCACCACGAGCTGCTGCTGCCGAGCCAGTCCGTACGCCCCCTGCAGCTGGCGCTCAGCGGCAACGGGCTCTTCCTGGACGGGCCCGAGTCCACCGAGATCCACGGCAGGGACGTGGCCACCGGCCTCGCCCGTTCGGTCCGGGTCGAGACAGCGGCGGTACGGGAGGCCATCAACACCCCGCTGACCGCCGTACTCGACGGCATCGGCCGGGTACTGCGCGGCTGCCCGCCGGATCTGGTGGCCGACCTGTCGGACCGAGGCATCATGATGGTCGGCGGGAGCGCACTGCTCCCGGGCCTCGAACAGATGCTGCGCAACGCGACGGGGATGCCCGTGAACGTCGCCGAGCGGCCCGACATCTGCACGGTCCTCGGTCTCGGCGCGATGCTCGAGGGGAAGATCGAACCCATGACGCTGGCCCCGCTGACCAGCTGACCGGCCGGGTGAGCGTTCGGCGGACGGGCTGCCGCGCCCACCTCCGAGCGGCACCGCAGGGCCTGCGACAACCGGACCGGGGGACACGATGACCGACGACACACGGCTGCCGCTGCTCCTCGAAGCGGTACTGGGCGTCGGCACCGATCTCGAACTGCGCGGCACGCTCCAGCACATCGTGGACTCAGCGATCCGGCTGACGGGCGCGCGGAGCGGGGCGCTCGGGGTCGTCGACCCCGAGCGCGACCGGCTGGCCGAGCTGTTCACGACCGGCGACGACGGGGACGCCCTGATCGGTCTTCCCGACGGCACCCGCGGGCTGCTGCGGCTCTCCGTCCGTGTGCACCATCAGACCGTCGGGACCCTGCATCTGGCCGGGAAGCGCGAGGGGGACTTCGACGAGGACGACGAGGGGCTGCTCCGGGTGCTCGCCGCACAGGCGGGCATCGCGATCGGCAACACCCGGCTGTACGACACGGCCAGGCTCCGGGAGCGCTGGATCAAGGGCGCGGCGGCCGTCACCAACGCGCTGCTCACCGGTGAGAGCGCGACCGACGCGCTGACCACGGTCGCCGAACAGGCCCGGGGCCTCGCCGACGCGGTCGCCGGTGTGGTGCTGCTGCCCACCGATGCCGGCGGCATGGAGATCGTCGCCGCCTCCACCTTCGAGGACCCGGGCGACCTCATCGGGACCACGATCGCGCCGGGCTCCCCCGTACTCGTACAGCTGCTCAACGGGGACCCGGTGTACATCGAGGACTCGTCGACCGATCCCCGGATGACCACCCTGGTGCGGGCCCGTTTCGGGCCGAGCATGATGCTGCCGCTGCAGAGCGGCGGCAAGCTGATCGGCACGCTCGCGCTGCCGCGGCGGCGCAGCGGCCGCCCCTACAACGCGGCGGACCGGACGCTGGCTCTGCAGTTCGCCTCACAGGCCGCGCTCGCGCTGGTACTGGCCGACGCGCAGCAGAATCGCGAGCGGCTCGCGGTGTACGAGGACCGCGACCGGATCGCCCGCGATCTCCACGACCTCGTCGTCCAGCGGCTCTTCGCGACGGAGATGATGCTGGAGTCGGCCAAGCGGCGGGCGGCCGGCACCGAGCTCGGCGAGCTGCTCGGCCGGGCGGTCGACGAACTCGACTCGACGATCCAGGATGTCAGGACCGCGATCTTCGCTCTCCAGCAGCAGCCCGCGGACGCGCCGTCGACGCTGCGCGGCCGGGTGCTGCGGGACACGGACGGCGCTCGGGTGCTGCTGGGCTTCGCCCCGTCGGTGCACTTCCTCGGTCCGGTGGACTCGCGGGTCACCGACCAGGCGGGCGAGGAACTGCTGGCCGCCCTGCGCCGGGCCCTCGCCCGCGCACACCGGGTGCGCGGCGTCTCGCAGGTCTCGGTGGTGGTCGACGCGCGGGAGGACCCGGTACGGCTGACCGTCACCCACGACGGGACGCCGGAGGGCGAGGCGGGGAACACCCTGGAGTGGGAGGCGCGGTAGCCGCGGTCCCGGCGGGCACCCGCCTGCCCCGCTGAGGGGCCTTGCACTATGAGCGTCCGACCCGGGCCGGACGGGCATAGCGCAAGGACCCCTAAGGCACCGGCGACCGTGCGTCGTAGCGGAGGAAACCGCGCCGGGTCAGGCCGAGCGCGGTGACCGCGAGGACACAGGCGATACCGCCGCCGACCACGGCCACGCCCGGCGTCGCCAGGTCGCCCGCCGAGCCCGCGAGGAAGTCGCCCAGACGCGGGCCGCCCGCCACGACCACGATGAAGACCCCCTGGAGCCTGCCGCGCATCTCGTCCGGCGCGGCGACCTGCATCATCGTGTTGCGGAAGACCATGGACACGGTGTCCGCCGCACCGGCCAGGGCGAGGAAGCCCAGCCCGAGCCAGAGGTTCCTGGTCAGGCCGAACACCGCGATGGCCAGGCCCCACCCGGCCACCGCGAGCACGATCGCAAGCCCGTGCCGGTGGATGCCGCCCAGCCAGCCGGAGAAGACCCCGCCGAGCAGCGCGCCCACCGCGGGCGCCGCCACCAGCAGTCCCGTGGTGCGGGCGTCGCCCCCGTACCAGAGGACGGCCACCGCGGGGAACAGCGCCCGCGGCTGGGCCAGGATCATCGCGCAGAAGTCGGAGAAGAACGTCATCCGCAGGTTGGGCCGGGTCGCCAGGAAGCGCAGCCCGTCCAGGACCGAGGCGCGGCTCTTCGATCCGGGGGCCCGGTCGGGAAGCATCGAGGGCAGCCGCCACATCGCGTACAGGGCGGCCAGGAAGGAGATCGCGTCGATCAGATACGCGGCCTGGTAGCCCCAGAAGCCGACGATGAGGCCGCCGAGCATCGGGCCGATCAGTGTCCCGAAGGTGCTGGTCATCGAGGACAGTGCGTTGGCCGCGGGCAGCTGTCCGGCGGGCAGCAGCCGGGGGATCATGGCGGACCTGGCGGGGGCGTTGAGCGCGGCGCAGACGGACTGGAGGGCCACGATGCCGTACAGGAACCAGACATGGTGGAATCCGGCGAACGCGGCCGACGAGAGCCCCACCGAGAGGGCCGCGGAGCCGAGGGCGCTGTAGAGCCCGAGTTTGCGGCGGTCGAGTGTGTCGGCGACAGCCCCGCCGTAGAGACCGAACACGACCAGCGGCACCAGCGAGAAGAGGCCGACGAGGCCGACGGAGAAGCTGGAGCGGGTGAGGTCGTAGACCTGGAGCGAGATCGCGAGGGCGGTCATGCCCTGCCCGACCCAGGAGACGGTGTTGCCGAACCAGAGCCGCCGGAAGTCGGGGGATGTGCGCAGCGGGGTGAGGTCGGCGAGTATGCGCCGACGTATCGGCGCCTCCTTGGGCGGGCGTATCTGGGTCACAGGGGATGCTAACCGTCCTCGTGCCGCGGCCGGCGCGGGGGCCGCGCGTACCGCGGGGCTCCCTCAGACCTCGACCAGGGTGATCTCGGTGGCCTTGACGCTGGTCCACACCGGTACGCCGTCCGCCAGGCCGAGTTCGACGGCGGCCTGCGGGGTGATCTCCGCCACCAGATCGGGCGCCTCGGCCGACGTGATGAGGACGCGCAGCCGGCTGCCGGCCGATGTGATCTCCCGTACGGTGCCGGGCCAGACGTTGCGCGGGCTGCCCGTCGGCCTGTCGCGGTGGACGGACACCGCTTCGGGCGCGATGATCGCCAGCGCCCTGACGCCCTCGCCGAGCCCGTCGGCGACGACGAGCCGGCCGCCGCCGGTGAGCGAGAGGCCGTCGCCGGACGCGGTGCCGGGCCAGGCGTTGCGGCCGAGCATCCGGGCCACCCACGGCGACCGCGGGTGGCGGGTGACCTCGGCGGGCGGTGCGTCCTGGAGCGCGCGCCCGTCGTCGAGGACGAGGACCCGGTCGGCCAGCGAGACCGCCTCCACCGGGTCGTGGGTGACGATCAGGCAGACACCGCCGAAGCCGCTGAGGTGGGTGCGCAGCGTGTGCCGGACGTGGGCCCGGGTCGTCTGGTCGAGCGCGGCGAGCGGTTCGTCGAGGAGCAGCAGGCGGGGGCGGGCGGCGAGCGCCCTGGCGAGTGCGACGCGCTGTGCCTGGCCGCCGGAGAGCTGCGAGGGCTTGCGGGCCGCGAGGTGGCCGACGCCGAGCCGCTCCAGCCACAGGGCGGCCTCCCGGCGTGCCTCGGCGCGCGGCACCCGGTGGGACCGGAGGCCGTAGGCGGTGTTGGTGAGCGCGCTCAAGTGCGGGAAGAGCGCCCCGTCCTGAGGGACCCAGGCAACCCCGCGGCGGTGCGGCGGCAGCGGGCTGACGTCGGTGTCGCCGAGCCGCAGTTCAGCGCGGGCGCGCGGGGTGAGACCGAGGAGGGCACGCAGCAGGGTGGTCTTGCCGGCGCCGTTGGGGCCGACTACGGCGATGGTGGTGCCCGGATCCGCTTCGAGGGTCAGCTCGTTGAAGCCGGTGACGACCGCGTGCAGCGGCCACCGCTCCTGCGCCGTACGGGACTTGGAGAGCCCGCCCGCCGGTTCGGCGGCGGACGGTGCGGAAGCGGGCTGCGCGAATCCCGGCGGCGGCTGCTCGGTTTCGTCCACCGGTGCGGGCTTCCTGGTCCGCTCGGCCGTCGCGCCGGTCCACCGCCCGCGCAGGGCCACCAGGACGGCCATCGCGATGACGAGCAGCAGGAGCGATACCGAGGTCGCGGCCTCGGGAGAGTCCTGCAGCAGCAGATACACCTGCAGCGGCAGGGTCTGCGTGGTGCCGGGGAGGTTCCCGGCGAAGGTGATGGTCGCCCCGAACTCGCCGAGCGCCCGCGCCCAGGTCAGCGCGGCGCCCGCGGCGAGTCCCGGCGCGACCATGGGCAGGGTGACGGTGCAGAACACCCGGACCGGTGAGGCTCCGAGCGAGGCGGCGGTCTCCTCGTAGCTGGGGCGCAGCCCGGCGAGCGTGCCCTCCAGGCTGATGACCAGGAACGGCATCGCCACGAAGGTCGCCGCGACCACCGCCCCCGATGTGTGGAAGGGCAGTGTGATGCCGAAGGTGTTCTCCAGCCAGGGGCCGAGCAGTCCCCGGCGGCCGAATCCGAGCAGCAGTGCCACTCCGCCGACGGTCGGCGGCAGCACCATCGGCAGCAGGACGAGTGAGCGTACGAACGTCTTGCCCGGGAAGTCGACCCGCGCGAGCAGCCAGGCCAGCGGCACCCCCAGGAGCAGCGAAAGGCCCAGGGCCCAGAAGGAGACCAGCAGCGAAAGCCGTAGCGCCAGGGTCACGTCCGGGCTGGTCAGATGGGTACCGAGGTCGCTCCATGAGGTGCGTGCCAGGATGCCGATCAGCGGCATGAGGAGGAACGCGATCGCGATCAGCGCGGGCACGGCGAGCGCCACGGGGGTACCGGTGCGCGGTGTGCGGGCGCGGACGCGGATGCTTCTCATCGGGGTTCCTGAGATCGGATGCCGGGGTACCTGGGGCCGGGACACCGGTGGCGGGAGCACCGGAGCAGGGGTCCATACAAGGCGAGCGCGGACGGGGCTGTCCACCGTTTGTGCGGTGAGGACAGCCCCGTGCTGCGGCGTGTGCGTACTACGGCTTCTGGAAGCCCGCGCCCTGGAGGATCTTCTGCGCCTCGGGGGTGGAGAGCCAGGCGACGAACGCGGCGGCCGCGGCCGAGTGCTTCGACGTCTTCAGGGTCGCCGCCGGGTAGGAGGCGACGGCGTTCTGGGCGTCGGGAATGTCGACCGCCTGGACCTTGCCGGGCGCCGTGGCGGCGTCCGTCTTGTAGACGATGCCCGCGTCGGCCTCGCCCAGTTCGACCTTGGACAGGACGGCGCGGACGTTCACCTCCTGCGAGACCGGCTTCACCTTGATCTTCTGAGCGTCGAGCACCTGCTTGCTGTAGCGGCCGACGGGCACCTCGGGAGCGGCGAGGACGACCTTCAGCTTGCTGTCGGAGAGGTCCTTCAGGTTCTCGACCTTGTCCGGGTTGCCCTTGCCGGTGGCTATGACCAGACGGTTCTTGGCGATGATCTTCGGCGTGCCGACGTCGGACTTCAGACCGTCCATGGTCTTGGTGTCCGCCGTGACCAGCGCGTCGGCCGGAGCGCCCTGCTTCACCTGGGTCGCCAGCTCCTGGGAGCCGGCGAAGGAGTAGGTGATCTTCGTGCCGGGGTGCTCCTTCTCGTACGTCTTCTTCGCGGTGGCGAACACGTCGGTCAGCGACGAGGCCGCGAGGACGGTCAGGTCGGCCTTCGGCGTACCGGTCGCGGAGGACTTGGCGCCGGTGTCCTTCTTGCTGTCGTCCTTGCTGTCGTCGTTACCGCCGCAGGCGGCCAGTGGCAGCAGCACGGCAGCGGTCACTATCGCGGCGGCGGTGCGGCGGCGGGTGAAGGTACGGGACATGAGGGTGGAACTCCTTGGGGGACGGGCGGCAGTGCTGCTGCCCGAGCGGATGGGGATGAGCCACGCCGGATGGGGGGCCTCCCGGCTCGGGCTGACCCGAGAGTGCGGGGAAGGGCGACGCCGCTGGGTTGGGGAGCTGTTGGGCAAGTGGGGCACCCGAGCCGGACGGGGCTCAGGTGCGGTCAATGTGCACGCTGGTCGATTTGACGCGTGCGGTTGCCTGCATTCCGACTTCCAGGCCGAGCTCCTCGACGGCCTCGCGGGTCAGCAGGGACACCAGTCGGTGCGGGCCGGCCTGGATCTCCACCTGGGCTGCCACATCGCCGAGTTTCACAGCGGTGACGATGCCGGGGAAGGCGTTGCGCGCCGAGGTGTAGGACGCGTCGTCCTCCCCCGCGGCGCTCTGCCCGATCTCGATGGAGAAGGCGGCCAGAGCACGTCCGTCGATGAGACGGCGGCCGACTTCATCGCGGTGGGTCGCGACTCTGCCGGCATCCGCCCAGCGCCGAGCGGTGTCTGGGCTGACGCCGAGCAGACGCGCCGCCTGACCGATCGTGTAGGACTGCATATGCGGAAAGATATGCCCAGTTGGCTAGCATTTGCAATTCATAGGGCGAACCTATATGGCAGATGCTACCCACCTTGGAGGAAGACCCGAAGCGGCCTCCGGCGACGGGAAACACACCCGCGCCGCGCAGGACGATATACCACAAGGAGGACATACGGCTCCGCCCACGCGGGGCCGCCGCTCCGGCTCCGGCCACAGCTGCGGGCACAGCTCCGGCTAGGTCTGCGGAAAGGCGCAGGCGCCGACCCACACACTCGTGATCGCGCTGATGTAGCGCGCCCCGCAACGGTCGGACGGCACCACCAGCTGGCTGCCCGAAAGATCCAGACCGCGCCCGTCCATGGCGGTGGCCAGCAGGATCGGCGAGTCGGCGAAATCCGCGTCGATCTCCGCCCAGGAGAGCACGGTGCGGTGCCCGTCCCCGCCGGTGACGGCCAGCAGGAAGCGGGAGCGGTCCTTGCGCCGCGTGGCGTCGAAGGACGGCCGCGCGTCGCCGACCACGTCGCGCAGCAGCGGCCCTTCGAAGGTGTGACGCTGTGGGCCCCGCTTGGCGCATTCGAAGACCACTTCCGCCCGGCGCTGCCCCCACCGGGTCCGCAGATCCGCGACCGTCAGAGCGGCAGGCCGTATCAACTCGCCCGTGAGCACGAGGGGCTTGGGCGCCACGGAAACAGCACGGGCAGGGCGTGACGGTGAACTGATTCCGCTCATCAGGTTTCCCCTCCGGGCCGGCCGGTCGGCATCTGCCTTCATCTGATGCCCATGATGCCCAGCGCATCGGCGGGTGAACCACATGTGCGGCTCGGTTCGCCTTATCGGCCTCGCTGATAGGAGAGGAAAGAGCCGGAATAGGCAGCAGAAGCGGGAATTGCCGCGCGTCGGCGCTACTCATCCAGGCCCCTCGCCCGCCGGTCCATGGCGAGCCATACCCGGTCACGGGTGACCGGGAGTTCGGTGAAGCGGATACCGGTGGCGTCCCGCAGCGCGTTCGCCAGGGCCGGGGCGACCGGGTTGAAGGGGCTCTCGCTCATGGACTTCGCACCCAGCGGGCCGATCGCGTCGTCGGTCTCCGTGAAGTGCACCTCGGTGCGCGGTACGTCGGCGTAGGCGGGCAGCCGGTACATACGGAAGGCAGGCGTGGTGACCTGGCCCCGGTCGCCGATCCGCACGTTCTCGAAGAGCGTGGCACCCAGCGCCTGGGCCACCCCTCCCTCGACCTGGCCGCGGCACTGCATCGGGTTCATCACCTTGCCCGCGTCCGCCGCGTGCACGCTGCGCAGGATACGGATCTCACCGCTGCCCGGATCGACGGCGATCCGGAACCACTGGGCGTCGAAGGCCACCGAACGGGGCGTGCCGCCGAAGTGCCCGTCCTCGGCCAGTTCGCGCCCCACGGACTGGGCTTCGGCGTACAGCTCCTTGAGCAGCAGCCGGCTGTCACCGCACTCCACGGCCTCCTCGACCAGCCGGCAGTCGCCAGGGGCCGCGCCCAGCCGCTCGGCGGCGAAGCTCAGCAGCGACGCCGCGAGGGCCTGCGAGGCCAGCAGGGTCGCCTTGCCCGCCACCACGGTGCCGGCCGAGCCGAAGGCGCCCGTGTCGTGGCGCACCACGTCCGTGTCCGACTGACGGACGGCGATCTGCTCGACAGTGGTGCCCAGCTCCCCCGCGGCGATCTGCCGGTGCACGGTGGTCGTGCCGTTGCCGAACTCGGCCGTACCGACGGCGAGATCGAAGGTGCCGTCGGCGAGCAGCTTGACGCGCACGTCCGCGAAGTGGCCGCCGGGCGGCGCTGTGGCGATCATCGAGAGCGCCGAGCCCTCACCGACGAGCCACCCGTCGGGCACGGATCCGCCCGGAGCGTCCCGCCCCCACTCCCTGCCCTGCTCCTTCTTCCTCTCCTGCTCCTGTGCCGCGCGGACGACGGCGAGGCACTGGTCGAGCCCGTAGCTCGCGATGTGCAGGTCCTCCTCCTCACCGTCGGCAGTGATCATGGGATCGCCCGCCTTGATGATGTTCCGCGCCTTCAGCTCCAGCGGGTCCATGTCCAGCTGCCTGGCCAGCTCGTCGAGTACGGACTCCATGCCGAAGACGACCTGTCCGAGCCCGTACCCCCGGAACGCACCCGCCGGAACGGTGTGGGTGTAGACCGAGTAGCCGTCCGCCCTCTTGTTGGGGCAGCGGTACACCGCGAGGGACTCGCCGCAGGCGTGGAACATCACCGACGGGCCGTGGTTCCCGTACGCCCCCGTGTTGGACACCACCCGCAGCTGGAGGGCGGTGAGGGTGCCGTCCCGCTTGGCCCCGGCCTTGATGCGGATGCGGAACGGGTGGCGGGTGGTGGCGCCGTAGAACTGCTCGGCGCGGGTGTACTCCAGTTTGACCGGGCGGCCCGTGCGCATCGCGGCGAGCGCGACGATGTCCTCGACGATCATCTCCTGCTTGCCGCCGAACCCGCCGCCTACCCGGCCCGCGACCACGCGCACCTTCTCCAACGGCAGTTCGAAGAGGACGCAGAGCGCGCGCCGGGTCAGGAACGGGGTCTGGCTGCTGGTCCGTACGAGCAGCCGCTGCCCTTCGGGCGGAGCGGGCAGCCCGGCCGTGCGGACGGGGCCCCCTTCCCCTGCTTCCGCTTCCGCGCCGGACGCCTCTGCCTCAGTGCTGCCGGTCTGCTCTTCGGCGCCGTCGGGGCGGGCCGCCTCGTCCGTGCCGCCGGTCCTGCTGATCCTGTCGACCCCCACCGCGGAGCCCGTCTCGCCGCGCCCGCTCTCGTCCATGTCCTCGAACCAGGCGACCGCGCCGTGCGTCTCCAGGCTGGCGTGCTGCACCCGCTGGGTCCGGAAGTCCTGCTCGTACACCAGGTCGGCCTCGGCGAAGCCGGCCTCCACATCGCCGATCTCGCCGTGCGTCTCACCGACCACGTTGTCCTGCGGGCGGCTGATCCGGGCCCGCTGCGCGTCCTTGGCGTGGACTACGGGGGCGCCGGGCAGCATCGCCTCCTCCGGGTCGAACACGGCGGGCAGGACGTCGTACGTGACCTCGATCCGGCGGCAGCCCTCCTCGGCCGCGCCTTCGCTGTCCGCGACGACAGCCGCGACGCGCTGGCCGACGTAGCGCACCGTGTCGTCGAGCAGCCGGGTGTCGTCCGGGTCCTCCTCCGGGTGTTCGTGACGCCCCGTGGAGTAGAGCTGCTCCGGCGCGTCGTAGTGGGTCAGGACCAGGTGCACACCGGGCACCCGCAGGGCGGCCGAGGTGTCGATGGAGACGATCCGGGCGTGTGCGTGCGGGGAGCGCAGCAGCTTCATGTGCAGCAGCCCCGGCACCGCGATGTCGAAGGTGTAGCGCGCGGTGCCGGTGACCACCTGCGGCCCCGCCGGAGCGGGCAGGTTGCGGCCGACGGCCTTGCCCGCGCAGGGCGCCTCCGCGTGTTTGACGCCCCGGATGGAGTCCTCGATCGCCCGGTAGCCCGTGCAACGGCACAGGTTTCCCTTGAGCGCCCTGGGCAGATCGGTCAGCTGGTCCTCGTCGAGCTTCGACGTGGTCATCAGGAACCCGGCGGTGCAGAACCCGCACTGGAAGCCCTGCGCGTCGAGGAACTTCTGCTGCACGGGGTGGAGTTCGCCGTCCTTGGCGAGCCCCTCCACCGTGGTGACGGAGCGGCCTTCGGCCCGTACAGCGGGGTAGAGACAGCTGTGCACGGGCTCGCCGTCGACATGCACCGTGCAGGCCCCGCAGTCGCCCGCGTCGCACCCCTTCTTCACACCGAACCAGCCGCGGTCGCGCAGATAGGTACGCAGACACTGTCCGGGGCGGGGGTCCGCGTCGAACCGCTGCTCGTTCACTTCGATCTCGAATGTCATCGCACACCGCCCTCGGTGAGTTCGGAACGGATCTCCTCGGCCAGCCGGAGCGCCATGTGGCGGCGCCACTCGGGGAGCCCGTGAATGTCGTCGAACCATTCGTCGTCCCCGACGGCGCGCAGGATCTCAGCGCGCAGTTCCGCCGCCGTGGGCGGCAGCGGGAACCAGAACCGGAAGGGCCGTACGGTCGCCGCCGTGACCGTGATCGCCAGCGATCCGTCCAGCGGGTCAAGGGTTCCGACGATCAGGGCGCCGGAGCGGCCGAGTCCGTAGAGGGAGGCCTGCCGGTACGCCGTACGGCAGGTGAGCGCACGGGCGGGCAGGGTGACCGAGCGCAGCAGCTCCCCCTGCCCCAGGTTCTTGCGCCCGGCACCGATGACGAACTCCGTGACCGGCAGCCGGCGCAGCGACCCGTCCTGTGCCCGGAGCAGACACACGCCGTCGAGTGCGGCGGTGAGCGAGATCATCGGACCGGCGGGCAGCCCGTTGCAGAGGTTCCCCCCGAGGGTCGCCATGTTCCAGATCTTGAACGAGGCGAGGAACGCCCGGCAGCACTGTTCGACGAGCGGCGCCGCGGTGGCGGGCCAGGTCTTCCCGAAACGGGAGAGCTGCGCGATCGTGCAGGTCGCAGCGATCTCCAGATCACCGTTCGGCAGCACCTGCAACGGTTCCCAGCCCATCCGGCTGAGATCGACCAGGCGCCGCAGCAGAGGCTGGGGCTCGGAGAAGAGGTAGGTGCCGCCACCCAGCCAGTAGTCGCCCGGCCGCCAGGCCGGCCGGGTACGTGCGTCGCACACATCGGCCACCGTGTTGAGGTCCATTCCGCTCCCCTTCCTTCTCTCCGGCAGCCGCACCCGCCGCCGGGCTCCGGCTGCGGGCCGCCGCTGCGGCCGGCGCTCGCCCCGCTGTCACGTGCACCGCCAGTGAAGCAACGCGCCGAGCTCCGGCACGACTGGTTCCAGCCACGGAAAACCGCCGCTCCCCCGGCCCGATGCTTGGTTGATCAACCAAGAGACATTCCGGCGCAGCGCCCTGGCATTTACGATGTCTTCACTCGCACTCGCCTCGTGAATGTGAGATGCCGGATCCTCAGGGGTCCGGCGCCGTACTAGGAGCCAGACCATGCACGTGGACCACCTTCTCCAGCTCGAATCACTCGACCTGACCCTCCTCTGGGGGGAGCGCCCGCTCCTCGCCCGGGAGATCAGCGGGGTCACCGCCACCGACCTGGAGGACCCCGCGCGCTTTCTCCAGCAGGGCGAGATCGTGCTGAGCGGGCTGGTCTGGTGGAGCCCGGACGACGGCCCGGCGAAGACCGACCGCTTCGTCTCCGCGCTCCGCTCGGCCGGAGCGACCGCGCTCCTCGCGGGCGAGGAGACCCATGGCGCCATCCCCGGCGCCCTGATCGACTCCTGCCGTGAGCACGGCGTCCCCCTGCTCGCCGTGCCCGCGCGGACCAGCTTCCGGGCCATCACCGAGGCGGTCTATCTGCGCCAGTGGGGGGACCTCAGCCGCCGCCCGGCGCACCACTACGCACTGCCCGAGAATGTGCGGACCGAGCTGGCCCGCCTGCTCTCGGACGGCGCGGGCCCGGCCGAACTGCTGGACCGCGCCTTCGCCCATCTCGGCCGGCTGCCCTGCTACCTCCTGACGGCCGGGGGCCGCACCCTGGGCCGTACGCCGTCCGCCGCCGAACTGCCGGTCGAGCGCGCCGCGACGCTGCTCAGGGACACCGCGCGTGACCCCACCCGGATCTCCCTGCGCATCGAGGCGGAGTCGGGCCCCTACGACACGTGGTACCTGTATCTGCCGGACCCGGCGGAGGCCCCGCCGCGCGTACTCCACGAAATCGCCGACGTGATGGCCCAGTACCGCCATGCCCGGGACCGGCACCGGGCGGCAGAGCGGCGGGCGGCCGACGCACTGCTGGCCCTCGTCGACTCCCCGGTGTCCGACGCTACGGCCCTGGACGCCGCACTGGCCGCCTGCGGTCTCCCGGCGCGCGGTCACTACCGGGTGATCGTCGCGGCACTGGGCGTCTGCGGCACGCAGAACGCCGAGGCGGCGGGCGCGGCGGCCGCCCTCACCGAGGCGCTGAGCCACTCCCCGGCCGGCCCGTTCGCCGTCGGGCTGCGCCCCGGCGGCTCGGCGGTGGCCGTCCTGCACACCGGCCGGGACGGGGACTCGGGGCGGCCTGCCATCGACGAGGTCTGGGCCCTGCTGCACGCCCGCGCCCCGGAAACGCCGCTGCACGCCGGCATCAGCGACAGCACCCAGGGGCCCGGCGGCCTCAACTCCGCTCTCGCGCAGGCGCGTTACGCCCTGGCCGCGTCCGCCACCACGGCGGCAGGAGCCTCCCGGGTCACCGCGGTCGACGACCTGACCTCACTGGACGCACTGCTGGCAGGCATACCCACCGACGTGCGCGCGGCCTTCAGCTCCAACACCCTGGGCCCGCTTGCCGACGACTCGAACGGTTCGTACCGCGTGCTCCTGGAGACGCTGGAGGCCTTCCTGGCGCACAACTGCTCCTGGACCCGCACGGCGGAGGCCCTGCACCTGCACGTCAACACGGTCCACTACCGCATCCAGCGCGTGGAGGCACTCACCGGCCGCGAACTCTCCCGCCTCGACCACAAACTGGATCTGCACGCCGCGCTGAAGTGCCGCTGAAGCACGCCTGGAACACGCCCCGCCGGGCGCGTCGCTCCGGCCTGTCCGCCGCCGGCCCGCCCACTGGCTGCCGCCCTGTCCCCTGCGGCTGCCGCGGGCCCGTCACTGCCTGTCGATATGCACGTTCGTCGACTTCACGCGTGCCGTCGCGGTCACCCCGACCACGATGCCCAGCTCGTCGACGGCCTCCCTGCTGACGAGGGAGACGAGCCGGTGCGGCCCCGACTGGATTTCGACCTGGGCGACCACATCGTCCACGGTGACCCGAGTGACGATCCCGGCGAACGAGTTCCGTACGGAGGTGTGCACCTCCCCCGGTACGGGATGCAGCCCCTGGGCGCGGCCCTTGGCGAACGCCGCGAGGCTGGCACCGTCGATGACGCGGTTCCCCGAGCCGTCCCGGGCCATGGCGATCTGGCCTCCGTCGGCCCAGCGGCGGACGGTCTCGGGACTCACAGCCAGCAGCCCTGCGGCCTGGCCAATGCTGTACGACGGCATTCCGGCACTCTAGTTGCCCGGCACCGCGGCTGCCGTCCGGCCCAGGGCGGGAACGGGATACGAGCGGGACGCGCCACACCGGCGGTCTCCCGTCCACAGGAGCGAGGGCTGTTGCCGGGCACCGGCTTCCGGCCGGCGCCCGGCTGCGGTTCAGAGACCGCGGCCCAGGGACTGGTTCGCGCCTCCGAAAAGAGAGCCGAGAACATCGCCCGCGAAGTGGAGACCGGCCTTTTCCTTCTCCGTGAGCCGGTGCCCGCCGTCTGCGGGCGCGGCGGCGGCGGACCCGGTGGCGAGAAGTCCCGCGACGGCGAGACCGGTGAGAACGATGGCGGCACGACGAATCATGTTCCTACCCCTACGGTGAGCGGATGCGGTGCCTCCCACCCTCGGAGACGGGCGTACGCTCCGCGATCCGACAGCCCGAGCGGTACTGCGAACGGCGCAGCGGATGCCCTCCCGGCCGGTTACGGCTTGCGGGCGACGAATCCCCACTGGTCCACGGGCTCGTCGTGGTCCTCGCCCGCACGCCACAGGGTGATCGAGCCGAATCCGGGCTCGACCAGCTCCATCCCCTCTGCCGACGCCAGGATCTGCTCGGGCCTGCGCACCAGGTAGGGCTGAGTCTCACTGTCGGCGTAAGCCTCCTGCGCGGCCAGCGTCGCGGGTGTGGCGACCGTGTCGCACAACACCAGGTAGCTGCCTGCGGCCGTACCGGCCATGTACCGGCGGACGAGTTCGATCCCGTCGTCGGGCGCCACGTGCCCCAGGGTGGAAAGCAGCATCACCGCGACGGGCTGCGCCAGGTCCAGCGTCCGCGACGCGTCCTTCAGCACCTGTCCGGCGTCGAGCAGATCGGCGTGCACGTAATCGGTCGTCCCGCCCGGCGCACTGGTCAGCAGGGCGCGGGCGTGCGCCAGCACCAGGGGATCGTTGTCCACGTAGACGACACGTGCCGCCGGTGCGCACTGCTGGGCGACCTCGTGGGTGCTGTTCTGCACCGGCAGCCCGGTCCCGATGTCGAGGAACTGCGTGATGCCGGCCTCGGTAGCCAGGTACCGCACGGCACGGGCCTGGAACGCCCTTGACGCGCGGGCGAGTTCCCGCATCTGCGGGTAGCTGGCGATGACCTGGTCACCGAGTTTCTGGTCCACCGGGTAGTGGTCCTTGCCACCGATCCAGTAGTTCCATACGCGGGCGGAATGCGGCACACCGGAACGGATCTCTTTCTCGAAGTCTGATCGGTCGCTCACGTTCAGCTCTCCTCATGTCGTGGCGCATACCCTGAGTGAAACGGGACAAGAGGCGCACGGCAGGGGTCGGGCCCTGCGGATGTCACCGGCCCCTGCCCTGCTGCCTGTTGTGGTCCGGGTGAGGACCATACCTGCCGACAACGGCCGCTCGCCGTGCCGATCAAGCGGAAGGATTCCTTCAGCCCGGCCGGCCAAACACCCCGGCAGCGGCCCCTGTTGCACCCTGCCTCCGCCAGGCACCTCCTCCTTCCGGCGCGGCCTCCGTCCGGGCCGGACTCGATACAGGTCCGCCTCGCGGCGTACGTCCGCACGAGGCAGCACCGCAGACCCCGCGGGCGGCAGGAGCATCGCGCGGTACCTGACCGACATCGCCGACAGGCCCGGACCGGCCCTCCTGGAGCCTACGGTCCACAGCCGGCCCGGTCCGGTCGCCCAGCACACCGGCGCCGTCGTGACCAAGGCCGCCGCGGTGACGGTCACCGGCGGCCGCATCAGCCGTCTCCGGGCAGTCCGCAACCCCTGGGAGCCGCGAGCGTGGACAGCGCCGTCTCTGCCGTCTCCACCCCCTGACGGGTGGAGACGGCAGAGACGGCCACGCCAGGAGGGCCGACCCGCCGGGCCCCGGAGCAGCCGTAATCGCCGCTCCGGACGTACCTGCGGACGGCCTCCCCCGGAGGCTCGCCACGAGGCGTTGACGGTCCGCGGACTGCGCGGCAGCGGGCTCCTTTGCGCCGAACGGGGGCTATTTATGCGTTATTCACGTGGCATCGCTTCTTTTTGGCCCGAGCTATGACATCTAGTCAGGTGTCAGTTATTTGTATGACAATCGTCTCGGCTTGAAGGAGCCCCGCATGACCACCACCAGCCCCTCCTCCCGCCCCTCTGCCGTCCGCACGGGCATGGCCGCTCTCGGCGCCCTGGCGCTGACGGGTGTCTCTCTGGTGGGAGCCTCGTCCGCCACTGCCGCCCCCGGCGACAGCGGAGACGTACGCATCCACAAGCCGGGAACCAGCGCGACCGACACCCGCGACGCGACCACGGTCTGCAAGTTCAACCTTGCGGCCTCCAACTTCGGGCCGGACCTGGCGACGATCCCCTGGACGATCAAGCCGGCCCCGCCGAATCCGAACCTGCCGTCCCTGGTGAGCAGCCTGCCGGTGCTGAACGGCACCGGGGCCACCACGAACCTCGCGCTCCCCAACGGCCAGTACCAGCTCACCTGGACCGCACCCGGGGCCAAGTCCAAGAGCTTCAAGGTCGAGTGCCCCCAGCAAGGACACCCCGGCAGCAGCCACACGGTCAGCCACCACCGGACTCCGCTCGGCGCGGTCCACGCCGGAGGCGGCGGGGTCCCCGACGTCCAGAACGCCGCAGCAGACACCGGCTCGCCCGTCGGTCCGCTGCTCGTCACGGGTGCGCTCGGAGCAGCAGGTCTGATCTTCGTCCGCCGCGCTCGCCGTCGCGCCCATGGTGCGGCGTAATCCGCCCTACCGCCGCCGACGGGGACCGAGTCGCGCCTGCCGTCTCTCCATCACGGCAAGCGTGACGTTCTCCCTGGTGACCGGCATCGTCTGGGCGTGCGGCGACTCACCCGACGAACCGCCGGTCACCAGCGCAGCGAGCGCGCCGCACCCCGGGCCGCCCGCTGCGCCGGTCACCCGCGCGGCGAGCGCGCCGCACCCTGGACCCCCTGCCGCACGGGTCACCCGCGCAGCACGCACACCACGCCCCGGGCGGCCTGCTGCCGCGGCGCGTGCGCCGGGCCCGCCGGCAGCGCCGGTGAAGCTGGCCATTCCCTCGCTGGTGATCGAAGCTCCGGTCATCGGCCTGAGACTCGACCGGCAGGGCCGGCTGAACACGCCCCCGATGAGCAGACCCCACGAAGTCGGCTGGTACCGAGGGGGCTCGGTCCCCGGCGCGGCGGGAACAGCGGTCATCGTCGGGCACCGGGACACCCGTACCGGACCCGCCATCTTCTTGAACCTCAACGCCCTGCACTCCGGCGATCTCGTCAACATCTCGCGAGCCGACCACCGGACGGCGGTCTTCAGCGTCGACTCGGTGAAGACGTACAAGAGGAAGGACTTCCCGAACTCCAAGGTCTACGGGAACACGGGCCGCCCCGAGCTCAGGCTGCTGACCTGCGGCGGCACCTTCAACAAGAAGACCGGGTACGGCGCCAACGTGGTCGCGTTCGCCCATCTCAAGGACATCAGGAAGACATGACGGCTGCCCTGCGCCGGTGATCTGGAAGCGCGGGCCGCCGGCTCGTCGGATGGTTCGAACACATCCGGGGCGCCGGATGCGCGGCGCGTCCGGGCAGTCGTACGTCCCGGCGTTCCGAGCCGCACGCGCATCCTGGCATCGCTGAGAAGTCCGCCCACGGCTTCGGCCACCGATGTCTTGCCGACCCCGACGGTCCCGTTGATCAGAAGGGCACTGGGTTCCGGAGGGCTGCCTGCATGCAGCATGCCCGAGACCCTACGGCTCAGACCGGTCCGTCACAGGCTCCGGGCGTCCGATTTCCTTGAGCCTCTTCCGCAGCGACTGCCTTGCGCCGGGCGCACACTGGGGGACACGGGGCCCTCTGGCCCTGTGCCCGCCCGGAAGGCCGACCGCCAGGAAAGGCAGGGACAGCCTCCATGTCCTCCGACACCCTCGTCCGCTGCTCCGACGGCCACCTCTTCACCGCGAAATGGGTCCCCCTGGTCGGTCTGCGATCCGTACGTCTGGGACCGACACGCAGGTACGCCCGCTGCCCGGTCGGCAAGCACTGGTGCATGACTCACGCGATTGCCCCCGCGACGCTCACCGACGCGGAGGTGTCCCGGGCTTCGGAGCACAACGCGGGACTTCAGTAGCGACCGGGCACTGCATGGCACCGGGCGGCTGCGTGACCCGCGGGGCGACGAAGCGGCCCGGATGAAGGGGCCGTTCCCGCGTCCGGCGAACGCCCGGATCAGCAGGCGGGTTCGGGAGTACGACGGCTCGTCGGTAGCCTGCTTCATCATGACGCGCACCTGGTTCCCGCCGATACTGATCGTGCTCTGCGGCTCGGTCGCTGCGAATGGTCTGTTCCGCAGAGGGATTCCTGTCGCGGCGGCAGCGCTCCTGCTGGCGTTCGTGCTGGCCGGAGCGGTGAACTCGCCTCTGGTCTTCCCGAGGTCCATCAGCACGGAGGAGGCGCGACGCCGCAGCGCGGCCGACGGCATGCCAGTCGTCTTCTGGCGGTCGGGCTGTACGTACTGCCTGCGACTGCGCATGCGGCTGGGCCGTGACGCACGCCGGGCACACTGGGTCGACATATGGCGTGACCCCGTGGCAGCAGCGGTGGTGAGGTCGGCCAACGACGGCAATGAGACCGTGCCGACTGTCCTCGTGGCGGGCCGGCCGCACGTGAACCCCGATGCTGCGTGGGTGCGCGAGCAGCTCCGCCCGTCCGGGTGAGCGGGAGCGGTGCCACCTCGCGGAGAGGAGCCACAGGCTCCGGCTCCCGCGGGCGGCACCGTTCAAGAGCTCGCGGTGACCGGCGTCCTGCCCTTGTCGCCCACCGAGTTCTGCACCGCGGACTTCGGTATCGGCCGGTCGTTCCGAAGTGCCTGCCACACCTGCTGGGAATCCTTGGTGAGTGGCAGCACCCGGTCCGGAGCCTGACGGTCGTAGGTGACCGGCATGGTGACCATGTCCATGTTCTTGGGGTTGAGGCCCTTGAGGTCCTTGGCCAGGCCCAGCAGCTTGCCCGCCGAAGCCAGCCCGGAGTCCGCGCTGACGGTCCGGGTCGCGGTGTTGGCGAGGCCGTAGAGCTTGGCCGGATTACTGAACATGCCGACGTTGTCGACCCGTTGGGTCAGCGCCTTGATGAACGCCTGCTGGAGCTGGATGCGGCCGAGGTCACTGCCGTCACCCACACCGTGGCGGGTCCGCACCAGGCTGAGTGCCTGCTCGCCCTTGAGAGTGTGCTTGCCCGCGGGCAGGCTGAGGTGGCTGTCGTTGTCACTCACCGCCTGACGGGTGGTGATGTCGACACCGCCCAGCTGGTCGATCAGCTTCTTGAAACCGTTGAAGTCGACTTCGAGGTAGTGGTCCATGCGGACACCGGACATCTTCTCGACCGTCTTCACGGTGCAGCCCGGACCACCCACCGCGTAGGACTCGTTGAACATCGCCTGATGCGCGCCCGGTACGGTGCCGCCGTGCGGCTTCGGGCACGAGGGACGGTCCACCATCGTGTCCCGCGGGATGCTGACGACGCTCGCCTTGCGGTGGGACTTGTCGACGTGCAGAACCATCGTCGTGTCGGACCGGGCTCCGCTGACGCCCGTTCCGTACTCGCCGTGCGTCCCCGCCCGCGAGTCGGACCCGAGGAGGAGAATGTTCATCGCGCCGTTGTGCGCGTCACTGGGCCGGTCGTGTCCGAGGGCGGAGTTGATGTCGACACCCTTGACGTTGCCGTTGAGGTGCGACCAGAGATAAGCCGCACCCGCTCCTCCCACCGCCAGTACGCCGAGGGCGGCCCAGGCGGTTATCCGCAGCGCTCTGCGGCGCGGGGGCCGCCTTTCGGGCACACCCCCGCCGTCCGGCTCGGGGCCGACGGGCCCGGGTGTCGTGTTGCCGCTCTCGTACGACATCAGTCATCAGTCCTTCGGCTCGCTGTCGTGTGTGTGCTCTGTCAGCTGTGCGCGGGCGCTCAGTAGGCGGAGTCGACGTTGTCGATGGAGCCGTACTTGTGGGCGGCGTAGTCCGCGGCCGCGGTGATGTTGGCGACCGGGTCGGTCAGGTCGTGCGAGGTGCCGGCCACGTGGTACTGCTCGAAGACCGGCTGGATGACCTGGAGCAGACCCTTGGACGGCGTGCCGTTCTGGGCGTTGATGTCCCAGTTGTTGCTGGCCTGCGGGTTGCCGCCGGACTCACGGATGATGTTGCGGTGCAGTCCGTCGTAGCTGCCGGGGATGCCCTTGGCCTTCATGATGGCCAGCGAATGCCGGATCCAGCCGTCCAGGTTGTCGGGGTAGGACGGCGCCTTGCCCGCCTTCTCGGTGGCGGCGTGGGCCTGCGCGGAGACGGCGGCTGCCGGTACGTGTGAGGACGAGGCGCTGTGCGACGCCGGTTCCGCGGCGTGGGCGGACGGCGCGACGCTCAGAGCCGCAGCGGCGGCGCCGAGGACGGCGATACCGGTGACGGAGGCCTTACGGATGCTGGCGGTTCGGCCGGTGGCGCCATGGGTACTGGCGGGCATACGGACGTACCTCTTCCTTCGGGGTGTCTTGGGAAGTCGCGGGGTCCGGCGACAGCGGAGCGGAGCTACGCGTCGTGGGCCGGAGCAGCGGGAGCGGGCGGCGCCCGCCCGGTCCGGCACTCGGCTCCCCGGGACTCGAGCCATGGTTAGCCCCGCTGGAAGGCAGAGGCAACGAGGCCCCTTACTACCCGTGTACGTAGCGTGGGCCCGGAGTGGCGGGAACGAGCCCGCTGCGCGATCGACGCGCTTTCCACAGCCCCTACTGCCGTGCTTCGTACATGACATAGGTCCTATGGGCGGGCTCACAGTCGCGGGGCCCCGAAGCCGTCCGCGGATCGGAACGAGACCGACGCCCTGCTTCCATCCGGTCACCCTCTGTCCGCGAGAGGGTTGCTGCGGGCCCGGGAAGTGGCCTCGTCCACGGGCCCTCACGAGGGCCGTGGAGCGTCAGTGCCTCCGCACCTGGGAAGCACTCCCCCGCCTTGTCCGCGTCCTCTGCCGAAGGGACGGCGCCGACCTCACCGCCGTTCGGAACGGACCCACTCCAGGACCGCCATGGCACTGTGCATCTTGTTCTCCACCTGTTCGAAGGCGATCGACCGGTCCCCGTCGAGCACCTGCGCGGTGACCTACTCGCCGCGATGGGCAGGCAGGTCGTGCGTGAAGACAGCGTCCGCGCCACCGCCCCAGGTCCCGCTGGTGCCACGGGGTCCCGACGGCCTGACCGCGCGCGAGAATCACGTGCTGCGGCTGATCGTGCAGGGGCAGACCAACCAGGAGATCGCACGCACCTTGCTGGTCACAGAAGCCACCGTGCAGACGCACATCAACCGCATCTTCGCCAAGACCGGAGGCCGGGACAGGGCCGCCGCCGTCCACTACGCCCGGACACGTGGCCTCGCGGAGCGGCCCGCACCGGGATGATCCGCCCCCGGTCATCGGCCCGGGTTGCCCGGCACCCGGCCAGGGCGGACCGGCGACGGCCCGCCCTGGCCGGGTGCGGGGCACATGACGGGCTCGTACCGTCCGGCCGGTCCGTCCGGCCGGGCTTCGCTGCGGGCCGGGATTTCGTCTGCGCGCCCCGGGGGCCTCCCCATCGGGGCGCGCAGGTCGTCAGTTCCCCGTCGTCGGCACCTCCGGCGCGAGTGAGTTGCCCGCGGGGATACGGCCGCAGTCCGACGGGGGTGTCTTGCCCGCGAACCTGTCATTGAGCCAGCCGAGAGCGGCGGGCGCCCACGGCACGGCGGCACCGACATGGCTGAGCAGGTCGTACTGCTGGTACTTGATCGATGTGCTGCCCTTGTCGCAGTACTGCCGGGCCAGCGCGCGCACGTCTCCCGCGACCATGACCCCGTCGCCCCTGCCGATGCCCGGGAGGTTGCTGAGGGTGCCCTCCAGGACGCCCCCGCTGCCCTGCACGATGAACCCCGGCGCGTCCGGGGTGGGGGCCGAGCCGAGGTTGAGCTTGTTCACCGCCTCGACGAAGGGAGGTACCGAATTCGGGTCCGCGTACTGCGGCTTCACCATCTTCTTCCACGTCAGTCCCGGGTACTGGCCCAGGGCGTTGATGATCGACGCGTGCTCCAGCTTCTTGAACACCTGCGTGCCGTAGTCGTTCAGATAGGGCTTGAAGTCGATGTCGTAGGAGCGCGCGGCCCCGATGACGGCCATCGGCGCGACGCCCGCCCAGGTGGAACTGCCGCCGATGTACTTGAGGTTGTGCGCAGGGTCGACGAGCAGCCCCCCTTCGGTGAAGCCCACCAGTCTCTTGTCGACGTCCGGTGCGTAGCTCGGTGCGAGGGCTGCCGCCCAGTGCGTGGCGATGGCTCCGCCCGAGTAGCCGGCCAGACCGACCCGGGTCGCGGAGTTCAGACCGGTCTCCGGGGACTGGCTCGCGGCCCGGATCGAGTCCAGCGTGTTCGTTCCGTACTCCGGGCCGGCCGCGAAGTCGGCGGTCTGCCCCTCGCTGTCCGGGACGACGACGTTGTAGCCCGCCAGCAGCAGCGGCGCCAGGAGGAGGGACTCGCCGTTCGCGATCAGGCCGCCGAGCGAGACGTCACCCGCGATCGCCCGGGACGGCGAGTCCGCGGGATTGAGGGAATCGTAGAACGACTGGTACGAAACGGCTTTGCCGCCATCGCCGTTGGGGCTGCGCACGATCGAAGTCACCCCGGCGGACGGGCGGCCCTGGGCATCGACGGTGCGGAACAGCAGCTGGATCGCTTTGACCGGCGTAGGAATGCCCAGGACGTGGTACTGCAGCGTCCGCGTCTTGAGCACGGCGCCCGGCGCGTACGAGGACAAGGGCTTGCTGCCGTCGTAGGTGTAGAAGGAGTCTTCCGCCGCGACTGCCGACGAGGCGGAAGGGGCGGCCACAGCCGTGGCCGCTGGGACGGCCGTAGCGGTCAGGACGCTGACGACGGCGGCAGTTGCCAGCTTCCCGATGGCGATTCGGTGCATGGGTTCCCTCGGATTCGACTCATGGATCACAGGGATGACAGACGCGTGTTACCTAGCGGTAACAGCGACGAAAATTACCAGCAGGTATGAAACTTGAACAGAGTTGCGGCACGGTCTTCCAGCCTCTGCCGGTGCCGGCGGTGCCACTCGGAGGGCGGCCTCACCGTGAGGGGTGCCGGTCCTGGCGTCCGTGACCGGGACAGGCCGCTCTAACCTTGGGAGATGACGATGGACAAGCGCACCGAGGTCAGTGTTGAGGCGATGCTCGAGGACCTGCGGATCCTCGTCGAGGTCGAGTCCCCCTCGCGTGATCTCGAAGCGCTGAACGCGTCCGCGAAGACCGTGGCCGCGTTCATCGAGGACCGGCTGGGCGGGAAGGCCGCCCTGGTGACCGGCGAGGCCGGGCCGCACGTGCACTGGTCCGGTGGCGGTGAACCACGCGTGCTGGTCCTCGGCCACCACGACACGGTCTTCCCGCTCGGCACCCTGGAGCGGCGCCCGTTCCGGGTGGCGGACGGCCACGCGACGGGGCCCGGTGTCTTCGACATGCTCGGCGGTCTGGTCCAGGCCGTTCACGGTCTGGCGGCGCTGGACGATCGGTCCGGTGTGGAAATCCTGGTGACGTGCGACGAGGAGGTCGGTTCGGCTTCCTCCCGGACCCTGATCGAGGAGCGGGCCCGTGCCTGTGGTGCTGTGCTCGTGTTCGAGGGCGCGGCCGACGGCGGGGGCCTGAAGACGGGCCGCAAGGGCTGCGGCACCTTCCAGGTGTCCATCACGGGCCGGGCCTCGCACGCAGGACTCGAACCGGCGGCCGGGGTCAACGCGTTGATCGAGTCGGCGCGTCAGGTCCTCGACATCGCGGCGCTGAGCCGGCCGGACATCGGGACGACCGTGACACCGACGGTGGCATCGGCGGGCACGCTGGACAATGTGGTCCCGGCTCAGGCCACGGTGATCGTCGACGTACGCGTCGAGTCGGCCGCGGAGAAGGAACGGATCGAGTCGGCGTTCGCGGCGCTGGTTCCGTATCTGGACGAGGCCGAGATCGTGGTGACGGGCGCCGTCGGCCGGCCCCCGATGCCGGAGACGGCGGCGGCCGGGTTGTTCGAGATGGCGCGGAGGCTGCTGCCCGGCATCGAGGGCAAAGCGGTCGGTGGCGGCAGCGACGGTAATTTCACGGCCGCGTTGGGGGTGCCGACACTCGACGGCCTGGGGGCCGTCGGTGGTGGCGCCCATGCCGACCACGAGTATCTGGTCGTCGGCTCCATGGCGGAGCGGGCGAACCTCGTCACCGGACTGGCGACCGCGATCCGGGACGCCCGCGAGCGGTAGCACCACCCGGCCGGACAGCCGCGGCCCCGGCCGCCGCACAGCAGAACGACGAACGCGCCTGCTCCCGGCAGGAACCCGGGCAGGCGCCTTTACGGCGTCGTGCAGCTGCTGGTCCCGTCCGGATTCGCCTTGGTGACGGTGCACCCGCCACCCGAACCGAAACCCAGGATGGACAGAGCACATGATCGCCGGACAGCACGTCGTTTGCATCGTCGGCGCAGGCCCCCGGGGCCTGGCCGTGCTTGAGCGGCTCTGTGCCAACGCACGGGGCACGGACCTCAGCGTGCTCGGTGACCCTTCGCGGCCAGGTGGCCGGGTGCGCCGCCGAGTTTGCCGTAGAGGTCCATCCAGTGCCGGTCGGTGCGGGTGGGCGGTTTGCCGTCGCAGTAGGTCTTGGTGCCGTTGGCCGTGAAGTAGTGCATCAGCTCAAGGACGGAGCGCGGGTCGGAGCGGGAGCCCGCGGTGTAGCGGCTCGCGGGTACTTTCGTCTGGTGCACCAGACAGGTGGGGGACGGTGTGCCGGACTGGGCGTCCAGCGAACCGCCGTGCGTGGACGAGCAGCCGGTCAGGACCAGCGCGGCGAGCAGCGCGGCGAGGCGCGCGCGGCGGGGAGTTTCCACGGGGGCTCCAGATGTCACAGGACGGGGGGCAGGCTGCGGACCATCAGGCCGAGTCCGACGATGAGGACGAGGAGGGCGGTCAGGATCGCCATGTGCGGAGCCAGCCGTCGGACGAGTGCGAACAGCGGGCGGTCGGCAAGGCCGCCCGCTCTGCTGCCGAGCTTGACGAGCAGCAGGCCGACCGCGGTGAGTGTGGCTGCCATGCCGAGCCCGTACGCCAATACGAGGGTGGCGCCGAATGCGGTGCGGCCCAGGGCGACGGCGCCCAGGAGTACGACCAGCGCGGAGGGGCTGGGGACCAGGCCGCCGGCGATTCCGAGGCCGATCAGCCCGCGGAGGCTGAAGGGCTGGGCGTCGGCGTTGACGGGCGCGTGGGTGTGCGGCCGCCCGAGCAGACCGTGGCGGTGCGGCGCCGCATGATCGTGGCTGTGTCTGTCGCTGTGCGCGTTGCCGCGATGCGGGTGGGAGTGGGCGGGTGCGGGATGCGGTTCGTGCACGTGGGTGTGGTCCGGCTCGGGTGCGGGGCCGTGGTGGTGATCGGTGTGGTGATGGCCGTGGGCGTGCGGGAGGCCGGCGGTGAGGGCCGCTTCCGCCTGACCGTGCACGCCGACCAGTACGGGTCCCGGCCCGGCGGGTGACGGGGCATCAACCATGGGACCGGACGGCACGGTTGGCCGTGCGCGCCGTACGGCGTCGGCCAGCAGTCCCGCCCCGACGAGGGCCACGAGTGCACCGCTGATGACGCCGAGCCAGCCCAGTACGGTGTCGCCTGCGAGCGAGGAGAACGTGGTCAGGCAGAGGCCGATCACCAGGACTCCGGCGGTGTGGGTGATGGTGACGGTGGCGCCGACGGTGATGGCGTCGCGGGTGCTGCCCCGGCGCCCGGCCAGATAGGCGGCCATGACGGTCTTGCCGTGGCCGGGCAGCATCGCGTGTCCGGCACCCAGGATCACGGAGAGCAGGACTGCCAGCAGCCCGACCGGTACGGTCAGGTGCTCGGCTCCGGCGAGTGATGTCAGGTGCCGCGACAGCGCCTCGACGCGCCCGGTGAGCCCGCGGTCCTGTGCGGCTCCTGATCCAGCCCCAGCGGTGAGTGACGGCCCGCTGCCCGCGACGGCTGTGATCTGTGCGTGGAAGTCTCCGCGCGGTGTCTGGAGCAGGTCGCGGGGGTAGTTGCGGAGTTCGTCGGAGGAGGACGACTGGGCGACGGAGGAGTGCTTGAGCTGCACTCCCTGGCCCTTTGCCGTGATCTCGTTCCAGCCGACCCTGGTCCGGTCCGCGCCGGTCTGGACCCGCAGGCTCACTGGGTTGCCGGTGAGGTCCAGCGGCGCCTTGAGGCGGCATTCGAGGCGACTCGTACGCAGGCGGGCCTGTCCGGGCCGGTACTCGAAGGTGGCGGAAGCGACCTTCCAGTGCAGGCGGCGCGGGGTGGTGACCTGGAGCCCTACGGCTGCCTCGGCACAGCGCGCCGACGCCCACGCGGCGCGCTCGGCGGGGCTCGGGGTGCCGTCGCCGTTGCTGTCGACGCGCGGCGCCGCCTGGAGGGTGGGGATCTCCGCGGTGTCGGTGACGGCCAGGACGTCGAGGTGGTCCGGGTGCAGGGTGAATCCGGTGTAGTGGTTGACGGAGAAGTTACCGAGCGGGTGAGCCTGCGCGGCGGGGGCCGTTACGCCGAGCAGCCACAGGACACCGCCGACCGCAGCCGCCACTCGCCACGTGAGCCGGCGGTAGGTCATGGGCTGCCTCCTGGGACGTCGGTGGGGGCCATGCCGGTCCCGGGGCTGCTACGGCAGCAAGGAGCCGGGCGCGCGAGGCGTCACTCATGGCTGCCGGACACCTGGCGGGCAGCCGGGCACAACGACCTGACTCCTTACCGGTTCCGCCGGGCGCGCGCCGCCAGGGGGAGTTCCTCCACTCGCTTGGCGCACTTCAAGCACCCGGTCGGCCCTCATGCCACCCTCGCAGCCGATGAAGAGGTGCACCGGCTTCCTTATTGCGCAAGACTCGCAATAAGGAAGCCGGGCCTGGCTCTGCGTGCGCAGGACGAGCGCCGATAACCCCATCCCCGCCCCGCTCCCGTGGCATCGGCAGCGAACTGGGTCCATTTGGGCTTCGGACTGCCCCCGTTCGGCTCCCGAGCGTGGCGGCCCGGCGCCATCCATGGTGATTTATTCATAGCTTAAGCCGCATTGCGGACACATTTACTGAGCGGCCGGCGCCGAGTCGGGCTCGCCCGAGGTGGTCCGTGTGGGGTTTCGAGCATCCTCCCGCACGCTGCCGCGACCCCCGTCACCGGAGGCACGGCTCCACCGGAAACGGATCAATCATGCAGCCCTTCCGTCTGCCTCTCCGAAGGCCTACGGTCCGCCGTGCCGAGGGCGTACTCGCGTCCGTCGGCATACTCGCTCTGGTCACAGCCGGCACCGTGGCGGGACTGGCGCCCGGCGTCAGTTCCGCGTCCAGCCACCGTGAGGCTCCGCTGACCGCGGGCGACCCGAAGGCGGACAACACCGACGTGTACGCCTTCACCAGCCCGGACAACGCGGACACGGTGACGCTGGTGGCGAACTGGATCCCGTTCGAGGAGCCCAACGGCGGCCCGAACTTCTACCCGTTCGCCAATGACGCTCGCTACAACATCAAGATCGACAGCGACGGGAACGGCAAGCCCGACACCACGTACACCTGGGCGTTCACCGACCACATCCGCGACTCCGCGAATCAGTTCCTGTACAACACGGGCGTCGTGAAGACCCTCGACGACGAGACCCTGAACTTCCGCCAGACCTACACGCTGACCGCCACCGACGCCGGGGGTCACACCAAGACGCTCCTCAAGGACGCGCCCGCGGCCCCCTCGAACGTGGGCAAGGCCTCGATGCCGGACTACGCGTCCCTGCGCAAGCAGGCCACCAGGTCACTGCCGAACGGCGGCCTGACCTACGCCGGGCAGGCGTCCGACCCGTTCTTCCTCGACCTGCGGGTCTTCGACCTGCTGTACGGCGGGAACCTCAAGGAGAGCGGCCACAACACGCTCGCCGGGTACAACGTCAACACCATTGCTCTGCAGGTCCCGAAGAAGGACCTGGCGCTCAACGGCGACGCCACCCGCAACCCCGTCATCGGTGTGTGGTCCACCACCGACCGAAAGGGCGCGGCGGTCGCGGACCAGGAAGCCGACAGCGGGCAGACCAAGGGCAGCGAGCCCGCATCCGCCAAGGGCGGACCCAGCATGCGGGCGGACTGGCATCAGGTCTCGCGGCTCGGCAACCCCCTGGTCAACGAGGTGGTCGTGCCGCTGAAGTACAAGGACGCGTTCAACTCGATCGCCCCTGACGTCGACCACACGGTCACACCGGTGGTCAACGCGGTCCTCGATCCGATCGTGCCCAAGCTCATCCAGAACATCTACGGCGTCCCCGCCCCCGCGACGCCCCGCAAGGACCTGTCCGAGATCTTCCTCTCCGGCATCTGCAAGGCGTGCGGCCCCATCCAGGCCGACCTGAACTCGCAGCAGTTGAACGCCGATGTGAAGAAGAGCGGGTTCGTGCCGTCCGAGGAACTGCGGCTGAACATGGCAGTGCCCACCTCGGCCGACCCCAACCGGCTCGGCGTTCTCGGCAAGGACCTGGCCGGCTTCCCCAACGGCCGCCGGCTGAACGACGACGTCGTCGACATCGAGCTCCAGGCCCTGGAAGGCGCCGCTCAGACCGGAAAGATCGTGCCGGCGCTCGCCGCCGGTGACGCCGTCAACGCCCCGTACCGTCAGCCGACTTCCTCCTTCCCGTACGTGGCGCTCCCCAACACGGCAGCCGTCAACCAGGCCGACTCCCTCCACCCCGACGGTGGCGTCGGAGCAGGCCTGGGCGGCACCGCGCTCACGGGCGGCTTCCCCGTCGTAGCCGTGACGGCTCTGACCGGTGGCGCCATGCTGGCAGTGGCCGGAGCGCTGGTCCTGCGCCGCCGGCGTGCGAGCCGCATGTGAGCACCCCCGCCGCACCGGGCCGCCCGTCCTCCTCTCCGGAGGGCGGGCGGCCGCGGCGCGTCCGCCGCTTCCACCCGGTCCGCCCCCGGCGGCTGGTCGCGGCCATCGCTGTCGCCGCCGGCATGGGCCTGGCCGGCGCCGGCACCTCCGCGCTCGTCGGCGCCCGGCCGGCACCCCACCGCACCGCGGCCGACATCGGGGCCCTCCCGATGCCGCAGACCGCACCGGCCTCACCCGCGTCGCCCGCGTCGGTTCCCGAGCGCATACGAATACCGGGCATCAGCCTGGACCACTCCCTCACCGGTCTCGACGTGGGCCAGGACGGACACCTCGACGCCCCCGAGGATCCCGGCCAGGTCGGCTGGTGGAGCGACGGCCCCCGCCCCGGCGACCCAGGAGCAGCGGTGTTCGTCGGCCATGTCGATTCGGCGACCGGCCCCGCCGCGTTCTACAACATCTCCGCTCTGCGCCCCGGTGACGAGATAACCGTCGACCGCGCCGACCACTCCCACGTCACATTCACCGTCCGGGCCCTGCGCCAGTACGACAAGAACGACTTCCCGGACGACCAGGTCTACGTCACCACCGGAGCACCGGCACTGCGGCTGATCACCTGCGGTGGCACCTACGACCGGGACCACGGCGGATACCGCGACAACGTGGTCGTCTTCGCCGCTCTCTCCACACCGAGCCACACCACCCCCACCCGGAGCGGGAATTGAACACGTCCGACCCCCGACACCCCTCGCGCCGCCGCACCCTCCTGGCAGCAGGTACTGCCACCGTCCTCGGCGTGGGACTCTTCCTCGGCGGCGGACTGGCACTCGCCCCCTGGAACGAAACGCAGAGCGACCGGAGCACGGGGTCGTCCAGCACCGCGAGCGGCCCCGCCGCCGGCGCCGACCCGCTGGCGGCGGACATCACCGGACTTCAACGCCACCTCCGCACGAGCCCGCAAGACGCAGTGGCCCTGGCCACTCTCGGACTGGACTACGTCCAGCAGGCCAAATCCACGGCCGACCCGACCTATTACCCCAAGGCCGAAGGCGTCCTCAAACGCTCACTGGCGAGCCAGAGGAAGGACAACTTCACCGCCATGGGCGGGATGGCCGCACTGGAGGCCGGCCGCCACCGCTTCACCCAGGCGCTGGACTGGGCCGAACAAGCCGTCGCGGTCAATCCGTACAGCTCCCCTCTGTACGGGACGCTCGCCGACGCCTACACCCAGCTCGGCCGCTACTCCGAGGCAGCCCACGCGACCCAGCGGATGGTCGACCTCAAGCCCGGAGCGCCCTCCCTGTCCCGTGCGTCCTACGTGGCGGAGCTGCGGGGAGACGTCCCCACGGCCAGGACCGACATGCGGCGGGCCCTGAACGACTCGGCGGGCCCGGCGGACCAGGCGTTCGCCCACTACTACCTGGGCGAACTCGCCTTCAACAACGGGGACCCGGCCACCGAGCTGAAGGAGGCCGCAGCGGGGCTGCGGGTCGCGCCCTCCTACACCGCCCTGTTCCAGGCGAAAGCGAGGGCCGAAGCCGCGCTCGGGAAGACCGGCGCGGCCATCGCCGACCTCAGCCGGGCGGTACAGCGCGTACCCCAACCCGAGTACATCCTCCAACTCGGCGAGCTCTACCAGTCCCTGGGGCGCACCAAGCAAGCCGATGAGCAGTACCGGATCTTCCGCGCCGAGCAGCAGCTCTTCACCACCAACGGCGTCGCCCTCGACTCCGACGCGGCGCTCTTCGAAGCCGACCACGGCAACCCGGAGCAAGCCCTGGCCATCGCCCGCAAAGGCCTCCGCACCCGCCCCTTCCTCGAGACTCACGACGCACTCGCCTGGGCCCTGCACGCCAACGGCCGCGACCAGGAAGCACTTGGTGAAGCCAACCAGGCACTCGCACCCGGAATGCGCAACGCCCTCTTCCACTACCACCGGGGGATGATCGAAAAGGCGCTCGGCGACAGCGCAGCGGCTCGCAAGGACCTGACCCGGGCCCTGGTCATCAACCCCCACTTCAGCCCGCTGTACGCGACCGAGGCCCGCACAGCCCTCGCCACGCTGAAAGGCTCCGCATGACCGTGCGGCCCAGTGCCGGGCGGTAGCGCCCGGTGCGCAGGCCGCATCAATCGCCCCCGGTAGTGAGGCCGTCGCGTTCTTCCCACCACAGCAACCCCAGGCGGCGGGAACTGAACCTGTTTGTGCGAGCGGATGTCACGCCGCTCCACTCGGTCGGCTCCTCCCACGAGGTGCGGCGGTGGGAGCATGAGAAGGCCGCTGCCTGAACAGCCCCCCATCGGCCGGCGTCGGAATCCTGCCCACGGAAGTCGTGGTCAGCGCAGCGTGATCCGGTGGAAGCGCCGCAGTGCCAGCGCCATGAAGGCGCCGGTGATCGCGCAGGCGCACAGCAGCGCGTACGGCAGCGCGTGCACGACCGGCCACGCTCCGTCCGCCGGCAGTCCGCCCGGCGGCGGGTTGCCGAAGAGCGCGCGGACCGCTGTGGCGGTAGCCGACACCGGATTCCACTCCGCGACGGTCCTGAGCGGCCCCGGCATGGTGTCCGTGGAGACGAAGGCCGACGAAATGAAGGTCACCGGGAAGAGCCAGATCAGCCCGGCGCTCTGTGCCACCTCCACGCTGCGGGCCATCAGCCCGATGGTGGCGCCGACCCAGGACATGGCGAACGCGAAGAGCAGCACGAGCAGATAGGCGAGAGCCGCCTCGCCGACCGAGTTGGCGATGCGCCATCCGACGAGCAGGCCGCAGAGCGAGGTGACGGTGAGCGTGACGACGCTCATGGTCAGGTCGGACAGGGTACGGCCCAGGATCACCGCCATTCTGGGCATCGGCAGCGAGCGGAACCGGTCGATGATGCCCTTGTCCATGTCGTGGGCGAGTCCGAGCGCGGTGAAGGCCGCGTTGAAGGTGACGGCCTGCGCGAAGATCCCGCCCATCAGGAAGGTGCGGTAGTGCGCGCCTCCGAGGCTCCCGCCGAACACATAGGCCAGCAGCAGGACGAACATCACCGGCTGGACCAGTGCGGCGATCACCGACCCCGGTGTCCGGCGCAGGTTGAGCAGATTGCGCCAGGCGATGATCGTGGCGTCGCGCGCCACCCGGTTCAACGCTGCCACGGCTGCTCCTCATCTGTTGCCCGGCCGGGTACTCCCCCGGCGGGTACGACCGCGGCCATCGGCTCGGTCGCCGGCCCGCCGCCAGCCGTCGGATCCGCCCGCGCGGTCCGCGCGCCGCCCCCGGCGGCCTCGCGCGACGGGCCGCCGGTCAGCGCGAGAAAGACGTCGTCGAGGGTCGGCGGTGCCAGTTCCACGTCCTGCACCCCGATGCAAGCGAGCCGCAGACACCCCAGCGCGTACTCCAGGGTCTGCGCCCCGTAATCGGTCGTGACCGTGAACCGGCCGGTGCGCCGGTCCAGTTCGGGTTCATGGGCGCCGAGCGAATCGAGTATCACGTACGCCTGTGATCTGGCGTCCGGGTCGGTGACGGTCAGCGCGAGGCGTTCGCCGCCGACCGCCGCCTTGAGTTGGGCAGCCGAGCCGCGTGCGATGGCGGTGCCCCGGTCGATGACCAGGATGCTGTCGGCCAGTTGGTCGGCCTCTTCGAGGTACTGGGTGGTGAGCAGCACGGTGGTGCCCGCCCCGACCAGTTCCCGGATGGAGTGCCAGGTGTCGGCCCGGCCACGGGGGTCGAGCCCGGTGGTGGGCTCGTCCAGGACGACCACCGGCGGCCGGGCCACCAGGGCGCCCGCCAGGTCGAGGCGCCGGCGCATGCCGCCGGAGTACGTTCCGCTCGGCCGGTCGGCCGCCTCCTCGAGGCGGAAACCGTCGAGGAGCTCGGCCGCCCGGCGCCGTGCGGCGGCCCGGCGCATTCCGTAGAGGCGGGCCACCAGATACAGGTTCTCGCGTCCGGTGAGTTTCTCGTCCACGGCGGCGTACTGGCCGGAGAGGCCGAGCCTGCGGCGCACCCCCTCGGGGTCCCCGACCACATCGCGCCCGGCTATCCGGGCATGCCCCGCGTCCGGTCTCAGCAGGGTCGACAGGATCCGGACCATGGTGGTCTTGCCCGCCCCGTTCGGACCGAGTACGCCGAGTACGGTCCCGGCGGGGGCCTCCAGATCGACACCCCCCAGGGCCTGTTTGGCACCGAATCTCTTGGTGATCCCTTCCGCGTGGATCGCTGGGGACGTCGGCTGAGCCGTCATCAACTGCCTCTCGTCGGATGTATCGCGCGGGTCCCGCAGGCCGGGCTTCCCCGGCGCGCGGCGTCAGCCGACGGGGATACGCGCGCTGCGCGGTGTCAGGTCGGTCCAGTTCTGGTCGACGTAGGTCAGGCAGGCACCGTGCTCGGCGGGTCCGTACACCGCGTCCCACCCGGCGGGCACCACTGCGAACGAGGGCCAGAGCGCGTGCTGTCCCTCGTCGTTGACCACGACGCGGTGCTGGGTCTGCGGGTCGTCGAAGGGGTTGGTCATGGCAGGTCTCCTTGTGCGGTGCGGTGAGTGGCGCGCAGGGCTGCGGCCACCGTGGTTCCGATCTGCTCGCGGGCTGCGGGCTGCATCATCCGGGCGTGGGCGCAGGCCACGTCGTGGTTCACGACCGGGCCTGTGATGTACGGCGCCCAGAGGTCCGTGCCGAAGGTGCCGGCGGGGCGGCCTTCCGCGGCGGTGAAGAAGAGCGCGGGGCCGTGGAAGGTACGGGGGGTGTAGACCCGCATCAGCCGCGCCTGGCCCGCGAAGTTGTCCACCATGTGATCGATCGTGGCCGGTTCGAGTGCCCCCAGTGGACTGCCGGTGCGCCGGAACTCGTCGCGTACCGTCGTGGCGTCCACAGCGGCTGCCCCGTCGAGCGCCGCGCCGTCCACGCCGAGGTTCCCGAGCAGTGCCCGGAAGACGGTGTCCCGGTCGGCGCTGTCCAGGTCGTCGAGGGGCGCGACCGGGAACGCGTCGAGGATGGTGAGCAGGGCGACGCGCTCCCCCGCCTCCTGGAGCTGGACCGCGACTTCCTGGACGACGTTCCCGCCGAAGGACCAGCCGAACAGGTGGTAGGGGCCGTGCGGCTGGACCGTCCGCAGCTCCGTCACGTAGACGGCGGCCATGGCCTCGATGCTTTCGGGGAACGGGGCCTCACCGTCCAGGTTCGGGGTCTGGAGTCCGTACAGCGGCCGGCCCTCGTCCAGGTGCGGCAGCAGGCCCGCGTACGACCAGGCGAGGCCGCCCGCGGGGTGGACGCAGAACAGTGGGGGAAGGCTGCCCGCCGTGCGCAGCGGCAGCAGGGTGGCCAGCGGGTTGCCGGCCGCGCTGTCGAGCCGCTCCGCGAGCCCGGCCGGGGTCGGGGCCTCGAACAGGGCCCGGATGCCGAGTTCCACGCCGAGCGCCGTCCGGATCCGGCCGATGAGGCGGGTGGCCAGCAGGGAGTGCCCGCCGAGCGCGAAGAAGTCGTCGTCGATCAGGACCTGGTCGAGTCCGAGCACTTCGGCGAAGAGCTGGCAGAGCACGTCCTCGCGCGGGGTGCGCGGCACCCGGCCGCTCTCTCCGTCCCGGATGCGCGGCGTCGGCGTCGGCAGCGCTCCACGGTCGAGCTTGCCGCTCGGGGTCAGCGGCAGCCGGTCCAGCGTGAGCCAGCTGGACGGCACCATGTACGAGGGCAGTTGGCGCGCCGCGTGGTCCCGGAGCAGAGCGGAGTCGGCCGGTGCGGCGCGGTCCGCCGGTACCACGTAGGCGGCCAGTGCGGCCCCGGCGCCATCACCCCCGTGCACGGCCACTGCCGCCGCCTCGACCTGCGGGTGCGCCGCGAGTACGGCGGCGATCTCGTCCGGTTCGACGCGGAAGCCGCGGATCTTGGCCTGGTTGTCTGAGCGTCCCGCGAACTCCAGCTCACCGTCGCGGGTACGGCGTGCCCGGTCGCCGGTGCGGTACATCCGGCTGCCGGGCGGCCCGTACGGGTCGGGCAGGAATGTGCGGGCGGTTTCCGCCGGGCGGCCCAGGTACCCCAGGGCGAGGCTGTCGCCCGCGAGGTAGAGGTCGCCGGCGATTCCGGCGGGTGCGGGGCGCAGCGCGTCGTCCAGGACGTGGACCCGGGTACCGGTCACGGGTGCGCCGAGCACCGGGCGGGCCGCTGCCGTCAACCGGGTCTCCAGGGTGTCGACGGTGGCCTCGGTCGGCCCGTAGAAGTTCCAGCACTGTGTTCTGGGGGCGGAGCGCAGCTCGCCCCAGAGTTCCTGCGGAACGGCTTCGCCGCCCAGGATCAGCACGGCGGGGTGGTGCGCTCCATCGGCGAGCAGTCCGCTGTCCAGGAGCTGCCGGGCATGGGTGGGCGTGGTCTCCAGGACGTCGAGCCGGTCCGCCCGCACGCTCGCGACCAGGGCTTCGGGGTCACGGCGTGTGAGGTCGTCCACGAGGTGCAGACGGTGCCCGTCGAACATCCAGAGCACCGGGTCCCAGGCCGCGTCGAAGGAGAGCGTCGCGGTGAGCGCGGCGGTCAGGCGAGGCCGGCCCGCCGCGCGCGCGGCAGGAGCGAAAACCTGGTCGCGGTGGTGTTCCAGCAGGCTGGCCAGGGAGCGGTGCGCGACGAGCACCCCCTTGGGGCGGCCCGTCGTACCCGAGGTGTGGATCAGGTAGGCGGGGTCGTCCGGTGCGGGGCGGTGTGCGGGGGCCGGGGCGGGCAGGGCCAGGGCGCGCGCCGACCGGTCGCTGTCGAGGACCGTCCGGGGCCACTGCCCGGGTATCCGCTCCTCGGTGTCCGCAACGGTGACGACGGTGCGCGGCCGGGCGTCGTCGAGGATCGCGGTGATGCGCGCCGTGGGCAGGCTCTCGTCCACCGGCGCGTGCACGGCGCCCGCTTTGAGTACGCCGATGAGCGTGGCGAGGGAGTCGGTGGAGCGGGGCAGCAGGACGGCGACCGGCTCGCCCGGGAGTACCCCGCTGTCGGTGAGGAGGGCCGCGATGCGGTCGGAGCGGGAGTCGAGCTCGGTGAAGGAGAGGCTGCCGTCGGGGGCGGTGACAGCGATGTCGCTGGTGCGCGCGGCGGCGACGGTCCTGGCGAACCGGTCGAGTACGGTGCCGGCTCCGTCCGGAGCGGGCCGCCCTTCGCCGAGGGCGGTCAGCCGGGTCTGCTCGGCGGCGGGGATCAGGGCGAGGTCGCGGACGGAGGTGTCCGGTGCGGCGGCCGCGTCCGCCACGAGCCGGGTGAACCAGTCCGCGAGGTCGCGGGCGGTCCCGGTGTCGAAGAGGTCCCGGCTGAACTCGAGGGTTCCTTCGAGCCGGTGGACGCCGGCCTCGCGCTGCTCGGTCAGGCTCAGGGACAGGTCGAACTTGGCTCCCCCGGTGCCGATTCCGCTCATTTGCGCCTGGAGGCCGGGGAGTTCCAGCTGGGGCTGGGCCGTGTTGTTGAGTGTGAGCATGACCTGGAAGAGCGGGTGCCTGCTGAGCGAGCGGTCGGGTTTGAGCTCTTCGACGAGGCGCTCGAAGGGGATGTCCTGATGGGCGTAGGCCGCCAGATCGGTCTCGCGCACCCGCCCCAGCAGCTCCCGGAAGGTGGGCGCGCCTTCGGTGCGGACACGCAGGGCGAGGGTGTTGACGAAGAACCCGACGAGTCCGTCCAGCGCCTCGTCGGTGCGTCCGGCGACCGGTGTCCCCACCACGATGTCGTCGCCCCCGCCGACCCGGTGCAGCAGGGCGGTCAGCGCGGCGTGCAGCACCATGAAGGTGCTGGTGCCCGATGAGCGGGCGAGGCGGGAGACCGCTTCGGTGGTCTCCGGCGAGAACCGCAGGGCGACGGTGCCGCCCCGGCCACTGGGACGTACTGGCCGGGGCCGGTCGGCAGGCAGCGCGATCTCCGCCGGTGCCGATTCCAGCTGCTTGCGCCAGTGGGCGAGCTGGCGCGCCGCGAGGCTGTCGGACCGATCGGCGGCGCCGAGTACGGCGCGCTGCCACAGCGCGTAGTCGGCGTACTGCACGGGGAGCGGTGTCCAGGCGGGGGCGCGGCCCGCCATCCGGGCGCTGTAGGCACCGGCCAGGTCCTGGGCGAGCGGGCCCATCGACCAGCCGTCCGCGGCGATGTGGTGCACCGTCAGCAGCAGCACGTGCTGGTCGTCGGCGAGCGCGAACAGCTCGGCCCGCAGGGGCAGTTCATGCGCCAGGTCGAAGCTCCGCACCGAGGACGCGCGGAGTGCGTCCTCGATCCCGGTCCGGTCGGCCGCCGTCACCGGGAGTTCGGGGCGGGCGCCGCCGGGGGCCAGCACGGTCTGGTGGGGCTCGCCGCCGGTCTCCTGGATGAGGGTGCGCAGGCTCTCGTGCCGGGCCACCACGTCGGCCAGCGCACAGCGCAGGGCTTCGCGGTCCAGTGCTCCGGTCAGCCGGACGGCGACGGGGATGTGGTAGGCGGCGTCGTCCGGGTCCATGCGGTGCAGGAACCACAGCCGTTGCTGGGCCGGTGAGAGCGGCAGCCGGTCGGGGCGGGCCGCCCTGCGCAGCGCGGGCCGCGCGGCGCCGGCATCGCCGAGCCGCTCCGCCAGTGCGGCGGGGGTGGTGGCCTCGAAGAGGGTACGGACGGGAAGTTCGACGCCGAAGGCGGAGCGGATCCGGCCGACGAGGCGGGTGGCCAGCAGGGAGTGACCGCCGAGGTCGAAGAAGTCGGCGGTGCGGGCCACTCGTGTGTGTCCGAGTGTCTCGGCGAACAGGGCGCACAGGATCTCCTCCTGCGCCGAGTGCGGCGGGTCCGCCGTCTCGTCGCACTCGGCTGCCCCGTCCGGCAGGGAGTCGAAGTCGACCTTGCCGTGCACGGTCAGCGGCAACCCCGCGACGGGGACGACCGAGGAGGGCACCATGTACGACGGGAGCCGCCCGGCCACGAAGGTGCGCAGGGTGCGCGGTGAGAGGTCCTGGCCGTCGCAGGGGACGGCCCACGCCACGAGCCGACCCGCGCCGGACGCGTCGGGGCGCACGGCCACGGCGGCCTGGGCCACCCCGGCGTGCCGCAGGAGCGCCGCCTCGACCTCACCCGTCTCGACGCGGAATCCTCGGACCTTGACCTGGCCGTCGGCCCGGCCGACGTACTCCAGATATCCCGAACAGCGGCGCACCAGATCGCCGGTCCGGTACATGCGCGCTCCGGGCCGGCCGTAGGGATCGGGCAGGAAGCGTGCGGCGGTGGCAGCCGCCCGGTTCTCGTATCCACGGGCGACCCCGGCGCCGGACAGATACAGCTCACCGGTCACGCCCGGCGCTGCGGGGCGCAGACGGGCGTCGAGTACCCTGGCGCGCATCCGGTCGACAGGCCGTCCGATGTGCGGCCGGGTTCCGGCGGTGATCTGTCCCATGACGCTGTCGACGGTGGTCTCGGTGGGCCCGTACAGATTCCAGACGGCGACATCCTCCAGCTCCGCCAGGTCGTTCCAGAGCGCCTCGTTGACCGCTTCGCCGCCCAGGGCCAGCACCCGCGGGCGGGCACGTCCCGGTGCGAACAGGCCGCAGGCGCGGAGCTGTTCGAGGAAGGAGGGGGTGGTCTCCAATACGTCGATCGCGCGGTTGTGCAGATACGCGGTGAGTGCTTCGGGGTCGCGCCGTGCCGCGTCGTCCACCAGGTGGAGTTCATGCCCCGCGGCCATCCACAGCAGCGGGTCCCACGACGCGTCGAAGGTGGCTGCCGCGGTGAGCGCGACACGCAGCGCGAGTCCGTTGTTGGCGCGCTCCGCCGGCCCGATGAGCCGCTCCTGGTGGCTGGCGAGCAGACTGGCGAGCGCCCGGTGTTCGACCACTACGCCCTTGGGGAGCCCGGTGGACCCCGAGGTGTACAGCACGTACGCGGCATCACGGGGCCGGGGCGGCTGCGGCACCGGTCCGGCCGTGCGGGGCTGCGGGACGCGGTCGCCGATGAGGAGCCTGGGGTGACCGGTTTCGGGGAGGTCACCGGCCGTCGTGCCGGACGTGAGGACCAGGGCGGGTTCGGCGGTGTCCAGGATCAGCTGGTTGCGGGCGTGCGGGTGCGAGGGGTCGAGCGGCACATAGACCGCGCCGGCGCGCAGCACTCCGAACAGCGCCACGATGTGCAGCACGGTCCGCGGCAGTGCGACGGCGACCCGGTCTCCGTGCCGGATGCCCGACTCGTGCAGCAGCAGGGCCAGTTGTTCCGTACGGTCGCGCAGGTCGCCGAAGCTGAGGGCGCCGCCGCCGTCCACCACGGCTGTGCGGCCGGGGGTGACGACGGCCCGGGTGGTCAGCACGTCGACGACGGTGCCGAACGTGTCCTCGGGGTCGGAGCCCCGGTCCCGTGCGGGCACCGCTCCGTCCACCGGGTCGCCGAGTGCGGCCGTGCGCTCGGCGTCCGTCAGGAAGTCCACGTCGGTGACGGGCCGGTCCGGGTCGCGCAGCAGGGCGGTCAGGAAGCGGGCGTAGTGGTCCGCGAAGCGTTCGGCGCTCTCGCGGTCGAAGAGGTCCTCGCTGTACTCCAGTTCACCGCTGATTCCGGCCGGCGCGCCGGTCGAGTCGTACTGCTCGGCCAGGTCCCAGGTCAGGTCGAACTTCGCGCCGGTGCGTCCGACCGCCGCGTCGTGCCGGGCCCGGAGTCCCGGCAGGGACACCACCGGCGCCGGAGCGTTGTTGAGGCTGATCATGACCTGGAAGAGCGGGTGCCGTGCCGGGGTGCGCGGCGGGTTGAGCTCTTCGACCAGCCGCTCGAAGGGCAGGTCCTGATGGGCGTAGGCGCTCAGGTCGGCGCCTCTGGTACGCCCCAGCAGTTCGCGGAAGCCGGGCGAGCCCGAGGTGTCGGTCCGCAGGACGAGGGTGTTGACGAAGAACCCGACCAGTTCGGCGAGGCTCTCGTCGGTGCGGCCGGCGACCGGGGTGCCCACCGCGATGTCGTCCCCGGCACCCAGCCGTGCCATCAGGGCGGCGAGCACCGTGTGCAGCGCCATGAAGCTGCTCGCGCCGTCGTGCGCCGCCAGCTCGGTGAGAGCCCGGTGGGTGGCGGCGTCGATCCGCAGCGGAACGGTGGCACCGCGCCCTGAGGGACGCGCCGGGCGGGGGCGGTCGGCCGGGAAGGAAATCTCGGCGGGCAGTCCGTCCAGGGCTGCTGACCAGTGCTCCAGCTGACTTCCCGCCAGGCTCTGCGGGTCGGCGGGGTCGCCGAGCAGCGCGCGCTGCCAGAGCGCGTAGTCGGCGTACTGCACCGGCAGCGGAGCCCAGTCCGGCTCCGTACCGTCGCACCGCGCCGCGTAGGCGTCCGACAGATCGCGGAGCAGCGGGCCCATCGACCAGCCGTCGGCGGCGATGTGATGCAACGTCAGGACCAGGAGAAAGCTGTCGGCGCCGGTGGCGGTCAACTCCGCCCGCAGCGGGATGTCCCGGTCCAGGGCGAAGCCGGTGCGGCCGTTCCCGGTGGCCGCACCCGGCGTCAGCAGGGGGACCCCGATGTCCTCAGGGGCGAGGACCCGCTGATGAGGCCCGTCGGCGTCCTCGGCGAACACGGTGCGCAGGCTCTCGTGCCGCCGCACGACGTCGTGCAGCGCACCGGCCAGCGCGTCCCGGTCGAGCGAGCCGGTCAGCCGCAGCGCGATCGGCAGGTGGTAGGCGCGGCCGCCCTCGCCCATCCGCTCCAGCAGCCACAGCCGCTGCTGGCCGAAGGACAGCGGAATCCGCCCGGGTCGCGGCACCGCGGGCGCCACGGCGGGGCGCGCTCCGTGCGCGGTGTCCAGCAGCGCGGCAAGACCGGCCGGGGTGGGCGCTTCGAACAGCGAGCGGATCGGAAGCTCGGCACCGAAGTGCGCACGCACCCGGCTGATCAGCCGGGTGGCGAGGAGGGAGTGGCCGCCCAGCGCGAAGAAGTTGTCGTCGCGGCCCGCCCGGGGCAGTTCCAGGCACTCCGCGAAGAGAACGCACATGGCGGCCTCGTCGGGCGTGCGCGGTTCGCCGCCGGCCTGGCCCGCCACGGGTGCGGCGTGCGGGAGCCGGGCGGCGTCCAGCTTGCCGTTCGGGGTGAGCGGCAGCCGTTCGACGGCGGCATAGGCGGTGGGCACCATGTGCTCGGGCAGTACGTCCGCGAGCGCGTCGCGCACCTCGGAGAGGACCGGGCCGGGGTCCGCGTGGCTCACCAGGTAGGCGGCGAGCCGCTCCACTCCCCCGCCCTCGGGAGCGGAGAGCGTGACCGCCGCCCCGTCGATTCCCGGCAGCGAGCGCAGCGCGGACTCGATCTCGCCGGTCTCGACGCGGTAACCGCGCACCTTGATCTGCTGATCGCTGCGGCCCGCGAACTCCAGAGTGCCGTCGTCGCTCCAGCTCGCCAGGTCCCCGGTGCGGTACATCCGGCTGCCGGGCGCGCCGAACGGGTCGGGCAGGAAGCGGTCCGCCGTCAGGCCGGGCCGGCCGGAGTAGCCGCGGGCGACACCCTCACCCGCGAGGTAGAGCTCACCGGTCATTCCGACGGGCAGCGGGTGGAGCGCCGAGTCCAGGACGTAGGCGAGCGCACCGGACACCGGGCGGCCGATGGTCGGGGTGCCGCCGGAGATCCGGGTGGTGACCGCGTCGACCGTCGTCTCGGTGGGGCCATAGAAGTTGAAGACCAACAGGTCCTTGTGAGAGGCGAGTTGGCTCCAGAGTTCGTCATCGACCGCTTCCCCGCCGAGCGCGACGACCCTGGGGCGGTGCACGGAAGAACGGAGCAGTCCGGCCGTGATCATCTGGCGGAGGTAGCTGGGCGTGGTCTCGATGGCGTCGATACGCCGGTCCACCAGGAACGCGACCAGCGCCTCGGGGTCCCTGCGGGTGTCGTCGTCCACGACGTGCAGTTCGTGTCCGGCCAGCATCCACAGGACCGGGTCCCAGGACGCGTCGAACGAGGTGGCGGCCGTGAGGGCGACCCGCAGTCTGCGGCCGAGCGCGCGTTCCGCCAGGGTGTGGGCCTCCCTGCGGTGGTGCGCCAGCAGGTTGGTCAGGGAACGGTGTTCGACGACCACCCCCTTGGGGCGGCCCGTGGAGCCCGAGGTGTAGATGACGTACGCGGGGTCGCGCGGTCCGGGCAGCGTCGAGCGGGCCGGGGCGGGCAGCGGTACGGCGGGTTCCACCGGGTCCGGCTCCACCAGCGGCAGCACGCCCGCCGGGTCGGTGCGGTCCGCCGACTCCCGCGTCGCGACCAGCGCGACCGGGCGGGAGTCCTCGATCATGTAGGCGAGCCGGTCGGCCGGATAGGTCGGGTCGAGCGGCAGATAGGCGGCGCCGGTCCGCATGACCGCCAGCATCGCGACCACCAGCTCCGCCGAACGGGAGAGTCCGACCGCGACCCGGGTACCCGGCCCCGCGCCACTGTCCGTGAGCCGCGCGGCGAGGGCGTTCACCCGTGCGTCGAGTGCGCCGAAGGTCAGCTGGACGGCACCGGAGACCACAGCCGTGTCCTGCGGCCGCTCGCGGGCCCGAGCGGCGAACTGCTCGGGCAGCGTCCCGGTGGCGGATGCGGCCGGGACGGGGCCGGGCTCCGCGGTGTCCCCCGAGCCCAGGCCGATGAGGCGCCGCTGCTCCGGATCTCCGACGGTCCGCAGCGTGCCGATCTGCCGGGTGGGGTCATCGGTGAAGCGCCCGATCAGACGCAGCAGGCGGTCGTGATGATCCTCCAGCTCCCGCTGGGTGTACAGCCGGGGGTTGCCCAGCAGATCGATCCGCAGCCCCCCGCCCCCGTACGAGGCGTGCACGGCCACCACCATGTCGTCGACCGGGCCGACGGAGAGGTTGTGCAGGGTGGCCGTGTGCGGCCCGAAGCGGAGCGTGTCGTCGAATGCCAGCACATTGACCGAGGGACCGGCCAGACGGCCGCCCACGCCGGAGAGCCCGCGGTCGTGGCGGAGATCCTCGGCGGGGTAGCGCTGGTGCCGCAGCACCTTGCGGGCCTCGGCCGACGCGCGCTTCGCCACGTCGCTCACCCGGTCGGACGGGGACACCGGCAGCCGCATCGGCAGGATGTTGGAGAGCATGCCCGGCGTCGTACGGGACACGGCGGTCCGCCGGCCCGTGACCGGTAGCCCGAGCACGACCTCGCGCACGCCCCGGCTCCGCTGGAGGTAGGCCGCCACGGCTGCCATGAAGAAGGTGGGCCAGGCGACACCGGAGGCACGGGCAGCCACGCGCAGCCGCTCGGCCCCGGCCGGGCCGATCTCCCCGCTCGCGGCGCGGAACCCGTGCCCGGGGGTGGCCGTCTCCTCCCCGGCGAGGCCCGCAGCAGCGGGGGCTCCGTCGAGGTACCCGGACCAGAACTCCTTGTCGGCTGAACGGAGTCCGGACGACTCGTAGTCCCGGTCCTCGGCGATCAGCGGCCCCAGCGGCGCAGGCAGCGACTCGGGGGGTTCCGCGTCCGGCTGGGCCAAGTGCGTGTATGCGTCGGCGATACGGCCCAGTGCGAGCACCGCGCTGTAGCCGTCCAGGGCGAGGTGATGCACCTGCTGGTGGAAGAAGTGACGGTCGTCGGCCAGCCGGTAGAGCGTCATCCGCACCAGCGGCCCCTCGGCCGGGTCGGCCGCGGTCGCCAGGTCGGCGGCCATCAGGCGCCGCGCTTCACCCTCCGGCTCCGGGTGACCGGAGAGGTCCACCAGCGGGACCTCGATACCGCTGTGCGGGCCGACCCGTTGGTGGGGGACTCCGTCGCGCTCACCGAAGGTCAGCCGCATCGCCTCCGTCTCGTCGGCGACGTGCCGGACGGCTTCCCGGAGGAGCACGGCATCGACCCTGCCGGGGATGGCCGCGTACTCCGCCACGTTGTACGACGGATTGCCCGGGTCGAGTTTCTGCGCGAACCAGAGCCCCCGCTGAGCGGCAGTCAGCGGAAGGACAACTCCGCGGCTGCCGTCGGCACGGCTGTCGTCGATCTGTGCATGGGTCACGCGCAACTCACCTCGGGCTGGGGGGACGCCGGACGGCCGACGAGGGCGTACAAGTGCCGGCTGCGGAGGGGGGAACAGGCGGTAGCGGGCTCATCCGGTGGACCGGCCCGATACGTGCGCGGCTATTCGCGCCGCCTTCGAAATGAGCGTCGCCGGATCTTTCGCCCGGTCGGCACTCCAGCCCCTTCACGACGAACCACAGCTTCTGCCTCCGATGCCGACATCGCCTCACATGCGCTATCGACAAACCGTTCGGAGCTGCGAGCGCCATGGACTGGAGCTGTGCCTTAGATCACATTTTCATGCCGCACGGTGAACCAATCGGACTTATGCACCACCGGGCGGGTCACTTGGGCACGACGGGGCCGAGCCGGGTCACAACCGCACGCACCGGCCACCAAACCAGGCCGGTGCCCGCACCGAATGACCGCGAAAGACATATAGACCTATGAGAGTTGGAGAACCCCCTTGAGGATTCCCATTTCCAGGCCCCGTTTTTCCAGGCCCCGTTGGGGGACCGCCACCGCGGTCGCCGGTCTGCTGTTGCTGGCGTCCGCGGGCGGAGCCGCGGCGTCCGCCCCTGCCACGGGGCGGGCGAGCACAGTCCCAGCACACAGCACGGCGCGGCAGGCACCGGCCAAGCCGTCACTCTCGGACGCCTACCGCGGCATACAGGGGGTCAACTTCTGTCTCCTGGCTCGTTGCACCGTCGGCGACCAAGGCCGCGGGAGCAGCTCCGGCGGCCCCAGCAACACACAGGGGGCGAACTTCTGTCTGCTGGCTGTCTGCACCGTCCGCCCCTGACGAAAACCCCCTCGGGGAACCACGGCGTCCAGAACGTCAGCGGCTGGACGGGCATGGCCTCATGAGTGCCCGGCGACAGCCACAGCGCGGCCGCGGACGTCTCCGGGGCCGGAGGCCACGGACCGGAGGCCACGGGCCGGACATCACCAGTCCCCAGGTGATGAAGTTCGGCGTCGCGGTCGCGCTGCGGGGTAACCCGAAGATGCCGGGGTCCGGCGGTCCGGACGACCGGCTGTGTGTTCCACAACCACGAGTCGGCCCTGCACCTTGAACGCGGCGAAGTACCGGCAAGTCTCACCGCACGCCCGGCTGATCCAGCACCGGCCGGCCAGCCGTCACGGCAGCAGCCGCTGCGTCTCCTGCCCGCCGGAGACATCAGCGGCGACCGCACAGTGGTCCGCCCCGCCGGATGGGCGCGGTCGGCGGTGGCACCAGCGCCCTCGACGGCACGACGGTGAAGTGCGGCGCGTCACGGCCGCGAAGACCCAGTAGCACCACCCCGCTCACAGGGGGCGCCGCGCCGGGAGGGCGCGGCGCGCCCTCGGCTTGCTACCGGTTCACACCGGCGAGGGCAGGTGCACCGCGGGCAGCATCCCCAGCTCGATCTCCCGGCGCGGCAGCGACAGCCCGAGATGCTCACCCACCGCCGCGAACAGCCGCTTCGTCAACCCCTCGTCCTCGTCATCGGGGTCGTCGCAGCCGGGGAAGGTGTCCCGTACCGCCCCGGCCCGGCGCACGGCCGCGTCCAGCGCGGCGAACGTCCCGAACCGGTCCACGGGCGGGACAGCGGTCTCCAGCAGACTGTCGCCGGGCTCGCCGGAACTCACTTCGCCGGCTGCGTCGACGTGACACACCCATGGGGACTCGTGCAGAAAGCGGTCCAGGCAAACGAGTTCGACACCCTCCTCCACCAAGGTGTCCTGGCCCAGCCGGTCGAGGAGGACGAGGTGCCAGGTGGACCGCTCGGCCTCCAGGACATACGTCCACTCGCCGCTCCGGCCGAACATCGCCACGCTGTCGCCCGGTCTCACGCTCAGCCTGTCGAAGTCCTTGAAATGTGGCGGCCGTTCGGCCATGCCCCGGTCGGCGCCGAGGCGCACCACAAAGTCCACCGGGTCCACGCCACGCACCGCTGTGAGGCTGATGTCCGAGAGCATCCCGTCCTTGACGATCGCACCGCTGTACCAGTGCTCCCCGATCCACGCCAAGCCGTTGTCCGTCACCGGGACAACTCCCTCCCTCGACCGTCGCGCACACTTACTGACGTCGGCTCGCCCGGGTGATCCGACGTGAAACCCGGTCCGCCCATGAGGCCGCCCTCATGGCGATATCGGCCCCGCCCAGCCTTGACTTCGCCGGACAGCGGTAGAGCCTCCATGGTCCCCATGGGGCGAGTACGAGTCCTGCGGCCAAGCCAGTGACCGTTTCCGCTCACAGCACCAGACGCTGCAACAAGTCGCCGTACACGGGTCACAGCCCCAGGTTGAGGGCCTGCCGCAGAACGTGCAAGATGCGGCCGGCGGCGCCGGTCTCCGAGAAATCCTCCACCAGCCTGTTCTTGGTCAGGGCGAAGGAGAAGCGGCTCGCCGGGTCGGCGAGTCGGCGAGTCGGCGAATCCCATGGAGCCGCCCATTCCTTCGTGGCCGAAGGTGCCCGGCCCCATGGCCGATCCGGGGAGCCCTGCGAGTAGCCGAGGGACCGGTCGACGCGCTTGTGCAGGATCGTATCCATGCCGCCGACTCTGCGAACAGCCGCTGTCCGTAACCGCTCGGCGGACATCAGCCGTGCGCCGTCGAGCGCTCCTCCGCAGGCCAGCGCGCCGTACAGGCGGCCCAGGCCGCGAGCGGTGCCCGTGCCGGTGCCGGGAGCGCATGCCGTGAGGTACCTCGGGTGGTCCGGAAGCGATGTCAGGCGCATGCCGGTCAGGGGTACGTCCGGGCCGTCCGGTGTTCCGGCCGCTGCCGTGTCGTCGGTGTCGTCCCCGTCGGCGTGCGTGGCCACCCGGTTCAGGAATTCGGGCGGCAGACCGAGAGCCAGCTCCTCCGGGGGAATTCCGAGTGGTCCGGCGATCTCCTCGCGCACCAGCCGGTCCACACCGCGGCCGTCGGAGTGGCGGATCGTCTCGCCCAGCAGGAAGCCGAAGGTGAAGCCGAGGCCGTGAAGTTCAGCGGTAGGCAAGGTCGTGAGTCATGGCCCGGCGCGATACGGCCGGGGCGGATGCAGCCGGTGCGCTGCCCGGCTGCCCGGGGGCGGCCGGCGGTCGCGACGGGCGGCTCGGCGCCCTGCCGAGTAGGACGATGTCACGAAAGAGGCGGTCGCTCGCGTTCTGGCAGAACGCAACTGCTCAGCGCAGGACGGCCGCCAGCAGGTCCGTGCCCAGCGTCGTCATCTCGGGCAGGTTGAGGGTGTACTGGACGTAGCGCCCGTGTCGCCGGGTCGCGAGCAGGCCCGCGCGGCGCAGGACAGCGAGGTGGCGGGAGACCTCCGGGGGCGAGAGTTCCCAGGCATGCGCCAGTTCACCGGTGGTGTGCGGGCCGCGGGCCAGGGTGCGCAGCAGCCGCAGCCGTACCGGATGCGCGAGTGCTTCCAGTCGTAGCGTGACTGTTTCCAGCGGCACCGGCTCCGAGGGGGTCGGCTCGGTCACGGGGTACTGCACCACCGGGTGCCACCCGGGCGCGTGGACCGCTACCAGGTGCGGGCGGCCGAAGACGCTGGGGACGAACGTGACCCCGGTGCCGTGGGCGGTGGTCGCTCTGTCCTGGAGCTTGTCCACGATGATGCAGTCGCCGTCCGGTGCCAGGGTGACGGCGCCGGAGACCGATGCGAGCGCCGCCCCGACGCCCTGGCGCTTCAACAGGTCGTTCTTCAGGCGCAGATCGGTGGCGAGTTGCACGGCGACGCCCGTCCAGGCGGCGTCGAAGAATGCCTCGGCGCACTGTTCGAGGGTGTGACGCACCCGTGCCCGCACAGCGGCCGGGTCCGCGAGCAGCCGTTCCGCGAAGGCCTCCTGGAGTGCGCCGCGGGCCTGGGCCAGGTCCAGGGCGCGCTCGCGCGCCGTCGCGTCGGCGAGCGGCGACGGTCCGGCGAAGTGGACCCGGTTGCTGCCGCACGTAGTGATGAGCGCTGCGCTCACGTAGGTTTCGTCGTCGATCCGGTCCACGTCGTCCAACTCCTCGGCGAGGGTCGGCCGGGGACGGGCGGGAACCAGGAAGTCGGCTCGTGAGGAACGCCAGAGGAACTCCGCTTCCCTGAGCCGCTCGGCCAGTTCCGGCCGCAGCCCGGCCCAGACGTCCCCGGCCCAGCCGGCGAGTTGCGGGTGATGCGCGGGCTCGGCCAGCACGTGCAGCATCGCGGTCAGCTCGGCCAGCGGGGAGGCGGCGAACCGCAGTTGCCCCGACGGCGGACCGCCGATGTCGATTCTCAACGTCATCCCCTCATCATCGACGGTCACATGGCGACGACCGCGTCGATTGACGGTGTCCGTCAACCGACGCGCCCCGGCCCGGCGACCGAACACACCCTTGACGCCATGGCAACCACTACCAAGATCCAGCCGCGCGCTCTCGTCCGTGCCTCCGGAGGCCCCCGCTATGCCGTCGCCCTGGCCGTGGACGCGCTCGGCACCGGCTTGCTGCGTCCCTTCCTGCTGCTCTACGGGGTGGCGGTGCTGAAGCTGTCCGTGTCGGCCACCGGCATCGCCATGACGGCAAGCAGCGTCGTGGCTCTGGTGTGCATGCCCGCGGTGGGGCGATGGCTGGACCGGGGCGCACGCAGCACGGTCGTGGCAGCGTCGATGCTGGTACGGGTGCTGGGAGTGGCGCTACTGCTGGCCGCCCCGGCGGGGCGCCCGTGGCTGTTCATGGCGGCTGCGCTCTTCCTCGGCATCGGCAACCAGTCCTGGCCGGCCGCCCATGCGGCCCTGGTGGCCACGGTCGCCCACGGCCGCGAACGCGACGCCGCCCTCGCAGGGGGCCGTGCGCTGCGCAACGCGGGCCTGGGCGCCGGTGGACTGTTGGCCACCGCGTGCCTGACGGGTGGCACGACCGCGTTGCAGGCGCTGGCAGCCGTCACCGGCCTCGCCTACCTCGCCGCGGCGGCCTTGGCATGGTCGGTCCATCTGCGCGCGTATCCGGCCGTTGCCGCGGCCAAGGACCGGGAGGACGAGCCCGCACCCCGGATGCGCGTGCTGCTGGCTGCCAACGTGATCTACGTCTTCTGCCTCAACATCCCCGAAATCGCCCTTCCCCTGGTCCTGGTGACACAGTTGTACGCGTCCCCGGTGTGGTCGGGGGCCATTTTCGTGGCAAACACTGTGCTGGTGGTCACCCTGCAGGTTCCGGTCACCGTCTTCATGTCCCGCTTCGCCCGGCGGACCGTGCTGGCCCTCTCCGGCGTGGTGCTGGCCGCGTCCTACCTCGGCTTCCTCGCGGCCACCTCCCTGGGACACGGCTGGGGTGCCCCGGCCGTCGCCGTGGTGTCCGTGGTCTGCACCATCGGCGAGATCATCTACGCCGGCAGCGCCACCGCGCTCGTCACTGCCCTCGCCCCGGCCCATGGCCTGGGACGTTCCCTCGCCCGCTTCCAACTCTCCACGGGCTTCGGCCTCGCCGTCTCCCCGGCGATCGTCACTGCTCTCGCCTCCCGCGGCTCGGCCGCCCTCTGGGGCAGCCTCGCAGCCGCGACTCTCCTTTCCGCCTCCGCCGTCGCCACCGAGAGGGATCGAGGAACGCGGCCCAGCGATTACCGCCGCCCGGCGGGAGCCGGCGCGTGAGCCCGGCGATCGATGCGGGAGACGGTTCGACAGAGGCGAACACTCTCCGGCTCCTTGTGTCGGACTTCGCCGTCAGCATCAACGGCGAGGCGCCCTGTTCACCGAGACCGGTCAGGGCCGAATGCCGGTGCTCGTGCCAGGTACGGGAGTGTTGGGTCGCGCGGATCGGTGATCCCGACCCGGAGCCCGGCTGCTGCTGGAGTCGACCGGTCTGGTCGGCGTGATCGCGTCGGCGTCGGGGTTCGCGGACGCCACCACGCTGAGGAAACACCTGCGGCGCCACGTCGGCCTGGCACCGAACGATGGGTCGGACGCCCCAGCGCAGAACCACGGCGTCACCCCGCGTTGATCACGGTTCCGCGGGCCGTTCAGAAAGCCGGACGGCGTCGGCTCGGCCTGCACGGAGCAGACCGGGCACGGCAGGAACAGCAGGAACAGCAGGAACAGCAGGAACAGCAGGACATCATGCGGGTATGGCGGCCGTTGACGGAGCGCGAAGCCTCCCTCAACGGCCATGGGACCGTTCAATGACGCTCCCACCGAGGCGTCGCCGCAAAAGGCCAGTTCAAAGCCATGCAGAGCTCGTCTGTGATGCGCGGGGACCCATGTTCACCGCACCTCCGTGCGGCGAACGCTGCACACAAAAACGCCCCCGGAAAACACGTCTCACCAGGTCAGAACGATTCTGCCTGGGGATACTCGGTGGGGCGGGTGGGACTCGAACCCAAACCGGTGACGCTTCTCACCTGCGACGATGCCGAGACAACGGACATAGACACCCGTTTCCATCCGGCTACACCCTCCTCGATCCAGCTCGATCGGATTCGGTTAGGCGTTCGCCGCACCAGTTTCCCCGACGAACACCGCTACGTTCCGTAGCGGACGACTGCGCGGCGGATCCGTCGAGTCGGTCGGCAACTCGCAATGGTCCGAGCCTCGCTCATACGCCAGACCACATGCGCAGGTTGTCCCACACCAGCACGATCGGGCCGCCGAGCTGTGCGTGGGCGCGGATGACGAGGTCGCGGTAGTGCTTCCAGCCGAAGCCCTTCGGCTCGCTCTTGCGGCCCCGGCACTCACGAATCGGGTAGAACAAACGGGATCGCTCACCCGGCTTGTAGCAGATCATCCCCGCCATGGAGACTCGGCCCGATCCCCGCCCGCGCACGCGGACGACTGGAGTGCGGCCCCTGCGGCCCCAGGTCCTGGCACGCGGCGGCGTCATCGACTGGCCGGCCTCGTCTTCAAAGACCACCCAACCGCTGTTCGCCGCCGCGGTGCTCTTACCCGCGGCCACACCTCTCGTTTCCATAACTCCACTGCGTCATCGTCACGGTCGATCGCACGCCGGGTCGGCTGCTGCCAGGATCAGCCATAGCGCCGCAGCGGTCGCCACCTGCCCTCCACAATGTACGAGACGTGGAACAGCCGGCCGATCACCGTCTTCACGCGGGCCAGCGTCCACCGCTGGTCGGCCCACCCATGTGCCAGCGGACCGCGCTCCAACTCCCGCTCCAACCTGGCCATCTGCGCGTCAGACAGTCGGGTTCGACCAGGCGACCCCTTGGAGGCCACTCCGGCGTGGCCGCCCTCGCGCCACTGGCGTCGCCAACGTTCCACCGACCGTTCCGAGACCCGCAGCATGACAGCGATCTCCCGGTTCTTCCCACCAGCCTCGAAGCACGTCACGGCCTGGCTCCGGACCCGCTCCCGCGCGTCTCTCTCGACGTCGGTCAAGCCGCCGCCCTGCGGATATCTCACCGAACGAGGACTACCGAGGTCACCTTCACGCTGTCTGGCGAGCAGCCCGACATCACCCGATCAAGTTCAGTATCGTTCGGTCCATCTACGCGGGCACAGGGTCAACCAGTTGGGCGGGCAGCATGACGCGTCGCAGTTCGGGCTGTCCCCCGCGGGCGCGGCATCAACTCCGGCGCCGTCTCGTCTAGATCCCGTCCGGCGGACCATGTGACTGTCTGGCTGGCGGGTAGTTGTGCTCGGCATGGGGCGGGGCGATTCGACGAATGCGGAGCGGGTCCGACTGGAGCCGCTTCCGTCGTTGGTTGGACGACGCGGTAGTCGCTGGTGCGACCACCGAAGGGTGGTCAACGGGATTCCTTTTCGGGTGCGGACCAGCATACTGTGGCGGGATTTTCCTGAGCGTCTCGGCAGTTGGAAGACCGCTAACGAACGTCACCGCCGCTGGTCGAAAGGCACGTGGGGCCGGATCCTGTGTGCCGTCCAAGCCGACGCTGAACTGGCAGGCAGGCTCGACTGGTCGACGGTCAGCGTCGACTCCACTTCCTGCCGAGCCCATCCGCATGCCGGTGGCCGCCGGGGCCCAAAAGAAGGCACTACACGTCCCGAAGAAAGATCGATGCCCGAGAACACCGGCCCGACGAGGGGCCCAGACGGTCCCGGGGCGGCTTGACCGGATCAAGCACACGATTCCCGCGAGCCAAAGGCCCAGCGGGCCAACCGCAAACGCCGCGGCAGCGGCGGCAGCCGGCCCGTCTGCTTCGGCTCAGAGATCTACAAGCGCCAGTACGCGGCATCCCCAGGGTCACTACGACTGCGAACGGCGCGCTGCTTCCCGACTTCTGCGCGCCGGTTCCGCGACCCCGGTGATTTCAACGACCACCCTTGTAACGGCGGTGAAGACGGAAGCTTTGAAAAAGTCGCCGACCATGTAATGGAAGTCACGGAACTCCACTGCACATACCAGGCCGAGAGCGCCGCAGTACAGTGCGGCCAATAGTCCACGCCGTCTACGCATCGGGTAGACGATCAACGGCACGATAGGCCAGACATAGGAAGTAACGATAATTGCCAATGCCAGGGCGAGGGAAATAACTGTCACGGCTCTTCAGTCCTTCGATTTACCAGATGCCGGATTCAGTGAGGATCCAGCTCCCGACAAATACAGCGGGAAGGAATATGAGACCGCTCGCGAAGACGAGACCCATCTTCCACGATGTCCTGTCGGCGATTTTCACGCACAGCAGAGTCACGGGAGTCAAGTACAAGAACAGCGGGACGAAGATGAATATGAATCCTGCGCCCATGTCGCTTCCTCTCACCTAGATCGGGGGCCGAGCTGTCACCCGGCCCCCGATTATTCAACCATCTGACGTCACGACGTCACGTGGTGGTGAACTTGGTCGCTGGCTCGTCACAGTGAACGACACTCGACGGTCGATTCCCGGGCCGTCGCCAAGGACCGGGACGGGTGGTGCGACGCTCCATGGGTTGCCTCCGCTTCCTCGGTTGAAGGCGTCGCAGCTTCCGAACGCGTTGCCGTAGGGAGCGGTGGCTGGGAAGTTGGAGAAGTTCTTCCAGTCACCGCCGTGCACCTTCGCGCTGGAGGGACGGCCGAGGTCGTCGGTCATCTTCCCGTCGATGTAGACGTAGAGGTCAGGCATATAGCTCTGGAACATGATGCCGTTGTCCGGCGTGGCGTCCCCGTTATCCTCTTCGTGCGTTGGCTTCACCCCGCCGTCCGCACAGAAGGCGGCGGCGATGTCGTGCCAGATTGGCGGAGCATTGCCGATCATGGTGCCCCACATGTTGTTGTTCCAGTCGCCCGAGTTGTGGAAGAACATCGAGTAGATATCTCCCGCAGAACGGCGCACCGCGCAGTTGGTATCGGGGCTGGCGTTGATTTTGTCGAGCCATGCTTTGACGTTGTCGTTGATGGAGCGATGGCCGATCATGGCGCGGTATCCATGAACACCGCCTCCTACCGCGCGAATTCCACGCACGTCTGGTCGGAGTTCAGTCGCGCGCCCCGGAAGTGCGGAAAGTAGGCTTGCCCCGGGGTGTCCCCGCCCTTGAGGGGGTCAGCGGTGTAGGTGCGTCCGTATTCCAGGGCGTCGGGCGTGGTATAGGTCAGGTCGGGAGCCGGAATTTTATAGTCCGCCGAGATCGCCTTGATCAGCGTGGTGACGAAGGTGGGCAAGTGAGCGTTTCCGACCTTGACCTGGTAGTTCGCACCTTCGCTGCCCGCGATGATATGGCCAGTGGAATCCTTCACGAACGTCACGCTGACATCGCTCTTGATCTTGTAGCTGTTCGCGTCCTGATACGCCTGGGAGGGCGTTTCCGACGGGCTCGGGCGATGGTTGGACATACCCATCCATACAGGAACGGACATCGCGGGCGCCGATCCGTCAGCGGTCGGCTTGTAGCCACCCTGCTTGACGTTCTGGTACCACTGCTCGGCCGCGTCGTAGGTCCGCTGGCCCGTGCATGTCTCCGTTACCGTGCTCGTGCAGCGATCCCAACCGGTGAGGCCCGCGGATGATACGGAGTCGCTGGGGGGAGCCGTCCCACAGCGGGCCGCTGTCCGTGCCGTGGGACTGTTAGATCGCCCAGTCGTAGAGTGATTTCTCTGACCGAATGGGAGTGTTGAGGTCGGTGACGGGCCAGTTGGAGTTGAGCTCCTGGTTCGGGTCGAAGACCGAGGCCGCGGTCATGGTGCGGTTGACGAACGTACCAGTTACCGGCTGGAAGGCGATGGCGCCGAAGGCTACGTCGGAATCGGCGGTGCCGTCGGGGGTGAAGTTTGACAGGCTCAAGCTCGGGGTGGAGGTGAACTTGTAGGCGCCCAAGGACACCCACGGACCATCCCCGCAGGCGCGGGGTCAACGGTCGGTGGTGCGTGAGTCAGCGACCGCGCACCGGACCATCCCCGCAGGCGCGGGGTCAACGGGACCGTCGGCCCGCGTCGCGCTGGAGCTGACGGACCATCCCCGCAGGCGCGGGTCAACACTTCTTGACCTGGGGCGTTGTCCGGCGGCAGGGCCGTTTTCATTCGCTCGGAATATTGCCACCCCCACCGCACCACACGCCGTCTTGATCACTACCGACGATCCATCAGGCCAACACCCCGACAGCACGGGGCCGACCGCGAGGCAACGATGGGCAGGTTCGCACTGTGCGGAGCATCCCCGCGGGCGCAGTTCGCCCACGGGACACCCGGTCCACCCCAATCTGCCGACGCAGAACCGGCGCCCTTCGGAGCAACCCTCAGGCAGCGCGGGGGCGACAGCCCAACCACCCAACTATCGAAACGGGCGGGTGGGACGCCCCTTCACGCATCCCATGGAGGCGCCACGACAAAACCCCAGGTCACAGCAGCCAAAGACTCTCTTCGGCACGCGAAGACGCCCATTCGCCACACCCCCGTTAGGCGTCCGCCACACACAAAACAGCCCCCGAAAAACACGTTTCCCCAGGTCAGAACGATTCTGCCTGGGGATACTCGGTGGGGCGGGTGGGACTCGAACCCACGGCCGACGGATTATGAGTCCGCTGCTCTAACCGGCTGAGCTACCGCCCCTTTACGGCGTGGCGCGTACATGTGTGCGCGCCGTCTGCCGCAGCATAGCCGCTCATACGATCTCCTGCCTCGGATGGTCGGCATCGCTCGATCATGAGGACTGCGCCGTGGCCGGGACGGTTCCACCCCGGTGGAAAAGAGCACGAAAAAGGGCCCCGTAGGGCCCTCTTCCGTCATGTGCTCCCCCGACTGGACTCGAACCAGTAACCCTCCGGTTAACAGCCGAATGCTCTGCCAATTGAGCTACAGGGGACCGCGCTCCCCCGACTGGACTCGAACCAGTAACCTGCCGGTTAACAGCCGGCTGCTCTGCCAATTGAGCTACAGGGGATTGCTGCTGTGCACCGAACGTACCCACCGAAGCGTTCCCGGGGGGCGTGTGCTCGCTGCGACACATACATTAGCGCAAGCAGGGGGGTGCTCCGCCAATCGGTTCCGCCCCGGGTGATCACGCGCTTGCCGGGTAGGCGGGCAGCACCGGCACAAGGGAAGGCAGCCATGCGGTACAAGCTGACGTTCGTCGTAGGACTCGCTCTCGGTTATGTGATCGGCACACGTGCCGGACGGGAGCGTTACGAGCAGTTGAAGAAGGGCGCACGCCAGGTCGCGGAGAACCCCGCCGTGCGCAACGCGGCCGAGGCCGCGGCGCAGAACGGGCGGGATGTCGCGGGCAAGGCGCTCCACTCGGTGAGCGAGAAGATGGGCGACAGGATGCCCGACGCGATGGCCCACCGGGTCAGGTCGATGCGGGAGCGGAACGGCACTGTCGAGGACGACTGGGGCACCACCAACACCTGAGGACGCCGCGTGCGGCACAATCGGGCCGCATGGGGATAGTCGCCGGTCTTGACAGCTCAGCCGCCTTCACGCGCATCGTCGTGTGCGACACGGACACAGGTGCCGTGCTGCGCCAGGGGTATGCGCCGCACCCGCAGGCGGCTGAGGCCAGCAAGGACAACACAGCCAGCAAGCACGAAGCCGATCCGCAGAGCTGGCTGCTCTCGCTCGGCGAGGCGGCGTCCGGCGGTCTGCTGGAAGGTGTGCAGGCCATCGGCGTGTCGGCCCAGCAGCACGGCCTGGTGCCACTGGACCGGCAGGGCAATCTCGTGCGGCCGGCACTGGTGGGCAACGACAAGCGGGCGCAGGTCGCCGCAGCGGATCTCGTGGATTCGCTCGGCGGCCGTACCGCGTGGGCCGAGGCCGTCGGCTCGGTTCCGCACGCGGCGCAGCCGGTGGCGAAGCTGCGGTGGCTCGTGCGGCAGGAGCCGGAGGCCGCCGCGAAGATCGCCGCGCTGCTCCAGCCGCACGACTGGCTCGTGTGGCAGCTGCTGGGGCGGCCTGCGCGGCGGATCACCGACCGGGGCGCCGCTTCGGGCACCGGCTACTGGTCGGCCGCGACCGGCGCCTACCGGCCCGATCTGGTGGAGCTGGCCCTCGGCCATCCGGCGGCACTGCCGGAGGTGCTCGGTCCTTCCGACGCCGCGGGGACCACGCCGGAGGGTCTGCTGATCTCGGCGGGTACCGGCGAGACGATGGCCGCGGCCTTCGGTCTGGGGGTCTCGGCGGGCGACGTCGTCGTGTCGCTCGGCGCCTCGGGGTCGGTGATGGCCGTACATCACGAGGCGCTGTCCGATCCGTCGGGCATGATCACCTCCTTCGCCGACGCCACCGGGATGCACCTGCCGGTGGTGCACACGCTCAACGCCGTACGGGCTCTGCGCGGCACCGCCGAACTGCTGGGCGTGGAGGATCTGGACGCCCTGTCCGCGCTCGCGCTGACCTCCACACCGGGTGCTTCCGGGCTCGTGCTCCTGCCGTACCTGGAGGGTGAGCGCACCCCGCAGCTTCCGCACACCGCGGGCACCCTGTCGGGGCTGCGGCGCGAGTCGATGAAGCGCGAGCATCTGGCGCGGGCGGCCTTCGAGGGCATGCTCTGCTCACTGGCGGACGCGATGGACGTGCTGCGGGACCGCGGGGTCGAGGTCCGCCGCGTGTTCATGCTGGGGGCGGCCGCCGAGCTGCCGGCCGTCCAGGCCGCGGCACCCGGCATCTTCGGGGCGCAGGTCGTCGTACCGCAGCCCGCCGACTACGCGGCTGTCGGTGCGGCCCGGCAGGCGGCGTGGGCACTCGGGGTGTCCGAAGGCACCCTGGACGCGGAGACACCGCCCGCCTGGCAGGGCGCCGCCGCACAGGTATTCGAACCGGGCGACGGGCTCGCGGTGGGGCAAGCGGTGCGTAAGCAGTACGCGGCGACGCGTGACCAGATCCATCCAGGAGCTTTCGGAGACCCGTCCTGATGGCAGGGTTCTTGACCGCGGTTTGAGGAAAACGGTTCGTATCGGGTCGCGCGGTGCCGGAAACTGGGTGGACCGCTCACCGTCCTCCCATGCCGGAAGCCCCGCCGGACCGCCGACCCGAGAGACTGCACGTGCTCATTTCACTTCTGCGGGCCTATTTGCGCCCGTACAAGAAACCCATGGCTCTGCTGGCGCTGCTTCAGCTGTTCCAGACCTGCGCCACCCTCTATCTGCCGACGCTCAACGCGGACATCATTGACAACGGTGTCGTGAAGGGCGACTCGGGTTACATCCTGAGCTTCGGCGGTCTCATGATCGCCATCAGCGTGGTCCAGGTGATCTGCAACATGGGCGCCGTCTACTTCGGGGCCCGTACGGCCGCCGCGCTCGGCCGGGACATCCGCGCCGGAGTCTTCGACCGGGTGCAGTCCTTCTCCGCCCGTGAGGTCGGGCACTTCGGCGCACCCTCACTCATCACCCGCACGACCAATGACGTCCAGCAGATCCAGATGCTGGTCCTGATGTCGTTCACCCTGATGGCCTCGGCGCCGATCATGTGCGTGGGCGCCATCGTGCTGGCGCTCGGGCAGGACGTGCCGCTCTCGCTCGTGCTGATCGCGGTGGTCCCGGTCATGCTCGTGCTCGTTTCCCTGATCGTCCGGCGGATGCGTCCGCTGTTCCGCAAGATGCAGGTCCGGCTCGACGCGGTGAACCGGGTGCTGCGTGAGCAGATCACCGGTAACCGCGTCATCCGCGCCTTCGTGAAGGACGCGTACGAGAAGGAGCGCTTCGAGGGCGCCAACAGCGATCTGACCGAAGTGTCCCTGGGGACCGCGCGGCTGATGGCCCTGATGTTCCCGACGGTCATGACCGTGGTGAACGTGTCGTCGATCGCGGTGGTCTGGTTCGGCGCGCACCGCATCGACAGCGGCGCGATGCAGATCGGGGCCCTCACCGCGTTCCTCTCCTATCTGATGCAGATCGTGATGTCCGTGATGATGGCCACCTTCATGTTCATGATGGTGCCGCGCGCGGAGGTCTGCGCCGAACGGATCCAGGAGGTCCTCGGCACCGACTCCAGCGTGGTGCCGCCGCTGGAGCCGGTCACGGAGCTGGCCAGGCACGGCCATCTGGAAATCCGCGGGGCCGGGTTCAAGTACCCCGGCGCCGAGGCCTCGGTGCTGCAGGAGGTCGCTCTGGAGGCGCTGCCCGGTGAGACGACCGCGGTGATCGGGTCGACCGGCAGCGGGAAGTCGACGCTGCTCGGGCTCGTACCCCGGCTGTTCGACGCCACGGGCGGGGAGGTGCTGGTGGACGGCACCGACGTACGCACGCTCGACCCCGTGCTGCTGGCGAAAACGGTGTCCCTGGTGCCGCAGAAGCCGTATCTGTTCTCCGGGACCGTCGCGACGAACCTGCGTTACGGGAACCCGGACGCGACCGACGAGGAGCTGTGGCACGCGCTGGAGGTGGCGCAGGCCAAGGGGTTCGTCGAGAAGCTCGAAGGCAGGCTGAACGCACCGATCGCCCAGGGCGGTACCAACGTCTCCGGCGGTCAGCGTCAGCGGCTGGCGATCGCCAGGACGCTCGTGCAGCAGCCGGAGATCTATCTCTTCGACGACTCGTTCTCGGCTCTGGACTACGCGACCGACGCGGCACTGCGGACTGCTCTGCGGCGCGAGACGGCGGAGGCCACGGTGGTGATCGTCGCCCAGCGCGTCTCGACCATCCGCGACGCGGACCGGATCGTCGTCATGGACGAAGGCCGGGTCGTCGGAACCGGCCGCCATCACGAGCTGATGGACGGCAATGAGACATACCGGGAGATCGTGCTCTCCCAGCTGACCGAGGCGGAGGCAGCCTGATGGCCGGTCCTGGTGGACGCATGATGGCGGGACCGACCCAGAAGTCCATGGACTTCAAGGGGTCGGGCAAACGACTGCTGCGGATGCTCGCGCAAGACCGTCCCGCGCTGCTCTCGATGCTGATATCCGTGGTCTGCAGCGTCGCTCTCTCGGTCGTGGGACCGAAGATCCTGGGCCGGGCGACCGACCTGATCTTCGCCGGGATCATCGGGCAGCAGCTGCCCGCCGGCACGACCAAGGCGCAGGCCCTGAAGGCTCTGCACGCCAAGGGCCAGGGCGCGATGGCCGACATGCTCTCGGGTGTGGACTTCACTCCGGGCAAGGGCATCGACTTCTCCCAGGTGGGGCAGATCCTGCTGCTCGCGCTCGTGGCCTTCGCCTGCGCGGGTCTGCTGATGCTCGTCACCACCCGGCTCGCGGCCCGGATCATCAACCAGGCCATGTACCGGATGCGTGAGGACATCCAGGCGAAGCTCTCTCGGCTGCCGCTGTCGTACTTCGACAAGGCGAAGCGCGGCGAGGTGCTCAGCCGGACGACCAACGACGTCGACAACATCGGCCAGACGATGCAGCAGACGATGGGACAGCTGCTGAACTCGCTGCTCACCATCATCGGCGTGCTGGCGATGATGTTCTGGATCTCCTGGATCCTGGCGCTGGTCGCGCTGGTGACCGTACCGCTCTCGGTGCTGGTGGCGACCCGCGTCGGGAAGCGGTCCCAGCCGCAGTTCGTGCAGCAGTGGAAGGTCACGGGCAAGCTCAACGCCCATATCGAGGAGATGTACACCGGGCACGCCCTGGTAAAGATCTTCGGGCGGCAGGCGGAGTCGGCCGAGGCCTTCCGCGAGCAGAACGACGCGCTGTACGAAGCGGGGTTCAAGGCCCAGTTCAACAGCGGTGTCATGCAGCCGCTGATGATGTTCGTCTCCAACCTCAACTATGTGCTGGTGGCGGTCATCGGCGGGCTGCGGGTCGCTTCCGGTTCGCTGTCGATCGGTGACGTGCAGGCCTTCATCCAGTACTCGCGGCAGTTCTCGCAGCCGCTGACCCAGGTCGCATCGATGGCCAACCTGGTGCAGTCCGGTGTGGCGTCCGCGGAGCGGATCTTCGAACTGCTCGACGCGGAGGAGCAGGAGCCCGACTCGGCCACCCCCGAGCGCCCGGAGGCGCTGCGCGGCAGCATCTCGCTGGACAAGGTCGCCTTCAGGTACGAGGCGGACAAGCCGCTCATCGACGGTCTGTCGCTCTCGGTCGAACCGGGACACACGGTCGCGATCGTCGGGCCCACCGGTGCTGGCAAGACGACGCTGGTCAATCTGATCATGCGGTTCTACGAGGTGACCGGCGGGCAGATCACGCTCGACGGAACCGACATCGCCAGGATGACCCGCGAGGACCTGCGCTCCGGGATCGGCATGGTGCTGCAGGACACCTGGCTCTTCGGCGGCACGATCGCGGACAACATCGCGTACGGCTCCGCGCACGCCGTCACCCGCGAGGAGATCGAGGAGGCGGCCCGCGCGGCGCACGCCGACCGCTTCATCCGCACGCTCCCCGAGGGCTACGACACGGTGATCGACGACGAGGGCACAGGGGTGAGCGCGGGTGAGAAGCAGCTGATCACGATCGCGCGCGCCTTCCTTTCCGACCCGGTGATCCTGGTGCTCGACGAGGCGACGAGCTCGGTCGACACCCGTACCGAGGTCCTGATCCAGAAGGCGATGGCCCGCCTGGCGCACGGCCGCACGAGCTTCGTCATCGCGCACCGGCTCTCCACCATCCGGGACGCCGACGTGATTCTGGTGATGGAGAACGGGGCGATCGTGGAACAGGGTTCGCACGAGGAGCTGCTGGCCGCCGACGGGGCGTACGCGCGGCTGTACGCGGCGCAGTTCGCCCAGGCGGTGGTGGAAGTGGATTAGGGGTCCTTGCACTGTGAGCGTCCGATGAGGTCGCGTGGGCCGGACGGGGCATAGAGCGAGGAACCCTTGGCGCGGGCCGACCAGGGTGCGCGGGTGGAGGGGGCGGGGCACGGCAGGCGGTGGAGACGACCTGCTCCCCGCCCCCTCTCTCGCGCTGCCCGCCCGTCACACCGGCGGCACCCCCGGCTGCGCTCGCGCTCAGTCCAGGTAGCCCCGCAGCTGGTCGGCGAACGCGTGGTCGCGCAGTTTGTTCAGTGTCTTGGACTCGATCTGCCGGATGCGCTCCCGCGTCACCCCGAAGATCCGCCCGATCTCCTCCAGCGTGCGGGCCCGCCCGTCCACCAGCCCGTACCGCAGCTGTACGACCTTGCGCTCCCGTTCGCCGAGCGTCGAGAGCACCGTTTCCAGGTGCTGCCGCAGCAGCAGGAAGGCCGCGGACTCCACGGGGGACGCGGCGTCGCCGTCCTCGATCAGATCACCCAGCGACACCTCGTCCTCCTCCCCCACGGGGGCGTGCAGCGATACCGGTTCCTGGGCCAGCCGCAGTACCTCGCCGACGCGTTCGGGGGTGAGTTCGAGCTGGGCCGCGACCTCCTCGGCCGTTGGTTCGTATCCGCGCTCCTGGAGCATCCGGCGCTGCGCCCGGACCACCCGGTTGATCAACTCGACCACGTGGACGGGGACTCGTATCGTCCGTGCCTGGTCGGCCAGGGCCCGGGACATCGCCTGCCGGATCCACCAGGTCGCGTACGTGGAGAACTTGAAGCCGCGCGCGTAGTCGAACTTCTCCACTGCCCTGATCAGGCCGAGGTTCCCCTCCTGGACCAGGTCGAGCATGGTCAGCCCGCGGCCCACGTACCGCTTGGCCACCGAGACCACGAGGCGGAGATTGGCTTCGATGAGGCGGCGTTTGGCCATCCGGCCGAGCACCACGAGCCGGTCCAGGTCCAGGGCGAGCCGGGTGTCGAGACCGGACGGATTTCCCAGCCGCTCCTCGGCGAAGAGGCCCGCCTCGACCCGGCGTGCGAGGTCCACCTCGTCGGCCGCGGTGAGCAGCGGTATGCGTCCGATCTCCCGTAAGTACTGGCGGAAGAGGTCCGACGAGGGGCCGCCGGTCTCCCCGGCCCTGCTGCGCGACGGCGCGGGCCCGGCGTCCGGGTCCTCCATGACGGCCTCGGGGGCGGCCCGTCCGGTTCCCCGCCCTCCGGTCTCGGGATGGCCGGGTGCCGGGCCCTGCGAGGGGGCTGCCGGGGCCACGTCGGTTTCGGTCAGGGTCCGGGTCTGCACGGGGGCGGCCTCCAGGATGACTGCCGGATCGGGGGCGTGCGGCAGCGGGACACCGGCGGCCGGGCCGCCTTCCGTCCCGTACACGGTGATCGGATCCGCGGGGGTGCGTGGCCCACTGTCGGTGGGCCGGCCGCGCTCCGGGGTACCAGGCACCGCAGTCCAGTGTGGGGCACGACACAGTGCGGCCACGAGGGGTGTGCGGTGACTTTCTGAGTCCGGTTCGTGACCCGGAGGTTATGGGAACGCCACCGGACGGCCGGGGGGGCTCCGGCCGGAAGAGGGGGCGCGCGGCCCGCCTCAGGACCCCTCAGAGCGCTTCGGCGCCGTGGTTGCGCAGGGACCGGCCGTACTGCTGAAGGGTCCACAACTCGCTCTGGACCGCGGCGTACTTGGCGGCGTCGCCCTGGGTGGAGGCTCGGGCCAGCGTGCCCTGGACGTCCGTGATCCGCCGGTCGACCGCACGCAGCCGGACGTGGACCAGCTGCTCACCCGCGTACAGCTCGTCGACCGTGCGGCGCATGATCGGCTCAACGGCCAGCTCGGTGACCACGGAGCGGACCGTGTCGTCCGGCGCCGCGGCGCGGACCCGGGTGAGGTACTCGAAGGAGTCGGTGATGCCCTCTTCGGCGCCGCCCGCCTCCATGATGGCTTCGCGTACGGCGGCGTACGGCGGGGCGGTGAACTCGTCGGCGCCGTAGGCGTCGAAGGCCGGCGAGACCAGCTCGGGCCGCTGGAGGGCCAGCTTCAGCAGCTCGCGCTCGGTGCGGTGGGCGGGGCTGCGGAGGTGGAGCGCCGGGCCGCCCACCGCGGGGCGGGGCGCATCGGCCTGCTGCGGGGTGCGGCCGCCGCGTGAGGGCGCCGGCGCGCTACCCCGGCCGCGGGCCCACTGGGCGAGCTGGCTGATGCGCTTCACCACGAACTGGGTGTCGAGAATGCCGACCATGCCGGCCAGCTGCACGGCGACCTCGTGCTGCGAGGCGGTGTTCTTGATCCGGGCGACCACGGGCGCCGCCTCGTCGAGCGCTGTCGCCCGGCCGGCCGGGGTCTCCAGGTCGTAGCGCGAGACGATCTGGCGGAGCGCGAACTCGAAGAGCGGCGTTCGGGGTTCGACCAGGCTGCGCACCGATTCGTCGCCCTGGGCGAGCCGCAGGTCGCAGGGGTCCATCCCGTCGGGGGCGATGGCGATGTAGGTCTCGGCGGCGAACTTCTGGTCGTCCTCGAAGGCACGCAGGGCGGCCTTCTGGCCGGCCGCGTCGCCGTCGAACGTGAAGATCACGCGGGCGCTGCCGTTGTCCATCAGCAGACGGCGGAGGATCTTGATGTGGTCGGTGCCGAAGGCCGTGCCGCAGGTGGCGACGGCAGTGGTCACCCCGGCCAGGTGGCAGGCCATGACGTCGGTGTACCCCTCGACGACGACGGCCCTGCTGGACTTCGCGATGTCCTTCTTGGCCAGGTCGATCCCGTAGAGGACCTGGGACTTCTTGTAGATCGACGTCTCGGGGGTGTTGAGGTACTTCGGTCCGTTGTCGTCGTCGCGCAGCTTGCGCGCGCCGAAGCCGACGACCTCGCCGCTGATGTCGCGGATCGGCCACATCAGCCTGCCCCGGAAGCGGTCGATCGGCTTGCCGCCGCGGGCCTCCTGGGAGAGCCCGGAGGTGATGAGCTCCTTGTCGGAGAACCCCTTGCCGCGCAGGTAGCGGGTCAGGTGGTCCCATCCGGCCGGGCTGTAACCGACGCTGAAGTGGGTGGCCGCCGCCTGGTCGAATCCGCGCTCGGCCAGGAACTTCCGGCCGATCTCCGCCTCGGCGCTGTCCAGCTGCTCGACGTAGAACTGCGCGGCGGCCTTGTGCGCCTCCACCAGCCGGATGCGCTCGCCGCGCTGGCTGTTGGGGGTGTAGCCGCCCTCCTCGTACCGGAGGGTGATGCCCCCCGTGCCCGCGAGCCGCTCGACGGCCTCGGTGAACGAGAGGTGGTCGATCTTCATGATGAAGGCGAGGGTGTCCCCGCCCTCCTGGCAGCCGAAGCAGTGGAAGAGGCCCTTGGCCGGGCTCACCTGGAAGGAGGGGGACTTCTCGTCGTGGAAGGGGCAGAGGCCCTTCAGGTTTCCGCCGCCCGCGTTCCTCAGCTGGAGGTACTCGGAAACGACGGCGTCGATCGGGACCGCGTCCCGGACCGCCTTCACGTCGTCATCGTTGATCCTGCCTGCCACGGGTGAAGTCTACGGTCCGGCTCGGACACTCCGTACGGCCTGTCCGGGCCGCTGTGCGGGCGGCGGCCTGCCGGCCGGGCACCGGAGCCGGGCCCCGGCCCGTCGGCGGGCCCGCCCCCGTCCGGCCGGAGCCGCCCCAGCCGCCTCAGGTCCCCAGCGTCGCCAGGTCGACCGACGGGTCCGACAGCGCCTCGGGGTCCAGGACCGCCCCGGAGCGGATCAGCCGCTGGATCTGTTCGGTGACGTCCCACACATTGACGTTCATCCCGGCCAGCATCCGGCCGTCCTTCATCCAGAAGGCGATGAACTGCCGCTTCCCCGCGTCTCCCCGGATCAGCACCTGGTCGTAGGAGCCGGGCGGCGCCCATCCCGAATACTCCAGGCCCAGGTCGTACTGGTCGGAGAAGAAGTACGGGATCCGGTCGTACGCCACGCCCTGGCCGAGCATCGCGCGGGCTGCCGCCGGGCCGCCGTTGAGCGCGTTCGCCCAGTGCTCGACGCGCAGCCGGGTGCCGAGCAGCGGGTGCCGGGCCGCCGCGACGTCGCCCGCCGCGTAGATGTCCGGGTCGGAGGTCCGCAGCGAGGAGTCGACGGCGATGCCGCCGCCGTCCGCCCGGTCGACGAGCTCCAGCCCCGCCGCCTCGGCGAGCGAGACGCGGGGGGCCGCGCCGATCGCGGCGAGGACGTCGTGGGCCGGGTGCTCCTCGCCGTCGTCGGTCTGGACGGCGAGGACCATGCCGTCCTGGCCGGTGATCTCGGTGAGGCGCGCGCCGAAGTGGAAGCGGACACCGTGCTCGGCGTGCAGATCGGTGAAGATCTGGCCGAGCTCCGGCCCGATGACGGAGTGCAGCGGGGTCCGGTGTGCTTCGACGACGGTGACCTCGGCGCCGTAGCCGCGTGCGGCGGCGGCCACCTCCAGGCCGATCCAGCCGGCTCCCGCGATCACCAGGTGACCGTTGTCCCGGCCGAGTGCGGCCAGCACGTTCCGCAACCGGTCGGCGTGGGCGAGGCGACGCAGGTGGTGCACGCCCGCGAGCCCGGTGCCGGGGACGTCCAGGCGGCGCGGCTCGGCGCCGGTGGCCAGCAGCAGCTTGTCGTAGTGGATGGCGGTGTCGTCACCGAGGCGTACGACCTTGACGTCCCGGTCGATGGAGACGACGGTCTGGCCCAGGTGGAGCTCGATGTCGGCCTGTGCGTACCACGCCGTCTCATGGACGTAGACGGTGTCGCGCTCGTCCTTGCCCGACAGATACCCCTTGGACAGCGGCGGGCGTTCATAGGGGTGGTCGCGTTCGTCCCCGATGAGGATCACGCGGCCCGCGAACCCTTCGGTGCGGAGCGTTTCGGCGGCCTTCGCCCCCGCGAGCCCTCCGCCGATGATGACGAACGTCAGATGTGCGTCGACCACTTGATGCCTCCTTGTAGTGCTGGCGCCACTAGCGAGCGTCCCGCACGGAGTGTGATGGGGGAAGAGGTGTGAGGTGTTGAGGCTCACTCACGGTCAGGAATGGCCGGTCATGATGGCATGTCCGGCCGGACGGGCGCCCGTCCGGCCGGACAGTTGTACGGGATGCCGGGCGAGTGGTCACCTTCAGTGACGGAGGGTCAGCCGCGCGTGCAGCGAGCGCGCCGAGGTGTCCGTGAGCGAGGCGATCTGGTCGACGATCACACGTTTGCGGTCACGATCCGAGGCCGCCGCGTCGAAGAGCGCCCGGAACTGCGGGTCGAGGCCTTCGGGCGCGCGGGCCGTGAGTGCGCCGGCCAGCTCGGCGAGGACGATGCGCTGGTCGATGCGGAGCCGTTCCTGCTCCTCCCGCTGCATCACATAGCGGTCGGCGACGGCCTTGAGGACGGCACACTCCAGGCGCGCCCGGTGTGGAACGACCAGTTCCGCCGCGTATCTGGTGAGCGGGCCCGCGCCGTACGACGCGCGGGTCGCGCTCTCGGCCGCCAGACAGAACCGGCCGATGAGCTGGCTGGTGGCGTCCTTCAGCCGGGCCTGCGCGACGGCGGTCCCGTCGTAGCCGTGCGGCCACCACTCCTGGGCGAGGAGCCCGTCGAGTGCGTCGGTGAGTTCAGCGGGATCGGTGTCACCGGGTACGTAACGGCCGACGGCCACCGCCATGATGGCGTCCCGCTCGGGCCCGGAGGTCAGAACGGCGGGGTCGATGTGCCCGGCGTGCAGACCGTCCTCGACGTCGTGCACCGAGTAGGCGACGTCGTCGGACCAGTCCATCACCTGGGCCTCGAAGCACTTGCGGTCGGCCGGGGCGCCGAGCCTGGCCCAGGCGAAGACGGGCAGGTCGTCCTCGTACACCCCGAACTTCACCGAGCCGGGTTCGGTGGGGTGGGCGCCACGCGGCCAGGGGTACTTGGTGGCCGCGTCGAGGGCGGCCCGGGTGAGGTTGAGACCGACGCTGACCGGCTCGCCGGTGGCCCGCAACGTGACGAACCGCTTGGGTTCGATGCGGGTCAGCAGGCGCAGCGACTGGGCATTGCCCTCGAAACCGCCGCAGTCCCCGGCGAAGTCGTTGAGTGCCAGTTCGCCGTTGTGGCCGAACGGCGGATGGCCCAGGTCGTGGGCGAGGCAGGCGGTCTCGACAAGGTCGGGGTCGCAGCCGAGCGCGGCGCCGAGTTCCCGTCCGACCTGGGCGCACTCCAGGGAGTGCGTGAGGCGGGTACGCGGGCTGGAGTCCCAGATCTGGAACGGGGTCTCCCCCGCCCTGACGGCACCGCGCGCCTGCGGGAGCGAGCCCGGCGTGACCACCTGGGTCTTTCCCGCGAGCCTGCGCAGCGCACCGGAGTGCAGCACACGTGCGCGGTCGCGCTGGAAGGCGGTACGGCCCGGCCTCTTGTCCGGTTCGGTGTCCCAGCGTTCGAGGTCGGTCGGGGTGTACGCGGTGCCTTCCATGCTCCGACAGTACTGAGTTCCGCGCCGTGGACGCGGCCTGGCCCGCCAGGGCGGCGGTTCAGGGGCCGACCTGGAGGCCGGGGTGTGTCTCCGGGTCGCCGGACCGCCCGCACCGGAGGAACGTGGACGGAGGGACGGCCGAACAGAGCGGAGAGAGCCGATGGCCAAGGTGAGCGCCAACATGTCCATGTCGCTGGACGGGTTCGTCTCCCACCCCACCGACGGTATCGACCAGCTGTTCCGGTGGTACGGCAACGGGGACGTCACCGTCAGGACGGCGGACCCCGGCATGACCTTCCAGGTGTCCGAGGCCAGCGCCCGGCGGCTGGAGCACGGGCTGGCGGAGATCGGTGCGATGGTCTACGGGAGGCGTACGTTCGACGACGCGGGCGGGTGGATCGGCGGGCACCCCCTGGGCAAGCCCGTCATCGTCGTCAGCCACAGCATCCCGGACGGCTGGCCGCGGGCGGACACTCCGCTGACCTTCGTCACCGACGGCGTCGAGAGTGCGATCGCCCAGGCCAGGGCGACGGCGGGAGAGAAGACCGTCTCTGTCGGCAGCGCCGATGTCACCCAGCAGTGCATCAACGGCGGGCTGCTGGACGAACTGGTCATCGATCTGGTGCCGCTGCTGCTCGGTTCGGGCGTGCGTTTCCTCGACAACCTGCGGGACTCGCCCCGTGCGTTGCAGGGCCCCACGGTGATCGAGGGGACGGGCGTGACTCATCTGACGTACACCCTGCGGTGACGCCGAACGGCCGGGCTCCGGCGCCCCGGCCGGGCCGGGGCGAACCGAACGCCCCCTCCCGCGCGTCCGTCCGTCCGACACGTCCGGCGTCGGAAGGCCACCCATGCACAGACCCGCGCTGCCCCGCGTACGACGCCCGCGCCCGCGGCCGGGCGGGCTACGACTGCTGCGGCTGCGGCTGCGGCTACCGAGGAGCAGGCGCGGCCGGCGCCGGGCCGTGCAGGCCGTGGTGCTCGGCTGTGTGCTGGCGCTCACGCCCGCCACCTGGATGTTCGCCGCCGCGGACGGCCGGGTGCGGACAGCGGCCGACGTCCCGGCCGCCGATGTCGCCGTGGTATTCGGCGCGGGCCTGCGGCAGGGCAGTCCTTCGCCGTACCTCGCCCACCGGCTCGACGCCGCCGCCGGCCTGTACCGGGCGGGAACCGTGAAGGTGGTGCTGGTCACCGGTGACAACAGCCGGACCGCGTACGACGAACCGGACGCTATGCGCACCTATCTCGTACGGCACGGGGTGCCGGGCCGCAAGGTGGTCAGGGACTTCGCCGGGTTCGACACCTGGGACTCCTGTGCGCGGGCCAGGAGGATATTCGGGGTCCACCGGGCCGTCCTGGTCAGCCAGGGCTTCCACATCCGCAGAGCCATCGCGCTCTGCCAGTCGGCCGGTATCGAGTCGTACGGGGTCGCGGTGGCCGACGCCCACGACGTGACCTGGTACTACGGCGGCGCCCGTGAGGTCCTGGCAGCGGGGAAAGCCGCCCTGGACGCGGTTTTCAAACCGGACCCGCACTTCCTCGGCCACCGCGAGAAGGGTGTCGCACGGGCTCTGGACGGCTGACCGCCGGACCGGCCCGCCGACTGCCGCCGGCGCGCCCGGCCGCGGCGCCGTGCCCCGGCCCGCCCCCGCTCACACCGCGGGCCGGGGCGGGCGGAGGCGGGCGTACCCGGTGCGTAATGCGCCGCGGCCGGCGCCGTAACACGGCCGGACCACGCTGGGCCCATGCCTTCAGCGACTGCCCGCCCCGACGAGCCGGCCGCCGGAACCCCGCGCGGCCCCGCGGCCGTCCCGACCCACTGCCCCTACTGCGCTCTCCAGTGCGGGATGGGGCTCCGGCCCACGCCCGGCGGCCCGGCCGTGGTGGAGGTCGTCGAACGCGCGGACTTCCCGGTCAACCGCGGCGCCCTGTGCGGGAAGGGGCGTTCGGCGCCCGCGGTGCTCTCGTCACGGGTGCGGCTGACCGAGCCCCTCGTACGGCGCCGCGCCACCGGACGGCTCGAACCGGCCGGCTGGGACGAGGCGCTGGGGCTCGTCGCCGACGGACTGCGGCGCACCCGTACCGCTCACGGCGCGGACGCTGTCGGGGTCTTCGGGGGCGGTGGGCTCACCAATGAGAAGGCCTACGCCCTGGGGAAGTTCGCCCGGGTCGTGCTCGGGACCTCGCAGATCGACTACAACGGCCGGTTCTGCATGTCCTCCGCGGCCACCGCGCATCAGCGGGCGTTCGGCCTCGACCGGGGGCTCCCGTTCCCGCTGGAGGACGTCGGGCGTACGGGGTGCCTGATCCTCGTCGGCTCCAACATCGCGGAGACCATGCCTCCCGCGCTCCGCCACCTCACCGCGCTGCGGGAGAACGGCGGCAGGCTCATCGTCGTCGACCCGCGCCGCACCAGGACCGCCGAGCAGGCGGACCTGCATCTGGCGCCCCGGCCGGGGACGGATCTGGCCCTCGCGCTCGGGATGCTGCAGATACTGGTCGCGGAGGGCCGGACCGACGACGCCTTCATCGCGGCCAGGACGTCGGGCTGGGAGGAGGCGCGGGCGGCCGCGATGGCGCACTGGCCCGAACTGGTGGAGCGGATCACCGGGGTACCGCTCCCCCAACTGCGCTCGGCGGTCTCCATGTTCGGCGACGCTGAGTCGGCGATGGTGCTCACGGCGCGCGGCCCGGAGCAGCACTCCAAGGGGACCGACACGGTCGGCGCGTGGATCAACCTCTGTCTGGCGGCCGGGAGGGCCGGGCGCCCGTTCTCCGGTTACGGCTGTCTCACCGGACAGGGAAACGGTCAGGGCGGGCGCGAACACGGCCAGAAGGCGGACCAGTTGCCCGGCTACCGGAAGATCACGGACCCTGCCGCCCGCCGGCATGTGGCCGGAGTGTGGGGCGTCGGCCCCGATACGCTGCCGGGTCCCGGGCGCAGCGCCTACGAGCTGCTCGACGCGCTGGGAGGGGAGGTCAGGTCTCTGCTGCTGATGGGGTCCAATCCGGTCGTCTCGGCGCCGCGGGCAGCTCATGTCGAGGGCAGGATCCGCTCGCTGGACTTCCTGGCCGTGGCCGATGTGGTGCTGTCCGAGACGGCGGCACTCGCCGATGTGGTCCTGCCTGTGACGCAGTGGGCCGAGGAGACAGGGACGACGACCAGCCTGGAGGGACGGGTTCTCCTGCGGCGTGCGGCGGTGCGGGCTCCGGCCGGTGTCCGCAGCGACCTCGATGTGCTCCACGGCCTCGCCGGTCTCCTCGGGCACGAGAAGGGTTTCCCCACCGAGCCGGAGGAGGTCTTCGACGAGCTGCGCAGGGCGTCGGCCGGGGGCCCCGCCGACTACGCGGGGATCAGCTACCGCCGTATCGCCGAGGCGGACGGTGTCTTCTGGCCGTGCCCGGACCCGGCGCACCCCGGCACTCCACGGCTCTTCCTCGACCGGTTCGCCACCGACGACGGGCGGGCGCGCTTCGTACCCGTCTCGCACCGCCCGTCAGCCGAGGAACCGGACGCCCAATACCCGGTGTTCCTCACGACGGGCCGCGTCGTGTCCCAGTACCAGTCGGGCGCGCAGACCCGGCGGGTGGACGAGCTGAACGCGGCGGCGCCCGGTCCCTTCGTGGAGCTGCACCCGAGGCTCGCCGACCGGATCGGGGTGGTGGAGGGGCAGCGGCTGGCCGTGGTCTCGCGGCGCGGACGGGCGGTGGCTCCGGCCCGGATCACCCGTGCGATCCGGCCGGACACCGTCTTCATGCCCTTCCACTGGCCGGGCGCCGGCCGCGCCAACACGGTCACCAACCCCGCACTGGACCCGGCGTCCCGCATGCCTGAGTTCAAGGTGTGCGCGGTACGGGTGGAAGCGGCGCCGGACATCTGAGCCGGTCGCCCGGTCCGGCCGTCAGCCTCCGTACGGCCGCGCCTCCTTCGCGTCCCGCAGCGCCAGCCCCCACCAGACGAGCTGGTCGAGCATGACCTTGGCTGCGGCCTCAGCGGCCTGGGGGTCCTTGTGCGTGCCGTCCTCGTCGAAGTGGCCGTGCGCGTGGTGGAAGCTCACCGTGTCGCGGACGGTGACCGCGTGCAGCTCGGCGAAGACCTGCCGCAGCTGCTCGACCGCGCGCAGACCGCCGGATACGCCGCCGTACGAGACGAACCCGACCGGCTTGGCCTGCCACTGGCCGAAGTGCCAGTCGATGAGGTTCTTGAGGGAGGCGGGGAATGAGTGGTTGTACTCGGGGGTCAGGACGACGAAGGCGTCGGCGGAGTCCAGCTGCGGACCGACCCGGGCGAGCACGTCGCGCACCTCGGGCGGGGGGTTGCGGGAGAGCGCGGTGGGCAAATCGACCTCGGCGAGGTCGACGACATCGAGGGTGAGGTCGGCACGGGGCCGGACGTGGGAGAGGAACCAGTCGGCGACGGTGGGTCCGAAGCGGCCGGCGCGGTTGCTGGCGACGACGACGGTCAGATTCAAGGGGCGCGTGATGAGGTCCATGACGGGAGCGTCATATATCAAGCACGGTTGAGGTCAAGCGCCATCGAGAAAGGAGATGCGCAAGAGACACACCGGCACAGCCTCCTACCGTGATCTCATGCACATGGAAATCGACGGCCGGGCCGTCAGCGACGACTCCCTCAGCGCACCAGCCTTCCTCAACTACGGTCACTACACCGCCATGCAGGTCGACGACCGCCGGGTGCGCGGTCTCGTACTGCACCTCGCCAGGCTGGACTCGGCGACCCGCGAGCTGTTCGGCACGGGGCTCGACGCGGGGCACGTACGCCGTCTGATCCTGCACGCACTGGACGGGGCAGGGGTACGGGACGCCTCGACGCGGGTGTACGTGCACTGGCCCGACGGGAACGAGGCCCCCACCGTAACGGTCACGGTGGGGCCGCCCGCCGAGCCGTCGGGGGAACCACGGAGCCTGATGTCCGTCCCGTACCAACGGCCGGTCCCCCACATCAAGCATCTGGGCAGTTTCGCGCAGATCCACTACAGCAGGGCCGCCGTGCGGGCGGGCTTCGACGATGCGCTGCTGACCGGTCCCGGCGGCGTGGTCACGGAAGGAGCGAGCAGCAACATCGGCTTCTGGGACGGAACTTCGCTCGTCTGGCCGGACTCGCCCGCACTGGCCGGGACCACCATGGCGCTGCTCGAACCGGGCCTGCCATCGGTCCGCCGCCGGGTGACCCTGGACGGTCTGGGGGCGTACAGGTCGGCCTTCGTGACCAACGCACGCGGCATTGCACCGGTCTGCCGGATCGACACCACGGAGTTCACGGTCGACGAAGAGCTGACGCGGAGGGTGTCGGAGGTCTACGCGTCGGCACCGGCGGAGGAGATTCAGGAGGGCCTGCCTCGGCCCCTCACAGCGGGGGCGCGCCCGTGCTGAGCCCGAAGTGCCACCGGGGAAACAGCCGGGATCCGGCCGGGTAACAGCGGCCCCGCAGCCTGGAGCCATGCACAAGGACGAGGACATCGTGGTGATCGGCTGCGGCACGGCCGGCTCCCGGCTGGCCCGGCAACTGGGCGCCGGTGCCCGGGTCACCGTGCTCGGGGAGGAAGTTCACGCCCCGTACAACCGGGTCCTTCTGACCGACGTGCTCGCCGGGCGCTGCGACCCCGGGGACATCGCGCTCCCCTCGGCCGGGGAGCGGCGCGGGGTGCGCGCCGTCCGGATCGACCGGGCCGAACGGGTGGTGCGCTGCGACGACGGCGGGGCGGTCCCGTACGGGACGCTGGTGCTCGCCACCGGGTCGAATCCGGTAATGCCGCCACTGCGCGGGTTCGACGGGGAACTGCCCGACGGGGTGCACCCGTTCCGCACGCTGGATGACGCGCTGGCGCTCGGCTCCGCGGTGTGCGGCTCCACCCGCGCGGTCGTCGTCGGCGGCGGACTGCTCGGCGTGTCGGCGGCGCGCGCGCTGGCCGGACGCGGCGCCCGGGTCGTCCTCGTCCAGCAGGGCGAATACTTGATGGCCCGCCATCTCGACGCTCGCGCAGGCGAATTGCTGTGCGGCCATCTGGAGGCGCTCGGTGTCGAGGTGCACACCGGCTGCCGGATGCGTGGTCTGCGCGGACGGGATGTAGAACTGGCCGACGGATACGTACTGGAGTCCGACCTCACGGTGCTGGCCTGCGGGGTGCGCCCGAGGACCGGACTGGCGCGGGCGGCCGGACTCGCCGTACGGCACGGCATCGTCGTCGACGACGGCCTCCGCACGTCGGACCCGGCCATCCGCGCCATCGGCGACTGCGCTGAGCACCGCGGCCAGGTGTACGGCCTCGCGGGCCCGGCCGTCGAGCAGGCCGACGTACTGGCGGCCCAGTTGACCGGGTCCCCGGCCGCGTACACCGGGACCCGGGCCCTGACCCGGCTGACGCTCCCCGGCGCGGCCCCTCTCGACCTGGCCGCCTTCGGTGAGCCGACCCCGCTTCCCGGTGACGACGTGGTGCGCCTCGCGGACGCCACGCGTGGCGCGTACCGCACGGCCGTCGTCCGCGGTGACCGGCTCGTCGGGGGTGTGCTGCTCGGTGACCTCAGCGCTGTCGGTGAGCTCGCCCGTACCTGGGAGGGCGACGAACCGCTCCCCTCCACACCGCTGTTCCATCTCCTTGGAGGCTACTGAGATGTCCACACCCACGATCGTGGTCGTCGGCCACGGGATGGTCGGCCAGCGATTCCTCGAAGCACTCGCCGATCACGGCGTCACCGGCCGCGCCCGGGTGGTGGTGTTCTGCGAGGAGTCCCGCCCCGCCTACGACCGGGTCGGGCTCACCTCGTACTTCTCCGGCCGGACGCCCGACAAACTCTCGCTGGTCGAGGACGGTTTCATGGAGCGCAACGGCATCGAGCTGCGGCTGGGCGACCCGGCCACGGGCATCGACCGCGCCGCCCGTACGGTGACGTCCCGCTCCGGCGGGGTCCTCCCGTACGACACTCTCGTCCTCGCGACCGGCTCGTACCCCTTCGTGCCTCCCGTCCCCGGCCGGGACGCGCCCGGCTGCTTCGTCTACCGCACCATCGACGACCTGCTGGCCATCGAGGAGTACGCGAGGGGCGCGCGGACCGGGGTGGTGGTCGGCGGCGGTCTGCTCGGCCTCGAGGCCGCGGGAGCGCTGAGCGGGATCGGACTGGACACCCACATCGTGGAGTTCGCACCACGACTCATGCCCGTGCAGATCGACGAGGGCGGTGGGGCGGCGCTGCTGCGCACCATCAGCTCCATGGGGCTCACCGTCCACACCGGTGTCGGAACGCAACAGGTGACGACGCGTGCGGACGGCGCGGTGGACGGCGCGGTGCTGTCGGACGGCTCCACGCTCGGCACCGACCTGGTGGTCTTCTCCGCCGGGGTGCGGCCCCGCGACCAGCTGGCCCGAGAGTGCGGTCTGGCGGTGGGCGAGCGCGGCGGCGTCACGGTCGACGGGCAGTGCCGCACGTCCGACCCGGCCGTGTTCGCGATCGGTGAATGCGCGCAGGCATCGGACGGCCGGGTGTACGGCCTGGTGGCGCCGGGATACGAGATGGCCGAGACTGCGGCGGCAGCCGTCGCGACAGCTCACGCGACGAGGCCCGGTGCGGCAGCCGGAGCGGAGCCCATGTCGTTCTCCGGCGCTGATCTCTCCACCAAGCTGAAGCTGCTCGGGGTGGATGTGGCGTCGTTCGGCGACGCGCACGGCCACACCGACGGTGCGCTGGACGTCGTCTACTCCGACTCCCGCTCGGGCGTCTACAAGAAGCTGGTGGTCTCCTCCGGCGGAGAACTGCTCGGCGGCATCCTGGTGGGCGACGCGGACGCCTATGCGATGCTGCGCCCGCTGACCGGGACCGTACCGCCCGTCGCCCCCGAGCAGCTGATCGCGCCGGCCGGGGCCGCGGTGGTGCTCGGCCCGTCCGCCCTGCCGGACGACGCGGTGGTCTGCAACTGTCACAACGTCACCAAGGCGGCCGTCACCGCCTGCGCCACACTGCCCGAGGTCAAACGGTGCACCAAGGCCGGTACGGGCTGCGGCAGTTGCGTCAAGCTGATCGGGCAGCTGCTGCCGGAGACCGGGGACGGCGGGCTGTGCGGCTGCTTCCCGCACAGCCGCAGCGAGCTGTACGAGATCGCCCGCACCCTGGGGACCACCTCGTTCGGCGCGCTCCTCGACAGCCACGGCCGCGAGCAGGCACGCGGGGGTGACGGCTGCGAGATCTGCAAACCGGCGGTCGGCTCGGTCCTGGCGAGCCTGGCCCCGGTCACCGGAGCGAGCGGTTACGTCCTGGACGGCGAGCAGGCCGCCCTCCAGGACACGAACGACCACTTCCTGGCGAACCTGCAGCGGAACGGTTCCTACTCGGTCGTGCCACGCATCCCCGGCGGTGAGGTCACCCCGGAGAAACTGATCGTGATCGGCGAGGTGGCCCGCGACTTCAACCTCTACACCAAGATCACCGGCGGTCAGCGCATCGACCTCTTCGGCGCGCGGGTCGAGCAGCTGCCGCTGATCTGGACACGGCTGGTCGACGCGGGCTTCGAGTCGGGCCACGCCTACGGCAAGGCGCTGCGCACGGTGAAGTCCTGCGTGGGGCAGACCTGGTGCCGTTACGGCGTGCAGGACTCGGTACGGATGGCCATCGGCCTCGAGCTGCGCTACCGGGGCCTGCGAGCCCCGCACAAGCTCAAGTCGGCGGTCTCGGGGTGCGCGCGGGAGTGCGCCGAGGCACAGTCCAAGGACTTCGGGGTGATCGCGACGGCCAGTGGCTGGAACCTGTACGTCGGCGGCAACGGCGGAGCCTCGCCACGCCACGCGGACCTGCTGGCCCAGGACCTCTCGGACGCCGAACTGGTGCGCCTGACCGACCGGTTCCTGATGTTCTACATCCGAACCGCCGACCGGCTCGAACGCACGGCGGCCTGGCTGGAACGGCTGGACGGCGGCCTGGAGCACCTGCGTGACGTGGTCGTCCGCGATTCGCTGGGCCTGTGCGACGAGCTGGAGGCGCTGATGGCCGCGCACGTGTCCGGCTACCGCGACGAGTGGGCCGAGACCCTCGGCGATCCCGAGCGGCTGCGGCGCTTCGTCTCCTTCGTCAACGCCCCCGGCGCCCCGGACCCGACCATCGCCTTCGTACCGGAGCGCGACCAGATCAAACCGGACCTGGCACTCCTCACCCTGGAAGGGACGACGACACGATGACGCTCCAGCTGCTCTGGCACGACGACTGGCTGACGCTCTGCGACCGCGCCGATCTGACACCGGGGCGCGGGGTGGCCGCGCTGCTCCCCGACGGCCGCCAGGCGGCACTGTTCCTGGACCGCGCCGCCCGGCCGTACGCCATCGGCAACCGCGACCCCTTCAGCGGGGCGCAGGTGCTCTCGCGCGGGCTCATCGGCACCCACGGCGGCCGGACATTCGTCGCGTCGCCGCTGCTCAAGCAGCGCTTCGACCTGGAGACGGGGGTCTGCCTCGACGACGCGACGGTCTCCGTACCGGCTTTCACCGTCCGGACCGCGGAACAGGACACGGCTGCGAAGGCGGCACGGCGGGGACCGAGCCGGCGGGAGACCGTGGCGCGGCCCCCCGGCGGCGGCCCCGGCCGTACGCTGGAGCCATGACCAAGGGCTGGAACGCGAACGACATCCCCGACCAGAGCGGGCGCACCGCGGTCGTCACCGGGGCCAACAGCGGGATCGGTCTCGTCACCGCACGAGAGCTGGCCCGGCGCGGCGCACGGGTCGTGCTCGCCTGTCGCAGTGAGACACGCGGCAAGGAGGCGGAGGCCGTGATCCGGCGCGACGTGCCGGACGCGGACACCGAGTTCGTACCTCTGGATCTCGCGGACCTGTCGTCCGTCAGAGCGTTCGCGTCCGCGTTCCGGGCCGAGCGGCTCGATCTGCTCATCAACAACGCCGGCGTGATGGCCCTGCCGCAAGGCACGACTGCCGACGGTTTCGAGACGCAGTTCGGTGTGAACCATCTCGGGCACTTCGCACTCACCGGGCTGCTGCTCCCGAAGCTGCTGGACACTCCGGGCGCCCGGGTGGTGAGTGTCTCCAGTGGCCTCCACGCGATCGCCAACATCGACATCAACGATCTCAACAGTGAGCGGAACTACCGCCGCTGGATCGCCTACGGCCGTTCCAAGACGGCGAATCTGCTCTTCGTGCACGAGCTGGCGCGGCGTATCGCCGCCGCCGGGTCCGGGCTCGTCGCGGCAGCCTCGCACCCCGGCTACGCGTCCACGAACCTCCAGACGGCCGGAGTGAGGATGGAGGGCCGCAAGGGCGCCGAGCGGCTGGTGGAGCTGGGCAACCGCGTGTTCGCCCAGCCCGCCGAGGCCGGTGCGCTGCCCTCGCTGTACGCGGCCACCGCGCCGGACGTACGTCCCGACTCCTTCACCGGCCCCAGGTTCCTGGGCTGGCGCGGGGAGCCCGGCCCGTCCGGGCGGACGAAGTGGACGACGAACGATCTGGCGGGCGAGCTGCTCTGGACGGCGTCCGAGCAGCTCACGGGGGTGACGTACGAGGGACTCGACACCCCCGGCGGGCAGGGGCCGCGCGGGGCCTGATCGGGCCCGATGAGGTACGACGGGGAGCGCGGCGGCCCGCGAGGGGGCGGGCGGGGGCGCCGCCGCCCGCCCCACGTCGGCTCGGCCCGCTCCCGCTCCCCGCCCCGGACCGGTCAGCCCCGGACCGGCCGGGCCCTGGACCGGTCAGCCCTGAACTGCGGCGGGGTCCATCCACATGACCTCCCAGATGTGACCGTCCGGGTCCTGGAAGGAACGCCCGTACATCGGCCCGTGATCCTGCGTGTCGTTCGCGGGCGAGCCGCCGGAGGCCAGGGCGGTTTCGACCAGCCGGTCGACCGCCTCTCTGCTCTCCTCGCTGAGACAGACCAGCACCTCGGTGGTCCTGGTCGCGTCGGCGATCTCCTTCTTGGTGAACTGCTTGAAGAACGGTTCCGTGATCAGCATCGTGAAGATCGAGTCACTGATGACGACGCACGCCGCGTTCTCATCCGTGAACTGCGGATTGATCGTGTATCCGAGTGCGGTGAAGAAGGCCTTGGAGACATCCAGGTCCTTGACCGGCAGATTGACGAAGATCATCTGGGGCATTGCGAGTCCTTCTTCCGTGTAAAGGCTGCCGCGGCCCGCCCCGCGGCGCGCCGTTCGAGAAGGTAGACGGCAGGGCGCCCCGAAACTCATCGGTCCCACGGAAGACAGTCCGCCGGGGCCGACATACGCGTGCAACACCCCTGTCGTAATTCCGCACCATGGTTGATCGTTGGGGCGTGCGACGACGACTGACGCCGACGGATCCAGGGGGACGCACCATGACCATCAGCCGCAGGCGACTGCTCGCCACCAGTGGCAGCCTCGCACTGACCGGGGCACTCGCCGCCGCGTGCGGGTCCAACACAGGCCGGGACAAAGACTCTTCGTCCGGCGGGAGTGGCGGGCCCACGCTCCAGCAGTGGTACCACCAGTACGGCGAAGCGGGCACCGAGCAGGCCGTGCGCCGGTACGCCGCCGCCTACCACCGGGCGGACGTCAAGATCCAGTGGCGGCCCGGCAACTACGACCAGCAGACCGCGGCCGCGCTGCTGACCTCGTCGGGCCCCGACGTCTTCGAGGTGAACGGCCCCACCCTCGACCAGATCCAGGGCGGCCAGGTCATCGATCTGACCGCCCTCTTCGACGGGGTCAAGGACGACTTCAATCCGGCCGTACTCGCGCCGAAGACCCACGACGGGAAGATCTGGGGCATCCCGCAGACCATCGACACGCAGTTGCTCTACTACCGCAAGAGCCTGCTCAAGGACGCGAATGTGCGGCCGCCGCGCACGCTCGACGAACTCGTGGACGCTGCCAAGGAGTTGACCGACAAGAAGGTCAAGGGGCTGTTCCTCGGCAATGACGGCGGCGCCGGAGTCCTCGGCGGCACCCCGCTCTACTCGGCCGGGCTGAGCCTTGTCACCGACGAGGGGAGGACCGGCTTCGACGATCCCGCGGCGGCCCGCACCCTCGGCAAGTTCCACCGGCTGTACGCCGACAAGTCACTGCTGCTCGGTGCCCCGGCCGACTGGTCCGACCCCTCGGCGTTCATCCAGGGCCTCACCGCCATGCAGTGGTCGGGGCTGTGGGCGCTGCCTGCGGTCAAGAAGGCCCTGGGGGACGACTTCGGGGTGCTGCCCTTCCCCGCGGACGGCGCCGCCGGAAAGCCATCGGTTCCGGTCGGCGCGTACAGCTCGGCGGTCAGCGCGCGCAGCAAGCACCGCGCGGAGGCCAAGGCGTTCGCCAAGTGGCTGTGGATCGACCGGACCGCGTACCAGGAGGACTTCGCACTCGCCTACGGGTTCCACATCCCGGCGCGGATCTCCCTCGCGAAGAAGGCGGCGAAGCTGCGCGACGGCGCGGCGGCGGACGCGGTCCGGTACGCGACCGAGAGCGGCTGGGCCCAGCCACTGCTGTGGACAACCGCCTGCCAGACGGCGTACCAGGACGCCCTCAACCGGATCATCAAGGACGGCGCCAACCCGGAGACCGAGCTGAAGGCGGTCGTCCGCAAGACCAACAGTGAGCTCCAGCGGGTACAGAAGAAGTCGTGAGGGACCAGTGAGACACCGCACGCTCTGGTTCTGGGTCTTCGTCGGCCCCTTCGCCGCCGGCCTCGCGCTCTTCACGTACGTACCGCTGCTGTGGAGTCTGTACCTGAGTTTCTTCGACGCCCACAACACGGTCTCGCCGACGAAGTTCGTCGGGCTCGACAACTACACATCGATGCTGAGCGACGGCGCGTTCACCTCCAGTCTGTGGACCTTCGCGGTCTTCTCGCTGTTCATCGTCCCGGCGACGTACGCGCTCTCGCTCGCCCTGGCGCTGATGGTGAACCGGCTGCGGTTCGCGCAGTCCTTCTTCCGGTCGGTCTTCTTCCTCCCCGCGGCCTGCTCCTACGTGGTCGCCTCCCTGATCTGGAAGCTCTCGGTCTTCAACGGGGTCCGGTTCGGGCTGGCGAACACCGTGCTCGGCTGGTTCGGCGAGGACCAGACCGCGTGGCTGTCGACGACCCATCCGCCCTGGTACTGGCTGGTGATCGTGACCCTGCGGCTCTGGCTCCAGGCGGGGTTCTACATGGTGCTGTTCCTCGCCGGGCTCCAGCGGATCCCGCCGCAGCTGTACGAGGCGGCCGCAGTCGACGGCGCGCGGCCCGGCTGGCAGGTGTTCCGGCACATCACGTTCCCGCAGTTGCGGGCGACCTCGGTCGCCGTGGTGCTGCTCCTGGTGATCAACGCGTTCCAGGCGTTCGACGAGTTCTACAACCTGCTGAGCGACGCCCGCGGCTATCCGCCCTACGCGCGTCCACCGCTCGTGTACCTCTACTACACGGCGCTCGGACAGGGGCAGAATCTCGGTCTCGGCAGTGCGGGAGCGGTCATCCTCGCCCTGATCATCGCGGTGGTGACGATCGTCCAGGCCCGCTGGTTCGGGCTCGGCAGGAGGGAGGACTGACATGCGTCGCAACACCGGCACCGTCCGCCGTGACGACGGCATCGTACGGGCGGGGCGCGCTCTGCGGACCGTCCTGCTGATCGCACTGGCGGCGCTCTTCCTGATCCCCTTCTATCTGCTCCTGCGGAACGGTCTCTCGACCGAGCAGGACATCACCTCACCGCAGTGGACGTTCTTCCCCTCCAGCCTGCAGTGGTCGAACATCCGCGAGTTGTTCGACGACCCGGCGGTGCCGATGGCCCGCTCCCTGCTCAACTCGGCCCTGATCGCGGTGGCGACGACTCTCGGCACGGTCCTGCTCGCCTCGCTGGCCGGATACGGTCTGGCCCGTATCCCGTACCGCCACGCGAACAAGGTGTTCTACGCGATCCTCGGCACCCTGATGGTCCCGGCCGCGGTGACCTTCGTACCGAGCTTCGTCCTGGTGTCCACACTCGGCTGGATCTCCACGCTGCGCGGGCTGATCGTCCCGACGCTGTTCTCGGCGTTCGCCTGCTTCATCTTCCGGCAGTACTTCCTGGGCTTCCCGCAGGAGCTGGAGGACGCGGCCAAGGTCGACGGCCTGGGTTACTGGCGCACGTACTGGCGCATCGTGGTGCCCAACTCCCGCCCGGTCTTCGCGGCGGTCGGCACGATCGTCTTCATCGGCGCGTGGAACGCCTTCCTCTGGCCCCTGGTGATCGGCCAGGACCGGAACGCATGGACGGTCCAGGTGGCGCTCTCGACCTTCACGACGGGTCAAGTGGTCAATATCCACGAGCTGTTCATCGCGGCGGCGGTGTCGATCCTGCCGCTGCTGGTGGTGTTCCTGCTGCTGCAACGGCACATCGTGGCGGGGGTGGAGCGGTCGGGGATCGACGACTGATGGGCGGTTCAAACCCCCGTGAGGTGGAGGCAGCTCCACCAGCGACCCGGAGCTCAGGTACACCGGTACTCACCCGGCAGCACCATCGCCCGGCGACCGGGGCCGGAGAAGACTGAACGCGTTCACCAGAACCCGCCGAAGGCCGGGGCAACCGGAAGCAGATCGTGGCGAAGGGAAGTTCCCACGACATTCCGGCCGACCGGGGGCGGGAGTCAGGGTGGGCAGACCTGGGTGCCCCCTCGCGCCGACCGCCGCCGTGCGGCACAACCAGCACACCGGCCACCCCGCCATACGATCGCTGACCGCATACGACCGCTGACGGCTTCCACCGATCATCTACGGTTCCGCCATGACAACCGTGAAGCCCCGCCCCGATCTTCGGCCCCCCGGCCTGAACGCGGACGAGAAGACCACCCTGCTGACCTTCCTGGACTACCTGCGCCAGTCCGTCCTCGCGAAGGTGGCCGACGTCGCGGAGCCTGCGGTCCGCACGGCCGGCGTCCCCTCCGGGACCAGCCTGCTCCAACTGCTCAAGCACCTGACGGCCGTCGAGCTCAACTGGTTCATCTGGGCCTACGCCGGCGCCGACCACGAGCAATGGGACGACGAGGGTCCGGTGTCCGCCGACGACACCGCATCGGACTTGGCGGACGCCTATCGCGAGGCGGTTGCTCGGGCCAATGAGACCGTCCTCACCTGCACCGAACTGGACCGCCCCGGCGCCCGTTCGCTGCGCGAGACCCCGCCGCCGTCGATGCGCTGGGTACTGGTCCACATGATCGAGGAGACCGCCCGGCACGCCGGTCACGCGGACATCCTGCGCGAGCAGATCGACGGCTCGATCGGGCGATGACGCGGGTGCGGTGGATAAGGCGCGATCGCACCGGCCAACCGGTCGTGCGAGCCCTGACCACCCGCAACCACCGAACCCCTTGGAACCGATCATCCAGGGCGGAATCCGCCTCCTTCGTCCAGGCACCGGGAGAGCCATCCGGTGCCGGATTCCTCTCTCAACGCCTCCCGGGTTCCCGGACATCGATCGCTCCCGCGGACAGGGCCGGAAGGAGGGCCGTGCTGCCTGTCGACCGACGGCGGCCGGTCCATGGCCTCCTTGGCCGACAGTGCGGAGGCGATGCAGCTGCGCACGGCCGCTCGACTCCCGCGCCAGGCACGTGTCTTGACGGCCGAACAGGGGGTGCCCGCCGTCGAGTTCCGCTGTCCGGCCGCCCGGCCGGCCGAACCGCTCCGCGACATGCTCCGGGCCGCCGAGAGCCGGGGCCGCGGGCTCCGCGCCTGCGGAGAAGCGGCCGCCGGGGCCGACTCCCCCTGGGCCCCAACGCCCCACGCAGCAGGAGGGGCGGCATCCCCGCACGGGTGCCGCCCCTCCTGGCTGGTGCACCGGAGCCACCGGCGGGGTCGGTGAGGGTCGGGGTGAACCCGACGGCGGCTCCGGGGGTCTGTCAGCGGCTGTCGCTGCCGTCCGACTGGGCCGCCGCCCGGCCGGCTTCGAGCCTGGCCACCGGGATGCGGAACGGGGAGCACGAGACGTAGTCCAGGCCCACCTGGTGGAAGAAGTGCACCGACTCCGGGTCGCCGCCGTGTTCGCCGCAGACGCCCAGCTTGAGGTCGGGGCGCGTCGCGCGGCCCGCCTCACAGGCGCTGCGGACCAGAGCGCCGACCCCGTCACGGTCGATCGTCTCGAACGGGGAGACCCCGAAGATGCCCTTCTCCAGGTACGCGGTGAAGAACGACGCCTCCACGTCGTCGCGGGAGAAGCCCCAGACCGTCTGCGTGAGGTCGTTGGTGCCGAAGGAGAAGAACTGCGCCGCCTCGGCGATCTGGCCCGCCGTGAGGGCGGCGCGCGGCAGTTCGATCATGGTGCCGATGGTCAGTATCAGATCCGTGCCGGTGGCCGCCTCCACCTCCGCGATGACCCGGTCCGCCTCCTCGCGGACGATCTCCAGCTCCTGGACGGTGCCCACCAGCGGGATCATGATCTCCGCACGCGGGTCGCCCTTGGCGGCCTTGCGGGCGGCCGCCGCCTCGGCGATGGCCTTGACCTGCATGGCGAACAGGCCGGGGATGACCAGCCCGAGGCGCACCCCGCGCAGGCCCAGCATCGGGTTCTGCTCGTGGAGCTTGTGCACGGCCTGGAGGAGACGCAGATCGTTCTCGTTGGCGTCCTTGCGGGACTCGGCGAGAGCGACGCGCACCGAGAGCTCGGTGATGTCCGGAAGGAACTCGTGCAGCGGCGGGTCGAGGAGACGGACCGTGACGGGAAGCCCGTCCATCGCCTCGAACAGCTCGATGAAGTCCTTCTTCTGGAGCGGCAGCAGCGCTCCCAGTGCCTTGTCGCGCTCGTCGTCCGTGTCGGCCAGGATCAGCCGCTCGACCAGCTCGCGGCGCTCGCCGAGGAACATGTGCTCGGTACGGCAGAGCCCGATGCCCTGGGCGCCGAACCGCCGGGCGCGCAAGGCGTCCTCGGCGTTGTCCGCGTTGGCCCGCACCCGCAGGCGGCGGCGCCGGTCCGCGTACGCCATGATCCGGTGGACCGCCTCGACCAGTTCGTCCGCGTCGTCGGCGCCCGCGTGCATCCGGCCCTCGAAGTACTCGACGACCGGCGACGGGACGACCGGCACCTCGCCCGCGTACACCTTGCCGGACGAACCGTCGATCGAGACGACGTCGCCCTCCTCGATGACCACCCCGTTCGGTGCGGTCATCCGGCGGCGCTTGGTGTCGACCTCGATCTCCTCGGCGCCGCAGACACAGGTCTTGCCCATGCCCCGGGCGACCACGGCCGCGTGCGAGGTCTTGCCACCGCGTGAGGTGAGGATGCCCTCGGCGGCGATCATGCCGTCCAGGTCGTCCGGGTTGGTCTCGCGGCGGATCAGGATGACCTTCTCGCCCGAACGCGACCACTTGATCGCGGTGTACGAGTCGAAGACCGCCTTGCCCACGGCTGCGCCCGGCGAAGCGGCGATGCCGCGCCCGAGCAGGTCCGCCTTGGCCTGGCCGTCGAAGCGCGGGAACATCAGCTGCGCGAGCTGCGCCCCGTTCACCCGCTGGAGCGCCTCGGCCTCGTCGATCAGCCCCTGGTCGACGAGCTGGGTGGCGATCCGGAACGCGGCACCGGCGGTGCGCTTGCCGACGCGGGTCTGGAGCATCCACAACTGGCCGCGCTCGATGGTGAATTCGATGTCGCAGAGATCCTTGTAGTGGGTCTCCAGGGTCTCCATGATCTGCATGAGCTGGTCGTACGACTTCTTGTCGATCTTTTCGAGATCGGCGAGGGCAACGGTGTTGCGGATACCCGCGACGACGTCCTCGCCCTGCGCGTTCTGCAAGTAGTCGCCGTAGACGCCCTGGTGACCGCTGGCGGGGTCGCGGGTGAAGGCGACGCCCGTACCGGAGTCGGGGCCCAGGTTCCCGAAGACCATCGAGCAGATGTTGACCGCGGTACCGAGGTCACCGGGAATGCGCTCCTGGCGCCGGTAGAGCTTGGCGCGGTCGGTGTTCCACGACTCGAAGACGGCCCTTATGGCGAGGTCCATCTGCTCGCGCGGGTCCTGCGGGAAGTCCCGGCCCGCGGCCTGCTTGACGATCTTCTTGAACCGTCCGACCAGCTTCTTCAGGTCGGACGCTTCCAGATCGGTGTCGACGCTGACCTTCTTGGCCTTCTTCGCGGCCTCCAGGGCCTCCTCGAAGAGGTCGCCGTCGACGTCGAGGACGGTCTTGCCGAACATCTGGATGAGCCGGCGGTAGGAGTCCCAGGCGAACCGCTCGTCACCGGACTGCTTGGTGAGGCCGACCACGGACTTGTCCGAGAGGCCGATGTTCAGGACGGTGTCCATCATGCCCGGCATGGAGAACTTGGCACCCGAACGGACCGAGACGAGAAGCGGGTTGCCGGCCTGGCCGAGCTCCTTGCCCATCGTCTTCTCCAGGGCAGCGAGGTGTGCACTCACCTCGTCGCGGAGTTCCACGGGCTCGTCGCCGCTGTCGAGGTAGGTCTTGCACGCCTCGGTCGTAATGGTGAAACCCGGAGGGACGGGAAGACCGAGGTTGGTCATCTCGGCGAGGTTGGCACCCTTCCCACCGAGCAGGTCCTTGAGGTTGCGGTTGCCTTCTGTGAAGTCATAAACGAACTTCTGCGGCGCTTGCGCCTGAGTTACGTGGGGTTCTGCGTTCTTCGATTCCGGCACGGGACTCGACTCCTCGCGGACTGGCTGCCCTGACGGCGAGGAACATACCCAGATCGAAGGCCCCTGGGTACGTCCACCTGTGCGTCGTACGGCCGTAACCACTCGTCTGCCAGCAGATCGAAAGCGATCGGAAGACCGGGGGCCACCCACCCATGAGTTCAACTCTTGAAGGCTTCACAGCTGTACGTAGTGACGTGGGTCCAGTTTCAGCCACACAGGGCGATGTCGGCTTCACAGAAGGAACGGTTCACGCCTGGCACCCAGTGCCAGCCTTTGAGAAGTACACCCCAGGTTTAATCGCTCATCTGAGCAGCCTTGCGATCAGAGGTGGCGAGAATCACGCCACCTACTCGGCCCTGATGCCACTATTCGGACTCCGCCTGTTCGATAAACGGACAGTTCATGGCGATTAATGGGCAACCTGCACTCAGTGCCGCGGCGATGGCGCATCCCCAGGGCTGGTGAGGCCCATTTTCCAGCCGTTTCCCATGACTGACGGCCCCACCCCCGGCCGCCGCTCTTATGAGCGGCGGCCGGGGGTGGGGGAAGTGACCGGAGGCCAGGAAGGCGACGGGCCGGGTTCAGCCGCCCGACGTGTCGAGTTCGGCATCGGCGCCCACGCCGGCGCAGTCGTACGGATCCTTCAGCCAGCCGTCGGGGAGGACGACCCGGTTGTTGCCCGACGTACGCCCTCGCGGCCCGTCGGCGCCGTCCGGCCACGGCTGATCCAGGTTCAGCTCGTGCAGCTGCGTGCCCAGCTCGTCGAGCGACGAAGTGACGGCGAGCTTCTTGCGCATCTCGGAGCCGACCGAGAACCCCTTCAGGTACCAGGCCACATGCTTGCGGAAGTCGATCACGCCGTGCGTCTCGTCACCGATCCACTCCCCCAGCAGCGTCGCGTGGCGCAGCATGACAGCGGCGACCTCGCGCAGCGTCGGCGCCTGCCGGGTCGGCGTCCCCTCGAAGCCGCTCACCAGGTCGGCGAAGAGCCAGGGCCGCCCCAGGCAGCCACGCCCCACGACCACACCGTCGCAGCCTGTCTCGCGCATCATCCGCAGCGCGTCGTCCGCGCACCAGATGTCGCCGTTGCCGAGGACGGGAATCTCCGGGACATGCTCCTTGAGCCGGGCGATGGCGTCCCAGTCGGCGGTGCCGCCGTAGTGCTGGGCGGCCGTCCTGCCGTGCAGCGCGACGGCGGTGACGCCCTCCTCCACCGCGATCCGCCCCGCGTCGAGATAGGTGAGGTGGTCGTCGTTGATGCCCTTGCGCATCTTGATGGTGACCGGGACCGCGCCCGCGTTGGAGACCGCTTCGTTCAGGATCGCGCGCAGCAGCGGCCGCTTGAACGGGAGCGCGGAGCCGCCGCCCTTGCGGGTGACCTTGGGGACCGGGCAGCCGAAGTTCAGGTCGATGTGGTCGGCGAGATCCTCATCGACGATCATGCGGACCGCCTTGCCGACCGTGACCGGATCCACTCCGTACAGCTGGATCGAGCGCGGCGTCTCGGTCTTGTCGAAGTGGATCAGCTGCATGGTCTTGGCGTTGCGCTCCACCAGCGCCCGCGTCGTGATCATTTCGCTGACGAACAGGCCCTTGCCGCCGCTGAATTCACGGCAGAGCGTGCGGAAGGGGGCGTTGGTGATACCCGCCATGGGGGCGAGCACGACGGGCGGCTGCACGGAGTGCGGGCCGATGGAGAGCGTGGTCATGCATCCATTGTCGCGTACACGAAAGTCGTTAGTTAGCCGTACTATTCATGCATGCCCGAGCTCAACCACCGCCGGCGGATGCTGGTGCTCGCGATCTGCTGCATGAGCCTGCTGATCGTCAGCCTCGACAACACCGTCCTGAACGTCGCCCTCCCCTCGATGCAGAAGGAGCTGCACTCGTCGGTCTCCGGACTCCAGTGGACGATCGACGCATACACACTGGTCCTGGCCTCGCTGCTGATGCTCGCCGGCTCGACGGCCGACCGGATCGGCCGCCGCAGGGTCTTCAAGGCGGGCCTGGTGATATTCACCCTCGGCTCCGCCCTCTGCTCGGTCGCACCGAATCTGGAATCACTGATCATCTTCCGGATGGTGCAGGCCATCGGCGGCTCCATGCTCAACCCTGTCGCGATGTCGATCATCACCAACACCTTCACCGAGCCACGCGAACGCGCTCGCGCCATCGGCGTCTGGGGCGGCGTCGTGGGGATCTCGATGGCGGCAGGCCCGATCGTGGGCGGCCTCCTGGTGGACTCGGTCGGCTGGCGTTCGATCTTCTGGATCAACCTTCCGGTGGGCCTGGCCGCTCTGGTGCTCACCTGGCGCTACGTGCCCGAGTCGCGGGCTCCGAAGGGCCGCAGGCCGGACCCGGTGGGCCAGCTGTTCGTCATCGCGCTGCTGGGCTCGGTGACCTACGCGATCATCGAGGCGCCGTCGGCGGGGTGGACGTCACCGCTGATCCTGTCCTTCGCGGGTGTGGCACTTCTCGCGCTGGTGGGACTCGTGCTGTACGAGCCGAGGCGCCCCGAGCCCCTGATCGATCTGCGCTTCTTCCGCAGCGCTCCGTTCAGCGGGGCCACGGTCATCGCGGTCTGCGGCTTCGCCGCGCTCGGCGGTTTCCTCTTCCTCAACACGCTCTATCTCCAGAACGTCCGCGGTCTGTCCGCCCTGCACGCCGGCCTCTACATGCTGCCGATGGCCGTGCTGACCTTTGTCTGCGCCCCGCTGTCGGGACGCCTGGTGGGCAACCGGGGGCCCCGTATCTCGCTGCTCGCCGCCGGGGTGGCGATGGCGCTGAGCGGTCTGGTTTTCGCGGTTCTCGACGCGGAGACGAACACGGCGCTGCTCTTCACCGGATACGTACTGTTCGGGATCGGCTTCGGCATGGTGAACGCCCCGATCACCAACACCGCAGTCTCCGGAATGCCCCGCGCGCAGGCCGGCGTCGCGGCGGCCGTCGCGTCGACCAGCCGGCAGATCGGTTCGACGCTGGGGGTCGCCGTCATCGGGGCCGTGCTGGCCTCGGGCGTGAGCGGTGCGTCACACACCGAGGGCTTCGCCGCAGCCAGCAGAACTGCCTGGTGGATCATCACCGGGTGCGGTCTGGCCGTCCTGGTCTTCGGTCTGCTGACCAGCGGGAAGTGGGCTCAGCGCTCGGCCCGCCGGACCGCGGAGCGGCTGGACGCCCCCGAGACGGCTCAGGCGGCGGTCGACGCCAAGGTGTAGAGCCGCTCCAGGCGTTCACGGGACTCCGTGTCGGCCGGTACGTAGGTCACCAGGCGCGGCCCCGACAGCGGCCCGAGCCAGAGGCTGGTGTGGTCCACCTTCAGCGGCCCGACCTCGCGGTTGTGGAACCACTTGGTCTTGTCGCCGACGCCCACGACCTCGTGCCGGGCCCAGATCTCGCGGAACTCCGGAGACGCGGTCTCCAGCCGTTTGAGCAGCGCCTTCCACGGCGGCTCCGCGAGGTGCCCGGCCATCGAGGCCCGGAACTTGGCTGCCATCACCCGGTGCGCCCCGTCGAGGTCGACGATGGAGGACCGCCACGCCTCGTTGGTGAAGGCGAGCAGCAGGCAGTTGCGGTCCTCGGGCGCGACCGCGTCGAGGTCGCAGAGCAGCCGGCCATAGGTGCGGTTGTACGCGAGGATGTCGTAGCGGCTGTTCTGGATACAGGCGGGAATCGGGTCGAGCTGTTCGAGCAACGCCGACAGTGCGGGCGTGATGCCCGCGCAGGTCGCGCCGGGCGCCGGGTCGACCGCTCCGGCGAGTGCGAAGAGATGCGTCCGCTCGCTGGGGTCGAGCAGCAGGGAGCGGGCGATGGCGTCGAGGACCTGCGGCGAGACCTGGATGTCCCGTGCCTGCTCCAGCCACGTGTACCAGGTGACCCCGACCGCGGAGAGCTGGGCGACCTCCTCGCGGCGCAGACCCGGTGTCCGCCTGCGGGAGCCGGGGGCCAGCCCGACCTGCTCGGGGGTGATGCGCTCCCGGCGGCTGCGCAGAAAGCCGGCGAGCTCATGCCTGCGGACATCGGTCTCCGGTGCCATGGTGGTCATGGATCCAGACTGCAGCACCGCGCAGCCCATTGCCAGGTACTCCTGATACCAGGATAAGGAGACTCTGGTACCAGGTTGAGCGAGGGCGGATGCTCGTCTCCGTGAGCAATACGACGGTACGAACCTCATCCACCCTCCCCCGGACCGGTTCCCTGCACGACCACCCCACCCCGGTACTCGGCACGCTGGGCCTGTTCACGGTGCTGCTCGGGGCGGCGCTGCCGCTGATCGACTTCTTCATCGTCAATGTCGCCCTGCCCACCATCGACCACGATCTGGACGCGGGTCCCGCGATGCTGGAGCTGGTCGTCGCCGGATACGGCGTCGCCTACGCGGTTCTGCTCGTACTCGGCGGCCGGCTCGGTGACATGGCCGGCCGGCGCAGGCTCTTCCTGCTCGGGATGGCCCTCTTCGGCCTCACCTCGCTCGCCTGCGGCCTCTCGCCCAACGCCTGGACACTGGTCGGCGCGCGGGTCGCGCAGGGGGCCTCGTCGGCGCTGATGCTGCCGCAGGTGCTCGCCACCATCCAGGCGACGACGGCGGGCCCGCGCCGGGCGAAGGCGATGGGGCTGTACGGAGCCACGGCCGGGCTCTCCATGGTGGCCGGGCAGATCGTCGGCGGCGTACTGGTCGCGGCGGACGTGGCGGGCACCGGCTGGCGGTCGATCTTCCTGGTCAATGTGCCGGTGGCGGTCCTCGGTCTGGTGCTGGCAGTCCGCTCCGTCCCGGAGACCCGGTCCGAGAAGCCCGCGCCCGTCGACATACCGGGCACCCTGCTGCTCGGGCTCTCGCTGGTGACGCTCCTCGCTCCGCTGACGGAGGGCCGGGCCGCCGGGTGGCCCCTGTGGACCTGGGTGTCACTGGGGGTCTTCCCCTTCGCAGCTGCCGCCTTCTACCTCACCGAGCGGGCGGCGGACCGCAGGGGCGAGGTGCCTCTGGTGCCGCCCAGCCTGCTGCGCCTCGATTCACTGCGGCGCGGGCTCACGCTGGTGGTGCCGTTCTCGATCGGTTTCGGCGGCTTCATGTTCGTCATCGCGGTCGCCCTCCAGCAGGGGCTGCGGATGGGACCGGTGACGGCGGGACTCGCACTCGCGCCGATGGCTGCGGCCTTCTTCGCCGCGTCGCTGGCGGGCCCCCGGCTCGTCGGCAGGTACGCCAGCCGGGTCGTGACCGCCGGCGGGATCATCCAGGCCGTGGGCGTCGCGGTCATCGCGGCGACCGTGTGGTGGGGCTGGTCCGGCCTCGGCATCGCCGCCCTGGCCCCGGGTACCGCCCTGGCCGGATTCGGCCAGGGGCTCCAGCTGCCGGTGCTGTTCCGGATCGTGCTCTCCGACGTACCGGCCGAGCGGGCCGGGGTGGGTGGCGGCGTGATGACAACGACGCAACAGGCCTCGCTCGCACTGGGAGTGGCCACGCTCGGCTCACTCTTCCTTTCCCTGACCCCGTCGCTGGGGATGCGGGAGGCGCTGACGGTGACGCTGCTGCTGCAGCTGGCCACGGTCGCCGTCACCGCACTGCTCAGCCTGCGGCTGCCACGCACGGTGCGGTGACACCGCGGCCGGCGAAGCTCCCTCCGCGGGCCGGCGGCACTTCCCGTGCGGGGCGGACGGTTTTCCGTGCGGAGCGGACGATGTCCGTGCGGGCCGGGCGCAGTGGACTCACCGGACGCTCACCTGTGGAGGACGTGCTCGGCCATGTCCCGGACCGCGTCGGCCAGGATGTCCGGGGCGCTGAGGTGGGCGATGTGTCCCTGGCCGGAGAGCGTGACGATCCGCGCGTTCGGCAGGGTTGCCGCCAGGTCGGTCAGGCGTCCGCGCAAGTGGGCCGGGCTGAGGTCTCCCTCGATCAGGGTCGTCGGCGTCTCGAGGCCCGCGAAACGGCCGATGCCCACACCGAGCGCGTCGATCGCCTCGTCCTCCGCGATCTGCGCCGCCGCGTAGGCCGCGAAGAGCGCTCGTACGGACTGGTCGGCGAACATCGCGTCGACCGTGCTCGCGGGCATACGGACGATGTCGCGCATATGGATCCGCATCGCCTCGACCGGGTCGCCCGCGTCGAGCGCCGCACGGGCACGCACGCCCGCCGCACCGGCGATCAGCTCGCGGGTGGGCAGAGGAGGCTCGTAGAGGAAGAGTCCCGCGAACGCCGACGGGTCGAGCAATGCGGCTTCCAGCGCGGCGACGGCTCCTGAGGAATGTCCCACGAGAAGCACAGGGGATTCGAGGAGTCCGGCGACGGCAAGGATGTCCGCCGCCTCAGCCGCCATCGAGTGGGGAAGTGCGATGACTGCCCCGGGAGCGTAGATGCGCCGGTGCATCCTTACGACACGGAAGTCGTCGGTCAGATGGCGGGTGACACCGTCCCACGTTGTCGCGTCTCCGCCGCCGGGATGGACCACCAGCAGGGTCGGCCCTGATCCGTCGTCGAGAGTGGTGATGGGCGCTACGTCATCGGCCGATGCGAGAGGCTCAGTCATGCGGACAAGTCTGCATCTGCCGGCCGACATCGCACCGACAGGCTGCCGACAGAGCGCCGACGGACTGCTGCCCCCAGAGAGGCCCGCCGCGGTGGGCCCGGCCTCGGTGGGCGCCGCGGCAGACCGGCGCCCACCGCTGGCGGCCTGCGGGGGTCTCTCTCGCAGGGGGCGCGGGCGTTCGCGGCGACGGGCACCCGGGAGGCGGAAGAGCGCGTCGGCGTTGCCCCGGCGCACCGGTCTGCCGCGGCGCCGCCCGGCCCGGACATGACGGTGGGGTCCGGTCGTGGTGACGACCGGACCCCACCGTCATGTTGCCGGGCCGTCCAGTGTGCTGCTCTCACGCTGTTCCGGGGCTGCCGGGTGATGTCACCCCCGGCCGTATGTCAGCCCTGGGCTTCGGGGCCTTCAGTGACCCCGGCCCCCTCGGCCCGCTCACGCATCTTCTGGAGCAGTTCGTGCTTCTGATCAGCAGCTGACCTGCGGTCCTCGGCGCCGGCGGCGGCCGAGCTCTGTGCTCCGGAACGGGGCATCTTCTTGCGCTGCCCGCCCACGCCAAGAAGGTTGTTGCGACTCTTTGCCATGCTGGTCAGAGTACCGGGCGCACCCGCGGCGGCCCTACCGCATTTTCGGCCGCACCGGTTCCACCTGAGGCGTACACGATCAACCGTTCCCCGCGGATGTGCGCAACGAATCGCCGCAGATGCACAAGGAACCTGCATTACGGGGCACTACGCACGCCTCGTAAGGTTCTGCCCTGTACGTGGAGCGGTGGAGACCCCAGGCTCGGCGGTCCCACCTGCTGTGCGCCGGGACGCGCACCCGCAGACGGTGCCGTCTGCGCAGGAGGTCCCCGTCGTCAGAGCAGGCAGCGATGAAGGAGCCTCACCGTGGCACGACCTGACGCAGCGCCGACCACCCGGGACCGGTCGGCCCCCGGTGGCCCCGGTCCCAGGCCGGGCGGTGGTGGCATCGGCGCCCGGCTGGTACGGCGCAAGCCCGTGGAGCGCCTGATCGCCGAGGGCGGCCAGGGCGAGGGCGGGCAGCTCAGGCGCTCGCTCGGCATGTGGCAACTCACCATGATCAGCATCGGGGCCACCCTGGGCACCGGAATCTTCGTGGTCCTCGGCGAGGCGGTCCCCAAGGCCGGGCCCGCCGTCGTCATCTCCTTCGTGATCGCAGGACTCACCGCCCTCTTCTCCGCGCTGTCGTACGCCGAGCTGGCCGGCACCATCCCGGTCTCCGGATCGTCGTACTCGTACACCTACGCCACGATGGGCGAGTTCATCGCCTGGATCTGCGGCTGGTGTCTGATGCTGGAGTACGGGGTGTCCGTCGCGGCCGTGGCCGTCGGCTGGGGCCAGTACCTCAACGAGTTCCTGGACGGCACCATCGGGGTCACGATCCCCACCGCCCTGTCGGCCCCGCCCGGGGACGGTGGCATCGTCAACATCCCCGCCCTGCTCGTCGTCCTGCTGGCGATGGCCTTCCTGCTCGGCGGTGCCCGGGAGAGCGCCCGCGCCAACACGATCATGGTGGTCGTGAAGATCGCCTCACTGATCCTCTTCTGCGCGGTCGCCGCATCGGGCATCAAGGCGGGCAACTACAAGCCCTTCATGCCGCTCGGTATGACCGGCGTCAGCGCGGCGGGTGCCAGCCTCTTCTTCTCGTACATCGGCTTCGACGCCGCCTCCACCGCCGGCGAGGAGGCCCGCAACCCAAAGCGCGACATGCCGCGCGCGATCATGCTCTCGCTGCTGATCGTCACCGCGCTGTACTGCCTGGTGGCCCTGATCGCCGTCGGCGCCATGCCGTGGCAGCACTTCCACAACGCGGACGCCGCCCTAGCCCAGATCATGCGTGACGTCACGGGCCAGAGCTTCTGGGCCGTGCTGCTCGCCGCCGGGGCGGTCATCGCCATCGCCAGCGTGGTGCTGACCGTTCTCTACGGGCAGACCCGCATCCTCTTCTCCATGGCCCGCGACGGTCTGGTGCCCAAGGTCTTCGCCAAGGTCGGGCCGCGGACCGGGGCGCCCGTCGCCAACACGGTGATCGTCTCGCTGTTCTGCGGCGTCCTCGCCGCCGTCGTCCCGCTGGGCGAGCTGGCCAACGCCACCAGCATCGGCACGCTCTTCGCCTTCGCTCTGGTCAACGTGGCCGTCATCGTGCTCCGCAGGACCCGCCCCGATATGCCGCGGACCTTCCGGGTGGCGTTCTCGCCGGTCACCCCGGCCATCGGTTTCGCGCTCTGCCTGTGGATGATGACGAGCCTCGGCGCCAAGACCTGGGTGTGGTTCGGAATCTGGATGGCCGCCGGTCTCGTGCTGTACTTCGGATACGGCATGCGCCGCTCCCAGCTCGCCCGCGAAGACGCGCCCGGCCGCGACGGCGCGACCGCCCGAGAAGAAGTGTGATCCACCCGCCTTGCGACTGAACGATCTCGACGAACGCATCGTCCACGCCCTCGCCGAGGACGCGCGCCGCTCCTACGCCGACATCGGCGACCGGGTCGGCCTGTCCGCACCCGCCGTCAAGCGCAGGGTCGACCGGCTCCTCGCCTCCGGCGCCATCACCGGATTCACCGTGCGGGTGGACCCCGCCGCACTGGGGTGGGAGACCGAGGCGTTCGTCGAGATCCACTGCCGCCACAACACGTCGCCCGAGGACATCCGGCGCGGCATGTCCCGCTATCCGGAGGTGGCGTCCGCCTCGACCGTCACCGGTGAGGCGGACGCCGTGGTGCAGATCTACGCCGAGGACGTGCGCCATTTCGAGCGGGTCCTGGAACGCATCGCGGGCGAACCGTTCGTGGAGCGCACCAAGTCCGTCCTTGTGCTGTCCCCGCTGGTCCGCCGTTTCAGCTCCGGCTCCCCGGCGTAGCGCCCACCCCGGCGTAGCGCCCACCCCGCCGGGGAGCCGGGCCGGCGGGACGCCTCCACCCCGGCATGACGGGTGACAGATATTGAAATCTGTCACCCGTCATGCCATAGTCGCTCTGCGCCGGTTTCCGGCAGCTGCCGATCCGATCCGATCCCAGCCCAGCCCAGCCGTGCGCCCAGGGCTGATCCCGGAACTCACGATCCGATTTTTTCAGGTCCGCTTTCAGGTCCGGCTCCCGTCCCGATGTCCGTCCCGATGTCCGGCCCGATTCCAGGTCCGAGAACCAGCGTCCGACAACCAGCGTCCGACTCCAGCTAGGAGCTCCACATGGCGACCGCCCCCGTACCCACCCGCACCCTCGGCACGGCAGGACCGTTGACCTCCACCCTTGGTCTCGGCTGCATGGGAATGTCAGCGCTGTACGGCACCGCCGACCGTGCCGAATCGATCGCCACCGTCCACGCCGCGCTCGACGCGGGGGTGACGCTGCTCGACACGGGCGACTTCTACGGCATGGGCCACAATGAGCTGCTGATCGGCGAGGCCCTGCGCACCGCGCCGGCCACCCGCCGCGAACAGGCGCTCACCAGCGTCAAGTTCGGCGCTCTGCGCACCGTCGAAGGCGCGTTCACCGGCTATGACGGCCGGCCGAACGCGGTCAAGAACTTCGCCGCCTACTCGCTCCAGCGGCTCGGCACCGACCACATCGACATCTACCGCATCGCGCGCGTCGACCCGGACGTGCCGATCGAGGAGACCGTCGGCGCCATCGCGGAGCTGATCGAAGCGGGCCATGTGCGGTACGTGGGGCTCTCCGAGGTCGGCGCCGACACGATCCGCCGGGCCGCGGCGACCGCACCGATCGCGGACCTCCAGATCGAGTACTCGCTGCTCTCCCGTGGCATCGAGGCGGAGATCCTGCCCACCACCCGTGAGCTGGGCATCGGCATCACCGCGTACGGCGTGCTCTCCCGCGGTCTGATCAGCGGCCACTTCACCCGCGACCGCGAGCTGACCCCGGGCGACTTCCGCAGCACGAGCCCCCGCTTCCAGGGTGAGAACCTCCAGCACAACCTCGACCTGGTCGACGCGCTGCGGAAGGTCGCCGAGCAGAAGGGCGTCTCCGTCGCCCAGACCGCCATCGCCTGGGTCTCGGCCCGCGGCGAGGACATCGTCCCGCTGATCGGCGCCCGGACACGCGACCGGCTGACCGAGGCCCTCGGCTCGTTGGACATCACGCTGGACGCAGCGGACATCACCGCCATCGAGGACGCCGTCCCGGCCGGATCCGCCGCGGGTGAGCGCTACCCGGCCGGTCAGATGGCCCACCTGGACAGCGAACGCTGAGGCCCCGGTACGGTCGGGAGCGTACGACTTCCGACCCGCCGGCAGCGTCCCACTCTCCCGACCGCCGGCAGCGCGTCCCCCCGCAAGGCGGCGCAGCACCGAAAGGCAGCGCAGGCGCGATGACCCCCGAAGCTCTGACACCTGAGCGCATTCTTGAGGCGACCGAGGACGTGCTGCGCCGATACGGCCCGGCCAAGGCGACGGTGGTCGATGTGGCGCGGGTGCTCGGGGTGAGCCACGGCAGCGTCTACCGCCACTTCCGGACCAAGGCGGCGCTGCGCGAGGCGGTCACCGAGCGCTGGCTGCACAAGTCGGAGGCGGCGCTGGCCCAGTTCGCGGACGACCGTGCGACCTCCGCACCGGCCCGGCTGGAGAACTGGCTGGCGAGCCTTTTCGCGGCGAAGCGACACAAAGCGGGCGGCGATCCCGAGCTGTTCGCGACCTTCGGGGTGCTGACCGAAGAGAACAGCGGGGTCGTCGACCGCCACATCGGAACGCTGGTCGGCCAGCTGGCCCGGATCATCGAGGACGGCTGCTCGCAGGGCGAGTTCACCGCTTCCGGCGTGGACTTCACGGTGTCGGCCCGTGCGGTCTTCGACGCCACCAACCGCTTCCACGACCCGGTCTACGCGGCGGAGTGGGGCCGCCCCGGCATCGAGGACGACTTCGCCGCCGTACGGAATCTGTTGCTGAGCGGGCTCAGGGCTCGCTGATCGGGCGGTGGCTGGACTCCGGGGGCCGACGGGCCGGAGCCCCGGCCGGGACGCGCCGCGGTTTGCGCGGTCGCCCCGCGGGCTTCGGCCAGATGTTCCTCGGCCTTGAGCCGGGGAAGGAACCGGGCCTCCTGGCGCAGGCCACACGTGTCGCAGAGCAACGGCCTCTGCGCCGCTGCCTTCTGCATCCGTACGCCATGTTCCAGGCCATCGGAGTCACGTCGTCTGCCGACCGTGCTGGTGGTGGACCGCGTACGACCCTCATCTGGACGAGTGCGGTCAGTGTCGCGTATGCCATCGGTCACCAGCCGGGGTATCCGATATGGACCGTCCCGGCGCGGGACGAGACATCGACGCGATGGTCCGCAGCCGGGTCGTCAACGCCCTTCTCGACCGACCAGGTCCCCGAGCGCGTACCACCTCGCACCCGGTAGTGCGAGCCCAGCGGCACGGTCGCGGAGAACACCCCGGCCCCCACCGAACCGGTCAGCTTCTCGGGCGGGGCGGCGAATTCAAGCCTCGCGTCACCCGATCCCGTCCCGGCATCGACGGTTTTCGACGTGAGGGCGATCCCCTCGACCGCACCCGATCCGGTACGGACCTTCACCGGCCCCGCCACCCCGTACAGCTGCAACCCGCCGGAGCCCGACCTCAGATCCACGGACCCGATGAGCCCGCTCACCCTGACCTGGCCCGATCCGGAGACCACGCGTACCGCTACTCCCGGGGGCACCGCCAGGTCGAGCCGCACCGAGCAGCCGAGGCTGGTCAGCGCCAACGTGCCGTCGCAACGGGTGCGTACACGCAGCGTGGTGCCGTCCCAGTACCGGTCGACGACAGGCCTGCGCAGCGACCAGTTCAGCTCCTGATGAATGCGTACCTCGCGGCCCGTTCCCGCGCTGATCGACACATCGGAGCTGCCGGAGTCCACATCGACGGCCCGCACCGCGTGCTGCTCGACCGTCTCCGTGCTGGTGAATGACCGGGTCTGGCGGGCGAGTTGCGCCCACGCTTCGGCTCCGACCGGAATGACAAGAAGCAGCGCGCTCAGCACCGCAACGCCGATCCAGGTTCCGCGACGGCGGCGGAGGCCGTCGCCGGTGGTCATGAGCCGTCCAGGAATCGCAGCACCGCGAGTACCCGCCGGTGGTCGCCATCCGCCTGGCCCAGATCGAGTTTGGCGAAGATGTTGTTGATGTGCTTCGCCACGGCACTCTCACTGACCACGAGTTGCTCGGCGATACCCGCGTTGGAACGGCCTTCGGCCATCAGCGCGAGAACCTCACGCTCCCGCGGGGTCAGCCGGTCCAGCGGGTCAGCCCCTCGACGGCGGAGCAGCAGCTGTGCGACCACCTGCGGGTCGAGCGCGGTTCCGCCCGCAGCCACCCGCTTCAGGGCATCCATGAACTCCTCTACGTCCGCGACACGTTGCTTCAGCAGGTAGCCGATGCCGCCCGTCTGCGCGGACAGCAGATCGGCCGCATACCGCTCCTCGACGTACTGGGAGAGGAGCAGCACCGCGGTCTCGGGCCACTGCCGCCGGATCATCAGCGCTGCCTTCACCCCCTCGTCGCTGAAGCCGGGCGGCATCCGGACGTCGACGAGGGCCAGTTGCGGCCTGTGTTCGCCGACCGCCGCCAACAGCGCTTCCGCGTCGGCCGTCTCGGCGGCCACTTCGAAGCCCGCCATCTCCAGGACCTTGACCAGGCCGATTCTGAGCAGCACCGAGTCCTCGGCGATCACGGCCCGCACGGCAGCTCCACAGTGATGACAGTCGGGCCCCCGGCGGGGCTGTTGATCGAAAACGTTCCGTCGACCGACCCTACGCGTTGCGCAAGCCCGGCGAGGCCGGTGCCGCCCGAGGGATCGGCGCCCCCTCGGCCGTCGTCAACGACGTTTATACGGAGCAGGTCACCGCGGCTTCGCAGCTCCACGGAAACCCAGCGGGCGCGGGCGTGTTTCGCGACGTTGGCGAGTGCCTCGGAGACGACGAAGTAGGCAACGGCTTCCACCGTGGGCGTCGGCCGGCGCCCGATCTCGACGGTCAGGTCGACGGGCAGCGGCGCCCGCGCGGCGATCCCGGAGAGCGCGGCGTCCAGACCGCGGTCGTCGAGTACGGCAGGGTGCAGGCCCCGCACCAGGTTGTTGAGCTCCTCGATCGCTTCCTTGGCCTCCCGGTGGGCCTCGTCGATGACCTGCCGTGCCTCTGGTGGGAGATCGGTGAGAGCCGCTCGCGCTATGCCGAGGTTCATGGCGAGCGAGACCAGACGCTGCTGAGCGCCGTCGTGCAAGTCCCTTTCGATGCGCCGCCGTTCGGCATCGGCCGCGTCCACGACGCCCGCTCTGCTCTCGGCGAGGTTCTCCACCCGGCGCTCCAGTTCCTTGGCCCGGTTGGGGCCGAGGAGCGCCGCGGCCGCACTCACGTCCAGCCTGGCCACAGCGGCGGCCAGCCAGGGCGTGAGCAGGAGCAGCAGTACACCGAAGACCGTGAGCAGGACGTACTGCCCGGTCCAGCCGGGCAACCGTGCGTCGAGCGGCAGCGCCCAGATCCAGGAGAAGACAAACACGCCGGCGAACCCGGCACCCCAGGCGCAGACCACCAGCGCCCCTCCGGCCGCGGCCAGAGGCGATGCCAGCAGGTGGTAACCGAACTGCCGCCAGGTCGCGTCGGAACGCAGGCGCTCCGCCAGCCCCTTCCAGTGGAACTGTCTCTCCCGCCAGACGATTCCGGGCACATCGAGCCCGACCAGCGACCAGAACCGGCTGCGCTGCAGCCCGGTCAGAAACGGGCACAGTGCGAGCAGGACGACCGGCCCGCCGGGAAGGTGCCCAGGCAGCATGATCACGGTGGCTACGGCTAGTACGGCCGGCAGCGCGAGCGGCAGCCCGGCGGCGGCGAAGGCGGTGTTACGCCAGGCCCAGGCCGACCAGGGTGCATGCCCGGCTGCCCAGGAAGTAGGGCGCATTGACATGGGGACACCGTAGAGGGACGGCTCCTGACGGCTCCATCACGCTGCTGCCCGAATCCGGGGTGGTACTGGCACCACCCAAGGACGGACCCACGCGTTACTGACCTGGAGTGCTCCGGCGACGAACCTTGTTGACGTGCCCGATCAGGCGGGCCCCGGAAGGAGTTCAGCGCTCATGTCTCCGTTTGCCCCACCCACCAAGATCGCCCCGGCCATCGGCACCGCCCCCGCCGCCCGGTTTCCCCGCGCACTGCGTAGACCGCACCTCTCGACGGTGCTCACCTGCTGCGGCGCGGCCCTGGTCCCCTGGATGTTCGTCCTCGCCAAGACCCTCCCCCGCACAACGGAGGTGTCCAACTGGTCAACGGCCTGGGTCGGTCTCGACGCCCTTCTCGCGGTCGGGCTCGGCGGCACGGGCTATCTGCTCAAGCGGAAGGACCCACGCGCCGCGAGTGCTGCGGGGGCCACCGGGGCGCTCCTGCTGATGGACGCCTGGTTCGACGTGACGACGTCTGCGCCCGGACCGCAGCTGACCGGCGCAGTCACACTCGCGGTCTGCGCGGAGCTTCCGCTGGCCGCGATATGCGCGGCACTGGCTGTGCGGCGGGGCTCCGCACGGTGTGCGTAAGGACGGGCAACACTCAACGGCGCAGAAGGAGGGCCTGGTATGCACCCGGGCCGCATGGACCACGCAGTTGCGATCGCGGCCACGACGGCAGTCGTGAGTCAGGGCGGGGGCGGGCAGAGCGGGGCACCGACCCCGCTACGCTGCCGGTATGCCCAGCCACAAGCCGGTACGGACGATAGATGCACGAAGCCTGCGCGCCCTGGCACATCCACTGCGGGTGCGCATCATGGAGTCCCTGCGCCGCGACGGCCCCGCGACGTCGACCACTCTCGCCGAGGAGTTCGGCGAGAGCACCGGCACGGTGAGCTGGCATCTGCGACAGCTGGCCGAGCACCACTTCATCGAGGAGGACGTGGAGCGGGGCACCAAGCGGGAGCGCTGGTGGCGGGCGGTGGAGGACCGACAGGTGCTGCGCCCCGCGCAGTTGAGCAAGGAGGATCCCTCGGCGGGCGTAGTCGTGGACGCGTACGTCCAGGAGCTCATCCAGCTGTACTTCCAACGGGCTTCCGCGTATGCGGCGGAGAAGTGGCCCGCCGAGTGGGAGAGCGCGGGCACCATCGCCAACTGGGACGACCTCCGGCTGACCCCGACCCGGCTACGGGAACTGAACGACGAGCTGATGGCCGTGGTCGACAAGTACTACCCGGCGGAGGGGGAACCTGCCGCACCCGGATCACTGCCGGTCAGCGTCCAGCTCCAGTCGTTCGCGCGCCACGACGGCAGGGGCTGAGGCAAACCCCCTCCCCAACAATGCAGAGAACTCTCTGCAAACCCCTTTGCAGAGAGTTCTCTGCAAGCTATCTTCATACACATGCCGACTACGGGTACGACAGCGCGCGCCACCTCACGCAGCCTGCTGCTGCGCAACCGCGACTTCCGCCGCCTCTGGACGGGCTCGACCACCGGCAAGTACGGCGCGTCAGTCACTTCGGTCGCGCTGCCGCTGGTCGCCGTCACCCTGCTGCACGCCTCCACCTTCCAGGTGGGCCTGCTCACCGCGGCAACCTGGCTTCCCTGGCTGCTGATCGGGCTGCCGGCCGGGGCCTGGGTCGACAGACTGCCGCGCCGACCGGTCATGCTCATCGCCGACGCCGCCGCGATGCTGCTCTTTGCCGCGATACCCGTGGCCGCCTGGCTGCAAGTACTCTCGATGGGCTACCTGCTCGCCACGGCCGTACTGGTCGGCACAGCGACCGTCTTCTTCCAGACCGCGTACACCGCGCTGCTCCCCCACCTCGTCGCGTCCGAGGACCAGGCGGAGGGCAACTCGAAACTGCACGGCAGCGAGTCGGCGGCCCAGCTCGCCGGCTACGGTTCCGGTGGCTTCCTGGTCCAGATGGTCGGTGCCGCGAACGGCCTGTTCGTGAACGCCGCGACGTTCGCGGTGTCCTTCCTCTGCGTCCTGCGCATCAAGCACCGGGAGCCGCGCGGTGCGATGGCCGAGCGTTCTCGCGGGGCTCTCGGCCGGGAGATCGGCGCGGGGCTGCGGCTGACCTTCGGTGACCCGTATCTGCGCGCCATGGCGGTGTCGGGCGGTGCGGCCAACCTGGCACTGATGGCGTACCAGTCGATCCTGGTGGTTTTCCTGGTCCGCGAAGTCCATCTGTCCTCAGGGACCATCGGTGTGCTGATGACCGGCGGTGGCATCGGAGGCATCGTCGGCGCATTCGCCGCCCGCCGGGTCGCTGCCCGGATCGGCAGCGCCCGCGCCCTGATCTTCTTCGAGCTGGCGGTGCCCTCACTGGCTCTGCTGATTCCGCTGACCACAGCGGGGTTCGGCCTGGTGCTGTTCGTGATCGGCTACACCTCGGTGTCCTTCGGTGTGATCGCGGGGAACATACTCTCCTCGACCTTCCGTCAGCAGTACTGCCCCAAGGACATGCTCGGCCGGATCTCCGCATCGGCTGCGTTCCTCAACTACGGCACCATCCCGCTCGGCGCAGTCCTCGGGGGCGCACTCGGCGAGGCACTGGGCACCCGCACGGCCCTGTGGATCACCATCGCAGCACTCCCCGCAGCCGCGTCACTCCTCTTCTTCTCGCCGATCCGCCGCGCCCGCGACCTGCCGACCAGGTCTCCGGCCGCTCCGGCAGACCAGCCGAAGGCGGAGCCCGCGCTCTGATCCCGGACGATCAGGCTCACCAGACGCCCCACCGACCGGCTTCCTCCCGTTCGGGAGGAAGCCGGTGCCGGACGCGACGGAAGCCACGATCGGCTCGCAGCACAGTGGTCGTCCCACAGCACAGCGCATCGGCCGGGTTTATTTTTCAGTCAATGGCTCCACATCGGAGCCGACCATCGATCGCGACTTAGGTTAGGCTAACCTTTGTCGAGTGATCGCGACTGCACCCACCCGAGAAGACACCACCCGACCCCGCCACACCACGTCCGACGACCCCGGCACATCTGCCGTGAGCGCCGAGAGCGCTGCGGAAGCCGACGTTCCGTACGGTCTCGCCGCCACGGGGATCACGGTCGCCTACGACGGTGTCGATGTCGTGCACGAGGCGGACCTCCGCCTTCCACGAGGGCGGGTCACCGCACTCATCGGCCCGAACGGCAGCGGAAAATCAACGCTGTTGAGGGCAATCGCCCGGCGACAAGGGGTGCTCCGTACCGTGAGAGGCTGCCACAGCGGGACGCTGACCAAGCATAGTTAGGGTTACCTTACTCGTCCGTGATGGGCGCCCGCCCCGGGCCGCGGCCGGCGGGCGGGGACGCGGAAACAATCGGACCGCCTCCGCCCGGGTCCGCACGCGACCCGCACGGCGCGCAAATGCGAGTGCCTTCCTCCGGGCCCGCGTGATAGTCAGCAGTGTCATGGGCGACCTTGTGACAGCGCGGCTCGTGCTCCACCCTCTGACCGCGGGCGAATCGGCGCGGCTGGTGGCGCGCCGGCCGGGCAGGAACGACCTCTGGGCGGACGGATATCCCCTGGACGGGGACGTCTCCGCAGCGCGGCGGTTCCTGGATGCCTGCGCGGTGGGTCTTGGCGCGGCGCACCCCGGTGCGTACGAGATCCGCCGACGCGAGGACGGATACGCGATCGGTGGTGTGGACTTCCACGGCCCGCCGGATGCCCAGGGCAGCGTCACGATCGGCTACGGCCTGGTCCCGGCTGCGCAGGGCAACGGCTACGCGTCCGAAGCGGTCCGCGCACTGCTCGCTTCGGCACGTGAGCGGGGTTTCGCCCGGGTGAAGGGAGATGCCGACCACGAAAACGCCGCGTCCCATCGCGTGATGGCCTCCGTGGGCATGACACCTGTCGGGGAGGACGAGCGGGTCACGTACTACGAGATCGACTGGTCCGGTGTCGCGGCACGGACCACGGTGGACCCGTCGTTCCAGCGTCTCCGTACGACGAACACCCTGCGCCTGGAGCGCATCACCGCCGGCAACCTCGACGCCGCGATCAGCCTGAAAGTACGAGCCGATCAGGAGCACTTGGTCGCACCGGTGGTGAAGTCCCTCGCTGAGGCGTACGTCCACCCCGGTACCGCCTGGCCACGCCTGATCCTCGACGGGGACCGCCCCGTCGGCTTCCTCATGGCCTTTCTCGACACCGAATTCACGGGAGCGGGGGCGGGCCCGGACATCCGTTCCGGGCTCTGGCGCCTCAACATCGCGGCGGGCGAACAGGGGCGCGGCTACGGCCGGTTCGCGGTCCAGTCCGTGGCAGCCGAGATCCGCCGACGGGGCGGCACCCGCCTCACGGCCACCTGGCACCCGGGCGCGGCCGGCCCCGAGGGCTTCTACCTGGGGCTCGGGTTCCGGCTCACGGGAGAGATCAGCGGCGGCCAGACGGTCGGAGAGCTGGATCTGGTCCACGGCTGACACCGGCCTGGCGGCGAACAACGCTCCGTACCGGAGCCGGAGCAGGGGCCTGGGCCGAGGCAGCGGCAGCGGCCTGGACCCGTAGGGGCAGCCATTGGGCACGTGAACCCGCCGCCGCCTCAGCCCCGCAAGCCCGCTTCGGCCCTCGCGCGACGGGCGTCGCACGGGTGCGGGCCGGGACACCGGAGCGAGGGGAGACGGAGCGAGGGGCAGCCACGGGGCGAGAGGACGAGGCGAGAGGACGGGGCGAGGAGCCCCGCACCGGACCCGCCGCGAAGCGAATATCCGGTGGCAGTCCCGGACGTCCGCGGTGAGGATCCGGGCATGGACATCTTCCTGGAGACCGGTCGGCTCGCGCTGCGCCCGTTCACCGAGGCCGACGCCGACCACCTCTTCGCCCTGGACAACGACCCCGACGTGATGCGCTTCATCAACGGCGGCCGGCCGGCGAACCGCGGGACGGTCCGGTCGCAGGTCCTGCCGCGGCTCCTCCACGATCACATGTGCTTCGGGACGCGCGGCTACTGGGCCGCGGAGGAGAAGGCCACCGGGGTCTTTCTGGGCTGGTTCGAGTTCCGTCCCCTGGACGGCCGCAGTGCCGCAGTGGTCGAGCTCGGTTACCGGCTGAACAAGGCTGCCTGGGGCACTGGTTACGCCACAGAGGGATCACGGGCGCTGATCCGCAAGGGGTTCACGGATTTCGGTGTGGAGCGGGTGACCGCCAACACCATGGCGGTCAACACCCGTTCCCGGCGCGTGATGGAGAAAGCGGGCCTAACGCTCCTCCGCAGCTTCACCGGAGACTGGCCCGACGCCATCGAGGGCTCCGATCAGGGCGAGGTCGAGTACGCACTCACCCGGGCCCAGTGGCGGCAACACCCGTGATCCTGCGCTGTCAGCTGGAACCCGACCGGGTCCACCGGCTCCAGCGCCGGAGGCAGGGCTCACGGGCCGAGGACGGCGAACGCCTCACGAAGCAGCGGGTTGACCGACCCGGGGACGGGCTGAACGTCGCCCAGGTCGCTGTGCGCGATCACCGCACTGCGGACGGCGGCGACAGCGGCACGAGCGAGTACCGCAGACCGCAGGGACGGCGGGGAACCGTCAGAGACCCCCGTGTGCTCGCCCAGGCGTTCCGCGAGTGCGGCGGCGACGCCGATCTCGAAGTCGAACAGGACGGCGAGCGCGGGGCGGGAGGCGCGCGGGGCGAAACGGGCCGGGGGGCCGCTGAAGAGAAGTACCAACCCGGTCTCGGGGCGCTTCTCGCCGAGCGCGAGCAGGGCGTTCAGTACAGCGGTCAACGGGGGTTCCCCGGCAGGGCGGGCTCGGATCTCGGCGCACAGCGGGGGCAGCAAGTCGGTGATCTCGCTGAAGACCAGGTGTTCCTTGGAGGGGAAGTACCGGAAGAAGGTGCGCTCGGTGACGTTCGCGGCGGCGGCGATGTCCCGGACGGTCGTCCTTCCGTAGCCGTTCTCCTCGAACATGCGCAGAGCCGCGCGCTGGAGGGCCAGCCGGGTGGCCGCCTTCTTCTGCTCGCGCAGCCCCGGCTCCGGCTCCGGCTCCGGGGGATTCATCGTGCTCACGTTGAGCGATTGTGGCACGCGGGCCGCCGTCTGTCATTCATGACACTTCTGCCGGGGAAAGCTCTCGGGCACTAGAAAAAGTCAGTACTGACACTTTACGGTTGCCAGCGTCCCTGGCTGTCCTCACGAGCCATCCTCCTGAGTTGTCTTCGTGAGCTGCCTTCGTGAGCTGCCTTCGTGAGCTGCCCCGACTGCGATCCGTCCCCACGGTCCACCGCTGCCAACTGCCCCTGCGAACCGCCCCGCGAACCATCCCCACGTGAACCGCCCCCACGTGGACCGTCTTCGTGAGTTTTCTTCGTGAGCCGTCCCCTGAGGAGTCACGCATGCAGAGCACCGAGCCAGCCGGTGAGCCTCGCGGAGCCGGGCGCGGAACCGGGCGGGGAGAGACCCCCGGGCCCGGCCGGGGAGGTCCCCCCGACGCCGGCCCGGCCGGTGTCCCGAGGTCCGGACGGCCGGGACGCGCGGTGCGTGCCGGGTATCCGATCGCCGGGCTGGTGATGGCGGGCATGTGGCTCCGCGGCGCCGGGTCACCGGCGTGGGAGCACGCACTGCGGGTGCTCGTGGTGGTCCTGGTGATCCCGCCGGTCATCCACCTCGTACGCCGCCGGCGCGAGCGGCGCTTCGGCGCGGCAGCGTCGCATCAGGTGCCGTTGCGTCGTCTGGTGGCGCTGAAAGTGGTACTCGTCGGGGCCGCGCTGTGCTGCGACTGGCTGCTCAGGACAAGGGTCCCCGAACCCGCCACGATCACCGCCGCCGGGCTCCTGGTCGCCGTCGCCCTGGGCGGTCCGGCCTTCCACCAGCGGCAGTTGAACACGATCTCCCGAAGCGTCCCGGCCCGGCACCCTGCCCGGCATTCCGGCCGCCCCGCCCCCGTACGGAAAGAGATGTGAGCCCGATGACCACCAGCAGCACCGATCATCTCCCCTGGGACGACGACCAGGACTTCGCCGACGCCGACCGTGGTTTCCTCGGACGCCTGGACCCCTGCGTCGTGCGGGACGCGGACGGGCGGCTCATCTGGGACAACGACGCCTACGCCTTCCTCGCACTGGAGCAGGACGCACCGCCGACAGCCCATCCGTCCCTGTGGCGCCAGAGCCGGCTGACGGTGAAGCAGGGCCTGTACGAGGTGGTGCCCGGCATCTATCAGGTGCGCGGACTCGACCTGTCCAACATCACTTTCGTCGAGGGCGAGCGCGGCGTCATCGTCGTCGACCCGCTCATCAGCAAGGAGGTCGCCGCAGCCGCACTCGGGCTCTACCGCGAGCACCGGGGGGAACGGCCGGTGACGGCCGTGATCTACAGCCACTCGCACGTCGACCATTTCGGCGGGGTACGGGGTGTGGTGGACGCCGCCGACGTGGCATCCGGCGCGGTGCCGGTGCTCGCACCGGCGGGGTTCATGGAGCACGCCGTGAGCGAGAACGTGTTCACGGGGCCGGCGATGAGCCGCCGCTCCTCCTACATGTACGGAGCCGCACTGCCCAAGGGGCCGGCAGGGCAGATCGGCTGCGGGCTGGGCATGACGACCTCACTGGGCAGCGTCGGGCTGATCGCACCGACGCTCGGCATCACGAGGACCGGCCAGGAGGAGACCGTCGACGGGGTCCGTATGGTCTTCCAGCTCACGCCCGGCACCGAGGCCCCGTCGGAGATGAACTTCCACTTCCCCGACTTGCGGACGCTGTGTGTCGCCGAGAACGCGTGCCACACCCTGCACAATGTGCTTACCCTGCGCGGTGCGCTCGTCCGCGACCCCAGCGCCTGGGCGCGCTATCTGACGGAGACCCTGCGGCTCTTCGCCGGCGATTTCGACACCGTCTTCGCCTCCCACCACTGGCCGACCTGGGGGCAGGAGCGGGCAGTGCGCTTCCTGGAGGAGCAGCGGGACACGTACGCCTATCTGCACGATCAGTCCGTACGGCTCATCAACGCCGGTCTGACCGGGGCCGAGATAGCCGAGGAACTCCGCTTCCCCGAAGCCCTCGACCGCGCCTGGCACGCCCGCGGCTACTACGGCACCCTCAGCCACAACGCCAAGGCCGTCTACCAGCGGTACATGGGCTGGTTCGACGGCAACCCGGCCCACCTGTGGCCGCACCCGCCGGTCGAAGCCGCAGGCCGGTACGTGGAGTTCATGGGCGGGGCCGACGCCGTACTCGCCAAGGCGAGGAAGTCCTTCGAGGACGGAGACCTCCGCTGGGTCGCCGAGGTCGTGAACCATGTGCTGTTCGCCGACCCGGCCAACGCCGAGGCCCGATCCCTGCAGGCGGACACCTTCGAACTGCTGGGCAGGGCTTCCGAGTCGGGCCCCTGGCGCAACTTCTACCTGATGGGAGCGGCCGAACTCCGCGGCGGCATCATCGCCACCCCCACCCGCAGCGCTCCCGACGTCCTCGCCGCCCTGACCGCCGAGCAGGTCTTCCAGTCCATGGCCGTACGGATCAACGGGCCGCGCGCGGCCGCAGCAGGACGGCTGGTGCTGCGCTGGGAGTTCACCGACACGGGTGAGGCCTGGACACTGCTGCTCTCCAACGGTGCCCTCACCGCCATGGCGGGGGACGCACCGCGCGGTGAACGGCCGCAAGCGGGGCTGCGACTGGCGCGCACCACGCTGAACGCCGTCCTGGGCAGGCTGACGACCTTCGCCGACGAGATCACCGCAGGCACCGTCGCCATCGACGGCGACGCCATGGCCCTCGCGGAGTTCAGCAGCCTGCTGGACGCCCCCGACCCGGATTTCCCCATGGTCACCCCCTGATCCGGCCCCGCCCCGGCTCCCGCCCTGATCCCGTCGTGCCCTGATCCCGCCGCGCCCCGGGCCGATGTCAGCGGCGGCCGATCAGTGCGGCGCAGGCCACCACCCTCCTGGTGCCGTCAGGACCAGGGCCGTCGCCAGGAAGATGCGGGTGACTCGTGGGACCGGGGCTCGCGCAGGGGCGGTGTCGCCGGACGGCCGGTCGGGATCGTCAGTCGTGGTCGTGGCCCCTGACCAGCGTGAGCGACTGTCCCTGCGGCCCGTCGATGACGGAGCGGGACTCCTGGGCCTGCGCGAGGAACTGCCGGCGGGTGTCGTGCGCGGTCCCGGGGCAGTCGTGCGTGAGCTGTTGCTCGCAGACCGCCCGGAGGTCCGCCGAACGGGGCTGCTGCGTCGGGCCGCTGCTCTCCCACGTGCCGATGCCGTACGAGACGGCGAGCACCACCGCGACGATCGCGGCGAACACCATGAGCGGCCGGAACCGTCCGGCCGCCCGGCGCAGCCGCCGCTTCTGGGCGCGCGCCGGAGGGCCTGCCCCGGGTATCGCCCGGGTGAGTCTTCGCTTCCAGTACACAAGACGGTAGTAGTGCCTGAGCACTGCCGCCCCCCTCCTCTTGATCAGTGCCGCGCCGCAGTCACCGTACAAGGAGCCAGTGACAATGCAGACCCAGCTCAGTCCGGCACGGGATTCCCGCAACAGTCCTCGAACCAGACGGAGTTGGAGGCACCTGGGCGCGTCCGCACTGCGCCGCGACCGCCCGTCGGACGGACTGCCGCCGAAGCTGATTGACCTCAACCGCGGTTCATGTACGAGGCTCCATGCCAGAGGGCCTGGGCCGCGTTCGCAACGCATCACGCCGAGCGAGCCGATCACGACAAGCAGATGGAGGGAGCGCGCATGGCGACGGAGGCAGTGACCCAGTGGATCAGGCAACACGCCCACCCGATCGACACCTTGGACCCGCAGACCCCGCTGACCGGCCTCCTGCCGCTGGCCGGCCTCGTACGCGATGCCAAGGTCGTCACCACGGGCGCCTCGACCCGCCAGGCCCATGAACTGTCCACCGCCGCGCACAGGGTGCTCCGGTTCCTCGTCGAGCGACAGGGATTCCGTTCGCTGCCCCTGGAAGGCGACGATGCCATGCGGCTCGGACTCGGCGCCTACATCCGAACCGGCACGGGAGACCCGGAGGAACTGCTGTCCGGCGCCCGGTCGTTCTGGCGGACCCAGGAGATCCTGGACGTCATCCGCTGGATGCGCTCCTGCAACCAGCGGAACCAGGACGACCCGGTCCGTTTCGTCGAGGATCTCGGCATCTCCCGGACGCCGGAATCCCTCGTGCCGACGGCCCCGCCCCGTACGGGCATGGCTCGACGCCCCGTCCAGGACCCGGGTGATCGGCACCGCCTACGACCCGGAGCACGACGACGCCCACCGCCTTTCCGGCGGATCACTCGCGGACTGGTTCGACGCGGTCATCCACTCCCAGGTGGTCACACCCGTGGGCGTTCTCGCCCCCTCCACCGCATCGGCTCGGGCCGCGTCATGACCGAGGGCCCCACCCCCGCCGAAGCGGGACCGGGGCCCTCGGTCATGCACGAGTGACGGGTGACGCACGCGTCACGCCAGGTCAGCAGCCCAGCAGGCGGCCGCCCAGGTAGGACTGGATCTGGTCCAGTGAGACACGCTCCTGCTTCATCGTGTCGCGCTCGCGGACCGTCACCGCGTTGTCGTCGAGGGTGTCGAAGTCCACCGTGACGCAGAACGGCGTACCGATCTCGTCCTGGCGGCGGTAGCGGCGGCCGATGGCGCCCGCGTCGTCGAACTCGATGTTCCAGTTGCGGCGCAGGTCGGTCGCCAGGCCCTTGGCCTTCGGCGAGAGCTGCGGGTTGCGGGAGAGCGGCAGGACCGCGACCTTGACCGGCGCGAGGCGCGGGTCGAGGCGCATCACGGTGCGCTTCTCCATGACGCCCTTGGCGTTGGGCGCCTCGTCCTCGATGTACGCGTCGAGCATGAAGGCCAGCATCGCGCGGCCGACACCCGCCGCGGGCTCGATGACGTACGGGGTCCAGCGCTCGCCCTTCTCCTGGTCGAAGTAGGAGAGGTCGGTGCCCGACGCCTTGGAGTGCGCGCCCAGGTCGTAGTCGGTGCGGTTGGCGACGCCTTCCAGCTCGCCCCACTCACTGCCGCCGAAGCGGAAGCGGTACTCGATGTCGGCGGTGCGCTTCGAGTAGTGGGAGAGCTTCTCCTTCGGGTGCTCGTACCAGCGCATGTTCTCCTCGCGCATACCGAGGTCGCGGTACCAGTTCCAGCGCTGCTCCATCCAGTATTCCTGCCACTGCTCGTCCTCGCCCGGCTTGACGAAGAACTCCATCTCCATCTGCTCGAACTCGCGGGTGCGGAAGATGAAGTTGCCCGGCGTGATCTCGTTCCGGAAGGACTTGCCCATCTGCGCGATGCCGAACGGCGGCTTCTTGCGCGAAGTCTGCAGCACCTGGCCGAAGTTGGTGAAGATGCCCTGGGCCGTCTCGGGGCGCAGGTAGGCGACGGAGCCGCTGTCCTGGGTCGGGCCGAGGTGGGTGGAGAGCAGGCCCGAGAAGTTCTTGGGCTCGGTGAAGGTGCCCTTGTTGCCGCAGTTCGGGCAGTTGAGGTCGGCGAGGCCGTTCGCGGGGGCGTGGCCGTGCTTCTCCTCGTACGCCTCCTCCAGGTGGTCCGCGCGGAAACGCTTGTGGCAGGAGGTGCATTCGGTCAGCGGGTCGGAGAAGGTCGCGACGTGACCGGACGCCTCCCAGGTCTCGGAGGCCAGGATGACCGACGAGTCGAGACCGACCACGTCCTCGCGCGCGGTGACCATGTAACGCCACCACTGGCGCTTGAGGTTCTCCTTCAGCTCGACACCCAGCGGCCCGTAGTCCCAGGCGGCACGCTGACCGCCGTAGATCTCGCTGGAGGGGTAGACGAAGCCACGGCGCTTGCTCAGGCTGACGATGGTCTCGATCTTGTCGGCGGCCACGGTGCTCTCTTCATTACGACGATTGCGAACAGCGGAATGCCTCAGGTTACCGGCGGCTGCACCCCCAGGATCAAATCGGTTACCTGTTCCGGTGGAGATCACGCCAGGAGCGGACCGGGCACCGGTCCGGGACCAGCCCTCCGCCGCCCCCCGCAGGGACCCCTTGTTGACAATCGTTTCCACTTTTGTTGAAAATGACTGTCATGAACGTACGCCGCCTCATACCCCTCACAGCCGTCTCCGCGGCGGTCGCCGCCGGACTGATCGCCCTCGCCGCCTGCTCCGGTTCCTCCACCGCCGGCCACAACGACGGCAAGCTGCACGTCGTGGCGTCGTTCTACCCGCTCCAGTACCTGACGCAGCAGATAGGCGGCGACCACGTCTCGGTCACCAACCTGACGAAGCCGGGCGTCGAGCCGCACGACCTCGAGCTCAGCCCGAGGCAGACCGTCGCCCTGTCCCGCGAGGACGCGATCATCTACCTCAAGGGCCTCCAGCCCGCCGTGGACGAGGCGATCAAGCAGTCCGGTGTGAAGCACACCGCGGACGCCGCCGCGATGACCACGCTCGAAAAGCACGGCACCGAGGTCGACGGCCACCACCACACGACCGGCGACAACGCCTCGCACTCGGAGAGCGAAGCCGGGCTCGACCCGCACATCTGGCTCGACCCGGTGCGCTACGCCCAGGTCGCCAGGGGCGTGGACAGGACGCTCGCCGCCGCGGACCCGGCGCACAAGGCCGACTACCGCAAGAACACCGACGCCCTGGTGAAGAAGCTGGACGCCCTCAACAAGCAGTACGCGGAGGGCCTCAAGAGCCGCACGTCCGACACCTTCGTCACCACGCACGCCGCCTTCGGCTACCTCGCCGAGCGCTACGGCCTCACCGAGGAGGCCATCAGCGGCATCGACCCGGAGAGCGAGCCCAGCGTCTCGCGCATGAAGGACCTGCACAGCCTGGCCGCGAAGCACCACGTCTCCACGGTCTTCTTCGAGACCATCGCGAACCCGGACACCGCCAGGACCCTCGCCGGGGACCTGCACGTGAAGACCGGCGTGCTGGACCCGCTGGAGGGGATCACGGACAAGTCGAGGGGCCGCGACTACATCCAGGTCATGCAGTCCAACCTCGCCGCGCTCCAGAGGGCGCTCGGCGCGAAGTGACCACTCCCCGCACAGGCCCGTACGCATCTGCGACCGCACCGGAGGCAGCGCCATGAACATGGAACACGAACCCGTCATCTCGGTGCGCGGCGCCACCGCCGCGCTCGGCGCCCGCCCCGTACTGCGCGGCATCGATCTGCGTGTGGGCCGGGGCGAGGTCGTCGCCCTGCTCGGCGCCAACGGTTCGGGCAAGTCGACCGCCGTACGCGCGGTGATCGGGCAGGTCCCCCTCACCGGCGGCTCGATCGAACTCTTCGGCACCCCGCTGGGCCGGTTCAGGCAGTGGGCGCGCATCGGATACGTGCCGCAGCGCACCACAGCGGCTGGCGGGGTGCCCGCGACGGTGCGCGAGATCGTCTCGTCCGGCCGCCTCGCCCGTACGAAGCTGCGGTGGCCCTCGAAGGCCGACCGGGCGGCCGTTTCCCGCGCCATCGACCTGGTGGGGCTCGGAGACCGCGCGGGCGACTCCGTGGGCGCACTCTCCGGGGGTCAGCACCAGCGGGTGCTGATCGCCAGGGCGCTGGCCTCCGAACCCGAGCTGCTGATCATGGACGAGCCGATGGCCGGGGTCGACCTGGCCAGCCAGGAGATCCTCGCCTCGACCCTGCGCGAGCAGGTAGCGGCGCGGACGACGGTGCTGCTGGTCCTGCACGAGCTGGGGCCCCTGGAGCCGCTGATCGACCGCGCCGTCGTCCTGCGGGACGGCTGCGTCACCCACGACGGCCCCCCGCCCGAGGCCCTGGGCCAGCATTCCCCCAAGCTCTCAACTGCGTTCGAGCAGGGAGGGGCCCCCACGCCCGGCCACGACCACGTACATCCGCACGCGGCGGCCGAGCCGGCCAGGACAGGACTGCTGAGCTGATCATGGAACTTCTCCAGAGCCCCCTGATGCAGCGGGCCTTGCTCGCCGCAGTACTGGTCGGCATCACCGCCCCCGCCATCGGCATCTACCTCGTCCAGCGCCGCCAGGCCCTGATGGGCGACGGCATCGGCCACATCGCGATGACCGGGGTCGGACTCGGCTTCCTGCTCAATTCGAGTCCGGTGTGGATGGCGACGCTGGTCTCGGTCGTCGGCGCCGTCTCGATGGAGCTGATCCGCAGCTACGGCCGCATGCGCGGCGACGTCGCGCTGGCCATGCTCTTCTACGGAGGCATGTCGGGCGGAGTGCTGCTGATCAACCTGTCCCCGACCGGCTCGAACGCCAACCTCTCCTCGTATCTCTTCGGCTCGCTCGCCACCGTGTCGCAGAGCGATGTCACCGCGATCTGCGTACTGGCCGCGTTCGTGATCCTCGTGACGCTCGGGCTGCGCAGGCAGCTCTTCGCGGTCAGCCAGGACGAGGAGTTCGCCCGGGTCACCGGGCTGCCCGTACGGGTGCTGAACCTGCTCATCGCGGTCACAGCGGCCGTCACCGTCACCGTCGCGATGCGGGTGGTCGGGCTGCTGCTGGTGAGCGCGCTGATGGTCGTCCCGGTGGCGGCGGCACAGCAGCTGACGAAGTCGTTCGCTGTCACCTTCACGCTGGCCGTGGTGATCGGCACCGCGGTGACGCTCTCCGGCACCATCACGTCGTACTACCAGGACGTTCCGCCGGGAGCGACAATTGTGCTGCTGGCCATCGCGGTCTTCGTCGCCCTGACCGCACTCGCCGCTCCCCTGGCGAAGCGGCGGGCGCGGGCCGCCGAGGCGGCGGAGGCCGAGTGCGGCGCCGGGGTCCCGGCGGCACGGCGGCCGGTGGAATCAGCCAGGACCTGACGGAGCTGGCACAATGGCCCGACACACGGGCGGGCGACGGCGAGGAGGCACCTGTGGCTGCGGGAGCACCAGTACGAGGCCGGTCGACCCGGCAGCGGGCCGCGGTGGCTGCGGCGCTCGACGAGGTGGACGAGTTCCGCAGCGCCCAGGAGCTGCACGACGTGCTCAAGCACCGCGGCGACTCGGTCGGTCTCACGACGGTCTACCGGACGCTCCAGTCGCTGGCCGACGCGGGCGAGGTCGATGTGCTGCGCACGGGCGACGGCGAGTCGGTGTACCGGCGCTGCTCGACCGGGGAGCACCACCACCACCTGGTCTGCCGCACGTGCGGCAAGGCCGTCGAGGTCGAGGGGCCCGCGGTGGAGAAGTGGGCGGAGTCGATCGCGGCGCAGCACGGGTATGTGAACGTGGCGCACACGGTGGAGGTCTTCGGGACCTGCTCGGAGTGTGCGGCCACCACCAAGGAGAGCTGAGGCGTCCGGCCCCCCGCCGGGGGGCCGGACCCGATGGTGCGGTGGATCGGCCGGGCTGCCCGGCGGAGGCCCGGCCGGGTACGCCGTACGCCCGCCCCCGGCGGGCTGACGCGGCGTACCGCCGGCGGCTCAGCCGGACGCCTCCTCGATCGCGCCGCCGAACCGCCGGTCCCGCTGGGCGAATTCGAGGCAGGCGCGCCACAGGTCCCGGCGGTCGAAGTCCGGCCAGAGGACGTCCTGGAACACCATCTCGGCGTAGGCGCTCTGCCAGATCAGGTAGTTGGACGTGCGCTGCTCGCCGCTGGGGCGCAGGAAGAGATCGACGTCCGGCATGTCCGGGTAGTAGATGTATTTCGCGAAGGTCTTCTCGTTGACCTTCGCCGGGTCCAGCTTGCCCGCGGCCACATCGCGGGCGATGGCCTGCGCCGCGTCGGCGATCTCCGCGCGCCCGCCGTAGTTGACGCAGAAGTACAGCGTCATGGCGTCGTTGTCCTTGGTCTGCTCCTGCGCGACCTGGAGCTCCTCGACGACCGACTTCCACAGCTTGGGCATCCGGCCCACCCAGCGGATCCGGATCCCGAGCTCGTCCATCTCGTCACGGCGGCGCCTGATGACGTCGCGGTTGAAGTTCATCAGGAAGCGCACCTCTTCGGGCGAGCGCTTCCAGTTCTCGGTCGAGAAGGCGTACAGCGACAGGTTCTTGACGCCCATCTCGATGCAGCCGTTGAGCACTTCGAGGACGGTGGACTCGCCGATCTTGTGCCCCTCGGTGCGCGGCAGGCCCCGGTCCTTGGCCCACCGGCCGTTGCCGTCCATGACAATCGCCACGTGGTTCGGCACCAGCTCGCCGGGGATCTTCGGCGGCCGGGCGCCCGACGGGTGCAGTTCGGGGGTTTTGTACTCCGGCTTGTTACGCCCCAGAATCCCGCGTCGTGCCATGTGCTCGTCTCCCTCTCGCTACTTCTCTACGTACCGCAACGAGCGCAGCCCGCGCTCCAAGTGCCAGTGCAGGTAGGCCGATACGAGCCCGCTGCCCTCCCTGACGTGCCGCGGCTCGGCCGCGTCGGCCGTCGTCCAGTCCCCCGTCAGCAGTGCGCTGAGCAGCCCGACGGCCTCCGCAGAGGGTACGACGCTGCCGGGGACCCGGCAGTCGCCGCATACCGCCCCGCCGCCCGCCACGGAGAAGAACCGGTTCGGCCCTTCCATGCCGCACTTCGCGCAGTCCTCGAAGCTGGGCGCGTACCCGTTGACGGCGAGCGAGCGCAGCAGGAAGGCGTCGAGGATCAGATTCGGGGCGTGTTCACCGCGGGCCAGGGTCCGCAGCCCGCCGACGAGCAGCAGGTACTGCTGGACGGACGGCTCGCCCTCGTGGTCGGTGAAGCGCTCCGCCGTCTCCAGCATGGCCGTGCCCGCCGTGTAACGGGCGTAGTCACTGACGATCCCGCCACCGTACGGAGCGATGGTCTCACTCTGGGTGCACAGCGGGAGTCCGCGGCCGATCAGCTCGCTGCCGCGGGCGAAGAACTGCACGTCGACGTGCGAGAACGGTTCGAGCCGCGCCCCGAATTTGGACTTGGTGCGCCGTACGCCCCGCGCGACGGCGCGCACCCGCCCGTGGCCCCGGGTCAGCAGCGTGATGATGCGGTCGGCCTCACCCAGCTTCTGAGTCCGCAGGACGACCCCGTCGTCACGGAAAAGACTCATGGGCCCCATTGTCCCGTACGCGCGAGGCCGGCCGGGCACCCGAGGGGGCCCGGCCTTCAGGAGCCCGCGCCGATGTCCCGCTTGCCCCGTGTGCGAGCAGGGCCTCCGGACCCGGCCGGGCTCCGGCCGGGAGCGCCCGGTGAGGAAGGCATCCGGTCAGGAAGGCATCCGTGCCGCTGCCGCCAGCAGCCGGGCCGTGTCCTCGGTGCAGAGCTGGAGTGCGCCGCCGACCGTCGCGAGCACCTCCCGCTCCGCAGGGCTGTAGGGGCCGTCGGCGAGCGCGATCCGGGCGCCCTGCAACAGGATCGACTCCCGGCCCGCCGGGGCCAGGTGCGGAGCCAGCGGCTGCAGTGACTCGTGCAGCTCGATGGTGAGCGCCGCGCCGCACGGTTCGGCGTCGGTGACGAAGCGGCCGGTGTCCGCCGCGAGCGCGTCGACCAGGGCGGTCAGCTGCTCCTCGCCGCACTCGTCGAATCCGGCGGCCCGGACCGTGGAGACGGCGGTCTCGATGACCGCGTGGGAGCTGGTGCCCCCTGCCGTGAGGACGGCGAGCGTCACCGTGTGGACGGCGTCGCGCAGCATCGCCGAGAAACGCGTCGTGGTGGGGCGGTCGAGGGTGTCGGTGGAGAACTGTGTCCAGCAGGCGGCGCATTCGACCACCGGGCCGGTGCTGCCGCGTGAGACGAGCGGCAGGCCCAGCACGGTGAGTCTGCGGCGACCGGTCAGCCGGCGGTAGTTGCGGTCTCCCCCGCAGTCCGCGCAGAAGAACTCGCCGTCGCCGACCGTGTCCCAGGAGGTGCGGACGGCCCAGATGATCGACTTCTTGCCGTTTCGTCCACGGACTGACAGCACGGCTCACCTCCGTAACACCGGCAACGCTCCGTTGCGTTGCGCTCCACCACGCCTGCGTCCCGCGGTTGATCCGCCGGACACAGGGCCGCCATGTGGACGTGATGTTAGCCACATCGATGATGTGGCGTCAGCACCCTGACAGGAGATGGCTGGGTCCCGACCCTCGCCGAGTACGGCCGTGGACGGGAAACGATGAGGTCAAATGGGGTCCGTGCGGCCGAGAACGCCGAAATTCCGCAAGCGGGGCCGTACCCGTAAGAACGCCTCGGGTACGACCCCGCTCACGTGGGGACGCGCAGGGTCAGCGGGCGGCCCGGTTGACCGCGGAGACGACCGCCTTCAGCGAGGCCCGGGTGGTGTTGGCGTCGATTCCGATGCCCCACATGACCTTGCCGTCGATCGCGCACTCGATGTACGAGGCGGCCAGCGCGCTGGCGCCCTCGCTCATCGTGTGCTCCTGGTAGTCCAGCAGCCGGGCGTCCACGCCGGTCTCGGACAGAGCGGCGAAGAAGGCCGAGATCGGACCGTTGCCGGTGCCCGACAGCGCCGTCTCGACACCGTCGACGACGGCCTCAACGGTCAGGGTGTCCCTGCCGTCGGTGTCCGTGGTGGTCTGACCGGAGCGCAGCTGGATGCGGCCCCAGCGGGCGTCACCGTCGACGGAGCTGGGCAGGTACTCGTCCTGGAAGATCGCCCAGATGTCCTTCGGTGTGACCTCGCCGCCGTCCGCGTCGGTCTTCGTCTGGATGATCTTCGAGAACTCGATCTGCATCCGGCGCGGCAGGTCCAGCTTGTGCTCGTTCTTCAGGACGTAGGCGATACCGCCCTTGCCGGACTGCGAGTTGACCCGGATCACGGCCTCGTACGAGCGGCCCACGTCCTTCGGGTCGATCGGCAGGTACGGGACGGCCCACTCGATGTCGTCGACCGTCCTGCCCTGCGCGGCCGCGTCGGCCTCCATGGCGTCGAAGCCCTTCTTGATGGCGTCCTGGTGGGAGCCGGAGAAGGACGTGTAGACCAGGTCGCCCGCGTAGGGGTGGCGGGGGTGGATCTCCATCTGATTGCAGTACTCGGCGGTGCGGCGCACCTCGTCGATCTGCGAGAAGTCGATCTGCGGGTCGACGCCCTGGCTGAAGAGGTTCATGCCCAGGGTGACCAGGTCGACGTTGCCGGTGCGCTCGCCCTGCCCGAACAGGCAGCCCTCGATGCGGTCGGCGCCCGCCATGACGGCCAGCTCGGCGGCTGCGACGGCGGTGCCGCGGTCGTTGTGCGGGTGCGCCGACAGGCATACGTACTCGCGGCGCGACAGGTTGCGCGACATCCACTCGAAGCGGTCCGCGTGCGTGGAAGGCGTCGAACGCTCCACGGTGGCCGGCAGGTTGAGGATGATCTCGCGCCCGGCCTCGGGCTGCCAGACGTCCATGACGGCCTCGCAGACCTCCAGGGCGAAGTCCAGCTCGGTGTCGGTGAAGATCTCCGGGCTGTACTGGTAGCCGAAGGTCGTCTCCGGGCCGAGGATCTTCTCGGCGTACTCCATCACCAGGCGGGTGCCGTCCACGGCGATCTGCTTGATGTCGTCCTTGGAGCCGCGGAAGACGACCCTGCGGAAGGTCGGCGCGGTCGCGTTGTACAGGTGCACGCTCGCCCGGTGCGCGCCGCGCAGCGACTCGACAGTGCGCTCGATCAGGTCCTCACGGGCCTGGGTCAGGACGGAGATGGTCACGTCCTCGGGGATCGCGCCCTCTTCCTCGATGATCGAGCGTACGAAGTTGAAGTCGGTCTCGCCGGAGGCCGGGAAGCCGACCTCGATCTCCTTGTAGCCCATCTTCACCAGCAGGTCGAACATCTCGCGCTTGCGGGCGGGTGACATCGGGTCGATCAGGGCCTGATTGCCGTCGCGCAGATCGGTGGACAGCCAGCGGGGGGCCCTGGTGATCCGGTTGTCGGGCCAGGTGCGGTCGGGGATCTCGACGGCTTCGTACTGGCCGTACTTGTGCACCGGCATTCCGGAGGGCTTCTGCGTCCGGGTGGCATTGGTGATCGGCGTGGGGTGCGACATCTGCGTGGGGCTCCTCGGAATCCAGCGGGGGAAGGCCGACTGTGCCGCTGCAGCACCAGACTCCGCGGGGAGGGGGTCGACCTACGACTACAGGCCCTCGCCGCGGCAGCTAAGGAGAAGCAGCCCGAAACGCATGATGTTCCGCAGCCTAGCCCAGCGGCACCGGGAACGCCGCCCCCGTATCAGTATGCGGGACACCCCGGATGTCAGGTCCACGATGTGCCGGGTCACTCATTCTCATCAATAATCGTCGCAACCAGTGACAACTCCCTTACTCAGTGCCACATTCGAAGACATGACTGATACCTCTGGCACGACTGCTCACTCCGTCTTCTGCACCATCGTCCCGCCGCACATCCTCGACAAGCTGGCCGGTGCCGAGGACCCGGTGCTCTCCGGGCCCGCCCGCCGCACCATCGAAGCGGACTCCTCGCACCGCACCCGCCGGACGGCCGCGGCCGCCACCGTGCGCGGGGCCGCCGGACCCGCGCAGGCGGACGCGGCCGGGAAGACACCGAAGCGCACCATCTACGACGCCGGGCACGGCACGCAGCTGCCCGGTACCGAGGTGCGCGCGGAGGGCGGGCAGCCCGGCAAGGATGCGACGGTCAACCGGGCGTACGCGGGGCTCGGCGCCACCTTCGACCTGTACCTGAAGGCGTACGGGCGGCACTCGATCGACGGCAAGGGGCTGGCCCTCGATGCGAGCGTCCACTACGACCGGAAGTACAACAACGCCTTCTGGGACGGCAGCCAGATGGTCTTCGGCGACGGGGACGGCGAGGTGTTCCTCGACTTCACGATCCCGGTGGACGTCATCGGCCACGAGCTCACCCACGGCGTCACGCAGTACACCGCGAACCTGGCGTACTCCGGCCAGTCCGGCGCGCTCAACGAGTCCGTCTCGGACGTATTCGGCTCGCTCATCAAGCAGTACGCCCTGGGACAGACCGCGGACCAGGCCGACTGGCTCATCGGCGCCGGGCTGCTCGCGCCGCGCGTATCCGGGGTCGCGCTGCGCTCGATGAAGGCGCCCGGCACCGCGTACGACGACGATGTGCTCGGGAAGGACCCCCAGCCCGCCACGATGAAGGGCTACGTCAGGACCACCGACGACAACGGCGGCGTCCACCTCAACTCCGGTATCCCCAACCACGCCTTCTACCTGCTGGCGACCGCCCTGGGCGGCAAGGCCTGGGAGCGGGCCGGGCAGGTCTGGTACGACACCCTGACCGGCGGCGAGCTGGCGGCCGGTGCGAGCTTCGCCGACTTCGCCCGGCTGACGGTCGCATCCGCGCGCTCCCGCTTCGGCAGCGGGGACGAGGAGGAGGCCGTGACCAAGGCCTGGTCCACGGTCGGTGTCCCTACGGGCGCGTAGGGGGTAGACAGGTCCCATGCGTATCCAGGTAAGGCGCACGGGAGGTTTCGCCGGCATCGAGCGCCGGGCCGAGGTGGACACCTCGGCCCGGCCCGATGCGGGTGAGTGGCACGAGCTGGCCGAACAGGCGGTCGCGTCGGGCCACGACGCCCCTCCCCCGGGGGTGCCCGACGGATTCAACTACCGCATCACGGTGGACAGCCGCACGGTGTTCTGCACCGATCCGCGGCTGAGCGACGCGCAGCGGACGCTCATCTCGCGGGTGCTGAAGGAAGGCGCGTGAACTGACGCGTCCGGCTTGGGCGCCCGACGGCCTCTGTCCTGGCCACGGGGCAGGAAGCCGCGCACTGCCACAGCCTGTGACGGCTGTACCGCAAGTACGGTCGACGCGTGGCGGCGGCCGGACTGCACGGGCAGAAGTACGCCATCGCCGCCACGGTCGCCGAAGCCCTCTGCGGGAGCCCGGCCCCCGTCGCGCTCCTGACGTCCGGCATCGACGGCATCGCGGGGCTCCGCGGCGGCCGGTCCGGCTCATCAGCGTCTGACGCGCCAGGGACCGGGAACCGACCGGGCGGCGGCGGCAACTCCCGCCGCGGGAACCCCGGGAGCCGTCCTGGCGTCCCCCGGGGCCTGTCTGCTCAGGGGCAGAGGCCGGGTGGCCCGGAGTCAGAACCCGAGCTTGCGCAGCTGCTTCGGGTCCCGCTGCCAGTCCTTCGCCACCTTCACATGCAGGTCCAGGAAGACCGGCGTGCCCAGCAGCGCCTCGATCTGCTTGCGCGACTTCATCCCGACATCCTTCAGCCGGGCACCCTTGGGGCCGATGATGATGCCCTTCTGGCTCGGCCGCTCGATGTACACGTTCGCGTGGATGTCGAGGAGAGGCTTGTCGGCGGGCCGGTTCTCGCGGGGCAGCATCTCCTCGACGACGACGGCGATGGAGTGCGGCAGCTCGTCCCGTACACCCTCCAGCGCGGCCTCCCGGATCAGCTCCGCGACCATCACCATCTCGGGCTCGTCCGTGAGGTCGCCCTCCGGGTAGAGCGGCGGACTCAGCGGGAGCAGCGGGGCGATCAGGTCGGCGAGGAGCGAGACCTGCTGGTCGCCGACGGCGGAGACCGGGATGATCTCCGCCCACTCGAAGCCGAGCTCCGTGGCGAGCTGGTCGATGGCGATGAGCTGCTCGGCGAGCTGCTTGCTGTCGACGAGGTCGGTCTTGGTGACCACGGCGATCTTCGGGGTCTTCTTGATCCCGGCGAGTTCCTTGGCGATGAACTTGTCGCCCGGACCGAGCTTCTGGTCGGCGGGGACGCAGAAGCCGATGACGTCGACCTCGGCCCAGGTGGTCCGTACGACGTCGTTGAGCCGCTCGCCCAGCAGCGTGCGCGGCTTGTGGAGGCCCGGAGTGTCCACGAGGATCAGCTGCGCGTCGGGGCGGTGCACGATGCCGCGCACGGTGTGGCGGGTGGTCTGCGGCCGGCTGGAGGTGATTGCCACCTTCTTGCCGACGAGAGCGTTCGTGAGAGTGGACTTGCCCGCGTTGGGACGGCCGACGAAGCAGGCGAAACCAGCCCGGTGGGCGGCTTCGGATGACTGGGTGTGAACGCTCATGGCGCCCATTCTCCCCGATCGGCCGCTGGGCGCCGACCAGGTGGCCCCACGGTGAGTTCCCGGTAACCGTCCCGCAATACGAAATACGGACGAAACACGGGTGCAGCCGACCGGAAACGCGGAGACGGCAACCTCTACGGACCGTACCGGGAGAAGGTGACCCCCGCAGTGACGCCTGCGATACCCCACGCACCACTGACCACCCTGGCCGCCCGTATCGACACCGGCGACACCGCCTGGCTGCTCGCCGCGACCGCGCTGGTGCTGCTGATGACGCCGGGCCTCGCGCTCTTCTACGGAGGCATGGTCCGCACCAAGAGCGTGCTGAACATGCTGATGATGAGCTTCGTGTCGATCGCGCTCGTCACCGTGGTCTGGCTGCTTGCGGGCTACTCGCTGGTCTACGGCCCCGACTCGTTCGGCGGGCTGATCGGCGGGCTCGGTCACGCCGGAATGGCCGGTATCGGCCCCGGCAGTGTGCGGGGCTCCGTCCCGACGCTGCTCTTCGCCACCTTCCAGCTCACCTTCGCGATCATCACGGCCGCCCTGATCAGCGGGGCCATCGCGGACCGGGCGAGATTCGGCGCGTGGCTGGTATTCGTTCCCGTGTGGACGCTGCTCGTATACGTCCCCGTGGCGCACTGGGTGTGGGGGCCGGGCGGCTGGATCCTCACTGGTCTGAAGGCGCTGGACTTCGCGGGCGGTATGCCCGTCGAGATCGTCTCGGGCTCCTCCGGGCTCGCGCTCTGTCTGGTCCTCGGGCCGCGGCTCGGCTTCAAGAAGGACTCGATGCGCCCGCACAACCTTCCGATGGTGGTGATGGGCGCCGGACTGCTCTGGTTCGGCTGGTTCGGCTTCAACGCGGGCTCCGCCCTCGGCGCCAACGGGATGGCGGCGGCCGCCTTCCTCAACACACTCGCCGCGGGCTGCACCGGTCTCCTCGGCTGGCTCTTCGTCGAGCAGAAGCGCGACGGTCATCCGACCACCCTGGGCGCGGCGTCCGGCGCCGTGGCCGGGCTCGTCGCGATCACCCCTGCCTGCGGTGCGGTCGGGCTGGTCGGGGCGCTGGCCGTGGGGCTCGTCGCCGGGGTGCTCTGCTCGTACGCGGTCGGCTGGAAGTTCCGGCTCAACTACGACGACTCGCTGGATGTCGTCGGAGTGCACCTCGTGGGCGGGGTCGTCGGAACCCTGCTGATCGGGCTGTTCGCCACATCGGCGATGACGGGCGGGGCGCGGGGACTGCTGTACGGCGGCGGTTTCGGGCAGCTGGGCCGGCAGACCCTCGGTGTGCTGGTGGTCGCCGTCTACGCGTTCGCCGTCACGTACGGCATCGGCAGGGCCATCGACCGGCTGACCGGATTCCGGGCCGAGGAGGAGCACGAGCAGCGGGGGCTGGACCTGACGGTGCACGCCGAGAGCGCCTACGATCACGGCGTGCTGGGCCACGGAGCCCCGCTCTCCGCCTCAGCGACGCAGAAGGCCAGGCCATGAAGCTGATCACCGCGGTCGTCAAGCCGCACAAGCTGGACGACGTGAAGACGGCACTCCAGGAACTCGGCGTCAACGGGCTCACGGTCACCGAGGCGAGCGGATACGGCAGACAGCGCGGGCACACCGAGGTCTACCGGGGCGCCGAGTACCGCATCGACCTCGTCCCGAAGGTCCGGATCGAAGTGGTCGTCGACGACGCGGAGAGCGAGGTCGTCATCGACGCGGTCGTACGGGCCGCCCAGACCGGCAAGATCGGTGACGGCAAGGTCTGGGCCGTACCGGTCGAGTCGGTCGTACGCGTCAGGACGGGCGAGCGGGGCCCCGACGCTCTCTGAACGGCCGGTGGGCAGCGGAAACCGGTTCGCCTGCGGCAGCCGCCCGGCCGTGGCGTGCGCCGGGCCGGGAACCGCTTGTTCCTGCCGGGTCCACTACGGCAACGTCAGGACGTCGTAGGTCAGATGTGTCGCCGAGGATGTCGAGGTCACGCTCCGCTGCACCAGAGTGCGCGGCACCCCGCCGGTGAACAGGCGCGTCCCGGCACCCAGCACGACGGGTGCCAGGTGCAGTGTCAGCTCGTCGACCAGCCCGGCGTCCAGCGCCGAGCCGACCGTCGCGCCGCCGCCCATGAGAACGACGTCGAGGTCCTTGCCGCTTTCCGACGACGCCGTCTCGGCGCGCTCGCGCGCAGCGGTGACCGCGTCGGACAGACCGGTGGTGACGAACGTCCAGTCGAGGCCGGTGAGCCGCACCGACTCCGGCGGCGAGCTCGTCACGACGATGAACGCGGGCTTGCCGACCTCACCCGCGCCGTAGCCGCGCTCGTCGCCCCAGCCGTTCGGCCCGTCGACGATGTCGAAGAGCCGGCGGCCGAGAACGACGGCACCCGAGCGCGCGGTCCCCTCGCGCAGGAGCCTGCGCTCCTCGGGGTCATCGGAGAACGCCCAGGTGTGCAGGGCCTCGCCGCCGGCGCCCAGACCACTGTCAGGGCCTGGGCCGGGCCCGGTGACGAAGCCGTCGAGGGAGACCGAGATGTCAGCGATGATTCGAGTCATACCAGGGCAGACCAGTTCGGCGGCCCGAACTCATCGCTCGGGCGGAACAGGTGTGCCGGACGCGAACGCGACAGCCCCGCAACGCCTGCGTCCCGTTGACCGGCCGGCCGGTGCCGGCCGGACCGCCCTCCCGCTTCAGCCGGCCGTCACCGTAGTGCGCAGCGCGCCGTCGGGACCGGCGAGCAGCACCGGTGTGCCGGGACCGCCCAGGTCCCGGACCGCGGCACGGTCCTCGTCGGACACGTCTCCGGCGGCGCTGACCACGGCGGCGGCCTCCAGGGACTCCGCGCCGCTCGCCACCGCCATCGCGACGGCGGTCCGCAGCGCGGAGAGTTTCAGCGAGTCGAGGGCGACGGTGCCCGCGACGTACGTACGCCCCGTCTCGTCGCGGACGGCGGCGCCCTCGGGCACCCCGTTACGGGCACGGGCGCTGCGGGCCAGCGTGATGATCTTGCGGTCCTCGGCATCGGGGACCGCGGACCCGGCTGCGGTGCCGCCGCCCGTACCGCTGTCCTTGCCGCTGTCTGCGCTGTTCGCTGCGTCGTCGCTCATGGGCAGAGCATAAAGAGGCGGGAACGGTCAGTTGGCGACCGGGTACATCGAGCCCCTGCGGCCCTCGGGCGATGCCAGCCACTGGAGCTTGGCCTCCGTCCCGGTGTCGGGCAGCGGAGTGTGCAGCACGATCGCCAGATCGGGCCGGGCCGGCACCCTCAGCTGAGTGGACTCGACGAACAGCGCGCCGACCACCGGGTGTGCGAGTTCCTTGCGGATCTGCCCACCGGGCGCGATGTCACGACGGGCCCACAGCTCGGCGAACTCCGGACTGAGGTCCCGCACTTCATCGACGATCGCCTGGTAGCCCTCGTCGTCGGTCCGCTCCGAGCAGGCGGCGCGGAACTGCGCGACCACCTTGTGCGCGATCGCCTCCCAGCCCTTCGTGCGGGCCCGGTAGACGGGGTCGGTGAAGAACGCGATCAGACAGTTCTGCACGATCCCCGGACGCATCCCCAGCGTCATCGCCGCCGCGTCGTTGTAGACGATCGTGTTCCAGTACTGGTCCATGATGTGCGCCGGGAAAGGCATCCAGGCGTCGATCAGCCGCTTGAGCCCCTCGCACATGTCGCTGTTGGCCGGATCGACCTCCGGCGGCGGCGGGTTCAGCCCGGCCAGCACATACAGATGGCGGCGCTCGGCACTGCTCAGCTTCAGCACCCGGCCCACCGAGTCCAGCACCTGCGGCGACACCGTGATGTCCCGGCCCTGCTCCAGCCACTGGTACCAGGAGACGCCCACCCCCGCGAGGACGGCGACCTCCTCACGGCGCAGCCCCGGTGTACGGCGCCGGGCGCCGCCGTCGGGCAGGCCCGCATCGGCCGGGCTGATCCTGGCCCGCCGGCTCATCAGGAACTCCCGCAGCTCACTGAGCCGGTGTGCCTTCGTGCCGGGCCTCGGCCCGTCCGCCCCCGCCTCGATCGGACTCGCCACGCCATCTCCCCCTGTCCGGCTGCCTGGTGGTGCGGCCACCAGCATAAGTTGCCGCTCCCCACGATTGTTCCCGGCGCCCGAAGCTCTTGTCATGGCGATCGACGTCTCCACCACACCTGCCCCCGCTCCCGCCCCGCCCGCAGCCGAACGGCTCACCGGCCGGGCCAGGCTCGTCCTTCTCGTCCTGTGCGCGGCCCAGTTCATGGTGGCGCTGGACTTCTCCGTACTGAATGTGGCGCTCCCCGTCCTCGGCAAGGACCTGGGCATGACCCGTTCCGGGCTGCAGTGGGCCGTCACCGCTTTCGCCCTGCCCTCCGGCGGCTTCCTGCTGCTCTTCGGCCGGATCGCCGACCTCGTCGGCCGGCGCAAGCTGTTCCTCACCGGGCTCGCCGTCTTCGGCGCGGCCTCACTGGTCGCGACCTTCGCATGGAACCAGGAGGTCTTCCTCACCGGCCGGGCGCTCCAGGGGCTGGGCGCTGCGGTCATCGTGCCGACCGGTATGTCCCTGCTGACCACCACGTTCCCCGAGGGCCCGCAGCGTGACCGGGCTCTGGGCATCAGCGGAACCCTGCTCTCGCTCGGCTTCACCGTCGGCATGGTGCTCGGCGGGGTCATGACCGACACACTGGGCTGGCGCTCCACCATGGGCCTGCTGGGCGGGGCAGCGGTGGTCGTCATCGCCCTGGCGCCGGGGCTGCTCACCGAGTCACGCCACCCGGAGCGGCCGCGCCTCGACATCCCCGGAGCGGTGACCGTCACCGGCGGACTGCTCGCGATGATCTACGCCCTCTCGACAGCGGCCCAGCGCGGCTTCGGTCACGCGGACGTCGTGGTGTCGCTGGTACTGGGCATCGCGCTGCTGGCGGCCTTCGTCTTCGTCGAGTCCCGCTCCGACGCTCCCCTGGTGTCCCTGCCGATGCTGAAGCGGCGCACCGTGGCCTGGGGCAACCTCGGCGGACTCGTCACCTTCTCGATGATGTCGACCGTGGTCTTCGTCCTGACTCTGTACTTCCAGGAGGTCCTGCACCTGTCCAGCTTCCGCACCGGCCTGATCTTCGGCGTCCAGGGCCTGGCGTCGGTCGTCGCCGGAATGGCCGCCCCGAAGGTCATCGGCAGGTTCGGTGCCCGCCGGGTGCTGGTCGGTTCGCTGCTCGCCCAGGGGCTGTTCATCGCCGCGATGCTGGGGCTGGGCGCCGACTCGGGTATCTGGCTGGCCACGGTCGCCGTGTCGGTGGCCAGCATGGCGCACCTGGGCGCGATCATCTCGTACGGACTGACCGTCACATCCGGTGTGCCCGACGCCGAACAGGGCCTGGCCACCGGGCTCGTCACCACGACCCAGCAGGTCGGTATGACTGTAGGCATCCCGCTGCTCGGCGTGCTGGCCACCACCCCGGCCGACCTCTTCAGCGGGGTACGCGCCGTGCTGGGCATCAGCGCGGCGGTCCTCGTCGGGACGGCGGTGCTGGTGGCCGCGGCCCTCAGGAGGGGCGGCCGGGACCGCGGCCGGGACCTCTGATCCCTGTGCGGTCAGGCCCGGTCGAGCCGCAGCCGCTCCGCCTTCGGCAGACCGGCCACCACCAGATCGTACGAATCCTCGATGAGTTCACGGACCTGACGGTCGGGCAGCGGCCCGACCGTCACCGTGTTCCAGTGGCGTTTGTTGAGGTGCCAGCCGGGGACGATCGCCTCGTGCTCGGCGCGCAGCCGGACCGCTTCGTCCGGGTCGCACTTGAGTGAGATCTGCAGGGGGTCGCCGTCCAGGTGACTCAGGCCGAAGACCTTTCCGCACACCTTGAAGACCGAGGTCTCCGGCCCGAACGGGAACTCCTCGGCCGCCGCGTTGAATTCCAGACAGAACGCCCTGAGCTCCTGCGGTGTCATCCCGCCGCCTCCTCCACTTCGGCCACCGGCTCGGCAAGTACGGTCACGATCTTGTTCCGGCGGCCCGCAGGGGACTCGGCGGTGAGCCGCAGCCGCCTGCCGTCCGGCAGGTCGACGATCGCGGACGCGCCCGCGATCGGCACCCGGCCGAGGGCCTTGGCCAGCAGGCCGCCGACTGTCTCCACGTCCTCGTCGTCGTATTCGTCGAGGCCGTAGAGCTCGCCCAGGTCGTCGATGTCGAGGCGCGCGGTGACCCGGAAACTGCCCTCGCCCACCTCCTCCACCTGCGGCACTTCACGGTCGTACTCGTCGGTGATCTCGCCGACGATCTCTTCGAGGATGTCCTCGATGGTGACGATTCCCGCCGTGCCGCCGTACTCGTCGATGACGACGGCGACGTGGCTGCGCTCCTGCTGCATCTCGCGGAGGAGGTCACCGGCGTTCTTGGTGTCGGGCACGAAGGCGGCGGGACGCATCACCGTGGAGACGAGGTCGGTCTCCGCGTCGCGGCTGATGTGGGTCTTCCTGACCAGGTCCTTGAGGTAGACGATGCCGACGATGTCGTCCTCGTTCTCCCCGGTCACCGGGATCCGCGAGAAACCCGAGCGCAGGGCCAGCGTGGTGGCCTGGCGGACCGTCTTGGAGCGTTCGATGCAGACCAGGTCCGTGCGCGGGACCATCACCTCGCGGACCAGGGTGTCGCCCAGCTCGAAGACGGAGTGCACCATCCGGCGCTCGTCGTCCTCGATCAGCGACTCCTGCTCGGCGAGGTCCACCATCGCGCGCAGCTCGGCCTCGGATGCGAACGGGCCCTTGCGGAAGCCTTTTCCGGGGGTCAGCGCGTTGCCGATGAGGATCAGCAGCTGCGGGACGGGACCCATCACCCGGGCGAGCGGCAGCAGCACATAGGCCGCCGCTGTCGCCGTGTTGAGCGGGTGCTGGCGGCCGATGGTGCGCGGTGAGACGCCGACCGCCACATAACTCACCAGCACCATCAGGCCGATGGCCAGGGCCAGCGCCTGCCAGGTCTCGGACAGTTCCCGGAGGCAGACATAGGTGACGAGGACTCCGGACGCCATTTCACAGGCGACCCGCACGAGCAGCGCCACATTGAGGTACCGGGTGGGATCGGCGGCGATCTGCGCCAGCTTCTCGCTGCCGCGCCGCCCCGACCGTACGGCCTCGGCGGCCCGGAAACTCGACGTACGGGCGATGCCCGTCTCGGCGCAGGCGGCCAGCCAGGCCACCACGACCAGCGCGACAGCACCGACGATGAGCTGCGCGGTCATGAGACGGTCGGCGCCGGGGAGGGTCCGGTGTGTCCCTTCTCCGCCCGCCAGCCGTCGACGATCGCGGCCTGGAGACCGAACATCTCGGCCTTCTCGTCGGGTTCCTCGTGGTCGTAGCCCAGCAGGTGCAGCACCCCGTGGACGGTCAGCAGCTGGAGCTCCTCGTCCATGGAGTGCTGCGTCGGGGCGTCCGCGCCCTGCTGCTTGGCGACCTCGGGGCAGAGCACGATGTCACCGAGGAGTCCCTGCGGGGGCTCCTCGTCGTCCTTGGCCGGCGGACGCAGTTCGTCCATCGGGAAGGACATGACATCCGTGGGGCCCGGCAGGTCCATCCACTGGATGTGCAGCTGCTCCATGGCCTCGGTGTCCACGACGATCACGGACAGTTCGGAGAGCGGGTGGATCCGCATCCGTGCGAGGGCGTAGCGGGCGATGTCGAGGATCGCCTGCTCGTCGACCTCGGTTCCGGACTCGTTGTTGACGTCGATCGACATGGGGCCTGCTGACTCTTTCGGTCTGTGCCTGCAGCTGCTGTGCTCACAGCTGTTTCTGGCTGTCGTGCTTCTCGTATGCGTCGACGATACGGCCGACGAGCTTGTGCCGGACGACATCCTGGGAGGTGAGCCGGGAGAAGTGCACGTCGTCGATGCCCTCCAGGATGTCCTGCACCTGGCGCAGCCCGCTCTTGGTACCGCTCGGGAGGTCGACCTGGGTGACGTCGCCGGTGACGACGATCTTCGAGTCGAAGCCGAGGCGGGTGAGGAACATCTTCATCTGCTCGGCGCTGGTGTTCTGCGCCTCGTCCAGGATGATGAACGCCTCATTGAGCGTGTTGTGTGTCAGCAGGTAGTCCTGGGTGACGTAGAGCGAGTCCTCCGCTGCGACCTGGATGCAGACCGTCTCTTCGCTGCCCGCCGGCTCGATGCTGTCGATGAAGCGCATCGGGCGGCCCCCACCGCCGGCGGCCTCGTACTTCTCCAGCTTCCTTTTGAGCCTGAAGGGTTCGACGCCGTCCGGGAGCCTGATGTCGACGATATGCGCGTCGTAGCGGTACGGGACATCACGCCCGTTCGCCCTGCCGGGCTTACGCCCTTCGGCAGCCCTGTGACGTGTGCAGGCCACTCCACCCAGCGACTGGACCAGCTCGATGACGTCGTCCCGGAGCAGGATCGATGTCGTCGTGTACTGAACGCGGCATGTCCGGTCGGACTGAGTCACCGGCTCGCCGTCGGAATCCAGCAGCCCCTGGAGCAGAGCCAGCCGGACGTCCGCCGCGTTGCGGAGGTAGCCGTCCGGGACGGACTTCGAATGGGACCTGGAGCCGAGGAGATCGAGAGCGCGGAGTGCTCCGGTCACCGGATTCTCCAGCGTGATCACATCGCCGGGGGCGCTCGTGCGATTGGGGACGTAATCACACCGGTCCTTGTGACGCACCGTGATGCCGGGCGCTGCCGGCTCCAGCGCGGAAACAAGTTCCGGGTCAGCGGTGGCGAAGGACGGGGTGGTACGACCTGTCAGGCAACCGTCACCGAGAAGCAGTCCGAGGGCGTACGGGTCCATAGGAACGTCACGGCGAGGAAAGCTGACGGGGGCGGTCAGCATCGGAAGTTCGTAGCGGCGGGCGTGCGCGGCACCAAGGTTGCCGATCATGTCCGTGGTCTCCAGGACCCGCCACGGCTTGTCGCGACGCTTGTCCGAGGCCGTGCGGACCGTCCACAGGTGCTCGCCGCAGCAGAGGGTCCAGGAGCCGTCCTGGGCGGTCACACGGTAGACGTCCTTCTCGCCCTGCGGGTACACGCCGAGAACCGGGGTCGGCTCGCCGTTCGAACCGACGACCAGGTCGCCCACCTTCAGCTCGCCGATCGGACGCCAGCCGTCCGGCGTCAGAACATTGGTGAAGACAGGCTGCGCCCGGCCCCGCATGTACGCCAGCGGCGCCACCTCGATCGTTCCGGCCGCCATCAGCCGGGGGATCGAGTCCGGGTCCAGCATGTCGTGGAGCGCGTCGTAGAGCGGCCGCAGATACGGGTCGATCTTGTCGAAGAGCGTGCCGGGCAGAAAGCCGAGCCGCTCCCCCGCCTCGACGGCGGGGCGGGTCAGGATGATCCGGCTGACCTGCTTGGACTGCAGCGCCTGGACCGCCTTGGCCATCGCGAGGTAGGTCTTTCCGGTGCCCGCGGGGCCGATGCCGAAGACGATGGTGTTCTTGTCGATGGCGTCGACGTACCGCTTCTGGTTGAGCGTCTTGGGGCGGATCGTACGGCCGCGGCTGGAGAGGATGTTCTGCGTGAGGACGTCGGCGGGCGTCTCGCCCCCGGGGGACCCTTCGCCGTTCTCGCTGGCCCGGAGCATGGCGATCGAGCGTTCCACAGCGTCCTCCGTCATCGGCTGCCCAGTGCGGAGCACCAGCATCATCTCGTCGAACAGGCGCTGGATGAGGGCGACATCGGCCGCCGCGCCTGTGGCACTGATCTCATTGCCCCGGACATGGATGTCGGCCGCCGGGAACGCCGTTTCGATCACGCGCAGCAGCGAGTCGCCCGAACCGAGCAGCATCACCATGGGGTGTGCGGCGGGGATCGTGATGTGGGCGCGCGCCGGGGGCTGTGTTGGTGTCTGAGTCATGGGCCGGCCCTCGGGCCTGCGCATACCTCCCGTTGCGGGGTTCTCGCTGCTCGACAACCTCTGGACCACCCAGCCTACGACGCCGCACCGACAACGCCACGGCTTTTACGGCCGGGTGTGCGGCGGGCGGCGTCCCCGCGGACCGGGCGGACGCCGGCCGCCGCGCGCCGGGGGCGTCACGGCGCGCGGAAGCCGATGGTCGGTACGGCCCTGCGCAGCGGCCAGGAACGGGCACTCGCGGGCAGCAGCTCCTCAAGGAAGGCGTACCGGCGCAGCGCGGCCGGGTCCTGGCCCTGGCAGGTGCGTACCTGCTGCCACCAGGCGGCGATCTCGGCCCAGCCGGGCGCCGAGAGCGAGCCGCCGAACTCCTGGACCGAGAGCGCGGCCGTGAGCCCCGCGAAGGCGAGCCGGTCGGCGAGCGGCCAGCCCGCCAGTGTCCCGGTGACGAAGCCCGCGACGAAGACATCGCCCGCGCCGGTCGGGTCGAGCGCCTCGACGCCGATGGCGGGCACCGACGCGGCTTCGCCGGTCGATCCGTCGACCGCGTAGGCCCCTTCGGCCCCCAGCGTGACGACGGCCAGCGGGACCTTCTCGGCGAGCGCGTGGGCCGCGGCGCGCGGGCAGTCGGTGCGGGTGTAGCGCATCGCCTCCTCGGCGTTGGGCAGGAACGCCTCGCAGTGCTCCAGGTCGGCGAGGCCCGCCAGGTCCCAGCGGCCCGTCTCGTCCCATCCGACGTCGGCGAAGACCTTCGTGCCGCGTTTGGCTGCGTGCAGGACCCATTCCTCGCGGCTGCCGGGGCCCAGCGAGGCGATGGCGGCCCGTGCGCGCGGCGGGCAGTTGGGGTACGTGCTGCCGGAGGGCGGCGGCGCCTCGTGGCCGTGCGAGACCATGGTGCGCTCGCCCTCGTACGCCATGGAGACCGTGACCGGGGAGTGCCAGCCCGGCACGGTGTGGGAGCGCGAGAGGTCGATCTGCTCGCCCTGCTCCAGGGCGTCCCAGCAGTACTCGCCGTAGTGGTCGTCGCCGAAGGCCGCGGCGAGCGAGGTGTGCAGCCCGAGCCGGGCCAGCGCGGTGGCCATGTTGGCCACCCCGCCGGGACTCGAACCCATGCCGCGCGCCCAGGACTCGGTACCGCGTACGGGTGCGCTGTCGAGGCCGGTGAAGATGATGTCCAGGAAGACCGTGCCGGTGAGGAAGACGTCGCAGGCCGGATCCTGGGGGGCGCGGAGCCCGTCCAGCGGGTCGAGTGCTTTGTTGTCGTGAACCACCCTGCGCTCCCCGGTTGCGGTGCAATCAGGCCAGTCTGCACGATGTCGCACCCGGTCCGCCGCTACCAGCGCGGCAGAGCGGGAGCCGCCCAGTTCTCGTAGCCGTCGGCCTTGCGCATCGCGGCGGCGTCGTCGCGGTCGCGCATGGTCCCGTCGTCGTCGAGCCAGCGGCGGTGCAGCGCCGCGAGCCGGTCCCGGTCGAGCGTGACGCCGAGCCCGGGAGCGTCGCAGACCGGGAGGCGGCCGTCGCGGAAGACATGGCGGGTGGTGATCACGTCGTCGGTCTGCCAGGGGTAGTGGCTGTCACAGGCGTAGTCCAGGTTGGGGACGGTCGCCGCGACGTGGGTCATCGCGGCGAGACTGATACCGAGGTGCGTGTTGGAGTGCATGGAGAGCCCGACTCCGAACGTGCGGCAGATCGCGGCCAGTTCGCGGGTCGCGCGCAGTCCGCCCCAGTAGTGGTGGTCGGAGAGCACGACCTGGACCGCGTCCGTGAGGAAGGCCTCGCGGATCTCGGGGATCGTCGTCACGCACATGTTGGTGGCGAGCGGGACGCCGGTGCCCGCGGACACCTCGGCCATGTCGGCGGTGCCGGCTGCCGGGTCCTCCAGGTATTCGAGTACGTCGGCGAGCTCGGCGGCGACCTTCAGCGAGGTGCTTGGCGTCCAGCCGCCGTTGGGGTCGAGGCGCAGCGGCAGGCCGGGGAACGCTTCGGCCAGTGCCCGGACCGCGGCGACCTCCTCGTCGGGCGGGAAGACCCCGCCCTTGAGCTTGAAGGAGGTGAAGCCGTAGTCGTCGGCGAAGCGGCGCGCCTGTGCGACGATGCCGGCCGGGTCGACGGCCTCGCCCCAGGTGTCGGATTCGCCCGCGCCCGCGGGGTGTGCGGCCCAGCGGTAGAAGAGGTACGCGCTGTACTCGACCGTGTCCCGTACCTTCCCGCCGAGCAGGGCGTGGACCGGCAGGCCGCGGATCTTGCCCAGTGCGTCCAGGCAGGCGACCTCGAAGGCCGAGTAGACGGAGAGCCGCAGCTTGTCGGCGGTCTGTACTCCGCGCAGTCCGCCCACGTCGACCGCGCCGGCCACCTCCGTCCCGTCCACGCCGACCTGTTGGGCGAGGGCCGCGATGGTGTTGAGGTCGTGGAGGGCGTGGCCGGGGAGCAGGTCCGCGTACGGGCGGGCGATGTCCAGGTAGCGCGTGTCGCCGTAGGTCTCGCCGATGCCGGTGACGCCGCCGTCGGTGACGACCTCGACGATGAGGCGCGGGGTGTACGGCTGGTGCACACCGTGCACGTTGAGCAGCGGAGGGTCCGCTATGAGCACCGGGGTGAGGCGGACTTCGGCGATGGTCGTGCTCTGCGGATCCGGCCCGGTCGGGTTCGGGGTCATCGGGTGGCTCCTACGAGGTCGAGTCCGGCAGTCAGCAGGGTGTCCAGGTCCGCGAGGTCGTCGGGTCCAGGGTCGGTCAGTGGTGCGCGTACCGGGCCGACCGGATGGCCCCGCAGCCGGGCCGCGGCCTTGACCAGGGATACGGCGTAGCCGGGTACCCGGTCGCGCAGTTCGACGAGCGGGACGTAGAAGCCGCGCAGCAGGGCGTCCAGGCGGGCGTGGTCGCCCGTGCGCAGGGCGGTGAAGAAGGCTGCGGCGATCTCGGGCGCGAAGGCGTGGACGGCGGAGGAGTAGGCGGGGACGCCCACGGTGGCGTAGGCGCGGGCCTGGATCTCGGCGGTGGAAGCGCCGTTGAAGAAGAGGAAGCCGTCAGGGGCCGCGAGTGTCAGCCGCTGGAGCCGGTCGAGGTCGCTGTGGCCGTCCTTGAGCCCGATGACGCCCGGGAGCTCGGCGATCCGGCGAAGCGAAGCGGCGGTGTAGGCGACCTGGCCGCGCTGGTAGGCGATGAGGGGCAGCCGGGTGCGGGCTGCGATGTGTTCCAGCTGGGCGACGAGCCCGTCCTGCGGGGCCTCGACGAGGTAGTGCGGGAGGACGAGGGCCGCGTCGGCCCCGGCCTCCTCGGCGATCCGGGCGAATCTGACGGCCTGTGCCCAGCCGTACCCGATGCCCGCGACGACGGGTGTGCGTCCGCCGGCCGCCTCGACCGTGGCGGTGACGACGCTGCGGTACTCGTCCTCGTCCAGTGAGAAGAACTCGCCGGTGCCGCAGGCCGGGAAGACCGCTCCGGGGGCGGCGGCCAGCTGGGTCTCCAGGTAGGCGCGGTACCTGTCGATGTCGAGCTCTCCGCCGTCGGTGAAGGCGGTCAGCGGGAAGGAGAGGACTCCGCGGTCCATGCCTTCTCTGAGCCGCGCCACCGTCACGGCTGCCTCCGCCGCCGTCGTGCCGGTCCCCGCATCCATCATGTCTCCGTATGTAGATAGCGTCCATGCATGAAAATGGAGACTAGATAGCTGAACGAGGGGCGTCAAGGGCACCGACCGCCCCGCGCGCCCTCCCCCGGCCCGGAGCGGGACCGGAGCGGGACCGGACCGAGCCGGACGGGAGAACCGGCGGGGGCAGCTCTCAGGGGCCCGTGCACGATGAGCTTCCGATGAGGCCGCGTGGGCAGGTGTCGTGCAGCGCGAGGCGCCGGAGGGCCCTGGGTGGGGCTCCTGGCCCTCAATGCCTTGAGGGAGGAGCCACCTGGGCTTTTTCGGCAACGCCGCGAGACGCGGTGCCAGCCCACGCGACCCGGGCGGGCACCGCGCAAGGACCCCTTAGGCTCTGGGCATGCCGGAGACCGGGGGCGTACGCGAGGTGAAGTCGGCGGGCCGCACGGTCGAGCTGCTGGAAGTACTCGCCGCGCGCGGCGACCGGCCCGCCCGGCTGCGGGAGCTCGCCGAGGAGCTCGGCGTACCCCGCAGCTCCATGTACGCGCTGCTGCAGACCCTGACCGACCGCGGCTGGGTCCGTACGGACGCGACCGGATCGCTGTACGGCATCGGCATCCGCGCCCTGCTCACCGGCACCAGCTACCTCGACACGGATCCGCGGGTGCGGGCGGCGGGGCCCCACCTGGACGAGGCGTCCACCACGCTGGGCGAGACCGTCCACATGGGACGGTTCGACCGCGGCGACGTCGTCTATCTCGCCACCCGCGAGTCGCACGAGTATCTGCGCACCCTCAGCCGCGTCGGCCGCAGACTGCCCGCACACGTGGGCGCGCTGGGCAAGGCGCTGCTGGCGGAGCGTGACGCGGCCGAGCTGCCTGCCGGGGAGCTGGAACGGTTCACCCCGAACACCCTCTGCGACCGGGCCGCCCTCGACGCCGATCTGGCGCTGGTACGCGAGCGGGGCCACTCGGTCGACCGCGAGGAGGGCGTCACCGGCATCGTGGGGTTCGGCTTCGTACTGCGGTACGACACCCCCGCGGTCGACGCCGTCAGCTGTTCGGTGCCGGTGGCCCGGCTGACCGGCGACCACGAGCGCCGGATCATCGCGACGATGCGCCGGATCCGGACGGAGATCGAGGCCGCGGCGCACACGCCGCCCGGCGCACCCGACTGGATCTGAGCAAAAAAATATCGCTCCCGCCCGCGCCTCCGCGACTATAAACCGAAAGTGTTATAGATCACGAGGTGGCGGCTTTTCGTTGGCTTCGCGTGGTTGATACACATTGGCCGCGCGCTCCTGTCAACGGGACACCGCCCACTTCCCCCCACTCTCCTGCCTGGTCAAGGCATGTCTCCGTCAGGAACGCCCGTGTCTTCGCGCTCACGCGCCACATGGCCTCTCATCGCCGTGTTCACCGCTGGTTACCTCGCCTCGTACCTCCTCCCGACCATCGTCGGACGCCTCGGCTCCGGTCTCGGTCTCTCTCCTGCCGAAGCCGGCCTCGCCGGCTCGGTCCTCCTTCTCTGTTCGGCGGGCGCCGGTCTCGTGCTGGCCTCGCATGTCGATCGCATCGGTCCGCAGCGGGTCGCCCGCGCCGGGCTGCTGCTCGCTTTCGCCGGATACGGCACCGCCGCCACCACCGCCTGCCTGCCGCTCGTCATCGCGGCGGCAGCGGTCGGCGGGGTGGGCTCCGGCGCGGCGACGGCGGTGGCCGCGGGCGGTATCGCGGGCCTGCCCGACCCCCACCGGGCCTCGGCCACCGGGCTGCTCACGGTGTCGGCGACAGCCGGTGCCCTCTACCTCGTCCTGCCGCAGTTCGGCGGCGGACACCGGACACCGTTCGCCGCCATCGCGCTGGTCGCCGCTCTCGTCTGGCCCGCGACCGGCCGGCTGGGCGGCGCGTGCCCGCACACACCGGCCCCTGGGGCCGGGCGCGGCCGCATCCCGCATCTGCGCTCGGGCGCGGTACTGGCAGGTGCGATGCTCTGCTGGGCGATGGCCCAGAACTCGCTCTGGGGCGTCAGCAGCCGGATCGGCCAGGACCAGGCAGGGCTGTCCGAAGTGACGGTCGGCGCGATCTTCGCGATGTCACTGGGCGCCGGGCTGATCGGTGTCGCCGGGGCCGGGGCACTCGGCTCGCGGCTCGGCAGAGCGCTGCCGATCGGTGGCGGCACCGTCGTCATCTCGGCCTGCATCGCGTTGAGTTCATCGGCCAGCGGGCTCGCCTCGTTCGCGTCCGGCGAGATCCTCTGGAACACCTTCTACCCGGTGGTCCTGTCGTATCTGATCGGTCTGGCCGCCTCGCTCGATCCGCGCGGCCGCTGGGCCGTCCTGGTCGGCTCGGCGTCCTCGATCGGCGTGGCCTGCGGCCCGGTCGCGGGCAGCCTGCTCGCGGCGCGGACCGGATTCCCCCTGATGGGCGGGGTCCTGTGCGCACTGCTACTGCTGCTGGCGATCCCGCTGACGGCGGTCGCGCTGCACACATCGGGCCGTCCGGTGCTGCCCGGCTCGGTACGCCGCAGGGGCGGCGCCCCAGCGGCCGTCGTGGCGGGCAGCCTGGGCGCGGTGGCGGCCGGCGTCCCTCAGCTCGGCGCACCCGAACTCGTCGTCACCGAGATCGCCCTGGATCCGCCACCGCGCCGCAAGTACTGGCTCACCGGGGGCGTTCAGCCCAGATCCAGGTCCTCGTCGAAGTCGTACGCGTCGACCTCGGCCAAGTAGCGCGCCCTGCGCTCCTCGTCGTGGTCCAGGAACGCGGCGAGGAAGGAGTTGCGGGCCAGCGTCCGCAGCTCCTCGTGCCCGAGGCCGAGCGCCTCGTGCACGGCGCGGAAGGTGTCACCCGCGTAGCCGCCGAAGTACGCCGGGTCGTCGGAGTTGACGGTGCAGAGCAGCCCGGCGGCCATCATCTGCGGCAGCGGGTGCTCCTCCAGGGTCTGCACGGCCCGCAGCCGTACGTTCGACAGCGGGCAGAGCGTGAGCGGCACCCGGTCCCTGACCAGCCGCTCCACCAGCTCCGGATCCTCCATCGAACGCAGCCCGTGGTCGATCCGCTCCACCCCGAGGATGTCCAGGGCCTCACGCACATAGGCCGCGGGGCCCTCCTCGCCCGCGTGCGCGACCTTGCGCAGCCCCAGCGCGCCGGCCGCCTCGTACACCTCGCGGAACTTCGACGGCGGGTGCCCGACCTCGGCCGAGTCGAGGCCCACCGCCGCGATCCGGTGCAGATGGGGCCCGGCCGCCTCCAGGGTGCGGATCGCCGAGTCGGCGGACTCGTCGCGCAGGAAGCACATGATGAGCTGCGTGGAGATGCCGTGCCGCTCCTCGCTGCGCTCCAGCGCCCGCGAGATGCCCTCGACCACGGTGCCGATCGGCACGCCACGCGCGGAGTGCGCCTGCGGGTCGAAGAAGATCTCCGCGTGGCGCACACCCTGTGCGGCGGCGCGCGCGAGGTAGGCGTCGGTGAGTTCCTCGAAGTCGTCCTCGGTGCGCAGCACGGCCATCAGCCCGTAGTACAGGTCGAGGAACGACTGCAGATCACTGAAGAGGTATGCCCTGCGCAGCGCTTCGGTGTCCGGGAACGGAAGTTCGATGCCGTTGCGGGCGGCGAGTGTGAAGGCCAGCTCCGGTTCCAGGGTGCCTTCGATGTGGAGGTGGAGTTCGGCCTTGGGGAGGTGGTGCATCGGGGTCTCGCTCAGTTCGGGGGGATGGGGTCGTGCGCGGTCAGTCGGTGGTGTGCCGGGTGGGGACCGGGATGCGCATCAGGTCGTCGGCGACGGTCAGGGCGCCGTCGAATCCGGCGGATCGCGCCTGTCTGCCGAACTCCGCAGGATCGGCGTACCGCTGCGAGAAGTGTGTCAGGACGAGATGCCGTACGCCCGCGTCCCGCGCGACCCGGCCCGCTTGTCCCGCGGTCAGATGACCGTGGTCCGCCGCCAGCTGCTCGTCCTCGTCGAGGAAGGTCGACTCGATGACGAGCAGGTCGCAGCCGTCCGCGAGCAGGTGCACGCCGTCGCAGAGCCGGGTGTCCATGACGAAGGCGAACCGCTGGCCCCGCCGTACCTCGCTGACCTGGTCGAGTGTGACTCCGCCGAGCTCGCCGTCACGCTGGAGCCGCCCGATGTCCGGACCGGTCACACCGTGCTCGGCGAGCTTCGCCGGCAGCATCCTGCGCCCGTCCGGCTCGGTCAGCCGGTAGCCGTACGACTCGACGGGGTGCGAGAGCCTGCGGGCCTCCAGTTCGTACCCGGGCGTCCGCGCCAGGACTCCTCCGTCACCGGACGCCGGGGCCTGCGCCAGGTCGACGTTCTCGCGGTAGGCGGTGGAGTACCGCAGCCGGTCGAAGAAGTGCCGGCCGCTCGCCGGGTAGTGGGCGGTGACCGGGTGCGGTACCCGGTCCAGGTTGATCCGCTGGATCACCCCGGCCAGGCCCAGCGAGTGATCCCCGTGGAAGTGCGTGACGCAGATCCGGTCGATGTCGTGCGCGGCGACGCCGGCGCGCAGCATCTGGCGCTGGGTGCCCTCACCGGGGTCGAAGAGGATGCCCTGGCCGTCCCAGCGCAGCAGATAACCGTTGTGGTTGCGGCGCCGGGTCGGGACCTGGCTTGCGGTGCCGAGCACCACGAGTTCTCGTACGGACAACGGAACTATCCGGGCGGCCAGTTGAGCCCGCGGCCGCCCATGACGTGGGCGTGCGCGTGGAAGACGGTCTGGCCGGCGCCGGAGCCGGTGTTGAAGATGACCCGGTATCCGGTCCCGTCGACCTTCTCCGCGGCGGCGACCTCGCCCGCCTCCCGCAGCACGTCCGCCGTGATCTGGGGCTCCGCCGCCGCGAGGGAGGCCGCGTCCGGGTAGTGGGCCTTGGGGATCACCAGAACGTGGGTGGGTGCCTGCGGGTTTATGTCGCGGAAGGCGACCGTGGTGTCGGTCTCCCGGACGACGGTCGCCGGAATGTCCCCCGAGACGATCTTGCAGAACAGGCAGTCGGTCTGCGGCTCTCCCGCCATGCGCGCACTCCTCGGTGTCGTTCGGTCGGTGATGATCGTGTACGTGGCCATGCTAGCCGGGGGCGGCCGGCGGACCGGTGCTCCGCCCTCGGTGCCCGCTCCCCCGCCCTGGCACGGGCGGGGGATGCGGCCGTCAGACCGGCAGACCGGGCGGCGTCTTCGCCGGGGTCTCATCGAGCGCGGCGAGCGCGATCCTGACCGCCTCGTCCAGCTGCGGGTCCCGCCCGGCCACGTGGTCCTGCGGCGCGTGGACCACCTCGACGTCCGGGTCGACTCCGTGGTTCTCGACGCCCCAGCCGTAACCCTCCATCCAGAAGGCGTACTTGGGCTGGGTCACCAGCGTCCCGTCGACCAGCCGGTACCTGCTGTCGATACCGACGACCCCGCCCCAGGTCCGGGTGCCGACCACGGGCCCGATCCCCAGCGCCTTGATCGCGGCGTTCACGATGTCGCCGTCCGAGCCGGAGAACTCGTTGGCGACGGCCACCACCGGGCCACGCGGCGCGTCCAGTGGGTAACTGGCGGGCCGCATGCCCCTCGGCAGGTCCCAGCCGACGATGCGGCGGGCGAGCTTCTCCACCACCAGCTGCGACGTGTGGCCGCCGCGGTTCTCCCGTACGTCCACGACCAGGCCCTCCCTGGCCACCTCCACGCGCAGGTCACGGTGGAGCTGCGCCCAGCCCGAACCGACCATGTCGGGGACGTGGAGGTAGCCGAGACGGCCTCCCGAGCGCTCGTGGACGTAGCTCCGGCGGTCGGCCACCCACGCGTGGTAGCGCAACGCCTCCTCGTCGTCGGTCGGGACGACCACGACATGGCGCGGGCCGCCCCCGTCCGCGGGCGAGACGGTGAGCTCAACGGGCTTGCCCGCCGAGCCGGTGAGCAGCGGCGCCGGGCCGGTGAGCGGGTCGACGTCCTGGCCGTCGACGGCCAGGACGGTGTCCCCCGCGCGTACGGCCACACCGGGTGCGGCGAGCGGGGAGCGCGCCGCCGGGTCGGACGTCTCCGAAGGGAGCACCCGGTCGATACGCCAATGTCCCTCGTCCGTACGGGAGATGTCGGCGCCCAGCAGTCCCTGCCGGGTGGTGTCGTCGCGCCAGCCGGCCGGCGGGGTCACGTAGGCGTGCGATGTGCCCAGCTCGCCCTGCACCTCCCAGAGCAGGTCGACCAGGTCGTCGTGGGTGGCCACACGGGCGAGGACGGGCCGGTAGCGCTCCAGGACGGCGTCCCAGTCCACGCCGGACATGTCGGGGCGCCAGAAGTTGTCCCGCATGATGCGTCCGGCCTCCTCGTACATCTGCCGCCATTCGGCGGCCGGGTCGAGGGTCCGGCGGATCCGGGAGAGGTCGACGCAGACGTTGTTCTCGTTGTCACCATCCGCGTCGTGCTTGGCCACCCGGCTGTCGGAGGGGACGACGCGCAGCTTGCCGTCCATGTGCAGCACCAGCCGCTTGCCGTCGCCGCTGACCTCGAAGTGGTCGACGTCGGGGGCGATCTCCTCGTCGCGCAGCTTCTCCAGGTCGTACCGTTCGAGGACGGTGTGCGGCCAGGGAGCGTCCGGGGTGGCCCTGGTCGTGCCGAGGACTCCGCGCAGCGGATGGCGCAGCCAGAGCAGTCCGTCCCTGGCCGCACGCAGGGTCGAGTAGCTGCCGGCCTCGACGGGCAGCGGCACGATCCGGTCGGCCAGGCCTTCGAGGTCGATACGGGTCACGGGCAGCGCGGTGAGCGTGTCGTGCTCGTCGGTGTCCCGGTCCTTCTCGGTCGAGCGGCCGTGCCGTTGGGGCCCGAACGGGGACGGGGTGGCCGCGGCGAGCGTCAGCAGGTGCGGACGGCAGGTGCCGATGAAAGCCATGTCGAAGACGTGCGAGTCGTAGATCGGGTCGAAGGCGCGCTCGGAGAGGAAGGCGAGGTGTTTGCCGTCGGTGGTGAAGGCGGGCTCGACGTCCCGGAAGCGCAGCGGGGTCGCCTCGGCCACGGAGAGGTCGGCGAGGTGCGCCAGCTTGAGCTGGCGCAGCGGCTCGGGGCCGGGGTGCGACCAGGCCAGCCAGGCGGAGTCGGGCGAGAAGACCAGACCCGAGGCGTCGCCGTCCTCGCTGCGGTCCACCTCGTGCACGTCGCCGGACTCCCGCTCGACGATCAGCACCCGCCCGTCGTGCGCGGCGACGGCGAACCGGCTGCCGTCCGGGGCGGCGGCGAGCCCGAGCACCCGTCCGAGCCTGCCCCGGCCGAGGCGGCGCGGGGCCGCGCCGGTTCCGGCGCCGGTCGCGGGCGCGCACTCCAGGGCGTCCTCGCCCTCCGCGTCGGTGACCCAGACGACGTGCTCGGCGCTGTCGGCCCTGAAGGTGCGGGGCAGCCTCGCCCTGACGCCCGGCTCCGCGGCCAGTGCGCGGACCGGGCCGTCCCGGTGGGTGACCCAGTGCACGGCGCCGCGTGACTCGACGGCGCTGCCGCGTCCGGTGCGGTCCGGGGACGCCGCGCCGATGTGGTGTCCGGCGCGTACGGACTGGGGCTGCAGGTCGGCGCGCTGGCCGCCGAGCCGGATGTCGAGCCGTCGCGGTCCGGCGCCTTCGAGGTCGTCGATGATCCACAGTTCGCCCGCCGACGCGAGCACGACACGGGTGCCGTCGGTGGACGCGTGGCGCGCGTAGAACCCGTCGGTCCCCGTGTGCCCGCGCAGGTCCGAGCCGTCCGGGAGCGAGGAGTAGAGCGCGCCGACGCCTTCGTGGTCGGAGAGGAAGGCCACCCGGCCGCCCACCCACAGCGGGCACTCGATGTTCCCGTCGATGCCGGCGTGGAGGCGTACGAAGTCCCCGCCGGTCTCCCCGGTCCACAGCTTGCCCGCGGTACCGCCGCGGTACCGCTTCCAGGCGGCGGCCTCGCGGCCCATGGTCGCCGACAGCAGCAGCACCCGCTCGTCCGGCCCGTACGCGAGGGAGCCGACCGGCCCGTACGGCAGGGTCCTGGCCGGGCCGCCGTCGACAGGAACGGCCCGCGCCCAGGTGCGCCGCAGCGATACCTGGCCCTGGGCGCTGATGGCGAGCACCTCACCGTCCGGTGTCCAGCCCCGGACGGATGTCCGCGCGTCGCCCCAGTACGTCAGTCGCCTGGAAGGACCGCCGTCGGCCGGTGCGATGTGCACTTCGGGAGCGCCGTCCCTGGTGGAAGTCCAGGCGACCCACTGGCCGTCGGGCGATATCCGGGGATGGCTGACGGGGCTGTTGTCGGCGCTGACACGCCAGGCACGGCCGCCGTCGAGCGGGGCCGTCCAGACGTCGTCCTCTGCGGTGAAGACGATCTGATCGCCCTGGACATGCGGAAACCGGAGATAGGAAGGCTGCGTCACAAGGATCACCCTAGGGTGTCGCCCAGCCCGGCGAGCCTGAGTTGTCCGTACTCCCGGTGCGCCAGCGGCAGCCGGTAGATCCCGTCGCGGTGGGCGAGAACCACCGACGAACTCACCAGGGAGGCGAGTGAGGATCCGTCGGGGAACACCGTACGGACCTGCTCCTCGGTGAACTCACCGGCGAAGGCCGACAGCCGTGCCCAGAGCAGTCGTTCCGCCCTGCTGCACAGTTCGTGGCTCCACTCGACGGTCCGCAGCAGTGTGCGGTGCCTGGCCGGGTCCCCGGGGCCGTCGGTGAGGACGGCGAAGCGCCCGCCGGGCTCGCGGAGCGATCCGTGCAACTGCCTTGCGGTCATCAGTCGCAGACTCCGCGCCGCGAGCAGGGTGGCGAGCGGATCGCCGTCGAGCTGCCCGGCCAGCAGCCCGGCCCAGTAAGCGGGCAGCTCCAAACCGTACGAGGCGGCATGTTCCTGGAGCAGCCCGGCCGTCCGCTCGCGGGTCAGCGCCGGGACCTCCACCAGCTGTTCGCCGGGCACGCCGAGCGGCTTTCGGCTGGTGGTCAGGATCCGGAGCCCGGGGCAGCTGTCGTGCAGCCTGCCGACGAGGTAGGCACAGCCCGTCAGCACGTGTTCGCAGGTGTCCAGGACGAGCAGCCCCCTGCTCGTGGCGAGCAGGTCGAGCACCGCGGGCACCGGGTCGGCGCCCGGCGCGGGGGCGGTGTACAGCGCGGTGGCCACGGTGTGCGGCACGAGCGCCGCGTCCGGGCATCCGGAGAGGTCGACCCACCGCACGGGCGGCCCCACGGCCTCGCCGAGCCGGGCGGCAAGGCGCGACTTGCCGACGCCGCCGGGGCCGGTGAGGGTGACGAGACGGGTGGCGGCAAGGCGTTCGGTGAGCGCACCGAGCTCCGGCTCGGGCAGGACGTCCGGTTCGGGAAGGGCAGCCATGGCCCCACCCTGGCCGGAGACCGCCCGCCGCGCGCGGGCGACGACCGAAGATCCGTACACCTAAATCCGCGGGTGGGGTACCTAGGAGGGATACCTAGGCCGTATCCGCGAAGCCGCGCCCGGCGTGCGACGCCCGATACGCACTCTCGCCGCACCGGGCGACGGCGCGACTTCGCGGACACGGCCCAGGACCGCGGCGCCACGGCAGCCCTACTTGCCCGGATACTGCGTCACCGTGGCGGTCACGGTGACGGTGGCCGTCGGCCGTGCGCCGCCGGGGTCCGGCGGCGTGGCACTGGCCGCCGGGGGCGGCGCCGCGCAGTTGCCGAGCAGCGTGGCCCTGAACGCGAGATCCCCGCCGATCCTGCCGGTCACGTCCCCGCTCACACACCGGCCGTCGACGGTCCTGGTCACCTTGCCCTTGACGGTGATGTCCTTCTTGTCCTTGGTCCTGCCCTGGCAGTCGACCTGTGCCAGGCCGTGCACGGACGCGGACGCGGCGGGCGAGGGCGACGTACCGGTACCGGCGTCGGCCGTGCAGGTCAGCCAGTCGACAGCGACGCCGTGGTGCTCCAGGGCGCTGGTGGCGGTGCGGTCGGTGGTGTACGCGACGGACGCGGTGTCGACGCCGTCGACCGGGTCACAGCCCGCGACGCCCACAACTGCCGCGCCGACAGCGCAGATCGCCACAAGAACCGATGTGCCACGTACGCGGCTCAATGCCCCCATACGGGGCAGGATCCCATCGAACGCGGCCGTTGTGCAGCCCTCTTGGGCGTACTTCACTCTCGCGGGTGCGCAACAGGGCGGGGCCGGAGCGGAGTCAGCCCCAGCGTCCCGTCCGTGCGAGCAGCAGCGCCCCGGCGACCGTGCCGGCCGTGGACGTGCGCAGCACGCTGCGCCCCAGCCGGTAGACCCCGGCCCCGGCCGCCGTGAAAGCCGTCAATTCGTCGGGCGAGACTCCGCCTTCGGGGCCGACGACCAGCACGATCTCTCCCCGCGTGGGGAGTTCGGCCGCGGCCAGCGGCTCGCTGCCGTACTCCTGGTCCTCGTGCAGCACCCCTGCGAAGTCGGCGTCCGCGAGGAGCCGCGCGACCTGCTTGGTGCTCAGCGCGTCGGCGATCTCGGGGAAGCGGGTCCGCCGCGACTGCTTTCCCGACTCCCGTGCCGTACTGCGCCATTTGGCGAGGGACTTCGCTCCCCGGTCGCCCCGCCACTGGGTGATGCAGCGCGAGGCCTGCCACGGCACGATCGCGTCGATGCCCGTCTCCGTCATGGTCTCGACGGCGACCTCACCGCGGTCGCCCTTGGGCAGCGCCTGGACGACGGTGATCCGGGGGGCGGGCGGCGGATCGTCGGTGGTGGAGTCCACCCGGACGACCAGCTGGTCCTTGCCCTCCGCCGACAGTACGACGGCCCTCGACCAGCGGCCCGCGCCGTCGGTCAGTACGACGTCCTCGCCGGCCCGCAGCCGCTTCACGGACACCGCGTGCCGTCCCTCGGGACCGTCCAGGACGAATCTGCCGCCGGGGGGCACATCGAGGCCGCCGGCCGCGTCGACGACGAAGACCGGGGCCGTCATGAGGCGCCGCCGGTGGCCAACGCGGCGCGCGCCGCGTCCAGTTCGGACACCAGCACCTCGACGAGCTGACCCGCGGGCAGCTCCCGGGCGAGGCGGTGGCCCTGCCCGGCCCAGAGCGCCATGCCCTGGGCGTCGCCCACTCCGGCCGCGGCCTTGCGCAGCCCCGCGGTGAGATGGTGCACCTGCGGGTAGGCGACGGGCGCGTACGGCCCGTGCTCGCGCATGAACCGGTTGACGAGGCCACGCGCCGGGCGCCCGCTGAACGCGCGGGTGAGATCGGTGCGGACGAAGAGCGGGTTCGTCAGTGCCTGCTTGTGCAGCGGGTTCGCCCCGGACTCCGGGCACACCAGGAAAGCCGTACCGAGCTGCGCCGCCTCCGCGCCCGCCGCGAGCACCGCGGCGATCTGGGAACCGCGCATCAGACCGCCGGCCGCCAGGACCGGCAGCTGGACCGTCTCCCGCACCTGCGTGATGAGCGACAGCACACCGATGCCGGAGCCGTCCGCCTGCGGGTCGTCGCGGTGCGTGCTCCGGTGGCCGCCGGCCTCGACACCCTGCACGCACACCGCGTCGGCACCGCACCACTGGGCGGCCTGTGCCTCCTCGGCGGTGGTGACGGTGACGATGGTGAAGGTGCCGGCCCGGTCGAGGGCGTCGAGCACGTCTCGGGAGGGACAGCCGAAGGTGAAGGAGACGACAGGAACGGGGTCGTCGAGCAGGACCGCCAGTTTTGCCTCGTACCCGTCGTCCGTGCTGCCCAGTACATCGCCGAGTGGTGTCTCGTACCAGGTGGACTCACCGGCGAGCTGATGGCTGTAGACCTCGACGGCCGCCGGGTCGGCGTTCTCCGGCTGGGGCATGAACAGGTTCACGCCGAAAGGCTGGGAGGTCAGCCCGCGAAGCTGCTTGATCTCCTCGTACATGCCGTCGGCGGTCTTGTACCCGGCGGCCAGGAACCCGAGGCCGCCCGCCTCGGAGACGGCTGCGGCGAGCTGCGGGCCTGAAGCACCGCCCGCCATGGGGGCCTGCACGATCGGATATCGGCAGAGATCGGCGAGTGCGGAGGACATGACCGCATCGTGTCACGTCCTCCGCACCGCATCGAATCGGCGCCCGGCCACAACCGGGGCGGATAAGCGGCGTCGGGCCGATCCCGCTACCGCCCGTTGAACGCGTCCTTCAGCCGTGAGAACAGCCCCTGCTGGCCGGGCTGGAACTGGCCGGTCGGCCGTTCCTCACCGCGCAGCTTGGAGAACTCCCGCAGCAGGCGCTCCTGTTCGGCGTCCATCTTGGTCGGGGTGAGCACCTCGACGTGCACGATCAGGTCACCCCGGCCGCCGCCGCGAAGATGCGTGATGCCGCGCTGGTGCATCGGGATCGACTGCCCGGACTGCGTGCCCGGCCGGATATCGACGTCCTCCAGCGCGTCCAGCGTCTGCAGCGGCACCTTGGTGCCGAGCGCGGCCGCCGTCATCGGGACCGTCACCGTGCAGTGCAGGTCGTCGCCCCGCCGCTGGAAGACCGCGTGCGGCAGCTCGTGGATCTCGACGTACAGGTCGCCGGCGGGGCCGCCGCCGGGGCCGACCTCGCCCTCGCCCGCAAGCTGGATCCGGGTGCCGTTGTCGACACCGGCCGGGATCTTCACCGTCAGGGTGCGGCGGGAGCGGATGCGCCCGTCGCCCGCGCACTCGGGGCACGGGGTCGGCACGACCGTGCCGAAGCCCTGGCACTGCGGACACGGCCGCGAGGTCATGACCTGGCCCAGGAAGGACCGGGTGACCTGCGAGACCTCACCGCGTCCACGGCACATGTCGCAGGTCTGGGCCGACGTGCCGGGGGCCGCGCCCTCGCCGCTGCAGGTCGTACAGACCACAGCGGTGTCGACCTGGATGTCCTTCGTCGTACCGAAGGCCGACTCGTTGAGGTCGATCTCCAGCCGGATCATCGCGTCCTGGCCGCGCCGCGTACGCGACCTCGGCCCGCGCTGGGACGACGTACCGAAGAACGCGTCCATGATGTCCGAGAAGTTGCCGAAGCCGCCCGCGCCGAAGCCGCCGGCTCCGCCGCCGCCCGCCTGCGAGAGCGGGTCGCCGCCGAGGTCGTAGACCTGCTTCTTCTGCGGGTCCGACAACACCTCGTAGGCGGCGTTGATCTCCTTGAAGCGTTCCTGCGTCTTGGGATCGGGATTGACATCCGGGTGGAGCTCGCGCGCCAATCGCCGGAATGCCTTCTTGATCTCGTCCTGGGAAGCGTCGCGGCGCACGCCGAGAACGGCGTAATAGTCCGTGGCCACTTACGACTCCGCCAGGATCTGTCCGACGTAACGTGCCACTGCGCGTACCGCTCCCATCGTTCCGGGGTAGTCCATGCGGGTCGGTCCGACCACGCCGAGTTTGGCGACTGCCTCGTCGCCCGAACCGTAGCCGACGGCGACGACCGATGTGGACGTCAGGCCCTCGTGGGCATTCTCATGCCCGATGCGTACGGTCATGCCCGAGTCCTCACCGAGCAGTTTGAGGAGCACGACCTGCTCCTCCAGCGCTTCCAGCACCGGCCTGATGGTCAGTGGGAAGTCATGTCCGAATCGCGTCAGATTGGCGGTTCCGCCGATCATCAGCCGTTCCTCGGTCTCCTCGACCAGCGTTTCGAGCAAGGTCGCGAGCACCGTGGAAACCGTACCCCGGTCCTCCTGCTCGAAGGACTCGGGAAGGTCCTGCACCAATTGTGGTACGTCCGCGAAGCGCCGCCCCACCACCCGGCTGTTGAGCCGGGCACGGAGATCGGCGAGAGAAGTCTCACCGAACGGCCCCGGGCAGTCGACAAGACGCTGCTCCACCCGCCCGGTGTCCGTGATCAGCACGAGCATCAGCCGGGCCGGTGCCAGTGCGAGCAGCTCCACGTGCCGCACCGTGGAACGGGTCAGCGACGGGTACTGCACCACGGCGACCTGCCGGGTGAGCTGTGCGAGAAGCCGCACGGTCCGGCCCACCACGTCGTCGAGGTCGACGGCGCCGTCCATGAAGTTCTGGATGGCGCGCCGCTCGGGCGACGAGAGGGGCTTGACGCCCGCGAGCCGGTCGACGAAGAGCCGGTACCCCTTGTCCGTGGGGATACGGCCCGCGCTCGTGTGCGGCTGGGCGATGAATCCCTCGTCCTCCAGGGCCGCCATGTCGTTGCGGACGGTGGCCGGTGAGACACCGAGCCGGTGCCGCTCGGTGAGCGCCTTGGAGCCGACGGGCTCCTCGGTGCCCACATAGTCCTGGACGATGGCGCGCAACACTTCGAGTCTGCGTTCGCTGAGCACCCGCGCACACCTCCAGCTGTCGGTCCGGCCTACCTGGCACTCGGGATGTTCGAGTGCCAGCGACGTCCCAGTGTACGGCGGAGACGTTCACTGCTGGCAAGGGCGGGCCTTCGCACGGTCGCGCCGGTGTCCGCCGTCCGGGATAGCGTCGCCGTATGGACGCCGCTTGGGAAGACTCCGGCTGGGAACAGCTGGCCGCGGGGGTCGGCCGCTACCGTCTCCCCCGCTGGGACGCGACAGCCGGGCTCGTGGCGGGCCGGGACGGCGCGCTGCTGTTCGACACGGGTGCGACGCTGCGCGAGGGCCGGGAGCTCCGGACGCGGGCGGAGGCGGTCCTGGGCCGCAGAGTGACGCACATCGCGCTGAGCCACCCCCACTTCGACCATGTGCTGGGCACCGCCGTGTTCGCGGGTGTACAGGTCTACGGCGCGGTGGGCACAGACGCGCTGCTCGCCCGGGGCTCCCGCGGCGCCGACGCGCTGCGCCGGGACGCGGTGCGTCACGGGGTCCCGGCCCCGGAGGCGGCCGAAGCGGTGGCGCACCTGGTCGCTCCGCACCATCCGGTCTCCGGGGAGCTGACCCTGGAGCTGGGCGGCCTCCGGGTCACCCTGGTGAACTGCGGCCCCGGGCACACCGGCCACGACCTGGCGCTGCTCGTCCCCGGAGGCCAGTGCGGGCCGGGCGGCGGATCCGGCGACCGCGACATCGTCTTCTGCGGGGATCTGATCGAGGAGTCGGGCGAGCCGCAGGCGGGCCCCGACGCGATGCCCGCCCGGTGGCCCGCCGCGGTGGACCGGCTGCTGGCGCTCGGCGGCGAGGACGCGCTGTACGTGCCGGGGCACGGCGCTGTGGTCGACGCCGCGTTCGTCCGCGGTCAGCGGGATGTGCTGGCAGCGCGGTCAAGGGTGTCGTAGCGTCTGCGGAATGCGCAGCTACAGCCCCGACTTCACGCCGCCGTGGAAGAAGCAGACGCCCGCCCGCGAGGTCACGGCGGAGCCCGATCTGGTCGTCGAGGAGATCGCCACCGGGTTCTGCGGTGCGGTGATCCGGTGCGAGAAGACGGCCGAGGGGCCGACGGTCACCCTGGAGGACCGCTTCGGCAAGCACCGGGTGTTCCCGATGGGCCCGCGTGCCTTCCTGCTCGAAGGACGCCCGGTCACTCTCGTACGCCCCACGGCGGCGCCCCTGCGCGCCAGCCGGACGGCTTCCGGTTCGCTGGCGGTCCCCGGCGCGCGGGCGCGGGTCGCCCGCGCCGGGCGGATCTACGTCGAGGGACGGCACGACGCGGAGCTCGTCGAGCGGGTGTGGGGCGACGACCTGCGGATCGAGGGTGTCGTCGTCGAGTATCTGGAGGGCGTCGACGATCTCCCGGCGATCGTCGCGGAGTTCGGCCCGGCGGCGGACGCGCGCCTCGGTGTCCTGGTCGACCACCTGGTCCCGGGGTCGAAGGAGTCACGGATCGCGGCCGGGGTCACCGGCGACCACGCGCTGGTGGTGGGGCACCCCTACATCGATGTCTGGGAGGCGGTGAAGCCGTCGTCCGTCGGCATCCCGGGGTGGCCTTCCGTGCCGCGCGGCCAGGACTGGAAGACGGGGGTGTGCCGGTCCCTCGGATGGCCTGAGAACACCGGCGCCGCGTGGCAGCGGATCCTCGCGTGCGTGCGGTCCTACCGGGATCTGGAGCCCGCGCTGCTGGGCCGGGTGGAAGAACTGATCGACTTCGTGACGGCGCCGGAAGGCGCGGGGGACTCCTCCCAGCGTTAGGCCGTGTCCGCAGAGTCGCGTCGTTGCCCGGAGGGCGGGCGCGACTTTACGGACACAGCCTGGCGGGGAGGAGTCCACGGAGCGGGGTCAGCAGGGTCCTCCGGGCTGCGCCCGGTGGACGTACCGACGGCTCAGTCGACCAGGTCCCGGACCACCGCGTCGGCCAGCAGCCGCCCCCGCAGCGTGAGCACCGCGCGCCCCGCCTCGTAGGCCTCCGCCTCCAGCAGCCCGTCCGACAGGGCGCGCCGGGACGCGGCGAGTCCGGCCGGGGCAAGGATGGCGAGCGGGCAGCCGTCGCGGAGGCGCAGCTCCAGCAGGATGCGCTCCACCCTGCGGTCCTCCGCGGGCAGGATCTCCCGGCCCGCGCCGGGGGACTTCCCGGCGGCGAGGGCGGCCGCGTAGGCGCCGGGGTGCTTCACGTTCCACCAGCGCACACCGCCGATGTGGCTGTGCGCGCCCGGCCCGGCGCCCCACCAGTCCGCGCCGCGCCAGTACAGCTCGTTGTGCAGGCAGCGGCCCGCTTCGGTGGTGGACCAGTTGGAGACCTCGTACCAGGAGAACCCCGCGTCGGCCAGGACCGAGTCCGCGATCAGATAGCGGTCGGCGTGCTCGTCGTCGTCCGTCATCGGCACCTCGCCGCGCCGGATCCGCCGCGCCAGCTGGGTGCCTTCCTCGATGATGAGCGCGTACGCGGAGATGTGGTCGGGACCGGCTCCGACCGCCGCCGACAGCGAGGCCCGCCAGTCGTCGTCGGACTCGCCCGGTGTGCCGTAGATCAGATCCAGATTGACGTGCTCGAAGCCGGCGGCGCGTGCCTCGGCGACGCACGCCTCGGGCCTGCCCGGGGTGTGTGTGCGGTCGAGGATCTTCAGGACGTGCTGCCGCGCGCTCTGCATGCCGAACGAGATCCGGTTGAAGCCGCCGGCCCGCAGCGTCTCCAGGTACTCGGGGCCGACCGATTCGGGGTTGGCCTCGGTGGTGATCTCCGCGTCGTCGGCGAGACCGAATTCGTCCCGTACCGCGCCGAGCATCCGTACCAGGTCGGCGGCGTCGAGGAGGGTCGGAGTGCCGCCACCGACGAACACGGTGCTGACCGGCCTGGGATCGTCCCCGAGCACCTTGCGGGCCAGCCGGACCTCTTCGGTCAGGGTCGAGGCGTAGTTGTCCTGCGAGGCCAGTACGCCGCCAGAACCCCGCAGCTCGGTGGCGGTGTACGTGTTGAAGTCGCAGTACCCGCAGCGCGTCGCGCAGTAGGGCACGTGCAGATAGAACCCGAGCGGCCGGCCGCTCGCGCCCTCCAGGGCATGACCGGGCAGCGCCCCGTCTTCGGGCATGGGCTCACCATCGGGCAGTACGGAAGGCATGCCCCCATTGTCCCCCGGGCCGGGACCTACTCCGCCCGCAGCACCAGGAGCGCCATGTCGTCGTCCAGCGGCTCCACCCCGAACGCGTAGACGGCCTGCTTGATCCGCTCGGCGACGCCCTGCGCGGTCAGCCCCGTGCAGTCAGCGAGCTCGGCCGCAAGCCCGTCGCCGTCGTCGAACATGCGCGGGCCCGCCCGCCGCTCGGTGACGCCGTCGGTGACGCAGAGCAGTGTGTCCCCCGGCAGCAGGTCGAACGTCTCACTCACGTAGGTGACGCCCTCGATCACCCCGAGCAGCATCTGTGGTGCGGCGGCGGCCCGCACCGTGCCGTCGGGGCTGAGCAGCAGGGGCAGCGGGTGACCCGCGCTGGCGAGGGTGCAGCGCACCCCGGCACCGTCGGGCAGCGGCACCAGCTCGCCGTAGAGCAGCGAGAGGAAGCGGGACTGGTGGTCCTCGTGGAGCTCCTGGCCGCCCGCCATCGCGACCATCCGGGCCGCGGCCTCAGCGGTCTCCATGGCGTCGTCGAGGAGCAGCTTGTTGAGGCGGTCGAGCACCGCGGAGACCTGGTAGCCCTCGCGGGCGAGCAGCCGCAGCCAGGGGCGGGCGAGTCCGGTGACGACGGCGGCCTCCGGGCCGCTGCCCTGGACGTCCCCGAGCGCGAAGCACCAGCGGCCGCCCGCGCTGTCACCGGGGAAGACGTCGTAGAAGTCGCCGCCCGCGACGCCTTCGCCGCGCGGCTCGTAGACCAGGGCACTGTCGACGCCGGGGATCTCGGCGACGCTGCTGGGCAGCAGCCCGCGCTGGAGGACTCTGCTGATGGTGGCCTGCCGGGTGTACTGGCGCGCGGCTGCGATCGCCAGGGCGACCCGGCGCGCGAAGTCGCCCACGAGGGCGGTCACTTCCTCCTGGGCGCGCCGCCCGGCGGCCCGGCCCAGCAGCAGTGTGCCCAGCGGCCGGCCCGCCGCGAGCAGCCGGTAGCCGAGCACCGTGCCGTCGGCCCCCGTCGGCGCACCGGCTCCCGTCGGCACGCCGGATTCCGCGGGTCCGCCGGCGGCGGGCCACACCAGGGGGACGCCGCCGCCCTTCGCGGACTCCGGCAGCTGCGGCGGCTCCTTCTCCAGTACGGCCCGCAGTTCGTCGATCCGGCTCTCCTGGGCGTGCCAGACCCGCGACAGTCTCGGTCTGCGTCCGGGGCCGCCCGCTTCCGGGTCCAGCCAGACGGCGCACCAGTCGCCGAGCCGGGGCACCAGGAGCTGGCCGGCCAGTGCGGCGATCATGTCCTCGTCGAACTGCCCGGCGAGCAGCTCGGACGCCTCGGCGAGAAAGCTCAGCGCTCCGCTGCTGCTCCACTCCCGTTCCTCGCCGGTCGCACGCCGGGGCGTGGGGGCCAGGATCTCGGTGGCGCGCAGCCCGCGCTGGAGGTGCCTGCCGCTGCCGGGGGCGGGCTGCGGGTCGCCCCCGTCGAGCGGAAGCCGGGTCCAGACCGTCTTGAGCCCGGTGCGGTAGGTGATGCCCCAGGCCTCGGCCAGGGACGACACGAGCCGCAGCCCCCGCCCGTACTCCGGAATGCCGCTGTCCTGCCCGCTCTCCGGGTCGTTGCGCACCACTCGCGACGGATGGTGGTCGGAGACCTCGATCACCAGCGCGGGCGGCTCGTCGCCTGCCGCGTCCTCCAGCCGTACCAGCACCTCGACCGTGGTGCCCGCGTGCACGACGGCGTTGGTGACGAGTTCACTGGCGATCAGCGCGGAGTCGTCGGCGAGCTGGTCGGTGAACGCGGTGGCGGTCGGCAGCCCGAGCGCGCTCCAGTCGGCGAGCGCGGCCCGGACGAACCGGCGTGCGGCGGACGGGGACAGCGGGTTGCCGGGCAGGCTGGTGCGGACCACCGACGGCACGCCGGCCGGTGACCCCGAGGGACGCACGGTTCGGACCGCGGTCTCCCTCTGCACGGGAATGGACCCCACTCGGTGGCTCCCTGACCAGATCTGACGTTGCGCCGATGACGACAACGACAGAGTGACAGACTGAGCCCGCCCATATGCGTCGAGTTACCCAAATGAGCCGTGCGGGACGGCGAAAGCGCTGGTCGGAGCGGTGCGAAGACACGGATTTCCACTGCGGAGCAGGGTTCGGCCCCACCGGAGTCCGCCGGGAACGGCGGCGGGGCCTGCCGCCGCCGTTCCCTGGCGGGCCGTCACGCCTCGCGTGAGCCGGCGTACATCTCCTCGATGAGCGCCTTGTACTCGCGCTCCACGACCGGCCGCTTGAGCTTGAGGCTGGGCGTCAGCTCGCCGTGCTCGATGTCCAGGTCGCGCGGCAGCAGCCGGAACTTCTTGACCGTCTGCCAGCGCTGGAGGCCCTCGTTGAGGCGCTTCACATAGCCGTCGATCAACGACTCGACCTCCTTGGAGGCCACCACGTCGGCGTAGGTCCGGCCGCCCAGGCCGTTCTCCTCCGCCCAGTCGAGGATGGTCGGCTCGTCCAGGGAGATCAGCGCCGTGCAGAAGTTACGGTCCGCGCCGTGCACCAGGATGTTGGAGACGAAGGGGCACACCGCCTTGAACTGGCCCTCGACCTCGGCCGGGGCGATGTACTTGCCGCCGGACGTCTTGATCAGGTCCTTCTTGCGGTCGGTGATCCGCAGATAGCCGTCGGAGGACAGCTCACCGATGTCCCCGGTGTGGAACCAGCCGTCGGACTCCAGCACTTCGGCGGTCTTCTCCGGCTGCCCGTGGTAGCCCGCCATGATGCCGGGGCCGCGGAGCATGATCTCGCCGTCGTCGGCGATCCGGACCTCCGTACCGGGCAGCGGCTTGCCGACCGTGCCGGTGCGGTAGGCCTCGCCGGGGTTGACGAAGGAGGCGGCGCTGGACTCGGTGAGCCCGTAACCCTCCAGGATGTGGATGCCCGCTCCGGCGAAGAACAGCCCGATGTCGGGGGCCAGTGCCGCCGAGCCCGACACACAGGCGCGCAGCCGCCCGCCGAACGCCTCCCGGATCTTGGCGTACACCAGCGCGTCGGCGACCCTGTGCTTGGCGGAGAGCGCGAACGGCGCCGACGCGGAGCCGGTGTGCCGGAAGTTGTCCTGGGTGACCTGCGCGTACTCGCGTGCCACATCGGCCGCCCACTGGAAGATCTTGTACTTGGCCCCGCCACCGGCCCGTGCCTTGGCCGCGACCCCGTTGTAGACCTTCTCGAAGATCCTCGGGACCGCCGCCATGTAGGTCGGCTGGATAACCGGGAGATTCTCGATGATCTTGTCCACCCGGCCGTCGACGGCCGTCACATGGCCGGCCTCGATCTGGCCGGAGGTCAGCACCTTGCCGAAGACGTGGGCGAGCGGCAGCCAGAGGTACTGGACGTCGTCCTTGGAGATCAGTCCGGTGGAGACGATGGCCCTGGCCATGTACGACCAGTTGTCGTGCGGAAGCCGTACGCCCTTGGGCCTGCCCGTGGTGCCCGAGGTGTAGATCAGCGTGGCGAGCTGCTCTGGGGTGATGGCCTGGATCCGCTCCTTGACCGCCCCCGGGTTCTCCGCCAGGTACGCCGCTCCGCGGGCCTCCAGATCGGCGAGCGAGAGGACCCAGCCGGTCCCGTCGGCCTCACCGGGTTCGAGCCCCGCGGTGTCGATCACCACGACATGCCTCAGCTCCGGCAGCTCCGCCCGGTTTTCCCGCGCCTTGGCGAGCTGCGCCGCGTCCTCCGCGATCAGCACCCGGCTCCCGGAGTCGGCCAGGATGAACGCGGACTCCTCGGTGTTCGTCGACGGGTAGATCGTCGTGGTCGCGGCTCCCGCGCACATCACACCGAGGTCGGCCAGGATCCACTCGACGCGTGTCGACGAGGCGAGCGCTACGCGCTCCTCCGGCCGCACTCCGAGTCCGATCAGGCCGGCGGCGATGGCGTACACCCGCTCGGAGGCCTGGCCCCAGCTCAGGGACTTCCACTCGTCGGGTCCGTCACCGGAGGCCGCGGGTACCGGGAAGCGATACGCCTCGGCGTCCGGCGTCTCGGCCACCCGCTGGGTGAAAAGGGTCGCCACGGAGGGCGGCCGGCTATCGATCAAGGTCTGTGTGTCGCTCACGACGTCGTCCTCCGGGCCTGCGGGCAGCTCTGCGCGACTGGCTGGTGGCTGTTATTAAACTGGCGAGTAACTAGTGATCAGAGTAGAGCGCCGGTCTCCGCCACGTAAGGGGGGACGGGCGTGTGCTTCATAACGAACGGGCCCCCGCGCAGATGCGCGGGGGCCCGTTCGCCGGTTCTTGCGTCCCGGCTACTTCTTCTTGCTCTCGCCCGAGTCGTCGGTCGACAGCACCGAGATGAAGGCCTCCTGCGGGACCTCCACGTTGCCGACCATCTTCATGCGCTTCTTGCCTTCCTTCTGCTTCTCCAGCAGCTTCCGCTTACGGGAGATGTCACCGCCGTAGCACTTGGCGAGGACGTCCTTGCGGATGGCGCGGACGGTCTCACGGGCGATGACCCGGGCACCGATGGCGGCCTGGATCGGCACCTCGAAGTTCTGCCGCGGGATCAGCTTCTGCAGCTTGGCGACGAGGCGCACCCCGTACGCGTACGCCTTGTCCTTGTGCGTGACGGCGGAGAACGCGTCGACCTTGTCGCCGTGCAGCAGGATGTCGACCTTGACGAGTTCGGCCGCCTGCTCGCCGGTGGGCTCGTAGTCGAGCGAGGCGTAACCGCGGGTCTTCGACTTCAGCTGGTCGAAGAAGTCGAAGACGATCTCGGCGAGCGGCAGGGTGTAGCGGATCTCGACGCGGTCCTCGGAGAGGTAGTCCATGCCGAGCAGCGTGCCGCGCCGGTTCTGGCAGAGCTCCATGATCGCGCCGATGAACTCGCTGGGAGCGAGGACCGTCGCGCGGACGACCGGCTCGTGCACCTTGTCGATCTTCCCCTCGGGGAATTCGCTCGGGTTGGTGACGATGTGCTCGGCACCGTCCTCCATGTCCACGCGGTAGACCACGTTGGGCGCGGTGGCGATGAGCTCCAGATTGAACTCGCGCTCCAGCCGTTCCCGGACGACGTCCAGGTGGAGCAGGCCGAGGAAGCCGACCCGGAAGCCGAAGCCGAGCGCGGCCGATGTCTCCGGCTCGTACACCAGGGCGGCATCGTTGAGCTGGAGCTTCTCCAGGGCCTCACGGAGGTCCGGGTAGTCCGAGCCGTCCAGCGGGTACAGCCCGGAGAACACCATCGGCTTGGGGTCCTTGTAGCCGCCCAGGGCTTCGGTGGCGCCCTTGTGCATCGAGGTGATGGTGTCACCCACCTTCGACTGCCTGACGTCCTTCACGCCGGTGATGATGTAGCCGACCTCGCCGACGCCGATACCGTCGGCCGGTGTCATCTCCGGGGAGGAGACACCGATCTCCAGCAGCTCGTGGGTGGCGTTGGTGGACATCATCCGGATGCGCTCGCGCTTGTTGAGCTGGCCGTCGATGACACGGACGTACGTCACGACGCCGCGGTAGGAGTCGTAGACCGAGTCGAAGATCATCGCGCGGGCCGGTGCGTCGGCCTGGCCCACGGGCGCGGGCACGTCCTTGACGACCCGGTCGAGGAGCACGTCCACTCCGACACCGGTCTTCGCCGAGACCTTGAGCACGTCCTCGGGCTGGCAGCCGATGAGGTTCGCCAGTTCCTCGGAGAACTTCTCGGGCTGCGCGGCGGGCAGGTCGATCTTGTTGAGGACCGGAACGATCGTGAGGTCGTTCTCCATCGCCAGATAGAGGTTGGCGAGGGTCTGCGCCTCGATGCCCTGGGCCGCGTCGACCAGCAGGATCGTGCCCTCGCAGGCGGCGAGGGAACGGGAGACCTCGTAGGTGAAGTCCACGTGACCAGGGGTGTCGATCATGTTCAGGACGTGGGTGGTGCCCAGGTCCGGGCCCGTGATGGGCGCCCAGGGCAGCCGTACCGCCTGGGACTTGATCGTGATGCCGCGCTCGCGCTCGATGTCCATACGGTCGAGGTACTGAGCGCGCATCTGCCGCTGGTCGACCACACCGGTCAGCTGGAGCATCCGGTCGGCAAGGGTCGACTTGCCGTGGTCGATGTGCGCGATGATGCAGAAATTGCGGATCAGCGCCGGGTCGGTACGGCTCGGCTCGGGCACGTTGGTAGGAGTCGCGGGCACGCAGGGTCCTGATTCTTGAGACGCCGGGCGTCTCGTCTCGGGCGATGGCGGATCGATACGTAGGCACCATGGTCCCACGGCTGTGGGGCCGATCCCGTTTTGGGCCGGTGGACGGCCGGCTGGTACCGTGGTCAGCTGTGCCTCCTGGGCCTTCCGGATGAACGCTCCACATGGTTCCTGACGGTCGGCGCGGGGCGCTCATCGAAATTTCGAATTCATCGAACCTGAAAAGGCTCTTTCGTGGCGAACATCAAGTCCCAGATCAAGCGGAACAAGACCAACGAGAAGGCGCGCCTGCGCAACAAGGCCGTCAAGTCGTCGCTCAAGACCGCGATCCGCAAGTCCCGTGAGGCCGCTGCCGCGGGCGACGTCGAGAAGGCCACCACGGCCGCTCGGCTGGCGTCGCAGCAGCTCGACAAGGCCGTCAGCAAGGGCGTCATCCACAAGAACTCCGCGGCCAACAAGAAGTCGGCGATCGCCAAGCGCGTTGCCGGTCTCTCCGCCTGAAGCTGACCGATCCGGTCCGGCCTTCCGGCTGACCGCTTTCGAGTGACTTCGACCGACGGGGCTCCGTCCGAGCCCCACACCGTCGTCCCGGGCCCAGCGGCCCCTCTACCGCTCCGGTACGGCACCCCGCGCCGCACACGGCCTGCGTTCGCCACGCGGGTGCGGCGCACCACAGCTTGAGCCGAGGCCCCGCCTCTGTCCTTCCCCAGGACGGAGACGGGGCCTCCGGCGTGCCGGGCCGGACCGCGTCGTCCGCGGGCGGTCCTGCCTGTGGCGGTCCTGCCTGTGGCGGTCCTGCCTGTCAGCGGCGCATCCGGGCCGCCCCGGCTACCGCCACCACCGCTCTTTCCAGCGCGTACTCCGGGTCATCGCCGCCGCCCTTGACCCCCGCGTCCGCCTCGGCGACGGCTCGCAGCGCGACCGCGACTCCGTCCGGCGTCCAGCCCCGCATCTGCTGCCGCACCCGGTCGATCTTCCACGGCGGCATGCCCAGCTCACGTGCGAGATCGGCGGGACGCCCCCCGCGGGCCGACGAGAGCTTGCCGATGGCCCGGACTCCCTGGGCCAGGGCGCTGGTGATCAGTACGGGAGCGACCCCGGTCGACAGCGACCAGCGCAGCGCCTCCAGCGCGTCCGCCGCGCGCCCCTCGACGGCCCGGTCGGCGATCGTGAAGCTGGAGGCCTCCGCGCGCCCTGTGTAGTAGCGCCCGACGACCGCCTCGTCGATCGTCCCCTCGACGTCAGCGACGAGCTGCGAGGCGGCGCTCGCGAGCTCCCGCAGATCGCTGCCGATGGAGTCGACCAGCGCCTGGCACGCCTCGGGGGTCGCGGAACGGCCCAGGGCCCGGAACTCCGACCGAACGAAGGAGAGCCGCTCGGCAGGCTTGGTCGTCTTCGGGCAGGCAATCTCGCGTGCGCCGGCCTTGCGGGCGGCGTCCAGCAGCCCTTTGCCCTTCACGCCGCCGGCGTGGAGGAGCACCAGAGTGATCTCCTCGGCCGGGGCTCCCAGGTAATTCTTGACGTCCTTGATCGTGTCGGCGGAGAGGTCCTGCGCGTTCCGCACGACGACGACCTTGCGCTCCGCGAAGAGCGAGGGGCTGGTCAGCTCGGCGAGGGTGCCCGGCTGGAGCTGGTCGGACGTGAGATCACGGACATCGGTGTCGGCATCGGCCGCGCGGGCGGCCGCGACCACCTGCTGAACGGCACGGTCGAGCAGCAGGTCCTCCTGTCCCACAGCGAGGGTGAGGGGTACCAGCGGGTTGTCGGTGGAGCTCTGCTGACTCTGTTTCCGGATCATCGCGGTCCAGCATCCCACGCGGCACCGACAGCGCCCCGGCGATCACGTCGGCTGCCCTGGTGATCCGGAGCCCGGGACACCGTCCGGCACCCCGCTGCCCCGCTTGCCCCACTGCCCCGCCGCCCCGCCGCCCCGGCGCAGATGCGGTCCGAGCGGCCCGTGCGGCCCGTGCAGTCCGTACGGCGATCCGTGCAGCCCGTGCAGCTCGTACGGCGGTCCGTGCAGCCCCGTGCTGTCCGTGCGTGCCGGAGAATGGACCGGTGAGCGATGTGAGACATGTACTGGTGCTGCCCGACCGCGACACAGCCGACGAGGTGGCCGGGGAGGTCACCGAGCGCTTCGGAGTGGTCCAGGAGCCCCAGCTCGTCCGTGACGCGCTGGCGGGCGAGGACGACGCCGAGGACGCACAGTGGCTGGTCGTCGTCGAGGACCCGGAGGCCCGGCTGGATCCGGTGGCCCTGGACGCGTTCGCCGCGGAGTACGAGGGGTGGCTGGAGGCGCCCTGAGCCGTCCCCCGGTATCGACCGGTGCCGTCCGGCCGGTGTCCCTCGGACCGGTGTCCAGTGGGACCGGTGTCCAGTCGGTCGGTGTCCAGTGGGACCGGTGTCCAGTCGGTCGGTGTCCAGTCGGCCGGCGTCCAGTCGGCCGACGAGGGCGCGTCCCCGACCGCCTCGTTCAGACGGCCTTCTTCACGATCTGGACGTCCAGGTCGATGGTGATGCTGTTGCCGACCACGGCGATGCCACGGGCCAGCATGGTCTGCCAGCTGACGGTGAAGTCGTCCCGGTGCAGTTCGGTGGTGGCGCGGCAGGCCGCACGCACCTCCCCCTCCATACCATTGCCGATGCCGAGGTACTGCGTGTCGAGCGTGACCGTACGGCTGACGCCGTGCAGGGTGAGCGCGCCGGTCACCCCCCAGCGGCTGCCGCCGCGGTGCACGAAGCGCTCGCTGTAGAACTCGAGCGTCGGGAAGTGCGCCACATCGAGGAAGTCTCCCGAGCGCAGGTGGTCGTCCCGCATCCGGACGTTGGTGTCGATGGACGCCGCGTCGATGATGACGTGCATCGCGGACTGCTCCATGTGCTCCGCGATCCTGACCGCACCCGCGAAGGTGTTGAAACGTCCGTGGATGCGGGCCATCCCGATGTGGCGGGCGGTGAAGCTGATCTGCGAGTGCATCGGCTCGATCTCCCACTCGCCCGGCTCCGGCAGCGAGGGAGGCTGGGTGACCTGGAGTGTGACGTCGCCCAGCCCGGAGTGGCCGCCCTCGGTCACGGTGGCGCTGCCGTGGAAGGGGGTGAAGCCCTCGGCGGTGACGGCCAGCCGGTACTCACCCGGGGGCACGGTGGCGAATATGGAACCGTACGGATCGGTCTCGCCGCCGACGGTTCTGCGGCCCATGGCGTCCGTGAGTACGAACTCCGCCTGCTGGACAGGCTCGTTGACGGGGTCGAGCACCCGGCAACTGAGCACACCCGCGTGAGCCGGCACCGTCAGCCCGCCCAGGGGGCCGCCACTTCGACCTGCGCCGGCCTGTGACCGGTTACCAAACCAACGGCTGAACACTTCTGCAGAACCCCCGCGCATCGGGTCGACCTTCGGTCGCACGCACGGGAGGACGTCATTGTCGGGGCGGCGACCCGCTGACGAATATGCATTCGATCACTGTTGGGCCGGTCTGGGCAAACGGCGCTGGTCGTACGGGTTGGCGGGCAGCTGTCACGAGTTGTACTTACTCAGAAGTAATGTCCGTGTCCAACAGAACCCGGCCCAACTCCAGCCCGCAGTGGTCAAGGTGGGACGCCAGGCTCAACGCGCCGCTGCACAGTGACTGCTCGTACCCGCTCACGCCGCACCGCAGTGGACGACATGTTGCCGGTGAACGTGATCCTGCCGTTGCCGCCGGGCCCTGATCCGACGGACGAGCGGGTGACTGAACGGTGGCGCGAGAGGCGGGCGAGGTGCGGTGGCGCCGCCCCCTCCCCCGAAGTCGGCCGGACCGCACGGGCGTTCCTCCACCTGCCACTGCTGTCGCCGGGCCGCACGACGTCCGGGCCGCCGCCCACCGTCCGCCGTCCGCCGTGCAACAGATACGGAAGGCACCACCGGGCCCTCGCGGGCCACCACTTCAGCCGGCGAGTCGGGCACCGGAGTGGTGCCCCGTTACCCACGGGCCGAGGTGTCGGAGGACTCCGTGTCAGCGCGGAGTGAGCACGCAGAACTCATTGCCCTCCGGATCGGCCATGACCGTCCACGGCACATCGCCCTGGCCCACGTCGGCCCGGTTCGCACCGAGAGCCTGAAGTCGCGTGACCAAATCCGCCTGATGAGCCTCAGACGTGGTGGCAAGGTCGATGTGCAGACGGTTCTTGACCGTCTTGGGTTCCGGGACGCGAAGGACGTCGATACGGATGGCGACAGGGTCGGGATGGACAAGGCCCACAGGTTCGACGGTGGTCACGCCGGGCCCCTCGCCGACAGCACTCCAGCCGAACACCTCAGCCCAGAACGCGCCGAGCGCGGAATCGTCCCGGGCATTCATAGCGATGTGAGCAAGCCGTGTCGTCATGCCGCCGACCCTATGTAAACCGCCTCCATCACACGGCCTTCATCACACCGCCTCCATCACACGGCCTGCATCGACGAACCGACATTCCGTCACCCGTCGTCCGACACCCGTCACCCGTCACCCGTCACCCGTCACCCGTCACCCGTCACCCGTCACCCGTCAGGATCATGTCCTGCCGAAGCAGGCGGGCCACCGCCACCCTGCCCGCCTGCGGGCGCGGGTCAGTGCCCCACCGGTATCGCCCGCAGCGCCGGCCCGGCGCCCGTCACCGCGATGGAACCGTCCTTGTCCGTGCGCAGCACCGTGGCACCGCCCGCTCTGAGCGACGCGACCGTGCGCGGCGCCGGGTGGCCGTACGGGTTGTCCTCGCCGCAGGAGATCAGGGCAAGCCGGGGGCGCAGCGCGCGGAGCAGCGCCGGGTCCTGGTAGGCCGAGCCGTGATGGGCCACCTTGAGTACATCCACCGGCGGGAGAGCCGGATAGGTCCGCAACAGTGCCTGCTGGGCGGGTGGTTCGAGGTCGCCCGGCAGCAGCAGGGTCAGACCCGCCGCGTGGACGAGGAGCGTGACGCTGGCGTCGTTCGGCCCGTCGGCGACGGACGCGGATGCTGCGGGCGGCCAAAGGACCTGCCAGCTGAGCGGTCCGATACGGCGCTGCTCCCCCGGCCCCGCCCGGACGACGGGGATACGCGCGGCCGCTGCCTCTCGCACCACGGCCGCTCGCTGGTCGGGCGGGTCCTGGAGGTCCGTCGTCTCGATCGTGCCTACCGTCCGGCCGCGCAGCACGCCGGGCAGGCCGGCCACGTGGTCGGCGTGGTAGTGGGTGAGCAGGAGCAGCGGGACCCGGGTCACACCGAGGGCCCGGAGGCAGTGGTCGACCAGGCGGGGGTCGGGTCCGGTGTCGATGACGACGGCAGCCCCCTCGCCGGCCGCGAGCACCGTCGCATCGCCCTGCCCCACGTCGCACATCGCGTATTTCCACCCGGGCGGCGGCCAGCCCGTCACGACCCGGGTGAGTGGTGCGGGCCGGACGACCGCGAGCAGCAGCAGGAGGATGCAGGCCGCGCAGACCCAGGGGCGACGGCGCACTCGGCGGGCGGCCGCCACCAGGGCGAGCGTGACCGCTGCGAGCAGCACTGCTCCCACCGGGCCGCCCGGCCAGTCGATCTCCGCGCCGGGCAGCGCGGCGCCGGTCCGGGCCACTGCGGCGATCCAGCCTGCCGGCCACCCGGCGCAGTGCGCCAGTACGGCGGCAGCCGCGCTCCACAGCGGAGCCACCCCGAGAGCCGCGAAACCCAGAACCGTCGCAGGTCCGACCGCGAGCTCGGCAAGGAGATTGCAGGGGACGGCGACCAGCCCCACGCGGGAGGCCAGCAGGACGATCACAGGCGCGCACACCGCCTGCGCGGCGGCAGCTGCCGCCACCACCTCGGCGAGCCTCGGTGTCATGCCGCGCCGCCGCAGTGCGTCGCTCCAGCGCGGACCGAGCGTGAGGAGGGCTCCCGTGGCGAGGACCGAGAGCAGGAAGCCGTAACTCCGGGCCAGCCACGGGTCGTACAGGACCAGCAGCAGTACCGCGGCAGCCAGGGCCGGGATCAGTGACCTGCGCCGGCCCGTGGCGATCGCGAGGAGCGTGACGAGCCCGCAGGCGGCGGCGCGCAGGACACTGGGCTCCGGCCTGCACACGATCACGAAGCCCAGCGTGAGGGCGCCACCGAGCGCGGCCGTCGTCCGCAGCGGGATTCCGAGCCGCGGCGCGAGGCCGCCCCGCTCCGCGCGGAGTGCGGTGCCCGGCGAACCGATCAGAAGGGCGAGGACAAGGGTGAGGTTGCTGCCCGATACAGCCAGCAGATGGGTGAGGTCGGTTGTCCTGAAAGCATCGGTCAGATCGGGCGGGACCCGTGAGGTGTCTCCCACCACCAGCCCGGGGAGCAGTGCCCGTGCGTCCGGGGCGAGCCCTTCGCTTGCTTCGCGCAGTCCGGCGCGCAGGTGCCCGGCGAGACGCTGGACGGACGTCGGCGCGCCGATGATCCGCGGGGGCCCGCCGCCGTCCGCGCTGAGCGCGGCAGCGATGCGATCGTCGCCGGGCAGCGGCGGCTCCGTGCGGGCGCTCAGCCGCAGCCGGGTGGTCGGCAGCAGCCGTTGCCAACCGGCCGAGTGGGCGATCACCAGGACGGGCGTGCGGATGGTTGATGTGGTTCCGTCCGGGCCCCGTACCCGGGTCACTTCTGCGTCGAGGACGACGGATGCGCGGGTCGCGTGGTCGCCACGGATCCGGGGGCGCGTCGGGCGGGGGTCGGAGGTGACGGTCAGCTCCACCGTGACCCGGGCCGACTGACGTGCCAGTGCGGGCAGGGGCCCGCGCCGGACATCAGCGCCGTGCAGCCCGCCGGACGCCGTGCCCGCGGCGGCGCACAGCAGCGCGGTGACCACCGCCGTCGTGTTGAGCCGGCCTCCCGGCCGGGTGACTCCCCGTGGGACGGCGCCGCGCCCCAGCACCGCCACCACCGCCGCTGTACCGGCGCAGAGCACCGTGAAACAGAACGCCCACCGCCCTGAGGCCGCCACGGAAAGGGCGGCCGCGGCCCACGCTGCCAGAGCGGGCGCCACCAGCCGCAGGTCGGCAGGGCCTTCCTGCCGTGGATCGGCCGCGCCGAGCCGGTGGCCCGACGCCGCGTGAACTGCCGCGCGTGTCATGGCCGTACGAGGGGTTGCAGGTCGGAGAAGCGCCGGTCGCCGATGCCGGTGACCTGCCGGAGTTCGTCGACGGAGGCGAACCCACCGTGCTCCGAGCGGTAGTCGACGATGTGCTGGGCCAGTACCGGGCCGACACCGGGCAGTGTGTCCAGCTGGTCCACAGTGGCGCTGCTGAGGCTGACCGGCCCCGCTGCGGCCCCCGTAGCGGCAGCGGGGCCGCCGGTGCCTCCCCCGGTGCCGACGCCGTGCGTTGCCGTCGTTGCCGTCGCCACCGGGGCGCCGACGATCACCTGTTCGCCGTCCGTGAGTACACGGGCCCGGTTGAGGTCCTCGGTGTCCACCCCGTCCTCGGCCCCTCCCGCCGCTCGCAGCGCGTCGGCAACCCGCGATCCGGCGGGCAGCCGCTGGATGCCGGGCCGCCGGACCTTGCCGCTCACATCGACGACGATCCGGGCGGCGGGCGCCCCGGACGGCGCGGGTCCCGATCCCCCGGACGCCAGGAATCCCGGGGACGGGCGAGACCCGGACGGCGCCTGCCCGGCGGCAGCGGTCCGTGATCCGGTGGTGGGCAGCCCCGCGCTGACCACGGCTGGCGCCCGGACGGGCTGCGGACGCCCGGCCCAGAAGTGCTGGACTGCGAGGGCCGCGGCCACGGCGAGCACGACGGCCAGAGCGGCCAGGGTCCTGGGCGCCAGCCCGCAGCGTGCCTGGATCCACAGTGGCAGGCGCTCCCGAAGGGCCTCAGCAGTCCGGGCGACAGCCGCGCCCGTACGCCCGGACACCGGTGCGCCACCACCCGGCAGGCCCCGATCACCCGGCAGGCCCGGCGCAACTGCCGCGCCTGCCCCGCCGGTCGTACCCACACCGGTGACTTCGCCGACGCGGCCCCCGGAACCTGTGCCCGAGCCACCGCGCGTGCCTCCGCCGGCACCAGCGCCCCCGCTCCCGGCCGCCCTCCGCTCCGGGGACGGCGCCCTCTTACGCGGGGCACGCGGCGCAGGGCGCACGGCCGGGACGGCTGCCGGGACCGAGCCATCCGCCGCGACCGCCCGTGCCGCATCGGCCACCGCGGCCGGGGCGCCCGCTCCATCAGGGGTCACGACACCCGTCGCGGCGACCGGAGCCGGCTCGTCCCCCGGGCTCCTCAAACCCGCCGCAGCCACCGAGCGACGCTGGAAGAGCGCCTCGGCCCGCAGACGCGGAGCCTCGTCGGACCCCGTCGGCGCCCGCCGGTGACGCATGCGCCGGATACGGCGGCGCGGGCCGGTGTGGCGGATACGGCCGTCCGATGCGGGAGCCCGGCCGGGACCGCTGGTCGCGGAACGTGACGTGAGCGTGCGGGAAGTCATGCCACGAGACAGTAGGGAAGTCGGCACAACCCTGCTGATCAAGGTCAATTACGGTGGAAACACCGGAACTTGTGGATAACACCGCCACCCGAACGAGTGCCTCCGGCATTTCAGCGGGGCGAGACCACGACCGCGAGCAAACCGGGCCCCGTATGCGCGCCGATGACCGCACCGACCTCACTGACGTGAAGATCCATCAGGCCGGGCACACGTTCCCGCAGCCGATCGGCGAGCGCGGCCGCGCGCTCGGGCGCCGCCAGATGGTGCACGGCGATGTCCACCTGGCGCGCTCCCGCCCGGTCGGCGGCGAGCTCCTCCAGCCGGGCGATCGCCTTGGACGCCGTGCGCACCTTCTCCAGCATCTCGATGCGGCCGCCGTCGAGTTCCAGCAGGGGCTTCACCGCGAGGGCCGAGCCGAGCAGTGCCTGGGCCGCACCGATCCGGCCGCCCCGCCGCAGATAGTCCAGCGTGTCGACGTAGAAGTACGCGGACATCCCTCCGGCGCATTTCTCCGCGGCCGCCACCGCGTCGTCCAGCGTGCCACCCGTCTCCGCCGTTCCGGCCGCTGACAGGGCGCAGAACCCGAGGGCCATCGCGACCATGCCGGTGTCGACCACGCGGACGGGCACGGGCGCGTCCCGCGCCGCCACGACGGCGGCGTCGTACGTGCCGGAGAACTCCGACGACAGATGGAGCGAGACGATTCCGCTCGCCCCGGCTTCGGCGGCCGCCCGGTAGGTGGCAGCGAACACCTCGGGGCCAGGTCGGGACGTGGTCACCGAACGCCGCTTCTGCAGGGCCAGCGCCAGCGCGCGGGCCGAGGTCTCCGTACCGTCCTCCAGGGCGCGGTCGCCGAGGACGACGGTCAGCGGCACCGCGGTGATGCCGTGCCGCGCCAACGTCTGCTGCGGCAGGTAGGCCGTGGAATCGGTGACGATCGCGACATGGCGGGACATGAGCCGGAGATTACCCGCAGAGGCGGCGGCCCGGCAGTGCGGCCCCTCGCCGACGTGACCGGCGGCGCTCCGTCCTCGCCCGTCACGGAGGGCTCGACGGACACTCAGGTGGTGCTGTCGGGCCGGGCGGTCTTCTCCCACGGGTAGCGCTGCCGCTGCTTCGGGTCCCGTGCGGTGATCGCCTCGGGGCCGGCCACGGTCTCGTCGTCGGCCGGCGGCCAGGACTGCGCCGCACCGGCCGCGCCGCCGGGCGAGGGCCACGACTGCGCCTGCGGCGACGCCCCGGTCCCCGGACCGGTTGCGTGCCCCTGGGGACGCCCGTCAGCGGCACGCGTGCCCCCCTGGTCATGCAGGGTCCCGGCAGCCCGTCCCCCCGGCTCCCGCTCGCTGCCGTCCGCCGTCGTCCAGTGCCGCAGTGCCCCGGCCTCGACATCGATCTGCTCGTTCAGCGCGATCAGGTCGTCGTCCGCGAACCTCCGTGCCCGGTCCCTGGCGGCCCACCGCAGCGCGTCCGCGGAGTGCGTGATCTGCTCCGTGCGCTCCCGGAGCCCCGGCAGCCGCCGGCCGAGCCCGGCCTTGTCCGGCTCGCGCTCCAGCCGCCTCAGCTCCGCGTCCAGCTCCAGGCCGTGCGCGCTCAGCCGCTCGAAGAGCCCCAGCGTCTCGCGCAGCGACTCGTCCTCCGCCACGCCCGCGTGCAGCGCGTCCTGGGTGGCCCGCATCGACGTGCGCAGCGAGAGCCGCAGCTGTGCCAGCTCGCCCGCCGCACCCGGCTGACCGTAACTCTTCGCGCGCAGCGCGGTGTCCTCGACGGTGCGCCTGGCCTGCGAGATCGTACGGTCCACGCTCCGCCTGGCCGTCCCCACCACCTTCACGGCCGCGTACACCCCTGCGCCGATGAAGGCGAGGAACAGCAGCACCAGGATGAGAATCACGGCTTCCATGGGGCGTCCCTCGGTTGTCGGACTGAGTACCTCCACGGTAAACGGAACGGGCAGGCTGGGGGTTCCGCCGGAACCCCCAGCCTGCCCGTAGGGGAAACCCCGGGGTCTGTGGTCAAACTGCCGTCTGCGGTGCGACGCCCTCCGGGCGACGACGGCAGACCCTAGGCCGGAACGATGTTCACCAGCTTCGGCGCCCGCACGATCACCTTGCGGATCCCGGCGCCGTTCAGAGCGGCGACCACTCCCGGGTCCGACAGCGCCAGCTTCTCCAGGTCCTCGTCCGCGATCGACGGGGAGATCTCCAGGCGCGCCTTGACCTTGCCCTTGACCTGGACGACACACGTCACGGTCTCGTCCACGACGTACGCGGGGTCGGCCACCGGGAAGTCCTCGTGCACCACGGTCCCGGTGTGTCCCAGCCTGCGCCACAGCTCCTCGGCGATGTGCGGCGCCAGCGGGGCGACCAGCAGCACCAGCCGTTCGGCCACCGTGCGCGGCACGGGGCCGCCCGCCTTGGTCAGGTAGTTGTTCAGCTCAGTGACCTTGGCGATGGCGGTGTTGAACCGCAGCCCCGCCATGTCGTGGCCGACGCCGTCGATCGCCTTGTGCAGCGCGCGCAGGGTCTCCTCACCGGGCTCCGCGGTGCTGACGGTGACCTCACCGGTGTTCTCGTCGACGACGTTGCGCCACAGCCGCTGCAGCAGCCGGTACTGGCCGACCACCGCGCGGGTGTCCCACGGCCGTGACACGTCCAGCGGACCCATCGCCATCTCGTACAGGCGCAGCGTGTCCGCGCCGTACTCCGCGCAGATCTCGTCCGGGGTGACGGCGTTCTTCAGCGACTTGCCCATCTTGCCCAGGACGCGGCTGACCTGCTCGCCCTCGAACCAGAATCCGCCGTCCCGCTCCTCGACCTCGGCCGCGGGCACCGCGATGCCCCGGCTGTCCCGGTAGACGAAGGCCTGGATCATGCCCTGGTTGTACAGCTTGTGGAACGGCTCGACCGACGAGATGTGCCCCAGGTCGAACAGCACCTTGGACCAGAACCGCGCGTACAGCAGGTGCAGTACGGCGTGCTCGGCGCCGCCGACGTACAGATCCACGCCGCCGTGCGGCAGGCCCTCGCGCGGGCCCATCCAGTACTGCTCGATGGCCGGGTCGACCAGCTTCTCGCTGTTGTGCGGATCCAGGTAGCGCAGTTCGTACCAGCAGGAACCGGCCCAGTTCGGCATCGTGTTGGTCTCGCGGCGGTACTTCTTCACGCCGTCGCCCAGCCCCAGATCCAGCTCGACGTGGACCCAGTCCGCGTTGCGGGACAGCGGGGTCTCCGGTGACGTGTCGGCGTCGTCCGGGTCGAAGGTGCGCGGCGAGTAGTCGTCGACCTCGGGCAGCTCCAGCGGCAGCATCGACTCGGGCAGCGGGTGTGCGATGCCCTCCTCGTCGTAGACGATCGGGAAGGGCTCGCCCCAGTAGCGCTGGCGGCTGAACAGCCAGTCGCGCAGCCGGAAGTTGACCGTGCCCTCACCGATCCCGCGAGCGGCCAGCCACCCGGTGATCCGCTCCTTGGCCTCGACGACGCCCAGGCCGTCCAGGGAGATGCCGTCGCGGGCGGAGTTGACCAGCTTCGCGTCGTTGGAACCGAAGGCGTCGTCCCAGGTGGCGGGGTCGGTGCCGCGGTCGTCGGACGGTTCGACGACACAGCGCATCGGCAGTTCGAAGGCGCGCGCGAAGGCGAAGTCACGGCTGTCGTGTGCGGGGACGGCCATGATCGCGCCGGTGCCGTACCCCATCAGCACGTAGTCGGCGATGAAGACGGGGACCTGCTCGCCGCTGACCGGGTTCACCGCGTACGCACCGGTGAAGACGCCGGTCTTCTCCTTCGCGTCGGCCTGCCGCTCGACATCGGACTTCGACGCGGCGAAGGCGCGGTACGAGGCGACGGCCTCGGCCGGGGTCGCGTGGCCGCCGGTCCATACGTCGTGCGTGCCCTCGGGCCAGGCGTCCGGGACGATGGACTTCTCGCCGGAGACCAGCTCGTGCTCGGGCGCCAGCACCATGTAAGTCGCACCGAACAGGGTGTCCTGGCGGGTGGTGAAGACCGTGATCGGCCCGGAGCCGCCGCCGACCGCGAAGTCGACGCGCGCGCCCTCGGAGCGGCCGATCCAGTTCCGCTGCTGCAGCTTGATCGCTTCGGGCCAGTCCAGTCCGTCCAGGTCGGACAGCAGCCGGTCCGCGTACGCCGTGATGCGCATGTTCCACTGGCGCAGCTTCGCCTTGAAGACGGGGAAGTTGCCGCGCTCCGAGCGGCCGTCGGCGGTCACTTCCTCGTTCGCCAGGACCGTGCCCAGACCCGGGCACCAGTTGACGGGGGCGTCCGACGCGTACGCCAGGCGGTACTCGCTCAGCAGGTCGGCGCGGTCCACGGCGCTCAGCGCGCTCCACACACGGCCGCCGGGGACCGGGCGCTCACCACTCTCGAACTGGGCGGCCAGTTCAGCGATCGGCCGGGCCTTCTGCGCGTCCTGGTCGTACCAGGAGTTGAAGATCTGCAGGAAGATCCACTGGGTCCACTTGTAGTACTCGGGGTCGATCGTCGCGAACGACCTGCGCTTGTCGTGGCCCAGGCCCAGCCTGCGCAGCTGGCTCCTCATGTTCTCCATGTTGGCCTCGGTGGAGGCCCGCGGATGGGTGCCGGTCTGGACGGCGAACTGCTCGGCCGGCAGACCGAAGGCGTCGAAGCCCAGGGTGTGCAGGACGTTGTGGCCCGTCATGCGCTGGTGCCTGGCGTAGACGTCCGTGGCGATGTAGCCCAGCGGGTGACCGACGTGCAGACCGGTGCCCGAGGGGTACGGGAACATGTCCATGACGAACTTCTTGGGCCTGGCGGCCAGCACCGGATCGCCCGCCAGGTCGCCGGTGGGGTTCGGTGCGTCGTACGTGCCGTCGGCGTCCCAGAAGTCCTGCCAGCGTGCCTCGATGTCAGCGGCCATGGCAGCCGTGTAACGGTGCGCTGCGGTCACATCGGAGGGGGCTCCTCCCGCGCTTTCGGCAGCGGGGGAAGAATTCGTCTCGGTCATGGTCCTCAAAGCTCCATCGGTCGTCTCTGCCCGCGATCCTCATGGCTGTGGCGCCAGGGGCACCAAACGAAAAAGCCCCTCGCACAGGAGGGGGCGCCGCGCTGATGCCGACCGGGACACTTCATCGGTCGGGACTGATCAGCGCGGCTCACTAAGCAGAAGGCGTACGGCACGCATGGCGTCAGGGTACCGCAGGCACCGCACGGGCCGTCCCGGCGCCCGGCCACCGGGACGGTCGCGCCGACACGCAGAAGCGGGCCATCCGATTCGGATGACCCGCTTCTGCGTATCCCACTGTGGAGCTAAGGAGAATTGAACTCCTGACCTCCTGCATGCCATGCAGGCGCTCTACCAACTGAGCTATAGCCCCGTACTGTCCGCCGTTTCGCGGGGTCGCCCCCTCGGCTCCGCCAACATTACCGGTCCCCCGTTGCTCCGCCAAATCCGTTCCGCGGTCAGGCGGTGGCGAAGGAGTAGAACCGTTTGAGCGTGCAGTGCTCCTCCAGGAGCCGTCCGTAGATCGGCTCCCCCTCCAGCTCTCGGTAGGTCTCGATCGGGTCGCCCTTTATGATCAGCGCCCGCGCGCACTCCTCGCACCAGTACTGGTAGTCGGCGTTGATCGGGTCCATGTCCCTGACGATCGGCGTACCACTGCCGCACCAGTCGCATTTCCTCCTGTGTGCACCCATCAGTCAGCTCCAACTGTGGCCGCAGGCCGGGCACATGTACGAGATGCCGCCGCTGTCGCCGGGCATCCGGGCGACGTGGGCGGATCCGCGGGACGGACAGGGGCGGCGAGCCGGACGGACAGGCCGTGCAGGGCAGTTGGGCGGGGTGCCGTGACGGGGGCGGGCGCGGGCCGTCGCCCCGCCGGCCAGGGCGTGGACGCGATCGAGCATGCTCGCGGGCATCGCGCTCTCCCCTCCCTACGGGCCGTCGTCCCTCCGGCGGTCCGATTCTGCCATGGCCCCGCAAGAGGGGCAGCGGCGTCGGGGGACGCGCGGACGGAGACCGGGGCAGGCGGACGAAAAATCCCGCCCCCTGATGGGGACGGGATTTGTCCGGCTTTCGACTGTGGAGCTAAGGAGAATTGAACTCCTGACCTCCTGCATGCCATGCAGGCGCTCTACCAACTGAGCTATAGCCCCGCTGTTCGCTTCGCTCGCTGCATTCTCTGCGTCCTGCGGCGCGAACAAGAAGAACTTTAGCCTGCGACCAGCCGGAAAGTGAAATCCGCCCCGATGTCCTCCGGAGAACGCTCAGTCGTCGTCGCCGAGGACCGGCTCGGGGAGGGTCCCGGCGTTGTGCTCAAGGAGTCGCCAGCCGCGGGCACCCTCGCCCAGCACCGACCAGCAGCAGTTGGAGAGCCCGCCCAGGCTCTCCCAGTGGCGCGACTCCAGACCGAGCAGCCGTCCGATCGTGGTGCGGATGGTGCCGCCATGGCTGACGACGACGAGCGTCCCGTCGTCGGGCAGCGCGTCCGCGTGGCTGAGCACCACAGGGGCGGCCCGGTCGGCGACCTCGGACTCCAGTTCGCCGCCACCGCGCCGCACGGGTTCACCGCGCTTCCACGCCGTGTACTGCTCGCCGAAGCTCGCCAGGATCTCGTCGTGCGTGAGTCCCTGCCAGCTACCCGCGTAGGTCTCCCGCAGGGCGGCGTCGTACGTGATCTCCTGGCCGGTCACAGCACCGAGCTCACGGGCGGTGGTGGCGGCCCGGCTGAGGTCGGAGGCCACGATCGCGTCGGGCTTCATCGAGGCGAGCAGCCGGGCGGCGCGGCGCGCCTGGCCGACGCCCGTCTCGGTCAGCTCGATGTCCGTGGAGCCCTGGAAACGGCGCTCCAGATTCCAGGCGGTCTGGCCGTGCCGCCAGAGAACCACTCGGCGGCCCCGGCCGCCCTTGGTGCCGTTCAGTGCAGCTCACCGTCCAGGTCGTCGTCGGCTCCGGCGCCCGCGCCGTTGAGCCTGGCATGCTCCTCGCCCTTGCCGCGCGTCTTGACGGCGTCCTCGGGGAGGGCGATCTCGGGGCAGTCCTTCCAGAGCCGCTCCAGCGCGTAGTAGACGCGCTCCTCGCTGTGCTGGACGTGGACGACGATGTCGACGTAGTCCAGGAGGATCCAGCGGGCGTCGCGGTCGCCCTCCCGGCGCACCGGCTTGGCGCCGAGCTCCTTGTTCAGCCGCTCCTCGATCTCGTCGACGATCGACTTGACCTGGCGGTCGTTGGGCGCCGAAGCGAGCAGGAAGGCGTCTGTGATCGACAGCACATCGCTGACGTCGTACGCGGTGATGTCGTGCGCGAGCCGGTCGGCGGCCGCCTGAGCGGCGGCGTTGATGAGCTCGATGGAACGGTCCGTGGCGGTCACTGGCAGGCTTTCGTCGGCGGTCGTGGAGTACCCCAGGGTCTCACGGACCGCCGACGGTCCCGCAATTTCCGCGAACGGCGGCCGGCCGGGCACGGGCACGGGCCCGTTCACCGGTCGGTCCCGAGGGGTCTTGCACTGTGCCCGCCCGGGTCGCGTGGTCCGGCACCGCGTCTCGCGAGGCGCCGGACCACGCGACCTCACCGGACGCTCATCGTGCAAGGACGCCTAGGTGACCTTGTAGTCCCGGCCGAGCACCACAGTGACGTCCGCGTTCGACGCGGCCTTGCCCTTACGGACCGATCCGGCCGGCAGACCGAGGGTCTTCGCGACCTCGCCCGCCTTCGCCTTCTGCGCCGAGTCACTGTAGGTGACCTGGGAAGACGCGGCGGCGCCGGCGGTCCCGCCGACGACGACCGAGTAGCCGCCGTTGACGAGGGCGATCCTGGCGCTCTCCGGCGCGGCGCTCCGGCCACTGGCGTTGGTGATCCCGACAGTGACGGCGTCGCCCTGGGCGGGTGCCTTCACGGAACCGCCGAGGACATCCTTGACCACACTGCTGCTCGCCTGCGGGCTGAGCGTGCCGTCGCTCCGCACAGGAAGCAGCTCCGTGCTGTAGTCGCCCTTCCTGGCATGTGCGGCGAGTTTGGCCAGGGACGTACCCAGGTCCTTGTCGGTCAGCGGCGGATCCAGGATCTGCGCCAGGTTCTTCACCGTGACAGTGGCCGCCTGCGGCACATCCGAGATCTTCTTCAGGACGCCCTGCATGACCTGTCCGAACCGCTCCAGTTGCTTCGCCTCGGGCTCGCCGGGTGCGCGGTAGGTGGAGTACGCGACTGCCATCTGTCCGCTGAGTGTCTGGTCCTTGCCCCGGTGCACCAGCGGCTCGGCGCTCTTCTTGGTGTCCGGTACGTCGGTGTCGGTGTCGACGTCGATGTTGCCGACCAGCTCGACCAGGTTCTCCAGGAACGGGGTGTCGAGCCGCCAGGTGCCGCCGATCTTGGCTCCGAGGAGGCTGTCGAGCGCGTCCCTGGTGCCGTCCGAGCCGTCGTCGTCGACGGATTTGCCGAGTGTGGTCGCCGTCCCGTCGTCGTTCGAGACCGAGAGGGAGTTGGGCAGCAGGAGCGTGGTGCCCTTGCCGGTGGTGACGTTGTCGACGAGCAGCGCGGTGGATGTACCGCCGCTCTTCGTGTTGTGCAGATGGACCACGATCGCGTTCCGCTGCTGCGCCCCGGATGCGACGTCGCTGCCGTCGCCGGAACCGGAGACTCCGGGCAGCTTGCCCGCGTACCAGAGGTAGCCGACACCGCCGGCGACGACGAGTGCCAGCACCACGACCAGTGAGACGACGCGGTGACGCCCCCGGCGCCTGGCCTCCTCGCGCCGCTCGGTGCGGCTCTCGGTGAACTTCAGCCAGTCGATGACGTCTTCGGAGTCCTCGTCGGGCTCCTCGATGAAGGAGAACTGCTCGGTCCGGTAATCGGCGTCGCCCGGCGCGGCACGCCGCTGGCCGGGAACGGCCCGCTGCGGCTGGTCCTCCGCGGGCTGCTCCGGCTCCGGCTGCTGCGGGGGCCGGCTCTGCGGGGACTGAGGCTGCGGGGGCCGGCTCTGGGACTGCTGGCTCTGCTGCGGGATCCACTGCTGGGCGGTGTCCACGGCGGGCTGCTGCCCGGTGCCGTAGTCGTAGCCCTGGGGCTGGTACGGGTCCGGGGGCTGCTGCTGGGCGTACGGGTCGTATCCGTACCCCGGCGCCTGCTGGTGCTGCTGCCCGTACGAGTCGTACTGCTGTTGCTGCTGTTGCTGTTGCTCCTGCCGCGGCTGCACCTGCTGGTACACCGGCTGCCCGTATTCGTCGTACCCGACGAGCTGCATCGGCTGCCCGTACTGGTCGTACTGAACATACGGATTCTGTCGGTCGTTCAACGGTGCCCCTCTCCGCGGTTCATTCGCCGCGGTACAGCTGGCGCTTGTCGATGTAGCGCACCACACCGTCCGGAACCAGATACCAGACCGGATCCCCCTGCCCGACCCGGGCGCGGCAGCCGGTCGACGAGATCGCCAGGGCGGGGACCTCCACCAGGGAGACACCGCCCTCCGGCAGGCCGTCGTCCGTCAGGACGTGACCCGGCCTGGTCACGCCGATGAAATGGGAGAGTGCGAAAAGCTCTTCCGCGTTCCGCCAGGTGAGGATCTGGGCGAGCGCGTCGGCACCGGTGATGAAGAAGAGATCCGCGTCGGTGTTGATGTCGCGCAGATCCCGAAGGGTGTCGATGGTGTACGTCGGCCCGCCGCGGTCGATGTCGATACGGCTGACCGAGAACTGGGGGTTGGACGCGGTCGCGATGACCGTCATCAGATAGCGGTCCTCGGCCGGCGAGACGACCTTGTGGCTCTTCTGCCACGGCTGCCCGGTCGGTACGAACACGACCTCGTCCAGGTGGAACTGGGAGGCCACCTCACTGGCGGCCACCAGGTGTCCGTGATGGATCGGGTCGAATGTCCCGCCCATCACGCCGAGACGCCTCTTCTGCTCTCCCATGCGTGCAGACCCTACTGGCCCGCCACCTGACCGTCAGCGCCGCGGGTCAGCGGTCGCGGTTGAAACGGGTGGTGATCCACAGCAGCAGCAGGAGCGCGAGGAACGCGCCGCCGCCGGTGACGTAGGGGCTGAGGCTTTCGTGGTTGCCGCCGTGTCCGCTCTCGGAAGCGAGAGTGGCGAGGCTGGCTGTGGTGCTGTGAAGGCTCATGGTCTGCAGGACCTATCCGGGAGTCGGAGCGGGGGCTTCGCGGACATCGTATGCGGGCCTCCCGGGCACGCTCACGCCGACTCAGTCGTTGTCGCGATATCCACGCAGGAGAAACCAGGCGAGCAGGACAGCCCCGACAAGCAGGACGACCAGCAGGACCCGCAAGGTGTCGCCGGGCCCCTGCTGGTCGGTGGCAGCGGCGAGCAGTGTGGTCGCGTCCGGCATGACGGGTGCGCTCCTTCTCGGTATCGGTCCCCCGCCACACGGTAGCCCCACCGCATACGCTGGGGCCCGTCAGGGGGACGAGCAGGGCTCGAAGACAGAAGGCAGGGGGACATTCATGACAGACAGCGGTCACGAGAACAGTCACGAGCACGTGCCGAGCAGGCAGCGCAGGCGGTTCGAGGGCATCTCCTCACGGGCGTACGAGCATCCGGCCGACCGGTCCGCTCTGGTGGCGCTGCGCAAGCTCACCGGTTTCGACACCGTCCTCAAGGCCCTCAGCGGGCTGCTGCCCGAGCGCAGTCTGCGGCTCCTCTTCCTCTCGGATTCGGTGCGGGTGAGCGACGCCCAGTTCGCGCACCTCCACGTCATGCTGCGGGACGCCTGCTACATCCTGGACCTGGAGAAGGTCCCCGCCATGTACGTCACGCAGAACCCTCAGCCCAACGCGATGTGCATCGGCCTGGACGAGCCGGTCATCGTGGTCACCACCGGCCTGGTCGAGCTGCTGGACGAGGAGGAGATGCGCGCGGTCGTCGGCCACGAGGTGGGGCACGCGCTCTCCGGCCACTCGGTGTACCGCACGATCCTGCTCTTCCTCACCGGCATAGCGCTGAAGGTGGCCTGGATCCCGCTGGGCAATGTGGCGATCATGGCGCTGGTGACGGGGCTGCGCGAGTGGTTCCGCAAGTCGGAGCTCTCGGCCGACCGGGCGGGGCTGCTCGTGGGCCAGGACCTCCGGGCCTCGATGCGCGGCCTGATGAAGATCGCCGGCGGCAATCACCTGCACGAGATGAACGTGGACGCGTTCCTGGAGCAGGCCGAGGAGTACGAGGCGGCAGGCGACCTGCGCGACTCCGTGCTCAAGATCATGAACGTGCTGCCGCGCAGCCACCCGTTCACCACGGTGCGCGCAGCCGAGCTGAAGAAGTGGGCGGCGAGCCGGGACTTCCAGCGGATCATGGACGGGCACTACCCCCGGCGCGACGAGGACAAGGACACGTCGGTCGCGGACTCCTTCCGTGAGTCCGCGTCGCACTACGCCGACACGGTGCGCACCAGCAAGGACCCGCTGATGAAGCTGGTGGGCGACATAGCGGGCGGCGCGGGCGACCTGGGCGGGAAGCTGCGCGGGAAGTTCACCGGAGGCGGCGCAGCCAAGGACGAGAGCGGGAAGTCCGAGGGCGGGGCCGGCGGCGAGGGCGACGGTCCTAGCGGTGACCGGGAAGGACCGGCTGCGAACTAGCGGCGAGGGTCCCGCACAGGGCGGTGGCCGGGCGTCCGGTGGTGTATGGGTCCGTACCCGCCGGACCGCCGTCCGTCGCGTGCTGCCCCGCGAGCAGCGGACGCAGCCGGTTCACCGCGTCGGCGGTGCAGTTCTGCGGCCCGGCCTGCACATCGCTGACCGCCACCTGCGCCTGGCGCAGCCTCAGGTCCTCGGCACTGAAGCGGAAGTGCACCTCGCGGCGGACGGTGAAGAGCGAGGCACCGGCCGCCTTCGCTGACCCGGCCGGCCTGAGCGGATAGACGAAGGTGTGGTCCGCGACGACCTCCAGGGTCCCGTCCGCCGCTTCCGCGTACTGGATGGAACCCGACACCCGGATCTCGGTGCCGGCCTGCACCACCTGTGCGGGGTCGAAGCGCACCAGCCAGCCCGTCGCCGCGTGGCGGCCGTCGGCCGACGGCGCGGCCAGGCTCCGGTTGAACTGCGCGTACTGGGCCGGGGCGATCAGGTCCCTGACCCTTCCCGCCGAGCCGCCCATCAGCACGGCGGGGTCCAGCGAGGACGCCAGGACGTACTGCCTGGCGATTTTCAGCCCGGCCAGCACCTCGCTGTACGCGAAGTGCGCGGTCCCACGGGCGCCGGGCAGACTCACCCCGGAGGCCCCGCTGCTGAATTCGGCGGCCGGGCTGTGGGCGAAGAGCTCGGCCGGCGTCCCACCCGGTACGGCGCCGCGTGGCGCGAGCGGGACGACCACGGTGCGCAGCGGCTCCGCCCGGGTGACGCGTGGTGCCTGGTAGGGGTGGTGGATGCCCATGAAGACCGCCGTGCCGAAGGCCAGGAACAGCAGGGCCAGTGCGGCGAGGAGCCGTCCGGGGCCCCGGCCCGGCCATCCGGAGCGGCTGCGGACGGCCCGCGCGTGGTCGCCCATGCGCTCCTGCGCGGAGAACTCCTGGAGCCGGGCAGCACGGATGAACGATTCGTCGAAGACGACGGACCGGTATTCGTCCTCGCCACCGCTGGGCAGGCCGTCGGGTGTCCCCTCGGGTGGCTCGTCGCGCCCCGCCATACCTTCAGAGTAGGTCGCGGCGGGGCTGCCTAAACGCTCCCGCCCAGGACAACTTCGGGGCGGTCCGTACCCCGGCGGCACGCGAAAGGCGCGGCAACCGTGGCCACGGCGGGCCGACAGGGGCGGGTGCCGCGGTTCAGGGCGTGCGCGGAAGCACCGGGGCGGGGGGAGCCGAATGGCTCACCGAGCGGCCCGCGGGGACCGACCGCGAAGCGGACGGCCGGGTGACGCCCGTACCGCCCGGCACAGCGCCCACCCCCGTCGTCACGGGCGCGGGAACCTGGTCCTGCCGACTGGCCGAAGCCCCCCGGTAGACCGCGGCGAATGCCAGCGCCACCATGCCGATCCCCATCACCAGAGCCAGCAGCCAGGCCACCGGGCGGTGCCAGCGCGCCCGGCCGCGGTAGGGGCGCAGGGCGCCGCCGTGGAGCCCGTAGGGCCCGCCCCCGCCGTCGTCCGACCCGTCGCCGTAGTCCCCCGGGCCGCCCGGCCGGCGCAGCAGGCCGTACTCCCCGGCGCTCTGGCGGAGGAATTCGTCGTACTCGTCGTAGTGGTCGTCCTCGCCGCCGGGGCCGCCCGCACGCGCCTTGGCGGCCTCGGCCTCCGCGCGCGCCTCGGCGGCGGCCAGCAGCCGCTCGACGGCGGACGGTTCATGGATGGTGGCGGCCCTGACGAAGTCCTCGCCGAAGACCACGGAGGCGAATTCCTCGTCCGCTCCTCCGCGGTCGTCGTCAGGCTCCCAGCCGTCCTGGAACGGCCTGCCCCCCACGTCGTCCGGCACAGCATCAGAGTAGACCCGGCGGGTGGTTTTGGGCAGGGAGAGTGCGAAGTCGCCCGATCGGGGCGTCACCGGGTGTGACCGTCTCCTGTCACGATGTACTTGGTCGAGGTCAGCTCGGGCAGCCCCATGGGGCCGCGGGCGTGCAGCTTCTGCGTGGAGATACCGATCTCGGCGCCGAATCCGAACTGGCTGCCGTCCGTGAAACGGGTGGACGCGTTCACAGCGACCGTCGTCGAATCGACCAGCTGGGTGAAACGGCGGGCCGCGGCCTGCGAGGTGGTGACGATCGCCTCGGTGTGCCCCGACGTCCACAGCCTGATGTGCGCGACGGCCGCGTCCAGCGAATCGACGACGGCGGCCGCGATGTCGTACGAGAGGTACTCGGTCTCCCAGTCCTCCGCGGTCGCCTCGACGACTGTCGCCTTGGCCGACGCGGCGTATCCGAGCACCCGCTCGTCGCCGTGCACGGTCACCCCCGCCTCGCCGAGTGCGTCGAGAGCCCTCGGCAGGAAGGCGTCGGCGATGTCCCGGTGGACCAGGAGGGTCTCGGCCGCGTTGCAGACGGAGGGGCGCTGGGCCTTGGAGTTGACGAGGATGGCGACGGCCATGTCGATGTCGGCCTGCGCGTCCACGTACACATGGCAGTTCCCGGTGCCGGTCTCGATGACCGGGACGGTGGACTGCTCGACGACGGTACGGATCAGCGAGGCGCCCCCGCGCGGGATCAGCACGTCGACCATCCCGCGGGCGCGCATCAGCTCCGTCACGGACTCCCGGGACTCCCCCGGCACGAGCTGGATGACGTCGGCCGGCAGCCCCGCGCCCGAGACCGCGTCCCGCAGCACCCGCACCAGGGCGGTGTTGGAGGCGTACGCCGAGGCCGAGCCGCGCAACAGCACCGCGTTGCCCGACTTCAGGCAGAGCGCGGCGGCGTCGACCGTCACATTGGGCCTGGCCTCGTAGATGATCCCGACGACGCCGAGCGGCACCCGCACCTGGCGCAGGTCGATCCCGTTCGGCAGCGTGGAGCCGCGTACGACCTCACCGACCGGGTCGGGCAGGGCCGCTACGTCCCGTACGTCCCCGGCGATCGCGCGGATGCGCCCGGGGGTGAGGGTCAGGCGGTCGATGACCGTCTCGGCGGCTCCGGCGGCCCTCGCCTTCGCGACATCCTCGGCGTTGGCCTCGACGATCTCGGCGGTGCGCACTTCGAGTGCGTCGGCGATGGCCAGCAGCGCGTCGTCCTTGGCGGCGCGCGGCAGCGGCGCGAGGCCGGCTGCGGCGGCGCGGGACCGGTAGGCGGCCTGGATGACCGGGGACTGGTCGGAGAGCGGGGAGAGCGAGGTCATGCCCGCAGACTAATGCGCGGTCTGCGGGTGTCCGCCCGTTATCCCACGCTCCGAGACGGCCGGCCCTGTCCGGGCAGGAGCGCGGGCTTCGCAGCACGGTGGTCCCTCAGAAGGGGTGGACTCCTACGGGCGCCGCGGGCGGCGGGCCGTACCCCTCGGCGATGCGCAGGTGGTAGGTCTCGCGGTCGATGACTTCGAGGCCCACGATCTCCCACGGCGGCAGCTTCGATGTCGAGCGGTGCTCACCCCAGAGACGCAGGGCCACAGCGGCGGCGTCGTGCAGGTCCCGCGCCTCCTCCCAGTACCGGATCTCCGCGTGGTCGTCGGCGTAGCGGCTGGTCAGCAGGAACGGGTGGTCGTGTGCGAGCTGTTCGAGGCCGCGTCTGACCTCCCTGAGCGGGGCGGCGCCGCCCGACACGCTCAGGGTGATGTGCCACAGCTTCGACAGGGGTGCGTCGTCCCCGGGCTTCTGCGGCCGCTGTTCGCCGCTCGCTTCGTCCTGACGGGCTTCGAAGCCGGCTCCCGTGCCGACGCTCGTCAGGGTCCGCTCCCCGGCTCCTCGGGGCGGTGCCCCCGGACGGGCTCGTCTCACCGGCGGCCTCCTGTGTGCGTTGCTGAGTCTGCCCCGCGGTGACGGGCCGGGCAGCGGAAGGGAGCAGGCTCCCGGACAAAGTTGACCAGCCCCGCGCCCGGCGCGTGACGGTTTTCCCGAAGGTCTCTGCCGGAAGGCTGGTGTTTCAGCCGTTTCAGGGTGCCATGACGACGAGATCGTCCCTGTGTACGACTTCCCGCTCGTAGGCGGGTCCGAGCTCGCGGGCCAGATCGCGGGTGGACCGGCCGAGGAGCTGGGGGAGCTCCTTGGCGTCGAAGTTCACCAGACCGCGGGCGACGGTGCGGCCCGCGGTGTCCCGCAGTTCCACCGGGTCCCCGGCGCTGAACTCGCCCTCGACCGCGGCGATTCCGGCGGGGAGCAGCGAGGAGTTCCGCTCGACGACGGCGCGCACCGCACCGTCGTCCAGGGTGAGCGCGCCCCGGGGCGTCGACGCGTGCTGGAGCCAGAGGAGCCGGTCGGCCGAGCGGCGGCCCGTGCGGTGGAAGTACGTGCCGGTGTCCCGGCCCGCGAGGGCGTCGGCGACGCGCGAGGCCGAGGTCAGCACGACCGGTACGGAGGCCGCCGCGGCGATCCTGGCGGCCTCGACCTTGGTGACCATGCCTCCGGTCCCGACACCCGCCTTCCCCGCCGAGCCGATGGAGACGTGCGCGATGTCGTCGGGCCCTGCCACCTCGGCGATCCGGCGGGTGCCCGGTTTCGCCGGGTCACCGTCGTACAGGCCGTCGACGTCCGAGAGCAGGACGAGCAGGTCGGCCCGGACGAGGTGGGCGACGAGCGCGGCGAGCCGGTCGTTGTCACCGAAGCGGATCTCGTCCGTCGCCACCGTGTCGTTCTCGTTGACGACCGGCAGGGCGCCCATGGCCAGGAGCTGGTCCAGGGTCCGGTAGGCGTTGCGGTAGTGGGCCCGGCGGCTGGTGTCGTCGGATGTCAGCAGCACCTGGCCGACCCGGACGCCGTAGCGCGCGAAGGACGCGGTGTAGCGGGCGACGAGCAGCCCCTGGCCGACGCTGGCGGCTGCCTGCTGCCTGGCCAGGTCCTTGGGGCGCCGGGCCAGCCCCAGCGGCGCGAGCCCGGCGGCGATGGCGCCGCTGGAGACCAGCAGGATCTCCTTGTCGCCACCGCCCCTCACCTTGGCCAGCACATCGACGAGGGCGTCCACCCGGTCCGCGTCCAGGCCGCCTGCCGCGGTCGTGAGGGAGGAGGACCCGACCTTCACGACGATCCTGCGGGCTTCCGTTACGAGCTGTCTTGCCTCTGTCACACGGCCGAATCTATGTCAGCCGCGTCTGCCCGCGCGCGGGTATTCCACGCGCTGGACAGGGTGGGCGCCGGCCCACTTGCGCAGTCTGCGCAGCCGGGTGCGCCCGGCGGCCGGCAACCGCCGCCAGAGCGGCGGGCAGGACATGGCGTAGATGTGGTCGGGGATACCGGCCGAGCGGTCCCTGAAGTACGGGAGGGCCAGGTGGTACGTGCCGTTGAGCCCCCGGCCGACCCGCTCGGGCTGCTCACCCTTCTTGAGGTGGGTGAGTGCGCCGGTGAGGAGGTCGGTCCTGCCGAGCGCGACGCAGTGCAGCCGCAGCCTCTCGGCCGGCTTGAGTCTCCCGGCCACGCCGGGGTTCCAGTACGCGGCCATCAGCGGCGCCGCGAGCTCCATCCGCTTCCGCTGGACCTCGGCGGACTGCTTGAGGAAGCCGGGTCCGAACTGCGGGAGCAGGGTGACCACGAAAGGGCGCACCATGAGTTTGTCGCGCTGCGCGCCCGCCGGGACGTACTCGGCTATCAGCTTCATGAGGGCCCGCGCCGAGTCGAACCGGAGCAGGTAACTTCCGCTCTTCGTCACGTGTTTGCCGTCGTCGCGCCCCACCAGGTAATAGCAGGTGTAGTCGGCGACGACGGAGACCCCGCTGCCGCGCAGGTAGGTCTCCAGGGTGAAGAGGGCGTCCTCGCCGGTCTTCAGGTTCTCGTCGAAGGTGACGCCCAGGCGAACGAGGAGCTCGCGCCGGAAGAGTTTCTGGGCGCTGAGAGTGAACTTGATCTGCGAATCGAAGACGTCCGCGTGCTCGACGGTCTGCTTCCACATGGATTTGGGGGCCCCGCGATTGACGCCGACGGCCTTTCCGAGCACCACATCGGTACCTGCGCGGTCGCCCATCGCGACCATGCGTTCGAGTGCCTCTTCACCGAAGTAGTCGTCCGCGTCGAGGAAGAACACGTAGCGGCCGCGCGCGAGGCCGAGACCGACGTTGCGCGGTCCGCTGGGGCCTCCGGAGTTCTTCTGCCGTACGACTCTCGTGCTTATCTTCGACCTGGCGGCGAACTCTTCGAGGTACTCCCCCGTGCCGTCGGTCGATCCGTCGTCCACGGCGACGATCTCGATCCGGTCCGCGCCCAGGGTCTGGGCCTCCACGGAATCAAGGCACTTCACGAGGTACGGCATCGCTTCATAGGCCCCGATGACCACGGTCACATCGGGCTCACTTGTGCAGTTCACATCCGGAAGACAGAAAAATCCGGCGTTTGGTTGCCTGCGTGACCGTACTGAATCCAGCCATCTCCGGCCAAAGGGCGGAGATACCGCGCCCCTTGCTGGACGTCGCCACGCCCGCGGTCCCCGGAACCTCCGCTCCGCACACGGCCGGGCATCCGGTGGAACGGGCTCCCCGGCGGATAGAATCACCGTCCGCCGGACGGCTCCCGGGCGCGGCACGACGCGTGCCGAGGGGGCTCGGCGAGGGGCGGGCGGCGAATTTCCGGCCCGTGGAATCACCCGTCCGGTCACTGCGGAGTTCACCGCAGATTCTTGATGTCCGGCAGCGGAAATGCAGACAAGGACGTGATCGGATGCGGCAGCTCACCATCGAGGGAGCCTGGGTTCATGAGCCGAAGGTCTTCCCCGACAGCCGCGGCAGCTTTCACGAGTGGTTCAGGGAACCCGACCTGTCCGAGGCGGCGGGCCACGGCCTGCAGCTGGCACAGGCCAACTGCTCGGTGTCCCGCAGGGGAACACTGCGCGGAATTCACTTCGCCGATGTGCCGCCGAGTCAGGCCAAGTACGTCAAATGCGTGCGCGGCGCCATTCTCGACGTCGTCGTGGACATCCGGGTCGGCTCACCCACGTACAAGCAGTGGGAGGCGGTACGGCTCGACGATGTGGACCACCACTCGGTCTATCTCTCCGAAGGACTCGGCCACGCCCTGCTGGCGCTGACGGACGACGCCACCGTGATCTACCTCTGTTCCACGGGTTACGCCCCGCAGCGCGAGCACGGCATCCACCCGCTCGACCCCGAGCTGGCCATCGACTGGCCGGCGGACGTCACCCCGCTGCTCTCCGACAAGGACGCGGCGGCCCCGACGCTGGCCGAGGCCGAGGCCCAGGGCCTGCTGCCCTCGTACGCGGACTGCGTCGCGTACGCCGAGGAGCTGCGCGGCTGAACCCCGCGGACGGACAGAGCGCCGGCCGCCGCGTCCCGGACAGGCGCGGGCGGCCGGCCTTCACACCCACGGGTCAGCCGGTCACCCGCTCGATCTGCCGGCGCAGATCGGTGAAGGCCGAGCGCGGGCGGTTGAGGTTGCGGGCGCGGATCAGAGCTGGCCAGAAGCCGGCGCCGAGCAGAGCCTCCGGGGCGACCGCGCGTTTGCGGGTCAGGATCTCGTCCGGGACGTCCTGCGGGTCCTCGGTGACGTACTCCTCGATGATGGCGTCGTACTTCTGTGTCAGGACGGTGTTCGACGGGTCGGCGCCGAAGACGGCGACCACCCCGGTCGGCGTGGTGTCCACCTCGGCCACCAGGAGGTCGGGGCGGAACCGCCGCAGCACTTCGGCGACCTTGTAGACATCGCCCGTCCACGCCCCGGTGTGACGGTCGCGGGCGGCCTCGTCGACGTTGCGGGGCATCATGTCGTCAAGGACGATCACACTGCTCCAGCGGGCGTGCTTCTCGATGTTCATGAAGTCGCGCAGGGCGAACTCGAAGAGGTGCATGCCGTCGATGAACGCCAGCTCCAGCCTGGGGTCGCCGCCCAGTGCCCGCAGCGGGTCCCGGCGGGCGAGCGCCCGGAACGGGTTGCGCCCGGTGCGCAGGTGCAGCAGCGGGTCCTTCCTCGCGAAGAACGCGTCGCTCGTCTGCTTGACCAGATGCACGTCACAGCTGATCGATGTCACGACCTTGAATGCGGGGTCGACAGCGATGGAAGGTACCCGCGAGAGCGCGAGGCTACGACCGTCATTGACCCCGATCTCCAGATAGTTGCGGGGTCGGTAAACACGATGCATGCCGCGCAGGAATTCATGACGGTGCACGAGGAGCGCCCTTCGCCGGAATAGAGCCTGGTCCGATCTCCGGCGAAGCTACCCCATCGACGCCGGGCATTGAAAGCGTCAGTGTTGATTTAAACGTCTATTTGCCGGGACCGGCGTCCGCGGGACATTTGCAGAATTCGTATACCGGTCGGTTCAGGGCCGTTCCGCCGCGAGCAGCGCGGGAAACGCGTCGCCGAGCGCGCGCCGCCAGTCGCGCAGCGGTTCGAGACCGGCCGCCGTCCACCGGTCATGGCCCAGCACGCTGTACGCGGGCCGTGGCGCAGGCCGCACGAAGGCCTCGCTGGTCGTCGGGCGCACCCGCTCCGGGTCGGCGCCCAGCAGCCGGAAGATCTCCCGGGTGAGGCCGAACCAGGTCGTCGCACCGCCGCTGGTGCCGTGGTAGATCCCGGCGGGCGCGGTACCCGCGAGGGCCGCCGTGCCAAGGCGCACCAGCAGGTCCGCCAGGTCGGCGGTCCAGGTGGGCTGGCCACGCTGGTCGTCCACCACGTCCAGAGTGTCCTTGACGCCCTCCAGCTTGATCATCGTGCGGACGAAGTTCGCACCGCCCGCGCCGTACAGCCAGGCCGTACGGATCACGTAGCCGTGCTCGGGCAGCGTGCTCAGCACAGCCTGCTCACCGGCCAGCTTGGTGCGTCCGTACGCGCTGCGCGGGGCGACCGGGGCGCCCTCCGCGTACGGCTCGGTGCTGTCGCCGGCGAAGACGTAGTCCGTGGAGATCTGGAGCAGCACGGCGCCGGTCTCCCGGCATGCCTCGGCCAGTACCCGGGGGCCCGTGCCGTTGACGGCGAGCGCCTGGTCCTCCTCGGACTCGGCGTCGTCGACCGCGGTCCAGGCCGCGCAGTTGACGACCACGGCGGGGCGGTGGGCCGCCAGCGCCTTCCGGACCGCTGCCGGGTCAGTGATGTCGAGGTCCGCCCGGCCGGGGCCGGCCGCCGGGGTGCCGTCATCGGCCAGCCGCGCGAGGAGGTCCTGGCCGAGCATGCCGCCCGCTCCGGTGACCAGCCAACTGCCGCTCATGTCTCACACCTGTTCTCTGGAACTTCTGCTGCCTGTGCCGCCTGCGGGAAGCGGTCGCCCGTGTCGCGGCGCGTCAGACGAGCGCGGCCCGCTCCTTGAGCGGCTCCCACCAGGCCCGGTTGTCCCGGTACCACTGCACGGTCTCGGCGAGACCGTCCGCGAAGTCCTTGCGCGGCCGGTACCCGAGCTCCGCGCGGATCTTGGCGCAGTCCACCGAGTACCGCCGGTCGTGGCCCTTGCGGTCGGCCACGTACTCGACGCTGGTGTCCCAGTCCGCGCCGCAGGCCTCCAGGAGCAGCCCGGTGAGCTCCTTGTTGGAGAGTTCGGTGCCGCCGCCGATGTTGTAGACCTCGCCCGCCCGGCCTTTCGTGCGGACCAGTTCGATGCCCTGCACATGGTCGTCGATGTGCAGCCAGTCACGCACGTTCGCTCCGTCGCCGTACAGCGGGACGGACTTGCCGTCCAGCAGGTTGGTGATGAAGAGCGGGATGACCTTCTCCGGGAAGTGGTGGTGCCCGTAGTTGTTGGAGCAGCGGGTGACGCGTACATCCAGGCCGTGGGTGCGGTGGTAGGAGAGCGCGATCAGATCGCTCGACGCCTTGGCCGACGAGTACGGGGAGTTGGGTTCGAGTGCGTGGGTCTCGGCCCAGGAACCCTCGTCGATCGAGCCGTACACCTCGTCGGTGGAGATGTGCACGAAGGTCTTGATCCCCGCCCGGTGGGCCGCGTCGATCAGGGTGTGGGTGCCGAGCACGTTCGTGACGACGAACTCGGCGCCACCGTCGATGGACCGGTCCACGTGGGACTCGGCGGCGAAGTGCACCACCTGGTCGTGCTCGGCCATCAGCCTGCCGACCAGCGCGGGGTCGCAGATGTCGCCCTGGACGAAGGAGAATCCGGGGTGGTCCCTGACCTCGTCGAGGTTCGCGGGGTTGCCCGCGTAGGTGAGCTTGTCGAGCACGGTCACCGAGATGCCACCGGGCCCCTGCGGGCCGAGCACCGTGCGGACGTAGTGCGAGCCGATGAAACCGGCGCCGCCGGTCACCAGAATCCTGTTCGTCATGAAGAGATCTGAACCTTACTGTGGTCACCGAGTACAAGGCAGTGCGCTGCTGGGCTGCGGGGCGAAGGCGTCACCTCGACGCCCCGGCCGATCAGCGAGGCCGCCACCCTGCGGACCCCGGTGATCGAGGAGTCGCGCAGGACGATGGAGTACTCGATCTCGCTGTCCTCGATCCGGCACCTCTCGGAGACCGAGGTGTACGGACCGACATACGCGTCCGTGATCACCGTCCACGCCCCGATGATCGCGGGGCCCACGATACGGCTGCGGGTGATCCGGGCGCCCGCCTCGATCCTGACCCGCCCGATGACCTCGCTCGCCTCGTCGACCTCGCCGTCCTCGCAGGGCTCCACGGTCTCCAGGACCGCACGGTTGACCTCCAGCATGTCGGTGACGTTGCCGGTGTCCTTCCAGTAGCCGGAGATCGTCGTGGAGCGCACGTCACGCTCCTGGTCGATCAGCCACTGGATCGCGTGCGTGATCTCCAGCTCGCCGCGCCAGGACGGCTCGATGGACCGGACGGCCTCGTGCACCGCCGGCGTGAAGAGGTAGACACCGACGAGCGCGAGATCGCTCTTGGGGACCTCCGGCTTCTCCTCCAGCGCGACGACACGGCCCTCGCCGTCGAGTTCGGCCACACCGAACGATGTCGGGTTGGGCACCTTGGTGAGCAGGATCTGGGCTTCGGGCCGGGCGGTGCGGAAGCCGTCGACCAGGTCGGTGATGCCTCCGACGATGAAGTTGTCGCCGAGGTACATCACGAAGTCCTCGTCGCCGAGGAAGTCACGCGAGATGAGCACGGCGTGGGCCAGGCCGCGCGGTGCCTCCTGCTCGATGTAGGTGACCTCGATGCCGAACCGGGATCCGTCCCCCACGGCGTCGCGGATCTCCTCGGCCGTGTCACCTACGACGATGCCGACGTCGGTGATACCGGAGGCGGCGATTGCCTCCAGCCCGTAGAACAGCACGGGTTTGTTGGCAACGGGCACGAGCTGTTTCGCTGAGGTGTGGGTGATGGGGCGCAGGCGGGTGCCGGCGCCACCGGAGAGTACAAGAGCCTTCACGATTCGGTCCCTGGCGAGCTGTCGGTCTGGCTTGATCGGTACTGCGGAATTTTATCCGCTTTCCTGTTGCGAAACCGTTAGCACAACGCCGTACGGCCGTCCGCGCGAAAGCGCGAACGGCCGTACGAGCGGTTTTTCCTGAGCGGGTGTCAGCCACCGACCGCCGAATCGACGCCGGTCGCGTCCGAGTCGTTGAGGCCCGGTGCGGACTCCGGCTCGACTGCGGACGTGCGCTGGGCGACGGCAAGGTTACGGGCGTCGGCCTTGACCGTGAGCGCCCGCACCGCCGCGTTGAACTGCTCCATCGAGGTCGGCTCGTCGGGGCCGAGCAGATACTCCTTCAGCTCCCGCCGGCCGTCGGCGAGCGGGTCCGCCGACGATGTGGTGATCGCGGTGAGCAGCCGGTCGATCTCCTCGGCCGTGTTGGACAGGATGACCGCGGCCCGTACGGCGGTGTTCTGCCGCTTGAACTCCTCGACACCCAGTTCGGCGGAGTCGGTGACCGCGTACGGCTTGCCGCTCGCGATGAAGTCCGAGACGACGCTGGAGATGTCCGAGACCATTCCGTCCGACTCGTTGAAGCAGTCGTACAGATGCGGCTGGCCGCCGGTGATGACGCGGTGCTCCCAGTAGCCGAAGGTCCGCCAGTACGCGCTGTTCCACTCGGAGCGCAGTGCGGCGGTCTCGTCGTCGCGCTCCGGGTCGGCCAGGGCGGTCCGGGACTTCTCGGATTCGTCGGCGCCCACGCGCCCGCGTTCGGCCAGCTCGGCCAGCCTGGCGTCGATCCGGGTCAGCTCGGCCTGCGCGGCGGCACGGTCGGCGGCCCCGGCCGCGGCCTTCTCGGTCCAGCGGGGCTCGGCCGCACGTTCGGCCGCGGCCTTCTCGACCATCGCCGTGATCCGCAGGTGCGCCGCCTTGGCGTGCGCGCTGCGGGTGCCGGTGAAGGGGTGCGGCTTGTACAGCACCCGGACCGGCTTGTCGGCACCGAGCAGCCGCTTGACGATGTTCTCCCCGGCCAGCAGCAGCGAGGTGTTGCCCGGGTTGTCGTCCCAGCCCTCCCAGGTGGGGGCGTACAGCACGGTCGGGATCTGCTGCTTCGGGGCGCCGGTCCAGCTCGCGATGGGGGCCAGCTGGGGGCGTCCCACCTCGACGATGTCCTCGTCACGCACGCCGACGTCGGCCAGCGCGTAGCGGTCACGTCCGGCCCGGCCGGCGGTCCACACCTCGTCGTACGCCTTGCTGTACGGGTTGACGCTCGCGAGCTTGTCGCTGTCGCCGTGTCCGATGAAGACGTGCTTGATGGTGGGTACGCGGAGCATGTGGATGTTCTTGCCGACGTTCGCCGCGTACAGCGCGACGCGCACGGTGGAGAGATCCATGTTCATCAGGTGCACACCGCCGGGCACGCACACCACGGGCACCGTGGTGGAGGCCAGCTGCGAGACGATGGCGCGCTCCCGCAGGATGATCAGCGGGCGGCCCTCGACCTGGGCCATCGTGTCCAGCCACATGTTCACCTGATAGGCGGAGTCCCTGGAGCCGGAGAAGTAGAGAACGACGGTCGGCCGGTACTCGCCCAGCCAGCCGTCGAGCCCTGCGAGCACCGTGGCGGCGGAGGGGACCCGGCGGCCCTTGAGGATGTACGGGACGAGCCCGGCGATGTAGAGGACACCCAGGCCCAGCGTGAGGAGTATGCCGAGGTAGCCGTAGTCGTCGGTACCGGTCTTGGCGGCGACCAGCAGCCCGGCCATGGCGAAGACGTCCAGGTGGAGCATCTTCTCCGCGGCACGGTTCAGCAGCCGGCGCGGCGGGGGCTGGGGGATCGGGACGGCGCCGAGGTCGACGTTCCGCGTGACCACCGGCATGACCCGGCGCAGCCGGATCAGGGTGGTCAGCGTGCCGTGTGCGGCCTGGAGACCGTAGAAGAGGAGGAAACAGGCGACGGCGGCGTAATAGACAGTCTGCTCGGCCAGCTGGAGGCGGGCGAGCAGCAGGATGAGCAGCAGTTCGCGCAGGAGGAAACGGATCGACAGGCCGGCACGGACCTTGGCCAGGCGGTTGATGAGGTAACTGCGGCGCTGGTGCAGGAACCAGTCGGACACGTAGGTCACAGCGGTGGCCGCGGCGAAGAACCAGATATTGGGGATCAGCGCGGCGATCATCACGCACGGGTAGCTGAGTCCCATGAAGGCTGCGGCGATCAGCTCGGACCGGCTGCCTACGCGCGCCAGTCGAATGGCGGTCGAAATCACGAAGAACCTGCTCCAGGGGGTGCCGGTTTTATTCGGGGTGTATTGATTCGGGGGCATTTGATCCGGAGATTCACCGGATGCTTTATTTGGGGAAAATGTGAAGGCTGGGCTTCACGCATTCGGGCCTCTGCGATTCGCGCGACGCGATCACAGAGGCCCGAAAAGAAACGTCCACTTATGCTCAGGAAGTATTACACATCTTCCTGACGGTCCAGCACTGAGGCCAGGGCCTGCTCGAAGCCCGAGGCCTCCGCGCTGGCGTCGCGCGTCGGGTCCTGCTGGCGTACGTCGATGACATGGCCGGTCAGCTCGGAGAGCAGCACGTCCAGCGAGGTACGGGCCACGGCCTCGGAGGAGAGCAGGCTGCCCTCGGGCTCCTGGCCGAATGCCTTGGTGCGCATCGGCGTCGCCGTGCGCTCCGGATTGACGCAGTTGACGCGGACACCGTCCCCCGCCCACTCGTCCGAGAGGGCCTGGGTGAGATTCACCATGGCCGCCTTGGTGGAGGAGTACAGGCTGTACTCGGCACGGCCGCGGGTGTAACTGCTGGACGTGTAGAGCAGCAGCTGGCCCTTGGTCTCCGCCAGGTACTTGTACGAGGCGCGCGCGATCTGCACCGGCGCCAGGTAGTTGACGTTCAGCGCTTCCTGGATCGTCGTGTTGTCCGTCTCGGCCAGCTTGCCGATGCGCAGCACGCCCGCGGTGTTGATCACGTAGTCGATCCGGCCGGTCTCCGAGTACGCCTTGGAGAGCGCGTCGTCGACGTGCTCGGGGTTCTCGACGTGCGTACCGGTGGTGGAGCGGCCCAGCGCGTACACCTTGGCACCGTAGGACTCGGCGATGGCGGCGATGTCCGCACCGATGCCGTACGAACCGCCGAAGACCACCAGGGTCTTGCCGGTCAGCAGCTCACGGTAGGCGGCTTCGTCGGCCTGGCGCGGGGACGCGGTGGAGGCCAGCTGGAACAGCTTGTCGGTGATGAAGACATCGACGGGCTGGGTGACCTTCATGTTGTACTCGTCGCCCGCGACGACGTAGATCGGCACGTCCGGCAGGTACTTCAGCACGACCGAGCAGTCGTCGGTGGCCTGGAAGTTCGGGTCGCCCGCCGCGACGGCGTACGCCCTGCGGATGGTGGAGAGCTTGAAGGCCTGCGGGGTCTGTCCGCGGCGCAGCCGGGAGCGGTCCGGGACCTCGGTGATGAACTCGCCGTCACCGCCGTGGGTGCGGGTCACGATGATCGTGTCCGCGGACGGGATGGCGACGTCGACGGCCTCGTAGCGCTCCAGCGCGTCCACGCAGTCCTTGATCACGCGCTGCGAGAGCAGCGGGCGTACGGCGTCGTGGAAGAGGACGTTACGGTCCTCGCCCTCCGCCAGGCCCTCACCGAGGGCCGTGATGGCGCGCTCGGTCGTCTCGTTGCGGGTGGTGCCGCCCTCGATGATCCGGGTGACCTTGGTGAGGCCGGACTTGGCGACGATCTTCTCGATGTCGGGCACGTACCCCGGAGCCATCAGAACGATCACGTCGTCGATGGAATCCGCCTGCTGGAAGATCGTCAGGGTGTGCTCGATGACAGCCTTCCCGGCGATCTTCAGCAGTTGCTTGGGGATCGACAGACCCACGCGCTGGCCGGTACCACCGGCGAGAACGACTGCTGTAGTCCGGGGCTTGGTTGCTTTGTGCTGCACAGACACAGACGACCTACCTTGCGATGACGAGGGAACGGTATGATGGTCGCACTCTCCGTGACCGTCTCGCAAGGTGGACGCCAAGCCTCCACAACCCCTGCGATACCGCCTGTTCACCCTAAGGGCAGGAAAGTGACTCGGAACCCCCCAGCCACTGTGCGTGACCGACGCCACAGGGTGCGAGGGTAACTCATGGCTTGATGTCCGCCACAGTGAGGGCAAGGTCATTGCTGACCGTGTAGTAGGGGCGCACCCTGACCCACTGCTGCGGCCTGCCCCGGACCTTGCGCACGGCCTTGCGCAGCGCGCCCCAGGGGCGCCTCTTGCGCAGTACCGCCGGGGGGTAGGAGTGAATGCCCTTCTTGTCGACGACGTCGTCGAGTATCCGGCCGACCTTCACGGGCTTCGCCTGCGGTGCGTACCGCAGCCACAGGTCCCAGTAGTCGTTGACCGTGAGCTGACGCGAGGCGGGTCCTGCGGCCGAGAAGGTGACCCGGAAGCCGTCCGCGCCCTGACGGCTGCCGGCGAAGGCGAGCTCTTCGCTGGTGCCGCCGCGGCGGCGCAGCAGCAGGACCGGGTCTCCGGAGATGGCACCCGCGCCCATCAGCGTTCCGGACACGGTGAGTTCGGCGCCGTCGACGGCGATGTCCCCGGCCTCGGCGTGTACCGGCCTGTCCCAGCTGCGCATGGTCAGGAACCCTCTGCCCTTGAGCCGGTACGCGACCTGGTTGCGGACCCCCTCGTCGCCCTGCGCCGCGCGCATCGCGCCGCGCTGGTCGACGGAGCGGGCCGTGATCCGTACCCGCCGCCCGGTGCCGGGCGTCTCGGCGTAGAAGTCCCAGACGCCCTCGGCGAACTCCCCGCCGGCCGGGACGACCGCGACGCCCTGCGCGTCGAAGGGGTACGACCGCTGGTCACCGCGGTCGTCGGTGCGCGAGCAGAGCAGGCGCAGCCCGTCGTACGCCGCGGTGTCCGGGCCGTCCGGTACGAGCCGGACGGTCAGCTCACCGTCCGGACGCACGACGCAGTCCGCCTCCGGTACGAACGCCGGCCGTCCCGCGCGGCGCGCTGCCTGCTCGCGCAGGGCGTCGAAGAGCTCCTCGTACTGCTTGGTCACCTGGCTGGGGTCGAAGCGCCTCGCGTTGGCCAGCGCGGCCGCGCTCATCCGGTGGCGCAGCTCCTCGTCAGCGATGAGCTTCAGCAGGGCGGCGGCGACTGCGGCGCTGTCGCCGACGGGCACCAGGAGTCCGTCCACGCCGTCCTCGATGATCTCGCGGGGCCCGTAGTCGCAGTCGGTCGAGACGACAGGCAGCCCGCAGCGCATGGCCTCGACGAGCGTCATGCCGAAGGACTCGTGGCGGGAGGTGGACACCGCGATGGCGCCCTTGGCCCACTCGGGCTCGATGGGCGAGTGGGGGCCCATCAGGTTGATCCTGTTGTGCAGGCCTCTGGCGTCGATCCGCTCCCGGAGCTTCTGCCGTTCGCTGCCCCCGCCGTAGATCCGCAGGGTCCAGTCGGGACGCTGGGCCACCACATCGGCGAAGGCGTCGACCAGTACGTGGTACTGCTTCTCGGGCGCCAGCCGCCCGGCCGCGACCACGGTGGTGCCGCTGCCGTCGGACGGCGCGACCGGCGGTTCGGGAACGCTGTTGGGGATCGAGAGCACCCGGGTGGCGGGCAGGGGCATCTTCTCCCGGTACACCGCCGCATCGCCCTCGGAGACGGTCACGAAGGCGTCGAGCGCGGCCAGGTGCTCGTACAGCTGGGACCGCAGGGCCTGCTTGTGGTGGTTGTGCGTCATGTGCTCCTGGCCGATGAGCACCGCGCCGACCGGCGCGAACTGCGCGACGTAGGCCACGAGTCCGGGCCGGGTACCGATGACGACGTCCGCGTCCGACGCGGCGTAGTGCTCCCGCACGCGCTGGTCGGTGAGCTTGCTGTACTCCTTGAAACGCGCCTCCGCCGACGGCAGGCACTGGGAGGGCTGCTGGTGGGCGGCGGTCTTGAGCTCGTTGCCCGCCGACTCGGGGTCGGTGTCGACCAGCGGCACGACGGTGATGCGGGAGTCGATCCTGAACAGTGGGATCTCCCGGTGCCGGAAGACCGACACGATCTCCACCTCGTGCCGGTCGGCGAGCTCCTCGGCGAGGTTCAGCGTGGTCTTGATCGTGCCGCCGATCCCGTAGACCGTGTGAATGAGGAAGGAGATCTTCATCTGTCCCGCTACTCCGCTTCGGATTCTCCGGGCCGGTGCACAACCCCCGCCATGACATCGCAGGCCCGCGTTCATGGGCGGTTGGTCTCCCACCCGCTAGCAAGACAGGCATTAGCAACCATGGGTTGTGCACTTTCGGTAAAAAGTCGTGGAAATGGCGCCGCGGATACGTCCGGGACAGACGAAAACCCGGGAACGCCTGGGCGTTCCCGGGTCTCGGGGGATTCTGAGCGGTTCCGTCAGAACCTGTGCGTTTCGGCTAGAACGGCTTGAACTCGTCGTACTCCTTGTCCGACTCGTCCTTCTCGGCCTGCCGGTCCCGGCGCTTCTGCTCCGCGGGCCTGGGGGCCTCCAGGCGGTGGTCCTCGCCGCGGCGGCCGAGCATTTCGGCGCCCGCCATCATGGTCGGCTCCCAGTCGAAGACGACCGCGTTGTCCTCGGCGCCGATGGCCACGCCGTCGCCCGCACGGGCACCGGCCTTCATCAGCTGGTCCTCGACGCCGAGACGGCTGAGCCGGTCGGCGAGGTAGCCGACGGCCTCGTCGTTGCTGAAGTCGGTCTGGCGGACCCAGCGTTCGGGCTTCTCGCCCCGTACGCGGTAGACGCCCTCCTCCTCCTCGAAGCTGACCGTGAAGCCTGCGTCGTCGACGGCCTTCGGACGGATGACGACCCGGGTCGCCTCCTCGGCGGGCTTCGCCGCGCGCGCCTCGGCGATGATGCCGGCCAGCGCGAACGACAGCTCCTTGAGGCCCAGATGGGCCACCGCCGAGACCTCGAAGACCTGGTACCCGCGTGCCTCCAGATCCGGGCGGATCATGTCGGCGAGGTCCTGGCCGTCCGGGATGTCGACCTTGTTGAGGGCGACGATACGGGGCCGGTTCTCCAGGCCGCCGTACAGCTTGAGCTCCTCCTCGATCATGTCGAGGTCGGAGAGCGGGTCACGGTCCGACTCCAGCGTCGCGGTGTCCAGGACGTGCACGAGTACCGAGCAGCGCTCGACGTGCCGCAGGAACTCCAGGCCGAGGCCCTTGCCCTGGCTGGCTCCGGGGATCAGCCCGGGGACGTCCGCGATGGTGTAGACGGTCGAACCGGCCGTCACCACACCGAGGTTGGGGACGAGGGTGGTGAACGGGTAGTCCGCGATCTTCGGCTTGGCCGCGCTCAGCACGGAGATCAGCGAGGACTTGCCGGCGCTCGGGTAGCCGACGAGCGCCACATCCGCGACGGTCTTGAGCTCCAGGACGATGTCCCGGGACTCCCCCGGCTCACCCAGCAGCGCGAACCCGGGCGCCTTGCGGCGGGCCGAGGCCAGCGCGTGGTTGCCGAGGCCGCCGCGGCCGCCCTGGCCCGCGACGAAGGTGGTGCCCTGGCCGACCAGGTCAGCGAGGACGTTCCCGGCCCTGTCGAGGACGACGGTGCCGTCCGGCACGGGCAGCACGAGGTCGTGCCCGTCCTTGCCGGACCGGTTGTCACCGGCGCCGGGCTGGCCGTTGGTGGCCTTTCGGTGCGGGCTGTGGTGGTAGTCGAGCAGCGTGGTCACCGCCTGCTCGACGACGAGGATGACGTCGCCGCCACGGCCGCCGTTGCCGCCGTCGGGCCCACCGAGCGGCTTGAACTTCTCACGGTGTACGGAGGCGCAGCCGTGGCCCCCGCTACCCGCGGCGGCATGCAGCTCGACGCGGTCCACGAAGGTGGTCATGGGTGTGCCTCCAGAAACATACGGAATTGTCTTACCTGTAACACGACAAAGGCGGACCAGCTTCCCGTAAGCAACGGGAAACCTGGTCCGCCCTCGACAGATCGCTCTACGGCAGCCTGGGGATCAGGCGACCGGAACGATGTTCACGACCTTGCGGCCGCGGTGCGTGCCGAACTCGACCGAACCGGGGTTCAGCGCGAACAGCGTGTCGTCGCCGCCACGGCCGACGCCGGTGCCCGGGTGGAAGTGGGTGCCGCGCTGGCGGACCAGGATCTCACCGGCGTTGACGACCTGACCGCCGAAGCGCTTCACGCCGAGCCGCTGAGCATTGGAATCGCGCCCGTTCCGAGTGGACGATGCGCCCTTCTTGTGTGCCATGTCTCAGTCCCTTACTTCGCAGCCGCGGGGATACCGGTGACCTTGATCGCCGTGTACTGCTGGCGGTGACCCTGGCGACGGCGGTAGCCGGTCTTGTTCTTGTAGCGAAGGATGTCGATCTTCGCGCCCTTGTGGTGATCCACGACCTCGGCCTGGACCTTGATACCGGCAAGCACCCACGGGTCGCTGGTGACGGCGTCGCCGTCGACCACGAGCAGGGTCGAGAGCTCGACCGTGTCGCCAACCTTGGCGGTGGGAATCTTGTCAACCTCAACGATGTCGTCGACAGCAACCTTGTGCTGGCGACCACCGCTGCGCACGATGGCGTACACGCGGATCTCTCTTTCGCTCGGAATCGGCCCTCTGATGCCAGCCGCTCACACGGGTCCGGAGACCCGCGACGATCCGGATTGGACGAGCGGCCTCTACCGGCGGAGCCGGAAGGGAGTTGCTCAGAGGTGTGGCGTTCAGGGAAACACGCCGACGGCTAAGGCTACGGGTCGGCGTGCGGGGGGTCAAACCAGCCCCCGGCCGGGGGCTGGGCGCGCCCGTGGCCCCCGGCCGGGACGGCGCCGGGCAGGCGTGAACGCGGACGGGTGCGGCCCTCCCGGAGGAGAACCGCACCCGTCCGCGTCACGCCGTACGGGACGACGTGAGTCAGTCCTCGGTGGAGGCCGTGACCCCCGGCGCCGACTACTCCTCGGCGGCGACGGTCTTCTTCGTCGCCTTCTTGGCCGGCGCCTTCTTGGCCGCGGTCGTCTTCTTGGCCGCGGTCTTCTTGGCCGCGGCCTTCTTCGCGGGCGCCTTCTTGGCGGTCTTGCGCGCGGCCGCCTTCTTGGCCGGGACCTCGGCCTCCGCGTCGGACTGGACAGGCGCCTCGTCACCGGCCTCGACCACGACGACAGCCGCGTCGGCCGCGCCCGCGGGGGCGGTGGCCTTACGGGTCGCGCGGCGGCGGGCCCGCGGCGGAGCCGCGTCGGCGACCGGCTCGGCGGGGGCCTGCGGCTCTTCGGCCACGGCGGCCGGGGCCTCGTCGACCACGATCTCCGCGGCCTCGTCGGCTGCCTTGGGCGCACCGGCCGGGGCCGTCGCCTTGCGGGTCGCCCTGCGGCGGCCACGGGCCGGAGCGGCCGCCTGGGCCGGCTCGGGCTCGACGGCCGGCTCAGCGGCGGCGGGCTGCTGCGCTGCGGGCTGTTCAGCGGCCCGCTCGGGAGCGGACTGCTGCTCGGTGGCCGGACCGGCATCGGCGGACTGCGCTGCGGCCTCCTGCTGCGCCCCCTTGGGCGCGCCGGCCGGAGCCGACACCTTGCGGGTCGCCCTGCGGCGGCCACGGCTGCGCGTGGCGGCCTCCTCCGCCTCGGCGGGGCTGCTGTACAGCTCCTCGTCCGGTACGAAGCTGTCCGCGCTGTCCTGGCCGTCCGCCTCGCGCGTCACATCGGCCGCGTCGGCGTACTCGTTGTCCGTCTCGTGGCCGTGTGCCTCGTCGTGACCGTGGTCCGCCGTGTGCTCGTGGTCGGCCGTGTGCTCCTGGTCGCCGCCGGCCGCGCCGCGTCCGCGCTTCTTGGACCGCTTACCGCCGCCACCGGCGGCCGTCGGCTGCTCCATGTGGACGATGACACCGCGCCCGTTGCAGTGGACACAGGTCTCGGAGAAGGACTCCAGAAGGCCCTGCCCGACCCGCTTACGGGTCATCTGCACCAGGCCGAGCGAGGTGACCTCGGCCACCTGGTGCTTCGTACGGTCCCGGCCCAGGCACTCCAGCAGGCGCCGCAGCACCAGGTCCCGGTTGGACTCCAGCACCATGTCGATGAAGTCGACGACGACGATGCCGCCGAGGTCGCGCAGCCGCAGCTGGCGGACGATCTCCTCGGCCGCCTCCAGGTTGTTCTTGGTGACGGTCTCTTCCAGGTTGCCGCCCTGGCCGGTGAACTTGCCGGTGTTGACGTCGACCACGACCATGGCCTCGGTCTTGTCGATCACCAGCGAACCGCCGCTGGGCAGATAGACCTTGCGGTCCAGCGCCTTCATCAGCTGCTCGTCGATGCGGTACGTCGCGAAGACGTCGACCTCGGACGTCCAGCGCGAGAGCCGGTCGGCCAGGTCGGGGGCGACGTGGGCGACGTAGCCGTGGATGGTGGCCCAGGCGTCGTCACCGCTGACGATGACCTTCGAGAAGTCCTCGTTGAAGATGTCGCGGACGACCCGGACGGTCATGTCCGGCTCGCCGTAGAGCAGCGTCGGGGCATTGCTGCTGCCGCCGCTCTTCGCCTTCTTCTCGATGTCCTCCCACTGCGCCTGGAGCCGCTCGACGTCACGGCGCAGCTCGTCCTCGCTCGCGCCCTCGGCCGCGGTGCGCACGATGACGCCCGCGTCCTCGGGAACGATCTTCTTGAGGATGGTCTTCAGCCGGGCGCGCTCGGTGTCGGGCAGCTTGCGGCTGATGCCGGTCATCGAGCCCTCGGGCACATAGACCAGGTAGCGGCCGGGCAGCGAGACCTGACTGGTGAGGCGGGCGCCCTTGTGGCCGATCGGGTCCTTCGTCACCTGGACGAGGACCGACTGGCCCGACTTCAGCGCGGTCTCGATACGGCGCGGCCCGTGAGCCATGCCGAGCGCCTCGAAGTTGACCTCACCGGCGTACAGGACAGCGTTGCGGCCCTTGCCGATGTCGACGAAGGCGGCCTCCATCGACGGCAGCACGTTCTGGACCTTGCCCAGGTAGACGTTGCCGACGTAGCTGGTGGCCTGCTCCTTGTTGACGTAGTGCTCGACCAGGACGTCGTCCTCGAGGACGCCGATCTGGGTGCGCTCGCCGTGCTGGCGCACCACCATGACGCGCTCGACGGCCTCGCGGCGCGCCAGGAACTCCGCCTCAGTGATGATCGGGACCCGGCGGCGGCCCTGCTCACGGCCCTCGCGGCGGCGCTGCTTCTTCGCCTCCATGCGGGTGGAGCCCTTGATGGACTGGACCTCGTCGAAGCCGGTACCGGGCTCGCGCTCGGCTTCCTTCTTGCGCGGCTCCCGGACCTTCACGACCGTGCGCTCCGGGTCGTCGGCCACGGCGTCGGCGTCGGTGCCCGAGTCACCGCTGCGACGGCGGCGGCGACGGCGACGGCGGCTGCTGCTGGATCCCGACGCGGAGTTGTCGTCGTCCTCCTCGTCGTCAGGACCCGCGGACGCTGCGGAGGACGAACCCTCGCGGGTGTCAGCCTCGTCCGAAGCCTCCGCCTCGTCGTCCTGGTGATCGTTGTGGTCGCCGTGCTCGTCCGGCTCGCCGGACTCGCCGCGACGGCGGCGGCGGCCGCCCCTGCGGCGGCGGCGTGAGGGCCGGTCACCGTACTCGTCGGACTCGTCGCCGTGCTGCGCGTCGTCGGCGGACTGCTCGTCGGCCTCGGGCTCTTCGGCTGCGGGCTGCTCGGCCACGGGTGCGGCCACCTGCTCGGGAGCCTTCTCCGCTTCGGGAGCCTCGCCCCGGCGACGGCGGCGGCGGCCGCGCGTGCCGCCCTGCGACGCGGATTCGGCCTGCTCGGGAGCCTTGGCGGGCTGCTCGGCGGGCCCGTTGTCCTCAGCGGGCTCGGGGGCCTCGGCGGACTCGGCCGGGCGGGCGGCCGCGGCGGCTGCCGCGGTCTCCGGTGTCTGGAACATCGGCTCGGCGAAGACGGGCGCCTGGAAGACGGCCACGGCGGGGCGCTGCGCACGGCGGCGCGAGCGGCCGGGCTCGGCTGCTTCGGCGGGCTCCGAGGGGCGCTGCGCCTTCTCCTTCTCGGCGACAGCGGTGAACTGCGGGGACTCGGCCCTGCGGCGCTTGCGTCCGCGCGGCGCGGCCTCGGTCTCCTCGGCGAGCACCTCGGCCACGGCCTCGGGCAGGCTCTCACCGGCGGCCTCCGGCTGGACGGCCTCGGGCGCCGGGGTGGCAGCGGGCGAGGTGGCACGGCGGCGGTTACGGCCGCGCGGGGCCTCGGCGGCGGGTGCATCGGCCTCGACGGCCTGCGGTGCCTGCTCGGCCTGCTCATCGGTCGCCGCGGGCGCGGTGGCCTTACGGGTGGCACGGCGACGGGTACGCGCCGGAGCGGCATCCTGCGTCACCGCGGCCTCAGCGGACTCGGCGGGGGCGCTCGACGTGTCGTCCGCGTCCCGGCCGGCGCCGGTGTCCGCTGCGCCGGCGGCCGGAGCCTCGGTGCTCTTCGGGGCGCCTGCGGGCGCGGTGGCCTTACGGGTCGCGCGGCGACGGGTACGCGCCGGAGCGGCATCCTGCGTCGCTGCCGTCTCACCCGAATCGGCGTTCGGCACGGTCTTCTCGGCCACAGCGGTCTCCGGCTCAGCAGCGGCCGCGATGGCCTGAGTGGTCTGCGGTTCGTCCACGGGCGCGCCGGTGGACCGGGTGGCGCGGCGGCGGGACCGCGGGGGCGCCGCGTCTCCGGCCGGCTCGGCGGTCTCCGCGGCGGGCTCGGCCTGCGGTGCGCCCGCGGGAGCGGAGGCACGGCGGCGGGCGCGGCCACGGGGCGCGGGCTCGGCGGCGGGCGTCTCGTCCGCCACCTCGGCGGGCGCGGGCGCGGCTTCAGCGTTCTTGGCGGAGCCCGCGGGGGCTGTCGCCTTGCGCGTCGCGCGGCGCCGGGTGGGCGGCGCGGGCTCGGCTGCACCGGATCCGGCCGGGGTGCTCTCCGCGGCCGGTATGGCCGGCGTCACTGTTTCGGCCGCCTCGGCGGTGGCGTTCTGCGCACCGCCCGGAGGGCCTGCGGGCCGCGACGCGGCCCTGCGCCGACGGCGCGGGGGCAGCGTGTCGCTGGGGCTGGTCTCTTCGTTCGCTCCGGTGTTACCGGAATCGTTCGACGTCTGCATGCGGGCGGTTCTCCCGTCACGCTCCCGGGCGCCGCGTCTGTGTCCGGTCCGGCACGGTCCGCGTCAGATACGCGGTTCCGCTCGTCCGGGGCGCGGGCGCCGCACGGGAGCTGATGTCTGGCTCGCCGGTTCCCTACGCGATGTACGTACGGCCTGGCGAAAGTCTTCTGGTCAGTGCGCTGCCCGACCCAGGTGGCTCCCGGATACGAGGGCTGCGCTACAACGACTGGTCCTTACGCGGCGGGACCGCCTCCGAGGCCCGGTGGGCCGGGGAGGTCCCTCTCACGCCGTCGCGGGTGTCCCGTCGGCGGGAAGCCGGTGGGTGGCGGTTCCGGCGGCCGTGGGTGGAGCGGCCGGGGCTGCCTCGCGGTCGGGCGTGAGCGGGTCGGTCACCGTGCCGGACTCCTCGTCGAAGAGCCCCTGCGCCAGCCTGGTCACCGCTGCGGGGACTGGCGGCGCGAGGTCGGCCACAACGTGGAGACCGGACAGGACGTCGTCGGGTCGCACAGCAGGTGTCACGTGCCGAACAACCAGCCGCAGTATCGCACAGCGCTCGCCCCCCGGCCTATTGACCGGCTCGGCGCCGTCGGCTCCGCCGGATGCTCCGCCCTCGTCCGCCCCGGCCCGGACGACCCGCAGGTCGGCCACGGCGCTGCGGGCGTCGAAGGTCCGTACGCCGTTCTTGGTGCGGCGCTGGACCTCGACCGCATCGGCGGCGACGAACGCGGCCACCGCCCGCTCAGCCTCGTCGGACTCCACACCGTCCAGGCGCATTTCCCAGACCGATGCGGTGAGCCGGTCGGCGAGGGCCGAGGTTCGCGCCTCGACCGCGTCAGTGATGTCGAGCCCGTCGGGGAGCGAGTCGTCGAGCAGCTTCCGCAGCATTGCGGGGTCACGCGTCTCACTCAGCGCGATCTCCAGGAATTCGGCCTCGCTGCCGGTGCCGGTGGGAGCGGCGTTGGCGTACGAGACCTTCGGGTGCGGCGTGAACCCGGCCGAGTACGCCATCGGCACCTCGGCTCTGCGCAGTGCGCGCTCGAACGCTCGCTGGAAGTCGCGGTGGCTGGTGAACCGGAGGCGGCCGCGCTTGGTGTAGCGCAGTCGGATGCGCTGCACCGCCGGTGCGGGCGGCGGGCCTTCGGGCTGTCGCTTGCCCAGTGGTTCTTCTCCTCGGTGCGGGGCCGGCGCGGGGGGCGCGCCGCCCTACGGCGGGGTTCCCGGGGTATCCGGCCGGCTCACCCCTGTCCGGCCTTGCTCGCCGTTCAGGGAGATCTCTGGTTCGGGTGCCACGTCGGGGACAGTCGTCTACTACCCAGAGTACGCGTAGGGAGCACGACAGGTTCCCGGACCTCGTCCGGACGTGCTCGGCCGACCGGGGGACGCCGGGTAGTCAGGACCGCCTTTCGGCGGAGCCCGCCCGGTGGAACAGGTCCGGCCCCGTGCACACCCGGGGGCGCACACGGGGCCGGACCTGACAGGAGCTACTTGTTGACGACGGTCAGGGGCAGGAGCTTCTTCCCCGTCGGACCGATCTGGATGTCGAGGTCGAGCTGGGGGCAGACCCCGCAGTCGAAGCACGGCGTCCAGCGGCAGTCCTCGACCTCGGTCTCGTCGAGCGAGTCCTGCCAGTCCTCCCAGAGCCAGTCCTTGTCGAGGCCGGAGTCGAGGTGGTCCCAGGGCAGGACCTCCTCGTAGGTGCGCTCACGGGTCGTGTACCAGTCGACGTCCACGCCGAAGTCCGGGAGCGTCTGCTCGGCGGCCTTCATCCAGCGGTCGTAGCTGAAGTACTCGCGCCAGCCGTCGAACCGGCCGCCGCCCTCGTACACCGCGCGGATGACCGAACCGACCCGGCGGTCGCCGCGCGAGAGCAGGCCCTCGACGATGCCGGGCTTGCCGTCGTGGTAGCGGAAGCCGATGGAGCGGCCGTACTTCTTGTCGCCGCGGATCTTGTCGCGCAGCTTGGTGAGCCGGGCGTCGGTGTCCTCGGCGGAGAGCTGCGGGGCCCACTGGAACGGGGTGTGCGGCTTGGGCACGAAGCCGCCGATGGAGACGGTGCAGCGGATGTCGTTCTGGCCGGAGACCCTGCGCCCCTCGGCGATGACGTTGACCGCCATGTCACCGATCTGCAGGACGTCCTCATCGGTCTCGGTGGGCAGGCCGCACATGAAGTACAGCTTCACCTGGCGCCAGCCGTTGCCGTACGCGGTGGAGACCGTGCGGATCAGGTCCTCCTCCGAGACCATCTTGTTGATGACCTTGCGGATGCGCTCGGAGCCGCCCTCGGGGGCGAAGGTCAGGCCGGACCTGCGGCCGTTCCTGGTCAGCTCGTTGGCGAGGTCGATGTTGAACGCGTCCACCCGGGTCGACGGGAGCGAGAGGCCGACCTTGTCCTCGGTGTACCGGTCGGCGAGGCCCTTGGCGATGTCCCCGATCTCGCTGTGGTCGGCGGACGAGAGCGACAGGAGGCCGACCTCCTCGAAGCCGGTCGCCTTCAGGCCCTTCTCCACCATGTCGCCGATGCCGGTGATGCTTCGCTCCCGCACGGGACGCGTGATCATGCCGGCCTGGCAGAAACGGCAGCCGCGGGTGCAGCCGCGGAAGATCTCGACGGACATCCGCTCGTGGACGGTCTCGGCGAGCGGGACGAGCGGCTGCTTGGGGTAGGGCCACTCGTCGAGGTCCATGACGGTGTGCTTGGAGACCCGCCACGGGACGCCCGACTTGTTGGGCACGACACGGCCGATGCGTCCGTCGGGCAGGTACTCGACGTCGTAGAAGCGCGGCACGTAGACGCCACCGGTCTTCGAGAGCCTGAACAGCACCTCGTCGCGGCCGCCGGGACGGCCCTCGGCCTTCCAGGCCCGGACGATCTCGGTGATCTCCAGGACGGCCTGCTCGCCGTCACCGATGACCGCGCAGTCGATGAAGTCGGCGATCGGCTCGGGGTTGAAGGCCGCGTGCCCGCCCGCGAGGACGATCGGATCGTCGAGCGTCCGGTCCTTGGAGTCCAGCGGGATGCCCGCCAGGTCCAGGGCGGTGAGCATGTTGGTGTAGCCCAGCTCGGTGGAGAAGGAGAGCCCGAAGACGTCGAACGCCTTCACCGGGCGGTGCGCGTCGACCGTGAACTGCGGGACCTGGTGCTCGCGCATCAGCTCTTCGAGGTCGGGCCAGACGCTGTACGTGCGCTCGGCGAGGACGCCCTCGCGCTCGTTCAGCACCTCGTAAAGGATCATGACGCCCTGGTTGGGCAGCCCGACCTCGTACGCGTCGGGGTACATCAGCGCCCAGTGGACGTCGCAGCTGTCCCACGGCTTGACGGTGGAGTTCAGCTCTCCACCCACGTACTGGATGGGCTTCTGGACATGCGGGAGAAGCGCTTCCAGTCGCGGGAAGACCGACTCGACCGACTCGACAGGCATGGTGGTGTCTCTCATGAGCGGGCAGGGATGACCATCCAGCGTACCCCGGCGGCCGACTGCCACCGCCCGCCCGGAAATCCGGCGGGCGCAGAGCCCGCGACGTACGAGCGCCCGTGCGCCGGGGTCCCCGGGGCACGGGCGCTCGTACATTCGGCGATTCACGCAGACATCGGCCGCTGCACCCTGATCGACTGGAGCAGCCCGACCGCGACCCATACGGCGAACATCGAGGAACCGCCGTACGAGACGAACGGCAGCGGAAGCCCCGCCACCGGCATGATGCCGAGCGTCATGCCGATGTTCTCGAACGCCTGGAAGGCGAACCAGGCGATGATTCCGGCCGCGACGATCGTGCCGTACAGCTCGGTGGTCTCCCGGGCGATCCGGCAGGCGCGCCAGAGCACGACGCCCAGCAGGACCAGGATCAGTCCGGCCCCCAGGAAACCGAGCTCCTCGCCCGCGACCGTGAAGACGAAGTCGGTCTGCTGCTCGGGGACGAACTGCCCGGTGGTCTGCGATCCGTGGAAGAGGCCCGTCCCGTGCAGACCGCCCGAACCGATCGCGATCCGCGCCTGGTTGGTGTTGTAGCCGACACCCGCCGGGTCGAGCGCGGGGTTGGCGAAGGCGGCGAAACGGGCGATCTGGTACTGGTCGAGAAGCCCGGCCTTCCAGATCCCGATGGCGCCGACCACTCCGGTGCCGATGAGCCCGACCACCCAGCGGTTCGAGGCGCCCGAAGCGAGCAGGACCCCTAGGACGATCATCGCGATCACCATGACCGAGCCGAGGTCCGGCATCAGCATGATGATCAGGATCGGGATGGCGGCCACCCCGAGCGCCTTGGCGACCGTGCGGTGGTCGGGGTGGTCCTGGTCGCCCGCGTCCACCCGGGAGGCGAGGATCATCGCCATCCCCAGAATGATCGTGATCTTGGTGAACTCGGAGGGCTGCAGGGAGAATCCGCCGCCGATGACGATCCAGGCGTGCGCACCGTTCACGGTCTGCCCGAGCGGTGAGAGAACCGCGAGGATCATCAGGACGGAGATGCCGAAGAGGATCGGCACCGCGCCGCGCAGGGTCCGGTGGCCGAGCCAGATGGTGCCGATCATCAGGGCGACACCGATGCCGGTGTTCATGGCATGGCGGAGCAGGAAGTAGTACGGGTCGCCGTGGGTCAGGGAGTTACGGCCACGGGTGGCCGAGTACACCAGCAGCATGCCGATGAACGACAGCGCGATCGACGCCGTCATCAGCGGCCAGTCCAGCCTGCGCACCAGGGAGTCGCGGGCGGTCAGCTTGGACCAGGTGCCCTGCTCGGGGGCGTAACGCGCGACGGAGAAACCACCCATGTCCTAGTCCCTCCTGCCCGGTCCGGCCGCGATCTGCTGTCCGCCCGATGACGAGGGCGAGGGCGCCGGCGGCGAGGGGTCCGGCTTGGTGGGTGTGATCTTGGGCGAGAGGATCACACCGTCCTTGTTGATCTTCGGCAGGGCCGCCTGCGGCTTCGGCAGGAGTGCCTTCTTGAGGTTCTGCTTGCCGTCCTTGCCGAGGCCGTACATCGCCTCGTAGATCTTGCGGACTGCGGGGCCGGCGGCGCCGGAACCGGTACCGCCCTGGGAGATCGTCATCACGATCGCGTAGTCCTTGGTGTACGTGGAGAGCCAGCCCGTGGTCTGCTTCCCCGCGACCTCCGCAGTGCCGGTCTTGGCATGCAGGGCGATCTTGTCCTGCGGCCAGCCGCCGAACTGCCAGGCGGCCGTACCGCTGGTGACCACGCCCGCCAGCGCCTTGTTGATGTACGACACCGTCGACTTGCTGTCGGGGAGCTTGCCGATGCGCTTCGGCTTGATCGGCTGCACCGTCCTGCCGTCGGCGCTGACGACCGCCTTGCCGACGCTCGGCTGGTACATCGTGCCGCCGTTGGCGAGGGCCGAGTAGATCATCGCCTCCTGGACCGGGGTGAGGAGCGTGTCGCCCTGGCCGATCGCGTAGTTGACGGAGTCACCGGCCCGGACCTGCTTGCCGTCGGTGCAGTTCTCGTACTCGATCTGCTCGACGTAGCTGCCGTTCTTCTTGCCCTGCTTGCACCAGAGGTCCTTGTTCGCCTCCCAGTAGGCCTTCTTCCACTCGCGGTCCGGGACCCGGCCGGCCAGCTCGTTGGGAAGGTCGATGCCGGTCTTCTTGCCGAGCCCGAACTCGTGGGCCGTCTTGAAGAACCAGTCCTTGGGGTGCTTGGCGTTGTTGCCGCCGTCCTTCTTCCACTGGTCGTAGGCCACGTGGTAGAAGACCGTGTCGCAGGAGACCTCCAGGGCCTTGCCCAGGCTGATGTCCCCGTAGTTCTCGCCCTCGAAGTTCTTGAACTCACGGTTGCCGATGGTCATCGACGAGGTGCAGGGGTAGCCGCCGTCCGGGGCGTACCCGGCGTTGATGGCCGCGCTGGTGGAGATGACCTTGAAGGTCGAGCCGGGCGCCGACTGCCCCTGGATGGCGCGGTTCAGCAGCGGGTAATTGGAGGACGCCTTGGTGAGCTTGGAGTAGTTCTTGGCCGAGATGCCGCCGCCCCAGACGTTGGGGTCGTAGGTCGGGGCACTGGCCATCGCGATGACCTGGCCGGTGTGCACGTCCATCACCACGGCCGCGCCCGAGTCGGCCTTGTAGTTGGTGTGGGTGACCGAGTCATAGGTCTTCCGGAGCGCCTTCATGGTCGCGTCCAGTTCCTTCTCGGTGAGCGCCTGCACCCGGGAGTCGATGCTGGTGACCAGGGAGCTGCCGGGCTGCGACGCCGTCTGCCCCGCCTTGCCGATGACCCGGCCGAGGTTGTCCACCTCGTAGCGGGTGACGCCCGACTTGCCGCGCAGCTGCTGGTCGTACATGGACTCCAGACCGGCCCGGCCGACCTGGTCGGAGCGGAGCAGCGGGTTGTTCGTCTTGTTGGACTTGGCGACTTCCTGGTCGGTGACCGGGCCGAGGTAGCCGAGTACCTGGGCGGCGTTGAGGCCCCCGGTGCCGGGGTAGCTGCGTACGGCGGTGGGCTCGGCCGTGATGCCGGGGAAGTCCTCGGTGCGCTCGCGGATCTGGAGCGCCTGCTGCGTGGTGGCGTTCTCGGTGACGGGGATCGGCTGGTACGGCGAGCCGTTCCAGCACGGCTTGGGTGTCTTGGCGTCGCAGAGCCTGACCTTGGCGATGACGTCGGCGGGCTTCAGGCCGAGCACACCGGCGAGCCGGGTGAGGACGGCTTTGCCGTCGTCGCTCATCCGCATCAGGTCGGTGCGGTTGGCGGAGACCACGAGCTTGGTCTCGTTGTCGGCGATCGGCACGCCGCGCGCGTCCAGGATGGAGCCCCGGACGGCGGGCTGGACGACCTGCTGCACGTGGTTGTTCCTGGCCTCCGCGCTGTACTCCTGGCCGTTGCGGATCTGGAGGTACCAGAGCCGGCCGCCGAGGGTGAGGAGGAGGGAGAAGACGAGGACCTGGATGACGACGAGCCTGATCCGGACCCTGGAGGTCCTTCCGGTCTCGGGAATATTGCTCACAGCCGTGCCCCACTGATTGTCCGGCCGGGATCCGACGGCCGTGCCCCCGCGTGTCGCAGACTCACAGCCTCTTGACCCCCTTGATGCGTCCGGCCTTCGCCGCGCGTGACTTGGCCGCCTTCATACGCAGCCCACCGCGCGGACCGTCGATCCTCAGGCCGGTGCCCGTCGCCAGCCAGCCGGTCGCCACGTCGCTGCCCACCCCGCCGCTGTCGCGGCCTTCGGCGAGCGGGTCGTTCTCGGCGCGTCTCGCCAGCGCCATGATGAACGGGACGGTGAACGGCGCGAGCAGCAGGTCGTAGACAGCGGCGCTGAACAGCAGGCCGAGCAGGCCCACGTGGCGCGCGGCGGTGTCGCCGACGAGGGAGCCCACACCGGCGTAGAGCAGGGTGGACCCGACCGCGGCCGCGACCACTACGAGCATCGGTCCTGTGACGGACCTCAGGCGGCCGTTGTCCGGCTTGGCGAGCCCGGCCGCGTAGCCGATCACGCACAGCACGAGCGCGTACCGCCCGGCGGCGTGGTCGGCGGGCGGGGCCAGGTCGGCCAGCAGGCCCGCGCCGAAGCCGATGAGCGCGCCCCCCACATGGCCGTACACCAGGGCCAGGGCCACCACCGTGAGCAGCAGCAGGTCCGGCACGGCGCCGGGGAGTTGGAGTCGGGCGAGCACGCTCACCTGGATCACCAGGGCGACCACCACCAGCGTGGCCGAGAGCAGCATCCGGTTGAGACGCATACGGATCAGCTCCTCCTACTGGGGGGCGTTGGGGTCGGTGTTGGGGTCGGCGTTCGGATCCGCGTTGGCGTTGGGATCGGTGCTGCCGTTCGGGTCGGTGTTGCCGTCGGCGCCGGGCGACGGCGTGGCGGTGACCGTGACGGTGGGGACGGGCTTCGGCTTGGCGGGCTTGGCCGGGAGGACCGTGTCGCGCGGGTTGCTGCGCGGCGGCTCGACGACGACGCCCACCAGGTCGAGCTTGGTGAAGCTGACGAACGGGTGGACGTAGACCGTACGGGTGAGGTCGCCGCCCGACGGGTCGACGCGGGAGACCTCGCCGACGGGGACGCCCGGTACGAAGGGCTTGTCGTTGCTGGAGCCGAAGGTGACCAGCCGGTCGCCCTTCTTGACCTCGGCCTTGCCGTTCAGGAACTGGACGGAGAGCGGGCGGTCACCACGGCCGGTGGCGAAGCCGACCTCGTCGGACTTCTCCATCCGGGTGCCGACGGTGAAGTCGGGGTCGTTGGCGAGGAGCACCGTCGCGGTGTTGGGGCCGACCGTGGTGACCCGGCCGACGAGTCCGTCCCCGTTGAGTACGGTCATGTCCCGCTTGATGCCGTCGGCGGTCCCCGCGTCGATGGTGATCGTCCAGGAGAAGCCCTGGGCCGCTCCTATGGCGATGACCTGGGCGCCCTTGATGCCGTACTGGCCGGCGCCCGCGGTCTTGAGCATGCTGTCGAGCTGACGGACGCGGCTGCGGTTGCGGTCGGTGCTGCCGAGCTGCTGCTTCAGAGCGGCGTTCTCACGCTCCAGCGCGCTGATGCGGCTGTGCCGGTCGCCGGAGTCCCGTACTGCACCGATGGCGTTACCGACCGGGTTCACGGCGCCCGCGACACCGTTCTCGACCGGGCCGAACACGGTGGCGGCGGTGTGCCGGGCGCCGTCCACCGGAGACGCCTCACCGCCGCGGATGTCCACCGTGATCAGCGCGAACGCGATGGCGATCAGCAGCACCAGGAGCAGCCGGCTCTCTCGTGTGTCCCTCACGTGCGGAGGCCGTGCCTTCCTCGTCGGAATTCATATGCGTTTATGGAGTTCTGCGTGTGCGGAGGCCGACAGGAATGCAGTCGGACTCTTTACCTTCAACGATCCGCCGTACGGGGCGGACATGCCCCGTACGGCGGAAGGGCGGGGTCCGTCACCGGCGGGGCTGTGCGTCCAGTACCTGCTGGAGTGCTTCGAACTCCTCGACGCACTTGCCCGATCCGAGGGCGACGGAGTCCAGCGGATCCTCGGCGATGTGGATCGGCATGCCCGTCTCGTGGCGCAGCCGCTCGTCAAGCCCGCGGAGCAGGGCCCCGCCGCCGGTGAGGACGATGCCACGGTCCATGACGTCGCCGGAGAGCTCGGGCGGGCACTTGTCGAGCGTCGTCTTGACCGCGTCGACGATCGCGTTGACCGGCTCCTCGATGGCCTTGCGTACCTCGGCCGCTGAGATCACCACGGTCTTGGGCAGCCCTGATACGAGGTCACGGCCGCGGATCTCGGTGTGCTCGTCCTTCTCCAGGTCGAACGCGGAGCCGATCGTGATCTTGATCTGTTCGGCCGTGCGCTCACCGAGGAGGAGGGAGTACTCCTTCTTGATGTGCTGGATGATCGCGTTGTCCAGCTCGTCGCCCGCGACCCGGATCGACTGTGCCGTGACGATTCCTCCGAGCGAGATCACGGCGACCTCGGTGGTGCCGCCACCGATGTCGACGACCATGTTGCCGGTGGCCTCATGGACGGGCAGACCCGAGCCGATGGCCGCGGCCATGGGCTCTTCGATGATGTGCACCTGGCGGGCGCCCGCTTGGGTGGACGCCTCGATGACGGCGCGTCGCTCGACCCCTGTGATGCCCGACGGCACACAGACAACGACGCGCGGGCGGGCCAGATAGCGGCGCTTGTGGATCTTCAGGATGAAGTACCGGAGCATCCGCTCCGTGATTTCGAAGTCGGCGATCACGCCGTCCTTCAGCGGCCGTACGGCAACGATGTTGCCCGGTGTACGGCCGATCATCTTCTTTGCCTCGGCGCCTACGGCGAGGATCCCGCCGGTGTTGGTGTTGATGGCGACGACTGAGGGTTCGTTGAGAACGATTCCTCGACCCCTGACGTACACCAGCGTGTTGGCAGTCCCGAGGTCGATAGCCATGTCACGGCCGATGAACGACATTGAGTTCCCCTTGTTCCCCATGAGGATGCGTCGGGCCTTCCCAAGTGGAGCGATTGGCTTTTGGTAGGCGAAGTGAGCGCTGTGGGTGTGAAGGCTTCCATCGTAGTGCCGCCTGCACGGACACCGCGCGAGGGTCCTCCGCCATGTGGGCGGAAGTTGTGACCGCCTCAGTCATGCTGACGTCATGTCGGTGCGATGCGTTCCCGAAATCGCCCGGCATATGCCGAAGGGCGACCGAATTAATTCGGTCGCCCGAGGCTGTGAGCGCTATTCGGCTGACACCGCGTCAGGATACATCCGGGAAAAAAATCTTCAATTCTCGCTCCGCGGACTCCTCGGAGTCCGATGCGTGGATGAGGTTCTCCCGGACGATGGTGCCGAAATCCCCACGAATGGAGCCGGGCGCTGCGGCAATCGGGTCGGTCGGACCCGCCAGGGCGCGCAGGCCTTCGATGACCCGCTCACCCTCGACGACAAGGGCGACGACCGGACCGGAAGCCATGAACTCCACCAGCGGCTCATAGAACGGCTTGCCCTTGTGCTCACCGTAGTGCAGCTCCAGCGTTTCCTGGTCGAGCGACCGCAGCTCCATCGCTGAGATGGTCCAGTTCGCCTTGCGCTCGATGCGGCCGATGACCTCGCCGACCAGGTGGCGGCGTACGGTGTCGGGCTTGAGCAGAACGAGCGTGCGCTGGCTCACTGTACGGACTCCTTCAGTGCGGGATACGGATCACAGGGCCTCAGGCTACAGGGCCCTGTCGTGCGCCTATTACGCAGCGTCAGGCTCTGCGGATGCCTGTTCGGCCCAGCGGGCCTTCGCCGCGTCGATGATCCGCCCGTAGTGGACCGAGGCCCACCAGAGACCGGCGAAAGCCACCCCGAGGATGAACATCACCGGAACGAAGAAACCGCTGGCGATCAGCGCGATCTGAAGCCCCCAGCCGATCTGGACGGCACCCGGACGGCTGAGCATTCCGCACAGCAGGACCGAGAGAAGCATTCCGATACCGCACACCGTCCATACGGTGGTCTCGGACAGATCGCCCTTCATGGCGACCAGACCGGCGAAGCCGATCACGAAGAACTCACCGATCAAGGTGGACGCGCAGAGCGTGCGCATAGGTCAGCGCCTTCCCAGGAGCAGCCGGGCCTCGCCGACCGTGATCACGGAACCGGTGACGAGCACACCGGCACCGGCGTACTCGTCCTCCTCCTCGGCGAGCGTGATCGCCGCCTCCAGAGCGTCGTCCAGCCGGGGCTCGACGACCACACGCTCGTCGCCGAAGACCTCGACGGCGATCGTGGCCAGGTCGTCCGCGCTCATCGCGCGGTGCGTGGAGTTCTGCGTGACCACGACCTCCGCGAAGATCGGCTCGAAGGCTTCGAGCAGCCCGCGGACGTCCTTGTCGGCGCTCGCCCCGACCACACCGATCAGCCGCGAGAAACTGAACGCCTCGGTGACGCCGGCGGCGGCCGCCACCGCGCCCCCCGGGTTGTGCGCCGCGTCCAGGACCACCGTCGGGGAACTCCGTACGACCTCCAGGCGGCCCGGCGAGACGACCGAGGCGAAGGCCTTGCGGACCACGTCGATGTCGAGCCGCTGCGCCTGCTGCGCACCGACCCCGAAGAACGCCTCGACCGCCGCGAGGGCGACCGCCGCGTTGTGCGCCTGGTGGGCGCCGTACAGCGGGAGGAAGATGTCCTCGTAGTCGCCGCCGAGGCCGCGCAGCGTCAGCAGCTGGCCGCCGACGGCGATCTCCCTGCTGCCGACACCGAACTCCATGCCCTCGCGGGCGACCGTGGCGTCCATTCCGACGGCCTTCTTCAGCATGACCTGGGCGGCGTCGACCGGCTGCTGCGCCAGGATGACCGTCGCGTCCTGCTTGATGATCCCGGCCTTCTCCCCGGCGATCTCGGCGGGCGTGGAGCCGAGACGGTCCGTGTGGTCCAGCGAGATCGGGGTGACGACGGCCACGGGGGCCTCGATGACGTTCGTCGCGTCCCAGCTGCCGCCCATCCCGACCTCGACGACCGCGACGTCCACCGGCGCGTCGGCGAAGGCCGCGTACGCCATTCCGGTGAGCACCTCGAAGAACGAGAGCCGGTGCTCCTGCTGGGCGTCGACCATGCCGACGAACGGCTTGATCTCCTCGTACGTCTCGATGAACCGCTCGGCCCCGATCGGCTCACCGTTGAGGCTGATGCGCTCGGTGATCGACTGGACGTGCGGCGAGGTGTACCGGCCGGTGCGCAGTTCCAGGGCGCCGAGCAGGGCCTCGACCATCCGAGCCGTCGATGTCTTGCCGTTGGTGCCGGTGATGTGGATCGAGGGGTACGCGCGGTGCGGGGCGCCCAGGACGTCGAGCAGCGCCTCCATCCGTACGAGGGAGGGGTCGAGCTTGGTCTCGGGCCAGCGCCCGACGAGCTCCTGCTCCACCGCCCGCAGCGCCCTGTCCACCTCCGGGTCGGCGGGCCGGGAGGGCACGCTGTCGCCCGGCGGGGGCCCGCCATGGGTGCGCAGGGTGCGACTGCCGGCCTCGATCACCGCCTGATCAGGGGACGAAGGCGTCTCCCCTGCTGATACCGCGTCGTCGGCTGGGGGAAGGTCGGTCGCTGCGTCGACGATTTCGTCGAAAGGGTCGGGCTCGCTCACAGGACCAGTCTACGGAGGTACGGCGACGGCGCGTCGGCCCCCGTCCCGTACGGGCCCCGACCCCCGGTTCGGAGCACTCCGGCGCGCGGAACACCCCCGTACCGGGGCAGGCTTAACAGATATGGACATAGGTATTGATCTCGGAACGGCGAACACGCTCCTCTACGTCCGCGGCCAGGGCATCGTGCTCAACGAACCCTCCGTGGTGGCGATACGCGACTCCGGCCGCGGGGCCCCGGCCATCGGTGACGAGGCGCGGGAGAGCCTCGGGCGCACCCCGGAGTCGGTCACCGCGCTCCGCCCGATGCGCGAGGGGGTGATCGGCGACTACGAGGCCGCCAGAGAAATGATCAGGTACTTCGTGCGCAAGGCCCTCAAGGGCCGGCGGACCCGGACCCGCATGGTGGTCTGCATGCCGACCGGGGTGACTCCGGTGGAGCTGCGGGCCATCGTGCGGGCCGCGCAGGAGGCGGGCGGCCGTACCGTCCACCTGCTCGACGAATCGATGGCTGCGGCGATGGGGGCCGGCCTGCCGGTGGACGAACCACGCGGCTCGATGGTCGTCGACATCGGCGGCGGCACGACCGAGATCGCCGTGATCTCCATGGGCGGGATCGTCGTCTCGCAGTCGCTGCGCCTGGCGGGCGACCGGATGAACGCGGCGATCACCGACCACATCCGCCAGGAGCGCAGCCTGCTGATCGGCGAGCGGACCGCGGAGGAGGTCAAGCTGGAGATCGGCTCGGCCTGGCCGGTACCGGACGACCACGGGCTGGAGAGCCGGACCTGCACGGTGCGGGGGCGCGAGAAGTCCAACGGGGTGCCGACCGCGCTCGTCCTCACCGCCGCCGAGGTGCGGGAGGCGATGCGCGAGCCGATCGAGGCAGTCATCGCGGCGGTGCAGGCGACCCTCGCGGAGAGTCCGCCGGAGCTGGCGGCCGACGTGATGAAGCACGGGATCGTCCTGACGGGCGGCGGTGCGCTGCTGCCCGGTCTGGATCTGCGGATCGCGGAAGCGACCGGTATCGGCGTGACCGTGGCCGACGCACCGCTGGACTGCGTGGCACTGGGGACGGGCAAGTGTGTCGAGGAATTCGACTCGCAGTCCGCCAAGGTGCTGACGCCCACCACCTGACGTACCGCGCCGTGCCGCTGCGGGCATGACGAAGACCCCCGGCCGGAGCCGGGGGTCTTCGTCGTACGCGTGCTTGCCGCGCTTACGCCTGCGGCAGCCCGTCGAGCTGGGCCTGGATCCGCTCCATGTCCGTCTCGGCCTTGGCGAGGCGGGTGCGGATCTTGTCGACCACGTTGTCCGGCGCCTTGGCCAGGAACGCCTCGTTGCCGAGCTTCCCCAGCGCCTGCGCCTTCTCCTTCTCGGCGGCGCCGAGGTCCTTGGTCAGCCGCTTGCGCTCGGCCGGGACGTCGATCGTCCCCGACAGGTCGAGTGCGACCCTGGCGCCCGCGACCGGCAGCGAAGCGGTGGCGTGGAAGCCCTCCCCCGCGGGCTGGAGCCGCAGCACCTGGCGGATGGACGCCTCGTGCGGCGCCAGAGCCGTACCGTCCAGGTCGAGCTGGGCCGGGACCTTCTGGCCCGGCTGGAGTCCCTGGTCGGAGCGGAAGCGGCGGACCTCGGTGACCACCTGCTGGACCAGCACGATCTCCTGCTCGGCCGCGCTGTCGCGGAAGCCGGAGTCCTTCGGCCAGTCGGCCACGACGACCGACTCCTTGCCGGTGAGCGTGGTCCACAGCGTCTCGGTGACGAAGGGGACGATCGGGTGCAGCAGCCGCAGCATCACGTCGAGGACCTCACCGAGGACCCGCGCCGAGACCCGCGCCGGCTCGCCGCCCGCGAAGAACGTCGTCTTCGACAGTTCGACGTACCAGTCGAAGACCTCGTCCCACGCGAAGTGGTAGAGGGTGTCGGCGAGCTTCGCGAACTGGTAGTCGTCGTAGTACGCGTCCGCCTCGGCGACGACCGTGTTCAGCCTCGACAGGATCCACCGGTCGTTGGCCGACTGCTCCTCGGCGGGCGGCAGTTCACCCTCCACGTTGGCGCCGTTCATCAGCGCGAAACGGGTCGCGTTCCAGATCTTGTTGGCGAAGTTGCGCGACGCCTTGACCCAGTCCTCGCCGATCGGCACGTCCGCACCGGGGTTGGCGCCGTTGGCCAGGGTGAAGCGGACGGCGTCGGAGCCGTACTCGTCCATCCAGTCCAGCGGGTCCACCGCGTTCGGGTTCGACTTGGACATCTTCTTGCCGAACTCGTCACGGACGAGGCCGGTCAGCGCGATGGTGTGGAACGGTGCGACGCCGTCCATCGCGTAGAGGCCGAACATCATCATCCGGGCGACCCAGAAGAAGATGATGTCGTGCCCGGTGAGCAGGACGTCCGTTCCGTAGAACTTCTCCAGGTCCGGCGTCTGCTCCGGCCAGCCGAGCGTGGAGAACGGCCACAGACCGGAGGAGAACCAGGTGTCGAGGACGTCCTCGTCCTGGTGCCAGCCCTCACCGGTGGGCACCTCGTCGTCCGGTCCGACGCAGACCACCTCGCCCGCCGGGCCGTACCAGACGGGGATGCGGTGGCCCCACCACAACTGGCGTGAGATGCACCAGTCGTTGAGGTTGTCGACCCAGTCGAAGTAGCGCTTCTCCATCTCCTTCGGGTGGATCTTGACGCGGCCGTCACGGACCGCGTCGCCCGCGTCCTTGGCGAGCGTCTCGACCTTGACCCACCACTGCAGCGAGAGCCGGGGCTCGACGGTCGTCTTGCAGCGCGAGCAGTGGCCGACGGAGTGGGTGTACGGGCGCTTCTCGGCGACGACGCGGCCCTGCTCCCGCATGGCCTCGACGATCGTGGCGCGGGCCTCGAAGCGGTCGAGCCCGTGGAACGGGCCAGGCACCGTGATGACACCGCGCTCGTCCATGATCGTCATGGACTCCAGGCCGTGCCGCCGGCCGATGGCGAAGTCGTTCGGGTCGTGGGCGGGTGTCACCTTGACGGCGCCGGTGCCGAACTCGGGGTCGACATGCGCGTCGGCGACGACCGGGATGGTCCGATCGGTCAGCGGCAGCTTGATCCGCTTGCCGATGAGGTGCGCGTACCGGGCGTCGTCGGGGTGGACGGCAATCCCGGTGTCACCGAGCATCGTCTCGACCCGGGTGGTGGCGACGACCAGGGTCTCGTCGCCCTCGCCGTACTTCAGCGAGACCAGCTCACCGTCGTCGTCCTGGTAGTCGACCTCGATGTCGGAGATCGCGGTGAGGCAGCGCGGGCACCAGTTGATGATGCGCTCTGCGCGGTAGATCAGCTCGTCGTCGTAGAGCTTCTTGAAGATCGTCTGAACGGCCTTGGAGAGCCCTTCGTCCATCGTGAACCGCTCACGGGACCAGTCGACCCCGTCCCCGAGACGGCGCATCTGCCCGAGGATCCTGCCGCCGTACTGCTCCTTCCACTGCCAGACGCGCGCGGTGAACTCCTCACGCCCCAGGTCCTGGCGGGACTTGCCCTCCTCGGCGAGCTGCTGCTCGACCTTGTTCTGGGTGGCGATACCGGCGTGGTCCATACCGGGCAGCCACAGGGCCTCGTACCCCTGCATGCGCTTACGGCGGGTGAGGGCGTCCATCAGCGTGTGCTGGAAGGCGTGGCCCAGGTGGAGGGCGCCTGTGACGTTCGGCGGCGGGATGACGATCGTGTACGGGGGCTTCTCACTCTTGGCGTCGGCCTCGAAGTAACCGCGCTCCACCCAGCGCTCGTACAGCTTCCCCTCTACCTCGGCCGGCGCGTACTGGGTCGGCAGTTCGGTGGTGGGCGCTGGAGTCTGCGATGAGTTCTCGGTCACGGATTCAGTTTAAGGGCGTCACGGTCCCGTACTGAAACGGGAATCTTTGGTGAGACTGTGGCCCCCGTCTCCCCGGTGCGCCCGGGTGTCCGTCAGGATGTTCGCATCAGGTAAGCGTCAAGAGGGGGACCCACGTCCATGAGCTACAACCAGCCGGGACCGTACGGGCAGCAACCGCAGCAGCCGGGACCGTACGGACAGCAGCCGCCGCAGCAGCCCGGACCGTACGGACAGCAGCAGCAGCCCCAGCAGCAGCCCGGCAACCCGTACGGCCAGCCCGGCGGCCAGCCGCAGCCCGGCTACGGCTACCCGCAGCAGCCGCCGCAGGGCGTCCCGCCGCAGCCGGGGTACGGCTACCCGCAGCAGCAGCCCGGTCAGCCGAACCCTTACGGGCAGCAGCCCCAGCAGCCGCCGTACGGCCAGCAGCCCGCGTACGGCCAGGTGCCGCCGCCCCCGCAGGCTCCGAAGAAGAAGACGGGGCTGATCGTCGCCGCGGTGATCGTGGCGGTCGCGGTGATCGGCGGCGGGGCCTATCTGCTGACCGGGAACAGCGGCGGCAACAGCGATGTCGCCGACAGCACCAAGGGGTACAAGCTCGTCGCCCCCGCCTCGATCGGTGAGTACCAGAAGCAGTCGGGCGGCGACGAGTCTTCGTGGGGCAAGGACGGCAAGCAGAAGGCCGAGGGGATCGGGATCAAGAACCCCTCGAAGATGGGTGCCGCCTACAAGACCGGCACGGGCCTGACCGAGAAGGACCTCAACCTCTCCGGTCTGTGGGGCACGATCGACGATCCGGAGCAGGCCATTGACGGGGCCTTCGCCATGTCCAAGGCGGGTATCACCAAGAGCTCGTCCGACGGCGTCAAGGTGGAACTCGAGGACAGCCCCAAGACGGTCAAGCCCGCCGGGTTCAGCGGCGCCCTCATGAAGTGCCAGAACGCCAAGGTCACGAGCACCGCCGCCGACAGCGGCAGCAGCGACGCCACATCGCAGGTGCCGAAGACCTTTGAGCTGCCGATCTGTGTCTGGGCGGACTACAGCACCCTCGGGATCGTGCAGAACACCGACGTGTCACTGATCCTGACCAAGAAGACGCTCCCGATGGACGACGCCGCGGCCCTCGCGGCCAAGGTGTACAACGCGGCCCGCGTCAAGCAGTAGCCGCACAGGCCGAAGGGGCGCGGGCAGGTCCATCCGGACCTGCCCGTGCCCCTTCGTCGTTCCGTGAGCCGCTCGTACCGGCGGCGCTCGACGCGACCGCGGTTACGCGGACTTCTCGTGCCGTCCGTCGTTGCCGACGATCCGCGGCTCCCGCGGGACCAGCGTCGGGTTCACGTTGTCCCGGACGACGTCCGCCGTGATGACGACCCGGGCGACGTCCTGGCGGGACGGCACCTCGTACATCACCGACTGGAGGACCTCCTCCATGATGGCGCGCAGACCGCGTGCTCCGGTGCCGCGCAGGATCGCCTGGTCGGCGATGGCCTCCAGCGAGGGGCGGTCGAAGTCCAGCTCCACACCGTCGAGTTCGAAGAGGCGCTGGTACTGCTTCACCAGTGCGTTGCGCGGCTCGACCAGGATCTGCAGCAGCGCCTCACGGTCCAGGTTGTGGACCGAGGTCAGGACGGGGAGACGGCCGATGAACTCGGGGATCATCCCGAACTTCACCAGGTCCTCCGGCATGACCTCCTGGAACTGGTCGCTCGCCTCGATCTCCCGCTTGGAGCGGATCGTGGCGCCGAAACCGATGCCCTTCGCGCCCGCCCGGGACTCGATGATCCGCTCCAGACCGGAGAACGCGCCGCCCACGATGAACAGGACGTTCGTGGTGTCGATCTGGATGAACTCCTGGTGCGGGTGCTTGCGCCCGCCCTGCGGCGGCACCGAGGCCGTCGTGCCTTCCAGGATCTTCAGCAGGGCCTGCTGGACACCCTCGCCCGACACATCACGCGTGATCGACGGGTTCTCGCTCTTGCGGGCGACCTTGTCGATCTCGTCGATGTAGATGATGCCGGTCTCGGCCTTCTTGACGTCGTAGTCAGCGGCCTGGATCAGCTTGAGCAGGATGTTCTCGACGTCCTCGCCGACATAGCCGGCCTCCGTGAGCGCCGTCGCGTCCGCGATGGCGAACGGGACGTTGAGCATCCGCGCCAGTGTCTGCGCGAGCAGCGTCTTGCCGGAGCCGGTGGGGCCCAGCAGCAGGATGTTGGACTTGGCGAGCTCGATCGCGTCCTCGCGGCTGGTGCCGCCGCCGTTCTCGCCGGCCTGGACGCGCTTGTAGTGGTTGTAGACCGCTACCGAGAGGGCCTTCTTCGCGGGCTCCTGCCCGACGACGTACCCCTCGAGAAACTCGTAGATCTCGCGCGGCTTGGGCAGTTCCTCCCACCGCACTTCGGAGGTCTCCGCGAGCTCTTCCTCAATGATCTCGTTGCAGAGATCAATGCACTCGTCGCAGATGTACACCCCGGGGCCTGCGATGAGCTTCTTCACCTGCTTCTGGCTCTTCCCGCAGAACGAGCACTTGAGCAGGTCGCCGCCATCACCGATGCGTGCCACGAGGTGCTTCCCCTTCGCCTGGGAGCCGCCACGTTCAGCGGCTCCTGGTGCCTCATATTCGACGGTACCTTGCCGGACCCCTCGTTCGGGCCCCCCTTGGCACGGTTCACTTTGACGTGCACCGTGCCAGGGGACGGAAGGTAAATCAAACGCCCGTCAGGTGGACATCATTCCCACGGAGCCCTTACGCGTCGAAACGATCTGGTCGACGAGCCCGTAGGCGAGGGCGTCCTCAGCCGTGAGGATCTTGTCGCGCTCGATGTCGTCGCGGATCTTCTCCAGCGGCGTCGTGGAGTGCTTGGCCAGCAGGTCTTCCAACTGGGTACGCATCCGCAGGATTTCGTTGGCCGCGATCTCCAGGTCGGAGAGCTGCTCACGGCCGGTCTGCGAGGAGGGCTGGTGGATCAGCACACGGGCGTTGGGCAGTGCCATGCGCTTTCCGGGCGTACCGGCCGCCAGCAGGACCGCCGCGGCGGAGGCCGCCTGGCCCATGCAGACCGTCTGGATGTCCGGCTTCACGAACTGCATCGTGTCGTAGATCGCGGTCAGCGCGGTGAACGAGCCACCGGGGCTGTTGATGTAGATCGAGATGTCCCGGTCCGGGTCCATCGACTCCAGGCAGAGCAGCTGCGCCATGACGTCGTTGGCGGAGGCGTCGTCGATCTGCACACCGAGGAAGATCACACGCTCCTCGAAGAGCTTCGCGTACGGGTCGTACTCGCGCACGCCCTGCGAGGTGCGCTCGACGAAGCGCGGAACGATGTAGCGGTTGTCGACCTGCGGGCCGGTGTAGAGGCCGCTGGCGGAGGCGGAGAAGTCGTTCATGCTGGTGTTCACCATCCTGGTGGCGTTCAAGTGGTCGGTCGGGTTCGGAGGCAGGGATGCGGAGCGTCAGGCTCCGGTGCCGCCGCCGCCCGGAACGCCCGAGGCGGAGGAGATGATCTCGTCGATGAGGCCGTAGTCCTTGGCCTCCTCCGCCGTGTACCAGCGGTCGCGGTCACCGTCGCGGATGATCGCCTCGACGGTCTGGCCGGAGTGCCGGGCGGTGATCTCCGCCATGCGCTTCTTCGTGCGCAGCAGCTGCTCGGCCTGGATCTTGATGTCCGACGCGGTGCCGCCGAGACCGGCCGAACCCTGGTGCATCAGGATGTCGGTGTTGGGGAGCGCGAAGCGCTTGCCCGCGGTGCCGCCGGTCAGCAGGAACTGGCCCATCGAGGCCGCGAGGCCCATACCGATGGTGACCACGTCGTTCGGGATGTACTGCATGGTGTCGTAGACCGCCATGCCTGCCGTCACCGAGCCGCCGGGGCTGTTGATGTAAAGGAAGATGTCCTTGTCCGGGTCGGCTGCAAGGAGGAGCAGCTGCGCGGTGATCTTGTTGGCGATCTCGTCGTCGACCTGCTGGCCGAGGAAGATGATCCGCTCACCGAGCAGTCGGTTGTAGACCTGGTCGCCGAGGCCGCCACCGATGTTGGGCTCGCCGGCGGCGTAGGGCATCAGATTCGTCACGTATCCACCTGCTCGTCTCTGACGGCTCCGGCCGTCTCAGCGTCTTCGTACAGCAGGAGTGCGGGGGTGCTTGGTACTCCCGAGCTCTCCTCTTCATGGACCCTAACGCGCAGGTAGGACAACGCCATCCCGCTTCCCGAACTGTTCGCTGGGAGCGCAAGGTAGGGCCTGTGTCCGGGCCGGGCCGCGCGCGCGTACGACGAAGGGTCCGGACGTGCGGCACGCCCGGACCCTTCGATCGAGATCAGAACCGGCCGGGTTCAGGGACCGGGCCGGTCGAGACCAGTGGAGGCTCAGGCCTCCGTCTTGGTGTCGGCCGCGTCGTCGGCCGGCTCAGCGGCGGCGTCGGCGCCCTCGACGGCGTCGTCCTCGTCGTCGCTCAGGTCGACGACCTCACCGTTGGTGTCCTTGACCTTGACGGACTCGACGACGACCGCGAGGGCCTTTCCGCGGGCCACCTCGCCGACGAGCATCGGGACCTGGCCGCCCTCGACGACCGCCTGGGCGAACTGGTCGGGGCTCATGCCGGAGGACTGCGCACGCCGCATGAGGTGCTCGGTGAGCTCCTCCTGGTTGACGTTCAGCTTCTCCTTGTTGACCAGCTCGTCGAGGATGAACTGGGTCTTGATGCCCTTCTCGGCCTGCTCCTTGGTCTCGGCGGTGAACTCTTCCTCGGTCTTGCCCTGGATCTCCAGGTACTTGGCGAGGTCGAGGCCCATCTGGCCGAGCTGGTGGTGCTCCAGGTTGTGCTTGCGGGTGTTGATCTCGTCCTCGAGGAGCTTCTCGGGGATCGGGACCTCCGCCAGCTTCAGCAGCTCGTCGAGGACGCGCTCCTGGGCCTGGGTGGCCTGCTCGTACTGCTTGGTGCTTTCGAGGCGCTTGCGGCTGTCGGCCTTGAGCTCGTCCAGCGTGTCGAACTCGCTGGCCAGCTGGGCGAAGTCGTCGTCCAGGCCGGGAAGTTCACGAGCGGCGACCGCGGTGACCTTGACGGTGACCTCGGCGGGCTTGCCCTCGGCGGAGCCGCCCTTGAGCTCGGAGGTGAAGGTGGCCTCGCCACCGGCCTCCAGGCCGGTCACGGCGTCGTCGATACCGTCGAGCAGCTCACCGGAACCGATGGTGTACGAGACACCCTCGGCCACGCCGTCCTCCAGGACCTCGCCGTCGACCTTGGCCTCAAGGTCGATCGTGACGACGTCGCCGTCGGCGGCGGCGCGCTCGACGGGGTTGGTGGACGCGAAACGGCCACGCAGCTCTTCGACGGCCTTGTCGACGTCCTCGTCGCTGACGTCGACGGCGTCGACCTCGATCTCGATGCCGGAGTAGTCCGGGATCTCGATCTCGGGCCGTACGTCGACCTCGGCGGTGAAGGAGAGCAGCTCGCCGTCCTTGAGCTCCGTGATGTCGACCTCGGGCTGGCCGAGGACGTTCAGCTCACCCTCGTTGACGGCCTCGGTGTAGAACTTCGGGAGGGCGTCGTTGACGGCCTCCTCCAGCACCGCACCGCGGCCGAAGCGCTGGTCGATCACGCGGTTCGGGATCTTGCCCTTACGGAAGCCCTTCACCGTGACCTGCTCGTTGATCTTCTTGTACGCCGCGTCGAGGCTGTCCTTGAGCTCCTCGAAGGGCACCTCAATGCTGAGCCGAACCCGAGTCGGATTCAGGGTCTCCACGGCGCTCTTCACGGTTCGGTCTCCTTGGGGGCTGACTTCAGAATCTCTGCCCGGTTGAGAGACACGCGGGCACACAGCTTGCATAGTAACGGCAAGCAGGAGGAGACCCACAATGCGATCTTGGTACTGGTCGGGGTGGCCGGATTCGAACCGACGACCTTCCGCTCCCAAAGCGGACGCGCTACCAAGCTGCGCCACACCCCGTCGGTGCGAGACGTAGGGTACATGGCCGCCCGCCGTGACGTTGCGGCATTACGCGGCGCGGGACGGGTGTGCGCCGACCGGCTCCGACCCGCTACGATGCTTCTCGTGCCGCGGTCAGTCCGACCTGCGGCGCCTGCGGGCGTAGCTCAATGGTAGAGCCCTAGTCTTCCAAACTAGCTACGCGGGTTCGATTCCCGTCGCCCGCTCCATACGACGAAGGCCCAGGCAAGAGGACGTTTCCCTCCGCCTGGGCCTTCGCCGTTCCCGGGTACCGGTCAGCCGTCCGTGCGGCGCCGCGTGCCCGTTCCTGACGGGGCCGCGCCGGGGAACACCGACCGCCCGAACGGCGGCGCGACCGGCATCCGCGGCCGGCCGTGTTCCGGTGGTGCGGACCGGCGGTGTCATCGACGAACAGGCAGCTCTGCGGATCGGCCCGGACCCGCCGGGCGGCCGCCGCGAAGACGCGCGGCGCCGGCTCGGCCACTCCGATACGGGAAGTACTGGTCACGGTCGCGGATGCGGCGACGGGGGCCGCCCCGGCGAGATGTTCCTGCGGCCGGGTGGTGCCGTCGGGAACCCGGCCCAAAGGATCACGGCCACCTCACCGCGGACCGCGGCAGGCAGCTCCACGACATCGGCCTCGGCTCGGCCGGGGAGCACGCCCCGGGCCCTGCCGGCTCCCGGGCCCGCTCGGGCGATCCGCTCACCGGCGTCAGGCCGTCCGCGACGCGGGACCGCCCTTCCGCGTCGCCGAGTCATCGCGTAGCGGCCACTCCCGAGGAGCCCGCCCGGACGCGGGCAGCGGACTCACCGCGCCACCCCTCAACTCCGGGAGGGACGCTAGAACTTGATCTGGTTGATCGTGTCGGCTATCGAGTTGAGGAACCTGTTGATCGACGGGGCCATACCCGTCGACGCCAGGAAGAAGCCGAAGAGCATGGCGACGATCGCGGGACCGGCCTTGATGGATCCACCGCGGATCAACACCACAAGGACGATCGCCAACAGCAGCACCACAGACAGTGAGATGGCCACAACTGATCACAACCCTTGGTCGGTCCGCCTTGCCGGCCGGGAACGTTGTCGTTCCAGCACTTCTTCCGCGGGTCCATGGTGCCACCAACAGGCCTGTGGTTGTTGCCCGGTGACGAAACGACGCCGATCGGATCGCGCCATCCCCAGCACATCGCGTCCCCGGTCACGGCGCCGCCGCGCCGGGCGCCGCCCGCGTCGACGGGGGCAATTTCCGGACCGCTCGGCGCGGCACTCCCGGGAGTAAATTCAGATCGATCGTTTCACTGCCCACACACTTCGTTCACAGGTGTTTCCGATAGGACTGAACCAGCCGCCGAACGGGGGCTGGAGGCGATCGTTATGCGGCATTTAAGTAGGATGAGATACCTCATATGCGGACATAAGATCAGGGTAGTAAAGGTAAGCCGCGCGGGTACACGTACTGCGAATATCACAGACATCGGAGAGGGTTTTACGGATTCCCTCAGGCGACGCTAGGGTTCCTCGAATGGTTCACGCTCCACACGGATATCAGCGGGCCCCACTCCCCCTGGCGCGGGAGACGGAACCCGAAACCCCCACGGCTCCACAGGCGCCACAGAGACCCCCCACAGCGCACTCACAGGCGCCCGAGTCCGGCGCCAAGAAGCAGCGCAACGCGCTCTTCGACAACGCGAAGTTCCTCGCCATCGTGCTCGTGGCCATGGCGCACGCATGGGAACCGATCATGGACGGCAGCCGCACCACCCGGGCGCTGTACATGTTCATCTACACGTTCCACATGCCCGCATTCATCATTATCTCGGGTTATTTCTCCCGTAGTTTCGACATGCGTCCCGACCGGCTGCGCCGCCTGGTGACGGGTGTCGTCGTCCCTTATGTGATCTTCGAGACCACTTACTCGCTCTACGAGAAGTGGGGCAACAACGACCCCGGTCACGAGATCAGCCTGCTCGACCCTTACTACCTGACGTGGTTCCTGATCGCCCTCTTCATCTGGCGGCTCACGACACCGATCTGGCGCAATCTGCGCTATCCGATGACCATCTCGCTCGTCATCGCGGTCCTCGCGTCGATCACCCCGAACATCAGCGACGACCTCGACATGCAGCGGGTCCTCCAGTTCCTTCCGTTCTTCGTGCTGGGCCTGAAGCTCAAGCCCGAGCACTTCCAGCTGGTGCAGCGCCGGGGTGCGCGGCCCCTCGCGATCGTGATCATGCTCGTCACGCTGGTGTTCTCCTACTGGGCCGCGCCCCGGATGACGCTCAACTGGTTCTACCGGGGCACCAGTGCCCAGGAGCTCGGCGTCGGCTGGTGGGAGGGCGTCGTCATGACGCTCGGCCTCACCGTGTGCGGTCTGGTGCTGAGCGCCTGCTTCCTGGCCCTGGTGCCGCGCGGCAAGACCTGGTTCACCGCGCTCGGGGCCGGCACGCTCTGCGGTTATCTGCTGCACGGTCTGCTGATCAAGACCATTGAGTACGCGGGCTGGGTCGACGACTTCAGCTGGCTGAAGAGCCCGATGGGCGAGATCTTCAGCACGCTGTTCATGGCAGCCGCCGTGACGCTGTTCTGCACCCGTCCGGTCTGTCGCGTGATGCGCTTCGCGACGGAGCCCGAGATGAAGTGGGCCTTCCGGCCCGATCCGGTGGAGAACGCACGTGAGCGGGAGCGCGAGAAGGTTCCTGCCTAGGACCGCCTGACCGGTCCGGTCCCCCGCAGGTGCCCGGACCCGTGTCCGTGAGCTGAACCAGTACCGGCCAACGGTCGCAGTACGCCCCGTCCGACGAAGACCCGTCGGACGGGGCGTACTGCGTCACGGAGCCGGTGGAGCCCAGGGCTCCCCCGGAGTGCGCCCCTCCGCCCGCGTCCCCGGCCTCACAAGCGCAACCCCGCAGGGCGACCGCACAGCGCAACCTCACAGGGCGACCGCACGGGGCGACCGCACGGGGCGACCGCGCAGGCCGATGCCGGTCAGAGCACCGGCCCCGCGTCGCCGTCACGGCAGATCAGCAGCAGCGCCCTGTCGTCGTTGACGTCCTTGGCGACCGCCTCGATCAGATGCCACGCCGCCCCCTCGAAGGTGCTGGCGACATAACGGTCGGCTTCCCCGGTCAGCCGGTCGATCCCTTCGCTGATGTCCCGGTCGGGCGCTTCCACCAGGCCGTCGGTGAAGAGCATCAGGACGTCACCCGGGCCCAGCGAGCCCTTGGCCGCGTCGAACTGGGCGCCGTCGTAGACACCGAGCAGCGGACCCTCGCCCGACTTCTCCTCCCAGCGCCCGCTGCCCGCGTGCAGCTGGAGCGCCGGAAGATGACCCGCCGAGAGCAGTTCGTAGTCGCCCGAGTCCAGGTCGAGGACCAGATGGATGGAGGTGGCGAACCCTTCGTCCCAGTCCTGGCGCAGCAGATAGCCGTTGGCCGCGGGCAGGAAGTCGTGGGGCGGGAGCGAGCCGAGGAGACCGCCGAAGGCGCCCGAGAGCAGCAGGGCGCGGGAGCCCGCGTCCATCCCCTTGCCCGAGACGTCCGTCAGGACGACTTCGAGGATGCGGCCCCCACTGGTGCGCGCCGCGACCACGAAGTCACCCGAGAAGGACTGCCCGCCGGCCGGCCGCAGCGCCATCTCACGGTGCCATCCCTGCGGCAGCCGCGGCAGTTTGCTCTGCACGCGGATTCGTTCGCGCAGGTCGAAGAGCATGGTCCCGCCACGCCTCCACGGCACCCCGACCCTGCTGCGGAACTGCGCGATGAGCAGCCCGAAGAGTCCGCAGGCGGCCACGGTGAGAACCGTGCCCGGGGTGACCCCGGCGGCGCCGCCGGCGTACGGACCGAGCTTGACCGATTCGACGATGAGGGCGGCGGCCGCGGCGGCGTAGAGGCCGAGGAGGCTCGCCGGCCGCAGCAGCAGCCCCCCGGCCACGATGGGCAGGACCAGGGTCGAGGGCGAGCACCAGACAGGAGTGAGGATGGTCGCCCAGGCCAGCGCCGGGACACTCAGCAGCAGCGTGGCAAGGGCGAGGCCTTCGGATCCGTCACCCCTGAAGTAGTCGACACCGGAGCGGCGCAGCACTGTCCGGACCCGGTGCGCCGACTTCCGCATCCGGGCCGTGAACGCTTCTTCCCCGACGCGACCGGCCATTGCTCGGACCTTATCCACCCGTGCGGGTCCCGCGCAGGGGGACCCTGTGACATTGCGTTCGAAATTGACTCGCCCGGTGTGGGCCCCGCTGGTAGGGATGGCTCATGGATACAGAGCTGAAGGTACTGCGCCGCGAGGACCTGGACACCTGGTATGCGCTGCTGGTGCGAGCCTTCGGCGGTGTTGACGAGTCACCCGATGAGCGGGAGCTCTGGGACGACCTCACCGAGTGCGAGCGCTCGATCACCGCCTGGGAAGCGGACCAGTGCGTGGGCACGGCAGGGGCGTTCAGCTTCCGGCTCTCCGTGCCGGGCGGCGCGTTCGTACCCGCGGCGGGCGTGACCATGGTCAGTGTCGCGGCGACGCACCGGCGGCGCGGGATCCTGACGTCCATGATGCGGCGGCAGTTGGACGACGTGCGGGCGCTCGGTGAGCCACTGGCCGTACTGACCGCTTCGGAGCCGGAGATCTACGGCCGGTTCGGATACGGCATCGCCTCGCGGCAGTTGACGGCGGAGATCGACACCTCGCGGGTGAAGCTCGCGGTGCCCGCGGGGACCGACTCGGTACGGCTGCGGTACGCGCCGGTCCAGGAGGCGGCCGAGCAGTGCGAGGCACTGTACGTACGCTCGATCGGTTCCCGCCCCGGGATGCCGGCGCGGATGCCGGGCTGGGAGCGGCTGCCGCTGCTCGACCCGCCCGCCGAGCGTGGTGGAGCGTCACCCCTGCAGTGCGTGGTTGCCGAGCGGGACGGCGAGATGGTGGGTTATGCGCGTTTCCACACCAAGCCCGAGTCGGACGAGGCGGGCCCCAAGGGCTCCGTCAGGCTGCGTCACATCGATGCGGTGGACCCGGCGGCGAACGCCGCGCTGTGGCGCTTCCTGTTCGGTATCGACCTGACCTCGACGCTGCACGTCCGTAACCGGCCCATGGACGACCCCTGGCAGTATCTGGTGTCGGACCTCCGCCGGTGCCGGCTCCAGGTCCGTGATGTGCTGCATCTGCGGCTGGTCGATGTGGGTGCCGCGCTCGGAGCGCGTACGTACCGGGCCCCGGTGGATGCGGTGTTCGGTGTCGAGGACGCGTTCTGCCCCTGGAACAGCGGGAATTGGCGGCTCACGGGTGATGCCGCCGGCGCTGTCTGCGTCCGGACCGACGACCCGGCCGATCTCGCACTCTCGGTGCGGGAGCTCGGGGCCGCCTATCTGGGCGGTACATCACTGTCCGCGCTCGCGGGCGCGGGTCTGGTTCGGGAGCTGCGACCGGGTGCACTGGCCGGTGCGTCCCACGCCTTCGGTTCGGAGAAGGCGCCCTGGCTGCCGCACGGCTTCTAGCGGTCTGCCCCAAGGTGCCTTGCACCAGGCCGTGTCCGGGTCGCGCGCTCATGGTGCAAGGCCGCTAACGCTGCTGGCAGTCCGGACACCAGAAGAGGTTGCGGGCGGCCAGCGGCGCGGTGCGGATCCCGGCGCCGCAGAGGTGGCAGGGCATCGCGGCCCGGCGGTAGACATACACCTCTCCGCCGTGGTCGTCGACCCGAGGCGCCCGGCCGGTCACCTCGGGCATGTGCTCGGGGCGGACGGTGTCGATGCGGTTGTTGCGTACGCCTTCCCGCATCAGGGCGACCAGGTCGGCCCAGACCGTGTCCCACTCGGTGCGGGTGAGGTCCTTGCCCGCCCGGTACGGGTCGATGCCGTGCCGGAAGAGGACCTCGGCGCGGTAGACGTTGCCGACGCCCGCGATCACCTTCTGGTCCATGAGCAGGGCGGCCACGGTCGTACGGGAGCGGGAGACACGGGCCCAGGCACGGTCCGGGGAGTCGCCGGGCCTGAGCGGATCGGGGCCGAGCCGGTCGTGTATCGCCTGCTTCTCGGCGTCCGTGATCAGCGCGCAGGTGGTCGGGCCCCTGAGGTCGGCGTACGCCTCGTCGTTGACCAGCCGCAGGCGCACCGTGTCGGTGGGCGGCACTGCGGGCGCGGTGCCGAAGCCCAGCTTCCCGAACAGGCCGAGGTGGATATGGACCCAGCCGCCCGCGCCGAAGCCCAGGAACAGGTGCTTCCCGTGCGCCTCGGTGCTCTCCAGCGTGTGCCGGTCGATGAGCGCCGCGCTGCCGGAGAACTTGCCCTGCGGGCTGGAGGCGCGCACAGGCCGGCCGCCGAACCTCTCGAAGTGGTCGGCGGCCAGTCGGTGGATCGTGTGGCCCTCGGGCACGGAGCGGTTAGTCCTTCTGCGGGTGGTGGGCCGGGACCGGCGGCAGGTCGCCTGTCGCCTCGTACGCGGTGAGCATGTCGATCCGGCGCTGGTGGCGCTCCTCGCCGGAGTACGGCGTGGCGAGGAAGATCTCGACGAACTTCACCGCCTCCTCCTGGGTGTGCATCCGGCCGCCGACGGAGATGACGTTGGCGTCGTTGTGCTCACGACCGAGAGCTGCGGTCTGCTCACTCCACGCGAGCACCGCCCGTACCCCCTTGACCTTGTTGGCCGCGATCTGCTCACCATTGCCCGAGCCACCGATGACGACGCCGAGGCTGTCGGGGTCCGCGGCCGTCTTCACGGCGGCCCGGAGGCAGAACGGCGGGTAGTCGTCCACGGCGTCGTAGATGTGCGGACCGCAGTCCACGGGCTCGTGCCCGTGGGCGGTGAGCCACTCGACGAGGTGGTTCTTGAGTTCGTAACCGGCATGATCGGAACCGAGGTACACGCGCATGCTTCGAGTGTGGCACGCCGGGTAGGTGGGACGCCTGGTCGGGGCACGTATCGCGTGACCCGTTCGCGACAATTAAGGACAGAGAGCATGAGTGCTGCACCTCCTTCGCGGGTCGCTGAGAGACCGCCCGGCGGCGACTCTCCTGATGGACTTCAGGCTGGTCTGAAGAACCGCCATCTCTCGATGATCGCCATCGGTGGTGTGATCGGCGCGGGGCTGTTCGTGGGCTCCGGTGCCGGGATCAACGCCGCGGGCCCCGGCATTCTGCTCTCGTACGCGCTGACCGGCCTGCTCGTCGTCCTCGTGATGCGGATGCTGGGCGAGATGGCGGCCGCGGATCCGGTCTCCGGTTCCTTCTCCACGTATGCGGACCGGGCGCTCGGCCGGTGGGCCGGCTTCACCATCGGCTGGCTCTACTGGTTCTTCTGGGCCGTGGTCCTCGCGGTGGAGGCGACAGCCGCCGCGTCGATCCTCACCGGGTGGGTGCCCGCGATACCGCAGTGGGCGTGGGCGCTCCTGGTGATGCTGGTGCTGACCGGCACCAACCTGGTCTCGGTCGGCTCCTTCGGCGAATTCGAATTCTGGTTCGCCGGGATCAAGGTCGTCTCGATCATTGCCTTCATCGTGATCGGCCTCCTCGCCATCTTCGGTCTGCCGCCCGGCGGCGACCCCGCGGGGATGAGCAATCTGACCGGACACGGAGGTTTCCTGCCGAACGGGCCCGGCGCGATCCTCTCCGGCATGCTGCTGGTCGTCTTCTCCTTCATGGGCTCGGAGATCGTGACCCTGGCCGCCGCCGAGTCACCCAACCCGGTGCAGGCCGTCCGCAAGGCGGTGAACAGCGTGATCTGGCGGATCGCGCTCTTCTACATCGGTTCGATCTTCGTCATCGTCACCCTGCTGCCGTGGGACTCCAAGGCGGTCACGGCCAGTCCCTACGTCGCCGTGCTGGACTCGCTGGACATCCCAGGGGCCGGCACGATCATGGATGTCGTGGTGCTGACCGCGGTGCTCTCCTGCCTCAACTCCGGCCTGTACACGGCCTCCAGGATGGCCTTCTCGCTCGGTCAGCGCGGTGACGCGCCGAAGGCGTTCGCCACGGTGAACCGCGGCGGCGTGCCCGCGGTCGCGATCTGGGCGTCCGTCGCGTTCGGTTTCGTCGCGGTGTTCTTCAACTACATCGCCCAGGACACCGTCTTCGAGTTCCTGCTGAACTCCTCGGGCGCGGTGGCTCTCTTCGTCTGGCTCGTCATCTGCTTCTCGCAGCTGCGGATGCGCCGCAGGATCGAGCGGGAGAGCCCGGAGCTGCTGACCGTACGGATGTGGCTGTACCCGTATCTGACCTGGGCGACGATCGGCCTGATCCTCTTCGTGGTCGGCTACATGCTGTACGACACCGAGGGGCGCAAGCAGATGCTGCTCTCGGTACTGGTGGCCGCGCTCGTCATGGTGGTGGCGGTGGTGCGGGACCGCCGGCGCAAGACCGCCGGCGTCGCCGGATCCCCGGAGCCGGCCGAGTCGCCCGGTCCTGCCGGGTCGGGCGGCTGATCCGCACGCACCGGACCGGACAGCTTGAGCACACAGCTTGATCGCATGCGGGAGGGGCCTCACCCGGCAACCGGAGTGAGGCCCCTCCCGCGTGTCTGTGCTGTGCCCGCGGGTCAGCCGCGGCGGCCCGCCAGCTTCCAGGCGCTCGGCAGTGCGCCCATGGCGAGGGCCGCCTTCAGCGCGTCGCCGATGAGGAACGGGACGAGACCGGCGGCGACGGCCGCGGAGGCGGACATGCCGGTGGCCAGCGCCAGGTAGGGGACGCCGACCGCGTAGATGATCGCCGAGCCGAGCACCATGGTGCCGGCGGTACGCAGTACGGACCGGTCGCCGCCGCGGCGGGCGAGTGAGCCGACCACGGCCGAAGCGAGCAGCATGCCGAGGACGTACCCGAACGTGGCGCCACCGGGGCCCGAGGTGCCGTTGGCGAACCACGGCATGCCCGCCATACCCACCAGCGCGTACACCGCCAGGGAGAGGAAGCCGCGGCGCGCACCGAGCGAGGCGCCCACGAGCAGCGCGGCGAAGGTCTGCCCGGTGACCGGAACCGGGGAGCCGGGGACGGGCACGGCGATCTGCGCCGCTATGCCGGTGAGCACCGCGCCACCGAGCACGAGCGCGATGTCGCGGGTACGGGTGGCCGGCAGCAGGTCGGCGAGAACCGCTCCGGGGCGGGTGGTGGCGGCAGCAGTGCTCATCGGGACTCCGCGAGTGAGGGCAGACAGGGAACAGGCTGACGTTAGCGCGGTGCCCCCGCCCGGAACACCATCAGCCGCCGACAAAGCGGAGGTTGAGGGTTTGGTTGGTTTCATACAAAGCTCACGGTTCAACCACCTTCGTGCGTGATGCTCGTCACTGGAGGTCCTGGCAGGTAGATCTCCGTTGCGGAACAGGCGAAGGCTTGGGGACACTGTGGGATCTCACCAAACCGTCCCGCCAAATCGTCCAGAGCATCGTGAGCGTCGAGCACCATGTCCGAACCACTCCCGGCGGAGCCTCTCTCCGCAGGACTGAAGCAGCGCCATCTGACCATGCTCGGCCTGGGCGGGGTGATCGGCGCCGGGCTCTTCGTGGGTTCGGGCGCCGGGATCGCGGTCGCGGGCCCCGGCATCGTCGTCTCCTATCTGATCGCGGGCACCCTGGCGATGCTGGTGATGCGGATGCTCGGCGAGATGTCGTCGGCGCTCCCCGCCTCCGGGTCGTTCTCGGTGCACGCGGAGCGCGCACTCGGGCGCTGGGCCGGGTTCACGGTGGGGTGGCTGTACTGGTTCCTGCTGGTGGTCGTCCTCGCCGTGGAGGCGACAGCCGCGGCCCAGATCGCCAACGGCTGGGTGCCGGGTGTGCCGCAGTGGGCCTGGGTACTGGTCTTCATGGTGGTCTTCACCGTCGCCAACCTCGCGGCCGTGCGGAACTTCGGCGAGTTCGAGTTCTGGTTCGCGGCCCTGAAGGTCGGCGCGATCACCCTCTTCCTGGTGCTCGGGCTGCTGGCGGTCTTCGGCGTGCTCCCGGACACCGACCCCGTCGGTCTGACCAACCTCACCGGACAGGGCGGCTTCCTGCCGCACGGCTGGCACGGCGTCATCTCCGGTGTGCTCACGGTCGTGTTCGCCTTCGGCGGTCTGGAGGTCGTGACGATCGCCGCCGCGGAGACCGACAACCCGGCCCGTGCGGTCGGCCGGGCGGTGCGCAGCGCGGTGTTCCGGATGCTCTTCTTCTACGTGGGGTCGATGCTGGTCATCGTGACGGTGCTGCCCTGGAGCGCGCAGAAGGCGGGACTCTCCCCGTACGTGACGGTGCTCGACTCCATCGGCGTGCCCTCCGCGGGATCCATCATGAACATCGTCGTCTTCGTGGCGATGCTCTCCGCGCTGAACGCCAATCTGTACGGCTCCTCGCGGATGATCTTCTCGCTGTCCGAGCGGGGTGAGGCGCCGCGCGCTCTGCTCAAGGTCACCGGCAGCGTGCCGCGCCGGGCCGTCCTCGCCTCGGTCGCCTTCGGGTTCGTGTCGGTCCTGCTCAATCTGGAGTGGCCCGACTCGGTCTTCCTCTACATGCTCAACGCGGTCGGCGCGGTGCTGCTGTTCGTCTGGGCCCTGATCGCCGCCTCCCAGCTGCGGCTGCGCCGCAGGATCGAGCGGGAGAGCCCGGAGCTGCTGCAGCTGAGGATGTGGGGCTTCCCGTGGCTGACCTGGGTCACCCTGGCCGGTCTCGCCATCGTTCTCGTCCTGATGCTGACCGATGCCACGGCGCGCCCGCAGTTGCTGTGGTCGCTGGGCGCGACGGCCGTGGTGCTGGCCGTCGCGGGTGTACGGGAGTTCAGCGCACGGCGGGACCGGGCTCAGCCCCGCGGCACCGACCGGCCCTGAGCGGCCCTGAGCGGGATACAGAACGGGATACAGAAGCAGCAGGAAGGGCGGGCACCGGCAAGGTGTCCGCCCTTCCTGCTGCGCACGCCAGGCATCCAGGAGTCGGCGCCGGTCGTTCCGGCTTCCGGACCGCGGGGCCTCCCGCGCCTCAAACGCATCTGCTGTTAGCCTGCACTTGCATAGAGGTTGCAATAAGCAGTCGGAGGGCTCGGACGACATGGCGACTTACACACTTCCTGAACTTCCGTACGACTACGCGGCGCTGGAACCGGTGATCAATCCCCAGATCATCGAGCTGCACCACGACAAGCACCACGCCGCGTATGTGAAGGGCGCGAACGACACGCTGGAGCAGCTGGCGGAAGCGCGCGACAAGGACCAGTGGGGCGCGGTGAACGGGCTGGAGAAGAACCTCGCGTTCCACCTCTCCGGCCACATCCTGCACAGCATCTACTGGCACAACATGACCGGCGACGGAGGCGGCGAGCCCCTCGGCCAGGACGGCGTCGGCGATCTCGCCGGCGCGATCGCCGAGTCCTTCGGGTCGTTCGCCACGTTCAAGGCCCAGCTGACCAAGGCCGCCGCGACCACTCAGGGTTCGGGCTGGGGCGTCCTCGCCTACGAGCCGCTCAGCGGGCGGCTCATCGTCGAGCAGGTCTACGACCACCAGGGCAACGTCGGCCAGGGTTCGGTTCCGGTCCTGGTCTTCGACGCCTGGGAGCACGCCTTCTACCTCCAGTACAAGAACCAGAAGGTGGACTTCATCGAGGCGATGTGGAAGGTCGTCAACTGGCAGGACGTGGCGAAGCGTTACGCCGCGGCCAGGGCGCGGGCGGATGTGCTGCTGCTCACACCGTGACGGTGCGGGCCCCATGACGGCCTGCTCGTGATCGTCTTCTCAGCCTTCACCCGCAGGCGGACAAAGGCAGCCGGCCTCCGCGAGGACATGACTCGCGGAGGCCGGCTGTTCGCGTTCCGGTGGCCGGCCGGCTGCCCGGCCGCCCGGGTCAGTCGAAGACCGGGCCCTGCGTACGGGTCCGCTTGATCTCGTAGAAACCGGGGACCGAGGCGACCATCAGCGTGCCGTCCCAGAGCCGCGCCGCCTCCTCGCCCTTGGGCGCCGGGGTGACGACCGGGCCGAAGAAGGCGACCTGGCTGCCGTCCGCGCCGGGGACCGCGATGACCGGGGTGCCGACGTCCTGGCCGACCCTTTCGATTCCGTCGCGGTGGGACGCGCGCAGCTCCGCCTCGTAGTCGAACGGGTCCTGGTCCGCGTAGTCGATCAGCTCGGGAGGCAGGCCGACCTCGTCCAGCGCGGCCACGATGGCCTCGCGGGCCGGGCCCTGGCCCTCGTTGTGGAACCGCGTGCCGAGCGCGGTGTACAGCTTGCCGACGACCTCGTCACCGTGCTTCTGCTGGGCGGCGACTACGACCCGCACCGGCGCCCAGGCCGCGGCGAGCCGCTCGCGGTACCCGTCGGGCAGGTCGTCCCGGTTCTCGTTGAGGACGGCCAGGCTCATCACGTGCCAGCGGATCTCGACGTCCCGCACCTTCTCGACCTCCAGCATCCAGCGGGAGGTCATCCACGCCCAGGGGCACAGCGGATCGAACCAGAAGTCGACGGGGGTCTTCTCGGTCATGTCTCTCCTCGGGAGGCGCACTTCTCGTCTGCGGCAACTCTTCCGCTGGAACACCCGGGGCCGCCCCCGCCATTCCCGGACGCCGGCCCTGAGTGGCACGTGAAAGGATCCGAGCCACGGAACGTATACACGAAGGAGTGCCCGTGCCCGGTGAGAATCTGTCCCGCGACGAAGCCCGGAGGCGCGCCGAGCTGCTCTCCGTCGACGGGTATGCGGTCGCCCTCGATCTGCGCTCGGCGATCGGGGACAGCCCGGACGGCGAGCCGCGTACGTTCCGCTCGGTGACGACCGTGCGGTTCCGCTGCGAGCAGCCGGGCGCCGCCACCTTCGCCGACCTGATCGCTCCGTCGGTGACATCGGTGACGCTGAACGGGCGGACGCTCGACCCGGCCGTCGTCTTCGACGGCTCCCGGATCGCGCTCGACGACCTCGCCGCGGAGAACGTCCTGGTCGTGGACGCGCAGTGCGCGTACAGCAGGACGGGCGAAGGCCTGCACCGCTTCGTGGACCCGGAGGACGGCGAGGTCTATCTGTACACGCAGTACGAGCCCGCCGACTCGCGCAGGGTCTTCACCAACTTCGAACAGCCCGACCTGAAGGCGCCCTACACGTTCCGGGTGACCGCACCCGACGGCTGGACGGTGTGGAGCAACGGCGCGGGCGAGCGGACCGACGGGGTGTGGGACTTCGCGGAGACCAAGCCGATCTCGACGTACATCACCGCGGTCGTCGCCGGTCCCTACCACCGGGTCACGGACGTCTACCGCCGGACCCTGGACGACGGGACCGAGCTGGAGATCCCGCTCGGCGCCCTCTGCCGCAAGGGCCTTGCCAGGCACTTCGACGCCGATGACATCTTCCTCGTCACCAAGCAGGGCCTGGACTTCTTCCACGACCACTTCGACTTCCCGTACCCCTTCGGCAAGTACGACCAGGCCTTCGTACCCGAGTACAACCTCGGCGCGATGGAGAATCCGGGTCTGGTGACGTTCCGCGAGGAGTACATCTACCGGGGCAAGGTGACCCGCGCGGCGTACGAGTCGCGGGCCAACGTCATCCTTCACGAGATGGCCCACATGTGGTTCGGCGACCTCGTCACGATGGTCTGGTGGGACGACCTGTGGCTGAAGGAGTCCTTCGCGGACTTCATGGGCTGCTTCTCGATGGTGAACGCCACACGCTTCACCGACGGCTGGATCACCTTCGCCAACAACCGCAAGTCCTGGGCTTACCGCGCCGACCAGCTGCCGTCCACCCACCCGGTCACGGCCGACATCCGTGATCTGGAGGACGCCAAGCTGAACTTCGACGGGATCACCTACGCCAAGGGTGCTTCCGTGCTCAAGCAGCTGGTCGCCTACGTCGGGCAGGACGCCTTCCTGGAGGGCGCGCGCCGCTACTTCAAGCGGAACGCCTACGGGAACACCCGGCTCGGCGATCTGCTGTCCGTGCTGGAGGAGACGAGCGGCCGGGACATGGTGTCCTGGTCCCGCTCCTGGCTCCAGACCGCCGGCGTCAACTCGCTGACGCCCGCCGTCGTCCATGACGCGGAGGGCCGCATCACGGAACTCTCGGTCCTGCAGGACGCGGCCGGCACACACCCCGAGCTGCGCCCGCACCGGGTCGCTGTCGGGCTGTACCGGGTCGAGGACGGGGCCCTCGTGCGGTACGCGCGCGCCGAGGCCGACGTCGCGGGTGCCCGCACGGTCGTGTCGGAGCTGGCAGGTGCGGAGCGTCCCGACCTGGTGCTGGTCAACGACGACGACCTCACGTACTGCAAGATCCGCTTCGACGAGGACTCTCTGGACACGCTCCGCGAACACCTCGGCGACATCACCGACCCGCTCGCCCGCGCCCTCTGCTGGTCCGCGCTGTGGAATCTGACCCGCGACGCGCTGATGCCGGCCAGGGACTTCATCGCCCTGGTCCTGCGGTTCGCAGGCCGTGAGTCGGACATCGGTGTGCTGCAGATGCTGCACGCCTGGACGCGGAGCGCGCTGCTGCACTACTCCGCGCCCGAGTGGCGCGAGGAAGGCGGCCGGCTGCTCTCGGAAGGCGCGCTGCGCGAGCTGCGACTGGCCGAGCCCGGCAGCGAGGCACAGCTCACCTGGGCCCGGTTCTTCGCGTCCACCGCGACGTCCGGCACCGATTTCCAGCTGCTCCAGGGGCTGCTCGACGGCACGGCGAAGATCGACGGGCTCGATGTGGACCAGGAGCTGCGCTGGGTGCTGCTCGCCCCGCTCGCCTCGCACGGCGTCGCCGACGAACAGGGCATCGCGGCGGAACTGGCCCGCGACGACACGGCGTCCGGGAAGCGGCACGAGGTGCGCGCCCTGGCCTCGCGGCCGTCGGCGGAGGTCAAGGCTGCGGCCTGGACGGCGCTCGTGGAGTCCGACGTACTGTCCAACGCTCTGGTGGAGGCGACGATCGGGGGCTTCGGCCAGGCGTCGCAGCGGGAGCTGACCGCCCCGTACGCACCGAAGTACTTCGAGGCCATCGAGCGGGTGTGGTCCGAGCGTTCGATCCAGATCGGGATGCTCGTCGTGAGGGGCCTCTTCCCCGCTCTGCAGGACAACCGGCCGACCCTGGACGCGACGGACGCCTGGCTGGAGGGGCACCGGGACGCCGCGCCCGCGCTGCGCAGGCTCGTCCTTGAGGCACGCGACGATCTGGCCCGCTCGCTGCGCGCACAGGCGTGCGACGTCGGCGCGGGCCGGGCGGTCTGAGAGCAGCCGCGTCCCTCCGCGGGCCGTCGCCCTTGGGCCATTCGGGCGACGGCCTGATCGGCCATCGAACGCCCGTACTTTAGGACGGGGTTGTCCGGTTTTGCCGACAGTTGTGTAACAGCGGTTAGCGGGCGGCAGGAGGATGGGCATCTCCGGGTCATGAACCGCGACACCTCCCTCTGCGGCGAGACCTCGTTCCCGCTCTCCCCCCGTTCCCTCTGCCACTCCGGCGGCGTCCACAGCCGGGTGCTCTCCGCGCCGCAGCTGCGCGAGCACGGGGTGACGGCGGCCCGTGCGGCCGCCCAGTGCCGTCCCGGAGGCCCCTGGCAGCAGCTGCTGCCAGGGGTCTTCGTGCTGCATACGGGCCCGCCGACCAGCGAGGAACGGCTGCACGCCACGCTGCTGTACGCCGGGCGGCCGCCGGCGGAACGTGCCGCCGCGGTGCCGGTCCAGCCGCGGCACGGGGTGGTACAGGACAGCACCGCCGGTCATTCGCGGTACGGCAACACGATGGTCACCGGGCTCGCGGCGCTCGCTCTGCACGGCTTCTCGGCCGCTCCCCCGCTGATCTCCGTCGACCGGATCGATGTCCTGGTACCGCGTACCCGCAGGCTCCGCTCGACGGGATGCGCCCGGATCGTCCGCGCCCACACCCTGCCGGGGGCCCTGCAGATCGCCGGGGTGCCGGTGGCACCCGTCGAGCGGGCGCTGGCCGACGCGGTGGCCGGGCTGCCGGAGGCGGACGCCGTGCGCCGGCTGCTCACCGAGGCGGTGCGCGGCGGCCACTGCGAACCGGCTGCCCTCGTCAGGGAGCTGACCCTGGCCCGGCTGCTCTCCCGGGACCATGTGGCGGACGCGGTGGACTCGCTGCTGGCGGAGGGCCGTTCGCTCGCGGAGGGCAGGCTGTACGGACTGGTGCGCGACCACCGGCTGCCCGACCCGCTGTGGAATGTGGAACTGCGCCTTCCCGGCGGGCCTTCGCTCGGAGGCGTGGACATCTACTGGCCGCAGGAGGCGGTCGCGGTGGAGCTGGACACCCGGCCGGCGGCCGGCGGCCCGGGGCGCGGGTCTCGGGGCGGCTCCGGTGCGGCGGCCCGGCGCCCGTCCGCCGGCGCGGCCGCACCGGACCGGGAGGAGGACGTGCTCGGTTCGCCGTACGCCCGCAAGCGCGACCATCTGGAACGGCTCGGGATCACCGTCGTACACCTGACGCCGGCCAAACTGCGCGACACCCCCGCACAGCAGGCGACGGTGGTGCGGACCGCGCTGATGGCGGCCGAGGACCGTGCCCCCGCCGCCTATGTGGTGGTTCTGCCCCGCTGAGCCGCGGCCGCGAGGAGCCCCGACCGCCCGGCGCCGCGGGTGGGTCAGCGCTTCCGCAGGACCAGTTCGGCGTTCCGGTCACCGGCCGTGCCCGAGAGATCCGTGCGGGCGCCGGGCGCGTTGAAGGACAGCTCCCGGTAGAGCGCGGCCAGGCCGGTCTGGGAGAGGTCGGTGAAGTCCGTGCGGTGCGGGGCAGCCGACTCGACCAGGGTGGTGAGGAGCGAGAGCGTGCCGTCCTTGTTGTCGGCCAGCTCGAAGACCCGGGCGAGCTGCGGGAAGTCGATGTGCGACGCGGTGGTGACCTCCCAGAACGTGCCGTGCGGCTGGATCTTGTTGCGATGGCTGTGACCGTTGATCCAGGCGACCGCGTTACGGTGCCGCTCCAGCAGCGCGACGAGCTCCGCGCCCGAGTGGTTCCGTTCGCCGGGCCGGGCCGGGTCGGGGTGGGTGTTGGTGATGGTCCAGCTGTTGTGGTGGCTGAAGACGACGACGTACTCGTCCGGGTGGTCCTTCAGCGTCCGCTCCAGCCAGTTCAGCTGGGCGGTGCCCACCGTGCCGGTGAAGTGGCCGCCCCGGCCCGTGGTGTCGAGGCTGACACCGAGGACGCCGGGTGCCACCGGGAAGCTGTAGTAGAGGGTGTCGCTGTCGAGGTTGGCCCGGGTGTAGCCGTGTCCCACGGGCCCGGCGCCCGCGTGCGCGGGGTCGAGGTGGGCGGCGAGGTACTCGCGAGGGGTGAAGGGGGCGCGGGCCGGGTCCGGGGTGACCGGGCGCAGGTCCTTCCCGTGCCTGCGGACCAGAGCGGCGAAGTGGCTGCCGTCGTAGTCCCCGTTCTTCTGGTCCGTGGCCAGCTGGGCCCGCGCCTCGGCGGCCGGGATCTCGTAGAGCTTCCGGCCGCCGGCGGCGAAATCGGACAGGAAGTGCCCCCGGGCCGCCATCGATCCGCTGCTGAGCGAGTCGTGGTTGCCGACGGTCGAGTACCAGGGCATACGCAGCCCCGGGCTGTCGACGGAGCGGACGGCCGCCGCCAGGAAGCCGTCGATGTGCGGGAAGCCGCGCTGCTTGTCCGTGTCGCGCAGGGTCGCGTCCGGGTGCCAGAAGTGGGCGATGCCGGAGTCCTGGACCCCTTCGTAGCGGTGCGGGTCGCCGGTGTTGGGGGTGATGCGCCCGCCGCTCATCACGGCGAGGAACCAGCCGAGTTCGGCGTGGGAGTTGTTGTCGGTGTTGTCGCCCGTGGTCATCGCGAAGGAGAGCGGTGCCCCGGTCGCGGGGCCCGCGCGCAGTGCGTTGACCCGCTCGATCAGAGAGACCGCGCCGGGCACCGTGAGTGCTTCCTGGGGGCGCCAGGAGGCGGTGTCGGCGGGGCGCAGGAACTCTCCGCGCACCGGGTGCTGGACGTCGGTGAGATGCAGGTCGGTGAGCTGGACGAAGGCGGCGAGCACGGTGCGCCGGGCGGCGCGCCCGGAGCCTGCGGCGGCGAGCTGGGTCCGTACCACCCGGTCCCAGCCGGGGCCGTCGCCCAGCCGCCGGTAGCCGCTGCCCGGGTGACCGGTGCGGGGGGCCGCCGCTGTGAGCAGGGTGGTGCCGTCACGCGACGGCGCGGCGGGGGCAGTGGGCACGGAACGGAGCGCGGCGGGTACGGCGGCGCCGGGCGCGGGCGGGGCGGGTGCGGCAGGGGTGGCGGAGGCGCCACCGCCGGTCGCGACGGCCGTACCGACGCCCGCCACGGCTGCGGCGCCGGCGGCGGCGAGAAAGGCACGGCGGTCGAGTGCGCGGGTGGCGGAACGCATACGTGACATGGCTCGGTCTCCCCGGGTGCGAACGCGTCTGCTGGGACTGCGGGGCTGGTACTCCCCGCTCCTCTGGATGGTTGGCAGCGGGCATGACCTGTGCGTGAACGAGGCCGCAACAGGCAACACCGATCACCGCACAGGGATCACCCGCGGCCGTGAGGCGTCGCCGGGGACGGTGTACGGCCGGACGCGGCGTACGTGATACCGCGAATGTGTGAAAGATCCCAACCGTGCGAAATGACGTGTGAGCGGCAGGGCCTCGGGGCAGGCACCAGAACCGGCACCCGACCCGCTGTCCGCCCCCCGGACAATGGATTGGACAAGGTGCCGCTGGTCATACGCATGATGGTGTGGCCAGCCATGGCCGCCCATGGCCGGCAGTTACGCGCAGCAGGTGCGCAGTGAGTACGGAGGAGTCACCGTGAGGGTCGGAATCGTCGGAGCCACCGGTCAGGTCGGCACAGTCATGCGCAAGATCCTCGCCGAGCGGGAGTTCCCGGTCGACGAGCTGCGGCTGTTCGCCTCCGTGCGCTCCGCGGGCACCACCCTCGCCTGGCAGAGCAAGGGCGTCACCGTCGAGGACGCGGCCACGGCCGACTACTCCGGCCTGGACATCGTGCTGTTCTCGGCCGGCGGTGCCACCTCCAAGGCGCTTGCCGAGAAGGTCGCCGCCCAGGGCCCCGTCGTGATCGACAACTCCTCGGCCTGGCGTCGCGACCCCGAGGTCCCGCTGGTCGTCTCCGAGGTCAACCCGCACGCCATCGCGGACCGCCCCAAGGGCATCATCGCCAACCCGAACTGCACCACGATGGCCGCCATGCCGGTGCTGCGCCCGCTGCACGACGAGGCCGGGCTGGAAGCGCTGATCGTCGCCACGTACCAGGCCGTTTCCGGCTCGGGTGTGGCCGGCGTCGCCGAGCTGCACGGCCAGGCGGCCAAGGTCGTCACGGACGCGGACCGGCTGACCCACGACGGCAGCGCCGTGGACTTCCCCGAGCCGGGCGTCTACAAGCGCCCGATCGCCTTCAACGTACTGCCGCTGGCCGGTGCGATCGTCGACGACGGCTCCTTCGAGACGGACGAGGAGCAGAAGCTCCGCAACGAGTCCCGCAAGATCCTGGAGATCCCGGAGCTGAAGGTGTCCGGCACCTGCGTCCGGGTCCCGGTCTTCTCCGGCCACTCCCTCCAGATCAACGCCCGCTTCGCCCGCCCCCTCACGGTGGAGCGCGCCTACGAGCTGCTGAAGGCGGCTCCGGGCGTGGAGATCTCCGAGATCCCGACCCCCCTCCAGGCCGCCGGTACGGACCCGTCGTACGTGGGCCGGATCCGCAGCGACGAGACCGTGGAGAACGGCCTGGCCCTCTTCGTCTCCAACGACAACCTCCGCAAGGGCGCCGCGCTGAACGCGGTACAGATCGCGGAGCTGGTCGCCCAGGAGCTCAGCGCCTGAAGTGCCCCGGGGCCGAGCCCCGCTGCGGCCTGCGCACCTCGAAGTGGAAGCACCCGTACTCGACGGCCCTGACATGTACCAGGGCGACGTCCGGGTCGGCGAACGCTTCCGCGAAGGTCCGGTCGAAACTGTCGGCGGCCGTCTCCTGGATCTCCAGGAGGCGGCCGCCGGCTATGTGCCCCTCCGCGTTGTAGCGGCGCACTGTCCGCAGCGCGCCGGGCCTGCTGAAGGGGTAGCCGCCGGCCTGACCGGCCGGGCCCCCGCACTCCTGTGCATGGATGAAGACCGGCCCCTGCTCGTCGTAGGCACCGGGCCTGGCCCCGGACCGGGCGGCCCAGCGGCGCAGTGGGGCGTAGGAGACAAGAGCGATCTCCTCACCGCGCCTGCTCGGCCGCAGACAGCAGCGGAGCGGGGCGCCGCCCTCGTCGTCGGCGTACGGGGCGCAGGGGCGGCCCGCGTCGTCGGCCCGACGGAGTTCCCTGAGAGCGGCGGGGGCGATCGGCAGCACGGTCCAGTTCGTGTCCATGGCTCCAGGCTCCCCCCGGACGCCGGCGTTCTCCGGCGGAATCCGGACGTGGCTCTCGGCGCGGAAGCCGGGGCCGGGAACGCGTATCAGCGCCGCCCGGCGGCAAGGGACCGCCGGAGGTGACGGGCTCGGACCCCGCTGACCCGCACTCCCCTCCTTCGCGCCGTCCCGGCGTGGAAGGATGAACGGAAACGTCACATACCGAGGAGATCCCCAGGTGCCTGGCACGAATCTGACCCGCGAAGAGGCCCAGCAGCGGGCGCGTCTGCTGACCGTGGACGCGTACACGATCGACCTCGATCTCAGCGGTGCGCAGGAGGGCGGCACCTACAGGTCCGTGACCACCGTGCGCTTCCGGAGCACGGAGGCCGGGGCCGATACCTTCATCGACCTGATCGCGCCGACCGTGCACGAGGCCGTCCTGAACGGCACGCCCCTGGACGCCGCCGCCGTCTTCAAGGACTCGCGCATCGCGCTCCCCGGGCTGCTCGCCGGGGAGAACGAACTGCGGGTCGTCGCGGACTGCGCGTACACCAACACCGGCGAGGGACTGCACCGCTTCGTCGACCCGGTCGACGACCAGGCGTACCTCTACACCCAGTTCGAGGTCGCCGACGCACGGCGGGTCTTCGCCAACTTCGAGCAGCCGGACCTGAAGGCGACCTTCCAGTTCACCGTGAAGGCGCCCGACGGCTGGACCGTGATCTCCAACTCGCCGACGCCCGAACCGCGCGACCACGTCTGGGAGTTCGAGGCGACGCCGCGCATGTCGACCTACATCACGGCTCTCATCGTCGGCCCGTACCACTCGGTGCACAGCAGCTACGAGAAGGACGGCGTGTCCGTCCCGCTCGGGATCTACTGCCGTCCCTCGCTCGCCGAGTTCCTCGACTCGGACGCGATCTTCGACGTCACCCGGCAGGGCTTCGACTGGTTCCAGGAGAAGTTCGACTACGCGTACCCGTTCGCCAAGTACGACCAGCTCTTCGTCCCGGAGTTCAACGCGGGCGCCATGGAGAACGCGGGCGCGGTGACCATTCGCGACCAGTACGTCTTCCGTTCCAAGGTCACGGACGCCGCGTACGAGACGCGCGCCGAGACGATCCTGCACGAGCTGGCCCACATGTGGTTCGGCGACCTCGTCACGATGGAGTGGTGGAACGACCTCTGGCTGAACGAGTCGTTCGCCACGTACACGTCCATCGCCTGCCAGGCGTACGCGGACGGTTCCCGGTGGCCGCAGTCGTGGACGACGTTCGCCAACTCCATGAAGACCTGGGCCTACCGGCAGGACCAGCTGCCGTCGACGCACCCGATCATGGCCGAGATCACCGACCTGGACGACGTCCTGGTCAACTTCGACGGCATCACGTACGCCAAGGGCGCATCGGTGCTCAAGCAGCTCGTCGCCTATGTCGGCATGGACGAGTTCTTCCAGGGCGTGCAGGCGTACTTCAAGCAGCACGCCTTCGGCAACACCCGCCTCTCCGACCTGCTCGGCGCGCTGGAGAAGACCTCGGGACGTGACCTGAAGGCCTGGTCGAAGGCGTGGCTGGAGACCGCGGGGATCAACATCCTGCGCCCGGAGATCGAGGTGGACGGCGCCGGTCACGTCACCTCCTTCGCCGTACGGCAGGAGGCGCCCGCGCTGCCCGCGGGTGCCAAGGGCGAACCGACCCTGCGCCCGCACCGCATCGCCATCGGCTGCTACGACCTGGACGCGGACGGCAAGCTGGTCCGTACGGACCGGATCGAGCTGGACGTCGAGGGCGAGCGCACCGAGGTGCCGTTCCCGCGGGACACCCCGCGCCCCGCGGTCATCCTGCTCAACGACGACGACCTGTCGTACGCGAAGGTGCGTCTCGACGAGGAGTCGCTGCGCGTCGTCACCGAGCACCTCGGCGACTTCGCCGAGTCGCTGCCGCGCGCCCTCTCCTGGGCATCCGCCTGGGACATGACCCGTGACGGTGAACTGGCCACCCGCGACTACCTGGCGCTCGTGCTCTCCGGCATCTCCAAGGAGTCGGACATCGGCGTCGTCCAGTCGCTGCACCGCCAGGTGAAGCTCGCCCTCGACATGTACGCGGACCCCGCGTGGCGCGAGGCCGGGCTGACCCAGTGGACGGACGCGACGCTGGCGCACCTGCGGGCCGCCGACGCCGGCAGCGACCACCAGCTGGCGTGGGCCCGCGCCTTCGCGTCGACGGCGCGCACGCCGCTCCAGCTCGATCTGCTGAACGGGCTGCTCGAAGGCGAGGAGTCGATCGAGGGGCTGGCCATCGACACCGAGCTGCGCTGGGCGTTCGTGCACCGGCTGGCATCGGTCGGCCGGTTCGACGAGGAGGAGATCGCGGGCGAGCTGCTGCGCGACAGGACGTCGGCGGGCGAGCGGCATGCGGCGAGCGCCCGTGCGGCACGTCCGACGGAGGCCGCGAAGGCCGAGGCCTGGGCATCGGTCGTGGAGTCCGACCAGCTTCCGAACGCCGTCCAGGAAGCGGTCATCGGCGGCTTCGTGCAGACGGACCAGCGCGAGGTCCTCGCTCCGTACACGGAGAAGTACTTCGCCGCGGTCAAGGACGTCTGGGAGACCCGCAGCCACGAGATGGCCCAGCAGGTGGCGATCGGTCTCTTCCCGGCGCTGCAGGTGTCGCAGGAGACCCTGGACGCGACGGACGCGTGGCTGGGCTCCGCCGCGCCGAGCGCCGCGCTGCGGCGCCTGGTGTCCGAGTCACGGTCGGGCGTGGAGCGGGCGCTCCGGGCACAGGCCGCTGACGCCGCTGCGGCGCACGCCTAGCACATGCGGGAGCGGGCGGTGCGGCCCCGTGGGGCCGCACCGCCCGCCCTTACCTCTGTCCAGGGTTCCCCCCGGCCTCCGGACAGAGGTCGACCTGCCGGGTCCGGGACGGATCAGGACCCGTTGTAGCGGCGGCGCAGCTCCGCGGTGCCCGCCTCGGTGAACGTGCCGTGCAGGCGCATCCGGGCCACACCGCCGTCGGGGAAGGTGTCCAGGCGGACGTGGGTGACGACCGCCTCGTCCGCGAGCTTGAAGCGGTGCAGGGTGTCGGGCTGGAGCTGGGTGCGCGGGATGATCTCGAACCACTCGCCCGACTCGCCGTCGCGGCCGCTCAGTGCGATCCAGCCGGCGGCGTTGCCCTTGAGGTAGGCCGTGTCGATCTCCACGGCGCGTACGGTGCCCTGCGCGGCCAGCCGGAAGCGGACCCAGTCGTTGGTGTCGCGGACGCGGCGGCGGCGGTTCTCCCAGCCGTCGTCCATCTTGCGGGAGGTGCCGGGCAGGATGATCTGGGTCGGCGAGGAGTAGAAGCGGTCCGACGCGTCCTCGTAAGCGGCGCCGTTGAGCACCGAGGCCAGGTCGACCGTGGAGAGCAGGCCGAGCCACTCGGGGTCGGGCACGACCTCACCGTGCACGCGGAGGCGGGCGACGCCGCCGTCGGGGTGCTGGCAGAGCCGGACGTGGGTGTAGACGCGGTCACCGGTGATCTCGAAGGCGTTGGCCGCGTGGCCGAGCACGGGGGACCGCGGGACGATCTCCTCCCACTTCACGTCGTCGGCGAGCAGCTCGTCGGGGCTCGGGGAGCCTTCCACCATGGCGCCCTGGACCGATATCTGCTGCGGGTAGTTGCCGCGGAAGTGGGCGGTGTCCACGATGATCCCGCGGATGATGCCGGGGGCTCCGAGCCTGACCAGCGCCCAGTCGTGGTCGTCCGGGGTCGGGAAGGGGGTCTCGGCGGAGGCACCGCGCCTGCGGCGGGTCTCCCAGCCGTCCATGATCTTGCCCTTGTGGCCGAAGCGCTCGGGGTCGAAGACGGCCCGCTCCTGGACGAGGAGGTTCTCGCGCTCGGCGAAGAACTCGTCATTGGCGGCGACCACACCCGCACCGAGGCGGCGGTCCGCCAGGTCGACCAGCTCCGTGAAGGCGTGGTTCCCGCTGCGGTAGTCGGCGTACGGGTCGCCACCGCCGTACGGGGCCGCATCGTTGGCGTGGGGGTCCTGGAAGCTCGGTGCATCGGTGGAAGTCATGGTCAGACCTTCACCCAGAACCAACGATCACGTCCATCGAAAGTTTCCACAGAATCCTTTCAGTGGAACTGAACGATGCTACGGAAGCCCGTCCCTTCCGCCCGCCACCTCGCGCAGCGAGTCGAGGACCCTGCTGACCGCGGTGCCCCCTTCGGCTCCGCGCCGCACTGCCGCGATCACATGGCGCAGGGGCTGGTCGGCATTCAGCACCCGGGTCACCACTCCCGTGCGCCGCTCCTCCCCCACCGCCATCCTGGGCACCAGCGCGACCCCCATTCCCGCCTCCACCATGGCCAGGATCGCCGTCCAGCCGGCCGCGCTGTGCGCCTGCTCGGGGACGAATCCGGCGGCCTCGCAAGCCGCCGTGGTGATCTCAGACCAGGGGCCGCTGCCGCCGAAGATCCAGGCCTCGCCGGAGAGATCGGCGAGCCGCAGCCCCTCCGCGGCAGCAAGCGGGTGACCGGCGGGCAGCGCCACATCGAGCGGGTCGGCCAGCAGCCGTACCCGGGTGAAGCGCGGGTCGCGGGCCGTCGGAGTGTGGGCGGCGAGGGAGATCGCCAGGTCCACGTCGCCGGCCGAGAGCAGTTGGTACGCCTCGGCCGCCTCCGCCTCACGGATCCGGACGTCGATCGCGGGGTGGCTGCGGCGCAGAGCCTCCACCGCCGGGACCACCAGGGCGGGGACAGCGGTGGAGAAGGCGCCCACCCGTACCTCGCCGGCCTCACCCTGGAGGTAGCCGGCCAGCTCGGCGTCCGCGCGCTCCAGCTGGGCGAAGACCGCCTCGGCGTGCCGGAGGACCAGATGGGCCGCGTCGGTGAGTCTGACCCGCCTGCCGTGGGCCACGAGCAGCGGTACGCCGAGCTGCTTCGCGAGGTTGGAGAGCTGCTGGGAGACGGCCGACGGAGTCATCCGGAGCACCTCGGCGGTGGCGGTGACGGTGCCCCGCTCGTTCAGGGTGCGGAGGATCTGGAGCTTCCGGATGTCCCACTCGGTCATGCCCGCAACCTATCCCCCGCCGCACGGACCGCCCGGCACGGAAGCGGGAGGTACGGCACGGCGAAGCGGCACGTACGGCACGGGGAGCACCGGACCGGCGGGCGCGCAACGCGCAGGTGCCGCGCAGCCGTCAGGACGGCTCCGCGGCACCTCGCGTGAAGAGACTGGGTCTCAGGCCTTCTTACGTGACTTGTCGAGGACCATCACCAGTCCGGCGATGATCCCGAACAGCACGAGCGGTGTGATCACAAAGAGGCCGATCGTGTCGAAGACACTCAGACCGGAACCGGGGTCGTCGCCGTCGTCGCGGGTCAGCGCGAGCGCGGGGGACGACATGAGCAGCATCATCAGCGTCGTACCGGCTGCTACGGCTCCGGCGCGCAGGGCGTTCTTCTTGTCCACGGACCAAACGTAGCGAACGGCTGAGCGGTCTGCGCGCCCGGGGGTGCCGTACGCGGCCGGAACTCAGCCATCAGGCGGTGCAGACGGGGCGAAGCGGCCACTTGCTCCAGGGTCATCGGTCTGCCCTGCGGGCCGGCGACCGGCAGCCGCCAGTTGGGATATTCGTCCCAGGTGCCGGGGAGATTCTGCGGCCGGCGGTCGCCGACCGCGTCCGGCAGCCAGATGCCGGTCATCCGGGCCGGGGTGTGCAGCAGGAACCGGTAGACCGCGCGGACCTCCCCCTCCTCGTCGCCGGACCCCTCCGGCAGCAGTCCGAGCCGGGAGAGACAGCCGAGCCACTCGGCGAGTTCGGCCTTGCTCTCTGCCTGCTCCTGAGCCAGTGGACGCGTCAGCAGGCCCAGGCGGTGGCGGAGTTCGACATGTTCACCGGTCAGCCGGGCCGCGGTGGACGGCAGATCGTGGGTGGTGGCGGTGGCCACACACCCCTCACGCCACTTCCCGGGCTCCAGCGGCCGCCCGGTGCCGCTCCAGTCCCGCTCGAACCAGAGCACCGAAGTGCCGAGCACGCCACGGCGCGAGAGGGATTCACGGACGCCGGGCTCGACCGTGCCGAGGTCCTCGCCGATGACGGCCGCGCCCGCCAGATGGGCCTCCAGCACGAGCACGGCCAGCATCGCATCAGCGTCATAACGGACATACGTTCCAGAGGTGGGGTCGCCGCCCTCCGGTACCCACCAGAGCCGGAAGAGGCCCATCACATGGTCGATCCGGAGCGCTCCCGCGTTCCGCAGGATGCCCCGCAGCAGTCCGCGGTAGGGCGCGTAACCGGAAGCGGCTAGCGCATCGGGCCGCCAGGGCGGCAGACCCCAGTCCTGGCCGCGGGCGTTGAAGGCGTCCGGCGGGGCGCCGACGGACATCCCCGCGGCGAACGTGTCCTGCTGGGCCCAGGCGTCGGCGCCGTCCGGGTGCACGCCGACAGCGAGATCGTGGACCAGGCCGATCTCCATCCCCGCCTCGCGGGCGGCACGCTGGGCGTCGGCGAGCTGGGCGTCGGTCAGCCATGCGAGCCACATGTGGAAGTCGACGCGGTGCTGGAGCGCCGCACGCGCGCGGGCGGTCTCGTGCGACCGGGGGTCGCGGAGAGCCGCGGGCCAGGAGTGCCAGTCGGGCCCGTGCTCCTCGGCCAGGGCACACCAGGTCGCGTGGTCCTCCAGCGGGCGGCCCTGCGCGGCGAGGAAGTCGGCGTAGGCGGCGCGTCTGCCGGGGCCGAGCGGAACCGGGTAGATCAGCTCCAGCGCTTCCCTCTTCAGCTCCCACACGGCGTCGCGGTCGATCAGGGCACCGCCGTCGAGCACCGCGGCCCGCAGCCCGGCCGCCCGGCCGAGATGGCTGTGGTCCTCGACGTACGCGTACTCGGGGACCGCCTCGACCCGCAGATGGACCGGGTCCGGGAAGCGCCGGGACGACGGCCGGTAGGGCGAGGGGTCGGTGGGCGCCCCGGGCGCCGCCGCGTGCAGCGGGTTCACCTGGACGAAGCCGGCCCCGTGCACCCGCCCCGACCAGGCTGCCAGATCGGCCAGATCGCCGAGGTCGCCCATGCCCCAGGAGCGGGCGGAGAGCAGGGAGTAGAGCTGCACCAGGAAGCCGTGGCTGCGGCCCGGCGGCTGGGGCACCCGTTCGGGTGCGACCACGAGTGCCGACCGCGCCGTGCGCCCGTCGCCCGCCTCCGCATGCAACCGGTGCACGCCGAGCGGCAGTTCCTGCCACTTGTCGAGAGTGTGTCCCTGCTCCGTCTCGATCCGCAGCCGGGTTCCCGGCGGGAGGTCCCGCACGGCCGCGGGCCGCTCACCGGGTCGGGCGACCACGGTCGGCGGCAGCAACCGGTTCGCCAGGGCCGCCTCGTGGCGGCACAGCGCCGCACTGACCGCCTCCGGTGTCGACGCGTCGATGTCGAGCGCGGCGAGCACCGCGATGACGGTGGCGTCGCAGACCGGGACGGTGACGTCCTCGGACGGTGCGTAGCTGGTGGCGACTCCGTGCAGCGCGGCGAGCCTGGCAAGGCTCATGCGGACTCCCCGTTCAGGCTCCGGTCAGATCCCGGCAGCCGTGCCGTATGCGGTTGGCTCACTGGTCAACGGGGTGAAGTCGGCGAGCGGCGGCTCGCTGGTGAGGGGTGCGACATCGGAGAGTGGCGGCTCACTCGTCAGCGGCAGCTCCATGGAGCAGGTGCTCGCGTCGGGGTCGGGCATCAGGTCCGGCACGAGCTCCGGAACAGTCTCCGGGACAGGTTTGGACAGGGCCGAGAGCAGAAGCTGCGCTGAAGCGGCCACGAGAATCTCCGTAAGGTCGGCTACGAGGTTGGATTCAAGCCCTACCCAGCGGGCGCGGCCCCATCCGTATTCGTTTCACCAACGTGCGCCGGGTCACATTCCGTTCCCCCGCAGAGGAATTGTCCACACCACCACCGGATCGGGCAATTCCGGCACACCGCTCGTGCGGGGCCGGAGCGCGCGGGCCCGCGCGCTCCTCCCGGTACCGGGAAGCGCCGCGGACCGATGAACCGACAACCGGCGGAACGGCGATAGGGAGAGCGTGAGACTGTTCCGCTCCCTCGGGGGAGACACCGAAGACGGCGGGGACGCCGGGGACGCGGCGCTGCTGCGGGCCGTGGCCAAGGGCGATCCGGCCGCGCTGGCCGCCCTCTACGACCGGCACGCGGGCTGGCTGCACGCACGGCTCACCCGCAGGTGCGCCGACCCCGACCTCGTGCGGGAGGTTCTGCAGGACACCTTCGTCACTGTCTGGCGGTCCGCGGGCTCGCACCGGGGCGACGAGGCCGGCGGCTGGCTGTGGGTGATCGCGGGCCGCCGGCTGGTCGACGCCCACCGGGCACAGGCACGCGCGGCCCGCACGGAGAGCGTCGCGCACGACATGACGCCGGTGGCACCCTCGGCCGAGGACCGGGTCCTGGCCGGGATCGAGTACGGCGACGTCGGCACCGCGCTCGACCGGATATCGCCGGAGCTGCGCGATGTGCTGCGCGCCACGGTCATCGACGGGCTGACCACCCGCGAGGCCGCGCAGCTCCTCGGCATCCCGGAGGGGACGGTCAAGACCCGTGCGATGCGCGCCCGGCGTGAACTGCGCGCCGCACTGGCCCGGATGGCACCTGAGGCAGGACCCCTGGGAGGAACGGCATGAGCAGCCCGGACACCGCGCCGTACCCGTGGCACGTCGACGGAGCCCTCGCGGCCCGCTACGCGTCGGGAGGGGCAGCGGAGAAGGACGCCTGGTCACTGGAGAAGCACGTCGAGGTGTGCGGCGCGTGCGCGGCGCGGGTGTCGGCCGCCGTGCGGGGGTCGGCGGCCGGTCCCGCGCTGGCGGATGTCAGGAGCGCCGTGCTCGGCGCGGCCCGCGCGTCCCGGGCCGCCGGGGGGCGGCCCGGGACCTTCCGCGGTACGCCGTACAGCCGCTGGGCGGTGCGCGGCCGAGGGGCGGGCCGAATCCTCTGGACGGCCGGGCCCGCGCTGCGGGGTCCCTGGGTGGTAGCGGTGGTCCTGGTCGTACTGGGGGCCGCCGGGCTGGCCCACGGGGCCGGTTTCACCGGTGCCAGGACCGCGCTGCTGGCCCTGGCACCGGTGGTGCCGGTCGCCGGGGTCGCCATGTCGCACGGGCGGCACGCCGACCCGATGCACGAGATCGTCGCCTCGGCCCCGTCCGGCGGGCTGCGGCTGCTCCTGATCCGGACCGCGGCCGTGCTGCTGGCCGGTGTGCCGCTGCTCACAGGCGCGGAAGCGCTGCTGCCGGCCGGAGACGGTGTGCCGGGCGCTGCCACCTGGCTGCTGCCCGGACTGGCCCTGACCCTGGGCTCGCTGGCGCTCGGCTCGTACGTGGGCTGCCGGGCCGCGGCCGCCGTACTGGGCGCCGTATGGGCCTGCGCGGTGCTGTTGCCGGTCGCGGCGGCAGGACGGTCCGGCGGGCCGTATCTGTTCGGTGCGCTGTCCGAGCAGCTCTCGCACCTCGTCTCCGGCTCGTCCGTCCAGAGCGGCTGGGCTGCCGCGGCCTCACTCTGCGCCGGGCTGCTGGCCCTGCGCCGTCACTCGTTCGACCGGATGGAGAAGGCATGAGCACCACCACGGGCACGACAGCGCTGCGGAGCGGGCCGGACGGGCGGCCCTCCATTCGGCTCTCCGGGCTGACGGTCAGGTACCGCAGGACGACCGCGCTGGACTCCGTCGACCTCGACTTCGGTCCCGGTGTCCACGGCCTGCTCGGCCCGAACGGCGCGGGCAAGACGTCGCTGATCCGGGTGCTCGCCACCGTCGCGGCCCCGGCCTCCGGGCGATTGGAGATGATGGGCGAGGACATCGGCGGGCACCGGGGACGGACGGCGGTGCGCCGCGGACTCGGCTATCTGCCCCAGGAGTTCGGCTACTACCCGGGCTTCACGGTGCGCGAGTTCGTGGCCTATGTGGCGTGGCTGAAGGAGATGCCGCGGGCCGGGACCGCGGAGGCCGTGGAGCGCGCCGTGGACCGGGTCGGCCTCAGTGACCGCATCGACGCGAAGGTAAGGACACTCTCGGGCGGGATGATACGGCGGGTCGGCATAGCCCAGGCCGTCGTGAACGAACCGGCCGTCCTGCTCCTGGACGAACCGACAGCAGGCCTCGATCCGGAGCAGCGCGTCGAGTTCAGGGCGTTGCTCCGGGAGTTGGGCGCCGATGCCACCGTCATCGTCTCCACCCACCTGGTGGAGGACGTCGCGGGCGCCTGTACGGAGGTGACGCTCATCGAGGCGGGCAGGGTCGCCTACCGCGGCACACCGGCCTCCCTGGCCGCCATCGGCGAGAGCTCCGCGGGCCATGACTGCGACGGCAACGCCATCGAGCGCGGTTACACGGCCGCCCTGCGCGAACACCGCGCGGGCAGTCCGCTCACCGCACGGTCCGCACGGTGAGCCCGGTCCGCACCGCGAGTGAGGCGGTCCGTACGCCTCCGGCCGCCGGGCCGGCGGCGGCCCCGCGCCGCGCGCCCCGCCCCTGGGGCGCCGAAGTGCGTGGCGGGCTCGCCCCCTGGGGAGCAGCAGCCATGTTCCTCAACCTGCTCGTGCCACTGGCCGCCAAGGCCGCCCACTGGCAGGGGAGCTGGGCGCAGACGGAGTACGAACTGCACGTCCTCGCCTCGCTGCTCGGTGGCTCGCTGGCCGCGGCCACGGGCTGCTGGCAGGGCGGCAGGGAGCGCAGACGCGGTACGGCCGAGCTGCGGGCCTCGGCCCCGCGTGGCCCGCTCGCCCAGTTCCTGACGGCGTCCCTGCCGGTGGCGGCCGGCCTGGCCGTGGGCTACCTGGCAGTCTCCGCGACGGCGCTGCTGGCCAGTTGGCCCTACGTCTCGTCGGGCGGCCCCCGGTTCTCCGCACTTGCGGCTGACGCCCTGTACCTGGTGGCGATGACGCTCGTCGGACACACCGTGGGGCGGCTGGTGAGCTGGCGGCCGACTGCTCCCGTGCTCGCCGTCTGCGCGTACGCCGTCCTCGGTGTGCCCAGCTATCAGGGGGGTGAGGTCCGCTATCTCGACCCCGCGCTCCAGTACGGCACCGGTGAGGAACTGCCCGTGTGGTGGCACCCGTACGCGATGGTGCTCTGGACCTGTGGTCTCGCCGTGGCGGTGGTGCTCGTGTACGCGGCGGGCGGCCGCCGGGCCCGCACCGTGGCCCTGCTGCCGCTGGCCGCCGCGTGCGGCGCCGCCGTGCTCATCGTGCACTCGGGCGCCTCGATGTGGCGCGAGGACCCTGCGGCGCTCCGGGAGACCTGCGCGGGGGCGGCGCCCCGGATCTGCGTCACCGCCGTGAACCGTGACCTGCTTCCGCAGGTGACCGGGGCCCTCGCCGGGATCAGCGGACGCCTCAAGGGCGTGGAGAACGCCCCGTCCCGGTTCGTCGACAGCGCAGGCCGTGTCCGGCCGGGCGACGTGGAGCTGCCGCAGTTCTTCCTCGGCCAGAACGTCGTACGGGGCCGGCTCACCGATCCGGAGCGGTTCGCCTGGGAGACCGGGGCGTCCCTGGCCCCCGGCTCCTGCGGGACGGGCAACCGGGACGGCCGCTTCAGCCGTACCAGCGGGGCCGTGCAGGACTGGCTGATCTCCAGCGGGCTGAGCGAGCGGCGCCGGGCGTCGGACGAGGAGGCCGCACGCCGGTACGGCACCGCAGCCCAAGTCGCCGATGACAAGAAGGGCCGCGCCGCTCTCGACCGGCTGACAGCCATGGGCGCCGAGGCCCGTCGCGCCTGGCTCGGCCGCTACTTCGCGGCCACACGGGGGACGTGCGACAAGGACGGGGTGCCGGCCCTGTGAACGGCACAGCTCGCGGTCTCGGCCCGTCGGTCCTGTACGCCCGTTCGCAGGGGCTCCCGCTCACCACGTACACGCTCCTGGGCACGGCCGTACTCGCCGCCTGGGCCGCCCGTGCGCTGCACGCCCACCTCGACCCGGGCCGTCTGGTGCCCGTCGTTGCGCTGGCGCCGATGCTCGCCGCCGCTGCGATCAGCACCGGTCTGTACGAGCACTCCGCCGAACTGGACCGCACAGCCGCGCGCCCCTGGTGGCCGCGGAGACTGGCCGCCCTGCTGGTTCCGACGGCGTTCGCTGCGGCTTCGCTGGCGCTCGCCGTGCCGGGCCACGCGCAGGAGTTCGGCGCCGTGGCCATGGTCCGCAATCTCCTGGGGGCCGTGGGCATCGGGGCAGCGGCCGCGGCCGTGCTCGGCGCCCGGCTCAGCTGGCTGCCTGTCGTCGCCTGTCTCAGCTCGGTGTACATGGCGGGTGCCCCGGCAGGACGCGCGGCGGCGGTGTGGGCCTGGCCCGTACAGCCGGAGACGCGGCCCGGCTCCTGGGCGGCGGCCTCACTGGTGTTCCTGGGCGGCACGGCGCTGTACACGGTGCGTGGCTCGCGCGGGGAGGGCTCCCGCGTGTGACCGCGAGCGGACACCCTCGGGAGCCCGGCGGGCTCACGAGTGCGCCCCTGCGGCGCGGATCTGCCCAGCGGGGCGGCGAGCCCGAGGTCGCAGGGCCACACGCCTGCACGCCCTCACGCCCTCAGGCCCTCAGGCCGAAACGCCGTCGATCCGGGCCATGGCATCCTCCGCGCCGAACGGCTGCAAGTACGGCAGCCAGCGCGGGTCCCGGTGTCCGGTTCCGATGATGCGCCAGGCGAGGCCGCTCGGCGGGGCCGGCTGGTGGCGCAGGCGCCAGCCCAGTTCCAGCAGGTGCCGGTCGGCCTTGACGTGGTTGCAGCGGCGGCACGCGGCCACCACGTTGTCCCAGCGGTGCTGCCCGCCGCGGCTGCGCGGAATGACATGGTCGACGCTGGTTGCGACGCCACCGCAGTACATACAGCGCCCGCCGTCACGTGCGAAGAGCGCGCGGCGGGTGAGGGGGACGGGCCCCCGGTAGGGGACGCGCACGAACCGCTTCAGCCGAACCACGCTGGGCGCGGGGACGATGCGGGTGGCACTGTGCATGAAGGCGCCGGATTCCTCCAGGGAGACAGCCTTGTTCTCCAGGACGAGGACGAGCGCGCGACGGAGCGGTACGACGCCGAGGGGCTCGTACGACGCGTTGAGGACCAGGACGTGCGGCACGGTGGATGCCTCCTTGTACGCCGGCGGCGCGTGGCTCGCGCCGGGACGATCTGCTCTCAGTCTCTCCTCATGCCTGGTCGAAGCGCCACCAACGCCGGGTAACGGGCTCGGAGTGTTTTCGCCCACACCTGACCCTTTCCGACCGTTCGCGCGCGGATCCCCATGGTTCCCCCGGTTTCCGCGCGTGGGATACCTCTCTCCGCCGAACGGGGCGGCGGATGCGGCCGTGTTGCGCCGTTAGTGTGGAGGTTCTGCCCGCTTCCCTGGAGGTTTCTGCTGTGAACGCCGTGCACGCCGTGACCTGGTCCCTAGCGACAGGTGACAGCTCTCGGACCGCTACGGCCGACACGCTCGACAACGCTCAGAACTCCGCGACCAATGCAGCCGACTGGGTGCAGCAGAACTGGTCCACCTGGCTGTCGATAGGCCTGCGGATCGTCCTGGTCCTGGTCATCGCCACCGTGCTGCGTGCTCTCGTCCGGCGGGCGCTCACCCGGCTGATAGAGCACATGAACCGCAGCGCGACGGCTGTCGAGGGCACCGCGCTCGGCGGCCTGCTGGTCAACCAGGAGCGCCGCCGCCAGCGCTCCGAGGCCATCGGCTCGGTGCTGCGCTCGGTCGCGTCCTTCGTGATCCTCGGCACCGCGGCCCTGATGGTGCTCTCCACACTGAAGATCGATCTGGCTCCCCTGCTGGCCTCCGCCGGAGTCGCGGGTGTCGCGATCGGGTTCGGTGCGCGCAATCTGGTCACGGACTTCCTCTCCGGCGTCTTCATGATCATGGAAGACCAGTACGGCGTCGGGGACAGCATCGACGCCGGTGTCGCGTCCGGTGAGGTCATCGAGGTCGGGCTGCGGGTGACGAAGCTGCGCGGCGACAACGGTGCGATCTGGTACGTGCGCAACGGCGAGATCAAGCGGATCGGCAACCTCAGCCAGGGCTGGGCGACGGCCGCCGTGGACGTGCAGGTCAAGCCCACCGAGAACCTGGAGCGGCTGCGCGAGGTGATCAGCGAGGTCGCGCGGGACCTGGCCAAGGACGAGCCGTGGAACGAGCAGCTCTGGAGCCCGGTCGAGATCCTGGGCCTGGACTCCGTGCTGCTGGACTCGATGGTCATCAGGCTCTCCGCCAAGACCATGCCGGGCAAGGCCCTGGGTGTGGAGCGCGAGCTGCGCTGGCGCCTCAAGATCGCGCTGGACGAGGCCGGCATCCACGTGGTGGGCGGCCCGGTCGCGGTCGACACGGTGGAACCCCCGGTCGACTCCGCGGCGTCCACGGCGGCCCCCTCGGCGCTGGCCAGCCCGACTTCACCGCAGTCTCTCGCCGCTTCGCCGATCCCCCCGCAGAACCTCGCGAAGTAGCGCCCCGAAGCGGCGACGGTTCCCCCCGATCCGCCCCTGTCCGCCGTCCGCACCACGACCGTCCGCTCCCCGTGGAGATGAGCGCCCCGCGTCACGCGGGGCGCTCGTTCCGTGTGTCCGGGCAGCCGTCCAGGTAACGCTTTGGTTGCCGGACCGGGGCGGCCCATTGACGCCCGGCTGACCTGCGGCCTACGTTCCTTCCACCGAATTGGAAACTTTCCTAACAGTGGTACGAGGGGCAGGTGCGTACGACATGGCCGGTGGCACGACTCCAGGAACCCCACGCGTTCTGCGGGCGATGAACGACCGGGCCGCCCTCGACCTGCTGCTCGAACACGGTCCGCTCTCGCGCACCAAGATCGGCAAGCTGACCGGACTGTCCAAGCCGACCGCATCTCAGCTGCTGGCCCGTCTGGAGGCCGCCGGGCTCGTGGTGGCCACCGGTACCAGTGAGGGCCGCCCAGGCCCCAGCGCACAGCTCTACGCGGTCAACGCCGCGGCCGGCCACGCCGCCGGGATCGATGTGGACCCGCAGCGCATCCGGGCCGCCGTCGCGGACATCACCGGACGCACGGTCGGCGAGTTCCGTATCGCGACCCCCGGCAGACGCGGCGGCGGGGTCGTCCGACAGGTCACCGACGCCCTGGACGGCGCCGCGAAGGCCGCCGGTCTGGTGCGGGCCGATGTACGGCGCGTGGTGATCGGGACCCCCGGCGCCTTCGACCCGAACACCGGGCGGCTGCGGTACGCCTCCCATCTGCCCGGCTGGCACTCCCCCACGCTGCTCGACGAGCTGGCGGCCGCACTGCCGATGCCCGTCGAATACGAGAACGACGTCAACCTGGCCGCCGTCGCTGAACAGCGTCTGGGCGCCGCCCGCGGACACGACGACTTCGTACTGCTCTGGAACGAGGAGGGCGTCGGCGCCGCCGTGGTCCTCGGCGGCCGGCTGCACCGCGGCTTCACCGGCGGCGCGGGCGAGGTCGGTTTCATGCCGGTGCCTGGCGCCCCGCTGGTGCGCCAGGTGACCAAGGCCAATGCCGGCGGCTTCCAGGAGCTCGCCGGATCCCAGGCGCTGGCCAGGCTGGCCAGGGGGCTCGGCATCGACAACGTAGGCAGCGGTTCGCACACCGAGGTGGCGAGCGGCCTGATCGCCGAGGCCTCACAGGCCACCGAGGGCCCGTACCGGCATCTCCTGGAGGTTTTCGCGACCGCGGTGGCCACCGGCCTCGCCTCGCTGGTGGCCGTACTCGACCCCGAACTCCTCGTCCTCTCCGGCCGGCTGATGGTGGCGGGCGGCGAGCCGCTGCGCGAACTCGTCCAGCGCGAGCTGGCCGAACTGGCCGCGTCCCGGCCCCGGCTCGTCCTCGGTTCCGTACAGGAACAGCCCGTTCTGCGCGGGGCGTTGGAGAGCGCCCTCGTCACCACCCGCGACGAGGTCTTCGACACCTCCGCCCACTGACCCCGCGGGGCCGGGCCGGCCCGTTCCGGCTTCGCACCCTTCGATTCCCGGCGCTCCGCACGTCCCCGAGTGCCTCCACGAGCAGCAACCGCGCGTACCCCCGTACAGCCCCAGATCCGCCAGAGGGAGATTCCGTCATGCCCAGAAACCGCCGGCTGGCCACGGCCGTCGTCGCTGCCGCTTCCATGACTCTGCTCGCATCGGCCTGTACGGGCCAGAGCCAGGGCGGGGCCAACGACGACGCCAACGCGAGGACCACCATCACCTTCTGGCACGGCTGGAGCGCCGCGAGCGAGGTCAAGGCGGTGCAGGCGGACGTCGACCGCTTCGAGAGGGTCCACCCGAACATCAAGGTGAAGGTCGTCGGCAACATGACCGATGACAAGATCAACCAGGCCCTGCGGGCCGGTGGTTCGAACGCACCGGACGTCGTCTCCTCCTTCACCACCGACAACGTCGGCAAGTTCTGCTCGTCCGGGGCCTTCGCGGATCTCAAGCCGTTCCTGGCGAAGTCGGGGATCGACCTGGACAAGACCTTCTCCAAGCCGCTCCAGGACTACACCCAGTTCAACGGTGTGCGCTGCACGCTCCCGCTGCTCAGCGACGCGTACGCGCTCTACTACAACAAGGGCGCCTTCAAGGCGGCAGGGATCACCGCCCCACCCAGGACCTGGACCGAGTTCGACCGGGACGCCGTCAAGCTGACGAAGTCCCAGGGCGACTCGTACCAGCAGCTCGGCTTCATGCCGACCTTCCACGGATACGAGTCGACGCCCAGCCACATGGTGGCGCAGTGGAGCCCCACGTACGTGGGCAGGGACGGCAAGTCCGATATCGCCGAGGACCCCGCTTTCGCGAAGATGTTCAACTGGCAGCAAGGCCTGGTGAAGAAGCTGGGCGGCTTCGGCAAGCTGGAGAAGTACCGGGCCGGCTTCGGTGACGAGTGGGGCGCCAAGCACCCGTTCCAGACCGGCCAGGTCGCCATGCAGGTCGACGGTGAGTGGCGGCTCGGGATGGCCCAGGACGCCAAGTCGAAGGTGGACATCGGCGTCGCGCCGCTGCCGGTACCCGACGACCAGGCCGACTCGTACGGCAAGGGCTACATCACCGGCACGATCGCCGGCATCGCGTCCACCAGCAAGAAGCAGAACGCCTCCTGGGAGTTCGTGAAGTACATCACCACCGACACCGACGCGGTCGTGGACTTCGCCAACGACATCCACAACATCCCGTCCACACTGGCCGCGCTCAAGTCGCCGGAGCTGAAGTTCGACCCGCGGCTGAAGACGTTCCTGGACATCGCCCGGAACCCGCGGTCCAACACCACGCCTCCGTCGGTCAACGGCGGCACCTACCAGACGACGCTCCAGGACTTCGGATACGACTTCGAGTCCGGCAGGTCGAAGGATCTGGAGGCCGGTCTGCGGAAGACCGCCTCGCAGATCGACAAGGACAACGAGAAGGCGAAGTAGCCTCGCCATGACCACGTACACCCCGCGCTCCAAGCGCCGCCGCGCGGCGCTGCGCACGGCAGCCTTCATGTCGCCCTGGCTCATCGGGTTCTGTCTCTTCTTCGTCTACCCGCTGGTCTCGACCGTCTACTTCTCGTTCACGAAGTACGACGGCTTCAAGGCCCCGGCGTTCAACGGCCTGACGAACTGGACGTATGTCTTCAGCGACTACCCGGACTTCTGGCCCGCGATGCGCAACACCCTGTGGCTGGTGCTGGTGATGGTCACCTGCCGGGTGGTGTTCGGGCTCGGCATCGGGATGCTGATCACGAAGATCAAGACCGGTGCCGGGATCTTCCGGACCCTCTTCTATCTGCCGTACCTGGCCCCGCCGGTCGCCGCGACGCTGGCCTTCGTCTTCCTGCTCAACCCGGGGACCGGGCCCGTCAACTCGATCCTCGGTGACATCGGGTTGCCGACACCCGGCTGGTTCACCGACGCCACCTGGTCGAAGCCCGCGCTCACCATGCTCGCGGTGTGGGGCATCGGCGACCTGATGGTGATCTTCATGGCGGCCCTCCTCGACGTACCGAAGGAGCAGTACGAGGCGGCGGAGCTGGACGGCGCGTCCGCGGTGCAGCGCTTCCGCTTCGTGACGCTGCCGAACATCTCGCCGATCATCATGTTCGCCGTGGTCACCGGGGTGATCCAGGCAATGCAGTACTACACACAGCCCCTGGTCGCCGGGAAGGTCGCATCGGGCATCATCGGTGGCTCCGGGCAGCAGTTCTCGCCCGGCTTCCCCGACAAGTCCACGCTGACCCTGCCACAGCTCGTCTACACGCTCGGCTTCCAGCGCTTCGACTACGGCTCCGCGTGCGTGGTCGCGCTCGTCCTCTTCGCCCTGGCCATGGCGTTCACCGCACTGCTGATGCGGCGCCGCAGCGGGCTCGTACAGGCAGGTGACTGACCCTCATGACACAGCTCACCCACGTCGCCGGCCCGCCGGCCCGCGCCCAGGCGGACGACGCCGGACGGACCGCCCGCCGCAGGGCCCTGCTGCACTGGATCGCCGTGCACGCCCTGGGCGTGGCGGCGGCGCTCTTCTTCGTGCTGCCCTTCGTCTTCGTCATCCTCACCTCGCTGATGAGCGACCAGCAGACCCTCACCCGCGACCTGTGGCCGCACACCTTCGAGTGGTCCAACTACCGCAGGGTCTTCGACACCCCGGGCTTCCTGACCTGGTGGCGGAACACCCTGCTGTACGCGGGTCTCGGCACCGTGCTGACCGTGGTGTCGTCACTGCCCGTCGCGTACGCGCTCGCCAAGTTCCGCTTCCGCGGACGGCATCTGTCGCTGATGCTCGTCATCTCGATGATGATGCTGCCGCCGCAGGTCGTCATCATCCCGATGTACCTGTTCTGGGCGAAGCAGCTGGACCTGTCGGGCACGCTCTGGCCGCTGATCATCCCAATGGCGTTCGGTGACGCGTTCTCCATCTTCCTGCTGCGGCAGTTCCTGCTGACGATCCCCAACGAGTACATCGACGCGGCCAAGGTCGACGGCTGCGGTGAATTCCGCACGCTGCTGAAGGTCATCGTCCCGATGGCCAGGCCGGGGATCGCCGCCGTCGCGCTCTTCCAGTTCTTCTACGCCTGGAACGACTACTTCGGCCCGCAGATCTACACCTCGGAGAACTCGGCCGCCTGGACGCTCTCGTACGGCCTGGAGTCCTTCAAGGGCGCACACCATACCGACTGGAATCTGACCATGGCCGCGACCGTCCTGGTCATGGCCCCTGTGATCCTCGTCTTCTTCTTCGCACAGAAGGCCTTCGTCGAGGGCGTCACACTGACCGGAGTGAAGGGTTAGCTGAAATGAAGCTCGCAGTAGTGGGGGGCGGGTCCACGTACACGCCCGAACTGATCGACGGATTCGCGCGGTTGCGGGACACACTGCCGATCAGTGAGCTGGTGCTCGTCGATCCCGCGGCCGACCGTCTTGAACTGGTGGGCGGCCTCGCCCGGCGCATCTTCGCCAAGCAGGGGCACCCGGGCGTCATCACGACGACGCAGGACGTCGACGCGGGGGTCGCCGGCGCCGACGCGGTCCTGCTCCAGCTGCGCGTCGGCGGCCAGGCCGCCCGGCAGCAGGACGAGACCTGGCCGCTGGAGTGCGGTTGCGTCGGGCAGGAGACCACCGGCGCGGGCGGCCTCGCCAAGGCGATGCGCACGGTGCCGGTGGTACTGGACATCGCCGAGCGCGTACGGCGCACCAACCCGGACGCCTGGATCATCGACTTCACCAACCCGGTGGGCATCGTCACCCGGGCACTGCTCCAGGCCGGGCACAAGGCCGTCGGGCTCTGCAACGTGGCCATCGGCTTCCAGCGGAAGTTCGCCGCACACCTCGATGTCGCACCGTCGGAGGTGTTCCTCAACCACGTCGGGCTCAACCACCTCTCCTGGGAGCTGGGTGTCCGGCTGGGCGGCCCCGACGGCGAGGACGTCCTCCCGAAGCTGCTCGCCGAGCACGGTGACGCCATAGCCGGCGACCTGCACCTGCCACGCTCGGTCGTGGACCGGCTGGGTGTGGTGCCGTCCTACTACCTGCGTTACTTCTACGCGCACGACGAGGTCGTCAGGGAACTGGGGAGCAAGCCGTCTCGGGCCGCCGAGGTCGCCGCGATGGAGAAGGAACTCCTCGCCATGTACGGCGATCCGAAGCTGGACGAGAAGCCCGCTCTGCTGGCCAAGCGGGGCGGCGCCTTCTACTCGGAGGCGGCGGTCGACCTCGCGTCGTCCCTGCTCGGGGCCGGGGGATCGCAGTACCAGGTCGTCAACACGTACAACAACGGCACCCTGCCCTTCCTCCCGGACGACGCCGTGATCGAGGTGCAGGCGACGGTGGACGCCGGCGGCGCGGCGCCGCTGGCCGTGCCCGCGCTCGACCCGCTGTACGCAGGGCTCGTCGCGAACGTCACGGCGTACGAGGACCTCGCTCTGGAAGCCGCGCTGCGAGGCGGCCGGGACCGGGTCTTCCGGGCGCTCCTCGCCCACCCGCTGATCGGGCAGTACGCGTACGCCGACGAGCTGACGGACAAGCTCGTCGCGCACAACCGGGAGCACTTCGCGTGGGCCTGACAGCAAGTGTGCTGGCGATCGACGCCGGCAACAGCAAGACGGACGTGGCCGTCATCGCGGCGGACGGCACCGTCCTGGGCCGGGGCCGCTCCGGTGGCTTCCAGCCGCCGGTGGTGGGGGTCGAGGCGGCGGTGGACGTGCTGGCCGCCGCGGTGGAGGCGGCCGTCGCCGACGCGGCCGCCGGCGCACGGGCCGGTGTGCCGGTGGCGGCAGGGGGCGGCTTCGGCGCCACCGCCGCGGACGCACGGGACCGGGGGGCTCCGCCGTACGCCTCATTCGTCTCCGCGTGTCTGGCCAACGCCGATCTGCCGGCCGAGGAGCGGGAGCTGGCCGCGGCGATAGAGGCGCGTTGCTGGGCACCCGAGGTCGCCGTACGCAACGACACCTTCGCGATCCTGCGCGCGGGCGTCGACGAACCGCGCGGAGTGGCCGTCGTGTGCGGTGCCGGTATCAACTGTGTCGGGATGACCCCCGACGGACGGACCGCCCGCTTCCCCGCGATCGGCCGGATCTCCGGCGACTGGGGAGGCGGCAGCGGCCTGGCCGATGAAGCGCTGTGGCATGCGGCGCGCGCCGAGGACGGGCGCGGCGGGGCGACCGAGCTGGTGCGCACCGTGCCCGCCCACTTCGGACTGCCGACGATGTACGCCGTGATCGAGGCGCTGCATCTGGGCCGCATCCCGGGCGGGCGCAAGCACGAACTGGTTCCGGTCCTCTTCGCGACCGCGGCGGCCGGGGACCCGATCGCCCGGTCGGTCGTCGAGCGGCAGGCCGAGGAGGTCGTGTCGCTCGCCACTGTGGCACTCGGCAGGCTCGGTCTGCTGGACGTGGAGACCCCGGTGCTGCTGGGAGGGAGCGTACTGGCCGCACAGCACCCGCAGTTGGACGGCCGAATCCGGCAGCTGCTGGCCGATCGCGCTCCGAAGGCCGTGCCGCGTGTGGTGTCGGTCTCTCCCGTGCTCGGCGCCGCCCTGCTGGGGCTGGACCGGGCCGCGGCCCCCGCCGAGTCCTATGCGCGGGTGCGGGAGGAGTACGCCTGAGGTGCGGGTGACACCCGGGCGGCGTGCCTCGAACGGGAACCGAATTGATCCCCGCGGCGTATTCAAGGTGGGGAGGGCACGGGGCCCGGCGGGCACAGGTCGATCAAGATCCAGCCAATCCCGGTGTGTGTACCGGTCCCTGCGGCCATACTGCTGGCCGGGTACTTGTCCTCCCCCGCCGGGGAGGGCGGGCAACCGGCCGCGTGCAAGGGGCTGATGAGTACGGGCCATGGGTGCCGTGCTCATGGCGTTCTATGCTCATGAGTTCTGTGCTCAGGGGGTCTGTGCTCAGGGGGTCCTGCTACTCGTAGGCCCCCGTGCGCAGGGGGCCGCGCGCGGGGCCCGTGATCGACGAGTCCGTGGCTGAAAGGTCGGCGGCCGAGGGGCTGATGACCGGGAGTTCGTGTCCGCGAGCTCCACGACCGAGGGGGAGGTCAAGTGGTACACCCGCCGAACGGGGGCACAGCGCAGGGCCCGCCGCCCGCGCAGGCGCCTCCGCCCGTGCCGCCCGCGCGCGGGCCGGTTCCCGCGCCGCCCGCACAGGCACCCGCAGCGCCCGTACCGCGCAGCGCCCGTGCCGGATCCCGGGACCGGCTGCGCGCCGCGGCGACCACCGAGCCCGGCCGGCTGTGGCTCATGGGAACACTGGTGGCCGTGCTGGTCGTCGCCTTCGGCGCGGTGACCGCCTTCGAGATCTCGGACCGGGCGGCCTCCGCCGACGACGTGGTGAGCCGCAGCCAGCCCCTGAGCGCGGACGCAGCGAACATCTACCGCTCGCTGGCCGATGCGGACACCGCGGCGGCGAGCGGCTTCCTGGCGGGCTCCCAGGAGCCGGCGGATGTCCACGACCGGTACGACACCGACATCGCGACGGCCTCCCGGCTGCTGGTGAAGGCCGCCTCCCACACGGGCAGTTCGTCCGAGTCCGGCCGCCAGATCGCCCAGCTCAACGAACAGCTGCCGCGCTACACGGGGCTGGTGGAGCGCGCCCGCGCCAACAACCGGCAGGGGCTGCCCCTCGGCGGCGCCTACCTGCGGTACGCCAACCAGCAGATGAGCACCCTGCTGCTGCCGGCCGCGGAGAAGCTGTACGAAGCGGAGACGGGCAAGCTGTACGACGACTACGACTCGGCCGCACTGTGGCCGTACTTCGGCACGGCGGCGGGGATCCTGGCGCTGGCCGGCCTCCTCTACGTCCAGCGGCGCGACTACCTGCGGACCAACCGGGTGTTCAACCAGGGCCTGCTGGCCGCCTCCGCCGCATCCGTGGTGGTGATGCTGTGGCTGGTGGCCGGGCATCTGGTCGCCGGGGCGGACCTGCACACGTCGCGGACGAGCGGCCAGGAGTCACTGAAGGTGCTGAACGACGCGCGTATCAGCTCGCTCAAGGCCCGCTCCAACGAGAACCTCACCCTGGTCTCGCGGGGATCCGTGCTGACCAAGGACGGCAAGCACGACCAGTACGAGTTCGACTACACCAAGGACATGGCCGCCCTGGTCAGCGGGCTCGACAAGGCGAAGGCTCTGGCCGACGACAGCGCCGGCGGCAGTCCGGTGGCCGCCGCGGTGAAGGACGTCGCCACCTGGAAGGACCGGCACGCCGCAGCACGCCGAACGGACGACAGCGGTGACTACGACGACGCGCTGAAGCAGGTCATCGGCGGCACCGGCTCCACCGGCCAGTCCTTCGACCAGGTGGACTCGGAACTGGACCGGGCGATCGGCCATGAGCAGACGGAGTTCACCCGCGCCGCGACGGACGGCCGGGGCGCGCTGGCCGGTCTCCCGGTGGGCGCGGCGGTGCTGGCCGTGCTGGGTGCCGCGGCCGCGGGGCTGGGAATCAGCCGCAGGCTTTCGGAGTACAGGTGAGGAGGGGCAGCGTGCTGAATCCGAGGACCGGCAGATTCCGTGGCTGGGGCGGCGTCACAGCGATGGCCGCGGCGTGCGGGCTGACAGCGGCCGCGACCATGCTCCCGCTCGTCCTGGGCGGCGGCTCCGGCGACGGGGCACGGCCGGGCGGTCGCCCGTTGGCGCAGGCGCCGCCCGCGAAGGCCCCGGGCGCCGTGCCCGCGAAGGCGGAGACCTGCACGGACCCGGAGGCGAGCCTTCAGCCGTCGAGCGCCGACGGGCCCACCATCGACAGGATCAAGAAGGCCGGGCACCTGGTCGTCGGCGTCGACCAGAACAGCTTCCGCTGGGGGTACCGCGATCCGGCCACCGGCAGGCTGGACGGCTTCGACATCGCTCTTGTCCGGGCCATCGCGAAGAACATCCTGGGCAGCGAGAGCAAGGTCACCTACCGCGCCATCCCGACCAACCAGCGCATCGAGGCACTGCAGGAGGGCAAGGTCGACATCGTCGTGCGGACGATGACGGTCAACTGCGAGCGGATCAAGCAAGCCGCTTTCTCGACCGCGTACTTCCAGGCCGGCCAGCAGGTTCTCGCCCCCAAGGGCTCCCCGATCACCGGGTACAACGACACGCTCAAGGGCAGGAAGGTCTGCACGGCGACCGGTTCGACGGCGTACGACGCGCTGAAGGCCAAGTCGTACGGCGCGGTCTTCGCCGATACCGCGACCGCGCAGCGGACCGTGCCCAACCAGCTGGACTGCCTGGTCAAGCTGCAACTGGGCCTGGTCGACGCGGTGGTCACGGACAACGCCCTGGCCGCCGGCCAGGCGGCTCAGGACCCGGCCGTCGACCTCAAGGGCGACCCCTTCACCACCGAGTACTACGGCGTGGCCACGAAACTGGGCAACGACGATCTGGTGCGCCGGATCAACCAGGTGCTCGTCGACTACCGCAAGGGCGGTAATGAGAGCCCCTGGATGAAGGCGTACCGGCGCTGGCTGGCGGCGGATCTGAAGGGGATAACCGGCCCTCCGGCGCCGAAGTACCGGTAGAACGGCGCGGCCACGGGCAGAACTTGACACTGTAGGCAGCACAGGCACAGGCACAACGCAGCGGAGAGGTGATCGATGGGCGTCGCGGGTTCCGTCCCCAGCCCCGGCGGGCCGGGGAGCCCCCCCGGGCCGGTGATGGACCGGGACGAGGTGGACCATGCACTGGCACGGCTCGGTGCGGAGCACGAGGCGATCGAGACCTCACTCCTCGCCCTGCAGGATCACGCCGGGCGCAGGCTCCTCGAAGGCGCTGAGCTGACCGGGACGACCAAGGACCGCTGGGCCGCCACCGAGCAGTCCATCACCGCGCTCTGGACGTACTTCGACGCCTACGCGAAGGCACTGGAGGAGGCCCGCAGGCTCCGTTCCCGGCGGCGCTGGCCGGGCCACGAGGAGCTGGCCGGGCTCACGGACGTGCTGCGCGGCCGGGGTGTCGTCCTGGCGGGCAACGCCGCGCAGCTTCCCGCTTCTCTCACCGGGCCCGCCGGGCTCACCGAGCGGTTCTCGCTCGAAGAGCTGGTGACCCGGATGAACGGTCTGTACGCGGAGTCGCTGGACATGATCGTCGCATCGGACTCGGTGTGGTCCGCGCTGCCCGCCCGGATAGACCTGCTCGCGGCCGAGCTGGGGCGCACCCGTTCGCTGGCGCATTCGGTCGGCGTACGCCCGGGTGAGCACCCGGCGGGCGACGACCTGGAGTCGATCACCCAGGAGCTGACCGATCTGCGCGCCGGGGTGATCGCTGATCCGCTGTCCTACTGGCGCCCCACTCAAGGCAGTTCGGCCCCTGGCGGCGGGCGCCCCGACACCGGGCGCTACGACCGGGCGGCCCGCGCCCTGGAGGAGATCCGCCGCGAGATCGACGCCGTGCTCACCGTGCGCCAGGACGCCGAGCAGCGGCTGCTGCGGCTGCGGGACGTACTGACGCGGGCCGACCGTACGCTCACCGAGGCGAGGTCGGCGCGCGGTGAGGTGCTTGCGAAGATCGCGGCGTCCGAGGTCCCCGCGGTCAGCGGCCCTTCGACGGTGCTCCAGGAGCAGCTGCGGGCGGCCGCCGAGTACCGCAGGCACGCCCAGTGGCACCGGCTGTCCCCGCTGCTGGAATCCCTCGAACGGGAGGCCGATGACGAACTGCGGCGAGCCCGCGACTCGTTGTCCGCGGTCACCGCGCCACTCGCCGTCCGGGCAGAGCTTCGCGGCCGGCTCGACGCGTACAAGGCGAAGGTCGCCCGGCACGGGATGGCCGAGGATCCCCTGCTGATCGAGCGGTACGACGCGGCCCGCAGAATGCTGTGGAGCGCGCCGTGCGATCTGCGCGTCGCCGAGCAGGCGGTGCTCCGCTATCAGCAGGCCACGGCGGAGGTCCTGGTCCCGCGGCAGCCCGGACCCACCGACCACAGGGGGAACGCGTGAGGGATGCGGGATGAGCGAACAGCAGAAGTGCCAGCGGCCCGGCTGCGACGGCAGCTACGAGGACATGGGCGGCGGCGAGCTGTACTGCGGCACGTGCGGTCTGGCGCCGGTGGTGTCGCCCAGCGGGCTGGTGAGCTCACCGCCGACCGGGATCGCGGGCGGCGGCCGGGCGGGCAGCAGCGTGGGTTCCAACAGCGCTTCGGCACGCGGCGGTTCCGGGACGTCGTCCAGGTCGGCCAGGTCGTCCGCCCGGTCGTCGACGTCGCGCAGGTCGGTATCCGGGCGGCTCTCGCGGTCCCTGTCCGGACGCGCCTCGTCGCGTTCGGTCTCGGTGCGCAGCTCAGGGGCGTCGGCGGGTTCGTCGAGCCGTAACAGGCTGGGTGCGGGTCTCGTCTCGGTGCCCGATGTGCCGCGGCCCGATCCGCAGACCGCCGTGATGGCCGATCCGGAGGTGCCCGAGCGCAAGCGGTTCTGTTCGCGCTCCGACTGCGGTGCCCAGGTGGGCCGTTCGCGCGGTCAGCGCCCCGGACGCACGGAGGGGTTCTGCACCAAGTGCGGCCACCCCTACTCGTTCGTACCGAAGCTGACCACCGGCGACATCGTGCACGGGCAGTACGAGGTGGTGGGCTGTCTGGCCCACGGCGGCCTCGGCTGGGTCTATCTCGCTGTCGACCGCGCCGTCTCGGACCGCTGGGTGGTGCTCAAGGGCCTGCTGGACACCGGCGACCAGGACGCGATGGCCGCCGCGATCTCGGAGCGGCGCTTCCTCGCCGAGATCGAGCACTCCAACATCGTTCGCATCTACAACTTCGTGGAACACCTCGACCAGCGCACCGGTTCCATGGACGGCTACATCGTCATGGAGTACGTGGGCGGGAAGTCGCTCAAGGAGATCGCCAACGAGCGGCGCGGCCCCGCGGGCAGGCGCGATCCGCTGCCGGTGGAGCAGGCCTGTGCGTACGGGATCGAGGCCCTGGAGGCGCTGGGACATCTGCACAGCCGATCGCTGCTGTACTGCGACTTCAAGGTCGACAACGCGATACAGCAGCAGGACCAGCTGAAGCTCATCGACATGGGTGCGGTGCGCCGCATGGACGACGACGAGTCAGCCATCTACGGCACGGTCGGCTACCAGGCGCCCGAGGTCGCCGAGGCGGGTCCTTCGGTGGCGTCCGACCTGTACACCGTGGCACGCACCCTCGCGGTGCTGACGTTCGACTTCCAGGGCTATACGAATGTCTTCGTCGACAGCCTCCCCGATCCGGACAACATCGAGGTGTTCCGGCGGTACGAGTCCTTCTACCGGCTGCTCGTGCGGGCCACGGATCCGGACCCGGCCCGCAGGTTCGCCTCGGCCGCGGAGATGGCGGAGCAGCTGACCGGTGTGCTGCGGGAGGTCGTATCCGTTCAGACCGGGCGGCCGCGGCCTTCGCTGTCGACTCTGTTCGGGCCCGAGGTGCGGGTCACCGACACCTCGCTCTTCGCGGAGCTGACCGGGGACGTCTCGCTGCTCGGCGCACGCGAACTGCCCCTGGGCCGCGGGGCGGCGGGTAAGGGATCGCGCAAGGGGCCGAAGGCGGCCCCGGCCGGCCGGGAGAGAGGCCCGGACACCGCGGCAAGCGCAGCCGGTTCTGCCGCGTACGCGCCCGCCCGGACCGGCATCCCCGCACAGCGTCCGCCGGAACCGGGCCCATCGGCGGACCCGTACGGCGGCCCGTCCACCGGCCTGTACAGCGGTCCGTCCACCGGTCCGTCCGGTGAGTTCCTCGCCGGTCTCGACGCCGGAGCCACCGCACTGGCCCTGCCCGTACCGCGCATCGACCCGAACGACCCGAACGCCGGGCTCCTGGCGGGTCTGATGGCCGCGGCACCCGGCGAGCTGATCACCGCGCTGGAGTCCGCGCCCGTCCCGTCCCTGGAGCGCAGTCTGCGTCGGGCACGGGCCCTGCTGGACAACCGGGACACGTACCCCGCGGCCGAGATGCTGGCGGCACTGGAGACCGAGTACCCCGACGACTGGCGGGTCGTCTGGTATCGCGGTCTGGCCTCGCTGGTCACCGGCGACCGGGAGACCGCCGCGCTCGCCTTCGACGCGGTCTACGACGCGTTCCCGGGCGAGCCGGCGCCGAAGCTGGCGCTCGGCGTCTGCGCGGAGGTGCTCGGCCAGCTGGACAACGCGGCGGAGTACTACCGCCTGGTGTGGACGACCGACCCCAGCTACGTCAGCGCGGCGTTCGGCCTCGCCAGGGTGCAGCTCGCGGCCGGTGACCGCACGGGAGCCGTGCGGACCCTGGAGTCGGTCCCCGAGGCCTCGATCCACTACACGGCGGCGCGTGTCGCCGCCGTGCGGGCCCGGCTGCGGCGCCGCGTCCCGACCGACCCCCTGGTGGACGATCTGCGGTCGGCCGCAGGGCAGGTAGGGGCGCTCCAGCAGTTCGGTCTCGACGCCGTGCGGCGGGAGCAGCTCACCACCGAAGTACTGGGCACGGCCCTGGACTGGGTACTCTCCGGAGGCCGGAGCGGGCAGGTGGTGCAGTCCACCACCTTGCTCGGCAGTCCACTCGACGAGCGTGGCCTGCGCTTCGGACTCGAACGCTCGTACCGGGTACTCGCCCGGCTCGCCCAGCGCGGCGAGGAGAGGATCGACCTGGTGGAGCGGGCCAACCGTTTCCGCCCCCGGACGTGGGTGTGAATTGATGTCCCAGACGAATCTGGTCACGTGCCCCAGCTGCGAGGAGCCGCTGGAGCCCGGCGACTTGTTCTGCGGCGCGTGCGGGTACGACCTGTCTGCGGTGCCCGAGCCGCCGGACGGCCGCCCCGCGGCCGCTGCCGGCGGCGCGACCCCGGCGCGGGTACCGCACGCCACCTGGCCGGCCGCCGCCGACCGGGACAGCTCGGGCAGCCCGGCGCCCGTACAGGCCGCGTCGGATGTGCCGGGCACGGCGTCGGACGGCGGTGAACTGCCCGCAGCCGTAAGGTTCGACGGCCCGCCGGCGCCCGATGAGTACGCACTGCCCTCGCCGGACCCCCGGGGCCCGGACGCCGCGCCGCTCACCCCGGCGGCGGGCACGAAGGTCTGCGTCGCCTGCCGTACCGGCCGGATCGACGACGACGGCTACTGCGAGAACTGCGGTCACGCCCAGCCCCGCGAGCGCGACCACATGGAGCAGGAGCTGGACTCGGTGGCAGCGGTGAGCGACCGCGGGCTGCGCCATCACCGCAACGAGGACGCCTTCGCCGTGTCGTCGGTGCCCCTTCCGGACGGTTCGGCGGCCACCGTCGCGATCGTCTGTGACGGGGTGTCATCGGCGACCCGTCCCGACGAGGCGTCAGCCGCGGCGGCAACGGCGGCCGATGCCTCGCTGCTGGCAGCCCTGCCCGCGGGCAAGCATCCCCAGCAGGCACTGCACGAGGCGATCGTCGCCGCGTCGGACGCGGTCAACTCGCTGGCGGCCGAGCCGACGGGGGCCATGGAGCACGACACGCACCGCCATCAGAACGCACCGGCCTGCACCCTGGTGGCCTCCATCACGGTGGGTGGCCTCCTCGTCGTCGGCTGGGTGGGCGACAGCCGGGTGTACTGGGTTCCCGACGACCGCACCGCCCACCCGTCCCGGCTCACCGAGGACGACTCCTGGGCGGCTCAGATGGTCGCCAACGGGCTGATGAACGAGGCGCAGGCCTACGCGGACGAGCGGGCCCACGCCATCACTGGCTGGCTCGGCGCCGACGCGTACGAACTGGAGCCGCACACCGCGTCCTTCAAACCGGACCGGCCGGGCGTGGTGGTGGTCTGCTCCGACGGCCTGTGGAACTACGCGGAGTCGGCGGAGGAAATGGCGCAGATCGTTCCGCCTGACGCCGCCGTACGAGCCCTGCACAGTGCGCAGGTGCTCGTCGGTCACGCGCTCGACGGCGGGGGCCACGACAACGTAACAGTGGCTGTCGTGCCGTTCCCCATGCCTGCGCGAAGGGCAGGAACGCCTACGTGAAGGCGTGAGAGCCACTCCGTCCTGTCAACCAGTTGCGATTGCCGCGTTGTCGTCAAGGAGCCCACCGGATGGCCAACTTCTCCAAATCCAACGTGCCGCAATTCTCCGTCGACGTGTACCAGAACGAGTTCCTGCCGGAGGGCGGGCGCGAGGTGAACGCGATCGTCACGGTCACCTCGACCGGTGGCGGAACCAGCGGTGCCGCACTCACGGGTGCGAGCACATCGCCCGCACCGTCGCCGGGCCAGGCGCCGGGCGCCGCCGTGGTGATCATGGTGGACTGCTCAGGGTCGATGGACTACCCGCCGACGAAGATGCGCAACGCGCGTGAGGCGACGGCCTCCGCGATCGATGCGCTGCGGGACGGCACCGCTTTCTCCGTGGTCGCGGGCACCCATGTGGCGAAGGACATCTACCCGGGCAACGGACGGCTGGCCGTCGCAGGCCCGCAGACCCGCGCCCAGGCCAGGGAGGCGCTGCGCGGGCTGAGCGCCGGCGGGGGCACGGCAATCGGGACCTGGCTGCGCCTCGCCGACCGGCTGCTCAACACCCCGGCCGCTCCGGGCGACGCGGTGCCGCAGATCAAGCACGGCATCCTGCTGACCGACGGCCGGAACGAGCACGAGGCCCCGGAGGATCTGCGGGCCTCTCTCGACGCCGCGGCGGGCCGCTTCACCTGTGACGCCCGCGGGGTGGGCACCGACTGGGAAGTGAAGGAGGTCACCGGCATCGCGTCGGCGCTGCTCGGCACGGCCGACATCGTGGCCGATCCCTCGCATCTCTCCGCGGACTTCACGCGGATGATGGAGAACGCGATGGGCAAGGAGGTCGCGGACGTCGCACTGCGGCTCTGGACACCGGTCGGCGTGGAGATCAGGTACGTCAAGCAAGTGGCGCCCACGGTGCAGGCGTTGACGGGCCGTCGCACCGAAGTCGGGCCGCGCGCCGGCGACTACCCGACCGGCTCGTGGGGGGACGAGTCCCGCGACTACCACCTGTGCGTCCAGGTACCGGAAGCGGGCATCGGCCAGGAGATGCTCGCCGCCCGCGTCTCGCTCGTCCTGCCCGGCCCCGCGGGGGGCGCGCCGCAGACCCTCTCGCAGGGTCTGGTCCGCGCGGTCTGGACGGACGACATGGTCGCTTCGACCTCGATCAACCCACAGGTCGCGCACTACACAGGCCAGGCTGAACTGGCACAAGCCATCCAACAGGGCCTTGATGCCCGCAAATCCGGCAATCTGGACGGAGCGACCGCGAAGCTCGGCCGCGCGGTCCAGCTTGCGGCCGCCTCGGGGAACGCGGACACTGCGAAACTGCTCGCGAAGGTGGTGGACGTCGTCGACGAAGCGACCGGTACTGTGCGACTGAAGGCAAAGGTCGCGGAGGCGGACGAGATGACCCTCGAGACGCGCTCCACGAAGACAGTTCGCGTGAAGAAGTAACAGAACAGCAGCACTAGCAGCAGAAGTGACGTTTTGCGGCCTTCGGGCCGGATGAGGAGAGGGGGAAGCGACTCCATGCCGACCTGCCCGAACGGACACCAGTCGGGATCCGACGACTGGTGCGAGGTCTGCGGCCATCGCATGGGCGCCGTGCCGCCGCCTCCCCCGCCGCCCCCGCCGTACGCGGGCGGTGGAGCACCCCAGCAGCCCCCGCCGGGCGGGCACCCCGCCGCCGGTTACGGCTATCCGCCGCCGGACGCCACCGCCCAGGCGGAGATCTGCCCGCAGTGCCGTACGCCGCGCGAGGCCGGGGCGCCGTTCTGCGAGGAGTGCCGGTGGAACTTCCTCACCAACACCGCCACCTCGTACACGCCGGTGGCGCCGAACCTGCCGCCGGGCTTCCAGTCCCAGCAGCAGCCCCCCAGGCCGCCGGACGCGTTCGAGTACCAGCGCTCGCGGCCCTCGCAGGTGAACCGCCCGGCCGAGCCGCTGACGAACTCACCGGCCGGTCCGCCGGGACCTCCGCCGCCTCCCGCGTACCAGCAGCAGTCCGCCCCGCCGCCGCCCTCGTTCGCCCAGCCGCCGAGGGCGCCGCAGCCGCAGTCCCCGCGCCCTCCCGAGCAGCCGAACGCCGACGACTGGCTGCTCCCGCCCCCGTCCCAGGCCCAGCCGCCGGGACAGGGACGCGGACCGGGGACGGGACAGCAGAACCCCGGACAGCCGCAAGGACCGGCCGGACCGCCGCAGGCGCCTCAGCACCACCAGCCCCCGCAGCAGTTCCAGCCCCCGCAGCCTCAACAGCAGCAGCCACCGCCCCAGGTCCAGCCGCCGGGCCCCCAGGGCCCCGGCCCGCTGGCCCAGCCCCAACAGGGGCCGGGCCACCCGGGGCAGCCCGGCCAGGGGCAGCCCGGCGGCCGGGCCGCGGGCTGGTCCGCCACGGTCGGGCCCGACCGTGAGTACTTCATGGCGATGATGCAGCGCAGTGGCCCCGAGGCGACCGGGCTCAACCTGCCCGCGTACTCCCCCGAGCAGCGGCTCCCGCTCACCGGGAACCAGATCACCATCGGCCGCCGCAGGCACTCGACGGGTGAGTCCCCCGACATCGACCTGTCGGTCCCGCCCGAGGACCCCGGTGTTTCGCACCAGCACGCGGTGCTCGTCCAGCAGCCGGACGGCACCTGGGCGGTCGTCGACCAGAACTCGACGAACGGCACGACGGTCAACGGCGCCGAGGACCCGATCCAGCCCTACGTACCGATCCCGCTCGACGAGGGCGACCGGGTGCACGTAGGCGCCTGGACCACCATCACGATCCACCGGGGGCAGTAGCCGCCGGACGGTGAGCGGGGGGAACGAGCGGCCAGGCGTACGGACCTTCGGGGTCGTCCAGCCAGGCCCACTCGTGCTCCCCGCTCACCGTCACACCGAACCGTTCGCGCGGCGGACGCCCCTCGCGCTCCCAGAGCGAGAAGGCCTCTACCGGATCGAGGGTGCCCCTGGTCAGGGCGAGCACGAAGCGGAACAGCCCGTCCTCCAGGACGCTGGGCGGCAGCCCGCCTCCGTACACCGCCGACTCCCCCTGACCGCCACCGCGCAGCCGTACGAAGTAGGCGGGCGTCTCCAGGAACCGCCCCTGCGCATGCCCCGCGTCCCGCACCCGCAGCACGATCAGTCCGGTCGCCAGCGGCGCGAGGATCCGGGCTCCCGGCCGGCACTGCGCCAGCCAGGCCCGCGGAACGGAAGGAAGCTCGCAGGTCGCGATGATCCCGTCGAAGGGCGCCCGCGCGGGGCAGCCCAGCGCGCCGTCCCCGGTGACGACAGCCGGAGAGTGGCCGGCGGCCGACAGATGGGCACGCGCCGATTCGGTGATCTCCGGATCGAGGTCCACGGTCGTGACCAGGGAGTCGCCCAGCCGGTGCGCCAGCAGCGCCGCGTTGTACCCGCTGCCCGCCCCGATCTCCAGTACCGCGTCCCCGTCGCGCACCGCGAGTCCGTCCAGCATCCGCGCCATCAGTGAGGGCTGGCTGCTGGACGAGATCAGCTCCCCGTCCCGGATCCGGGTGGCCAGTGGCTGGTCGCTGTACACCCCCTCCAGCCACTGCCTGCGCCGCTCCGGGTCGGGATCCTCTCCCCACATCCGGTCCCGGCGTCCCGCGCCGTCCGCGAAGTAGTAGGGCACGAAGAGGTGCCTGGGCACGGTGTCGAACGCGTCCCGCCAGGCTGGATCCGCCAGTGCGCCGCTCTCCGCGATCTCCCGCACCAGCCCCGCCCGCAATGCCTGATCTGCGCCCATATATCCACTCTGCTGCGTTCACCGGCGGGAGGCGAGCGCGAAACGGCCGGTTGGCGAAGAGATCCCGGGAGAGTCCCGGGGTCTTAGGACCGCAGACCTCCGCCGCCCCGTCTGCGACCATGGAGGGGTGACAGAGATCCCGCGCGGCACGCTTCAGCAGCAGACCTTCTACGAGCAGGTCGGCGGCGAGGAGACCTTCCGGCGCCTGGTGCACCACTTCTACCTGGGTGTCGCCGAAGATCCTCTGCTGCGGCCGATGTACCCGGAGGAGGACCTCGGCCCGGCCGAGGAGCGGCTCGCCCTCTTCCTCATGCAGTACTGGGGTGGCCCCCGCACCTACAGCGACGACCGCGGGCACCCCCGGCTGCGTATGCGGCACGCACCGTTCCAGGTGGACCGGGCCGCCCATGACGCCTGGCTGAAGCACATGCGGGCGGCGGTCGACGAGCTCGGGCTGGCCGAGGAGCACGAGCGGGAGCTCTGGAAGTACCTCACCTACGCCGCGGCCTCGATGGTGAACACCGAAGGCTGAGGGCTGTCCCGGCCGGATGCCTACCGGCGCGGGGCCTGGGCGGGCGTGACGCTCAGGCCGCCCAGCGCGGACGCCGCACGCACGGCTGTCGAGCCGTACGGGGTGCGCAGGCGCAGCCACGAGCCGGCGCCGAGCAGCGTGTACGGGCCGGGGTCACCGGTGCCGGCCGAGAGGTCGGGCACCGCCACGCGGACCGCGCGGAGGAATCCGAGCGACTGGGCGGCGTGCGCCGCGCGGACCGGGAGGGCGCTGCCGCCGACCGGCCGGGACCAGATCTCCCGGCCGATCCGGTCGAGTTCGGCCCGGGTCCGCTGTTCGGCCGGCAACTCCTCTGTACGGACGCGGAATTCAGCGACGACAGCCGCGACCGCGGAGTGCAGCGCAGCAGGCGGCGGCAGTCCGGGCAGCTGCTGCCAGCCGCTGCGGGGCGGCAGCAGACCGGCCCACGGGGGGCCGGTGACCGGGGCGGGGACAGTGGCCGCGGCGCCCGACTCGTCGATGGATTCGAGCAGTTCACCCGCCGAGACCGTGATGTCGAGCTCCACCGGGGCGGCCAGCCGCGCCGACCGGACGGCCAGCACCTCGAACGACGGCGGGCGCCCGAAGACGGCCAGACTCTGCTCCGCGGCGCCGTCCGAACGAGCCTGCAGCCGCACCGCGGCGGCACGGTCGTAGTGGATCAGCCGGGCCAGGAAGGCGGCGAGATCGGCCGCCTCCCCGGCGTCGGCGAAGTCCAGGCGCCCCGGCAGCCCCGTCATGCGGCGAGCGCTCCCGGCACGTCCAGATACTCCTGGAGGAAGGACTTCTCCTCGGCGGTGATACGCCGCGGACGCTGGGCCTCCAGGTTGTACGGGACGACGATCGTCGACGCCCGTACGTACACCTGGTCCGGGTCCTTGACCTCGTACGCGATGGTCAGCGACGCCGCGCCGATCTTCGTCACCCAGGACTCCACGGTGACCGGCTCATGCCGGTGCACCAGCGGCCGCACGTAGTCGATCTCGTGCCGCGCCACCACGGAGCCGCCGGAGAACGACGGCGAACCGTCCCCCTGCGCCAGCCGGAACATGAAGTCGATCCGCGCCTCTTCCAGATACCGCAGGAAGACGACGTTGTTGACGTGCCCGAAGGCATCCATGTCCGACCAGCGCAGGGGGCAGGGATAAATGTGCCGCACGGTCAGCCCCGCGTCAGCTTCTTGTACGTGGCACGGTGCGGCCGGGCCGCGTCGGCGCCGAGGCGCTCGACCTTGTTCTTCTCGTACGACTCGAAGTTGCCCTCGAACCAGTACCACCTGGACTCGCCCTCGTACGCCAGGATGTGCGTGGCGACGCGGTCGAGGAACCACCGGTCGTGGGAGATCACGACGGCCGCGCCGGGGAATTCGAGCAGCGCGTTCTCCAGGGAGGAGAGCGTCTCGACGTCCAGGTCGTTGGTGGGCTCGTCGAGGAGCAGCAGGTTGCCGCCCTCCTTGAGCGTCAGCGCCAGGTTGAGACGGTTGCGCTCACCGCCGGAGAGGACGCCGGCCGGCTTCTGCTGGTCCGGGCCCTTGAAGCCGAACGCGGAGACGTACGCCCGCGAAGGCATCTCGACCTGGCCGACGTTGATGTAGTCCAGCTCGTCCGACACGACCGCCCAGAGGGTCTTCTTGGGGTCGATGCTGGCGCGGCTCTGGTCGACGTACGAGATCTTGACCGTGTCGCCGACCTTGATGGCGCCGGAGTCCGGCGTCTCCAGGCCCTGGATCATCTTGAACAGCGTGGTCTTGCCCGCGCCGTTCGGGCCGATGACACCGACGATGCCGTTGCGCGGCAGCGTGAAGGACAGGTCGTCGATGAGCACCTTGTCGCCGAAGGCCTTCGAGAGGTTCTCGACCTCGACGACGATGGAACCGAGACGCGGGCCCGGCGGGATCTGGATCTCCTCGAAGTCCAGCTTCCGCATCTTGTCCGCCTCGGCCGCCATCTCCTCGTAACGCGCGAGGCGGGCCTTGGACTTGGTCTGGCGGCCCTTGGCGTTGGAGCGCACCCACTCCAGCTCGTCCTTGAGCCGCTTCTGACGCTTCTCGTCCTTGCGGCCCTCGACCTTGAGCCGGGCCGACTTCTTGTCCAGGTACGTGGAGTAGTTGCCCTCGTAGGCGATCGCCCGGCCGCGGTCCAGCTCCAGGATCCACTCGGCGACGTTGTTAAGGAAGTACCGGTCGTGAGTGACGGCGATGACACAGCCCGCGTACTTCGAGAGGTGCTGCTCCAGCCAGTTCACCGACTCGGCGTCCAGGTGGTTGGTGGGCTCGTCGAGGAGGAGCAGGTCGGGCGCCTCGATCAGCAGCTTGCAGAGCGCGACGCGGCGCTTCTCGCCACCGGAGAGGTTCACGACGGGCCAGTCGCCGGGCGGGCAGCCCAGGGCGTCCATGGCCTGCTCCAGCTGGGCGTCCAGGTCCCAGGCGTTGGAGTGGTCCAAGTCCTCCTGGAGCTTGCCCATCTCGTCCATGAGCGCGTCGGAGTAGTCGGTCGCCATCAGCTCGGCGACCTCGTTGAAGCGCTGGAGCTTGCCCATGATCTCGGCGGCGCCGTCCTGGACGTTCTGCAGGACGGTCTTGGACTCGTCCAGCTCGGGCTCCTGCATGAGGATGCCGACGCTGAATCCCGGCGAGATGTACGCCTCACCGTTGGAGGGCTGCTCAAGACCCGCCATGATCTTCAGGACCGTGGACTTACCGGCACCGTTGGGGCCCACGACACCGATCTTCGCGCCGGGCAGGAAGTTCAGGGTGACATCGTCGAGAATCACCTTGTCGCCGTGCGCCTTGCGCGTCTTGCGCATGGTGTAGATGAACTCAGCCAAGAGAAACCGTCCGGCATTAGATGTGTGGGCAGATACACCCCATCTTGCCTGACGGCCGCCCGGAGACGGAAACCGCCTGCCCTCTCACCCGGTCCACCGGGCTGACCTGCGACGGCCGGACGCAGATTCGTCGCTTTCTGTCAATGTTGCTCACTGGTGGCCCCATTTCGTCCGCGCCACCCGCTTCCCGCCGGTCTCCCGCACGGCCCACGCACGGCCCCGCCCGCCGGGGCGACCGGCCCCCGCCCGGCTGCCGGGCATGCGACGGCCCCCGTCCGCGCCCGGCACGCGAAACGGCCCCGGTACGCCGAGGCGTACCGGGGCCGCTGCCTGCGGGTGGTCACTCCGTGTCCGGTGACCGTTCACTCACTGCTCGCGACCCGGCCGAAGGACCACTGCCCTCCGGCGACCGGGTCCCGGGATCAGTTACCCGCGGTGCTGTTCTTCCTGCGGAGCATGAAGACCGCGCCGCCACCGAGCACCACGAGGGCGATCGCGATACCGGCGATCATCGGGGTGGAGCTGGAGCTGCCGGTCTCGGCCAGGCCGCCGCCGTGCGAACCCGAGGTGCTACCGCCGGCCGAGGCCGCGCTGGGCTTCGGGGACGGGGTGGCGCCGTGGGTGGGGGTGCTGCCGGCCGTCTTGCAGTCGAGGACGCCCTGGAAGCGCTTCTCGAAGCCGTTCGGGCCCTTGATCGTGAAGTCGTAGGCCTGGTCCTCAGCGACCGGGACGGTCACCGTCTGCGACTTGCCGGCCTCGATGACGTGCTTCTGGCCTGCCAGCTCGAAGGTGAACGCCTCATCGCCCTTGTTGCTGGCGGTGATGTCCACTCCGCCCTTGGCGCAGTCCTTCGTGGCGGAGAGCGCCGGGATGGCACCCTTGCTGGCCCAGTTGGCCGAGGCGGTCGCGGCGACCGACGCGGTGCTGGTGCCCGCGAGGATCTGCGTCTGGCTCTTGGAGTCGCTGACGAAGGCGCGGCCGATCGGCACGGCGGTCTGCGCGGTGACGGTCAGCTTCGCCGAGCCGGGCTGAGTGCCGGCCGGGACCTTGAAGAACAGCTGCGTGCCATTGGCCGCACTGGTGACGGGCTTGCCGTCCTTACCGACGACAGTGACACCCTGCGGGGCGTCCGGAGCGAGGGCCACCTCGGCCTTGGCGGCGTTGGTCGAGACCGTCACCGGGCCGAGCGACTCGCCCGGGTGGCCCGCGACGTCGGCAGGGCCGACCGAGAGCGAGGCAGCCGGCTCGGCGACGTTGGCCGCGGTCTTCTCCAGGTACTCGGTCAGCTTGCGGCCGGCCTCGTCCTTCGGCACCGCGTCGACGTGGTCCGAGAAGTGCCAGATCGCGGCCTGGGTGGCAGCGGCGGCCGTCGCGTCCGTCAGCGAGACGTTGAGCTCCGCACCGAGCGAGGCGGGCGTCACCTGCGGGTAGGAGTGCTCGAGGATCCAGCGGATCTTGCCCGCGTCGTCGTTGTGCGCGAGCGAGGACTCGGCCCAAGTGACCTCACGGTAGGAGGTATTGGCCTGAGTGTGGTTGTGCAGGTCGATGCAGTACGTCTTGATGGACCCGCCGCCGTCGACCTTCAGCTCGAAGAGCCCGGCCGTCTCGTCGGCACCGTCGATCACGACCTTGTCCCCGACCGACACCCCGGGGTTGTCCAGGGTGGCGGTGACACCGGAGGAGTTGGCGGGCGCGTCGTCGGCAAACGCAGGCCCCGCGGTGGCCGCGGCGCCACCGGCGACCAGCCCCGCGGTCAGGGCCGCGGCAGCGAGACGGGAGGTGCCCCGCCGTCGTATGGAAGGACCAGAACCCGCAAAAAGCGCAGAAAACACAGAATTCCCCTTCGGGCAAGGACTCTTCGCGCGATGCGCCTCATGGCGTGCGTGGGGGAAGTTCCTCGCCGGCAGACTCAAATGCCCCGTGAGTATCTGGGAATCCTATGGACGCAGGAGCAACACGGTCTCCACACATGGCGTCTGATAACCATTCCGAATCAGAATCGTTACCGCGAATACCCTCCGTCACGCGACTGTATCGACAAATCTCCACTCGTGTACGGCCGGTGAAGCGCTGGGGCAGGCCGGGCCCGGATCAGGGGACCAGGTCCTTCCGGCGCCCCGTCAGAGACGCATCAGCCCTGGTCACACGCTTGAACGCGCTGGTTCCGCGCGTCAGGTCGTGCCCCACGGCGAGCGCCTCGATGTCCGCCGAGAATCTACGTTGTCCGTCCTTGTCCTCTTCGCGCACCTTCAACCTGCCGTGCACGACGAGTGGTTCACCAACGGACACCGATCCAGCCAGATTCGCGGCGAGTGTCCGCCATGCCCACACTGTGTAGAAGCTGGTCGGCCCGTCGGTCCAGGCCTGTTTCTGCCGGTCCCAGCGGCGCGCTGCGACCGCGAAGCGAAATCGCGCCATTCCTCCGGTGACCGAGTCCCGGTATTCAGGCGCCGTCGCCACATTTCCCACCAATGTCACCAAGGTGTCGTTCATGACCCCTGCCTCCCCGTCCCCCGTGGTACTGCGGGGCCGCCCCCGTGACGGCCCCGCGGAAGCACCCGGCTGCCCGGCAGCCGAGTCATCACTCGCCCCACCGCCGGTCGCTGCTCCGGTTCCCATGCTGGCCCGGCGGAGGTTGTGCCGCTCGCGCCTGTGGACTACTTGCCGGTTGTGGACAACCCGTTCACGGTCACGTACTGCTCCCGCACCTCCCGGTAGCGCAGCAGCTCGGCCGCGACCGGATCGAGCACCTTCGCCCTGCCGCACGCCGCCGCCGCCTCCCGCAGCCTGCGCTCAGCGTCCTGGCCGTACCGGCGTGCGGGCCCCCGTACGGCCACCCCGCAGGACCACTCCACGAGCGGGCCGCCCACGGTCCCGGCCATCATCACCAGGACCGGCGTCAGCGGGGCGACATCGAGCACTCCCGCCATCGACGCCAGCAGCCAGAGCACACCCAGAATCTGATGCACCGTCATCATCACCTGGGCCAGTACTGCGGCCGGCCACCAGGCGGGCCGCCCCGAACGGCCGCCCGGCTCCTGCGCGACGGTGGTCACCGCCAGCTCGTCCAGGACCCCGGGCAGCTCGTCGGCGCCCCGTACGGCCGCCTCCCGCACCGCCTGCGCCCAGGGTGCGGGCAGCCCGTCCGCCGCCTCGTCCGCGAGCATCCGCACGGCCTGCTCCACCTGCTGCCTGGCCGTGGCTTCCGTTCCCGCGGGCTCCGGTCCGGTCTCCCCGGGAGCCGATTCCAGGCCGCCGGGCGCGCGCGTGGCCCCGTACCAGCGCCAGAGCTGCAGCCACGGCGTCCCGCACGCCTTCACCGCGTTCCTGCTCCACTCGCGCTCCGCCGCCTCACCCGCGGCCAGCGCACCGACCGCGTCGCCGAGCCGGTCACCGAACTGCTCGCGCGCCGGCTCTCCCAGCCCCGCGTGCCCCTCGGCCACGTACACCGAACGCAGCTCGTCCGCCGCCGCGTCCACGTCGGCGGACAGCCGGCGTGCCGGCGCGCCGCGCTCCCGGACGAACCGGCCGAGGAGTTCGCGGAGTTCGCCGACGCCCTCGCCGGTGAGGGCCGAGAGCGCCAGCACCGTCGCACCCGGCTCGCCGTGCTCGCCCAGCGCCATCCCGTCCTCGTCGAGCAGCCGGCGCAGGTCGTCCAGCACCTGGTCCGCGGCCTCGCCGGGCAGCCGGTCGATCTGGTTGAGCACCACGAAGGTGATCTCGGCGTGGCCCGCGAGCGGCTTGAGGTAGCGGTCGTGGAGTGCGGCGTCCGCGTACTTCTCCGGGTCGACCACCCAGATCACCGCGTCGACCAGCTCCATCGCCCGGTCCACCTGGTCACGGTGCGCGGTCACGGCCGAGTCGTGGTCGGGCAGGTCGATGAGGACGAGGCCGTGCAGTTCGTCGCCCGGCCCCGCACTCATCCAGGGCCTGCGGCGCAGCCGGCCGGGGATGGCGAGCCGGTCGAGCAGCCCGGCCGCTCCGTCGGTCCAGCTGCAGGCGAGGGGGGCGGAGGTGGTGGGCCTGCGCACCCCGGTCTCCGAGATCGCCACTCCCGCAAGGGCGTTGAAGAGCGTCGACTTGCCACTGCCGGTCGCGCCCGCGATGGCGACGACGGTGTGCTGGGAGGACAGCCGCTGCCGTGCCGACGCCTCGTCGAGTACCCGTCCCGCCTCAGCCAGAGTGGGGCCGTCGAGGCGCGTACGGGAGAGACCGACCAGCTCGCGCAGGGCGTCCAGCCGGGCACGCAGTTCGGCGCCGTACGACACGGAGCGCGGGAAGTCCTCGTACGACTCGGGCAGGGGGCGCATGTTGAAGTCCGGGGCGCTGCCCGATGCGCTGTCTCGGCCGACCGCGCGCCGCGCGATGAATCCGTCGTCCCAGCGGTGGCCGCCCTGCCCCGGCATCCTGGCCCCGCCGCCGCCCCCGCCGACCGGAACGGGTTCACCTTCCGGGGCTGCCCCGCCGGCCGTGCCCGATGCCGAGACGGAGGCCGTGCCGGAGGGCGCGCCGGAAGCCCCGGGCACTGCGCGGGGAGCTCCCAGTGGTACCCGCTCCTCCTGCGCCCCCTGGTCCTGCCACGCCTCTCGCCCCTCCCCCGGATCCGACGAATCCGGCCTCTCCCGCCCCGCATCCGCGTCCGTGTCCGATACGAAGGTCACGTGGGCACCAGCAGCCCCTCCCGCTGCCTCCGTCACCGCCGTGCTGTCCCTCACCGCATCCGCCTCCGACGCTCCGCCACCGACTGTCCCCATCGCTCCTGCCGTCCCGGCTGCCCTTGCTGCTCCGGCCCCGGTCGCTTCTGTCAGCTCGGTCATCGCGGGTACTTCTCCTTCTGCAGTACGGACAGCGCGGCGATCAGTTCGGCCTGCGACTCGGGGCCCACGTCGAGGGCCTCCAGGGGCGCGAGCCGACGGTCGCGTTCCGCGCCGAGCACGTCGTCGATGTACGTACTGACCAGCTCCGCGCCCTTGTCGCGCAGCCTCAGCGCCCCCTGAGCTCCGATGCGCTCGGCCAGCCGCTCCCCCGCTTTGCGTGTCCGGCGCCCGCCCAGCAGCGCGGCGGCCAGCAGCGCTGCGACCGCCTCGGGGTCAGGCGCGGCCGACCGCTCCAGCTCCCGCACCTCTTCCTCGGCCAGCTCCTCCAGGACCCGCCGCCAGCGCCGTACGGCGACGGCCACCCGCTCGCCGGACTCCACCGCCTCCGTCTCAAGTCCGCCGGCCGCGGGCTCACGGCCCCAGCTCTCGCGGACCCGTTCGTCGGCGGCGGCCACGGCGCACTGGAGCAGTACGGCAAGGCTCTCGGCAAGCGCGTCGAGGAGCTCGTCCGACGAGCTGTCCAGCGGGTAGCCGCGCCACCGTGTCCGCGCGTCACCGGCCAGGACGGCACCCGATCTGAGGCGCGCGCGTACCCGCCTGCCCTCGCTGCCGTACGCCTCCTCGACGGTGCCGGTGAGCCGTACGGCTGCGGAATACTGCACGGCCACGGCCGCGGCGAGTTCGGGCATCCGCGATCCCAGCGAGTCGATCACCCCGCTCGCCGTCCGGTCGAGGGCCTGCTGTCTGGCCGCCGGATCCTGCACGCGCTGGGTCAGCCAGGCGCGCAGCGGCGCCACGGCATTGGTCGGCAGCAGTCCGCTTCCGCCGCCCGCGGACTCGGGGAGCTCCGGGATCGTGAAGCGGGGCGCGTCCCCGAGCCCGGCCCGGGTGAGCAGCGCGCCGTACTGCCGCGACACCTCCCCGACGACCTGGTGGGGCACCCGGTCGAGGACGGTGACGAGCGTCGCGTTGTACTCCTTCGCGGTACGCAGCAGATGCCAGGGCACGGCATCGGCGTACCGGGAGGCGGTCGTCACCATGACCCAGACGTCGGCGGCGCAGATCAACTCCGCGGCCAACGCGCGGTTGCCCGCGACCAGCGAGTCGATGTCGGGTGCGTCGAGCAGGGCGAGCCCGCGCGGCAGGTTCACCGCCGTTTCGACCCGCAGCGCACCGCCGAGGGCTCCGTGCGGCTCCGGGGATACGTCGTCGTCCCCGGTGCCGTCCTGCTGCGGAAGCCATACGCGGGTCAGGCGGGGCAGCACGCGCGGCCCAGAGAACCAGTGGTGGTCGTCGGGGTGGCAGACCAGGACAGGCGTCCGCGTGGTCGGCCGCAGCACTCCGGCCTCACTGACCCGGCGCCCGACCAGCGAATTGACGAGTGTGGACTTACCCGCACCGGTCGACCCGCCGATCACGGCGAGCAGGGGCGCTTCCGGGTCTCTGAGCCGGGGCACCAGGTAGTCGTCGAGCTGCGCGAGCAGCTCGGTCCGGGTCCGGCGGGCACGCGGCGCGCCCGGCAGCGGAAGCGGAAGGCGCACGGCGGCGACTCGGTCACGCAGGGCGGAGAGTGCGTCAATCAGCTGAGGCCGTACATCCAAGGTCACCACATGCGAAGAATGCCCAATTTAATTGGGTTTTTGAAGCGTATAGCCACTTGTGCGCGCCAATCGGCCGCTATCAGGGCCGTTCGGACACCCGGGACACTCGGGACGAGTGGGACGCAGGCATAACGACTGCACAACACCCGCGAACTGAGAAGCCAAAAGCCGTGCGTGATCCGCACCCGCCTGCGATTATCAGTTCGCTTCACTGAACCTCCACATCGTGCCACGGAGGTGAAGCAACGGGGAGCAGGTGAATGGAGCCCTATCCTGGTCCCTGGCAAGGTCACGCACCCGTACAACCGGGGCTCCAGGCCACCGAGGCCACGATCCGGCCCCCGTAGCTCAGTGGATAGAGCAGGCGCCTTCTAAGCGCTTGGCCGCAGGTTCGAGTCCTGCCGGGGGCACACAGCTCGCACCACTTTGAGGCCCTCCACCCCGGAGGGCCTTTTCGCTGGTCAGACGCACACTAGAGAGTGGTCCGTAGAGGCCGCGTAAGTGCCGGACCGGCCTCGGGAGGCTGTGAGGACGGTCCGGCACTGTCCGGCTGTCACCGGGTTTCTACGGGTGGCCACGGAGAATGCACGGAGAAGTTCTCCGTGCCCCGTCAGCCCACGTCAGGCAACTCGGGGAGGTCCTCACCCGCTTCCATCCGCTTCTTGAGCTCGGAGAGCTGACCTGACACACAGCGGGCGTAGATGGCCAGCAGGATCGGCACACTGTTCCCCGCCCACTCCGCGACCTGCGCCGGCGGGATGCCGTCGTCGAGCCACTTGGTCAACCGCGTGTGCCGCAGGTCGTACACCCGCTTGCCCAAGGGTGAGGCGAACTCATCAGGGGTGAGGACCTTGGCACGAGCGGATCGCCAGGCCCGGCGAATGACGGAGCCTGCGAGCAGCTCGCCCTTCTCCCCCTGGAACAGCAGATCGCTCGGCTTCAGCTCCTCGACCTTGATGTGCTCGCGCAGGATCCTCGTGAGGGAGGGGTGTCCAGGGACGACTCGGGTGTCGTCCGCGGCTCGCCCCTTCAATCCGCGCTTCTCGTGGATGGCTCCGCTGTCGGTCCAGTTCTTGCCGACCTCCGGCTGAGCCGTGTGGAGCAACAGCTCACACCACTGGTCCGCAGCGTCCGGGTCGGGTAGCCGAATGTCCCGCACCCGCATCGCCACTGCTTCCTCGGGGCGCGGGCCGGCGTAGTAGAGCAGCGCGAAGAATGCGTGCAGTCGGGGACCACCGCGGGAACGGCCGCGCACCCAGCCCAGCAGCCGAGCCGCCTGGCCCGTGTTCAGGATTGCCCGCTTGTCCACCGCTGACGATGTCGGCGGCGCGGTCCCCCGGCCCTTCGGCAGGGGGTTCGTCCGCAGGACCTTGCGCTTCACAGCGTGCTCCATGGCGACATTGAGAACGCGTCGATTGCGCTTCACGGAGCTGGCGGCGGCTCGCGTGCCGTCCAGCCGAACGTCGAACGCCCGCAGAACTCCGTCCACCTTGGCCGGGTCCTCCCAGGCCGACATGGACAGCGTGTTCCGTTCCACCCACCTGAGGATGGCCGACACCTCCGGCGGTGCCTCCTCGCGCCGCTTGGTGTTGAAGGCGAACTCCCGGAGCGCCGTGCGCACGTCGACGGGCCGGAAGCCTGTCGGTGGTGTGCGCAGCAGAGCAACCGTGGTGGCCGTCAGCGCCTTGGATGTGTTCTTCCGGCTGTTGCCGGCCGTCCGATCCCATTGGAGGTCGGCGAACTGGACAGCGAAGTCGTACCAGTTCACGGCCGTGGCACCCGTCTGATGGGAGACGGGCCGCCCCGTGCTGAAGCTGAACGCCTCCCCGCGCCGGGTCGCGCTGACCAGCTCGGAGCGGAAGGCGTCCGCGAGTGCTCGTGTCGCGAACGGGGCCCGCTGCTCGTTGCCGTCCAAGGTCCACCGCACGGTGTACGTGGTACCTCGTGCCCCTTTGTACGTCGCGATCTTCCAGACCTTGACGTTGTACGTCGTTTCCATCAAGCAGCGTCCTCGTGGTCGTCGAGCCAGTTGTCCAAGTCGCTCCGCCGTACGCGCAGGTCGCCGTTCGGGAGCTTGATGCAGCGGGGGGCGCGGCCCTTCTGGCGCCAGTCGTAGAAGGTCGATCGCGAGACGTGCAGCTCTTCGCAGACTTCGGGGAGGGTGAGCATCTTGGGGGTTCTGGTCCTGCTGGGCATTGGGCGTGCCTCCTCGGCCGTGCCTCTTGTCCTTGGGGGATCCGCAACATCCGCCACGCCGCAACAGTGCAGGTCAGCGGCCTGAATCTGTGGCGGATGCCGATTCTGTTGCGGATAGGTGCCGCCACGGCGCGGGTGCGGCGGCACCTATCGGGCAGGTGGTGTCAGACCACGCTGCGGAGGGCGGGTGTGGCGGATTCCGCAAACATGTGGCGGGTCCCAGGAAGGGGTTCCGCCACAGATTCACCCTCGTTGACCTGCGGTGTTGCGGATGTTGCGGATGTTGCGGATTCCTGGGAGTTGGGGCGGCAGTAGCGGTTCCACGCGTCGGTGAGGTCTTCGGCGTAGTAGCCCTTGGGGGTGGTGCTGCCTACCCGGATGCCCTTGGGCTTGATCGGGGTGTTGTCGGGCCGCACGTACTGGCTCAGGAGCTTGGACAGCCGTCGGGCGGTGAGCGGCTTGATGGCCTGTCCGTCCTCGCTCAGGTCGTCCCAGGGAGCGTCGTCGAGGGAGAGGAGGACTTCGAGGATGGCGGCGGTGGGCATCTTGTCGACGCCGCAGAACACCTTGTCCCGAAGGTCGGTCAACAGCCGCACACCGAGGGACGCTTCTTCGTTGCTGCTCGCGGCCTTGATGAGTTCCGTGCACGCCTTGCGAGCCCGTGCCGGCCAGTCCCCGCCGGCAGCATCAGCGACCGCGAGGAGCGGCTCCCACACGTCGGCCGGCCGGTCGGTGACCCCTTCGGGCATCTCGGGCCACGCGTCGGCGACCTGGTCGTGCAGGGTGGCGGTCCACTCTGCGAGCCGGTCCCGGAGGACGTGGCCCTGCTTCTCGTGGACGCGGCGCCGGTAGGGCTCGCACTTCTCGTTGGGGGCCTTCTTGCGCATGCGGATGATGACCGACCTGGTCAGGATCGTGTCGGGCAGGGAGCCGAGTCCGGCCATGGCGACCGCGCAGAACGAGGGGAAGAAGGCTGCTTTCTGTTCGGATCCGTCTCCGACACAGCGCAGGGACTTCGCGCCACGTCGGTAGCCGGAGTTGAGGAAGCCGCGGACTTCCTCGTTCCCGCCCGCCTTGGGCCCAAAGACGGTGTCGATCTCGTCGAAGAGGAGGGTGGGTGTTCCCTCGTCTGCGGAGACGAGCCGGAACAGCGCGTTCGCGGAGGCATTGACGGTAGTCGCCGCGCGGGGCGTGAGGGTTTCGATGATCTCCAGGGCCCGTGACTTCCCGGAGCCCGGTTCGGGGCTGAGAAAGGCGATGCGGGCCGTGCCGTCGAGAGCGTCCATCAGGTGTGCGTGTGCGTCCCACAGCGCTACGGCAACGTAGGCGTGTTCGGTGGGAAAGACGTTGAAGCGTCGGTGGAAGGCCTCCACTTCGTCGAGGAGGGCGGCACCGTCGATGGGCGGGGCGGTCGGTGTGGCGTTCATGCGGCGGCGCCTTCCTGGTCGGCACGGAGCGGGCAGCGGGCTTTGTGGTCAGCGTGGTCAGCGATCAGGGCCAGGACCTTGCGGTGTCCGGCCGCGAAGAGGTTGCGGCCGCACTCACAGACGCTGGTCGCGCTCGGGGTCGCGCCGCGGGGAGCGCTGATCGTGAGCCACGCGATGGGGTAGCGGCCGTCTCCGGTCTGCTGGTCAGGGCGAACAGCAGTGGGGACGGCCTTACGGCCGACGACTTTCGGCGCACCACCGCCGGAAGCTGCGCGGGCCGGTCCGGCGAGGCTGGGGCCGGATGTGGGTGGATGGCTTTCCAAGCGGGGCCGGGGCGGGGTGCTCATGCCGTCTCCCGGGGCCGGGCGGTGCGGATGGAGCTGTCCAGGGCGCTGCGGATGGTGGCCCGGCACTCGGCAGCGGTGAGCCCCCGGGCCTCTCCCGCCCCTTGGAAGGCTGCTTCAACCTCGTGCCGGGCCAGGTCGCCCCACGCGACGAAGCGCCCCACCTTGAATGCGGATCGGTTGAGCGTGTTGTTGCCCTGCTTCTCCGGCGCGGCGACGACCCGGTTGCACTCCCGCTCCAGCGCCGCTTTGCCCGCCCGACTGCCGCTGACGACCGGGGCAACCAGCGGCCCGGCCGGTGCGGGCCGGGCGGGCTGCAGCAGGCTCAGCAGCCATGCGGGCAGGGGTGCGACGGGGGCGGGGTCGGTCACCTCGTACGGGCCCGCTGTAGTGGTGCTGCCCGCGGCGACGACGTACCCGCCCCAGGCCCGCGTGTCCACCAACGGGGCAAGCGTCCCCGCGGTGTTGCCGAGCCGTACCCCTGGCGGGGCAGTGAAGTAGAGGTGCCGCCCTCCACCCGCGGTCCGGGTCCGGTAGGTGGTGGGGATGGCCTGTCCGGCGCGCTCGCAGAGCGCTTCGAAGGTCGTCACGCCGGAAGGCGTGTCCGTGCTGCTGTTGGGCTTGGGCATGTCGAGGTCGACGACGACCAGCCCGGACGGGCCCGTGGCGATCCCGACGTTGAACGGGCGGTCAGCCCAGGCCCGGCGGATACGGTCCGGTTCGGTGGTCGCCCGGTCCTCCCACTTGCGGTGCCCGCCGGCACATTCCCCGAGACCCGTGCAGACGCTCTCGCCATGGAGGGCCGGGCGCTTGTCGCCGGGGCGGAGAGGAAAGGCGTGCCAGCCACGTTCGGCGGCTCGTAACGCTGCTTCGAGCAGCGCGGTTTGTGCGTGGTGGGTCATGCTGGGTGTCTCCAGTTCTCTCTCGTGGGTGTTCTGGACGAGGGCGGTCCCGGACTTTGGCGAGGCGGGGCCGCCTTCGGCGTGTCTGCGTGGAAGTGCGACGGGACGTCATCGGCCGGCCGGTGTGGCGGCCGAAGGCACGTTGCCGCGGGAAGGGCGCCGGTGGTCGAAGAGCTGTCAGAGCTTCCGGCTACCGTCGCGGGATGATGAGCTACGGGATTCCCATAACGCGCGAAACGCTGGGGGCGTGTGAAGGGTGTGGCGTCACCGTCAGGTACCTAGGGGAAGCCGGACGCAAGAGCGGGCACTGCCCCAGCTGCAGCCGGATAGCTCGCCAAGGCAGGCGGTACAACCTCACCGCGAGTGACGTGCTAGCCATCCTGGATCTTCAGGGAGGCATTTGCGCCCTGTGCGGCAAAGGCCCTGAGGGGCAATCAACCGTCTCCTACTGGCACATCGATCATGATCACGACTGCTGTCCGCCCTCTGACGCAGGGTGGGCCATTGGTGGAGGGTGCGTCCGGGGCCTGCTGTGTATCGGATGCAATACCCGGGGCGTTGCCTGGTACGAAGTCCTTCCCGAAGATCGAAAGGACTGGCAACGCATGAACCACTACCTGAGCGATCCACCAGCCCGTCGCCTTCACGCTGCTGGACGGCTGAAGTTCCGCTCACCCTTCTTGGTAGAAAACTGTGAGTACCGCAGGCGCTTCGTCGAAGGCTGACCGCTCCGACTGCGCTATGAGTAAGCACAGATGAGTGTCAGCCGTGGTTGATGGTGCCGTTGGCCTTGCCGAACATCCCGGTCGCGGTGATGTTCTGCGTGATGTGTGTGCTGCCCCGGCCGGTACCAGTGGCGGCCTTGCCGAGCCGGAGCAGGATGGGGACGCCGATGGCTGCGGCGGCGATGAGGGCGACGGCGGCCCAGAGGGCTTCACTCATGGCGATCAGTCCCGGGGCTGCGTAGGAGAGTCCGATTCCTGCGGCGGCGATGCCCCCGCCGATCGTCGGGGTGAGGAGTGCGGTGGTCTTGGCCCATGCCGGGATCGGCTGCGCGACCGGAACTGGCGGCGCGGGTGGGGCCTGTGCCGGGGTGTAGGCGAGGGTGCGGATGCCGCCGGGCAGGGTGACCATCTGCACCCCGGGCGGGATCTCGGAGGGCAGCATCACGGGCCCCTCGGGCGCGGGGAGGTAGCTCGGGTACCCGGCCGGGGTGGGGGTCGGGTAGGCGGGTGCGGGGGTGCGGGTGGTGATCTCGTACGCGGTCTCCGGGTACACAAGGGGCTCCCTTCAACGCGTCGGGCGGCACCCGTGGTGGTGGGTGCCGCCCGTTCGCGTTGTGACGGTGCGTGGTCTTAGTGGTTAGTGGCTACTGGTTACTGGCAAGCGGAAAGAGCCCTGTCAGGGCCTCTGGTTGCCAGTAGAAGGGCGTTCTACTGGCTACTGGAAAGTTGCCACTATCCAGTAGCCAGTAGCGCTCTGTGAGGCGCTCAGGCGTGCTTGGGGTGGACGTACACCGAGTGCGGTCCGTTGTCGCGGTAGATCAGTTCGCCTCGCTCGGCCGCTGCCTTGAGTGCGGCCCGCACGGCCTGGCGGCTGCGGCGGACGAGATCGGCGACGGCGGACGGCTTCATGCCGGCCGGGCCTGCGGCCTTGATCGCGGCGACCGCATCGGCCACCCATGCCGGTCCGTTCTCGTCGTCGCTGTCGCGGAGCGCGGACAGATTCAGCCCCGCCGGTGCCGGAGGCGGCTCCGGCGGATCCTTGGGTTCGGGGGCGGTCGCGAACTGGGCATCGATCTGCTCCATGAACGCCCGCACGGCCGCATCTTCATCGGTCGCCGGCGCGCCCGGTTCACTACGGAGCGCCGACAGATTCAGCCCGCCCGACACGGACTCGCCACTCTGCTCGGTGGCCGCCGGGGCGTTGGCCGGGTCCCGCATCCACGCGGTGCGCTCCGGATCCCACCGGGAGGCGTAGGCGGTGCCCGCGGCTTTGGTGGAGACGTCGTCGAGGGTGGGGTGCATGTCGGTGGTGGCGTGGACGATGTCGCGGATCTGGTTGGGCAGGATCCGCCAGTTCTTGAACAGCGCCGCCGTGGACTCGGGGGTGCCCATGAATCCGGCGCCCTTGAACGGGGCCTGGTCCACGCGCAGTCCGCGGGTGCCGGGGAAGACCTTGCTCAGGTCCATGCCCTCCACCTCGCCACCGGTGAGGCAGACCCGGGCCTTGGCCTCACGGCGGATCATCAGGTTCCCGAGCACGGACCCGGTCGCACCCAGGGCCGTGAGCACGGTGCGGACGCCCATGGCGCGGAGCATCCGGATCACTTCGAGGATCTTCTTTGCGAGGGCCTTCATGGACCGGTCGGTGCTGGTCAGGATCTCCGCACCCTCGTCGATGACGAGCATGATCTGTGGGATCTTCGCGCTGATGGGGAGCTGGTCGGTGTTCTGCTGGGCCATCAGGTCCTGATAGGCGACCTTGCGGCGCAGTCCGATCGCCAGGGCCGCATCGAGCATCAGGGCGGCTTCCTCGTAGGTGGAGGCGAGCCAGTCGATGCCCGGCCGGACCCCTTCCACGGGGGCGCCGTTGGCGTCGAGTGCGGGGCGGACCCAGGACAGGCCGGCCGATCCGGCGTTCAGGTCGATGACCCACGTCAGGACGTCAGTGGTGCGGGCGAACCCGGCGAGGATGACGTGGACCATGTTCGTCTTGCCAGACCCGGTGGGGCCGACGACCAGCGCGCACTGCTCACGCAGGAACACGCAGATCTCTTCGGCGTTGGTGCGATACCCCCACGGGATGCCGGTGTAGATCGACAACGGGCTGTAGTCGGAGGGGTAGGTGCGCTCTTCGGAGAGCACGTTGACCGTGGTCACGTCGATCAGGACCCGGCCCTGGTGGATGCCCTGCGAGGCAACCGCCGTGCAGCCGTGCGGCAGCCTCGCATCAGCCGACAGCGCGGCGGAGTGCTGCGCGATCCGGTCGTAGGTGGTGCCGCCGGCAGGGAGTTCGGCGTCGATCGTGAAGCCGGTGCCGGTGGGCCAGATCTCCACCGCGACGATCCGCAGGGTGAGGTTGCAGACCCGCTGTACCCGGTCCACCCACTCCGCAGCGATCGCCCGACGCTCCGCCGACATTTCGCGGCTGACCTGCCGTTCATCGGCGGCGATGGCCTCCAGCTCGCGGGCTTCCTCGTGCAGGAGGGTGGAGCGGGCGGTGGCGCCGATCCCGACACCGATCGTGGCCAGGGACCCGAGCGCGGCCCACGTCAGGGGCCCCGTCGTCATGGCCCACGTCGTCCATCCGGCACCGACCAGCCACGATGCGGAGCGCATCGCGATGGTGCGGGCGGACAGGCAGTCACGCAGGGAACTGATGGTGTGGCCGATCGCGCCGGCCGCGCCGACGGTCAGGGCCCAGCCGGGCGGCATGCCGGTGGCCGCTCCGGTGGTGGCGACTGCAAGGGCTCCGGTGGTGGCAGACAGGGCGCCGGTCACGGGTCCGTGACCGGCAGCCCAGTCCCACACCGGCCCCGTGGAGGCGGTGTTGGTGGTCATGATCAGACGTTCCAGCCCTTCTCGGCCTCGGACCCGTTGCGCGGGTCCTCGTGGCGGGCGATGTCCTGCTCGTGCGACTGCCGGAACAGCGGCCCCATGTCCTCCGCAACCGCGACCGCGGACATGACGGCGCCGAAGATGTCGTTGAAGCCGTCCGCGACGTCCTTCTCCAGCGGGAACTCGCTGTCGGCCCGCTCGGCCAGGACCCGCATCACGTTCGCCACGCAGGTCAGCGCGGCCGGGAGCCCTTCGACCATGGCGAGGATCTCCATGGCGTTCTCGGGGTCGTACTGTCCGGCCGCGGACTCCATCTCCGCGGCGTACTCCTCGAACCGGAATCCAGACACGTTCTCTCCCTCACTCGCACTGGTGGTGGGTGCTGCCGGCGTCGGCCCGGTGGGCCGCTCCGCCGTGTCGCCGACCTGATCGGCGTTCTCGGCCGCCTCGGTATCGATGGCGGCTTCCTCGTCCTGCAGGGCGGCGTGAATGGCGTCGTCCCTGCCGTTGCGCTGTTCCTGGGCGGTGCGGGTCATCCGGGCGTAGAGGCGACGTCCGGGGTACTGGAGCCAGGCCCAGCCGAGCTTCCGGCCCAGCGGGGTGGAGACCAGGCCGACCAGTCCGAGCGCCCCGGCGAGCAGGGCAGCGAAGAGTCGACGTCCCTGGAACCGAGCCGCGGACCGGCGCAGGGCCTTGCGCGCCTTCCTGCGGGCCGGTGCCTTGCGGACCGTGTCCCGGCCGGCGGCGACCGCATCGGCTGCCCGCCGGTCCCGGGCCGCCCGGTTGCGGTCGATGACCGCGCTCTTGGCTGCGCTGACCCGGCCCGCGGCCTTGCTCACAGACCGGCCAAGCGGCCCCTTACGCGCCTGGGACGCCGACCGGGCCGCGCTCTTCACGTCCCGGCGGGCATCCGCCAGGGACCGGCGCGCACCAGCCGTCTCAGACCGGCGGCCGGCACGCGACGCGGGCGACGTGCGGGCCGCGTCGCGCAACGCCTTGACCTGCCCCGCACGGCCCCGCGCCCCACCCCCGGCACCGGCCGTGGTCTGCCGGGCCGGCGTCTTACTGACGCGGGCCGTGCTGCTCTTCGACAGCCCCGGCTTACCGTTGCCGAGCAAGGAACCAGCTCCCGCACGGCCGGACTTGCCCCCGCGATGACGTGCGGTCTTACTGGTGCCGGCGTTCCCGTTACGAGTCTGGCCCGGCACCCGACCCGTCCCGATGTGGCGGGACGATCGGCCGGTGGAGCCCGTACTGCTCGCGAAACGCTGAGTGGCGGCGGCCTTGCGGGGCTTCCTCTTCTTGCCCCGGTGCTTGCGGGCGGCGGTGGCGGTGCCGAGGACGACAGCGCCGGTTGCGGCGACGGCCAGGGCGGCCGGTCCGCCGACCAGCGCAGCCGCGGCGAGCAGGGACGTGGTGGCGTTGGTGCCGGTCACCGCGAGCGGGACGACCGGCCAGCCGCCCGGGGTGTGGTCCACCGCGGCTGCCGGTGTGGGCTTCTGCTTGGGTGCAGGGGGCGGGGTGTTGTCGGGGGTGGCCGCAGGGGCCACTACCGGGGTGATGGTGGTGTCGGTCATGCTGAGTGCACTCCTTCGCGGAGTTGGGGGCCCGGTGCGATCTGTGGTGGAGAGGGCCGGGCCCTGCGAACTTTCAGGCGGCGCACTGTTCTTCGGGGTAGGCGCAGGGCACGCACATGCCGAGGGAGCGCGGGATGCGATATCCGGCGTCCCTGCGGCAGTTCGGGCAGACCTGCTGGGCGGTGTTCGCCTTGGCGAGCGCCGCTCGTTTGGCCGGTGTCATCGGGCGGACCGGCTTGGCCCGGTCGATGCGGTAGAGGTAGGCGACCAGCGGGCCGCGGCGCTTGCGGGGCCGCTCCAGCACAGCGGCGACGTCCTGACCGCCGGGCCGCAGCCCGCAGGAACGGAGCTGCCGGAAGGTTGCGTAGCCGTCCGGGGCCAGGCGCCACCGGTAGACCGGCAGAGTGCTCACCGGGCGCCGCCGAGCGGGACCGGCCGGATGCGCCACGGAATCTCGGAGACCGGGACCGGTGCCGCGCAGCACGTGGCATCGGATGTCCACCCGTCACGCGGGGCGCCCTCGGCCTCGGCCGCGATCTCAGCACCGTCCCGCGTGGCGTGCACGCTGTGCACGTCCCCGAAGCGGAGAAGGATGTAGACGCGCTCGGCCCGGCCGTGCTGCTTGCGGGTGGCGCGCAGCAGCATCCGCAGCGCCTGACGGTCCTCGGTGTCCAGGAGCGACTGGCCCCGCAGGGCCTCCATCTCCCCTTCGAGCCGTGCAGCGTCGGCGCGGGCGGAATCGAGCGCAGTTCGCAGCTTCTCAACGTGGGTCTCGGCCCGGATCGCGGCGTCGTTGGCGAGGTCCCGTTCCAGCTTGTGCTGCTCGCCCTTGATACGAGCGGCCGTGGCGGCTGCCTTGGCCTGGGAGAGGTCGGCGCGCAGAGCGTCGAGCGTGCGGGTGCGAACCGGGGTGATCATGCGGAAACTCCCTCAGAGACGGGGGCGGGGGTGGTGTCGCGCAGTTCCTGGTAGCGGGTGGAGGTCCAGCCGATGGACCAGCCGGTCAGCTCGGCCGCGGCCCGCACCGCCAGACCCGCCTCGAACGCGGCACGCACCGTTGCCCGCGCCTTCTCCTCGGACTGCTTCTCCGTCGCGGGGCCGGCCGCCAGCAGCGCGGCCCGTTCACGCTCGGCCCGCTCCTGCCGTACGGCGCGTTCACGGTGTTCACGCTGCTCGCGCTCAAGACGCTCAGCAGCACGGCGCTGGGCGGCCTCTCGCTCAAGGCGTTCACGCTCTACCCGCTGCTGTTCACGCTCGCGTTCACGGCGTTCACGGATCTCCCGCTCGCCACGCTCCCGAGCCTCGGCCCGCTCGCGCTCCTCCGCCCGTGCGGCCTGCTCCCGGGCGGTCTGTTCACGGGCCAACAACGCTTCATGCTCACGCTGCTCACGCACCAACTGGGCGGCGTGCTCGCGCTCCTCCCGGGCCCGCCGCTCGGCCGCCTCACGACGCTCTGCGGCGGCTTGCTCGCGCTCTGCCTGCTCGGCCTTCTGCCGGGCTTCCTGCGCCCTCAGGGCAGCGGTAATGGCCTGGCGGTAGGCGAGACCAGTCTCAGCGGTGACAATGAGCAGGAGCGGGGCGACCGCGTGCACGGCCACTCCGACCAGCTCTTTCCTCAGTGCGGAGTCGGCCACGTTCAACGCGAGGGTCATGCAGCCAGTCATCCACCGCAGCGCGACCGGCCACCTGCCGCCGTGCCCACCGAGGCGGGCCAGGACCGCGTCCAGGCGGACAACGATGACGACCGCGGCGTCCACCACCAGGGGCAGAATCGGCGCGGTCCACTTCCATCCCTCGGGCGTGTGCTTCTCCATGAGCGGCGTCACCGTGAGGATGGAGAAGAGCATTGCCCCGCCCACGATCAGCCACGTGCCGACGGACAATGCGCGTTCTGCTGAACGGATCTGAACGCTGTTCACGACACCGCCCCCGCTCGTGAACACGGGCCCGACGCGGGCTTCATGACCGTGCTCGGCCTACGGTTCACGACGGCCCCCGTTCCCACCACGCTTGCGGTGCAGGGCCAGGAGGTGAACACAGCCGAGGCTCACGAGCATGTTCCACAGGAAGTGCGCCCACGGCGGCAGCGGCAGCAGCCACGACACCACGCATGCCGCAACCAGCAGTGCGCCGCCGTAGCGCAGCCACCACGCGCCAAGACCGGCGTTCGGGGCGCTCATGTGGCCACCTCGCACGGAGCGAGCTGCTCGGCCGCTGCCTGCCGCTCTCCGTATCCGATCAGCCGGACGGTGACACCACCCACGGTCGTTTCGGCGATCAGCCACGTCAGGGGGCCACCGATCTCCTGCTCCCTGGACACCGCCGCGTAGCTGATACCGAGCGCCGACCGCCAGACCTCGAAGTTCTTCTCTCCGCGGTCGCCGTGGAACGACAGGACCAGCCGGTCCGGGTAGAACGTGGACACGTTCACGTCCGCGGCCGGCAGATCCGGGAACCGCTCCACGAGCGAGTCCAGGGCCGCCACCGCGGCGGCCAGGCCGTTCATCGTCTGCGTCCTCATGCCGCCACCGCCGTACGGGCGGTGCAGTCGCTGACCGGGCGGCGGACCGTACGGCGCGGGCGCCGACCGGACGGGCGCGGCTGCTTCAGCGGCAGCGTGCGGAGCAGGGACTCGGCGTACGCGGCCGTCTCGGGGTCGCTCTCCTGGAGCTCCGCGAGAACCTCGTGGGCGACGTCCAGCCGGGCCGTCCGGTCCATCGGGGACTCGGCGGCAGTGCCGATGAACAGCTCCAGGTCGATACCCAGGGCCAGTTCGATGAACTCAGTGCAGGTAACGGGCTCGCGACCAGCAACGATGGTCTTCATGGGTCGTTTTCTCCTGTCGGTAGGACGGCCCAACAACAGCGGCCCCGGTGTCTCACCACCGGGGCCGCGCGCCGTCTGCGGGTGAAGCAGGAAGAGGTGTTCCGGCTCCCCTCTGCCCCGCCCGTACGGCCCCGTGAGGACGGACGGGCGGAGGAGGCAACCGGCCGCTCAAGGCCAGGTCAGGCGATGACGCGAGGGGCAGGGCGGCCGTTGCCGGTCCAGCACGGACGCCGCCCACATAGTTGGGCGACTCATCAGGACTCCTCTCTGTTGTGGTCGGTCGGGATCAAGCACTGCAAGGGGGACCACGTCCCCACTCGCCGGCCGTTGCTCGCGGTCGCCGGGCCACCTCGCCAGTCGGGCCGAAGCCCATTGCGTCCTACCTGGCCTTTAGCGGGATTGCAGCGTCCCCGCCCTCTGCGCATGCAGCACCTCTCGCCGGACCGAAATCCAGAGAGGTACATGTAGTACCTGTTCCTCATCATGCGGAGAAGGATTCGCGGCGTCAAGCCCCTTCACTCTTCGGGGTTGCCGTGCCTTTCCGTTGATGTGCCTTCAGCTTGGCCGCTGCGGTCGAGACGTTGGACTCCGTACCTGTACGGCTGGTGCACGACTTGGCTACGGTGAAGTCGTCCCAAGTCGTCCCACCGAGGGGAGAGTGCGGCATGGCGAATGAGCGACTGCGCGGCGCGATCACCAAGAGCGGCTTATCGCTCGATCAAGTCGCAGAACAGCTAGGCGTGTCAGCCAAGACAGTCGAACGCTGGGTCAATGAGCCGAAGCGGCAGCCGTATCACCGCTTCAAGTACGCGGCAGCCTCGCTACTGCGGTGCGAGATGTCCTACCTGTGGCCAGACGAGCGGACATCAGCGCAGGTCACAGAGGCTGGGAATGCTGAGCTGATCAAGCTTTACCCTCATCGCTCCGTGGTGCCGAAACGCATCTGGCCACAGCTCTACGCCCGCGCCTCGCGGCACTTTGACGTACTCGTCTACTCGGGCTTCTGGCTCACCGAGGACGCGGCATTCCACCAGGTCGTCAAGGAGAAGTCGGCTGCCGGCGCACGCATCCGGTTCATGCTCGGGGATCCCGAGTCCGCAGCTGTCACTCTGCGCGGCGAGGACGAAGGAATCGGGGGTGCGATGGCCAGCAAGATTCGCAACGCGCTGGTCAACTACGCCTCACTGTTCCAGCTTCCAGGGGTGGAGTTCCGGCTCCACGCCACCACGCTCTACAACTCGATCTACCGAGCCGATGACGAGATGCTCGCAAACGGCCACCTGTACGGCGTGGGCGCGTACATGGCACCGGTGCTGCACATCCAGCGTGTCCCCGGAGGTGAGCTGTTCGACGCCTACGCTGAGAGCGTTGAACGGGTCTGGGAGACTGCGCGGCCCATCTCCTCGCCCACTGACCTAGGAGCTCCAGACGCATGAGCCGAGTGGACTACTTCCGTGACCCCAACGCTCCCGCGGCTAACTCAGTGGTGCCCTCAGTAACGGCCGCCGTGCTCGATGACGCCGGCAGGCTCCTGGTCATTCACAAGACCGACAACAACCTGTGGGCATTGCCCGGAGGCGGCCACGACATCGGCGAGCGCATCGCTGAAACGGCCGTTCGCGAGGTCGACGAGGAGACCGGAATCAAGGTCGAGGTAGACGGCATTGTCGGGCTCTACACCGACCCGGAGCACGTGCTCGCGTACACCGATGGCGAGGTGCGGCAGCAGTTCTCCATCTGCTTCCGGGCCCACCCGGTAGGCGGAGACCTCCGCACGAGCAGTGAATCCAAAGAGGTCCGCTGGGTGGACCCGGCGGACCTCTCTGATCTCAACATCCACCCATCCATGCGCCTGCGGATCCAGCACGCCCTGGACGAATCACGCAATGAGCCCTACATCGGCTGAGTGCCGGCCGAGACAAGTGCCATACGGCCTGCCACCCGCTCCGTGGCGGCGAAGATCTCCGGCGCCGCTCGCTGGATGAAGCGACCAACGATCGTGTCCGGCCCGTACCGATGCACGATCTCTTCTAGCCGGGCCGCCGGCGTCGTGTGCCCGCCGTCCGGGGTGGTGGTCATGTCCGACACGATGAGTGCATCGACCAGCTCAGGCCGCTCCAGCTCAAACTCGGTCTCCAACTCATGCCGCAGACCCCGCTCCTCAGCCTCCAGGAGCGCGCAGGAGTGATGCGCCACGAGCCGGACGACCCGTTCGTCGGCGCCCTCCTGATCTCGGAGGAACCGGGCCCCGTCGAGCGGGTGGAAGCCGGTGGTGGCGATGGAGGGGGAATAGCCGACGTCATGCAGGACCGCGGCAGCTTCCAGCAACTCGGCGTCGCGACCGAGGATCGGGCTGAGGGCACGCGCCCGTTTGGCGACCCCGAGGGAGTGCACCCAGCGGCGCGGCAGTGGTTCGGCCAGCATTGATTCGGAGAGCGAGTATGCCCACTCATTAAGCCCCATGGAAGGCAAGGCTATGACTCCTTCTGGGCGGCTGGAAGAGCGCGCACCGTCCGCCCCTTGCCATGCACAGTGGCGAGCAGTCCGGTCCCGCCCATCTGCGCAAGAGCGTGACGCACGGCTGTCCGGGACACCCCGAAGCGCTCGCAGAGGTTCGCCTCTGACGGGTACCTATCGCCGACGGCGAGCGAGTCCTCCGTGATGACCGCCACCAAGCGCTCAACAAGAGGCGGGATGGGGGCCCTGGACACGCGCCAGCCAGCCCCCTGCACGGACGTGATCAGCCTCTCGGACTCCAGCATCTTAAGCGCGCGACGGATGGTGTTGCGGGAGACATCGTGGGCCTTCATCAGGGCGGCCTCTGACGGCAGGCTGCCCTTGAGCTCTCCCTGCTCGATCTCCTTCCGCAGCGCATCAGCAATGAGCAGATAGGTTCCGCGCGGACTGACCTCCGGCACGGCACCTCCTTCCACGAGCTTCGGTTGTTGCCAGGGTCGCACGTGACCACGCGAGACCAGAGCTAGACGGAGACCCGAGTGATGGGTGGGTCAGTTTCCGCGCAGAACGGCCGGCGGTGAAACTCGAGCATGACAGCCGAGACTGCCGGGCGCGGAACGGCCCCGAAGCAGGCGCGGGCGAACCTTTTCCGAGCCATCAAGGCGGCTCGCTTCCATCTCCGCCCCGATTAAGTCCTACCAGTTTCCGTGCCGCACACTCGACGATTGACCCTCAACCGGGAACTGATATAACCAAGACATTTCGGAATCAGTCATCGCGGTGACTATTTCCAGATTTTCCGCTAGCCCCGCGACGCCGCGGGTATTCTGACCATCGCTTCGTGTACTCAGAATTTTCGCGGATGGAAAGTCGAAGCACCTCGCTAGAGTTTTCATAGATTGCCGACCTGAGGACATATTGCGCCTCAGACAACACAGGGAGACCTGTCAAATAGTAGGACGAAGGACGGACTAGACGCAGGGTTTTCCCGTTCGCCGTCCCCAATGTCAACGTGCGTCTGCCATAGCCGTCAGTCTGAGATTCTCGAAGACGTGACACAACCGGCAGGAATCCCGCTTCCTCCGCTTCTGCCAACACAGTCTCCGCAGCATTGATTGCAGCCAAAACGTCATCCTGAGTCGGAAACTTTGGATTAGTATGCTGCAATACGTTTCTAATCTCGTCCACCTTGCCCGAGGATAGCTTTTGTGCCGCAGCGGATAGCATCGCCACAATCCGGGATTTTGCGGATGGATCCAAATCAAGGTATGGATGAACATGCTTGAATAGAAACGTGTACGGAGAAGCGGAACGTAGAATCTTGGGATAGTCCTTCTGAACTCGCCGCGTAGCCCCATCAGACTTCAGAGAAGTCAACCGGTTGGCCAGAATATCGAACCCCCTAATCATTGGAAAGAGTGTCCACTTTCCGTCGTCCGAAAAATGAACGTCCGTTTGGTCCTGGCTCAGTTGCTGAACCGTGAAGGCAATTGCCTCTTCAGGGGAATAGACGAAGCCAGATGTTGTGTAGTGATCTCGCAGAAGGGCCCAAGTGGCGAGCTTCAGATATTCTTGAAGCAGACCTTCCACCTTTACGAAGAAATTGGATGCGACCGCTCTAATGTCGGCCTGATCGGCGGAGGCATACGTATGAGTTCTCATGGCTAGTTCCCTGAGCCTGGCTCCATATTGCCGGAAATCGACCAACACATCAGATTCCGGTGGGCCATCAATTCCTAGCCGCCAGGTGATTGCTCTCCTGAGGGACTCCTCGTTCGACAAGCGCTCTCGGGCACGCGGGCCGATACCCACAAACTTTCCCGCCCCTTCAAGGTTTGTGCCGCTATCAAAAATGAGCGAGCCAAGAGCATCATCAAGCGGGCCACCGCATACAAACTGATCCAGTTGCTCCTGGAAGGAAGCACCATCCGTCCCGCGGATGAGCCATTCAAGCCTCTCGCGTTGGACGGGATTTCCTAGATCGAAGAGGTTGGAGATCAAGTGGCGGCTCCGAAGAAGGGCCTGCGAAGAATTCCCCAGAAACCTAACCCCTCTGCTTGCGCACTCAGGAACAAGACCGAAGTACCCCGTAGCTTTCACACTTCTGGGTGACTTACGAATCTCAGCCGACGGAATCAGGATGGCTCCGGACAGGATCAGCGAATCCAGCGCATCAACAATCTCCTCATCTCGACAGAGAAGAATCAACTGGAGTGATTGAGCCTCACTAAGATTCTCAGTGAATTTTTCTGCCTCTTTCACCTCATGCCCGAGCTCAGAAAGCGATGCTCGAAGTTCTCCTTGAGTGTGATTCAGAAGGTCATTCAGAATCAAGCGCATCTCAGCTACGGAGAACGCGTCTCCGATTAGGCTCGGGATTCCTGCTGGATGACTCCAGGAGAAGGGGTTAATACAATTCGAAACGAGATCACGCAAGAATTCACTCCACTCCCCTTCCGCACTGTCCTGTCGAGACAAGATTTCGCGCATTTTGGTACGCACCTTAGAAATCTTTGACGATCCCGTCTCAAGAAGAACATTATGCAATCTCGTGCACGAGAGATCACTGCAATGGTGAAGAGGCACCCAAACGGAGGGTGGGCAGTACCGGATCCCTCGTGACCGCACAAGCCCGTAGGGGCCCGTCACATAATCATGAAGTTGAAACACTCCCTGCGGAGCTCCAGCTAGCAGCATCATCGTGTCTTTGTGAGTCAAAGTGTCATTATTGTCCTTCAGCTCATTGAAAGCCTTGTCGTACAGTTCCCGTCCGTAGATATACGGAAACAGGATGCGCTCCTTTTTGATCTCATCGGAAATTACCTTTTCGATGACTTCAATGTTTGTCTCGTCAGGATCTACCAGCAGCTCGTTCCAGTAAACTTGCAAGAACGCAGAAAGTGTGCACTCATTTCGAGGGTTTGCATTACTTTGGACTCGCGCAATCAGTCCGGCTCCCACAGGCGAAAGCTTGATAGCTGCTGCAAGCCTCGGCGGAACCTCGTAGGATTCGGAAATGATGCACGACCCGAGGAGTTCGGACATGACATCCATCCGCAGGATTCGTTCTTGCGTTTCAGGGCTCGAATAGGTTTCCTGAATAATTTCCCGCGTAAGCTTGTCGGTCATTCTTACCTCCCGAAGGCGCTTAAACTGTTTCCAGGTTACGGATTCCTGCGAGATCATGCAGGCGGTTCAGGAGCACTCGCTCTTCAGCACCCTCCAGCCAAGGTTGTGGCGAGCGAGGATGGCTGACACTCACCGCGAACTGCCGAGCGGGCACGATCCCTTCGTCCGCCACAACACCACAAGCCCAGCCCGAGGGGGGAACTTCGTAGGAGATTTCCCGCACGCTGATGCCCCTCGGTCTAGCTATGGGCCTACGTCGCTGCGCCCGCGCATGCGACACCCAATTGCGCGGAGGGGGCGGCTAGGTGCAGCGAGGCGTACATGCGCCTGGTCGACTGGCGTCCCCGATTGCGATTACGGACTCGGGCTGTCTAGGCCCGGTAGGAGGAGGTCGTGACAGCAACGTCCGTACTTGATGTCACCTGGCCCACCCCGGTCGCTGCGCGAAGGTTCCGCAGCGCTCACAGTACGGGCAACCGTTGTGGGTCACCACGGTAGTTGGCGTACCAGCTCTCTGGAACGGACTGACCGCGCGAGCGCGCCCTGTGGGATTCAGCTGACGATCACAGCGGCGGCCAGACCGATCACGACGGGCGGAATGAGGTCTTCCGGTGAATGCGCGGGGACAAACTATGTTGGGGACCGGCAATCCACCGCTACTTCGCTGGTCAGAGCCCCGGACTTGGCCGAGAGGAGCACTCTCTTCTAAGCGCTTGGCCGCAGGTTCGAGTCCTGCCGGGGGCACTCTCGCCGCACCCGCGGCCGGGCCCTCCCACCGGGAGGGCCTTTTTCAGGTCTGGGGAACGTAGCGAGAACGGCGTAGTGACGGCGTAAGGATCCGGGGCGGCCCACAACCGGTGAGCCGCGGACCTGCGGGCCCTGACCCACGCGGCGAGCGAGGCGCGGCCGGCAGGGACGCACCGACCCGGACGTCCGTTTCTGGTCCCACCGGACCACCCGGGGCCACGGGGACAGAGCCCGCAGGCGAGACAGTCACCGGGCGAGCCTGCCGGTCGGCCCGGCAGGCCCCGTCGGCTCTGACGGGAGAGACAGGTCCGACGGGACGGACGGCAAGGATGGGCAGACCCGCCTCGATGGCCACAGCCCGCAGCCCCCTCCCGACGACCCCGACGCGCTGATCCGGCGCCGGGACGGAGCGCCGGCACGCCGGTCAGCCACCACCGGACCTCAGCCCGAGCATGCTCGGGCTTCCTTCAGATCGTCGGGCATCTGAAACCGAACACCCCTGTCCGGCCTCGCGTTCGGGCAGGGGCAATTGCGTCATGTCCCGATCGGCTACGCGGTGCGTCGGCCAGGCAGTCCGGAGTAGCGTGGAAATCCGACCTTCTGGCGGGGGTACGCATGGACACGACCATGGGCGACCGCATTCGCGGATTGCGTGAGTTCCGCGACGTGACGCAGGAGGAGCTCGCTCAACGCGCGGGCGTCTCCGTGGACACCATCCGGAAACTGGAGCAGAACCGGCGCCGGTCAGCTCGCATCAACACTCTGCGATCCCTCGCGCGAGCTCTTGATGTGCAGCTCGAACGGCTCGTCGGACAGCCAACCGTGACCGAGGAACTCACCGACGACGGCGGGCCGATCGCCCTGCGCGACGCGATCCAAGACGTCGGCGCACTGCCCGGTGTGCCGACGGAGGACGACCTCGAAGACCCGCCAACACCAGATGCATGGACGGACACCGTCAAGTCTGCGACGTCGATGTACTGGAAGGGGGACTGTTCACGGCTGTCCGGGATTCTGCCAATGCTGCTGCGCGAGGGGCGAGCCGTCGCCCGCACAGCAGACACCGAGCGTGTGTGGCAGCAGCTTGGGCTCGCGTACCAACTCGCAGCTTCCCTTGCGACACAAGCCGGTCACAGCGACTGGGCCTTTCAGGCCGTTGAGAAGCAACTCGCCTCAGCCCAACGCGCATCCGATCCGCTCATGGAAGGCATGGGTGTCAGTACGTTGTCGTGAGTGCTGTTACGGCAGGGCCGATGGGATGAGGCACAACGCGTCGCTCTAGGAGTAGGACAGCACGTCCTAGTACTGAGAGAACTGACGGGCCGACTGATGAAGTCCGTCACCGGGCTGTAGTCACGCCGATACATAGCGTGAACTGCACAAGCGGCGTCGGCCTGCCCCCGCAAGGAGCGCCGGCGCCGCATCACAGGCAGCCCAGGAGTGTGCCGATGCGTACCGCGCCCGATACCGAGAGAGCCGTAGCCGACTGGCTCGTCGGAACGCTGGACCTCAACGGAGAGATTCACGCCGACTGGCAGGTCGGACGCATTGCGTTGGTCGAGCTCGGGCGGCGCTTCACTGCGGTAAGGCTCTCCGCCGACATCGTGCACGCAGCTGCTACCCGCTGCACCGTCTCCGCTCAGCTGTCTCGCGGGCGAGTGACGAACCGAGTCTCCATGGGTGCGCCACTTCGACGGACTCGACAACCAGCCGCGGATGTTTCCCCCGGAACAGGGCGCACGTTCCCGCAGTGGCAACGGCCCTCGCCCTCACAAGCTTCAGTCGTGCCCCAGAGCCGCGAGCTCCGCGGTCACCACCGCCAGGTGATGGGACGTCGCCCATGCGCGCCACTGTGTTCCGCCGCCGGCCTTCAACCTCCGACGGTCGGCGCATTCCTCCAACCGTGCGTCTCCCCAGGAGGTTTGTGCACCAGTCGCAGGCCAGTGGGGAGAAGTCACCAGATCGCGGCTCAGGGTGAAGAAGTCGTCGTTGCCGGCGCGCACGCGTGGATATACAAAGACCTGCCAGCAGTCCGGCGTCGTGTATCGCATATTCGGGTCTGGTGTCCCGCGGCTCTGTTTCGGAATACGGGGGTGCGTAACGCCGAAGTCCCCGAAATCCAGGGGCTCGCCGTGCCACTCATGAGCAACTCGCCTCCACAACTGCTCATCCTGCCGGGCCACTGGCGTTGCCTGCCCACGGGGGAAGCCCGTCAAGTTGGCGGGGAACGCACCGGCAGCAACGCACTGACGGCGCCAGCGCCACCGTGACAGCCAATCAAGGATCTTCAAGACCCTCTCTGCCAGGCGACTCGCGTCGGCATCTGACCGTACGGGGCCTGCATCAAGGAGGAAGTCGACTTCCTCCGGCTCCAGATGAAGCGTCCGGAGCGCTCTCTGGATTTGGTCATAGCGCACACGGGCCTCACTGGGCTCCGTTGACACGCGTAGGCATACGCCGCGTTGATGCCGGGCGTTCGCGGCTGCCGCCTCGCCAAGGACCTCGTCAGTATCCGTGAGGCGGACCACAGGGCGCATTGCAACCCCACGGAGGTCCAGCGACTCACTCAGCCGCGCAATGGGACCTCCGGTGTCACCTTCGAGGACCCGCGCTGCCGGTAAGGCACCGCAGTCGACAGCCAGTACTACGCCATTCGGAACCGCATCCATGGCACGGTCGCTGAAGGTCTCCAGCTGGTCTCTGACGAGTTCCGGATCGGGAGCCAGCTCCATGACCGGGCACATGCGGGAACGGACCTCTGGCGTTGCGTGCTGAAGCGCCTTGAACTCGCCCGCCTTCGCCTTGAGGATCGGGACGTAAACCACCAGCCCCCCTAGCTCCGCCTGTCACATGCAGCTGCGTACTGGCCGCTCTCCGACAGAGTGACCAGAGGTTCGCGGCATGGGTAGAACACCAAACGAGCCAATGGGCCGGAACCGACTATTGCGATTGACCTGACGCTCCGCACCAGCAGACGAAATGCCGGCTTCCGGTGGCCTGACGCGGGTACGCCGATAATCCGGCCAACGCCCCGGTGACCTCGCCTCGCAGCAGGTAATCGCAGGTGCCCGCTCCGGCTGCCCCTGGCCCGGACTCTTCCAAGCGGTCGGCCGGCCGCAGGTTCTGGCCCCACCAGGCCTCGCGGTGAACGCGAGCGCCCGGAATCCCCTGGGAGGGCCGGATCACCTTCGCCGGTCCCCCGGCGGCGAGGTCGGCACAGGACACCCGCTGCCGGCCGAACGCGTTCGTTACGATCCAGGGTATGACTGCCGCAAGAGAACCGATCAGCCGCCGCGAACGCCCCGCCAAGCCCCCTCTCAGCAGGCGCTGGATCGTCGACACCGCAGTGCGGATCATGCGCGAGGAGGGGCTGGAGAAGGTGACCATGCGCCGCCTGGCGAAGGAGCTGGACACCGGCCCGGCCTCGCTGTACGTCTACGTGGCCAATACCGCGGAACTGCACGCGGCAGTCCTCGACAGACTGCTGGGCGAGGTCGATCTGCGCGGCGAGGACGGAATCGGCTGGCGGGACCAGCTGGTCGGGGTGCTGACCTCGTACACCTCCGTCCTGTTCGCTCATCCGCAGCTCGCCCGCTCCGCGCTGGTGGCGCGCCCCAGCGGGGAGAACTACCTCAACCTCGTCGAACGCATCCTGAGCCTCCTCGCCCGCAGCGGCGCGCCCCGGGCACAGGTCGCCTGGGGGGTCGACAAACTGCTGCAGGACGCGACGGCCACCGCCGCCGAGCAGGCAACGCATGAACGCAATCCGGCGGCCAAGGACGACTGGAACGCCCTGACCCGGGCTCTGCACGGCGTGGACGAGACGACCCACCCGGCGATCGAAGCGCACATACCGGACCTGCTGACGGGAACGGGGGGAGGCCGGCTGGCCTGGGGTATCGACGTACTCGTCAACGGCATCACCCAGACGCCCGTCCCGGACACCGAGGACTGAGGACCGGCACCCGCCCGCGTACCACCCCAGCGGCCCGCGGAGGCGACAGCCGGCGGCCCGCAGGGCGTCACTCCGAGCACCGAAGCACCGCCGCATCGCCGCACTGCGGCACCGCCCACTCACTCAAGAACTTGTTCGTAGCGAACATGTTCGCTACGGTGGAGTCATCCGAACGAAGACTTCGAGCCGGTCATGTGGACATGGCATGCGGGACATCGCATGCGTACGAGGTGCCCGGCCCGTTCACCCGCGCACACGCACCACCTCTCCTGGAGGGATCTGATGAGCACAAGCACCAAGCACGTCCCCATCGCGATCATCGGCGGGGGTCTGGGCGGTCTGACCGCCGCCCGGGTCCTGCATGTCAACGGCATCGAGGCGACCATCTTCGAGCTGGAGGCATCGGCCGAAGCCCGCACCCAGGGCGGGATGCTCGACATCCACGAGGAGAACGGGCAGAAGGCCCTGCACGCCGCCGGCCTCCACGACGAATTCCGCAAGATCATTCACACGGGCGGCGAGGCCATGCGCCTGGTCGGCCCCGACGGCACCGTCCACGTCGCGTCGGAGGACGAAGGCGACGGTGGCCGGCCCGAGGTGGACCGCGGCGATCTGCGCGACCTGCTGCTGAACTCCCTGCCGGACGGCACGGTCCGCTGGGGCAGCAAGGTGACCGGCGCAAGGGCGCTGGGCGACGGCCGCCACGAGGTGTCCTTCGCCGACGGCTCCACCGTCACCACCGATCTGCTGATCGGCGCCGACGGCGCGTGGTCACGCGTCCGGCCACTCGTATCGGACGCCAAACCCGCCTACACCGGAATCTCCTTCGTGGAGACCGATCTGCCGGATGCCGACAACCGGCATCCGCGCAGCGCCGCCCTCATCGGCGGTGGGTTCTTCCTCGCGCTGGGGCACGAGCGAGGTTTCCTCGCGCACCGGGAGACCGACGGGAGTCTGCACGTCTACACCGCTCTCAAGGCCGACGAGGGCTGGCTGGACACGATCGATTTCCAGGATCCAGCCGCTGCCAAAGCCGCGGTGCTGGCTCTCTTCGAGGACTGGGACGAGTCCCTGCGCGGCCTGGTGGCCGACGCGGACACCCTCACGCCGCGCCGCATCCACGCCCTGCCCGTCGGGCACCGCTGGGACCGCACCCCCGGTGTGACCCTGCTCGGTGACGCCGCACACCTGATGTCGCCGTTCGCCGGGGAGGGCGCCAACCTGGCGATGTTCGACGGGGCCGAGCTCGGGCTGGCGATCGCGGCCCGACCGGGCAGCAGAGAGGCCGCCCTGGCCGCGTACGAGGAAGCGCTCTTCCCCCGCAGTGAGGCATCCGCGACCGAATCCACCGGCAGCATGGAAGTGATGTTCGGCGAGCGGGGCCTGGAGGAGATGGTGGCGTTCTTCACCACCCTCCCGACGGCCCGGTAAGGACGAACCGGCTGGGGGGAGAGACCGTACGGTCCGGCTGTCCGGACTCCGTACCGCTCACACCCCCGGCACCAACCCTCTGTCGCTGAAGCCCGCAACGGCTGACCACCCAACGGAGACACGATGCCGAAGATCGCAGTCATTCTCGCCAGCACCCGCACCGGACGCGCCGGGGCCGGCGTCGCGCAGTGGGTCCTCGAACAGGCCCGGCAGCGCGGTGACGCCGACTACGAACTCATCGACCTCGCCGAGGTCGACCTTCCGCAGATCGACGAGCCCTTCCCGCCCGCCATGGGCCGCTACGCCTACCCCTGCACTCAACAGTGGGCCGCCACCGTCGCCGCCTATGACGGCTATGTGATCGTCACCCCCGAGTACAACCACTCCTTCCCCGGCGCCCTCAAGAACGCCCTCGACCGTGTCTACGCGGAGTGGAACAACAAGGCCGCCGGCCTCGTCTCGTACGGCGTGGACGGCGGGGTACGCGCTGTCGAAGCGCTGCGCCCGGTCCTCGGCGCCCTGCAGCTCGCGGACGTCTCCGCGCAGGTCACCTTGAGTCTGCGCACCGACTTCGACGGGTTCGGCGCCTCGTTCACTCCCGGCGAGCACCAGGGCCCCGCCCTGACGGCGATGCTCGACCAGCTCCTGTCCTGGAGCACCGCCCTTGCCGGAATCCGCGGTTCAGGGCCCACCCCGGCTCCCTGAGGACGGGTGCGGTACCTAGCCGGCGCCGTACGCGGACCCCGGCCGCAGGGGTCACAGACCGGAAGGTCCGGCGTCCTCTGTAACCTCGTGCGGGTTCCTCCGGCCCCGGTCGGGCACCTTCACGTCGAGAGCGGTCCCGCCGATGATCCTGGCGTACCTTCCCAGCCCGTCCCAGGGCGTCTGGCATCTGGGGCCGTTCCCCATCAGGGCGTACGCGCTGTGCATCATCGCCGGGATCTTCGCCGGGGTGTGGCTGACCGGACGCCGCTGGGCGGCCCGCGGCGGAAACCGGGACCACATCGCCGACATCGCGCTCTGGGCAGTGCCGTTCGGCGTGCTCGGCGGGCGGCTCTATCACGTCATCACCGACCCCGAGCTGTACTTCACCGCGGGGAAACAGCCCATCCGGGCGCTGTACATCTGGGACGGCGGGCTCGGCATCCCCGGCGCCGTCGCCCTCGGCGCGGTGGGAGCCTGGCTGGGGTGCAGGCGCCGGGGCATCGCGCTGGCCGACTTCGCGGATGCGGCCGCTCCCGGTCTGGTGCTGGCTCAGGCGATCGGCCGGTGGGGCAACTACTTCAACCAGGAGCTTTTCGGCGGCCCCACCCATCTGCCCTGGGCCCTGTTGATCGACCCCGCGCACCGGCCCGGCTCCAGCCCGTCCGTCGGTCTCTACCATCCGACGTTTCTCTACGAGTCCCTGTGGGATCTCGGCGTGATGGCGCTGCTGTTGTGGCTGGACCGGCGCTACCGGCCCCGCAGGGGACGGCTGTTCGCCTGCTACGTGCTGGCGTACACCACGGGCCGGGCCTGGATCGAGGCTCTGCGGATCGACCATGCCAACCACTTCCTGGGCCTGCGGCTGAACGACTGGGTGTCCGTCGCCCTGTTCGCCGGGGCCGTCGTCTACCTCGTCGCCACCCGGCGGCGCCCCGGCCCCGATGCCGCCTCCGGGCCCGATGCCGGGAGCGGGGACGGGCATGGCACCGACCCGGATGCGGCCTCCGGTAGCGGGTCCTCGAAGAGCAGCGCCCTTTCCGACCGTGACCGAACAGGCCGGATGGATCAGCCGGACCGGACGGACCGAGCGGACCGGACGGACGGGTAGCACAGCCCGCCCGCCCCGCCCGGAGCCCTGGGCCCTCTGCCTTCTCCCCGGTCAGGGACGCGTCGGGCGGCTCCCCCGGTCGCCCTGCTCCCCGTCGACCTGCTCCCGCTCGCCCCGCACCCGCCGTCCCGCCAGCAGCAGATAGGCCGCACCGGAGACCAGGATCGGCAGGAACCAGGAGAGGTCGGCGCCGCCCAGCCGGCCGCTCAGCCAGCTGTGCAGCAGGGGCGAGTTGATGGTGAGCAGCCCGGTGGCCATGCCGCAGGCGAGCGCGATGAGGCCCTGGACGTTGACCCCGCCGACGCCCCAGTACCGGCTGCTCCGGTCGCTGGTGTGGATGTCGTGCTGGTCGTAGTGCCAGCGGCGCAGGACGCCGTCCACGATCCAGACGGCGGCGAACGGCCCCGCCCAGACATTGACCAGTGACAGGAATTCGTTCAGCGCGGTCTCGAAGTCGTACACGAAGAGGATCAGCAGGACAGCCGCCAGGGCCAGGGTGGCGTCCAGGGCTGTGGCGAGCCAGCGCTTCAGCGGGATGCCGATGGCCTGGATCGCGAGGCCCGACGAGTAGAAGACCGAGGCGTTGTTGGAGATCGAGCCCAGGAAGCAGGCCACGATGTAAAGGACGTACAGCCAGCCGGGCACCAGTGGCTGGACGCCCGCCACCGGGTCGGTGAGGTCCGTACGGGTGGCGACCAGGACGCCCGCGATGCCCAGATAGACGGCCATCCCGGCGCCGCCGCCGAGCACCCGTGGGAACACCTTGCGGACCGGGGTACCGGAAGGCAGGTAGCGGGCGTAGTCAGGCGAGACCACCAGGTACGACAGCGACCCGGACGCGATCAGCGCGGCGGCGGACACGATCAGGGCGAGCCAGTTGCCGCCGCCTCCCGCGTGGTGCGGCGGGTGCCAGTTCCAGTCCACCCCGCCGACGGTGAAGCAGAGCAGCAGCGCGAAGACCACGGCCACCGCCACCGCGAAGTACGGCTGGACCTTGACCAGGAGGCGGTGCCCGGTGACCGCGATGACGATGGCGGCACCCAGTACGAGCAGGGTCGCCAGGACCTTGCCCGGGGCGCCGGAGTGGTGCCAGCCGAGCCGGTCGAAGAGGGCGAGTACGGCAAAGACCCCGAGGAGGCCGTTGACCGTCTTGAAGCCCAGGGACATGGCCCAGGTGAACAGCGCGTTGATGCGGTTGCCGAACACTCCGAACGGCGCACGGCTCAGTGTGAGCGCGGGCAGCCCGGCGCGCGGACCGGCGATCGAGCTGTAGGCGACGAGGCCGAACAGCGCGTTTCCCACCACCACCGCGATCAGGGCCTGGACGAGCGAGAGGCCGAGGGCGATGGCGCCCGCGCCGAGCACGAAGAAGAACTGGTAGGAGTTGATCCCCGCCCAGAAGAACCCGAGTTGGCGCGGGGTCATGTACCGCTCGGCCTCGGGGATGAAGTCGTAGCCGTGCTGTTCGACCGCGCCCGCTGCGTGGCCGCCGGTGCGTTCGGCCGTGCCCGCTCCCGGCGGGTCCGGCTGTGCGGTGGTGCTCATCAGTGGTGCTCCTTCACGGTGGCGGCCGCTGGGGCGGACGGGCACGGTGTGCCGTAGTCGGTGAACAGCCTGGGTTCGGTGCGCGCGGGATCGGTGGAGCCGGGGCCGGTCAGGCGGTGGCGGACCAGACCTGGCGGGCGCCGATCCAGGTCTCGTCGACGCCGGTCGTGGCGAGCTGCGCGAGGTCCTCGGTCCGGTACGGGTCGGCGGCCGTGATGACGAAGTCGGCGAAGGCCCCGGCGCGCAGGCTGCCCACCTCGTTCTCGCGGTGCAGCGCCCGCGCTCCGCCGAGCGTGTGCGCACGGATGCCGTCCGCCACCGCGAGCCGCATCTCCGGGGTGCCGAGCCGGGTGCCGAGCACGGTCTCCCGGCTCGCGGCGGCGGCGACCGCCTCGAACGGCCGGGGCGGCGCGACGGGCGCGTCCGAGCTGAACGCGAACTCCGTGCCAGCCGACTGGAGCAGACCCGCCGGGTTGTAGCGGTGGCCCATCTCGCCGATCGCGGTGAGCGTGCCGTCACCGGTGCGGAGGTGGTGCTGCGGCTGGAGCACTGCGTGCACGCCCAGTTCCCGCATGCGGGTGATCTCGTCGTCGGTGGGGAGTCCGCAGTGTTCGACGCGGTGCCTGGGGTCGGCGCGGGGCGTGTCGGCGAGCGCCTTCGCGACGGCGTCCAGGACCATGCCGATGGCGTAAGGGGACTGCGCGTGGGTGGCGGTCTGGAACCCCGCCCGGTGGGCGCGCAGCACCAGGTCCGCGTACTCGGCGGGGTCGTGGTAGAGCTGCCCGTGGTTGCAGCAGTCGGCCGCGTACCCCTCGGGGAAGTAGGCGGTCCAGCCGCCCAGTGTGCCGTCCGCGTAGAGCTTGACGCCCTGGATCCGCAGCTGGTCGTCGCCGAGTTCGCTGCCGAGCCCGAGGTCGAGGGCGGTGTCGAGCAGCGCGGAGGTCAGATAGACGGACGTGCGCATCCGCAGGTCACCGGCGTCGCGGGCGCGCAGGTACGTGGAGAGTTCGCGGCGGGAGGCCTGGGCGTCACCGATGGTGGTGACCCCGGCGGCGAGGAAGGTCTGCTGGGCCCGGAGCAGATGGCCGCGCATGATGTCGGCCGGGTCGTCGAGGTGGAAGTTCGGGCCGTGGTTGGTGATCTTCACCCCGTCAGGTCCTGTCAGGAGGTCGCAGGCTCCGTCCCACAGCTCGCCGTTGGGCTCGCCGGACGCCGTACGGCCGATGCGGCCGCCGAGCGGGTCGGGGGTGCCGGCGGTGATGCCGTACTTGTGCAGGGTGTAGGTGTTCACGACGCCACCGTGGCCGGACGCGTTCATCACGTAGACCTCGCGATCGGTGGCGACGCGGTCGAGGTCCTGGCAGGTGGGGTGGCGGCCCTCGGCCAGCCTGCGGTGCTCGTAGCCGAAGCCGCGCAGCGGGGCGTCCTGGCGGAGCCCTTCCGCGTGCCGGCGGAGCGCGGTGACCAGCCCGTCGATGTCCGCGACGGTCTCGGGCCGCACGTCGGCCCAGGCGAGGTTCTGTCCGTACATCACGGGGTGGCAGTGCGCGTCGACGAAGCCGGGCATCAGCTGCCGTCCGCCGAGGTCCAGCCGCTCGTCCACCCGTCCGTCCAGCGCGGCCCGGCACTCCTCGGCGGTGCCCGCGTGCACGATGCGCTCACCGCGCACCGCGAGGGCCTCGGCGCGGCCCCCCGGGGTGAGGGTGTGGACGGTCCCGCCGGTGACGAGGAGGGTGCGGTCCTGGTGTGCTGCGGGCGTGGTGGCCATGTAGGTGCTCCGGTGGTGCGTAGTGCGGGAGGGCTCGCGTTCCCGGTGGGCGGGCGCTGCTTCCGGTCGGACCCGGCGCACGCGACCAGCGGCGCAGGGACCCGGGCCGGGGCCCGTGGGAAGCGAATCGACGCCCGGCGCAGCCGTGTGCGAGCGATCCGCTGACTGCGACAGTACGACGCAAGCGAAAGATTATCCAGAGGGGTGAATGAAGAACTTTTCGCTCGCGCCGAAGAGTGGTCGCGAACGAAGCGCGTACGGCCAGGGGCGGGCACGACGGAAACGGTGGGACGGAAACGGTGGGACGGTGCGGCAGCCGGATGGAGATGGAGCGGGTACGGCGGGAGAGCGGGCGGCGCCAGGCAGAGCAGGCGGTGCTGCGGGTCAGCCCGTCAGGGAGTCGGCTGCGGGTCAGCCCGTCAGGGAGTCGTAACGCTCCTTGACCAGCTCCAGATGGAGCCAGCTCTCCAGGCCGTGCACGCCGTCCAGGGCGCGCAACGTCTCCAGCGAGGCCAGCACGTCGGCGAGAGTCTCGCCCCCGACCGTGCCGATGACGTCCGCCCGGCCGACACACTCCGCGGCGAACTGCACCTGCTCGGTGGCGAGCAGGCCGCCCACCCCGGCCGCGCCCTGCCCATCGCCGGAGCGGCGCAACGAGAAGCCCGCCAGGTGGCCCATCCCGAGGGTTCCAGGGCGCACGAGGGCAGCGACCCGGAAGACACCGGCGTCCAGCAGTCGCAGCGAGCGGGTGCGCGCGGCGGCGGCGGACATGGCGATCCGTGCTGCGAGTTCGGCGTAGGACATGCGTCCGTCGGTCTGCAGTGCCCGCAGAATCGCGTGGTCCGTCTCGTCCAGGCTCACCGTGCCGGGCGAAGTCACCGGCAGGTAGGGGTCCTTGAGCACGCGCGTGTACGGGGTCGTGTCCACGCCCCGTACGCCCGGAAGCCGCGCGACATCCGCCACCAGGCTGCTCAGCGCGCCGAAATCGGATGTCCGCAGCTCCGCGATGACCGGGCGCCGGCCGGCGGTCAGCGTCACGAAGACCGCTTCGGACAGCCCGGCCACGGTCCGCGCCACGGGTTCGGCGGGGCCGTCGACGTCGATCGCCACGTGCGCGCTGACCGTACGCCCCAGCACCGCGGGGTGGATGACTCCGACGATCCGCAGGATCCCGTCCTCGGTGAGCCGCAGCGCCCGTGCGCGGGCTGCCGCGCGGGAGAGGCCGACGCGCGCGGCAAGTGTCTCGTAGGACGTACGGCCGTCCTCCTGGAGGAGGTGGACGAGCGCGAGGTCGGTGGAGTCGAGGTTCATCGGACAGTCAGTCTGCCACGCGCGCCGGGTCCGCCGTCCGCCGCGACCGGCGCCTGCGCCTGCGCCTTCTTCTGCTTCTGCTTCCCTGTCTCCTGCTCCCGCTCCCGCTCCCGCCCGGTGCGTACGGGATCCTTACCCGCGTGTTTCCCGCGGCGGCCCGCCGACAGGCCACGCGCACCGTAGTGTGCAAGTGGTGATTGAGACGATCGTGTTCGACGTCGGCGAGACCCTCACCCGTGACGACCGGTACTGGCGTTCCTGGGCGGACTGGCTCGGAATCCCCTCCCACACCGTGTCCGCGCTCGTCGGCGCGGTCACCGCCCGAGGACATGACCACACCGACGCGCTGCAGTTGCTGAAACCCGGCATGGACATCACCGAGGCCTACCGTGCGCGGGAGGTCGCGGGCCGCGGCGAGCACCTCGACGAGAGCGACCTCTACCCCGATGTGCGCCCCGCCCTGTCGGCGCTGCGCGGGCTCGGCTTCCGGGTCGTGGTCGCCGGGAACCAGACGGTGAAGGCAGGTGAGTTGCTGCGCGGGCTCGATCTGCCGGCCGACCTCGTCGTCACTTCCGACGAGTGGGGTGTGAGCAAGCCCGACCCGGCCTTCTTCGAGCGGGTCATCGCCGCCTCGGGCGCCGCTCCCGACGCCACCGTGTACGTGGGCGACCACCCGCAGAACGACATCTTCCCGGCGAAGGCCGCCGGGCTGCGCACCGCGCATCTGCGTCGCGGGCCGTGGGGCCACATGTGGGCCGACGATCCCGATGTCGTCGCCGCGGCGGACTGGCGGATCAACAGTCTGACGCGGCTCGCGGCGGCTCTCGCCGAGTGACGCCGGGCGGGCACTTCCTGACCGGCCCGGCCGTTGTCTCTCCGTAAAGAGTGATCAAAATGGTCACGCGGTGGTGAACGAGGAGACGGCTGATGGCCCTGTGGGACCGCTTGAAGGACTCTGCGAAGACGATGCAGACGCAGCTCGACGCGAAGAAGAACGACCTCAAGAGCGGCGGATTCCGGGATGCCAGCATGGCCATGTGCGCGCTGGTAGCCGCGGCCGACGGCTCGATCGATCCCGCGGAGCGGCAGCGTGTCGCCTCGTTGATCGCCACCAATGACGTTCTGCAGAACTTCCCGGCGGACGACCTTCAGACGCGCTTCAACGACTACTGCCAGAAGCTCACCGCCGACTTCGACTTCGGCAAGGTCAGCATCCTCCAGACCATCGGCAAGGTCAGCAAGAAGCCCACGGAGGCTCGCGCCGTCATCCAGATCGGCATCGTCATCGGCGGCGCCGACGGCAACTTCGACAAGTCCGAGCAGGGCGTCGTCCGCGAGGCGTGCTTCGCGCTGGGCATCGCCCCGACCGAGTTCGACCTCTGAGGACTCCTGCGCACCGCTGAGTCGGGCCGTCCGGCTACGCCTCCTCGCGCGTCCCCGTCCGGACGGCGCGGGAGGCGTGGCCTCCGCCAACCTCGTCCCGCCCGGCCCCCGTCGGCCGGCCGCCCCGGCGGCAGACCGGTGCGTAGACAGGGCCAGTGCGGAGACCAGGACCAGCCCGCCCAGGAGGAGCACCGCACCCGCCGCACCCGAAGGGCTCAGCCGTTCCCCGATGAGCGCGATCCCGAGCAACGGGCGAGCAGCGGCTCCGCAGGGCTGAGCGTGCCGGCCGTGGCCCCGCTGATCCGGACCACACCCCGCGTGAACAGCGATGACCCAGGGCGGTCGGGGCCAGGGCAAGCCGGCCGGCCAGGACCGGCGTCCGTGGCTCGGCCCACGGACGGGCCGGGCCGCCGCTACGCCAGCGCGGAACCGGTCACCAGGGCGAAGGCCGCCGTCGACACGACCGTCCTGACCAGGTGGAGACGGTTCCACCGCGTCTCGAAAGCCGCGCGGGCGGCGCCGTCCCCCCGGCCGGCGGGGGCCGCGAGGGCGCTGTTGAGGGGCACGTTCCCGGCGACGGTCACCAGATGGCTGACCACCGCGCAGGCCAGGCCCGCGGCGAGCAGCCAACGCGCCGTCCCCGTACGCCCGTCGACCGCTACGGCGAGGGCCACGGCGGGCAGGGCGACCACGCCGAGGAAGACCAGCAGGAACCAGGGGCCAGGAACCTTCTCGTTGATACGGCGCATCGCCGCGCTGAACTGCTCGTCGGTGAGCAGTTTCAGCCCTGGCATGACCCCGACCGCGAAGGCGAACATGAAGCCCGCGTAGAGACCGGTGGACAGTACGGCGAGCGCGAGCAGTGTGGTGGCCATGCCGCACATCATGACGGGGCCCGGCGCGCGGCGCAGCCCGGTTCGGTGCACCTCACACGGCTTCCCGCCGGTTACGACACGATGTCCTTCCGCGCGAACCCCCTGAAGGCCAGGGCGAAGAGCACCAGCGCGTACGCCACCGACACCGCCGCGCCCTTGACCATGCCGCCCCATTCGAGCTGGGGCTGCAACGCGTCCGCCCAGGCGAACTGCCAGTGTGCGGGCAGGAAGTCGCGCCAGGAGCCGAGCGCGGTCACCGCGTCCAGGACGTTGCCCACGATCGTCAGCCCGACCGCGCCGCCGACCGCGCCCAGCGGCGCGTCCGTCTTGGTCGACAGCCAGAACGCCAGTGCCGCGGTGACCAGTTGGGACACGAAGATGAAGGCGACCACGAGGGCGAGCCGCGGCACCGTGTCCGCCGCGGCGAGCGAGCCCCCGGTGGGCAGCTCCAGCGGGCCCCAGCCGTACGCGACCGTGCCCACCGCGAGCGCCACCACCGGCAGCACCACCATCGCCGCCAGGCTGAACGTCAGGGCGACCGTGAGCTTGCTCCACAGCAGCCTTGCCCGCGGCACGGGCGCGGCGAGCAGGTAGCGCAGCGAGGACCAGCCCGCCTCCGACGCCACCGTGTCGCCGCAGAAGAGCGCGACCGGCACCACGAGCAGGAAGCCCGCCGACACGAACAGGCAGGTCGCCGCGTAGTTCGCGCCGGAAGCCGTCGCGGTGTCCATCAGCGTCGGCCCGTTCCGGCCGCCGCCGCTGGGGGTGCCGCCGACCGCGAACGCCGCGACCAGGATGAACGGCAGGGCGACGAGCACGGCGCCCATCGCGAGCGTGCGCCTGCGCCTGAACTGCCGCTTCGCCTCGACGAGCAGGGGCAGCGTGTGCCGCGCACGGTAGCCCGGCGCGGCGGCCGCCGCGGGGCCCGGTGCCGCCGGGTCCGGGAGGACAGTCGTACTCATGCGGGTTGGCCTCCGATCAGGGTGAGGAACGCGTCCTCCAGGCGGCGGTGCGCGCCCACACCGGTCAACGGCACGTCCAGGCGCAGCAGTTCCGCGACGAGCGCGGCCGGGGTGGCACCGTCGAGCCGTACGAGCAGTCCGTCGTCCGTCCGCACGGCGGAGCCGATGCCGGGCAGCGCGGCCACCTTCCCGGCCAGCGCCTCGGTGAACTCCTCGGCGGAGGTGACGAGCAGGGTGTCCCCGCTGCCGGTGATCTCGGCGACGGGTCCGGCCTGTATGAGCTGCCCCCGGTCCATGACGACCAGATGGGTACAGGACTGTTCGACCTCGGCCAGCAGGTGGCTGGAGACGATGACGGTCCGGCCGTCGGCCGCGTACCGGATCATCACGTCCCGCATCTCGCGGATCTGCGGCGGGTCGAGACCGTTCGTCGGCTCGTCGAGGATCAGCAGGTCGGGCAGGCCGAGCATGGCCTGGGCGATGGCGAGCCGCTGCCGCATGCCCTGCGAGTACGTACGGACCGCTCGTTCCAGCGCGTCGCCGAGCCCGGCGATCTCCAGCGCCTCGGCGACGTGCGAGTCCTCGGTGGGGCGGCCGGTGGCCTGCCAGTACAGGTCGAGGTTGGCCCGTCCCGAGAGATGCGGCAGGAACCCGGCCCCCTCGACGAACGCTCCGACGCGCGAGAGGACGGGCGCGCCCGGCCGGATCGCGTGCCCGAAGACCCGGATCTCACCGCCGTCCGGGGCGATGAGTCCCATCAGCATGCGCAGTGTGGTCGTCTTGCCCGCGCCGTTGGGCCCGAGCAGGCCGAGCACCTGGCCCTTCCCGACTTCGAAGGACAGGTCGCGGACCGCGTAACGGTCGGCGGACTTGGCGTACTTCTTGGTCAGTCCGGTGATCCGCAGCGGCAGTTGCGCCAGGGCCGGGTCGGGTGCGGGTACGGACCTGCGCCGCGGGACGAGCAGCCCGGCCGCGATCAGCGCGCCCAGTGCGGGAAGGCCCCACACCCACCAGGCGAACCCGGCGCTCGCGGTGTGCAGCGCGGGCACCGTGGGGACGTTGAGCGCCCCGTCGAGCGAGACGGTGTACGTGGCGGGGGACGCGGGTGAGGCGTAGCCGAGGTCGGTCGATGCGATGACCAGCCGCAGCCGGTGGCCCGCCTCGACCTTGTGGTCGATGGCCGGCAGGGTCAGCCCGACCGTCCGGCCCGCCTTCGCCCCCGTGACGCGGACCGGCGTGACGAGCTGGTGGGGCAGCACCTGCTGCTTGCCACCCGGCGGCACGTCGTACACCTTCGCGAAGAACACGGCGTCCGGCGTCGTGGACTTCACCCTGACCCTGATCCTGGGCGAGCCGGTGACGGTGAGGGCGGTGGCCATCGGCGCGGAGTCGAAGCGCGCGTACTGGCCCGGCAGGTCCAGCGAGAGCCCCACTCCGAGGCCCGAGAGCTGGGAGAGTGCCGCGACGCCCGGTACGGCGGAGATCGAGGGCGGCGCGCCGCCCGCCGGGTTCTCCACGGTCTGCTCGCGGCCGGTGAGCGCGAGCGGGTGCCCGCCGCTCTCCAGGCCGGGGTATCTGCCGCTGCTCGCGCCCCTCAGCTGGGCGGCGCCGTCGGTCGAATCGACCCCGCCGGTACGGGTGACCCGGAAGGCGGGTCCGGTGTCCGCGCCCTTGTCGCCCTTGAGGTAGCGGTCGAACCAGGAGGAGATGCGCCGGTTGATCCGGCTGCCCTCCTGGTCGCCTCCGTCGTGGCCGCCGGAGATCCAGTCGACCGACACGGGCGCGCCGTTGGCGCTGATCTGCTTCGCGGCGGCGTCCGCCTGCCCCAGCGGGAACAGCGAGTCGGTCTGGCCCTGCACGAGCAGCGAGGGCACCTTGATCCGGCTGCCCACCGCGGACGGGCTGCGCTCTTCGAGCACCTTGCGGGCCGCGGCGTCCGGCCTGCCGTTCTCCGCGACGCGTTCGTACATGGCGCAGAGCTGCTCCTCGAAGCGGGCACAGCCGCCCCCGGAGTTGATGAAGATCCCGGCCCAGAGCTTCTTGAACACCCCGTCGGGGAAGAGTGAATCGGCCAGGTTCCAGTAGGTGATCTGCGGTGCGACGGCGTCGACGCGGTGGTCGTAACCGGCGGCGAGCAGGGAGATCGCGCCGCCGTACGAGGCACCGGTGACGCCGACGCGCGGGTCACCGGGCTTGTCCAGCTGTACTTCAGGGCGGTTCGCCAGCCAGTCGATCAGCCGTGACACGTCCTTGACCTCGTGTCCGGGGTCGTTCAGCCCGATGGCACCGGTCGACTTCCCGAAGCCGCGCGCCGACCAGGTCAGCACCGCGAATCCGTCCCGTGCGAGCTGCTGGGCCTGCGACTTCACGTCGTCCTTGCTGCCGCCGAAGCCGTGTCCGAGCAGCACGGCGGGCCGCCTCCCCGAACCGCCCGACGTGAAGTACGACGTGTCGATACGTACCCCGTCAACCGCCATCAGCCGGTCCTCGCGGTGCACGGGCGCCGGCCCGTCGGATGCGACGGCCGTCCACGTACCGGCCCCGATGAGGACGGCGAGTGCCGCGGCCGCGCCGGCGAGCACCCGGCCACGGGGTTTGCGTAGCTTCATGCCTGAACCCTAAGCGCCCGCTCGGACGGCGGAGCGGGCCACCGGGTGGAACCGCCCGGCGTACTGGCGGAGTAGGGGGACGGGCTGTCGTACCGCAGCGGGAGTAGCCGCACGGAGCGGTCGCCGGGAGCGGCGGTCCGGAAGGGCGGCGGGCCGAGCGGTTCGGGTCAGCCCCGCCGGACCGCCGCCGGGTCGAGCAGGAACGCCGGCGCGCCCGCGCTGAGCGGAGCGGTCGCCCGGCACCAGCCGAGCACCCGGTCCGCCGACATCCCGGGTACGAGGGCGGCCAGCGCCGCGATCCGGCACCTCAGTCCGCGCTCGTCCGTGACGCCGTCGATCGCCCAGTCCACCACGTCGAAGTCCGGGTCGCCGAGGGCAGGCCGGGGGTCGATGGCGATGAGCCGGCCCGCCGGGCCGACGAGCACGTTTCCCGGGTGCAGATCGCCGTGCACGAGACCGTCGGCCGGACCGGTCCCGGCGAGGGCGAGCGCAGCCGCCCTCCCGCGTGCCACCGGCTCCGGGCCGTGGGTACCGCGTCGAGCGGCCATGTCGTAGAGGAAGTTGATCCGTTCGCCGAGCGGCGGGAGCCGGGGCGTACGGGTTCGGGACGCGGTGCGCAGGTCCACCAGGAGCCGGGCCACATCCTCGGTCCGCCGGACGTGCTCCCGGATCTGCGTACCCGGCTCCACCCCGGCGAGCAGCAGCGCGCCGACGCCGAGGTCGCTGTCGAGCAGCCGGACGACGGACGGTGCGCCTGACCAGACGGTCAGCGCCTCGGCCTCCTGGCCGGCGACGACCGGATCGGGCGTGAGCTTCAGCCACACCGTGGCGCTGTCCCCGTCGCGGTGGCGCGAGCAGCGGTACACGCGTGAGGTGCCGCCGCCGCCCGCCTCGCCGACGTCGAGACCCCATCGCCGGGCGAGGCCGTCCACGAGCGCGGGGAGTGCGTCGTACCAGGGTCCGGCCATGGGGCCGAAGCGCGCGATCAGACGGGCCCGGTTGCCCGACCTCCGTCCTGCTTCCGCTGTGGCCATCCCGCTCTCCCCCGTCGCCTGCCGTCCGCCGTCCCGACGCGCGGGTGCCGCACCAAATTACCCCCGATCACCGGCTGCCCGCCCCTGGATATCCGCCGTCTAAGCTCTCCTGGTCACAAGCGAATTCAAAAGGGGTGGGGACATGAACACGAGCACGAAGGCAGGCAGAGTCGCGCTGTGCGCGGCGGCGGTCATAGCGGTCGCGGGGGTGACCGGCTGTTCCGCGGGGGAGACGAAGAAGGCGGCCCACCAGGCGGTGAAGGCCGCGGCGCAGCCGCTGGCCGCCCTCCAGCGGGCGACCGCCAGCACAAAGAAGTACGGCTCGGCCGATGTGACCATGGCCACATCGGTGTCCGGCGGCACACCGACCACGATGTCGGGGACGTACTCCTGGGGTACCGGTCTCTCCTTCGACGTGCAGATGGACGCGAAGGCGGTCGGCATGACCCAGCTGGCCCCGGGCAAGAACGTGAACATGCTGCTGGTGCACGGCGCTTACTACTACAACGTCGTTCCGCAGCCGAGCGGACCGCTGAAGGGCAAGCACTGGATGAAGGTCGACTCGTCGGCTGTCCTCGGGGAGCAGGGCTCGTCCGCGCTGAACAACACCAACGCCGACCCGACGCAGGGGCTGCAGTCCCTGAAGTACGCCAGGAACGCCAAGGAGATCGGCAAGGAGACCGTCCTCGGCAGGGAGGCGACCCACTACCACGCCAGCGTCTCGAAGAAGGATCTCGTAGCAGCCGGAGCCGACCTGGGGTCCAAGGACACGAAGGAGCTGCTCCAGCAGTTCCTCGGCGGCGTGGACTCGATCGGCTTCGACGTCTGGGTCGACTCCCATGACATGCCCGTCCGGATGAAGGAGAACATCGGCACCGTGAACGTGTCGATCGACTTCAACAAGTTCGGGCCCGCGAAGACCGCGCAGACCCCGCCGGCCGCGGACACCGCGGATCTGACCGACGCGATCAAGAAGCAGCAGTCGGGCGGGCCTGCTCAGTCGGGGCAGCCGGCGAGCTGATCCGCTGAGCGGGGATCGCCCCCGCCCCGCCCGCCTTTCCGGACGGGCGGGGCGGGGGCTCAACGCCGCTGTGGAATCAGCTCAGGGGGTTCACCCCTCGGTACGTGCCCTGCGCCGCCGCACCATGAGGACAGTGCCCGCGGCCACCAGTGCCGCCGCGGCGATACCGGCCGGCAGCGCGGCCGGCGAAGAGGTGTCCGCCGCGAGTTTCCGGGACGCCAGCTCGGAACGGACCGCCGTTCGGGCCGCGTTGGTGACCGCCGCGCCGTGCGGGCGCGACGCCTGCGCCGGGATGCGACGTACGGACTGCACCGATCCGTCCGTGTTGAGCAGCACCTGCTTGTCGTTCGGGTGCCTGAAGTCGAAGGCCGACGTCAGCGATCCGGCGCGGGCGTCGAACGAGGCGTCGCCGATCCGGCCCGTGTGCCAGTTGTCCTCGATGAACCGGGTGACCGAGGCCTGCTCGGTACGGGTGTGGTCGACCGAATTGACCTTGCTGTACGGGGAGATGACGAGCAGCGGCTGGCGGGTGCCGGGGCCGCAGCGGTCGGCGTAGCCACCGGCCGGGCGGGGCCCTGTCTGGCAGGCGGGGCTGTCGGTGGCCTTGCCGTTGGAGCCAGCCGTGGTGTCCTTCGAGCCGTTCTGCGGCGTGGCGTACGCGTGGTCGTACCAGCCGTCGGAGTCGTCATAGGCGACGACGACGGCCGTGTCCTTCCACTGCGGGGACTTCTGGAGCTTGTTGATCTGCCCGACGAGGAAGTGCTGTTCGTCGGTCGGGTCGGAGTATCCGGCGTGGCCGTCCTGGAACTCGGACGCCTTCAGGAAGCTCACCGCGGGCAGCCGGTCCGACTTCAGGGCGGTGTCGAAGTCCGTCAGGTCGTAGTTGTGGTTCGCCCGTCCGCTGTGGCCGATCTCGCTGACGCTCTTCGGGGCCAGGTGGTGCGGATTGGACGTCGACCTGTAGTACTGGAAGGGCTCGTGGTGGGCGCTGTAGTCGACGGAAGCGGCGCCGCCGGTGTTGGCGTGGGCGGTCCCGGCACATTTCGCGTAGTCGCTCTGCTTGCCGCTCCACGCGGCGCTGGGCCGGAAGCCGCCCTGGAACCAGCCCCAGCTGACGTTCTTCTTGTTCAGCAGGTCACCGATGTTGCTGCCGTGCATCACGGCGAGCGCGTTCTTGCTGGTGTGGTCGGCGTCCGAGCAGTCGTCGTACGCCGGGTCCGGGTCGTTGGTGACCGTGCCGACACCCTTGGAGTCCGGTGAAACGACCGTGTACGCGTCGGGCTTCGCCGTCTGCTTCGGGTGCTCGGTACCCGAAGCCGGGTCGACGGAGGTCACACCGTGCGTCTGGCCGGAGATCAGATTGAGCGCGCCGGGCGTCGAAGGGCCGTAGTTGGAGCTGTACGCGTTGTCGCCCAGCGAGTAGTGCTGGGCGTAGTTCCACAGCCCGGTGACCGTGTTGCCGTCGTAGTAGTCCATGACCAGGCCGGGTTCGCCGAAGAGGCTGCCCGAGCACTTGCCGGAGTCGGTGTTCTGGACGTACTGGTCGGCCTTGCCCCCGTTGGCCGCGTACTGCTCGGGCCCGTAGTTGTGGTTCTGGTCGCAGGTCAGCGCCTGCGACGAGGAGAGCCGCCGGGGCGTGTACTGGTTCGGGTTCTTCGTCAGCAGCCCCGCGTTGCTCAGGGTGTTGATGTTCTTCGGGGTGTTCCGGGCCGCCGTGAACTTCGTACCGTCGGTGTTGGCCGCCTTGGGGTACGTACCGAAGTAGTGGTCGAAGGAGACGTTCTCCTGGAAGATCACCACCAGGTGCTTGACCGGCGTCGCGGTCGCGTGGCCGCCGCCTTGGGGCGCGTGGCCGGGTCCGTGCGCGAACGCGGGAGCCGGGCCGCCGATGACGGCGAGCGCCGCGGCTCCGGCGAAGGCGCCCCACCGTATCGCCCGTCGTCCGGGCCCCGCCGTTCTCCCTGTGCTGACCATGCTCTCGGTGCCTCCGCTGTCGGCTGTCTGCCTGCTTGTCGTGTCGCTCAGGGCCCCTGAGGGGTCCTTACGCGGAGGATGGTGCGCGACCGCCGGGGCCGGGCAGCTGCGCGGCCGTGTCTGCGGGGTGAACAGCGGGTCAGGAAGTCCGGGGGAAGACTTGACCGTCGCTTTGTACGGACGGGAGCCGTACGAGTGCGAGCGGTACGGGCGGGAGCCGTACGGACGGCGGACGTGCGGGGCGGGACGCTTACGGGCCGTGCGGGGAACGGGGCGCGGGCGCCTGCCCGTCGTCAGGCGCGGTGCGGCCCGCCGGGTCAGGCGAGCAGCGCCCGGCCGAACCAGTCCGTACGGTTGCGTACGCCGGGCAGGGCGAAGAAGTACCCCCCGCCGAAGGGTGAGATGTAGTCAACCAGGGGCTCACCGGCCAGCCGCTTCTGCACCGTCTCGAACTGCCGGGCGAGATCCTGCTGGTAGCAGCAGAAGAGCAGCCCCATGTCGAGGTTGCCGTTGGAGTCCATACCCCGGTCGTAGTTGTACGCCCGGCGCAGCAGCCGCTGCCCATCGGTCTTCGGCGTCCGCGGGTTGGCCATCCGGATGTGGCTGTCCAGCGGGATGACATCGCCCTTCGGATCCTGGGCGTACCGCGGTGAGTCGGACTCGTGGTTGCCGTCGAGCGGGGCGCCGGTGTCGCGGGCGCGGCCGAACATCCGCTCCTGCTCGGTCAGCGAGACCCGGTCCCAGAACTCCACCAGCATCCGGATCAGCCGCACCACCTGGTAGGTGCCGCCTGCCGTCCAGTCGGGCTCGGCTCCTGCGCCCACCCAGATGAGCCGGTCCATCGCGGAGGTGTCCCGTACGTCGGGGTTGGCCGTGCCGTCCTTGAAGCCCAGGTGGTTGCGGGGTGTTCCGCTCGGCCGGGACGGGCTGGTGAAGCCGTCCGTCCGCCAGCGCACCTGCATGCCGCCCCGGGTGTGCCGGGCGATGTCCCGCAGCGCGTGGAGCACCACGTCGGGGCTGTCGGCGCTGAGCTGCACACTGAGGTCGCCGTGACACTGGGCCTGGTCCAGATCGTCGTCCGGGAAGGACGGCATCGTGGTGAGCCGCAGCGGCTTGCGGCTCCTGAGCCCGAATCGGCCGTCGAACAGGGAGGCACCGACACCGGCGGTGACGGTCAGCCCGCCCGCGGGGACCTGGGGCCCGAGCACCCCCGAGTCGCTGGGCGGAGCCGTGATGCCGAGCGGGGGCGGGGTGCCTCCCGCGGTCAGGAAGCGGGCCCTCGCGGTGAGGGTGCGCAGTAGCTCGGTGAGTTCCCTGCGGTCGTCGGCGGTGACGTCGAACGACACGAAGACGGTGGCCCGCTGGGGCGCTTCGAGGATTCCCGCCTGGTGCACGCCGTGGAACTCCGCACGCGCGCCGGCCGGAGCAGCGGCCGTACCGGTGGCTGCGGCGGGACGGTCCGCGCCGACCAGGGAGGCCCCCGCCGCCACGGATCCCATCCCGAGCGCCGCGCTCCGCAGGAACCCGCGCCTGCGCACGTCGTTCCCGCCGTTCCCGCCGTTCCCGCTCATGCCGTTTCTCCTGCCGTTCCCATGCCGTGCCGTGCCGTGCCGTGGATTCTCGTCCCGCAGGCTGCCGTTGGGGTACCGCCGACCCGCATGGTGTCCTCCCCCGGGGCCGGCCCGCAACCCGCCGGCCGTGCGGTTCTTCGTGCCTGGTCACGCCGTCCGGCGCACGTCGCAGATGACGGCGACCGAGGACAGCAGCTCGGTGGCCCGGCTGACGTCGGCGTCCAGCCGCTCATGGTCGGCGGTCCTCAGCCGGTCCACCGGGATCCACCGCCCGCCGTGGCCGAATCCGTCCAGTGTGTGCCGCGTGCGGTCGAGCCAGGATTCCAGGCGCGGCAGCTCCGGGTCGCGCGAAGCCAGCAACGGCCGCAGTACGGAGAGGAGTTTCCCGGTGCCGTCCAGGTTGGCGCGGGCCGTGGCGAGGCTGGTGCCGCTGCCGCGGTCGGTGCGTCCGGTCAGCTCGAACCGCACGGTGTTCTCCAGGACTTCGTGGGCTCGGAGCCCCAGGTCCGCCGGGTCCATCCGCTGCTGCGGCCAGCCGTCGCGGAGCGCGCGGACGGCGGCGTCGAGCCGGTCGGCGGGGCCACGCAGCGAGGCGGCGGACTCGCCGTGCCACAGCCCGTACTCGACGCGGTGGAAGCCCTGGAAGTCCGGGTCGTGCGGCCCGCCGGGCAGCCCCGCTCCGGTGCCGTTGATGGCGGTGTCGGCATCGCCGAAGGTTCCGTAGGCGGCGCCCATCCGCTCGTACACCAGGTGTGCGGGCAGCCACGCCGCACGGGCTGCCGTGAGGTCTCCGCTGTCGACGGCCTTTCTGAGCGCGCCGGTCCGCCGGGCGAGTTCGGCTGCCCTGGCGCCGATCCACTTCTGGTAGGCGAGGACCGGCGGGACCAGGTCGTGCCCGGTCACGGGTGTCACGCGCGGCCCGCTCCCCCTCGCGGTACCCGCGATGTGCACGGTCGGGCCCCGCACCGCGTCCGCGTCGTCGGGCAGGCAGGTGAAGGCGTACGCACCGCCGCCGAGCGCCACCCGCATCTCGCGGGTCGTCCCGGGGGCGAGCCCTTCGGTCTCCGCGTAGACAGCGCCGGTGCGCGGGTCGGTGAGGACGGCCTCGGCCGGGCCGGTGGAGGTGTTGGTCAGGTCGAAGACCTGGGTCCCGGGGCGCGGCCGGGTCCAGCCACGGCCGCAGGAGCCCGGGGATATCTCGACGGCGGTGTGGCGCAGCCCGTCGGACGCGCTCGCCGTGGGGTGTCCGGCAGCCGCGGATCCGTCGGCGGCCAGTGCGGCGCCGAGGGCGACCGCGACAGCGGTGGCGAGGACGGCCACCGATGCCCGGACACGCCGGCCGGCGGCGGGCGCCCGGCCTGTGCCGGTGGCGCGGCTGGACACAGCGGGCTCCGTTCGTACGGCGGCGGGGGCGGGTCGGACGCCGTTCATGCTAGGCATCCGGCCCGCCCCCGAACTGCCGTACGGAGCCGTCCCGGCGGGTGTTCCGCGAGAGTTCACTCCCGCGCCACCCGCCCGTCGGGGCCGCACGCGGGCCCCGCTGGTGGCGTCAGTGGTTGCGCGGGAAACCGAGGTCGACGCCGGCCGGGGCGTCCGACGGGTCGGGCCAGCGGGTGGTGACGACCTTGCCCCGGGTGTAGAAGTGCACGCCGTCGTTGCCGTAGATGTGGTGGTCGCCGAAGAGCGAGTCCTTCCAGCCGCCGAAGGAGTGGTAACCGACGGGGACCGGGATCGGGACGTTGACGCCGACCATGCCGGCCTCGACCTCCAGCTGGAAGCGGCGGGCGGCGCCGCCGTCCCTGGTGAAGATCGCGGTGCCGTTGCCGAACGGCGAGGCGTTCATCAGGGCCACACCCTCCTCGTACGTCTCGACACGCAGGACGCAGAGGACCGGGCCGAAGATCTCGTCGCGGTACGCGTCGGACTCCGTGGAGACGCGGTCGAGGAGCGAGAGGCCGATCCAGTGGCCGTCCTCGTGACCGTCGACCGTGAAACCGGTCCCGTCCAGGACGACTTCGGCGCCCTGGGCGGCCGCTCCCGTGACGTACGAGGCGACCTTGTCGCGGTGCGCCCTGGTGATCAGCGGGCCCATCTCGGACGACGGGTCGTTGCCGGGGCCGATCTTGATCTTCTCGGCGCGCTCGCGGATCTTCGCGACCAGTTCGTCGGCGATGGAGGCGACAGCGACGACGGCGGAGATCGCCATGCACCGCTCACCCGCTGAGCCGTAAGCGGCGGAGACGGCGGCGTCGGCCGCGGCGTCCAGGTCGGCGTCGGGCAGCACCAGCATGTGGTTCTTGGCGCCGCCGAGTGCCTGGACGCGCTTGCCCTGTGCGGTGGCGGTGGCGTGGATGTGGCGGGCGATCGGGGTGGAGCCGACGAAGGAGACAGCGGCGACGTCCGGGTGGCTCAGCAGGCCCTCCACGGCGACCCGGTCCCCGTGCAGCACGTTCAGCACACCGTCCGGCAGCCCGGCCTCGGTGGCCAGCTCGGCCAGCAGGTTCGCGGCCGACGGGTCCTTCTCGCTGGGCTTCAGTACGAAGGTGTTGCCGCAGGCGATGGCCAGCGGGAACATCCACATCGGCACCATGGCCGGGAAGTTGAAGGGCGTGATGCCCGCGACGACACCGATCGACTGCCGGATCGACGACACGTCGACGCGGCTGGAGACCTGGGTGGACAGCTCGCCCTTGAGCTGGGTGGTGATCCCGCAGGCCAGCTCCACGATCTCCAGACCGCGGGCGACCTCGCCGAGCGCGTCCGAGTGGACCTTGCCGTGCTCGGCGGTGATGAGCGCCGCGATGTCGTCACGGTGAGCGTCGAGGAGCGCCCGGTAGCGGAAGAGGACCGTGGTGCGGGCGGAGAGCGAGGACGTCCCCCACGTCGCGTACGCGGCCTTCGCCGAGGCGACCGCGGCGTCCACCTCGGCGGCGGAGGCCAGCGCGACCTGCGTGGTGACGGCGCCGGTCGCCGGATCCGTGACCGGGCCCCAGTTGCCCGACGTGCCGTCGACGGCCCTGCCACCGATCCAGTGGTTGACGGTCTTCATGGTGAACGCTCCTAAAGCCTTAGAGATAACGGCGTCGGGCTGCGACCTGCCGGTCGTACTCCTCCCGGGCCCCGACCGCCGAGGGGCGGGTGGCGGTCTCGGCCACAGGAACATCCCACCACGCCTGCGGCGAAGGCGGCCCCGACACTGTGTCTGCCGTTTCGGTCTCCACGTAGACACATGTGGGACGGTCCGACGCACGCGCCGTGGCCAGAGCTTCACGCAGGTCACGGAGGGTCTTGGCGCGCAGCACGGCCATCCCGAGGCCGGCCGCGGTGGCCGCCAGATCGACGGGCAGCGGGTCGCCGGTGTACGTGCCGTCCGGGGCCCTGAAGCGGTAGGCCGTGCCGAAGCGTTCACCGCCCACGGACGCCGAGAGGCCGCCGATCGAGGCGTACCCGTGGTTCTGCAGGACGACGACGTTGACCGGGAGCCCCTCCTGGACCGCGGTGACGATCTCGGTGGGATTCATCAGATACGTACCGTCCCCGACCAGCGCCCACACGGGCCGTCCGGGGGCCGCCAGCTGGACCCCGATCGCGGCGGGAATCTCGTATCCCATGCAGGAGTAGCCGTACTCGACGTGGTACTGGTCGGTGGACCGGGTCCGCCACAGCTGGTGCAGGTCGCCCGGGAGCGAGCCCGCCGCGTTGATGACGATGTCGTCGCCGGTCACCAGGGCGTCGAGCGCCCCCAGTACCTGGGTCTGGGTGGGCGCGGCGTCCTCGCTGCCCGCGTAGGCGGCGGTGACGCGCACCTCCCACTCCGCCTTCGCCGCTCGGTACGCACCCTCGTAGGCGGCGGAGACCCGGTGGCCGGTGAGCGCACCGCCGAGCAGTTCCAGGGTGGCGCGGGCATCGGCGGTCAGCGGGAGCGCGGACAGCTTGTGCGCGTCGGATCCGGCGATGTTGATGTTGACGAAACGTACGTCCGGGTGCTGGAAGAGCGTCCCCGAAGCGGTGGTGAAGTCGGTGTAGCGGGTGCCGACGCCGATCACCAGGTCGGCGGCGCGGGCCAGCCCGTCGGCCGTGGCGGTGCCGGTGTGGCCGATGCCTCCGACGTCCGCGGGGTGGTCGTACGGCAGCGCGCCCTTCCCCGCCTGGGTGGAGGCCACCGGGATGCCGGTCGCGTCCGCGAGGGCGCGCAGGGCGTCCTGGGCACCGCTGTGCCGGACTCCGCCGCCCGCGACGATCAGCGGCCGACGCGCGGCGCGGACCGCGGCTGCCGCGTCCGCGAGCCCGGTCTCGTCCGGGCGCCGCACCGGTACCCGCCAGACCCGTTCGGCGAAGAACTCCTCCGGCCAGTCGTACGCCTCGGCCTGCACGTCCTGCGGCAGCGCGAGCGTCACCGCACCCGTCAGCTCCGGGTCGGCGAGGACCCGCATCGCGGCGAGCGCGGCCGGGATCAGCGCTTCGGGCCGGGTGATCCGGTCGAAGTACTTCGACACGGGCCGCAGACAGTCGTTGACCGAAATGTCGCCCGCGTAGGGGACTTCGAGCTGCTGGAGCACCGGATCGGCCGGGCGCGCCGCGAAGGTGTCGCCCGGGAGCAGCAGCACCGGAAGGTGGTTGACGGTGGCGAGGGCGGCGCCGGTGACCAGGTTGGTGGCCCCCGGGCCGATGGAGGTGGTGACGGCGTGCGCGGAGAGCCTGCCGGACTGCCTGGCGTAGCCGACGGCCGCGTGCACCATCGCCTGCTCGTTGCGGCCCTGGTGGTAGGGCATCGCCTCCTGGCCGGACTCGACGAGTGCCTGGCCGATGCCCGCGACATTGCCATGGCCGAAGATGCCCCAGGTGGCGGCGATCAGCCGCTGTCTGCGGCCGTCGCGCTCGGTGTACTGGCGGGCCAGGAAGGCCACCAGCGCCTGGGCGGTGGTCAGGCGGCGGGTGCCCGGCCGGCGGTCATCCTGCTGACGGGTGGTCATCGCCGGTCCTCCTGTGTTCCGTTGCCGTACAGCGGGAGCCTCGGGTCGGTCGGCTGGTCGTCCCAGGTCTGCCGGATCCAGCCGTGGTCGGGGTGGTCCCGGATCAGCCACTCGCGTTCCGCGCCGGGGCCCGCCATCACATTGAGGTAGTACATGTGGTGTCCCGGCGTCGCCATCGAAGGACCGTGCCAGCCGTCCGGGATCAGCACGGTGTCCCCGGTGCGGACTTCGGCCAGCAGGTCGGTGCCGCCCGGCCTGGACGGGGAGACGCGGTGGTAGCCGGGGCCGCCGTCCGCGATCTCGAAGTAGTAGATCTCCTCCAGGACCGATTCCTCGCCGGGGTGGTACTCGTCGTGCTTGTGCGGCGGGAAGGACGACCAGTTGCCGCCGGGTGTGAGCACCTCGACGGCGATGAGCCGGTCGCACTCGAAGGTGTCGGCGGCGGCGAAGTTGTTGACCTGGCGCGAGCAGCTGCCGCTGCCGCGCAGTTCGACGGGTACCTCCGGCGCGGGGCCGTAGCGGGCGGGGAGACGTCGCTCGCACTTCGCTCCTGCCAGGGCGAAGCGGCCTCCCGCGCCGGAGGAGATCTGCACCCGGGCGTCGCGCGGCAGATAGGCGAAGTCGGTGACTCCGGCGAACACCCCGCTCCTGCCCCGCAGTTCGATACTCATTCCGTCCACAACGACGGTACAACCACCGGCGAGCGGCAGCACGATCCATTCGCTGTCCGCCGTGGAAAGACCCTGTGAACCCCCGGGGGCGAGTTCCAGGACGCGGAGCGCCGAGCGGTCCCAGCCGGCCCGCTCAGGGCCGATGTCCAGGGCGTACGGGGCTCGGGCGGCGCTGCCCGCCCGCACCACCGGGGAATCGCCGTAAGGGCGGCTGCCGTTCATACGTCCCTCCCGGGCGGCTGGAGCAGACCCACCGCGATGTCCACGGCGCCCGCCACGTCCCCGTCCGCGGGGTACAGCAGCGAGCGCCCGGCCACCAGGCCCTGCACGGTGGGGAGACGTAGCGCTGTGCGCCATTTCTCGTAGGTCGCATCCTGGTCACCGCCCGGTTCGCCGCCGAGCAGTACGGCGGGGAGGGTGGTGGTCTCCATCACCCTCGCCATGTCGTCGGGGTCTGCGGTGACGGGCACTTTGAGCCAGGTGTACGCGGAGGTGCCGGCCAGCCCGGACGCGATGGCGAGGGAGCGGGTGACCGCGTCGGCGGTGAGGTCGTTGTGCAGCCGTCCGTCCACCCGGCGGCAGATGAACGGCTCGACGAAGACGGGGAGTCCGCGGGCGGCCATCTCGTCGATGGCGCGGGCGGTGGCGTGCAGCGTGGCCGGCGAACCGGAGTCCTCGTAGTCGATACGGAGCAGCAGCTTGCCCGCGTCGAAGCCGAGGCGGGCCAGGTCCTGGGCGCGGTGGCCGGTGAAGCGGTCGTCCAGCTCGAAGGCGGCCCCGGCGAGGCCGCCGCGGTTCATCGAGCCCATCACCACCCGGCCCTCCAGGGCGCCCAGGAGCAGCAGGTCCTCCAGGATGTCGGCGGTGGCGAGGACACCGTCGACGCCCGGCCGGGAGAGGGCCAGGCAGAGCCGCTCCAGCAGATCGCGCCGGTTGGCCATGGCGAAGTCCCGCCCGCCGACAGCGAGCGATCCGCGGGCCGGGTGGTCGGCTGCCACGATCATCAGCCGTCCGCCGTCGCCGAGCAGCGGTCTGCGGACACGGCGGGCCGCGGCCTCGGCGATGGCTTCCGGGTGACGGGTCCTGGTGGCCACCAGCCCGTCGACGGAGACCGTCCGGCCGCCCGTCACGGACGCACCTCCTGGAGCGCCGCTTCGACCTCTGCGGCGTACGGCATCGCGGACGAACAGGCCAGCCGGGAGGCGACGATGGCGCCCGCCGCGTTGGCGTACCGCATGGTGCGCTCCAGCTCCCACCCGGCGAGCAGGCCGTGGCAGAGCGCCCCGCCGAACGCGTCGCCCGCGCCGAGGCCGTTGACGACATCGACGGGCACGGGCGGCACCTCGGCGGTCCGGCCGTCGCGGTGGACGGCGAGGACTCCCCCGGGGCCCTGCTTGACGACGGCCAGCTCCAGTCCGTGCGCGAGCAGCGCGTCGGCAGCCGCACCCGGTTCGCGCTCACCGGTGGCGATCTCGACCTCGTCGACGTTGCCGACTGCCACGGTGGCGTGGCGCAGCGCGTCGGCGTAGTGCGGCTTCGGGTCGTCGGTCCAGAACATCGGGCGCCAGTCCAGGTCGAAGACGGTGGCGCGGGGCTCAGGTCGGCCGGCGTCGGGCGACGCCTGGGCCTCGGCGGTACCGCTCCGGGCGGCGAGCGCGGCCAGGGTCGCCGTGCGGCTGGGCTCGGCGCACAGGCCCGTCCCGGTCATCCAGAAGACCCGCGCGGCCCGGATCGCGCCGAGATCCAGCTCGTCCCCGCGGATCTCCAGATCGGGTGCCTTCGGCTGCCGGTAGAAGTACAGCGGGAAGTCGTCCGGCGGGAACACCTCACAGAAGGTCACGGGGGTGGGCAGGCCGGATACGGGGGTCACCCAGCGGTCGTCGACGCCGAAGGCCCTCAGCTCCTGGTGCAGATACTCGCCGAACGGGTCGGCGCCCGTCCGCGTGACGACCGCGGAGCGTCGCCCGAGCCGCGCCGCCGCGACCGCGACGTTCGTCGCCGAGCCGCCCAGGAACTTGCCGAACGTGTCGACCTGCGCCAGCGGTACACCGGCCTGCAGCGGGTAGAGATCCACCCCGATCCGGCCCATCGTGATCAGGTCGTACACCCTTGCACGTCCCCTCGGTCGGCGGCCGGCCCGCCTCACGGGCCCCGGATGACAGGCCCACAGGTCTAACTCCCCGCTCGGACACATGTCAACACATTGTCCTGACATTCGGACGAATGCTTGACAGCCTTCCGGGGCGCGCGGAAGCCTTGGCGCATGACGCAGATCCGGATTGGCTCCGCACCCGACTCCTGGGGGGTGTGGTTCCCCGAGGACCCGCTCCAAGTCCCCTGGACCCGCTTCCTGGACGAGGTCGCCGCGTCCGGCTACGAGTGGATCGAGCTGGGCCCGTACGGCTATCTGCCCACGGACCCGGCCCGCCTCGCCGAAGAGACCGCCGGGCGGGGGCTCCGCGTATCGGCGGGGACGGTCTTCACCGGGCTGCACCACGGGCCCGGCGTCTGGGACGCGACCTGGGCGCACGTCGCCGATGTCGCGGCGCTTGCGCAGGCGGCCGGAGCCCGCCACCTCGTGGTCATCCCGTCCTTCTGGCGTGACGACAAGACGGGCGAGGTCAGGGAACCCGACACCCTCGACGCCGGCCAGTGGCAGCAGCTCACCCGGCTGACCGAGCGTCTGGGCCACGAGGTGCGGGAGCGGTTCGGACTGCGGATCGTGGTGCACCCGCACGCGGACACCCACATCGACACCGAGGAGAACGTCACCCGCTTCCTGGACGCCACCGACCCGGACCTGGTCTCGCTCTGCCTGGACACCGGGCACTACGCGTACTGCGGCGGCGACAGCGTGCGGCTCATCGAGACCTACGGCGAGCGGATCGGCTATCTGCATCTGAAGCAGGTCGACCCGGAGGTGCTGGCGCAGGTGCGCGCGGAGCAGCTGCCGTTCGGCCCCGCCGTGGCGCGCGGTGTGATGTGCGAGCCGCCGGACGGCGTCCCGGCGCTGGGCCCGGTGCTCGACGCGGCGCGGAGGCTGGAGAGCGACCTGTTCGCGATCGTCGAGCAGGACATGTATCCGTGCCCGCCCGACAGGCCGCTGCCCATCGCCCGGCGCACCCGTGCGTTCCTCCGCTCCTGCGGAGCGTGAGGCAGCGGGTTCTCACGCTCGGTGCACCTATGCCCTCATGTGCCGCTTACGTCACAGCAGTTACCTTCCCGTCACACATGTCCGCGTTACGCGGCCTTTCGGTCACAGGAGATCAACAGCACCTGCTCCGCCCTCTTCGGACGCCGTTGTCCGGGGAGAGGGTGAATTGATCACCAATGCGCAGCGCGCGACTCCCCCGACGGCCGCCAGGCCGGCGTCGCACGGCAGGCAGGGAAGTGCTGGACATGACCGACCACAGGCTCTGGTCCTACAAAGAGATCGCCGCCCACATCCGGGTACAGCCGGACACCGTGCGCTCGTACCGCAAGCACGGACTGCTGCCTCCACCCGATCAGGTGGAGAACGGAAAGCCGTACTGGTACGCGGAGACCATCCGGGTCTGGGTGTCGCGCAGGCCCAGCAACAGAGGCCGTTAGGGGCCCTCTTCCGGGCCGGGCCTGCGAGACCGGCCCCCCGGGGCCGGGTGACGCGCGGCACCCGGCCCGGCGGTTTCCAGGCACCCTGGGCGCACCATGGGTGAACGCGCACATTCGCACAGAGGAGAGCAGCATGACCGCCGAGACCGAGGCCACCCAGTCCGACACCCCGTCCGTTTCGACCGACGGGGCCGCCCCCACGTCCGGCTGCTGCGGAGGCGCCTGCTGCGGAGGCGGAGGCGGCTCCGCAGCCGACGTGGAGGTGGGCTCGGTCACCGCGGTCTACCGGGTGACCGGGATGACCTGCGAGCACTGCGAAGGCTCCATCTCGCTGGAGCTCGCCGAGCTTCCCGGCGTCACCGTCGTCACAGCCGACGCCGCCACCGGCAGCGTGACGGTGGTCTCCCGGGCCCCACTGGACGAGCAGACCGTACGTTCCGTGCTCAACGATGCGGGCTACGGACTCGTGGACCAGGCCTGACCCCACACCCGTTCACAGAATCTCCCGATTCCCACCCCCCGGCACCCCCCTCGGATCAGCCATCTCTTCGCTGCCCGTAGTGACAAACAGCCCGAGATTGCGTACCTTCACAGGACGTTCACAACGAGATTCAGATCACATGTTTTGGGGGGTAACCATTCGGGTGCCCCGAGTGTCTAAGTGAACGATGCCAAGGACGTCTTGGGGGACGTCCGGCGGAACGTCTTGGGGGATGTTCCGGGCAAGCGTTGGCCGGGGCACGTGCCACGGGGAGCTTGAGCGGCCCACCCGTCGTGTACGTACCCCGGCAGACGGCACAGCAGCAGTACGCGCAATGGTGTCCGCGCCCAACAGACGCCCGGTCCGGATCCCGTGGGGGGAATCCGCCCGGGGAAACGGGAAGCGCCCCGTATCGTCGACCCGTGGGGGGATCGACGGCGGGGCGCTTTTCGATTGCTGCGCGGTGTCAGCGGCCTTCGACCGGCGTGAAGTCGCGCAGGACCTCACCGGTGTAGATCTGGCGCGGGCGGCCGATACGGCTGCCGGGCTCCTTGATCATCTCGTGCCACTGCGCGATCCAGCCGGGCAGCCGGCCGATCGCGAACAGCACGGTGAACATCTCGGTCGGGAAGCCCATGGCGCGGTAGATCAGACCTGTGTAGAAGTCCACGTTCGGGTAGAGCTTCCGCTCGACGAAGTAGTCGTCGGCCAGCGCGTGCTCCTCCAGCTTCAGGGCGATGTCGAGCAGCTCGTCATCCTTGCCGAGAGCCGAGAGGACGTCGTGCGCCGCCGCCTTGATGATCTTCGCCCGGGGGTCGAAGTTCTTGTAGACGCGGTGCCCGAAGCCCATGAGCTTCACGCCGTCTTCCTTGTTCTTCACCTTGCGGATGAAGGTGTCGACGTCGCCGCCGGACTGCTTGATGCCTTCGAGCATCTCCAGCACCGACTGGTTGGCGCCACCGTGCAGCGGGCCCCACAGGGCACTGATGCCGGCGGAGATCGAGGCGAACATGTTCGCCTGCGAGGAGCCGACCAGGCGCACGGTGGAGGTCGAACAGTTCTGCTCGTGGTCCGCGTGCAGGATGAACAGCTTGTCCAGCGCGGAGACGACGACCGGGTCCGGCACGTACTCCTGCGAGGGGACCGAGAAGGTCATCCGCAGGAAGTTCTCCACGTACCCGAGGTCGTTGCGCGGGTAGACGAACGGGTGCCCGATCGACTTCTTGTACGCGTACGCCGCGATGGTCGGGAGCTTGGCGAGGAGGCGGATCGTCGAAAGGTGCCGCTGCTCCTCGTCGAAGGGGTTGTGGCTGTCCTGGTAGAACGTGGACAGCGCGCTCACCACCGAGGACAGCATCGCCATCGGGTGCGCGTCACGCGGGAAGCCGTCGAAGAACCGCTTGACGTCCTCGTGCAGCAGCGTGTGCTGGGTGATCTCGTTCTTGAAGGTCGACAGATCGTCGACCTGGGGGAGCTCACCGTTGATCAGCAGATAGGCCGTCTCCAGAAAGCTCGACTGCTCGGCCAGCTGCTCGATCGGGTAACCGCGATAGCGCAGGATTCCCTGCTCGCCGTCGAGGTAGGTGATCGCGGATTTATAGGCGGCGGTATTGCCGTACCCGCTGTCCAGTGTCACCAGCCCGGTCTGGGCTCGGAGCTTCCCGATGTCGAAGCCCTGGTCGCCGACGGTGCTGTCGATCACCGGGTAGGTGTGCTCGTCATCGCCGTACCGCAGTACTACAGCCTTGTTAGCGTTCTCGCTCACGTCATCCCTCACCGACGTAGTGCCTCTTCTTCGAGGTGCCCTGACTGTCTCTACCATCCCCCACTTGGCTCAGCAGAGTGCACTCGGGGTCGCCCGTTGGGCTATTTGGCGGCACTGAGTGCCGCCAACCTACTTATCCTGCCCTCTTCGCCCCGGTTCCGGAACCCCGGGGTGACGTTTCCCATGGTCTGCCGTCCGCACCGCCTCCTGCCAGTCTGTGGTCCAGCGCGGTAAAGCGCCTGCCCGCGGAGACCGTGCGGACCGCCTGCCCGATCGCCTTCCGGGAGCCGACCAGGACGACCAGTTTCTTGGCCCGCGTGACAGCCGTGTAGAGCAGATTGCGCTGGAGCATCATCCAGGCCCCCGTGGTGACCGGGATGACCACGGCGGGATACTCGCTGCCCTGCGAGCGGTGGATCGTCACCGCGTACGCGTGGGCCAGCTCGTCCAGCTCGTCGAATTCGTACTCCACCTCCTCGTCCTCATCGGTGAGCACCGTCAGCTTCTGGTCCTCCGGATTGAGTGAAGTGACCACGCCCACCGTGCCGTTGAAGACCCCGTTGGCGCCCTTGTCGTAGTTGTTGCGGATCTGGGTGACCTTGTCGCCGACGCGGAAGACCCGGCCGCCGAACCGCTTCTCGGGCAGACCGGGCCTGGCCGGGGTGATCGCCTGCTGGAGCAGCCCGTTGAGCGTGCCCGCGCCTGCCGGGCCGCGGTGCATGGGGGCCAGCACCTGGATGTCCCGGCGCGGGTTCAGGCCGAACTTCTGCGGGATGCGGCGGGCCGCGACATCGACCGTGAGCCGCCCGGCCTCCTCCGTCTCGTCCTCGACGAAGAGGAAGAAGTCCGGCAGGCCCTGAGTGATGGGGTGCACTCCGGAGTTGATCCGATGGGCGTTGGTGACAACCCCGGACTGCTGGGCCTGCCGGAAGATCCGGGTCAGCCGGACGTTCGGCGCGGGACTCGTGGCCGAGAGCAGGTCGCGCAGCACCTCGCCCGCCCCGACGGACGGCAGCTGGTCCACATCGCCGACGAGCAGCAGATGCGCCCCCGGCGCCACGGCCTTGACCAGTTTGTTGGCCAGGAGCAGATCCAGCATCGAGGCCTCGTCGACGACGACCAGGTCCGCGTCGAGCGGGCGGTCCCTGTCGTACGCGGCGTCGCCGCCCGGTTTCAGTTCGAGGAGACGGTGCACGGTGGACGCCTCGGCCCCCGTCAGCTCCGCGAGCCGCTTGGCCGCGCGGCCGGTGGGCGCCGCGAGCACCACCTTGGCCTGCTTGGCACGGGCCAGCTCGACGACGGAGCGGACCGTGAAGGACTTGCCGCAACCGGGGCCTCCGGTGAGGACCGCGACCTTCTCGGTGAGCGCGAGACGGACCGCGGCCTGCTGCTCCGGGGCCAGCTCGGCCCCGGTGCGCCCGGCCAGCCAGAGCAGGGCCTTCTCCCAGTCGACGTCCCGGAAGGCGGGCATCCGGTCCTGCTCGGTGCGCAGCAGCCTGACCACCTGGGACGCCAGCGAGATCTCGGCCCGGTGGAAGGGGACCAGGTAGACCGCGGTGACCTGCTCCTCGCCGCCTTCGGGCCCCGGCACCCGCTCCCGTACGACACCTTCCTCGGCCGCCAGCTCGGCCAGGCAGTCGATCACCAGGCCGGTGTCGACCTGGAGCAGCTTCACGGCGTCGGAGATCAGCTGTTCCTCGGGGAGGAAGCAGTGCCCCTGGTCGGTGGACTGGGAGAGCGCGTACTGGAGGCCGGCCTTCACCCGCTCCGGCGAGTCGTGCGGGATGCCGACCGCCTGGGCGATGCGGTCGGCGGTGAGGAACCCGATGCCCCAGACATCGGCGGCCAGCCGGTACGGCTCGTTCCGCACTACCGAGATCGAGGCGTCGCCGTACTTCTTGTAGATCCGGACGGCGATGGATGTGGAGACCCCGACACCCTGGAGGAAGATCATCACTTCCTTGATCGCCTTCTGCTCCTCCCAGGCCGCACCGATCATCTTCGTCCGCTTGGGGCCGAGCCCCGGCACCTCGATCAGGCGCTTGGGCTCCTGCTCGATGATGTCGAGGGTGTCCAGACCGAAGTGCGTGGTGATCCGGTCGGCCATCACCGGGCCGATGCCCTTGATCAGCCCGGAGCCGAGATAGCGCCTGATGCCCTGGATGGTGGCGGGCAGGACCGTCGTGTAGTTCTCCACGGTGAACTGCTTGCCGTACTGGGAGTGCGAGCCCCAGTGGCCCTCCATGCGCAGCGACTCGCCCGGCTGGGCGCCGAGCAGTGAGCCGACGACCGTCAGCAGATCGGAGCCCCGGCCGGTGTCGACACGGGCGACCGTGTAGCCGTTCTCCTCGTTGGCGTAGGTGATCCGCTCCAGGACCCCTTCCAGCACTGCCATGTTGGACATGGTGCGACGTTACCGCCGGGCACCGACAGCCCGTCGCGGGAGGTGGGGGCGGCGCCGTCCGGCCGGCCGGTTCGCGCGGCCCGCGCGGTCACGATCGCGTTACGGAGTGCGGGGTTCCTCTTGACCGCCTCCCATGTAATCGATTCCAATCTCCCGTGTAATCGATTCCATGCGGCCCACAAGGAGGTGGTCCAGCGATGGCGAGCATCAAGGACGTCGCGGCCGGCGCGGAGGTGTCCGTCGCCACGGTGTCCCGGGTACTCAACGGCCATCCGTCGGTCAGGCCCGACACCCGCACCCGGGTGATGGCCGCCGTGGAGGCCCTCGGTTACCGGCCGAACGCCGTGGCCAGGTCCCTGCGCACCCAGCAGACCCGCACCCTCGGCCTGGTCATCAGCGACGTGCTGAACCCGTACTTCACCGAGCTGGCCCGCTCCGTCGAGGACGAGGCGCGGGCGCACGGCTACAGCGTGATCATCGGCAACGCCGACGAGCAGCCCGCTCTCCAGGACCACCACATCCGCACCCTCGTCGACCGGCGGATAGACGGTCTGCTGGTGAGCCCGACCGACGGCGGCTCCCCGCTGATGCTCGACGCGGTCAGGGCCGGTGTGCCGATGGTCTTCGTGGACCGCTGGATCCCGGGCGTGGACGTCCCCGTCGTACGGTCCGACGGGCGCGGCGCCGTCCGCGACCTGGTCGCCCACCTGTACGCGATGGGCCACCGCAGGCTGGCCATCATCGCGGGCCCGGCCACGACCACCACGGGCAGCGAGCGGGTCGACGCCTTCCGCGAGGCGCTGGCCGAGCACGGGCTGCCGCTCCCGGACGCCCGCATCGGGCACGGCGACTTCCAGGCGGACAGCGGACGCCGCGAGGCGACACGCCTGCTGGCGCTCGCCGAACCCCCCGACGTGATCTTCGCCGCCGACAACCTGATGGCGCTCGGCGCGATGGACGCCATCCGCGCCCACGGCCTGCGCATCCCGCAGGACATCGCGCTCGCCGCGTTCGACGACATCCCCTGGTTCGTGCACACCGACCCGCCGATCACCGCCATCGCCCAGCCGACCGGCGAGCTCGGCCGGGCCGCCGTACGCGCGCTGATCGACCGGCTGGAAGGCCGGGAGCCCCGGTCCGCGATCCTCCCCGCCGAGCTGGTGATCCGCCGCTCGTGCGGCGAGCCGCCGCCCGCCGTGCGAGCGGCCGCCGCTCCGGCCGGCCCGCCCCCGCATGCGTCAGCCCCACCCCCGTCCCCCACGCCGAACAGGAGCAACCGGTGAACTCCCCCGACGAGTTGCTGCGTATCGAAGGCATACGCAAGACCTTCCCCGGAGTGGTCGCACTCGACAGCGTCGACTTCGATCTGCGCCGCGGCGAGGTCCACGTCCTGCTCGGCGAGAACGGCGCGGGCAAGAGCACCCTCATCAAGATGCTCTCGGGCGCCTACCGCCCCGACAGCGGCCGGATCTTCGCCGAGGGCCGCGAGGTCCGCATCCACGGCGCGCAGGACGCCGAGCGCCTCGGAATCGCCACGATCTACCAGGAGTTCAACCTGGTGCCCGATCTGACGGTCGCCGAGAACATCTTCCTCGGCCGCCAGCCGCGCCGCTTCGGGATGATCGACCGCGCCCGGATGGAGCAGGACGCCACCGCGCTGCTGGCCCGGGTGGGCCTCGATGTCCCGCCCCGGACCAAGGTGCGTGAACTGGGCATCGCCCGGCTCCAGATGGTGGAGATCGCCAAGGCGCTGAGTCTGGACGCCCGCGTCCTGATCATGGACGAGCCGACCGCGGTGCTCACGTCGGGCGAGGTGGAGAAGCTGTTCGGGCTCGTCCGCGCCCTGCGCGAGGACGGCGTCGGGATCGTCTTCATCACCCACCACCTCGAAGAGATCGCCGCACTCGGCGACCGGGTCACGGTCATCCGGGACGGCCGCAGCGTCGACCAGGTGCCCGCCGGCACCCCCGAGGACGAGCTGGTCCGGCTGATGGTGGGCCGCAGCATCGAGCAGCAGTATCCCCGGGAGCGCCCGGCCTCCGCGGACCCCGGGACGGAAGAGGCCGCAGCACCGCTGCTCTCCGTACGCGGTCTGGGCCGGGACGGCGTCTTCCACGACGTCAGCTTCGAGGTGCGGGCCGGTGAGGTCGTCGGCCTCGCCGGGCTCGTCGGAGCCGGGCGGACCGAGGTCGCCCGCGCGGTCTTCGGGGCCGACCCGTACGACGCCGGCACCGTCGACGTCGTCGGCAGACGGCTCCCCCGGCACGATGTGAACGCGGCGATGGGCGCCGGGATCGGCCTGGTGCCCGAGGACCGCAAGGGCCAGGGCCTGTTGCTCGACGCCTCGGTCGAGGAGAACCTCGGCCTGGTCACGCTGCGCTCCGCCACCCGCGCGGGCCTCGTCGACATCAAGGGCCAGCAGGCCGCGGCTGCCCGGGTCGCCGGGCAGCTCGGCGTACGGATGGCCGGGCTAGGCCAGCACGTGCGCACCCTGTCCGGGGGCAACCAGCAGAAGGTCGTCATCGGCAAGTGGCTGCTGGCCGACACGAAGATCCTGATCCTGGACGAGCCGACGCGTGGAATCGACGTCGGAGCCAAGGTCGAGATCTACCAGCTCATCAACGAACTGACCGCGTCCGGCCACGCGGTCCTGATGATCTCCAGCGACCTGCCCGAGGTGCTCGGCATGAGCGACCGGGTGCTGGTGATGGCGCAGGGCCGGATCGCCGGCGAACTCCCCGCCCACGAAGCGACCCAGGACGCGGTGATGGCACTCGCCGTCAGCGCGCCCGCCCCGGCGCAGAACAACTCCACCCACTCCAACGGCGAAGTGAAGGAAGCAGAGGGTTCCCGTGACCACTGACACGCTCAAGAGCAATACGGGCGCGAGTGGCGCCTCTGCGGTCGTCCGCCGCATCCTGCTCGACAACGGCGCACTCAGCGCCCTGGTGGTCCTGGTGGTGGCGATGTCGCTGCTCTCCGGTGACTTCCTCACCACCCAGAACCTGCTGAACGTCGGTGTCCAGGCCGCCGTGACCGCGATCCTCGCGTTCGGTGTCACCTTCGTCATCGTCTCGGCGGGCATCGACCTGTCGGTCGGCTCGGTCGCCGCGCTCTCCGCGACCGTGCTGGCGTGGACCGCGACGTCCGAGGGGATACCGGTCTGGATCGCGGTGATCCTCGCCGTCGCCACCGGCATCGCCTGCGGCCTGGTCAACGGCGTGCTCATCTCGTACGGCAAACTCCCGCCGTTCATCGCGACGCTGGCGATGCTCTCGATCGGCCGCGGTCTCTCACTGGTCATCTCGCAGGGCAGCCCGATCGCCTTCCCCGGCTCGGTCTCCTCGCTCGGTGACACGCTCGGCGGCTGGCTGCCGGTCCCGGTCATCGTGATGATCGTGATGGGTCTGATCACGGCGCTGATCCTGGCCCGTACGTACATCGGCCGCTCCATGTACGCCATCGGCGGCAACGAGGAGGCCGCCAGGCTCTCCGGGCTGCGGGTCAAGCGGCAGAAGCTCGCGATCTACGCGCTCTCCGGACTCTTCGCGGCCGCAGCGGGCATCGTCCTCGCCTCCCGGCTCTCCTCCGCGCAGCCGCAGGCCGCCGACGGGTACGAGCTGGACGCCATCGCCGCCGTCGTCATCGGCGGGGCCAGCCTGGCCGGCGGTGTCGGCAAGGCGTCCGGCACGCTCATCGGCGCGCTGATCCTGGCCGTGCTCCGCAACGGCCTCAATCTCCTCTCGGTGTCGGCGTTCTGGCAGCAGGTCGTGATCGGCGTGGTCATCGCTCTCGCCGTCCTGCTCGACACGCTGCGCCGCCGCGCCGGGTCCGGTGCGGGTGCCGGGCCGGGCGGATCCGCCGGTGCGGCCGGGTCCGGCGGCCCCGGCGGCAAGGGACGGCAGGCGGCCAAGGCAGGCATCGCCGTCGTCGTGGTGGCGGCCGTCGTGGGCGCCGTCTCCTACTTCGGCTCCGGCTCGTCATCGACCACCCGTACCAAGGTCGGGCTCTCGCTCTCCACCATGAACAACCCGTTCTTCGTGCAGATGAAAGCCGGCGCCCAGCAGGAGGCCAAGGCCGAGCACGTCGACCTGACCGTCACCGATGCCCAGAACGACGCTTCCCAGCAGGCCAACCAGATCGAGAACTTCACCAGCGCCGGCGTCAAAGCCATGATCATCAACCCGGTGGACTCGGATGCGGCAGCCCCCTCCGTACGCTCTGCCGACAAGGCAGGCATCCCGGTGGTCGCGGCCGACCGCGGCGTCAACAAGGCCGACACCGCGACCCTCGTGGCGTCCGACAACATCGCGGGCGGCAAGCTCGCCGCGAAGACCCTGGCGGCCAAGCTCGGCGGCAAGGGCAGGATCGTCGTCCTCCAGGGCACCGCGGGCACCTCGGCCAGCCGTGAGCGCGGCCAGGGCTTCGAGGAAGGCATGAAGGCATACCCGGGGATCAAGATCGTCGCCCGGCAGCCCGCGGACTTCGACCGCACCAAGGGTCTGGACGTGATGACCAACCTGCTCCAGGCGAACCACGGTGTCACCGGGGTCTTCTCCGAGAACGACGAGATGGCCCTCGGAGCGATCAAGGCACTCGGCAGCAAGGCGGGCACCTCGATCCCGGTGGTCAGCTTCGACGGAACGCCCGACGGGCTGAAGGCAGTCAAGGCCGGGACCCTGTACGCCACAGTCGCCCAGCAGCCTGCCGAACTCGGCAGGCTGGCGGTCCGGAACGCGATCAGGGCGTCGCACGGCAAGAAGATCGGCAGCATGGTCAAGGTGCCGGTCAAGGTCGTCACCAAGAAGAACGCGGCCGACTTCTCCTGACGGGCCGTCCGGTCCCGTCAGCGCCCCCTCCCGAAAGCAGGACAGAGATGTACGACTGCGACCTGCTGGTCGTAGGGTCGGCCAACGCCGACCTGGTGATCGGCGTCGAACGCCGCCCCGCACCCGGCGAAACCGTGCTCGGCTCCGACCTGGCCGTCCACCCGGGCGGCAAGGGTGCCAACCAGGCGGTGGCCGCGGCCCGGCTGGGCGCCCGCAGCGCTCTGCTGGGCCGGGTCGGGGACGACGCCAACGGCCGGCTGCTGCTCGAATCGCAGCGCGCGGCGGGCGTCGACACCTCCGGCGTCCTGGTCGGCGGTGCGCCTACCGGTGTCGCACTCATCACGGTGGACCCCTCGGGCGACAACAGCATCGTGGTCTCCCCTGGCGCCAACGCCCGGCTCACCCCTGCGGACGTCCGCGCCGCGGACAGCCTGCTCGCGGCGGCCCGGGTGGTCTCCGCCCAGTTGGAGATCCCGCTGGAGACCGTCGCCGAGGTAGTACGGGTCCTGCCGGCCGGCACCCGGTTCGTACTGAACCCGTCGCCGCCGCAGCCCCTCCCCGACGAGATCCTCGCGGCCTGCGACCCCCTGGTGGTCAATGAGCACGAAGCCAGGACAGTACTGGGTGAATCGGCCGGCGACTCCCCCGAGGAATGGGCGCGGGCGCTGCTCGCACTCGGCCCGCGCTCGGTGGTGATCACCCTGGGTGCGGCGGGAGCGCTGACCGCCGACGGCCGTACGGGGACGACCGCGCACGTGCCGAGCCTGAAGGTCGAGGCGGTGGACACCACCGGAGCGGGCGACGCCTTCACCGCGGCGCTGGCCTGGCGTCTGGGGCTGGGCGACGACCTGGCGCAGGCCGCCGCTTTCGCCGCGCGAGTGGGTGCGACCGCGGTCACCAGGCCCGGTGCGCAGGAGTCCTATCCGACTGCCGACGAGGTGCGGTCGGAATGAAGAAGTCCGGAATCCTCAACCGCCATCTCGCCGGCGCACTGGCCGAGTTGGGCCACGGCGACGGTGTCCTGATCTGCGACGTGGGGATGCCGGTCCCGGCCGGCCCCCGCCTGGTCGACCTGGCGTTCCGGGCCGGCACCCCGTCGTTCGCCGAGGTACTCGGCGGAGTGCTGGACGAACTCGTCGTCGAAGGCGCGACGGCCGCCCACGAGATGGCGGAAGCGAACCCGGCGACGGCGGAACTGCTGGGCGCCCGCTTCCCGGACCTGCGGCTGATCACGCACGACGAACTCAAGGGGGAGTCCGCGGCGGCCCGTCTGGTGGTGCGTACGGGTGAGGCACAGCCGTACGCGAATGTGCTGCTGCGGTGCGGGGTCTTCTTCTGACTGGTCCCCGTCTCCCGATGGGCGGCCCGGACGTGCCTCGGAGTTGCCGTCGAAGTGTCACGCCCGCATCAGCAGCGAGGCGAGGGTTAGGGCTGCCTGGTGGGACTCGGCGGTGTGGTGCAGCGGGTCGCGATGCCGCGCCGTTGCTTCAAGCCGTTGAAGCACCGTTCCACGACGTCGCGCTGCTTGCGGATTGCGCGATCGACCACGGACGGAAATCCGCCGGGGCTGCCGGGCCGGCCGGGCCCTCCGTCGAGGGTGGCGAGCCCACGCACACAGCAAAAGCAACGCCTTTGGTTCCAGACCGTGTCCGTAAAGTCGCGCCTGGCGTGCGACGCCCGATACGCACTCCCGCCGCGCGCCCGCCCTCCGGGCAACGACGCGACTTTGCGGACACCGCCTAGCCCTGTCTCCGGGAGTGCGGGACGGGCGCCGTCTCACCGGAACCGACGGACGGCCCGGAGGCGGCGAGGTCGAGGAGCGTCATCTTGTCGTGGTCCGGGCTGCCGGGCCGCGCCATGTAGATGACGAGGCGCTGGCCTTGTGCGCGGCTGAGGGACAGCCCTTCGTGCGAGAGCGTCATCGTGCCCACCTCCGGGTGTCGGAGCGTCTTTTCGCCGTCGCCGATCGTGTGCACCTCGTACCGCTCCCAGAGCCGGTTGAAGTCGGGGCTCTTGACGATCAGCTCACCTACGAGTGCGGCGAGATCCGGGGCATCCGGATCGGTGCCGGCGATCGCCCGCAACTGGGCGACGCACCCCTTGGCCTTCTGTTCCCAGTCCGCCCACAGCTCGCGGGCAGCGGGGTGCAGGAAGATGTACCGGACGGTGTTCCGCTGCCGCTCCGGCCAGTCGGCGATGCCGTGGAGCAGCCGCAGCCCGCCGGGATTGGCCGCCAGCAGGTCGTTGGTGCGGCTCACGACGTACGCCGGGTTGGGCCGGAGCGTCTCCAGAAGCTGCGTGACGGTCGGACGGACCCGCCGTGACGGCAGGGGACGGGGCTCGGGCGCACGCCGCGCCGCCCGCGCCGCCAGCTCGTGCAGGAAGCCCCTCTCCTCCTGGTTGAGGCGGAGCGCGTCGGCCAGCGCCTCGACCACGGAGGGGCTCGGATGGGTCTCCTTGCCGCGTTCCAGACGTATGTAGTAGTCGATGCTCACACCGGCCAGCGCCGCCAGCTCCTCCCGGCGCAGACCCGGCGTACGGCGTGTGCCGGTTCCGGCGGGCAGTCCGACGTCTGCCGGGCGTACGTCGCCACGGCGAGCGCGCAGAAACTTCCCGAACTCGGCCATGTCGTCATTGTGCCAGCGTGTGATCAGGGGTCCAGCCCGGAGCCTGGCCCTGTTACACCCACCTATGGCACACCCCGGAAGATCACGGTCTGCCTCGCCCTCGCGAGCCTCACCAGTCTGGACGGATGACCACTCTTGAACCGGCCCGCGCGTCACAGGATGCCCGGCAGCGCACGGCCGCACCGAAGCTGATCCTGGCGACCGCGTTCATGGGCATCTTTATGCTCAACCTCAACACCATGGCGATGAACGTGGCGCTGCCCGGGATCGGGCGGACCTTCGGCGGCAGTACGGCGGGACTGCAATGGATCGTGGACGCCTACACGCTGATGTTCGCCGCACTCCTGCTTTCCGCGGGCACGCTCTCCGACCGCATCGGGGCGAGCCGCGTGTTCGGCGCCGGCGTCGCGGTCTTCACGGTCGCCTCGGCGGCCTGCGGACTGGCGCCGGGGCTGGGCGAGCTGATCGCCGCCCGCCTGATCCAGGGGAGCGCGGCGGCGATCATGCTGCCCTCCTCGCTGGCCCTCGTCCGGCAGGCCTTCCCGGGCGCGGCCGAACGGGCACGGGCCATCGCGCTGTGGACCGTTGGCGGAGCCGTCGCGGTTGCCGCAGGCCCGGTGGCCGGCGGGGTGCTGTCCAGCACTCTGAGCTGGCGGGCGATCTTCGTCGTCAACCTGCCCGTCGGTATCGCCACCCTCGCGGTGTTGACCCGCGTGGAGCGCTCGCCGCGCCGTGCCACGCCGCTCGATCCGTACGGCCAGCTGACGGCGGTCGTCGCGCTCGCGGCGCTCACCTTCGCGGTGATCGACGGAGGGGAGAACGGCTTCGGCGGGCCCGTGGTGCTGGGCTGCCTGGCGCTCGCCGCAGTGGCGACGGCCGCGTTCATCATGATCGAGGCACGTACCGCCGCGCCGTTGGTCCCGCTCGGCCTCTTCCGTTCGCGCACGGTGACGGTTTCGGTCGCGATCGGCTTCGTCGCCAATGCCGCTTTCTACGGGCTGGTGTTCGTGCTGAGCCTGTTCTTCCAGGACGTCCTGAACCTGTCCGCCATGGCCACGGGGCTGATGTTCCTGCCGATGATGGCAGTGATCGCCGGGGCCAACCTGGCCTCGTCCAGGGCTGCGGCACGCTTTGGGCCGCGGATGCCGATCGCCGTGGGACAAGCGATCTTCGCGCTGGCGATGTTCGGCCTGCTCCGGATCGACGAGGGCACCAGCAGACCAGTGATCGCGGCGATGCTCATTCCGGTCGGCCTCGGGCTGGGTTTCTTCGTACCTTCCCTGACCGCCGTCCTGCTGAACGACACCGCCGCAGATCGGGCCGGAATGGCGGCCGGGATCCTGAACTCCTTCCGGCAGACGGGCGGCGCGCTCGCCGTGGCCGTCTTCGGAGCCTTGGTCGCGGACCGGGGCGAATTCATTGTGGGTCTGCGGGTCGCCTTGTGCGTCGCGGCTGTGATGCTGATAGCCACCACGGCCGCAGCCCTCATGCTGCCGCGCGGCCGTATCTGACGGGACGGTGACGGGGATGTCCGGCGCGGGGCCCGGTAATGAACTCGACCCGAGGGAGCCGGGCGGCGCACGTCGTGAGGCCGCTCCTCGCCTCGGCCGGGTCAGAGGCGCCCCGACCTTCAGGTCGGCTGAGGAGGCTCTGGACACCCTGCGTTCCGACACTCCGAAGGACTGGGCGGGACTCCTCGACCAGCGCCGCCCGAGGTGCTTCGTCTGGGCGTATCCCGATGAGGTGGTCAATCACCACTGTTTCCTTCTCATGTCGAGCCGATGGATGGTACTCACGTCTCGTCTGAACCGAGGGCTGCGCTCAGGGCCTTCACGGCGTCATCGTATTGATGGCGGTCGAAATGGAACGGACCGAATCCCGAGTAGTCGCGTGTCCTGCGGTGGGGTTGTTCGAAGGAGTCCCAGGTCACTTGGTCAGGAGTCACTCTGATGCGAGCCATGAGCGGCCAGCATCCCCAGTCGCCGCATTCGCAGCCGAGAAACGGGTGTCTCCGAACCCGTCGCGCTGGTGGACCGCCCACGGAAGTGATCCTCCATCGGGCCGAACCGGAAGAACTCCGGGATGAGACCACCGTAGGCGTCGCCTGCGGGCTGCATCCCCGCGTCCATCTCGAATCCGTCGATCAGCTCGGTCAGTGGTGCTCCGCCGATGTGGGGCACGATCACGAGCGGGCCGCCGTCGCCACGGTGCTGGCAGTCGAATCGGACCTCATTGCTGGTCGCCCTGCATGCCTAAGGGGCCCGGTCCACCGGACCGGGCCCCCGCCGCATTCCCCTCCCCTGTCACCAGAGCTCCCCGTATCCCCCCGGATCCGTCCCCCTGAAGCCCTGATGCCACGTACGACTTCCGTTACAGGGAAAGGGTTGTACGGATGCGCGGAGTTATTTTTCCGGCCGTCCTGCGGCCGCGGGGTCAGACGCGGTCGGCCGCGATCAGGAGGTACTGGAACGAGCCGTCCTTGTACGAGTTGATGAACGCCTCTTCGATGCCGGTGACGAGCGAGGACGTTGCCCGCAGCTCCCAGTAGGGCAGGGTCGCAGCCGTCAGGTCGATGATGGTCTGCGGTACGAGACGGTTGTCGGCCATGGACTTCAGGTACTCCCGGCGGGAGTGGATGTTGCACTCGAAGTGCGCGTTGATCTGGGAGACCCACTTCGAGGGCTGGCCGTATCGCGGGTTCCAGCAGCCGGTGATGGTCACATAGCGGCCGCCGACCCTGAGGACGCGGGAGTGCTCGGCGAAGAGGTCGTCCAGGTCCACGTACATACTCGACTCGTTGTTCCACGAGCCCGCGGCCTGCCCTGTCTCGAAGGGCGTGCTGAGCATGTTGCACACGCGGGCGTGGACGTGGTCCTCGATGCCAAGTTCGTGCGCGCGCCGGTTGCCGAAGTCGGCCTGCTTGGCCGACAGCGTGACGCCCTCGACCTTGCATCCGAACCGCTGGTGGGCCATGACCATCGAACCGCCCCGCCCGCAGCCGGCGTCCACGAGCGTGTCGTCCCGCCCGATGGAACCCAGCTGGTCCAGGAGGACTTCGGCCTGCGCCGACTCCAGACGGTGGAGCTCGGCGATCAGCTTCTTCTCGTACTCGCTGTCACGGGCGTCCCCGAGGGCGGCGTGGTCGACGTCGCCGATGCCGTAGTGGTGGTGGTAGAGGCCGTCGACGTCACCGAGACGGAGGTTCACGGGCCTCGCCTCCCGGTCCCAGTAGCGGGCGATGTCCCCCTGGTAGGGCGACGCCGGGGGCGGGATGAACACGGATGTGTCGGTGGTGAGCTGGGTGCTGGTCATAGTGGAATCCGCTCCTTACCAGAAATCGGGCAGGCTGTATCGATAGGTGTTGGTCTGATGCCAGTGGTGGTTGCCGTCGACCCACGCGGCCACTCCCCGGAGGAAACGCAGCACGCTCGGGACGGGGCAGTCGGCCGCCAGGGTGGCGGCTTCGCTCTCGAAGCCGTGCATGAGGTCGTTGTGGACCTCGACCGCCTTCAGATAGGCGTCCCGGTCGGAGGCGCCCTCACGTTCGGCGATCACCACGGGCAGGTTCAGGTGTCTGCCGGGGCTGTTGAGCTCCTTGGTGTACGAATACAGGTCGTTGACGATCGTCGTGGCGTTGCCCGCGAGCGCGATGACCCGCTGCATGGCCGGCTGGGCGTGCAGGTCGGCGGGCAGTTCATAGCCGCCGACGGTGTCGGTGATCGTGGGGCAGGGGCGGAAGTTGTTGAACTGGCGCATCGCCAGGTACTCCCACACCTCCGGGACGTGGTCTGCCTCGGACCACGCCGCCTCGGCCAGGTACCCCAGGTGCAGCCGGGCCATGTCGTGCCGGTACCGGTCCGACTGCGAAGGCGTGGCCTGCCGGTTGAAGTACTCCATCGCGGACCGGTAGGCCCGCCGGGGCGCGTCCGACTGGAGCGACCGCGCCCACTCCGGCTCGTACTCCTGCGTCGTGTGCAGGGGGTCGAGTGCCGTGTGTGCCAGCAGCAGACGGCTGCCGAGTCCGACGGGCGAGCCGCCGTGGTCCTCGCAGTAGCAGTCGTCGACCGCGTTCTCGGCGACCATCAGGCGGGTGGCGACCATCAGATGGTCGACGGTGGGAGCGTCCGGGTGGCAGGCGACCATGTAGCGGCCGACGGAGAACCCGTCGAACTGGTCCTCCCACTCGGGCGGGTACGCCTGGACCTCGTCCACCGCCCATTCCTTGATCCTGCGGCTGACCTCCTCCACACGCACCGGGTCGGGCTCTGCCACCGAGTGGTAGTAGAGGCCCGGGATGGGCGTGCCCTCCTCGGGCTCCCCGGGCTCGGCCGCGGGCGGAGGCTCCTCGCGCCGGCCCAGGCGCAGGCCCGCCGTGCCCAGACCGCTGGGGCCGCACAGGATTCGTTGCAGGGCAGCGCTCGGCTGTGTGATCGCGCCGGCGCCCTCCGCCGGGTGCTGACCGGTCAGGCCGGCGCCCGGTCCGCTGTCGGGTGAGGGGCCGGCCGGCCGGGTGTGTGCGCCGGCGGGGGACGCGGCGGCGGACGGGCTCGGTTGCAGAGGGGAAGGCCCGGTCTCGGGCATCCGTAGCTCCTTGGTGAAGTGGGTGGGCCGGCCCGTGACCGGGGACCGGCCGGACGACAGGGCCTAGCCGAGGTGGGGGGCGATCTGTACGTTCTCCAGCACGCCGAGCGCGTCGGGCAGCAGCACGGCGGCGGAGTAGTAGGTGGTGACCAGGTACGAGATGATCGCCTGCTCGCTCATGCCCATGAAGCGCACCGAAAGGCCGGGCTCGTGCTCCTCCGGGAGGCCGGTCTGGCGCAGACCGATGACGCCCTGGTTGTCCTCGCCGGTACGCATGGCAAGGATCGAGCTGGTGCCCTGTTTGCTGACGGGGATCTTGTTGCAGGGCAGGATCGGCACGCCGCGCCAGGCCGGGACTTGCTGTCCGCCGAGGTCGACATGGTCCGGGTAGAGCCCGTAGGCACTGAACCCGCGCCCGATCGCCGCGATCGTCCTGGGATGGGCGAGGAAGAGCTTGGTGCCACGGCGGCGGCTGAGCAGCTCGTCCATGTCGTCCGGGGTGAGCGTGCCGGTGCGGGTCTGAATCCGCTGCTTGAAGGCGGCGTTGTGGAGCAGGCCGAACTCCCGGTTGTTGACCAGCTCGTGCTCCTGGCGCTCGCGCAACGCCTCGACGGTGAGCCTGAGCTGCTCCTCCGTCTGGTTCATCGGTCCGTTGAAGAGGTCGGCGACCCTCGTGTGGACACGGAGAACCGTCTGTGCGACGGATAGTTCGTACTCACGCGGCCGGAGTTCGTAGTCGACGAAGGCCCCTGGCAGCACGGCCTCACCGGTGTGCCCGGCCGACATCGCGATCTCGGCCTCACCGTGACGGGTCTGCGGCCTGCGGGACCGCGAGCCGAACTCCTCGACGTGGGCCCGCAGCCCCGGCGACGCCGACAGCACGGCGTCGAAGTCGGCGCGGGACAGGACGAGCAGCGTGCCGTCGGTCTCGGCCCTGGCGGTGGACTCCCACTTCGCGTCGCTGTCCAGAAGGGCGTTCTCACCGAACCGGTCACCGTCGGCAAGCACGGCGACGGCGACATCGTCGCCGTACTTGCCGACGGAGGTCTGTTTGATCCGGCCGTGCGCGATCAGATGGATCCGCTCGGCGCGAGTGCCGCGCTCGGCCAGCACCTCGCCCGCGCGGAAGTCGCGCTGGACACACCTGTCAGCGATCGCTGTCAGCACCTCGACGTCCTCGAAGCCGCGCAGCAGGGCCAGTTCGCCGAGCTCGCGGGGGACCACCCGGACACCGGCACCGTCCTGGACGAACTCGATGAGCCCGTCGCCGACGGTGTAGCTCAGCCGGCGGTTCACCCGGTAGGTGCCGCCCTTGGTCTCCACCCAGGGGAGCATCCTCAGCAGCCACCGTGAGGTGATCTCCTGCATCTGCGGCGCGGACTTGGTCGTAGTGGCCAGGTTGCGGGCAGCCGCCGTGCTCAGACTGGACTGCGCGGACGGCTCCAGCTGTGCTTCCGGGCCGGTCTCAACGGTCATCAGGCGAGTTCTCCTTTACGACGGCGATGGGCGGCGCATACGCTCAAAACAGTTGAAAGTGGTAACAACTGGTTGAATCGCAGGCAACTCCGTCCAGATCCAGGGGAACCGTAACCGCGGGCCCGTCCAACTCGCCCGGAACGGCGGCGGAGTTACTTCGATGCAGCGATCTCGCCGCTCATCGGGTTTATCCGGCTGAGCGGCGACATTCGGACGCCGTGATCGGGAAAGCCCGCACCGGCACCGGGCCTTGTCAGCCGACACCAGCTCAGTGGAGTCTGGCGGGATGGACCGGCAGATCGGCAGGGAGATGGACGCGGCGGCGGCGAGGCTCGCCATCCGCGAGCAGGACGAGGCAGTGCTGGCGCGGCTGTGTGCGCTGCTGGCCGAGCAGGGCCGCCGGGCCGACGCCGTGGCCGACACCCTGGCACCGTGGCTCGGCAGGGCCTGGGTGCGGGTCTGGGGAGCGAACCGCAACCGGTCGTTCGGCCCCAACGTGTACTCGGGTCCGCTCGGCCGGGTCGAGCCGGAAGCCGTCCGGCTGCTCGAAAAGGCGTACCAGTGGGCGCAGGCAGCCAGTTCCGAGGCGTACGCGTGCCGCTTCTACGGCTTCCTGGGGTGGGCCAGCGTCGACTGGGACCACTACGGGACCTTTCCGCACAGCTTCGGCAGCAACTACCCCAGCGAGCACATCGCCTGGCGAGCCGCTCGCACGCTTCAGGAAGGTGGCTGGTTCTATCGCCGGGACCATGTCGACGACGTGGTGAAAGGCATTCACGGCCATCTCAAGGAACTCTCGCGAAGGCTCCGGGGATACCGCCCCGGCGGCCTGCACTTCGTCGAACCACCGCCGGAGACACACCCGCCCCGGCATGGAAAGTTCACCGACGGAGTGCTGGCGCGGCTCTTCACCGAGGACCTCACGGCCCGGATCGACGCCGGCCGCACCCTGACAGCGTCGTCGGCCGGTGGAGCGTCCGCTGCCCGGTCCGTGCCTGCGTGGGCGAAAGACACCGACGATGTGCTGGCCGGTCTGGAAGGCGCGGCCCTCGGGCATCACTTCACCAGGCTTGCCGACGCCTGCGGCAACCCCCTTGTCACCGGCGACACCCTGGGCCGGGCCTGTATGGCCATCGGCCTGGCCTATCTGGAGGAGGTGCGGGACCGCGTGCCGGACTATGCGGAAGCGTCAGGACAGGAACTCCCTGGACCCAGCGTGTCGATGACGTTCAGCGGCGGGACCTTCTACGGAGGCCAGTTCGCGGGCCGGATCGCGAACATCGAATCGACGATCGCCGGGGTCGTCCAGCAGGGCGGCCACGAGGTGGCCGACGCGCTGAGGGCACTGGAGCAGGCGGTCATCTCCCAGGAGGGCCTGGACGAGGAGCAGCGCCAGGATCTGCTCGACAACGTCGGATATCTCGCAGAGGTCGCCCAGGCCCCGCCCGAGCGGCGCAACCGCGGAATCATCAGATCCGCGCTCGCGGCACTGACTGTGGCGGCGAGCAGCGGTGAGGAGCTGAGCAGGGCGATGAGCGCCTGGGGCGGGGTGCTGCACGGACTGCTGCCCTGACCCGGCAACACGCGGCGGCGGGGAGGCACCGGGCCGGCCGGAGCGGGGACGGGCCGGAGGGGCGGCCGCCTGCAGGACCGCGCCTCCGGCGCGCGCAGGCTACAGCGCGTACCGCACGAACCGCCCGGCGGTCTCCCGCAGCAGCTCCACACCGTCCCGCGCCCACAACCCGTCGTTGAAGAGCTCCACTTCGATGGGGCCCGTGTACCCGGCCGCGTCCACCCGCTCGCGCCACTCCCGCATGTCGACCGCGCCTTCGCCGATCTGCCCGCGGCCGTTCAGTACACCCGCGGGCAGCGGAGTGACCCAGTCCGCCAGCTGGAACGTGCAGATACGGCCGCCCTCACCCGCCCGCGCGACCTGCGCGGGCGCCTGGTCGTCCCACCAGATGTGGTACGTGTCGACCGCGACACCGACCTGGTCGGCCGGGAAGCGTTCCGCCAGGTCCAGTGCCTGGGTCAGGGTCGAGACCACACAGCGGTCCGCGGCGAACATCGGGTGCAGCGGTTCGATCGCCAGACGCACCCCGCGCTCGGCGGCGTACGGGCCCAGTTCGGCCAGTGCGTCGGCGATCCGCTCGCGTGCGCCGTGCAGGTCCCTCGAACCCGCCGGGAGACCGCCCGAGACCAGCACCAGGGTGTCCGTGCCCAGCGCCACCGCCTCGTCGACCGCCGCGCGGTTGTCCGCCAGCGCCGCCGCCCGTTCGACCGGGTCGATCGCGGTGAGGAAGCCGCCGCGGCACAGCGTGGTGACGGCCAGACCGGCGTCCCGTACGAGTGCGGCGGCCGCCCCGACTCCGTACTGCTGGACGGGCTCGCGCCAGAGGCCGATCCCTGGCACGCCCACATCGGTGCAGGCGGAGACCAGTTCGGGCAGGGTCAGCTGCTTCACGGTCATCTGGTTGATGCTGAAGCGGGCGAGTTCTGCGGTCACTGCGCGACTCCGTACACACTGAGCAGGGACTTCATGCGGCTCTCGGCGAGCGCCGGGTCGGGGAACAGGCCGAGGCCGTCGGCCAGTTCGTACGCCCGCGCCAGGTGCGGCAGCGAGCGCGCGGACTGGAGGCCGCCCACCATCGTGAAGTGCGACTGGTGCCCGGCCAGCCAGGCGAGAAGGACGACGCCCGTCTTGTAGAAGCGGGTCGGGGTCTGGAACAGGTGGCGGGACAGCTCGACCGTGGGGTCCAGGATGTCGCGGAAACCCTGGGTGTTCCCGGTGTCCAGGACGCGTACCGCCTCGGCCGCGAGCGGGCCGAGCGGGTCGAAGATGCCGAGCAGCGCGTGGCTGAAGCCTCGCTCGTCGCCCGCGATCAGCTCGGGGTAGTTGAAGTCGTCCCCGGTGTAGCAGCGGACCCCGTCGGGGAGCCTGCGGCGCAGCTCCACCTCCCGCCGGGCGTCGAGCAGCGACACCTTGATGCCGTCCACCTTGTCCGGGTGGGCCGCGATGACCTCCAGGAAGGTCCCGGTCGCCGCGTCCAGGTCCGGGGAGCCCCAGTAACCGTCCAGCGCCGGGTCGAACATCGGGCCGAGCCAGTGCAGGATGACCGGCTCCGCGCACTGGCGGAGCAGATGCCCGTAGATCTCCAGGTAGTCGTCCGGGCTCTTCGCGGCTGCCGCGAGCCCGCGCGAGGCCATCAGGATGGCCTGGGCGCCGGTCTCCTCGACGACGGTGAGCTGGTCCTCGTACGCCTCGGCCACCTGGTTCAGTGTGACCTCGCCGGGCGGGAGCTGGTCGGTGCCGACCCCGCAGGCGATGGCTCCGCCCGCCGACCTGGCCTCGGCCGCCGACCGGCGGATCAGCTCCGCCGCGACCGGCCAGTCCAGGCCCATGCCGCGCTGGGCGGTGTCCATGGCCTCCGCGACCCCGAGCCCGTGGGACCAGAGGTGGCGGCGGAAGGCGAGGGTGGCTTCCCAGTCGACGGCGGGCGGGCCGTCCGGCGATACGCCGGCGTACGGGTCGGCGACCACGTGTGCGGCGGAGAAGACCGTACGGGAGGCGAGCGGCGCACCGCCCGATGTGAACGCGGCGGGTTCGGTGCGCGGTGTGTAGGCGTACGTACCGCCCGGGTGCGCACCGGCGCGCGGAAGCAGGATCGTCACAGGGTGACCTCCGGAACGTCGAGACGGCGGCCCTCGGCGGACGACTTCAGCCCCAGCTCGGCGAGCTGCACACCGCGCGCACCGGCCAGCAGGTCCCAGTGGTAGGGCTCGTCGAGCGCGATGTGGCGCAGGAAGAGCTCCCACTGGACCTTGAAGCCATTGCCGAAGTCACCGTTGTCCGGGACCTCCTGCCACTGGTCGCGGAAGGCGTGGGTGGCGGGCAGGTCCGGGTTCCAGACCGGCTTCGGGGTCGAGCTGCGGTGCTGGACACGGCAGTTGCGCAGCCCCGCGACGGCCGAGCCCTCCGTTCCGTCGACCTGGAACTCGACGAGCTCGTCGCGGTTGACCCGCACCGCCCAGGAGGAGTTGATCTGGGCGACCGCGCCGCTCTCCAGCTGGAAGATGCCGTAGGCGGAGTCGTCGGCGGTCGCCTCGTAGGGCTCGGACCGCTCGTCCCAGCGCCGCGGGATGTGCGTGGCGGTGAGGGCCTGGACGGAGGTGACGCGGCCGAACAGTTCGTGCAGGACGTACTCCCAGTGCGGGAACATGTCGACGACGATGCCGCCGCCGTCCTGCGAGCGGTAGTTCCACGAGGGGCGCTGGGCCTCCTGCCAGTCGCCCTCGAAGACCCAGTAGCCGAACTCGCCGCGGATGGAGAGGATCTTGCCGAAGAAGCCCCCGTCGATGAGCCGCTTGAGCTTCAGCAGCCCCGGCAGGAACAGCTTGTCCTGGACCACGCCGTGCTTGATCCCGGCGGCCCCGGCCAGCCGCGCCAGCTCCAGTGCGCTGTCGAGGCCGGTAGCGGTCGGCTTCTCGGTGTAGATGTGCTTTCCGGCGGCGATGGCCTTCCGCAGCGCCTCTTCGCGGGCGGACGTGACCTGGGCGTCGAAGTAGATGTCGAGGGACGGGTCGGCGAGTACCGCGTCGAGGTCGGTGGACCACTGGTCGAGCCCGTGCTTCTCGGCCATCGCCCGGAGGGCGTGCTCACGGCGGCCGACCAGGACGATCTCGGGCCAGAGCACGGTGCCGTCACCGAGGTCCAGGCCGCCCTCCTCACGGATCGCGAGGAGGGAGCGGACCAGGTGCTGGCGGTAGCCCATCCTGCCTGTCACACCGTTCATGGCGATCCGCACTGTCTTACGTGTCACGAAAGTTCCCTCCACACGGCCATAGCAAGCGCTTTCTAAGCGGTATGAAGCTAACCTGCGCACACCGGCCCCGACAAGAGGCGCGGGCAGGCGCACGGAGTTGCGACCACGTGACAGGAGATGCGGGCCAGTGGCACGGAGGCAGACATGACAGCGACACTCTCGGATGTCGCGGCCCGCGCACGGGTGTCCCCGGCGACGGTGTCCCGCGTGCTCAACGGCAACTACCCGGTGGCGGCGGCCACCCGGGAGCGGGTACTGGCGGCCGTCGACGAGCTGGACTACGTACTGAACGGCCCGGCGAGTTCGCTCGCCGCCGCCACGTCCGACCTGGTCGGCATCCTCGTCAATGACATCGCCGACCCGTTCTTCGGCATCATGGCGGGCGCGGCCCAGTCCGAGATCGGCGGGCAGGAGGGCACCGGGCGCGCGGGCGGCGAGAAGCTGGCCGTCGTCTGCAACACCGGTGGCTCCCCGGAGCGCGAACTCACCTATCTGACCCTCCTCCAGCGCCAGCGCGCCGCGGCGGTCGTCCTGACCGGCGGCGCCATCGACGACCCGAAGCACACGGACGCGGTCTCCGCGAAGCTCGCGAGGCTGACCGCCGCGGGAACCCGGGTGGTGCTCTGCGGCCGCCCGCCGATCCCCGGGAGCGAGTCCCTGGTGACGGCGCTGACCTTCGACAACCGGGGCGGTGGGCAGCGGCTGACCGAGCATCTGCTGGCCCTGGGGCACCGGCGGATCGGGTACGTGGCCGGGCCGGCCGAGCGGACGACGACCCGCGACCGCCTGGAGGGCCACCGGGCCGCGATGACGGCGGCCGGCCTGCCGGACGGGCGGGCAGGTCTCACGGTCCACGGCCCCTACGACCGTCGCTCCGGATATGACGCGACTCTCGAACTCCTGCGCAGGGACCCGCGGTTGACCGCAGTCGTGGCGGCCAACGACACCGTGGCCCTGGGGGCGTGCGCGGCGCTGCGGGAGCGGGGGCTGCGGATTCCCCACGACGTCTCGGTGGCCGGATTCGACGACCTGCCGTTCTCGGTCGACGCGGTGCCCGCCCTGACGACGGTGCGGCTCCCGCTCCACGACGCGGGGGCGCGGGCCGGGCGGCTGGCGATGGGGCGGGAGGCTGCGCCCCGGGGAGGGGTCGCGGTGGTGCGGGGCGAACTGGTGACCCGGGCTTCGACGGCTGCGCCCGGCCGCTGACGGGGCGGCGCCCCGCACTCCCGGCGACGGCGTCCGCCCGCGAGGCGGTTAACGGGAACGCGCCCCGCGGACGAATGATGTCCTGGCATCAGTACACAAGAGACAGAGAATCGGTCAGGGCGCCGGGCTCACCCTCGTCGCCGCTCAGCCTTCAGGAAAGGACAGTGCGTTGAAGTTCGCGTTCTCCACCCTCGGAGTGCCAGGAATCACCGTCCCGGACGTGGTGCGGCTCGCAGCGGAAAGCGGCTACCAGGGGGTCGAACTGCGCGCCCACGCCGAGGAGGCCCTGCACCCCGGCACCGGGCTGCGGGAACGGACCGCCGCCGTGGACGAGTTCGCCCGTGGCGGCGTCGAGGTCCTCGGCGTGGCCGGTTACGTACGGGTGGCAGCGCCCGGCGACGACAAGGAGATCGAGGGCGAACTCGCCGAGCTGGTCTTTCTCGCCGCCGACCTGGGCGCCCCGTTCGTCCGGGTCTTCCCCGGCGGCGGTGGCCAGGAGCCGGCCGAGGCCGACGCGGCTGCCGCCCGCAGGCTGGGGGTCGCGGCCGAGGTCGCAGCCGACAAGGGCGTGCGGATCCTCCTGGAGACCCATGACTCGCACCGCACCGGCGCCGACGCGGCCCGGGTGCTGGGCCCGGTCGGCCACCGGAACGTCGGCGCCCTCTGGGACGTGATGCACACCTGGCTGGGCGGCGAGGCCCCGGCGGCCAGCCATGCCGTCCTCGGGCCGCACCTCGGCTACACCCAGGTCAAGGACATCGCATCGGCCGAGGACACCACCCCGCTGGCGCTCGGCGCCGGGGTGCTGCCGCTCGGCGAGTGCGTGGAGCTGCTGGCGCCGGACCAGGGGTGGCTCTGCTGGGAGTACGAGAAGCGCTGGTATCCGGAGGCGGCCGAACTGCCGGGGCTGCTGGCGGCGGGCCGCGAGCACCTGGAGCGGCTGGTGAGCGCGGCGCGATGAGCCCGCACGGCACGGGGCGTCCGGCACGCTCCGTGCCGGACGCCCCGTGACCGGGCGCACCGCACGTGGGACCCGAGAGGCAAATGGGCCAACGCCGGTCCGATCCGGCCCACACCCTTGACTGGCAGTTAGTTTCCGGATATCCGTGCTGATTGGAAGTTTCCTTCAGATTCCTTGCGCAGCATGGCCGGAAGGGGCACCAGTGCAGTACCGCACATCCAGACGCTCCCTGCTCACCGCTACCGCCGCCGCGGCAGCCGCGGCAGCCACAGGCGCCACGGCGCACGCCGATCCCCGCCGCTCCGCCCCTGACCCCCACGGCCAGGACCGCCGGCTCAAGAAGCTCATCGGCCGCATGAGCATCGAGGAGAAGATCGGCCAGCTCTTCGTGATGCGGGTGTACGGACACTCCGCGACCGCGCCCGACCAGGCCGACATCGACGCCAACCTGAAAGAGATCGGCGTCCGCACCGCGACCGAGCTGATCGCCAAGTACCACGTCGGCGGCATCATCTACTTCAGCTGGGCGCACAACACCCGCGACCCGCACCAGATCGCCGCCCTCTCCAACGGCATCCAGCGCGCCGGGCTCGCCCAGCGCACCCCGGTGCCGCTGCTGATCGCCACCGACCAGGAACACGGCATCGTCTGCCGGGTCGGCTACCCGGCCGCTCTCTTCCCCGGCGCGATGGCACTCGGCGCGGGACGCTCGCGCGAGGACGTCCGTACGGTGGGCCGGATCTCCGGGGCCGAACTGCGGGCCATCGGAATCCGGCAGGACTACTCGACGGACGCCGACGTCAACGTCAACCCCGCCAACCCTGTCATCGGCGTCCGCTCGTTCGGCTCCGAACCCACCGCCGTGGCCCGGCTGGTCGCGGCCGAGGTGCAGGGCTACCAGAGCTCCCAGGTCGCCGCGACCGCCAAGCACTTCCCCGGCCACGGAGACACCGCGGTCGACAGCCACACCGGGATCCCGGTCATCACCCACACCCGCGAGGAGTGGGAGCGCATCGACGCGCCGCCCTTCAAGGCCGCCGTGGCCGCCGGGATCGACGCGATCATGACGGCGCACATCCAGTTCCCGGCGCTGGACCCGAGCAACGACCCGGCCACCCTGTCGCGGCCGATCCTCACCGGCATCCTCCGTGAGGAGCTGGGGTACGACGGTGTCGTCGTCACCGACTCGCTGGGCATGCAGGGCGTACGGGACAAGTACGGCGACGACCGGGTGCCGGTCCTTGCGCTCAAGGCCGGCGTCGACCAGCTGCTGAACCCGCCGGACCTCGCAGCCGCGTACAACGGGGTGCTCGGCGCGGTGCGGAGCGGCGAGCTGACCGAGGACAGGCTGGACGAATCGATCCTGCGGATCCTGCGGCTCAAGGATCGGCGCGCCCTCTTCAGCAGCCCGTACGTGGCCGAAGGCCGGGTCAGCCGTACGGTCGGCATCCGGTCCCATCTCACGGCTGCCGACGCGATCGCCGAGCGGACCACGACACTGCTGGTGAACACGGGCAGGCTGCTGCCGCTCTCCCGGCGCAGCGCCGGCCGCCTGCTGGTCGTCGGCGCCGATCCGGCGTCACCGACGGGGACGACAGGTCCGCCGACCACCGTGCTCGGCAAGGAGCTCACCGGCCTCGGCTTCACCACCACGGTGCTCTCCACCGGTACCGCCCCCACCGCCGACCTCATCAAGAGCGCGGTGGCCGGGGCGGCTGGAAAGGACGCCGTGATCGTCGGCACCTACGACGTGGCAGCGGGCGACGCCCAGTCCAAGCTGGTGGCGGCGCTGGTCGCGTCCGGCGTCCCCGTGGTGCAGATCGCGATCCGCAATCCGTACGACATCGCGGCGCTGCCCGGCGTCCGGGCCTCGCTCGCCACCTACAGCTGGACGGACGTCGAACTGCGGGCCGCGGCACGGGTGATCGCGGGCCGGGTCGGCCCGCGCGGTCTGCTGCCCGTCCCCGTCCAGCGCGTGGACGATCCCACGAAGGTGCTGTACCCGGTGGGTCACGGTCTGACCTACTGAGACCGCGACCCGTGAGCCGTCACCGGACAACAGCTGTGCCCGCCGCGGAGTTCCGCGGCGGGCACAGCTCAACCGGCTCCGGCACGGGGCCGGTTGTCCACTCCTGTCACCGGTTCCCCGGGCGCCGGGCTGTCCGGCCCGGGGTCACGGGCGCAGGGTCACGGACGCAGGGCCCGCTCGCTCTGCGGGTCCTTGCGGTCGAGCGTCGCGTCGTACGCGGCGAGCGGCTTGGCGCGGTCCGGATGGGCCTGGACGGCGGCCGGGGCGACCCCCGCCCAGTCCAGGATGCGCGCGGTGGCCTTCGCCTTCTCGGCGGGGGCGAGACCGTCGACGTTCGCGCCGTGGTTCATCCCGGGAGCGGTGAGGACGTAGCTGTCGTCCGGGTGCTTGCCGACGCTGAAGCGCTCGGCGCCCCACGGGTCGTTCTGCCCGTACACGTACAGCATGTGGTGGGCGTGGTGCTTCACCCAGTTGTCCACGTCGGCCATCACACCGGGCTGGAAGCGCATCGGGATGGAGCTGGGCACGAAGTGCCGCGGGGGCTGGTAGCCGTAGCGGCTCAGCTTTCCGAGCCAGGGCTGCTGGATGTCCGGCGAGCCGAGCTGGGTGCCTGCCTGGTAGTAGTACGGCGTGTACGCGTCGAGCCCCTGGTCGGTGTAGAAGGAGAACCCGGAGATCGTGTCGACGGAGTCCCAGATCTCCTGGTCCGTGGCGTGCGGGGCGTCGGCGGGGATGGTGTCGCAGTCGGAGAGCAGGCTGTACTGCCAGAAGCCCCAGATGTAGTCGAGGACGACGGCCTCGTACGCCTTGTCGAGTGAACCGACGGTGGTGAAGGTGTAGCCGTTGTCCTTCGCGTACTGGGCGTACTTCTTCTCCAGCGGCTCACGGCGTATGAGCGCCTCCCGCTGGACCCCCTGAAGCTTGTCGCGGCACTCCTTGGTGCCGACGCTGCTGAGGAACCGGTCGTACGCGGAGTCCTCGTCGTTGACGACGTCGTCGGGAGCGACGTAGGCGACGACCCCGTCCATGTCCTGCGGGTAGTAGCGCTCGTAGTACGTGGCGGTCATGCCGCCCTTGGAGCCCCCGGTGGTGAGCCACTTCTTGGCGTAGATCTTCTTCAGCGCCGTGAACAGCCGGTGCTGGTCGCTCGCGGCCTGCCAGATGTCCAGCTTGGACCAGTCGGCGGGCTGCGGCCTGGACGGGGTGAAGTAGCGGTACTCCAGTGACACCTGATTGCCGTCGACTATTCGGGTCGGCTCGGTGCGGCTGGGCGTGGTGGAGACGTTGTAGCCGCCGGTGTAGAGGACGGTCGGCCGGCTGGTGTCCTTGTGCAGCAGGGTGAACCGCTGGTTGAAGGTGCCCTTCGACGGATGCCGGTGGTCGATGGGCTGGGCGTACTGGAGGACGAAGAAGCGGTAGCCCGTATAGGGCTTCTCCTCGATGAGGCTCATGCCCGGAATGGCGAGGATCCGGTCCTTGATGTCCGGGGTGTCCGGTACCGCGGCGGTGGCCGCACCGGCTGACGCTCCGGCCGCACTCAGGGTGCCTATGAGCACCACGAACGCGAGCAGCCATCTCAGCGCTTTGCGCATTCAGCCCTCCCCTGGGGATCACAACGAGTAGCCGCGAACCTAGCCGGGGTAACACCAAGCACGCCAGACCCAGTTGACCATCGGGGGAGATCATCCGCTCAGCACAGGAACCAGCCGGAGACGCCTTTCCTGCCGGAGATCGCGCCCACAGCCTGTACACAGCGGTTCGCGGCACGGACCTTCACGGGCCCCGCCAGACGGGTGAAGCGCCCGCTGTCGGAGACCGGCCTGGCCCCGCGCGCCTGGAGCACGACGGACATCTGCCTCCTCGCCCCGGGAGCCTTGGCGAGGGTGACCGCGCAGACGTACTGGCCGCTCCGGTAGACCCGGAGCTGACCGGTGGCGAAACCTACCGACCTGACCTGATGGCCGGGGCACCCGGATGCGGCGCTCGCAGGCGTGACACCGGGCCCCACCAGGGCGAACGCCACCGCGGCCGCCGCCGTCAGCCCGGCAGCCCAGCGCCCGGCCCCCCGGCCGCGCGAGGATCCGCCCACCGGGCCGCGCTCCGGTGTGCGCTCCGCTCCGGAATCCGGCTTTCGCCGCAACTCGAACACTTCTTCCCTTTCGGCCGCTTGGGCGTACGTGAGTACGGACGCATGGGGCAGTCAGCTGGTTGCGCCGCAGAACGGGACATATGGTGGCAGCTTCGGAGCCCGGTCAGGGGCCCGGTTCCACCAGTGACGCCCCCGCACCGGCCCGGGGTCCGCGCCGTCCGCGTACCCCGCCCCGCCCGCCGCGCTCGCGCACCGGCCACAGCAGCACGTACGCCGTGGACAGCGCCACGAACGCCAGCCGCAGCAGACCACGCACCGCGTCGTCGCTGATGACGAAGACGCTGGCGTACAGCGTCAGCAGCGCCAGCCAGCTCCACCACGGAACCAGGCGCCGCTGCCCGATCACATCCCACAGGAGCGTGCCGAGCAGCACGGACGCCGTGTAGTACGTATAGACACTCGGGTCGAGGACGATCCGGGCGTTGGCCCCCAGCAGGACCACGGCCGGCCAGCGCCCCCGCCAGACCGCCACCGTGCCGAGCACCAGGCCGAGCGCGGCCTGCGCGGGGCGGTCCCAGCCGGGGGTCTCCGGGTCGCCGACGCCGAGCCAGCGCAGGGCGGACGCCGGATGGTTGGGGATGGCGAACTTGGCCGCGGCGAACGACTGCGGATCGCCCACGAAGAACGGCAGCCAGGCGACCGCCACCAGCCCCGCGCACCAGAGGGCGGCGCGGAGCCACCGGTGCCGGGGAAGGGCCAGCAGCAGCGGGAGGAAGGCCAGGGCCGTGGGCTTGGAGTCCATCGCCAGGGCGAGGAACGCGCCGGTGGCCGCCGCGTTCCCGCGGGTGACGGCCCGGACGGCGAGAGCGGTGAAGAACAGCGCGAGCACGTCGTCCAGGTGCCCGAAGCGGACCGCGACCTCGATCCACATCGGAATGAAGGCGAGCCCGGCGATCAGCACCCGCTGGCGCAGCCGCTGGTGGTTGGTGCCGGTGCCCAGCAGGTGGTACGCGGCGCTGCGCCCGGCCAGGACGACGATGACCAGTCCGAGCAGCGACATCAGCGCGGCGGCGAGGAACTGTCCGGTGGCTTCCGGGAACGGGTTGAACAACCCGGCGGCGAGGAAGCTGACCGGCCCCATCTGCAGCTCGGGGTGGTGGGCGTAGAGGTTGAGACCGCCGGTGCCGTCGCCTCCGGGGCCCTGGTAGAGCAGCTCGCCGCCGGTGTGCAGATAGTGCCAGGAGAAACCGCCGTGCGGCTCCACCACCGCGAACCACAGCACCGTCCAGGCGGTGAGCAGCACCAAGTGCATCCGCTGGCTGATCGTCGGCACCGTGTCTCAGCTCCCGCTTCCGGTGGTGTGCGCTGTCTGCAGGGGCCCGCACAGCCCACCCGGGAAGAGGGCGGAAAGGGGCGAAGAGTTGTCCCGGTGGCAGACGTGCGGCCCCGGTAACGCTCTCATCCCGCTCTCGTCGCGCACGCATGAGGGGCCCGCACGCGCGAGGGGCCCCCTCGGCGGCGGCCCCTCGCGCACCGGCCTACGCCACCACCTCCGCGGGCTCCCCGACGAAGGTCCGCCAGAGCCGCGCGTAGCTCCCGTCCAGGGCCAGCAGCTCCTCGTGCGTGCCGTCCTCGGCCACCCGGCCGTGGTCCATCACGATCACCCGGTCCGCCCGCGCCGCTGTGGTCAGCCGGTGGGCGACCACGAGCGTGGTCCGCCGGCCGGCGATCCGGTCCGTCGCCTGGTTGACCTGAGCCTCGGAGGCCAGGTCGAGCGCGGCTGTCGCCTCGTCCAGCAGCAGGATGTCCGGGTCGACCAGCTCGGCGCGGGCCAGCGCGATCAGCTGGCGCTGGCCCGCCGAGAGGTTGCGGCCTCGCTCCGCCACCTCGTGGAGGTAGCCGCCGTCCAGGGTCGCGATCATGTCGTGCGCCCCGACCGCCCGCGCCGCGGCCTCGACCTCGGCGTCCGTCGCGTCCGCCCGCCCGTACGCGATGGCGTCCCGGACCGTGCCCGCGAAGAGGTACGCCTCCTGCGGGACCACCCCGAGCCGGTGCCGGTACGCCGTCATGTCCATGTCCCGGAGATCGATGCCGTCGGCGGTGACCCGGCCGTCCGTCGGGTCGTAGAACCGTGCGACCAGCTTGACCAGCGTGGACTTGCCGGCGCCGGTCTCCCCGACGAAGGCGACCGTCTGTCCGGCGGGGATGCGCAGATCGATCCCGCTCAGTGCCGCCTCGGCCTTGTCGGATCCGCCGGGCTCACCGGCCGGTCCGTACGCGAACGAGACGCCCTCGAAAGCGATGTCGCCGCGCAGCGATGTGACCTCCAGCGGCAGTGCGCTCGCCTCGGTCGACGTCGGCTCGACGAGGAGCTCCTGGATGCGCTTCAGCGAGACGGTGGCCTGCTGGTAACCGTCGAAGACCTGCGAGAGCTGCTGCACGGGGGCGAAGAACAGGTCGATGTACAGGAGGTACGCCACCAGGGCACCCGTGGTGAGGGTGCCGGCCTCGACGCGGTCGGCGCCGACGATCAGCACGGAGGCGGCCGCGACCGACGACAGCAGCTGGACGAACGGGAAGTAGACCGAGATCAGCCACTGGCCGCGTACCCGCGCCTGCCGGTAGTGGTCGCTGCGGCCGGAGAAACGGCCCGCGCCGGTGGTCTCGCGGCGGAACGCCTGCACGATCCGCAGCCCGGACACGGACTCCTGCAGGTCGGCGTTGACGACGGAGACCCGCTCGCGCGCCAGCTCGTACGCCTGGACGCTCTTCTTGCGGAAGACGTACGTGGCGACGGCCAGGAAGGGCAGCGTCGCGAAGACGACCAGCGCGAGCTGCACGTCGATCACGAGCAGCACCACGAGGATGCCGAAGAAGGTGACGACCGAGACGAACGCGGTGACCAGACCGGTCTGCAGGAAGGTGGAGAGCGCGTCGACGTCCGTGGTCATCCGGGTCATGATCCGGCCCGTCAGTTCGCGCTCGTAGTAGTCGAGGCCGAGCCGCTGGAGCTGCGCGAAGATCTTCAGCCGCAGCGTGTAGAGGACGCGCTCACCGGTGCGTCCGGTCATCCGGGTCTCGCCGGTCTGCGCCAGCCACTGGACGGCCACGGTGAGCAGGCCGAGCCCGGCCGCCGTCCACACCGCGCCGGTGGCGAGCTTGGTGACGCCCTGGTCGATGCCGTGCCGGATCAGTACGGGCAGGAGCAGCCCCATGCCCGCGTCGACCGCGACCAGGAACAGGCTGACGAGGAGTACCGGCCCGAAGCCGTGCAGCAGCCTGCGCAGCCCGTACGAGGTCTCGGCGGAGACGGCGTGCGCCTCGTCGACGTCCGGGGTGTCGGTGGCCGGCGGCAGCGCGTCGACCTGAGCGAGGAGTTCGGGCGTCGCGGGCATACCGCCGGGCGCGGGCGCCCGCTCGGTGCCGTCGGGTCCGGCGCCGGTCCCGGTGCCGGGGTTCTCGTTGCGGACCCAGAGCGGCGGGGTGATCCCCCGCTCCACGTCGAACTCGGCCTCCAGCTCCGCCCGTACGGAGGTGTCCTCCGGCTCGTCCGCCGCGGGCCCCGTGTGGCCGGGTGAGACGCCGCCCAGCTCGTCCGGGTCGGTCAGCAGCTTCCGGTAGAGCGCCGAGCGCTCCTCCAGTTCGGCGTGGGTGCCGATGTCGGCGAGCCGGCCCCCTTCGATGACCGCGATGCGGTCGGCGAGGTTGAGGGTGGAGCGGCGGTGTGCGATGAGCAGGGTGGTGCGGCCCGCCATCACTCCGCGCAGCGCCTCGTGGATCTCGTGCTCGACACGGGCGTCCACCGCCGACGTCGCGTCGTCGAGGAGGAGCAGCCTGGGGTCGGTGAGGATGGCGCGGGCGAGCGCGATGCGCTGGCGCTGGCCACCGGAGAGTGTGAGGCCGTGTTCGCCGACGGCGGTGTCGTATCCGGCGGGCAGTTCGGCGATGAAGCGGTCGGCCTGGGCCGCCCGCGCCGCGGTGAGGATCTGCTCATCGGTGGCGTCGGGGAAGCCGTAGGCGATGTTGGCGCGCACGGTGTCGGAGAACAGGAAGCTGTCCTCGGGCACCAGGCCGATGGCGGACCGCAGCGATTCCAGGGTCAGTTCGCGCACGTCGTGTCCGCCGACGAGGACGGCGCCGTGCGAGACGTCGTAGAAACGCGGGAGCAGCAGCGAGACGGTGGACTTGCCGCTGCCGGACGAACCGACGACGGCGACGGTCTCACCCGGCGCGATGGTCAGCGAGAAACCGTCGAGCACGGGCCGGTCCTCGGTGTATCCGAAGGAGACGTCGTCGAACTCGACGGTCGCCTCGGCATCGGCCGGGAGCGTCTTCGTACCGTCCGCGATGGACGGCTCGGTGTCGATCAGCTCCAGGACACGCTCGACGCCGGCGCGGGCCTGCTGCCCGACGGTGAGCACCATGGCGAGCATCCGGACCGGGCCGACGAGCTGGGCCAGGTACGAGGAGAAGGCGACGAACGTACCGAGGGTGATCTCGCCCCGGGTGGCCAGCCAGCCGCCGAGCGCGAGCATCGCGACCTGCCCGAGTGCGGGGACGGCCTGGAGCGCCGGGGTGTAGCGGGAGTTCAGCTTGATGGTGCGCAGCCGCCCGGCGAAGAGCCTGCGGCTGACCGCGCGGAGCTTGCCCGTCTCCTGGTCCTCCTGCCCGAACCCCTTCACCACGCGGACCCCGGTGACGGCTCCGTCGACGACACCCGCGACCGCGGCCGCCTGCCCCTGGGAGTACCAGGTGGCGGGGAAGAGCCGGGCCCTGCTGCGCTTGGCGATGATCCACAGGGCGGGCGCCACGGCTACCGCGATGAGCGTGAGCAGAGGCGAGAGCCAGGCCATGATGCCCAGCGAGATCAGGAAGAGCAGCACGTTGCCGATGGTCATCGGCAGCATGAAGAGCAGCCCCTGGATCAGTTGCAGGTCGCTGGTGGCGCGCCCGATGACCTGCCCGGTGGACAGCTCGTCCTGACGGCGGCCGTCCAGCTTCATGATCGTGCCGTACATCTCGGTACGGAGGTCGTGCTGCACGTCGAGCGCCAGGCGTCCGCCGTAGTAGCGCCTGACGAAGGTGAGTGCGTAGACGACGACGGCGGCGCCGATCAGCAGCCCCGTCCAGACGGCGAGCGAACGGGTGCCGTCGCCGATGACGTCATCGATGATCACCTTGGTGACCAGCGGGACGAGTGCCATGACGGCCATCCCGGCGAGCGATGACCCGAGGGCCAGCAGCACATTGCGCCGGTACCGCCAGGCGTACCCGATGAGCCGCCGCGACCAGCCCTGCCGCTCCGCTCCCCCGTGCTCCGTCCCGGTCCCCCGGGCACCGTCCTGCGCCTCGTCGACCTGGGCCTCGCCGTGCTGCGCGTCCCTGTCCTGCTGCGCGCCGGCCTGCTGCGCGGGTTCCTGTTGCGCGGGTCCCTGCTGCGCGGGTTCCTGTTGCGCGGCGTCCGCCACTGGTGCCTCCCGTTGTCTCTTGCCACCGGAAGGAACCAACACGGCCACCTGGGGATTTCATCCCGCCGCAACAATCGGGGGCCGAAGGCCGTCCGAAGGAGGTACGGGGGCCGGTCTGTGGACCTAGGACCGGCTGATGCCCTTCCGAGACGGGTCGCCGAGCGCCGGACGGTTATACGGAGAACCGTTGCGGCCGTCACCCGGTCGGGTGACTCACAGGTGGCCCAGCACGCTGCACACGGACGGATATGTACGTTCGGCCGCATGGTCGGTCATGCGCAATGGAAGCTCTCTCGTGACCGGAAGGTCGCAGAGGGCATCCTCGAAAGCCCGGAAAAGACCAAGCGCCGGGAGGAGCTCAGGCTGGCCTGGGACCTCGGCCAGGCCGTCCACGACCGGCGGGCAGAGCTGGGCATCTCGCAGGCCGAGCTGGCCCGGCGTGCGGAGATGACCCAGCCGCAGATCTCCAAGCTGGAGCTGGGCGGTACCGTGCCGACGCTCCCGCTGCTCGCCCGCCTCGCGCGGGCGCTGGACGCGTCGCTCCAGCTGGAGCTGGTCGACGACGTGTCCAACGTCGCGTTCAGGGCGCGGACGACTGCCGCCTGAATCGGACGGGGCCCCGTCCCGCCGGGACGGGGCCCCGCCCAGGTGTCAGCCCAGGTGCGTCGGTGCGAACATCTTCAGGACCGCGGGCAGCACGACCACCGAAGGGCCCGGAGCGGCGAACGCCTCCGCGAGATCCTCGGTCAGTGCCTCCGGCGTCGTACGGACAGCCGGGACCCCGAAGGACTCGGCCAGCGCCACGAAGTCCGGGCGGGTGAGTTCCGTGGCGGTGGCCTCGCCGAAGGCGTCCTCCATGTACTCGCGGAGGATGCCGTAGCCGCCGTCGTCCACGATCAGCCAGGTGACGGGCAGGCCGTACTGCTTGGCCGTGGCGAGTTCGGCGATCGAGTACATCGCGCCGCCGTCGCCCGACACCGCGAGGACCGGTGTCGTCGGGTCGGCGACCGACGCGCCCAGCGCGGCCGGGAAGCCGTAACCGAGACCGCCCGCCCCCTGCGCCGAGTGCAGGGCGCCGGGCCAGGCGGACCAGGCCCAGTAGGCCAGGATCGTCATGTCCCAGAAGCTGGGGGACGTGGCGGGCAGCGCGGCCCTGACCGAGGCCAGGATCTGCTGTTCCAGGTCCAGGTCCTGGCTCGCGATCCGCTCTCCGACCTTGGTGAGGACGGTGCGCACGGCATCGGCCGCGTCCGGGTCGGTGCGCTCCTCCACCGTCTCCAGGAGGGCGGACAGCGCGATCCTGGCGTCCGCGTGGATGCCGAGGGCCGGGTGGTTGGACTCCAGCTTGCCGAGGTCCGCCTCGATCTGGACGACCCGGCCGCGCGGCTCGAACGTGTGGTAGTTCGAGGAGAGTTCACCGAGCCCGGAGCCGACGACCAGCAGGACGTCGGCCTCCTCCAGGAAGTCCGTGGTGTGCCGGTCCTCCATCCACGACTGGAGCGAGAGCGGGTGCTCCCAGGGGAACGCGCCCTTGCCGCCGACGGTGCAGACGACCGGGGCGTCGAGGCGCTCCGCGAGCGCGAGCAGCTTCCCGGCCGCGTCGGACCGTACGACACCACCGCCCGCGATGATCACCGGGCGCTCGGCATGCGAGAGCAAGTGCGCTGCGACCGCGGTCAGTTCGGGGCGCGGTTCGAGCTCGCGCGGGGTCGCGTCCATCGCGGTGACCGGCGGCAGGGTGGTCTCCGCCAGCAGCACGTCCTGCGGGATCTCCACCCAGACCGGGCCGTGCGGCGCGGTCAGCGCGGACTCCCAGGCAGCCGCGATGGCGGAGGGGATCTGGGAAGCGGTGCGCACGGTGTGCACGGACTTCACGATGTCGCGGAACGACGCCTTCTGGTCGCGCAGCTCGTGCAGATAGCCGTGTCGGCCGCCGCCGAGCCCGGCCGTCGGGACCTGGCTGGAGACCGCGAGCACCGGCGCGCTGGCCGCCGCCGCCTCCTGGAGCGCGGCGAGCGAGGTCAGGGCGCCGGGGCCGGTGGAGAGCAGCAGCGGGGCGACCTCGCCGGTGATCCGGCCGTACGCGTCGGCGGCGAAGCCCGCGTTGTTCTCGACGCGCAGCCCCACGTACGCGAGCGCGGAGCGGCGCAGTGCGTCGAACATGCCGAGCGCGTGCTGGCCGGGCAGCCCGAAGACAGTGGTGGCGCCGAGGCCCTGGAGCGTCTCGACGACGAGGTCGCCGCCGTTGCGCCCGGCCGGGGGGTCCAGCGCGGCGGCGGTCTGCTCGGCCGTGAACCGGGGGGTCTCGTGGTGGTGGTCGTGCGTCACTTGGCTCGGGCCTCGGCAATCTGGCGCGACATGATCGTGGTGAGTTCGTACGCCGTGTGGGAGGCGGCGACGGAGGTGATCTCGGCGTGGTCGTACGCCGGGGCGACCTCGACCAGGTCGGCGGAGACCAGGTGGCAGGAGGAGAGGCCGCGGACGATCTCCAGGAGTTCGCGGGAGGTCAGGCCGCCCGCCTCCGGGGTACCGGTGCCGGGTGCGTGCGCCGGGTCAAGCACGTCGATGTCGATGGAGATGTACAGCGGGCGGTCACCGATGCGCTGGCGCAGCTGGTCGGTGATCTCGTCGACGCCGCGCCGCATGACATCGGCCGACGTGACGATCCCGAAGCCCATCTTCGCGTCGTCGTCCAGGTCCTTCTTGCCGTAGAGCGGGCCGCGCGTGCCGACGTGGGAGAGCGCGGAGGTGTCGAGGATGCCCTCCTCGACGGCCCGGCGGAACGGAGTGCCGTGGGTGTATTCGGCGCCGAAGTAGGTGTCCCAGGTGTCCAGGTGCGCGTCGAAGTGGAGCAGCGCGACCGGGCCGTGCTGCTTGGCGACCGAGCGCAGCAGCGGCAGCGCGATGGTGTGGTCGCCGCCGAGGGTCATCAGCCGGGCGCCGGTGGAGAGCAGGTCGTCGGCGGCGGCCTCGATGGTGTCGACGGCTTCGTTGATGTTGAAGGGGTTGGCCGCGATGTCGCCCGCGTCGGCGACCTGCGCCAGCGCGAACGGCGACGCGTCCTGCGCCGGGTTGTACGGGCGCAGCAGCCGGGACGCCTCACGGATGGCGTTGCCGCCGAAGCGGGCGCCCGGCCGGTAGGAGACACCGGAGTCGAAGGGCACACCGACGACAGCGACGTCGGCGGTGCCGACCTCGTCGAGCCTGGGCAGCCTGGCGAAGGTCGCGGGGCCGGCGTACCGGGGGACGCGGGACGAGTCGACGGGGCCGCGCGGCTGTTCGGTGCTGCTCATGGAGTGCCCTTCTTGTCTTTACTTCTACGCTTTTGGCGTGTGTTCGGCGCTTTTTGGGCGCCTGGGAACTTTAGCGGTGGGCAGGTACGGAATCGGAGTCGGACCCGGAGGTGGCCCCCGCGGCGGCGTCCGCCCCGGACCCGTCCCGCCCGGCGAGCCGCTCCCGCCAGGTGGCGAGCACCGCCGCGTCCGTCGGCTTCGTGGCCAGCGAGACGACGACGTACACGATCAGCGAGCAGAGCAGCCCGTAGTAGATCGGCTCGTTGGCGAGGGCGCCGTACTTCGCCATCAGGCCGAGGACGACGAGCCCGCCCGCCGCGACGGACGCCAGCGCCCCCTGCACCGTGCCGCGCTTCCAGAGCAGTCCGCCGAGGATCGGCACCAGCAACCCGCCGACCAGCAGGTTGTACGCGACGGTGAGCGCCTCGACGACGTTGTTCAGCGCGATGGCGATACAGATGACCAGGACGCCCATGGCGAGGATGAAGGCCCGGTTGCCGCGGACCTCGTCGTGGTCCTCGCCCCGGGCGCTCCCGCCGCCGCGTATCCCGCGCAGCCGCGACCAGATGTCGTTGTTGGCGACGGTGGCGCAGGCGATCAGCGCACCCGACGAGGTGGACATCACGGCGGCGAGGGCGGCGGCGAGCACCAGCCCCCGCACACCGATGGGCAGTTCGTCCTTCACGATGGTGGCGAAGGCCGCGTCGGAGCTCGGCAGCTTCGGGTACATGACCTTGGCGGCCGTGCCGATGACAGCTCCGGCGACCGCGTACACCAGGCAGTAGGTACCGGCGACCGTGCCGCCGATGCGGGCGACCTTGTCGCTGCGGGCGGTGAAGACCCGCTGCCAGATGTCCTGCCCGATGAGCATGCCGAAGGTGTAGATCAGGACGTACGTGAAGATCGTCTCGCCACCGATGCCCAGCGGGTCGAAGTACGAGGTGGGCAGCTTGGCCTTCATCTCGGAGAAGCCGCCGGCCTTGACGACCGCGATCGGCAGGAGGAGCAGCAGCACGCCGATCGTCTTGACGACGAACTGCACCATGTCGGTGAGGGTGATCGACCACATGCCGCCGAGCGTCGAGTACGCCACCACGATCGCGCCGCCGATGATGATGGCCACGGTCCTGTTCATGTCGAAGAGGACGTCGAAGATCGTGGCGTAGGCGATGGTCGATGTGACGGCGAGCATCAGCGTGTAGGCCCACATGACGACGCCGGAGATGACCCCGGCCCGGCCGCCGTAGCGCAGGTCGAGCATCTCCGAGACGGTGTAGACCTTCAGCCGGGCGATGCGCCCGGAGAAGAAGACGCTGAGTGCGAGGAGCCCGAGGCCGATGGTGAAGACCATCCAGGCGCCGGAGAGCCCGTACTGGTATCCGAGGCCCACGCCGCCGATGGTGGAGGCGCCGCCGAGCACGATCGCGGCCATGGTGCCTGAGTACATGGCGGGGCCGAGCCTGCGGCCCGCCACCAGGAAATCGGACTTGGACTTGGCGCGGCGCATGCCCCACCAGCCCATGGCGAGCATGCCCGCCAGATAGGCCACGATCACTGCGTAGTCGACTGCCATGCGCCCTGCCTCTCTTCCACCTCTGCCACCTGAGCCCGACTGCTTTCGAACGTTGACCCTAGGTGGCCGGAAAGCGACGTTGAAGTGTACGTTCCATCCACCGAAACCCTCCTTCGATGGATGGAACATCCATGCCGGATCCCGCTGCTCCACCGACCTCCCCCGTCCCGCTCGCCGCCCTGCTCGCCCGCCGGGATCTCGGGCTGCGCCAGGTCGCGGGCCCTGCGGCCGGGGAGGCCGGAGGAGCGGCGGTGCACTGGGTGCACACGAGCGAGATGGCCGACCCCTATCCGTATCTGCTCGGCGGAGAGCTGCTGCTGACCGCCGGGGTGCAGCTCGCGGAGGACCCCGACCGGTACGCGGCGCGGATCGTCGCGGCGGGCGGCGCCGCGCTCGGCTTCGGGCTCGCGCCGGTGTACGACACGGTGCCGCAGGCCCTGGCAGCAGCCTGCGACCGCCATGGCCTGCCACTGGTGGAGGTGCCCACCAGGACTCCCTTCACAGCGGTGGCGCGCGCGGTGTGGGGGCTGATGGCCGAGGCCCGCCACCACGAGCTGCGCCGGATCTCGCAGGCCCAGCAGGGCCTGGCGGCGGCCGCTGCCCGCCCCGACCCGGTGCCCGCGGTGCTGCGCCAGCTGGCCACCCGGCTGGGCGGCCGGACGGTGCTGCTCGCCGCGGACGGCACAGCGCTCCAGTCGGCGGGGCGCGAGCCCGCGCCGGAAGCGCACGCGGCGCTGTCGGCGCTCGCCCGGGTCGTACGTCCCGTGGCGGCCGGGAGCGGCCCGGCGGGCCATCACCCCGCCCCCGCGTCCGCCACCGACACGGCGGGCTCCGCGCATCTGGCCGCATACGCGGTGGCGGGCGGCGAAGGGCTGGTGCTCGGGGTCGCCACCACGTCACGCGAACCGGGCGACCACACCATCGCCGGGGTCGCCGTCGTACTGCTCTCGCTGCTCACCGCCCCCCGGCAGGGCGCCGACGAGGCGTCCCGCTCATCCGCGCTGGTCCGCCTGCTGCTCGGCGCCAACCCCGTCGATGTGGCGCCGCTGCTCGGGGCCGGCCCGTGGACCGTGGTGCACGCGCACGGCACCGGGACCCCGCCCCCGCTCGGCAGCCCGCTGGTGGACACGGCGTCCGGCACCGTACGGATACTGCTGCCCGCCGACCGTGAGATCGCCCGTCACCCCGGCTGGACTTTCGGGGTGAGCGCCCCGGCCGCCGCGGAGGACCTCGCGGCTGCCGACGCCCAGGCGGGCCGGGCCCTGCGCCACGCGGAGGCGACCCGGACCCCGCTGTCCCGGCACGGCGCGACGGGCCTCGCCGCCCTCCTCGACCCGGCCGAGGCGGCGGCCCATGCCCGCACCCTCCTCGCCCCACTCGGCGATCCGGCGCCCGCGGCACTCCTGGAGACGCTGCGCACCTGGATCTCGCTGCACGGCAGCTGGGACCGTACGGCGGTGGCGCTCGGCGTGCACCGCAATACGGTCCGCCAGCGCATCGGCCGCTGCGCGACCCTGCTCGGCTCGGACCTGGACGACATGGACGTACGGACGGAGCTGTGGATCGCGCTGCGGCGGGGGTGAACCGAACTGCCCCGAGGGGCCGTTCACCCGCGACACGGCGCCGCCGTACTCCTCGGGATCGCCGCGGGCCGCCCCGGGACCGCGACGGCCGCGCCCGCGAACGCCCCGGCGTGGAGGGGCCGTTCACGGGCGGCACACCCCGCGCGTCAGGGTGCGGTCAGATGCGCACCGCGGCCTGGAAGCCACCGATGGTGTTCATCGACTCGTAGCGGACGTAGGCGCCCGGATACGGGGCGTGCAGCACGGTGTTGTTGCCCGCGTAGAGCCCCACGTGCTGGGTGTTGTTGAAGAAGACCAGATCGCCCGGCTTGAGCTGGCTGCGCGCGATGCGGGTGCCCTCGTTGATCTGCGTGTACGTGGTGCGGGTGATCTGGGCACCGGCCTGGGCGTAGGCCCACTGGGTCAGGCCCGAGCAGTCGAAGGCGTTGGGGCCGGTGGCGCTGCGGACGTACGGCTTGCCCACCCTGGTGGCGGCGGCCTGGAGGGCGGCGGCACCGAGGGCGGATGCGGGGGCTTCGTGCCCGAGTTCGACCCGCTCACCGGCGTCGCGGCTGGCGCGCACGTCGTCGTCACGCATCTTCGCGCGCTCGGCGACGGTCAGGGTGTTGAGCACTTTCCGCGCCTCGGCGAGCTTGCCCTGCTGCGTCTTCTTCCTCTCACCGAGCGTCTTGCGGACGCTCGCGAGGTCGTGCAGTTTGCCCTGGGCCTGAGTGCGCTCCTGGGCGAGGGCCCGCTGCTTCTTCTGGATCTTCGTCAGTGACTCGGCCTGCCTGGCCGTCAACTGGTCCAGCGCGGAGGCCCGGTCGAGGAAGGTGTCCGGGTCCGAGGCGAGGAAGAGCTGCACCGAGGGGTCGATCCCTCCATCGCGGTACTGCGACGCGGCGATCGAACCGAGCCCGGAGCGGAGCGTGTTGAGCTCCTGCTGACCACGGGCCACCCTGTCCTGGAGCGCGTCGGTCTGCTTCTCCAGCTTCTCCTGCTGCTCCTTGGCCCCGTTGTACTGCTCGGTGGCCACCTCAGCCTCGTCGTAGAGCTTGTCGACCTTCGCCTTCACCTCGCTCCTGGTCGGCTCGGGATCGGCCTGAGCGGCCTGGGAGGTCAGGGCCACGGCGGCAGCGGCGGTCGCGGTGAGCACGGTCACGCGGGTACGGCTCGGCTGCTTGGGACGACGGTGGGACGCCACGAAGGCGAGCTCCTTCTTCCTCGGAGCCGCCTACCGGGCTGTGGGGGGAGCGAGTCCCCGGCTCCGTGCGCATCACGGACTCGGCGGTACCTTCACTGCCACCCCGGCTGGGTGAGCAATCGCGCGAAGGTTCGAAGCCCAACCTAGTGACCATCTCGTAACCATTACAATCTTCACAGAAAAAAACCGCCCCGGCGGACGCGCTTCTTTACTCACATCACACGGCGCGTAGCGGCGAGTTGACGGCCCGTTACACGTTCACGAGTCACGAGTGGGCACGCCATCGATCCGGACCGCACCGCGACGGAGAGGCCGGGACCGACTCCCCCGAAGTGATTCGGCGCGCTGCCCGCAGTCATCCCGGCGCACCCGCCGGGCGGGCGGCGGAGGCCATGGCCCCGGCCCGGAAAGCCAGCCGGGCACCCTCCATCGCCGCGCTCGGGGGCGGCAGCGCCCCGCCGTGAGCAGGGGTGGCCAGGCTCACCCTGGACAGTCCCGGTGACCTCCCGGTAACTTCGACTGAGCAAGCGCTTAGCAGGAGAGGCCGGCCGGACACACCAGAGCCCGGGGCCACGCCAGAACCGCAGAGGAGCCTTCCGTGCGCCGTACCGTCTACAACGAGGACCACGAGGCGTTCCGGGACACCATCCGGGCCTTCATCGAGGCCGAGGTCGTGCCCGTGTACGACGAGTGGCTGGCGGCGGGCCAGGCGCCGCGCGAGTTCTACTACAAGCTCGGTGAGCTGGGGATCTTCGGCATCGAGGTGCCGGAGGAGTTCGGCGGCGCCGGCGAGGAGTCCTTCAAGTTCCAGGCGATCATCTCCGAGGAGTGCGCCCGCGCCGGTGTCTCCTTCGGCGGTTCCGGCGTACACGTAGCGCTCTGCCTGCCGTACCTGAAGGCGTACGCCACGGACGAGCAGAAGAAGCGCTGGCTCCCCGACTTCGTCAGCGGCGCCACGATGTACGCCATCGCCATGACCGAGCCGGGCACCGGCTCCGACCTGGCCGGGATGAAGACCACCGCCAAGCTCTCCGACGACGGCACGCACTATGTGCTCAACGGCGCCAAGACCTTCATCACCGGCGGCGTGCACGCCGACCGTGTGATCGTCTGCGCGCGCACGGCCGCCCCGACACCGGAGGACCGCCGGCACGGCATATCGCTGCTCGTCGTGGACACCAAGTCCGAGGGGTACGCGGTCGGCCGCAAGCTCGACAAGCTCGGCCTGAAGACCTCCGACACCGCCGAGCTCTCCTTCACCGACGTGAAGGTCCCGGTCGGCGACCTGCTCGGCGAGGAGAACAAGGGCTTCTCCTACCTCGGCCAGAACCTGCCGCAGGAGCGGCTGGGCATCGCGGTGGGCGCCTACGCGCAGGCCGCCGCCGCAGTCAGGTTCGCGCAGGCGTACGTGCAGGACCGCACGGTCTTCGGCAAGACCGTCGCGTCCTTCCAGAACACCAAGTTCGAGCTGGCCGCCTGCAAGGCAGAGGTGGACGCCGCCGAGGCGGTCTGCGACCGCGCCCTGGAGGCCCACGACCTGGGCGAGCTGTCGGCGGCCGAGGCCGCGTCCGCGAAGCTCTTCACCACCGAGGTCGCGCACCGCGTGATCGACAAGTGCCTGCAGCTGCACGGCGGTTACGGCTACATGAACGAGTACCCGATCGCCCGCCTGTACGCGGACAACCGGGTCAACCGGATCTACGGCGGCACCAGCGAGGTCATGAAGATGATCATCGCGAAGAACATGGGCCTGTAGAGACACCCGGAGCGCCCGTAGACACGCCGAGATCCGCCATCAGAGAGACCTTGTAGAAATAGCCTCATGAACCAGGCACTTGAGTCCTTGCTCGATCTGCTCGACCTCGAGCGGATCGAGCAGGACATCTTCCGCGGTCTGAGCCGCTCCGCCGTCGTGCCGCGCGTCTTCGGCGGCCAGGTCGCCGCACAGGCCCTGGTCGCCGCCGGGCGCACCGTGCCCGGCGAGCGGACGGCGCACTCGCTGCACGCGTATTTCCTGCGCCCCGGCGATCCGGGCGCGCCGATCGTCTACACGGTCGACCGCATCCGCGACGGCCGCTCCTTCACCACCCGCAGGGTCGTCGCGGTCCAGCACGGGCAGCCGATCTTCCATCTCTCGGCGTCGTTCCAGACGTACGAGGAGGGGCTCGACCACCAGACGGCCATGCCGGACGCACCCGATCCGGAAACACTGCCGACGGCGGCCGAGATGCTGCCCCGGTACGCGGACCGCTTCCTGGAGCCAGGGGTCGTGGACCGGCTGATCGAGGCCCGCGCGGCGGTCGATCTGCGGTACGTGGACGCCCCGCCGTTCGGCACCGTCGGCACCCCGCGCGAGCCGCGCTCGCAGGTCTGGTTCCGCACGAACGGAAAACTGGCCGACGCCCCCCTGCTGCACGTCTGCCTGGCGACGTACGTCTCCGACATGACGCTGCTCGACTCGGTGCTGCTCGCGCACGGCCGGGGCGGCTGGGCGGTCGGCGACGTGGTCGGCGCGAGCCTGGACCACGCGATGTGGTTCCACCGCCCGTTCCGGGCCGACGAGTGGCTGCTGTACGACCAGGAGTCCCCGTCCTCGTCCGGCGGAAGAGGTCTCGGGCAGGCCCGGATCTACACGCAGGACGGACAGCTGGCGGTCACGGTGATCCAGGAGGGCGTCATCCGGGTCCCGCGGTGAGGGGCCCAGGGAGCCGCCGTACCGCACGGCCCGCGGCGCTCAGCAGTGTCCGGCGGTGACCTTCGTACTGACCGTGTACTGCGGAATCCGCACCGCGTCCGGTGCTCCGCTCGGCATGTCGTCCGGTATGTGTGCCGCCGAGAGGAACACCAGGCAGGCCTGTGACTTCGTGGGCTTCCGCGAACTGTCCCGGCCCGCCTCCGTGCCGGTGATCACGTAACTGTCCACAGCGCCGGCCGGCGGCGTCACCGACTCGGCGGTCAGCGCGAGGCCCGACCCCTTGACGACGGATTCCGTGGCCTCGTCGACCAGGGTGGTGAAGACGCCCGGGTCCGGCTGCCCTTCCGCTATGGGGGACTCCGCCGGCGCCGGCCTGGTTTCGATGTCTGCCGCGATCTTCTGGGTCTCGTGCAGCACTTTGCCGCCGCTCCACCGCCCGTCGTCGGCGCCCCGCCAGTACATGACCGCCATGATCAGCCCGACCACGGTCAACCCGGCGACGCGGACCACGCCGGACGCGACGGCCTTGTCACTGCCGGCAGCCGACGCGCGCCACAGGCGCACCCCTTCGAACGCCGCGCAGACGATCGCGCCCGCGGCGATGAAGAGGGCGTATGTGTAACCGGATACCTCGAACACTTCGTGCCGCCCCCTGTGAGCCCTCGTGCATGAACACCCACAACCTAGCGAGGGCCCCGAGGCGCCGGCGAAGCGGCGTCGAGTACCGCGGTACGGGCCGGGGTCACCCTCAGCCCAGCCCCGCCGCGTCCAGCAGGTACGCCGTCATCGGGTCGTAGAAGCGCGGGTCGGTGACGTGGTCGTCGAGCGGGACCGTGACCTGGAGTGTCCCCTCGGCCTCGCCCAGGAAGAGGGCGGGGTCGTTGCAGTCCGCGTAGCCGATCGAGTCCAGACCGCGCTGGCCGGCGCAGCCCGCCCAGCCGTGGTCGGCGACCACCAGGTCGGGCAGGGGGCGCCCCGCCTGCTCCATGCCGTCCAGAATGGCCCGCATCGGCTCGGGCGAGTGGGTGTGCCAGAGGGTCGCGCCCCGCTCCAGCATCGCCACGTCGGCGAACTGGAAGACCATGCCCTCGTCGGCGCTGAGTCCCCCCGGGATCCGTACGATCTCGCAGCCCGCGGCGCGCAGCGCGTCCGCGGTGGCCCTGTGTACGTCGAGGAGCCCGCCGGGGTGGCCGGTGGCGAAGAGGACGCTCTCCCCCGCGTCGGCGGCCTTCCGCAGCCGGGCGGCCATCCGGTCCAGGGCGTCGACCGTCAGCTGCGGGTCGATGGTGTCCTGACCGTGCCGGTGCTCCGGGTCGTCGTTCACGCCGCAGCGCTCGGCCATCACGGCGAGCACGTCCTGCTCGTCGGCCCAGCGGTCGCCGAGTTCCAGTCCCAGCCAGAAGTGCCGGTCGCCGTTGGAGAGCTTGCGGTAGTGCGAGAGGTTGTTGTCGCGGGGCGTGGCGACGTTTCCGGCGATCCGGGTGCGGACGAGGTGGTCGACGAGTTCGGCGCGGCTGGGTATCGGCATAGGGCCATTGTGCCGCCAGGCGGCGTTCGCGTCAGTCCGGTATCGGCGGACGCCGGTCCCGCGCGGGGGCCCGCACAGGCCCGGCACAGGCGTGCCCGGGGCCGTGGGCCGTGCACAGGTCGAGGCCCGCGCCCGTACGCCCGTGCCCGTACGCCGGGTCGGCCGGTCAGCCCGTCGCCGGTGCCGAGTCGGGTGCCCGGTCCTGCGCCCCGCCCGCTGCCCGGCCCAGTGCCTCGAAGGCCCCGTGCGCCAGACGCCGCAGCAGTTCCCCGGTGGCGGTGCGGCCCGGCAGGCCGCCGGTGCCCAGGTGCGGGGTGGAGTTCAGCAGGCCGAAGACCGCGTGCACGGCTGCGCGGGCCTCCTGCTCAGGGGTGTGCGGATGGAGCTGCCGTACGACGGTGACCCAGAGCTCGACGTACTGCCGCTGGAGCCTGCGGACCGCCTTGCGGTCGCTGTCGCGCAGCCGGTCCAGCTCCCGGTCGTGGACGGTGATCAGCGGGCGGTCGTCGAGTGCGAAGTCGATGTGGCCGTCGATCAGCGACCCGAGTACCGCCGCCGGGCCTCCGGCAGCCTCTGCGGCGCGCATCCGGCCGCCGTCGAGCAGCCGCTCACTGATGCCGACGAGCAGCTCGGCGAGCATGGCGTCCTTGCCGGCGAAGTGGCGGTAGAGGCCGGGGCCGCTGATGCCCACCGCCGCGCCTATCTCGTCGACGCCGACGCCGTGGAAACCGCGCTCGGCGAAGAGGCGCGCAGCCTCCTTGAGGATCTGCTCGCGCCGCGTCGGGGCGTCCGTCCTGGTGCTCATGGCCCCATTCTAGACAGCGGGGTTAGCGAGCGTTAACCTGACCACAGGTGTTAACGATCACTAACCGCCCGGACCGGGCAGGCATGGTCGGAGCGATCCGGTCAGTCGAACCGGTCAGAAGTGAACCAGAAGAGAACACGAGCGAGCAGAGGGGGCCCGACCGATGCAGCAGGCACCAGTCCTGACGAGCGCGGCCGATCCCGCTTCGGAGGCCTGGCGGGCCAACGAGGCGGCGCACGGAGTGCTCGCCACCGAGCTGCGGACCAGGCTGGCGGCCGCGCGCCTCGGTGGCGGCGAGAAGTCGCGGGCCCGCCACGTGGCGCGCGGGAAACTGCTGCCGCGCGACCGCGTGGACACCCTCCTGGACCCGGGCTCGCCCTTCCTCGAGCTGGCGCCGCTGGCCGCCGAGGGCCTGTACGGGGGCTCGGCGCCGGCTGCCGGGGTCATCGCCGGGATCGGCAGGGTGAGCGGCCGCGAGGTGGTGGTGGTCGCCAACGACGCCACGGTCAAGGGCGGCACGTACTACCCGATGACCGTGAAGAAGCATCTGCGCGCCCAGGAAGTGGCCCTGGAGAACCGGCTGCCCTGCGTGTACCTGGTCGACTCGGGCGGTGCCTTCCTGCCGATGCAGGACGAGGTGTTCCCCGACCGGGACCACTTCGGCCGGATCTTCTACAACCAGGCCCGGATGTCCGGCGCGGGCATCCCCCAGATCGCCGCGGTGCTCGGCTCCTGCACGGCGGGCGGCGCGTACGTCCCGGCGATGAGCGACGAAGCGGTGATCGTCCGCAACCAGGGCACCATCTTCCTCGGCGGCCCGCCGCTGGTGAAGGCCGCGACCGGCGAGGTCGTCACGGCCGAGGAACTGGGCGGCGGCGAGGTGCACTCGCGGACCTCCGGGGTCACCGACCACCTCGCGGAGGACGACGCGCACGCGCTGCGCATCGTCCGGACCATCGTCTCCACGCTCCCCGAGCGCACCCCGCTCCCCTGGTCCGTGGAGCCGGTGGAGGAGCCGAAGGTGGACCCGGCCGGGCTGTACGGCGCGGTGCCGGTCGACTCCCGTACGCCCTACGACGTACGCGAGGTGATCGCGCGCGTCACGGACGGCTCCAGGTTCGCCGAGTTCAAGGCCGAGTTCGGGACGACCCTGATCACCGGCTTCGCCCGGATCCACGGCCACCCCGTCGGCATCGTCGCCAACAACGGCATCCTCTTCTCCGAGTCCGCCCAGAAGGGCGCGCACTTCATCGAGCTGTGCGACCAGCGCGGCATCCCGCTGCTCTTCCTCCAGAACATCTCGGGCTTCATGGTCGGCCGGGACTACGAGGCGGGCGGCATCGCCAAGCACGGCGCCAAGATGGTGACGGCGGTCGCCTGCACCCGGGTGCCGAAGCTGACGGTGGTCGTCGGCGGATCGTACGGCGCGGGGAACTACTCGATGTGCGGACGGGCGTACTCGCCGCGCTTCCTGTGGATGTGGCCGAACGCGAAGATCTCCGTGATGGGCGGAGAGCAGGCCGCTTCCGTGCTGGCCACGGTCAAGCGCGACCAGCTGGGCGACGAATGGAGCGCGGAGGACGAGGAGGCGTTCAAGGCCCCGGTCCGCGCGCAGTACGAGGAGCAGGGCAACGCCTACTACGCCACGGCCAGGCTGTGGGACGACGGCGTGATCGACCCGCTGGAGACGCGCCGGGTCGTCGGCCTCGCGCTGACCGCCTGCGCCAATGCCCCGCTGGCCCAGAAGGACCGGGCGGCGCCCGGCTACGGCGTCTTCCGGATGTGATGGGAGTGGCAGACGTGACGAGGGTGCCGGATGTGACGAGGGTGCCGGATCTGATGAGGGTGGAAATGTTCGACAGCGTTCTGATCGCCAACCGGGGCGAGATCGCCGTGCGCGTCATCCGTACGCTGCGGGAGCTGGGCATCCGCTCGGTCGCCGTCTTCAGCGACGCGGACGCGGACGCCCGGCACGTACGGGAGGCGGACACGGCCGTCCGCATCGGCCCGGCGCCCGCATCCGAGAGCTATCTGTCCGTGGAGCGGCTCCTTGACGCGGCGGCACGCTCCGGCGCGCAAGCGGTCCACCCGGGGTACGGGTTCCTGGCCGAGAACGCGGACTTCGCGCAGGCGTGCGCCGACGCGGGACTGGTCTTCATCGGGCCGCCCGCCCCGGCCATCTCCCTGATGGGCGACAAGATCCGCGCCAAGGCGACCGTACGGGCGGCGGGCGTGCCTGTGGTTCCCGGCTCCTCGGGCAGCGGGCTCTCGGATGCCGAACTGGCCGCCTCCGCACGGGAGATCGGGATGCCTGTGCTGCTGAAGCCGTCGGCGGGCGGCGGCGGCAAGGGCATGCACCTGGTCCGCGACGAAGCGCTGCTCGCCGACGAGATCGCCTCGGCGAGGCGCGAGGCCCGTTCCTCGTTCGGTGACGACACCCTGCTGGTGGAACGGTGGATCGACCGCCCCCGCCACATCGAGATCCAGGTCCTCGCGGACGCCCACGGGAACGTGGTGCACCTGGGCGAGCGCGAGTGCTCCCTGCAGCGCCGCCACCAGAAGATCATCGAGGAGGCGCCGTCGGTCCTGCTCGACGAGGCGACCCGGACCGCGATGGGCGAGGCGGCGGTACAGGCGGCGCGCAGCTGCGGGTACACGGGCGCGGGCACGGTGGAGTTCATCGTCCCCGGCGGCGACCCGTCCTCGTACTACTTCATGGAGATGAACACCCGCCTTCAGGTCGAGCACCCGGTGACCGAGCTGATCACCGGCCTGGACCTGGTGGAGTGGCAGCTGCGGGTCGCCGCCGGTGAGCAACTGCCCTACGGGCAGAAGGACATCACCCTCACCGGGCACGCCGTGGAGGCGCGGGTCTGCGCGGAGGACCCGTCCCGCGGCTTCCTGCCGTCCGGCGGCACGGTGCTGGCGCTGCGCGAACCGCAGGGCCACGGGGTGCGGACCGACTCGGGCCTCAGCGAGGGCGTGGAGGTCGGCAGCCTCTACGACCCGATGCTGTCGAAGGTCATCGCGTACGGCCCCGACCGGGCGACGGCGCTGCGCAAGCTGCGGGCTGCGCTGGGCTCCACGGTCACCCTGGGCGTCCCGACCAACGCGGGCTTCCTGCGGCGGCTGCTCGCGCACCCTTCGGTGGTCGCGGGCGAGCTGGACACCGGCCTGGTCGAGCGCGAGGCGGACGGGCTGGTGCCGGACGGGGTGCCGCCCGAGGTGTACGTGGCGGCGGCGGCGGTACGGGCTGCGGGGCGCACCGCGGAGCCGGACGCCGCCGGCTGGACCGACCCGTTCTCGGTGCCGGACGGCTGGCGGCTGGGCGGCGCCCCGCTGCCGGTGACGCAGTGGCTCCAGATCCCCGGGCACGAGGCGGTACTGACCGGGGGCGCTGGCCGGGTCACCCGGGACACGGTCTCGGTCACCGTGGACGGGAGCGTGCACACCTTCCACCACGCCGGGGACTGGCTCGGCAGGGACGGCGACGCGTGGCACGTCCAGGACCACGACCCCGTACAGACCACGCTGGACGCGGCGGCCGGCCGGGGCGGCGCGGGGTCGCTCACCGCGCCCATGCCGGGCACGGTCACCGTGGTCAAGGTCGCCACCGGGGACGAAGTCGTCGCCGGGCAGGGTCTGTTGGTGGTCGAGGCGATGAAGATGGAACACCTGATCACCGCCCCGCACACGGGCACCGTCACCGAACTGGACGTCGTGCCCGGCACGACGGTCGCGATGGACCAGGTGCTGGCGGTCGTCACCCCGGCGGACATCCCGGCCGGCATCCCCCAGCAGGAGGACTCATGACCGACGGCCTGCCCATGTCCGTACCGGCTGAAGGGCTGCCGCCCCGGGTGCGCATCCACGAGGTCGGCGCCCGTGACGGGCTGCAGAACGAGAAGACGGTCGTCCCGACCGGGGTGAAGGCGGAGTTCATCCACCGCCTCGCCACCGCGGGCCTGTCGACCATCGAGGCGACCAGCTTCGTGCACCCCAAGTGGGTCCCCCAACTGGCCGACGCCGAGAGCCTGTTCCCGCAGCTCACCGGTATCCCCGGGGTGGACCTGCCGGTCCTCGTGCCGAACGGCCGCGGCCTCGACCGGGCGCTGGAGCTGGGGGCCCGCCGGATCGCGGTCTTCGGCAGCGTGACGGAGTCGTTCGCCAAGGCCAATCTGAACCGCACCGTCGACGAGTCACTCGCCATGTTCGAGCCGGTCGTCACGAAGGCCCGCGCCACCGGGCTGCACGTACGCGGCTACCTCTCGATGTGCTTCGGCGACCCGTGGGAGGGCCCGGTCCCGGTCGACCAGGTGGTCTCGGTCGCCCGGCGCCTGCTGGACCTGGGCTGCGACGAACTGAGCCTCGGCGACACGATCGGGGTGGCGACGCCCGGCCATGTGCGGACCCTGCTCAGCGCCCTCAACGAGGCGGGCGTCGGTACGGATTCGGTCGGCGTCCACTTCCATGACACGTACGGCCAGGCGCTCTCCAACACCCTCGCCGCACTCCAGCACGGGGTGACCACGGTGGACGCGTCGGCCGGCGGGCTCGGCGGCTGCCCCTACGCGAAGTCCGCCACCGGCAATCTCGCCACCGAAGACCTCGTCTGGATGCTCGAAGGTCTCGGCATCGAGACCGGAGTCGACCTCGGCCTCCTCACCGCCACCAGCGTGTGGATGGCCGGACAGCTGGGCCGACCCAGCCCGTCCCGTACCGTACGCGCCCTCTCCCACCAGGAGCAGTAACGGTGACTCCTCCCCGCCCCGAGGGGCGGAGCTTCTCGCTATGCCGGTTGGGCTTTGCGACGGACCAGCCCGGCCCGCAGAACGTTGCGTGCTCCGACGACGTCAGCGTGTGCCGTGTGGCCGCACGAGAGGCAGCGGAACTTTTCCTGTGTGGGCCGGTTCTCCTTGGCGGTGTGCCCGCATTCGGGGCACCGCCGGGAGGTGTTGCGGGGGTCCACGGCGGCGCCCCGACCGGCATCAGCGATCGCACGATTCAGCCCGGCCTTCGCGGCACCCCCGTTGGGCACGCCGTCGGAGTCGGTGAGGAACGAGGCTATGCCCAGGTCGATTCCGACCACGGACCCTGTCTTGGGCAGCGGCTCGGGCTGGCCCTGTTCGGCGGTCAGGACGACGAACCGTTTACGCCCCTCGCGCTTGACGCTGACGGTCTTGACACGCCCGGCCACCGGCCGGTGCTGGTTGACCTTGACGTGCCCCACGCCCTGGAAGCGGACACGGGTCACCAGATCGTGTGGCGTGGAGTCCCTACGGCAGCCGTCGCCGTCCTTGGGGAAGTCAACCGTGTCGAACCAGTTCACCCCACGAGAACGCGGGCAGCCAGGCGTCGCACCGGACTTGACCCGGCGGAAGAACGCCACGAACCCCTTGTCCCATCGGCGCAAGGTGGCCTGCTGCGACGAGAACGACCACCGGCCCTGACGCTCGGGGCCGACTGCCCTGATGTCCTTGAGCTGCACGGACTGCTGTCCGTATCGGACCGTGGTCTTCGACACGTGCCGGTGGTAGGCATCCCGGCGTTCCCGCAAAGCTCCGTTGTAGAGGCCGCAGTGATCCCGCAGCATCTCGGACAGCGCCTGCGCCTGGCGGACAGTGGGCCGCATCAGGAACTCGTACGCACGGCTCAACGCGGCCCCCCTTCCGAAAGACCGTGATCACCCCAGTACGGGCCACTGACAACGCCGGTCCGCCTGACGACGAATCGCCGCCCCCTGCACCGCTCGACGGGAGCTTCGCTTCCCCCACCGCCCGAAGACGGTGGTACCCACGAAGGAGAACCAGATGGACCACCGCCTGAGCACCGAACACGAAGAGCTCCGCCGCACGGTGGAGGCGTTCGCGCACGACGTGATCGCCCCGAAGATCGGCGACTTCTACGAGCGCCACGAGTTCCCGTACGAGATCGTCCGCGAGATGGGCCGGATGGGCCTCTTCGGGCTGCCCTTCCCCGAGGAGTACGGCGGGATGGGCGGCGACTACCTCGCGCTGGGTATCGCGCTGGAGGAGCTGGCCCGCGTCGACTCGTCGGTGGCGATCACCCTGGAGGCAGGCGTCTCGCTGGGCGCCATGCCGGTCTTCCGCTTCGGCACGGAGGAGCAGAAGCGCGAGTGGCTGCCCCGGATGTGCTCGGGCGAGATCCTGGGCGCGTTCGGCCTGACCGAGCCGGAGTGCGGCTCGGACGCGGGCGGCACCCGCACCACGGCGGTCCGCGACGGGGACGACTGGGTGATCAACGGCTCAAAGTGCTTCATCACCAACTCCGGCACGGACATCACCGGCCTGGTCACGGTCACCGCGGTCACCGGCCGCAAGCCGGACGGCCGTCCGCGTATCTCCGCGATCATCGTTCCCTCGGGCACCCCCGGCTTCACGGTGGCTGCCCCGTACTCGAAGGTCGGCTGGAACGCCTCCGACACCCGCGAGCTGTCGTTCTCGGACGTCCGGGTTCCCGCCGCGAACCTGCTCGGCGAGGAGGGCCGCGGCTACGCCCAGTTCCTGCGCATCCTCGACGAGGGCCGGGTCGCGATCTCCGCCCTGGCGACGGGCCTCGCCCAGGGCTGCGTGGACGAGTCCGTGGCGTACGCCAAGCAGCGCCACGCGTTCGGCCGCCCGATCGGCGACAACCAGGCGATCCAGTTCAAGCTCGCCGACATGGAGATGAAGGCCCACACCGCCCGCGTCTCGTGGCGCGACGCGGCATCGCGCCTGGTGAGCGGCGACCCGTTCAAGAAGGAGGCCGCGCTGGCGAAGCTGTACTCGTCGACAGTGGCGGTGGACAACGCCCGCGAGGCGACACAGATCCACGGCGGGTACGGCTTCATGAACGAGTACCCGGTGGCCCGGATGTGGCGGGACTCCAAGATCCTGGAGATCGGCGAGGGCACGAGCGAGGTGCAGCGGATGCTGATCGCCCGGGAGTTGGGGCTGCCCACCGGGTGAGCCCCTGAGGCGTCACACCACCTCGTCCGCCCGCACGCCGAACGCCTTCTCCATGCCGCCCCGCATCGGTGAGGTGGACGACGCGCGGGTACTTCCCGCGGCGGAGCCGGCCCAGGGCGAACATGCGGCCGGTTACCGCGGCGCCGAGCGCTCCGGCGAGGTGGTGGCGCTGTTCCGCCCGGTCCACGCAGCAGCGGAGCGAGGCGCGCCGGCGCGGAAGGGCCTCCACGTCGACTCCGATGGCGCCGCCGCGTCTCTCACGGGTGCCGTCGTGGCCGCGTGCTGTGTCCGGGGGACGCCGGACGGGCGGAGCGCCGGGGCTTGAGGCGGTGCGTACGTACGGAGTTGTCGCGGCGCCCGTGCGGGGGTGCCGCGCCGGCGCCTCAACTCGTCGCGCTGTACTGCCGACAGGAACGGCGACCGGGCGGGCGCCCGCAAGACAGGAAGAGCCCATGCACCATGGACGCAGGACAATGGGCCCATGCGAATTCGAGCACCCCGTATCGACGAACTGCCGCTCCTCCAGGACATCGAGAGAGCCGCCGGCCGCTGCTTTCGCGACATCGGCATGCCGGAGATCGCCGATGACGAGCCGCTCCCGGTCGATGAGCTCGCCCGCTACCGGCAGACCGGTCTGGCCTGGGTCGCAGTCGACGAGACCAACGCCCCGGTTGCCTATCTGATTGCGGAGCACGTGGACGGCGACCTCCACGTCGAGCAGGTGTCGGTGCACCCGGACTGGGCACGCCGCGGCATCGGACGCGCGCTTCTGGACCGTCTGGCGGACCATGCGCCGGCCGCCGGAGTATCCGGCCTGACCCTCACCACGTTCGCCGGTGTTCCGTGGAACGCGCCGTACTACGCGCGCTGCGGTTTCCGCTCCCTCGACGACAGCGGTCTGGGACCGGGTCTGCGGGACATCCGCCGGCTGGAGGCCGCCCACGGCCTGGACCGGTGGCCCCGGGTCTGCATGCGCAGGGACCTGTGACGCCGCCGGGCCGCCGCCTGCCGCGGGGCCCCTTACCGGCAGGCAGCAGTGTGTGCCCGGCCAGGTCTCCCACCCCCGGTGGAGACGGGTTTCCACCCACGCTCAACCCATGGGTTGAAGGAATCCGGAGCCGCGGAGCGAATAGTCGTACCCATGACGACCACTGACTGGATCATCGACATCGCCCTCCTCCTCATCGTCTTCCGCCAGCTTCGGGAGGAGCGGCTCAGCGCCCGCACGGTCCTCCTGCCGCTGGGCATCATCAGCTGGACGGCCGCCACCTACCTGCACTCCATCCCGACCGCGGGGAACGACCTGGCGCTGATCGGGGCGTTCGCCGGCGTGGGTGTGGTGTTCGGGCTCTGCTCGGGCCTGCTGACCCGGGTCCGCTACGCGGACGGCCACGCACGCATCAAGGCCACCGCGGCCGCCGCGGGACTCTGGGTGATCAGCATGGGCTTCCGGCTCGCTTTCGCCGTCTGGTCCAGCCACCCCTCCGGCGCCGCTCACGTCGCGCACTTCTCCGCCACGCATGACATCACCAGCAGCCAGGCGTGGGTGGTGGCCCTGGTCCTGATGGCGTTCGGTGAGGTCATCGTCCGCATCGGTACGATCGTCGTCCGGGGCAGCATCCTCACCTCGCGCAACAACCGCACCGAGCCGGCGACCGCCGCACCGGCCCCCCGCCCCGGCGCCTACGTCTGACCGGGCGGAGCGGACCACACCGGCGACCGGACGGCCGCCGGTTCACCGCTGACCGGGAGGCTCGCGGGACCGGCGGCCCGGACCCACGGAGAACGGGAGCCCGGCGAAGCGACTGCGGCACCGGAAGTGATGCACGCGCTGGAACAGCCGGCTGCCGCCGGCGGAGAACGGAGTGCGGGGATGTTGAGCAGGCTCTTGTGGGCGGGTCGGGCGGGCCGCGTCGCGGTCGGACGGCAGCAGCTGATCGGCGGGTCGTTGATGGCGGTGTGCATGGCGGTCTCCGTGGTCGCGGCCCACGGCACAACCATCAAGATCGTCGTCGGGGTGCTCGGGGTGCTCGCCGAGCTGGGTATGGTGCTGGGCCGGTGGGTCCTGCCGTCCGTTGTGGGCACGCTGGGCGCGACCGTCACCATCGCGGCCGGGCTCACTATCTCGCTCCTGGTTCCTGAGGGCCTCGGAGCGGTCCCGGTCCTCGCCGGCACATCCGTACTCCCCCTGCGCCTGCCGGCGGGGCCGGTGCGCCACGCGGGGATCGGCGTGGTCTCGGTCGCCTTCGGAATCACGATCATGGTGATCACCGGCAGCCTGGCCGGGCTGCTGGCGGGCGTGGGCGCCTGGTTCATGGCCGACCGGTCCGTGGAACACGCCGCCCTGCAGACGGAGCGCGACCGGGCCGTCGCGCTGCTGGCCGAGGTCGAGGCCTCCCGGCAGGCGCTCCAGGAAGCGGCGGCCTTCGAGGAACGAGGCCGTATCGCCAGGGAGATGCACGACGTCCTCGCGCACAGCCTCGCCGGTCTGTCCGTGCAGCTGCAGGCGGTACGGGCGATCGCGAACCGGGAAGGCGCGCCCCCGGCGCTGACCGGGCCGCTCGACCGGGCGGCCCAGCTGGCCCGCGACGGGGTGCAGGAGGCGCGCGCCGCCGTCAGTACGCTGCGCACCGCCCCGCGCAGGGGTGTGGACGACCTCAAGGGGCTGGTCGGCGGTTTCCCCGGCGAGGCCCGCCTGCGGGTCACCGGCCGCCCCTGTCCGCTCGGCCCCGAGACGGGCCACGCGGTGTACCGGGGGGTGCAGGAAGCCCTGACGAACGCGGCCCGCTATGCGACCGGGAGCCCCATCGATGTCGATGTGGCGTGGCAGGAGCGGCAGTTGCAGGTGACCGTTCACGACCAGGGGCTGCCGGCCGGCCGCGGCGGTTCGGGTGTGAAGGGGAGCGGAACCGGTCTGCGGAGCATGGCGGAGCGGATCGAGGCCGTCGGCGGGGAGCTGTCCGCCGGGCCCATGCCCGGCGGGGCGGGCTGGCGGATCGCGATGCGCGTGCCCTTCACGGAAGCCGGGGGCAGCAGCACGGATCTGCCGGCCCCGGCGGGGCCTTCGGAGGCCGGCGGGTCGGGCGGACCCTCCTGACCTCCGGCCCCGGCATGCCCCCGGCTGCCCGGCTCCTCCCCCGCCCACTGCCCGGAGCGACGGAAGCGACGGCGGCCGGCCGCACCGGGGAGGAAGATACCGGGGAGGGAAGATGAGTCGTGAACACATCAGCCGGCGTCCGGACGCCGCGCACGGGCGGGAAAGGCGGACGGGTGACAATTCGGGTGCTGGTGGCCGACGATCAGGCGGTCGTACGGGACGGGGTGGTGCTGCTGCTCTCGTCGGCGGACGACATGGAGGTGGTCGGCGAGGCGGGCGACGGGCACGAGGCCGTGCGGCTGGCATCGGAGGCGCGGCCCGATGTCGCGCTCGTGGACCTGCGGATGCCGGGACTGACCGGCGCCGAGGTGACCGCTCAGGTGGTCGCATCCGGCATCGGGGTCCGGGTGCTGATCCTGACCACGTACGCCGACGACGACGCGGTGATGCCGGCGCTGCGGGCGGGCGCGGCCGGCTATCTGACCAAGGACGCCACGGGTGAAGCGGTGCTCGCCGCGGTCCGCGACGTGGCCGCGGGCCACACCGTCCTGGACCCGGCGGTCCAGCGGCGCCTGGTCGAACTGGTCGTCAGCGAACGGGAATCCGCCGCTCCGGCCCCCGTGCCCGAGACCGGGGTCCCGGCCGAGGCCGAGGGCCTCACCCGGCGGGAGGTCGACGTCGTCCGGCTGGTGGCCCAGGGGCTCAACAACCGCCAGGTGGCCAAGGAGATGGTCGTCAGCCAGTCGACGGTCAAGACGCATCTCAACCACGTCCTGGCCAAACTGGCCCTGGAGGACCGCGGCGCCCTGATCGCCTGGGCCTGGCGCCACGGGCTGGCCGAAAGATCCCAGTAGGGCGTTGCCTGTGTGCCGCCGCAGCCAGGAAGGGTCCTGTCCGCGGCAGCGAGCGCCGGGGCCACGGATCCCCGGACCGATACGTGGAACATCTGCGAGCCAGGAGCGCAAAGATGGATTGTGACACTGACGTCCTCATCGTCGGAGCCGGCCCGGTCGGGACCTGGCTGGCCGCCGAACTCGTCGCCGCCGGGGTCGGCGTGCGGCTGCTGGAAGCCCGCGCCGGACGCTCGACGTGGTCACGTGGCTTCACCGTTCAGCCGCGCACCCTCGAACTCATCGACACCCGCGGTCTGGCCGAACCCCTGCTGAGCGCGGGCCGGGTCAGCGATTCGTGGCACTTCGCCATGGGGCAGACCCGGCTCGACTTCGCCGGACTCCCGACCAGGTTCCCCTTCGTCCTGCTCAACCCGCAGGTCGCAACGGAGGAGTTGATGGAGCGCCGCCTCCTCGGCCTGGGCGGCGAGGTGACCCGCAGGTGCCGGGTCACCGGCCTGCGGCAGCACCCCGACCGGGTCGAGATACAGACCGAGTCCCCGGCAGGCCCCGGCCGGCTGACCGCACGCTACGTGGTCGGCTGCGACGGCGCACACAGCACCGTCCGCACAGCAGCCGGGATTCCCTTCACCGGCACCGAGACCATCACCACCACCCTCAGCGGTGACGTCGTTCTCGACGATCCGCCGCCGATCGGCGCGCCGATCCTGTCCTGCGAGGCGGGCATCCTGCTGACCATCCCGCTGCCGGAGGGCCGTCACCTCGTCGCCGTGCTCGACCACGCGACCATGCACGGGACGCCGCCCACCCCGGTGCCCTTCGCCCACCTGCGCGCCGCCGTCGAGAGGGTGGCCGGCACCGACCTCGGCATGCGCGACCCCCGGCGGATCGCGACGGTGGGGGACGCGGGAAAGGTCGCGGACGTCTACCGCGCCGGGCGGGTACTGCTGGCCGGGGACGCCGCCCACATGCACTATCCGATGGGCGGCCAGGGCCTGAACCTAGGCGTCCAGGACGCGCACAACCTGGCCTGGCGGCTCGCCTGTGTCCTGCGCGCGGGGGCCGCAGAGCGGGTGCTCGACGACTACACCGCCGAGCGCCACCCGGTCGGCTCGACCGTCCTGGCCGACGTGCGCGCCCAGATCGCCCTGGTCACCGCCACCGGCCTGGACGGATTCACCCTGCGCAGGCGCTTCGACACCCTGCTGACCGAATACCCGGCGCTCAACCACGACCTCACAGTCCGGCTGGCCCAACTCGATGTGCGCTACGGAGCTCTCGCAGGCTCGCACGGCATCGGCCCGCTCATCGGTACCCGCGCCCCCGACCTGGCCTTCGCCCCCACACCCGGCGGCAACGGCCCACGACGGCTGTTCGAAACCGCACGGCCCGGCCGGTTCACTCTCCTCGACCTCACCGGTGGCCGTCTCCACGCCGACCGGGCGGTCGCGGCGGCCGGACTCCAGGAGCTGGTCACCCCGGTCTCCGTCTCCCCCGACCCTGCCCCCGACGCGAACCCGCCGATGGACCCGGCCCTGGCCGGATCCTGGTCCACCGCCCCGGCCGCGCTGATCAGGCCGGACGGTCACACCGCCTGGGTCGGCGACGACCCCGGCCACGCCGTGGACACCGTGAAGTCCCTGCTTTTCTGAGCGGGGACCAGCTGTCAGCGGTCCGTACTGCGGCCCCCACGGGCCCGGCCCCACCCCCTGGACAACTGGTCAGGTTAGGCTAACCTGACCAGGAATTGACCAGTGGCCGTCCCGGCACGTACGGAAAGCAGAGCTAAGCCATGCCCAACGCCCGCGCCTCCCACTTCTCCCGTCGCGGCATCCTCGCCGCAGGCGGCGTCATCGGTATCGGTGCCGCCCTCAGCGCCTGCGGCAGCAGCGACTCGAAGAGCTCGGGCTCTGCGAAATCCGGCTCCGGACCCTGGTCCTTCAAGGACGACCGTGGCATCACCGCCAAGGCCGACGCAACCCCCACCAAGATCGTCGCTTTCACCGGGACGGCCGCGGCCCTGCACGACTACGGCGTCGAGGTCGCCGCCGTCTTCGGGCCGACCAAGACCAAGGACGGCAAAGCCGACGTCCAGGCCGGCGATCTCGACATCAGCAAGGTCGAGATACTCGGCAATGTCTGGGGCGAGTTCAACGTGGAGAAGTACGCCGCCATCGGCCCCCAGCTGCTGATCACCGGCATGTACGACAAGGGCGCCCTCTGGTACGTCCCCGACGAGTCCAAGTCCAAGATCCTCAAGCTCGCCCCCAGCACCGCCCTGATGGTGGCCCGCACCTCGATGCCCGCCGCGCTGGAGCGCCACGCCGAACTGGCGAAGTCCCTCGGCGCCGACCTCAAGGCGAAGAAGGTCACCGACGCCAAGGCCAGGTTCGAGAAGGCCGCGGCCCGGCTGCGCGCAGCCGCCAAGGCCAACCCGAAGATCAAGGTACTGATCGGCTCGGCCAGCGCCGACCTGCTCTACATCTCGACCCCCGCGCCCTCGGCCGACCTGCGGTACTTCAAGGAGCTCGGCGTCAACCTCGTCGTCCCGGACAAGGTCGACAAGGCCGGCTGGTTCGAGAGCCTGAGCTGGGAGAACGCGGACAAGTACCCGGCCGACATCATCATGATGGACAACCGGACCTCGGCCCTTCAGCCGTCCGCGCTGACTTCCAAGCCGACCTGGGGCGACCTGCCCGCGGTCAAGGCCGGACAGGTCATCCCGCGCTCCACGACCGACCCGATCTTCTCCTACGACAAGTGCGCCCCGGCCCTGGAGGCCCTGGCCAAGGCAATCGAGAACGCGAAGAAGGTCAGCTGACCCATGACGACGGCCGCCATCGCACCCTTCCGTTTCTTCGGCTTGCACGTAGTACGGACGCGGCGGCTCGGCCCGTCGATGGTCCGCATCACGTTCGGCGGCGAGGACCTCAGGGACTTCGCCGCCGGAGGCCGCGACCAGAGCCTCTCGCTGTTCCTGCCGCACCCGGGACAGCGGGAGCCCCGACTCCCCACCGGCGACAACTGGTTCGCCGAATGGCGGGCGCTGCCCGAGGACGAACGGGCCGTACTGCGCTCGTACACGGTGCGCGAGCAACGCCGCGACCCCGACGAGATCGACATCGACTTCGCCCTGCACGGAGCGGGTCCGGCCGGCGCCGCTGCGAGCGGCCCCGCGTCCCGCTGGGCCCGGCAGGCAACCCCGGGCCAGCGGGTCCGCGTCCTCGGCCCCGCCATGGAACACAACACCGCCGTCCGCTTCCAGCCGCCCACCGGCACCGACTCGGTGCTGATCTGGGCCGACGAGACCGCGCTGCCCGCCGCTTCGGCCATCCTGGAATGGCTGCCGGCCGGCACCAGGGCCGAGGTCTGGCTGGAGGTCCAGCACACGGCGGACCGGCAGCCACTGCGGACCGAGGCCGACGCACGGGTCACCTGGCTGGTACGGGAGGAGGGCGCCCCGGCGGCGGTGGACGCCGTACGCGCGGCGGAGCTGCCCGGAGCGCGGCCGTACGCCTGGATCGCGGGCGAGTCCGGCTGCGTCAAGGAACTGCGGCGCCATCTCGTACGGGAACGTCAAGTCGACCGCCGGCAGGTCACGTTCGTCGGCTACTGGCGCCGAGGGCTCAGCGAGGAACAGCTGAGGGCGGCCGCCGCGCAGGCCGCGTGACCTGCACGCCCCCAGGGGGGAGGCCTCATTGCGATGCCCAGATTGGTTAGGTTAGGCTTACCTAACCACGACGTCGCAGTGACCCTCTCCCCTTTTTCCTTCCCCGGAGGACCGTTCATGCGCTCACACCTGCTCAACGACACGACAGCGGAGCAGTACCGCCTCACTGCCACCGCAGCAGTCGAGCGGGTGGCGGCCCAACTCGCCTCCACCAAAAAGCCTTTCACCGGAATCTCACCGCAGGAGCTCGCCCCGGCCCTGGACGGCGTCGACCTGGACAAGCCCCTGGGGAGTGCGGGCGCCGCGCTGGACGAACTCGAAACGGTCTATCTGCGGGATGCCGTCTACTTCCACCACCCCCGCTACCTCGCCCACCTCAACTGCCCCGTGGTCATCCCCGCGCTGGCCGCCGAGGCCGTGCTGTCCGCCGTGAACTCCTCGCTGGACACCTGGGACCAGAGCGCGGGCGGCACGCTGATCGAGCAGCGGCTGGTCGACTGGACGGCCGGCCGCATCGGCTACGGTCCGGGCGCCGACGGCGTCTTCACCAGCGGCGGCTCGCAGTCCAACCTCCAGGCGCTGCTGCTGGCCCGCGAGGAGGCGAAGTCCGCCGACCCGGCCGCCCCCGCCTCCTCGCTGAGGGTGTTCGCCTCCGAGTGCAGCCACTTCAGCGTCCAGAAGTCCGCGAAGCTGCTCGGGCTGCGCCCCGACGCGGTCGTCTCCGTCCCCTGCGACCGCGACAAGCGCATGCAGACCGTGGCACTCGCCCGTGAGCTGGAGCGCTGCCGCGCCGAAGGCGCGGTCCCGATGGCCGTCGTCGCCACCGCGGGGACCACCGACTTCGGGTCCATCGACCCGCTGCCCGAGATCGCCGAGCTCTGCGCGCGGTACGGCGCCTGGATGCACGTCGACGCGGCGTACGGCTGCGGGCTGCTCGTCTCCCGCAGGCGCTCCCGGCTCGACGGCATCGAGAACGCCGACTCGGTCACCGTCGACTACCACAAGTCGTTCTTCCAGCCGGTGAGTTCGAGTGCGCTGGTGGTACGCGACGGGGTCACCCTGCGGCACGCCACGTACCACGCGGACTACCTCAACCCGCGCTCGGCCGCCGAGGCCCGCATCCCGAACCAGGTCGACAAGTCCCTCCAGACCACGCGCCGCTTCGACGCGCTCAAGCTGTGGATGACCCTGCGTGTGATGGGCGCCGACGGGGTGGGCGGACTCTTCGACGAGGTGGTGGACCTCGCCGAAGAGGGCTGGAGACTCCTCGCCGCCGACCCCCGGTTCGACGTCGCCGTCGAGCCGCAGCTCTCCACACTCGTCTTCCGTTTCATCCCCGGCGATGTCACCAGCCCCGCGCTGATCGACCGGGCCAACCAGTACGCGCGCAAGGCCCTGTTCGCATCCGGCGAGGCAGTCGTCGCCGGTACGACGGTCAACGGCCGCGCGTACCTGAAATTCACCCTGCTCAACCCGCAGACCACCGTCGCCGATATCGCGGCCGTCCTCGAACTCCTCGCCGAGTACGCCGGCCAGTACCTGGGAGAAGCCCTTGTCCACGCCTCTTGAGTCTCTTGACCCGCTTGAGCCTTACGACTTCATCGCGGTCGGGCTCGGGCCGTTCAATCTGGGGCTCGCCTGCCTGACCGACCCGGTCGACGAGCTGTCCGGGCTCTTCCTGGAGTCCAAGCCGGACTTCGACTGGCACAGCGGCATGTTCCTGGAAGGCTCCACGCTCCAGACACCGTTCATGTCCGACCTGGTCACGCTGGCCGACCCCACGTCGCCGTTCTCCTTCCTCAACTACCTCAAGGAGTCGGGGCGGCTGTACTCCTTCTACATCCGCGAGAGTTTCTATCCGCTGCGCGAGGAGTTCAACGACTACTGCCGGTGGGCCGCCGCGAAGATCCCCGCGATCCGCTTCGGCGAGTCCGTGGCCGAGGTCACGTACGACGAGCGGGACGCGGTCTACGTGGTACGGACCGAGGCCGGGGCCGTCCACCGGGGCCGCCGGCTCGTCCTCGGCACCGGCACCCCCGCCTACCTCCCGGAATCCTGCCGGGAGCTCGGCGGAGACCTGATCCACAACTCCCGTTACCTGGAGGCGAAGGAGGCTCTCCAGGCGAAGGAGTCCATCACCGTCGTCGGCAGCGGGCAGAGCGCCGCCGAGATCTACTACGACCTGCTCCAGGACATCGACCACCACGGATACGCGCTGAACTGGGTCACCCGCTCGCCCCGGTTCTTCCCCCTGGAGTACACGAAGCTCACCCTGGAGATGACCTCGCCGGAGTACGTGGACTACTTCCACGCGCTGCCGCCCCGGACCCGCGACCGGCTCAACGTGTCGCAGAAGAACCTCTACAAGGGCATCAACTCCGAGCTGATCGACGCCATCTTCGACCTGCTGTACGCGAAGAACCGGCGCGGTCCCGTGGCCACCCGGATGATGACCAACACCTCTCTGGAGAGCGCCGGTTACGACCACGGCACCTACACGCTCGGACTGCGCCAGGAGGAGCAGGAGAAGGACTTCACGCTGGCCACCCAGGGGCTCGTACTCGCCACCGGCTACAAGTACCGGGTGCCTGACTTCCTCGCCCCGCTGCACGACCGGATCAGCTGGGACGAGCAGGGCCGCTTCGACGTCCACCGCAACTACAGCATCGACAAGGACCGGACGATCTACGTCCAGAACGCCGAGCTGCACACGCACGGCTTCGTCGCACCCGACCTCGGGATGGCCGCCTACCGCAACTCGTGCATCATCCGCGAGCTGCTCGACGGCCAGGAGTACTACCCGGTCGAGAAGAACATCGCTTTCCAGGAGTTCGCCGCATGAACCGCTTCACGATCCGCCCGCTCGACATCCGCACCGACGCCGAAATGGTGCACGCCTGGGTCACCCACCCCAAGTCCGCCTACTGGATGATGCAGGACGCGAGCCTGACCGACATCGAGCGCGAGTACATGGGCATCGCGGCGTCCGAGCACCATGACGCCTTCATAGGACTGCACGGCTCCACCCCGGCCTTCCTCATGGAGCGCTACGACCCGGCGTACATCGAACTCAAGGGTCTCTACGACGCCGAGCCTGGCGACGTCGGGATGCACTTCCTGGTCGCCCCGACGGACTCCCCCGTCCACGGCTTCACCCGGGCGGTGATCACAGCGGTCATGGCGGAGCTGTTCGCGGACCCGGCGACGCGCCGGGTCGTGGTGGAGCCCGACATACGCAACGAGGCGGTCCACACGCTCAACAAGGCCGTCGGCTTCGAGGTCGTGCGCGAGCTGGAGAAGCCGGAGAAGACAGCACTGCTGAGCGTGTGCACCCGCGCCGCGTTCGAGGGAGCCCGCCGATGAGCAGCCACCTGACCCCCGTACTCTGGGCCGAAGCCGAGCGGCTCCTCGTCCGCAAGGCACTCGCGGAGTTCTCCCACGAGCGGCTGCTGTCCCCACAGCCGCTGAGCGACGGGCTTCCGCACCTCGGTCCCGCCGGAACAGGCGAGTCCCCGTTCTCCGTACGCAGTGACGACGGCGGGACCGAGTACCGCTTCCGCGCCCGGGTACTCGCCCTCGACCACTGGCACATCCCGGCGGAGTCCATAACCCGCCACCGCGGAACCGAGGAACTCCCGCTCGACGCACTGGAGTTCTTCATCGAGCTGCGCGGTGTGCTGGGTCTGAGCGACGAGGTCCTGCCGGTCTACCTGGAGGAGATCTCCTCCACCCTGTCCAGCACGGCGTACAAACTCGCCCGGCACGCCGAGAATCCCGTGTCCGCCGCCGGGCTCGCCGCGTCCGGATTCCAGGACATCGAGACCGGGATGACCGAGGGCCACCCCTGTTTCGTCGCCAACAACGGCCGTCTCGGCTTCGGTTCGGACGAGTACCTCAGCTACGCCCCGGAGGCGGCCAGCCCCGTGCGGCTGGTCTGGCTGGCAGCCCTGCGCGACCGCGCCACCTTCAGCGCGGGCGCCGGACTGGACTACGAGTCGCTGATCCGGGCCGAACTGGGCGAGGAAGCGCTGGGGCGGTTCCGCGCGACGATGGCCGGACTCGGCCTGGATCTCGACGCCTACTTCCTCATCCCGGTCCATCCCTGGCAGTGGCGGAACAAGCTCTCCGTCACCTTCGCCGCCGACGTGGCCAAGCAGCGGCTCGTGCTGCTCGGGCACGGCGACGACTCGTACCTCGCGCAGCAGTCGATCCGTACCTTCTTCAATACGAGCGACCCGGCGAAGCACTACGTCAAAACTGCCCTCTCGGTGCTCAACATGGGCTTCATGCGGGGCCTTTCCGCCGCGTACATGGAGGCGACGCCCGCCATCAACGACTGGCTGGCGCAGCTCATCGAGAGCGATCCGGTCCTGAAGGCCACCGGCCTTTCGGTGATCAGGGAGCGGGCCGCGATCGGCTACCACCACCGGCAGTACGAGCAGGCGACCGCCAAGGGCTCGCCGTACCGCAAGATGCTGGCCGCGCTCTGGCGGGAGAGCCCGGTGCCCGCGCTGGAGCCGGGCGAGCGCCTCGCCACGATGGCGTCGCTGCTGCACACCGACCGGGACGGCGCGTCGTTCGCGGGCGCCCTGATCGCCGAGTCGGGCCTGGAGCCCGCCGACTGGCTGCGCCGCTACCTCGACGCGTACTTCACCCCGCTGCTGCACAGCTTCTACGCCTACGACCTGGTCTACATGCCGCACGGCGAGAACGTGATCCTGGTCATCGAGGACGGTGTGGTGCGCCGGGCGGTCTACAAGGACATCGCCGAGGAGATCGCGGTGATGGACCCCGACGCGGTGCTGCCGCCGGACGTCGAGCGCATCCGCGCCGATGTGCCGGACGACATGAAACTCCTGTCGCTCTTCACCGACGTCTTCGACTGCTTCTTCCGCTTCCTCAGCGCGACGCTGGCCACCGAAGGTGTGCTCGGCGAGGACGAGTTCTGGCGGACGGTCGGCACGTGCGTACGCGACTACCAGAACTCGGTGCCCCAGCTGGCCGACAAGTTCCGCCAGTACGACCTGTTCGCGCCGGAGTTCGCGCTGTCCTGCCTCAACCGTCTGCAGCTGCGGAACAACCAGCAGATGGTGGACCTCCAGGACCCGGCGGGTGCGCTTCAGCTCTCCGGGACCCTGAAGAACCCGATCGCCTGAGGCGGCGGCCGGCCGGGGAATGCCCCGGCGCCCGGAGAACGGTCTCTCCTGGTGCCGGGGCATTCCCCTGTCACGCTGTCGCGCACGCGTGGCGGCGTGTTCGCGTGGCGGCCGGGAACTACTGCGCGGGCCACTCCACTTGGGGCGACCGGTAGTAGTCGATGCCGAGCGCGTCCCACCGGGGTGCCTGCGCCGCGAGCCGGGTCCGGTAGGCGCCCCAGTCGTGGGTCGACTCGGGCGACCAGCCCAGTTCGGCGATGCCCGGCAGCCTCGGGAACGCCATGTAGTCGATGTCCTTGCTCGTGGTGAGCGTCTCCGACCAGAGCGGCGCCTCGACCCCGAGGACCGAACCGGCGGGCGCGCCCGGCAGATAGGTCGCCGGGTTCCAGTCGTACGAGCGCTGCACCTCGACCAGACCGGCCCAGTCCAGGCCCAGCTCGGTGTCCGCCGTGTACTTCATGTCGAGGTAGGCGCGGTCGGCCGGCGAGATCACCAGCTTGGTGCCCTTCTCGGCCGCGGCCACGACCTGCGCCCGTTCGGCGGCGCCGGTGCCGTCGTACCCCCAGTACTGCGCGACCTCCCCCTTCACCGGTGCGGCCGCGGTGATCTGGTGCCAGCCCTCGACCTTCTTGCCGTGCTTGCCGACGATGGCCTTCGCCTTGTCCATGAAGGCGTTGTAGTCGGCCTGGCTCGTCGAGTGCGCCTCGTCGCCGCCGATGTGCAGATACTGCCCCGGGGTGAGCGCGGCCAGTTCACGCACCACGTCGTCCACGAAGTCGTACGTCACCGGTTTGGGCACGCACAGCGAACTGAATCCGACCTCGGTGCCGGTGTAGAGCGGGGGCGCGACGCCGTCGCAGTTCAGCTCCGGGTAGGAGGCCAGGGCCGCGTTGGTGTGCGAGGGCAGATCGATCTCCGGAATGACATCCAGGTGGCGCGACGCCGCGTAGCGCACGATCTCCCGGTAGTCCGCCTTGGTGTAGTAGCCGCCCCTGCCGCCGCCGACCTCGGTCGAGCCGCCGTACGTGGCCAGCTTCGGCCAGGAGGAGATGGCGATGCGCCAGCCCTGGTCGTCGCTCAGATGCAGATGCAGTTTGTTGATCTTGTAGAGCGCCAGCTCGTCGATGTACCGCTCGACCTGCTGGACGGTGAAGAAGTGGCGCGAGACGTCCAACATGGCGCCCCGGTAGGCGTACCGGGGTACGTCGGTGACGGTGCCGCCCGCGACCTTCCAGGGGCCGGGCTGCCGCCCCTTCGCCTCGACGGCCGCCGGCAGTTGCTGGCGCAGGGTCTGGATGCCGTGGAAGAGCCCGGCGGCCTTCGCTGCCGTGATGGTGACGCCGTGTGCGGAGCTGACCAGCCGGTATCCCTCGTCGCCGAGGCCGTGTTCATGGGAACCGAGGGTCAGCGTGATGTCGCCCCGGCCGCCGTGACGTCCGCCGGTGACCGGAAGTGGGTATCCGGTGGAGGGCCGGAGCAGCCCCGCCAGATACGCGCCGGCCTGACGTGCGGAGCGGGAGTCCGCCCGGATGTGCGTCCTGCTGGTGATCGTGTACGGGGTGCCGCCCGCGCGTACCGATGAGGGGGCCGGGATGACCGCGCCGAGCGGGCGGACCGCCGGTGCGGCCGACGCCGCGGGAACGGCGGCAGGGGCCGCTCCCGTACCGGCGAATCCGGCGGCCGCGACGAGGATGAACGTGCCGAGAAGCCGGGGCAGGGACCTGGGTTCGAGTGTTCTGTGCAGTCTCACAAGCGGATTCCCTCCGGAGGGTCTCGCAACTGTGGTGCTGGGCAACCGAACGTGTCCCATGGGTATCGCACGCCACTTGGAGGGTCAAGGGTATAGACCACCCCTGCCCGTCAGGGGGCCGCCGCCGGTGCGGCGGCGTACCGCACGCGGCACCTCAGCCGCCGGATGCGAGCCGGTCCAGCCACTCCCTCAGCAGCTGCTGCTCCGCGCCGCTGAGAGCCGTCTGTTCGGGCAGTACGGCGCGCAGGGTGCGGGCGGCGCCGGCCGGGCCCGCGTCCCGCACGGCCGGCTCCTGGCCGGTTACCGCGGCGACCATGGATTCCCGCAGTGCGGTCAGCAGGGCCGGATCGCGGCGCTCCTCCGGCAGGGACAGCCAGGTGAGTACCGCGCCGCGCGCCGTGGCGTGGATGACCGCTGCCGCGATCTCCTCGTCGACCCGGAGCCAGCCGCCCGCGGCGAGCCGCCGGATACGGCCCATCAGGATCTCCATACCGGCCTCGAAGGCGGGTGAAGCGGCTCTGGTGGGCTCGCTGTACATCAGCGTGTACAGCGCGGGATGGGAGAGCCCGAACTCGACCGCGAGGTCCCAGCCCGCCCGCAGGTCCTCGATGGGGTCCTGCGGGTCGGGGTCGACGTGCTTGGCCGCGAGGAACGTGGCGAAGCCGTGCTCGGCCACCGCGTCGAGCAGCCCGCTCTTGTCGCCGAACAGCCGGTAGATGGCCGGTGGTTGCAGGCCTGCCGCGATCGCGACGGCGCGGGTGGTGACCGCGTCACGGCCCTCCCTGGCCAGCAGATCGGCTGCGGCCTCGATGACCCGCTGCCGGGGCTGCCCGCGCCCTGCGGGCGCGGCGTCGGACCGGGCGGCACCGTTCTGGGCGCGTGGACGTGGTGGCATATATCGACGATACAGGACGGGTGGTTCCGTCGATAGTTTCAGTGTTACGGTCATTTAGGTAGCGCTGGAAACATCAGCACGGAACAGCACACCGGCACTGGACCCGCAGCCCTGGAGGGCAACATGATCATCGTGACCGGAGCCACCGGACATCTCGGACACCGGATCACCGAGAGGCTGCTGGCCCGCGGCGTTCCGGCGGACCGGGTGGGCGTCAGCGTCCGCGACCCGCGGAAGGCGCAGGCCCTCGCAGACCGGGGCGTACGCGTGCGACGCGGCAGCTTCACCGAGGCCGGCAGCCTCGCCGACGCCTTCGAAGGCGCGTCCCAGGTACTGATCGTCTCCGTCGACAAGATGGGCGACGAGGCCGTATCGCAGCACCGGGCCGCGATCGACGGGGCAGTCGCGGCCGGCGCACGCCGCATTCTCTACACCAGCCATATGGGCGCCGGCGCCTCCTCGCGCTTCCAGGCCTGCCGCGACCACATCGCGACCGAGGAAGCGCTGCGCGTCTCCGGCGTGCCGTTCACTTCGCTGCGCAACGGCTTCTACGCCACCAGCGCGCTGCAGTTCCTCGGCCACGGCCTGGAGTCGGGCGATGTCGCCCTCCCCGCGGACGGACCGGTCAGCTGGACCGCGCACGCGGATCTCGCCGACGCGGCAGCCGCCGTCCTGGCGGACGAGGGCCGCTTCGACGGACCCACACCGCCGCTCACCGCGGCCCAGGCACTGACCTTCGCCGACATCGCCGGCATCGCCGCCGATGTCACAGGGCGGACCGTCACGAGGACCACCGCGCCGGACGACCTGTTCCGGGAGCAGCTGACGGGCGGCGGCGTCCCGGCCGCGACGGCCGACCAGCTGCTGGGCATGTTCACCGCGAGCAGGGCCGGCGAATTCGCGGCCGTGGACCCCGCACTGGCCACCCTGCTCGGCCGCGAGCCCACCACCCTGAGGACGGTCCTGCGCGAGCAGCTCTCCGGTCCCGTCGGGCAGTGAACGTTCTCCCGGACAGCAGAGCCCCCGGTATGAACCTCCTGCATGAGCCCGGATGCGGACCCGGAAGGCGCAAGCTTGCCCGATAACGGGCAGAAATCTTGCGTAAGGCCTCACGGAACCCCAATATCAACGAGTGCCCGCGTCCCGTCCGTCGTACGACGACCTCATCGACCACCTGGTGCGCAGCTCCGCCCTCCAGCGCGGCGAAGCCGCCCGGGTGGTCCTCGATGTGCTGGCCTATTTCGACGAGACGACGGAGGAGTTCGTCCGCCGCCGCCACCGCGAACTGCAGGCCCGCGGACAGACGAACCCGGACATCTTCCAGCAGATCTCGGACGAGCTGCCTCATCGTGCAGTGGCACCGCCCGAGCTTTCCCTGCGGCAGCTGCGCCGCATGATCTACGGATAGGAACCAAGGAGCGATATGTGCGGAATCGTCGGGTACATCGGCAAGCGTGATGTGGCACCACTGCTGCTGGAGGGACTGCAGCGACTGGAGTACCGGGGGTACGACTCCTCGGGCATCGTCATCTCCTCGCCCAAGTCCGCCGCGCTGAAGATGGTCAAGGCGAAGGGCCGTGTCCGCGAGCTGGAGGCCAGGGTCCCCAAGCGCTTCGCGGGCACCACCGGCATCGCGCACACCCGCTGGGCCACCCACGGCGCCCCCAGCGACCTGAACGCCCACCCGCACCTGGACGCGGAGAACAAGGTCGCCGTGGTCCACAACGGCATCATCGACAACGCGTCCGATCTGCGCGCCCGGCTCAACGCGGACGGTGTGGAGTTCCTCTCCGAGACCGACACCGAGGTCCTCACCCACCTCATCGCCCGCTCGCAGGCCCCGACGCTGGAGGAGAGGGTCCGCGAGGCCCTGCGGCTGATCGAGGGCACGTACGGCATCGCCGTGATGCACGCGGACTTCCCGGACCGCATCGTCGTCGCCCGCAACGGTTCGCCCGTGGTGCTCGGCATCGGCGAGAAGGAGATGTTCGTCGCCTCCGACGTCGCGGCCCTCGTCTCGCACACCCGGCAGGTCGTCACGCTGGACGACGGCGAGATGGCCACCCTCAAGGCCGACGACTTCCGCACGTACACGACCGAGGGCTCCACCACGTCCGCGACGCCGACCACCGTGGAGTGGGAGGCCGAGTCGTACGACATGGGCGGCCACGACACGTACATGCACAAGGAGATCTCCGAGCAGGCCGAGGCGGTGGACCGGGTGCTGCGCGGCCGGATCGACGACCGCTTCTCCACGGTGCACCTGGGCGGCCTGAACCTGGACGCCCGGGACGCCAGGGGCGTGCGCCGGGTGAAGATCCTCGGCTGCGGCACCTCGTACCACGCGGGCCAGATCGGCGCCCAGCTGATCGAGGAGCTGGCCCGTATCCCCGCGGACGCGGAGCCCGCGTCCGAGTTCCGCTACCGCAACCCGGTGGTGGACCCGGACACCCTGTACGTCGCGGTGTCCCAGTCCGGCGAGACGTACGACGTGCTGGCAGCGGTGCAGGAGCTCAAGCGCAAGGGCGCGCGGGTGCTGGGCGTGGTGAACGTCGTCGGCTCGGCCATCGCGCGCGAGACCGACGGGGGCGTGTACGTGCACGCGGGCCCCGAGGTCTGCGTCGTCTCGACCAAGTGCTTCACCAACACCGTGGTGTCCTTCGCGCTGCTCGCCCTCCACCTGGGCCGCATCCGCGACCTGTCGGTGGCCGACGGCAAGCGGATCATCGCCGGGCTGCGGAAGCTCCCCGCCCAGATCGCCGAGATCCTGGACCGCGAGGACGAGATCGAGAAGCTGGCCGGCGAGTACGCGGACGCCAGGTCGATGATGTTCATCGGACGGGTACGCGGCTATCCGGTGGCCCGGGAGGCCTCGCTGAAGCTCAAGGAGGTCTCGTACATCCACGCCGAGGCGTACCCCGCGTCGGAGCTGAAGCACGGGCCGCTGGCGCTGATCGAGCCCGCCATGCCGACGGTCGCGATCGTGCCCGACGACGACCTGCTGGAGAAGAACCGGGCGGCGCTGGAGGAGATCAAGGCGCGCGACGGGCGCATCCTGGCCGTCGCGCACCAGGAGCAGCCGAAGGCCGACCACACCATCGTGGTGCCCAAGAACGAGGATGAGCTGGACCCGATCCTGATGGGGATCCCCCTGCAACTGCTCGCTTACCACACGGCATTGGCCCTCGGCCGGGACATCGACAAGCCGCGCAACCTGGCGAAGTCGGTCACGGTCGAGTAGTCGTCCGGCCACCGGCCGCACCCCGGCTGTCCCCGGAGGCAACAGCCCCGGGGACAGCCGGGGTTGAGCGGCGGGCCGTACGGAGTGGCGGACGGAGTTACGGGATGACGATGACCGGGCGCTGGGCGCGCCGCGCGAGCCGTCCGGCCACCGAGCCGAAGATCCGGCCGACGATGCCGTGCGTGGAGCCCACGACGATCGCGTCCGCTGCGTACTCGCGGCCGACCTCCTCCAGCTCGTGGCAGATGTCACCGCCGCGCTCCACGAGGATCCAGGGCACTTCGGCGAGATAGTCCGCACACGCCAGCTCCAGGCCGAGCACTTCGGTCCTGTGGTCCGGCACGTCCACGAAGACCGGGGGCTCGCAGCCCGCCCAGACCGTGGTCGGCAGCCGGTTGGCGACGTGGACGATGATCAGGCCGGAGCCGAGACGTACAGCCATGCCGATGGCATAGGCGAGCGCCCGCTCACTGGAGGTCGAGCCGTCGAAGCCGACGACGACCCCGTGCCTGAAAGCGGGATCACACGCGTGACGTGGTTGTTCCGCCGCATGGAGTTCGGCCGATGGATCGGCGATCTGCCTGCGGTCCGCGGGTTCGGAGAATTCGTAACCGGCCATCGGTATCTCGGCGAAAAGATCCTCTTGGGAGGGAACGGCAGTTGGCGGTGGAGCGTGTCCTGCGGACCTGTGTCCGGGAATCATCTTCCCAAGCCCATACCCTCAAGAGTACGGCGACACTCCTCTCCTGCCCACTGCCCGCCGATCCAGTCGGGCGTTCCAGGGAGCATGCCCGAGCAGGCCGGTAAATGGCAATGCCAGGTGGTATCTACAGCTTCCCGGCGAGGCCGCCGGCGCCGGAAACCGACCGCCGGGCGCATCCCGCCCTTCCACCCCGAGTGAGTCGGCGGCGCGGCGCGCGCCGGGGCCGGACCCCCGCCGGCCGGGCAGAAGCCGTACGGCAGCTGCGCGGACACAATTCACCCGCCGCAGGGCCCGGCGTGCCGGGAGCACACAGGATCCGGTGGGACCCTCAGACGCGTGCGCCGGCCCACTGACTGAATCTCACCCGCACACCCGATTGTTTTCAGCCAACTTATGCGACCCACCCCGACCTTGGCGGAACGATACGTCAACCCCCGTCCCACCAGGGATGAAAGGACCACGGGCGGCTCTCGCACCCTACGGGGACGGGCCATGCGCGGGACGCCCACTTCCCTGGGGGCTTCCTGGGTGAAACGCTTCCTGATCGAATGCTTCGCGCCAAGTTGCCATGTCGACATAACGCCGTCATCCGAACTTGTCACCCCGGCACCACGGGACACAGTAGATTCGATCATGAGGAAGAGGCGGGGGATCTCGTGCTGGACCGAGGGGCTGTGACGATTAAAAGCAGTTTGCAGGAGCGACAGTCCCGACAGGATCAGGGAGCCGTGAGCACCGAGGGGGGCTTAGCACCATGAGTCAGGGCCAGGACTCCACCGCCGTGACGGAGACCGCAAGAAAGCTCTCCGGGCGCCGCCGTAAAGAGATCGTCTCGGTACTGCTCTTCAGCGGTGGCCCCATATTCGAGAGCTCCATTCCGCTGTCGGTCTTCGGTATCGACCGGCAGGACGCCGGGGTTCCCCGCTACCGGCTGCTGGTCAGCGCGGGCGAGGAAGGCCCGCTGCGCACCACGGGCGGACTGGAACTCACCGCGCCGTACGGCCTGGACGCCATCAGCAGAGCCGGCACCGTCGTCGTCCCCGCATGGCGGTCGATCACGTCGCCGCCACCGCCCGACGCGCTGGACGCGCTGCGCCGCGCCCACGAGGAGGGTGCGCGCATCGTAGGCCTGTGCACCGGCGCCTTCGTACTGGCCGCGGCCGGACTGCTGGACGGCAGGCCCGCGACCACGCACTGGATGTACGCGCCGACGCTCGCGAAGCGCTATCCGTCGGTCCATGTGGACCCGCGTGAGCTCTTCGTCGATGACGGCGACGTCCTGACATCGGCCGGCACCGCGGCCGGGATCGACCTGTGTCTGCACATCGTGCGGACGGACCATGGTGCGGACGCCGCGGGGGCGCTGGCCCGGCGGCTGGTGGTCCCCCCGCGCAGGAGCGGCGGCCAGGAGCGCTACCTCGACAGGTCTTTACCGGAGGAAATCGGCTCCGACCCCCTCGCGGAGGTCGTCGCCTGGGCGCTGGAGCATCTCCACGAGCAGTTCGACGTGGAGACACTGGCGGCCCGTGCGTACATGAGCCGCCGGACGTTCGACCGCCGGTTCCGCTCGCTGACCGGCAGTGCGCCGCTCCAGTGGCTGATCACGCAGCGGGTGCTCCAGGCCCAGCGCCTGCTGGAGACCTCCGACTACTCGGTCGACGAGGTCGCCGGCCGCTGCGGTTTCCGGTCGCCGGTCGCGCTGCGCGGCCACTTCCGGCGCCAGCTGGGCTCCTCACCTGCCGCGTACCGGGCCGCGTACCGGGCCCGGAGGCCGCAGAGCTCCGAGCCGGCCCCGGTGGCACCGGTGGCGGACGGCGTCCCGCAGACCCGCCGCACCACGCCACCCGGCGCCCAGACCGCGACGTCCCCGGCGCAGCCGCAGGGCGCTCCGGCGCTGTCCGAGCCCGGAAAGCCGGGGTCGGACACCTACGCCCCGGGCCGCCCGACGGTGCCGGGACAGCGGAGCGCGACGTAAGCGGTGCACGGAGGCCGGCCCTCGCGGGCCGGTCCCCCGTGTGCCGGGCGGTCCACTGCCAGGTGGCCCCAGGGGTCGTTGCGCTGCGCCCGCCCGGGGTCGCGCGCTCATAGCGCAAGGACCCCTTGGACCGACCGCCGTTCACCGGGCGGTCTAAGGTGGGGCGCATGAACGATCGCATGGTGTGGATCGACTGCGAGATGACCGGGCTCTCGTTGACGGACGACGCACTCATTGAGGTGGCCGCGCTGGTCACCGACTCGGAGCTGAACGTGCTCGGCGAAGGGGTGGACATCGTGATCCGCCCGCCCGCCGAGGCGCTGGAGACCATGCCCGACGTGGTGCGGAAGATGCACACCTCATCCGGCCTGCTCGAAGAACTGGCGGGCGGCACCACGCTGGCCGAGGCCGAGGCGCAGGTGCTGGCGTACGTACGCGAGCACGTGAAGGAGCCGGGCAAGGCACCGCTCTGCGGGAACTCGGTCGGCACCGACCGGGGCTTCCTGCTGCGCGACATGAAGGAGCTGGAGGGCTACCTCCACTACCGGATCGTGGATGTCTCGTCGATCAAGGAGCTGTCCCGCCGCTGGTACCCGCGGGCGTACTTCAACAGCCCGGACAAGAACGGCAACCACCGGGCACTCGCGGACATCCGTGAGTCGATCGCGGAGCTGCGCTACTACCGGGAGGCCGTCTTCGTACCGCAGCCGGGACCTGACTCGGACACCGCGAAGAAGATCGCCGCCAAGTACGTCCTTCCCGCGGAATAGACCGCCGGGGCGATGCGCCGGCCCGTGGGAGACCCGCGGAAAGGCGGGCGCGAGCACCCTCCCGGACCCTGTACACTTTTTCTCGGCCGGTCGGAAACGACAACGGTCATGGTGGGTATAGCTCAGACGGTAGAGCACCTGGTTGTGGTCCAGGATGTCGCGGGTTCGAGTCCCGTTACTCACCCTTGCAGGATCTTCTGACGGAGGCCCGGTCCGCTCACGCGGACCGGGCCTCCGTCGTACGCCTGCCACCGTATGCGCGCCGCCGTGCGCTGCCGGCCACTCCTGGCGTGCTCCGGTCCCACCCCGTGCGCCTCCTGTGCGGCCGTGTCGTCCGCGCGGGCCGACCGGTTGGACCTGGCGGAAGCAGGACACTGCCCTGTGCCATCCGGGCCAGGGGCTCACTGCCTGCCCTGGAGAGATCATGTCCGACCTCTGGATGCCCGGCGCGCAGCGCCTCGACATCGGCGACCACGCCGCCACCGCGGGCGGCCCGGCCAAAGCCGTCGCCCACATCACCTGGGACAAGAACGCCACCGCCGCCGAACCCGCGGACCTGGTGCCGTACGAGCAGCTCGTCGGGCACTTCGGGCGCACCGCCGCCGGCAAGGCCGCTGCCCCGCACCTGCTGTGGGACCCGTTCACCGGGCGGTTCACCCAGTTCACGCCCGCCGACTCGCGCTCCAAGAGCCTCGTGGACCGGCCGGGCGGCACCCGCACGAACCGTGCGGGTGCGGTCGTGATCCAGATCGAGGCACTGTTCTTCCCGTACTGCCGGGTGGACGGCAAGGTCTACGCGAAGCTCACGGACACCCCGTGCAAGGGCTGGGGCGCCCTCAACCGCTGGGTCAGGGACCTGGGGGTGCCGGACAGCTGGCCGATGGGCAGGCCGGCCGACTTCACCTCGCACCGCGACGAGAGCACCTGGGAGCACTGCGCCGGCTGGTACGGGCACTCGCAGGTGCCCGAGAACGACCATCAGGACCCCGGCAGCTGGCCGGAGTTCGAGGGAGCACCCTCCGGGGCCGCGGTGGACGGCGGTATCCCCGGGCAGGCCTCCCGGGAGGCTCTCGGAGCGCCCGGCTCCCGGCCCGCCCCGCGGCCCCCCGGGGCTACGAGCTGAGCCTCGGCACCAGATCCGTCGGGAGTACCAGCTGGGTCCGCTCGACGGCGGGCGCCCCCGGCGAGCGGCGCGCCGCGATCTCCGAGAGCAGCAGACGGGCCATGGCGCGGCCCATCTCCTCGATCGGCTGGCGCACGCTCGTCAGCGGCGGGTCCATATGGCGGGCGATCACCGAGTCGTCGAAGCCGACCAGGGCCACGTCGTCGGGCACCCGCAGACCGTGCTCGCGCAGCACCTGACGGGCGCCGACCGCCATCACGTCGGACGCGGCGAACACCGCGTCCAGGTCGGGGCGGCGGTCGAGCAGCAGCTCCATCGCACGGCGGCCGCTCTCCTCGGAGAAGTCGGCCGGGGCGACGAGTCCCTCGTCGCCGTCGGCGCCCGCGGCGGCGACGGCCTTGCGGTAACCGTCCAGGCGGCACTGCGCGGCGTATATGTCGAGCGGCCCGGTGATCGTCGCGATCCGCCGCCGGCCCCGCGCGACCAGGTGCCCGACAGCGCTGCGCGCCCCCTGGTAGTTGTCCGAGTCGACCGAGGGGAGCGTCTCCCGGTCGGAGCGCCGGCCGCTCACCACTGCCGGGATGGCGAGCTGCTGCAAAAGCTCCGGCAGCGGGTCATCGGCGTGCACGGAGACGAGCAGGACCCCGTCCACCCGGTGCGCTGCCAGGTACTGGGCGAGCCTGTCGCGCTCCCGGTCGCTGCCGACGAGGGTGAGCAGCAGCTGCATCTCGGTGTCGGCGAGCGCGGCGCCGACCCCCCGGACGATGTCCGAGAAGTACGGCTCGGCGAAGAAGCGCGTCTCCGGCTCGGGCACGACGAGGGCGATCGCGTCCGTACGGTTCCCCGCGAGTGCGCGGGCCGCCCGGTTGGGCACGTATCCCAGCTCGGCGACCGCGGCTTCGACGGCCTCACGGGTCCGGTCGCTGACCCGGGGTGATCCGTTGATGACCCGTGAGACCGTGCCGCGTCCGACGCCGGCCCGCGCCGCGACCTCTTCGAGCGTGGGCCGCCCGCCGCTCCGTACTCGCGCTGCCGCCATGGCTGCCTCCCGTTCGCGGTCAATTTCTCACAAGTCGGATAACCGGACCAAGTCCGGTTACCGGCTCCCCCGAAACTTCCAGGCACCGCCCGTACCGGTGCCGCACACGAGAAATGGGAGCGCTCCCAATGTACGGGCCGCGACGGCCGCCGGGAAACGCCGGAGGCCCGGCACAGGGCCGGGCCTCCTCGCTCCACGGGTTCGGGAGTGTTCAGACAGCCGGAGGCAGAGCGTGGCGGCGGATGACGTCGGCGTACCAGTGGGCGCTCGACTTCGGGATCCGGCGCTGCGAGCCGTAGTCCACGTAGACAGCGCCGAAGCGCTTGGAGTACCCGTACCCCCACTCGAAGTTGTCCATCAGGGACCAGAGGAAGTATCCGCGCACATCGGCGCCGTCGGCCACCGCCCGCCGTACGGCGTCGAGATGGCCGTGCAGATACTCGATCCGCTCGGGGTCGGCCACCAGGCCCTCGGGCGAGACGTAGTCGTCGAAGGCGGCACCGTTCTCGGTGACCATCAGCGGCAGGCCGGGGTGGTCCCGGGTGACGTCCATGAGCAGGCTGTGCAGGCCGTCGGGGTCGATCGCCCAGTTCATCGCGGTGCGCTTCCTGCCCTCCGCGAGGTGGAACGCGACGTGTTCGGAACCGGTCCAGGGCGAGTGGTCGCTTCTGCCGTGGCCGTCGTCCTGGCTGTCCCCCGTACCCCCGGACGGCGTCGAAACCAGCGTCGGCGTGTAGTAATTGACGCCCAGCACGTCGATGGGGGCCGAGATGGCGGCCAGATCGCCGTCCCGGACCAGCTCCGGCCAGTCCACCAGATGCGAGGTGTCGGCGATCAGGTCCTCGGGGTAGGCGCCGTCGAGAATCGGGCCGGTGAAGATCCGGTTGCCGACCGCGTCGATCCGGCGCGCTGCGTCCGCGTCGGCCGCGCTGTCGGTCAGCGGGCGGACCTGGTGGAGGTTGAGGGTGACCGAGATCTGCGCGGCAGCGGGGAGTTGACCGCGCAGGATCCCGGCCGCCCGGCCATGGGCGAGGTTGAGATGGTGGGCCGCGCGCAGTGTCGCGGCCGGTTCGGTGCGGCCCGGAGCGTGCACTCCCGATCCGTAGCCGAGGAAGGCGGAGCACCACGGCTCGTTGAACGTGGTCCACATGCCCACGCGGTCCCCGAGGGCACCGGCCATGATCGCCGCGTAGTCGGCGAAGCGGTCGGCGGTCGCCCGGTGGGGCCAGCCGCCCGCGTCCTCCAACTCCTGTGGCAGGTCCCAGTGGTAGAGCGTGGCGACCGGCGTGATGCCGGCTTCGAGCAGTTCGTCCGTGAGCCTGCGGTAGAAGTCCAGACCCCGCTCCACGGCGGGCCCCCGCCCGGTGGGCTGCACCCGGGACCAGGAGACGGAGAAGCGGTACGCCTTGAGGCCCAGCTCCTTCATCAGTGCCACATCGTCGCGGTAGCGGTGGTAGTGGTCGGCGGCGATGTCGCCGGTGTCACCGTTGTGGACCTTGCCGGGGGTGTGGCTGAACGTGTCCCAGATGGACGGGGTGCGGCCGTCCTCGGCTGCGGCGCCCTCCACCTGATAGGCGGCGGTGGCCGCGCCCCAGACGAAGCCCACGGGGAAGTCGGCTGTCGCGGGGGCCTGTTCGACGGGGGCGATGTCGGGTCGTACGGCGGTCATGCGGGAGCGCTCCCAGGGTGGGCGGTGAGGGGCAGTTGGGGTAGAGCGGAACGGGACGCCTTCTCCGGTGTCCCGTACGGCCCGAGGTCAGGCACAGGCCGTACGGGACGTACCGGGGAGGGCGGAGACGCGGGCGTCAGCCCTTGACGGCGCCGGACATGATGCCTCCGACGATCCGCTTTCCGAAGATCACGAACACCACGAGGAGTGGGAGCGTGCTGATCAGCGCACCGGCCATGATGATGCTCTGGTCCGGCGTATAGGAGGCGCTCAGCTGGCCGAGGGCCACCTGCAGCGTCGGATTCTGCTGGTTCAGCGCGAGATAGGGCCAGAAGAAGTCGTTCCAGGCCTGCACGAAGGTGAGCATCCCGAGCACCATCATCGCGGGGCGCGCCACCGGGATCACCACGCTCAGCACGATGCGGAGGTTGTTCGCGCCGTCGATCCTGGCGGCCTCGATGAGTTCGTACGGCAGCGCCTCGCTCAGGTACTGACGCATGAAGAACACACCGAAGGCGCTCACCAGGGTCGGAAAGATCACCGCCTCCAGATTCCCGCCCCAGCCGATGTCGGACATCAGCATGAACAGGGGGACGACGCTGAGCTGCGGGGGAATCGTCAGGGTGGCGATCACCGCGGTCATCAGTCCGCCGCGCCCCCTGAATCGCATCTTGGCGAAGGCGTAGCCGGCCAGCGTGCAGAAGAAGAGCGTCGCCGCGGTGATGCAGCTGGAGACGATGATGCTGTTGACGATTGCCTTGCCGAGGTGCGCCTGATTCCAGGCCGCGTCGAGGTTGTGCATCAGCCGGCCGCCGGGCAGGAACGGCGGTGTGGTGGCGAGTACTTCGTCCTGGGTGTGGGACGCGGCCACCAGGGTCCAGTACAGCGGCACGATCGAGCCGATGCCCACGACGATCAGAACGACGTAGGCGAACGGGCCGCCCTTCATCTGCTGACCTGCGCGCTCCTTGAACCGGCGCGGCTTGCGGGGCGCGCTGGGCGCGGCCTCCCGGACACGGACGCCCGGGGCGTTGGTGGGGCTGGTCAAAGTCATGGATATCGCTCCCGGTCAGACCGCGGACTTGCGTACAAAGCGGCCGATGAGCCAGTTGATCGCGGCGATGAGCAACAGCAGGACCAGCATCGCCCAGGCAACCGCGGCGGCCGGGCCGAGATGCCCCAGATTCCACCCGTAGTTGTAGAGGTAGACACTGAGCGTCTCGTACTGGTTCTCGGTGCCGCCTGTGGCACCGGTGGCGCCGCCCTCAAGGAGCAGCGGCTCACCGAACAGCTGCATGGAGCCGATGGTGGAGATGACGATCGTGAAGAGGATCGTCGGCCGCAGCGAGGGGATGGTCACCTTGCGGAACTGCTGCCATCGCGAGGCGCCGTCGAGCGCCGCCGCCTCGTACAGATCGGTGGGAACGGCCTGCATGGCGGCGAGATAGATCAGCGTGTTGTAGCCCGTCCAGCGCCAGATCACGATCACCGAGATGGCGATCTTTGAAGTCCAGTGTCCGTTGACCCAGTTGGTGTGGCCCAGGCCGATGAAGTGCAGTACCCAGTTCAGCAGGCCGCCGTCCATCCGGAACACCAGGGCGAAGACCAGGGCCGCCGACGCCACCGAGGTCGCGTACGGGGTGAGGATGATCGTGCGCCAGAAGGTACTGGCTCGCAGCTTGTAGTTCAGCAGATGCGCGAGACCCAGTGCCACAAGCAGCTGCGGAACCGTCGACATGACGCCGATCAGGAACGTGTTGCTGACGGCCGTCCAGAACTCGGAGTCATGGAGGATCTTGGAAAAGTTCTCCCAGCCGACCCACTGCATCTGGTCGAGACCGGTCATCTCCACCCGGTGCATGGCGATCCAGCCGGTATAGAGCAGAGGGTAGAGACCGAAGGCCCCGAAGACGAGGAAGAACGGAGCGATGTACGCGTACGGCGATGCCTTGTCGTCGAACCGCCACAGCCGGCTCCGCCACTTCTGCCGACTGGCCGACATCTGCTGGGGAGCGCGGGGAGGCGGGGCGTGAGTGTCCCGGGTGGGGGTCGAGGTTGCCACAGGCGGGAGTCCTTCCCTGGGGTGCGCCGACCCGGCGCGATGAGCGGACCCGTCCGGCCCGGCGTGGCGGTGTCGGAGCGCTGGTCCATGTGCGGCACCGGCCCCGGGGCGTCCGGCCTGATCGGAAGGACGTCCCCGGCACCGGCGGCGATCAGCCGACGATCTTGTCGATCTTCTGGATGGCGGCGTTCCAGGCTGCGCCGGAACTGGTGTGCCGCACCTCCATGTTGGCGATCTGCGCGGAGAACGCGTCCTTGATGTCGGCGTCCTTCGGGCCGAGCACAGCAGCCGGGATGGTGCTGGCCTCCTGGGCGTAGATCTTCCCGATCGGGGCGTTGTTGAAGTACGGAAGCTTCGCGTTCTTCACCTCGGGGAGGCTGTAGGCCCCCTTGTTCGAGGGGAAGACGCCGATCGCCTTGAACACGGCGGCCTGCTGCGCCGGCGCGGTCAGCCACTTGACGAGCGCTCCGGCCTCGTCCACGTGCTTGCCGCTCTTGGGGACGGCCAGGAACGAGCCGCCCCAGTTGGCCGATGACGAGCCGGGGGCCGTGGTGATGTTCCAGTGGCCCTTGTTGGCCGGGCCCGCGTTGACCTGGATCTGAGCGGCCATCCATGCGGGGCAGACGACGGTCGCGACCTTGCTCTTGCGCAGCGCCGGCGGCCAGGTGGGCGGGTCGAACTGCTTGAGACCCTGGGAGAGCCCCGTGGTGGCGGCCTGGTTCGCCAGGTCCCAGCCCTGCTTGACGCTGTCACTGGTCTTGTAGATCGGCTTGCCGCTGGAGTCGTAGTACTGCTGCGCGTTGGAACTCACCACGGCGTTGAACATGGCGCTCGCCGAGTCCATGAAGAAGGTGCCCTTGGGCGCGTGCTTCTTGTACTCCGCTCCCAGCGCGAGGTAGTCGCTCCAGCCGCCGGCGACCTTCGCGGCCACCGCCTTGGGGTCGGTCGACAGGCCGGCCTTCTTGAAGAGTTCCGTGTTGTAGCAGAGCGACATCGGGCCGATGTCGGTGCCTGCGCCGATCACCTGTCCACCCGACGTGGTGGCCTGCTTCTCCTTCCACGGCACCCAGTCGGCGACGTCGATCACCTTGCTGAGGTCGGCGAAGCTGTTCGCCTTGGTGTCGACGAGCTCCTTGATCCGGCCGACCTCGAGACCCTGCACGTCGGAGAGTCCACTGTTGGAGTTCAGCTGCTGGAGCAGCTTGGGGTAGTAGACCTTCTCGTCGGCGGTGGTGTTCTCCTTGACCGTGATGTTCGGGTGCAGCTTGTGGTACTGGGCGAAGAGCCCGGCCTCCTTGTAACCGAACTGCCCGAAGTCCGAGACGGTCAGCGTGATCGGCCCGTTGGCGTCGGACTTGCCGGAGCCCGACGAGTCCGAGTCGCTGCAACCGGCCAGCAACAGGGCGGCGGCCGTCAGGCCCGTGGTGGCGATGACCGCGGCTCTGCGGCGGCGGCCGCCGACGGTGCGGGTGATGCGCATTCCACTACTCCTTGTTCCAGGGTGGGACTGGCGTTCTTAACTTCACGGCGTACGCGCTGATGAGTGCGGGTGCCGGGAGGTGCAAGGGGGGAGGCACGGGCAGTTCGGTCCGTACGGGAAAATCCCGTGCGATGTGGGAGCGCTCCCATGCGCCGATGCCGGAAGGTTGCTGCCTTGGAGGGGTGGGTGTCAAGAGTTGAAGACGCTTCCGTTGCCCGAGCGTGTCCCGCACGTCACGAGAACGTGTCCGGCACAGCTCTTGCCACAGCCTGGGAGCCCACCGCCCCGACTGTCGAATTCCCGTGATTTCCGCTGCTCACAGGGGTGATGAACGCAGAAAATCCCGGCGGCGGGACCGGAGCGGGCCGCACGGGAAGCAGGAGCACAGCCGTACACCGCAAGGTGAACGGGGCTTGGAGGAGGAAGCCGCACCGGGCGGGCTTCGTGTTATTTCTCCGAACTCCTCTCGGAGAGAGGCCAGTTCCGGGGAGGCGGTCCGGCAGTGGCCCGCGCGCCGGCCTCGCCCGGACACGGCGAACGCCCCGGCCGGGTGGGGGGTGAGCCGGCCGGGGCGTCGTCGAGGGGGCGTTGTCAGCTGTTCGCGGCGAACGCCTTGGTGAACGCCAGATCGTCCTGGACGACCGACGAGCACGTCGGGTCGGCCGAGTTCTTCGCGCCGCCGGGGCACTCCTTGTCCCGCGCGCCCGACCACATCGAGAGCCGGCCCAGGCCCTTCGCCTTGGCGAAGTCCGCGAGCTTCTTCGCGTCGTCGACCGTGAACTTCTCGGTGTTGACGTCGTTGACGCCGATCATCGGCGTGACTGCGACAGCCTTCCAGGCAGCGGAGTCCGAGAGTCCGAGGACCCCCTTGATCTGGGCCTGCGTGGCGGTCGCCGCCTGCGTCGCGTAGTCGCCCATGTCACCGCTGTACGAGGGCCCGTAGTCCATCGCCATGATGTTGACCGCGGAGATGTCGACGCCGTTCTTCTTCGCGTTGGCGACGAGGTCCACGCCGGGCTGGGTCAGCCCCTCGGGCATCACCGGCAGCGTGAACGAGACGTCGAGCCCCGGGTGGGACTTCTGGAGCTGCGCGATGGCCTGGGCGCGGCGGGTGTTGGCCGCGGTGTCCGGCAGCGCACCGCCCTCGATGTCGAAGTCCACCTTGGTGAGCTTGTAGGTGTCGATGACCTTGCCGTATGCGGCGGCCAGCGCGTCGGCGGACGAGCAGGCCGCACCCAGCTCGGTACCCGACGCCCCGCCGAAGGACACCCGGACGTCGCCGCCCTTGGCCCGCAACCCGCTGATCTGCGAGGCGACCTTGTCGTCACCGAGGCCCGTCGCGCCGCCCCAGAGCGGGGCGCAGCTGCCGCCGGAGGTGACGAAGGCCAGGTTGAACTCCTTCACACCGGCCTTGGTCGCGGTGTCGAGCAGGTTGTACGTGGGGTAGAGCGATGTGTCGACGTACGGGGCGAAGCCGGCACCGGACGAGGTGCCCTTCCCGGCGTCGGTGCCCGCCGGGGATCCGGTGCTCTCGGTGGAGGCGGGCTTCGGGGACGCGTTCCCGGCGGTCGCCGTGGGCTCGGCGGACGGCTGCTGTGATTTCGACGGCTCCGACGGCTGCGACGGCTGCGACGGCTTGGTGGGCCGGCCGCTCGGCGCGGGCGTACCACCGGTGTCGACCGAGCACTTGGCTCCGTCGATGACGCAGCCCGTGGGGTCACCGGCGGTGGCACCGGACGAGGTGACGAAGCCGATGGTGAGGGACTTGCCCGCGGCGATCCCCGCCTTGTCCCACTTCGACGGCTGCACCGTGACGTGCTGTCCGTCGACCGTGGAGTCGGCGTTCCAGAGCGAGCTGAGTTTCGTGCCCGCAGGCAGGTCGAACTCCAGCTTCCAGTCCGTGAGTGCCTTGCCCGCGTCGTTGCTGACGACGTACTGGCCGGTGTAACCCCCGTGCCAGTCACTGGTCTTGGTGTAGGCGGCGCCCACATCGGCGGCGTGCGCGGTGCCGGTCAGCGCGAACGCCCCGCCCCCTGCGACGGCCGCGGCCATGACCGCACCTATCGCCTTGGACTTGCCGCTCACCTTGCGCCGGTGGGTCGTCGTACTCATCGCGTGCCTGCCTCTGCGTTACGGAAGTGGGGGGTGTGCCAGCACGCTAGCGACTCCGAACCGGACAATTGGGCAGTTCAGGATGGAAGGCGAGGATCTTAGGGTGGGCTTAAGGAAGACAAAGGGAGCGGTTAATTCCGGCGGTTGCCGTCAGGCGTCAGCCGGACGCGGTGCCGCGCAGTGCCCCGCGCCTGCGGCCCCTCACCCGGTGGCCCCGGGCCGGTGCGGTACGGCTGCCGCCGAGGGCGATCCACAGCCTGACCTCTGTGCCGCCGAGGACCGAGCGTCCGATCCGTACGTCGCCGCCCGTCGACTCGGCGACCCGCCGCACGATGTCGAGGCCCAGCCCCGTGGAGCCGGTCCGCTGCCCGCTGTTGCCTCGTGTCAGGGCCGCCGCCGGGTCGTCGATGCCTTCACCCGCGTCCGAGACCAGGACGATGACGGCGCCCTCCGCGTGGTGCACGTCGACCGAGAAGGGGGTGCCCACCGGCGTGTGGCGGAAGACGTTGCCGAGCAACGCGTCGAGTGCGGCCGCCAGTTCGGAGCGTGCGACCGGGATGCGTACCGTCCGGTCCACGCCCGCGAGCCGTACGGTGCGGCCCTCGTCCTCCGCCAGCGCCGACCAGAAGGCCATCCGCTCGCGGATCACCTCGGACGCGTCGCAGCCGGCGCCCGCGCCCGGCCGCCCCTGGGTCTGCGGGCGCTGTTCCCGGGCCGTGCGGATGATCGTGTCGACCTCCCGCTCCAGCTTCTCGACGGCCGCGCGGGTCTGCTCGGCGGCGGGCCCGTCGCCCAGCGAGGCCGCGTTGAGGCGCAGCACCGTGAGCGGGGTGCGCAGCCGGTGCGAGAGGTCGGCGGCCAGTTCACGTTCGTTGTCGAGGAGTCGGACGACCTGGTCGGCCATGGAGTTGAACGCCGCGGCGACGGAGCGCAGCTCGGTCGGCCCTTCCTCACGGACCCGTACCGACAGCCTGCCCTCGCCCAGGTCGTGCGCCGCACGCGCGAGCCGCTGCGCGGGCCGTACCATCCGTGCGCCCAGCCGGTCCGCGACGGCCACGGAGCCGACGACGAGCGCGGCACCCACCCCCGCGAGGACCAGCCAGGAGGTGCCGACGCCGTTGGTGACCTCGTCCTCCGGTACGTACACCTCCACGACCGCGATCTTCCCGGTGGGCAGCGCGGTCGGCTGGAGGAGTGCGGAGCCTCCGGGCACGCCGGTGATCACGGCCTGGCGGCGCGCGGCCTCGATGTCCTTGCCCGCTGCCCGCCGGTGCCCGATCTCGGTCGCCCGGCTGCCGGGTTCGCCGGACGCGGGCACATGGACGGCGACCCGGCCCGCGGCGCCCGCCGGGGTGGAGGCGACGGCCTTTTCCAGCGGGAGGCGTTCGGTGGTGATGGAGAGGGTGGGGGCGAGGGCCGCCGCGTTCCGTTCGGCACCTGCGAACGCCCGGTCGCTCGCCATCTCCTTGATGACAAGACCGAGCGGGATGGCGAAGGCCACCACAACCATGGCCGTGGCGGCCATGGCCACCTTGACCAGCGCCCACCTCATCGGGGCGGTTCCAGCTTGACCCCGACGCCCCGGAGCGTGTGCAGATAGCGCGGGCGGGCCGCCGTCTCGCCCAGCTTCCGGCGCAGCCAGGAGAGGTGGACGTCGATGGTCTGGTCGTCGCCGTACGACTGCTGCCACACCTCGGCGAGCAGTTCCTTGCGCGCCACGACCACTCCGGGCCGTCCGGCGAGGAAGGTCAGCAGGTCGAATTCCCGCCGGGTCAGGTCGAGCCGTACGCCGTCGAGCTCCGCCTGCCTGCGCAGCGGGTCGACGCAGAGTCCGCCGACGCGGATCATCCGCGGGGGCGGCTCGGCGCCGGACCGGCTGCGGGCCCGCCGCAGTACGGCTGCCATGCGGGCCGACAGATGCTCCACTGAGAAGGGTTTCGTGAGGTAGTCGTCGGCGCCGTCGTTCAGCAGCCGGACGATCTCCGCCTCGTCGTCCCGTGCGGTGGCGATGATCACCGGTACATCGGTGATTCCGCGCAGCATCTTGAGCGCTTCCGCCCCATCCAGGTCGGGCAGGCCCAGATCGAGAATGACCAGGTCAAAACCGAAATGGGCCACCTCGCGCAGCGCCTCCAGGGCGGTGCCGACGCTCCGCACGGTGTGGGAGGCCTCGGTGAGGTGCCGGATGAGGGCGGAGCGTACGAACTGGTCGTCCTCGACCACGAGCACACTTGCCATGGGCGGCACCGTACGCCATCCGGGGGAAGCGGGTCCGCTTGTCACCGTGTTGCGGTGTCGCCGGGGCAGGTGGTGCAGTATGGCGCGATGATCCGACGACTGACACAGGCCCTGGCATGGTCGCTCGCCACCGGTGCGGCGACCGCGCTGACCTGGTGGGGGGTCCATTCGGTGATGGCGGGCACGGCCTACGATCCGCCCCGGGCGCTCCCGGTTGCGGGCAGTCCCGAGCTGCTTTCGTCGGCCACCCAGCGGCCCGAGGAACCGGGTTCCACGTCCCGGGGCGCGGTCCACCGGTCGCCGGGGGGCGGTTCGTCCGGCCCCTCGTCCGCGCACCCTTCCGGGAGCGCCTCCTCGCCGTCATCTCCGTCAACTGCGCCCGCTTCACCCCCTTCGCGGTCCTCTCGGGCGCCGGCCGGCTCAGCTGATTCCACCGGTTCCTCCGCTTCGTCCGGTGACGTCCGGAGTTATACGTCTTCGGGCGGCCGGGCCGTCTTCGACCTGGGAGTCACCTCCGCGGAGCTCGTGTCGGCGACGCCCGCGGACGGGTGGCAGATGCGGGTCTGGAAACAGCCGGAGTGGATCCGGGTGACGTTCACGGAGGGGCAGCGGTCGGTGTCGGTGTTCTGCACATGGAACGGGCACCGGCCGTCGGTCGAGGTGGACGACCACTAAGGGGTGCGCGACCCGGAGGGGCGCAGCGCGGGGCCCCCTCAGCCGAAGACCGCGGGCGGCGGTGCCGGTGAGGCCTCCGCCACGGCGTCCCGCACCGCCCGCGCACCGCCCGTGAAGTCCACCAGCCCCCGACCGTGCTCCACCCGCCCCGCGTGCCCGTCCCCGGCCACCCGGCGCGTCAGCTCGGCGACGGGCAGCGGGACGGCCGACCCGACCAGCACCGCGTTCCCGAACCTGCGTCCCCGCAGCACCCCCGGCTCGGCCGCCAGGGCCAGTTCGGGGAAGGTCTCCGCAGCGGTGGCGATCTGGCCGCGCAGATACGCCAGCGGTGGGCCGTCCGTCAGATTGGCCGCGTACCAGCCGTCCGGCTTCAGCGCCCGGCGGACGTCGGCGAGGAACTCCGTGCTGGTGAGGTGCGCTGGGGTGCGTGCACCGCTGAAGACGTCGGCGACCACCAGGTCCGCCCAGCCGTCCGGGACCTTCGAGAGGGCGGCACGGGCGTCGGTGGAGCGGACGCGGATACGGGCGCCCGGGTCCAGCGGCAGGACCCTGCGCACCAGTTGGACGAGGAGGCCGTCCACCTCGGCGATCTGCTGGGTGGAGCGCGGCCGGGTCGCCGCCACGTAACGGGCGAGGGTGAAGGCCCCGCCTCCCAGATGCACGACATGCAGCGGCTGCCTGGGCGGACCCACGAGGTCGATGACATGGCCGAGCCTGCGCTGGTACTCGAAGTCGAGGTGCGTGGGGTCGTCGAGGTCCACGTGGGACTGCGGGGCGCCGTCGATCAGCAGGGTCCAGCCGCGCGGGCGGTCGCGGTCGGGCCTGAGCTCGGCGATCCCGCCGTCCACCTGCTCGACCACGGACTCGGGTACGGAACGGCCCTGCCGCTTGTTCTTCGCCACGTCTCCAGTATCAATGCGGCGCCCGGCCGCCCGCCGCCCGGACGCCGCGGCCGGCTCCACGGCGGCGGCAGGTCGGGGCTCCGGCATCCGCCGGCTCGCGCGGCGCCCGCGGGGTCACCGGCGGTTGTCCGCCGCCTCGATCAGCCGGGCCGCCTCGCCGAGTGCCGCCCTGAGCACCGAGGGATCGGTGACCGGCACCGTCTCGGGCGGCAGCAGCCAGCCGCTGCCCTGGACCGGCGGTTCGTCGGGGATCCGCAGCCCCCGGCCGTTGGTCTGCGTACACGCGCTGCCCGGCATGTCCCAGCCGTCCGCCGTGCCGGGCGGCACCAGGAAGCCGAGCGTGTCGCAGGCCCCGTCGTGCAGTACGGGCCCCACGTCGGCCGAATCCGCTCCCCTGCGCAGGATGTCCACCGCCTCGAGTCCCTGCCGCGCCGGGACCGTCACCAGATCGCACGCTTCGGCCGCACCGTCGGGTGGTGCGCTGCACTCCTGGCTGGGCTTGTGCCGGGCGGTCGTTCTCGAACCGCTCATCTCGATACCGGTCTCCAACAAGGCAACCCCTCCTCGTTCTCCACAAGGTTCAACGCCTGCGGACGTCAAGGGCTACGGCGCAGCGCCGCCGTAAAGGATGGCAGTTCATGGCAAATCGCGGGTGAGATATCCGTTTTGTAGCTAAACCGGGTGTGTGCGACTCATCACAGACGGTACGTTTTGCGCGCCGGAGCGGTCCGGGCCGGCAGCACCATCCGCCAGAGAGGGCTCGGCCATGGCGACTTCACGGGGCGTACGCAACGCGGCTTTCCGGCAGTTGCGCGGACAGCGCTCGCCCGGTGAGTTCGCGGCGGCGATCCGCCGGGCCGCCCGCGAGATCGGCGAGCAAGTCGCCTGTGACGCGCGGTACATCGGACGGGTCGAGGCCGGTGAGATCCGCTGTCCCAACTACGCGTACGAGCGGGTCTTCCTGCACATGTTCCCCGGTTCGGCCCTGGAGGACCTGGGGTTCTCGGACCGCGGGACGGTACGCGGCCGGGGTATGCATGCTGCCTCGGCCGACCCGCCGTCCCCGCCCCACACCAGCCAGAACAACGAGGAGAGCGACGTGCTGCGTCGCGCATTCATGGCCGGCGGTTCCGCCGTGCTGGCCGCCGTTCCACTGGGCCTCGGCCCGGCCCCCGTACCGTCCCCGCGCCATGTCGGCGACGCGGAGGTCAGCGCCGTCGAAGCGGCCGTACGGCAGATCCGGCTGCTGGACGACCGGCACGGCGCCGACGGTCTCTACCAGCGGGCGGCGCAGCCCCTTCAGGCCGCGTACGCCCTGCTCGACGCGGGCACCGCACGCCAGGCGGTGGCCGACCGGCTGCACACGGGCGCCGGTGAACTGGCCATCTCCGTGGGATGGCTGGCCCACGACTCGGGCCGCTTCGACGATGCCCGTTCCCACTACGCGGAGGCCCTGGCAACCGCGAGAGTCGCCGGTGACCCCGCTCTTGAGGCCCACGCCTTCTGCAACACGGCGTTCCTGGCGCGCGACGCGGGGCGCCCGCGGGAGGCGGTGCGCGCGGCGCAGGCCGGGGAGCGGGCGGCGAAGCACCTGTCGTCGCCCCGGCTGCTGTCGCTGCTGACCCTGCGGGAGGCGGGCGGCTGGGCGGGGCTGGGTGACCGAACGGCCTGCGCGGAGACGCTGGTACGGGCCAAGTCCCTCTTCGCGCGCGGCACGTCGGACGCCGACCCGGAGTGGATGAGCTTCTTCGTGGAGGCGGAGCTGGAGATGCTGGAAGGGCAGTGCTGGTCGGCGCTGGGCGACTGGCCGCGGGCGGCTCAGCACGCCGAGCGCGCCGCGGCGCTCCAGGATCCGCACTTCGCGCGCAATCTGGCTCTCTATCGCGCCCAGCTCGCCGACGATCTGGTCAGGGCAGGCGCGCCGGACCGGGCCGCGGCAGCCGGGCATCAGGTGCTGGACCTGCTCGACCAGGTCCAGTCGTCCCGTATCCAGGCGATGCTCGCCGGCACCGCCCGCCGGCTGCTGCCCGAGCGCAGGACCGCCGGGGTGCCGGCCTTCCTGGAGCGGCACGCCTCGACCCCCCGGCTGGTCTGAGCGGGCCTGCCGGTCCAGGGCGGCACCCCCTTCGAGGGGCGGCCGCTACGGCTCCAGGTGACCGGTGTCGTTCCAGCGCTCGACCGCAGGCGCGCCGTACGCCCAGCCCAGCACCGACAGCGATGCCGGCGCGAGCCGGATCCGCGCCCCGAACGTCAGGTCGTACCCGAGCCAGCGTGCCGCGAGCGCCCGCAGGATGTGGCCGTGCGCGAAGACGAGGACATCGCTTCCGCCCGTACGGATCCGGTCGATCGCCTCGTCGGCGCGCGCGGTGACGTCGGCGACCGACTCACCGTCGGGAGCGCCGTCGCGCCAGATGAACCAGCCGGGGCGCACCGCCTGGATCTCGGCAGGCGTGAGCCCTTCGTACGCCCCGTAGTTCCACTCCAGGAGCGCGTCCCACTCCTGCGCCCGGCCGGCGAACCCGGCCAGCGCGCACGTCTCGCTCGCCCGCAGCAGCCTGCTGGTGTACACGCGGGTGTCCGGCACGGCGTCCCACGGCGGCCGGTGCAGCCGCTCGCCGAGCAGTTTCGCCCCTTCGCGGCCCTCGTCGAGCAGGGGGATGTCCGTTCTGCCGGTGTGTTTCCCGGACAGCGACCATGCGGTCTGTCCGTGCCTGACCAGCAGCATGCGGGGTGCCATGACGCTCTCTCCTACCGTGCGGTGATGCCTCTCCCATCATCGCGTACGGGGTTCCGGGGCAACCCGGCGGACGGCCCTGGCGTCCCACCTACCGTGCCCCTGCCAAGAGGGGCCGCCTGAACTTGTCATTCGATACGCCCTATGGTGGTACGCCGGGTGACTGGCCCCGTTTGGACAGACGATGGAGAGCATTCGGATGCCGTACACCGCGACCCGTGACCGGCCCCGCTGGTGGACAGAGCTCCTTGTGATCGCTGTCGTCTACACCGCTTACTCATCGGGCCGGCTGCTGGCGCGCGGCAGCACCGAGGACGCGGTCCAGCACGGGCTGTCGCTGCTGCGGGCCGAGAAGTTCCTGCACATCAACGTCGAGCACCCGCTGAACCGGCTGTTCACCCACACCCCGGGCATCGGGATACCCGCCGACTTCGCGTACGCGTCGCTGCACTACGTAGTGACCCCGGCGGTGCTGATCTGGCTCTTCCGCCGCCGCCCCGCCCAGTACCGGGCGGCCCGCACCTGGCTGATGGTCTCCACACTGCTCGGCCTGATCGGCTTCACACTGACGCCGACCTGCCCGCCGCGGCTGCTCGCGTCGACCGAGGGGTTCGTCGACACGATGGCGCAGTACAGCTCGTACGGATGGTGGGGGGACGACGCGAGCGCCCCGCGCGGACTCGGCGGCATGACCAACCAGTTCGCCGCGATGCCGAGCCTGCACGTGGGCTGGGCGCTGTGGTGCGGGGTGATGCTCTGGCGATACGGCCGTACGCCCCTGGCCCGAATATGCGCCGTCCTCTATCCGACGGCCATCACGTTCGTGGTGCTGGGCACGGCCAACCATTATCTTCTCGACGCGATCGCGGGGGTCGCGGTGATGGGTGCGGGGCTGCTGCTCGCCCGGCCCGTGGTGCGGCTGGCCGACCGCATACGCGCCCGCTTCTCCTCCGGTACGCCTGCCGGCCCGTCCCCGATTGTCGGTGCCGGATGCCAGACTTCCCCGGGTGAGCGATTCCCCGGGCAGCGGACCTCCTCCTCCGCCAGACCGTCGGCCTCTTCCGGTTCCTCCGCCGACACCGCCGACGACGGCACTCCGACAGCGGCTCGCTGAGCTGCGCGGCCCGTCCGTCGCACCACAGCCGCTGGACGCCCGTGCGCTTGCGGCCCTCGCGGCCAACCCCGGCTGCGAGCGGCGCGCCCTGCTGGACGGCGCCGGGGTGAACAAGACGGTTATCGCGCAGGCGCTCGGCTCCCCAGCGGCCTTCGGCCAGTCCCAGTTCGCCTTCATGCGGGGCAATGCCTTCGAGGCGAGGGTCAAGGCCGACGGCGGCGCCGATCTGATGCGGCTCCTGGCGGAGCACATGGGCACGGCCGACCCGGTGGATGTCACGGTTCCCGATCTCGCGGCGGCGGGCCCCGAGGGCCGCGCGGCGCGGACCGCGCTCGCCCTGCGCGAGGCCACCGAGGCCGGCGGGTGGGCCCTGTTCGACCATCCGATGCTGGCGCTGGAGGTGGCGGGCTCCCCCGCCTACCTGGAGCCGGACGCGGTGGTGGTGGACCCGGCCGGGCGCTGGACAGTGATCGAGATCAAGTCCTTCCCGATGATCGACGCGTCGGCCGACGCGGCGAAGGTGGGCGCCGCCGCCCGTCAGTCCGCGGTGTACGTGCTGGCGCTGGAGCGGGTCGCGGCACATGTCGGCGGCGCGTCGGTCGACGACCGGATCCTGCTGGTCTGCCCGAAGGACTTCTCCAACCTGCCGACGGCCTCGGCCGTCGACGTCCGCAAGCAGCTCGCGGTGACCCGCCGTCAGCTGACCCGGCTGACCCGTATCGAGGACATCGCGGCGGCGCTGCCCGAAGGCACCACCTTCGATCCCGCTCTGCCGCCCGCCGAGCTCACGGCGGCGGTCGAATCGGTCGACGCGGCGTACGCGCCGGAATGCCTGGCCGCCTGCGAGCTGGCTTTCCACTGCCGCGGCCGGGCCCGGGATGCGGGTTCGGTGGAGGCGCTCGGCCGGGGAATCCGCGGCGAGCTGGGCGGGCTGACGACGGTCGACGCCGTACTGGCAGCGGCGCGCGGCGACGAGGGCGACCCGTCGGACCCGGCGGTGGCCGCGCTCCGCAGGGCCGCGGCCCTGCGCGCTGAGGCGCTGGGCGGCGCCGCGTGCTGATGCCGCCACCGGGCGCGGGCAGCCGGCAGCCGCCCGTCGAGCAGACCCGGACGAGCCCGGCCGGCCCGCAGAGCCGGGCCGTGCGCACACCGGACCCCGGGGCAGCGCCCCGGCAGCAGGAAGGCTCGCCGCCATGTCGCTGATCAGCACGCTGGCCCGGCTGGAGGCCGTACAGTCCGGCCGCGCCCGGCCCACCGCCACCGTCCGCCACCGGCACCTCTCCGCACGCCCGCTCGTGTTCGTCCCGCTCACCACAGCGGGCGAGGCCGGGGCACCGCTCGGGGCGCTCGTCGGTACGGACCCCGCGGCTCCGAGGCTGCTGGTCGTCGCACAGCCGCGCGACCGGGATCTGCGGTTCGCCTTCCTCGCCGAGCTGGCCGAGGCCGTCCTGCCGCACATCGACGGATATGCCGACGACGTGGAGGCGGCGGAGCGCTCCGAGGCCGATCCGGAAACCGGGAAGAAGGTCAAGGTCGAGGTCGAGCTGTGCTCCGACGCACCGCAGCTGATCGTGCCGGGCCGGGCGGGCATCGATTTCGTCCGGCTGCTCGGCAGGTCGATGCGCTTCCGGCGTACAGCCGAAGAGGACCCGGAGGCGCCCTATCCGGCGCCGCCCCGCGTCCCCCTGCTCGGCCGCTGGCTGACGCATTACGGTGAGCGCGCCCGGGTGCCGGGGTCCTCGCTGCTGCTGGCCGCCACCGACCTGCTCAACCGCCACTGGGCCACCGGCCAGAGCAGCCTGGAGGACCAGCATCTCGGCGCGCTGCTCGCCTGGATCGACCCCGCCGACGGCGCCTCGGGCGCGGAGGCCGCGCTCCGGGCCGAGCTGGCACGCGACGGGGAGGGACAGTTGCTCTGCCCGCCGGCGGGCCCCGCCACCGATCCGGCCTTCGACAACAGGCTGCTGGCCCCCGCGGTGGAGCGGTACGACCTGGCGCGTACGGCGCTGGCCGCCGCCGAGGACGGGCCGGCGGCCGACGACCGGCTCGGCGAACTGACGGCGGCCGAGCGGGAGATCCGCCGGCTCCTCGCCGGACAGCTGCGCCCCACCTGGGACGCGGTGTGGGAGGCGATCGGGCTGGTGGGGGAGCTGCCCGAAGGGGCCAGGGCCACCGAGCGCTGGACCCGCGACCGCTGGTCGTTCACCGGTCACCGGGACCGGGTACGGGCGGGCGAGCCGCCGCAGCCGCGCCGGGACGACGCGGTGACGGCGGCGCAGAAGCTCGCGTCGCGCGAGACCGCGCAGACCCAGCTGGAGGCGCAGGAGGCCCTGGACGACCCGCTGGTGATGGCCGGGCGGCGACTCGCGGGTGAGGCGTTCGCCGGTGAGGTGACCGACGTCGTGATGGCGTGGAGCGAGTCGAAGCGGCCGAGTCCGCGTCCCCTGGTCACGTTCCGCACGGACGACACACCGCACATCGGCGAGCGCGGCAAGGTCCACCGTTCGCTCCCCGGCGACCCGCCGAAGGCGCAGACAGCCGAGTTCGTACGGTACGAGGAGGACGGCTCGCTGGTGTTGCGCGTCACCAACGGGATGGGCCGTGCCAAGGATCCGGCGCCGGGGACCGTGCCGGAGAAGGGCGACCGGCTGTGCTGGACGCTCTTCGAGCACAGTTCGCGCGGCGGCCCTGAGCTGCCCTCCGCCGAGGACACCCCCTGGACGCACGGCGGCCCGCCCGGCGTCACCGGCCCGTCGGACGGCTCCCCCGCCATGTCCGCGGGCTCCGCCGCGTCCGCGGCTCCCGGCTCCGCGACGAGCCCCGACCCCGTCACCCCTGAGGACCTGCTGTGACCTTCGACCCCGGCGCTGAGGCGGCCCGCGCCACGCGGGCCATCCTCGACGACACCCTGCACGGCGCCGCCCGCGGAGTGGTCGTCGACTCCCCACCGGGCGCGGGCAAGTCGACGCTGGTGGTGCGCGCGGCCCGTGAGCTGGCCGCGGCCGGCCGGCCGCTGATGGTGGTCGCACAGACCAATGCCCAGGTCGACGACCTCGTCGTCCGCCTCGCCGGGAAGGACCCCGACCTGCCGGTCGGCAGACTGCACAGCAGCGACCCCGACCCGTACGACAAGGTCCTGGACGACCTGCCGAACGTCCGCAAGTCCGCCAAGGCCGCGGATCTCGCCGGGCTCGACGTGGTGATCTCGACGGCCGCGAAGTGGGCGCACGTGAAGGGCGTGGAGCCGTGGCGGCACGCGATCGTCGACGAGGCGTACCAGATGCGCTCGGACGCCCTGCTGGCCGTGGCCGGGCTGTTCGAGCGGGCGCTGTTCGTGGGCGACCCGGGGCAGCTCGACCCGTTCAGCGTCGTCGGCGCCGAGCAGTGGGCGGGCCTGGCGTACGACCCGTCGTCGAGCGCGGTCTCCACCCTGCTCGCGCACAACCCCGAGCTTCCGCAGCACCGGCTGCCGGTCTCCTGGCGGCTGCCCGCGTCGGCGGCGCCGCTCGTGTCGGACGCGTTCTATCCGTACACACCGTTCCGCAGCGGCACGGGCCACGGTGACCGGCGGCTGAGCTTCGGTGTGGCGTCGGACGGATCGGGGCCCGACCGGGTGCTGGACGAGGCGGCGGAGGCGGGCTGGGGCCTGCTCGAACTGCCCGCGAGGCACACACCGCGCACGGACCCGGAGGCGGTACGGGCGGTGGCCCTGGTCGTCAGGCGGCTGCTCGACCGCGGTGGGGCGGCGGTGAGCGAGCAGTCGCCGGACCCGGTACCGGTGACGGCGGACCGTATCGCGGTCGGCACGGCCCACCGCGATCAGGCGGCCGCGGTCCGGGCGGCGCTCACGGAGCTCGGAGTGACGGGCGTCGCGGTCGATACCGCCAACCGCCTGCAGGGCCGCGAGTTCGACGTCACCGTTGTGCTGCACCCACTGTCGGGCCGCCCGGACGCGACCGCGTTCCACCTGGAGACGGGCAGGCTCTGCGTCCTGGCATCACGGCACCGGCACGCGTGCGTCGTGGTGTGCCGCGAGGGGGTGGCCGAGCTGCTCGACGAACACCCCTCGACGGACCCGGTCCAACTGGGCGTCACGGTGAAGTTCCCGGACGGGTGGGAGGCGAACCATGCGGTCCTGGCCCACCTCGCGGAACACCGGGTGCCCTGGACCCCGTAACCGCCGGACGGAGCCCGGCACACCGCCGCAGGCGGCAGACAGACACAGCCCGGACGGGTGGGAGGCGAACCACGCGGTCCTCGCCCACCTCGCGGAACACCGGGTGCCGTACCGACCGCTGTGACGCGACGCCGCCCGCTGCCTGTACGAGCCCCCTTGCGCGGGGCGGGACAATGGACGGTGGCCGGAAATCCCACGGTGGACGGCACCACACCACCAGAGACCCGCACAGCAGGAGGCACACATGGCGGAGCCCGAACAGCGCGAGCGGAAGCCGCGGCCTGCGCCGCTGCTCTTCGAGCCCTCCGCGGCCACTGCCGACCCCGAGCACTTCTTCGACCTGGAATCGATCGACGACCCGGCGGCGCTGCTCACCCGCGCCACCGAGCTGACGCTGGCGTTCCGCGCCGCGACGGACCGGGCGGTCGAGTTCCAGGCGATCGCCGCCGCGCAGCTCGCGGACCCGCGCCGCTTCGACCGCCTGACGGCGGCGGACATCGCGGGCCGAGCGCACTGGACCGAGGACTACACGAAGAAGATGATCGAGTTCGGCAGGGACCTGCTGCGCGGCTCACCGTCCTGAGGTCCTGAGCCGCCGACATCCGCAGAAAGCCACCTCACTTGGCATATGCCGGTGGGCAAGATACGCCTCCCCGCCCCCGCCTGTCCCGATTTCCGCCAACCCAGCGGAGTGGGGCCATCACTCCAGGTAGATCTTGTCGGCATGAGCTCATGGCAGCGAAATGACGGCAGCGACAGCACAGGACTCCTTTCCGCCCGGGGCTCGGGCGGCCGCACCTCGGCAGGGCTCAGCCGGAACCTCGACGACCAGGAAGGGCAGCTCGCCACGACGGTCACCGCGGCCGGAGCGGGATGGCTCGCCTCCGCCTCCCCGTATCCGCGCAGTGCGCTCTCGCTCTGGGAGTCCAGGCCCGCCGCCCCCACTGTGCTGGACTGCGGCTCGGTCTTCGACGTGGTCAATGTGCCCGCGGTCTTCGGCCGCCGGATGCTGGACACCATGTGGTCGGACGGCCCCGGATCGGGCCCGGTCGCGGGCCACCGCGGCCGGATGCTGCTCTTCGCCGCACCCGGCACCGCACAGCGGCTGCCGTCCCTGCTGCACTGGGAGGAGTGGGGTGACGCGGTGCCGCCGCTGCTCTGCCACGGCACCGGTGACGCCGTGACCGTACCGTCGCCGGCCTCCACCGTTCCCCGTACGGGACCCCGCTGGCTCGTCGCACCCGACACCCGCCATCCGTGGCTGCCGGGGCCCGAGGTCATGCTGTGGGCCTGTGTGCGCGCGGCGCGCGCCGCGGCTGCTCCGGCGGCCACTGCGGGCTGCTTATCGATTTTTCCCCGCGCCGATCAGGATGCTAAGGTCTACGACGTCAGCAGGCGCCGCTAGCTCAGTTGGTTAGAGCAGCTGACTCTTAATCAGCGGGTCCGGGGTTCGAGTCCCTGGCGGCGCACAGACGGAAGAAGCCCCTCGCGGAAGCGGGGGGCTTCTTCGTTGTCCCAGCACACCGCCGTCACCTCACCGCCGTCATCTCACCGGCGTCATACGACCGGCGTTACCTTGACGGTCCAGGATCCCGACGGCGTACGGTCGGCCACTTCCACCTTCGTCCCGTTACCGGGGACGGTGAACGTCTCCCCCACCCCGAGCGGCGCGTCGGCCAGCTGCGGGTAGACCGACTGCCCCCAGCAGGCCGAACTGTGCGGGTGGGCGTCGACCACCTGGATCGCGCCGTCACCCGACGCGACGTCCGCCTTCACCCGGTAGACGAGGACCCCCTCCGAGCAGGTCGCTGCGTCGTTTCCGGCCGCGGTGCGCGCCTCGATGGCGAGGGCGGTGTCGAGTCCGGTACGCAGGACGATGAGCCGGGTTCCGGCGGTGTCGGCGCCCGGCGCCGGGACCTCCTCCAGCGGCTCCAGCGTGAACATCTGGGCCGAGGTGCCCCGCACACAGGCGATCTGCCGCCGGTCCAGCCAGCCCAGTTTCCACTTGTGCCAGCCGAAGAAGTCGGGGGCGAGGCCGAACTGGCTGCCCATGACGTCCCAGTCACCCACGTAGGTGTCCCAGTCGCCCTTGTCGTCCGACGGACGGTGGTAGAGATCCGGCAGGTCGAAGACGTGCCCGGTCTCGTGCGCCAGCACATCGCGATCGGGTGGATGGTGCTCAAAACCGGTGACGAAGCGCCGGATCTCCGTCCCGTCGGCGTGCATCGGGGTGTCCAGGTTGACCACCTTCGTGGCGTCCGAGTCGACCCCCGGCGCGTCCGGGTCCGCGATCAGGTAGACGAGGTCGTACTTGCTGAAGTCCACGGAAGGATCCGCCGCGGCCACCGCGTCCCGCAGATAGGCGTCCCGCTCGTCCGCACTCCAGTCGCGCCGTATCGCGTAGGCGGAGGCCGGTTTCGGCATCATGGTCCAGCGCCGCTGCGGGTGCGGGCGCAGGGTGAACTTCCCGTACGAGGCACGCCGGAAGAAGGTCGTGGTCGAGGGGAAGTAGTCGGCCGTCAGCTCCTGGGGAGTGGTGTCCGGTGCCGCTCCGGGAAAGGACAGGAAGATCATCACCGCGTCGAGGGTCCCGACCGGCCGGGGGTAGGCGGGGTTCCAGCTGTCGAGACCGACCGAGTGGTGGAGGTCGCTGCGCGGCAGCGCGCACGGGCCCTCGCCGCCCACGGTGGCGACCGCGGGCCCCGCGACCAGGGACGTCGCGGTGAGCGCCATGAACGAGACAAGGACAGCTGCGGCCTGTCGCAGACGACGTCGGTCCACTCCCCCGAGTGTCTGCGGACGCTGCACGTAGACCTCCGGGATCGGGATGCGGGACACCCCACCCACCCTGAGGCGGTTTATATGGTTATGTCCTGTCCAGTTGCCCCAGGCGAGTGACTGGACTCGACACCCCGGACCTTTACGGAAAGTCACAACCGATCACGTCAGAAAGACCCCGGACCACAGCCGAGCAGAAACGATCACCCTTGGGCGCGGGTGCGACCACCGCGCGCCAACGAGGCTGGAACGGTCCTTGCTTCAACCTCTATGATCGGCACACTTTCCCATGTGGACACGCGCCTCCGGCGGCCCTCCACCGTCCGGCCGACGGACCCCGACCCCACCTGTTCGAGACGACTGCACAGCGGGAGCCAGCCGTGAACGGAACCCCTGAAGGACCGGGTCCGGTGCCGGGATCCGTCCGGCCACCGGTCACAGAGCGTCAGACCGTCGGCAGGACCGCGGCCGAGCTGCACGACTACCGGGCCGCCTTCAACACCGCGCGGCTCGGCATGGCCGTCGTGGACCGTGAAGGGCTGGTCGTCACCGCCAACGCCGCGCTCGGCGGGCTGCTGGGCGCCGAACCCGCGACGCTGGCCCGCCAGACCGCCTCCTGCCTCGTGGACCTGGCGGCGGACACCCGCACCTGGTACGCGTACCGGGAAGTACTGCGGGGCCGCCGCTCCAGCTTCCGCTGCACCCGCAGGCTCAAGCACGCGGACGGCCACTCGCTCTGGGCCGAGGTCAGCGTCGCCCCCTTCCCCGACAGCTCCCAGGTGCTGCTCTCGGTCGCCGACGTCAGCGACCGGCGCGAGCTCCGGGCCAAGCTGCGCCACCTCCAGATGCACGACCCGGTGACCCGGCTGCCGAACCGCACCCTGTTCTTCGAGCGGCTGTCGGCGGCGCTCGATCCGTCGGCGTACGAACAGCCGGGCACCGGCCGGATCGGGCTCTGCTATCTCGACCTCGACGGCTTCAAGGCGGTCAACGACACACTGGGCCACCGGTTCGGCGACCGGCTGCTCGGCGTGGTCGCCTCCCGCCTGACCCACTGCGCCGACCAGTCCGGTTACGGACGCAGCAGCGGCCATCTGGTGGCCAGGCTGGGAGGTGACGAATTCGCCCTGCTCGTCGAGGACTCCACCGGCACGGACCAGCTGGCCGACCTCGCCGCATCCGTACTCGCCGCGCTCCAGGAGCCGTTCGACCTCGGTGGCCAGCGGCTCTCGGTGTCCGCTTCGATCGGCGTGGTGGAGCGGCTCGCCGAAGGCACCACAGCCACCGGGCTGATGCAGGATGCCGACACCACTCTGTACTGGGCAAAGGCGGACGGAAAAGCGCGCTGGACGCTCTTCGACCCGGAGCGCAACGCTCACCGGATGACCCGGCAGGCGCTCTCCTCGACTCTGCGCCCCGCCGTGGACGACGGCGAGTTCGTCCTGGAGTACCAGCCGCTGGTGGACCTGGCGGACGGGGAGCTCAAGGGGGTGGAGGCGCTGGTGCGCTGGAACCACCCGCAGTTCGGCCGGCTGACGCCGAACCGGTTCATCGGACTGGCGGAGGAGGACGGCTCGATCGTCCAGCTCGGCGCGTGGGTCCTGCGCACCGCCTGCCGGCAGGCGCGGGCCTGGCAGCTCGAACACCCCTCTCGCCCACCGCTGTTCGTGAGCGTCAACGTCGCCGTACGGCAGGTGTGGGACTCGGATCTGGTCGCCGACGTCGCCGGGATCCTCGCCGAGACGGGCCTGGCGCCCGACCTGCTCCAGCTGGAGCTCACCGAGTCGGCGGTGATGGGGTCGGCCGGACGGCCGTTGCAGGCGCTCCAGGACCTCAGCGACATGGGCGTCCAGATCGCGATCGACGACTTCGGGACCGGCTACTCGAACCTGGCGTATCTGAGCAGGCTGCCGGTGTCGGTGCTGAAACTGGACGGCTCGTTCGTCCGCGGGTTCCGGTACGACGCGGGAGCGCACCCGAACCCGGCCGACGAGATGATCGTCGAGGCACTGGTGCAGCTGGCACACCGGCTGGGGCTCACTGTCACCGCCGAATGCGTGGAGACGACGGGGCAGGCGGCACGGCTGCGCAGGATCGGATGCGACACCGGGCAGGGCTATCTCTACTCACGGGCGGTACCACCGGAGGAGATCGGCGCCCTGCTGGGCCGGGCCGCGGTCCAGCGGAACTGAGCGGCGGAACCGCCCGTGCGAGCGCAGAGCGGGCCCGGCCGTGAGGCCTGCCCGCGGACAGTGAGCGATCCGTGAAACCACTGCGCGGCAGCGTCCCGCCCGTAAGCTGATTGACGCAGACGCGTCACGGTGGATCCATCGTATGTGCGGGGGACTTGAGATATGCGGCCACTGGAACCGCTGGCCGGGGACGACCCGGCCGAAGTCGGAGGCTTTCGCTTACTGGGCGTGCTGGGGCACGGCGGTATGGGGCGGGTGTACCTGGCCCGCAGCCGGGGTGGGCGCCTTGTCGCCGTGAAAGTGGTGCACCCGCACCTGGCAGCGGACAAGCGGTTCCGGACCCGGTTCGCGAGTGAGGTGGAGACGGCGCGGCTGCTGAGCGGTCAGGCGGACCACGTCCGCACCGCCCTCGTCCTTGCCGCCGATCCGGACCGCCGTGCAGCCATGGGTGGCGACCGGCTACGTGGCGGGCAGCGATCTGGCGGACATCGTGGAGGAGCACGGCGCGCTGCCGGACCGCACCGTTCGGGCGCTGGGCTTCGGACTGGCCGAGGCGCTCGACGCCGTGCATGAGCACGGGCTCGTTCACCGGGACGTCAAACCGTTTCTTCGATGCCGGCCCGACGGCCGGTAACGCGGCGGAATGCCAGTCAACTGTCGAGGTGTCCGTGGAGCAGACGGACTTGGGCAGCCGCAACGGGGACATCGTGATGTTCACGGCCGCCGCTCCGATCACCACGCTCGGCGTCCTGTCCCGAGCAGGGTGAGCAGCGGAACCACCCGTACAGCGCTGAGCCGCCCCACCCGGAGGGGGTGAGGCGGCTCAGGGTACGTGCAGGAGGCCGGTGCTACCCCGGCAGTCCGTACGCGTCGGCGATCAGCTCGTACGAACGCAGCCTCGCCTCGCCGCCGTGTGCGTTGGCCGTGATCATCAACTCGTCGGCGCCCGTGCGCTTCTGGAGGTCGTCGAGTCCGGAGCGGACCTCGTCGGCGGTGCCCGAGATGATGTTCTTCAGCCAGCCGTCCACGAACTCCCGCTCCAGCGGGCTGAATTCATACGCCGCCGCCTCTTCGGGCGTCGGCACGAGCCCCGGGCGGCCGGTGCGCAGCCTGACCATGGACAGGGCGCCGGAGAGGATCTGCCGGTGCGCCTCCTTCTCGTCGTCGGCCGCGAGAGCCGCGACGCCGATCAGGGCGTACGGGGCGTCGAGCACCGCCGACGGCCGGAAGGACTCCCGGTAGAGGTCGAGTGCCGGGATGGTGTTCTGCGCCGAGAAGTGGTGCGCGAAGGCGAACGGCAGGCCCAGCGTGCCGGCCAGCCGCGCACTGAAGCCGGACGAACCGAGCAGCCACACCGGCGGGCGGCCGGCCGGGCCCTGGACCGGTCCTGGCACGGCGTGGATGCGCGCGTACGGGTGGCCGTCCGGGAAGTCGTCGTCCAGGAACCTGATCAACTCCGCGAGCTGCTGCGGGAATTCGTCAGCTCCTTCATGGAGCCGGTCGGAGCGGCGGAGTGCGGCGGCGGTGGCGCCGTCGGTGCCGGGGGCCCGGCCGAGACCCAGGTCGACCCGCCCCGGCGCCATCGCCTCCAGCGTGCCGAACTGCTCGGCGATCACCAGCGGTGCGTGGTTGGGCAGCATCACACCGCCGGAGCCGAGCCTGATGCGGTCCGTATGAGCGGCGAGGTGCGCGAGCAGCACCGCCGGCGACGACGAGGCGACACCGGGCATGGAGTGGTGCTCGGCCACCCAGTACCGGTGGAAGCCACGGCGTTCGGCGAGCTTCGCGATGTCCACTCCGGTGCGGATGGCCTGGGTGGCGGTGCGCCCTTGCCCCACGGTCACCAGGTCCAGTACGGACAGGGGTACGGGGGCGGTTCCGGCCGCCTTGCCTTGAATCGGGTCCACCGCGCTGGGCCTTTCTGGTTGTCGGCCAGGTACAGCGTCAGCAACAGGGGACGGTCTCCGCTTATTCCCGGCGGCGGTCCCGGCCCCTCCGGCCCGATGACATCGAGGGGCCCGGGGAAACGGAAGGCGCGGGGTGGGGCGGAGATCCGCCGCACCCCGCGCCTCAGTGCCTCACGCCCGCCGGGCGAAGAGCTTCCCCAGCCGGTCGCCCGGGACCTTCCGGTCGGCCAGCCGCAGCCCTTCCCACACGGACACCTGGTTCGCCGTGAGCACCGGCTTCCCCAGGACCTGCTCCAGTTCCTGCACGTACGCCGCCGTGTGCAGCGCGGTGTCGGGAAGCAGCAGCACATCGGCCGACGGGTGATCGCCGGCCAGCGCCAGTTCGATGACCTCGTCGCGCCCCCAGGTGCCGACCTCGGCAGCGGTGATGATGCCGCTGCCGCGGGTCGCCGTCACCTCGACACCGGCCGACTTGAGGAAGGTGGCGAAGTACCCCGCCACGTCCTCCGGATATGTCGCGGCGATGGCGACCTTCTCCGCGCCGAGGTACTGGATCGCGTGCGCGAAGGCGAAGGACGTACTGGACGCCGGCATACCGGCCGCTCGGGCCAGGTCCCGGATCTGCTCGTGCGCGCCTTCCCAGCCGTAGACGAAGCTGCCGCTCGTGCACGCCCACACCACCGCCTCGGCCCCGGCGAGCCGCAGCTCCTCTATACCCGCCGCGAGCCGGTCCGCAGCGCCCATCTCGATGAGGGCGTCCACCCGGTGCGCGTCCTCGCCGATGTCGGTGTGGACGACGGGCAGTCTCACGTCGGACGCCAGGAGCTGCTCGATGCGCTCGTAGTCGTCCTCCGCGGAATGCCCCGGGTAAAGGAACCCGACCGCTGTCATGTCCAGCCTCCCTGTTCTTCGGGCGGATCTTCTGCCAGTGCGCTGGCGGGTTCGGGCAGGACTGCCGGTGACGGATCGGGCGCCGAATCGATCAGCAGCTGCTGGTACGGACCGACGGCGTGAGCGCCGATGTGCCGCAGCGCCGCCCACATCGTGACCTGGTTCGCCGAGAGCACCGGCATCCGCAGCTCCGCTTCGAGCTGCGGGATCACGTCGTACGTCGGAAGGTTGGTACAGCTGATGAAGAGCGCGTCCGCCGAACCGATCACCGCCTGTCGAGCCATGTCCACCACATCGCGGTACGGGACCTTCCAGATGTGCCTGGTGAGGCCGAGAAAGGCCCGCCCGGTGACGACTGTCCCCGCTTCGCCGAGGTATTCCTCAAGGGAAGACGTCACAGATTCAGTGTAGGGCGTGACCAGGGCGATCCGCCGTGCGCCGAGCTGCCGGAAGGCCTCCAGGAGAGCTCCCGACGTGGTGATCGACGGAAGGTCGCAGGCCGTGGTCATCGCCGTGCACATACCCCGTTCACCTGCGACTCCGCCCACGAAGCTGCCGCTGGTGCAGGCGTACGCCACCACCTGCGGCGCGACCGCGCTCAGGGCCAGGACCGCTTCCCGGAGCGTTTCGTGTTCGCTCACCAGCCGGGCGAGGTCCAGGGAGACTTCCACCGGTACGTAGGGGGTACGCGTCAGATGGAGTGAGACGTCGTCCGGCACCCACCGCCACAGCTCTCTGTCGAGAGCGAAGTCAAAAGGGGCTACGACACCCACACCACGTTGTGGCTGTGGTCCGCCGAGAAAGGAGATGTCCATTGTTGCCCCCCAAGTGATGTGGGTGAGGCCGCTGTGGTTCTGCTGTCGACGGTAGGGTCGCTGTGCGAGCCCGGTCAATCCGTACATGTCAGACGTTGCAATGTGCTTACTCCGACGAAACCCGACCGACCCCAGTCGAAGGACCGCGCGCATGTCCGAAACCGCTGACCAGAGCGCTGAACCGACCCTTCTCGTACTGGACGCGGCCCCGCTGCCGCGCCTCGAGAAACTTGCCGGACGGGCGAACATCGTGCACGCGGACGCGCACACGCTCGGCGATCAACTCCCCTACGCGGACGCTCTGCTGGTCTGGGACTTCCTCTCCGACGCGGTCCGCAGAGCCTGGCCGGGCGAGGGAGCGCGTCCCCGCTGGGTGCACACCGCGAGCGCCGGCGTCGACCACCTCCTCTGTCCCGAACTGGCCGCTTCGGACACCGTGGTGACCAACGCACGCGGCATCTTCGACCAGCCGATCGCCGAGTACGTCGCGGGCCTCGTCCTCGCCTTCGCCAAGGACTTCTCCGGCACGCTGGAGCTCCAGCGCCGCCGGCACTGGCAGCACCGCGAGACCCGGCGCGTCGCGGGCACGCGGGCGGTGGTGGTCGGCTCGGGGCCCATCGGCCGGGCGATCGCCGACACGCTGACCGCACTCGGCGTCCGGGTGGCTCTGGTCGGGCGGACGGCGCGCGGCGAGGTGCACGGCGCGGACGAGCTGCACCTGCTGCTCCCCCGGGCCGACTGGGTGATCTGTGCGGCACCGCTCACCGATGTCACCCGGGGCATGTTCGACGCGCACACCTTCGGCACGATGCAGCCGTCGGCGCATTTCATCAATGTGGGGCGCGGGGCGCTCGTCGTCGAGGACGACCTGGCCGACGCGCTCGGGAAGCGGTGGCTCGCCGGGGCGGCACTCGATGTCTTCGAGCAGGAGCCGCTGCCCGCCGGAAGCAGGCTCTGGGACGTGCCCGGCCTGGTGGTCTCTCCGCACATGAGCGGCGACACCGCCGGCTGGCGGGACGACCTCGGTGAGCAGTTCCTCCACCTGTTCGACAAGTGGGCGAACGGAGAGCCCCTGCCGAACGTGGTCGACAAGAAACGTGGGTACGTCCACAGCCATGACTGACCTCTGCGACCTCACCGCCCGACAACTCCTGGCCGACTACCGGAAGGGCACCTTCACCCCGGTCGACGCGGCCCGCGCCGTGCTGCACAGGGCCGAGGTGGTGCAGCCCGGAGTGAACGCCTTCGTCCGGATCGAGTCCGCCGCGGCACTGGAGCAGGCCGAGGCGTCGGCGGCACGCTGGCGCGCGAACGAACCGCGGGGGCTGCTCGACGGGGTGCCGGTCACGGTCAAGGACATCCTGCTGATGCGCGGAGGGCCGACGCTGCGGGGATCGAGGACCGTACCGCCGGGCGGGAAGTGGGACGAGGACGCGCCGTCGGTTGCCCGGCTGCGGGAGCACGGCGCGGTCTTCGTGGGCAGGACGACGACGCCCGAGTTCGGGTGGAAGGGCGTCACCGACTCACCGCGGCACGGTGTGACCCGCAACCCGTACGACACGTCCCGCACATCGGGCGGCTCCAGCGGCGGCACCGCCGCGGCGGTGGCGCTCGGGGCGGGGCCGCTCGGTCTGGGGACGGACGGCGGGGGCTCGGTGCGGATCCCGGCCTCGTTCTGCGGGATCTTCGGGCTGAAGCCGACGTACGGACGGGTCCCGCTGTATCCGGCCAGCGCCTTCGGGACGCTCGCTCACGTCGGTCCGATGACCCGGGACGCCGCGGACGCGGCACTGCTGATGGACGTGATCAGCGGCCCCGACCCACGCGACTGGTCACAGCTGGCCCCGCCCGCCGGGAGCCTGCTCACCGGCCTCGACGGCGGCGTGAAGGGGCTGCGGATCGCGTACTCGCCCAGCTTCGGCGGCCGGGTGGCGGTCGGACCGGAGGTGGCGGCCGCGACCCGGCAGGCGGTGAGCCGGCTCGCCGAGCTCGGCGCGTACGTCGAGGAGACGGATCCCGATCTGCCCGACCCGGTCGCCGCCTTCCACACGCTGTGGTTCAGCGGGGCCGCCCGGGTGGCGGAGCATCTCAGCAGCGAGCAGCGGGAGTTGCTGGACCCGGGGCTGCGGGAGGTCGTCGCGGAGGGCGAGCGGTACTCGGCGCTGGACTACCTGGCGGCCGTGGACGTACGGATGGAGCTGGGCCGGCGTATGGGCCTCTTCCACCAGCGGTACGACCTGCTCGTCACACCGACCCTGCCGCTCACCGCCTTCGAGGCCGGGCTGGAGGCGCCCAGGGATTCGGGGCACCGGCGCTGGACCGGGTGGACCCCGTTCACCTACCCGTTCAACCTGACCCAGCAGCCCGCGGCCTCGGTGCCCTGCGGCACGGACGGGGCGGGGCTGCCGGTCGGGGTGCAGCTGGTGGGGGCGCGGCATGCGGATGCCGTCGTGCTCCGGGCCGCGCACGCGCTGTACGAGGCCGGGGCGGGCCTGACCAGGCCCGCCGGTATTCGGCTGTGACACGGGGCGTCCGGTGGCGGGCCGGAAAGGGGCTAGGGCCCCTTAGGACCCTTACGCCCGCCGGAAGTTGAGCGTCTCGCCGGTCGCGCCGGACCGCCAGAGGTCCTGACACGCGCCGGCCATCCGGTCGAGCCCTTCCACCACGGTGCCCCACACGATGCCGGGCACCCAGCCGGTATCCCCGTTGATCAGCAGGTTGTTCCGCTCGTAGAAGAGCGCCAGGTCGACCACCGTCGTACGTCCGCGATGGCCGGCCGCCGTCTCATAGCCGTACGAATCCGTGCCCAACACCGTTTCGGAGAAGGTGAAATAGCAGAGATCTCCCGGAATGGGGGTGACCGTCGGATTCTCCAGCGGCGGTTCCTGCGGCGCGAAGCCCGGCATCAGCGCGTAGATCTCGTTGCGCGCGTACTTCGCGTGATAGACATCGCCGCCCAGCGGCAGTGCGTCCCACACGGCCGCGCAGGTCACCGGCGCCTTGTCGTCGAGGAGCTTCGCCGTGCAGCTCACACCGCGCTTGTCGAGGGACAGTTCCACGAATCGATCGCTCATCCCCCCATGGTTTCCCCCGGGGCCCCCGTGCGGTCAAGGCCGCCTCCCGGCACGTTGGGCTCGAATTGACCGGCATATCTGGGCTGATGGCGGGTAAGCGCGCGCCCATGGCTTCACCACCAGGGAATGACTCAGGAAGCACCACAAGACGCCTCATCCGACCCATCCAGCCCATACGCCGCCGTTCGCTGCTGCTCGGCATGGCGGGTCTGGGCGCCGCGGGGGCGCTCGGGGCAGCCGGCTGCAGCCGGGTACCGACCGGAGACACACTCGCCAGGCTCAAGTCGCAGGGGACGGTCAGGCTCGGCATCGCGGGCGAGGTGCCGTACGGGTACATCAATGAGCAGGGGGATTTCACCGGCGAGGCCGTGGAGCTCGCGAAGATAATCTTCAAACGGCTCGGTGTCGGCCATGTTCAGCCGGTCGCGACGGACTTCGCCTCGCTGATACCGGGGCTCAACTCCCAGCAGTTCGACTGTGTGTCGGCCGGGATGTACATCAACAAGGAACGCTGTCAGCAGGTCATCTTCGCCGATCCCGAGTACCAGATGCTGGATGCCTTCATCGTCCGCAAGGGCAACCCGAAGAATCTGCACAACTACCAGGACTGTGTGAAGGCCAAGGCGAAGTTCGCCACCGGCACCGCGTACGCCGAGATCGCCTACGCCGTCGCCGCGGGCTACAAGGAGAAGGACATCGTCATTCTCCAGGACCAGGTGGCGGGCCTGAACGCAGTCGAGTCCGGCCGGGTCGATGTCTTCGCCGGTACCTCACTGACCGTGCGCGAAGTGGTGAAGAAGAGCCACAAGGCCGAGGCCACCAAGGCTTTCGCGACCACGATCGACGGCAAGAAGAAGATCGACGGCGGAGGGTTCACCTTCCGACCGACCGACACCTCGCTCCGTGACGCCTTCAACGTCGAGATCCACAAGATGAAGAAGAGCGGCGAACTCTTCCGGGTGCTCCAGCCGTTCGGGTTCACCAAGGACGAGATGACCACGCTGACGGCCAAGGAGCTGTGCGCATGACGTCCGGACTGTGGCAGCACTGGGTGCTTCCGGGCATCTGGATCACCATCCAACTCACCCTGTACAGCGCGGCCCTGGCCGTCACCGTGGCCTTCGGGATAGGCATGGCCAGGTCCCACCGCTCGCGCGTGGTGCGTTTCCTGGCCGGTTTCTACACGGAGATCTTCCGCGGCACGTCGTCCCTGGTGCTGATGTTCTGGATCTTCTTCGTGCTGCCGAACCTGTTCGGCTGGGCACTGGTGCCGATGTGGGCCGCGGTGCTCGCCCTGGGGCTCTCGTACGGGGCGTACGGCGCCGAGATCGTCCGCGGCGCGCTCAACTCGGTCGCCCCGGCCCAGCGCGAGGCAGGTGTCGCGCTCAACTTCACCCCGTGGCAGCGGATGCGGCTCATCCTGCTGCCGCAGGCGATTCCCGAGATGATGCCGCCGTTCTCGAACCTGCTGATCGAGCTGCTCAAGGGCACGGCGCTGGTCTCACTGCTCGGCGTCGGAGATGTGTCGTTCGCCGCCTACCTGGTGCGGCTCGCCACCCAGGAGAGCTCCAAGATCTACTCGGTGGTTCTGGTCATCTACTTCGTCATCGCGTTCGTACTCACTCGCGGGATGCGGGCACTTGAGCGCAAGACCCGGGCCAATCTCGGCCTCACGGCCACCGGAGGTGCCCGATGAACAGCTGGGACTGGTCCGCCGTCGCGGACTTCATGCCACGTTTCTGGGACGGGCTGCTCACCACCCTCCAGATCCTGGTGCTCGGCTCGGTCCTGTCCTTCACCCTGGGCCTGGTCTGGGCGCTCGGCTACCGGGTGCGGAGCCGCTTCGTTCGGTGGCCGGTCAACTTCGTCACCGAGTTCATCCGCAACACCCCACTGCTGGTACAGCTGTTCTTCCTCTTCTTCGTGCTGCCCGAGTGGGGTATCCAGTTCTCCGCGCTGACCACCGGCACGGTCGCGATCGGAGTGCACTACTCCACGTACACCGCGCAGGTGTACCGCGCCGGCATCGACGCGGTACCGGTCGGGCAGTGGGAGGCCGCGACCGCACTCTCCCTGCCCCGCAGCCGCACCTGGACAGCGGTGATCCTCCCGCAGGCGATCCGCCGGGTGCTCCCGGCGCTCGGCAACTACGTCATCGCGATGCTGAAGGACACACCCCTGGTCGTCGCGATCAGCGTGCTGGACCTGCTGGGTCAGGCCCGCCTGGAGGGCGGAATGACCTTCCAGTACAACGAGGCGCTCACCGTCGTCGGCGTCGCCTTCATCGTCATCGCCTATCCGGCATCTCTTCTTGTACGAGCCCTGGAGCGCCGCCTTGTCCGCTGACGCGAACCCCGCGAACCCCAACACCCCCGAGAACGCCGAGACCGCCCCGAACACAGCGACCTCCCAGGCCGCAGCAGGCACAACGGATCTCGCGAAGACACCGGAGGCCGTCAAGACTCCGTCGACACCGGTCACCGCCAGAGAACTGATCCGCTTCGACAACGTCACCAAGCGGTTCGGCGAGAACACCGTCCTCGACAATCTCTGCTTCTCGGTTCAGCCGGGCAAGCACGTGACCCTCATCGGACCTTCCGGTTCCGGAAAGACGACGATTCTCAGACTCCTGATGACGCTGCTCAAACCGGACGAAGGGGTGATCACCGTCAACGGTGACCAGCTCTTCCCGTCCAACGGCGAGAAGCAGCTCCGCGAGGTGCGCAAGAACATCGGCATGGTGTTCCAGCAGTTCAACCTCTTCCCCAACATGTCGGTGCTGCGCAACATAACCGAGGCCCCCGTACGGGTCCTCGGGATGTCCAAGGACGAGGCGTCCGAACGCGCCAAGGGCCTGCTCGACCTGGTCGGGCTCGGTGACCGGGCGGACGCCAAGCCGAACCAGCTCTCCGGCGGACAGCAGCAGCGCGTGGCCATCGCGCGTGCGCTGGCGATGCGTCCGCAGGTACTGCTGCTCGACGAGGTCACATCGGCACTCGACCCGGAGCTGGTGGCCGGGGTCCTTGATGTACTGCGCGACATCGCCCGCACGACCGACATCACCATGCTGTGCGTCACCCACGAGATGAACTTCGCCAGGGACATCTCCGACGATGTGCTGATGTTCGATTCCGGCAAGGTGATCGAGTCCGGTTCCCCGGAGAAAATCTTCACCGCCCCGGAGCACGAGCGGACGCGGGAGTTCCTCAGCGCAGTGCTCTGACCTCAGGCTCCATTTCCGGAATCATGACTCTGGCATATGCCATGGTGGCGCGCCCCAGCTTGACGGCGCGGGGCGCGCCATCAAGTCGTCAACCGGCCCCCCACAACAGCGTCTTGGCGGCTATCGTGGTACGCGAGCAAACGGTCACAACCTGTAGGGGGAACTGTGGCGCTGAAGCCCGAGCCGACTGCGCCGTTCCATTCGGTGCAGTACGCACTCCGCGTACTGGAGACCGTCTCCAAGTACGGCGGCGGCGTGACCGACGCCGACATCGCGCGTGAGACCGGCCTGCCCACCTTCCACCTCTCCGCCCTGCTGCTGATGCTGCGCCGCGAGGGATACGTGGAGCAGATCAGTGACGGCGCCTACGTCATCGGTGATTCGCTCGTCCTGCTCGGCTCCGGTGCCACCCGCGAGACCGCGCTCCAGGCCAAGCTGCAGGACACCCTGGAGCAGCTGCGCGACTCGGTCGGCGCCGCTGTGTACATCAGCCGCTACATCGACGGCGAAATGAAGATCACCCAGGTCGCCGACGGTCCGCTGACGCCCGCGGTCCAGGAGTGGGTGGACTTCCGCTCGTCGGCCCATGCCAGCGCGGCTGGAAAGTGCCTGCTGAACCAGCTCGACCAGAACGGCCGCCGGGACCACATCTCACGCCACAGGATCGCCCGGCTCACCTCGAAGACCATCACCAGCGAACGGGTGCTCTTCTCCAAGCTGGACTCCCAGCCCGCGACCGTCCCCGTGCTCGACATCCAGGAGTACGCGGTGGGCACGGTCTGCGCCGCGGTGCCGCTCACCGCGGGCTCCGCGGTCGGCTGCCTGGCGCTCTCACTGCCGATCGAGCACGCCCACCGGCTTCGCGCGGCGGCGGATTCACTGAACCGGCAGGCCGCGCCCGTGGTGCTCTCGCTCACCATCTGAGGCCGGTTCCGCGGGCGATCTTCATCTGGTTTGGAGCACCCCGCCGGACCAGCTACTATTTCCGAGTCAGCACGCGCCGCTAGCTCAGTTGGTTAGAGCAGCTGACTCTTAATCAGCGGGTCCGGGGTTCGAGTCCCTGGCGGCGCACAGACGGAAGAAGCCCCTCGCGAAAGCGGGGGGCTTCTTCGTGTGCGGCCACGGGGCGCGCTCCGCGCGACGCACAGACCGGCCGGAGCCGTCGTCGCCATCGCCGCGACCGCGGGCCAGGGGCCGCCAGGGGGTGGCCCTGCGCGTCAGAACAAGCCTCGCGCGTACGGCCCAGCGCGCACCCGGGACCCGAGTCCGGGGCGGCGCCCACCGGCACCACCCAAGCCCGCATCTCCGGCTCCCGGCCTCCCCGCACCCTCGCCCGGCTGCGCCACCGCACCGCACTGCACCGCACCACTGCACCACTGCACCACTGCCCGCCGAGAAATATACAGCTGTATTACACAGACGTTCTATACAGACGTTTAATACACTCGTACAGTCCTCGTCATGACGCTCCAGACGAAAACGAACCCGACGGGCCTTGCGGCCCGCGCCGGCCGCAAGGAGTGGACCGCCTTCGTCGTCCTCCTGCTGCCGCTCCTCCTGGTCTCGATGGACGTGTCCGTCCTGTTCTTCGCCATTCCGTCCATCAGCCGGGAGCTCGACCCGAGCAGCACCCAGCAGCTCTGGATCTTCGACATCTACGCGTTCGCCCTCGCTGGGCTGCTCATCACGATGGGGTCGCTCGGCGACCGGATCGGCCGGCGCAAGCTGCTGATGTTCGGAGCCGCGGCCTTCGGCGTGGCTTCCGTCGGGGCCGCGTACGCGCAGAGCGCCGAGATGCTCATCGCCGCACGGGCCGTGCTGGGCGTCGGCGGGGCGACGCTGATGCCGTCCACCATGGCGCTGATCCGGAACATGTTCACCGACGAGAAGCAGCGCTCCAAGGCGATCGGCGTGTGGTCGGGCGCCATGGCCGGTGGGATCGCGCTCGGTTCGGTGATGAGCGGCATCATGCTGGAGCACTTCTGGTGGGGCTCGGTCTTCCTGATCAATGTGCCCGCGATGCTGCTGCTTCTGGTCCTGGTCCCTTTCCTGGTTCCGGAGTTCAAGGACCCGGAGCCCGGCCGGTTCGACCTGCTGAGCGTGCCGCTGTCCATGGGGTCCGTGCTCCCGGTGATCTACGGCATCAAGGAGATGGCGGCCGACGGGTTCACCGTGCCGATGCTGCTGTGTGTCCTGGCGGGCCTGGCTGTCGGCACCGTATTCGTCCGCCGGCAGCGCTCGGGCCGCTCAACGATGATCAGCCGGGCGCTGTTCAGGAAGCGGGGGTTCGGCGCCGGGATCACGCTCAACGCGCTGGCCGCGTTCGCCATGATGGGCTCCTCGTACTTCACCACGCAGTACCTCCAGTCGGTGCTCGGCATGAGCACGATGGAGGCTGCCCTCTGGTCCATGGCCCCTTCGATCGCGGTGGGTGTCGCGGCCCCGACCGCCACCGCTGTCGCCCAGCGGGTGCGCCGTTCGTCCGTGGTCGCAGCCGGGTTCGTCATCGCGGCGGCCGGTTTCGTCGTGCTGAACCTCACCGGGACGGACTCCCTGTGGCTCCTGCTCGTGGGTGCGGCCGTCAGCAGCAGCGGCATCGTGACCGTGATGGCGCTGGTCGCCGACATGGCTCTCGCGTCGGCTCCGGTGGAGAAGGCGGGTTCGGCGGCGTCCCTCCTGGAAACAGGCCAGGAGTTCGGCGGCGCGATGGGGATGGCGGTCCTCGGCTCGATCGGCACAGCGGTCTACCGGGTCGACATCCCGGCCTCGGCGCCGGACCAGGTACGGGCGACGCTGGGCGGTGCGCGGGCCGTTGGGGACCAGGGAATGGTGGATGTGGCGCGGGAGGCGTTCGTGCACGGGATGCACTTCGCGGCGGCGGGCGGAGCAGCGCTGCTGCTGGCCGGGGCCGTCCTCACCGTGGCAACACTGCGGGGAGGCAAGGCCGCAGTGGAGGGCGGGGCCACGCTGGAAGGCGAGGCGACGGCTGAACCCGTGCCGGCGGCGTAACCGGGACCGGGCGGCGCGCCAAGGACCGGCAGAGCCGCCCGGGATCAGCGGTGCAACCAGGATCGGCCGCGCAACCCGCGTCGACGGCACAGCGGGCCGGCGGCGCGGGTTCCGGCCGACAGGCGTGGCCCCGGTCCCCCTCTCCCCTCGCCGGGCCCGTCCGGACCACGCCCTTAGCGGGACAGCAGGTCGCCGCGGCCCCGCGCCCCGTACTCCGCCACCAGCCGCTCCACGTCCTCCGCGGTGAGCGGCCCATATGTCCCGTCCACCGCGCGCCACACCGGATCGCCACAGCGGAAGCCCTCCCGGCGCAGCCCGACACGGTGGACCTTGTTCGTCGCCGTGACCGGCATCGCGTGGACGACCCGCACGTACGACGGCGCCATCTTCGTTCCCAGGTCGGGCTGTTCGCACAGGAACTCGGCGAACGCCGCCGGGTCGAAGGTGACGCCCTCGCGCAGGGCGAGGGCCGCCATCACCTGGTCGCCCGCCACCGGGTCGGGCACCGCGTACACCGCCACCGCCGCGGCGTCCGCCCAGCGGGCCAGGATGTTCTCGATCATCGCGGCGGCCAGGTTCTCGCTGTCGACGCGCAGCCGGTCGTCCGTACGGCCCGCGAAGTAGAGGAAGCCGTCGGCGTCACGGTAGAAGAGGTCGCCCGTCCAGTACCAGCCACCACGTCTGCGGTCGGCGTCCGCGCCCTCGTTGCGCCAGTACCCTTCGAACGGGTTGGGCCCCCGGTTGACCAACTCGCCTATCGCTTCGGTGCTGTTGAGCAGCCCGCCCCCCGAGTCGAAAATGGCACTGGGCCGCTCCTCGCAGGTGCCGGGGTCGACCACCGCCAGGTCGTCGCCCGGCGCCGGCCGGCCGATCGCCCCTTGAGGGGTGTCCGGGGTCCGCTGGACCGCCGCGCCGCCCTCGGAAGAGCCGTATCCCTCGACCAGTCGCACACCGAACCGTTCGGCGAAGCGTGCCGCGTCCACCGCGCCCGCCTCCGTACCGAATCCGATCCGCAGCGGGTGGGCGCGGTCGTCGGGGTGCTCGGGGGTTTCCAGCAGATACTGCACGGCGCGGCCGACATAGGTGAAGTACGTGGCGCCGTGGGCCCGTACGTCCTCCAGAAAGCGGGACGCCGAGAAGCGCGGGCGCAGCACGGTGGTGGCGCCGCCCGCCACCGCGGGGGCCCAGTTGGCGATCACCGCGTTGCCGTGGAACATCGGCATGCAGATGTAGTGCACGTCGTCGCCGGTGAGCCCGAAGTGGGTGACCAGGGACTGTCCGGCGGCCGCCAGCCGACCCTGGGTACAGATCGCCGCCTTGGGTGCCCCTGTGGAACCCGACGTGAAGTAGAGGAGCATGCGGGTGGCCGGGGAGGCAGGGGCCACGGCCGCTTCGCCGGGGACGGCGTCGGCGTAAGGGGCGAGCAGTTCGCGGTAGGCGTCGGTATCGGTGACCAGTATCCGTACGCCCGGCAGCTCCAGACCGTCGAGCAGCGGCAGCAGCTCCCGTGAGGTGATCACCACCCGGCAGTCGGTGTGCAGGATGTCGCGGGCCAGTTCGGACCCGCGCCGGGTGGGGTTGATCCCGGCGACGGCGGCCCCCGCGAGGGCCGCCGCGCTCAGCCAGAGCGGGAATTCCGGGGTGTTGTGGAGCAGCACCCCGATGTGGGGTTCCGCCCCGGCCGGGAGCAGATCCACGAGAAGCGCGGCCCGTGCCGCCGCGCCGGAGGCGACCTGATGGTGACTCAGGACCAGTTCGCCGGACCTCAGTCCGGGCCGCTGGTCGCCCCATTGACGCTGCACGAGCTCCGCGAAGGTACCTGTGCTCCTCATGGCGCCGCACGTTAACTGACAGAGCGTCAGAATTGAACGCCCGGAGACAGCCGGTAGAAGATGACCGGCCGGAACCGGACCATCACGGACGACCTGCCGGACACGTCGGTCAGAGGGTGACGTCCGAGCAGGCGTAGAACGCGTTACCCGTGTCGGCGATGTTCCACACGGCCAGAATCATGTGGTGCCCGGTCTTCTGGGTGGGGATCGTGCCCTGCTGCGAGACGGTTCCGGGCGGCTGCTGGTTGCCGTACGGCACCGTCATGAACGGCTGCGGGTCGAGGTCGGCCCTGGTGAGCGGCTTCGAGTCGTCCCATCCGTTCTTGGTGATGAAGTACTCGAAGTCGGTGGTGGCGTGCCTGGCGGTGAACTGCCAGCGGAAGGTATACGCCTGACCGCCCGTCAGCTTGGTGGTGGGCCAGGCGTCGCCGTTCGGGGTCTTCGCCCCGTCGAGCTGGGCGAAGTCGTCATGTGCGCCGGAACAGATCTTGCCGTCGGCGGGTCCGGCGCCGGGGAAGCCCTTGGGGGCCTCGACACTCTGCGGTTCGTACTGGATGGCACCGCAGTTGGTGACGGTGGCATTGGCACAGAGCTTCTGCCGGCTGATGGGCTGGTCGGTGTACCCGTGGCTGCTGGCGCTGCCGGTGGCGAGCAGGGAGACGCCCGCCACGGCGAGGCCGACCACGGCCGCACCTATTCTCTTTCGCATGCTGCACTCCTCGGAACTTGGGGGAGTTCGGTGTGCCGAGCTGCGGTCTAGACCAAGTCACAGAGTATGGACACTGGTTCGCCGTGTCCATATCAAACGCAGGTCTGCGCCCGCCAGGCGAGAAGTGCCGGGGAGAAGTACTGCCGCGACGTACCCGGGAGAAGTACGGAAGGAGATCAGGAGGAGGTGCCGCAGCGCCCCGAGCAGAAGGCGACCGTCAGCTCCTTGACGAGCGCGTTGCGCTCGTAGACGTCCAGCTCGACGAGCCCCCGCGCGGTCAGCCGTGTCACCGTGTCGTCCACCGCGTCCACCACCGAGGTCAGCACGGCGTCCCGGTGCCGGGCGTCGATCGCGGCGACCTGGCTCCGCCGCATTGCGTCCGCCACCTCGGGGGCGTACTCGATCCTGGTCGGCTGCGCCGAGAACACCTCGATACCGACCGGGAGCGCCTCCGTCCTCAGCATCCGGGTCAGCGCGTCGCCGACCGCCTCGCTGTCGCGCAGCGTCGGCGCTCCCCCGTGGAAGGCATCGGCCGGAAGCCGCGAGAGCACCCGGGCCATCACCGACTCCACCTGCTCGCACAGATAGGCCTAGTGGTCCTCCACCGCGTAAGCGGCGCGCGCCGTGTCCTTGATCCGCCACACCACCAGGACGACAACGCGCAGGGGTGTTCCGTCGGCATCGAAGGCGCGCAGCGGCTCGCTGCGCCAGTGCCGCAGCCGGACGTCGACACGGCGGCGCAGCAGCAGTGGGCTCGTCCACACCAGGCCGGTCCGCCGTACGCTCCCCCGGTAGCCGCCGCAGAGCGAGAGGACCCACGCGTCACCGACCCGTCCGCGCCCGAGCCCGCCGAACGCGAGAAGCGCCAGCGCACCGAGCACGGCGAGCACCGCGCCCGCCTCCGGCCCCACCCCCTGGTACGGCATCGCGTCGAGCCGGAGCAGTGCGGCCACCGGAGCCGGGACCGCGCCCGTCCTCCACAGCACCGCCGCGAAACCGGCGAGCGCGACGGCGCCGGAGAGCAGCGCGGCGGCGCCCGGCAGCGCGACACCAGGCCGCTCAGCAAGCCCGGCGTCGGCGGGCGGCGCGGGCCTGGTGGCCCCCTGGGCACGCGTGTCCGTCCGGGCCGACTGCCGCTTCGGCCCCGCGGAGCCCCTCGGGTGACCGGCCGGCCTGCCGACGGCACGGAAAGCCTGCGCCGTGCTCTCGGGGGCCTCGTCACGGAACAGCAGATGGACCGGGATCTCCGCCGTGGTCTCGTTCATGATGACCGAGGTCCTGCGCATCGCCGGCCGCCCCCCTGCGACCTGCCCGGACCACACGGGCACGTCGGGCGCCACGGGGCCGCCCGGCCCTCCGGCCGGTTCGACCTGTCCGTCGAGCCCGCCGTGTTCGCCGGGCGCCGGAGCCTGCGCCTGTTCCACCGGCGCACCCGGCCCGGCCCGTTCCACGGACTCGGTGAGTGAACCGGGCGCCTGCCCCGGCGCGCCTTCCATGCCGGTCACCGGCGGTGCACCCGCCGCCGCTGCTGTCGTCTCGGTCATGCGAAGAGTCGCCTCCACGTCTCGGGGCCCGGATATCCGTCGGCCGCCGCACCGGTCCATCCCTGACTCCGCTGGAACGCCTCGACATTGCGCCGGTCCGCCTCGCTCCACCGGGCACCGGGGCCGGTCGTGTAGTACTTGCCGAAGCCCTTCTTCACCAACTGCTCCCCCAGCTCCCGCACATGAACGCCGGTCCGGCCCGGCCTGAAGAACCGGGCACCGGGGAAGGCCTTGCCGCGCGGCGTGCTGCTCCCGCCGTCGCCGCCACTGGCGCTGTCCACGCGCCCCGCGGCGGTGCTCCTGCTGATACTCCCGGCCCTGCCCGTGCTCCCGGCGGTGGCCTTGCCGGTCTTCTCGGCGGTGCTCACCGTGACGCCCTTGGCGGAGCTCGCCGAAACACTCTCGGCGGTGTTCTTGGTGGATCTCACCGGGATGCTCTTGGCGATGTTCCTGGTGGGGTTCCTGGTGGGGTTCCTGGTGGAGTTCCTGGCCGGACCCGCGGAGACGCCCCCCTTCGCTGCGGCCGGGATGTCCTTGCCGCTGCCCTTCACCAGCAGCCTCCAGGTGGACGGGCCGGGCAGCCCGTTCGCGTCGTCACCGTTCCATCCCTGGGCCCGCTGGAACGCCCGCGTGGCCCTGCGGTCGGCCTCGCCCCACCTCGGGCCTGGGCCCTGCCGGTAGAAGCGGCCGCCGCCGCGGGTGACGAGCATCCGGCCGAGCCGGGTGACATTGCCGTTCTTCGCGCCCCTGCCGAAGGATTTCGTTCCGGGGTAGCCGGTGACCGGTACGGAACCGGCGCTGCCGGTGCTCAGCCCCTTGTAGCGGTAGGCCACGTAGCGGCTGGAGTTGGTCCAGTAGGCGTACGGGGTGGCCTTCGCGCGAGTGTGCGGCTTCGTCTGCTCGTACGCCAGGTAGGTGGTGCGGGCGGAGTTGCTCCAGCCGCCGAAGATGGTGACGTGTGAGCCCTTGTTGGGGTCGGCGGGGTTGTGGAACAGCAGGATGTCGCCCGGCTGCAGATCACTCTTGCCCGTCCGCACCCCGTACTCCGCCAGGCCACCCGTCCATTCACTGCCGTCCAGCCCCCAGGCCATCGAGACGAAGCCGGAGCAGTCCTGCCGGTACCCGTCCTTCCAGTCCCTGTCCATGCGGTACGGGACCCTGGCCGCCACCCACTGCTTCGCGCGGCTGATGATCGCCGTCCTGGTGGTGGCGGGGAGCTTCGTCGCCTCGACGGGGGCGGCAGCCGGCTCCCTGGCGTCACCGGCCGGACCCGTGGCAGCTGCCACCGTCCCGCATCCGAGCACCACCCCGGCAGCGGTCGCCAGTACGAGAGCACGCCGCGCGCCGTGGACCGCGGGGTGGCCTCCCTCCCGCAGGGACAGGGTGCGGGATGCCGAGCGGCGCACCTCGACGCACCCGGCGCAGCCGCAGTCACTGGCGGGTTCGTACTCCTCGAAGACCGGAAGCGTCATACGTGTCCCCTCCGCGTTGTTGGAATTCCGCAACGGCGCATCTGCACGGTCGTCAGTTTTACAACGATGCGGACGAATCGCATTTTGACGTAACGAAGGGGTACAAACCGACCGTGGGACCTCTCGCGAGGTCCTGAGCACGTCCGCCGGTCCGGTAAAGTTGTCCAGGTCAGCAGGCGCCGCTAGCTCAGTTGGTTAGAGCAGCTGACTCTTAATCAGCGGGTCCGGGGTTCGAGTCCCTGGCGGCGCACGCGATACCGAAGCCCCCCACCTCACGGTGGGGGGCTTCGGTCGTTCCCCACCGACCACCCCGCCCCGTCGGCCACCTCAACCCGCCAGCGGTACAAGGGAGTTCGAGGCTCAGCTGCGTACGGCCCCCGCACACAGCGCAACGGAGGGGCGCCCGGCGGGCGCCCCTCCGACTGATCTTCCCCACACGATGAATCCCCACAGCGGATCACGTAAATAAGTCACCGAAGTAGGTCAAACAGGTCATACGGACCGCGCACACGGCTCCCGCCTCACCCCTTGGGCACACCCGTGAGGTAGGCGGAGACCACGACGTTCGCACTGTAGGCACGCGTCGTACGGTCGAACGAGCCTCCGCACGTGATCAGCCTCAGCTCCGCGCGGCCGTGCACGCGCTCCCCGTAGACCTTCTTCGCGTCGAAGTGGCTGCGCTGGAAGACCTGGACATCGTCGACGGTGAACTCGGTGACCGTGCCGTCCGTGCCCGTCACCCGTACCTTCTCGCCGGGGCGCACCGCGCTCAGGCCGTAGAAGACCGCTTTCCTGGTGTTGGTGTCGACGTGACCGACAAGCAGCGCGGGCCCCGCGGCGCCGGGACGGGCGCCGTCACCGAACCAGCCGACCTCGTGCGGTTCATTGAACGGCGGCGGGTCGACAGCCCCGTGGGCGTCGAGCCCGCGGGGCACGATCGGGGCGTTGATCCCCACCGACGGGATCTGCACCCGCTGCGGCCGCACTCCGCCGAGCGGGTCGTGGGCCGGTGGCAGTGTGACCCCGAGCGGGCGGCCCACCGCGGCCACATCACCGGTCTTCGGCCCCGAGCTCCCCTCGGGGCCTTCGGTGATCTGGCGGCCCCAGAGCCACAGCCCGAGCAGCAGAACGGCCCAGGCGACCCCGGTCAGCAACCGCCCACTGCCCGACGTCGAGCCATCGGACGACATCTCAGCTGCTGCGCCGGCGCCGGACGCTCCGGCCCGCCACTGCTACAGCGGCGATCCCGGCGAGCACGAGTCCGATGACCGTGTGCCGGGAGTCCGGACCCGACTCCTGGGCCGCGACCGTGGCCGTGGCGCCGCCGCCCGCGTGGACAGGGGCGGTCGGGATGACCAGCGGCCTGGGGCGGTCGTGGTTCTGCCGGACGACGGTGATCGTCCCGGTCACGACGGTGCGCCCGCACATGACCTGGACCGTGTAGTCCCTCGACTGGGCGTCGGAGCGGATCGTCGCCTCCGCGTACATGGACCCCCGGTCGGCGGCGGGCGAGAACGCGGCCTGCGAGTCGAAGGCGTCCGACCTGCCGTACGGCTTGCCGCTCTTGCAGCTCACCCTGAGGTCCACCTCCTCACCGGGGGCGAGAACGGACGGGCTGACCGTGACCGACCCCGAGGCCCCTTCGGCCGGGGCCGCGATCGCGGCTGTGGGGAACAGGGCAGCCGTGGCCGCCGTGACGGCACAGAGAGTTATCGGTATGAGACGCATGGTGAACCTCCTGTTACGAAGGTTGCTGCCTCACCGGCCATCCCGCATCCCGGAAAGGCGCACATACGTCCGATCGGGGCGCGGCCCCGGTGTCACCGGAACGGACCACGGCGCGCGCCGGCGGAGCGGGCCCCGCGCATCCGGCGTGGGGCCCGCAGCGGTCGGGGGGCACCCGATCCGGCCACCGGACCGGCGTGAATAGGATGGCCGCCTCGGAGCCCCCCGTTCGGATCTCCGGTGTTCATCCCGCCGAGCCGCCAGGAGCCAGTCCCCATGACAGAGCGCAAGCCCATCGAATCGTGGCTGACGGACATGGATGGCGTGCTGATGCACGAGGGCGTCCCCGTACCCGGAGCCGACGCGTTCATCCAGAAGCTGCGGGACACCGGCAAGCCCTTCCTGGTGCTCACCAACAACTCGATCTACACCCCGCGCGACCTGCACGCACGGCTTCAGCGGATCGGCCTGGAAGTGCCGGTGGAGAACATCTGGACCTCCGCGCTGGCCACCGCCAAGTTCCTCCACACCCAGCACCCGGGCGGCACCGCGTACGTCATCGGCGAGGCCGGGCTGACGACGGCCCTGCACGACGCCGGGTACATCCTGACGGACGCGGACCCCGACTTCGTGATCCTGGGCGAGACCAGGACCTACTCGTTCGAGGCCCTGACTCGGGCGATCCGCCTGATCAACAACGGGGCCCGTTTCATCGCCACCAACCCCGACAACACGGGCCCCTCGCCGGAGGGGGCCCTGCCCGCGACCGGTTCGGTGGCCGCCCTGATCACCAAGGCGACCGGCAAGGACCCCTACTTCGTCGGCAAGCCCAACCCGCTGATGATGCGCACCGGGCTGAACGCGATCGGCGCGCACTCCGAGACGTCCGCCATGATCGGCGACCGGATGGACACCGACGTGCTGGCGGGTCTTGAGGCCGGGATGGAGACCTTCCTGGTGCTGACCGGACTGACGGCCAGGGCCGACATCGGCCGCTACCCGTACCGGCCGACCAACGTGGTGGACTCCATCGCGGACCTCGTCGATCTGGTCTGATCAGCCCGGCCCGATCAGCCCGGCCGGGTCACTGTGCGGTGATCCCGACCCCGTCGACCGTCCAGAACCAGTTGTTGCCCCCGGTGTAGCGGAACCGCACCTGGGCGCTGGTGGCTCCGGCCGGGACCTGGAGCGTGAGGTTCTCGGTGCGGGACGAGGTGTCCTCGGTGTAGGTCCGCACGCTCACCGGGGCCGCACCGTCGTAGCCGACCAGCACCTCACCGCGCTGCGGGGACTCCTGCCGGTAGTACGTCGTGTACGTGAGGGTCGCCGCGTGACCGCCCCTGACCGGGTAGGCGGGGCTGATCAGGGTCGAGTCGAAGGCCCCCGAGAAGGACTTGTCCGACCACTCGTCCCCGTCGGCGACGGCGAAGACACCGCGCGCCCGGACGTTCGACTCGCGCTGCTGGTCGGGCTCGGCCTTGGTCCAGAACTCGTCGGTGGTGAAGGACCAGCCGCGCCACTCGGTGACCCCGCCGGTGCCCATCGCGGAGTTGTCGACCGTCCAGCCGGGCGGCGGGGTGTGGGTGAAGCCGATGACACCCGCGCCGATGCCGCTCTCGTCGACCGGTCCGGTGAGCCGGGGGCGCAGTGCATCGAACGCGTCGGCGGCGGGCTGCTGGAGCGGCCGGCCGTCGAGGCCCCAGGCGGGGTCGATGGCGATACCGAGGTGGGCGAGTGCGGAGGCGGCGACGTCCGGCATCCGGATGTCGTACCGCGTGGAGCCGGCGCCGATCCCGGCGCCCCGCGCTATCAGGAACGTCTGGCGCTCCTGCCAGCTGGAGCCGCCGTGGCCGCCGGGGTCGGTGTGGCCGTGGTCGGCCGTGACCATGATCAGCCAGTTCTCCGATGCGTACGTACCGCGGGACTCGATCGCAGCGACGAACTGCCCGACCGAGGTGTCCACCGCGTGGATCGCGTCGAGGTACTCCTGGCTGGCGGCGCCGTGTTCGTGGCCCGCCTCGTCGACCCCGTCGAGCTGGACGAAGTGCGCGTCCGAGCTGCCTGTGGCGAGCCGGTCGGTGAGCCGTGAGGTGGTACCCGTGTCGTACTCGGCGGTCGGGGTGTTGATGCGGGTGTCCACCTTCGCGGAGAACACCTGCGTGGTGATCGGGTTCCAGGACGCGATGGCGTAGGTGCCGAGCGCGGGATTCGCGTTCTCGACGCGGGTCAGGAAGTCCGGGTACTGCGCGAAGTCCTGCCCGGCGAAGGTGTTGTCCATCACCTTGTGCTTGTCCGGCCAGACGCCGGAGATGATCGTCGACCAGCCGGGGCCCGAGAGCGTGGGCGCGAAAGGCGCGGCGTACAGGGGGCTGGCCGCGGTCAGGCCCGCGGCCATCAGTGCCTTGATGTGCGGTGCGTCCGCCACCTGGATCTTGCTCAGCAGGGTGCCGTCCAGGCCGATGACCAGGACCTTGGGCTTTCTGTCCGCGGCGCGCGCGAGCTGGGCGAGGGGGCCCGCGGCGACGGCGAGTGACGCGGCGCCGACCAGGAGGGAGCGGCGCGACAGCTGTGGAGACACGTGGTCCTCCGGTGAGGGGTGCGGGCGGGGGCAGTCCAACGCCCGCGCCGGAGCGGAGGCGTTGGCCTTCGGACTAGACCCGTTATCCTTTCGCAACAGATCGCCGGCTGCCAGGGGTGTGCGGTGAAGTTCTTGCCAACGCCCGGTTCGGGTGCGGCACTTCATCGGTCCGCTGGGCTCAGCTGTGCGTTGCCGACTTCCAGTCCTCGACGTACGAGGTGAGATTCCTGGAGATGTCGTCCCAGTCGGGCGCGAACACGTCGACGCCCTTCATCAGCGCACTCAGCCCGGTCGCGTTGGCGTCGGTCGCCTTGATGTCCTGGCGCGCCGGGAATCCGCCGCCGATCTCGCTGACCTGCTTCTGGGCCTGCTCGGCGAGCATGAAGTCGAGCAGCTTGCGGCCGTTCGCGGAGTGCGGGGCCTTACGGACCAGGCCGGCCGCGTACGGGAGCGCGAAGGTGGTGGGCCGGCCGCCGCCCGCCTTCGCCGGGAACCAGATGCCGAGGTTCGGCATGGTCTTCGACTGCGCGTAGCTCATCTGGACATCGCCGTTGGCCGCCAGGATCTCACCCTTGTCGACCTTGGGGGCGAGCTTGCCGGTCGACGCGGAAGGGCCGACGTTGTTCGCCTGGAGCTTGCCCAGGTACGCCATGGCCGCCGTCCTGGAGCCGAAGTCGTGCATCGCCTTGATGAGCACGGCGGTGCCGTCGCCCGCGACGCCGGGTGTGGAGTACTGGAGCTTGTTCCGGTACCGGGAACCGAGCAGCTCGTCCCAGGTCGTGGGGGCGGTCTTCAGCTCCTTCTTGTCGTAGACGAAACCGAAGTAGTTGTTGACGACCGAGGTCCAGGTACCGTCGGCCCCCTTGTCGGCCGGGGCGACCTGGCCCGAGCCCCTGGGCGCGTACTTCTGGAGCAGCCCCTTGGAGTCGGCCTGCTGGATGAACGGTGGGAGTGTGACGAGGACATCGGCCTGGGTGTTGGGCTTCTCGCGGACCGCGCGCTGCACGACCTCGCCCGAACCGCCCTCCACGTAGTTGACCTTGATGCCCGTCTGCTTCTCGAAGTCCTTGAAGACCCGGTCGTACCAGCCGTCGTCGTTCTCGCCCTTGAGGCCGTCGGCACTGTAGACCGTGACGGCCTTGGCGTCGGACGCGGCGGAGGATCCACCGCACGCGGAGAGGGAAGCGGCGAGGACCAGGGCCCCCGCGGCGGCAACCGGCTTGATGTGGTGGCGCATGACGTTTCGTGTCTCCTGGAGGTCAGGTCGGTACAGCGGGTGGCAGGGGGAGTTCAGCGGTAGGACGCCCTGGTGCGGATACGGGAGACCGCGGCCAGGACCAGCAGGGTCGCCGCCATCAGGACCACGGCGACGGCCGCGCCCGTGTAGAGCGAGCCGCGGTCGGTGGCGGCGAATATCTGGATCGGGAGAGGCGTCCAGTCCGGCGGGTAGAGCATCATCGTGGCGCTCAGCTCCCCCATGGACAGGGCGAAGCAGAGCCCGGCCGCCGCTGTCAGGGACGGCAGCAGCAGAGGCAGCCTGATCCGCCACAGGACGTACCAGGGGCGGGCCCCCAGCGACGCCGCGGCCTGCTCGTACACCGGGTCGAGGCGCAGGATGGCGGCCGCGACGGACTGGTGGGCGAACGCCGTGACCAGAATGGTGTGCGCCAGGATCACGATCGTGGAGGTGCCGTTGAGCAGGACCGGCGGTCTGCTGAACGCCACCAGCACGGCGAGGCCCACGACGACCGAGGGCACCGCGACGGGCAGCATGAACAGCGCGTCCATGAGGCGCCGCCCGCGCCTTCCCAGCGCGGCTCCGGCGAGCGCCGCCCAGGTCCCGGCGGTCAGGGCGAGCACGCTCGCGCACCCGGCGGTGATCAGGCTGGTCGTCAGGGCGTGCAGGGAGTCCCCGCCGGTGGCCGTCGCGTAGTGGCTCACGGTCGCTCCCGAGGGGAGGGCCCCCGACCAGTCGGTGGCGAACGAGGCGAGCAGGATCACCAGGAGCGGCAGGGCGAACAGGGGCAGGAAGAGGGCGAAGAAGAGGACCCACGTGGCCCACTTGCCCGTACGGCTATGCACCAGCACGGCGGGCCACCATCCGGTAGAGGGAGTAGAGCCCGACCGAGATCGCCACATTGACGACGGCGACCACGCACGCGGCCGGGTAGTCGGATTCGAGGATCGCCTTGCCGTACACGAGCATCGGCAGGGTCGTCACGCCCTTGGCTCCGGTGAAGAGCACGATGCCGAACTCGTTGAGGCACATGACGAGCACCAGGCTGCCGCCGGTGGCGAGCGCGGGCAGCGCTTCCGGCAGGATGATCCGCCGCACGATCCGGGCGGGCCCGGCCCCCAGCGACGAGGCCACCTCCAGCTGTGCGGTGTCGAGTTGGGAGAAGGCCGCGAGCAGCGGCCGCATCACGAACGGTGTGAAGTAGGTGATCTCCGCGAGGAGTACGCCCCACGGCGTACTGAGGAACCGGAACGGCCCCTGATGCGCCCCGGTCAGGTCCGTCCACGCCCCGTTGGCCATGCCGGCGGAGCCGTAGACGAAGAGCAGCGCGAGCGTGATCAGGAAGGACGGGAAGGAGAGGAACACGTCGATGAACCGGGCGACGGCCTTCCCGCCGGGGAAGGGCACGAAGGCGATCACCAGGGCGAGCGCGAACCCGAGGACGAGACATCCGGCGGTCGATCCCACAGCGAGCCGGACGGTCGTCGACAGCGCCTGGCGGAAGGCGTCGGAAGCGAAGACTTCGGTGTAGGGGGTGTAGGGCGCGGCGGACGTGCCGCCCGTGTCGGGGGTGAAGGACTGCTGGACGACGAGTGCCAGCGGATAGAGGAAGACGAGTGCGAGCACGGCGACGGGCGGCAGGGCCCAGATCCAGCGCGGCGGTGACCGGCGCACGGCCGGAGCGGTTTCGGCGCTCGCCGCGAGCGCGTCGGCGCTAGCCATCGGACGCTCCCGCCAACGCGTCCACCGGGCACTCCGCCGTCCCGCCAGGTGTCGCGGCGGCCGTCACGCCCGACGTGAGCAGGACCGCGTCGTCGGCGGCGAAGTGCAGCGTCACCGCGTCGCCCAGCGCAGGAGTCTCGCGCAGCTCGCGGACGTCGGCCTTGACCCGGTGGCCGTCCACGTCGACCAGCAGCCGGTGGGTGGAGCCGCGCCACTGGACCTCGGCGATCCTGCCGCGCAGCGGGTTCGGGCCCTCGCCGAGCCCGACCAGATGCGGGCGTACGCACAGGGTGGCCGCGGCGCCGGCTGCGGCGGCGGCGTCCGTGCCGGTCAGGGTCAGCTCCGTACCGGCGAAGGAGACCACGGCGGCGGCGCCCGGCCCCGCGCTCCGTACCGTGACGGGCAGCAGGTTGGCGTTGCCGACGAAGGAGGCGGTGAACTCGGAGCGGGGACGGCGGTACAGCTCCTGCGGGGTGCCGCAGTCCTGGAGGCGGGCACGGTCCATGACGGCGATGCGGTCCGCCAGGGTGAGCGCCTCGACCTGGTCGTGCGTGACGTAGAGGATCGACACCTCCGGCAATTCCCGGTGCAGACGGGCGAGTTCGGCCAGCATTCCGGACCTCAGCCGGGCGTCGAGCGCGGAGAGCGGCTCATCGAGGAGCAGCACCCCGGGGCGGATGGCCAGGGCCCGTGCGATGGCGACGCGCTGCTGCTGGCCCCCGGAGAGTTCACGCGGATAGCGCTTGGCGTAGGAGGCCATCCCCGTCATCCCGAGCGCGTCGGCCACCCGCTCCGGGATCTCCCCCCTGGGCACCTTCTGCGCCCGCAGGCCGAAGGCGACGTTGTCCTCGACCCGCATGTGCGGGAAGAGCGCGTACTGCTGGACGACCATGCCGACGCCGCGCCGGTGCGGCGGCAGCCGCGTCACGTCGCGCCCGCCGATGAACACGCGTCCGGCGGCGGGCGCGACGAACCCGGCGACCGCCCGCAGTGCGGTGGTCTTGCCCGATCCGGAGGGGCCGAGCAGAGCCATCACCTCACCGGGTTCGACGGTCAGGTCCAGGGAGTCCAGAACGGTGTTTCCCGCGTACACGACGGAGACCCCGTCGAAGCGGATGCCGCTGGTCATATCTCCACCCGGGCCAGCAGGTCCGGGAGTCCGGCGACCGAATCCAGGACGTGAGTGGCGCCGTGCTCCTCCAGCTGCCCCTTGTCGTGGGCGCCGGTGAGGACTCCGGCCACGACGCCGGCCCCCGACCGCACGCCGCTGAGCATGTCGTACGAGGTGTCCCCCACGACTGCCACCTGGTCCATCCCGTCGACGGTGCCGGCGCGGGTGCGCAGGAACGCGGCGAGCACCATGTCCGGCCAGGGGCGCCCGCGTCCGCCCGCGTCCGCGGGGCAGAGTGTCAGGTCGGCGAGGTCCTGCCAGCCGAGTGCGGCGAGGATCGCGTCCTGGGTGGTCCGGGCGAATCCCGTGCTCAGGACCACGGTCCGCCCGTCGGCCCGCATCCGCTCGACGGCCTCACGGGCGCCGGGGACCGGGGCGATGTGCCCGGCGTCGACCAGCTCCCCGTAAGCCGCTTCGAACGCGGTGTTGGCCTGCTGGGCCTTCGCCTCGGCCCCGAAGAGGTGCCGGAAGACGGAGATCTTGGACTCCCCCATGGTGGCGCGCACGTAGTCGAGCATCGAGTCCGGCTCGGCGCCCGTCCGCCGCGCCGCCGCTGCGAACGCCCGCTCGACGAGACCGCCGTCGGCGACAGTGGTGCCCGCCATGTCGAGCACCACCAGATTGATCGGTTTGTACACGGTCAACTCACTCACCATCCGAGGTCGTTCGCGGTCTTCTCGGCTATCGCCGGGGAACAGGTCATGCCTCGCCCGCCGGGCCCGGTGACGAGCCACACGCCGTCGCGTACCTGCTCGCGGTGGATCACGCGGGTGGTGTCGGTGCACTGTGCGTACACCCCGGCCCAGCGGTGGCGGATCTTCGGCAGCGGGCGCCCGATGAAGGACTCGGCGACGCGGGCGACGTGCTCGTACGGCTCTTCGCGCACATCGAAGGCGAAGGGGTGCTCGTACTCGTGGGTGTCGCCGATGGTCAGCCCGCCGTCGGCGCGCTGCACCATCAGCAGCTGCATACGGTGTTCGGCGGCCACCGGGTCCTGGGCCTGGTGTGCGTTGAGGGTGTCCAGGGCCTCGGACGCGTACGCCGGGTAGTAGCGGAAGGAGTCGGCGTCGGCCACGGATGTGGTCAGGCGCTCGCCGAGCGGCTCCGTCTGCATCATCTGCAGGCGGACCCGCCGGACCGGCAGCTCCGGGGCCAGTTCGCGGACCAGACCGCCGAGCCAGGCACCGGTGCAGAGGACCACCGCGTCGCCGGAGTGCACATCGCCGTGGTCGTCGCGCACCGAGCCCGCGCCGGTGACCTCACGGACCTCCCGACCGCCGAGGTAGCGGTATCTCCCGGATGTCAGCAGGGCCTTCTTCAGTTCCAGCTGGGCGATGCGCGGCTCCACCGCCGCGTCCTGCCCGCACCACAGGGCCGCTTCGAACTCCCCGCGCAGCGCCGGGTTGATCTGCCGCGCCTCCCGCGCTGTCAGCAGCCGGTAGCCGCGCGCCGCCGCGTCGTCCCGCTCGAGCGCGGCCTCCGCGACGTCCCGCTCCAGGGCGTTCCGTACGGGGGTGAGCGACCCGGTGGCGCGGAAGCCGATGCCCGGCACCCGCTTCCCGGTCTCCTCCCACAGTTCCCGGGCACGCAGGGCGGTCTCCAGCTCCTCCCCGCCGGCCCGCCCGCTGACCCACACCTGTCCGAAATTTCGGACGGAGGCGCCCCGTGCCTCGGTCTCGCGCTCGATCTGTACGACCTCGTGGCCGCGTTCCACTGCGTGCCAGGCGTGCATGGTTCCCACCACGCCGGCTCCTACGACGATGACTCTCACGACGGCAACGCTGCGGGGGGCGGGTGGCCCTTCGCCGACCCTGAGGCGACGCCGCGGTGAACAGCCTCACAAGTCTGGACTAGACCCGTTACCTTTCTGTGATGCAACCGGCTCCCGATTCCGGACCGCGGGCCTGCGCCCCGGCCTCAGTTCGGGGCGAGCCGGGTGGTGAAGCTGAAGCGGTCGCCGCGGAACAGCGTCCGCACCCGCTCCAGGGGCAGCCCCCGCGTGTCCCGCGAGACCCGGTGGATCAGCAGCATCGGCAGCGCGGGCGGCGTGCCGATGAGCAGGGCTTCGCGCGGTGTCGCCAGGACCGTCTCGATCCGCTCGTCCGCGTCGCCGAAACGGATACCGAGCCGGTCGCGGAGGAAGTCGTAGAAGGACGAGTCGGGCTCGAACTCCGTTTCCAGCGAGGGGACTCGGTCCACCGCGACATACGTGCTCTCCAGGCCGACGCGTTCGTCGTCCGCGAGCAGCACCCGCTCCAGGTGCCAGACCGGCTCACCCGGGCGGAGGCCGGTCTCCGCGGCGAGTGCGCCGGGGCAGGGAAAGCGGTCCAGCGAGATGAGGTGGCGCCCGGGGGTGCGGCCCTGGCGGCGCACGCCCTCGGTGTAACTGGCCAGCGCCAGGGGCTGTTCGAGCTTCGGGCCCGCGACGACGGTCCCCCGCCCCTGCCGCCTCAGCCGCCCTTCCAGGACCAGTTCGCGCAGCGCCTGCCGCACGGTCTCGCGGGAGACCTCGTAGCGCACGGCCAGGTCGCGCTCGGTGGGCAGTGCCTCGCCTTCGCCCAACTCCTCCATGAGGAGCGAGACATGGGCCTTGACCGCGTAGTACTTCGGGATGCGGCCGTGTTCCGGGATGCCGGAGCGGATCGGTGCGCCAGGTGCCTGGCTGTGCGGGTAGTCCACGGGTGGATGGTCCCAGACCCGGGTGAACACATCGGCGGGGCGGTGCCGCTGAGCGGGTCGGCCCCGCCATGCCCCTTCCCCGGACGGCGCGGCGCCGCCGTGTGGCTACCGGCGGCGCTGGATCCTCGGGCGCCGCGACCCCACGACCAGTGCCGCGCCGAGCAGCACACAGGTGCAGGCGATGGTGCCCAGTGTCCGCAGCCGGTGCGGCCGGCCGGTCCTGGCGAGCTCACCGGGGAAGCGGTGGGCGCCGGTACGCGGGCCGACCTCGGGACCGACGCCGGCCCGGCCCCCGATCACCCCGTCGTGGACCCTGCCGGGAATGCGCTCCCCCGGTACGCGCTCGCCGGGCACGTCCGTCCTGGTGGGGTCGGCGGATGGGGCGGCGGGCGGAATGACGGGAGGATCGGCGGTGACGGAGAAGCGGTAGTCGCCGGAGTCACCCACCCAGTCGCCGTCGTCGCCGTGCCGCCGGACGACAGCGGCGTCGGCTGTGACATCGTCCGGCGTCGTGTCCCCGGCGAACGCGAGCCGGACAGCGACGGAGACGGTCCGGCCCGCCGGAACGTCGAATCCGCCGGCTCCGTCGCCGAACGGGCCGATGTGCTCGTCCTCGTCGGTGGTCGTGAAGGGCACCGGCCGCCAGCGGTGTGCGCCGGGGTCGTCGAACTCCATCCGGATCTGCCGGTCCTGCAGTTTCCGTCCGCGGTCGACGATGGCGACGACGGGGTGGATGTCGCGGCACAGGCGGTCCGATGTGTTCGTCAGCCGCAGCGTCCAGGAGTCGAAGTCGCCACCGGTCACGTACGAGGTCGGACCACCGTGAATCCGGGCCTCGACGGGAAAGGCGGAGTCGTCCCGGTCGGCGCAGCCGGGCGCGGACGACGCTCGGGCCAGGAGGGCCGCGGCCCGGACAGTGGCTTTCCGCGCGGCCAGGCTCCGGAGCGTGATGCTCTGCGCGGCGCCGGTGCGGGCCGCGCCGCTCTGCGCGGTGGCCGGCGGCGCGCCGGTGAGCAGCAGGGCGGCCAGAGCAGGGGTGACGGCGGCCGGGGCCGCTACGGTGGCGAGGGCACTGCGCAGTCGCATGGGACGCCTTTGCTGATCGCGTAGGTCCGGGCTCCGCACACCGAACCGCACCGCCCAGGACGGCCCGGCCCGCCACGACCGCGTACCGCCGAATGCCCCACGCCTCCCGCCCGATCAGCCCATTGTCATCAGGTCCGACGGGCGTTGAACGGCACAGCGGCGCGGCCGAAATGGCCGAAGACGGGGGCGAGCGCCAGCTGCGCCGCCCCCTCGGCGACGAGCCGCCGCCCGCCCCCCGCGGCTTCCACCGGCACGGTGGCCCCGCCGCCCTCGTACTGGGCGCGCCCGGCGAGTACGGCGCCGACGCCGCGTACGTAGACATCCGGGGCGGCGTCCACCGTGCGGCCGCCGAGCAGCACCCGGTCGACGTCGAGCAGCCGTACGAGGTTGGCAGCGCCGACCCCCAGGAAACGTGCCGCCGCCGCGTGGTCGCCCCCGGCGACGGCGGCCAGGCAGAGCGCCTCGACACAGCCCCGGCCACCGCAGCCGCACGGCGGTCCGTCCAGCTGGACCGTCTGGTGCCCGAACTCCCCGGCGCCGGTGCGCGGCCCCCGGTAGAGCGCGCCCCCGAGCACCAGTCCTGCACCGAGACCGGTTCCGAGATGCAGGTACGCGAACGAGTCGCCGGGACCGCGCAGCGCCAGTCCGAGCGCCGCCGCATTGGTGTCCTTGTCGAGGACGACGGGCAGCCCGAGCCGTCCGGCGAGCGCCTCGCGCAGCGGATAGCCGTCCCACTGCGGGAATCCGGTGACCCGGCGCAGCACCCCGGTGTCGTGGTCGAGGGGGCCGGGTGCGGCGACCCCGACCCCCAGGACCGGGGACGGGCCGCCGGCCGGGCCGGAGCCCGCGCCACCGTCTCCGGCGTCCGGCTCCGCGAGCGCGCCGACCAGGCCCGCGACCGCCTCGACCACCACGGCGGCGCCCGCGCCGAAGTCCAGCTCCGCACTCCGCCCGGACACGACCTCGCCCGCCAGGTCCACCAGCACCGCGCTCACCCGGTCCCGGTCCAGGTGCAGTCCGACCGCGTACGCCGCGCCCGGGACCAGCCGCAGCACCGTGCGTGGTTTGCCTCCGGTGGAGGCGCGGCGCCCGGCGTCCGTGGCGAATCCGTCCGTCCGCAGCCGGCCGGTGATATTGCTGACGGCCTGCGGGGTGAGCCCGGTCCGCTCGGCGAGTTCTATACGGCTGATACCGGCCTCACCGGCCGTGCGCAGCAGTTCGAGCACGAGCGCCGCGTTATGACTGCGCAGTGCCGGCAGGTTGGCGCCGGATCCGATGGTGTCGCTCCTGTTCACACCCCCATTGTGCGGGACACTTGCACTTTGGCAACACCGTTGCTTAAGTGGATCGCATGACTGCAAACCCGCTCCGCGTCGGACTCGTCGGCTACGGCCTCGCGGGCTCCGTCTTCCACGCACCACTGATCTCGGCCACCGAAGGCCTGGTTCTCGACACGATCGTCACCTCGAACGAGGAGCGCCGGGAGCAGGCGCGCGCCGAGCTCCCCGGCGTCCGGTTCGCCGACACCCCGGACGACCTCTGGGCGCACGCGGGCGAGCTGGACCTGGTCGTGATCGCATCGCCGAACCGGACGCACGTGCCGCTCGCGACCGCCGCGATCGAGGCCGGGCTGCCTGCTGTCGTGGACAAGCCGATCGCGGGCACGGCCGCCGAGGCCCGCGAGCTGGCCGCGCTCGCCGATGAGCGCGGACTGATGCTCTCCGTCTTCCAGAACCGCCGCTGGGACAACGACTTCCTGACCCTGCGGGCCCTGATCGCCGACGGCCGGCTGGGCGACGTACAGCGCTTCGAGTCCCGCTTCGAGCGGTGGCGCCCGCAGCTCAAGGGCGGCTGGCGCGAGTCCGGCGACCCGTCGGACATCGGCGGGCTGCTCTACGACCTGGGCAGCCACGTCGTCGACCAGGCGCTGGTGCTCTTCGGCCCGGCGGTCCGGGTGTACGCGGAGTCGGACGTCCGCCGCGCGGGCGCACGCGCGGACGACGACACCTTCATCGCGATCACCCATGCCGGCGGTGTCCGCTCCCATCTGTACGCCTCCGCCACCACTGCCCAGCTCGGCCCGCGCTTCCGGGTACTCGGCTCCGCGGCCGGCTATGTGAAGCACGGGCTCGACCCGCAGGAGGCGGCGCTGCGCGAGGGCGCGCGCCCCGCGACCACCGCGCACTGGGGCGAGGAGCCCGAGTCGCTGTGGGGCCGGCTCGGGGCGGGCGAATCCCCGGTGACGGGCGGCGGTTCACCCGTACCGACGCTGCCCGGCGACTACCCGGCGTACTACGCGGGCGTCGCGAAGGCCCTGCGCGAAGGCGGACGGCCACCGGTCACGGCGGACGAGGCCGCGGCGGCACTGGACGTCATCGAGGCCGCCCGGCGCTCCGCGCGCGACGGAATCACGGTGGAGCTGTGAGCGCCGCACGGCCGGACCTGCCCGGTGTCGCGGAGCTGGAGGAGCAGGAACGGCGGCTGGTGCTGCGGCAGTTCGACCTGGACGACGCCTGGGCGCTGGGCGCCCTGCTGACCGGCCTCGCCCGGGAGCGCGGCGCGCCGGTGGCGATCGACATCCGGCGTGGGGCGCAGCAGCTGTTCCACTGCGCCCTGCCGGGTTCGAGCGCCGACAACGACGTCTGGATCGAACGCAAACGCCGGGTCGTCGAGCGGTACGCGGCGAGTTCCCTGCTGGTGGGCGCGCGGTTCCGCGCCAAGGGGACGACCTTCGACGACACGTCCCGGTTGGACCTGGACCGGTATGCGGCGCACGGCGGTTCGTTCCCGCTGATGGTCGCGGGCACCGGGGTTGTCGGCACCGTCACGGTCTCGGGTCTGCCGCAGGCGGAGGACCACGCGCTGGTCGTGGAGGCGCTGACGCGCTTCCTGGCGACCGGATGACCCAGGGCGACCGCCCCCGCCCGAGCGCGGATCAGCGGCCGTACGCCCGCAGGAAGACCCGCACCCCGACCGCCGTGAGCCGGTCGGTCTCCGCCGTGGGGAGCGGGCTCACGCCCCAGTAGGACCGGTGCACGATGTCGGTCGACGTCAGCGTCATGAAGTGTGCGGCGGCCTGGGCCGGGTCGCCGTGCACATCGACCAGCCCCGCATCGCCCAGGACACCCATCGCGACGGCGAACCGGCGTCCCACCGCGCGCGGCCCCGCCTCCTGCCAGGCGTCCAGCACCTCGGCGGGGACGTGCCCGGCCTCCGCGTAGATGTGCCGCACCAGCGAGAAGTGGTTGCGGAACTCCGCCATCAGACCCACCCAGGCACGGGCCAGGGCCAGCAGGTCCCGCTCCAGATCCGGCGCCTGCGGCAGCCGGTTGACGTCCAGATACCTTTCCAGCAGGGCCAGTTGGGCGTCCCGCACCTGCCCCGAGCTCCACTGCACCACCGTGCGGAAGAGCTCCTCCTTCCCGCCGGGGAAGTGGTTGTAGAGGGTGCGGGTGGAGGCGCCGGCCTCGGCGGCGATGGTGTCGATGCTCGCGCGCGAGTAACCGTCCCGCCCGAAGACCACACAGGCGGCGTGCGAGATCGCGGCCGCCTTGTTCGTCCTGGCCCGGCGCGGCGGGGCGACCGGGGACCCGTCGGCCGCCTTCGCGGCCTTCCCGGCCGCCGCTCCGCCTTCGGCACCTGTGCTGGTCATCGGCGCTCCTTCGTCATGACATCACGATATCTACAACATACGTTGCGCTTTCTACAACGCCCGTTGTAGCTTAGTGGATGTGGACGTCGGCAAGGGCGCCACGGCAGACCACTCGACTCAGCACAGGGGGACCGCATGACCGAGACCACGAACGCCATCGAGAGCGCGAACACGACCGGCACCGAGCCCGGAACCGTTCCCGACGGCCGTTCCGCCCGCCGGGACGCGCCCCTCCGGGTCGCCGTCATCGTGGGGAGTGTCCGCGGCGGCCGCCTGGGGCCGACGGTCACCGACTGGTTCACCGGCACGGTCGGCCACCGTACGGACATCGAGCTGGACGTCATCGACATCGCGGACCTGGAGCTCCCGGTGCACATGCCCGGCTGGGACGGTCTGCCCGCCAGCACGGCGGGGACCCAGTCGGCGCTGGCCGACGTGAGCCCGCGGCTGGCCGGCGCCGACGCGTTCGTCGTCGTCACACCCGAGTACAACCACAGCTTCCCCGCATCGCTGAAGAACCTCATCGACTGGCACTACACGCAGTGGCAGGCCAAGCCGGTCGGCTTCGTCTCGTACGGCGGGCTCGGCGGCGGGCTGCGCGCGGTCGAGCAGCTGCGGCAGGTCTTCGCCGAGCTGCACGCGATGACCGTGCGCGACTCCGTCAGCCTGCACGGACCGTGGTCGGGACTCGGCCCGGACGGCAAGCCGCTCGACGAGACGGTCTGCGGGGGCGCCGCCAAGGGCATGGTCGACCAGCTTGTCTGGTGGGGCCGCGCGCTGCGTACCGCCCGCACCGACCACCCGTACGGCAGCTGACCGCGCCATGCGTACCGCAGCGAGCACCGCCGGCACCCCCGGTGGCTCAACCGGAGCCGACCCCGGCCTTGCGGGCATCCTCACCGTCGTCATCGTCGGCTCGGTCATGGCCGTGCTGGACGTGACCATCGTCAATGTCGCCCTGCACCCGCTGGCGGTGGCGTTCGGCGCCCCCGTCAGCACCGTCCAGTGGGTGTCGACCGGCTACACGCTGGCGCTCACCGCCGTCATCCCCGTCGCGGCCTGGGCCATGCGCCGCTTCGGCGCCAAGCGCACCTATCTCACCGCGATCGTGCTCTTCGCTCTCGGCTCCGGGCTGGCAGCCCTCTCCTGGAACATCGGGACGCTGGTCCTCTTCCGGGTGCTCCAGGGGCTCGGCGGCGGACTGCTGATGCCGGTCGGCATGGCGATGGTCATCCGCGCCGCCGACCGGGAGCGGATGGGCCGTCCGATGGCGCTGCTCGGCATTCCGGTCCTGATCGGCCCGGTGAGCGGGCCGGTCCTCGGCGGCTGGCTGATCGACGCCGCTTCCTGGCACTGGATCTTCCTGGTCAACCTGCCGGTCGGCGCGGTGGCCCTGGTGCTCGCGGCGCGGCTGCTGCACCGCGACGAGCCGCAGCCCGCACAGCCGCTGGACGTGCCAGGTCTGCTGATGCTCTCGCCGGGCCTCGCCCTGCTGATCTACGGCCTCTCCACGGGCGGCGCGCACGCGGACTTCACCTCACCGGGGGCGCTGCTGCCCGCAGTCGCGGGGCTGCTGCTGACCGCGGGGTTCGTCACTCGCGGGCTGACCGCACGGTATCCGCTGCTGAAGCTGCGCCTGTTCCGCGACCGTACGTTCGCCGCCGGCGTCGCCACGATGGCGCTCTTCCCCTGCGGCTACTTCGGCTCGATGCTGCTGACGCCGATGTACTACCAGACGGCGCGCGGCCTGAGCGCCACCGATGCGGGGCTGCTCGGTATCCCGCTCGCCCTCGCTGTCGGCGTCTCGATGCAGATCGCGACCCGGCGGACCGACCGGGTGTCCCCGCGGCTCGTCGTCGTCTCGGGCATCGCGGTGGCCGCGGTCGGCCTGTCGCTCTTCGCCGCTCAGGCCGGGCCCGGAACACCGTACTGGCGGCTGTGCGCGGCGTTGCTGGTGATGGGCTCGGGCGTCGGCATGGTGATGATGCCCGTCAACACGGTGGCGACCCGTGGGCTGGCCCGCGAGGACGTGCCGTCGGGGAGCACGGTGCTGAACATCGTCTCCCAGGTCGGCACATCGGCCGGGACGGCGCTGGTGTCGGTACTGCTGGCAGCCCGCTCGGCCGGTCCGACGGGCGGCGCCCCGCGGGCGGACGCCTTCCAGCACACGTACTGGTGGGCGGTCGGGCTGCTGCTCCTGGCAGCCGTACCGGCCCTGCTGCTGCCGAAGGGCCGCCGCCGCACCCCCATGGAGGCTGCTCCGGAGCCGCTCGGGCAGCCGGCGCCGGGCGCGCCGGTCAGCGCCGGCCGGCCGGAACGCCGGACGCCGGCCTGAGCCTCCGGTGGGCGGCGCGCCGGGCCGAAGCGGTCACGCCGGGGTCAAGCCCTGTCACACGACGAGAGCCCGCGGGCCGGTGGACTGCCACCGGCCCACAGGCGTGACCGCGGACATGACCACTGTCATGGCCGCAGGCACCCGCTCAGCCGCGTTCCCGCACAGGCGGGCGGCTCCCGCTGCCGGGCGGACCGCCCGCTACGCGTCCTTGAGCGGCTGCCGCTGCCGTCCGAGCCCTTCGATCTCCAGCTCCACGACGTCGCCGGCCCGCAGATACGGCTTCGGGTCGGGCTGCCCCATCGCCACTCCGGCGGGTGTTCCGGTGTTGATGACATCACCCGGGTAGAGCGTCATGAACTGGCTCAGATACCGCACCACTTCGCCGACCGGGAAGATCTGGTCGGCGGTCGTGCCGTCCTGCTTCAGCTCACCGTTCACCCACAGCTTGAGCGGGAGCGCCTGCGGGTCGGCCACCTCGTCGGCGGTCACCAGCCAGGGGCCGAGCGGATTGAACGTCTCGCAGTTCTTGCCCTTGTCCCACTGGCCGCCGCGCTCGATCTGGAATTCCCGCTCGGAGACGTCGTGGGCGACCGCGTACCCGGCGACATGACCGAGCGCCTCCTGCGCCGACCCGAGGTATCGGGCCGTACGCCCGATGACGACGGCCAGCTCGACCTCCCAGTCGGTCTTCTCGCTGGCGCGCGGTACGAGCACGGTGTCGTCGGGGCCGACCACCGTGTCGGGAGCCTTCATGAAGACGATCGGCTCGGCGGGTATGGCCGCGCCCGTCTCCGTGGCGTGGTCGTGGTAGTTCAGCCCGATACAGACGATCTTGCCGATCCGCCCGAGCGGCGGCCCGATGCGGAGCACCTCGCCCTCGATGGCGGGCAGCTCCCCGGTCGCGGCGGCTGCCCGTACCCGGGCGAGCGCCGCCTCGTCGGCGAGCAGCTCTCCATCGATGTCCGTGATCAGCGCGGAGAGGTCACGGAGGGTTCCGTCGGCGTCGAGCAGTGCGGGGCGCTCGGCCCCGGGCGTTCCGACACGCAGCAGCTTCATGGTCAGTCTCCCAACGATTGGACCGGTCCGGCCGATGGGTTGCGGCCATCGGGGGGATTGGCTGATCCTCCAAGTTCGAGGTCCGGGCCGCAAGACCCCGTTCATCAGCTGGACCACCGTGACTCTCAGCTGCGACGCCAACACCGCAGGTCGGGCCGTTACAACGGGCTGGCCGCGACTGCCCCCGCGGGCACTGTGTCCCGGTAGAGGAAGGCGCGCTCGACAGCGGTCCAGGTGGTGCTGGTGACGACGTACAGCGCGGCGGCGAGCGGCACGTAGGACACCGTGAGGAGCGTCGCGAACGACATCAGCGGCATCACCTTGGTCATCGCGCCCATCGCCCCGGCCCCCGGGCCGTCGGTGGCGGCGGGGACCGGGGCTGCGGCCATCATCCGCTTCGTGCGGCCGTAGTTGAACGTGGCGACGGCGGCGACGATCACGAAGAGCACCAGGTACACGGCCCCCTGTTCACCGAGGAGCCCGCCGTGCCCGAACGCGTCCTTCAACCGGCCTCCGAGGGGGCTGCCCATGAGCGTGTGGCCGAGGAGGGAGTTCGACGAGCCGCCGATGTTCGCGCTGGAGAAGAGGTGGTACGTCACGAAGAACGCGGGCATCTGCAGCAGGCTCGGCAGGCAGCCGCCGAGCGGGGAGATCTTCTCCTCGGCATGCAGCTCCATGATGGCCTTCTGCATCTTCTGCGGGTCCTTGGCGTGCTTCTTGCGCAGTTCTGCCACGCGCGGGGCGAGCTTGGTGCGGGCCTTCTGCCCGCGGGCCGTCGCGCGGGAGAGAGGGTGCACGGCGAGCCGCACACAGACAGTGAAGAGAATGATCGCGGCGGCGGTCGCCGATCCGTGGAAGAGCGGCTGGAGCAGGTCGGCGATGTGCGTGACCAGGCTGGCGAACGCAGCGAAGAAGGAAGAGAACACGGGAAAACCCTCCGGGGGTCTCGTCGCGGGCCGGACAGGAAGACATGTCGGCGTGACGGACCGCAGCGGAGAACCGTGCACAGACGTGGTGCGGAGGGAGTCCTAGGCGGCCGTCGGGACGGGACGACCGGGTGCGCGGGGCCTGGGCCTGCCCGAGGCGTCGGGATCGCGTTGCGGCAGGAAGGCCGTACGGCGCTCACGGTCTCGGATGGCCGTACGGATCCGGGTGCGCGGCACAGCGGGCGCGTTGCGTGAGGTGATGAGCGCGCAGGCGGCGAGCGCCGACCCGACAGCGGCGGTGGCGGCGAGTGCGACGGCCGAGGAGAGCGTGCCGCCCTCGACGAGCATCGCCTGAGCGAAGAGGAGGAAGAGCAGCGCCACCGCGGGACGGGGCAGTCGCACGAGCCGACCGGCCATGTCTCCCACCCCTTCCGGTGTCCGCGTCACGGGGGCACCGGGTGCTCCATGCCGCGTGCTGAGTACTCCACGATGAAAAACGTATCTCCAGCCGTTATACACGACCCGCTTCAATCGGCTCCAGCAGCCTGCGCGGCCCCAGGAGCGCGCGGCCGACCGGGTTGGCAGCTCCGGGACGAGCCCCTCTGCCACTGCTGCTCCACCCGCGCCGCTGGCCCGCCGTCCCCGGCGAAGCGGCCGGGCCGGCCGGCTCGAAGACCCGGAGGCCGGTTCGGTTCCGGACGGGGACGTCAGCTTCCCCCCTCGCGGCCACCGGCACCGCCCTCACCACCGTGCTCACCACTGCCGGCGCCACCAACGGCGCTGCCGGTCCCACCGCCGGTGACTCCGATCGGATCCCGGGCGAGCACCTCCTCGTCCGGCCGTGCGTCGCGCTCGCGCGGCCCCGCGTACGTCACGGCGAGCGCGACCACGAGATTGGCGCCCAGCGCGACGATGCCCGCGTTCACGCCCCACACCGGATCGTGGTCACTGAAGACGAACGCGCAGACCACACCAACACCGACCACGAGACCGCTGCCCGCGCCGAGCAGCGTCAGCCGACGCCACACGAGCCCGAGGAGCAGCATCGGCAGGAGCTGCGCCATCCCCTCGTACGAGATCAGGGACAGCCGTACCAGGGTGTTGGGCGCGGTGTACGTCAGCAGCAGCGCCAGCGCGCCCGCCACGACGACCACACACTGCGACGCGCCCTTCTGCCGCTCGCGCCACCGCGGTACGAGCGAGAGCACACTGCGCCCCCACATCGTTCCGATGACCAGCATGAAGATGGCCATCGGAACGATCGAGGAGAGGGCTGCCGCGACCCCGATGACGCCGACGGCCCAGGCGGGCAGCGAGTCCACCACCAGTTTGAAGAGCGCCAGATTGGAGTCGGTGCCGGTCAGGTGCGGCACCACGAACAGAGCGGCGAGACCCAGGAACATCGGGACGAAGAGCAGGATGTTGTACGCGGGCAGCCAGACCGCGTTCTTCCGCAGCACGTCGGCGTTGCGCGCCCCGAGATACCCGGCGACGGTGGTCGGGAAGATCACCACGGTCAGCGAGTTGAGCAGCGACGTACTCACGTACCAGGCCTGGCCGAGTCCGCTGCCGCCCGCTCCGCCGCCCCCGTGGCCGGGAAACGTCAGCCAGTCGCCCTTCTCGGTGACGACGCGGTGCAGGAAGTCCCCGTAGCCGTCGAAGTAGTGCAGTGGCACGTAGAGGGCGAGGAAGGCGAGCGTGCCGATGACGAGTGCGTCCTTGAGGACGGAGACCCAGGCGCTCCCCCGCAGTCCGCTGACCACGACGAACCCGGTGGTGACTGCGAAGGCCACGAAATACGCCCAGTTGAGGCTGATCGCGCCGTAGGAGATGGTCGAGACGACGACGCCCATGCCGGTGATCTGGAGCTGGATGTACGGCAGCAGGAAGACGGTCGCGAGGACGGCGACGGCGGCGCCGAGCCAGGGCTTGCCGTAACGGTGCGCGATCATGTCCGTGATCGAGACGAGGCCGTGCCGCCTGGCGTACGCCCACAGCGTCGGGCCCACGACGTAACCGATCGCGTACCCGCAGGACATGTACGCGACCACGTACAGCACCGGGGCCCCGTAGTTGTAGCCCCAGCCGGCCGCGCCGAGGTAGCTGAAGCTGGTGTAGCCCTCGCCGGCCATCAGCACCCAGATGAAGACCGAACCCAGACTCCGCCCGCCGACGGACCACTCGGCGAGCCCGCCGGTCCGGCCACCGCGGACGGCGACCAGGCCGAGTACGACGGTCGCGACCATGAAAACCGCGAAGATCGAGGTGGCGACAGCGGCGTTCACCGGCGATCACCCCGAGGGTCCACGTCCTGGCCCGCATGCCGGCCCGCATGCCGGTCCGCGCGCCGGTCACCGCGGTGGGTCAGCCAGACGGCGAGCGGCGTGAGAAGCGTCGCCGCGATCATCCAGAGGAACAGGAAGGGCAGTCCGAGCAGAACGGGCCGCACGCGATTGACGAACGGCACCGCCCCCAGGAACAGCACAAAGGGCACAAGCAGCCACAACAACTGAGGACGACGTCTGAGCACGTCAGAGACCTTAGGCCCTGCCGGTCCCGCCGATCACGGGCTCAGGGAAACCGGCCGGGCCGGATCCGGCCGGTACCGCCCCCGTCCGGGAGGCCGTGGCGGTGGTCTCGCGTACGGTCAACGCGGCCGCATGGACCGCAGGGTGGCCCAGACGGCGAGCCGGTACCGGGAGGTGTACTCGGGTGTGCAGGTCGTCAGCGTCAGGTAGTAGCCGGGCGTGCTGTACCCGTACTGCGGCCTGACGGTGCTGCGCGGCACCGCGGCGATCACCCCGCCGTCGCGCGAAGAGGTCTGCGGGAGCCCCTTGTCCACGACATAGGTGTACACGGCGCTGCCGGTCTCGACGGTCACGGTGTCGCCGTGGCGCAGCCGGTTGATGTAACGGAAGGGCTCGCCATGGGTGTTGCGGTGCCCGGCGAGCGCGAAGTTACCCGCTTGGCCGGGTCCCGCGGTCTGTACGTAATGCCCCACATAGCCCTTGTTGAGCACATTCTGCTTGCTGACGCCCTGAGCGATGGGAGCGGTGATCCCGATACGCGGGATCCGGATCACCGCGAACGCTTTGTCCCAGGCCGGGGCACGGGCCGCCCGCCGACCGCCCCCGGCAGCGGACCGCGTACGGCTTCCCGAACTGTCGCGGGAGCCGGCCCCGGAACCGGAACCGGCATCCGGGCCGGGCGACGGAGTGGCCGGAGTCACATCCCCGTCACCGGCGCCGCTCCCGCGCCCCGGGCCGCCCTCCCACTGACGCTCCAGGGCCTGGACCTGATGGGCGGCGCCCTGCCGGGCCTCGCGATTGGTCCACCACAGCTGGTGCACGACGAAGAGCAGCACCACGAGCCCCAGCGTCATGGTGACTTCGGCGCCGGTCCACAACCCGCGCGCGAAGGCGGTGCGGCGCCGCGAAGGCGCCCGCTGCACCACTACCGGTATCGCATCCCGCATCGGCTGCTGCACGGGCGGCACGATAAGCGCTGGATCCCGAAGTCTCCAGAGCCCCGTCCGGCAGTACGGTGTGGAGCATGCGCCCCGACACTCCCGCCGATCACCAAGCCGAAGCCGAGCGCCTGCTCCGCACCGCCGAGCAGTACCCGGAGGACCAGGAACCGCTGCTGCTCCAGGCCGCGGCCCACCTGGAACTGGCCGGCGACCGCGCCCGCGCCACGACGCTCTACGACCGGCTCCTGGCGGGCCCGGCCGAGAACCTCGCCCTGATCAAGGCCCTGCAGGCGGCCAACCTCTGGGAATACGGTCACGAGGCGGAAGCCCGCGCCATGATCGACGGCATCCGCGCCTCCACCCCGCAGGACCCGGCCCCCTGGGCCATCGTCGCGGAGACCCTGGAGGCCCACGACGAACCGGACGCCGCCCACGCCACGTTCACGAAGGCCCTGACCCTGCTGGTCGACCCGGCGGAGGACGTCCCGTACGCGGCCCAGGCCCTCCTCACGGGCCGCCACCGCGTGAGCCGCGCCCTGGGCAACGAGCACGACGCTTGGGACGCCCTGGCGGACTCCCTGCACACGGGCGACATCAGCCTCGACGAACTCCACGACCCGAACCGCCTGTGGGCCCTGGGCTCGAACGACCCGGCGGTACTCCGCGCGGAAATCGCCCGCCTCCAGTCGGAGTTGGGCACCTACCGGGCGGCGCTGTCCCGCCCGTTCCCGGTGGCGGTACTGCACTGGCAGGCCCCGGAACTCACCGAACTCGTGGCGGCGTACCCGGTCCTGGAGGCGGAGTACCCCTCGCACGCGACGCACCTGATCGAGATCGAAGCGGCCCTGCGGGAACTCGCGGCGGCCGGCACCACGAACCTGGGCATCGTGACCGGAAGCATCCCCTCGTACGAGGCCTTCGCCGCCTCGGAGTCGGCCTCCCCGTCGGAGACGGCCCTGCTCCCCCAGTACGCGACGACGCTGGCAGCCCGGGGCCGCGCCATCTCCTGGCCCCCGGCACGGAACGCGGTGTGCTGGTGCGGGTCGGGAGGGGCTTACCGGGGGTGCCATGGGGCGTAGGGGCCCTACTGGACGTTTCCCGTGGCGCTATGAGTGAGCCGGCCGCGGGCCGTGACCCTAGTAATCCTGCGTGGAGTCAGAGACCTGCCCGTTCCCGGCGGAGGAACGGACACGCTGAATGTGCAGGTGCCGAAAGAGGCGGATGACCGGGCGGACCAGCAGCTCGATGCTGCCGATGAGGAAACACCACGTCCCCGTCACGGTCCAGTCGTCGGAGAAGAACATCACGCTTCCGACGATGAACCACACGGCGACCAGGATGTCGTTGAGGATGCTGGCAACCTCGTAGCGCCGCCGGAGGGCCACTTCCTCACGCCCGATGTGCAGCGTCAACGTGCCAGAGCGCATGCCTGTACTACTCATACAGCCACGCTACGCGGCGCACCCCCGCCTACACGGGCCTCCCCCCGGGGCGGGCGACACAAGTCCGCCGCCGGGCCGGGTGGTGCGAGCGACGCCCGAGCCGGCGCCGCTCACCACCGCAGGACGGGCGTCCGTTACTCCGCCCGCCCCAGCTCCTCTTCCTCGACCCGGGCCTCGGCGCGGGCCTCCTCGATATGGCGCTCCACCCGTGCCGCCGGGAGCCTGAACCTCAGCGCCAGCAGATAGACGACCGCGGCGAGAACCAGGTTGACCAGGAAGCCCCAGCCGAGCCCGATGTACCCCAGGCCGCCGTCGTAATCGCCCACCCAGCTGATGACGGCCAGGCCCACCAGCCACGGCGCCAGCCACGGCAGACCCGCCCGCCAGTCCAGCTTCGGGGCTCGGCCCTTGTCGGTGATCTCGAAGATGGCCAGGAGAACGAAGCCGATGCCGATGGTCGCGAACAGCTTCCAGTTGGTGTTCCAACCGGCCCAGTAGACGATCAGGTTCGCCGAGTACAGCCCGAGGAACGGAATCACATCGCCGCCGGGCACCCGGAACGGCCGGTTCCAGTCCGGTATCTGGCGCCGCATCGCAGCCAGCACGAGCGGACCGGAACCGAAGGACAGCACCGTCGCAGAGGTGATGAATCCGACCAGCTGCTGCCAGCTCGGGAAGGGCAGGAAGACGATCAGCCCCAGCACGAACGTGACGACCAGACTGATCATCGGCGCCCCCCGCGAGGTCGTCTTCGTCAGCGCCTCCGGCGCGTTCCCGTTCCGCCCCATCGCATACGAGATACGGGCCGTCACCGTCGTGTAGACCAGTCCGGTGTCCGCGGGAGAGATCACCGCGTCGACGTACAGGACGTACGCCAGCCAGCCGAGCCCGATGGCACTGGAGATCGCGGCCAGCGGGCCGAAGTCGTTGGCGAACGTCAGGCTGAGCCAGCCGCCGGAGGACTTCAGATCGTGCCCCGGTACCGAGGCGATGAAGGCGATCTCAAGGAGGATGTAGATCACTCCGGTGACCAGCACCGAACCGATGACCGCGAACGGGACGTTGCGCTTGGGGTTGTCCGTCTCACCCGCCAGCTCGACGCCTTGTCGGAAGCCGAGGAAGGAGAAGGTGATTCCAGCGGTCGAGATGGCGGTGAAAATGCCCTTCATCCCACCCGGCGCGAACCCGCCGTACTCCGCAGCGGTGAAGTTCCGGCCGTGGAACGCCGTGACGGCGAAGGAGACGACCACCAGGATGATGACGGCCAGCTTCCACCAGACCAGCGCGTTGTTGACCCGCGCGAACCAACGGATACCGAAGTAGTTCAACGCCACGAAGAACGCCATCGCGATGACCGCGATCACATAACCGAGTGGCGTCAGGGTGTGCGCCCCGCTTTTGGGATGGAATTGGGTGAAGTCCGCCCACTTGGTGGCGTATTGAAGGGCGCCTTCCACCTCGATGGGAGCTACGGTCGCCGCGGCGATCCAGTTGATCCATCCCGTGGTGTAGCTGGCGAACGACCCGAAGGAGATATGCGGAAAACGCACCACTCCACCGGATACCGGAAACATGGTCCCCAGCTCGGCGAAACACAGCCCGATGAGCAGGATCATCACCGCGGCGATCGCCCAGGAGAAGATCGAGGCCGGCCCAGCCAGCCTGGCCGCATTGAGCGCGCCGAAGAGCCAGCCAGAGCCGATGATCGACCCCACACCGGCGAACAACAGGCTGATCCGGCCCATGTCTCGCCGTAGCCTTGGTTTCTCCGAGGATCCGCTCGGAGGATTGGATATATCGGCCATACGGCATCCCCTTGTCCCTGCGCCCCGGCTTGGCCAGGCCGTCGGTTCTACGGCTTCTTCCGCACAACCACTTGACCGGGCCGGGGACTGCCCTCCGGGGGCAACGCGACGGGAGGCGATACATCCGCTCCGCACGCCACTCACCGAGAGAGATCGGCATTCCTGTAACGCGCACCTACCCAGAAGGCGGCGTGCAAGGCCGGTAGATCGACACCTAAACCGTGCTGTGACCTGCGACCACCGCCTCCTGGTCAGTCCGCACAAATCACGGTGATCAACATGGCCGTACTGTCCCCGCTGCACGGCGAAGGCCCCTGCCGTGGCAGCGGCCTTCGCTGATCCCGACGGCACATCAGACGTGTCGGGCATGTGGTCACAGGCGGTGCGCCAGGACCGCAGCTTCCTCACCGAAGATCGCGGCGCTGTCAGTAGCGGGTGTTAAGACTGAGGGCACGACTTGCACAACGTGCCACGCTCACGAAGGGAACGCACGTGACCAACACGGGGGACCGCGCACAGCCAGTAGCCGGCGTGTACGAACGGCTGCTGACCGATCGACTCCAAGACGAAGTCGACCAACTCGCTGCTGGCGGTTGGGCTGCCATCACCTCCGACGTGAGCGACGCGTCTTCCCCCCATGTGCTGGCTCAATATGTAGGTGAAGCCGTACAGCGGGCCTTACGAGGGCTGCCGCACAAAGATCGAATCGACGCTGCCAACCGCATCATGCAGTCACTTCCCACCGACTCCGATGCCGAAGCAGTGGAAGTCATCGCAGAGGGCCCCCGCCAACTAATGGCGCTGGCTAGGCAGGAGAGCAAGGGCGTCTACGCCATCAGGCCTCTCACGCCGCTCTCCGAGACTGCTCTCCTCACCAACGCTCCTGAAGATCCGAGCCTGGGGACCGAGCTTCGCGCGGAGCTCGCCACAGCTGACCGAGTCGATCTATTGTGCGCCTTCGTTAAGTGGTACGGCTTGCGTGTTCTGGAAGACTCCCTCAGATCGGCGAGGGATCGTGGAGTCCCCATCCGTGTCGTGACCACCACCTACATGGGTGCCACGGATCGTCACGCACTCGACAGGCTGGTCCGGGACTTCGGTGCAGAAGTAAAGATCAACTACGAGACCAGATCCACGCGCCTTCACGCCAAGGCATGGCTCTTCCGTCGCAATACGGGATTCGACACGGCCTACGTAGGCAGCTCCAATCTGTCCCGAGCTGCGCTACTCGACGGGCTGGAGTGGAATGTCCGACTGTCTGCCGTCGCCACACGTCCCGTACTGGACAAGTTCGAGGGCACCTTCGACTCCTACTGGAATGACAGCGCATTCGAGTTGTACAGACCCGAGACTGACTGGCAGCGACTCGATGACGCCCTAGCTCAGGCAGGTGGGCAACGGAGCGGAGACGATCTCAAGATCAGCCTGTCCGGACTTGAAATGCATCCGTTCGCCCACCAGAAAGACATGTTGGAGCGGCTCCGTGTGGAGCGCGAGGTTCACGACCGCCATAAGAATCTACTCGTCGCCGCCACGGGCACGGGTAAGACCGTCATGGCGGCGTTGGACTACAAGCGCCTCCTCCATGAGGCGGAAGAGAACGACCTGCGGCTGCTCTTTGTCGCGCACCGCAAGGAGATCCTGAAGCAGTCACTGCGCACCTACCGAGAGGCGCTCGACGATCCATCGTTCGGGGAACTCCTCTATCAGGGGCAGCGGCCGAAGGAATGGAAGCACGTCTTCGCCAGTGTCCAGTCCCTCACGGCCACACGCCTAGACGAGTTGGAAGCCCACCACTTCGACGTAGTGGTGATCGACGAGTTCCATCACGCCACGTCCAACACCTACCGGCGCATCATCGAACACTTCCAGCCGAGGGAGCTGTTGGGGCTTACCGCTACACCGGAGCGGATGGACGGAAAGAACGTTCAGGACGAGTTCTTCGACGGCCGCATCGCGGCAGAGCTGCGGCTATGGGAAGCCCTAGAGAATGACCTCCTGTCACCTTTCCACTACTTCGGGATTCCCGACGGAACCGACCTCACCAGCGTCACCTGGAAGGGTGGATCCTACGACCAGGGCGCGCTGAGCAATGTCTTCACTGGAAACCACGCTCGCGCACGTCTCGTCGTCAAAGCTATTCAGGAGAAGCTTGCAAACCCCGGCACCATGCACGCCTTGGGGTTCTGCGTATCCAAGGCCCATGCCCACTTCATGGCCGACTTCTTCCGCAAGGCCAACTTCTCCGCCGTAGCCCTCGACAGTGACTCATCAAGTGAGGAGAGAGACAATGCACTTGGCGCTCTCAAAGCTGGAAGAATCCAAGTAATTTTCTCGGTTGACCTCTTCAACGAAGGTCTTGATGTACCAGATGTCGACACTCTTCTCCTTCTGAGGCCGACGGGCAGTGCAACTGTTTTCCTTCAACAGTTGGGGCGAGGACTTCGACGTACTGTGTCGAAGCCGGTATTGACGGTCCTGGATTTCATCGGCCAACATCGGGCAGAGTTCCGCTTCGAGGAGCAGTTCAAGGCCCTAACCAGCTTTACGAGAAGTCGCCTCGTCGAGCACATAGAGCACGACTTTCCGCAACTTCCATCAGGCTGCGACATCATCCTAGAGCCGCAGGCAAAAGACCTGATCCTCAACAACATCCGCAAGCAATTGAAGCTCGACATCAACGCTCTTGCCAAAGAGGTGCGTGAGTACGCCCAGCACGACTTGGCTGATTATCTCCGCGAGAGCCGCCGCGATATCAGGGAGCTCTACAAAGGAAAGAACTCGTGGACACGCATCCTCCGACACGCGAGGCTCCTTGAAGACCCCTCCCCAAACGGGGAGGACGAACTCCTGAAGCGCGCGCATGCTTTCCTTCACGTCGACGACCCCGACCGGGTGAGCGCGTACTCTCAGCTCCTCAGTGACGACGCCCCCAACTACAATGACCTTGATCCAGAGCATCAAGCCTTCGCCCGCATGTTGTTCTTTACCCTGTGGGACAAAGGTGGTGGCTTTACGAGCTACAGCGAAGGGCTCAACTCCTTGGGAGGCCAGCCTTATCTACGCCGAGAGCTCAGGCAAATCCTTGATCATGGGCTTGACCAGGCAGATCACGTCGCCACCCGACTGCCTGCCCCACAGAGCCACCTCCCTCTGCGAGTACACAGCTGGTACAACCGTTCCGAAATCCTGGCCGCGATGAACATTGCCAAGTTTGGCGGCCAGATGCCTGGAGTATTCGCTCAGGGCGTGACATGGAGCGAAGAGCTCCAATCCGACGCACTACTGATCACTCTAGAAAAGGACGAGAAAGACTTCTCGCCGACGGTCCGATACAAGGACTTTGCGGTCAGCCCGACACAATTCCACTGGGAGTCGCAGAACAGCACTCGGGAGGACTCCCCCACTGGGCGCCGCTACAGAAACCACGTTGCTGACGGAAGTCACGTCCTCCTGTTCCTTCGCCGATACAAGGACACTGACATCGGCAAGGCACACCCATGGATGCTGTTGGGCTCGGCCCAATACCTCAAGCACCAAGGCAACAACCCGATGGCGATCACGTGGAGACTCGACCGCGACCTTCCCGCTGATGTCTGGTCGTACTCGGCGCTCACGGCAGGATGACCTAAGGGGTCCTTGCACTGCGCCTGCCCGGGTCGTGCGCTCATAGTGCAAGGACCCCTAAAGTTCGCCACTCCGGTCGGCCCAGCGACGCCGATGAGCCCGAAGATACTTTCGTCTCACCTTGTGCACATCATGCTTCACATAGAGATCGCCAATTACCTGTTGCGTCAGACCATCGACAATCTCGAAACGATCAGTGATCAGCCGGGCTCCATTATCGAAGAGCACGTGACAATTTGGACACAGACTCAGGATATTATCCGGCTCATCCGGCCCGAGGTGTGGCGCTCCCAAGGCGTGTATGTGTGCGCCCTCGCTGTACGTAGCACCGTCCAACCCCACAGCGAGGGTAGTCCTGCACATCTGACACGTATTCCCATACAGCGCCTTTATGGCGCGCACATGCTTCGTATTGCGCACCCTTCGCTGCGTGCTGATGTACTTCGCAACCGAGCGCTCAAGATCGGTCGAATCGTCGCGATCAGGATCCCCGCATACTCCGGTGGCCGTCTGCAAGGGATCTTCGATCCCATCCTTGACCAACCTGTACTGCCACATCAGGTGCCCCCGCGCTGTACGAACACCCCAGTAGTCGTCGACTTGATAGAGCCCGGCGTACTCATACCCCTTGCGCGCCTTGCCGCTTACTATGCCCAACCCTCGGACAAACCGAATAGGCAGCCCTTCCCTGAAGTTCAGGACCAGCCCTGCGTTGGACCCGGCCAACTCCTGATCCTTGGTGATGTGGCCCGATTTGTCACGATCTCCTCCTCGGGCGGTGTAGATGATGGTGTCGCCGTAGTCCTCGTCAGCGGCGTACCCTCCGCTGGCCACGATGGAGTCCACACCTTCAGCGGCCGTCCCCGAGATCCCCGCGCCTCGCTGGCGATGCACATTCTTCGCATACAACTCGTTGTGCGAAGCGAACGTCTGCCCCTCCAGGACGCCAGGAGGCGGGCCAAAATAGATCTTCTTGGGTGAACCGTTCGAGGGCGACATCCGAACATGTTGGCGACCTCGACCAACTGAACGGCCCCCTGATCGAACCTTGGCTAATTTCGAGCGCTTGATGACCTGTTCACGTCTGTCACACACGAACCCTTCGGGACGACCCGTCTTCGAACCGTTCGCCGGCCTCGATGAGTCCTGCTGTCCGACCTACAGCGCCTTTCGTAGCTCAGCCTCAAAGTGTCTCTGCGCCCGATCCAACGCCTCGTCCGGGTCGCACCCATGAGCACGGAGCCAGTGGAGGAAGTCAGCGATTACATCAATCGCAGCCGCCTCCGCTACTGCCACGCTCAACACCGTCGAGGTCGCGGAGCGAGGCAGCTTCGTCGCTCCGTACACAGCGAGCATCGCTTCCGCTCTCGCCACCCCCGCGCCTTCACTGTGGCCGTTCTCCCGATTCTCCGAGACGAGCCCCGTTGCCAGCTCGCACCAAGTGACCTTTCGATCCGCGCGCAATTGGACGCCCCAGCGGTCCACCATCGCGTCGACCAGCGTCATGCCCCTGCCTGCCTCAGAGTCCTCGCTTGTGGCGATCAATGTGGGCAGGGCGCGGGTGTCAGGGTCGTGAACCTCAATACGCAGGTACGTGCCGTTCATCGAGACGGCGAGCGTTGTCGGTGTGCCGGGGCCGACATGCCTGATGACGTTGGCTGTCAGCTCGCTGACACACAGCTGAGCCGTCTCAATCTGTTCCTGGAGGCCCCACAGGCCCAGGTGCAACCGCATCACGTTACGGAGACCGGCCACTTCCTCCGGTTCCGCCGAGAAGGCGAGCTCCCAACTCTTGCGCTGGACCCCACAGCGACAATCGTTCATGTACGTCAACCCCTTGATACTGAAGGCTTGTTAGCGTCACGCAATGACTCCCTCACTGAGAGTGGCAGTGGAACTCTCAAAATGGAACTCTCATTTAGGGCTGTGCGAAGCGCTGGGCGGTGACACGCGCCCCCGGCGTACGCCGTCTTGCCGCGTTGGCGCCACAGCGGCAGTCTCAGCGGGAGTTCGACATGAAGGGCTGGACACATGGCCGTTGGTCCCACCACACGTAGACGTCAGCTGGGCTCGGATCTCCGCCGCCTACGGGAACGCAAGGGCCTCACCCTCGAAGAGGCGGGCTCGGCTGTGGGCGTCTCCAAGGCGACGCTGAGCCGATATGAGACCAAGGAGGGCTCCGTAAAGTGGCCCACTGTTGACGCGCTCTGCCGTCATTACGACGTCAGCGACGAGGAGCGCGAGGCCCTCGTCGAGCTGGCCAAGGGCGCCAAGATCCAGGGGTGGTGGCGCTCTCTGGCCGACCCCATCCCGGAGTCCATGAACCTCATGCTCACGCTGGAAGATGAGGTGCTCAGCGAGGAACACTACGCCTGCATGTACGTGCCAGGGCTTCTCCAAACCCGGGCCTACGCCGAAGCCGTCCACCGCGCCTCCGAAATGCGTTGCACCGAGCAGGAGGTGCAGCACATGGTCGATATCCGGATGAAGAGGCAGGAACTCATTAAACGTGAACATCCGCCGCACATTTGGGCGGTCATTGACGAGGCAGCCATCCGTCGCAGGGTTGGCGGCCGCCACACGATGCGGGATCAGCTCCTGCACTTGCTGACGGTTGCCGATCGCCCCGATATCACGGTCCAGATCCTGCCGTTCAGCACCGGAGCACACGCCGCAGCCGTAGGCAGCTTCACCATCCTTGGCGGCCAGACAGCTCACTTGGATGTCGTGTACGTGGACATCATCGGTGGCGGCCTGTTCATGGAGAAGCCGAGAGAAATCGAACGCTATAGATTGGCCTTCCAGTATCTCTGTGCGCAGGCACTCGACATCGACGCCTCCGCCGACCTCATCCGATGCGTGGCCAAGGAGAGTTAATGACCAAGGGGCCGGAACCTCGCTGGTTCAAATCGACCTTCAGCGGGGGGAGCGGCACAGAGTGCGTCGAGTGCGCACCAGCATGCGACGGAACGCTGGTGCGGGATTCGAAGCAGCCGAGTGCCGCCCGGCTCACTGTGAGTGGACCCGCTTGGGCAGGTTTCATAGGAGCGCTGCGCGCAGAGCAATTCGGCTGAAGCCCCACGGCGGGCACGGCCGCGCGGAGCCGCTCGTGCACTCCCCGTTCACGCCAGCTCGCGCCCGCCCCCAAGTCAGCATCCGGCAGCCGCATGGTCCGGCCAATCGACGGCATAACCCGCGGCCCGCCCCATCGTGAGCCGGGCGTATCGGAGCAGTTCGCGGACGATACCTGCGTTGCCCATGGCCCACCCCGTGCATGGTTCGAGTGTGTTCGCGGTGGCCCGGTGTTCGATGTTCGACCAGCGCACTCCCGCCGCGTCCTCGGTTGCGCGGGAAGCGAGGTCCGCGGCGAGGGTGTGTGCGAAGTCCAGGCCGTCGCCGTGTTCGACGTGCCGGTCGCACGCCAGGGCCAGGACCCCCGCCGTGCCGCAGCACCGGCCGTTGTTGTCCCAGAACCCGGGGTGGGTCCGCTGCGGGAGTCCGGAGTGGGTGACCGTGTACCAGCACTGGTCCGCGAGCGCCCGCCATACCGGGTCCTGGAGAACCGACCCCAGCAGTCTGAACACCTGGGCGTCACCGGTTGGGCCATGGCACCAGCCGTAGCTGTAGCGCTCGGTGAGGTCCGGGGAGTGCTGCGGGTCGGAGTGCGGGACCCTGAAGCCCGTCGGGCCCGCCTCGTTGCGGGCGACCACGTCCGACGCGCCGAGCACTGCCAGTTCGGTCAGGTCGGGGCGCCCGGCAGCCCGGCCGACGGCGGCCAGTGCGTACGCGATGCCCAGCGTGCCGTGCGAGAGGTGGTGGAACCGGGCCGGTGTCCCGGACAGCGACTCCCACTGCATGCCGCCCGCTGTCCGTTCCGCGGTGCGGAGGTAGGGCGTCACCGCGCGTACGGCCAACTCGGTGTCCCCCACGGCCAGTGCGCCCAGGGCGATGCCCGCGTTGCCGATGAGCAGGTCGAACCATCTGTCGTCCCAGCGCGTTCCGTCGAACCGGGACCGCACCCGCTGCAACGCCCGGTCCGCGGCCGCGCCTGCGGCCGTGTCTCCCAGCAGTTCGTGCACTGCCCGCAGGGCGACGGCCATTCCGGTCAGGCCCGTGTACAGGGAGCTGCCGTCCCACTCATCCGCGGCTGCCGCGAGGGTCAGCGCGCCCCGCACTGCGGCATCTCCGTACCGGTCCTCGCCGAAGTGCTCCCGGCCTTCGATCAGCGCCAGTACGATCCCGGCAGTCCCGCTGTAGAGGGTGGGGTCCAGCTCCTCGCCGGTCGGTGTCTCCGGCCAGGCCAGCCCGTTCCCGGTGTCCCGCGCCGAGCCGACGAGCCAGTCCAGGCCTCCCCTGCCCAGGGCCTCGGCGCCAACGGACAGCCCGCGCTCATCGATCATCCGGCCAGCGTCCCACGGCCGTACCGGGCGGCCAAGGGTCTTTCTTGCCTGCCGGGCGGGCCGGAGGACATGCTGGACCGGTGCCAAAACAGCGTAAGCGGAGGAATCAACAGCGGGGCGGCCCGCTGCGGGGTGCCGGTGCGGGGCGGTGGGAAGTGGTTTTCGAGACCCAGGACGCGGCGGAGTGGCAGAGCGCGGTGCCCCGGATCCGCGCCGAACTCGGGCTGACCGATGCGTCGATGTTGCGTGTGGAGACGTTGTGCGGTCGCGCGGAGCAGCCGACGGTCTATCGCCTGAGCAGGTTCGTCCCGTATCCGCGGGCAGAGGAGACAACGCAGGCGTAGCGGCCGGCACGGGAACGGTCCGGTCGGCGCCGGCTGATCGCCCCGCAGCGCCTTTCCGTACGGACAGCTGGGCCTGTTCAGCCCCCTGTGGCCGGATCAGCGGTGGGGCACTCGCTGAGAATCGGTGAGCCGAATCGGGTGGGACGTGACGCCCCGTGCGGCCCCGGCCGCACGGGGCGTGCGTTGGGGGAGGGAGCCGGGGTCAGCGGGGGGTGTGGTCGATGCGCAGCAGGTGCGGCGCCTGTGCGGCCGGTTCGGGCAGGCGCAGCGGCGACCGGCCGGGGGTGATGCTGCCCAGCAGCCTGGCCCCTCGGGCACCGGTGCCCGAGGGGAGGGTGCCCGGCAGACCATTGACGGTGAGGAAGCCCAGAACGGCGAAGGCCAGGGCCTCCTTGGCGTCGGACGGCAGGCCCAGGTCGTCACTGAGCCGCACTGACACGCCGGACAGTTCCTCGGCGATCATGCGCATCAGTACGGGGTTGCGGGTACCGCCTCCCGAGACGACGAGGCCGGTGACCCCGTAGGTGCGGCAGGGGTCTGCCACGGTGACGGCGGTGAGCTTGGTCAGGGTGGCCAGCACGTCGTCGGCTGCTGTGGGCACCGCGTCCAGTGCCCGCTGCAGGTAGGGAAGGTGGAAGTGTTCCTTGCCGGTGCTCTTCGGGGCGGGCCTGCGGTAGTAGGGATCGTCCAGGAGTACACGGAGCAGCTCGGGGCTGACCCGGCCGGCGGCAGCCCGGCGTCCGTCCTCGTCGAAGGAGGCGGCGCCGCCGGTGAAGAGCCGCACGGCCGCATCCAGCAGTGCGTTGGCGGGTCCGGTGTCGAAGGCCAGCGGCTCGGCGCCGGGCACGAGGACGGTGACGTTGGCGATGCCGCCGAGGTTCAGCGCTGCGGGTGTGCCGGTCAGGGCGCGCAGCAGCAGCGTGTCCGTCATGCCGACCAGCGGGGCCCCTTGCCCGCCCGCGGCCACGTCCCTGCTGCGAAGGTCGGATACGACCGGGAGCCCGGTGGCTTCGGCGATCCAGGCCGGCTGGCCGAGTTGGAGTGTGCCGCGGACCGCGCCGTCCTCGACCCAGTGGTGCACGGTCTGGCCGTGTGAGACCACGAGGTCCGCGGCGCCCTCGCACAGCTCCCGCAGGGCGCGCCCGGCCGCTTCGGCGAAGGCTTGCCCGATACCGGTGTCCAGCGCGCAGACGGCCTGCGCAGTCGTGGCAGCCGGGGGCAGGGTGTCGGCGATCAGGTCCCGCAGGTCGTCCGGGTAGGGAATGGAGAGATGGCCCAGCGGCTGCAGGTGCAGAGTGTCGCCGTCCAGGCGGATGTCGGCGGCGGCGGCCTCGATGGCGTCGTAGGAAGTGCCTGACATCAGTCCGATCACGCGCATGGTGTCTCCCGGACCGCGGTCCGCCTCGCGGGCGGGGTCGGCTGCAGGTGGGGCATGGTCTCTCCAAGGGGCCGGTGGACTGCAAGCGGCCGGTGGACGGCAGACGGCCGGTCGGCGGGCAGGGGCTGTTGGGCGGGCGGGGGCTGTTGGGCGGGCAGGGCAGCCACGGGGTCCGTCATTCGCTGACCGCAGGTGCCTCGACGCGGTCGGGACGGGGCGCCGGCGTATCAGCGTTCGCACTGCTCTGGGGGGAGCGATGGAACAGGCTCATCGCAGAGCCGACGACCAGGGTGACCACCACGCCCGCCGGTACCAGCCATTGGGCGGCGATCGCTGTCGGGACGGTGGCTCCGGCCGCGGTGACGTCGATCTTCACGCCGCGCACGAGGTACGTCATCACACCGACCGTCACCAGGAACGCCACGACGGAGTCGGTCTCGCTTGCCCGCCGGACGATCCGGCCGAGCAGGAACGCGCCGAGCAGCGCGCCGTAGGTGTAGCCGGCGATCGTCAGGCCTGTGAGGTAGACGTTCCCCGTACTGGTGCTGAAGGCACAGGCAAAGACCGCCATCAGCACCGCCCACACCAGGGTCATGACCCGGGCGAGCTTGAGCATGAACTCCTCGGAGGGAGCCGTGCGGAGGAAGCTGTGGATGATGTCGGCGACGGTCGAGTTCGACATGGAGTTCAGTGCCGCGGACAGCGAGCCCATGGCGGCTCCGATGATGCCGGCCACGAGCAGGCCGGAGATCACCACGGGCAGTCCGTGCAGGATGAAGCTCGGGTAGAGGTTGTCGGAGCTGCTCAGGCCGAGCTCCTGGAAGCTCCTGCCCTTGTTGTAGGACCACAGCAGGGCGCCGACGAGGGAGAAGGCGGCGAACTGGACGGTGACGAAGACACCGGAGGCGATCATGGCCTTCTGGCCGTCGCGCAGCGATCGGGTGGTCAGGATGCGCTGAACGATCAATTGGTCGGAGCCGTGGCTGGCCATCGCGAAGATGGCGCCGCCGATGATCGCGGTCGGCAGGGCGAACGGACTGGTGAGAATGTGCGCCAGGTCGAAGTTGGTGTCGATGAGCTTGAAGTGGCCCGAATGCAGGGCGCGTGAGACGCCGTTGCCCCCGACGTGTGCGTACAGCACGGCGATGGCGAGGATGGCGCCGCCCAGGTAAAGGCCCATCTGGATGGTGTCGGTCCAGATGACGGCCTTGATGCCGCCGAGGTAGGTGTAGACGACGGTGATCACCGTGAGCACGATGATGATGGTGCGGAAGCTCGTGTGCATGCCGAGCTCGTCGAGGAGCAGTTTGATCGGGATCGCGGATGCGAAGAGCCGGACGCCCTCGGCGAGAAGCCGGGTGAAGACGAAGGTCACCGAGGCGAGGCCCTGCAGTTTCAGCCCGAAGCGGCTTCCCAGGTACTGGTAGGCGCTGACGAAACCGCCACGTTTGTACAGGGGGATCAGCACCGTGGCCACGACAACCCGGCCGATCACGTAACCAAGGGCCAGTTCGACGTTGCCGAAGCCCTGCCCGCTGTACGCGCCGCCGGGCACGCTGATGACAGTGAGCACGCTGGTCTCGGTGGCCACCACGGAGAACGAAACGGTCCACCACGGCATATGGCTGTCGCCGACGAAGTAGTCCTTGGCCGTCCTCTGCCGACCTGCCAGGCGCAGTCCGATCACGGAGATCGCCACCAGGTAGATGACGATCACCACGAGGTCGAGTTGGCGCACGCTCACTCCTAGGCGAGGGCCGGCACTGTCACCGGCGGGTTGGGGTCGGCGGGGAGGCTCGTACACCGCTGCGCATGCCGTGGGGGCCGCGGGGCCGTGGGGCCGTCCCACAGCGCGGCACGGCACCCGGGCCCGCACAGGAGCACCGCCACTGCTGCTGCCATACGGCACCAACCCCTCGTGTCTCCGGATCCGCCGCAGCGGACGGGCACGGGACGGCCGGAAGAGCGGTGACCGGCGCGGATCCCGGTGCAGCGAGTATCGGAAGACAAGACTCCGCATGTCAATAAGTAACCTAAGGAAATTCATTACGTTAATTTTTGACGCACCATCGGACGGTGGTTAACGTGACATCCACCCGCTCAGGAGGAACGCCACATGGCCCGCCAGGAAACGCAGAGCACATCACCCCGCTCAGGGGAGGGGCGCTCCTCCGCCGACACCCTGGCCCGCATCCGTGCGGCTCTGCCGTCCCTGGCGCCTTCGGAGCGGCGCGTGGCCGAGGCCGTCCTGGCCGACCCCGCACGGACCTCGGAGCTGACGATCGGCGTACTCGGCAAGCGGGCCAACACCTCGGTGACGACCGTCATGCGGTTCTGCCGGACCCTGGGGATCGGCAGCTACCCCCAGCTGCGCCTCGCACTGGCCGCAGCCGCGGCCCGTGAGCGCGTGCTCGGCGGCGAACGCCCGGCGCCGAGCACGGACATCAGCGCAACCGACACCCTGGACGAGATCGTCAGCAAGATCACCTACAACGAGGTGCGCGCCCTGGAGGACTCCGCGGCCGGACTGGACGTCGAGATACTGGGCCACGCGGTGGACGCCGTGGCGGGGGCCCGGCGGATCGACATCTTCGGCGTGGGTGCCAGCGCTTTCGTCGGCCAGGACATGCACCAGAAACTGCACCGGATCGGCCACATGGTGTTCATCTGGACCGATCGGCACGCCGCCCTCACCGCAGCCGCCCTCCTCCGGCCCGGCGACGTCGTCCTGGCCATCTCCCATTCCGGCGAGACCGAGGACACCGTAGAGCCCCTGCAGGCCGCCGCCGAACGCGGCGCCACCACCATCGCCCTGACCAACGATCCGCGATCCACCCTCGCCGAGAACGCGGACCTCGTGCTGACGACCTGCGCCCGGGAGACACCCTTCCGGTCCGGTGCGACCGTCAGCCGGATCGCCCAACTGGCCGTTGTCGACTGTCTTTTCGTCGGCGTCGCACAACGTTCCTTCGAGGCCACGACCGTGGCGCTCCACGAGACCTACGGGGTTGTCCAGCGCCGCGGACACCGACAGCCGCAGCACCCCACCCCGGTCGGCGACTGACGTTCCCAGCAGGCACAGCTTCTCCCGGCGCCAACACGAGAAGGGGCGGGCAACGATCGCGCCGACGGACAGCATCAGTCTCGGCAGGCCAGAGGTCCGCAGCCGGGCATCGCCCCCGCCCCTGGATCGGTCCGTATCGCCTCTTCACCGAGCTCCCGCCCGTGACACCATCGGCAGCATGCAGTACCGGTATGCGACTGAGGCCGACGTGCCCTCCATGGCTGCGCTGTTCGCCGCCAACCACCGAGACGCCCTCACCGAGCGGCAACGCTCCGAGCAGGGCTTCGTCCAGGGCAGTTTCGACGCTGCCGCCCTCCTCGCCATGGTCAGGAGCGGGAGTCTCCTCGTCGCGGAGGCGGCGGACACGGCTGACGCGGCGGACACGGCTGACGCAGCAGGCGCAGCGGACCAGGCAGACGCAGCGGATGAGGCGGGCGGTGGCAGTGGCCGCACGCGGGTGGCCGGTCTGCTCGCACTGTCCGCGCCCGAAAGCGTGACCGCGCCGCCGCCCCCGGTCCGGGCCCTGCTCGATGCTCAGGACTCGATGCGATGGCGGGGGCGGCCACTGAGCGAATCACGGTGGTTGCTGTACGGACCGGTCGTGGTCGACGCCGCCTTCCGGGGCCGCGGGGTGGCCAGGGGGCTGTTCACCATGGCGGTCGAGTCGGCGTGGGGGCGTGCGGATGCCGTGGTGGCCTTCATCGAGGCCGGCAACCGGGCGTCGTGGCGTGTACATGTGGATGGTTTCGGTATGAGTCCGCTCGGTGAATACGTCGCGGCCGGGAGGTCGTACAGCGCGGTGGCCGGAGCTGCGCAGGAGCCGGCCGGGTAGGTAGGTAGTCCCCGGCACACCACCCCCCTGCCCACCCGCCGCCTGTCCGGCAGTCCGCGTGTCCGGCAGTCCGGGGTTCGGCTGCCCGGCCGCTACGGCCGCAGCCGAACCGCCCGCGCCGTCAGCGGGCCGAGGAGTGCCGGGAGGCGATCGGGGCGGCGGGACCGGACGAAGTCCGCCAGTTCCAGTGCTGCCAGCGCGAAGCAGTGCGCCAGCACGGCAGGGCCTGCCACCCGCTCACCGGCCGCCCGGGTCAGGTCCCAGGCCGACGGGTCCGCCTCGTCCTCCGTGAGCAGCGTCGCGTAGTCGTACGCGCGGGTGCCGCTGCCCAGGGCCTCGGCGTCGACCGCCCAGGGGCGGCCTTCCGCGTCCACGACGGTGTTCGCCGGCCGGAGATCGCCGTGGACCAGGTCTCCGGACGGCAGCTCCGCCTCTCCGTACGCCCCCAGCAGCGCGCCGACCTCCGTGGCGAAACCGCGCCCCGCCAGGCCGGTCGCGGCCAGCCGCTCCCGTATGGCCCAGCCGCCGTCGGCCAGCGAATCGCGGACATACCGCGACCAGCAGTGCCCTGGGTCGGCGTCCAGGCCGCGCTGGCTCTCGACGAGCGGGATGAGCAGGCGCGCCGTCGCATCGGTGAGTCCTGGCGCGGGCGGGGCGCCAGGGATGAACCGCTGCACGTGGTACGGGAGTCCGGCCGCCGTCACTCCTGCCGCCAGCCACTCCGGTGTCGCGTACCCGGCCGCCCGTACCGTCGCCACCGCCCGGTGTGCGCGCAGGACCTGCCGGGCCCTGCCGGGGTCGGGCGACCACTTGAGTACGGCCCGGGTGTGGTTGGGGGGCGCGGACAGCAGCCAGGTCTCCGACTGGAAGCCGCCGGTCAGGGGGCGCACCGGACGGAAGCGGGTGCGGTGGATGCGGTTGACCTCGTCGAGGATCCGGCAGGCCGTCTCCCGTGCTGCCGGGGTGTCGGTGGGGGCCACGCGCGGACGGTATCAACGGGCCCGGCAGGCCGCCGCCCGTTTTCGGCCTGCGGCCCCGACCCCGGCGCCGACCGCCGGATCAGGGCTACTAGCCTCGTTCTCATGGCAAAGATTCCCGCAGCAGCCGTAGCAGCCACCGGTCTCATCGGCGGTTTCGCCGTGGCCCGCTGGACCCGGAAGCGCCCTCTCGGCGGCGCGGCTCTCGCCGCCGCCGGCGCGGTCGCCGCCCGGCAGTGGCAGCAGGAGGCGGGTACGGCCAAGGCCGCCGCGCTCACCGGTGTCTACCTCGCCGCGTTCGGCGGGTCCCACCCGCTCGCGAAGAAGATCGGCGCCTGGCCCGCCGTGTTCTCCGTGGCGGGGGCCGTCGCCGCGACGGCGACCGTGGTCGCGCGCCGGGCGTAGCCGGCCCGAGCGCCCCCAGGGGCCATCCGGACCGGGCCGCGTCCCGCCGTATCCGCTCGCAGGCGTTCGCTACGCGCCCAGCGCGTGCGACACCGCGTAGATCACCAGGCCGGCCAGCGCACCGACCACGGTGCCGTTGATCCTGATGAACTGCAGGTCACGGCCGATGTGCGCCTCGATCTTGCGAGAGGTCTGCTCCCCGTCCCAGCCCGCCACGGTGTCCGAGATCAGGGACGTGATCTCGCTGCGGTATGTCGTCACCACGTACACCGCCGCGTCCTCCAGCCACCCCTCCAGCTTCGCCTGGAGGCGGCTGTCGGTCGCCAGCCGGTTGCCCAGGGAGAGCAGTGAGGCGCGGGCGCGCAGCCGCAGTTCGCTCTGCTCGTCCTCCGCCGCCGAGATGATCATGGTGCGTACGGAGGACCACGCCGAGGCGATCACGTCCTGCACCTCGGAGCGGCCCACCAGGTCCGACTTGAGGCGCTCCACCCGCGCCCTGGTGTCCGTGTCCGACTGAAGGTCGGACGCGAAGTCCACCAGGAAGCGGTCCAGGGCGCCGCGTGCCGGATGGGCGGGCATGTCGCGCATCTCCGTGAGGAAGCGCAGCAGCTCCTTGTAGACACGGTCGCCGATCCTCTTGTCCACGAACCGGGGTGTCCAGCCGGGCGCCCCGCCCTGCACCGCGTCCATCACCGAATCGGAGTGGAGGGTCAGCCAGTCGTGAGCCCGGACACAGATCAGGTCGACGACCCGGCGGTGACCGCCGTCGGCGACGACCTTCTCCAGCATCTTCCCGATGCCGGGGGCCACCTCGGCGGCCTCCGCGCGCCGGGTGATCGCCTCGCCGACCACCGCCTGGACGTCCGAGTCGCGCAGCACGGTCAGCGCGCCGCGCAGCGCTGTCGACAGCTCCGCCGTCACCCGATCGGCGTGTTCGGGCTCCGCGAGCCAGGATCCGAGCCGCCCGCCGATGCCCACGGCGCGCAATCTGGCCCGTACGACAGATTCAGACAGAAAATTTTCCCCGACAAAGGAACCAAGTGACTCCCCAAGCTGGTCTTTCTTGTTGGGGATGATCGCGGTATGAGGAATGGGGAGGCCAAGTGGTCGGCGGAACAGTGCCGTCACGGCGAACCAGTCGGCCAGTGCACCCACCATGCCGGCCTCGGCCGCCGCAGCGACGTAACCGGCCCAGGACCCTCCCCCGGTGTGCGAAGCCCAAGTGGCGAGTACGAAAATGAGAGCGACAAGAAGGAGAAGTCCGGTAGCCGTGGTCTTCATCCGGCGGACTGCCCGTCTCTTCTCCTCGTCGCCCGCGCTGTAGGCAACGGAGCCCAGCGGCGCGGTGCCTGTGACGCCTTCCGTCCCGGGTACGGCTCCGGCTTCCGTGTCCCTGCCAGTACGTTCCATCAGCTCCGCCTGCTCCGCCCGTTCCAGCACCTGTACCGCCCCCGTGCGTATTGTCCCTGCATGAGCTACTCCTGGGACGCACGTCGAGTTCCCGAGGAGACCGACCGCCCATGACCAGGCGCCGTGGTTACGCCCTGCTTGCCACGTTGGCGGCAGTGGTGACGCTCGTTTCCGTTGGCATCTTCGCCATGGTGAAGCCACCGGCCACCACCGTGTCGGCCGGGGCCCCCTCGCGGGTCTCCTCGGGGGTGCCCGCTTCCGGCATGTGGACGGGCACCTGGTCGGCGGCCCCCGTCGGACCCGAGCCCGGCACTCCGAACGGTCTCCCCGGCAGCACCATCCGTAACGTCGTGCACACCAGCATCGGCGGCTCGCTGACCCGGATCACCCTCTCCAACCTCTTCGGCAACCGTCCGCTGAAGATCACCGGGGCGTCCGTGGCTGCCGACGGTTCGCTCCAGGCCGTGACGTTCGACGGGCGTCACTACGTCACGATCCCGGCCGGCGGGCAGACCATCAGCGACGCGACCCGCCTCGCGGTCCCCAGCAACGGCAACCTCACGGTCTCCTTCACCACCCCGACACCGAGCGGCCCGGTCACCTACCACCCGCACGCCCGGCAGATCTCGTACGCCAGCCTGGGCGGCCACACCATCGAGACTCCCTACTGGCGCTACCTCACCGCCGTGGACGTCCTGACCCACGAGGCGCGCGGCTCGGTCGTCGTCTTCGGTGACTCGATCACCGACGGCATCACCTCCACCACGGACACCAACCAGCGCTGGACGGACGTACTGGCGGGGCGGCTCGACAACCACTACGGGGTCCTCAACGAGGGCATCAGCGGCAACCGCGTGCTGCTCGACGGCAAGGGCCAGAGCGGTCTCGTCCGCTTCGACCGCGATGTGCTCGGGCGCTCCGGGGTGAAGGCAGTCGTCATCGAGCTGGGCATCAACGACATCCTGCGGCTGCCGCACAACGTGAACGCGCGGCAGATCACCGGCGGGCTGCACAAGATGGCCACGGAAGCGCGGGCCAGAGGGCTGCACGTGGTCGGCGCGACGCTGATGCCCTTCGGTGGCCACTACGGGGTGACTCCTCAGCTGGAGGCCGTGCGCCAGCAGGTCAACGCGGCCATCCGGGCGGGCGGTGTCTACGACTCGGTGGTCGACTTCGACAAGGCGCTGCGCGACCCGTACGCCCCGAGCAGGCTCCGTCCCGCGTACGACTCCGGTGACCACCTGCACCCGAGCGACGCCGGTTACCGCACGATGGCGATGGCCCTCGACCTGGACGCGCTGACCAAGTCCGCTCCGGCCCGCGCCTGACGCGCCCGGCCCTGCCGCGCGGACAGCGGCTGTCAGCAGTGGTCCGGGCCGGTCCCGGACCACTGCTGCCCGCAGCCTCGTGAGTGATCGATGCGTGACAGATCGCCGCGTCGCTGATCGCCGCGTCGCTGATCGCCGCGTCGCTGATCGCCGCGTCGCTGATCGCCGCAGATACTCCTGGCCGCGGTCACTGACGGCCGCGGTCACCGGTAGCTGCGGTCCGCGTACATCTTCGCGATGACGGCCTCGATGTCGGGCTCCCGCACCGCGAGGTCGACCAGCGGGTACGCGGCGGCGACGGCCGCGACGAGCGGTGCGGCCGAGGCCGACGCCGGGAACGTCAGCCACTGCCGCGGCCCCTCCACGCGGATGGTGCGCGCCGACGGGATGTCGATCGGGGGGAGTTCCCGCTCCAGGTCCACCACCAGCGTCCGCTCGCTCTCGCCCACCTCGTGCAGCCCGGCCGGCGCACCGTCGTACATCAGCCGCCCGTGGTCGATCACCATGACCCGCTTGCAGAGCTGCTCGATGTCGCTCAGGTCGTGCGTGGTGAGGAGGACCGTGGTGCCGCGCTCGGCGTTCAGGTCCTGCAGAAACCCGCGGACCTTCGCCTTGGAGATGACGTCGAGGCCGATCGTCGGCTCGTCAAGATAGAGGACTTCCGGGTCGTGCAGCAGGGCGGCCGCGATGTCACCGCGCATCCGCTGGCCGAGCGAGAGCTGGCGTACGGGGACTTCCAGCAGCTCCGCCAGGTCGAGCAGCTCGACACAGCGGTCCATGTTCTCGCGGAACCGGGCGTCGGGGATGCGGTACATACGGTGGGCCAGCCGGTACGAGTCGCGCAGCGGCAGGTCCCACCAGAGGGTGGTGCGCTGGCCGAAGACCACACCGATGCGCTGGGCGAGCTTCGTCCGCTCCCGTGAGGGGTCGAGGCCGGCGACACGGATGCGCCCGGCGCTGGGGGTGAGAATCCCGGTGAGCATCTTGATGGTGGTGGACTTGCCCGCGCCGTTCGGCCCGATGTAGCCGACCATCTCGCCCCGGCCGACCCGGAAGGTGATCCCGTCCACGGCGCGGACCTGGTGTTTCTCTCTGCGCAGGAAGCCGGACTTGCGATGTACGTCGAAGACCTTCTCCAGGCCTTCGAGTTCGATGAAAGCATCGGTCACGGCAGGTCAACTCCCTCGGGTCGGGTGGCTCCGGCGCCGCACCGGGCCCGGCGGCTCCACCCGCCCCCGCCGGGGACGCGGTACTCGGATGCCGGCCACACACGCCAGGACAGGCTGTTGCAGCGCGACAGCGATCAGGTGCGCGACGTCTGCTTCCACGAATCCGCGAGCGTAGCAACGGCCCTCCTGACGCGGCGAGCCGATTTCACCGGCCGCCGGGCGCCGCACGGCCGCGAAACGGGCGGAGTCAGCGCGGCGGCAGCTGGTCGTACGTCCTGAAGGTGTACTGCGCGGACAAGGTGATCGTGTTCCCGGCCGCCGCCGGGACGCCCAGCCGGTCGTCGACGAGCCCACCCAGCGGGCCGCAGCCCCCGGCGGCCGGGGCGCCAAGGGGTCCTGGCACCCTGCCCGCCCGGGTCGGACGCTCACTGTGCAAGGACCCCCCTAGCTCCCCGTACTCCGGTACGACCTCAGCCCCGCCCGCCAGGCCACCCCCGCCAGCGCGCAGCACACCGCTGCCACGAGCGGCGGCGTGAAAGCCAGCCACTCCGGCACGTCCAGAGGGTACGGCCGTCCCAGCACGTAGAGCGCGGGGAGCCAGTTGACGAAGGCGAGCGGGATCACGAAGGTCACCCCGCGCAGCAGATCCTTCGCGAAGACCGTCGGCGGATACTGCAGCAGCGTCACCCCTCCGTAGGTGAAGGAGTTCTGCACCTCCGACGCGTCCTGCGCCCAGAACTGGAATGCGGCGCCCGTCACGAACACCGCCGCGAAGACCACCGCGCCGCTGATCACCATCACCGGCACCATCAGGACCTTCAGAGGTGTCCAGTGGACGTCGACGACCGACAGCGCGTAGCCGAGGACCAGCAGCCCCTGGGTGAGACGGCCCAGCCGGCGCAGCGCGAAGCGGTCGGCCGCTATCTGGGCGATCACCGGGGCGGGGCGCACCAGGAGTGTGTCCAGCGTTCCGTCGCGCACCCGGCGGCCCAGCCGGTCCATCGACCCCATCACCAGGTCGGAGAGGCCGAAGGCGGTCGACGCGACCCCGTACAGAAAGGCGATCTCGCCGAGCGAGTAGCCGCCGAGCCGGTTGACGTGCGAGAACATCAGCAGGATCGCGGCGAAGTCGAGACCGGTCGCCGCGAAGTTACCGAGGGTCGTCATCACGAACGACGCCCGGTACGCCATCGTCGAGCGGATCCACGCCCCCGCGATCAGCCAGTACGCACGTACTCCGTCAACCACCCTGGACCACCACCCTCCTGGTCGCTGCGGTCTGCAGCAGCCGCCCGGCGCCGAGCAGCACCACGGCCCAGCCGGACTGGAAGGCGTACGCGGTCAGCAGGCCCCAGCCCGTCCTCTTGCCCAGGAGGATGTCGGCCGGCACCTGGAGCAGCACCGACCAGGGCAGCAGCCGGGCGATCTCACCCAGCGCGCCGGGAAAGAGGTTCAGCGGGAGCAGCATTCCGGAGAAGAACATCCCGGAGATCCCCGCGATCTGCGCGACGCCCGCTCCGTCCATCAGCCAGAACGCGGAGAGTGCCACGAGATAGCGGATCGCGAAGCTGACGATCACCCCGAGGAGCAGCGACACCGCGAACGCGAGCCACACGAAGGGGTCGGACGGAAGCGCGAGACGGAAGGCGAGCGCCCCCAGTGCCATGGGTGCCACACCGCGCCCCAGGAGCTGGAATCCGGCCCGCCCCAAATCTCCCGCCATCCACCAGAGTTGGAGGTCGGCGGGGCGGTAGAGGTCGATCGCGACGTCGCCGGTGCGGATACGCTCGATGAGTTCCTCCTCCAGGCCGCCGCCCACCATCGCCATCGTCGTCAGCATCGCCTGGCCGAGCCACACATAGGTGAGAGCCTGTGCCTGGTCGTAGCCGCCGAGGTGCGGGCGCTCGTCCCAGAGCGCGATGTAGGTGTACGCCAGGATGAAACCGAAGACGGTGTTGGTGAACACCCCCGCCGCCGTCGCCACGCGGTAGGTCGCGAAACGCCGGAACCCCCCTGCGGCCACGACCGCGTACAGCCGCATGTCTGCCCCCTTCGCGCCGTCGCTCCCCCGCCCGTCCCGCAGGCGCCAAAGCGCACGAGCCTAGACCAGGAGGGGGCGCGCCGCGACCGAATAATCCGCCCGGTTCGAACCGTGCGCCCCAACAGTGTTTTATGGGCGTACAGAGCGATTCACCCCATACGACACCCTTGTGCCGGACGCTGGAGAGACAGTGAGCGACGAGCAGCCGCAGCAGCCCGGCTGGACCCCGCGGAACGCCGGAGCCGGCGGACCGCGGTCACCCGGAGGCACCAACGGCGGCCCGGAGAATCCCGGTGGCCCCGGCACCCCCGGGAAGGCGGCCAAGAAGCGCAAGCGCCCCAAGCGCAAGGGCTGGCGACGGCTGATCCCCACCTGGCGGATGGTCCTCGGCACGGTCCTGGTGATCCTTCTGCTGATCATCGGGGGCTTCATCGCCGGCTACAACCTCGTCGACATCCCCGCCGCCAACACCGCGGCCACCGCACAGAGCAACGTCTACCTCTACTCGGACGGCACCGAACTCGCCCGCGACGGCCAGGTCAACCGCGAGAACGTACAGCTCTCCCAGATCCCCCTCGACGTCCAGCGCGCCGCGCTCTCCGCCGAGGACCGCGACTTCTACTCCGAGAGCGCCATCGACCCCGAGGCCATGGCCCGCGCCGCGTGGAACACCGTGACCGGAAAGGGCACCCAGGGCGGCTCGACCATCACCCAGCAGTACGTCAAGAACTACTACCTCGGCCAGGAACAGACCATCAGCCGCAAGGTCAAGGAGTTCTTCATCTCGATCAAGCTCGACCGCGAGGAGAGCAAGAACGACATCCTCGAGGGGTATCTGAACACCAGTTACTTCGGGCGCAACGCCTACGGCATCCAGGCCGCGGCCCAGGCGTACTACGGCAAGGACATCCAGGACATCGACGTCGCCCAGGGCGCCTACCTCGCGTCCCTGCTCAACGCCCCCAGCGCGTACGACGTCGTGGCACACCCCGAGAACAAGGGCCGCGCCGAGGGCCGCTGGAACTACGTACTCGACGGCATGGTCAAGAAGAAGTGGCTCAGCGCCTCGGCACGCGCCGGCGAGAAGTTCCCGGTACCCGGAAAGGTCAAGCCGTCGTCCGGGCTCTCCGGACAGCGCGGCTACATCATCCAGGCCGTCAAGGACGATCTCACCAGCAACAAGGTCATCGACGAGGACACCCTCGCCACCGGCGGCTACCGCATCACCACCACCCTTCAGCGCAGCAAGCAGAAGGCCATGGCCACCGCGGTCGACGACCAGGTGAACAGCAAGCTCAGCAAGAGCCGCAAGGCCGACCGCAACGTCCGCGTCGGCGGGGCGTCGGTGGAACCCGACACGGGCAAGGTCGTCGCGATGTACGGCGGCATCGACTACACGAAGCAGTACGTCAACAACGCCACCCGCCGGGACTACCAGGTCGGTTCGACGTTCAAGCCGTTCGTCTTCGCCTCGGCCGTGGAGAACCGTTCGAGCACCCAGGACGGGCGGAAGATCACGCCGAACACCAGCTACGACGGCACCAACCACCGCATGGTGCAGGGCCCGAACGGGCCCACCGGCTACGCGCCGGGCAACGAGGACGACGTGTCGTACGGCCACATCACCGTCTCCACCGCCACCGACAAATCCGTCAACGCCGTGTACGCGCAGATGGCCGAGGACGTCGGCCCCTCCAAGGTCCAGCAGACGGCGGTCGACCTCGGTATCCCGAAGAACACCCCCGACCTCAACCCGTACCCCTCCATCGCGCTCGGACCCTCCACCGCGAGCGTCCTGGACATGAGCGAGGCGTACGCGACGCTCGCGGGCCACGGCAAGCACGGGACGTACACGATCGTCGAGAAGGCCACCAAGAACGGCCGGAAACTCCCGCTGCCGAAGAAGAGCACCGTCCAGGGCGTCAGCCGCCAGGCCGCGGACACCACCACCTCCATCCTGCGCAGCGTCGTCGCGAGCGGCACCGGCACCGCGGCGAAGAGCGCGGGGCGGCCGGCGGCCGGCAAGACCGGCACCGCCGAGAACGACAAGGCCGCCTGGTTCGCCGGATACACACCCGACCTGTCCACCGTCATCTCCGTGATGGGCCAGGACCCCACCACCGGAGCGCAGAAACCGCTGTACGGCGCCTTCGGCCTGTCCCGCGTCAACGGTGGCGGCGCGCCCGCGCAGATCTGGGGCCAGTACACGGGAGCAGCGCTCTCGGGGACCCCCGCGACGCGCTTCAGCCTCGACCTCCAGTCGGGCGCGGGACACCAATCGCTGCCGACCCCGGCCGAGAGCTCCGCCTCCCCCTCGGCACCCTCGTCGGAGCCCACGTCGAGCGACGAACCGTCCGGCCCGGCGACCACACAGCCGAGCACCGAGCCCACCCCGCCGCCGGGCGTCCCGTCGGAGACACCCAGCGACGACGACCCGGGCATCATCGGCGGGCTGACGGACGGCGGCACGGACACGGACGGCGGCGCGGACGGCGGAACCGACGACGGTACGGACGGCGGACCCGGGGGCGGCACCACGGGCGGCTGACGGCCCCGATCCCCTGGGCTGACGGCACGGAGCCGATGACCCTTGGGCCCCGGCTCCGGCCTACGTTTGGGCCGGGGCCGGGGCCGGGGGCCTCGGTCCGGGGTCCGGGGTCCGGGGTCCGGGGTCCGGCGGCTCAAAATAGCGTGCGGATCAGTAATCCGCTTGACAGGCTGGGAGCATGAACTCCCAGCACAACGACGCCGCCCCCATCAGCACACCCATCACCGGGGACCTCATACGTGGCGCCCTCGACCTGGAGCGCACCGAGCACGGACTGCTGCCGCACCGGCTGCCCGCCCGCGCCCGCGCGCAGTGCTCCGACGGGCAACTGGCCATGGCGGAAGCCCAGCCGTCCGGCGTGCGGCTGGCCATCCGCACCCGGGCCACCACCGTCGAGCTGGACACGCTCCGCACGAAGATGGCCTACCGGGGAGCGCCGCCCCGCCCCGACGGCCTGTACGACCTGCTCGTCGACGGCCGGCTGACCGACCGGGCCACCGTGACCGGCGGCAACGTCCGGACGGTGGACATGGCCACCGGTTCGACGGAGACCCTCCCCGGCCCGGTCGGCACCGTCCGCTTCACCGGCCTTCCGGCCGAACCGAAGGACATCGAGATCTGGCTGCCCTACACCGAGATCACCGAACTGGTCGCCCTGCGCACGGACGCCCCCGTCGAGCCCGTGCCGGACCGTGGGCGCAAGGTATGGCTGCACCACGGCAGTTCGGTGAGCCACGGCTCCAACGCCGAGAGCTCCAGCACCACATGGCCCGCGCGCGCAGCCTCCATCGGTGACGCGGAACTCATCAACATCGGTCTCGGCGGCAGCGCCCTGCTCGACCCGTTCACCGCCCGCGCCATGCGCGACACCCCGGCAAACCTCATCAGCATCAAGATCGGCATCAACCTGGTCAACGTCGACCTGATGCGGCTGCGCGCCTTCACCCCTGCCGTGCACGGCTTCCTCGACACGATCCGCGAAGGGCACCCCACTGCGCCCCTGCTGGTCGTCTCGCCCATCCACTGCCCCATCCACGAGGACACCCCCGGCCCCTGCGCCCCGGACTTCAGCAACGGGACCCTGCAGTTCCGGGCCACCGGGGACCCGGCGGAGCGCGCCGCCGGGAAGCTGACGCTCAATGTCATCCGTGCGGAACTCTCCCGCATCGTGGAGCAGCGGGCGGCCGATGACCCCCACCTGCACTACCTGGACGGCAACGCGCTCTACGGCGAGGCGGACTTCGCCGAACTGCCGCTGCCCGACCAGCTCCACCCGGACGCCGCCACCCACCGCCGCATCGGCGAGCGCTTCGCCGCCCTCGCCTTCGGCGCCGAAGGAGCCTTCACCGGCTGACCGTTGACGGACGGGCCGTTGACCGGTGGGCAGTTGACCGGCGAGCAGTTGACGGACGCACCTCGACCCGTGCGCAGTTGACCGGTGGGCAGTTGACGGACGCGCCTCGACCCATGCGCAGTTGACCGGTGGGCAGTTGACGGACGCGCCTCGACCCATGCGCAGTTGACCGGTGGGCAGTTGACGGACGCGCCTCGACCGGCTGGACGGTGGACGGGCTCGACGGCCGTCCGGCTCGACGGCTCACCGGTCGGCGCACCCGAGACACCCGCGCGCCGACCGCTCCCGCCCCCGCGAACGCTGATGGAACGCTAATGCCCGGACGTCGCCTTGAGGCCGACGACCGCGACAAGCAGCAGGCAGACGAAGAAGATCCGGGCGGCGGTCGCCGGCTCCCCCAGTACGACCATGCCGAGCACCGCCGCACCGGCCGCGCCGATCCCCACCCAGACGCCGTACGCCGTACCGATCGGCAGGGTCTTGGCCGCCTGCGACAGCAGCAGCATGGACGCGACAATGCCCACGCCGGTGAAGAGGCTGGGCCACAGCCTCGTGAAACCTTCGGTGTACTTCATCCCGATCGACCAGGCCACTTCGAGCAGACCGGCGACAACGAGCAGAATCCAGGCCATGACGGCACCTCCGCGAGACGGATCAGCAGGGTGCGTCGTCTTTGCGGATCTGCCCGGTACGGCGCGTCTCGTCGGGGTCGTCCCAGAGTAGCAAAATCGTGCAGACCCGGCCGGACCTGCACGATTTCCACTGCCGGCGTGCGGGCGCCCAGGTGAAGCGCCACAGATACGGGGCGCCGCGGATGGGCCGCTACAGATACAGCCCGGTGGAGTCGTCGGACACCCGCTCCGACGCCACCGCGTGCAGATCGCGCTCCCGCATCAGGATGTACGCCACACCCCGGACCTCGACCTCGGCCCGGTCCTCCGGGTCGTACAGCACCCGGTCACCGGGGACCACGGTCCGCACGTTCTGGCCGACTGCCACCACCTCGGCCCAGGCCAGCCGCTTTCCGACAGCTGCGGTGGCCGGGATCAGGATGCCGCCACCGGAGCGCCGCTCACCCTCCGGGCTGTCGGACTTGACCAGCACGCGGTCGTGCAGCATCCGGATGGGCAGTTTGTCGTCGTGGGTGTTCTCGCTCACAGACTCGAACCTACCTGGCCCCGGCGGCTGCGTTCACCGAAGGGTCCGCGCCGTCGGTCACCGCCGGCCGTCACCACCACCGGTCAACGGGCTGCCGAAAGGCCGGACCGGTCAGCGGCACCGCCGCTGTTTCGCCGAAACGGTGCAGAAGCCCACCAGGCCCACCGTGATGAGGGCCACCGGAATCACGCGCTCCAGCCGCGGTGCACCGCCCTCCGTCACGAACTGGGCGCGAACGCCGTTCGCGGCACGGTTCAGCGCGACGAACGCGCGCCCCGCGGTCTGGTCGACGGCCGAAGAGACCTTGGCCCTGGCGTCTCCGACGATCGTGCTGGGGTGCAGCCGCACACCGATCTCGTCCAGCGTGTCCGCGAGATCCGCGCGCCGGGTCTTGATGTCCGCCTCGATCTGCGCCGGGGTCCTGGCATCCGTGGCATCCGACACTGCGCTGCCTCCGTGGTCGTGTCCGGTAGTCGTTGCTCGACAGTCTGTCAGCTCCAGCGGGAACGCACCCCGCGGCACCCCTATTACGCTCGGCCCCATCCGTAGCCAACGGTCGAAGATCCACCCGAGGAGAGTCTGATGAGCGAGCGACTGCAGCCCGGCGACACCGCCCCCGCCTTCACCCTGCCCGACGCGGACGGCAACGAGATCTCCCTCGCCGCCCACAAGGGCCGCAAAGTCATCGTGTACTTCTACCCGGCGGCGCTTACCCCCGGATGCACCAAGCAGGCCTGCGACTTCACGGACAATCTCGCGTTTCTGGCCGACGCCGGATACGACGTCATCGGGGTCTCGCCGGACAAGCCGGAGAAGCTCGCGAAATTCCGCGAGCAGGAATCACTGAAGGTCACACTCGTCGGCGACCCCTCCAAGGAGACGCTCGCCGCGTACGGCGCCTTCGGAGAGAAGAAGCTCTACGGCAAAACGGTGACCGGCGTGATCAGGTCGACGGTCGTCGTCGACGAGAACGGCAAGATCGAACATGCTTTCTACAACGTCAAGGCCACCGGTCACGTAGCCAAAATCATCAAGGACCTCGGCCTCTGAGACCTCCGACGCCCCTGAGGGCGCCCCCCATCCGGGTCTGAGCAGTTGCGGGGGTGGCCGGTAGCCGCTGAAGTGAGTGACCAAGGTCCCATTTCTTCGAAGCCCTGGTTTGCGATCGCCATCGCTGTGCAGAAGAGCCTCCTGCGTGTTTTTGTATGCCCACAGAGAGGACGCCCACCATGGCGGACACTGGCCACCAGCCCGCCGCCGACCCCGAGGCGGTCAAACGCCACCGCGATCTCTTCCGGATCATCGACCGCCGGAAGAACCCGCGGCTGCGCCGCACCGACATCACGGTGACGGACGAGGCCGCGATCAAGCGGGCGGTGAAGGCGGCCAGCCTGGGTAATGCCATGGAGTGGTTCGACTTCGGCATCTACAGCTACCTGGCCGCCACGATCGGCCACGTCTTCTTCCCCGGAGGAAGCGGCACGGTCCAGCTGCTGTCGTCGTTCGCCACCTTCGCGGTGGCCTTCCTCATCCGCCCGGTCGGCGGCATGGTGTTCGGGCCGATGGGGGACAAGATCGGCCGCAAGAAGGTCCTCGCCATGACGATGATCATGATGTCGATCGGCACCTTCGCGATCGGCATCCTGCCCTCGTACGCGGCGATCGGCTTCTGGTCCCCGGTTCTGCTGATCTTCTTCCGCCTGGTGCAGGGCTTCTCCACCGGCGGCGAGTACGGCGGGGCCTCCACCTTCATCGCGGAGTACGCGCCGGACAAGCGACGCGGTTACTTCGGCAGCTTCCTGGAGTTCGGCACGCTGGCCGGATACGTCGGCGCGGCCGGTCTGGTCACGATCATGACCGCGCTGATCGGCAACGGCGGCATGGACAGCTGGGGCTGGCGCGTTCCGTTCCTGGTGGCGGGCCCGCTGGGCCTGGTCGGTCTCTATCTGCGACTGCGGCTCGACGAGACCCCGGCCTTCCAGCGGCTGGAGGGCGAGAGCGTGCACGCGGGCGAGGCGGCCGACGGCGTCGAGACGTCCGCCAAGGGCGACCTCGGCAAGATCTTCCGGGATTACTGGCCCTCGCTGGTCCTGTGTATCGCCCTGGTGGGCGCGTACAACATCACGGACTACATGCTGCTGTCGTACATGCCGACGTACCTCTCGGACGAACTGCACTACAGCGATACGCACGGCCTGATCATCCTGCTCGGCGTCATGGTCTTCCTGATGCTGATCATCAACCAGGTGGGAAAGCTGAGCGACCACTTCGGCCGCAAGCCCATGCTGATGGCGGGCATGCTCGGTTTCTTCTTCCTCTCGCTCCCGTCGTTCCTGCTGATCAGGCTGGGATCCATCCCGGCCATCGCGGCGGGTCTGCTGCTGATGGGCCTGTCCCTGGTATGCCTGCTCGGCACGATGTCGGCGGCCCTGCCGGCCCTCTTCCCGACCCAGGTCAGGTACGGCTCGCTCTCGGTCGGCTACAACCTGTCGGCCTCGCTGTTCGGCGGTACGACTCCCCTGGTGATCACCGCCCTGATCAGCGTGACGGGCTCGAACCTGATGCCGGCCTACTACGCGATGGCAGCGGCGCTGATCGGCGTGATCGCGGTGGCCTGCATGAAGGAGACCGCCCAGAAGCCGCTGGACGGCTCACCCCCCTCGGTGGAGACGAAGGAGGAGGCGGCCGAAATGGTCGAGTCCCAGGCCCCGGAACCGCGCTTCTGACCCGACCCCGGCACCACACACCGCGACGACCCGTACCGACTCCCTCCGGTACGGGTCGTTCCGTTTCCCGGACGTGACGGCCCGCTCAGCGGTTCGTTACTCCGTACGAGGTCGCGAACGTGTGACCGGAGCGGAGGGGACACCATGACCGACCCGTACGAGCCGGAGACACTCACCCGGGCTGTGGCCGAATCCAGAGACTGGACCGACGTGATGCGCCGGCTCGGCCTCCGTAAAAGCGGCGGACGGCACCGTGTGCTGAGGGCGAGGGCCGCCGCCCTCGGCATCGACACAGGCCACTTCCAGCGGCGCAGCCCCTTTCGCAGGTACACGGACGAGGCGATAGCCGCAGCCGTCAGTACGTCATCGACGCTCCGTGAAGTGGTAGTCAAGCTCGGCGCTCCGCCGGCGACCGGCACGCTGTCGCACATCCGGCGACGCATCGCCGCAGCGGGCATCGATGTCAGCCACCTCCCCGGCCTGAATCGCCACGAGGAACCTCGGCTCCTCTTCACCGCCGAGGAGTTGCGGCGAGCCGCCGCCTCGACCGACAGTGTGCGCGGGGCAGCACGCCTGCTCGGGCTGGCCGATGGGGACAGCCGGTCACGCACAGCACTGGGAGCGATGCTCAGGAGGCACGGCATCGACACATCCCATTTCCGCAACGCGCGAATGGCGATCGACGAGGACGCACTGCGAGCAGCAGTGCCGGGGGCCACCAGCTATGCGGACCTCATGCGTGCGCTCGGCCTTGAGGTGAACGACACCAATCACCGCCGCGTTCGCCGGAGCGTGCTGCGACTCAGTCTCGACACGAGCCACTTCAAGCGCCGCGCCTGGGGGTCGGTACGCATGCCGGAGCAGCGAGCGATCGCGCCGCAGACCCTGGTCGTCATGGAGCAGGGATCCTCGCGAGCGAACCGTCCCAGACTCCACCGCGCGCTGCAGGAGGTCGGTGTCCCGTACCGCTGCGAGTCCTGTGCCAACCCGGGAGAATGGCGTGGTCGGCCGATCACGCTCCAGATCGACCACATCAACGGCGACTGGCTCGACAACCGGCAGGAGAATCTCCGGTATCTGTGCCCGAACTGTCATGCGCTCACTGACACCTGGTGCCGGAACCGCAGGAAACAGCCATCGGGCGCGTAGGGGCGCGGAAGGCCGGTCCGACATACCTCGTACGGCTGCCGGCCGAGTACCATGAGCGGCATCCTGCGGCCTTGGCGCAGCTGGTTGACGCGATCGGTTTAGGTCCGGTTTGTCCGTTTGGACTAGGTGGGTTCGAGTCCCACAGGCCGCACGTACCTGGAGGGGCACCCCACACCGTGGGGTGCCCCTCCAGTTCTCACGGCTCAGCCCACCAGCTCCCGCACCACCGGCACCAGCGCCCGGAACGCCTGCCCCCGGTGGCTGATGGCGTTCTTCTCGGCCGCTGTGAGCTCCGCGCAGGTGCGGGTCTCGCCCGACGGCTGGAGGACCGGGTCGTAGCCGAAGCCGCCGGAGCCTGCGGGGGTGCTGCGGAGGGTGCCCAGGAGGCGGCCCTCGACCACGCGTTCCGTGCCGTCGGGGAGGGCCAGTGCTGCCGCGCAGGCGAAGTGCGCGCCCCGGTGCGGGTCGTCGATGTCCGCGAGCTGGGCCAGCAGCAGGCGGAGGTTCGCCTCGTCGTCCCCGTGAGTGCCCGCCCAGCGGGCCGAGAAGATGCCGGGGGCGCCGTTCAGCACGTCCACGCACAGGCCCGAGTCGTCGGCCACCGCGGGGAGGCCGGTGGCCTGCGCCATGGCGTGGGCCTTCAGCAGGGCGTTCTCGGCGAAGGTGACGCCCGTTTCCTTGACGTCCGGGACTTCGGGGTAAGCGTCCGTGCCGACCAGTTCGTGGGGCAGGCCCGCGTCGGCGAGGATGGCTTCGAGTTCGGTGATTTTCCCGGCGTTGCGGGTGGCGAGGATCAGACGGGTCATGCGTCCAGTATCAGGGAGCGCGCGGGCCCCGGGAGCGGGCGCCCGAGGCGGCGCGGGCCCGGCCCGCGCCGCCTCGTGCCGCATCGGGCCCGTGCGCCGGCGGCTACTTGCCGAGCGCCTCGGTCTGGAGCGCGGTGAGATCCGCGCAGCCGCCGGTGGCCAGGTCGAGCAGCGCGTTGAGCTCCTTGCGGTCGAAGGGCTCGGCCTCCGCCGTCCCCTGGACCTCGACGAAGCGCCCGTCACCGGTGCAGACGACGTTCATGTCGGTCTCGGCGCGCACGTCCTCCTCGTAACGGAGGTCGAGGAGCGGCGTCCCGTCGACGATCCCGACGCTGATCGCGGCGACCGTGTCGGTGAGGGGCTTGCGGCCCGGCTTGATGAGCTTCTTGGACTGGGCCCAGGTGACGGCGTCGGCCAGGGCGACATACGCGCCGGTGATCGCTGCGGTGCGGGTGCCGCCGTCGGCCTGGAGGACGTCGCAGTCGAGCACGATCGTGTTCTCGCCGAGCGCCTTGTAGTCGATGACCGCGCGCAGTGAGCGGCCGATGAGGCGGGAGATCTCGTGCGTACGGCCGCCGATCCGGCCGCGGACGGACTCCCGGTCGCCGCGGGTGTTGGTGGAGCGCGGGAGCATCGAGTACTCGGCGGTGACCCAGCCCTCCCCGCTGCCCTTGCGCCAGCGCGGTACGCCTTCGGTGAAGGAGGCGGTGCAGAAGACTTTGGTGTCGCCGAACGAGATGAGGACGGAGCCCTCGGCGTGCTTGCTCCAAGCGCGCTCGATGGTGACCGGGCGGAGTTCTTCGGGGGTGCGGCCGTCGATACGAGACATGGGGACGACCCTATCGGCCGCGGTGGGGAGGGACGCCCGGGACCGGTGGCGGGGGCGGCCGGGTGGCAGGCCGCCGGTCCGGGGCGTCGGCGTCTCATACGTTCACGGCATGGCGCACACCTCACGGCGCCTGCGTCCCGCCGCTCGCATCACGCCGTCCACCTCATGGCGCCTGCGACCCGCCGCTCACCTCACGCCGCTCGGGCCGGGTGGTGTTGCTGACATCAGGTCCCGGCCGCTCACATCATGTCTTCGATGTCCGCTGCGATGGGGTCCGCGTCCGTGCCGACGACGACCTGGACCGAGTTGCCCACCTTGACGACCCCGTGGGCGCCTGCGGCCTTGAGCGCGGCGTCGTCCACGAGGGAGGCGTCCTTCACTTCGGTGCGCAGCCGGGTGATGCAGCCTTCGACCTCTTCGATGTTTTCGAGGCCGCCGAGCCCGGCGACGATCTTCTCAGCCTTAGTGGCCATGTCTGACTCCTGAGTGTCTCGTGGCGTCCCGGCTCTCCGGTCCGTTTGGTCACGGTAACGCACGATTGGACCAGCTGTACGAGCGTGAAACCGCGTCAGCTCGGAAGATGGCGATCACTGGTGCAGCGCCCGGGTACGGCACCGGATTGCGCCATGAAGCGGTCTCAGCCTTGTGCGACGACCGTCAGCAGGCCGACGCCAGGAGGACGCCGAATGAGCACCAGCAGCGCGGCCGTGCCACAGGGTTCGCCGGCTCCGGCGAAGAAGTGGTGGAACGGTCTCTTCCAGGGCCTGCAGAAGGTCGGACGCAGTCTTCAGCTGCCGGTCGCCGTCCTGCCCGCGGCGGGTCTGCTGGTTAGTCTCGGGAACCTGTTCACCGCCTATCTGCACGGCGCGTTCTGGGACAGGACGGCCAAGGTCTTCCTGGCGGGCGGCAACGCGATCCTCGACGGGGCGTTCGGGCTGCCGCTGCTCTTCTGTATCGGTGTCGCGATCGGCTTCGCGAAGAAGGCGGACGGTTCCACGGCGCTGGCCGCGGTCGTCGGCTTCCTCGTGTACCACGGTGTCCTGGGCGCCTATCCGATCAGCGGGACGGTGACGAAGGCGCTTCCGGCGGGCATGCCGCAGAATCCGGGTGTCCTCGGTGGCATCCTCATCGGGCTGCTGACGGCGATCGTCTGGCAGCGTTTCCACCGCACGCGGCTGGTGGACTGGCTGGGGTTCTTCAACGGCCGCCGTCTCGTGCCGATCCTGATGGCCTTCATCTGCGTCGTGCTCGGTGTGGTGTTCGGGCTGGTCTGGCAGCCGGTGGGCGATGCGCTGACCTGGTTCTCGAAGCATCTGATCAGCCTGGGCGCGTGGGGCTCGGCGATCTTCGGTGTGGCCAACCGGCTGCTCATCCCGATCGGCATGCACCAGTTCCTGAACACGTTCTTCTGGTTCCAGGCGGGTACGTTCAACAAGCCGGACGGGACCGGGGTCCAGGGCGACATCACCCGGTTCTTCGCGGGCGACCCGAGTGCGGGGCAGTTCACGTCGGGCTTCTTCCCGATCATGATGTTCGGTCTGCCTGCCGCGGCCCTGGCCATCGCGCACTGTGCGCGGCCGGAGCGGCGCAAGCAGGTCATGGGCCTGATGATCTCGGTCGCGCTGACCTCGTTCGTGACGGGGGTGACCGAGCCTCTGGAGTTCTCGTTCATGTTCGCGGCGCCGCTGCTGTACGGGGTGCACGCGCTGCTGACCGGCGCATCGATGGGGATCACCTGGGCCCTGGGGGTCCATGCGGGGTTCAGTTTCTCGGCCGGCCTGATCGACTACGTCATCAACTGGCACCTCGATACGAAACCCTGGCTGATCATTCCGATCGGGCTGTGCTTCGCGGTGGTGTACTACGTGGTCTTCCGGTTCGTGATCACCAAGTTCAACATCATGACGCCGGGACGCGAGCCGGACGAGGACGTCGACGACGTGACCAAGGCCTGAGGGCCGTCCTAGGGGCAGGCACTTGCACTACGGGCGTCCGATGAGGTCGGGCATAGCGCCAGGGCCCCTTACGGGTACGGGACAGCCCTCGGCCTCGCCGGGCCACGCGGGCGCAGCCCGCGGGCCCCGGCACCCCGTACGGGCCGCACCCGGCCGCAGGGCCCCGGAACCTCGCGCCGGTTCCGGGGCCCTGCGGGGTGTGCCACGGGTCAGATCTCGTACACCGCGCCCGGCCGGGCCAGCTCCACCGGCCCGTCGTACACCGCCCGTGCGTCCGCCAGGTTGCGTTTCGCGTCCGTCCACGGCGGGACGTGGGTCAGCACCATGCGCCCCACCCCGGCCCGCGTCGCGTGTGCTCCGGCCTCCCGGCCGTTGAGGTGGAGGTCGGCGACGTCCTCCTTGCCGTGGGTGAAGGACGCCTCGCAGAGGAACAGGTCGGCGCCGACCGCCAGTTCGTGGAGCGGCTCGCAGACGCCTGTGTCCCCGGAGTAGGTGAGTGCGCTGCCGGCGTGCTCGATCCGGATGGCATATGCCTCGACGGGGTGGCGGACCTTCTCCGTACGCACCGAGAACGGGCCGATGTCGAACGCGGCCGACTTCAGCGTGCGGAAGTCGAAGACCTCGTCCATCGAGGAGGAGGACGGTGTGTCCGCGTACGCCGTGGTCAGCCGTTCGGCGGCGCCTTCGGGCGCGTAGACGGGGATCGCGGCGCAGCGCCCGCCGTCGTGCCGGTAGTAGCGCGCGACGAAATACGCGCACATGTCGATGCAGTGGTCCGTGTGGAGATGGCTGAGGAAGATGGCGTCGAGGTCGTAGAGGCCGCAGTAGTGCTGCAGCTCGCCGAGGGCGCCGTTGCCCATGTCGAGGAGCAGCCGGAAGCCGTCGGCCTCTACGAGGTAGCTCGAGCAGGCCGATTCCGCGGATGGGAACGACCCCGAGCAGCCGACGACGGTGAGCTTCATGGAGTGGGAACCTCCGTGGACGGGCCGGGCCCCGCACGCCCGGCAGGACGCCGAAGCGGTTCGTCGAGCGTAAGGCGCCTGAGCGGTGGCCGCTCCTCCACAGGGCGCCGTTGTGGGGCAACTCACCTGCACTGTCACCAGTTCGGGTGGGCCTGACGGTCCCTGGGGGCTGCTCGGCGGTCGTGCGGGGTTCGCGCGGGGGCCACGGGTGCGGTCCTGTGGACGCCGTCCTGTCGGTACGGTCCTGGTTATGAATACGACGTGGTTGCTGGCGCTGATAGCGGTCGTGCTGATTGCCCTGGTCGCCTCGGTCGTCGACGGGCGGGCGCGGGGCGGCCGCAGACCGCGGGGGCGGACACGTCCTCCGGGGCAGGTGCGGGGGCGCGGGACCCGGGCGCCCGCGGGGCGGCCGCCGAAGCGGACCGGGCGGCGGGGTACGGCGCCCCGGCCGGGCGAGATCTGGTGGGCGCTCGTGCCGTACGAGGACGGGCCCGGCGGGAAGGACCGGCCGTGTCTGGTGCTGTCGGTACGGGGTGACGCGGTCCTGGTCGCCAAGATCACCAGCAAGCACCACGAGGAGCGGCCCGGGGTGATCGCACTGCCGGCGGGCGCGGTGGGTGACGCGCGGGGGCGGCGGAGTTTTCTGGAGACGGACGAGTTGCGGGATGTCCCGGTGCGGGAGTTCCGGCGGCGGGCGGGCGATGTCGGCCCGGGGGTGTGGGAGCGGGTGCGGCATCTGGCCGGGTAGCCGGGGCGGCGGCCGGACCGCAGTGGCCGGCCGCCGCCCCGGACTCCCGGGGGCGTGCGCGAAGCCGTGTCCGCAAAGTGCGTCGTTGCCCGGAGGGCGGGCGGCGCGACTTCACGGACACGGCTTAGGCCCAGAGCTGGCCCTGGAGTGTTTCGATCGCGGCTTCCGTCGTGGGGGCCGTGTAGACGCCGGTCGACAGATATTTCCAGCCGCCGTCCGCCACGACGAAGACGATGTCGGCTGGACTGCCGGCCTTGACGGCCTTCGTCCCGACGCCGATCGCGGCGTGGAGAGCCGCACCGGTGGAGACGCCCGCGAAGATCCCCTCCTGCTGGAGCAGTTCCCGGGTGCGGGTCACCGCGTCCGCGCTGCCCACCGAGAAGCGGGTGGTGAGCACCGAGGCGTCGTACAGCTCGGGGACGAAGCCCTCGTCCAGGTTGCGCAGGCCGTAGACCAGGTCGTCGTAGCGCGGCTCGGCGGCGACGATGCTGATGTCCGGGACGTTCTCGCGCAGGTAGCGGCCGACGCCCATGAGGGTGCCGGTGGTCCCGAGGCCTGCCACGAAGTGGGTGATGGACGGCAGGTCGGTGAGGATCTCCGGGCCGGTGGTCGCGTAGTGCGCGCCCGCGTTGTCCGGGTTTCCGTACTGGTAGAGCATCACCCAGTCGGGGTGTTCGGCCGCCAGCTCCTTGGCGACGCGCACGGCTGTGTTGGAGCCGCCGGCCGCCGGCGAGGAGATGATCTCCGCGCCCCACATGGTGAGCAGGTCGCGGCGTTCCTGTGAGGTGTTCTCCGGCATGACGCAGACGATGCGGTAGCCCTTGAGCCTGGCGGCCATGGCGAGCGAGATGCCGGTGTTGCCCGATGTGGGCTCCAGGATGGTGCAGCCGGGCGTCAACCGGCCGTCCTTCTCGGCCTGTTCGACCATGTGGAGCGCGGGGCGGTCCTTGATCGATCCGGTCGGGTTGCGGTCCTCCAGCTTGGCCCAGATCCGGACGTCGTCCGATGGGGACAGGCGCGGGAGCCGTACGAGCGGGGTGTTGCCCACCGCGGCGAGCGGGGAGTCGTATCGCATCAGGGCTCAGACCATGCCGCCGGCCACGGCCGGAAGGATCGTGACGCTGTCGCCGTCGGCCAGCTTGGTGGAGATGCCGTCGAGGAAGCGGACGTCCTCGTCGTTGAGGTAGACGTTCACGAAGCGGCGGAGCTGCTCGCCGTCGACGATGCGCTCGCGGATGCCGTTGTGCCGGGTTTCGAGGTCGGCGAGCAGGTCGGCGAGGGTGTCACCGCTGCCTTCGACCGCCTTGGCGCCGTCGGTGTAGGTGCGGAGGATGGTCGGGATGCGGACCTCGATGGCCATGGCTGGGCTCCTGTCGGATGGTGTGGCGGAGGGCGCGGCAGCGCGCGTGGTGCCGGTATTGCCGGTGGTGGTGCGTGGTGCTTACGCGGAGCCGCGGCTCAGACGGCAGCGAGGCACGGACAGATCGCGCTGTCGAGGCGGCACAGGTCGACGTGCAGCCGGGCGGCTCCACATCCAAAGGCCCCGAGGAAGAGCGTGGAGGCGGAGCGCAGCGGGACGGGCGTCTCGCCCGGCGTCTTTTCGCTCACGTCTTGGGGAACCATGGGCTCATCGTATCGATTCCCCTGCCCTGATCCGGAGTGTGATCTCGCTATACGGGATGGATCTGTCCGTCTGGTGGACTCAGCCCGCACGGGCGGGTCCGGTGGGCGCCGCCGGGCCGCCTATGCGGTGACGGTCACTTCCTCCTCGGTGACCACGCCGTCGACGATGCGGTACGAGCGGAACTGGAAGGGTCCGGCCCCGTCCGTGTCGGCCGTGGAGACGAGTACGTAGTGCGCGCCGGGCTCGTTCGCGTAGGTGATGTCCGTGCGGGAGGGGTATGCCTCGGTCGCCGTGTGCGAGTGGTAGACGATCACCGGCTCCTCGTCGCGGTCGTCGAGGTCGCGGTAGAGCTTGAGCAGGTCCGCCGAGTCGAACTCGTAGAACGTGGGTGAGCGAGCGGCGTTGAGCATGGGGATGAACCGCTCCGGGCGCCCGGAGCCCTCAGGGCCCGCGACCATGCCGCACGCCTCGTCGGGGTGGTCGGCGCGTGCGTGCGCCACGATCTGGTCGTGCAGGGCCTGGGTAAGGGTCAGCATGCCGTTCAGGATAGACAGAGGGCTGCCCCGTACCGGATTGCGGTACGGGGCAGCCCATATGCTGAGAACGCCGTCGGGTTCAGCGCTTGGTGAAGGCCGCACCCTGCGGGTTGCGGGCCTTCAGCACCAGGTATGTGACGCCGAGGAGCACGGCCCAGAAGGGCGCGGCGTACAGCGAGACGCGGGTGTCCTTGTCGATGCCCATCATCACGATGACCAGGGCGATGAAGGCGAGCGAGAACCAGCTGGTCCAGGGGGCTCCGGGGGCCCGGAAGCTGGACTTCGGGAGTTCACCGCGGTCGGACTTGGCGCGGTAGCGGATCTGGCAGACGAGGATCACGATCCAGGCCCACATTCCGGAGATGGTGGCGAACGAGACGACGTAGTTGAACGCCTGGCCGGGCCACTGGTAGTTGATCCAGACACCGACGAGCATCAGCGCGGCGGAGACGGTGGTGCCGAGGAGCGGGGTGCCGCTCTTGGTCAGCGAGGTGAAGGCCTTCGGGCCCTGCCCGTTGAGCGCCAGGTCGCGCAGCATCCGGCCGGTGGAGTACATGCCGGAGTTGCAGGAGGAGAGGGCCGCCGTGAGTACGACGAAGTTGACGATCCCGGCGCCTATGCCCAGGCCCATCTTCTGGAAGGCGTGGACGAAGGGGCTGACACCTTCGTGGAACTCGGGCCAGGGGACGACCGACAGGATCATGATGAGCGCGCCGATGTAGAAGACCGCGATGCGCCACGGCACGGTGTTGATGGCCTTGGGCAGGACCTTCCTGGGGTTCTTGGACTCCCCCGCGGTGACGCCGACCAGCTCGACGGCGAGGAAGGCGAACATCACGATCTGCAGGGTCATCAGGGTGCCCTTGATCCCCTTGGGGAAGAAGCCGCCCTGGTCCCAGAGGTGGGCGACACTCGCGGTGTCGCCGGCGTCGGAGAAGCCGAGGGTGAGGATTCCGGCGCAGATCAGGATCATGCCCACGATGGCGGTGACCTTGACCATCGAGAACCAGAACTCCAGCTCACCGAAGAGCTTCACGGAGATCAGGTTCACGCCGTAGAGGATGATCGTGAAGACCAGGGCGGAGAGCCACTGCGGGATGTTCCACCAGTAGGTCATGTAGGTGGCGGCGGCGGTGACTTCGGTGATCCCGGTGACGACCCAGAAGAGCCAGTACGTCCAGCCGGTGACATAGCCCGCGAAGGGGCCGATGAACTCACGCGCGTACTCCGAGAAGGAGCCGGAGACCGGGCGGTACATGAGCAGCTCGCCCAGGGCCCGCATGATGAAGAAGATGACCAGGCCGGCGACGGCGTAGGCGAGGATGAGGCTCGGTCCGGCCTTCTCGATGGCCTTGCCCGCTCCGAGGAAGAGGCCGGTGCCGATGGCGCCGCCGATCGCGATCATCTGGATCTGGCGGGCCCCCAGACCGCGCTGGTACCCCTCGCCCGATGTGGCGTCCTCGGCCTCACTGCCGTCGTATTCCTGGTCGACCTGCACTGAGGTCATGGTGTTGCGCCTTTCTCCATGCCGATCCGGCCTGACGAGGCTCGGATCGACTGTGACGATCCTGGAGGGCAGAACCCGCGGATGGTGGAGTGCTGTCGGCGGTCGGCCGGCCTTGCGGCCCCGGGGACGGGGGTGGTGTCCGCCGGGTGGTCGTGAAGATTTAACACGTCGGGAACAGTGATCATCCAGGCCGGATGTGACTCACGCCACTGGAAGAACCGGACGAAAAGCGCCCGAAGGAGCAAAATAATCCGTCACGGTGACTTCATCGTTATCCGGATTTGAGCGTCCTTTGAGCGGACGGTGTCCCGGAGGGGACGAGCGGACGACGACCGGGGCCGTTACGGCATCAGGGTCTCGACGAGCGTTTCCTGGAGCGCGCCGAGCCACAGGTAGGCCATCACCATCGGCTTGCGGGGATCCTCGTCCGGGAGGCGGTACAGCTCGCCCTCCTCGTCCTCGTCCGAGACGTCGAGGCGGGTGCCGATGGTGAGCCTGAGGTCGTTGAGCGCGCCGAGCCAGTGGCGCGAGTCCTCGAGCGAGAGCCTCAGCTCCACGGCGCCATCGGGGAGGCCGCGCTTGCGGCGGCCGGATCTGCGGGTGGCCCCGTGGGGCTCGTCGCCGGCGCCGTCCGCACCGGCCCGGTCGAGGGCCCGTACGAGCGCCAGCGCGTCCTCGCGCTTGCGGGCGCGCAGGTCGTTCTCGGTGAAGCGGCGGAACTCCGACGAGAAGTCGGGCTCCTTCTCGCCGTACGCGTCGGGGAAGAGGCGGGCCAGGGCGGGGTCGTCCGGCGGCTTGCTCGGCCCCTCGGAGAACAGCGCGGCCAGCGGATCCTCGCCCTCCACCGGCTCCTCACCGGGGCCGACCAGTTCCAGGAGCTGCACGGCCAGCGAGCGCAGGATGGAGATCTCGACCTCGTCGAGCACGACGGCCGCTCCGCCGCCGGGGGCCGCCTCGAACTGACCGCTCATCAGTTGCGGTCCTGGGTGAGGGTGGCCCACAGGCCGTACCCATGCATCGCCTGCACGTCGCGTTCCATCTCCTCGCGGCTGCCGCTGGAGACCACGGCCCGCCCCTTCTGGTGCACATCGAGCATCAGCTTGTGCGCCTTCGACTTCGAGTAGCCGAAGTAGGCCTGGAAGACGTAGGACACATAGCTCATCAGGTTGACCGGATCGTTGTGGACGAGCGTCACCCAGGGCACGTCGGGCTCGGGGACCACGAAGGTCTCCTCGGCCGATTCGGGACGTTCGATCTCTACAGGGGCGACACTCACGCCACCCATGCTGCCACCCGCGGAGTGGCGGCGCACACACCGGCCCATAGATCTCGTCACACTGACGAAATAGGGGGTAGCATCCTTCGTACGCCCCGTCCAGCGGGGGACAGCCCCGGAACACCCGGCCGGCAGAGCCCGGCCGGCCCGGACGAAAGTGCGAGGTGGACCGTTGTGAACGTTGCGGACCTTGGCCTGCCGGTACATGTGCCGTCGACAGCGCTCTTCACGGACCAGTACGAGCTCACGATGCTCCAGGCCGCCCTCAAGGCGGGCACCGCCGACCGCAGGTCGGTCTTCGAGGTCTTCACCCGGCGGCTGCCCGAGGGGCGCCGCTACGGCGTCGTGGCGGGCACCGGCCGCGTCCTGGACGCCGTCGAGAACTTCCGCTTCGACGAGGACCAGCTCAGGTTCCTGCGCGAGCAGGAAATCGTCGACGGCCCCACCGCCGAATGGCTGGCCTCCTACCGCTTCAGCGGCGACATCTGGGGCTACCCGGAGGGCGAGGTGTACTTCCCGGGCTCGCCGGTCCTGCGGGTCGAGGGCTCCTTCGCCGAGTGCGTCCTGCTGGAGACCGTGATCCTCTCGATCCTCAACCACGACTCGGCCATCGCGGCCGCGGCCTCACGGATGAACGCCGCGGCGGGCGGGCGGCCGCTGATCGAGATGGGCGCCCGGCGCACCCACGAACTGGGGGCCGTCGCAGCGGCCCGCGCCGCGTACGTCGGCGGCTTCTCGACCACGTCGGACCTGGCGGCCGGTTTCCGGTACGGCATCCCCACCGTGGGCACCAGCGCGCACGCCTTCACGCTGCTCCACGACGACGAGCGGCAGGCGTTCACCGCCCAGGTCGCCTCGCTGGGCGGGGACACCACGCTGCTTGTCGACACGTACGACGTGACCGAGGCCGTCCGCACGGCCGTGGAGGTGGCGGGGACCGGGCTGGGCGCCGTGCGCATCGACTCCGGCGACCTGCTCCTCGTCGCGCACAAGGTCCGCCAGCAGCTGGACGCGATGGGTGCGACGAAGACGAGGATCGTGGTCACGTCCGACCTCGACGAGTACGCCATCGCCTCACTGGCAGCGGCCCCCGTCGACGCGTACGGCGTCGGCACCCAGCTGGTCACCGGCAGCGGTCACCCCACCTGCTCCATGGTCTACAAACTGGTGGCCCGCGCCACGTCGGCCGATCCGCAGGCCCCGCTGCAGCCGGTGGCGAAGAAGTCGATGGGTGCCAAGACGTCGAGGGGCGGCCGCAAGTGGGCGGCGCGCCGTACCGACGCCGACGGGGTCGCCGAGGCCGAGGTGATCGGTACCGGCCCGGTACCGGCGGAGCTCGTCGACCGGCAGCTCCTGGTGGAGCTGGTCAAGGGCGGCGAGATCATCGAGCGCGAGCCGCTGGACACCGTGCGCGAGCGCCATCTGGCGGTCCGGTCCACCCTGCCGATGTCGGCGTTCCAGCTCTCCCGGGGTGAGCCGGTCATCCCCACCGAGTACGCCTGAGTCCGTCCCGTACGCAGGGACCCCTGCCGTACGCATGAACCCGCAGTGAGCGGGAATGGAAGGGCTGCCGGGGCAAGGCCCGGCCCGCCCACGCCGTCCTCCCGCCACCCCTTCTCCACCCAGGACAAGGATCCCGCCATGCACCGCGCCCTGATCGTCGTCGACATGCAGAACGACTTCTGCGAGGGCGGAAGCCTCGCGGTCACGGGGGGCGCGGACGTCGCCGCCGCAGTCACCGAACTGGTCGGCCAGTCCTCCGCCTGCTACCGGCACGTGGTGGCCACCCGTGACCACCACGTGAACCCCGGCAACCACTTCTCCCGGAACCCGGACTACGTCCACTCCTGGCCGCCGCACTGCGTCGCCGGCACCGAGGGGGTGGGTTTCCACCCGAACTTCGCGCCCGCTGTGGCGTCCGGCGCGATCGACGCGGTCTTCGACAAGGGCGCCTACGCGGCGGCGTACAGCGGTTTCGAGGGCCTCGACGAGAACGGCGTGCCCCTGGCCGACTGGCTGCGGGCCCGCGAGGTCGTCTCGGTCGACGTGGTCGGTATAGCCACGGACCACTGCGTGCGGGCGACGGCGCTCGACGCGGTGCGCGCCGGATTCGGTACGCACGTACTGCTGGGCCTGACGGCCGGCGTCGCCGAGGCGACGACGGACCGGGCGCTGGAGGAGATGCGGGCGGCCGGCGTGGAGCTGACCGGCAAGCCGGTGGTGTGAGGGGCGCCGGCCCCTCACCGGCTCAACGGCGCCGGGCGGCCACCGGCCGCTCCCGCGCTCCGCACCGGGCCGTGAGCGTCAGACGCCCTCGCCCAGCAGGGCCCGGATCGGATGCCAGAGCTCCGCTTCCTCCTGCGGCGCCGCGCGCCACAGCAGACCGTCCGGATGGTGCAGCACGGCTGTGATCTCGTCCGGCGTCGGTGGCTGCGTGTTACCGCGCAGGTACACCGCGCGCATCCCCACGTTCCGCAGTCGGGTCAGGGCCCGCGCCCTGTTCCCGGCGTGGACGAGTATCCGGACATGGGTCATGCGGTCCGGGCTGGGCAGCGTGAGGGCGACCACCACGCTGCCGTTCGGAAGTCTGCTGAATCCGCCATCGGGCATACCGTTCATCTCCCCCGTGAGACGTTGTGTCAATAAGAGCTGTGCAAGAGGCACCTAAACACGATCGGCCGCCGCCCGCTAGAGGGCGACGGCCGATCATGCTCTGACCTGCGAATATGTGGGTCAGTGGTGCGAGGAGCCGACCTGGACCGTGATTGTCGAGCCGTCCAGCGGCTGCTGGAGGATCGAAATCCGGGTGTTGGTGTCAGTTACCTGAACGCTTCCGGTCTCATTGTCCTTGTACCAGTACGTGCCCTGGTGATCATCGAAGACCGGCCGGCCGAGCTGGGGCAGGACCCGCTTGGCGACGTCCGCGTTGTGCAGCGTGAAGCCTGCCGTCGGGTACCAGCTGAACGGTGCGTCGAACGGCTGGATCTTGTTCCGCATGACCGTGCCGTCCGCCCACTTGAGCGGCTTGGCGTGCGAGTCGACCGGCAGGATCAGCCCCTGGCCGGGGTGCGCGCTGACGTTGTTGTCGGGCTGCGAGGTGTCCCACTGCCAGATCATCAGGCCGCGCTGGTAGGGGTAGTACTCCACCCAGTCCGGACGGGACTTCGAGAAGCCGAAGTTGTACGGGCCCGTCTTCAGCGTCTGGTCGTACGACACGTACTGGCGGTTCTCCGCGATGTAGTACTGCGGGTAGTCCTTGGTGAAGGACTCACCGATGCGCGAGAAGCCCTGCGTGGTCCAACCGGCGTCGTCCGTCTCCGCGTTGTCCGTGAAGAGCGGGGCGCCGTCGGCGTTCACCGAGATCGCGTCGGCCGCGAAGCCCTTGCCCGACACACCACCGTCGGTCGAGTAGCGGAAGCGCAGGTCGATCTTCTTGCCCGCGTAGGCGTCCAGCGGGTACGAGAGGCTCTTGTACGCGGTGGACGAGCCGGTCAGCGCGGGCTTGTCGCCCCCGTCGCGCGGGATCTGCGCACCGTCGGCCTTGCCGTCGACGGCGGTCCAGTTCGCGCCGCCGTCGGTCGACACCTCGGCGTACAGGAAGTCGTAGTCCTTCTCGATGTCCCACCAGCCCGAAAGGTCCAGCGACGCCTTGGACTTGCCGGTCAGGTCGACCGGCCGGGTCAGGGTGTTCGTGAGGCCGTCCCCCATCCCGCTCCACCACTGCTTGCTGCCCTCAGCCGGTTTGGCGATCGTGGTGGTGACGGGCTTGTCCGGCAGCGAGACGACGAGCGCCTGCTTGTTCTTGGTGTTGTACTCCGAGACCCCGAGCTTGTGCGTCGACTTCGTCGCGGCCTTGGCCGTGTCGTAGTCGAGCCAGCCCAGCTGGAGCTTGTCCCACGCGGACATGTCCCCGGGCTTGTTGCCGATGGCGTTGGCACCGGTGCTCAGCCAGGAGCCGGCCGACATCAGCGACCAGAAACTGACGCCGTTCTCGGCGGTGTTGGTGGTGTCGTACTCGTCCGGGAGGCCCAGGTCGTGGGCGTACTCGTGGGCGAAGACACCGAGGCCGCCGTTCTCGGGCTGCATGGTGTAGTCACCGACCCAGATACCGGTGTCGCCGACCGGCGCGCCACCCGACTTGTTGTCGGCGGGGCCGGTCTTGCCGGTGTCCGTGCTGTACACGTACGAGCGGTGCGCCCAGAGCGCGTCGGGGCCCTCGGCGCCGCCGCCGGCGGACTCGTCCTCGCCGGCGTGCACGATCTGGAAGTGGTCGATGTAGCCGTCGGGCTCGTTGAAGTTGCCGTCGCCGTCGTAGTCGTAGCGGTCCCACTGGTCGTAGCCGGCCAGGGTCGTCTTGATCTGGGCGTCGGTCTTTCCGGCTGCCTTCTGGGCCTTGACCCACGCGGTGACGCCGTCGCGCACCAGGTCACCGGCGTTGGCGCAGATGCTGGAACCGCAGTAGTTGGAGCCGTAACGGGCCTCGTTGTACGGGACGGTGACCCAGTCGGCGACCTCGCCGTCGACGGAGTAGCGGCCGGACGAGGTCTTCTCGTAGTACGACTTGAGCGAGTCCTTGCCCTTGCCGGTACCGAAGTACAGGTCCTGGAAGTGCTGGCGGTTGTAATCCGCCTGCCAGGCGGTGCTGTTGTCCTTCTTGCGGTCGGGCTGGGCGATCTTGTTGTGGGCCGGCCCCGGCGTACCGCCGTACTTCTTCACGGGCGGCTGCGGCCCGTCGGGGCCGTCCGGGTCGTACATGGTGGTGTTGTCCACCGTGTCGCCGAACTGCACCAGGATCGTGAATATCTTGTCGGTCTTCTCGCGGCCGAGCTCGACGTACTTCTTGTCGTCGAGGCGCACCACCTTGGAACCGCCGTGCGACTGCACCTTCTTGTGGCCTGATATGACCTGTTGCAGCGCCGACTGACGTTCCTTGTTCTGCTGCTTGCTGAGCGGGCTGTCCAGATTGTGCTTCTGGCCCTTGAGCCCCGTCGCCGGGTCACGGCGGTCGATCTTCTTCGATGCCGCGGTGCCCGAAGGGGCCTTGGTGTCGGCCTGGGCGGTGGCGTACGCCGAAGCGGTGGCCGTGGTCGCGGCGATGGCCACGAGCACGGCGGCCACACGGGTCGTTGCCCGTCTCTTGATATTCACTTGGTGCTGTCCTCCCCGAACGCGTCGCAAGTGACGACATTCGATCGGAGGTGCGAGAGAAAAGACAGATCTTGACTTGCACATACCAACTGCACTATGCAGAGCGGCGTTTCCGCTATCCGGACGCCTCACAGCACCGGCACAGCGCCCGCACAGCTGGAACGGCATTCACTCCGGAGTACGTCACGGAGGGTCAACAGGCGCGTCGGTCCGGCCGGTGGGTTGTGCGCGTGACTCCGTGCGCCCCCCGTGCACCGGCACCGTGGGTTAGGCCACGCTTACCAATGGTTCCGCTCGGGCATCCGTCGGATTAGAGTCACGCTCGACGTACATGCCGACACGCTCTGTCGAATCGCCCACCCATCGCTGTCCCTAGGACGGATACCGCCATGACGCGTCCGACTGCCTCACAGCTCTCGTATGGTTCGGCCACCGTCGTCTTCTCGACCCTCGCGATGCTGCTGCTCTCGCGCACCTCGTCGGGCGTCGGAGTCGCGGTCATCGTCGTGGCGGCGCTGGTCCTCGGTCTGCTGGTCGCGGTGACCGTGCCCATGCCGAAAGCAGCGCAACAGGCCGGGGCCGCGAGTGAGGAACCCGGTGCCGGCCACCGCGCCGCCGGCGCCGTGGCCACGCCGCCGGGTCTGCGCGTCCCCGACTCGCCCCCCGCCGCCGAACGGGCGGGCCGGCACTCACTGCACAGCTGAACGGTCCCGCGGGGCTGCGGGTCCGGCCGGTCTACGGCGTCACGACCACCACCACGGTCTTTCCGGCCTTGTCGTGCAGCCCCTGCTTGTACGGCTTGTCGAAGAAGCTCCAGCCGCCACAGATCGCCGTCCAGATGCAGGCGCAGCAGAACACCGCGGGGAGCCACAGCACGGCAGCCCGGACGAACGACGCCTGCATGGTCGGCGTCGTGCCGTCGTTCAGGTTGGCGCACCGCAGACCCAGCAGCCCCTTGCCCACGGTCTGCCCGTTGCGCTTGACCGTCATGAGCGTGTCGTAGCCGATGTAGAGGACCGCCGCGATCAGGCTCTGGCCGACCGACCGGCCGTAGTTCATGTGGTCCGTGTTGTAGCTCAGCCCACCGAAGATCAACGACACCAGCCAGACGACCACGGCGACGATCAGGATGTCGATGACGCGGGCCAGCACCCGCTTGCCGCTGGGTGCGAGGGGCGGCATCCCGGCCAGCGGTTCGCCGCCGCCGTACGCGTTGCCGCCGCCGTAGGCGTTCGGGTCGTACGGCGGGGGTGTGCTGCCACCGTACGGATCGCCGCCGCCCGGCGGTGGGGGCGGCGGCGGGGCGCTGTCGTACGGGTTGCCGCCACCCGGCGGCGGCGGTGGGTAATTGTCGTGCGGCTTCTTGGAGAACGGGTCGTCATCGGGCTGTCCGGGCGGCGGCTGGTCGGTACTCATGGCCCGAGTCGACCGCGCCTGGCGGGGCCGCGCATCCGGTCAGGACCGTACGAGTGAGGGCATGTCAGCCCGCTGCCACGAACGTCCGTGCGGCCTTGTCGTGCAGACACTGCCGCCAGGGCCGGTCGAACAGGCACCAGAGCACATTGACGAGGCCCACCACCAGGACCCCGAGCACCCCGTACATCAGCCAGCGGGTGATCGCCCGGCCGAACGACGGCGGTTCGAAGGACTCCATGTCCCGGACCTGGACCCGGAAGAGCCTCTTGCCGAGGGTGCGGCCCCACTTGGCGGTGGGCAGCGCCTCGTACAGCAGGCCCAGGACGAGGAACGCGCCGACGACGGCCCCCAGGCAGCCGGCGGTGGTCCCGTCGAGGAGCCAGACCGTGACGGTGGTCCCCGACATCTTCGCCTCGTCGATCTTGGCGTTGATGTGGTCTGCGGCCTTCGTCAGGAGGGGTACGGCGACCGCGCCGACGACAGCCCCCAGGACGATGGTGTCGATCAGCCGGGCGGCGAACCGCTTGCCGATGCCCGCCGGACGGGCGGCGGCCTGGGCCCGCGCGGCGGCCTGGAACACGTCCTCGACCGGCGGCTTCCACGGCGGCAGCCGCTCCTGGCCGGGCCCGTCGGCCGACCGGGCGAGCTGCTGCACCTGCTGCGGCCAGGGAGCGGCCTGCGGACTGACCGCTTCCGGGTGGCCGGGCTGAGGCTGCACGGGCTGGGCCTGCACCGGTTGGGGCGGTACGGGCCGGTGTTGTACGGGCTGGTGCTGTACGGGCTGGTGGGGCTGGGCGGGCGGCGGGGACTGAAGCTGCGGCTGCGCGGGCTGGGGCTGCTGCTGCGCCTGCAATTGCTGCGGTGAGGGCTGTTGAGGCGGTGAGGGCTGTTGGGGCTGTTGGGGCTGTGGGCGTACGGCGCGGATCGACATGGTGCCGTCGGTCCTGTTCGTACGGCCCTGATCACCACCCGCGGCACCGTCAGGACCGGCCCCGGGACGCAGCGCACGCAGTGCGACCGTGCCGTCGGACGGTGGCGTGCGACTGCCGGTGGGGAGCGCGGGCCGGGAGGACTCCTGGCCCGGGGGCAGTTCGGCGCGGCGCGGCTCCGGGACCGGTCGGCCAGGCTCGGCGTCGGACGGCCGGGCCGGGGCCTCGGCCGGGATGCGGGGGTCGGGGCCGCCCCAGGAGACCCGCCGGTCCCGCTCGCCGCCGAAACCACCCTGCCGTGAGGCGTCGGCCTGCCAGACGGACGAGGGTTCCTGGCGGCTGTCGTACCCAGGCTCCTCGTCGAAGAAGACCGGCCCGGTCTCCTCGGCCGCGGGCACCTCCGGCCCGCCGGACGGCTCACGCACGGCGGGCAGCGGAGCGGCCGGCGCGGGGGCCGCGCCGCCGGGCGGCACGGGCATGGCCTGGCTGCCGTCGGCGGGTGCCGGGCGGCTCGTGCCGGGCACCCAGGAAGCACCGTTCCAATACCGCACATATCCGGGAATCGATGGATCTGGGTAGTAGCCAGGCGTGGGGCTGCCGTCGCCGGTTGCCGGGGTTGGGGCGCTCATCACCGTGGTCCCGTATCTCCTTGAGAGCCGCATTTCAAGGCTCCACATCTATCAGACCGGCACGGGGGCGCGGACCGGTCCTGTCGCATCGACCACTTTCCGGTCATCGCCGAATCATCCTCGAAACCCGCGTAATGAATGCCGGGCAGGGTGCTCTCACCCTGTACGGCCCGCCGTTGGGGCGTACGTACAAGGAGAGGACGCGCGCCATGCACACCGTGGTGGAACGTGAACTGGAGCTCAAACTGGTGCTGTCGCCGGAGCGCAGCATCCCCGTCCCTGCCCGGCTTTCCTACAGCACGGGTGATCCCTTCGCCGTGCACGTCAGTTTCCACATCGCTTCCGACACCCCGGTGAACTGGTCGTTCGCCCGTGAGCTGATGGTCGAGGGGGTGTTCAGGCCGTGCGGCCACGGTGACGTGCGGATCTGGCCCACCAAGGTGAACACGAGGAGCGTCATCTGTATCGCGCTCTCCTCGCCCGACGGGAACGCCCTCCTCGAGGCACCGACCGCGCAGGTCTCCGCCTGGCTGGAGCGGACGCTGCGGGCTGTGCCGCCCGGTTCGGAGAGCACACATCTCGGTATCGACGACGGGCTGGCCGCGCTGCTCACCCCGCTGCCCGCGGACGATCTGTGGCTGCGCGACCCGTGGCCCGCGGACGAGTCCGACGACGAGGGCCGGTGACCGCCGCGGGCGGCGGGGGCCTCCGGGGGCCGAACCCCCGGAGGCGGACCGGTCCTCAGAAGAGCTTGCCGGGGTTGAGCAGGCCCAGCGGGTCGAAGGCGAGCTTGACCCCCCGCTGCATCTCGACTCCCACCGGACCGAGTTCACGCGCCAGCCACTCCTTCTTGAGTACGCCCACGCCGTGTTCGCCGGTGATCGTGCCGCCGAGGTCGAGCCCGAGCGCCATGATCTCGTCGAAGGACTCACGGGCGCGGCGCGACTCCTCCGGGTCTTCGTGGTCGAAGCAGACGACGGGGTGGGTGTTGCCGTCGCCCGCGTGGGCGCAGACGCCGATGGTCAGGTCGTGCTTCTCGGCGATGGCCGCGGTTCCTTCGAGCATGGCGCCGAGGTTCGAACGCGGTACGCACACGTCGTCGATCATCGTCGCGGACTTGACGGTCTCCAGCGCGGTGAGGGACAGCCTGCGGGCCTGGAGGAGCAGTTCGGACTCGGCCTCGTCCTCGGCGGGCACGACCTCGGTGGCGCCGGCCGCTGCGCAGAGCTCGCCGACGGCGGCCAGGTCGGCGGCGGGGTCCGCGGAGTCGAAGGCGGCGAGCAGCAGCGCCTCGGTGGTCTCGGGGAGGCCCATCTGCGCCATCGCGTTGACCGCCCGGATGGTTGTGCGGTCCATGAGTTCGAGGAGTGAGGGTGTGTGACCGCGCTCCATGATCCGGCAGACCGCGTCGCAGGCAGCGGCGGCCGATGAGAACTCGGCGGCCAGGGCGAGCTGGCGCGGCGGGGCGGGCTTCAGCGCGAGCACGGCCTTCACGACCACCCCGAGGCTGCCTTCGGAACCGACGAAGAGCCGGGTCAGGTCGTATCCGGCGACGCCCTTGGCGGTGCGGCGGCCGGTGGTGAGCAGCCGCCCGTCGGCGAGTACGACGTCGAGGCCCAGTACGTACTCCGCTGTCACCCCGTACTTCACGCAGCACAGGCCGCCGGACGCCGTGCCGATGTTCCCGCCGATCGTGCAGGTCTCCCAGCTGGACGGGTCCGGCGGGTAGTACATGCCCTGGCCGGCGACGGCCCGCGACAGCACGGCGTTCACAACGCCCGGCTCGACGACGGCGATCCGGTCGACGGCGCTGATCTCCAGGATCCGGTCCATCTTGACGAGGGACAGCACGATGCAGCCGTCGCTCGCGTTGGCCGCACCGGAGAGGCCGGTGCGCGCGCCCTGCGGGACCACGGGTGTACGCAGGGCCGTCGCCGTTCGCATGACGTGCTGGACCTGCTCGGTGGTGCGTGGCAGGACCACCACCGCGGGGGCCCCCGCGTCGCAGAACCCGGCCATGTCCCTGGCGTACGAGTCCATGATGTCCGGGTCGCTGATCAGGGCTTCGGGTGGAAGGCCGGTGCGCAGGCGTTCGAGCAGATCGTTCATGATCCCAGCCTGGCACCGGTGCGCCCGGCTGGGAAGGGGTGGACCGGGAGCGCGGGGGCGGCGGGCCGGCGCTGGGGGTCAGCGGGACTCGTGGGACAGCAGCGTCCCGAGTGGGCCGAGGTCCAGGTTGAGGTCCTCGCGGCGCAGCCCGTGGTGTTCGCAGAGTTGTGTCATCCGGTCGTCGAGGAGCATCAGGGTGGTGCCCACGCGTTCTTCCTGCTCCTCCGTCAGCTCTCCGGTGTCGAAGCGGCGGATCGCCTGGCGCTCGACGAGCTGCCTGAGCAGTTCGACGACGGTCAGGACGAGCGAGGCCAGATCGCGGCCGGCGCTCTCGGGGTCGATGTCCACTCGGGTGTCGCTCACAGCGGCCCGCTGTCGGCCCACGGGGCGGGGACCCGTTCGCTGACGGAGGCCAGCAGCGCGTGCAGGGACAGCCGGACGAGCGGCACGTCCGCGATGGCGATGACCAGGTCGCCGCTGATGACGACGCCGGTGCCGAGCACCCTGTCCAGGAGGTCGACCAGCGGAACGCCGATGGGCGCCGTGGCCTCGGGGCCCTGCCAGGGGACGGGTTTACTGGTGCCCTGCATGAACTGCTCCGTCCGTGAACGAGTAGGGGGCCCACGGCCCCGAGATGTCGATCTCGATGCCGTCGAAGTCCGGGGAGCCGCGGAGCCGCCCGATCGTGCTCGCCAGTTCCCCGCCGCTGTCCTCGGCGATCAGATAGGCCGCGTTCATGACCTGGGTGCGGCCTTCGCCCGTGGCCTCGGGGCCGTGCGGGCGGCGCCGGACCGACCCGGCGGCCAGTTCCCGTACGGCACTGTCCACCTGCTCGGCCGCGGCCAGCGCCCTCTCCTGGCGCTGTTCGCGCTCCTGCCGGAGGCCGCGCAGACGGTTCAGGTAGGCACGGCCCGCGCCGGCTTCGGAGCCGGGCCTGCCCGGCTGAGGCGTTCCCGGCGGGGCGGCGGTCCCGCTCGGCGCCCCGGACTGTGTCAGGTAGACCTTGACGGCCCATTCGACCCGGCCCGCGGTCCGGTCGAGCACCGTGCGGAACCGGTCCTGGCTCTCCGCGAGCGCGGCGCGGGCCCGCTCGTCGCCCAGATAGAGCGTGGCCAGGGGAAGCGGCACCGTGGGGCCGCCGGACGCGGCGGCGGTGACGACGTCGTGGTGGGTCCGCGCACAGCGTTCGAGTTCGGCGGGGTCGGTGAGCCGCTCCCGCAGGGCGCTCTCGGAGAAGGCGTCCGCCGGTACGTCCTGGACCACGGCCCGCAGCGGGCCGACGTCCAGGAAGCGCAGCGGCCCGCCCCCGGCGTGTCCGGAGGCGGGCCCCGGATGCGCGGGACGGTCCGGCCCGCAGACAGCGAAGACGTAGGTGGCGAGCGAACCGGCGCTGCCGGGCCGTCCGGGTGCTTGCTGCGGGGGCGCGGTCATCGGCGGCGCAGCTCCCTTCGGCCCGTGGGTTCCCCGGCGTCGTCGCCCTCCAGGGCCTGGAGGCGTTCGCGCAGCTGCTGGTTCTCCTCCGACAGGGCGTTGTGGGCGGCCCGCGAGGACAGCGCGGGGTCGGTCTCCCACCAGTCGATACCGGCCTTCTTGGCCGTCTCCACGGACGAGATGAACAGGCGCAGCCGGATGGTCAGCAGCTCGATGTCCAGCAGGTCGATCTTGATGTCGCCCGCGATGACGATGCCCTTGTCGAGTACACGTTCCAGGATCTCGGCCAGGTTGGCCGTACTGGGTGCGTGCGAGGGGGGCTCCGAGCCCCAGCTGTCCACTTCTGTCACTGGGTGCCCCCGGTTCTCGGCGCCGTACGCGCCGGCTCTTCGGTCTCGTTCATGGGTGGGCCCTCCGGGGTTCCGTCGATCGGTGTGCCGTGGGCCGGGGTGCCGCCGGTACGGCGGGCAGGCGCGGGCAGCTTCCTGTCGAGCAGGTCGAGCAGCCGCTCCTCCTCCCGCTCGAACTGCGGCAGGTCGATCTCCCCGTCGTCCAGCGAGCGGTTCAGCTCGGCGAGCTGTGCCCGGATGACGCCGGGGTCGTACAGCTCCTGCTCGGCCGCGTCGACGAGCCGGTCGGAGACCCACATCACGCCCCGTACCGGTGCCAGCGGGAGGAGCAGCACGCCGGAGAGCAGTCCCATGTCAGACCCTGGCCGGGACGGGTTCGGGGCCTGTGAAGCTGTAGCAGGGCAGGGGCCCGGTGAGCCGGAGTTCCAGGCGGTCCTGATGGGCCGCGGCGCACCGCTCGACGACGGCGCGGAAGTCGGCTTCGCGGCGCCGCGGGACGAGGAAGGAAGCGTTCAGGACGCAGCCATCCACTTCAGGGCCGGGACGCATCTCGTCGGCGATCTCCGCGCACTGGGCCGGCAGCAGGGCCGCGGCTGCCACGGCCCTGCGCTTGAGTCCGGCCGATACGGCTTCGCCCAGGCGGATGTTGGCCTCGTAACCGGGCCGCCGGCGGGTCTCGTCGCGGGCCCTGCGGACGACGGGGTCCTCGCGGATCAGCGCGGCGAGGTGGTCCTGCACCGGCATGACTTTCACGTTCATCTCGACGCGCGCGTCGATCCGTTCCAGGATCGCGGCGTGCTCGCCCCGGCGCGCCGCGACATCGGACAGCACCGTGGCATCGTCCGGGGCGACCACCCCGAAGCGCATCGGCAGCACCGGTCCGGCTTCGGCCAGTTCCAGGAGCAGCCCCTGGTGCGCCATGAGGTCGCGGCGTCGCGCCCGGAGCCCCGCAGGGGCCTCACTGACCACGACGGCCAGGTCGCCGGCCGGCAGGAGCCGGACCGCGGCGGGCGGCTCGCCGACGCCCGTGGCACCGGCGGGGAGCTGGTGTGCGCCGCCCACGATGCCGTACACGTACATGCCTGTCGCAGCCATCGGTCAGCTCTCCTCCTTGTGGCGGCGAGTACGTGCGCCGTCGGTGCTGCGCGAACGGCTCGGCTTGTGCCGGCGCGGTCGTTCCTCTTCCTGGGCCTCGTCGTCATCGTCATCGCTGCCGCCACCGACTCCGACGGCCTTCTTCACCTTGTCGCCGACGGAGTGCGCGGCCTTCTTGGCACCGGCTTTCCCGGCGCTCTTGGCCATGCCGCCGCCGAAGAGCTCGGGCACCGTCCTGCTGGTCGAGTCGTTTTCCAGATCGAGCCGGTTGCAGGCTTCGGCGAAGCGCAGATAGGTGTCGACGCTGGCCACGACGATGCGCGCATCGATCTTCAGGATTTCGATGCCGACCAGGGACACCCGTATGAAGATGTCGATGACCATGCCGCGGTCGAGGATGAGTTCCAGGACGTCGTAGAGGCTGCCGGCGCGGGGAACGCGGACAACCTCCTCGCTGTATGTGCTCAAGGGAGGACCGTCTTTCCTGATTGGCGCTGGCCTGATTGGCACTGGTCTCGGGCGCCGGGGCTCATTCGTCGGCCTGGCCGCGGCGATAGCGTCGGACCCGGCGGTATTGCAGCAGTGAGCCCTCCTCGTCGAGGTCCACTTCATAGGTGGCCAGCAGGCTGGTCGTGTCGGGGATGCGCGGGAGTTCGAGTACATCCACGTCGATGTGCCAGCCGCCATCGGTCCGCGAAACAGCGGAGACGCCTTCAGTCCTGTGGGTGATCAGCCTTTTCAGGCTCAGACACGCACGTTCTGCTGCGTCCTCCGCTCCTTTCACGTGCTTTCTGCCCGCGGAGGGAGAAGCGGATCGGGAGGTCCCGGATTTCCGGGCACGCTGTTCTGCCATGTCCGTCATTCTGTGGACCCCCCGGGCGCCCCGCACGCCGGGTGGACCGAAAGGCTGGTGGGGGGCCCGGCGCCCTTTACCAGGCTTCGTCGGCGCCAATCAGGATCCACACGAATGGCGGCTTACCGAACCCCGGAGGACATTGGGAGGAGAGGGGTGCACGGAGATGTGGGTCAGCGCCGACTGGACGCAATCCTCAGCCCCTCACCGACGCCGGCCTTCTTCTCACTGGAGGATTTCCCATGGCCAGTAACGACAGCACCGGCAGCACCGGCAGCACCCACTCGACCACTCTGGGCAACAGCGGCGACAGCGGCGGCACCCGGGGTACGACCACCATCGCGGACACGGTCGTCGCGACCATCGCGGGCATCGCGGTACGCGAGACCGACGGTGTGTACGCCGTGGGCGGCAGCGCATCGCGGGCCATCGGATCGGTCCGTGACCGGGTCTCGAAGACGCCCGCGCCCAGCAGGGGCATCAAGGTCGAGGTCGGAGAGACCCAGGCCGCGATCGACGTGGACGTCATCGTGGAGTACGGCGAGCCCATCGCGGACGCGGCGAAGGAGATACGCACCCGCGTGACGGACGCCGTGGAGACGATGACGGGTCTGGAGGTCGTCGAGATCAACATCAAGGTGTCGGACGTGCACCTGGCCGGCCCGGACGACGACGAGGACGAGGACGACGAGCCGAGCGGGCGGGTGCGGTAGCAGCGGAGACCCGCTCGTCTCCGGGCAGCACGACGAGGATGCGCGGAGTGGCAGCGAGGGAGACCCGCACGGCGGCCGCTCCCGGACTCGCTCCGCATCCTCGCCGCCGAGGTGCCCACGCCCGGGGACCCGAACGGTGATCCTGCTCTGCGACCCAGCCTGCGGTTATCCAGCTCTGATTGAGGGGCGTTCATGGAGAACAATACGAAGGTTTCACTCGCCGCCGCTGTGGCGGCTGGCTATGTCCTTGGCCGGACGAAGAAGGGGAAACTGGCCATCGGGCTGGCGTCCCTGGTAGCGGGCCAGCAATTGCCGCTCAATCCGCGGGACATGATCAGCATGGGCGCCCGCAAGCTGGCGGAGAATCCTCAGGTCGCGCCATTGATCGAGCAAGTACGTGGCGAAGTGCTGAGCGCAGGGCGAACTGCCCTGTCGGCGCAGGCGAACCGCCGTCTCGAATCCGTCGCCGATGCCCTCCAGCAGCGCACCAACGCCCTGCTGGAGCCTCCGGACGACGAGGACGACGAGGCCGACGAATTCGACGACGAGGCGGAAGAAGAGGACGAGGAGGACGAGGAGGAACCGGAGGAGGACGAGGAGCCGGACGAGGACGAAGAGGACGGGGACGAGGAAGAGGACGAGGAGCCTCGCCGCCGTCGCCCCGCGGACCGGTCGTCCGGTAAGGCCGCGAAGGCTCCGGCGAAGAAGTCTCCCCCGAAGAAGGCACCCGCCAAGAAGTCCGCCGCGAAGAAGGCTGCGGCGAAGAAGGCCGCGCCCAAGAAGACAGCGGCCAAGAAAGCGGCGGCCAAGAAGACGGCGCCGTCGAAGGGCGCAGCGAAGAAGTCCCCGAGCGGTAACAGCCGGAGGAGGTAGCTCTCATGGCCAAGCAGGACAAGGAGCCCGCGGACGAGAGCCCGTCCGGCCTCGATCAGGTCAAGGAACAGTTGTCCGCCTATGTCGGAGCCCAGGGGCAGCGGCTGGTGGATTCAGCCAGCGGGAAACTCACCGACCTCGCGCAGAACCTGGGGGATTCCGGGGACGGCGAAGGCGGCGGAATTCTCGACATCGGGAAACGGGTCATGGGCGGCGAGAATCCCGTCAAGGCCTTTGTGGGTGAGAAGGCCGGCGCCGTGAAGGACAAGGCGGTGGACTCGGTGAAGAACGCCTTCGGCGGCGGCAGCGGCAAGGCCGGAAACCAGAAGGTGGTCAATATCGTCGAAGCCATCGACGTCGGAAAGCCCCTGCGTACGGTGTATGACCGCTGGTGCGAGATCGAGGAATTCAGTTCCTTCACGAAGGGCGTCACCGGCGTGAAGCAGTCGGACGAGATCGAAAGCGACTGGAAGCTCAAGGTCGCTTTCTCCAACCGCAGTTGGAAGGCCTCGGTCCAGGATCAAGTGGCCGACGACCGCATCGTCTGGACGTCGGAGGGCGCCAAGGGCACCACCCGCGGCGCCATCACCTTCCACGAACTGGCCCCGAGCCTGACCCGTGTCGTCGCTGTCGTCGAGTACACGCCTGCCGGCTTCTTCGAGAAGACGGGCAACATCTGGCGTGCCCAGGGGCGGCGGCTGCGCCTGGACCTCAAGCACTTCCAGCGCTACGTCACCCTGACGGGGGACGACGACGAGGTCGAGGGCTGGCGCGGCGAGATCCGCGACGGCGAAGTCGTCCGCAGCCACGAAGAAGGGCTTGAGGACGACGAGGACCAAGGCGGGACGGACGAGACCGAGGACGACGAGGCCGGCGAAGAGGACGAAGAGCCGGACGACGACGAGGAGTACGAGGACGAACCGGAGGACGACAACGAAGACGAAGAGTACGACGAGGAAGAAGAGGACGAAGAGGAGTGAGCGGCGACGCGGTAGGGGCCGGGGCTCGAGCCCCGGCCCCTACCGCGTCGCACCAGGCCGGTCAGAGATTCCCGCGCCGCTCCTGCTCCCGCTCGATCGCCTCGAACAGCGCCTTGAAGTTCCCCTTGCCGAACCCCATCGATCCGTGCCGCTCGATCATCTCGAAGAAGACCGTCGGCCGGTCCTGGACCGGCTTCGTGAAGATCTGCAGCAGATAGCCGTCCTCGTCGCGGTCGACGAGGATCTTCTCCTGCCGGAGGGTCTCGACGGGGACACGGGTCTCGCCCGCCCACTCCCCCAGCGTGTCGTAGTACGAGTCGGGTGTGTCCAGGAACTGGACGCCCGCCGCGCGCATGGCCCGGACCGAACCGACGATGTCGTTCGTGGCGAGCGCGATGTGCTGGACGCCCGCGCCGCCGTAGAACTCCAGGTACTCGTCGATCTGCGACTTCTTCTTCGCGACCGCCGGCTCGTTGATCGGGAACTTCACCTTCAGCGTGCCGTCGGCGACTACCTTCGACATCAGGGCGGAGTACTCGGTGGCGATGTCGTCGCCCACGAACTCCTTCATGTTGGTGAAGCCCATGACCTTGTTGTAGAAGGCGACCCACTCGTTCATCTTGCCGAGTTCGACGTTGCCGACGCAGTGGTCGATGGCCTGGAACGTGCGCCGCGCGGGCGGCTCGACGATCGGGTCGGCCGACGCGTAGCCGGGCAGGTAGGGGCCGTCGTAGCCGGTGCGCTCGACGAGCGTGTGGCGGGTGGTGCCGTACGTGGCGATGGCCGCCAGGACGACCGTGCCGTGGTCGTCCTTGACCTCGTACGGCTCCTGCAGGCCGGTGGCGCCGTGTGCGGTCGCGTAGGCGTACGCGGCACGGGCATCCGGCACCTCGATGGCGAGATCGACGACGCCGTCCCCGTGCTCGGCGACATGGGCGTCGAGGAAGCGGCCGTGGTCGGTCGCGGCCCTGATGACGGAGGTGAACACGAAGCGGGCCGAGCCGTTCGTCAGGACGTAACTGGCGGTCTCACGGCTGCCGTTCTCGGGTCCGGAGTAGGCGACGAGCTTCATGCCGAAGGCGGTCGCGTAGTAGTGCGCGGCCTGTTTGGCGTTGCCCACGGCGAAGACGACCGCGTCCATTCCCTTCACCGGGAAGGGATCGGCCTCACGCGCGGTGTCGGGGGTGTGCTGGGTGGTCTCAGTCATGGACGAAGCGTCCCGCCGTATCGCAAGGTGCGCAATAGTTCGTGATTTCGCTGGGCAATATGCACAGTGCGCGCCCATGATGGGCGGTCCATCTGTACAGGGTGACCACAGGCCGGTGGCACCGCGAGCGGCGGGAGCGAAGCGTGAGCATCGACGCACTGGACGGGCAGCTGATCGTGCTGCTGGCCCGCGAACCCCGAATAGGCGTACTGGAGGCCTCGCGGCGGCTCGGTGTGGCGCGCGGCACGGTGCAGGCCCGGCTCGACCGGCTCCAGTCGCATGGCGTAATCCGCGGATTCGGCCCCGACGTCGATCCGGCGGCGCTCGGCTACCCGGTGACCGCCTTCGCGACGCTGGAGATCAAACAGGGCCAAGGGGTCGACGTGCGGGCGCACTTGAGTGGGGTACCCGAGGTGCTGGAACTGCACACCACGACCGGGAGCGGCGACATGCTCTGCCGGCTGGTGGCCCGGTCGAACGCCGATCTCCAGCGGGTGATCGATCTGGTGGTGGGGTTCGATGGCATCGTGCGCGCCTCCACAGCGATCGTCATGGAGAACCCTGTTCCGCTGCGGGTCATCCCGCTGGTGGAGCAGGCGAGCCGAGGAAGGGACCCCGAGGAGTGAACTCTTCTCAGGTCCTGGTCCAAGCCGGAGCTCCCGCCCCCGCCTCCCACCCGCTGCGGACCCGGACCGGGGCCCGGACCTGGATCGGCGCCGGGACCGGGGTTCCGACCGCCTGCGGGGAGCTGAATCCGCGCCGCGACCCGCACGCCGCCGGGTCCGCAAGTCCCCGGTGGCCGGTCAGCAGCCGGGGACCGAGCCGCCCTTCTTCAGCGTCCGGAGCACCGATACCGTGCCTTTGAGGGTGGTTACCGGGATCAGCCGCAGCCCGTGGGGAAGCCCGGTCCTGGCGTCCGCGCACTCGGCCTTCGGTACGAGGAAGACGGTGGCCCCGTCACGGGCGGCGGACTGTGTCTTGAGCGCCACTCCCCCGACCGCGCCGACCTTCCCGTCGGCGTCGATCGTTCCGGTACCGGCGATGGTGCGGCCCCCTGTGAGGTCCGCGCCCGCACCGTCACCGTCCAGCTTGTCGATGATGCCGAGCGAGAAGAGCAGTCCCGCGCTGGGGCCGCCGACGTCCGCGAGGTGCAGGGTCACCTTGACCTTGTCGGAGCTGTCGCCGAGGTAGGAGAGCGCGGCCTCGGTGGCGGCGTCCTGTGAGCCCTTCATCTCGTCGAGGTTGTGCTTCTCGATCTGCGCGTCGCTGCCGCCGCCCGGGTAGACCGCGTCACGCGGCATGACCGCCCGGTCGGTGCGGAACCAGCCGTGGACCACCTGCCCCAGATCCACATCGGTGGACGGGCCGGTCGCCTCGATGGTCACCATCCGCAACTGTCCGGAGACCTTGCGTACGGGCGCTCCCGTAACGCTGATCACGGGTTGGCCCTTGTCGGCACCGAGCACGTTGGCCGTCAGCCCCGGCTGCGCCACCGAGAACGGCAGCGGCACGAAGGCGGCCGTACCGAGAAGGGCGAGCACCAGGACGGTACAGACGGCGAGGACGCGGGAGCGCGGATTGCGGAGGAGCACGGGGCCAATCTATCGGTCGGAGCAAATCCGGCCCGTTCCGGGACCGGAGGCCGGATCGGGCCGGATCACCCCCCGCACGGCGGTCGAGGTCCGGGGGTCCGGGGTCCGGGCTCCGGGCTCCGGGCTCAGAAGCATGGAGCCCCGCGCCGCGTGCCCGTTGCGGCGAGCGCCCCGTCACCTCAGCGCTTCGGCGACCTCCCGCGCCGCGTCGACCACCCGGGGCCCCACCCGCTCCGGTATGGAGTCGGCGAGCATCACCACACCGACGCTCCCCTCCACCCCGGTCACCCCGACCAGCGGTGCGGCGGCGCCACTCGCGCCGGCCTCCAGCTCGCCGTGGGTGAGCGTGTAGCCCGGCCCGTCGGGCAGCCCCTGCCGGGAAGCGAGAATCGCCCGCCCGGCCGCGCCCTTGTCCAGCGGGTGACGGAAACCCGCCCGGTACGCCACGTGGTAGTCCGTCCACGTCGGCTCGACCACCGCGACAGCGAGCGCGTCCGAACCGTCGACCAGGGTGAGGTGTGCCGTAGCGCCGATGTCCTCGGCGAGCGAGCGGAGGGCGGGCAGAGCCGCTTCCCTGACGAGCGGATGCACCTGGCGGCCCAGGCGCAGCACGCCGAGCCCGACCCGTGCACGGCCCCCCAGGTCGCGGCGGACCAGGGTGTGCTGTTCCAATGTGGCGAGCAGTCGGTAGACCACGGTGCGGTTGACGCCGAGTTTGTTGGACAACTCGGTGACGGTGAGCCCGTGGTCGGTGTCTGCAAGCAGCTTGAGGACACGGAGTCCCCGGTCGAGCGTCTGAGAAGTCTCGGCGGTCACGACGCCCACTCCTTACGTGGTAGTCGCGGCGGCTCACCACGTGGATCGCGGCACCGGTTCCCGTCGGCGTCGCTCGCAGCGGCCGCCGGCAGGCCAGGGCACCGGCTGCGCTCCGAGGCGGCTCTGCCACGGGGCGTATGCGTTGCCGGGACAGTAGCGAGCCGGTCCGCTCAGCGGAAGGGCAAGTCCAGAATCCGGGCAGTCGGTCGGCCACTTGCCTTGATTGTGGCGGAATAGCCGCACTCAGTGACCGGATCACCTTCCTTTACCTTCAACCTCTTTATGCCGACCCTTTACCTTCGGCCCCGGCTCGCTTCGGTACTCACCTTTCAGAACGCCGAGCACGGAGCGACCACCACGTCCGCCCGGACGGTCTTCCCGATGGGGACGCGTGGTCCTGAGCCCCCATCTGACGGCGAGGACATCGACGAGTTGCAGACCGCGGCCCGATTCCTCCTCAGCCGCAAGGCCGACAGGCTGGTCGGCGGCCGATCCGGACTTGCATCCGAGACCCCGATACGGAACTGGCTCGCCGGTCCGTCGAAGGCGACGAGCAGATGGCCGATCGTCACGCTCAGTGGAAGCCGGGTAAGAGGCGGGCGGATCCGCCCAGGGAGATCTTTACCTTCGAGCCTGACGGGCCGCACGGGACCACGAGGGCCGAACGGGATCACGAGGGCCGAACGGGATCACCGGGCCGCACAAGACGCCCGCGCCGCACGGGACAGCTGGGACTACGGCCGCCCCTGCCTCACGCGACGGGCGGGTCGCTCACCGCGCCTGGCACTGTCGGGGTGAGGGCACTCCTGGCATCTGCCGGCACCAGTTCCACCAGCCCCGGAAACCTGCGCTGCAGTTCATCCTTCCGCAGGCGCATATACAGGCGGTTGCCCGCGTCGCGCTGCTGCACCAGCCCTGCTTCACGGAGGACTCGCCAGTGGTGGGTCCGCGTCGACTTGCTGACGGGAAGGTCGAACGTCGAGCACAGGCGCTCGTCTTCGGGGCTCACGGCGAGTTCGGCGACGACCCGCCGCCGATGCGGATCAGCCAGCGCCGCGGCCGCGGCCGCGCTCGCTTCGCGCGGGTTCACGAGGTCTCCGCAGTCGGCGCCGCCGTCCGGCCGTCGCGGCGCGACCGGGCCCGGCCGACGTACCAGTGGGTGAAGTAGGCGGGGGCGCCAAAGCCGACCACCTGGCAGCAGACGCGGACGAACAGCCCGGCACCGGCGGCTTCACAGAGGAAGGCGGCGACAGCCGTACACGTGAACGCTGTGGCCCAGGCGGTGGTGAGGACCGTGTTCACGCGCAGGAACCGCGGGGTGCTCCAGAGGCTCGGCTCGGCGTGCTGCTTGGCGATGCCCAGAGTGAAGGGCCGCCGCACCGCAAGACTGGTCCACGCGATGAGGGCCACCCAGCAGGACGAGAGCGCGCTTGCGTACGAGTGGATGCCTGACGCCGGATCCAGGAAAGCCAGCAGGCTGAGCCCGGCGAAGTAGAGGACAGTGCCGAAGTCCAGGATCTGGGCGTCCGCTCCCGCACCGGACCTGCGGGCCCGCACCAGCGGGAACACGGACGCAAGGAGCGCGGCGGCCGCCCCCCACTGCCAGCCGAGCGACGACACCACGGAGAAGACGATCCACGGGGCGAATCCTCGTAAGTAGCTCATGCTGAAGTTCCTCTCGACGGGCATCCGGAGCCGAAGCGGCCAACGACCTCGACAGTACGGAGAAGCCCCGAGCCCTCGGATCGGCGCTGGGGTTGACCGAGGGTGGAACTCCGCTCTCCACCCGGGGGTGGAGAGCCCGGAGCATCAGCTGCTCGTCAGCTCGGCGGCGATGGCCGGCAGCAGCGTCCGGCCGCAGTCGGCCGCGTCGTCCGTGGCCCAGCAGACGTAGCCGTCGGGACGCAGGAGCAGGGCCGCCGCGCCCCACGACTCCGTCGCGCACGTCGCACGGACGACGTCCACACACGGCGGGATCCGCAGGTCGGCGGGGAGAACTCCCGCCACGTCGAGCAGGACGGCGTGCCCCGAGCCGAACAGAGCCGACAGACGGGCGCTTCCCGCCTCGGTGACCAGGTCGACGTCGGGTACCCGATGCCCGATGAGCGGATGGCTCCCCGGCAGCTCGTAGCCCAGCGACAGGCCCGACATCAGACCCGCCAGGAGGCGGTTGGCGTCCGGCAGCCGCAACAGGTCCATGAAGATGTCCCGCAGCGCGGCCACGTCCTCACCCGGGTGCGGATCGGTCAGGACCCGCTGTGCCGACGTGTGGTGCAGTACCTGTGCGCCGACGGGGTGCCGTTCTGCCTGGTACGTGTCGATGAGGCCGGCGGGCGCCCGGCCCTGCACGGTCGCAGCAAGCTTCCAGCCGAGGTTGAACGCATCCTGTATGCCGAGGTTCAGGCCCTGGCCCCCCAGCGGCGGGTGGATGTGTGCGGCGTCGCCCGCGAAGACGACGCGGCCGGCACGGTAGCTCTCCAACTGCCTGGTGGCGTCACTGAACCGCGAGGAGGTGTCGACCGCACTCAGCACGGCGCCGTCGCCGTAGACCGCTTTGAGCGCGCCGGCGATCTCCTCGTACGTGACCGGGCTGTCGCGAGTGATGTCCGTCTGGCCCGTACGGCCGTACGTGAAGCGGTACTTGTCGCCTCCGACCGGAACCAGCATGGCCCAGTACTCTCCGACGCGCCGGGTCAGTTCGCTGATGTGCCCCGCCCGCTCGGGCACCAGCGACGAGACAGCGGAGAGCCGGATGTCGGCGAGCACCGCGAGGAACGTCCCGGATCTGCCGGGGAACGGCAGGCCGAGCAGTTTCCGCACGGTGCTGTGCCCGCCGTCGCATGCCGCGAGGTAGTTCGCCCGCACCCGCACGCCCTCCGCTGCCACGGTCACACCGTCGCCCTGCTCCACTCCGAGGACCGCGACTCCGTGCAGGACCCGCGCACCGTTCGCGACGGCCCGCTCCTCGAGCACCTCCTCGATCACCCACTGGGGGACCCCGATCGGAAACGGGTGCCGCGTCTCCCAGGGTGAGCAGTCCAACGGCACAGGCAGCATCGCGAAGTGCCCGCCGACCGGCTCACGGGGCGTCGCCCGGTCGAGCAGGGGCTCCAACAGGCCGCGCATCTCCAGCAGTTCGGCAGTCCTGGGCTGGATCGTGCCGCCCTTCACCTGCTCGATACGCCTGGGCAGCCCCTCCAGGACCACGGTGTCGACGCCGGCCAGCGCAAGCTCGCAGGCGAGCATCAGCCCGGTCGGCCCCGCGCCCGCGATCACCACTTCCGCCTCGATGTCGCTCCCGCAGTCAGTTTCCGTCGCCATGCTCGCCATGCCTGCTCCCGCTTCCCTCACCGATTGCTGCCCTGAGTGCAAAAATACACTAAGTGCATAAGGATCCTCAGGGCAAACGGTCCTGCTAATCTGAAGCCGTGGACAGCAAGCCAGGCCTGCGGGAACGCAAGAAGGAACGGACGCGTGCGGCGATCTCCGACGCGGCGATCGCACTCTTCCTCGAACGTGGCTTCGCCCAGGTGTCCACGGCCGAGGTGGCCGAGGCCGCAGAGGTGTCGAAGCGCACGCTCTTCGCCTATTTCCCGGCGAAGGAGGACCTCGTGGTGCACCGGCTCGCCGACCACGAGACGGAGGCCGCCCGGGTGGTACGGGCCCGCCAGGCAGGCACCACACCGGTGGCGGCGCTGCGCGAGCACTTCCTGACCGGGTTGCGCGAGCGTGATCCGATCACCGGCCTCAATGACCGCCCGGAGATCCGCAGCCTCGTGCGGATGATCTTCGATGCGCCCCCGCTCGTGGCCAGGATGGCGCAGTTCAAGACCGTCGCGGAGCGCACCCTCGCGCAAGCACTGCGCGACACGGCGGACGCCCCCGAACCGACCGCGCGACTGGCGGCCGCCCAACTCGTCGCGACGCAGTGGGCGCTCGCCCAGGACAACGCCGAACGCCTGGCCTTCGGCGAACCGGCCGACGACCGCTATCCGGGCGCCGTGCAGGACGCCGAGCACGGTTTCGCGCTACTGCGCAACGGCCTGACGGAGTGCGGACTCGCGGAGAGCGAGCACACGGGCGCGTAGGGCCGTTCCTGGACCCAGCCGCAGCCGAGGGACGCGACGGTTCACGTACGTCGGGGCGGCGCCTGCCCCAGGCGCCGCCCCAGTGGCCCTCACCGCATCCGGGTGGCCCACTCCTGGACCTTCGCGATGCGCTCCTTCAGCTGGCCTGCGGTCGCCTCCGCACTCGGCGGGCCGCCGCAGGTCCGGCGCAGTTCCGTGTGGATCACGCCGTGCGGCTTGCCGCTCTGGTGGGTGTAGGCCGAGACCATCGTGTTGAGCTGCTTGCGCAGTTCGAGCAGCTGCTTGTGCGTGACGACCGGGCGCGCTTCGGCGGCCTTCTCCAGCAGGTCGGCCTCCTCGGCCGGCTTCTGGCGGCTGTGTGCGATCTGCCGGGTCTGCCGCTTCTGGAGGAGCAGCTGCACCTGGTCCGGTTCCAGCAGACCGGGGATGCCGAGGTAGTCCTGTTCCTCCTCGCTGCCCGGATGGGCCTGCATCCCGAACTCGGCGCCGTCGTACAGCACCCGGTCGAAGACCGCGTCGGATTCGAGGGCCTCGAAGGGCAGTTGGTCCTCGGTCTCCTCGTCCTCCAGCTTCTCCGCGTCGGCAAGGAGCTTGTCCTCCTCCGAGAACGGGTTCTCCTCGTCGCTGCCCTTCTTGGGCTTGTCGAGTACGTGGTCCCGCTCGACCTCCATCTCGTTCGCGAAGTCGAGGAGCATCGGGATCGTAGGCACGAAGACGGACGCGGTCTCGCCTCGCCTGCGGGAACGCACGAAGCGGCCCACAGCCTGGGCGAAGAAGAGCGGTGTCGAGATGGTGGTGGCGTACACGCCGACGGCGAGGCGCGGCACGTCGACGCCCTCCGACACCATCCGCACCGCGACCATCCAGCGGGACTCGTCGGCGGCGAACTGGTCGATCTTCTTCGACGCGGCCTTCTCGTCGGAGAGCACGACGGCGGGCCGGTCACCGGTGATCTTCCGGAGGATCTTGGCGTACTCGCGGGCGGTGTCCTGGTCGGAGGCGATGACGAGCCCGCCGGCGTCCGGGATGCCCTTGCGGACCTCGGTGAGGCGCTGGTCGGCGGCGCGCAGCACGTTCGGGATCCACTCGCCGGTCGGCGCGAGCGCGGTGCGCCAGGCCTGGCCGATGGCGTCCTTGGTCATCGGCTCGCCGAGCCGGGCGGCGATCTCGTCGCCCGCCTTGGTGCGCCAGCGCATGTTGCCGCTGTAGCTGAGGAAGATCACCGGGCGGACGACGCCGTCGGCGAGCGCGTTGCCGTAGCCGTACGTGTAGTCGGCGGACGAGCGCCGGATGCCGTCGTTGCCCTCCTCGTACGCGACGAAGGGGATCGGGTTGGTGTCCGAGCGGAAGGGCGTACCGGTCAGCGCGAGCCGCCGGGTCGCCGGGTCGAACGCCTCCTGGCATGCCTCGCCCCAGGACTTGCTGTCGCCCGCGTGGTGGATCTCGTCGAGGATCACCAGCGTCTTGCGCTGCTCGCAGCGGTTGCGGTGCAGCATCGGGCGTACGCCGACACCGGCGTAGGTGACCGCGACGCCGTCGTAGTCCTTGCTCAGGGGCCCCGCGCTGTAGTCCGGGTCGAGCTTGATCCCTATCCGGGCGGCGGCCTCCGCCCACTGCTTCTTCAGATGCTCCGTCGGCGCGACAACGGTGATCTGCTGCACAACGTGGTGATGCAGCAGCCAGGACGCGAGCGTCAGCGCGAAGGTGGTCTTCCCCGCGCCCGGGGTCGCGACCGCGAGGAAGTCACGGGGCTGCTCATGGAGGTAGCGCTCCAGCGCGCCTTCCTGCCAGGCACGCAGCTTGCTGGCTGTGCCCCAGGGGGCGCGGCCGGGGAAGGCGGGTGAGAGGTGGTGGGAGGCGGTAGTAGTCACGGTCTCCGTCGGTTCTCAGAGGTGCACGGGGCGTCGGTACGACAACCGGGCCACCCTACCTGCGGCCCGGTCGGGCCCCTGCGCGAACGGCACCACCCGTACGCGATGAGACCCGGCTCACTCACCGCGTGGGGCGATTCACGCCGCCAGGGCGCGCAGTTCCCGGGAGATCTCCTTGACCTCTTCCGTGCGCCCGGCCGCCACCGCGGTCACCAGGCGCTCGGCCGCGTCGATGTCGAGCCGCAGCTGCACGCCGTTCATGGCGAGGAAGACGACACAGGTCAGCTGGCTCGCAGTCGCGTAGCCACCCACGCCCCCGCCAGAGCCACCGCCGCCATCGGCAGGAACACCGCCGCGAATGCTGCCGGGTGCGGGGCCGAGGCCCCGTCGTGCAGGGCCCCCACGGCTCCCCCGCCCAGCGCGGCGAAGGCCGCGCCGCCCGCCGCGAGCAGCAGCGCGTTCGAGAGGCCGTCCGAGATCTGCAGGGCGGCCGAGTTCGCGCCCGCCTCCTCCGGGGCCGACAGCTCCAGCATCATCACGCTCGTCGAGGAGACGACCGTGCCCATCCCGTAGCAGCCGAATGCCCAGGCCACCGCGACCGTCCAGGCCGGGACGGAGTGGAAGAGGACGCTCGGCGCGGCCAGGATGGCCGCCGCGACGAGGATCATGCTCGTCACCATCAGCCGCTGCCGGTACGGCTCCATGCCCGGCCGGGACTGTACGTACGAGCCGAGCGCCCAGGTCCCGCCGCCGGCCGCCAGCGAGAGCCCGGCCATCGTGGGCGAGAGCCCGCGCTGGGTGACCAGCATCAGCGGGACGAAGCTCTCGGCGGCGACGAACGCCCCCGCCGCGATCCCGCGCAGCAGCACCACGGACGGCAGCCCGCGCGCCGCGCGGCAGGTACCGCGCGGCAGCAGCCCGAGCACGGCCGGGACCAGCAGCACTGTGCCCGCCACGGCCGGGACGAGCGACAGCCACCGCAGGTCCTGGCCCGCGTACTGGAGCAGCCCGGCCCCCAACGAGATCCCGAGTGCGAGCCGGATGCGCCGACCGTCGAAGGCGGGCGCTGGTACGGAGGGATCGGCAGGGCCCGCGGCCTTGCGGCGGATGGCGGGCAGCGCGAGAGCGAGCGGCGGCACCACCAGGACCGGGATCGCGATGAAGACCCAGCGCCAGCCGAGGTGTTCGGTGACCGTTCCGGCGGCGAGCGGCCCGACCACGGAGGGCACCACCCAGCTCGCGGCGAAGGCGGCCATGATCGAGGGCCGCAGCCGCTCCGGGTAGGCGCGGCTGACGACGACGTACAGCGCGACGATGACCAGCCCACCGCCGAGGCCCTGCACGGCCCGCCCTGCGACGAAGATCCACATCGTGGACGCGGTGCCGGAGAGCAGCAGTCCGGCGGCGAAGGCGGCGATCCCGGTGGCGAGCGGGTGCAGCGGCCCGCTCCGGTCGGCCCACTGCCCGGAGAGGACCATCGCGAAGAGCGAGGTGGTGAAGTACGCGGAGAACGCGAAGGCGTACAGCGCGACGCCGTGCAGCTCCCGCGCGGCGACCGGCATCGCGGTGCCGACGGCGGTCGCCTCGAAGGCGATGAGCAGGACGACGGTGACGATGCCGATACTGAGCGCCCGGTAGGCACTGCCGAGAATCCCGCTGGTCACAGGGGTGGGAGCGCCGTCGGGCACTACGGGGGACGCGACCTCGGCGTCGCGGGATTCCAGGGCGGCCATTCGACCAGAGTAAGGGTCGAACCACCGGATGAACCCTGTCTGCGGGAGGGGTTCGGCTCGTCCCTTGGTCGTAGGACCATGAACGGGGTGTGGCAGTCGCGTTGCGGGGCCCCCGGCGGCCTTGAGGCGGCGCCGCGAGGAGCCTACGGTCGGCGTACTGGATCGGTTCGGAGCAGTGACCGAACGGAACCGATCGAGTGCCCGGCCGTGTGCCCGAGTGGTTTAGGGACTCGCCTGCAAAGCGAGTTACGTGGGTTCGATTCCCGCCACGGCCTCCATACGCGTAAGGCCCCCGGTTGTTCCCGGCCGGGGGCCCGGGGGTCGCCCCCCGGAACGACACAGCACGTGGGTTCGATTCCCGCCACGGCCTCCATGCGCGTAAGGCCCCCGGTTGTTCCCGGCCGCGGGCCCGGGGGTCGCCGCAAGGCTTCCGCCAACAGCACACACAACACCGCCCCGCGGCGCACAACTCGGCACAGCGTGGCACCACACAGCACAGCTCAGCACAACGTGGCACCGCACAGCACAGCTCAGCGCAACGTGGCACCGCACAGCACAGCTCGGCACCGCACCGCACAACGTGACACCGCACGGCCGCAGCACAACGCGGCACCGCACAGCACGGCACCGCCTGGCTCTAGGTGGTGCCCGAGCCGCTCGGAACGACCACCAGGCCGTCGCCCGCCGGTGACAGCTGCGGTCGTGCGGGCGGGGCGCCGAGCAGCTCGGCGCGGGTGAGTTCCCGTAGCCGGTCGGCGCTGGCCCGGTAGAAACGCCGCTGCGTCATGCGGCCGAAAAGCATGAAGCCCGCCCGGACAACGGGGTTACGGATGGGCGCTCGCCGCGAGTAACCGGTGATCAGGAACTCGACAGCGCCCGTGTGCGGGTACTTCACGACCTGGTAGAGGAGCTCTCCCTCCTCCAGGTGACCCTCAAGGGTCCGGTAGCCCCAGCCCCAGACCCGTTGGGCAGTGTCTCCCGCGCCCCGCAGCTCGTCGGTGACCGACGTGATCCTGACCCCCATGTCGAATCGGAGTCCGAGGAAGCGCCCCTCCAGCAGGATGTTCCGCCCGAGCAGGGCGTCGTCGCGGCGGTAGAGGGCCCGGAGGATGCCCGGCTCCGGGAACTGGTAGTCGCGCACAAGCCGGCAGGCGGTGTCCCAGGCTCCACCCGGCTCCGGGTCACCCGGCCGCTCATGAGCGAGGAGCTGACGGAGCGAGTCGACGTGCCAGCCCTCCTCGCGCGTGGGCGTACGGCCGCTCGGGAGGGAGTAGTTGACCGTACGGGCCTTCAGCGAACGCAGCGCCGACGCGGCGCCCTCACCGTGGAGTCGCCTCTCACGCACCATGGACGCCCCTCACTGGAGAATTCCGCGAAACCCGAACGGCCCGGCATCCACCGGCCTCCACCGACAGCAGCGACCGGCACCCACCGGCTAGCCGATCCGCCCGATCCGTGCGATCCCCTCGGGCCGCTCGAATTCGCGGACCGACTGACCCATGAGCCACAGCGTGGCGGGCCAGAGGCCGACGAACAGCGCCCGCCGCTCCGCATTGCCCCGCTCCTCCTGGTCGTATCCCTTGGCCCGCAGCCAGAACCCGATACAGACCGCGACTCCGGCCATCGAGGCCGCCTCCATATGGGAGCCGCGCACTCCTGCGCGGCTCAGTGCCCGCGAGATCTGCACCGTGCCTCCCACTGCATCAGGGTGAAACCGCGTGAAGGGAAAACCGCGTCGCGGAGAGGCCGTGTCGGGACGGTCGGGGCGTACCACGACCGTTGACCGGCGAATCACCTCGGTCGGTAAAAGTATGAAATAAGCGCTTTGACCGTATCGTGAACGGTATGACGTCAGCGCATACCGAGCAACCGTTTCAGTTGTCCCGTCGGCGCCGGCTCGGAGTCCTCCTGCGGTTCCCCGCCGGGATGGCGATCACGTCCTGGAACTACCTCTGGCGGATCTGCGCACTGCACCGCAGCGAGTCCGCAGGTGACAGCGGCGATCTGCCGCCCGCCGTGCCCGCCCATCTGCTGGACCGGCACAGCAAGCGGCTGGCGGACGGTGTGGGGCCCATGCTCCACCGGCGCTTCTCCGTCCTGATCGAGGGCAGTGCGGCAAGTCCGCAGGAGCTGATGGGCGCCGTCATGTCCGACTTGAACCGGGCGGCTCCGTCCAGCGTCGCCGTCTTCGACAAGACAGCCGGCTCAGCCGGGACCATTCGGGTCGGCGACGAGTACCGGGTACGGATGCCAGGGCCGTGGGACGGGCCCGTACGCGTACTCCACCGCGACCCGGTCTCGTTCAGGTTCGGCACGCTGCAGGGCCATCTCGAAGCGGGCCAGATCGAGTTCCGGGCCCGGCGGGAGGGAGAGCTCCTCGTCTTCGAGATCGAGGCGTGGTCCCGGGCCGGCGACCGGTGGGCGGATCTGCTGTACTGCCGGCTCCGGGTGTCCAAGGAGGTCCAGTTCAACATGTGGGTGCACTTCTGCCTGCGGGCCGCGGACATCGCCGGCGGGCGGACCCACGGCGGTATCACCATCGACACGCGGGTCGTCGAGGCAGCGGGCTGCCGGGAGGTACCCGCCGGGTGACCCGGCGGGCCCCGCCCGGAAGAGCCAGAAGCTGAACCCCAGGACCCGCGATCCAGGCCGGCCCGAGCCCGCGCCGCCCGCGCCGCCCGCGCCGCCCGCGCCGCCCGGGGCTCAGGCCTCCGGCCGCGTCGTCGGCTGCTCCGCGTCCCCGCCCCGCGCCGTGCGGGCCGCCGGCTTCACGTACCCCTCCGGCCTCGTCGTCGGCTGGTCCGCATCCCCGCCCCGCGCCGCCTGGGCCATCGACCTCAAATGCTCCTCGTCCTCGGACGAGAGCGAAGTCTGGACCAGCTGGCCGCCGAACGGGGCCAGCTGGTCCACGACCTTGTCCACCGCGTCCGACTTGGCCAGGACGAAGAGCGCCGCGGCTCCTGGCCGCAGGTTCGCGCTGACCTCGCGCATGAAGTCGTCGTTCACCCCGGTGTCGCTGACCGCGCCGCCCGCCGCGCCGGCCGCGGCCCCGACGGCCGCACCGAGCAGCGGCGCGAGGAAGAGCAGCCCGATGAGTCCTCCCCAGAGCGCCCCTCCGGTCGCCCCCGCGGCGGTGAGGTTGACGGCCTGGTGCAGTTTGATCTTGCCGTCGGCCTCCCGGCGCTCCACCACGACCGCATCCTCCAGCTCCACGAGGTGCTGGCGGCTCAGCGTGACGAGCTTGTCGCGGACCTGATTGGCGGTGTCGACATCGTCGTAGGCGACGACGAACAGATTGCTCATGCGGCTGACTCCTCATCGAGGTGCAGGACTCAACCCACTATAGGAAATACCCGACAAACCAGACAGGTGACTGTGGCGTCCGGGCGCCCGGGGCCGGGCGGGCCCGGGGCCCGGTCCACCCCTCCGGGCGGATATACGGCCCGGCGGGGCGGTCACGGGAACGGCGGCCCCCGTGACCGCCCCCCTCCGGGCGTCGCCTCAGCCCCGGCTGACGAGGCCCGCCAGCCCCAGCGCCGCCATGCCGAGCCCCGTGGAGGCCGGCGGCACATAGCGGGAGCCGGGTCCGCCGGCGAGCAGGTCGGCCTCCGCGTACCTCCGCGTCTTCCGGTGCCAGTTCAGGATCGCCGCCATCCAGTCCTCCAGCTCCCGTACGTAGCTCTGCAGCGCGTTGCGAGCCCCCTCGCCGAGGCCGAAGTCATCGCAGACGACAGGGATCTCGTGCTCTGCCACATGCTGGAACTGCCGCATGCGGGACACCATCAGGTCGTCGACCATGGCCAGGGCCGTCGGATAGTCGATGTTGAAGAACGCCTGTACGACCAGTACGCAGTTGTGCACCTCTCCCTCGAACTCGATCTCCTTCTGGTAGGAGAAGACATCGTTCATCAGACAGGCGTAGTCGGCCGCCGAGCTCTCCAGGGACTTCACGGGACCACTGCTGAAGACCTCGTCCGGGATCTCGTGCCCATGACCGAGTCTGGCCAGCGACATCGTCAGATCGGAGCCGAAGGTCATCCGGCGCATCTCGATGTAGTCGACCGGCTCCGGGATGCGGTGCTGCGCCTGGTTGGCCAGCTCCCAGAGCCAGCTCGCCGTCATCTTCTCGACCGCCGTACGGAAGGTGCGGCGCGCCTCCTGGTCCATCGGGGCCGCCGTACGGGCCCACAGGTCGGCCAGCACCCGCTCCATGACGTTCCCCGGTGCCGGCGCCTCCCCTTCGAGCGGCATGAAGAGCGAGAACCGCTCGTTCTGCGCTTTCGCCCCCACAAGGTCACGCGACCGCCCGTACACCATCGGGAAGTAGTCGTCGGCGTACGTCCCCCAGGCCAGCCAGCCCGCCGACAGGTCCAGTTCATCAGCGGTGGCGTCGGGGTCGATGCCCGCCGAGCAGATCGGGAAGTCGTACCCGATGAGCAGCCGCTCGTCCCAGATGTCGTCGAGCATCCGCATCCGGTGCGCCCACGCGACGAGGTTGCGCCGCGCGGCGTCCAGATGCGGGGAGAGCGTCAGCGCGAACGGCATGTCGAAGTCGGGGAGCCGGGACGGTCCGACGCGCTGATGCGGGACATGTACGTGGTTGCGCAGCCGTGCCAGGCCCGTCTTCCCGATGATCTGCCGGATGTCCGCGGCCGAGGTGCCGATCCCCAGCGGGGCGAGCGGCAGCACCGGTTCGGCCATCGTGCCGCCGTCGTTCATGTAGCGGCTGGAGCGCATGTGCCACTCATGGCCGCCGGACTGCCAGTCCTGGAGTCCCTTCACGTAGCTGAGCGTGTCCGCCACGCCCTCCGGGCCGACGCCGAACTCGGCGAAGAGCGGGCCGAGTTCGGTGAAGAAGGTGTTCTCGAACTGGTGGAGCCGGGCGGTGAGCAGATCGTTGACCGCGTCGGCCGCCTCCTGTGTCGTGCAGCCGAGGAAGGTCTCCAGGACCAGTACGCCGTTGCTGAGTTCGCCTTCCTCCTGGATCTCCCGCTCGTACGAGAAGAGGTCGTTGCGCAGATGGACGCCGTCGGAGAACGTGTCCTTGAGCACGCGCAGCGGACGCGATCCCGCGATGGCGGCGGGGACCTCCGCACCCGTCGCGTACTCGATGAGCCCGGCCGACCAGGGCGCGCCGCCGACCTTGCGCCGCATCTCGATGTACTCGACGGGGTTGGAGACGCGCCCCGCGTTGATGTTGGAGAGTTCCCAGAGGGATTCGTTGAGCAGGTTCTCGGTGCTCACCGCGAAGCGTTCGCGCCACTCCATGGACATACTGGGGACTGTGCGGGCCCAGAGGTCGGCCAGGCCCGCCTCCACCTGGTTCTGCGGCTCGGGAAATCCGTCGGCCAGATCCATCGGCATGAAAGCGGGCAGCCGGTCGAGGTAGGCCTTTCCGCCCTGCCGGTCCTGCGACCGCTTGAACTCCTCCAGGAAATGGTCGTCGAAGAAGAAGACCCACACATACCAGTCGGTGACGAGCGACAGTTCCGGTCCGCCGCAGTCGGGGTGCGTGTACGCGCAGAGCAGGGCGTAGTCGTGGGAGTCGAGATCGTGCTCGTCCCAGATTCCCGAACCCTCCAGCATCCTCATGTCCCTGGCCCACTGTTTGGTATGGACTCTGGCCTCTTCGAGATGGGGATTCAGCCTGGCCGGATGCGGCAGGTAGAACTCCGGCAATTCAAAAGGCTTTGACACTGACGTTCGGCCTTTCCCGCGAGGTCGCTGATCGGGGCAGCACTACCCCTGTGCAGGAAAGGGCATCCTCCGGGAGGGCCGGGTATGCCCATATGTGTGACTCGGCGGCGAACCGGGTGCGGGGCCCGGTGCGGTGTGCAGGAGCGGCTCGGTCCCGGCCCCGCGGGCGCCGGACGGGACCGGGCCGCCGCACGCGCTGTCAGCCCGTGACCACCGCGGCCTGCGGCCGGATCGGGAGGCGGCTCACCGGGCGGCCGGTCGCCGCCCGCACCGCCGCGGCCACCGCGGCGGGAGACGTGACCACCGGCACCGCGCTCGCCGCCTTCGCGCCGAACGGGGCCACCACGTCGCGCTCCTCGATGAGTTTCACGATACGGATGTCGGGTGCGTCGAGCGCGGTGGGCAGGGCGTAGCCGGTCAGGTCCGGGTGGCGGACCACGCCACGCGTCGTACGGAGGTTCTCGGTGAGGGCCGCGCCGATCCCCTGGGTGACTCCCGCCTCGATGCGGGAGTTGAGCAGCCTCGGATTGAGGACCCGGCCGACGTCCTGGGCGACCGCCATCTCCACGACCCGGATCGAGCCCAGCTCGATGTCGACGTCGACCACCGCGCGGATCGCGCAGAAGGCGAGACCGACGAAGGCGTCGCCCTGGCCCGACTCGTCGAGTGGTTCGGTCGGATGGGGGCGGCACTGGGCGGTCGCCCAGAGCTCCTTGCCGTCCATGGCCTCGGTGACGGTCGTGGAGAGCACCCCGTCGTACGAGGTGATCTTGCCGTCGGCGATCTGGAGCAGCTCGGTCGACATGCCGAACTGGTGGGCCAGTGGCTGGAGCAGCTGGGTGCGGACCATCTTCGCCGCCCGCTCCACCGCGCCGCCGGAGACCCAGGTGTGCCTGCCGTGCGTGGCGGGGCCGGCCGGCGGCTGGTCCGTGTCGACCGAAGCGACATGGACCTCGTCGATACCGAGGGTGTCCTGGACGATCTGCCGGGCCAGCGTGGAGAAGCCCTGACCGGTCTCGACGGCGGCGCAGATGACCGTGGCGACACCGTCATGGACCTTGACCGTGGCGGTGGAGACCTCGTCGGCACCCTCGGCGCCGAGCATATGGACCATCCCGAGCGCGTAGCCGACCCCGCGGCGAACGGCGCCCGGCTCTCCCGCGCCCTCCGGCCCGCCGGGCAGCAGCCACTCGCCCTCGGGAGTGTCCTTGGGCAGGGCGGGCAGCGGGAAGTCCTGCACGGAGCGCAGGAGTTCGGCGACCGGGGCCGGGCAGGTGACCGGCTGTCCGGTGGGCAGCAGATCACCGGTGGCCAGGACGTTGCGCAGCCGCAGTTCGGCCGGGTCCATGGAGAGCCGCGCCGCGAGCTTGTCCATCTGGCCCTCGTACGCGGCACAGACCTGGAGCGCGCCCTCGCCGCGTACATGCCCGGAGGGCGGGTTGTTCGTACGCACCGCCCAGCCCTCGATGAAGGCGTGCGGGACGACGTAGGGGCCGCAGGCGAAGGCGACGGCTGCCGCGAGCGATTCGGACGACGCGTCCGCGTACGCGCCGGCGTCCAGCAGGATCTGTGCCTCGACCTTCACCAGGCGGCCGTCGGCGTCCGCGTGGTGCCGGTAGCGCAGCAGGGTCGGGTGGCGGTGGGCGTGGCCGAGGAAGGACTCCTCGCGGGTCGCGGCCAGTTTGACCGGGCAGCCGGTCTTCAGTGCGAGCAGACCGAGCGGGAGCTGGAAGCTGGTGTCCTCACGGTCGCCGGTCGCGCCGGGCACCCCGGTGACGACGATCTTCACCCGGTCGGAATCCAGGCCGAAGCAGGCCGCGGCCAGATCGCGGTCGGTGTGCGGGTCGGTGGACGCGGTGTAGATCTCGACGCCGCCGTCGGGCCTGGGCACGGCGAGTCCGGCCTCGGCCCCGATGGGAGCCGGGTCCTGACGGCCGATCCGGTACAGGCCTTCGACGATCACCTCGCCGGTGATGTCGGGGTCGCCGAACCGCAGCGGGATGTGGCGGATCAGGTTGCCGTCGGGGTGCAGCGGCTCGGCGGCGAAGGCCTTCTCCGGGTCGGTGACCGGGTCGAGGACCTCGTACTCCACCGCGATCGCGGCTGCGGCGAGCCGGGCGGTGTCCGGGTGGTCGGCGGCGACCGCGGCGATGGCCTCGCCGTGGTGGCGGACGAGTTCGGAGGCGAAGACGGGGCGGTCCGCGACCGCCCGGCCGTGTGCGGCGTCACCGGGGATGTCGGCGTGCGTGACGACCGCGCGGACGCCCGGCATCGCGGCCGCGTCGGACGTGTCGATCGAGAGGATCCGGGCGTGCGGGTGCGGGGAGCGCAGCACGGCGGCCCAGAGGAGGCCTTCGGCCCACAGGTCGGACGCGTAGGGGAAGGTGCCCTCGGTCTTCGCCCTGGTGTCGGCCGGTGGGAGGGAGGCGCCGAGACCGTGCGCGGGCGGCTCCTGCTCCGGGCCGTCCGCCTCCGGGGTCGTCGCGGTGGCCGCGGTGGCCGCGTCGCTGCTCACGCCATGCCTCCGTCTTGCTGCTGCGGGTTGTCCGGCTGCATGCCGCCGGATCCGGGTGCCGCCTGGTGCGGGATGCGGGCCTCTTCGGACGCGGCGCCCGCCGCCGCGCGCCCGGCGACCACGTCACCCACCGCGTCCAGCACACCCCGGTAGCCGGAACAGCGGCAGAGGTTGCCGCACAGGGCCTGTCTGGTTTCGAGCTCGGTGGGGGCGTGATTGCCCTCCAGCAGGTCATGGACCGTCATGGCCATGCCGGGGATGCAGAAACCGCACTGGACGGCTCCGCAGTCGGCGAGCGCGCGCTGCACGTCGGAGGGTTCGCCGTTGACCGCGAGCCCCTCGACCGTACGGACCTCGGAGCCCGCGGTGGTGGCGGCCGGGACCAGGCAGGAGGCCACGAGACGGCCGTCGACCTGGACGTTGCATGCGCCGCATTCGCCCTGCGAGCAGCCGTCCTTGGCACCGGCGAGACCGAGACGTTCGCGCAGGACGTACAGCAGCGACTCGCCGATCCAGGCGTCGGTGACGGGGCGGTCGGTGCCGTTCACGCGCAGGACGTACGAGGCGGGGGTGTGCTCGCTCCCGGCGGACACGGGCGGCGCGCCGGGAGCGGGCGGCGCGCCGGGAGCGGGGCCCGCGTCGGGACTCGCACCGCCGGTGAGGGATTCAGGGACGGGTCCGGCATCGGGAGCGGTCGCGGGTTCCGGGACGGCCGGAGCATCGGACTCGGGCGCGCGGGCGGCCGGGATGTCCACCGATTGCGGTGCCGGATGCGGAGCGTGTGCGGCATGTGCGTCGGGCGGGCCGTAGGCGTCAAGCGCACCGTGCTCGCTGCCCGGACCGGGTTCGCGGCCGGCCTCCTCCGGCAGGTCGCGGTCGCCGGAGCCGTGTCCGTCACCGGCGGCGGGTTCGGCGGCCGTCCCGTGCTCGTCGTACGGTACGGGCGTGCCGTCGGACGGGGTTGTGTGGTCCGCCTCCGGCTCGGCGGGTACGGCCCAGGGCGCGGGCGCGCCACCGGGCAGGGTGGCCGGGCGCATCAGCGAGGACGCGCTGTACTCACCGGACTCCTCGGGGACGTCCCCGTCGGCCACCGGGATCGTCCACTGGCCGGTCAGGTCGCCACCGTGCTGGTGCTGCTGCTGGTGCGGCTGTTCGGGGCCGTGCGGGTCCTGTGAGCCGGTGAACGACCACTGGCCGGTGGCCCTCGGGTCCTGCGGGTAGCCCGGTGCGGGATGCGGGTCCTGCGCGGGCTCCGGCCAGTACGGCGTCCGAGGCACCTGATCGGTCCCGGGCGCCCCGTAAGGCTGAGCCGCGTCCGGCGCCTGCGGCGTGTACGGCGGCTGGGCCACCGCCCACTGCCCGGTGGCGCCCGGGTCCGTGCCCGCGGCGGGGGTCAGCGGCAGGATCATCGGCGGTACGTACCCGTGGCCGGGCGCGGCCAGCGGTGCGTCCGCCGGGTCCATGCCCTCGGGAAGCTGTACGAACGCGGTGGCCTCCGCGTCGTACTCGCCGCCCTGCGGGACCGGCTGCCAGCCGCCCCGGTCGTCGTTCGTCGTCACGAGAGTGCCCTCCCCAGTGCTCGCCGGGCCAGTGCGGCGACGGTCCGCCGCAAGTGCAGTACGGCCGGGGGCAGCGGCTGCGCCTCTCCCCCTTCGGGGGGCGGTGCCATGTCGGGGATGCAGGCGGCGGCGACGTACTCACCGAAGGCGGTGAGCGCCTCCTGCGCCAGCCCGCGCTCCCCGTCCCAGTCGATGAGCGAGGCGATCCACTGCTCGGCCTCCATCGGCCGCAGCGGCATCGGTGCGACGGCTCCGACCGCGCAGCGCACGCCACGCCTCGCCGGGTCGAGGACCACGGCGACGGACGCGGTGGCACGGCCGGGGCCGGTGCGCCCGGTGGCCTTGAGGAAGACCTGGGGGGCGTGCAGCAGCGGTACCCGTACGAAGCCCACGAGTTCGGCGGGCTGGAGCATGTCGCGGCCCGCGAGCAGATGCGACACCGGGGTCTCGCGGCGGGTGCCGTCCGGGCCCGCGACGACCAGGGTCGCCTCCAGCGCGGCCAGGACGGGCAGCGCGTCGCCGGTCGGTGCGGAGGTGACGATGTTGCCGCCCAGCGTGCCCGCGTTACGGATCTGCGGAGGGCCCGCGGCGCGCGCGGCGGCGGCCAGCGCGGGGATGAGCGCGGCGAAGTCGGGCCGGCCCATCCGGGCGTGCGTGAGGCCGGCGCCCAGCAGCGCGTGCCCGTCCTGATAGTGCCAGCCGCGGATCTCGCTGATCCGGCCGAGGCCGACGAGTCCCGTGGGCCGCAGCAGCCCCGAGTTCACCGCCGCCATCAGGTCGGTGCCGCCCGCGACAGGGACGGCGGCGGGCATGGCGGTCAGTGCCGCCACAGCCTCGTCGAGCGAAGTCGGCAGCGTCACGGACTGCGCCGCCTGCGGTGCGTGCGTGGTCAACCCAGCTGCCCCTTCCCGGTGTCCCGGTGTCCCGGCTGTCCCGCCTGTTGCGCCGTACGGTACGTGCTCGGAGCCCGGACGTGGCAACTCTGGCACATCTTGCGGACTGCCCGACGGGAGGGTCCGCGAAGGGCAGATCCATCCCTTCCCAGACTGAACGTCCGCATTCACGCACGATTGCCACGAAGTGGCGTTTCCCGCTCTTCTGCGCCTGTTGCCCGAGTTGTTCGGCCCGGCCGTCCATGGTTCCCGAGTGGACGGAACTTGGTACACACCTTGCCCGCACGCTCACACGTTTGGGGGCGGCCCCTCGATCGGACGTCCGAGATCCGCGGCGGTCAGCCCCTCCGGCGCGGGGCGACGCTGCGCGGGCAACGGACCGCCGGGCGGACGGTACTGGACACCGAGCGCGTCAAGTCGGGCGTAGTGCGCGGTCATCCGCCGGGAGAACTCCTCGAAGTCCCGGGCGGCCGGTTCCGGCAGCGCCGACCAGGCGACCTCGGCGAAGGCGGCGAGCCTGGGGAACAGCTGGTAGTCCACCCGGCTCTGGTTTTCCGTCACCTCGGTCCAGAGGTTGGCCTGGGTCCCGAGCACATGGGCTGCGGCCTCGGGGCTCAGCTGCGGCGGTACGGGTTCGAAGCGGTAGACGTCCTCCAGGGTGCGCACCCACCCGATGGGCATCGGCTCGGCCTCGTCACCGTCCTCCCGGAAGTTCAGATACACCTGCTGCTCGGGGCACATGACGACGTCGTGACCGGCCTCGGCCGCGGCGACCCCGCCCGCGTAACCGCGCCAGGACGAGACGGTCGCGCCGGGCGCGAGACCGCCCTCCAGGATCTCGTCCCAGCCGACGAGACGGCGGCCGCGCTCGGCGAGCCAGCGGTCGAAGTGCCGGATGAACCACGACTGGAGCTCGTCCTCGTCGCCGAGGCCCAGCTCCGCGATCTTCGCCTGGGCGGCCGCCGACTTCCGCCACTGCTCCTTCGGGCACTCGTCACCGCCGAGGTGGATGAAGGGCGAGGGGAAGAGTGCGAGGACCTCCTCCAGCACGCCTTCGTAGAAGCGCAGCGAACTCTCCGCCGGGGCGAGCACATTGGGGTTGACGCCCCAGGTGTCCCACACGGTGAGGGCGGCGGTGTCGATGACGTCGGCGTTGCCGAGCTCCGGGTAGGCGGCGATGGCCGCCTGCGAGTGGCCCGGGACGTCGATCTCGGGCACGACGGTGATGTGCCGTTCGGCGGCGTAGGCGACGATCTCCCGGATGTCGTCCTGGGTGTAGTAACCGCCGTGCGGCTTCTCGTCCCAGAGCGGTGAGGCCCGGTGGCCCCACTTCGTACGGGCGCGCCAGGCGCCGACCTCCGTCAGCCGCGGGTAGCGCTTGATCTCGATGCGCCAGCCCTGGTCGTCGGTGAGGTGGAAGTGGAAGACGTTGAGTTTGTGTGCGGCGAGCAGGTCGAGATACCGCAGGACGCCGTCCTTCGGCATGAAGTGCCGTGACACGTCGAGCATCATGCCGCGCCAGGAGAACCGGGGACTGTCCTCGATCGCGCAGGCGGGCACGGTCCACCGGGCGCCGGGCCGCAGCGGCGCCCGCCGGAAGGCGTCGGGGCCCAGCAGCTGACGGAGGGTCTGCGCGCCCCAGAAGAGCCCGGCGGCGCTTCCGCCGCGCAGACGGACCCCTTCGCTGCCGGCGGACAGCGTGTATCCCTCGGGGCCCAGGACCCGCTCGCCGGCGTCGCTCCGTGCCCCGGAGGCGGGTTCCGGGTCGATCCGCAGCCGGATGGTCCCGCCGGTGGCGTCGTCACCTGAACCGGGGTCGAGGGGCAGCCCGGTGGCGTCGCCGAGTACCTGGCGCAGCCAGCGGGCCACCCCCTCGGTGCCGGGCCCGGCGTCGACGACCGTGCCGGCGTCCACGACGAATCCGCTGCCGGCCTGCGTGTCCTGTGCGCCGAGGGGCGCGGGAATCAGATTCATGCGCCCCATCCTGCCGGACCTAGCACCAAGTGGCATAGACCAATTGGGGAGGGCGGCCGGACCGGGAGGCACCGGCCGGCGGCGCGGCCGGTGGATCGGAACGCCACACGGGAACGCCGCACCTGCCGCACGGGGCAGGGCCGCGGCCCGTCCCGGAGGAGGCCGCGACCGCGCCGTACGAGTGGTGGACGGTGCCGTACGAGAGGTGAGGCGGGGTGCTACTTCTTGCCGCCGCCGTCCTTGCCGCCCTTGTCCTTGTCGCCTCCGGCGCCCATGGACTCGTAGATCTCCTTGCACATGGGGCAGACCGGATACTTCTTCGGGTCGCGGCCCGGCACCCAGACCTTGCCGCACAGTGCGACAACAGGCGTGCCTTCGAGCGCGCTCGCCATGATCTTGTCCTTCTGGACATAATGGGCGAAGCGCTCGTGGTCACCGTCGCCGTTCGACACCTGGGGCGTCGGCTCTACGAGGGTCCCCGTACCTGCCCCGCGCTCGGGTTCAAGAGTGCTCATGAGCGCCAAGGGTACTGACTCGTTCCGCCTTCAGTTGAGCGACGGGTCGTCCGGATAGGTGGCGATCATCGCCAGACCGTTCCGCTGGCGCCTCAGCACCGACCGCCACAGCCCGTCCGGGTCGGGCGACGACACGTCTCCGGGCTCCGAATCCACCACGTACCAGGCCCCCTCGGTGACCTCCGCCGCCAGCTGTCCCGGGCCCCAGCCCGCGTATCCGGCGAAGATCCTCAGCGAGCCGAGCGCCGCCGCGAGCAGCTCGGGCGGGGTCTCCAGGTCGACCAGGCCGATCGCGCCGTACACCCGCCGCCAGCCGATGGGATCGTTACGGTCCGCCCGGCGCCGCAGCCCCGCTCCCGCGTCGCCCCACGGCCTGCGCCGGGGCGTCGGCTCGTCGATTCCCGGCACACCGGTCCCCTTGCCGCCGCCGGGAATCACCGCGATACCCAGCGCCGAGTCCAGCGAGACTGGGCCGCCCTGGAAGACGACACCGGGCTCCCCCGCGAGCTGCTCCCAGCCCGCCAGGATGTCGCCGACGCCGACCGGGGTCGGGCGGTTGAGGACCACGCCGAGCGAACCCTCCCCGTCATGGTCGAGGACGAGCACCACGGCACGGTTGAAATTCGGGTCCGCCAGGGCGGGAGTGGCCACGAGCAGCCGCCCTGTGAGCGAGGACACCTCCGTCATGGCAGACATGATCCCGCACATTCGCTCCCCGTGGGGCGCGGGCGCGGGAGTACGTATCCGGCGCAGCTCAGCACGGGGGGCGGGCGCTCCGGCGGGCGGCGGAAGCGGGCACCCGGGTGGCGGCACGCCGTGACGATTTCGGCACGGAGCGTGTTGTAGCGAAGTCATGACGGGCCACGACCCCCCTTGGCCTTACGGAAGCGGGGTATTCGCCCCTTACCCTTTGAGACTGCCCCTCTGTCCACCCTCCTCCTCCGGAACGCGAGATTCATGACCGGCACTGGCACTGACGATGTCCTGCTCGTCCACGGCGGTAACCCGCTCGAGGGCGAGATCCGCGTTCGCGGCGCGAAGAACCTCGTGCCCAAGGCGATGGTCGCCGCCCTGCTCGGCAGTGGTCCGAGCAGACTGCGCAATGTGCCCGACATCCGGGACGTACGGGTCGTGCGCGGGCTGCTCCAACTGCACGGCGTGACCGTCCGCCCCGGTGAGGAACCGGGCGAGCTGATCCTCGACCCGTCGCACGTCGAAAGCGCCAACGTCGCGGACATCGACGCCCACGCGGGCTCCTCGCGCATCCCGATCCTCTTCTGCGGCCCGCTGCTGCACCGTCTCGGCCACGCGTTCATCCCGGGTCTCGGCGGCTGCGACATCGGCGGGCGGCCGATCGACTTCCACTTCGAGGTACTGCGCCAGTTCGGCGCGACGATCGAGAAGCGGGCGGACGGCCAGTACCTGGAGGCCCCGCAGCGGCTGCGCGGCTGCAAGATCCGGCTGCCGTACCCGTCGGTGGGCTCGACCGAGCAGGTGCTGCTGACGGCCGTGCTCGCCGAGGGCGTCACGGAGCTGTCGAACGCCGCTGTGGAGCCGGAGATCGAGGACCTCATCTGCGTGCTGCAGAAGATGGGCGCGATCATCTCCATGGACACCGACCGGACGATCCGGATCACCGGTGTCGACCAGCTCGGCGGCTACAACCACCGGGCACTGCCGGACCGTCTGGAGGCCGCGTCCTGGGCGTCGGCCGCGCTGGCGACCGAGGGCAACATCTACGTGCGCGGCGCCCAGCAGCGCTCGATGATGACGTTCCTCAACACCTTCCGCCGGGTCGGCGGCGCCTTCGAGATCGACGACGAGGGCATCCGCTTCTGGCACCCGGGCGGCCCGCTCAACGCCATCGCGCTGGAGACGGACGTCCACCCCGGCTTCCAGACCGACTGGCAGCAGCCACTGGTGGTGGCGCTGACCCAGGCCAGCGGCCTGTCCATCGTCCACGAGACGGTGTACGAGTCCCGGCTGGGCTTCACGTCCGCGCTCAACCAGATGGGCGCGCACATCCAGCTCTACCGCGAGTGCCTCGGCGGCTCGGACTGCCGCTTCGGCCAGCGCAACTTCCTGCACTCGGCGGTCGTCAGCGGCCCCACCAAACTGCAGGGCGCCGACCTGGTCATCCCCGACCTGCGCGGCGGGTTCTCGTACCTGATCGCGGCGCTGGCGGCGCAGGGCACTTCGCGGGTGCACGGGATCGACCTGATCAACCGCGGCTACGAGAACTTCCTCGACAAGTTGATCGAACTGGGCGCGAAGGTGGAGCTGCCGGGAGCGGCACTCGTCTGAGCGCGGATTCCGGAGCCGGTCCTCGACCGCCGGACAGCGGGCAGAACGAGCCCGTCCGGAGACTGAGGACCGGCGCGCCGCGGGCGGCGCGGCGGCCCCCCGGCTCACCGCTCGGCGACAAGCACCGGATTCTCGTGCGGCGAGAGGGTGCAGCGGGCCCCCACCGTGAGCTGTCCGGCTTCCCAGCTGGGCAGGTCGGCCTTGAGCGCGATACCGCTGTCCGTGGTGAGGTGCAGCCGCGTCGTGGGCCCGAGGAAGGTCGCCACGCGAACGGTCGCCGCCTCCCCCTTGCCGGTTCTGGCGGATCCGACCGCGAGTCCTTCCGGCCGCAGCAGGACATCGACCTCGCTGCCGGCGGCCGGCGCCTCCCCGTGGATGGGAAGCCGGCGGCCGAAGAGCTCCACGACGCCACCGTCGCGGACCGTGCCGGGCAGCCGGTTCATCGTGCCCACGAACTCGGCCACGAACGGGGTCGCCGGGCGTTCGTACAGCTCGGACGGGGCCGCACACTGTTCGAGCCGGCCGTCCTTCATCACGGCGACGCGGTCCGCCATGGACAGCGCCTCCTCCTGGTCGTGCGTGACGAAGACCGTGGTGATGCCCAGCTCCAGCTGGATCCGCCGGATCTCCTCGCGCAGTGTGAGCCGTACCTTGGCGTCCAGCGCGGACAGCGGCTCGTCCAGGAGCAGCACCTGCGGCTGGACGGCGAGCGCGCGGGCCAGGGCCACGCGCTGCTGCTGACCGCCGGAGAGCTGGTGCGGGTAGTTGCCCCCGCGGCCGGGGAGACCGACGAGTTCAAGGAGCTCGGCCGACCGCGTCCGGCGCTCCGCTGCGCTCTTTCCGCGTACCCGCAGCCCGTACGCCACGTTCTCGGCCGCGGTCATGTTCGGGAACAGGCTGTACGACTGGAACACCATGCCGATGTCGCGCCGGTGGGCGGGCAGGGACGAGACGTCGCGGCCGTCCATCAGCAGTTCGCCGCTGTCCGCGGACTCGAAGCCCGCGATGATGCGCAGCGCGGTGGTCTTCCCGCACCCGGACGGGCCGAGGAGGGCGACCAGTTCGCCGGGACCGATGTCCAGGTCGAGACCGGCGAGTGCCACCGTGGGGCCGAAGTCCCGTCGCAAGTTCCTGAGTTGTACGGGAACACTCATCGTGTGGCCCTCCTTCGGTTGCGGCCGCCGGCCAGGGTGGTGAGCAGGAGCAGCAGCCCCCAGCTGATCAGAAGACTCAACATCGCTGCCGCGACCGAGAGCTGGGCCTCGCTGTCGCCGACCTGCACCATCCAGACGGCGAACGGCGCGAAGCCGAGAACGGATGCGACGGTGTACTCGCCGAGCACCATGGCCAGGCTGAGCACGGCGCCGCCGATCACCGCGGAGCGCAGGTTCGGCACGACGACCCGCAGCAGGGTCTGGGTGCGTGAGGCGCCCAGGCTCCGGGACGCCTCGACGAGCGTACGGAGATCGACGGCGCGCAGCCCCGCGTCCAGCGAGCGGTACAGGAACGGCAGCGACATCACCGTGTAGACCAGGACGAGGATCAGCGGGAAGCTCTTGTTCTGCAGGGCCTGGAAGGTCCCGTACAGGGGGGTGGTGGAGAGGTCCTGCTGCCAGGAGAGAACCGTGCTGACGCCTGCGACCAGCGCGATCGGCGGCACCACGAGCGGCATCATGGAAAGGATCTCGACCGTGCGCCGCAGCCCGGGGAAGTACAGGGCGACCGCGACCGTCGTCGGCACCATCAGGGCGAGCCCCAGGACGACGGTGGCGAGACCGAGCCCGAGGGAGAGCAGCAGGCTGGTGGTCATCCCGTCGGAGCCGAGGCCCTTGGTGTACGGGTCGAAGCTGATCCCGTCCGTGTTGTCGATCGTGAACCAGAGCGAGGCCACGACGGGCACCAGGAAGTACAGCGCGGCGAGCGCGAGCACCGGGATCCGTGAGCGTCCGGCCGTACCTGCTGTCGTCATCCGAGCCATCGGGCACTCCGTCGCTGCAGCGGGATCTGTACGGCCATCACCAGGAGGGCGATCACGACCATGTTGAGGCTCATGGCGAGGGCCAGGTTCTCCTGCCCGACCAGCACGTTGCCGTTCAGGGCGTTGGAGATCTGGAGGGTGATCAGCGGCACCGAACTCCCCGTCATCACGGCCGCGGTGGCCTGTGAGGCGAAGGCGGTGCCGAACATCAGGACCGCGCCGCCGAGCAGCGAAGGCGTCAGCACCGGGATGCCGATGTGCAGCCAGAACTGCCGCCGGGTGGCACCGCAGGAGGCTGCGGCCTCCTGCCACTGGGTGCGCAGCCCGTCCAGCGCCGGCAGCACGGTCACCACCATCAGCGGGATCATGAAGTAGAGGTAGGCGAGCACCAGGCCGGTGAAGCTGTAGAGGCTGAAGCCGGTGGAGTGCAGCGACAGCAGCTTGGTGAGCGTGCCGGTGGTGCCGAGGGTGGCGATGAAGGCGAAGGCCAGCGGCGCACCGCTGAAGTTGGCGAAGACGCCGGAGGCCGCGACGACGGCCTTGCGCAGCGCGGGGCGCTTCGACGTGGCGACGGCCTGGGCGATCAGTGCGCCGAAAAGGGTGGCCAGCAGGGCGCTGACGACGGAGAGTTCGATGGATCCGGTGAGTCCGGTCGCATACGCCCCGGAGAGCGAGCTGTCGACGTTGTCCATGCCGAACCGCGTCGCGCCGCTCGCCGGATCGGTGACCATGAAGGCGTTGTACGCCATGGTCCCGGCGGGCAGCCCGAAGCAGACGGCGAGGAAGACGAAGTACGGGAGGACGGCGGGCCAGCGGTGGCGGCCCCGGCGGCGTACGGCCGGCTTCGCCTCAGCGACGACGGCCGTACCAACGGCTTGGTCGGCCATCGTCAGCTGACCGCCTTGGCCCAGCCCTGCACGACGGCCTCCTTGGCCTTGGCCTCCTGAGCGGGGCTGGCGGTCTTCGCTGTGCCCTTCACCTGGGGAAGGGCCTTGGCGGCCTTGTCGGCGGTGCCGTTCTTCTCCATCACGTCGAGGAGGGCGGGCCTGGAGTAGCCGCGCAGCCAGATGTTCTGGCCCTCGGTGCTGTAGATGAACTCCAGCCACAGGCGGGCCGCCGCCGGGTGCGGGGCGTACTTGTTGACGCCCTGGTTGTAGTAGTTGGAGTACTCGGCGTCGGACGGCGCCTCGACCTTCCAGTCGACGCCCTTGGCCTTCAGCTTCGCGCCGTACCCGAGGTTGAGGTAGTCCCAGTCGATCGAGATCGGGGTCTCGCCCTTCTGGATGGTGGCCAGGGTCGACTCGGCGGGGACGTAGTTGCCCTTCTGCTTGAGCTCCTTGAAGAAGTCGAGACCGGGCTGCACGTCGTCGAGCGTGCCGCCGTTGGCGAGCGACGCGGCGAAGACCGCGGCGAGGGCCGAACTGGACTCGCCCGGGTTCCCGTTCAGGGCGACCTTGTCCTTGTACTCGGGCTTCAGCAGGTCCTTGAAGGTCTTCGGGCAGTGCGTGACGGCCTTGGCGTCACAGCCGATCGAGATGTAGCCGCCGTAGTTGTTCATGTACGAGCCGTCGGCCTGCTTCTGCGCGGCGGGTATGCCGTTCCAGCCGGTGACCTTGTACGGGGCGAGCAGCTTCTGCGCCTTGGCCTGCTGCATGTACGCGGTGCCGAGGTCGAGTGCGTCGACGGCCCGGTCCTGGCCCTTGCGCTTCGCCGCGGCGTTGAGTGCCTGCTGGCTGCTGCCGCCGGGGTTCTCGTTGTTGACCTTGATTCCGTACTTCTTCTGGAAGGCCGAGATCATCTCGCCGTAGTTGGCCCAGTCGGGGGCGAGCGCGTAGACGTTCAGCGTGCCTTCCTTCTTGGCCGCCTTGGCGAGGGCCGCCATCCCGCCGAGATCCGCCGCCGACGACGCCTTGGCCGCCTTGCTGTTCGCGGCGTCGGCGGTGGGAGCGGCCCCGCAGCCACCGGCCACTGTCGCGGTGACGAGCACGACTGCCGCGATGCCTGCGATACGGCTCGGTCGGGATGGGTTCACGTTGTACTCCTGCGATTCAAGGCCAGCCACTTGTCTGGACAAGCCATCAGTCAGTAAGCCTGGGCAAGCTAACAGCAAGACGACCGCCAAACAAGCCCGAACCATCCCCAAAACCGCAGGTCAGAAGCGTTATAGAAAGTTTGGTTTAAGATGCCGCGGATCGGTGAGACACATACATCGAACCTCCGTGGGATGCATGACGGTGTGCGCAGATGACATGATCAGCCGTCGCCCGGAACACCGGGCCCACCAGGAGGAGTCACGTGACCCGACGGCATCAGGAGATTGCGGACACCCTCCGCCGTGACCTCGCGGAAGGCCGGTTTCCGGTCGGTTCGGCGCTGCCGTCGGAGACCGATCTCGCGGCGGTGCACGGCGTCTCGCGCGGCACCGTGAGACAGGCTCTGGCGACGCTCCTCGCCGAGGGGCTGCTCGGATCACGGCAGGGAACGCGCCACACTGTGCTGAGCACCACACCCAGTCAGAGTTTCGCCGAACTGCGCAGTTTCGCGCAGTGGGCACGGGCCGGCGGGCATGTACCCGGCGGTCTCGTCCTGGAGTCCGTACGCGGCGGTGCGAGCGCCGAGGAGGCCGCCCTGCTGCAACTGGCGTCCGGCGACGGCGTTCTGCGTGTCCTGCGTCTGCGCACCCTGGACGGGGCGGCGGTCCTGCTGGAGCGCACCGTATACGCGGGGTGGACTGCCGACGCCGTCGAAGCCCTGCCCGCCGACTGCGAGTCCGTCACCCAGCGGCTGCTCGACGACACCGGGCTGGTCTTCGCGCACGGCGAGCACCATCTGGACGCGGTCGCGGCGGGCACCGCCGACGCGCGCGAACTGCGGGTGCGCCGCGGCAGCCCGCTGCTGCGGGTACGCCGCACCACGCTCACCGCCGACGGGCGCCCCGTCGAGACATCAGACGACCGCTACCGCCCCGGCTCGGTGGTCTTCACCGTACGAAACTCCACGCAGGCCAACCCTCTGGCCCGTACCGCACCGGAACAGAAAAGCGAGCTCTCATGACGCTTCCCGCGGCGCTGCTGTGCGACATGGACGGCACCCTGGTCGACACCGAGCACGCCTGGCTGCAGACCGTCGCCACCCTGCTGGAGACGGAGGGCGCCCCCGCCGGGCCCGACGTCGTGGCGGCGTTCGCCGGGGCCCCGGTGGCCGACGCGGCGGAACGGGCGGTGCGCGACCACGGCATCGGCCTGACGGTGGCCGCCGCCGCGGCCCGCCTCGACCGGGACTTCACGGCCGGTGTGGCGTCCGGTATCACCGTCCAGCCGGGCGCTCTGCGGCTGCTCGACCAGGCTTCGGCCCTGGGTATCCCGGTGGCCCTGGTCACCGCTTCGGAGCGGCATGTGGCGGACATGGTGCTCGGCGCGCTCGGCGCGCACCGGTTCGCCGCGTCCGTGGCCTCGGGCGAGTCGGCGCGCGGCAAGCCCCACCCTGACCCGTATCTGGCGGCAGCGGCGGCGCTGGGGGCCGATCCGGCCCGATGTCTGGCCGTCGAGGACACGCCGACCGGGGCGGCGGCGGCGCTGGCCGCGGGCTGCCGTCTGCTGGCGGTCCCCACGGTGCCGGGCATCACTGCGGGCCCGCGCACCACGCTCGTCGAGTCCCTGACGGCCGTGGACCTGCTGGCGTTCCAGGAGGACGAGGGGGCCGGGGCCGCCCGGCCCGCCTGAGGGTTCCTCGCACTATGAGCGTCCGATGAGGACGCGTACGGACATGCCGAAGGGCGGCCCCCCTGGCCGGGGGGCCGCCCTTCGGTCTGTGCTCTGCTGCGCTCGGGGTTACTTGCCCTTGGCGGCTTCCTTGAGCTTCGAACCCGCGGAGACCTTCACGCTGTAGCCGGCGGGGATGTTGATCGGGTCGCCGGTCTGCGGGTTACGCGCGGTGCGAGCGGCACGGTGGGTGCGCTCGAAGGTCAGGAAGCCGGGGATGGTGACCTTCTCGTCGCCCTTGGCGACGATCTCGCCGACCGTCTCGGCGAGAGCGGCCAGAACGGCGTCGGCGTCCTTACGAGTCACCTCGGCACGGTCGGCCAGGGCGGCCACCAGCTCACTGCGGTTCATGTTGTTACTCCCGTGTTCTTCTTGCCTGTAAGGCGTGAGATCGAAGCCGATGCTGCCAGGGCCCTAGGACAGTCCCCGGACCCGGGTCTGACGTCAGACCCTCGCGCCCGAATATGCATCCTGCCCCCACCAACGGCGGGAAAGCCAATCCGGCACTCACCGGAGTCACACGAACGCGCCACTGTCTCGGGATGGTGACGCTCCGTCGACTCCGTGAAACCCGGCTGTGGGCGCCCGGGGGCTCATTTCCCGCCACCCTAGAGGGGTGTTTGGGGCCGTGAGTCCCGCGACGCGCCGAGCGTCAGGCGGACGTGGGCGCCGTCACAGTCACACCGGCGGCTTTCGCGGCCGAGCGGACCGCTCCCGCGACCGCCCCGGCGACCTTGTCGTTGAAGACCGAGGGGATGATGTAGTTGGCGTTGAGCTCGTCCGCGCCGACGACGTCGGCGAGCGCACCGGCGGCTGCCAGCATCATCTCGGTGTTGACCGTGCGGGACTGCGCGTCCAGCAGACCGCGGAAGACACCCGGGAAGACCAGCACGTTGTTGATCTGGTTCGGGAAGTCCGACCGGCCGGTGGCCACAACTGCCGCCGTCTGGCGGGCGATCGCCGGGTCGACCTCGGGGTCGGGGTTCGCGAGCGCGAACACGATCGCACCGTCGGCCATGGCCGCGACGTCCTCGCCGGCCAGCACGTCCGGAGCCGACACGCCGATGAAGATGTCGGCTCCGACGACAGCCTCCTTCAACGTGCCCGTCACCCCTTCGGGGTTGGTGTTGTCCGCGATCCAGCGCAGCGGCGACTCGGGCGCGGCGTCGACCAGGTCCTCGCGGCCCGCGTGCACCACGCCGTGGATGTCGGCGACGACCGCGTGCTTGACGCCGGCGGCCAGGAGCAGCTTCAGGATGGCCGTACCGGCCGCGCCGGCTCCGGACATGACGACCCGGACCTCGCCGAATTCCTTCTCGACCACGCGCAGCGCGTTGGTCAGCGCGGCGAGCACGACGATCGCGGTGCCGTGCTGGTCGTCGTGGAAGACCGGAATGTCGAGGGCCTCGCGCAGCCGGGCCTCGATCTCGAAGCAGCGGGGCGCCGAGATGTCCTCAAGGTTGATGCCGGCGAAGCCGGGGGCGATGGCCTTGACGATCTCCACGATCGCGTCGGAGTCCTGGGTGTCGAGGCAGATCGGCCAGGCGTCGATGCCCGCGAAGCGCTTGAAGAGGGCCGCCTTGCCCTCCATGACCGGCAGCGCGGCCATCGGGCCGATGTTGCCGAGCCCGAGCACCGCGGAGCCGTCCGTCACCACTGCAACGGAATTGCGCTTGATGGTGAGCCGGCGGGCGTCCTCGGGGTTGTCCGCGATCGCCATGCACACGCGGGCCACACCGGGCGTGTAGACCATCGAGAGGTCGTCACGGTTGCGGATGGGGTGCTTCGACGCCATCTCGATCTTGCCGCCGAGGTGCATCAGGAACGTACGGTCGGAGACCTTCCCGAGCTCGACGCCCTCGATACCCTTGAGCTGCTGCACGATCTGGTCGGCATGGTCGGTGGAGGAGGCGGCGATGGTGACGTCGATACGCAGCTTCTCGTGGCCGGAAGCGGTGACGTCGAGGCCGGTGACCGAACCTCCGGACGACTCCACGGCCGTGGTGAGCTGGCTGACCGCGGTCCCGCTCGCGGGAACCTCCAGACGCGCCGTGATCGAGTACGAGACGCTAGGCGCCGTTGCCATGGCCGACTTCCTTTGCTGTTCCAGGCTGTTCGGTAAAACGCATCCGATGGTCGCACCTACCAGCCAGTAGCTGGTAATGGGGTTCTCGATTCGGAAAGTACTTTCCACCATACGAGAAAGCGCCTGGTCGGGGAAGCCCCGCAGAGAACCGGTCCGCAGGAATCTGCATCCGGGGCGGACACGCTGCGTAACGGAACCGTGGAACGAGTGCCGAAAGGCGGGTCGGCCCGTCCCCGAAAACACCCCGTCGCGGTGAAGCTCACGGAGAGCTCGCGGAGAAGCTCACAGAAAAAGGTCCGTACCACCCGCGGGCGGTACGGACCTCATCAAGCTGACGACACCGGCCCGCCATGCTCGCCTCGCGGCAAGTGGTCGCTCGAAGCGACGAAGGTTGGGCCCGGGGGCTTGGATCGAGCCGGTGTCACCACCCAGGCTAACAAATCACTCGGGAAAGTGACTCCCCTGCGGCGCATTGACTCCCGGCCTGTCGCCACGGATTCCGGCGGGACCGGGAACCGGGACCGGGAGTCAATGCGGGAGCCCGCCCGGCTTCAGGGGTCCCTGCACTATGAGCGTCCGATGAGGTCGCCGGGCGGGCATAGGCCATGCCGGGACCCCTCAGTCCCGGAGCAGATCCGGCACGCCCGCACCGTCCGGGGCGTCGCCCGCCGCCGAGACCACCGTGAGCTGCTGCGTGGCGCGTGTCAGCGCCACGTACAGCACCCGCAGCCCCGCCGGGGACTCGTCGGCGATCTCGGCGGGCGACACGACGACGGTCGCGTCGTACTCCAGGCCCTTCGCCTCCAGGCTGCCCAGCGCCACCACACGGTCACCGAGTCCGGCCAGCCACTTCCTGGCCTGCTCGCGCCGGTTCATGGCGACCACCACACCGACCGTCCCGTCGACCCGGTCGAGCAGCAGCCGGGCCTCCTCGCGGACCGTGCCCGCCATGTCCCCGTCCCGTACGGCAGCGAAGCGCGGCTCGACCCCGGTGGAGCGGACCGCCGACGGCGACTCCATACCCGGCATGGCCAGCGCCAGCACCTTCGCCGCCAGCTCGGCGATCTCCGCCGGGTTGCGGTAGTTGACCGTCAGCGTGAAACGGCGGCGCGGGCGGGCGCCGAGCGCCTCGTCGCGCGCCTCCGCCGCCTCGTCGGGGGCCGACCACGACGACTGGGCCGCATCGCCCACGACCGTCCAGGTCGCCTGGCGACCGCGGCGCCCGACCATCCGCCACTGCATGGGCGTCAGGTCCTGCGCCTCGTCGACGATGACGTGCGCGTACTCGGTGCGCTCCTGGGCCAGCCGCTCCGCCCGCTCCCACTGGGTCTCCTCGCGGTGCGGCATCAACTCCTCAAGTCCGCTGAGCTGGTCGAGCGGGTCGTAATCGCGCTTCTTCTTCGGCCGCTGCGTGACGCCCAGCAGCGCCTGCAGCTCGTCGAGGAGCGCCACGTCGTGCACCGAGAGCGCCTCACGCCTGAGCGAGCGTGCCAGCTTGCGCACCTCACCCTGGTTGAGGACCCGGCGGGCCCAGCGGCCCAGCCTGCGCTCGTCGGCCATCGCGGCGAGCACACCGCGCGGGGTCAGCTCGGGCCACCAGGCGTCCAGGAAGTCGGTGAAGCTGTCCTCGTTCGACACGTCGTCGTCGAAGGACGAACGCAGCTCGGCGGCCAGTTCCGGATCACCGGGATACGAGGACGCGCCCCGGGCCCGGCCGCCGGACTTGGCCCACAGGGCGTCCAGGAGCAGCCGCCGGGCGCGCGGACGCAGCAGGTTGACGGGTGCTGTGCCGCCGAGGACGTTGTGGCGGATGCGCTGGAGCTCGTCCGATTCGAGTTCGAGCCGCCCTCCGAAGGCGACGACCCGCAGCCGGTCCGGGGTGCCGGCGGGCGGCTCCTCCCGCTCGTCGGCGTCACCGAAGGACAGCTGCTCGTCTCCCCCGCGGCCCCCGGCGCCACCGCGGCTCCTGTGTCTGGCCGGGCGCGGCGCCGGGTTCTCCAGCGCCCCGCGCGCCGCCTTGCGCAGCACCTGGAGCATCCGCGACGAGCCCTTGACGCGGGCCACGGCGGGGTCGTCGTACGCGGTCGCCTCCGCGCCGTCCACCAACGAGCCGACCGCGCGGATCGCGACCTGCCCCTCCTCGCCGAGCGAGGGCAGCACACCCTCGGTGTACGCCACGAGCAGCGGGGTCGGCGAGACGATCAGGATGCCGCCCGCGTACTTCCGGCGGTCCTGGTACAGGAGGTACGCGGCGCGGTGCAGCGCGACGGCCGTCTTGCCGGTGCCGGGGCCGCCCGAGACCTCGGTGACGGACGCGGCGGGCGCCCGGATCACCAGGTCCTGCTCGGCCTGGATGGACGAGACGATGTCCCGCATGGTGTGACTGCGGGCCTGCCCGAGTGCGGCCATCAGCGCACCGTCCCCGACGACGGCCAGCGGCGCGCCGTCCAGGGAGGCGGTCAGCTCGGGACGCATCAGGTCGTCCTCCACCCCGAGGACCTTGCGGCCCTTGGAGCGGACGACCCGTCGGCGGACGACCCGGCCGGGGTCGACCGGGGTCGAGCGGTAGAAGGGCGCGGCGGCCGGGGCCCGCCAGTCGATGACCAGCGGTGAGTAGTCGGAGTCCAGGACACCGATCCGGCCGATGTGCAGGGTCTCGGCGACGTCGGCGGTGTCGTCGGGCCGTACGGCGTCGTCGGCGGGCTCGACGGCGGTGTACGCGCCGTCCGGGCCCTTCTTGCCGTCCTTGCCGTGGAGCAGGTCGATGCGTCCGAAGAGGAAGTCCTCGAACTCGTTGTTGAGGCGGTTGAGGTGGATACCGGCCCTGAAGACCTGGGCGTCACGCTCCGCGAGTGCGCCAGGCGTGCCGACCTGGCCGCGCTGGGCGGCGTCGTTCATGAGGAATTCAGCCTCGTGGATCTTCTCCTCAAGGCGTCGGTACACCTGGTCGAGATGTTCCTGCTCGGTCGCGATCTCGCGGTCCCTGACCGAGTCGACAGCGGCGTCCTGCGCGGCCACTGAGGCCCCCTTCTTGCATGCATTGGGCGACCGTCAACCTTATGCGAAGGCGGAGCGTATGTCAGGCGCCGTTCCGTCGGCGCCCCCCGCGGCGGCGCGCGGACAATGGCTCCGGAGCGGCCTGAGGGGATGTTCCGCCGCTGCCCCGTCGGCCTGTTGACCGCGAGGACGCGTGCCCGTCGGCTCCGTGAGACGCGCATCTCGGGCCCGCGCCCCTCAGGCGCGGGCAGCGCCTGCCGCCCTCCGGCGGTGCCTGGCGACCCGCTCGCGGTTGCCGCAGACCTCACTCGAACACCAGCGGCGACGGCGCCCGCGGGAGGTGTCGAGATACAGCCTCCGGCAGTTGTCGCCCTCGCACTGGCGCAGCAGTGCGCGGGCCCCGGGATCGGTGAGCAGTTCGAGGGCGTCGCGGGCGACGACGGCGAGCAGGGCGTCACGTTCGGGTGGGGCGGCCAGCTCCCTGATGAGGTGACCGCCCTCGTCACGTACCGCCCGCAGCCCCGGTGGTGCCCCTGCCGCACGGGTGTTGACCTCCGTCAGCGCCCTGTCCGCCGGACGCCCCTCGGCGTCGGCCCGTATCAACTCGGCCACACGCGAACGGAGTTCGGTGAACGCGTGCAGCCAGTCGGCGCCGAGCGCCGGGAGCGGGGTGCCGGGCGGTACGAGTCCGGCGCCGGTCAGCCAGGCGGCGAGCCGCCGCCCGCAGTCGAGTTGTTCAACGGAATCCGTCCCTGTCGCCACCAGGTCCAGGCAGATGCGCCCGGAATCGAACCGCAGCTCGTACGCGTGCGAACCCATACCTCCTACAGTGCCCGGCGGGGCGCCGTGCCGTAACCCTCACCGCCCGCACGCTTGGCGGGCGCCGGGCAGACGGGCGGGGCGGCTCAGTCCCGGTCGTGCAGGATCCGCTGGAAGAGCCGGTTGTCGCGCCAGGCTCCGTTGATGTGCAGATAGCGGGGCACCACCCCGTAGGTCTCGAAACCGCACTTGGCGAGCACCCGCTGCGAGGCAACGTTGTCGAGCAGTGTCCCGGCCTCGATCCGGTGCAGCCCGAGCTCGTCGCGGGCGATCCGGCAGACCTCCTCGACCGCGCCGGACGCCAGACCGCGTCCGGTGAAACCGGCGTCGACCCAGTAGCCGAGCACACCGCTGCAGAGCGGCCCGAGGATGATGTTGTTGAGGGTGACGGATCCCACGATGCGCCCGGTGGCGGTCTCCTCCAGCACCCACGGCATCAGCCGCCCGGCGTCCCGTTCGGCCAGCGAGACCCGTATCCGCTCACGCTGGCCGTCCTCGGTGTAGAAGGACTCCGGCCTGTCCGGGTCCCAGGGCCCCAGATGCTCACGGTTGCTGTTGAGAGTGGTCGCGAGACCTTCCGCATCGGACAGCTCGACCGGACGGAGCCGGATTCCTTCGGTCATCATCCCCGCACGGTAACGCCAGGGGCCCGCCGTACGGCCGGCCGGGTCCGGCACCGGCCGGATCGCCTCCGCACCGGCTCCGTACCCCGCACACGTCCCGCCCCGCCGGCGCCGGATGCGAAGGCGGCGCGGGTGGCGACAGGCCCGGCCCGATCCAGTGACCCGCTTCTGCCGCCCGATCGTCTGCGACGTACGCCGGCCCAGGGTGTCCGGCCGCACCGAACCACGCACCGGCACCAGCACCAGCACCGACCCGTTCATGAATCGGGCCGCCCAGGACGCGGGCGCGACCACTCAGGCGCCGCTGTACTTCGTGTCGGCCGCCTGGTCGACGGCGAGCCGGTAGCCACGTTTGACCACGGTCTGGATCAGCCTCGGCGAACCGAGCGCGGTGCGCAGCCGGGTCATCGCCGTCTCCACCGCGTGCTCGTCGCGGCCCGCTCCCGGGAGCGCCTTGAGCAGTTCGGCGCGGGACACCACCCAGCCGGGACGGCGGGCCAGCGCCCGCAGCATCGACATCCCCGCCGGGGGTACGGGGCACAGCGTGTCGTCCACCAGGACCGCCTGCCCCCGGATCTGGAAGCGGTGGCCGGCGACGGGCAGGACCGCCGCCCGGGAGGGGAGTTCCTGGCACAGGACCTGCACGAGCGGACCGAGCCGGAAGCGTTCGGGCTGGAGGGTGGCGACGCCCTGCGCCTGGAGGGGCAGCGCCGTGACCGGCCCCACGCAGACCGCCAGCACCTCGTGGCCCAGCGCACCGAGCAGCCCGGCGCGCAGGCCGCGCGCGTCCGCGCGGGCCAGCAGTGAGGCGGCGGCCGGCGCACTCGTGAAGGTCAGGGCGTCGACCGACCGGGCGAGCGTCGCGTCGAGCAGCCGGTCGAGCGGGCCGATGTCCTCGGGCGGCATCCACCGGTACACCGGCACGCCGACGACTTCCGCGCCCGCGGCGCGCAGCGCCTCCACGAAGCCGGGCAGCGGCTCGCCGTGGAGCTGGATCGCGACGCGGCGGCCCTCGACGCCCTGGGCGAGCAGCCGGTCGAGCACTTCGGCCATCGACTCGGATGCGGGCGACCACTTCTCGGTCAGCCCGGCCGCCCGGATCGCCCCCTTCACCTTGGGACCGCGTGCGAGGAGTTCCGCCCCGCGCAGCCGTTCGACCAGGCTTTCACCGAGGCCCCAGCCGTCGGCGGCCTCGATCCAGCCGCGGAAGCCGATGGCGGTGGTCGCGATGACGATGTCCGGGGGGTGGCCGACCAGTCCCCTGGTGGCGGAGAGGAGTTCACTGTCGTCGGCCAGCGGCACGATGCGCAGGGCGGGCGCGTGCTGGACCGCCGCGCCCCGCCGCTGGAGCAGCGCGATGAGTTCGTCCGCCCGCCGGGCCGCGGTGACGCCGACGGTGAACCCGGCGAGCGGTCCCTGCTGGGGTGGTGCGGTGTCGTGCATGGTGAGTGAGCCTCCCAGGGACGCGTGACGGGTCCGGTTCACCGGCATTTCCGTGCTGTTACGCCGGTGTGCCGCCGCCTCCGGGGGCCTGTCACCCTTCGGCGCGGCTCAGGACCTCCCCGCGGCGGACCGCGGGCCTGCGACGGCCGGCGAGGACGCCGGCTGCGGCTCGGCCACGACCGGAGCCGTACGGCGAAGGTATACCGCCCAGGTCACGGCGGCACAGGCGGCGTAGAAGCCCAGGAAGGCGACGAACGCCGGCGTGCCGGTGCCCCCGCTCCCGAATGCTTGCCGGAAGGCGAGGTTGATCGCGAGGCCGCCGAGCGCCCCGACCGCACCGATCAGCCCCATCGAAGCCCCGGAGAGCCTGCGCCCCCGGGCGGCGGCCGCTTCACCCGTCAGCCCGCCGGCGAGGGCCTTCCGGTGGAAGATGCCGGGGATCATCTTGTACGTCGCCCCGTTGCCGAGTCCGGTCAGCACGAACAGTGCGGTGAAGCCGGTCAGGAACACGGCCAGTGACCCCTGCGCGGACGCGATGACGACGGCGCCTGTCGCCACGGCCATCGCCGCGAAGTTCCACAGCGTGATGCGGGCGCCGCCGTGCCGGTCGGCCAGCCGGCCGCCGCCCGGCCGGGCCAGCGAGCCGAGCAGCGGTCCGAGGAAGGTGATGGACGCCGCCTGCAGCGGGGTCCGGCCGAACTGGGTCTGCAGGACGAGGCCGAAGGCGAAGCTGTAGCCGATGAACGAGCCGAACGTCCCGACGTACAGGAACGACATGATCCAGGTGTGCGGATCACGGGCGGCTTCGAAGGCGGCCCCGGCGTCGTTCCGCACGGGTGCCAGGTTGTCCATCCGCAGTGCCGCTCCGGTCGCCGCCAGGATGATGAGCGGGATGTAGACACCGAGCAGGACCCGCGGATGACCGGCCCCCGCCGTGCCGATGACGAGCAGTCCTGCGAGCTGCACGACGGGCACACCGATATTGCCGCCGCCCGCGTTGAGCCCGAGCGCCCAGCCCTTCTGCCGCAGCGGGAAGAAGGCGTTGATGTTCGTCATGGACGACGCGAAGTTGCCGCCGCCGACGCCGGTGAGCGCGGCGATCGTCAGGAACGTGGTGTAGGAGGTGCCGGGCTTCATGACGGCGTACGCGGCGACGCTCGGCACCAGGAGCAGCGCGGCGCTGAACACCGTCCAGTTGCGGCCGCCGAACCGGGCGACGGCGAAGGTGTACGGGACCCGGGCGACCGCGCCGACCAGCGTGGCGGTCGAGATGAGGAAGAACTTCCCGGCCGCGTCCACCCCGTACTCCGGCCCCATGAACAGGACCAGCACCGACCAGAGCGACCAGACGGAGAACCCGATGTGTTCGCAGAGCACGGAGAGGAGGAGGTTGCGCCGGGCGGTCCGCTCCCCCGTGTCCCGCCAGAAGACTTCGTCCTCCGGGTTCCACTCCTCGATCCAGCGGTTGCGCCCGGTCGTTGGTGCGGCGGTGTGCGGGGCAGTCATCAGGCCTCCACGGTTCCCGGCCCCTCGGGCGATGTCCCTGCGGGCGGCGTGTCTGAAGGTGGTGTGCCCGAAGGTAGGGACGGCGGGTTTCCGGCACGTGCCGGGGGGTGACCGCGGGGAAACCTTGCTCTCACTCCTTCCCGCGCCCGGTGGTGAGTTGACGCCCCGCTCCGTCCGGCCAGAGCCGTGGCCTGCGTCCGGCCGCCAGGTCCTCGATCCAGCCCGCGGCCACGACGACCAGGCCTATCAGCGGCCAGACCGCGAGGAACATCCACACGTTGTACGTCGTGGTCAGCAGCGAGTCGAACCGGCCCTCGATGAAAGGCACGTTGTACAGCTGGTCGACGAGCGGCACGGTGGCCATGATGAGGGCGTTGTGCCAGAGGTAGATGGTCACGGCGCGGTTGTTGGTGAGTGTGATCAGTCTGTCGAACCGCGCCAGCCGGCGCGGGAGCCGGCGCCAGGTCGGTGAGTAGGCGAGGAGCAGCGCGCAGGCGCCGAACGACCAGGTGGCCTGGGCGAGCGGGATGTCGTTGAGGTCCCATCCGTCGGGCCCGAGGTGGCCGTGCGCCCACCAGAGGCCGAACGCCATGACGGGCACGGCGCAGGACACCAGGAAGTAGCGCGGCACCTTCTTGAGCAGCCCGTCCTGGTGGGCGAAGCCCAGGATCCAGCAGGAGCCGTAGACCGCGAAGTCGGTGAGGGCCAGGCCCGGTTCACCGGGGACGGTCACCAGGCCGGTACCGACGACCGCGGTCAGGACGAGCGGGGCGAGCAGTGTCGGCCACGGCAGCCGCCGGAAGGCCCTGAGGAGCAGCGGCGACAGCAGCACGAACCAGAGGTAGGCGCGCAGGTACCAGAGCGGCCCCACCGCCTGGTCGGGCCAGTCCTGATCCAGCCAGCCGGACGCCGAGCCCATCGAGGCGGGGTAGGGCGGGGCGCCGACCGGTACGAGGTAGAGCAGCACCTTCGTCGCGGAGGGCCGCCACCCGGCGTACGCCATCATCCCCACCATCAGCGCGCCGAAGGCCCACATCGGCGGCAGCAGGCGGCGGACCCGGCCGCGGATGACGGCCAGGCCGGCCGGGCCCTTGGCCGGGCGGCTCAGCGAGCGGGCCATCAGGGAACCCGCGAGGGCGAACATGACGCCCATGGAGGGGAAGACGACCGACAGCCAGGCCCAGCCGAACAGGTGGTAGAAGACGACCCGGACCAGGGCGGTCGTCCGGAGGAGATCGAGGTAGCGGTCGCGGCCGGGGGCGCGCTCAGGAGCGTGCCCGGAGGTGTCTTGAGGGGCACTCACCAAGCCGGGACCGGGGGCGGCCCGGACGTACGCCGGGACGGGAGCCGGTGTGGAAGCCGGGGTGACGGCGGTCATGCGACGGGCCTCCGGTGCTCGATGGGACGGTTCTCACCGGACTGCGCCCCGCCGGCCCCGTGGAGGTCGAGGGCGTCGGGGGTCTCTGCCGCCGGACGCCGGGCGGGTGGCGGGCCGGACAGCGCGCCGGGGGTGGCCATGGGGGCCGCGACCACTCCGGTACGGCGCAGCTTCTGCCAGTGCAGCCGGCCGCCGGTGAGGGCGGTGATCCACGACTGGAGCAGCACGACGTACATCAACTGCCGGTACAGGATCTGCTGGAGCGGCAGTGAGACGAGATGCCGCATCCGTTCACGGTCGAGCCGGAAGGCGAACGATGCGCACACGGCCTGGACGGAGAGCACACCGAGCCACGCGAGGACGGTCTTCTCCGTCGGGCCGAAGATCAGCCCGTACAGCAGGAAGACATCGATGAGCGGGGCGAGCAGCGGCGCCAGCACCATGAAGAGAGCGACCAGCGGCAGTCCGACCCGGCCGAACCGCCCGGAAGGACCGCGCTCGACGAGGGCGCGGCGGTGCTTCCAGACCGCCTGCATGGTGCCGTACGACCAGCGGTAGCGCTGCGACCAGAGCTGCTGGACGGTCTCGGGGGCCTCGGTCCAGGCGCGGGCGTTCTCCGCGTAGACCACGCGCCAGCCGTCGCGGTGCAGGGCCATCGTGATGTCGGTGTCCTCGGCGAGGGTGTCCTCACTCATCCCGCCGACGCGGTCGAGGGCCGTCCGGCGGAAGGCACCGACGGCCCCGGGGATGGTCGGCATGCAGCGCAGGACGTCGTACATCCGGCGGTCCAGGTTGAAGCCCATCACGTACTCGATGTGCTGCCAGGCGCCGATGAGGCTGTCCCTGTTGCCGACCTTGGCATTGCCGGCGACCGCGCCGACCCGCGGGTCCGCGAAGGGCTGCACCAGTTCGCGCACGGTGGCCGCTTCGAAGACCGTGTCGCCGTCCATCATCACGACGAGGTCGTGCCGGGCGTGGGCGATGCCGTTGTTGAGTGCGGCGGCCTTGCCCGCGTTGCGCTGGCGCACCACCCGGACCCCGGGCAGCCGCAGCGCTTCCACCAGGTCCGCCGTGCCGTCCGATGAGCCGTCGTCGATGACGACGACCTCGACGGGGTGGTCGCTCGCCGCAAGTGAGCGGACCGTGCTGACGATGCAGGCGCGTTCGTTGTACGCGGGGACGAGCACCGAGACGGGCTCGGTGACCGGCGGCCCCCAGCGGAATCCCGGCGCGCGGACCTTGCGGGCATGGGCGAAGGAGAGGGCCAGCATCAGCCCGAAACGGGCGATGACCAGCACACCGACGACGGCGAGGCAGCCGATCAGCCAGCCGGAGATGTCGTCGGAGAGCCCGACGGCGAAGACGAACGCCTTGCCGCGCCACAGCTCGGGCCCGCTGACCGGGGTCTGCGCGGACGGTGCACCCAGGGCGTCGGTGAGACTGGCGAACTCGTACCCCTGGTGCTGCAGTTCGGGCAGATAGCGGCCGAGCGCCTCGACGGTCTGCGCACGGTTGCCACCTGAGTCGTGCATGAGGACGATCGCGCCCTTGCCGCCCCTGGGTGTGGCGTTCCGCAGGATCGTCGGTACGCCGGGCCGCTGCCAGTCCTCGCTGTCGATGGAGTCGAGCACGGTGATGTAACCGCGGCTCCCGATGTACTTCACGACCGGCCAGTTCTTGTCGTCGAGGGCGTCGGCGAACGACGAGTAGGGCGGGCGGAAGAGCGAGGAGCGGATACCGGCGGCGCCCGCGAGTGCCAGCTGCGTCTGTGAGAGCTCGCGGTCGATACGGCTCTTCGACTGGTACGAGAGGTCGGGGTGGTTGAAGGTGTGCACGCCGACTTCGTGGCCCTCGTCGACCATGCGCCTCACCAGGGCCGGGTAGCGGGAGGCCATCGTGCCGGTGACGAAGAAGACTGCGTGCGCGTGGTACTCCTTCAGCTCGTCGAGGACCTTCGGGGTCCACTCCGGATCGGGTCCGTCGTCGAAGGTCAGGACGATCCTGTGGTCGGGGATGCGCAGGCTGGTGGGTTCACCTTTGCCACGGGCGTCGATGACCGGACCGCCGTCGAGGATGTGTCCGGGGACGTCGCCGGTAGCGGCCGGTGGCCGGACGCGGTGGTCGGCGACGATCTCGCTGTGGACGTAGCCGCGCATGACCAGCATGCCGAAGAGCGCGACGAGCAGGAGCAGCGGCAGCAGGTAACGCATCGGCAGCCTGCGCCGGAGGGATCTCAGCGCGCGGGTGACTCCCGGCGCTTGTGCGGTATTCATGCGGTTCTCATTGCTTACGGAGTGCTCTCTGGGGATGCGGAGTGCTCGGGGCCGGTCGGCGCTGTCGCACTGGCCGAGGGAGCAGGCGGTGACGGTGGCGGGGTCCTGCCGCCGCCGGACGGCGGGGCGGAGACCACGGGCGCCGGATCCGCGGAACCTGCGCCCGGCGCCCGGCCGGGCGCCGCGGGCTTCCGGGGCTTGCCCGGCCCGGCCTTTCGGGACCCGTGCGGAGCCGGCCTGGCCTGCTCCCGATGAGAGACGGCGGTGGCCGGCTCCGGGGCCCCGGCGGACGCGACGTCCACGGGTACGGGTGCCGGTGTCGCCCCAGGGGCCTCCTGCCCCGGCGCCGGGGACGCGACGGGCGCGGCCGGGAGCCTGACGGTGTCCGCCTTCTTCCCTGCGGCAGGCCCGGGGATCAGCAGCCAGGGTGCGGTGGAACTGCCGCCGACGACGGTGAGCACCAGCAGCACCGCGTAGGAGGCGCAGGCCAGGGCGACGAGCCAGCCGATCCGGCGGTACTTACGGCCCCTGCGGCCACTCGCGTCGACGAAGACGGGACTGTCGGTGACCGGGTGCGCGGCTTGCGGCCGGTGTGCCGCCCCCGTACCCGCACTCGGGGGTGTCAGCTCGCGCCCCAAGCCGTCCAGCTGGATCGTCACGTCATGCGGCTCATACATCTGCCCGAAACGGGCGCCTTCGCGCCATTTTTCCACCGGTGTCCACACATCCCCCCAAGGTCGATTCACTGCGCGTCATTGACCGGACGAACGCCGCCGGACCGAGTCCCCACTCAGGTCCGGGCGCCCCCTGTTCCGCGCCGTCCGGGGGGCGAATCTAGCGCAGCTTCAAGCCACTTCAGGACGCTTGTTCACAGTTGCTCGTATCGGCCCCTGATCTGCTCATACATCGCCATGTCCACGGCAGGCAGCCAGCTTCCGGCGGGCACGTCCAGCCAGCCATCAGCGGCCACGCCCCGGTCAATCACCTGATGGAGGGCACGAAGTCCCGGGTGTCGCAAGGATTTTCGCCACACGAGCGAGATCGGCGACAGCGGTACGGGGTTGACCAGAGGGCGCAGGACCATGCCCGGGACCTGGATGAACTCCGTACTCGCCAGCACCGACCAGCGGCGTTTGCGAATCACTCGCGCGAACTCCTCCGGGCCGTCGATCTCCGGGAATGCCTCCGCCAGCGCGATCCCGCGCCCCGCGAACAGCCGCGCCGCCAGATCGGTCCACTCCGCGGTGGCCGGATTTCCCGCCGCCGCATAGAGCGTCTCTCCCTCCAGGGCGCCCAGCGGAACCTCACCGAGGGCTGCGAGACGGTGGTCGTCGGGCAGCAGGACCGCCATGCGTTCGAATCGGACCGGCCGGTGATCGAGCAGGTCGAGCACCTCCGGTGCGAGGCCGGCGACCCGGCCCGCCGAGACATCGAGACGCCCCGCCACGAGCTCCGCCGCCGCACCCGTCAGGCCACTGTGGAAACGGGCGACGAACTCCACGTCGCGCACCAACTCACGTGCATCGGCGAGAAGTTGTGACGCAGTGCCGACCGGGGCGCCCACATCGACCAGCAAGGGGCGCTCGTCGTGCGTCCAGGCCGCTGCCAGCTCGTCGTACGCGGCGAGCACCCGCCGGGCATACGGCAGCAGCCGCGCGCCGTCGGCAGTGAGCGACACCTGCCGGGTGGTCCGCTCGAACAGATGGGCCCCCAACTCCCGCTCCACCCGCCGCACATCGCGGCTCAGCGCCTGCTGCGCCACATAGAGCCGGGCGGCGGCACGGGTGAAATGCAGATCCTCCGCGACGGCGACGAAGGCACGCAGCAGGCGGGGCTCGATGTCCGGAAGGGTCATTGACACGCGCCGAACCTACAACGCAGCCGCGTCAATCAGCATCGAACAGGTGTTGGACCGCACCTACTCCGCGCCGGGAGGCTGAGCGCCATGGAGCAGGAACACACCCCCCGCGAACACACCCTCGCCACCACCCCGGCCGCCACCCCCGCCGCCGGGACAACCACAGGGGCGGCCGGCACCGAGGGGTCCTTGCGCTACGAGCGCCCGGACCCGGGCGGGCACAGCGCGACGACCCCTGAGCCGACCAGCACCGAGTCAACGAACGCCGATACGCCCAGCACCGAGACATCCAGCACCGAGGCGGACGCCCGTGGCGCAAGCGAGGGTGTCCACCGCTCCACGGGCAGCTCCCTCGCCCCGTACCGCCGGCTCCTGGCCACCCCGGGCGCCCGCGCCTTCACCGCGGCCAACCTCCTCGCCCGGCTGCCCATGGGCATGTTCAGCGTCAGCGCCGTGCTCATGATCGCCGGGTCCCGTGACTCGTACGGTCTCGCCGGGTCCGTCACCGCGACCGGCCTCGCCGCCACCGCGGTCGTCGGCCCGTGGACGGCGCGCCTCGTCGATCGCTACGGCCAGTCCCGGATCGCCGTACCCGCCACACTGCTCGCGGCGCTCGGCTCGCTGGCCCTGCTGCTCTGCGTGCGCTACGGAGCGCCGGACTGGACACTGTTCGCCGCGTACGCGGCGACCGCGACCACCCCCAACACCGGCGGGATGTCACGGGCCCGCTGGGAGCATCTGCACCGCGGCGACCCGGACACCCTGCACACGGCGAACTCCTTCGAGCAGGCCGTGGACGAGCTCTGTTTCATGCTCGGCCCTGTGGTGGCCGCCTTCCTCTGCTCGTCGCTCTTCCCGGAGGCAGGTACCCTGGTGGGGGCCGCACTCCTCGTCACCGGGGTACTCGTCTTCGCCGCGCAACGCGCCACCGAACCACCCGCGGCGCCCCGGACAACGGCAACCCGCTCACCGCTCCGCGCCCCCGGCTTCCCGTCCCTGATCGCCGTCTTCCTGGCGACCGGCGTGGTGTTCGGTGCCATGGAGGTCACCACGATCGCCTTCTCCGACGCGCAGGGCCACCGTTCGGCCGCGGGCGCGGTCCTGGCACTCCAGGCCGCCGGATCGTGCGTCGCGGGCCTGCTGTACGGGTCGGCGCGCCCGGCCCAGGACGTACGGCGGCGGCTGCTCTGCTGCCTCGCGGCGATGACGGTCCTGATGACGGGCCCGCTCGTGGCTGCGAAGGCGACCGGTTCACTGCCCGCCCTGGCGGGGGCCATGCTCCTGGCGGGCGCGGCGACCGCCCCGACGATGGTCACCGGTATGACGCTGGTCCAACGCATCACCGGCCAGGGGCAGTTGAACGAGGGAATGACACTTGTCGTGACAGCGCTCCTGGGCGGCATCGCCATGGGTTCGGCGACGGCGGGCTGGGTCGTGGAGCGCCTGGACGCGACCGGCGGATACGCGGTCCCCGCCTCGGCGGCAGCCCTCGCGCTGGCGCTGTGCGCGACCACACGCCGGAGCGGGGCCCGGAGCCAGGGGCCCGCCTGACGGGCGAGCGGACGATCGGAGAGGCAGCCGCCGGCACCACCGCGCGGCACCACCACCCGGTACCACCGCCCCGGGCACCTACGGCACCTCAGTCGACGACCGTCGTCAGCAGACCGGTCCGCAGGTCGTAGGCGTGCCCGGATACATGCACGCGGGAGGACAACTGCGGGGAGGAGCGAAGCAGTTCGACATCCTTACGTACGGTCACGGCCGGGTCGAGTACGGCAAGGCCTGCGATCGTCGCATCGTCGTAACCGCCGCGCGCGACGAAGTCCCGGCGCAGGCCGGCGTCGGCGAAGAGGCCCGATCCGCAGTCGGTGTGGTGGATCACAGCCAGATCGAACCAGTCGGCGTCCGGCGTCTTCGCCTCGTGCAGATGACTGATCCACGCCACGTCCTGGAGGACGGCGGGAGTGACCCGGCCGCCCACGGACCGCAGCACGATGGCCTCGCCGAGCTCGACACCGAGGACGGCGGCCGGCTCCACCCGCGGATCGATGCAAGTGATCACGAACGTCTGCTCGAACGGGATGAACGGGATCTCAGGCACGTGCTCCTTGGCACCGGTGTTCGCGAAGGCCTTGTTGCGTTCCATGTACGTCGCGAAGTGGGACACGGGGGTTCTCCTGTCGGGTGGCTGAGCGGTGTACGTGCGTCCGGGGCGCCGCCTGTCGCGCATCGGTCGTGGCGCCTTCGCCCCATGCCCCTGTTCCGGGAGTTCCGGTCACGGACCTGCGAGCGGACCCTGCGGGTCACAACAAGACAGAACGTTCGTTCTTCCTCAACGGTACGAGCCTCCCGAGGGAGTGTCAACAGAACGTTCTGTCTCTGCCGCCCTGTCCCTACACTGGAAACATGCCCCCGTCAGCCCCGAGCCCTCGTGAGCGCCTGCTGGAGACGGCGAGCCGTCTCTTCTACAGCGAGGGCATTCACACCGTGCCCGTAGACCGGCTGGTCACTCAGGCCGGTGTCACCCGGGCCACCTTCTACCGGCACTTCCCGGCCAAGGAGGATCTCGTCGTGGCCTATCTCAGAGCCACCGACGAGCGACTGCGGACAGCTGTCGCCACCGCTGTCGCGCAGGGCGGGCCGGACCAGGGGGTCTCGGCGGTCCTCGATCTGATCGGCGAGGTGACCTGCGCCGCAGGCTTCCGGGGCTGCCACTTCATCAATGCCGCCGCGGAGTATCCGAACGCTTCCGATCCGGTGCGCGAGGCGATCACCGACCACCGCGCCTGGTTCCAGCGGACGGTCACCGACCTGGCCTCCCGCGCCGGCCACCCCGACCCCGCCTACGCCGGCCACGTCCTGGTCCTGCTCCACGACGGCGCGCTGTCCGGCGCGGATCTCGACGACCCGGAAGCCGTACGCACCACGGTCCGCCGCGCGGGCCATGACCTCCTCGGGCTTCCGCTGCCGGACCAGGGGCTGTGACCGGAAACCATCACCGGGGGGGCAAGCAGCAGGGCGGGCAGCGACCGGACAGGGGGGAGATTCCGGGATGACCACCAGCTCACGCGCCCATTCGTTCAACGCGGCGGCTGACCAGTACGCGACCGGCCGGCCTTCGTACCCTCTTGCGCTCTTCGGCCCTCCCCCGCGCCCCCGTCACGCGACCGCTCCGCCACGGCGCACCCGGGCTTGTCGTAGGACGTAGGTACGGGTAGCCGGGCGGCCACCGCCCAACGGCACCCGCCGACGCTCCAAGTAACCAGCGTTCTCAAGCTCGTTGAGGGCCCGGCGAACGGTCGTCTCGCCCTCGCGGAAGCGCAGCGTGAGTGCTTTGGCGGTGACGGAGGCGCCGTCGGAGAGCGAGAGGATGTGCAGGGCAAGCCCCATGGCGGTCGCGGAAGAGACGCGGGCGCTGGGCGATGTGGTTGCCGATCACCGTGAACCGGTCGGTGTGACGGTGACCTACGTGGAGGACTCCGGCACGCGGAACGTCCTCGGGGGAGCGCGGACATGCCAGCGCTAGACTGCGAATCAGCCATCGGGAAGAGCCTACTTCCCGGGTGGTCAGGCCCTCGGTCAGGATTGCCGTCCTGTCGGGGGCCGTCTTCTGTTGTGGAGGTACGAGTGTCCTGCTGCGGCCGACCGTACCGAACCAATCCGACTACCGGATGCCTCGTCACCCGTATGTGTGGCGAAGGAAGTTGAAAGGCCGGGGTGGGGTCGGGTTGTGGTTCTCTCCCGTTGCTTTAAAGGGAGACGTGCCGCACCGGGCCGCGGATATCCAGGTCCCGGCGCCGGCCTGCGCGAATACGACACCTCATGCCGCTGAGTTGCCCCGCCCCGCTCCGTACGTCACGGATGAACACACTCATGCAGCCACGGGCAGACCAGATGGAGTCCTGTGACACACGAGAAGGCCGTCGCACTCCCCGTGGATAGAGAAAGGCCCCAACAGGCCGGTGCCGCGGTGCGCTATAGATACCCCATGATGTTCGTAACGCTGACTGCGCTGATGCTCCTGTCATCGATTGGCACGATAGCGAGCAAGCTGCGGCGAAATATGACACTCAGGAGGATGCGTCCGCACGCCATCGAACTGTCGGGAGAAGTGATCGACAACTCCGCCACGCGGAGCGGCAAGGCGGGCGCGTACTTCCTCACGCCGGTCGTTCGCTACTACATCAACGGCAAACGTTACGAGAGCGACATCTCCAACCCGGTCTTCAACCAGCCAGTTGCTGTCGGCTCCTGGATGACCATCCTCGTCTCCCCTGACAACCCCTACAGCCCCATGGATCCATATGGCGGGCTCGGTTCGATGATGCGCAGCGCAATCTTCACCACCGCCGTCAGCGCTCTGCTTTTCGTCTGGGCACTTGCCCTGCTGTGAGCCCCTACTGCGAGCGCCATGGAAGCGCGGCAGCCACTGACACTTGCTTCGAGCTCCGCCGACACCCTGGGCACCTACGGGCTGTCCCGTAAATGATCTTCCGGGCGGTGTGAGCGTGGGTCTGTCGGTCGGGAGGTTCGCTCAGCCGGTGAGGGCGAGGTTGTGCAGGCGTGCCATGCCGAGCATGGCGTGGTGAACGCCGTCGCCTTTCAGGCGGCAGTCGCGAAGGATTTTCCAGCTCATCATCCGGGCGAAGGTGTGCTCGACGCGGGCTCGGACCTGCTTGTGGGAGCGGTTGTGTTCGCGTTTCCAGTCGGGGAGTTCTGCCTGGCCGTTCGCGCGGCGGTGCGGCATGAGCAGGCCGGTACCGGAATAGCCGCCGTCCGCCATGGTTAGCGTCTTGCCTACGGCATCCTTCGCGCCGGACTCGACCCATGCCTTGCAGTCGTTGCGGTTGCCGGGCAGCGGCCGGCCGACCACGACGACGAGCCGGGTGTCGGCGTCGATGGGCCTTGACCCCTAATCCTGAACACGGGTTATGCGGCTGGTGCCAGCGTAGTTGGTGCGCGGTGGAAGGCGTTCTCGAAGTCGATTGGTGATCGCTGTCCGAGGCGGGAGTGTCGGCGCCGGGTGTTGTAGCGGTGGAGCCATCTGAAGGCGTCGAGTCGGGCCTCGCGCACGTTCGGCCAGCTCTTTCGTCCTTGCAGGGTCTCGCGTTTGAAGGTCGCGTTGAAGGACTCGGCGAGTGCGTTGTCCGCGCTGGACCCGACCGCGCTCATGCTTCGCCGAACCCCTGCTGACCTGCAGGCTTCAGCGAAGGCCCTGCTCGTGTACTGGGCTCCGTGGTCGGTGTGCATGATCGATCCGGCGAGGCTGCCGCGGGTGCGGATCGCCGCGGCCAGGGCGTCGGTCACGAGGTCCGCGCGCATGTGGTCGGCGATCGCCCAGCCGGCCAGACGGCGCGAGGCGAGGTCGATGACGGTCGCCAGGTAGCAGAACTTCCCGCCGTCGATGGGCAGGTAGGTGATGTCGCCGACGTACTTCGTGTTCGGCTTGCCCGCGGTGAAGTCGCGGCGGATCAGGTCCGGAGCCTTGGCCGCAGCCGGATCGGGGACGGTGGTGCGGTGCTGGCGGCGCAACCGGACCCCTTCGATCCCCGACGCCCGCATGATCCTGGCGACCCGCTTGTGGTTGACCGCCTCACCGTTCGTCTCGCGGAGCTCGGCGGTGATCCTCGGGGCTCCGTAGGTGCCGTCCGATTCCTGGTGCACCGCCCGTGTCCGGGCGGCCAGGCGGGCGTCGGCCACCTGCCGGGCGGCCCGGTCCGCGACTGTCCGGCGCCAGTAGTAGAAGCTCGAGCGGCTGACGCCAAGGATGCTGCAGCGCCGCTTCACGCCGTAGCGGCGCTGGAGGTCGGAGACACACTGGAAGCGGTTCACCAGCGCGTCTCCCCGGCGAAATACTTCGCCGCTTTGCGCAGGATCTCGCGTTCCTCCTCCAGTCGCGGACCTTCTTCCGCAGGGCGGCGTTCTCCGCCTCCAGCGGGGCCGGCGGCTGAGACGGTTCCTGCGTCCGACGTCCCCGGGGACGGCTCACCCCGGCTGCCCTCACCCAGTTCCGCAGGGTCTCCGGGTTGATCCCCAGATCGGCTGCGACCGACCTGACCGTCGCTTCCGGCCGCGACTCCTACAGCGCGACCGCGTCCACCTTGAACTGTGGCGGGTAGTTCTTCATGACCACGAGATGTCCGTTCTCAGATCCTCAGGATCCAGTGTCTCGTGTGTTCAACATCCGGGGTCAAGGCACCCAACCACTGGACTACGTTCCATGGCCTCCAGACCAGACTTGCCCGAAGAATGGCTGCATCGCAATCTAAAGCGGCTCGAGGTGCCGGCGACCTCGCGGAGTTTGTCCCAGGTAGGCGGCCTCAAGCAGCTTGGTCTCAACCCTGTCGGGCGAGTGGAAGGGGACACGTGGGTCGGCCGGCCGGGAACAAGTGCGGCGTGGTGAACTTCGAGTCCGGCGGACCGAGAGAGGCAGTGGGGCACGGCATGGCTGAGGAGAGCACGGATCACAGGTATCTGCTCGACAACCAGCAGTCGGAGGCAGGCGTCCGATTCGGCGCGCTGGCGGAGCTGTTCGATCCGGTGACGTTCCGGCACATCGACCGGATCGGCATCACCAGGGGCATGCGGTGCTGGGAGGTCGGGGCCGGGGGCCCCACCGTGCCCGCGGGCCTTGCCGAGCGGGTAGGAGCCGCGGGACGAGTGGTGTGCACCGACATTGATGTGTCCTGGGCCCAGGACGCGGCCTCCGATGTCGTCGAAGTCCTGCGCCACGACGTCGCGGCCGACCCTCCACCGCCGGGCGCTTTCGACCTGGTGCACGCCCGTCTGGTCCTGGTCCATGTCGTCGACCGGGCCGAGGCCCTGCGCCGCATGGTTCAGGCGCTGCGGCCCGGCGGCGTACTGCTTCTCGAGGACGCAGATCCGGGGCTGCAACCCCTGCTGTGCCCGGACGAGTCGGGCCCCGAACAGCGGCTGGCCAACCGTCTCCGCTCCGGGTTCCGTGAACTCATGGCGGCGCGGGGTGCGGATCTCTCGTACGGCCGGACGCTGCCCCGTCTGCTGCGCGAAGCCGGCCTGAGCGACGTACAGGCGGACGGGTACTTCCCGATCACTTCGCCTGCCTGCACCGTTCTTGAGGCGGCGACTGTCCGGCAGATCCGCGGCCGCCTTGTGGCTGCGGGGATCGCGACCGACGCGGATATCGATCGTCACCTGTCGAACGTGGCTACCGGGCAACTCGACCTGGCGACAGCCCCGATGGTGTCGGCCTGGGGCCGTCGCCCGTAACCGATGCCGTAAGGCCCCCTCCGGAACCGGCTCCTGGTACGGCCCTCTGAACCGTGGACCGGCCGACTCGACGCGAGCGGGTGTGATCCCGCACGAATCCGAGTAATCGGGTGGGACCTGTACGGGAGACCTGGGCCCAGGCCCAATCCCCCACCACCGCTGAGTACCGGGGCTCATGTCGCGGGATCAGCGGCGCGGTTGAGTGGCCACATGTCCGAAACCGACGCTGACACCGAGTTCGGCTCCCACACCGCACCGGACACCCGTGCGGAACGCGCTTGGGTCGCACCGCTGATATCCACGCTCATCACAGTGCCGTGTGGCGTCTTCGCCCTCGGCATGGTCGGCCTCTCCCCGATGGCTTGCGACTCCTGCAGTGATGCCGAACTCAAGCGGTTCGACCCCAGCTACTCCACCGGCCTCATCGTATTCCTGGTCGGCCTCCTGCTCCCCCTGGGACTTCTGCTCGCGAGCTGGTCCCTGCCGTGGCAGCAACGCAATAACGACCGACGCCTGCTCCTCTCCCTCGGCGCCCCGGTGTCCCTGCTCCTTGTCTTCCTGCTGTTCCGTGGGTTGGTCGACTGGCCCTGAATCCCGGACCGTGAATGCATGAGGCCGACGTCCGGAAGCCGTGGGCGGGGAAAAGCAGAGGGAACGAGTCAAGGGACAACGCACAAGGGACAGGCTTGCCCCGACCGGTGTGCGCGCAGCGAGACGAGTCGTAACCCGTGTCCAGCCCGGATGCACTCAGTAGGATCCGGGTGTGAACAGCAAGGGGTGGGGAGCCCTGTATGGACTGTGCTTCGCTGTCGCGATCGGTTGGGGGGCGACCGGGCTTGTCGAGGGCGGGTGCGAATGGGCTCAGACCGGTCAACGTGTCGAGTGCGTGGTGCCGGACGGCTACGGCTGGTATTCCGCCGTCGTCTTCGTCGCGACGCTTTCATTCCCTCCACTGTGCTGGTTGGTGATCCGCACCGACGACTGGCGACCGTCGTTGGGATTCTCCGTCGGTGCTGCAATCGCCTTCGGGATCACCCTGTCCATGGGCACCACTCGAGGATTTCTGATTCTGGCGGCGGTCGAGGCGATATTCGCCGTGGCAGCGCCGTTGATTCTCAGGAGAGCCGGGCGGGCGAAGGCACGGGCGGAGAAGAACAGCACCTCCGCCACGTTGCCTTGAACGTTCGGATTCGCAGCCCGGAGGAGCGGAGTTGGGCGGGACGCAGGCTGAGGCGCCCCGGTGAACACCGGGCGTCACGACTGAAACTCCCACGCCGGCTGCGGCACCGCCTTCCACGAATTTTCTGAATCCTGACGGTTCCGTCATGGAATTGGATGACATAAAAAAGCGCCCCCAAGCTCTCTCGGCTTACGGTCGCTGGCTAGAAAATAAAGCAGTGGCAACAAAGGTGCATCGAGATGGTTTCGCAAATGGGGAAATGGCCAAAACCTTCTACTTCTAAGGCCTATCGGAAGACAGCGAGTACCCCGAAGGAGATTCGATAAGTATGGGCGCTCACGGGAACGCTAAACTACTTATTGTTGCAGGCTGCATTTCCCTTTTCACCTTCGCTGCGAGCGCATGTACCTCTAAGCATGCTGAAGAGTCTCCCAGCCGGCCCGCGGCACCCCCTTCGAGGAGTTCGGGCATGGGAGATGGAGAGTTGCGTTCAGCGGCCCAGAAGATGCTTCCGAGAATTGAATCCAGTCAAAAACTGATATCTGCTGGATCGAAAAAAATAACAACTTCGGAAATGCTAACAATACCATCCGAACAAGGTAAAGTGAGTTTCGAGGTAGCCTGCGCAGGCAATGGTAGCTTTGATATCATGCGCACAACCAGGAAGCCACATTCCGGAGATATTCCTACTGTGGAATGCGACGGAAAGTCGCAAGGGTTCATTTTCCAAGGTGGCGACCTCGAAGAACTCACTCTTCAAGCCTATGGCGAAACGTCGGGCATAGCGGCCTGGCGCTTCACGAAAGAGCGCTGACTCCAAGACTCGTCGACCTGGCCTCGACTTCGCCCCCGCGAACAAGGGTGCTGAATGCGACTGCCCCTCGCAGCTCCTCGCCGAGGCGACCACGTTCGGCGAATAGAAACCGTCGACGAGCGACATGTTTGCGACGTCGACATTGAGAGGCTCAGTAACACGGCCCACGGCCCAGAAAAAGCTCACGCCCCACCGGAAAAATCCGGCAGGGCATGAGCCACACATGGGGTGGTGGAGATGGCGGGAATCGAACCCGCGTCCAGCGGTGCAGAACCAGGGCTTCTCCGAGCGCAGTTCGCTGCGATTTTCTCGGCCCCGGAGATCTCGCGAACAAGTCTCCGACAGGCCCAGTCACTGTTTGATTTCCCACTGATCCCCGTGACCGGGACCAGTGGTTTAGTTCCCTAGATTATGCCAGGATCCGGGTCGGGAACTTCCCCGGGCTGACACCCATTTAGGGTCCTTCAGTCACTGCTTATTAGGCAGCGAGAGCGAAGGACTGGGAATCGCGCTTAGAATTGGCGATTATTTTTTGCGACATATGGTTTACGAGATCATTGCCGCTTCCTCGGCTCGCTTCACCTGTTTCAACAGTCGCTGTCGAAACCGATCATCCCCATGTTGATTTTTCAAGGTGGTACCGCGCCCCGTGGGGTGCAGTGCCATCGTACGTGACCAACGTGCGACGGTGCCACTGTATTCCCCGCAGGTCGCCCCGGACCGCAGGGCCGGTCAGGCACCCGCAGGTCAGGCCCGCTGCTTCCTGCGGACCGCCGATACCGCCCGGTCCGTCTCACGGCGGTCCTGCTTCTCGCGCAGGGTCTGCCGCTTGTCGTACTCCTTCTTGCCCTTGGCCAGCGCGATCTCGACCTTGGCCCGGCCGTCCTTGAAGTACAGCGCCAGGGGCACGATCGTGTGGCCCGACTCCTGCGCCTTGGACTCCAGCTTGTCGATCTCCATGCGGTGCATCAGCAGCTTCCGCTTGCGGCGCGCGCTGTGGTTGGTCCAGGTGCCCTGCGTGTACTCGGGTACGTGGACGTTGTACAGCCACGCCTCGTGGTTCTCGATCTGCACGAAGCCGTCGACCAGGGACGTCCGGCCCATCCGCAGGGATTTCACCTCGGTCCCCGTCAGGACCAGTCCGCACTCGTACGTGTCGAGGATGAGGTAGTCGTGCCGTGCCTTTTTGTGCTGGGCGATCATCTTTCGCCCTGTTTCCTTAGCCATAGTGCGTCCATTTTCGCACTAAGCCCCTCCCCCGAGGCCACTCAATACTGTCTCGGCTCTCGACTCGGCCCGATCGCCCGCCGTGACATCCGGTGAGATGCCCTGTCCGTCGACGCTGCGGCCCGCCGGCGTCCGGTAGTGGCCGACGGTGAGCTCCGCCACCGCTCCGCCCGGCAGCGCGCTCGGCATCTGCACCGAGCCCTTGCCGAAAGTGCGGGTGCCGACCGTGACGGCCCGGCCCCGGTCCTGGAGGGCGCCCGTGAGCAGCTCCGCCGCGCTCATGGTGCCGCCGTCGATCAGGACGACGAGCGGCCGGCCCGTGTCGCCGCCCGGCCGTGCGTAGAGGGCGTGCTGGTCGCCGTGGACGTCGTACGTCGCCACCAGGCCGCCGTCCAGGAGCGCTGAGGCCGCTGTGGTGGCCTCAGCGACCAGGCCGCCGCTGTTGCCGCGGAGGTCCAGCAGGATGCCGCCGCCCGCGGGGGCGGACGCGACGGCCCTGTCCACTCGTGCGCCCGAGCCCTTGGTGAATGCGGTGACCTTGATCAGTGTCGCCCGGCCGGGCAGCCGCGCGACAGTGACGGGCTCGGTGGTGAGTCTGGCCCTGTGCAGCGTCCTCGTCACCGTGCCGGTGCCCCGCCTGACGCCGACGATCACCGGCGTGCCGGGGACGGACGCGCTCTCGCCGCCGCGCAGCTGTGCGATCACATCGGTGACCGGTCGGGTGCCGACCTGACGGCCGTCGATCGTGCGGAGCAGGTCGCCCGCCCGGAGGCCGGCTCGGGCGGCGGGGCCGCCGGGCTGGACCCTGGCCACCTCGATCCGGCCGTCGCGGCCGCGCCTGGCCCACAGGCCGACGCCGGTGTACTCGCCGTCGAGGGAGTCCACGAACTTCTGGTAGTCGGTCCGGTCGTACACGGCGCCCCATCGGTCACCGCTGCGGCTGACGACTCCCTCGGCGGCCTGCGTGCCGGACTTTCCGTCGGCGGCCGCTTCCGAGGCCGCCCTGGCGAGCTTCCGGCTGTCGATGGTGGTCGAGGCGTTACGGGTACGGGCGGGCCGGGGAGTCTGCTCGTCGCCTGGAAGGGAGTTGGTGACCGCCGCTGTGGCGAGCACACTCACGAAGACCAAAGTCAGAGCCGCCCCGCGGCGAAGGCTGCGGGGCGGCGAAACGAATTCCGGGCCTGACATGGCGACCACTGTAGACCGATGCCCGTGCGCCTTATGGGGCGTTCACCCCACGGCGCACGGGGCGTGTCTCACACCTTCAGGTACTTGCGCAACGCGAAGAGCGCGGCCAGCGCCGGCATCAGCAGCCCGATCGCGAGCACCAGGGGCAGCTTCGACAGCACAGCGTCCCAGCCGATGAAGTCGATCAGGTTCAGCTTCTCGTGCAGGGCGAGTCCGTGGTCGATCAGGAAGTACCGGCCGACGAGCAGCATGCCGCAGGCCACAAGCCCGCCCAGCAGACCGGCGAACGCGGCCTCCATGATGAACGGCATCTGGATGTAGAAACTGGACGCGCCCACCAGGCGCATGATCCCGGTCTCGCGTCTGCGGCTGAACGCCGATACGCGCACGGTGTTGACGATCAGCATCAGCGCGATCACCAGCATCAGGGCCATCACACAGAGTGCGGCCACATTCATACCGTTGAGGAGCGCGAAGAGGTTCTCCAGGATGCCGCGCTGGTCCTGGACGGTCATGACGCCGTCCCGGCCGGCGAACGCGGTCGCGATCACCTTGTACTTGGTGGGGTCCTTGAGCTTGACGCGGAACGACGACTGGAGCTGGTCCGGCGTGATGGAGCCCGTCATCGGGGCGCCCTTGAACTCCTGCTGGTAGTGCTTGTACGCCTCGTCGGTGCTCTCGTAACTCACCTTCTGGACAAGGTCGGTCATCTTGTTCAGATCGGTCTCGATCGACTTCTTCTGCTCCTCGGTCACCGGACCCTTGGCGCACTTCGGGGTGGATTCCACATCCCCCTTGGAGCAGAGGAAGATCGAGACGTTGACCTTGTCGTACCAGTAGCCCTTCATCGTGTTCACCTGGTCGCGCATGAGCAGCGAGCCACCGAACAGGGCGAGGGACAGGGCGACGGAGACGATGACCGCGAAGGTCATCGTGAGATTGCGGCGGAGACCCACGCCGATCTCCGACAGGACGAACTGGGCGCGCATGGCGTCCTTTCAGTGCTGGTAGCCGTAGACGCCGCGCGACTGGTCGCGTACGAGTCGGCCCTTCTCAAGTTCAATGACGCGCTTGCGCATCTGGTCGACGATCTGCTGGTCGTGGGTGGCCATCACCACAGTGGTTCCGGTGCGGTTGATGCGGTCCAGCAGCTTCATGATGCCGACGGAGGTCTGCGGGTCGAGGTTGCCGGTCGGCTCGTCCGCGATCAGCAGCATGGGGCGGTTGACGAAGGCCCGCGCGATGGCGACGCGCTGCTGTTCACCGCCGGAGAGCTCACCTGGCATCCGGTCTTCCTTGCCGCCGAGTCCGACCAGGTCGAGGACCTGGGGCACGGCCTTGCGGATCTCGCCGCGCGGCTTGCCGATGACCTCCTGCGCGAACGCCACGTTCTCCGCGACGGTCTTGTTGGGCAGCAGGCGGAAGTCCTGGAAGACCGTGCCGAGCTGGCGGCGCATCTGCGGCACCTTCCAGTTCGACAGGCGTGCGAGGTCCTTACCGAGGACGTGCACCATGCCGTGGCTGGTGCGCTCCTCGCGCAGGACGAGCCTCAGAAAAGTCGACTTGCCTGAACCGGAGGAACCCACCAGGAAGACGAACTCCCCCTTCTCGATCTCAAGGGAGACATCCCGCAGGGCGGGGCGGTTCTGCTTGGGGTAGGTCTTGGAGACGTTGTCGAATCGGATCACGAGTGCACCACGTCGGCCGGGAATAGGTGAGCGTGACATTACGCGAAGCCGGTGCGCGCCCGCATGCAGCATCGGCCGATGCGTGATATGTCCGCGTTGGCCCCGGGTACGGACCGGGCGGAATCCGTCGGGGCGCGCCGAAACGCGCGTGAGCTGGCACAGTGGTAAGGGGAACAGTTGCGGTCCGCCGGGCGTTGTCGGAAGTGACAGCGCGTGGAACGGCTCCGCCGCATGGGAGGAGTGCGCATGACCTACGACCGATTGGTGTGCGCCAATTGCGCGTCCCCTGTGAGTGAGGGCCGCTGCCGGGTATGCCGGGCCAGCCGAGAGCGCCTCCAGCAGGAAGAAGGCCCCTTCGGCGGACTGAGCCCGGTGGCGTTGATAGGCGCGCTGATAGTGCTGGTGGCGGCGTTGGTCCTGCTCGCACACCAGACCGTCTGACCGACTGCCTCTTTTGCCGACCGTCTGACCGATCGCCTCTTACACGTTCTGAATCCGTCCAACGCTCCGCCGTCCGACCGCGTCTCAGTTTTGGGCGCCGGGTTTTGGGCGTCAGGTTTTGGGCGTCGGAAAGTTTCAGCGCTCCCGCGGGCCAGCACCTGGCACGGGGAAGGGCCCCGGGTTCCCATTCGGAACCCGGGGCCCTTCCGCGTACGCGCTGAACTCCTAGGCGAGGTTCCCGCCACGGCCGGCGAGACGCGGCAGCATACGGAAGCCGATGCCACCCGCGATCATCGTCGCGGCGCCGATGATCAGGAATGTGGTCTCACCCGCACCGGTCTCGGCGAGCTCCTGCTTGGGCTTGCCCTGCTCGACCGGCTGAGAGCCGAGGTTGTCCGGCTGGGTGCCGGTGTTGGAACCGCCGGTCGTGGCCGAGCCGCCCGTGGACCCGGAGGTGCCGCTGGTGCTCGAACCACTGGTGGTCGAACCACTCGTGGTCGAGCCGCCGGTCTGGCCCTGGTCGGTCGAACCGCCGTCCTGACCCTGGTCCGTGGAACCGCCGTCCTGACCCTGATCGGTCGAACCGCCGTCCTGACCCTGGTCCGTGGAACCGCCGTCCTGACCCTGATCGGTCGAACCGCCGTCCTGACCCTGATCGGTCGAGCCGCCGTCCTGACCCTGGTCCGTGGAACCGCCGTCCTGACCCTGATCGGTCGAACCGCCGTCCTGACCCTGGTCCGTGGAACCGCCGTCCTGACCCTGATCGGTCGAACCGCCGTCCTGACCCTGGTCCGTCGAGCCACCGTCCTGACCCTGATCGGTCGAACCGCCGTCCTGACCCTGGTCCGTCGAACCGCCGTCCTGACCCTGATCGGTCGAACCGCCGTCGACACCACCGATCGGGTTGGTGCCACCGTCCGTACCGCCGTCATCGCCCGCCGTCTGGACGGACACGTCCGCGCCGGGAAGCGAGACGTCGATACCTGCGGCCTGTGCCGCGCCCGCGGCGGTCAGCGAGGCGCCTGCGGCGATCACTGCGCCCGCAGCTATGCGCGCTACGCGAATCCGCGTCTTCTTGGTCATCTGGCTGCTACCCCCAGTAGCTCATTGTCAATGGTGCAGCGCACGGGGCAGGCAGTCCGCAGGGAGTGTGTGGTCCGTCCCCCCGATCACACGCGCCCCAGAATTACGCATGCCGCGTGTCACTTTTCCCACTTTTAAAGACCGCGTCAAGGCCGTTGCGGGCGCGATGCCTGAAATGCAGCGACTTGCCCGGCGTACGGGAATACGACTGTGACGCATTAGAAGAACTGCCGTCCCCAGGACGGCAGTTCCCCTACTGACTATGTCGATAAAGCGCCGGTTGACCGGCGCTTGTGCAGCGGTCTACTTCTCCTGCTGCTTGCGCCAGCGAATTCCGGCCTCCAGGAAGCCGTCGATCTCGCCGTCGAGCACCGCCTGCGGGTTGCCGACCTCGTACTCCGTACGGAGGTCCTTGACCATCTGGTAGGGGTGCAGGACGTACGAACGCATCTGGTTGCCCCAGGAGTTGCCGCCGTCGCCCTTGAGCGAGTCCATCAGCGCCTGCTCCTCCTGGCGGCGGCGCTCCAGGAGCTTCGCCTGCAGGACGTTCATGGCGCTGGCCTTGTTCTGGATCTGCGACCGCTCGTTCTGACAGGAGACGACGATGCCGGTGGGGATGTGGGTCAGCCGGACCGCCGAGTCGGTGGTGTTGACGCCCTGGCCACCGGGGCCCGAGGCGCGGTAGACGTCCACGCGCAGCTCGGTCTCGTCGATCTCGATGTGGTCGGTCTTCTCCACGACCGGGAGCACCTCGACACCCGCGAAGGAGGTCTGGCGGCGGCCCTGGTTGTCGAAGGGCGAGATACGCACCAGCCGGTGGGTGCCCATCTCGACGGAGAGCGTGCCGTACGCGTAGGGCGCCTTCACGACGAAGGTGGTCGACTTGATGCCGGCCTCCTCCGCGTACGACGTCTCGTAGACCTCGGTGCCGTAGCCGTGCCGCTCGGACCAGCGGAGGTACATGCGCTGGAGCTGCTCGGCGAAGTCCGCGGCGTCGACGCCGCCGGCCTCGGCGCGGATGTTGACGAGTGCCTCGCGGGCGTCGTACTCACCGGAGAGGAGGGTGCGCACCTCCATCTCGTCGAGCGCCTTGCGCACCGCGAGCAGCTCCGACTCGGCCTCGGCGAGGGTGTCGGCGTCGTCCTCGGCCTCGGCGAGCTCGAAGAGCACACTCAGGTCGTCGATCCGTCCGCGCAGCGTCGCGGTCTTGCGGACCTCGGCCTGCGCGTGCGAAAGCTTGCTGGTGATCTTCTGCGCCTCTTCGGGGTCGTCCCACAGGGACGGCGCCGCGGCCTGCTCCTCAAGCACGGCGATATCGGCCCTCAGCTTGTCGAGGTCCAGGACGGCCTCGATCGACCCCATGGTCGAGGAGAGGGACTTCAGCTCTTCGGATACATCGACGACTGCCACGCCACCAGCGTAACGGCTTGGAGCGGGGACGGTCTCCGGCCCTTCGGATCGAACCTGGAGGACGGCGTGATCGGCCGGGCGGGTCCGCCGGTGCCCCTACGGTCCGGACGGCGCCGACTGGTGGCTGTCCTGGGGGGCCCGCCCGCCGTCGTCGCCCGACGACGTGGCCAGCCAGCCGCCGACGCCCACCGCGGCGGCGATCACGAGGGCCGCCGCGCCCAGCTTGATGCGGCGCTTGCGCACCGCCTCGGCGGTGGAACGGTGGCGGGCGGAGCCCGGCCTGCTCGGGGAGCGGGGGGCGCGGGCCGTGCCCAGGGGGCCACCGGCCAGCTCGTCGGGGGCCGGGACACGCATGCTCGTGTGGGTGTCCCGGTTGGAGTCCGCCGATGAGCCGGGGACGAGCGGGACAGCGCCGCGTCGGCGGGTCTCGGTGGGCGCGGCCGGTTCGTACGCCTTCTCCTCGTACGGCTGCTCCCCTGGCTCCGAGTCGTCCGGCTCGTCCACGTCGAGCGGTGGGATGCCGGCGAGGTGCGGGAGCTGTTCACGCAGCCGCTCGCCGAGCTCCGAAGCGCGCAGCCGGGACGCGGGGGCCTTGGCCAGGCACTGGACCAGCAGCTGCCAGAGGTCGTCGGGGATGCCGGGGAGCGGCACCACCGTTTCCGTGACGTGGCGGCGCAGGACGGCGCCCGGGTGTCCGCCGCCGAAGGGGGTGAAGCCCGCGAGGAGTTCGTAGAGGACCGTCGCCAGCGCGTAGATGTCGACGGACGCGCGCGGCGGCAGGCCTTCGATGATCTCGGGGGCGAGGTAGTCGGGGGTACCGATGATCTTCGAGGCCTGCGGGCGGCCGGGGCCGGCCGGGCCCGCGGGGAGCGCCCGGCGCGGGGCGTCGATCAGCTTGGCCACACCGAAGTCCGTGAGCAGCGCGGGGTGGGAGCCACCGGGGCCGAGTGGGCCCTGCATGTCGAGCAGGATGTTCTCGGGCTTGACGTCGCGGTGCACGACGCCCGCGGAGTGCGCGGCGGCGAGGCCGTCCGCGATGTCCGCGACGATGGCCACGGCAGCCTCGGGACGCAGGCGGCGCTCGCGGTCGAGCCGGGTGCGCAGATCGGTGCCGCGGACCAGGTCCATCACGAGGGCGAGGTCGTTGCCGTCCACGACGAGGTCCCGGACGGCGACGACGTGCGGGTGGTCCAGGCCGAGCAGCGCGGTGCGCTCCTGCACGAAGCGGCCGACGAGCTCCTGGTCGGCAGCGAGGTCCTCACGCAGCAGCTTGACGGCGACGGGCCCCGATGGCCCCTCACCCAGCCACACCGTGCCGGCGCTCCCCCGCCCCAGGATCTGGTGCGCGGTGTACCGGCTGCCGATCTTCCGTGCCAAGACTGCTCCCTCAGCGGCTGGCGCTGTGCCTGTCCGGGGCTGCTGCTCCGTGGACAGGCGCAGGGTCCCGGGCGGTCCCCGGCTCCCCAAAATACGCGGGCATCGGGGTGTTCAGTGCCCCGGATGGCACGAACCCTCACTTCTGCGGGGGTATTTCATTCCGCAGAAGTCGACATGTATACAGACAGGCCGTCCGGTACGGCCCCGGGAGAGGGCCGCGGGTGCGGGCGACGGAACCGGACCGTGCTGTCAGTTCCCGGACCCGCCGAGGCCCTTGACGAAGTCCCGGACCGAGTCGAAGCCGGAGGAGATCTCCGAGATGAAGCTCTTGGAGGTGCCGATCCAGTCCTGCAGCGGCGTCAGTTCCCAGATCAGCCAGGACCCCACGAAGAGGATGACGACCATGACGAGGCAGCCCTTCAGGCAGCCGAGTCCGGGGATCTTCATCGGGTTGGCGCTGCGCTGCCTCGGCGGCCGGGGCTCGCGCGGGGCGGGCGCCGGGGGCTGCTGCGGCGGTGCGTACTGCTGCTGCGGAGGCTGCTGGGGCCGGTGCTGCGGCGCGTACTGCTGGGGCTGCTGGGGTGCGTACTGCTGCGGCCGCTGCTGCTGGGGCGGGTACTGCTGCGGCTGCCGGTCGCGCGGGGGCTGTTGCTGCTGGGGCCGCTGCGGGCGGCGGCGCAGCGGGTCCTGCTCGGGGGCCAGGTACTGCACCTGGGTCTGCTCGCTGCGGTCGCGGGCCGCGCTGAGCTGGCTCTGCCAGGGGTGCGGCTGCTCGGGCTGGTCCGGCGAGCGGCCCGGCACGGGCGGCATCACCGCGGTCGGGTCCGCGGCGCCGGGCCCGCCCGGGGCCGCGCCGGTGCTCGGCAGCACGCTGGTGTGCGCGTTCGGGTCGTACCCGCCCGCGTTGTTCGGCAGGACCTGGGTGGGGTCGGCGGCGCCGGGCGTCCCGGGGACCTCGGCGGGCGCCGGGTCCGGTGCGAGCAGTGCGCCCACACCGAGAGCTGCGGCGACCTGCGCGGGGGTGGCGTGCACGCCGATCCCCCCGGCCACGGTACGAAGTCCGCGGGCCAGGTTCTCGGCGCTGGGGCGGCGGTCCGGGTCCTTGCTCAGGCAGCGCTCTATGACGGTCCACAGCGCTTCGGGGACGGTGGTGGGCCTGCGCGGGTCCTCGTTGAGGTGGCGCTGGAGGACCTCCAGGGCCGTGCCGCCCGCGAACGGGGGCCGTCCGGTGACCAGTTCGTACAGCAGGATGCCCGCGCCGTAGATGTCGACCGCGGACGTCTGCGGGCGGCCCTCGGCGGACTCCGGTGCGACGTAGGCGGGCGTGCCGACGAATTCATGGGTACGGGTGAGGCCCGGCGAGTCCGCGAGGCGTGCGATGCCGAAGTCGGTGAGCATCGGGTGCATCTGACCATCGGCGTCCTGCTTGACCAGCACGTTCGCGGGCTTCAGGTCGCGGTGGACGACCCCGTCGGCGTGGCTGGCGGCGAGTGCGTCGGCGATCTGGGCGGTGAGCAGTGCGGCGGCCACCGGGCTGAAGGGACCGTTGTCCCGCAGGTAGCGGTGCAGATCGGGGCCGTCGATCAGGTCCATGACGAGGGCGAGCAGATCGCCCTCGACGACGAGGTCCCGGGTCCGCACGATGTTCGGGTGGGTCAGCCGCAGCAGGACGGAGCGCTCCCGCAGGAAGCGCATCACCACGTCCGGGTCGCTCGCCAGCTCCTCCTTGAGGACCTTGATCGCCACCGTCTCGCCGGGCTGGCCCGCGACGGCCGCCTCGGCGCCCGCGGTCTCCCGCTGGCTGGCGCGCCAGACGGTGCCCGTGGCGCCGCGTCCCAGCGGCTCCTCGAGCAGGTACTTGCTGCCTACGGGCCGCACGTCATGCGCTCCCTGTGATCGTCGTCCTTTGCCTGGTCCACCGGCCCCCCGCCCGGATGTCCGCCCCACTCTAGTGCCGCCCGCGGGGGCACTGGCCGACGATCTTCCGGAGCCGCTCCCGCCGTGTTCCCGATGGTGACCGGGCCGGCGTCGCGCAGGGTGTTCCAGCTGTGTTCGAAGAGAAGACGCGAACACCGTCCAGATGGTTGCCGCGGCGTACCTCCTGGCAGGTCAGGCGCGATCCCAACCAGGCACTTTTACGTCCAGAGCCGACCATTCAAGATCACTTGGCAGTGACCGCCGGGCGTGTTGTCAGTGGCAGATGCGAGGATGCCTCCAGCACGGAGTTGTGGGGTCGGGAGTCCCGCGATCCGTGCCGACCTGCCGGGTGGGGGAGATCACAGGGCGGCTCCTGCCAGGCACCCTCCGCAGAAGGGACCGCTGACGGCTATGCAGATCCGGCTGACCGTCCTCGCGCCGCGAAGCGGCCGATCCGCGTCCGGGACGCGCTCCTGCGACGTGCTCGTCACCGCCCCCGCCGGGGCCGCGCTCGCCACCGTCGCGTCCGGGCTCGCCACTGCTGTCGCCGGTCCTGAAGGCCCGGGGTCCGGCAGCGTGGTGCTGTACGCGGGCGGGCACCGGCTCGACCTGCAGCGCTCCGCGCTCGGTGAGCCCCCGCTGGTGGACGGCGCAGTGCTCTCCCTCCAGGTCCCGGCCGACGAGGCCGACGGCGGCGACGATTCCGCCACCCAGCTGCACGTGGTCGCGGGGCCGGACGCGGGCGGTGTCCATCTGCTGCACGGCGGCCGCATCCGTATCGGACGCTCCGCCGAAGCGGACGTCCCGCTGGACGACCCGGACGTCTCGCGGATGCACTGCACCGTGACGGTGGAGCAGGACGGCCGGGTGTCGGTCACCGATCTCGGCTCGACGAACGGCACGACGCTGGACGGTTCGGGCGTCGGCGGCGACCCGGTCCGGGTGACTCCGGGGTCCCTGCTCCGGATCGGTGAGTCGGCACTGCGGATCACCCCGGCGGCCGGCGGGCCCCACAGCGGCGAGGTGGCGGCGGTCCCGGACGGCGAGGGCCATCTGCGCGTCGCCCTCGACCGCGCGGCCCAGCACCCGGACAGCGGCGCCCGGGGCGGTGGTCCCACCACGACCGGCGCCGGCACGGGCTTCATCGGCGGCGCGTCCGCCGGTCCCGGCGCGGCCGCTCGTCGCGGACCGGACGCGCAGGCCGCCCCGGGGACAGGCTCACCGGGGCCGGCTGCGCCGGGCGGCTACGGGGCCGCCCGTGACACACCCGCCCAGCGGCCGGCGGAGCAGCCGCGTTACGGGTCGGTGCCCGCTCAGGGCACCGGTCCCGAAGGGCACCCGGCCCACGCCGACGCCCGCATCCCGGAGCAGGGCGGCGCGCCGGGGTCCCGCCGTGCCGGCGCGGCGGACGCCCAGCAGCAGCACGACCCGTACAGCAACCTCTACGACGAAGCGGCGGCCGCCTACGCCCAGGACCCGGGGTTCACCTCCCGGGGCCGCCAGGGCACGCCCCCGCGCGGCACCAAGCTGCGGCCCGACCGTGGTGCGGAGTCCCACGAGCGCGCATCGGACGGCTTCGACGAGGGCCCCACCCGCGGCACCGGCCCGTCCGCTGAAGGCCGGTCCGACGGGAGCGGTGCACGTGAGGCCGGCGGCGTCCCCGGCGCGGACGACGGCGCGCGCAGGCGGGGCGGTATAGGGGCCTGGGCACGCAGGCTCGCCGGTGCCAGGCCCGAAGCCGTACACGTGGACCCGCCACCGCCCACGGCCGGCTCCGCCGGCACCGCCCCCGCCCGTGCAAGCGCGGTCCCGGGCGCGGACATCTGGCCCGATCCGGCCGCGCTGCTGCTCACCGCGCTCGGTCCCGGCCCCAGGCTGTGGGAGCGCACGGCAGACCACGGTGAGGCTCTCGTCATCCGGCTCGGCACAGCAGACAGGACCGGCCCCAACGGCGTCGGGGTGGTGCCGGCCGTGCCGGTGACCGTCTCGCTGCGCGAGGCCGGTTCACTCGGGCTCGCGGGCCCGCGCGACCGGCTCGCCGGGCTGGCCCGTTCGGCGGTCGCCCAGCTCGCGGCCCTGCACTCCCCCACCGATCTGGAGATCGTGCTGATCAGCACGGACCGGGCACGCCCGCTGGAGGCGCGCAGGTCCGACTGGGGCTGGCTCGGCTGGCTGCCGCATGTGCGGCCCGCCCACGGCCAGGACTGCCGGCTCCTGCTGGCGTACGACAGGGACCAGGCGGCCGCCCGCACGGCCGAGCTGGTACGCCGCCTGGACGACGGCCCGCTCGGCACCGGCTGGGCCTCGGCCGACGCCGGGGCCGTCTCGGCCGCGGCCGAGCGGTACGACGGCCCGAACACCGTACTGATCGTGGACGGTGACCCCGGCTCGGCCGCACTGCGCGAGACCACCGCACGGCTGGCTTCGGCGGGCACCGCCTGCGGAGTCCACGTCCTCTGTCTGGCCGAGACGGCTCCCGCGTCCCCCGCGTCCCCGCTGGAGACGACCTACGAGGCGGCCTGCGCGGCCTCTCTCGCCTTCCGCGAATGCGGCGCCGCCGCTCTGCTGAGCGGCGATGTGGCCACCGCGCTGCGGCTGCTGCGCACCACGCGCGGCATCCATCCGGTGACCGGCGGCGGACAGGCGGCGAACCGCGGCACCTTCGCGGTGGTCGACGCGGTGTCGGCGGCCTGGGCCGAGCGGTTCGGCCGGGCACTGGCACCGCTGCGCGCGGACGCGTCGGCCGACGCCACCCCGGCCCGGCAGGCGGCGGCGCTGCCGCCGTCGGCCCGGCTGCTCGACGAGCTGGGACTGGCCCGCGCCACCCCCGCGTCCCTGATGGCCCGCTGGGCCACGGCGGCCGAAGCCACGGCTGTGCTCGGCGCGGGACCACGCGGTCCCGTCACCGTGGACCTGGCCACCGAGGGACCGCACCTGCTGATCGAGGGCCCCGCGGGCAGCGGGCGTACGGAGCTGCTGCGCGCCGCCGCGGCCTCGCTGGCGGCAGCCGCCCGGCCGGACCGGCTCGGGCTGATCCTGGTCGACGGCGCGGGCGGCGAGCGCGGTGACGGCCTGCGGGCCTGCACCGAGCTGCCGCACGCATCGACCTATCTGGTGGCGTCCGACCCGGTCCGGATGCGGGAGTTCGCGCAGGCACTCGGCGCCGAGCTGAAGCGCCGGGCCGAGCTGGTGGGTTCGGGCGGTTTCGCCGAGTGGCACCGCACCCGTGAGCTGGCGGAGCGGCTGGTCGGCCAGCGGCAGCCCAGCCCCACCGAGCAGGGCGGCGACATCGACCCGTCGAACACCGGGACGCTGCGGCTGCGTCAGTCCGGTCCGCGTGCGGACCCGATGCCCGGTCCCACGCCGCTCCCCCGGCTGGTCGTCATCGTCGACGACTTCGACGCGCTGGTCGCACCGGCGCTCGGCAGCCCCGGACGCCCCACGGCCGGTTCGGTCGTGCGGGCGCTGGAGGCGGTGGCCAGGGACGGTGAGCGTCTCGGCGTCCACCTGATCGCGGCTTCCGCCCGGCCCGACCGTACGGCCGACACCGAGCTGGCCAGGATCAGCCGGCTGCGGGTGGTCCTGGACGCTCCGCCGTCCTCCACCACGCCGGACGCGCCGTCGCCCGGCCGGGGCAGACTGGGCCGCCCCGACCGCGGGGTGACCCCGTTCCAGGGCGGCAGGGTGACCGGCCGCATCCCGCGTACGGCGACGCTGCGCCCCACTGTCGTGCCCCTGGAGTGGGAGCGGATGGGCGACCCGCCGGCCCGTCGGCCCGTACGTGAACTCGGAAACGGGCCAACGGACTTGGCCCTGCTGGCCAGCGCCCTGGAGCGGGCCGCCAGGTCGGTGGACGCGGTGTCCATAGCCTCCCTGAATGTCTGACGTAACGTCACAGGCCCATCACGATCGGATACTTGACCCGATGCCTGGTATTGCGGCGCCGGAGTGACCCGGCGTAGGACTGTGCTCACGGGACAACGGCGTCGCCGATGTCATGGGCGCGCCGACCGCACGCGCATGGGAGAGGTCGGGGCAGATGCGCACAACAGGCACAGCTCTACGTTCACGCAGGACCGTTCTGGCAGTGGTGGCCGCGGGCTCGCTCGTTCTCGCCGCGGGATGCGGCAGCGACAGCGACGGCAAGAAGGACAGCGGGGGCGGCAAACCGGCGGGGAGCGGGGCGTCCGCCTCCGGTGTCGTGCTGCCCAAGCTGAGCGGTACGAAGCTCGAAGTGGCCGCTGTATGGACCGGCCCCGAGCAGGCGAACTTCATCAAGGTGCTGAAGGAGTTCGAGAAGCGGACGGGAGCTTCGGTCACCTTCGTGCCCGCACAGGACCCGATCGTCAACTTCCTCGGGACGAAGATCGCCGGTGGCGCCCCGCCGGACGTGGCGATGATGCCCCAGGTCGGCGCGATCACCCAGGCCGTGGCGAAGAAGTGGGCCAAGCCGGCCGGTCCGGGCGCGCAGGCGCAGCTGGACAAGAACTACTCGCAGGTCTGGAAGGACCTCGGCGCGGTCGGCGGCAAGCAGTACGGCGTGTACTTCAAGGCCGCCAACAAGTCGCTGGTCTGGTACAACACCAAGGTTCTGCAGAACGCCGGAGCGAGCGAGCCCAAGACCTGGCCGGACTTCCTCAAGACCGCGGAGACCGTCTCGGCCTCGGGCGTCACACCGGTATCGGTGGGCGGCGCGGACGGCTGGACGCTGACCGACTGGTTCGAGAACGTCTATCTCTCGCAGGCGGGCCCGGACAAGTACGACCAGCTCGCCCAGCACAAGATCAAGTGGACGGACCCGTCGGTCAAGGCGGCGCTGACCACGCTCGCCCAGCTCTTCGGCAAGCCGTCGCTCATCTCGGGCGGTGCGGACGGAGCGCTCCAGACCGAGTTCCCGGCATCGGTCACCCAGACCTTCACCGGCGGTGACCAGCCCAAGGGCGCGATGGTCTTCGAGGGCGACTTCGCGCAGACCAACATCGCCCAGACCAAGGCGAAGGTGGGGACCGACGCGAAGGTCTTCCCGTTCCCCGCGGTGGGCGCCAAGGCCCCGGTGGTGACCGGGGGCGACGCCGCGGTGATCCTCAAGGACTCCAAGGGCGCACAGGCCCTGCTGACCTGGCTGGCCTCCACGGACGCGGCGAAGATCGCCGCCGGGTCGGGCGGCTTCGTATCGCCCAACAAGGGCCTGGATCTGTCGGCCTACCCCAACGACGTGCAGCGCACGATCGCCAAGGCACTGGTCGCGGCGGGTGACGACATCCGCTTCGACATGTCGGACCAGGCACCGCAGTCCTTCGGCGGTACGCCGGGCAAGGGTGAGTGGAAGGACCTCCAGGACTTCCTGAAGAACCCGAAGGACATCGCGGGGACCCAGCAGAAGCTGGAGTCCGACGCGGCCAAGGCGTACAAGAACTGACGCCGCGATGACTTCCGCTGTCGCGGGGGGTGCCCTCGACGGGGCGCCCCCCGCCGGAAAGCCGCACAAGAGCGTGACAGGCACACGTAAAGTCCTGGCGGTGGCGTTCCTGCTGCCCGCCCTGGTGCTGCTCGGCGCGCTCGTGGTCTACCCGATCGGGTACTCGGTCTACCGGTCCTTCTTCGACCAGGCAGGCTCCAGCTTCATCGGCATCGACAACTACAAGACCCTCTTCACCGACGACGCGATCCGCACCGCGATCAAGAACACCGCGATCTGGGTCGTGGTGGCACCGACCGTCGCCACGGTGCTCGGCCTGATCTTCGCCGTACTCACCGAGCGGGTCCGCTGGGGGACGGCGTTCAAGCTGGTCGTCTTCATGCCGATGGCCATCTCGATGCTCGCGGCGGGAATCATCTTCCGGCTGGTGTACGAAGAGGACCCGGGGCGCGGTGTGGCCAACGCCGTCTGGGTGGGGGTGCACGACACCTTCGCGGAGTCGGCCGGGTATCCGGGGGCACATCCGCTGCCGGTGGCCCCGCTGAAGTCCGGCGGCGGTGGCGCGTTCCTCACCAAGCAGCCGGTGCACGCGGGCACCCCGGTCCGGCTGCCGCTCGTCGGCGTCCTGCCGACGAAAATGCCGTCGTCGGCGAAACCGGCGGCGGCGCCGAAGGCAGCCGCCGGATCGGTGACCGGCACCGCCTGGCTGGACTTCACCCTGGGCGGGGGCGGCAAGCCGAACGTCATAGACCCCAAAGAGCTGGGCCTCAAGGGCGTCACGGTCGAGGCCGTGAAGGGCGGCAAGGTGGTGGCGAGCGCCAGGGCCGCGCCCAACGGCACGTTCACCCTGCCCGCGAAGGCCGACGGGGCGCTGCTCCGGCTGCCCGACTCGAACTTCCGCGAACCGTACAACGGCGTCAACTGGCTCGGACCCACCCTGGTCACCCCGTCGATCATCGGCAGTTACGTCTGGATGTGGGCCGGCTTCGCGATGGTCCTGATCGCGGCGGGGCTAGCCGGTCTCCCGCGGGAACTCCTCGAACAGGCCCGGGTGGACGGGGCCAGTGAGTGGCAGGTCTTCCGCAGGATCACCATTCCGCTGCTCGCCCCGGTGCTCGCGGTGGTGCTGGTCACGCTGATGATCAACGTCCTGAAGATCTTCGACCTGGTCTTCATCGTGGCACCGGGCTCCTCACAGGACGACGCGAACGTCCTGGCGCTCCAGCTCTACCGCTCGTCCTTCGGTACCGACGCGGATCTGGGCACCGGCAGTGCCATCGCCGTACTGCTGCTGCTCCTGGTCGTCCCGATCATGCTCGTCAACATCCGCAGGATGCGGAAGGAGGGGCGCCGATGACCGCCGAAGCGCAGGTGCCCGCACCCCGGACACCCGAAGAGCGGCTCCCCGCAGCCGAGGCGGTGAAGGCCAGGGAACCGCTGGCCTCCCGGATCGCCGCCCGCGCGGGGGGCACGGCGATGCGGGTCTTCCTCGTACTGGTCGGCCTGTTCTGGCTGATGCCGACGATCGGCCTGCTGCTCTCCTCACTGCGCGGGCCGTCCGACATCGCGGCGTCCGGCTGGTGGAAGATCTTCACCGCCCCGTCGCAGCTGACCTTCGACAACTACTCCAAGATCCTCGACAACAAGGTCATCACCGACTCGCTGCTCAGCACAGTCATGATCACCGTCCCGGCGACCCTGCTGGTGGTGGTCATCGGTTCGCTGGCCGCGTACGCCTTCGCCTGGATGGACTTCCCCGGCCGCGACTGGTGGTTCCTGATCGTGGTCGGTCTGCTGGTCGTCCCGGTCCAGGTGGCCCTGATCCCGGTCTCGAAGCTGTTCGGCGAGATCGGGCTCTTCGAGACCACGGCGGGGGTGGTCCTCTTCCATGTGGCGTTCGGGCTGCCCTTCGCGATCTTCCTGCTGCGCAACTTCTTCGCGGAGATCCCGAGGGAGCTCCTGGAGGCGGCGCGGCTGGACGGGGCCGGAGAGATCCGGCTGTTCACCCGGGTCGTCATGCCGCTCGGCGGCCCGGCCATCGCCTCGCTCGGGATCTTCCAGTTCCTCTGGGTGTGGAACGACATGCTGGTGGCTCTGATCTTCGCGGACTCCAAGCACCCGCCGATCACCGTCGCGCTCCAGCAGCAGGTCAGGCAGTTCGGCAACAACATCGATGTACTGGCACCCGGCGCGTTCATCTCGATGGTGATCCCGCTGGCGGTGTTCTTCGCGTTCCAGCGGCAGTTCGTCAACGGCGTCATGGCGGGCGCGGTCAAGTAGCCGGGGCCGGCCGTCGGGCGGCCCCGGTCGGCCGCCGGTGGGGAACCGGTCACGACCGGGCGGGCCCGCTCTCCGGACATCCGGGGGCGGGCCCGTCGCGCTGCGTGACGCCGGGCGCCGGCGGGTTCCGTACGCCGGGCCCGAGGTTCAGTACGCCAGAACCGCGGGCCCCGTACGCCGGAGCCGGCGGCGGGCGTCTGCCCGAACGGGTGGTTCGGGCGGCCGGTGGGGGCTCCGGCGCAACTGCGACATCACGCCTTCGTTAAGCCTGACATGGCCTTTTGATCACGATGTGCCATCCCCCCACGTGAGAGAGCCCCCCATGCACAGGCACGAATTTCTGCAGCGGCTGCACGCGGTCCTGAAGCCGCGCACCTATCTGGAGATCGGGACCAATGACGGGCGCAGCCTCGCCCTCTCCCGCGTCCCCAGTATCGCGGTCGACCCGTCCCCGAAGATCCGGACGAAGCTGCACTGCGACCTCCAGCTGGTCACGTCGACGAGCGACTCCTTCTTCTCCGGCCGGCAGCCGATGGGCCATCTCATGAGCGGCCGCAACCCGCTCCGCAACGCCCGCCGCGGCCGCCCGCTGTTCGGTGCGTACACCGGCTCGAACCGGGTCGACCTGGCATTCATCGACGGGATGCACCTGTTCGAGTACGCGCTGCGCGACTTCATCAACACCGAGCGGTTCAGCAGCTGGTCGAGCGTGGTGGTCCTCGACGACATGCTCCCGCGCAACCAGGCGGAAGCCGTCCGGGAACGGGTGACGCCGTCCGGTCCGTGGACCGGGGACGTCTACAAGTTCATCCCGGTGGTGGCCGCGCACCGGCCCGACCTGATCACCGTCCAGGTCGACACCCAGCCGACCGGTGTCTTCCTGGTGTTCGGCATGGACCCCGCCAACACCGTCCTCAAGGACGGGTACGACGCGATCGTCCAGGAGTGGGTGACACCGGACCCGCAGAAGGTCCCGGAGGCGTTGCTGGAGCGGGTGGAGGCCGTCGAGCCCGAGGCCCTGCTCGGCTCGCGCATCTGGCCGGTCCTGGCACGCAGGCGGCGGGGGCGCGCCGCCGGCCTGCGGACGGTACGCGGGGAGCTCGCGGCGCTGCGCGGTTACTGATCCGCTCGCCGGCGACCGGAGCCGCCGGGCAGCACGCCGGCGGTGTGCGGGGCGCGGAGGGTGATCCCTCCGCGCCCCGCACACCGCCGCCACCACTACCGTGAGGCAGCCATCCGCCGGGCCTTGCGCACCGCCCGCCCAAGGACGCTGCGCCGCAGCGTGCGCATCAGACGGGTCCGCTTCTGCGCCAGCCGCTCGCGCGGGCGACGGACCGTCAGCGCGCCGGAGGCGCCCGAGGCCACGAGCACCAGCGGCAGCCGGGTGCCCGGCCCGCTCTGCGCGCCGACACTCACCGCCATCTCCCAGATTCCGGAGCCGAGTTGCCCGCCGGGCCGCTCGGCACACAGGACCGTCCCCGCGCGCCCCTTGGACGGGAGCAGCCTCGCCGGCGTCCGCACGGCCTCGCCCGAGCCCCTCCGGTCGGTGAGGTGGAGCTCGGCCGGGACTCCGTCCGCGGCTTCGGTGTGCAGCGGCAGCAGCATCTCCAGCAGCAGCGGCTCGTCCATCACCCGGCTCTCCCGCACTCCGAGCTTCCGGTAGTCCTGGGCGAGGCTGCTCGTCGTGGTGCCGACGTCGAGCGAGAGGTTGCCGTGGGGCGCGGTCCAGTACGGCACGACGATCCGGGCCGGTTCGCCCACCAGGGCCGCCCGGCGCCCGGCCGTGACCGCGTCGGTCCGCACCGAGCCGAGCCTGACGTTCTTGTTCCACCCGCACTGGTGGACGCGGACCAGCACGTCCCAGATGCCGGCGCCGAGGGGTGCGCCGCCGGCGGCGGCGTCGGGGGTGACGGTCCCCGTCGCCCGCAGGACCAGCCGGAACTGGCCCGCCCCGGGTCCCTCCACGCGCTCCCTGGTGAACTCGACGGGCTGGTAGAACTCGGCGGAGCTCGACCGCTCCCGTACCACCAGTTCGACCTTGGCCTTGCCGGTGCCCGCGAGGGGATTCACACCGAGCTGCGCGAGCATCTCGGAACTGTTCAGGCCGTCGGGCAGACCGATCAGTTCGTTCCCGTCCTCCTTGACGAAGTGGAGCGGCTCGCCCCCCGCCCGGAGCCCTGCGGTGAACGACATCCGCAGCGCGCCGTCCTCCCACGCGAGTCCGGTGAGCTCGGCATGTGCGGCGATTCCGCGTTCCCAGCGGGCGAAGGACTCGACGTCCTCGTAGCGGTCGGCCTTGATGAACGCGCCGACGAGCTGTTGCGTGGGCAGCAGGGACGCGGAGACGCCCGGCCCGAACCGCTCCACGGCGATCTTGTGCATCTCCTGGAACATCGCCTGCCGGTAGCCGTCGTCGGGCGTGGCCAGCAGTCTGGCGCCGCGCATCCGCTCGATCATCTCGTTGCGGAACCAGCGCCGGTACAGCTTGTCCCGCAGCGGCCCCGGCTCGGTGTACTTCTCGACGACGTCGAGGGCCTCGCTGAGGTTGTGGAAGTACCCCACCGGATCGATGCGCCGGAAGCCCGCGTTCGAGGCGTCGTCGCGCTTCACGTGGTAGTAGCAGACGTAGTCGCTCAGTACGGAGACGTTCTTGGCCCGCAGGTACGCCTCGGCGAAGAACACGTGGTCCTCCAGACGGCGGCGCCCCTCGAGGAAGCGCAGCCCCGTCTCCTCCAGGAAGGACCTGCGCACCATCTTGTGCGGGGTGAGGCTGTCGATCAGGGGGGCGTTCCTGACGTTGGCGCGCGGCCGGTTGACGCGGAAGAGCTCGCGCGGCACGGGCCGCCCCTTGCCCGCCATCTTGCCCACGACGATGTCGGCGTCGTTCGCGACGCCGTAGTCGTACATCCGCTCAAGCGCTTCGTCGCCGAGCCAGTCGTCATTGTCCACGAACATCACGAACTCGCCCTGGGCGGCGTCGATTCCGACGTTGCGCGGCTTGCCGGACCAGCCTGAGTTCTCCTGGTGGACGACGTGCACCTGCGGGTGTTCCGCGGCGAGCCGGTCCAGCCGCTCACCCGTGCCGTCGGTGGAGCCGTCGTCGACGAAGATCGCTTCGTACATGCCGTCAGGAAGCGTCTGTCTCAACAGTGATGCGACGCAGTCCTCGATGTAGGGGCCCGGGTTGTACACCGGAATGATCACGCTGACTTTGACCGTCATGCTGTGCACTCGTTTCCCACTGCTCTGCGCCGGCGATCTCTCGTTGCGGGTGCACAGTACTATCGCCGGGCTCGTTCACCCCGCCGGGTCGGACTGCCGTGTCCGGGGTGAGCGTGCTGGGTCCCGCCGCTGCTCAGCGGGTACGCGGCGTACGGCAGGGCCGGTTCCGGCGCGATGGAGCCGACGGCCTCGGCGTGTCAGTTTCGTACAAATATGCGCAAACCAACAGTCATGGTTCCACTACCGGCAGGCAATGAGGGTGACAAGCGGCCGCGGCCCGGCCCCGCCCTCGGCCCAGCGTCTCGCCGTCAGGCCTTGAGCGCGGCCACAGCGGCCGCGGCGAGCCCGTCCAGATAGCCCTTGGGCAGGCCCTCTCTGACCACCGCGAGCCGCCAGTAGAGCGGACCCACGATCAGTTCGAGCGCCCGCGCCGGGTCGGCGTCGGCGGGCAGCTCGCCGCGGGCCACCGCGTCACGGACCACCGCGGCGGCGACACCCTTCTGGTTGTCGAGCAGTGCCGCCTTGATCGCGTCGGCGATCTCCGGCTGGCGCGCGGCCTCGACCAGCAGATCGGGGATCACCTGGGAGGCGACGGGGTGACGCAGCGCCGTCGCCGCCACGGCGAGCAGGGCGCGCACGTCCCCGTACAGAGAGCCGGTGGCCGGCGCGGGCAGGCCCTGCGCCGCGAAGGCGGTGACCAGGTCGAGGACCAGATAGAGCTTCGACTTCCAGCGGCGGTAGACGGCGGTCTTGCCTACACCGGCCCGGCGGGCGATGGCCTCGATCGACATCCGCGCGTACCCGACCGCCGCCAGTTCCTCGAAGACGGCGGCACGGATGGCCTCCGTCACGTCCTCGCGAAGCACGGCGGCTCCGGCGGGGGCTCGGCGGGGCGTACGGGAATCGGGGGATGCCATGGGGAGAAGTTTACCTATTCGTCGCGACGGGACGGTTGCGTTTCGACGTCGTTCCGTCCTAGCCTCGACGTTACGACGATACGGATCCGTTGCGACGTATGTCGCAGGCGCTCGCACCCGCTCCCCCGGGGCGATCCCGTCGACGTCATCGAACCGCCGACCTCGCCGAACCGCGTCGAACCCGTCGAACTCCGTCGAAAGCGAATGCTGTGATCCCCACGACAGCCCGGAACGCGCCCGCCACGGAGGCGGCGGTTCCGAGGGTCTCCCCGCAGCCCGCCCAGGATCTGGCCGCGCTGGCCGCCGCTCACGGTCTGACCATCAGCGGCGCCCGTCCCACGCTGGTCACGTACATCCGCCGGACCTGGGGCCGCAGGCACTTCATCACTGCCTTCGCCACCGCCCGGCTCACCGCCCAGTACAGCCAGGCGAAGCTGGGGCAGGTCTGGCAGATCATGACGCCGCTGCTGAACGCGGCCGTCTACTACTTCATCTTCGGCGTCCTGCTCGGCACCAGCCACGGCGTCCCGGACTTCATCCCGTTCCTGGTGACCGGCGTCTTCATCTGGACGTTCACCAGCAACTCGATCCAGACCGGCACCCGCGCGATCAGCGGCAGCCTGGGCCTGGTGCGCGCCCTGCACTTCCCGCGCGCCTCACTCCCCATCGCGTACGCCGTCCAGCAGCTCCAGCAGCTGCTCTTCTCGATGGGCGCCCTGATCGTCATCCTGGTCTGCTTCGGCGAGTACCCGAAGGCCAGCTGGCTGCTCGCGGTCCCCGCGCTGGCCCTCCAGGCGCTGTTCAACACCGGGCTCTCGATGGTCATGGCCCGGCTCGCCGCCAAGACGCCGGACGTCTCGCAGCTGATGCCGTTCATCCTGCGTACCTGGATGTACGTCTCGGGCGTGATGTGGAGCATCAAGAAGGTGCTGGCGCACGACAACCTGCCGCACCTCGTCCTGCTGGCGCTCCAGGCCAACCCGGCCGCGGTCTACATCGACCTGATGCGCTACGCGCTCATCGACAGCTACCACGCCAATCAGCTCCCCCCGCACATCTGGGCGCTGGCCATCGGCTGGGCGGTCGTCGCCGGGGTGGGCGGCTTCATCTACTTCTGGAAGGCAGAGGAGCAGTACGGACGTGGCTGAGAACCTGGTGAGCACACTGACCCCGACCATCACTCCGCTCCCCGGCACACCGCGGGACGCGGAGGCCGCGGCGGCGCCGACCGTCATCGCCGACGACCTCCACATCGTCTACAAGATCCAGGGCACCGGATCGGGCAAGGGCAGCGCGACCTCCGCCCTCAACCGGATCGTCACCCGCAAGCCGCGGCCCGGTGTGCGCGAGGTGCACGCCGTCCGAGGCGTCAGCTTCGTCGCTCACAAGGGTGAGGCCATCGGGCTGATCGGCTCCAACGGGTCAGGGAAGTCGACGCTGCTGAAGGCCGTCGCCGGGCTGCTGCCTCCCGCGTCCGGCCGGGTCTACACCCAGGGCCAGCCTTCCCTCCTCGGCGTCAACGCCGCCCTGATGAGCGATCTGACCGGCGAGCGCAATGTGATCCTCGGCGGTCTGGCCATGGGGATGACCCGCGAGGAGGTACGCGAGCGCTACCAGGACATCGTCGACTTCTCCGGCATCAACGAGAAGGGCGACTTCATCTCACTGCCGATGCGTACGTACTCGTCGGGCATGGGCGCACGGCTGCGTTTCTCCATCGCCGCCGCCAAGAGCCACGACGTGCTGATGATCGACGAGGCGCTCTCCACCGGCGACGCGCGGTTCCAGCGCCGCAGCCAGGACCGGATCGCCGAACTTCGCGAGTCGGCCGGCACGGTCTTCCTCGTCAGCCACAGCAACAAGTCGATCCTGGAGACCTGCGAGCGGGCCATCTGGCTGGAGTCGGGGACGATGCGGATGGACGGCCCCGCGGACGAAGTCGTCTCCGCCTACGAGGAATTCACCAAGAAGAAGTAACCGCGGAAGAAACAGCGCGGATGCCGAACGGCCCCGGGCCGCCTGATGTAATTACAGGCGGCCCGGGGCCGTTCGGCATACATCTCGCCCGCGCCGGCGCCTCACCAGGGAGGCACCGGCGCCGCCGTCTCAGATGTGCGTACGCAGGAGCGAGCGCATCGTCCGCATCGCGACCGACAGATTCGCCAGGTCGAAGGCGTCCGAGGACTGGATCTCGTCGAGCGTGGTGCGCGCACGCCCCAGGATCGACGCGTTCTTCTCCTCCCAGGCCTTGAAGCGCTCCTCAGGCGTCGCCGCCCCGTCCCCCGCCGCGAGCACGTCCAGGGTGAGCCCGGCGTGCGCCGCGTACAGGTCCTCGCGGATCGAGGCGCGGGCCATGGACTGCCAGCGGTCGGCCCGCGGCAGTTCGATGATCCGGTCCATCAGCTGGGTGATCGCCAGCCGGTTGCCGAGGTCGTAGTAGACCTCGGCGACGGCCATCGGGTCCTTGTCCGTACGGTCGGCGATCGCCACGATGTCCAGCGCCGGGAAGGCGGCCGAGAACCCGGCGACCTGCCCTGCCAGCTCCTCCGGCACGCCCGCACCGGTCAGCTCGTCCAGGATGCCCTGGTACCACTCCAGGTCGGCGCCCTTGAGCAGGTTCGGCAGCTGGCTCCAGACCTTCGCCACCCCTTCGGTGAAGAAGGCGATGGTCTCGCTCAGGTCCAGCGGCTGCGGACGGTTGCCGAGGAGCCAGCGGGAACCGCGCTCCACGAGCCGGCGGGAGTGCAGCCTGATGCGGGTCTGGACATCGGCCGCGACCTTGTTGTCCAGCTCCTCGACGGCATCCCACACCTCGGCCAGACCGAAGATCTCCCGCGCGGCGGCCTGCGCCCGCACGATCTCCTCGATCGAGGCGCCCGTCTCCTCACGGAGCCGGTGCAGGAAGGTCGAACCACCGGTGTTCACCGTGTCGTTGACCAGGACCGTCGTGATGATCTCGCGCCGCAGCGCGTGGCCGTCGATCGCCTCGGGGTAGCTCTCCCGCAGCGGCTTGGGGAAGTACGCGTGCACCAGCTTCTGCAGGTAGGGGTCGTCCGGCAGACCGGTGGCGATCAGCTCCTGCGCGGCAGTGATCTTGGTGTACGCGAGGAGCACCGCCAGCTCGGGCTGGCTCAGCCCCTTGCCCGCACTGAGCAGTTCACGGACCTGGCGGTCGGTCGGCAGGAACTCCAGCGACCGGTTCAGATGTCCGTCGCGGACCAGCCGGCGCATGAAGCGCTGGTGGGCGTGGAGCAGGGACGGGGCCTGCGACTCGGCGTTGGCGAGCGCGGTGTTCTGCGCGTAGTTGTTGCGCAGCACCAGCGCGCCGACCTCGTCGGTCATCGACGCGAGGATCTTGTTGCGCTGCTTGACGGTCAGGTCGCCCTCGGTGACCATCCCGTTGAGCAGGATCTTGATGTTCACCTCGTGGTCGGATGTGTCCACGCCGGCGCTGTTGTCGATCGCGTCAGTGTTGATCTTGCCGCCCGAGCCGTCGCCGCCCGACCTGGCGTACTCGATACGGCCGAGCTGGGTCAGGCCCAGGTTGCCGCCCTCCCCGACGACCTTGGCGCGCACGTCCTCACCGTTGACCCGGATGGCGTCGTTGGCCTTGTCACCGACGTCCGCGTTGGACTCGGTGGAGGACTTCACGTACGTCCCGATGCCGCCGTTCCACACGAGGTCGACCGGGGCCTTGAGGATTGCCTTCATCAGGTCGGCGGGGGTCATCTTGGACACCCCCGACTCGATGCCGAGCGCCTCGCGGACATGCGCGTTGAGCGGGATCGACTTGGCGCTGCGGGGGTGGATGCCACCGCCCGGCGACAGCAGCGAGGTGTTGTACTCCGCCCACGAGGAGCGCGGCATGTCGAACAGCCTGCGCCGCTCGGCGAAGGAGGTCGCGGCGTCCGGGGCCGGGTCGATGAAGATGTGGCGGTGGTCGAAGGCGGCGACCAGGCGGATGTGCTCGGAGAGCAGCATGCCGTTGCCGAAGACGTCGCCCGACATGTCGCCGACGCCCACCGTGGTGAAGTCCTCGGTCTGGGTGTCGTGACCGAGCTCCCGGAAGTGCCGCTCGACGGACTCCCAGGCTCCACGGGCCGTGATGCCCATGCCCTTGTGGTCGTAGCCCGCGGAGCCGCCCGAAGCGAAGGCGTCCCCGAGCCAGAAGTCGTACGACTCGGCGACCTCGTTGGCGATGTCGGAGAAGGTCGCGGTGCCCTTGTCGGCTGCGACGACGAGGTACGTGTCGTCCTCGTCGTGCCGTACGACACCGGTGGGCGGCACGACCTCTCCGGCGACCAGGTTGTCGGTGATGTCGAGCAGGGCGGAGATGAAGGTCTTGTACGCGGCGATGCCCTCGGCCATCCAGGCGTCCCGGTCCACGGACGGGTCGGGCAGCTGCTTGGCGACGAAGCCGCCCTTGGCGCCCACCGGCACGATCACCGTGTTCTTGACCATCTGCGCCTTGACCAGGCCGAGCACCTCCGTGCGGAAGTCCTCACGCCGGTCGGACCAGCGCAGGCCACCGCGGGCGACCTTGCCGAACCGCAGGTGCACACCCTCGACGCGCGGCGAGTACACCCAGATCTCGTACGCCGGGCGGGGCGCGGGGAGGTCGGGGATGGCCTGCGGGTCGAACTTCATGGAGACGTAGGAGTGGTGCCTGGCCTCTCCCTGCTTGCCCTCCGCGGCGCCGGGCCCCTGACGGCCGGCGCTCCCGCCGGCGCTCTGGAAGAAGTTGGTCCTGAGTGTCGCCTTGATGACGGTGAGGAATGACCGCAGGATGCGGTCCTCGTCGAGGCTCGCCACCTGGTCGAGCGCCCCGTCGAGCTCTTCGAGCAGCCCGTCGGTCAGCTCCGTGCCGGCCCGCTGGCGGCCCGGTGACATCCGGGCCTCGAAGAGCGAGACGAGCAGCCGGGTGGTGTGGACGTTGTTGCGGAGGGTGTCCTCCATGTAGTCCTGGCTGAAGGTCGAACCGGCCTGGCGCAGGTACTTGGCGTACGCGCGCAGGACCATCGCCTGCCGCCAGGTCAGCCCGGCGCCGAGCACCAGGGCGTTGAACCCGTCGTTCTCCGCCTCGCCCGTCCAGGTGGCGGCGAAGGCGTCCTGGACGCGCTCACGGGCGTCGTCGGCGAGGTGGTCGCCGCCCGCACCGTCGATCTGCGGGATCCGCAGCCCGAAGTCGTAGATCCAGGCGTGCGTACGGTCGGCGCAGCGCAGCTCGTACGGGCGCTCGTCGGTGACCTCGACGCCCAGCCTCTGCAGCACCGGCAGCACGGCGGACAGCGAGACCTGCGAGCCGATCCGGTAGATCTTGAAGCGGCGCTCGCCGGGGCCTGCGCCCATCGGCTCGTACAGCGAGAGCGCGAAGTCCTTCTCACCCGGCTGCAGTTGTTCCAGACGGCCCAGGTCGGCGACAGCGGCGCGCGGTGAGTGGTCCGCCTTGTAGCCCTCGGGGAAGGACTGCCCGTAACGGCGCAGCAGCTCTGCGGCCCGCTCCTCACCGCACTCGGCGGTCAGCGCCTCGCCGAAACCGTCGGCCCAGGAACGGGCGGCCTCCACCAGCCTGGCCTCGATGCGGTCGGCGTCGGCGTCGGTGAGCTCGGTCAGCTCGGTGCCCGCCGGGACCCGCACGACGAAGTGCAGCCGGGAGAGGATGGATTCGGTGTTGTGCGCGGTGAAGTCGACGCTGGTGCCGCCGAGTTCTTCCTTGAGGATGTCGATCAGGCGCAGCCGCACCGTGGTGGTGTAGCGGTCGCGCGGCAGGTAGATGAGCGCCGAGTAGTAGCGCCCGTACTCGTCCTGGCGCAGGAAGAGCCGCAGCCGGCGCCGCTCCTGCAGGTAGAGCACGCTCGTGACGATGGAGCGCAGCTGGTCGACGGGGGTCTGGAACAGCTCGTCGCGCGGGTACGTCTCCAGGATCTGCATCAGGTCGCGGCCGTCGTGGCTGTTGGACGTGAAGCCCGCGCCTTCGATGACCTCGGCGACCTTGCGGCGGATGACCGGCACCCGGCGCACGGACTCGGTGTACGCGGCGGACGAGAAAAGCCCGAGGAAGCGCCGCTCGCCGATGACGTTGCCCTTGGCGTCGAACTTCTTGACGCCGACGTAGTCGAGGTAGCTGGGGCGGTGGACCGTCGAGCGGCTGTTGGCCTTGGTCAGCACGAGGATCTTGTGCTCACGGGCCTTGGCTCGGGCGTCGGCGGGGAGCCGGCTGAACGACGGCGAGACCGGGTGCTCCTCGTCGACGCTGTGGTGCGGGTCGGCGCGGAGGATACCGAGCCCGGTGCCGGGTACGGCGGTCAGCGAGTCGTCGTCCGTCAGCTGGTACTCGCGGTAGCCGAGGAAGGTGAAGTGGTCCGCGGCGAGCCAGCGCAGCAGCTCGCGGGCCTCATCCACCTCGCGGGTGGCGAGATCACCCGCGGTCGGCTCGGCCGGCAGGTCGTCGGCGATGCGCAGCGCGGAGTCGCGCATCTTCTCCCAGTCCTCGACGGTCTCCCGCACGTCGGAGAGCACCCGCAGGAGGTCGGCGCTGATCTGCTTCAGATCGGCGCGGTCCGTCTCACGGTCGATCTCGACGTGGATCCAGGACTCGACCAGCGCGTCATGGGCTCCATCGTCGCTGTCGTCCTTGCCGAGCACCTCGATGAGCTTGCCGGTCAGGTCACGGCGCACGAGGACCTGCGGGTGGATCACGACATGGATGCCGCGGCCCTGGCGGGTCAGCTCATTGGTGACCGAGTCGACGAGGAACGGCATGTCGTCGGTGACGACCTCGACGACCGTGTGGCTGCAGGTCCAGCCGTTCTCCTCGACGCTCGGGGTGTGCACCCGGACGTTCGCGGTGCCCTGCGGGCGCTTCTCGGCCAGCCGGTAGTGCGAGAGGGCCGATCCGAAGACGTCCTCGGGGTCGCGGTTCTCCACGTCCTCGGGGGCGGTATGCAGGTAGTAGCGCTGGAGATACGCAAGGACAGTGTCCCGGTCCGGACTCCCCCCGCTCGTGGACCCGCCCGGAAGTTGTCCTCCGGCCGGGCTGTTCTCAGCCACCTGGGCCGCGCGTGCGAGCAGTTCGGCCTTGGGTTCGTCCAGCTTGGTCTGCATGTCCTCTGGCTCCTGTCGCGCGCCGTTGCGTGACGTAGGTGAAAGAAGCGGTACAACGCCACGACCACGACGCCGTGTATCCGGTCGAAGTCGACGTTATGCCGCGATGAGAGATGCCCGTGACGTTATTGGCCATTTTCGGAGGCCGGTCCGGGTGAGGGGTGCCAGCGATGGCCCGGACACCGTAGTGCTCCGGGCGCGGGGCAGAGGCGTCAATGCCCCCGCGAGATATCGCGCTGATCACCTGCCCAGGTTATCGCCCCGGGACCGGTGGACGTCACGGGCCGCATCTGTACAAGTGGGGCACCCCACTTCGACACTTCGTCCAGCTCCGTCCGCATCCTGACGGCCTGGGCGTCGGACCGCGCGCGACCCGCGTCGCGGCCCGTCCTTCAGCCGTTACTCCGGCTGATGTCCCCGGCCTGCCCGTCAGCCTGTACGCAGTCCCGCGGGTCCGCCTGTGCGCCGCCCGGCCCGCCCGCCTGACGGCCGGGACCGGCAGGCCGGAGCGCCCACTCCCGGGCGGTCCTGACCGCCTCGGCCAGCGAGTCCACTACCGGCACACCGGCTGTCTCCAGGCTGGCCCGGCTGTGCGACCCGCCCGTGTAGAGCACCGCCCGCGCCCCGGCGTACGCGGCTGCCACCGCGTCGTCGACCGCGTCACCGATCACCACCACACGGCCGGGTGCGATGCCCTCAAGAGCGGCCAGATGGCGCACCATGTGCTCCGCCTTGCCCCCGTCCGAAGGGCCGGTCCTGCCGTCCACCCGCAGAAAACGCTGCTCGATCCCGTGCGTCCGCACGATCGGTATCAGGTGCTCGTGCGGCGCCAGCGAACAGAGTGACTGGGTGAACCCCGATGCCTGCCACTCCATGAGGAGCTGCTCCGCCCCCGGAGTGAGCCCGGCTCCTCGGGCAAGCGCCCAGTAGTGCCGGTGGAAGGCTTCGTCCATGACGGCCCACTCGGCGTCCGACGGCAGCCGGCCCATCAGCCGCTCGTAGAAGCGCGGAACAGGCACGCAGTACAGGTCCCGGTAACGCTCCAGCGTGATCGGCGGCAGGCCGATCTCCCCGAACGAGGCGTTCGTCGCCTCGATCACCGCGTCGATGTCGTGGAACAGCGTCCCGTTCCAATCCCAGACGAGGTGAGTCCCCGACTCCCCTTGAACGCCCATGCCCGCCCCCGTTCAGCTCTGTCCTGAGACCGCTCGGGCCGCCGCGGACCAATCGCGGTCACGGCCGGTCCCCTCGCGATCTGCTCAGTGGAAACCGTACGCGGGGGGTCTGACAACGGGTCTGTCAGGCGATCAGGTGGGGGATCTCCTGCACACCGAACCAGAGCAGTTCGTGGTCCTCCGCGCCGTCCACCGTGAATTGCGCGTCGTCGTCACCGTGGTCGGCCGCACCCAGCGCACCGGCCGCCGCGGTGATGTCCGGCTCGGCCTCGTCCGCGTCGACGTGGACGGCGGCCGCCTTCGAAAGAGGCACGGCGGAAGCGATACGTACCTCACCGAGCGCTCCCGCCTCAAGGCCACGGTCCGGGTCGGCGACCGCGTCCTGGTCCGCCACGTCGGCGGCGACGACCACCCGGCGGCGGGCGATGTCCGGGGCCCCGGCCAGCATCCGCAGCGAGGCCGACGCCGCCCGGCTGAGGGCCGCATACTCCAGCTCCTCGATGTCGTCGGAGACGTACCACTCGCGCAGCCCGGGAGTGACGGCGTAGGCCGTCAGCGGGCCCGGACCCAGTTCGCCCGCCTCGTGCGCCGCTGCGAGACCGGAGAGGGTCAGTGGGACGTACACACGCATGGCCGGCCGCTTTCGTCGTCGGATGGGCGCCGGGGGCGTCCGATGACCTGGACGGTGCCCGGACGGAGCCCGGTGGTGCCTGATGAAGCCTGATGGAGAGGGTCCCAGGATACGTACCGAGTCCCCCTTCGTGGTGCCGGGAGCAGCCCCCGGCGGCGTCCACCCCGCAGCCGCCGGGACCGCGGCGCATCCGCCCGTGGCGCTGCCCCGTCACCCGGATAGGTGATCCCGTACGGCGCCGCCCCCGCAGGTCCGCCTTCCTTGCCACGGCTCCGGGGTCCCCCGTAGAAGAAGCTCAACAGAAGCTACTGCCCGGTATCGCACCGGGCCCGGCAGAGCGGGGGCTCTCACTTCATGCAGCGGACCAGGCCGGCAGGCCGGCACGACCAGCACAGGCCAGGCAGCACCCCGATCCAGCGCCGGCGGCTCAAGCCGCGCTACTGGTTCGCCGAGCGGCTCCTCGCCGTACTCAGCGGGCAGCGGCCCGTCCACTGGATGCTCGGGCACACCATCGGTGAGGCCTACGACCAGCTGGTGCTGCTGGCGCCGGGCGCGCCCCTGCGGGCACCGGGCATCAGGCCCGTCGTACGCCACTGCGGCGAGTTCGTCCCGGCGCCCGGCGTGATCGAGGCGTTCGCCAGGATCGGCTCGGGCGAACACGTGCAGGCCATGGCGTTCCGGCTGGAACAGGGGGCCGACCTGCGGTGGCGGTGCGCGGCGGTGGAGCTGGGCGGCGAACGCGTCTGCGTCTGAGCCGTACGCCGGGCCGGGCCGCCGTACGGAAGGCGGACAGCGGCCTGCCGGGCGGGGCGGCCCGCACCGCACCGAACGGGCCGGGGCCGGTCACCGCGGAATCTGCGGTGACCGGCCCCGGCCCGTGCTGCGTGCTGCGTGCTGCGTGCTGCGTGCTGCCGCAGGCTCCGCTACTTCTTGCGGCGCCGGCCGCCGCCCTTCTGGGCCTTGCGGCGCTCCGCGCGCGTCATCCCGTCCGCCTCGGAGCGGGACGGGCCGTCCTCGTTCTCGAAGTCGCCCTCGACGACACCGCCCTCACCGTCGACGGTCGGGGCGGAGAAGTGCAGCCTGTCCGGCCGCTGCGGGGCCTCCAGGCCCTTGGCGCGGATCTCCGGACGGGCTGCGGCACCCGCGGGCACCGCGTCCTTCTCCAGCGAGGTCCGCTCCGCCGCGTCCTGCACCGGGACCTCCTCGACCTGCTGCTCGACCTGGACCTCCAGGTTGAACAGATAGCCGACGGACTCCTCCTTGATGCCCTCCATCATGGCGTTGAACATGTCGAAGCCCTCGCGCTGGTACTCGACCAGCGGGTCCTTCTGCGCCATGGCACGGAGGCCGATGCCCTCCTGGAGGTAGTCCATCTCGTAGAGGTGCTCACGCCACTTGCGGTCCAGCACCGAGAGCACCACGCGGCGCTCCAGCTCACGCATGATCTCGGAGCCGAGCTGCTCCTCGCGGCCCGCGTACTGCTCGTGGATGTCGTCCTTGATGGACTCACCGATGAACTCCGCGGTGATACCGGCCCGGTCGCCCGCCGCCTCCTCCAGCTCCTCGACGGTGACCTTCACCGGGTAGAGCTGCTTGAACGCGTTCCACAGGCGGTCCAGGTCCCACTCCTCGGCGAACCCTTCGACCGTCTCCGCCTGGATGTACGCGTCGATGGTGTCGTCCATGAAGTGCTGCACCTGCTCGTGCAGGTCCTCGCCCTCCAGGACCCGGCGGCGCTCACCGTAGATGACCTCGCGCTGGCGGTTCAGAACCTCGTCGTACTTCAGGACGTTCTTACGCGTCTCGAAGTTCTGCTGCTCGACCTGGGACTGCGCCGACGCGATGGCCCGCGTCACCATCTTGTTCTCGATCGGGACGTCGTCCGGCACATTGGCCATCGCCATGACGCGCTCGACCATCTGGGCCTTGAACAGCCGCATCAGGTCGTCGCCGAGCGAGAGGTAGAAGCGGGACTCACCCGGGTCGCCCTGCCGTCCGGAACGGCCGCGCAGCTGGTTGTCGATACGGCGGGACTCGTGCCGCTCGGTGCCCAGGACGTAGAGCCCGCCGAGATCCGTGACCTCGTCGTGCTCGGCCTTGACGGCGCGCTCGGCCTTGGCCAGCGCGGCGGGCAGGGCCGCGGCCCACTCCTCCACGTTCTCGTCGGGGTCCAGGCCGCGCTGACGCAGCTCCGCCTCTGCGAGGTCGTCCGGGTTGCCGCCGAGCTTGATGTCGGTGCCACGTCCGGCCATGTTCGTCGCGACGGTGACAGCACCCTTGCGGCCGGCCTGCGCGATGATCGGCGCCTCCCGGTCGTGCTGCTTCGCGTTGAGCACCTCGTGCTGCACCCCGCGCTTGGAGAGCTGCTGCGAGAGGTACTCGGACTTCTCGACGGAGGTGGTGCCGACCAGGATCGGCTGGCCCTTCTCGTGCTTCTCCGCGATGTCCTCGACGACCGCGTCGAACTTGGCGACCTCGGTGCGGTAGATCAGGTCGGACTGGTCCATGCGGACCATCGGCCGGTTCGTCGGGATCGGCACGACACCGAGCTTGTAGATCTGGTGGAACTCGGCGGCCTCGGTCATGGCCGTACCGGTCATGCCGGAGAGCTTGCCGTACAGGCGGAAGAAGTTCTGCAGGGTGATCGTGGCGAGTGTCTGGTTCTCGTCCTTGATGTCCACCCCTTCCTTCGCCTCGATGGCCTGGTGCATGCCCTCGTTGTAGCGGCGGCCCGCGAGGATACGGCCGGTGTGCTCGTCGACGATCATGACTTCGCCGTCGATGACGACGTAGTCCTTGTCGTTCTTGAAGAGCTCCTTGGCCTTGATCGCGTTGTTGAGGTAACCGACGAGCGGGGTGTTCACCGACTCGTAGAGGTTCTCGATGCCGAGCCAGTCCTCGACCTTGGCGACACCGGGCTCGTGGATGGCGACCGTGCGCTTCTTCTCGTCGACCTCGTAGTCGCCGGTCTCCTCGATGCCCTTGAGCTGGTTGCCCGCTTCACCCTTCGTGAGACGGGTGACCAGCTTGGCGAAGTCGCCGTACCACTTGGTGGCCTGGTCGGCGGGGCCGGAGATGATCAGCGGCGTACGGGCCTCGTCGACCAGAATCGAGTCGACCTCGTCCACGATCGCGTAGTTGTGGCCGCGCTGGACGAGCTCGTCCTGCGACCAGGCCATGTTGTCGCGGAGGTAGTCGAACCCGAACTCGTTGTTCGTGCCGTACGTGATGTCGCACGCGTACTGCTCACGGCGCTGCGCCGGGGTCATGTTGGCGATGATGCAGCCGACTTCGAGGCCCAGGAACTTGTGGACCCGGCCCATCATCTCGGAGTCACGCTCGGCCAGGTAGTCGTTCACCGTGATCAGGTGGACGCCCTTGCCGGACAGCGCGTTCAGATAGGCGGGGAGTGTGCCGACGAGGGTCTTGCCCTCGCCGGTCTTCATCTCGGCGACATAGCCGTGGTGCAGGGCGGCGCCGCCGAGCAGCTGTACGTCGTAGTGACGCTGGCCGAGGACGCGCTTGGCGGCCTCACGGACCGTCGCGAACGCCTCGGGAAGCAGGTCGTCGAGGCTTTCGCCGTCGGCGAACCGCTCCTTGTACTCGTCGGTGAGGGCCCGCAGCTCGGCGTCGGAGAGGTTGACGAAATCCTCTTCGATGGAGTTGACCTGGTCCGCAATGCGGTGCAGCTTGCGCAGGATCTTTCCTTCGCCTGCACGCATGAGCTTGTTGAAGACGGACACGGGGGTTGGTCTCCTTGCCGGTCGGGCCTGGCGCGGTCGAGTTCATGGGCTGAACTTCCCGGGGTGCTACCCCCGGACCCGGGCCGGAGAAACAGACCGACCAGGGAGCCCGGCTTACTTTCACGCGGCAAACCGGGGTAGAGCAACGGCCATCGTAAGCGAGGACCCCGCCGCGCCGGGAGGCCTGCCGCACAGGACAACGGTCGGGGGGTCCGGAAGGTGCCGGGAGAACCCCGAAAAAGCCATGGCGTGTGCTTGCGACGGGACGGGAGAATCGCCTGATGGACCCCGTGACACTCACTTCGGAGCGGCTGCTGCTGCGCCCGCTCACCGGCGCTGACACCGAGGCCGTGTTCCAGGCCTGTCAGGACCCCGACATCCAGCGCTGGACGGTCGTGCCCTCGCCGTACGGGCGCGAGGACGCGGAGAGTTTCGTCTCCCGCACGGTCCCGGACGGCTGGCGGGCGGGCACCAGCCTGACCTTCGCCGTGCTGACCCGCGCGAACACACAGCTGGTGGGTGCCGTCTCCGTGTTCCAGCGCGGGCAGGCAGGCACCTGGGAGGTCGGCTACTGGACGGCCAGGGAACACCGGGGCCACGGATTCATGACCGAGGCGGTGACCGTCCTCACACACTGGTCGTTCGGAACGCTGGGCGCGGAGCGCCTCGAGTGGCGGGCGGAGGTCGGCAACGCGGGCTCGCGGGCGGTGGCGGAGAAGGCCGGATTCCGGCTTGAGGGCGTACTGCGCGCGGACCTCCTGAACAAGGGCACCCGCAGAGACGCCTGGCTGGGCGCGATACTCCCCTCCGACCTGGGACTGCCCACGGAACACGCCTACCTCCCGGCCGGCTCCTGAGCCGGCCTCTCTTCATGCGGGACCCGCGCCTGTCCGCCCGCCCCACCGGCGCGCCGCCCTCCCCGGGGCCACGGGGCCGCAGCCCGGCTGTCGGTGCTGCGGCCTATCGTTCGGGGCATGACTCCTGTGCCGTCCCCAGCCGTCGAACTCTCCGCCGACGAGGCCCGCCGGACAGCGCTGCGCGCCCAGGGGTTCCTGGGCGCTCCGGACCGGCGGAGCGGGGTGCGCGGCGTCCTGCGCCACCTGGGCGCCGTGCAGCTGGACACCATCTCCGTCCTGGCGCGTTCGCACGAGCTGATTCCGTACGCCAGGCTGGGCGCCGTCGGGCGCCGGGCCGTCGAGGACGCGTACTGGACCGGGGGCCGCTCCTTCGAGTACTGGTCGCACGCGGCCTGCATCCTGCCCATCGAGGAGTGGCCGCACTTCGCCTTCCGCCGCCGCGCCTACCGTGACCGCCCGCACTGGAATCACGACCTCCCCGAGTCCGTCTACGAGACAGTGATCAAGCAGCTGCGCGCGGAGGGCCCGCTGACGGCCACCGAGCTGGGCGGCGCGAAGAACGGCGGCGAGTGGTGGGACTGGTCGGCGTCGAAGGTCGCTGTCGAGCGGGCGCTGATGTACGGAGAGGTGGTGTGCACGGAGCGGCGCGGCTGGAAGCGGGTGTACGACCTGGCCGAGCGCGCGATCCCCGGTGCACTGCTCCACGACGGCCTGGACGACCTGGAGTGTGTCCGCCGGCTGGTCGCGCTCGCCGGGAAGTCGCTGGGCGTGGGGACCCGCCAGGACCTCGCGGACTACCACCGGCTCAAGGGTGAGCAGTTCGACGCGGTCGTCGCGGACTCGGGCCTCGTCCCCGTCACCGTCGAGGGCTGGTCCAAGCCGGCCTGGGCGGACCCGGAGGCCCTGGCCTCCTCCCCGGTGCGCGGCCGCCACCGTACGACGCTGCTCTCACCGTTCGACTCGCTTGTCTGGGAACGCGCCCGTACGGAGCGGATCTTCGGCTTCACCCACCGGCTGGAGGCCTATGTCCCCAAGCCCAAGCGGGTCCACGGCTACTTCTCCATGCCGCTGCTCGCCGGGGGGAAGCTGGTCGGAAGGGTCGACCCCGCGCGGGAGGGGACCACGCTGGTGGCCAGGCAGGTCTCCCTGGACGACCGGAAGGCAGTGCGGCCGATGGCCCAGGCTCTGGCCGAGGCCGCGGCCTGGGTGGGGTGCACCGGTGTCCGGGTGGAGCGCATCAACGAACCGGAGCTGCGGGCCCCGCTGATGACGGCCCTGACCGGGGCTCTGGACACGGCCGGGTAGCGGGCCCGGCCCGGTCGCCTCGGCCCTGGGCCGACCGGGCCACCGCCCCCGGCGTCAGCGGATCTCCAGGATCTTCTCCCGCATCGCGTAGACCACCGCCTCCATCCTGGAGTGGAGTTGCAGCTTCTCCAGGATGTTGCGCACGTGGTTCTTCACGGTGTTCTCCGAGATGAACAGCTGCTTGGCGATGTCCCGGTTGTTCATCCCCGTGGCCACCAGTTTCAGGACCTCCAGCTCCCGCTCGGTGAGCCGGGGGGCCGGCACGAGCCTGCGTTCGTCGGTCCGCTGGATCATCGACTTGAACTCGGTGAGCAGTTTCGACGCCATGGAGGGGCTGATCTGCGACTGTCCGTCGGCCACCGCCCTGATCGCCGTGGCGACTTCGTCGGTCGAGATCTCCTTCAGGAGATAGCCCGTCGCCCCGGCCTTGATCGCTTCATAGAGGTCGGCCTCCTCATCGCTGATCGTCAGCATGATGATCTTGGCGCTGGGGGCTACTTCCTTGATGGAGGTGCATGCCTCGATCCCACCCCGCTTGGGCATCCGCACGTCCATCAGCACGATGTCGGGCAGCAGATCGGCGGCCTTGTCCACCGCTTCCGCGCCGTCACCCGCCTCACCGACCACCTGGATGTCCTCCTCAGCGGCGAGAACGATCTCCAGACCGCGCCGGAAGAGGGCATGGTCGTCCACCACCAGGACTCTGATCGGTTCCTTGCACGAAGGAGCCGCACCATGATCCATGGGGTCCTCGTCCTCGTCGTGCGCGGGACCGAAGCCGTCCGCCATCGTTCCTCCCCCTGAAACACGGGCCGAAATTCATGTACGACGCCAACCGCAGGTCATAGAAGTCAGGTTGACGTGTACCGCCATGATTTCATGCCGGGGCGACAGAACGGGTGGTCCCCAACCACCGGATCCCCACCGCACGGCGGCGCCCCCGGGGCACATACGCGCTTCCAGGGGCACCGCGACGGTTCATGACGTCATCCGCCGAGCGCACCGCCGGCGCCGGCCGCTTCCATATCGGCCAGTGCGTCGGTCGTCAGATGAATGACACCGTAGTCGTAGGCGTGCCGCCGGTAGACGACACTGGGTTCCTTTGTCTCCGCGTCGACGAACAGATAGAAGTCGTGTCCCACCAGTTCCATCTCGTAGAGCGCCTGGTCGAGCGTCATCGCTGCTGCGACGTGCGTCTTCTCACGCACCACCAGCGGTCCGTCGCCCTGGACTTCGAGCGAACCGATCCTGGTGGTCGGGATGGTCTGGGTCGCCACGTCGGCGATGAACTCACCGTCGCCATTGACCTCCGCCGTCTCCGGCAACACGTCAACGACTTCGGCGGCCGAGATGCGGCCCGCACCCCTCCTGTTGTAGCGCTTCTCGTGCTGCTTCCGCAGCCGCGCCTCCAACTTGCCCGTGGCCAGATCCAGCGCTGCGTACGGGTCGCCTGCCGCTGCCTCCGCCCGGATCACCGGGCCCCGGGAGTGCAACGTGATTTCCACACGGTCCGAACGGTCGGCCTGCCTCGGATTGGGCTCCTTGGACACCTCGACGTCCAGGCTGATCACCTTGGCGTCCAGCTTCTGGATCTTGTCCAGCTTCAGCTTCTCGGCCACGTGCTTGCGGAACCGCTCGGGTACTTCGGTTTTGCGGCCCTTGACGACGATGTCCACGCAGAACTCCGTTCCCGGATCGCTCCGCTCAACGGCGGAGCAGCTCCCTCTTGCACCAGACCCCGGTGAGCACCGGAGTCTCGGACTTGGTGACTTTCACCTCCTCCTCCCCCGTCGGGAAGATCCCCACCCACACCCGCCTCCGGCCCGCCGGATTCCGGATTTTCACGGAACCAGCAGAAGCCGGAAAGTGCCAGGCACGTCCGTGCTTTCAAGTGAGCCACAGCTTTCGCCATTCCTCACAACCGAACATAGCTCGCTGGGACAGGTATCGGCACCCGCTACTGACGCGTACCCCCGATCAGGTGGTCTTTCTCCCTCGTTACCTGCAACGACGCAAGTTAACTGTCAGTTCCGGTTTATTTCCGAAGACAGCGGTGGCGCCGCGATGACCGCGGCCACCGGCTCCACGGCCCCGGCCGGTTTCCGGACGGCGGCCCGTACAGCACGCGCCGCCTCCACCAGTGATGCTCCGGTCGTCATGAGATCGTCCACGAACACCACCCTGCCCCCGTCCAGCAGACGTACGCCCGCCGGTGCCACTTCGAGTGCACCCGAGAGATTCGCCAGCCTCTGCGGGGCGTCCAGGCCCGCCTGATCGGCCACCGCACGCCGCTGCCGGAGCACCCCCAGCATCCGCGCCCGAGTACCGCTCCTGCGCAGCTCCGCCGCTGCGGCACAGGCGATCCGGCGGCCCGCGTCATGCCCTCGGGACCGCACCGCACCACGCGACGAGGGCACCGGCACGAGCAGCAGCTCCCCGGACCCCGCGCCCCGCCGTGACACGGCCCGCACCGCTTCGGCGAGTGCGCCGCCGAGTGCCCCCGCCAGCCCCAGCGCGCCTCTCTCCTTGTGCGCGAGCAGCACCGCCCGCACCGCGTCCTCGTAGACCGCCGCCGCCCACACCGGGGGCAGCCCCGGCGGCTCAGGAACCGGTCTGACCCTGCGCGCCGGGCCTCCGAGGAGCGCCTCCGTGCATTCCGTGCAGAGCGCCGTACGCGGCCGCCCACAGCCACCACAGGCGCTCGGCAGCACCACATCCGAGATTTCCCGCCACCACCCCCGCATGACTTCCACTCTGCCGGGCGGCAGAGCTTCCGGCCACCCCTGTGGATAACCGGGCGAAGAAAACCGGGGGAACGGCGAAGCCGCCCCTTGCGGCTGCCACTCGGCTGTCCGGCTACAGCGGCCCTGCGGCTGTCGGACAGCGCCCGCGGCTGTCCCGGATAACCCTGCGGCTGCCGGACAGCACCCGCGACTATCCGGGATAGACCGGTGACTTGCCTTCCTCCACCACCGTTTTCCAATTCGCGCGCAGCGGCAGACGCACAATTCCGTCCTCGTCCGAGAGCGCCATGAGCGGAAGCCTGTCGTCGTCCGAAGCTGCAACAGCGGTGATCCGATTCGCGCCCGGCAGCGGATTCACGCCGGAGACCGAACCGTCCGCCTGCATATAGCGCACCTGCTGCACCCCGCCGGCCTCCTTGCCGACCACCACGAGACGACTGCGGCTCGCCCAGGACACCGCCGTCACATCCGCCATCTGCGGTGCGCCCGGCCGAAGTTCCTCCACAGCCGAGACGGTCGTACCGCTGCCGGTCTGCCGCCGGACCACCCGGCCCACCTTCAGCGTCGTATGCCCGTCCTTCCACAGCAGCAGTGCGATCCGTGCACCGTCGGACGACATCCGCAGCCCCTCGATCCGCGCCCCGTCCAGCCCGACGACCGGAACCGGGTGCGGCTCACCCGAGCCGTCGGCGAACCGCAGCAACCGCGGATGCGCGGGGTCGCGGTCAGCCACCCAGAGATCCCCGCGTCCGTCCCAACTGGGGGCCGAGAGACGGTCCTTCTCCTGCTTCGCACGGCTGGTGTACAGCTGTTCGGCAGACCCGTCACCGGAGACGATCGACGCCCTGGACAGGGTGGCGCTGTTCTTCGACACACCCGCCGCATGCCGTTCGTCCCGCGCCACCGCAACGGTGCTCAGCGGCTTGGCGCCCGCGCCGAGCGGACCGGCGACAGGCTCGGGATCGGCCTTCCCCGAGGTGTCGGCGCCGACGGCCTGCATCCGTACGAGCCGGCCCTTGCCGTCGACGAAGTACTCGCCCGCCGGGGTGCCGGACGTCCGATCGGGCGCGTACTCCTGCGACTGGTCCGCGCTGAGGACACACAGCTGCGAACCGTCCGCGCGCTCCAACTCCACCTGCGCGACCCGCATCGCCGTCACATCGCGCAGCGTGAAGAGCAACTGCGCCGCCATCATCCGGCACTGGCCCTGACCGACGCCCGACGCCCTCGCGTTGAGCGGGACCTTCAGGCCGTTACGGTCGTCGAGGGTCAGCGCCCTGACGCCCTTCTTGAGCGCGGTACCGCTCGGGAAGCGGGAACTCGCCACCGGCCTGAGCCAGTTGGTCGGGCCGTCCAGCAGAGAGGCGACCGTCTGCGTCAGCGGGTCCATCCGCGTCTCGGGGTCGATGCCCTGACGGAGGTAGACGGGATCGGCGACCAGCCAGTCCTGACCGGACGACCCGGCCGTCCCCGGTGGCCCGGACGCCCCGGACGAACCGGACGAAGAAGCGGACGAGAAGTAGTACTTGTTGACGGAGTGGTAGTTGCGCTGGAAGTCGGAGAGGCTGAGCAGCAGACCGGCGGGCAGATCGTCGATCCGCCATTCCTTGCTGTTCTGATGGATGAGGTGGATGACGTTCCGGTACTCGCCCTTGTCCGGCTGGTACGCGTGCTGCTTGTCGACCACGGCGACTTCCGTGCCGCTCAGTTCGAATGTCGATGAGACCTGCGGCGCGTCCCGGTCGTTGGCCGGAGTCGCGCGGCGGGTGGGGCCGTCAGCGAGCACCGTGGTCCGGGAGCCCGGGTCCCACTTCCGCGACGCGGCCTTCGTCAGATACTTCCTGGCCGTGGCGAACTGCAGGTCGTCACTTGTCATCGCCTCCAGGAAACCGTCGACGACCTCCGCGGGTGCCGCCCCCTCGCGCGGCGGCACCGCGTACACCTTGACCTGCGAGTCACTGCGCTGGGACGGATCGACGGCCTCGATGTCACCGGTGTTCGGCATGGAAGCGCATCCGGCCAGCAGCATCCCGCCACAGCCGAGCAACGCGAGCCACGCATACGTGCGCGACCCCCGTACGCCACGGCCTCCCCCACGATCATCGCCCACGGGCGGTGTCCTCCCGGTCCGAAGCTTGCGTTGCGGAGTCGCCGGCCCTCGGCACCACGCGGGCGCCACTGCCCGGCAGTGCCGTCGGGTCGGCCGGTATCGCACGAGGCAGCGGCGGGAGCGGCGAACGGTCCGCACCCGGCTGGGACGGCACGGCCACCAGCCGCCCGGACTCGGCCTGGGATACGGCGCGGGCGCGCCGCGAGTCCTCCGGCTCCAGCGGAATCGGCGAGCCACGCAGCGGCTCGTCCGCCGTGCGCGGCAGGGTCAGCCGGAACTGCGAACCACCGCCAGGCTCGCCCCACGCCTGAAGCCAGCCCCCATGCAGCCGCGCGTCCTCGACGGCGATCGACAGACCGAGCCCGGTGCCCCCTGTCGTACGGGCCCGCGCCGGATCGGCCCGCCAGAAACGGCTGAACACACGTGTCGCCTCGCCCGGCTTCAGCCCCACGCCGTAATCGCGTACGACGATGGCGACGGCGCCGCCCGCGACACCGAACCGGACCACCACGTCCTTGCCCTCACCGTGTTCCACGGCGTTGACGACGAGATTGCGCAGCACGCGCTCGATCCGCCGCGCGTCGACCTCAGCGATCACGGGCTGTTCGTCACCGACGACCCTGATCCGGCTGCCCTTGCGCTCCGCGAGCGGCTCGGCACCGGATATCACCCGTCGCGCGGTCTCCCGCAGATCGATCGGCTCCGCCTCAAGCGCGGCGGCGCCCGCGTCGAACCGGCTGATCTCCAGCAGATCCGCGAGCAGCGACTCGAAACGGTCCAGCTGATCACCGAGCAGCTCGGCGGAGCGCGCGGTCACGGGGTCGAAGTCGCTGCGCGCGTCATGGATGACGTCGGCGGCCATCCGCACGGTCGTCAGCGGGGTACGCAGCTCGTGCGACACATCGGAGACGAAGCGGCGCTGCATCCGGGAGAGGTCCTCCAGCTGCTGGATCTTCGACTGCAGACTCTGCGCCATCTTGTTGAAGGCTTCACCGAGCCGGGCGATGTCGTCCTCGCCCGTGACCTTCATGCGCTCCTGGAGGCGGCCGGCCGAGAGCCGCTCGGCGATTCCGGCGGCCATCCGTACGGGCGTGACCACCTGGCGCACCAGGAACCAGGCGATCGCGCCGAGCAGCACGACCACGAACAGGCCCGCGGTCGCCAGGGTGCGCTTCACCAGGCTGAGCGTCTTCTCCTCCTGCGAGAGCGGGAAGAGGTAATAGAGCTGGTAGGGCTTGTGGTCGATGTCCTCGAGCCGCTGTCCCACGACCAGACCCGGCTCAGCGTCACGTCCGTCGACGTACTTGATGTCCGTGTACGTCTTGTACGGCGCCGTCCCCTGGTCGACGTTCTTGCGCAGGCCGCCGGAGACACTGTCGGGGCTCACCTGGCCGGACGTACGCTCGCCACCGTTGCCCGCACCCGTCTCCTCGGACGCCGGGGCCAGGGTGACCACGTTGTACGCCCCCTGACCACCGCTTGCGAGCTGGGCGACGAGGTCGGTACGCCACTGCCGGGAGTTACTGGCCGCCCCGCTGTCGGCGGAGTCGCTGTCGGACACCGCCGTCGCGTTGGCCTTGTCCTTGGCGACCGTGAAGCCGCCTGCCGCCTGGCTGACGGCGGCTTTCTCCTTGGCGTCGAGCAGACCGTTGCGCACCTGCCCGATGACGACGAATCCGAGCACCAGGACCACCGCGAGAGACATCAGAAGCGTGCCCGCGACCACCCTGAGCTGGATGTTGCGCCGCCAGAGGCGCACGGCCGGGAGCAGCGGACGGCGCACCCACCGCGCGACGAGCCGCAGCACGGGACCACCGGGCGCCCCGTCCTGGAGCAGCCGGCCGCCCTGCAGAATGCGGTCCCCGATCCTGCCCCGCGGCGAGCGCCCCCCGGCCGCCCCGCCGGCCGAACCGGTCGGCGGGGCGGACCGGGAAGCGCCGGCCTCGGGTCCGGCAGGCCGCTCCGGCCGTGCTCCCGGCTCCCCGGGTATCGGAGCAGCACTGCTTCGGGCCATGTCAGCTCGGTCCGGCCTTGTATCCGACACCGCGGACCGTCACCACGATCTCCGGACGCTCGGGGTCCTTCTCGACCTTCGAGCGCAACCGCTGGACGTGCACATTGACCAGCCTGGTGTCCGCGGCGTGCCGGTATCCCCACACCTGCTCCAGCAGCACCTCACGGGTGAACACCTGCCACGGCTTACGGGCCAGCGCGACCAGCAGATCGAACTCCAACGGGGTCAGAGCGATCGACTGCCCTTCCCGCTTCACGGAGTGACCGGCCACATCAATGACCAGATCACCGATCGCCAGCTGTTCCGGCGCGGGCTCCTCCGACCTCCTCAGTCTCGCCCTGATGCGGGCGACGAGTTCCTTGGGCTTGAACGGCTTGACGATGTAGTCGTCGGCTCCGGATTCGAGCCCCACCACCACATCGACGGTGTCGCTCTTCGCCGTGAGCATCACGATCGGCACACCTGACTCGGCCCTGATCAGCCTGCAGACCTCGATACCGTCCCGTCCGGGCAACATGAGATCGAGCAGCACCAGGTCCGGCTTGGCCTCACGGAATGCAGCCAGTGCCTTGTCGCCGTCCGCTACAAATGACGGCTCAAAACCTTCACCACGCAGCACAATGCCGAGCATCTCGGCCAGTGCAGTGTCGTCATCGACGACAAGGACGCGTCCCTTCATACCGACATCATCCCATTAGCTAATCGTTACCTGGCGTGACCTGTCACACAATGCGGTGAGTGCATCCCTGGTGACAGGTGAGGCGACCCCCGATTCCGTGACAACGGCTGTCACGAGCTCGGGAGGTGTGACATCGAACGCGGGGTTGTAAGCCTGCGTTCCCAGCGGAGCGACCTGCACCCCGCCGATCTCCATGACTTCCCCGCCCGCCCGCTGCTCGACTTCGATGGACGCACCGTCCGGCGTGGACAGATCGACCGTGGTCGTCGGAGCGACGACGATGAACGGCACGTGGTGGTACTTGGCCAGCACGGCCAGCGGATAGCTGCCCACCTTGTTGGCCACGGCCCCGTCAGCGGCGATCCTGTCGGCGCCGATCAGAACAGCGTCCACCTCACCGGCCGCGAAGAGCGAACCGGCCGCGTTGTCGGTGAGCAGTGTGTACGCCATGCCGTTACGGGCCGCCTCGTACGCCGTCAGCCGTGCCCCTTGCAGCAGCGGCCGGGTCTCGTCCACCCACAGACGGCGCAGACTGCCGGTCCGGTGCGCCGCCAGCGCCACGGCGAAAGCGGTGCCCTCACCTGCTGAGACCAGGGCCCCGGTGTTGCAGTGTGTCAGAATCCGGTGCCCGCCGCCCGGCAGCAGTTCGCCGAGGAGCGCCAGCCCCCTGGCCGCCATCTGCCGGCTCGCCGCTATGTCCTCCTGGTGCAGCGACCTGGCCTCGGTGAGTGCCGCCGCCGCTGCCGCTCGGTCGTCCGCGCCGCCCCGTGCCGCCACCCGGTACGCCTCGGCCACCCTGCGAACCCCGTAGCCCAGGTTCACCGCGGTGGGCCGCGCACCCGCGAGGAGCGCCGCGGCTTCCTCGACGTCGTATCCCCGTACGGCCGCGAGCGCGACCCCGTAGCCTCCGGTGACCCCCAGCAGCGGAGCCCCCCGGACGGCCAGTGTCTGGATCGCCCGGACCAGAGCGGGAACGTCCGTGCACACCAGCTCGGCCTCCTCGCCGGGCAACCGCGTCTGGTCGAGGAGGACGACGACCGCGCCCTCCGGCCCCTCCGGCGGTTCGTCCCAGCGGAGCGAGGGGAGCATGGGCGGCCCGGCGCCCAGCGGTGTTTGCGCGTCCTGATCAGCCATCCGCACAGTCTGCCCCTTGGGACACCGACAATTGAAGGTGCAATGGGGATACCGCGGCGGCTCCGTTGCCGTGCCCCGCATGACACGATGACTGCCGGCCTGCTGCCACGACGCGCGGATAGGCAGGTGGCGGACCAGGCATGTGAAGGAGCGACAATGAACGACTCTCCGGGCTGGGCCTCGCCCGGGTCCGCCCCCTCCGACGGCCAGGAGCCGGGCGTTCCCCGGCCCGTCGAGCCGTCCGGCCAGGGGGAAACCGCTCCGAAGTGGTCCAGCGACCAGCCGCCTGCCGCCCAGTGGTCCCCGCCGGGTCCCCCGCCCCCCGTGGCACCGCAGCACGCGTCCGGCCGGGGCGTACCCCCGCAGGGCGGGCCGCAGAACAGCGGCTGGGGCAGGCCGCCGCAGCCCGGCTGGGGTCAGCATCCGTACGCGGCCAAGCCGGGCATCATCCCCCTCAGGCCCCTCGGCGTGGGGGAGATCCTCGACGGCGCCATGTCGACGATGCGCGTCCACTGGCGCACGGCACTCGGCCTCAGCATCGGTGTGGCAGCCGTCGTCCAGGTCTTCTCGATCCTCGTGCTGCACTACGTGGTCCCCGAGCCCACCCGGATCGACACCGGCGCCGGCCCCTCCGAGCAGCTGCGCCAGAGCCTGCACTCGATGCAGACGAGTCTGCTGGACCTGCTGCCCCTGTACATCATCACGCTGATCGGCACGATCTTCACGACCGCGATACTGACCATGGTCGTCAGCCGTTCCGTGCTGGGCCGCCCGGTTTCGCTCGCCGGTGCCTGGCGCGAGGCCAGGCCGCAGCTCTCCCGGCTGGTGGGGCTGAGTCTGCTGCTGCCTGTCGTCTATGCCGCTGTGATGACGGTCGGGCTCCTCCCCGGCCTCCTGACCGGTGGCTCGTCGGGCGCCGGGCTGGCACTCGTCGGAGGGTTCGCCGCGAGCCTCGTGGTCCTCTGGCTGTGGATCTCCTTCAGCCTGGCCGGACCGGCACTGATGCTGGAACGGCAGGGCGTCAAAGCGGCACTGCGCCGCTCGTCAAAGCTGGTGAAGGGCGTCTGGTGGCGCATCTTCGGGATCACGCTGCTGGCCGTGCTGCTGGCCGGCGTCGTATCGACCATCATCAACTTGCCGTTCGATGCCGCCGCCATCTTCGCCGACGGCAAGGGCCTTAGCGATCTCGTCTCCGACAGCAGCCCGGATTTCGGCTGGCCCTATCTGATCATCAGCGGTGTCGGCGCGATGCTCACTGCCGCCCTCACCTATCCGTTCACAGCCGGTGTGACGGTGCTCCTCTACGTCGACCAGCGCATCCGGCGCGAGGCCCTCGACATCGACCTCGCACGATCCGCGGGCGTACCCGGCTACGAGAACTGACCCCCCGTCCGACCGGTCCGGCGCATCCGCCGTGGACCGGTCGGACGGTGAGAATCCGCCCCCACATGAGGCAGCCGCACTCGAACGAAGTGCGGTACGTCCGGAGGCGCCCCACTCCTCCGTCGCAGTCCTCAACTGCCTTTCGCGACGGTCCGCCGACGGCTAGGGTCTGGGCACAGCGAGTGACCCAAGAGGAGCTGAGGCATGCCCGGTACTCCGAGCGCGCGTTGACGTTGCGGGCCGCGACCCGCCTGTCATCGCGTGCTGCCTTTGATGTTGCGGCACAGCGAGCCTTTCCCTGCCCGTGAACCGCCGGTACACGTTTCGTGTTCTCGGTGGCGGGCCTCGTTGTCGGCAACACAAGGGATTCCCGTGCCGTCCGCTTCCTCCGCTGCATCCGATTCCGGTCGGCGTGTTCCGTCGAGCCTGTGGCGGGACGTCGACTTCCGCAGACTCTGGACGGGGCAGACAGCCTCCCAACTCGGCGAACACACAAGCCTGGTGGTCCTGCCTCTCTTCGCCGTCCTCACCCTCCACGCAAGTGCCGGCGAGCTCGGCGTCCTTCGCGCGGTGGGGCAGGCTCCGATCCTGTTGCTCTCGCTCTTCGCCGGCGCGTGGGTGGACGGGTGGCGGACCCGCACGACCATGGTGCTCACGGACGCCGGTCGGGCCCTGACCCTGGGCGCCGCCGCAGTGGCCGGCCTCATCGGCCGGCTCGGCCTGCCCGCCCTGCTTGTCCTCGCCTTCGCGGTCGGGGCACTGTCCGTGTTCTTCGACGTGGCGTACCAGGCTTCTGCGGTACGGCTGGTGACAGACGATCAGCTGGTCCGGTGCAACAGCGCACTTGAGGGCAGCCGGTCCGCGGCACAGGTCGGCGGTCCCGCTCTCGGCGGTGCGTTGGTGTCCCTGCTCTCGGCGCCGATCGCCGTCGCTTCCAGCGCGCTGTTCTTCGCGCTGTCGTGCCTGTCGATCGTGCGGATCCGCCGGATCGAATCGATCCCGGGGAGCTCGGCGGGCGTGGAACGTCCCCCTCGGGTCTGGCGGCGCATTCACGAGGGCCTGCGTTTCGTCGTCGGCCACCCCGTGCTCCGGACTGTGTGCCTGGCCTCTGCCGCCTTCCAGTTCTCCTTCGCGGCGATGATGACCGTCTACCTGCTCTTCCTGCCGCGGGAACTGCATCTTTCCGGCGCCGTAGTCGGGTTGGCACTCGCCGCCACGGGACCAGGTGCGCTCCTGGGTTCGTTACTGGCCGCCCGCCTGCCGAACCGGTTCGGCCATGGCCCGGTACTCGTGTCCGCGGCGGCGATCGGGGACGGGGTGTTCCTGTGCGTGCCCGCGCTGCACGGCTCCTGCCCGGCGACGGTTGCCACGCTCTTCGCGGCCGGCTTCGTCTTCGGGACCGGCGGTCAATTGGTGAATGTCACGGTCATGGCCGTGCGGCAGGTCGTCACTCCGGACGGAATGCAAGGGCGCGCGGCCGCGACGATCACGTTTGTGGGCATGGGGCTGACTCCGCTCGGCTCACTGCTCGGCGGATATCTCGCGGAGGGGTGGGGGTTGCGCACCAGTGTCCTGGTGACGGCCGCGGCCATGCTCCTGTCGCCGGCTGTGATGGCTCTGTCCCCGCTCGCACACCTGGGGCGGACGCTTACGTCCTCGCGGGACAGGTGCTGCCACTGCGGGGACACGGGCGCCGGTTTCCCGGCTGACTGCGGGAATTGCACGTGAACGCAAAAATGCCTCAGTCCCGGACCATAACGGTCCGGGACTGAGGCTAAAAATTGTTCGGCGGCGTCCTACTCTCCCACAGGGTCCCCCCTGCAGTACCATCGGCGCTGAAAGGCTTAGCTTCCGGGTTCGGAATGTAACCGGGCGTTTCCCTAACGCAATGACCACCGAAACACTATGAAATTAACCAACACCGGATACAACACGGTCGTTCGTTATTTCAGAACTAACACAGTGGACGCGAGCAACTGAGGACAAGCCCTCGGCCTATTAGTACCAGTCAGCTCCACCCGTTACCGGGCTTCCACATCTGGCCTATCAACCCAGTCGTCTACTGGGAGCCTTAACCCCTCAAAGGGGGTGGGAATACTCATCTCGAAGCAGGCTTCCCGCTTAGATGCTTTCAGCGGTTATCCTTTCCGAACGTAGCCAACCAGCCATGCCCTTGGCAGGACAACTGGCACACCAGAGGTTCGTCCGTCCCGGTCCTCTCGTACTAGGGACAGCCCTTCTCAATATTCCTACGCGCGCAGAGGATAGGGACCGAACTGTCTCACGACGTTCTAAACCCAGCTCGCGTACCGCTTTAATGGGCGAACAGCCCAACCCTTGGGACCGACTCCAGCCCCAGGATGCGACGAGCCGACATCGAGGTGCCAAACCATCCCGTCGATATGGACTCTTGGGGAAGATCAGCCTGTTATCCCCGGGGTACCTTTTATCCGTTGAGCGACAGCGCTTCCACAAGCCACTGCCGGATCACTAGTCCCGACTTTCGTCCCTGCTCGACCCGTCGGTCTCACAGTCAAGCTCCCTTGTGCACTTACACTCAACACCTGATTGCCAACCAGGCTGAGGGAACCTTTGGGCGCCTCCGTTACTCTTTAGGAGGCAACCGCCCCAGTTAAACTACCCATCAGACACTGTCCCTGATCCGGATCACGGACCGAGGTTAGACATCCAGCACGACCAGAGTGGTATTTCAACGACGACTCCACAACCACTGGCGTGGCCGCTTCAAAGTCTCCCACCTATCCTACACAAGCCGAACCGAACACCAATATCAAACTGTAGTAAAGGTCCCGGGGTCTTTCCGTCCTTCTGCGCGAAACGAGCATCTTTACTCGTAGTGCAATTTCACCGGGCCTATGGTTGAGACAGTCGAGAAGTCGTTACGCCATTCGTGCAGGTCGGAACTTACCCGACAAGGAATTTCGCTACCTTAGGATGGTTATAGTTACCACCGCCGTTTACTGGCGCTTAAGTTCTCAGCTTCGCCACACCGAAATGTGACTAACCGGTCCCCTTAACGTTCCAGCACCGGGCAGGCGTCAGTCCGTATACATCGCCTTACGGCTTCGCACGGACCTGTGTTTTTAGTAAACAGTCGCTTCTCGCTGGTCTCTGCGGCCACCCCCAGCTCACCGAGTAAATCGGATCACCAGAAATGGCCCCCCTTCTCCCGAAGTTACGGGGGCATTTTGCCGAGTTCCTTAACCATAGTTCACCCGAACGCCTCGGTATTCTCTACCTGACCACCTGAGTCGGTTTAGGGTACGGGCCGCCATGAAACTCGCTAGAGGCTTTTCTCGACAGCATAGGATCATCCACTTCACCACAATCGGCTCGGCATCAGGTCTCACCCTTAATGTCATCCGGATTTACCTGGACAACGGGCTACACCCTTACCCCGGGACAACCACCGCCCGGGTTGGACTACCTTCCTGCGTCACCCCATCGCTTACCTACTACCACCTTGGTTCGACGGCTCCACCACTTCCCTTTCCCCGAAGGGTCCAGGACGGCTTCACGGCCTTAGCATCAGGGGATTCAGTATTGGGCGTTTCAAAGCGGGTACCGGAATATCAACCGGTTGTCCATCGACTACGCCTGTCGGCCTCGCCTTAGGTCCCGACTTACCCTGGGCAGATCAGCTTGACCCAGGAACCCTTAGTCAATCGGCGCACACGTTTCTCACGTGTGTATCGCTACTCATGCCTGCATTCTCACTCGTGAACCGTCCACAACTCGCTTCCGCGGCTGCTTCACCCGGCACACGACGCTCCCCTACCCATCCCAGCAGGCGTTGGCCCTAATGCTGGAATGACACGACTTCGGCGGTACGCTTGAGCCCCGCTACATTGTCGGCGCGGAATCACTTGACCAGTGAGCTATTACGCACTCTTTCAAGGATGGCTGCTTCTAAGCCAACCTCCTGGTTGTCTCTGCGACTCCACATCCTTTTCCACTTAGCGTACGCTTAGGGGCCTTAGTCGATGCTCTGGGCTGTTTCCCTCTCGACCATGGAGCTTATCCCCCACAGTCTCACTGCCGCGCTCTCACTTACCGGCATTCGGAGTTTGGCTAAGGTCAGTAACCCGGTAGGGCCCATCGCCTATCCAGTGCTCTACCTCCGGCAAGAAACACACGACGCTGCACCTAAATGCATTTCGGGGAGAACCAGCTATCACGGAGTTTGATTGGCCTTTCACCCCTAACCACAGGTCATCCCCCAGGTTTTCAACCCTGGTGGGTTCGGTCCTCCACGACCTCTTACAGCCGCTTCAACCTGCCCATGGCTAGATCACTCCGCTTCGGGTCTAGAGCGTGCAACTCAAACGCCCTATTAGGACTCGCTTTCGCTACGGCTTCCCCACACGGGTTAACCTCGCTACACACCGCTAACTCGCAGGCTCATTCTTCAAAAGGCACGCAGTCACGACTGACCGTACAAGTACGGCCAGCGACGCTCCCACGGCTTGTAGGCACACGGTTTCAGGTACTATTTCACTCC
>NZ_CP108826.1:4270000-5030000 GCF_045161865.1 Streptomyces sp. NBC_00859 | reverse complement strand
CAGGCTCTCGCCCTTCCACGCGAAGACCGGCACCCCGGCCGGGGCCTCCGCAGTGCCCTTGGGGCCGACAGCAATAGCCGCGGCCGCATGGTCCTGAGTGGAGAAGATGTTGCAGGACGCCCAGCGGACCTGCGCACCGAGAGCAACCAGAGTCTCGATCAGCACAGCCGTCTGCACGGTCATGTGCAGCGAACCGGTGACCCGGGCGCCGGCGAGCGGCTGCGCCGCGGCGTACTCCTTACGGATCGACATCAGACCGGGCATCTCATGCTCGGCCAGCGTGATCTCCTTACGCCCGAAAGCGGCCAGGGAAAGGTCCGCGACCTTGAAGTCCTGGGTGATGGCGTCAGTCGTCATACGAGCTGCTCCTCGGAAGGTTGGTCGAGGGTGTACGGGCTGGATGCTGCGGCGACGGGCGGAAAGGCACACGAATGCCCGAGCGCTCGCGGCGCAGTCCGTCGGAGGCCCTCTCTCCCTCGGCCGGTCCGCAGAGCGGACCGCCCGACCGCCATCAGCAGCGACGTCTGGCTCGTGCCGAATCTACACCGACCGGCCCGGCCGACCCCAGCCCGCCAGGCGGATCGGGCCGATTTCGGACCGGTCAGGAAAGGGGCAGCGGGGCGGGGCGGGGCACTGACGGCAGGTGTCCGCGTCAGTGGTCCGGTACCGGGGAAGGGCCGCCCGGGGTGGCCCTTGGGTCTTCGCCGGCTGCGGCTTCGGCCTCGCTGTAGATGTCCGGTTCCAGGTAGATCACCCGGACGATGGGGACGGCTTCGCGGATACGGACCTCCGCAGCGTTGATCGCACGGGCCACCTCCGCCGCCGTGTCGTCGTGCTGGACCGCGATCTTGGCAGCCACCAGCAGCTCCTCGGGGCCGAGGTGGAGCGTACGCATGTGGATCACGGACGTGACGGTGGTGTGGTCGACGATGGCTTCCTTGATCTTGTCGACCTCTTCGGTGCCCGCCGACTCGCCGAGCAGCAGCGACTTCGTCTCCGCGGCCAGGACGAGCGCGATAAGGATGAGCAGGGTGCCGATGCAGAGGGTGCCGATGCCGTCCCAGACGCCGTTGTCCGTGGCCACGGCCAGTCCGACGCCGCCGAGCGCGAGGACCAGGCCGATCAGCGCGCCGAAGTCCTCGAGGAGTACCACCGGAAGCTCGGGAGCCTTGGCCCGGCGGATGAACTGGGTCCAGGAGAGAACACCGCGCGTCTGGTTGGACTCCTTGATCGCCGTGCGGAAGGAGTAACCCTCCGCGATGAGCGCGAAGACCAGGACGCCGACCGGCCAGTACCAGTTGTCCAGGGAGTGCGGGTGCTTGACCTTCTCGTAGCCCTCGTAGACCGCGAACATTCCGCCGACCGAGAAGAGCACGATGGAGACGAGGAAGGCGTAGATGTACCGCTCACGGCCGTAGCCGAAGGGGTGTTGCGGGGTTGCCTCGCGCTGGGCCTTCTTGCCGCCGAGGAGCAGCAGCCCCTGGTTGCCCGAGTCGGCGAGTGAGTGGACGCTCTCCGCGAGCATCGACGACGAGCCGCTGAAGAGGAACGCCACGAACTTCGCTACCGCGATCGAGAGGTTGGCGCCGAGCGCCGCCACGATCGCCTTGGTTCCACCTGACGCACTCATGGGTGGACGTGTTCCCTTCGTCGGTGCCGCGGCATTGGTGCCGCTATTCGGCCGGACATTGTTGCATCAGGCCACAACGGTGGCGCGGAAGACCGTACCCGTACCGGTCAGGGTCACGCTCTCGCCGGCCGGAACGAAGACCGAATCCCCTGGTGCGAGGGCCAGTTCGCCCGCACGCGGGGCCCCGGCTGTGCAGAGCAGGATCTGCGGGGTGGTGGCGGGCAGCTGGAGGGGCCGGGCGTCCTCGGGGCGTGCGTAGCGCGAGAGCCGGAACTCGTCGATGGGGGTGTCGTACAGCTCCTCACCGTCCGGGTCCGCCTCCGGGCGCAGGATGCCCGGCTCGGTGGCCTCGAACCGGACGATACGGAGCAGTTCAGGGACGTCCACGTGCTTCGGGGTCAGACCGCAGCGGAGCACGTTGTCCGAGTTGGCCATGATTTCCACACCGAGGCCGTTGAGGTACGCGTGCGGGATGCCCGCGCCGAGGAACAGTGCCTCGCCGGGTTGAAGTTGGACGTAGTTGAGCAGCATCGCGGCGATGACGCCCGGGTCGCCGGGGTAGTGGTGGGCGATCGATGCGTACGGGGCGTGGGCGCCGCCGAGCCGTTCGGCCGCAGCGGCGGCCTCCGTGACTGTGGCCTTCATCTCGGCGGGGTCCGCGGACAGGACGGCCGTCAGGACCTCGCGCAGTGCCGCTTCCTCGGGGTGGGCGCGCAGGAGGTCGACGTACGGCTTGAGCGAGTCCACGTCCAGGGCGGCGAGCAGGTCGGCCGATTCGGCGGGGTCCCGGAATCCGCACAGGCCGTCGAAGGGCGTGAGCGCACAGATGAGTTCGGGCTTGTGGTTGGCGTCCTTGTAGTTGCGGTGCGGGGCGTCGATCGGTACGCCGCGGCGCTCCTCGTCCGCGTACCCCTCCTTCGCCTGGGCCAGGTCGGGGTGGACCTGGAGGGAGAGGGGGGCTCCGGCCGCGAGGAGCTTGAGCAGGAAGGGCAGTCGCGGGCCGAACTTCGCTACCGCCGGTGCGCCCAGTTCGGTCTCGGGGGCCGCGTCGATGACCGCGGACAGCGCCTGGTCGCCGGTACCGCGGTCGACGCGGGACGGGGCCCCGGGGTGTGCGCCCAGCCACATCTCGGCCTGTGGCCGGCCGGTGGGCTCGGCGCCGATGAGGGCCGGGATGGCGGTGGTCGAGCCCCAGGCGTAGGGGCGCACGGTGTTGGCGAGGCGGTCCATGAAGCTACTTTCCGGGCTGCTGGGGCGGCGGTTCGGGTCGGGGCGTCGGTGGTGGCGGCCGGTGCGGTGCGGGACGTGTGTGGTGGGGCGGTGTCTGGTGCTCGGGGTGGGCTCGGGCCGGGGTGCGGTTCTGGTTCAGGCCGTGACGAGGGCGACGTACGCAGCGGCGAAGTCGGTGACCGCCAGGAGTTCCGCGAGGCATTCCAGCTCGTTGCCCTCCCCTGGTTCGAGCTCGCTGACGGGGGTGTCCTGGCCGTTCGCGAGCTCGCGGGCCGCCGGGGCCGCGGTGAGTCCGCCCGCCGGGCGGTCGCGGAGGAGCACCAGTCGGGCGTGCAGCGCCTGCGCGTCGTCCACCCGGTCACGGAAGAAGTCGTCGGGGTCGGTGTCGCCCGCGAAGGGGCCGGCGAGCAGCGCGCCGTGCGAGGGCAGGGCCTCGGGCAGTTCGGCGGCGAGCGCGGGGCGGCCCGCCAGTTCGGCCAGTACGGCGGCGAACCGGCGACCGGCGGGGGCCGCGCCGGTGCCCTCGGTCCAGATGAGCGGGAGGGAGTCGGCGAGCTCCGATGCGAGGGTCTTGGCCGGGTTGCTGTAGGTGGCGACGGCGGGCCCGCAGCGTTCCGCCGTGGCGTCCAGCCGGTCCGCCACGCGTTGGACGGTCTCGGGCGGCGCGGTGGCCAGACCGGCCCGGTCGAGCAGGACGAGCAGCGGGGTGAGCAGGGCCCACAGGGTGCCGGGGCCGGCCTCGGTGGACGGCACCTCGGGCTCCTCCTCGTACGGCGCCTCGGCCATCGGCACGACCAGCCCGTGTGCCCCGTTGACCGCTTCGGTCAGCGGTGAGCGGCGCGGGGCGACACCGACGACGGTGCAGCCACGCCGGTAGGCCTGCTCCGCGAGGAGCGCGAGGCCCGGTTCCGAACCGTCGGCAGTGGCGATGAGCAGCAGGTCCACGGAGCCGGCCCAGCCGGGGAGGGTCCAGCGCAGGGCGCCCGCCGCGGGGGCCACCCCGGTGGGGCGCAGCCGGGTGACCGGGGCGGCGGCACCCGCCAGGGCGCTGAGCAGGTCGGCCACGCCGGTCGCCGCGGTGCCGGATCCGGCGAAGAGTACGGCGCGGGGCCGTCCTTCCGGTTTCAGGTCGGCGAGGCCGGCCTCGGCCGCGTACCGGGCGGCGGTGCGGACGCGGGCTCCGGCCTCGGCTGCGCCGCGGAGGAGTCCGCTGCGGTCGGCTCGGGCCAGGGCTTCCGGGGCGTCGAGCAACGACTCGTCGAGCATCGGGGTCTGCCTCCTCCGATTCGCCTTGCGTGTGCGGGTGCGGGCGTTGGGGTGCGACGGTTGCCGCACGGCGCCCGCCCCTGGGGCCGGACGGGACCTGAAAGGCGGTCCCTCAGGCGGGTCGGCGGGCCTCGTCGACGAGAAGGACCGGGATGCCGTCGCGGACGGGGTACGCGAGGCCGCAGTCCTTACCGGTACAGATCAGCTCCGGGTTCTCCTCCGCTGCCGACTGGTCGTTGAGCGGGGCGTGGCAGACCGGGCAGGCGAGGATCTCCAGGAGACCGGCTTCGAGCGGCATGGGGTGGTCCCTTCGAACATACGGTTTGGGCCAGGTCAGCGTACCGCCGGGGCGGGGCGGGTGCGGAGCATCGGGCGCTTCGGGTGGCGCGTGCGCGGCCTGCGCACGCCCCGTCAGCCGGTCCCGCGCACGAGGCGGAGGACTCCGTCGCGGACCTTCGTCATCGTGGCCTTGTCCCTTGCCTCCACGTTGAGCCGCAGCAGCGGTTCCGTGTTGGACGGGCGGAGGTTGAACCACCAGTCCGCCGACGTCACCGTCAGACCGTCCAGGCTGTCCGTGGTGATGCCGTCCAGGTGTTCGTAGGCCGCTCGTACCAGGGCCGTGCTGGCCGCCTGGTCGGTGACTGTGGAGTTGATCTCGCCCGAGCCGGTGTAGCGGTCGTACGGGGCTACGAGCTCCGAGAGCGTGCCCGGCTGGTTGCCCAGGGCGGCCAGGACGTGCAGCGCGGCGAGCATCCCGGTGTCGGCGTTCCAGAACTCGCTGAAGTAGTAGTGCGCCGAGTGTTCGCCGCCGAAAACGGCTCCGGTGGTGGCCATCTCCTGCTTGATGAAGGAGTGCCCCACCCGAGTACGGACCGGGGTGCCGCCGTTCTCCCGTACGACCTCGGGCACCGACCAGGAGGTGATCAGGTTGTGGATCACCGTGCCGCCGGGGTGTGCCGCCAGTTCGCGGGCGGCCACCAGGGCGGTGATGACGGACGGAGAGACGCCTTCGCCGCGCTCGTCGATGACGAAGCAGCGGTCCGCGTCACCGTCGAAGGCCAGGCCCAGGTCGGCGCCGGTCTCGCGGACCTTCGCCTGGAGGTCGACGAGGTTCGCCGGGTCGAGCGGGTTGGCCTCGTGGTTGGGGAACGTCCCGTCCAGCTCGAAGTAGAGGGGGACGACGTCGAGCGGGAGCGGGGCGAGCACGGTGGGGACCGTGTGGCCGCCCATGCCGTTTCCCGCGTCCACGACGACCTTCAGCGGGCGGATCGCCGAGAGGTCGACCAGGGAGAGGAGGTGGGCCGCGTACTCCTTCAACGTGTCACGCTCGGTGACGGTTCCCGGACGCGGCGCGGCTGCCGGGGCGCCCGTCGCCGACCAGGTCTCGACGAGCGTACGGATCTCCGCGAGGCCCGTGTCCTGCCCGACCGGTGCGGCTCCGGCCCGGCACATCTTGATGCCGTTGTACCGGGCCGGGTTGTGCGAGGCGGTGAACATCGCTCCGGGCAGGTCGAATTGCCCGGATGCGAAGTACAACTGGTCCGTGGAGCAGAGGCCGATGAGGGTGACGTCCGCGCCCCGTGCTGCCGCGCCCCGCGCGAAGGCCCCGGACAGGCCGGGCGACGACGGGCGCATGTCGTGGCCGACGACGATCGCCGACGCGTCGGTCACCTGCACGAAGGCGGCGCCGAACAGCTCGGCCAGCGACTCGTCCCACTGGTCGGGCACGACACCTCGCACGTCGTACGCCTTCACGACCTGTGACAAATCGACAGCACCAGCCACGTCGGTCCTCCTGTATATCCGCTCTGTCCGCTACGGGCCCATCAAACCACCTGGCGGTATCGGGATCCCTCGCACACGGCGGCGCCGGAAGGCGGCGCCGCTTCCCGCCGGGCCGTGCCGGCGGCGGCCGGCGCGGGAACAGGCCTCACGGCAGCATCCAGTCCAGCAGCGGTGTGCTCTGCGCCATGACGATCAGGCACATCACCAGGAGCAGCCCCAGACTCCACGGCAGCACCTTGCGCAGCAGGTCTCCCTCCTGTCCCTTCAGCCCCACTGCGGCGCAGGCGATCGTCAGGTTCTGCGGAGAGATCATCTTGCCGAGGACTCCGCCCGAGCTGTTGGCGGCCGCCAGCAGCTCGGGCGGGAGCCCCGACTCGTGGGCGGCGGAGACCTGCAGGGCGCCGAAGAGCGCGTTGGAGGAGGTGTCGGATCCGGAGACGGCGACTCCGAACCAGCCGAGCACGGGTGAGAGGAAGGCGAGTCCCGCGCCCGCCGCGGCGACGAAGTGGCCGATGGTGGCGGCCTGTCCGGAGAGGTTCATGACGTACGCGAGTGCCAGGACCGAGGTGACCGTGAGGATGGCGTACCGCAGTTCGTGCACGGTCGCCGCCCATTCGCGGAGCGCGTCCCCGGCCCGCACCCCGATGACCACCGCCGTCAGCACCCCCGCGAAGAGGACCAGTGTCCCGCCGGTCGAGATCAGGGGCAGCGAGAAGACGTTGCCGGAGACCGGTTTGCCGTCGGGGCCCGCGACATCGAGGAACGGCCAGTCGAGGAGCCTGGTCGCACCGTCGAACAGGCTCTTCACGGGCGGGATCTGCGCGACCGAGAAGATCACGACGATCAGCCCGTACGGAGCGTAGGCCCGCACCACCTCACGCCGCGGGTCCCGTTCGTCCAGGTCCTCGCTGCGTTCACCGGTGAGCACGGCGGCGCGCACCGGTTCCGCGACCGGGCTGCGGGCGCCCGGCACCGCCATCAGGGCCGCGGCTCCGACGAGCGCGGCCAGGATGTCGGCGAGCTGGACGGAGACGAAGTTCGACGCGGCGAACTGGGCGGCGGCGAAAGCGAATCCGCAGACGAGCGCCGGCGCCCAGGTCTCGCGGAGCCCGCGCCGGCCGTCCACGATCACGACGAGCAGCAGCGGTACTACGACGGCGAGCAGCGGGGTCTGCCGGCCGACGACCGAGGCGACCGTGTCCAGCGGCACCCCGCTGACCTGTGCGAGCGTCACCACGGGGGTACCCATGGCGCCGAAGGCGACGGGTGCGGTGTTGGCGACGAGCGCGACGACAGCCGCGCGTACCGGGTCGAAGCCGAGCGCCACCATCATCACCGCGCAGATCGCCACCGGGGCCCCGAATCCGGCGAGCGCTTCGAGCAGCGCACCGAAGCAGAAGCCGATGACGAGGGCCTGGATACGCGGGTCGTCGGAGAACCGGCCGAAGGAGCGCCGCAGGATGTCGAAGTGCCGGGTGCGGACCGTCATCCGGTACACCCAGAGGGCGTTGACGACGATCCACAGGATGGGGAAGACGCCGAAGAGCGCTCCCTGTGCGCCGGCGGAGAGTGTCTGGCCCAGCGGCATCCCGTAGGCGAGAAGGGCGACCAGGACCGCGACGGCCAGCCCGGCAGGACCGGCCCAGTGGGCTCTCATCCGTACGGCACCGAGCAGCACGAGGACGGTGAGCAGTGGCAGAGCGGCGACGAGGGCGGACAGAGCGAGCGAATCGGCTACGGGTTCCAGCTGCTGCACAAACACGGGGCCTCGATCCTCACGGGCGGAGGAAACGAATGCTCATGTTCATGGCAACCGGAAGTCAATGCTCCGGACAGGATGCGGGCGCCGGGATGCGGACGTCGGAATTCAGCAGTCCGGGCGATCCGGGGGCCGGGTGTTCGAGAGCCCGGCGTTCCCGGCCCGAGGTCCCGCGAGTGCGGGGGTGCAGGGGTGCGGGGTCAGGAGTCCGGAGAGCGCAGTACGCGGAGATGCCCCCGGCGCCCGGCCTCGGCCGGATTGGCCGAGCGTGCCCCGCTGGCCTCGGGGGCGCGCTCGTGCGGCCTGGCGGCTTCCCGTACGGCGTTGGCGAGCGCTTCGAGATCGTCACCGCTGGGCCCGGCGGGCGCAGAGCCGTCGGTGAGACGGACGACCTCCCAGCCGCGCGGGGCGGTCAGCCGCTGGCCGTGCTCGGCGCACAGGTCGTAGCAGTGGGGCTCAGCGTAAGTGGCGAGCGGACCGAGAACCGCGGTCGAGTCGGCGTAGACGTACGTCAGCGTCGCGACGGCGGGGCGGCCGCACGCAGTGCGAGAACAGCGACGTACAGGGCTCACGGTATGGGACCGTACCGCACTCTTGAGCGGGCCGCGACGACTCGCCCCGGCGTCACTCCGCCGTGTCGTGGCAGGAACCGGACCCGGCCCGGCCCGGCGGCAACTCGCTTGACCTGCACGGGTGCAGGCGAATACAGCGAGTGACGAAATGAATCCAGTCACCATGCGTCGATATCCAGTCAACCGACGTGAGATCACCGATCGGAAGCAGCCTGACCGCGGTCGGTGAACCTGCCCTGAACGCTCATTCGGCGACATGCGGGGTGTGCCGCGGCGGTCGTCCTCGCGGCGCCCCGCGGAGAGCTACCCTGCGTCAGTGATGGACAGCTCACTTCCGCCCGAGCCCGGCGAGCCCCGGCCACGCCGCCGCGACCGGCACGGCCGGGGCATGCGCGGCCCCGTGGCCCCACCGCAGGTTCCGCTCTCGACCAGCCGGTCGGACTCCTTCCGCGATCTCGTGGCGGACTCCGTCGAGCGTCTGGAACGGCGCTGGCCCCAACTCTCCGAAGTCGACTTCCTGGTACTCGACGTCCCCCGGGTCGACAGCGGCGACGGTGGCGACGAGTGGCCCGGCGAGACATCCGTGCCACTCGGCAGCTCGTCCTCCGCGGAGAAGGAACGGCCCGCGCGGATCGTCGTCTTCCGGCGCCCTGTCGAGATCCGCTCCAAGAACCGCGACGAGCGGGCGCTGCTGGTGCACGAGGTCGTGGTGGAACAGGTCGCCGAACTGCTCGGCCTGGCCCCGGAGTCGGTCGATCCGCGGTACGGACAGGACTGAGCCCGGCGGCAGATGGCCGTACCCGCTGCGCGGCATCCTCCGCCCGGCCCGGCACGGCGAGACCTCCCGCCGTGCCGTCCCGGTCAGTCGTCCAGGAGGGAGAGGTCCTGCCGGGCCCGCGGCACCGAGACCGTTCCGCGGTCGTCGGGGAGCGTCTGCACCGTGAACATCGGGACGCCGTCCTGCGGGAGTTCGAGCGCGCGCGACGCGTAGACCTGACCGCTTCCGGCCTCCGGCTCGACCGTCAACGCGTACGAGCCCTTGAGCCCGGACGGTGCGGCCGGCTTCACCGCGAGGGTCGTACCGCCCTTGACCGTGTACGTCTTGACGACCTGCTCGCCGCCTCCGCTGCCCGGCGACGAGGTGACCTTCACCTTGCCGGTGGCGCCCGGGGCGGTCAGTGACAGCACCGAGCCCTTCGAGCGGTTGTCGGCCACCGACGCCCGCTCGCCCACCTGCCCGGTCGCCGGGATGAAGGCGACCTCCTGCTTGCTGCCCTTGCCGCGCACGACGCGCAGGGCGGCCGCCACGGGGGTGGCCCGGCCGCCACCGGACTGGGAGAGCACCAGCGACCCCGCAGCGCCCTTGGTCACGTCACCCAGGTCGGCGGATGCCGTCATGCCCGCCTTGACGTGCAGCGTCTCGTGGCCGGCCGGGGTGATGGTGCCGTCAGCGCCGGCCAGCCGGACCTTCAGATCCACGTCGTCGGAACCGGGGGCGAACGCCACCAGCCGTACGGACGTGGCGTCCGCGGGGATTCCGGGGAGGACAAGACTGCGGGCCGGGGCCACCGAAGCGGGGATCCAGTCACTGCCGAGCTTGTCGTCCAGGGACTGCACCACGGCGCCGACCCGGCCGCTGCGGGTGCTGACATGGACGGTGAGGTTCTCGGCGGGATCGGGCGTCAGCGTCGAGAGCAGCACCGGAACCGTCGACCTGGCGGGGACCGTGATGCCCTCCCCCACCTCGGACTTGATGGCGCCGTCCTTGCCGTACAACTCGATGTCGGCGACGGCCGCGCTGTCATCGGGGTTGGTGAGGTGCACGTAGTCCTGCCGGGATGCCGCCGTGCTGGCGCCGGGAAACCAGAAGTCGGTGTCCGGAGCGGTGCAGTTGGTGCCGAGGACCCCGCGCGAGCCGCCGGCGTCCACCGTGGTGGTCTGCTGCGCGGTCCAGCCGGGGGCCAGGGGGCCGTCGGCCGAACCGATCAGGGCCGGCGAGTCGCCGCCGGACGCGTCGGCCGTGACGGGCTTGCCCGGCTGCTTGAGCTCGGCCACCGGCTTCCCCGAGTCCGGTGCGCCTCCCTTGGTCTTGCCGTCCTTGCTGTCCTTGCCGTCCTTGCCGTCCTTCTTCGCGTCCGTGCCGGGACCGGTGCCGGAGGGCAGCAGCCGCGCGCCACCGGCGGTGCCGCCGCCCTTCCCGGCCGGGGTGAAGGCGGTGTACCGCGTCTCGGCGATGTCGGACGTGCTGGGCGCCGGGCAGACCAGGCTGGAGCGCTCGACGGGCAGCCGGGCTGCGGCCTGCCGCGTGGTGGCGCCGTCCGACGACGGGGCGGCGACCACCGCGAAGCCCGTGACGGCCGCGAGGGCCGCGACGGCCGCCGCGAGGGTGATGGCGGTGCGGTTCACTGGTTGCTCCCGTCGGGGCGGTGCTCGTTCTCGTCGGGGTAGGGCGGCTGCTCCTGGTGCGGCTGCTGGACATAGCCGTACGGGTCGTACTGGCCCTCCAGCGGAGGCTGCTGCTGGTACGGGTCGTACTGCGGCTGCCCCTCGGGATACGCACCGGCCGAGCCGCCACCGGTCTGCTCGCCGTGGGCATGGTCGCCCTGGACCTGATCGCCCTGGACCGTGCCGTCGCCGTACTGCTCACTGCCGTACTGCGCGCCGCCGTACGGGCCGGGGGCGTAGGGGTCTCCCTGGTACTGCTCGCCGCCGTACTGCCCCGCCGGGTACTGGTGGTAGTCGCCCGTCGTGTATGCGCTCTGCTCCCACTCGCCGTAGCCGGCCTGGTGCGGCACCTGCGCGCCGTACTGCGGCGCGAAGGCGTCGTCGTCGGCGGCAGGGCCCCCGGGCTCCCCCGGAGGGGCACCGGCGGGCGCGTACGGACCCGGTTCGCCGGGTTCGCCGGCCGCCCCGTCATCCGCGGCGTCCGCGGCCTCCGGGCCGTCGGTGTCCCCCGCTGCCCCGGCCGCTTCGGCCTGGGCGGCGGCACGCAGTCTGCGGGCCCTGCGGCCCTCGCCCGCCACCGGCTCGGCGGGTACGGGGAGTTCCTCGTCGGGGAGGTCGTCGTCGATACGCTTGCGGCGGCCGGGGAGTGCGAGGACCAGCAGGACGACCGCGAGTGCCACCTGCGCCCAGATCCAGAGGGTGTGGGTGAAGGGCTCGCTGTAGCTGACATCCAGTTTCCCGCCCTGGGCGGGAAGCTGGAATCCCTGGGCCCAGCCGTCGACGGTCGTCCTGGTGAGCGAGCGTCCGTCCAGGGTGGCCTGCCAGCCCGGAGCTGTGGCGTCCGCGAGCCGCAGGACCCGGCCCGCCTTCCCGGCCTGCACCGTGGTGTGGATGCCGACCGGGCCCGCGGCGACGGACTGCGGCTCGGAACTCGCGTCCGGCGACGTACCGGAGACGATCGTGGCCCGAGCGACCTGCCGGTCGACGCGCCACAGCTCGCTGCCGTCCAGCTGGCTCAGCCGGCTCAGTCCGGGGGTGGCGTCGAGCACCCGGCTCATCGCGCGCGGGGCACCGTCCCTGACCAGCAGATAGCGGATGGCATACCCGCTGAGCTGGCTGGACTGGTCGGCGCCGGAGCCCGCGACCAGATTGGAAACGATCTTGTCGAGCCGGGGACTGCTGCCACCCGCGCGGGCCAGCTCCGCGTCACCGAGCCTGCCGCCCGAGCCGCGCACCAGTGTGTACGAGACCTCCGCGGGTGACGTCCCGCCGAGGATCAGGGTGCGGGCCTGGTCGCGGGTGCCGCTCTCCTCGGCGACGAACGCGGGAACCTGCACCGGGTCGCGCCGCTCCAGCGGCCCGTCCGCCCCGCTGATCATCCAGCTGAAGGCGGCGACCACCGGGGCGAGCAGCGCGGCGACGGCGATCAGTCCTGCGACCGGCTGCCGCCATCCGAAGCTCTGGGTGGCCACGCGCCCGCGTGCGCCCTCCGCGCCCAGCACAGCGGCCGCCAGCAGCGCCAGCCCGTAGACGAGCGTGGTGGGACCGGCCCAGCCCGACCTGTTGGCCAGAACCGAGAAGACAAGACCCAGCAGGGCCACCGCCCACGCGCCGCGGACAGCGAACTGCCGCTCCCCGCGCAGCAGGGCCGCCAGCGCTGCGAGCACCACGCCGATGAGCAGCACGCCGCCCGCGGTCTTGGGACCACCGGGGCTCATGCCGAGCAGGTCGAGTGCGGATGCCGAGCCCTTGCCGAACTCCATGCCCGCTTCGCGGAAGAAGCCCGAGGGTCCGGCGAGCAGCGAGAGCGACCAGGGCGCGAGCAGCAGCAGGGGCGTGCCGGCGACTGCGAGGAAGCGCAGCCCGTACGCGGTGATCTCGTCGCGGTGCAGCGCCAGGACCGCGATCCCGATGACCACGGCGAGCGGCCACACGACGGGCGTGAAGGCCATGGTGAGGGTGAGCAGGAACGCGTAGGCCCAGGTGGCCCGCCAGCTTCCGCGCTCCCCGCGCACTCCGGCGGCGGAGACGGCGCAACGGGCGATCAGTGGCAGCAGCACGGCGAGCACGGCCGTGCCGAGCCGCCCGGCGGCCAGGGCTCCGGTCGCGGCGGGCAGGAAGGCGTACGCGATGCTTCCCCAGGCCCGCAGCAGGCGTGATCCGGTGAGCGGGCGGGAGACGAAGTACGCGGTGAGACCGGCCAGCGGGACCGAGCAGACCAGCAGCAGGGTGAGCGCGAGTCCGGTGTGGCCGAGCAGGACGAAGGAGAACACGGCGAGGATGCCGAGATACGGCGGGGCGGTCTGGGTGCCGCCGGTGCCGAGGGGGTGCCACGCGTCGGCGTAGCGGTTCCACAGCTCCGATACGTGATCGGGCGCGGGGAGCAGGGCGCCGCCCGAGAGGGCGCCTCCGCCCAGCAGCGCCCGGCAGGCGACGAGCGACACCAGCAGGAGAACGGCGAACAGCACGGGGCCCGGCTTGCGGGCTATCCGCTTCAGCCGGGCGAACTGCTCGATCTCCAGGAAGTCGGCGTCGTCTCCGCCCGGACCGGATTCGACGGCGCCGTGCCGCGAACCGGCCTCTACGTCGGAGCTACCGCCGAAATGGCCGACCACCTGCTCGGCGGTGGCCTTGACGGTGGCCCCGGGAGGCGGGAAGAGGGGCCGCAGCTCGCCCGCCTCGACCTTGCCCTTTCCGCGGGCGCGCCGTGCGGCGAGGATCCGTTCGGGGCGCAGCAGGGTGCCGGCGAAGCCTGCCACCTCGTCGAGCGCCTGTCCCGGCGCCTTGCCGACGAGATAGGCGAAGACTCTCAGCAGCGTGCCGAGGACCAGTCGCAGCATGACGTACGGGAGCCCGCGGCCGCGGGTGTTGACGAGCAGCGCGTAGACGGCGCCCGCCTTGTCGACGCGGTGCGGGCTGGCGACGGAGCGGCCCACGCAGTCGATGGGCCTGCGTTCGCGGGCCGAGGCCTCCGCGTGCCGCAGCACGGCGTCGGGTGCGACGACGACCCCGTGGCCTGCGGCATGGGCCCGCCAGCACAGGTCGACGTCGTCGCGCATGAGCGGCAGTCTGCGGTCGAATCCGCCCAGTTCCTCCCAGACGTCACGTCTGATGAGCATTCCGGCGGTCGAGACGGACAGGACGGGCCGCACCTGGTCGTGCTGGCCCTGGTCCTGCTCGCGGCGGTCGAGGCCGGTCCAGCGCCGACCGCTGTTGGCGATCGACACGCCGACTTCGAGCAGTTGCTTGCGGTCGTACCAGCCGCGCAGCTTGGGTCCGACGATGACGGCGCTGGGGTCGTTGTCGACCACGCGCAGCAGCTCGGTGAGCGCGTCGGGGTCGGGGGCGCAGTCGTCGTGGAGCAGCCAGAGCCACTGCACCGGTTCACCGTGCGGCAGTTCTGGCATGTCGTAGGTCTCGTCGCGCCAGCTGCGGCTCACCGGGTCCCAGCCGCTGGGCCGCTTCAGGTACGGCAGCTCCTCGGGGGTGAGGACTCCGGCGGTGCGGGCCGCCTCGTCGACGGCGGTTCCGAATCCGGTGCGGCGTGCGAGGTGCAACACCCGCTCGGCGCCGAGCGCTTCGGTGACCAGGCTCGCGGACGCGTCGGCGCTGCCGGTGTCGGCCGCGACGGCGTTCTGCACGGGCCGTTCCTGCCCGAGCAGTCCGGCGAGCGCGTCGGGCAGCCAGCGGGCGCCGTCGTGGGTGACGAGCACGGCGGTGACGACATGACGCGGGAATTCGGGTGGGTGGGCGGGAGCGAACGCAGGCGTTGCGGCCTCGTAAGGGGCCGTCGATTGGCTGTGCACGGACATCGAGGTACGGGCCCCTCCGGCCGGAGTCCGGGTGGCGTGGCCCCCCGGAAGGCTGGTGTGCGGATGCGGTGGACGCACGCGCCCCCTGGGGGCGTTGGTGCATCGCGGACGGGGCCCCACACTAACGGCTGCCCGGGACAGCGGTCCGCCGCCCGTCGCGGGGCGACGGACGGCGGAGCGGATGACGCGTACGGACTTGTGCCGGTTCCGCGGCCGAGCGGCCGGTCAGGCCGCTGGACAGGGCCTAGATGGCGGCCTTTTTCAGCCGCCGGCGCTCGCGCTCCGACAGGCCGCCCCAGATCCCGAATCGCTCGTCGTTGGCGAGGGCGTACTCAAGACACTCGGAGCGGACCTCACAGGCCAGGCAGACCTTCTTGGCCTCCCGGGTGGAACCGCCCTTCTCGGGGAAGAAGGACTCGGGGTCGGTCTGGGCGCACAGCGCGCGCTCCTGCCAGCCGAATTCCTCATCCGCGTCCTCGACCAGCAGTTGCTGGAACAGCTCGGTCATGTGCGCCCCTTGTCCGTCTTTGCGTCCCCGTGTTGCAGTCGCTACCGATTTCGGCCGAACGACACGAGTGAAATTACAAGTGTGCGGATCCGAGGCAGTCAAGCCGAGATCTGCTATTGGGCCCCTTATTCACTCTGCGGAACCAAGGCTATGCGGAAAGTGTTCAAATCACTAAAAATCTGACACATGCCACTGGCCCATACCTGCGCCTTCCCGGTCCCGGCGGGACGACGCCTGCCTGAGGCGACGCCCTCCTGAACTGAGACTCCGCCGAGGCCGGTTTCGTTCGCTCCGCACGCCGAAGCGACCCAGATCACATTCCGGTCACGAGATCCCAGCGGCGTTTGCGGTGGGGCTTGCTGCGCCACATCTCCCTGCCAACGAGCGAACAAACCTTTCTCCCGGCGGAGTAACCGGATGAGGTGAAACAATGCGCCCAAATCGGGTATTGGGTTGACAGTCGACGCGAGAGCCGTTCTTCTAGTTCTCATGCCAGCGACCGCAGCGTTCTCCGTGACCCACGCCCGTGGGTTCCGCAGCGCTGCCCAGGCGTGCTGTTGCTGTTCCAGCTGTTGATGCCACCGAGCTCCAGCGTCTCTCCGCAGTCCTGACTGCACCCTTCCTGCGACACCCCAGCACTTCACTGCCGAGGAACCCCCGCACCATGAACAGCGACAGCGACCTCCAGATCGCAGGCGACATCCTCGCCGTCCAGCACCTGCTCCAGCCCGCTCGCGAGCACCCGGCCACGGTCGCCGAGTTCGCCGGCCTCGCGCGCTCAATCGCCGCCGACCGCGGCCGGTGGGCGCACCTCGTCGAGTACGACGCCGTCTCCCGCTGGTACCACCGGCTGCGCACCGTCCCCCAGGGCCCCGGCCCGGCTCGGGCAGGCGTGACCCCGCTCGGCTACGAGATCTGGCTGCTCAGCTGGGTGCCGGGCCAGGGCAGCGGACCGCATGACCACGGGCGCTCGTCCGGCGTCCTGACCGTCCTCGAAGGCACCCTGACCGAGCGGACCGAGCGCGGCGTGCGGACGCTGGAAGCAGGTGCTCAGCGCGTCTTCGCGCCCGGATACACGCACGAGGTCGTCAACGACTCGCTCGAACCGGCCGTCAGCCTGCATGTCTACTACCCGGGCCTGACCGAGATGCCGATGCACAGCCCGCAGTGCGCGGTCCCGGCCGCCCAGAACGCCGTACCCGCCTGACAGCCCCGCCCTCCCCAGCCCTCCCCCAGCTACCGCTGGCCGTTGCCCCCACCCGGCCACCGCCCGACCACCGCCCCTCAAGGATTCAGGCTCCGCCTGACAGACTGTCTGCATGCGCATTGTGGTTCTGGCCGGCGGTATCGGTGGTGCCCGATTCCTGCGCGGCCTCAAGCAGGCCGCGCCTGACGCGGACATCACAGTCATCGGCAACACCGGTGACGACATCCATCTGTTCGGGCTGAAGGTCTGCCCCGACCTCGACACGGTGATGTACACCCTCGGCGGTGGCATCAACGAGGAGCAGGGCTGGGGGCGTACCGACGAGTCCTTCACGGTGAAGGACGAGCTCGCCGCGTACGGCGTGGGCCCCGAGTGGTTCGGGCTCGGCGACCGCGACTTCGCCACCCACATCGTCCGTACGCAGATGCTCGGGGCGGGCTATCCGCTGAGCGCCGTCACCGAGGCCCTCTGCGAGCGGTGGAAGCCCGGTGTGCGGCTCATCCCGATGTCCGACGACCGCGTCGAGACCCATGTGGCCGTCGATGCCGACGGCGAGCGCAAGGCCATCCACTTCCAGGAGTACTGGGTGCGGCTGCGCGCGTCGGTCGATGCAGCGGCCGTCGTGCCGGTCGGGGCCGACCAGGCGAAGCCGGCTCCCGGCGTCCTCGACGCCATCGCGTCCGCCGACGTCATCATCTTCCCGCCGTCCAACCCGGTGGTCTCGGTCGGCACCATCCTCGCCGTGCCCGGCATCCGCGAGGCGATCGCCGACGCGGGCGTGCCGGTCGTCGGACTGTCGCCCATCGTCGGCGACGCCCCCGTGCGCGGGATGGCCGACAAGGTCCTCGCCGCCGTGGGCGTCGAGTCGACTGCCGCCGCGGTCGCCGAGCACTACGGTTCGGGCCTCCTCGACGGCTGGCTGGTCGACACCGTCGACGCCGCGTCCGTCGCGCGGGTCGAGGAGGCGGGTATCCGCTGCCGCGCCGTGCCGCTGATGATGACCGACCTGGACGCGACCGCGGCGATGGCCCGCGAGGCACTCACCCTGGCCGAAGAGGTACAGGCGTGACGTCCTACCGCGTCTGGGCCGTGCCCGGCCTGCCCGAGGTACGGCAGGGCGACGACCTGGGGAAGCTGATCGCGAGCGCCGCTCCCGAGCTGGTGGACGGTGATGTCGTCCTCGTGACGTCCAAGATCGTCTCCAAGGCCGAGGGCCGGCTCCAGCGGGCCGAGGACCGTGAGGCGGCCATCGACGCGGAGACGGTACGGGTGGTGGCGCGGCGCGGCACGCTCCGTATCGTCGAGAACCGGCAGGGCCTCGTGATGGCCGCCGCCGGCGTCGACGCGTCCAACACCCCTGCCGGGACTGTGCTGTTGCTTCCCGAGGACTCCGACAGCTCGGCCCGCGCGATCCGCGAAGGACTGCGGGACGCCCTGGGCGTGGAGGTGGGCGTGGTCGTCACGGACACCTTCGGGCGGCCGTGGCGCAACGGCCTCACCGATGTGGCCATCGGCGCCGCCGGGGTGCGCGTCCTCGACGACCTGCGCGGCGGCACGGACGCGCACGGCAACCCGCTGAGCGCCACGGTCGTCGCCACCGCCGACGAACTGGCCGCGGCGGGGGACCTGGTGAAGGGCAAGGCCGCCGGCCTGCCGGTCGCGGTGGTCCGTGGCCTGCCGCACGCCGTCACAGCGCCCCGTGCGGACGGCGGCTCCGACCCGGGCGCCCGCGCGATGGTGCGCGTCGCCGCCGACGACATGTTCCGGCTCGGCACGTCCGAGGCGGTACGCGAAGCGGTCACCCTGCGGCGCACCGTCCGCGACTTCACCGACGACCCGGTGGACCCGGGCGCGGTGCGCCGCGCGGTCGCGGCCGCCGTGACCGCGCCGGCCCCGCACCACACGACGCCGTGGCGTTTCGTCCTGCTCGAGTCGGCCACCGCGCGCACCCGGCTGCTGGACGCGATGCGGGAGGCGTGGATCGCGGATCTGCGGCGCGACGGCAAGTCGGAGGAGTCCATCGCCAAGCGGGTACGCCGCGGTGAAGTGCTGCGACGGGCACCGTACTTGGCGGTTCCGTGCATGGTGCTCGACGGCGCGCACACCTACGGGGATCTCCGGCGCGACGCTGCGGAGCGCGAGATGTTCACGGTCGCGACCGGTGCCGGTGTGCAGAACTTCCTGGTGGCGCTCGCGGGTGAGCGGCTGGGGTCGGCGTGGGTCTCGTCGACGATGTTCTGCCGGGACGTGGTGCGCGATGTGCTGGCGCTGCCCCCGGAGTGGGAGCCGATGGGGGCTGTGGCGATCGGCCATCCGGCCGCGCCCGCTGCGGAGCGGGCCGAGCGAGGGGTCGAGGGGTTCATCGCGGTGCGGTGAGGGTGCGGGCGGGGCCGGTACGCGAGTCTGGGCCCCGGATCACAGCCGGGCGATGTCCGTCCGTGGCATCTTCGGCGCGCGTCGCTGCGGCACCCGGCCCGCCAGCAGGATCAGCCGGACCGCACGGTGGCGCTGGCCCGCGTACGGTTCCAGGAGTTCCAGCATCCCGTCGTCGTCCACGCCCCGGCGCCCGGTCAGCGCGTAGCCGATGATTCCCGGCAGATGCAGGTCGCCCACCGTGACGGCGTCCGGCGCCCCGATGGCGCGCTGGATCGTCTCCGCCGACGTCCAGGGGCCGACACCGGGGATCAGCTCCAGCCGGCGGGCGGCGTCCGCGGGCGCCATCGCCGCCGCCTCCTCCAGGCGGCGGGCCACCCGTACCGCGCGCAGGATCGTCGATGCGCGCTTGTTGTCGACGCCCGCGCGGTGCCACTCCCACGACGGGATCAGCGACCAGCCGCGCGGATCAGGCATGACGTACATGTGCTCGGGCGCAGGGCCGGGCGCGGGCGTGCCGGACGTACGGAGCAGCCGGCGCCAGCCGCGGTACGCCTCGTCGGCCGTGACCTTCTGCTCCAGGACCGAGGGGATCAGCGACTCCAGCACCAGATTAGTGCGGCAGAGCCTGAGGTGGGGGCGGCGGCGGTGCATGTCGGCGACCAGCCGGTGGCGCGGTACGAATTCCGAGGGGTCGTCCAGCTCACCCAGCAGGGCCGGGACCCCGGCGAGCAGCCAGTCCGCTCCGGGGCCCCAGGCCTCCGCGCCGTCCGGTGTGATCCGGAGCGTGCCCGGCCCCTGCGGTGTACGGCTGGCCCGCCACACCGCCCCGTCCGGCGTCGCCCGGTACGTGGGGTCCCACGGGCCACGGCGGAGCACCCCGAGGACCAGGGAGAGGTCGACGGGGGCGCCCCTCGCGATGAAACGTCCTGCCACGCCGTAGAGGCTACTGGTCCGACGAGAAACGCACGGAACCGTCCGGCAGCACGGCCCCGCACCAGATCCGTATCCCGGCGCGCAGCTCGTTGTCCGCGCCCACCCGCGCGCCGTCGCCGATCACCGCGCCGGTCAGGACCGAGCGGGCCCCGATCCGGGCGCCGGCCCCGATCAGCGAGTCGGTGATCACCGCGCCCGCCTCGACGACGGCGTTGTCGAGGACGGTGCTGCCGTCGATCCTGGCGCCCTCGCCGACGACGGCTCCCGCTCCGATCACTGTGCCGCCCGTCACCTTGGCGTCGGGAGCCACATCGGCGCTGTCCAGGATCAGCCGGTCGCCGCAGCGGCCCGGGACCGCCGGCGACGGGGCGTGGCCGAGAACGAGGTCGGCCGAGCCGCGCACGAAGGCCTGCGGGGTCCCCAGGTCGAGCCAGTAGGTCGAGTCGACCATGCCCTGAAGGTGGGCGCCCGAGCCGAGCAGGCCGGGGAAGGTCTCCCGTTCCACCGAGACGGGGCGCCCCGCGGGGATGGTGTCGATGACCGAACGCGTGAAGACGTACGCGCCCGCGTTGATCTGGTCGGTGACGATCTCCTCGGGAGTCTGCGGCTTCTCCAGGAAGGCGGTCACCCGGCCGGAGGCGTCCGTGGGGACGAGGCCGAAGGCGCGTGGGTCGTCCACCCGCGTCAGATGGAGCGAGACATCGGCGCCGGAGGTCTCGTGGGTGGTGACGAGCGCCTCGATGTCGAGGCCGGTGAGGATGTCCCCGTTGAAGATGAGGACGGGGTCACCGGGCCCCGAGCTCAGGCGGTCCGCCACGTTGCGGATGGCTCCGCCCGTGCCCAGGGGCTCTTCCTCGGTGACGTACTCCAGATGCAGGCCCAGGTCGGACCCGTCGCCGAAGTACGGTTCGAAGACCTCCGCTAGGTACGACGTGGCGAGCACGATGTGGTCGACCCCGGCGGCCCGCGCGCGGACGAGCTGGTGGGTGAGGAAGGGGACTCCCGCCGCCGGGACCATGGGTTTGGGGGTGTTGACCGTGAGCGGCCGCAGCCGCGTGCCCTTGCCGCCGACCAGGAGAATCGCTTCTGTCACCTTGACGTCTCTGCTTCCTGCTGTGGCGGTCCTGCAACGGGCTGGCCAGTGTATGCAGAAGGTGAGGCGCGGGTGCGGGCAGGCCGTACGGGAGCCGGCGGGTGCTCAGCGGCCCTGGATCCGGGCGGCCTCGCTGCGGATCGTGCCGAGCTTGGCATAGAGGCGGGCCCCCGGGCACTCGGTGGCGAAACCGTCGCGGTGTCCGGAGATCCGGTTCAGCGTCACCCGGGTGCCCTTCTCGTAGCGGTTGCCCCCGTCGGAGACCAGGGTGGTCTTCCCCGCCGGATCGGCGCCGGTCAGCCCGAGCTTCCAGGCGGTGAAGCGGGAGAGCGCGGTGATGACGGCGGCGGGCGGGTCGGACTTCGAGAAGGTGCCGAGCACGGCGACACCCGTGCTGTCGGCGTTGAAGCCGAGGGTGTGGGCGCCCTGGACCGGCTTGGTCACCCCGCCCGCGCGGCCCTCGTAGAGGGTGCCGCACTTGTCGATGACGAAGTTGTAGCCGATGTCCCGCCAGCCGAGGCTCTTCACGTGGTAGCGGTACATGCTGCGCAGGAGCGAGGGGGACTGCGCGCACGTGTAGTTGTTGCCCGTCGCGGTGTGGTGGACGAAGGCGGCCTTCACGGTCTTCGTGTAGAGGAAGTCCGACTCGCGGACGCTCTCGTCGGCTCCCCAGCCCTTGCGGGTGACGATGCGCGGCTGGGGCGCGACGAAGGGGCTGGCCTTCGCTCCCGTGGACTTCTCCAGTTCGGCCGCGGTGGCTTCCTTGCTGAGGGCGGGCAGTTCGGTGGGGTCCGGCTGGGCCCCTGACTGGGGGCCTGAGGTGGCGTGGTCGGCCGCGGTGGGGTCGGCCGCCGTCGGATCAGCCGCCGTGGGGTCAGCCGCCGTGGGGTCGGCCGCCGTCGGATCGGCAGCCGTCGGATCGGCCGCCGTCGGGTCAGCCGCCGTCGGATCGGCCGCCGTCGGATCGGCCGGCTGCGGGTCCGGGCCGGGGTCGACGAGGTCCAGCCGGAGCCCCTTGGGGAGCGGGGTGGCCGCGGCGCGGTCGGAACCGGCGGGCGCCTTGGAGCGGACGCGGACCTGGACACCGTCCGAGTTGCCCACCCAGAGCGGTGCGGTGGAGCCGCGCACGGCCGACGACGCGGCCTCCGCCGTGCCGGGATCGGCCGCGTGGTCGTCGTTGTCGGTCTCGACGGCCTGCCAGCCGGTCCAGACTTTCGAGCCCACCGGGCGGGTCCGCACCTGGACGGTGCCGTCGAGGTGGGCCTTCTTGTCGTTCCAGACCACACCTACCAGCGAGAAGGGCTTGACCTTCTGCCTGGACAGCACGGCCGACGAGGTGGTGTCCGTGGACCGGTCGGCGGCCGGGGTGAGCCGCAGCGACTGGGTGGAGCCGGGGAACGGTGTGGCCGGGGACCCGACCCCCGGCGTCGCCGCCCCGGCCGGCGCGGCCATCGGGAGAGCGAGCGCGGCGGCGCAGGCCACGGCGATCGAAGTGGAGAGCAGGGAGGCAGTCATAGGTGCACGCATAGTTACGATTTGGACATACCCCCCTATCGCTGTCCACCAGAACCTGACGGGGTATCGGCCGCCCGTGCGACCACCCGGCCGGGGCATCCGCCGCGACAGCGGCCCCCCGCCGGGCCCCGCGACGTACGCTGCGCACATGACTGCCAGCGACCGCACCCCCGCCGACCTGCTGCGATCCGCACTCGCCCAGGAACCCGCACGCCCCCTCGTCACGTTCTACGACGACGCGACCGGCGAGCGGGTCGAACTTTCCGTGGCGACGTTCGCCAATTGGGTGGCCAAGACCGCGAATCTGCTCCAGGGCGAGCTGTCGGCGGAGCCGGGCGACAGGCTCGCGCTGCTGCTCCCCGCGCACTGGCAGAGCGCGGTCTGGCTGCTCGCCTGTTCGTCCGTCGGCGTGGTCGCCGATGTCGGCGGCGACGCCTCCCGGGCCGACCTGGTGGTCAGCGGACCGGACACGCTGGAGGAGGCGCGGGCCTGCAGCGGCGAGCGGGTGGCGCTGGCGCTGCGCCCGCTCGGCGGCCGCTTCCCGCAGCCGCCCGCCGGATTCGCCGACTACGCGGTCGAGGTCCCCGGCCAGGGTGACCAGTTCGTGCCGTACGCCCCCGTCGACCCACACGCGGCGGCGCTCGCGGTCGCCGGTACCGAGCTGTCGGGGACGCAAGTGGTGGAGCGGGCCTTGCACGACGCGGCGGGTGTCGGGCTCGCCCCCGGCGCGCGGCTGCTGTCGGGGCAGGCGTACGACAGCTGGGACGGCCTCTCGAACGGGCTGTACGCCCCGCTCGCCGCGGGCGCCTCCGTGGTGCTCTGCCGCAACCTCGGCCGGCTGGCCGACGGCGGCCTCGAAAAGCGCGTGGAGAGCGAGCGAGTCACCCACTCCGTCGCGCACTGACCCGGACACCCGTCTGGCCCACCCCTGGACGAGCCCCCGGGAACACACACCGTCCGCGGTACATGATCAGGAGAGAGCACAACCAAGCGCGCGGTTCAGTCGTCTATCCGTTCGATCGGCGGCCCAGCGCGTCGCCGACTCCGTGAAGGATGGACGCAGACGTGAGCGACAGTGCCGGCACGCCCGACGACGAGCCGCAGAACGACGCCCCCGACACGGACCCGTCGAATGCCGCTCCCGAGCCCCCGGCCCGGCGCAAACGGCACTGGGTGCGCTGGACCGCGCTCGGGGTCTCGCTCGTCGTCCTCGTCGCCGCGGGTGTCGGCTGGTGGTTCTACAACAAGCTCGACCACAACATCAAGACGGACAACACCGCGACCGCCGAGCTCCGGACGTACGAGAAGGAACGGCCCACACCCGTCGCGGTCAACGCCGAGAACATCCTGCTCATCGGGTCCGACTCGCGCTCGGGCGACAACAAGAAGTACGGCAGGGACGAGGGGTCGCAGCGATCCGACACCACGATCCTGCTGCACCTCGCCGCGGACAGGAAGAGCGCGACAGCGGTCTCACTGCCGCGCGACCTGATGTCGCACGTACCGAGCTGCATCAAGGCGGACAAGAAGCGCACGAAGAAACAATTCGTGCAGTTCAACTGGGCGTACGAGTTCGGCGGGACAGCCTGCACCGTCCGCACCGTGGAGAACATGACCGGGATCCGGATCAGCCACTACATGGTGGTCGACTTCAACGGGTTCAAGGGCATGGTCGACGCGGTCGACGGCGTCGAGGTATGCCTCAAGAAGCCGGTCGACGACAAGGACGCGCATCTCAAGCTGCCCGCGGGCCGCCAGACGCTCAACGGGGAACAGGCGCTCGGATACGTACGCGTCCGGCACTCCATCGGCAACGGCAGCGACACCGAACGCATGCGGCGACAGCAGGAGTTCCTCGGCTCGCTGGTCAAGAAGGTGCAGAGCAACGGCGTACTGCTGAACCCGACGCGGCTCTATCCGGTTCTGGACGCGGCCACCAAGTCGCTGACCACGGACCCCGGCCTGGACACCCTCAAGGACCTGTACGACCTGACGCGCCGGATGCGCGACATCCCCACCGACAAGATCCAGTTCCTCACGGTGCCGCGCGAGCCGTACGTCAACAACCGCAACCGCGACCAACTCGTCCAGCCGGACGCCGACAGGCTCTTCAAGCGGCTGCGTGACGACGACCCGGTCACCGTGACGAAGGGCGGCAAGGGCGCACCGGGGGCGGAGAGCACCGGAGGCACTTCGGGCACCGGCGGGAAGGGCAAGCCGTCGCCCTCTCCGCAGGAGACTTTCCCGGGGACGAACGCGGCTGCCGCGGCCTGCGGGTAAAACAATTCTCAAACCGGTAACCGCAGGACATGTGGATTGGGTGGTATGCCCAGTTGTAAGCAGCAAGGAATCCGTCCCGCCCGTCGCTGGACATTGATCCGGGCAGATAGTGTGACGCGATCCGGTGCATACGGCCATGCGGTCGTGCACTGAACGACGAAAGACCGAGCGCCCGGGGGGAGGGCGCCTCGCGTGGCACCGACGGAGGACACAGGAAACCGTGGACGCGCATAGCCGTGGGCGGGCGGAAGATATGGACCCCGCAGACCAGTGGGTGCTCAACCCGGAAACCGGCAATTACGAACTGCGACTGAACCCCTCCGGACCGCAATCACGGGACAGATCGCCGTCGGATTCCGATTCCGATTCCAGCCGCACACGGCGCATGGACTCGGTGCCCCCGCAGGCCTCCCGCAGGCGTTCGCAGCCGCAGACCCCGAGCCGCGATGTGCCCGGCCAGCGCAGCCGCCGGGCGCCGGGCAGCGGTCCGGAAAACCTCCGCGGCGCACCGCAGACGGCGCCGGGCCGCCGTAAGCGCAAGCAGCAGAAGTCGCGCAGGAAGAAAGCGCTGCTGTGGACCGGCGGCGTGACCGCCTTCGTCCTCGTCGCCGGCTCCACCGGGGCGTACCTGCTGTACCAGCACTTCAACGCCAACATCAACAAGATCGATGTGGTCGGCGGCACCTCGGGCTCCACCAAGAACCGGGCCGTCAACATCCTGCTGATCGGCACGGACAAGCGGACCGGCAAGGGCAACGAGGGGTACGGCGACAAGGGGAGCGTCGGCCACGCCGACACGAACATCCTCTTCCACGTCTCCAAGGACCGGACGAACGCGACCGCGCTCTCCATCCCGCGCGACCTGATCACCGACATCCCGGACTGCCAGATCAAGCAGCCCGACGGGTCGACGAAGACGATCCCCGGCACCCCGCAGGTCCGCTTCAACACCAGCCTGGGCCAGGACTCCCGCGACCCCGGCTGCACGATGAAGACGGTGAAGGCCATAACGGGCCTGACGGTCGATCACTTCATGATGGCCGACTTCAACGCCATCAAGACGCTGAGCAGCGCGGTCGGCGGTGTCGACGTCTGTGTGGCGCACCCCGTGGACGACAAGGAGTCCCACCTCAAGCTCCCGGCGGGCAAGTCCAAGGTCGAGGGCGAGCAGGCGCTGGCCTTCGTCAGGACCCGGCACAGCTTCGGCAACCAGGGCGACCTGGACCGGATCAAGGTGCAGCAGCAGTTCCTGGCCTCGCTGATACGCAAGATGACTTCGGGCGACACACTCAGCAGCCCCACGAAGCTCTACAGCCTGGCGAACTCGGCGACGAAGGCGCTCACCGTCGACAGCGGCATCGGGAGCATCGACCACCTCAAGAGCCTCGCGATGGACCTGAAGTCGGTGAACCCGAAGAACGTCACCTTCACCACGCTGCCGGTCCTCGACAACCCCGCGGAGAAGGTCCACGCCACCGTCGTCGTGAACCACGCCCAGGCGGACCCGCTGTTCTCGATGATGCGCGACGACGTCTCCCTCACCGAGGTCAAGAAGAAGAAGAGCGAGGCAGCGAGCAAGCAGGCGGCGCTCCTCAAGGGCAAGCAGGCCAACGCGTCCGACGTGCGGGTCAAGGTGCTCAACGGCGGGGCCGTGGCGGGCTCGGCGCAGACCACGCTGACCTGGCTGCAGAACACCGAGGGCGTACTGAAGTCGGAGAACGGCGGCAACTACAAGCCCGATCTGGCCAAGACGACCCTCACGTACGCGCCCAACCAGGCCGATCAGGCCCGCAAGCTCGCGGACCTCATGGGGCTGCCCGCGTCAGCGCTGAAGCCCGGCACGAAGGACTCCGTGGGCCTCACTCCGATGACACTCGTCCTCGGTGCCGACTTCAAGGCTGCAGGCACACCGATCACCGCTCCGGCAAAGGCGCCGGCGGACATCCAGAAGGTGGAAGCCGACAAGACCGTGTGCTCCAAGTGACGCCAGGTCACCGGGGAATACGCATACCTGAGTAGCAGGGGGGACCTGGTGGGACAGAGAAGTACGCGGGGGGAGGGTACGCGACCTCGGGATTCACGCGCGGGCCAACTCGGCTGGGACGACAGCCTGTACGAGGCGGGGGCCACAGTTCCGGCCCCCGCCGGCGCGCCGGGCGGTGGCGGGAACCGCAGACAGCACACGTCGCGGCGGCGCGCCCCGCGCGGGAAACGCCGAATACTCCGCTGGGTGGCGGGGACCGTGGCGCTGCTGGTCATCGGCACCGCGGGCGCGGGATATCTCTACTACCGCCACCTGAACGGCAATCTGCAGAAGAGCGCCCTCAACCTCGGCGACCACCGGGCCCCGAAGTCGAAGGCCAACGCGGCGGGCCAGATCCCGCTGAACATCCTGCTCATCGGCTCGGACGCACGGGACTCCAAGGAGAACCAGAAGCTCGGCGGCGCCAAGGACACCTTCGGCTCCCCTCCCCTGGCGGATGTGCAGATGCTGCTGCACGTCTCGGCCGACCGCACCAACATGTCGGTCGTCAGCCTGCCGCGCGACACCGTGCTGAAGATCCCCAAGTGCACGGACGAGAACGGCAAGACCTACCCGGCGACGGGCTGGACCCTGGCCAACGAGTCGCTCGGCCGCGGCGGCGCCGGCTGCACCGTCGCCACGTGGGAATCCCTCACCGGCATCCACATCGACCACTTCATGAGGATCGATTTCTCCGGTGTGGTCTCCATGGCCGACGCGATCGGCGGGGTGCCGGTCTGTGTGGACGCCAATGTGTACTCGCACACCCGTGACGGCCACGGCTCGGGGCTCAAGCTCAAGAAGGGCACCACGTCGGTCAAGGGGCAGCAGGCGCTCCAGTGGCTGCGGACGCGGTACGGGTTCTGGCCGGACACCGACGTCGTACGGACCAAGGCCCAGCACGAGTACATGAATTCCATGGTCCGCCAGCTGCGCAAGGGCACCAAGCTCACCGACCCCGGCAAGCTCATGGACCTCGCAGAGGCGGCCACCAACGCGCTCAAGGTCGACAGCGGGATCCGCGACATCAAGAAGCTGTACGACCTCGCCGGGGAGCTCCAGAAGGTCCCCACGTCGCGGATCACCATGACGACCATGCCGAATGTGAACTCCGTACGGCCCGGGTTCGGGGAGAAGGTCGATCCGAAGCCGGGTGACGCGGACAAGCTGTTCGCCATGGTCAGGAACGACACCCCGCTGGACGGCAAGGGCGTGAAGAAGAAGCCCGCCGAGAAGGTCTCCGACGACCCGGCGGCGCCCAAGGCCGACATCGGTGTCACCGTGCGGAACGGCACGGGCGGCGACGGCGGGCTGCCGTCGAAGGGCCGGGCCGGCGAGGTCGCCGCGCTGCTGACCGGGCAGGGCTTCGCACACGCCATGGCCGATCAGACGCTGGACCCGCAGAAGACGACCGAGGTGCTCTTCCCCAGCGCCGATCTCGAGGGCGACGCCCAGTCGGTGGCGAAGTCCATGGGTGTGCCGCTGAAGTCCGTGAAGAAGTCCACCCAGGTCAGCGCCGTCACGGTGGTCGTGGGAAGCGACTGGCGCACGGGCACGGCGTACCCCAAGTCCACGGCTGACGACGGGAAGACGCCGGACTCCGCCAACGCACTGCACGGGGACGACAAGTCGGCGTGCATGAACGTCGACAAGGCGTACACCTGGACCACGTAGGTTCACGCACGGCACACGGAGAAGGGCCGGACCCGGTCGCCTCACGGCAGCCGGGTCCGGCCCTTCCACGAACCTCAGACGGCGGTGCGGACCGCCGGGCGCCGGCTGGCGATGACCTTGCGGGCCAGCGCGCGCGGGCTGGTCAGGAAGCCGAAGCCCCAGCACATGTGCATGGTGGCCAGGGCCACCGGGATCTGCATCCGGGCCTTCGCCGACAGCCCCTTGCCGGCCGGCAGCGACCCCGCCACGATGGCCGCGGCGTAACCGGCCGGAACCAGGAAGGCCCACGGGGTGACGGCGGCGCCGACCACGATGCCGGCCGCTATCGCGCAGACCGCGGTCGGCGGAGCGAGGTAGCGCAGGTTGATCGAGCCCTCGTGGTAGCGGGCGACGACGTGGCGCCAGCGGCCGTAGTCCTTGTACTGCTTGGCGAGCGCCCGGACGGAGGGGCGGGGGCGGTACTGGACGCGCAGCTCGGGCGAGAACCAGATCAGGCCGCCGGCCTCGCGGATCCGGAAGTTCAGCTCCCAGTCCTGGGCGCGGATGAACTCCTCGTTGTACCCGCCCTGCCGCTCCAGCGCCTCACGCCGGAAGACACCCAGGTAGACGGTCTCGGCGGGGGCCGCCTTGCCGCCGGTGTGGAACGCCGCGTTGCCGACACCGATCTTGGAGGTCATCGCGGCGGCGACCGCGTCCTCCCAGGCGTTCTCGCCCTCGGCGTGCATGATCCCGCCGACGTTCATCGCGCCGGTCTCCTCGAGGAGGCGGACCGCGGTGGCGATGTAGTTCGGCGAGAGCATGCCGTGCCCGTCGACCCGCACCACGACGGGGTGGCTGGACGCCTTGATGGCGGCGTTGAGCGCCGCGGGCGTACGGCCGGTGGGGTTGGCGACGGTGTGGACCCGGGGGTCCTCCCGCACGAGTTCGGCGGCGATCTCCTCGGTGCGGTCCGACGAGGGACCGATGGCGATCACCACCTCCATCTCGCCGTCGTACTCCTGCTCCAGGATGTGGCGGACCGAGTTGCGCAGGTGCCGCTCCTCATTGAGGACCGGCATGATCACGGAAACGGCGGGCGTGGCGTGCGTGGCGTCCATAGGACGGTCACGTTACCGCGAACGGGGGACGCCGGGCGCGGCGGCCGGGTGGCGTACCCGGGATGTTGATCACAGCGGCCTACCGTGGTCGCTTCGCCCAAGTCGCTCACGGAGGTGTCCCAGTTTCCCCCGTGCCCCCGCCGCCCCGCCGCAGAAGGCCGCCACCCCGTCCGCCCAAACCCCGCTGGGGTATGCGTATCACCACCACCGTGTCCGTCCTGGTGCTGGGCGCCGGTGGAATCGGTCACGCGCTCCTCGGCGAGCTGGACGGCATCGGCCGCGTCGATCCGTTCAAGGACATGAAGAACCGTCCGGCACCCGGCCGCGGCATGAACGTGCTCCTCGTCGGTACCGACGGCCGCGACAAGATCACACCGGCGGAGAAGAAGAAGTACCACCTGGGCGGCGCCCCCTGTCACTGCACCGACACCGTCATGCTCGTTCACGTCTCGGCGGACCGTTCGCGGGTGAGCGTCGTGAGTCTGCCGCGGGACAGTTACGCGGTCGTGCCCGCGCGCACCGATCCCGCCACCAGGAAGCGCTTCAGCGCCCACCCGGTGCGGCTCAACGCGGCGTACGCCCAGGGCGGCCCCCAGCTCACGGTGCAGACCGTGGAGAACATGACCGGTGTGCAGATCAACCACTACCTGGAAGTCGACTTCACGAGCTTCATGAAGACGGTGGACGTGCTCGGCGGGGTCGACATCTGCACCGCGCGCCCGCTGAAGGACTCCTACACCGGGCTCGACCTGCCGGTGGGGACCAGCAAGCTCAACGGCGGGCAGGCACTCCAGTACGTACGCTCCCGGCACCTCGACGCGGCGTCCGACCTGGGACGGATGCAGCGCCAGCAGCGGTTCATGGCGTCGCTCATCTCCAAGGCGACCAGCAGCGGTGTCCTGCTGAACCCGGTCAAGTTCCGCGACGTCGCGTCCACGGTCTTCAGCGCCGTCCGCGCGGACAAGGGCTTCGGGCCGGACGAGATGCTCTCCCTGGGACAGGCGATGCGGGGATTCACCCCGGCGTCGTCGGAGTTCACCTCCGTGCCCCTCGGGCAGATGAACTACCAGGTCAAGGGCATCGGCTCGACGGTGAAATGGGACCCGGCGAAGGCCGGGAAGCTCTTCAGGGCGATCCGCGAGGACGTACCGATCGCGGAGCACCGGTTGTCCGCGACGCAGGCCGCGAAGGTCGACGTGCCCCCGAACCAGATCCGGGTGCAGGTCGCCAACGGCACATCGACCACTGGTCTGGCAGCCCGCGCGGACAAGGGCCTGCGCGCCACCGGCTTCCTCTCGGCGGTGGCCCCCGACGTCCTCGGCCGGCCGGTGGCCACGAACACGGCGCGCACGGTCATCGAGTACGACCCTCGCTGGAACCGGTCGGTGCGTTCGCTGGCCGCGGCGCTGCCGCACGCGGAGCTGCGGTCGGTGGCGGGGCTCGGCTCCACGCTGAAGGTGACGCTCGGCCGGGACTTCAAGAAGGTGACACCGGTACGGGCGGACGAGCCCGATCCGGGCAAGTTCGCCGCGGTCACGGGCGACCAGGTCGTCTGCAAGTAGGCCGGCCCGGTCCGGTCCGCCGGGTGCTTCCCGGCGCCTCCGCGCAGGCCTCAGGCGCTCAGTCGTCGATGCCGTCGGCGATGCGCTGCTCCCTGAGCTCCTTGATCGCGCGACGCCTGGCCAGCCGGTGGGTGCGCCGGATCTGCGCCTCCTGGTAGCGGCGGTTGTCGCGCTCGCTCCCGGGGATCACCGGCGGTACGACGCGGGGCTTGCCGTCCGCGTCGACCGCGGCGAAGACGAGGTACGCGCTGCCGACCTGCTGGGCCGGTGACGACTCGTTCCACCGCTCGGCCAGGACCCGCACGCCGACCTCCATGGAGGACCGGCCCGTCCAGTTCACCTGGGCCTTCACATGCACCAGGTCACCGACGCGGACCGGCTCCAGGAAGACCATCTCGTCCATCGACGCGGTGACCGCGGGCCCGCCGGAGTGCCGGCCCGCCACGGCGCCCGCCGCGTCGTCCACCAGTTTCATGATCACGCCACCGTGCACCGTACCGAGGAGATTGGTGTCGTTGCCCGTCATGATGTGACTCAGGGTGGTACGAGAGGCCGAGGTGGGCTTGCCCGGAAGATCTGTCATACGTGCCAGCTTATGCGGGGCGCGCGCGCCGGCACTTTGCATCAGCTCTGCAACAGCACTGCCCCGATTCCATACCCGCCCTGTGATACATACGCACCGTGACGGCACACTGGTCTGCATGGACGACAGGGACCGCTACGGACGCGGCAGCGAGAACGTGCAGCCCGAGGGCGCTCGGGTCATGCGGCACGTGCAGCGTTCGACGCCACCTGCCCAGCGGCAGTACGGCGGGCAGCAGCAGGACCAGGGATACGACGACGGCTACGACACCCCGTACGACAGCGGCTACAACACGGGCCAGGTCTACGGGCAGGGCGGCCCCAGCGGACCCGGCAGCCGCGGTGGCGGCCAGGGGGGCGGCCAGGGCACCGGAGGCCCGCGTCCCGCAGCGCGTCCGGGCACCCCGCCGAACTGGCGCCGCCGCATCAAGATCGGTGCGCTCGTCCTGGTCGTCGCGATCCTCGGCGTCTCCATCGGCACGTACTTCTGGGCCGACGGGAAGCTGCGGCGCGAGGTCGACCTGTCCAAGGTCATCGACAGGCCGGACACGGGCAAGGGCACGAACTACCTGATCGTGGGCTCCGACAGCCGCGACGGCATGTCGGCGGCCGACAAGCAGAAGCTGCACACCGGCTCCGCCGAGGGCAAGCGCACCGACTCCATGATCATTCTGCACGTCGGTGACAACGGGAACACGATGGTCTCGCTGCCCCGCGACTCGAACGTCACGATCCCGTCCTACAAGGGGTCCCAGTCCGGCAAGCTCTACCCGAACACGGGCCGCCAGACGAAGCTGAACGCCGCGTACGCGGAGGACGGCCCGGAGCTGCTGGTGCGCACCATCGAGTACAACACCGGTCTGCACATCGACCACTACGCGGAGATCGGCTTCGACGGCTTCGCGAGCATCGTGGACGCGGTCGGCGGTGTGCAGCTGGACATCCCGCAGGCGTTCAAGGACAAGGACTCGGGCGCCGACTTCCCGGCGGGCAAGCAGACCCTCAACGGCGGCCAGGCCCTCGCCTTCGTCCGCACCCGGCACGCGTTCGCGGCCAGCGACCTGCAGCGCACGAAGAACCAGCAGAAGTTCCTCGCGGCCCTGGCCTCCCAGACAGCCACCCCGTCCACCGTTCTGAACCCCTTCAAGCTCTACCCGGTGATGGGCGCCGGCCTGGACACGGTGATCGTGGACAAGGACATGAGCCTGTGGAACCTGGCGTCCATGTTCTGGGCGATGAAGGGTGTGTCGGGCGGCGACGGCAAGCAGATGAACATGCCCATCTCGGGCTCCACCGGCGGCAACCTGGTCTGGGACAAGACCAAGGTCAAGCAGCTGGTGCAGGAGCTGAAGGACGACGACACGGTGACGGTCTCGGGCAACTGAGACCCCCTCGTCCTGCAACAGGCCCCCCGGAACGCGCGAACGCGCAGCTCCGGGGGGCCTGTTGCGTGGCTCTCTACGGCCGCCAGCCGGTCTCCGCCGCCCAGGGCTCCGCGACCGCGACGATCAGGTCGACCACCGGGTCCTTCACATCCGCGTACGTCCCCACGTCCGGGACCGCGCCGGCCAGCGTCCGCTTGAACGCGGCGTATCCGGGCACCGCGCCGGGATGCGCCCGGAACCAGTCGCGGAACAGCAGCGCCAGCCGCTCATTGGGCGAACCGGCCACCCGTACATGGAGGTTGACGTCCGCATCGGCGCCACCCACCGGACGCAGCCACCACATCCGCTTCCCCCAGCGGGCGGGATCGTCGCCGGAACCGGCCGGGACGTGGTCGCGTTCGTACGGGGAGCGCCGGAAGCCCCGGTCCGCCAGCGGCCCGGCGAACGCGTCGGCCGCCGCCGCCAGGTCGTCGACACTCACCTGGAGGTCGAAGACCGGTTTCGCCGCCATGCCGGGGATCGCGGTGGAGCCGATGTGCTCGACGCGCAGCGCCGAGGGGCCGAGCGCTTCGGACAGTTCGGCGGCGATGGCGGGGCCACGTGACTGCCAGGCGGGATCCGGCGGGAGTACGACCGGCCGGTCGGATGCGGTGGTGGCGTCATGGACCATCCGGCCGAGTGTACGGACCGCGCGGCCGTGCGGTGAAGCCGGAGGAGGCCCCGGCGCCGTGCCGGGGCTCCCCCCGCCGGGCCATGCGATAACCGGGGTGGCTACGGGGGCGCGCCATCACGCGTAAGGCATCGGCGTCGCTGGCCAGCCCAGGGACGCAACCGAACCCGCGATGAGGGACCGGGCCGATGCTCCCCGTACGGCCTGCTGCGAGAGACGTTCAAAGGCGCGGGCGTACAGCTCGACCTGGCCGGGCTGGGTGAGCGTGGAGGCGGCGTCCAGGGTGTCGGCGTGCACCCTTCTGTCATCGAAGATCGTGAAGGTGGGCATGGGCCACACGACCCGTTGCTCCAAGAACGGGACAACGCCCACTGCGACGTTCTGAAGCTCCATGACCCCGAGCAGGTGGCCGAGCTGCGCCGCCATTGCCTCGGAGCTGCACAGCCGATAGCGCAACACTGACTCCTCCAACACGAACGAGAACCGGCGCCCGCCCTTGTGGAGCACCCCGTTTCGCCTCATTCGGGCCGCCACGGCGTCGCTCACGTCGTCCGGTGTCCCTCGGAAGTCCGCAATGGAGGACAGGAGGGCGGAGGCGTACGCCGCTGTCTGAAGGAAACCAGGGATCACGTCGGATACATAGACGCGAAAGGTCTTGGTTCGCTGGTACAGGTCGCCGGTGCTCTCTTGGAGTCTCCGGAGGCCGGTCCGCTGGAGCCGCTTCCACTCCACATGCGCTTCGGCGGACTGCCGATTGGCTGCGATCAGGTCCGGGGCCTGGTCCTCAACGGCACAGGCCCGGCACCACGCCCGTATATCGGCATCGGACGGAGGAGTCCTGGCATTCTCGATGCGGGACGACTTCGACTCGGACCAACCGCACCTGACAGCCAGCTCCCGCCCGCTGATCCCCGCGTCTTTCCGGATGTCACGAAGACGGCCGGCCAGGACTTCGCGAACTCTCTGCACGCGTGAGGAAGGGTGTGGGGACACTGAGCCGGCTTTCGTCAGACCTTGTACTGGTGGTGCGGGATCGCTCTGTCCCAAACTCCTGCAAACGCAGCGGAGCACAGTTTCACCGTCTCCGGATCGTCCGTGATCTCATCATCCACAACCGCGCCATCACCTGAGAAGTGATGGACCCGGAGCAACGCATCATCGAAGAGCCAGAAGTCATTGCCCGGCAGGGGGATAGTCGTGGCCTGTCGCCGGGGCAACCAGCGGACCTGCTCCCCCGCCGTAACGTTGGCATGGGTGACGTAGTGCTCCCAGCGGATGTACTCCGATACCGGTTCGGAGACCACGCGCGCCCTTTGGATCACCACACCCCTCGCCACCGTGTCAGCGATCAATTGGTCATACGGATGCCACCAGGATTCGCGGGTCTCCCAGTTGATTCGCTCTCCACGCTTCCAGGCCTCGAAACGCGCGGTGGCAGCGTATGAGTCGCGCAATTCCAGATGGACGGCGGACCGCTCACACTGGCCAAGCAGCTCAGCGAAGCTGGGCACGCTCGACGGCATCACAAGCCTCCCTGACCATCGAAATCATCCGGGCCGGAATCCTGACGATGCCCTCGCTGTCGGGCATCGGCCCATTCGCGGGGCTACTTCCTTCGCACGCCGCCTGAGTCATGGGGCTCGGCTTCCACCCCTGGAACAAAACCTCCTGCGCCTCCGGGTCAGCCCACACGGTAGGGCAGTGGTCCCGGTCGGTGTTGGGGTCGATCCCAATGAACTCTACGGCCATGACAGGCTCCCGGTTCCAGGTACTTGCTCGGACTTGCACCAGCATCTTTGAACTGCGGGAAGAGCGTCAATACCCCATCAAGCCATGCCAATTCCCGTGCAAGCTCATGCAAGTTCGTGGAGACCGTTCCCCTCTGCTCCCTACAGTCACCACATCGACGCGGTTCGACAGGGAGGCGGCAACGTGAGCTGTCCGAGAATTTTGAGCGGTCCGGTACATCTGGCTCCTCCCCTACCGTTCCCGAAGCCTGCGCCGGGGTGTGGGGTTTGTGGGGCGCTGGTCTCGCAACGCCAGACGGCACGGGACAGGGGCGACCTGTCGGCGGCGGCGGATGCCGATGCGGAGATCAGAAATCACCCGCACAGGACGCGAGGGCGGAGATGACGCGGCCTGTCCTGCGCTATGTGCAGCACCGCATCACGGAGCACCCGGATACCCACCCGGATACTGACGTGGCCTTCGGGGCCGAGTGCCTGCACTGCAACTGGAAAGCTGCGCCGGCCGATGACTCGTCGCCCGTCGACACGGAGTGCCTGAGCCACACGGGCCGGTCAGGCCACACAGGTTTCCGGCGTATTCGTACGTCGTTCGCGATGGTGGTCCGCGCCGAGTAGAGACACCACCCCGGTAGCGAAAACCTTGGACAGTCGAGCTACCGGGGTGGGCTGTGAAGTGCCACAACAAGGAGGAAACGAACATGCACGATGTACGCGCATTACTCACCCCTGCCGCGTTCGACGGTGTCGTCGCAACAGTCATCGACAACAACCCCGACTTGGACGAGGCTACGGCGGAGCGGATCGTCACGGAAGCACTCAAGTTCGTGGATGCTGCCGCGCAGTTCCCCAGCGTCAAGATCACGCCGTCCAACGTCGTGGACGAGGGATGGCATGCCCTGGTCTTGCACACGAACCTGTACGAGAAGCTGTGTGAACGCCTGGGCCGGTTCGTGCATCACTGGCCGGAGCGGCCCGACGCCGGACGGCACGATGAACACGCGCTCACGCGGACCGTGGCTGTCGTCGAGCAGGCCGGGCACACCGTGGACGGCGGACTGTGGACGGGCCCGGCCAAGGCCCTGGTCCCGGTGGCGGCCAGCTGCTCCCACACGCCAAAGCCCGGCGGCTGCGGCCCGATCAATCCTGGCAAGTGCGCATCCGGCGGGTAGCTACGCCGGCCCGAGAAGAGGGAAGGTGGACGCGTGGATTCAGAGCAGGCCCGACAAGTTGACGCTCTGTTGCGGCGATTGGGCGTTCTCGGCGTGGTCGCTCCGGAGGCCCCGGAACGCACGGCGGGGGCATGGCGTGTGTATGACAAGGACGACCTCGATTCACGCAGGGACGTGACTGCTGACACGCTGGCGGCTGTGGCCGCCAAGTTCCCTGACGACAAACCCGGAACCAGTCCGACGCGCGGGTTCATCATCCCGCCCTGAGAGGGCAGACCGCCTGAACGGCTTGGAATGATGTGGGACCGGCAACCGAACGCCCCTGTATTAATCAGCAGGGGCGTTCTTTGGTTTGTTCGAGGGGTTCGGAGCAGTGTACGGAACGGGTTGCACCTGAGAGGACGTGGCACGACCGCCGTGCCTCTCGGTTCGAGCCCGAACCTTGTCCACGAGGCTGAGCGGCTGAGGCTTCGCCCCGGGTGCGTTGGCGCACTTGGGGATCCGAAGAGCGTCCTGCACGGAGCGCCATACGAAGTCGCCTGACAGAGGCATGCGAGCGGCCCCCGGCATGATGCCGGGGGCCGTCGTGTTTGTGCAGTCCAGAAGCGGTCCGGAGCCCGGTACCGGCCCAGGATTCGCCCAGCATGATGCCTATGATCAGCCCGAAACGGACCCGCCCGGACCGCTGCCCGCGAGCCATCGCAAACAGCCGCCGGTCTGCGGAAACCTTGCTACGGCAGGTTGCGCGCCATCACGATCCGCTGCACCTGATTCGTACCCTCATAAATCTGCGTGATCTTCGCGTCGCGCATCATGCGCTCCACCGGGTAGTCGCGCGTGTAGCCGTATCCGCCGAGGAGCTGGACTGCGTCCGTCGTGACCTCCATGGCGACGTCGGACGCGAAGCACTTGGCAGCCGCGCCGAAGAAGGTCAGGTCGCCGTCGAGGCGCTCCGACTTCGCGGCGGCCGAGTAGGTGAGCTGGCGGGCCGCTTCGAGCTTCATCGCCATGTCCGCGAGCATGAACTGGATGCCCTGGAAGTCGCCGATCGGCTTGCCGAACTGCTTGCGCTCCTGGACGTAGCCCTTGGCGTAGTCGAGTGCGCCCTGCGCGATGCCGATGGCCTGGGCGGCGATCGTGATGCGGGTGTGGTCCAGGGTCTTCATCGCCGTGGCGAAGCCGGTGCCCTCCTCGCCGATCATGCGGTCGGCGGGGATCCGGACGTTGTCCAGGTAGACCTCGCGCGTCGGGGAGCCCTTGATGCCGAGCTTCTTCTCGGGGGCACCGAAGGAGACGCCCTCGTCGGACTTCTCGACCACGAAGGCGCTGATGCCCTTCGAGCGCTTGGCGGGGTCGGTGACGGCCATGACCGTGTAGTACTCGGAGACACCGGCGTTGGTGATCCAGCGCTTCACGCCGTTGAGCACCCAGAAGTCACCGTCGCGCACGGCCCTGGTCTTCATGCCGGCCGCGTCCGAACCCGCGTCGGGCTCGCTCAGGCAGTACGAGAACATGCCGTCGCCCTTGGCGAGGCGGCTCATGTACTTCTTCTTGAGGTCCTCGGAGCCCGAGAGGATCACCGGGAGCGAGCCCAGCTTGTTCACGGCCGGGATGAGGGAGGAGGACGCGCAGACGCGGGCCACCTCCTCGATGACGATGACCATGGCGAGCGCGTCGGCCCCGGCGCCGCCGTACTCCTCGGGCACGTGGACGGCGTGCAGGTCGGCGGCGGTCAGCGCGTCCAGCGCCTCCTGCGGGAAGCGGGCCTCCTCATCGACCGCGGCGGCGAAGGGTGCGATCTTCGCCTCGGCCAGGGCGCGGACCGAGTCGCGGAGCATGTCGTGCTCTTCGGCCGGGCGGTACAGGTCGAAATCGGGCGAACCTGCCAAGGTCACTCACTCCCCAAGGATGCTAACTACCGTTAAGTAACCCAATTTTAGGGGCTGCCCGCGCCCAGGGATACGTGAGGTTGGCGACAGGGGTAAAGCAGGGGGTCGAACAGCCCGACTATGCTCGGGCGCGCACCCGATCCCGTACGCCTCCTGGAGCTAATCGATGGCCCTGAAAATCACCGTGATCGGTACCGGCTATCTCGGTGCCACCCACGCCGCGGCCATGGCTGAGCTGGGATTCGAGGTGCTCGGGCTCGACATCGTCCCCGAGAAGATCGAGATGCTCTCGCAGGGCCGCGTCCCCATGTACGAGCCCGGTCTCGAAGAGATCCTGCAGCGCCACGTCGCGGGGATCGAGGGGTCGACCGGACGGCTGCGCTTCACCACGTCGTGGGAGGAGGCCGGCGAGTTCGGCGATGTCCACTTCGTGTGCTGCAACACCCCGCAGAAGCACGGCGAGTACGCCTGCGACATGTCGTACGTCGACAACGCTTTCCGCTGGCTCGCCCCGCACCTGAAGCGGGAAGCACTGGTCGTCGGCAAGTCGACCGTGCCGGTCGGCAGTGCGGCCAGGCTCGCCGGGGTGCTGCGGGAGCTGGCGCCCGCCGGGGACAGTGTGGAGCTGGCCTGGAACCCGGAATTCCTGCGCGAGGGCTTCGCCGTCAAGGACACTCTGCACCCCGACCGGATCGTCGTCGGCGTGGAGAGCGAGAGGGCCGAGAAGCTGCTGCGCGAGGTGTACGCGGGGCCGGTGGGCGAGGGGTCGCCGTTCGTGGTGACCGACTTCCCCACGGCCGAGCTGGTCAAGACCGCGGCGAACTCCTTCCTCGCCACGAAGATCTCCTTCATCAACGCGATGGCCGAGGTCTGCGAGGCCGCCGACGGCGACGTCGCGAAGCTCGCCGAAGCACTCGGGCACGACGAGCGCATCGGCAACAAGTTCCTGCGGGCCGGGATCGGCTTCGGCGGCGGCTGCCTGCCCAAGGACATCAGGGCCTTCATGGCCCGCGCGGGTGAGCTCGGCGCCGACCAGGCGCTGACCTTCCTCCGCGAGGTCGACTCGATCAACATGCGGCGCCGCGGACACATGGTGGAGCTGGCGCGGGAGGCCGTGGGCGGCGGCTCGTTCCTGGGCAAGCGGGTGGCGGTGCTCGGCGCGACCTTCAAGCCGGACTCCGACGACGTACGGGACTCCCCCGCCTTGAACGTCGCGGGCCAGATCCACCTCCAGGGCGGCCAGGTCACGGTCTACGACCCCAAGGGCATGGAGAACGCCCGCCGCCTCTTCCCGACGCTCGGCTACGCGGAGACGGCGCTGGACGCGGTGCGCGGGGCGGACGTCGTCCTGCACCTCACCGAGTGGCGCGAGTTCCGCGAGCTGGACCCGGCCGCGCTGGGCGCGGTGGCATCCGAGCGGATACTGCTGGACGGCCGCAACGCACTGGACGCGGTGGCGTGGCGGGAGGCCGGGTGGACGTACCGGGCGATGGGGCGGCCCCGGGCCTGAGGGGCGTCCGTCCCGTAACCCCCCACGCCCGCCAGGGTTACGGGACGGCCCTCGGGGAGTTCGCCCTTCACATCACAGTGCGACCGGCAGGCGGGCCCCCACTCAGCGCATCAGGAGATCGACAGCGACTTCCAGCCGTCCGAGGAAGAACTCCCGTGACGGTGCCTGATGCTTGAGGCCGATCGACGCGCTGATCATCGTCCGCGCGACAGCGAGCGGCTCCCCGCGCCCTGACTCCACGGCGATGGCGTCGGTGATCAGCTCCTCGAAACGCCGCGGCGCGGTCTCGGTCAGCTCACCGAGAAGCTCCGGGTTGGCTTCGATGACCGCCGTGACGTCGCGGGTCAGCGGGCCGATGTACCGGCCCGCCCACCGGTCGAACGCCTCGACGAGACGCTCCGGCAGGGGACGCGCGGTGTCGGCCAGGACGTCTTCGACCGCCCCGATGTCATGTTCCAGGGCCTGGGTGACCGCGGCACGGAACAGGAGCTCTTTCGAGGAGAAGAGGAAGTAGAGCCCCGGCCGGGAGATTCGCGCCGCCTGTGCCACCTCCTCCATCGAGGTCTTCCGGTAACCGAATCGCGCGAACGTGGTCAGGGCCGCGTCCAGGACCGCGGTCCGCCGACTGGTATCGACGACCGCGGAGGAAGGGCGGCCGACATCAGGACTGCTCATGGGCCGAGCGTAGGAGAAGCCTTCGAACTATACAAATACCGTCTACTGCGTATAGTGCCGGTCATGGCTGAGCCCGCGCCCGTCCCCCCGCCCGTCTCCACTCCCTTCACCGCCGCCAGCACCGCCGACGACGTACTCCGGGGCCTCGACCTGACCGGCCTCCGCACGATCGTGACGGGAGGCTCCTCAGGTATCGGCGCCGAGACCGCTCGGGCGTTGACCGCTGCCGGGTCCGAGGTCACCCTCGCCGTCCGGAACACCACGGCGGGCAACGCTGTCGCCGAGGCAATCGGGAAGTCCACCGGGAGAGCCCGGCCCCGAGTCGCCCGGCTCGACCTCGCGGACAGGACGGCCGTCGCGCGGTTCACCGACGCGTGGCGTGGCCCGCTGCACCTGCTGATCAACAACGCAGGCGTGGTCACCGGCGGCCTCGAACGGACCCCTGAGGGCTGGGAGCTGCAGTTCGCGACCAACCATCTCGGCCATTTCGCCCTCGCCACCGGCCTGCACGGCGCCCTGGCCCGGGGAGCGTCCGACGGCGCCGGATCCCGGATCGTCTCGGTGAGTTCGACGGCGCACATGCGTTCCGGCATCGACTTCGGAGACCTTCACCTCGAGCGCCGCGGCTACGACCCGCAGATCGCCTACGCGCAGTCGAAGACAGCGAATTCCCTGTTCGCGGTGGAGGCCACCCGTCTGTGGGCACCGGATGGGATCGTGACCAATACCGTGAACCCCGGCGGCGTCGCCACGGGGCTGCAACGGAACTTCACCGCGCAGCAGAGGCAGTCGCTCGACGCGGCCGAGGCCGCGGGCGTCTTCACGTACAAGACGGTCGAGCAGGGGGCCGCGACCAGCATCGTCGCGGCCGTCTTCCCCGCCCTCGCCCACTCGGGCGGCCATTACCTCGATGACGCGCAAGAGGCATACACCGTCCCGAACGACGCCGACCTCGCGCAGCATCCCCACGGTGTCAAGGAATGGGCGCTCGATCCCGCCCTCGCCGAGCGCCTCTGGGCAGTCTCGACCGATCTGCTGCGCGCTTGAGGGCTGCTCCGTAATCCCTGGCGGCGCACCCCCGTTCCGGGCCCTCTGCGCCTGCGGGGCGCGGAAGGCCCGGAACGGGGGTGCGCGGCGGGGTGCGCCTCAGCCGTCGAGCTCGGCCAGGGTCGCGTTGGACGGACCGCGCTCGGCCTGGAGCCCGCGGGCCACGTCCTCCGCCGCGCGCAGCACCCGTACGGCGTTGAGCCAGGTCAGCTTGGCCAGGTCGGGCTTCGACCAGCCGCGCCCGATCAGCTCACCGATCAGGTTCGGGTAGCCCGCCACGTCCTCCAGGCCCGCCGGGGTGAAGGCCGTGCCGTCGTAGTCGCCGCCGATGCCGATGTGGTCGACCCCGGCGACCTCGCGCATGTGGTCGAGGTGGTCGGCGACCGTCGACGCCGTGGCCATCGGACGCGGGTGCGCCTCCTCGAAGGCGCGCTGGACCTTCAGCCCGGCAGGGGTGGTGTTCAGGTGGTGCAGCCCGTGAGTGCGCATGTTCTCGTCCGCGCGGGCGGTCCAGGCGACCGCCTCGGGGAGGATGAACTTCGGCACGAACGTGGCCATCGCGATGCCGCCGTTGGCCGGGAGCTGCGCGAGGACGTCGTCCGGGATGTTGCGCGGGTGGTCACAGACCGCGCGGGACGAGGAGTGCGAGAAGATCACGGGCGCGGTCGAGGTCGCCAGCGCGTCGCGCATCGTGGATGCCGCCACGTGCGAGAGGTCCACCAGCATGCCGGTGCGGTTCATCTCGCGGACGACCTCGTGGCCGAAGGCGGTCAGCCCCCGGGCCTTCACGACGTCGGTCGCCGAGTCCGCCCAGGCGATGTTGTCGTTGTGCGTGAGCGTCATGTAGCGCACGCCCAGCGCGTGCAGGGCGCGCAGCGTGCCGAGCGAGTTGTTGATGGAGTGCCCGCCCTCGGCCCCCATCAGCGAGCCGATGCGGCCCTGGCTCCTGGCCTTCTCCATGTCGTCGGCGGTCAGCGCCCGGACCAGGTCGTTCGGGTAGCGGGTGAGCAGCTGGTCCACCACGTCGATCTGCTCCAGCGTCGCGCTGACCGCGTCCTCACCCGCCATGTCACTGCGGACGTAGACCGACCAGAACTGCGCGCCGACGCCGCCCTTGCGCAGCCGGTGGATGTCGGTGTGCAGATGGCCCGTCTGGTCGCGGGCGATGTCGAGCGCGTCGAGGTCGTACCGGACGTTCTCGCGCAGCGCCCAGGGCAGGTCGTTGTGGCCGTCCACGACCGGGTACTCGGCGAGCAGATCCAGCGCTTCGGTGAGGTGCTTGCTCATGGGAGGCCTCTACTTTCCGAATCCGAAGGAGCCCGCGCCCGCCACCTTGGCGCGCAGCCGGGTCCCCTTCTCCGTCGCCTCGTCGTTCAGTTCCTGCTGGAACTTCCGCATCTTCGCCTGGAGCCCGGCGTCGGACGCGGCCAGGATGCGGACGGCGAGCAGTCCCGCGTTGCGCGCGCCGGCCACCGAGACCGTCGCCACGGGGACACCGGCGGGCATCTGCACGATGGAGAGCAGCGAGTCCATGCCGTCCAGGTACTTGAGCGGTACCGGGACACCGATGACCGGCAGCGGGGTGACCGATGCCAGCATGCCCGGCAGGTGGGCCGCTCCCCCGGCGCCCGCGATGACCGCCTTGAGCCCGCGGTCCGCGGCCTGTTCGCCGTACGAGATCATCTCGCGCGGCATCCGGTGCGCGGAGACGACATCCGCCTCGTACGCCACACCGAACTCGTCGAGGACCTTGGCCGCCGCCTCCATGACGGGCCAGTCGGAGTCCGAACCCATCACGATGCCGATGAGGGGAGACCCGGAAGGAACAGATGCCTCAGGAGCTGACGGAGAGGTCATTCGGTGATCGTCCCTCGCAGATATCCGGCGGCGTGACGGGCGCGGTCCAGCACGTCGTCGAGGTCGTCGCCGTAGGTGTTGACGTGGCCGACCTTGCGCCCCGGCTTCACGTCCTTGCCGTACATGTGGATCTTGAGCTGTGGATCGCGGGCCATGCAGTGCAGATACGCCTGGTACATGTCGGGGAAGTCGCCGCCCAGGACGTTGCACATGACCGTCCAGCCGGCCCGCGGGCGCGGGTCGCCCAGTGGGAGGTCGAGGACCGCGCGCACATGGTTGGCGAACTGCGAGGTGATCGCGCCGTCCTGGGTCCAGTGGCCGGAGTTGTGCGGGCGCATCGCCAGCTCGTTGACGAGGATGCCCGGGGTGCCGTCGGGGCCGCGGGTCTCGAAGAGCTCGACCGCGAGGTGTCCCGTCACGTCCAGCTCGGCGGCGATCCGCAGGGCGAGCTGCTGGGCTGTGCCCGCCAGCTCCTCGTCGATGCCGGGCGCGGGGGCGATCACCGTGTCGCAGACCCCGTCGACCTGCTGGGACTCGACCACCGGGTAGGCCACCGCCTGCCCGTGCGGGGAGCGCACGACGTTCGCCGCGAGCTCCCGTACGAAGTCGACCTTCTCCTCGGCCAGGACCGGGACGCCCGCCCTGAAGGGCGCTTCGGCGTCCGCGAGGGAGCGTACGAACCAGACACCCTTGCCGTCGTAGCCGCCCCGGACCGTCTTTAGGATCACGGGGAAGCCACCCACCTCGTCCGCGAAGGCGACCGCGTCGGCCGGGTCGGAGACGATGCGGTGGCGGGGGCAGGGGGCGCCGATCGCGGTGAGCCTCTCGCGCATCACCCCCTTGTCCTGGGCGTGCACCAGCGCGTCGGGGCCGGGCCGGACGGGGATGCCGTCCGCCTCCAGGGCCCGCAGATGCGCGGTGGGCACATGTTCGTGGTCGAAGGTGATCACATCGCAGCCGCGCGCGAAGTCGCGCAGCGTGTCCAGGTCGCGGTAGTCGCCGATGACGACTTCGCTGACCACCTGGGCCGCCGAGTCCTGCGGGGTGTCACTGAGCAGCTTGAATCTGAGGCCGAGGGGGATACCCGCCTCGTGGGTCATCCGGGCGAGCTGTCCGCCACCGACCATGCCGACTACGGGGAACGTCACGTACACCAGGGTATCCGCAGGCCCATGGCCCGCATGCCAGCACGTCACAGCCTTGAGCAGGCACCCGAACGGCCCACTGGTTAGCATGGTCGCGTTGACACAATCGACCGAACGGGGCCTGCGACCACCATGAGCGATTCCGGCGGGATGCGGACGCGGGTGCAGCGCCTGTGGCGCGAGGTCGCCAAGTTCGGGGTGGTCGGCGGGCTGGGTCTGCTGGTCAACATGGTGGCGTTCAATCTGCTCCGCCACTCGACCTCACTGCCGGTGGTACGGGCCAGTGTGCTGGCGACCGTCATAGCGGTGGTCTTCAACTACATCGGTCTGCGGTACTTCGCCTACCGGGACCGCGAGAAGAGCGGCCGGGCCCGGGAGATGGGTCTGTTCCTGCTGTTCAGCCTGGTCGGAGCGGTCATCGAGAACGGGATCCTCTACGCGGCGACCTACGGCGCCGGCTGGAACTCGTCCCTGGAGAGCAACTTCTTCAAGTTCTTCGGTATTGCCGTCGCGACGCTCTTCCGCTTCTGGTCGTACCGCACCTGGGTGTTCCGCACGCTGCCGGCCCCGCCGGAGCGCGCCCCGGCCCCCTCGTCCCTGGTGAAGGCCCGCCGGGACTGACGGCGCGCCCAGGGACCTGACAGCCCTCCCGTCACCTGATCGTCGGTTCCGGGCCCCCGGGGTCCGGGAGCATGTCCTGCTTCGCCGGGTCCTTCGACACCCGGCTCAGGAAGAGAGCGAATACCGGCGGGTGCTGCTGGAGCATTTCGAGCCGTCCGCCGTCCGCCTCGGCGAGGTCACGGGCCACGGCCAGACCGATGCCGGTGGAGTTACGGCCGCTGATGGTCCGCTCGAAGATGCGCGCCCCGAGGTCGGGCGGCACTCCGGGTCCCTCGTCCGTCACCTCGACGACTGTCTGGGTGCCGGTGACCCTCGTACGGAGCGCGACGGTGCCGCCTCCGTGCATCAGCGAGTTCTCGATCAGGGCGGCCATCACCTGGGCCACCGCACCGGGCGTGCCGATGGCCCGCAGCCCGCGCTTCCCCGACCGCACGATCGCGCGCCCCGCGCTGCGGTAGGCCGGGCGCCACTCCTGGAGCTGCTGGGTGACCACCTCGTCCAGGTCGAAGGTGACGGCCGAGCCGGTGCGCGGGTCGCGGGAGTTCGTGAGCAGCCGCTCCACCACGTCCGTAAGCCGTTCGACCTGGGTCAGTGCGATGGTCGCCTCCTCCTTCACCGTGTCCAGGTCCCCGGTGAGGGTGATCTCCTCCAGCCGCATGGACAGCGCGGTCAGCGGCGTACGGAGCTGGTGCGAGGCGTCCGCGGCCAGCCGCCGCTCGGCGGTCAGCATCCTGGTGATCCGCTCGGCCGACGAGTCCAGCACATCGGCGACCCGGTCCAGCTCCGGCACCGCGTACCGCTTGTGCCGGGGGCGCGGGTCACCGGAGCCGAGGCGTTCCGCGGTCTCGGCCAGGTCGGTGAGCGGCGAGGCGAGTTTGTTGGCCTGGCGTACGGCCAGCAGCACGGCCGAGACGATCGCGAGGAGGGCCACAGCCCCGATGATCAGCAGCGTCCTGCCGACCTCGCGGGTGACGGTGGAGCCCGCCTCCTCGACCGAGACCCGCTCGCCGTGGGCGCCGGTCGCCGTGGACCGGATGACTCCGCCGTCGGGCTCGGTGCCGAGCCTGATGGTGTCCCGGCCGGGGACCCTGATCACCGCGTAGCGGTCGGCGTCCACCTGGTCGTGCAGGATCGCCGTGGTGACCCGCTCGTCCCCGACGATGCGGCTCTCGACGATGCTCGCGAGGCGCAGCGCCTCGGAGTCCACGCTCTCCTGGGCGCTGCTGCTGATGGTGCGCGTCTCGACGATGACCAGCGAGACGCCGAAGACGGCGATCACGACGAGCACGACGGCGAGCGTGGAGTTGATGAGTCGGCGGCGCATGCCGCAAGTGTCGCAGTCGGCGCGTGCGGGGACGGGACTGTGCTGCTCAGCTCTTCTCGAAGCGGAAGCCGACGCCCCGCACGGTGGCGATGTAGCGCGGGTTCGCCGCGTCGTCACCGAGCTTCTTGCGCAGCCAGGAGATGTGCATGTCGAGCGTCTTGGTGGAGGACCACCAGGTGGTGTCCCAGACCTCGCGCATCAGCTGGTCCCGGGTGACGACCCGGCCCGCGTCCCTCACCAGCACCCGCAGCAGGTCGAACTCCTTTGCCGTGAGCTGGAGTTCCTCGTCCCCCATCCAGGCGCGGTGCGACTCGACGTCGATCCGTACGCCGTGGGTGGCGGGCTGCGGGGCGGTGTCGGTGGCGCCGCGCCGCAGCAGCGCCCGTACGCGCGCCAGCAGTTCGGCGAGCCGGAAGGGCTTGGTGACGTAGTCGTCGGCGCCGGCGTCCAGACCGACCACCGTGTCGACCTCGTCGGCGCGGGCGGTGAGCACCAGGACGGGCACGGTGTGCCCGTCGGCGCGCAGCCGCCTGGCCACCTCGAGGCCGTCCATGCCTGGCAGGCCCAGGTCCAGGACGACCAGGTCGATCCCTCCTTGGAGGCCGGCGTCGAGCGCGGTCGGGCCGTCTTCCCGCACCTCGACCTCGTAACCCTCCCGACGCAGTGCGCGGGCCAGCGGCTCCGAGATGGATGCGTCGTCCTCGGCGAGCAGTACACGGGTCATGAAGGTGATGGTAGACCGCGACGGGTCGTGCTCGTGAGGTGATCGCCAAGGGCTGCGGGTATGGGCACCCATACGGATTGCTACCTTCGAATACGTTGCCCGGTTCCGGCGTTCACCTGTGATCCATGTCTCAAGCCCTTTCAAATGCCGCAGCTGGCTCTTTATGGTGGCGATACGCCTGTAGCAGTACTTGGGGCTCTTTGGCCTGCCATGGTGCGGCAAAGACCCTCTTACTCTGTGCGCGGTCCTCCCGGCCGCGCGAACAGTGAATGACCTAGCGACCGGGCCCCGTGCGCGACACAGCGCACGGAGCGTGGATCCCGGTGTGGTCTCCCCCCTCGGTCCGGAAACCATCCGGCTGGCCCCTCAGGCGTGGGGCGGGGACGGACCACGCCGGTGCCGGCCACCCCCCACCGGGCGCGTCACCGATCCCGGACGCGTCCCGAAAAGCAAGGAACGACCATGGCGTCAAGCCTGACGAAGGATCCGGCCACCCCGGAAAAGACCTTCTTCGGCCACCCCCGCGGCCTGGCACCGCTCTTCATGACGGAGATGTGGGAGCGTTTCAGCTTCTACGGCATGAGGGCGCTGCTCCCGCTGTACCTGGTGTCCAGCACCGGCCCGCATCTGAGCGCGGCCACCGCCACGGCGATCTACTCGATCTACCTGGCGATGGTCTATCTGCTCACCATGCCGGGCGGCTGGTTCGGTGACCGCGTCTGGGGGGCCCGCAAGACGGTCACCATCGCGGCCTCGGTCATCATGGTCGGGCATCTCGTTCTGGCGCTGCCCGGCACGGGCACGTTCTTCGCTGGTCTGGCACTCGTCGCGTTCGGTTCCGGACTGCTGAAGGCCAACATCTCCACCATGGTCGGGCACCTGTACAAGGGCCCCGACGACCCCCGCCGGGACGGTGGCTTCACCGTCTTCTACATGGGCATCAACATCGGGTCGTTCTTCGCCCCGCTGGTCATCGGCACCGTCGGCGAGAACGTCAACTGGCACCTCGGCTTCGCCCTCGCGGCCGTCGGCATGGGCCTGGGTCTGCTCCAGTTCCTCCTCGGCACGCGCCACCTGAACGAGCGCAGCTCCATCGTCCCGAAGCCCCTGTCGGCGCAGGAGCGCAGCTCCGTCCTGACCAAGGGCGTGATCTGCCTGATCATCGCCGCGGTCTTCTACGGCATCGTGGTCTTCGGCGGTCTCTTCACGGAGAACTGGGCGCTCTACCCGATCACCGTGCTCGGCCTGCTGATCCCGATCGGCGTCCTGGTGCGCATGAAGCGCGACCGGGAGCTGTCCGGCCTGGAGCAGAAGAAGATCTCCGGGTACATCTGGTTCTTCGTGGCCGCTGCCATCTTCTGGATGATCTACGACCAGGGCGGCTCCACGATGTCGCTCTTCGGCGAGAACTCCACGACGAACAGCCTGCTCGGCTTCCACTTCCCGACGTCCTGGTACCAGTCGGTGAACCCGGTGTTCGTCATGGCGCTGGCCCCGGTCGTCGCCTGGATCTGGCTGGCCCTCAACAAGAGGGGCAAGGAGCCGAGCACGGTCGTCAAGTTCGTCTCGGGTCTCTTCCTGGTCGGCGTCTCCTTCTTCGTGTTCATGCTGCCGCTGATGTCGACGACGGACGGCTCCAAGGTCAGCCCGATGTGGCTGGTGGCGATCTACTTCGTCCAGACCGTCGGTGAGCTGTGCCTCTCCCCCGTCGGCCTCTCGGTGACCACGAAGATGGCTCCGGCGAAGTACGCCAGCCAGATGATGGGTGTGTGGTTCCTCGCCGTCACGGCAGGCGACTGCGTCACCAGCCTGTTGTCGCTCTCCGGTGTGAACCTCAACAAGTCCGGCATGGTCGGCCTTGAAGCGGCGCTCGCGGTGGTCGCGGCGATAGCGGTCTGGATGTACCGCGGCAAGGTCAAGGAGCTCATGGGCGACGTCCGCTGACGCTGTCCGCACCGCTCCGCAGCTGTACCGCCGGGCCTGTCCGGTCCGGTACGAAGCCCCCGCCGCACCGAAGGTCAGGTGCGGCGGGGGCTTCGTCGTGCACGGGAACCCCTCCCCGGTGCCGGTGCTGATGCTGATGCTGGGGAGGAGCCGTACGCCCGGGGTCAGCGGGTGCCGCGCAGCCTCCTCCACGGGGTGAAGGTGAACACCGCGCCGCCCAGCAGGATCACCGTGCCGGCCACCAGACCGAGCGCCCGCAGGCCGCCGTTGTCGCTCGCACCGGTTTCGGCGAGGCCGCCGCTGGTGCCGGTGGCCGAGCCGCCCGTCGCGGTGCCCCCGGTGGTGCCGCCGGTCGATGTGCCGCCCGCAGCGCCGCCCGGCTGGGCGGACGTGTCGAGCTCCAGCGAGACGGCGACGTTCGCCGGCGGGGTGCAGGTCGTGGTCGTGCCGAGCGCCTTGACCGTCAGCACGCCGGGGCTGAGCGTCGTCTTGCCGTCGGCCCCCGGCTTGTACGTACCGGAGAGGTCGGGGATCTCGATGGGGGCGCCCGACTTGATGGCCGACTTGTTGGCCGGGCCCGCCACATGGACCGTGCCCTTGTCCGCGCCACCGAGCTTGACGTCCATGGACGGCACGACGGAACCGGCCGGGATGTCGGCCGGGCTGTCCATCACGGACTTGCTGAACTTGACGGTGAGGCCGTAGTCCCCACCGCTCTTCTTCGCGCTGATCTTCACCGGCGAAGTGGCGCTCTTGTTGCCGATGGGCGTCTTGCAGGCGTAGGCGACGGAGACCTCCTTGCCCGGGAAGTCGGTCGAGCCTCCGCCGGTACCCCCTGATGTGGTGGTCCCGCCGGTCGTCGTACCCGCCGTCGTGCCACCCGTCGCCGTACCACCGGTGGTCGCCCCGCCCGTGGTGGTGCCGCCCGTGGTCGTACCCGCGGTCGTGCCACCGGTGGTGGTGCCGCCGGTGGTGGTGCCGCCCGTGGTGGTGCCGCCGGTGGTGGTGCCGCCCGTGGTGGTGCCGCCGGTCGTCGTGCCGCTGCCGTCCGTGACCTTGATGGTGGCCGACGACTTCACCGTCTCCTTGGGCGAGCACTTGGTGTCGGTGGAGATCGGCTTGCTTACGTTGATGCTGTACTTGTCGGCCGTGAGCGTGACGTCCCCGGCCTTGGTCAGCTTCAGTTTGGCCGTCATGTCGGAGAGGACCATCGGGGCGCCCTTGGGGATGGGCGGATTCGTCCGGGGCCCCTGCACGGCGAGATCCGCGGTCTGCGCCCCGCCGACCTTGACCGTGCCGGTGGGCTGCACGGTGTTGGAGTCCAGGTCGAGGATGTCGGGGTTCTTGGAGGCGGCCGAGACCGTCTTCCACACCACGTCGACCTCGTCGCCCACCTTCGCGGTGGCGGGCGCCGTGATAGCCACCTGGGTCGTGCCCTCGATGGGCGGCAGACCTGAGATCGCGGGCGGTATGCACTCGGTCTTGTACGAGACGTCAGCGGCCTGGGCGGGGCCCGCCGCCAGCATGATCCCCGCACCGCCGAGCATCAGCGCGAATCCTGCCGCGCTCATCCTCCGTTGTCTGATCACGAGTTTCCCTTCGTCGTCGGGTGCTTCTCGGCCGGGTGGTTCTCAGACGGTGCGGTGTCCGGGGTGAACCACGGCAGAACCGTGGCCGTAGGTGGGGGCCCGTCACCGGGCGGCCCGGCCGCCCGGTCGGGCCTGCGGAGCGCGGACGTCCTCGCGGTGAGTCCCAGCAGCAGCGTGTTCCGGTGGCGCCCGGCCCCGACGCCCGTAGCGCGCGCGGTACGCGGCCTGACCTTGTCGACGACGGCCATGCCGATACGGAACACCGCGGCCGGTACGACCACGCACAGCAGCAGCCAGAAGAACGTGACACCCCACGGGCGCCCCACCCCCCAGGGCTGCTCGATCAGCGTCTTGCCCGCGTACTTCACCGCGACCTGGTAGTCGCCGTGGGCGCCCGCCGACAGTTCGGCGTCCAGCTTGATCCGCGCCTTCCTGCCGGGTGCGACCGTGCCGTGCCACTGCCGGTCCTCCCACTGCGGGGCGAACACACCGTGCGCCGTGCCGAGGGAGAAGAGCGGGTCCTTGACGGGCGTCGAGCCGAGATTGCCCACGGTGAAGACGATCTTCCGGCTGGGCGGCGCCCCGAACCAGGTGAGGACGCCGCTGGATCCCTCGAGGCGGGCGCCGGACAGGACCGCGAGGCGTCCGCCGGGCGCGGGCTTCGGCAGCGCCGCGACCGGATGGCCCGCCACCTTGAACACGACGTCGGCGGTGGCCTGTTCGCCGGTCACTGTGGCGATGTGCACCACGCAGGGGCAGGGTTGGGGCGGCTCGGCGACCGGCAGCTTCTTGCTGAAGGTGCCCTTGGAACCGGTGGTGACGGCGCGTCCGTCGGCGTTGGCACAGGAGTTGGTGCCGCCGATCACGCCGCGGGCCGGCGAGGCCTGACCGCAGATCAGCATCATGAGCAGCGCGTCGGGGCGCCAGCCCGTGCCCGTGACGGTGATGTCGCCGCCCTTGCCGCCCTGTTGCTGGGAGAGTGTGGCGCCGGGCTTGTCCGCCGCCGCGGCGCCGGCGGCCGGGGACAGGACCAGGGCGGCGAGGAAGGCCAGGGCGGCCCCCCAGACGCCGAAGGGCCACAGCCAACGGCCGGGTTCAGTCTTCACGTTGCCGCTCCCGCCGTCGCCGGTTCACTGTCGGATTCACTGTCGGGTCCGGTACTGCCGCCGGGGCCGGCGCCGGGGCTGCTCCTCGCGTACGGTCCGGGCCCCGTCGCCGACGCGCGTCTGCGCCGTACGACGAACCACCCGCCCGCGCCGGCCGCCGCCAGAGACGCGAGCCCCGCCACGGACCACCACGGGAGGAACACAGCCGAGGCGCTTCCCGCCCCGCGGGCCCCGCCCCCGGCCGTCACCACGAGGTGGACGGCTGCCGGACCGAGCACCGGCGGATGCGGCCACTCCGCCGTGAGCCGTACGCGCCGTCCGGGCAGTACATCGACCGGCAGCGTGCGCCCGGCGATGCGGTGACCACCGCCGATGAGCCCGGAGACCCGGACATCGAGGTGCGGGGTGAGTGAGGTGTTGCCGCGGTTCACGACCGTGTAGCGGATCAGCCCCGCACCCTTGTCGGCGCGGACGTCCTCGACGGTCAGCGCCGAGAGCGTCGGTCCGCTCACCCTCAACTGCACGCGCACTCCGGTCCGGTGCCCTCCGGCCGCCGCCACGATCGCAGCCGGGTGGTCACCCGGCTCGGCGTCGGCCGGGACCGTGACGCTGAAGGGGACACGGGCGCTGGTACGCGCCGGGACCTTCACCGTGCGGGCGGCCGGGGTGATCCAGCTGTTGCCCGTGGTGCGCAGAGCGAACCCGCCCGAGGCCGTGTTGTACGCCTCGGCGCCGCCCAGTCGTACCGTGAGCGCGTTCTTCCCCGGATTGGTCAGCGCCAGGGTGTCCTCCAGCACGGTCCCGGGCGCGCCCTCCAGGTAGAAGTACGGCCGGCCGGCCGTGCTGGGCCTGGTGCCCCCGCCGCTCGCGGGTGCCGCCGTCCAGCCGGGCCCGCCGGCCGCCGGTTCCGCAGCGGACGCGGGTACGAGCGCGGGTACGGCGGCGCAGAGCAGCACGCCTGCCGTGAGCACGACGGAACGGATGATGCGCGTGCGCATGGAACAACTCCCGGTCTGTCCTACGTCCCAGCTCTGCCTCATGTCCCGGCCCGCCTCACTTCCCGCCCGGCCTGACGGTCCGGCCCGGCCGGTGCTGCGGACACGGCCTACGCGGACCGCTGGCCCCGCCGGGTCAGCCACAGCACTCCGGCGGCCCCGCTCAGCAGCACCGTCCCGCCGAGCGTGCCGAGCGCCATCGTGGAGTCGAGCGGCCCGGTCTTCGGCAGGCTGCCGCCCGACGTGCTCTGCGACGTGCCGGAGCCGCCGGTACTGCCGGTGGAGCCGGTGGAGCCGCCCGTGGAGCCACTGCCCCCGCTCGTACCGCCGCCGCCCGATCCCGCGACCGTCAGCTCCAGTGAGGGCTTGGGGCTGTTGGACGGAGTGCAGGTGGTGGTCGTGCCGAGCGCCTTGATGGTCAGCGTCGACGCGGTAAAGGTGACCTTGCCGGTCTTCTTGGGCGTGTAGGTGCCCGACAGGTCACTGATCTTGATGGGTGAATTGGCGGGTATCGCGGCCGAGTTGGTCGCCCCCGAAACGGGGACCGTACCGCTCTCGGCGCCTCCCAGCCTGATGAGCGCACTGGGCTTCATGGCCCCCTTGCCCAGTTCGACCGGGCTGGACGAGACGCCCTTCTGGAAGGACATGGTGAGGGTGTAGCCGCTGCCGCTCTTGACGCCCTTGATGTCGATGGGCGAGACGGCTCCCTTGCTCCCGATCGGCGTCTTGCACTGGTAGTTGACGTCCACGACGTCGGCCTGGGCCGCCGGTGCGGTCATCAGCACCACCGAGCCCGCGACGGCCGCCGCCAGCGCAAACGCTGTCCGCTTCTGGTACGACACCTCGAAACCCCTTATGCCGGATGCCGCCGCTAAGTTACTGACGACACATCAGATTTGGCGCTCAAGGTACGCCGGAGCCCTTGCCGAGGGAAGACAAAGAGCGCACCGGATCGGTGCGCTCAGGGGGAACAGGAGAAAGAGGAGAGAGGAGTGGCGCGAGGGGCAGCCAGTGCGCCGCCAACGCCTGCCGGGCCCTACCGCCCCGGACCGGGGGCAGGACGGACGGGCCGTCCCATGCCGTGCGGACCGCGCCCGGCAGGCCGGGCCCCCGTCCGGCAGAAACCGCCCACGGGGACCGGGCGGGCCGGCGCCGACGGGCCGTCCCGCTATGCGGGCGCGGCCAGCTCGGCCCAGACCATCTTGCCGGGACTGCCCGGCGTACGGACCACACCCCAGTCGAGGCAGAGCCGCTCCACGATGAACATGCCGTGCCCACCGGGCCGGCCGGCCCGGTGCGGGCTGCGCGGCGCGGGCTGTCCCGCACCGCGGTCGGCGACCTCAAGACGGAGCACTTTCTGCCCGTACGAGACGCGCAGCTCCTCGGGGCCCTCGGCGTGCAGGCACGCGTTGGTGACCAGCTCGGACACGACCAGCAGGACATCCTCCGCCGCGGCGCGCCGGTCGGCGCTCTCCGCCGGCAGCCAGGCCCAGTCGTACAGTGCCTGACGCGTGAAATCACGCGCCAGCGGGACAATGCCGCTCGCGCTCAACAGGGAGAGCGTGCGACTGCGGCCTTCGGCGGACACGGTAAAGGCTGGTCCGGCGCCGTCGCGCTCGGGGCCGAGGTCCCCCGGCGGCTGCTGCCGGGTGGTGCTCATCAGCGCTTCACCTCACCGATTCACCAGTTCAAAAAGTCAGCGGTACAGAGATTGCGGAGGGACTCCTGCCCTGCCTAATGGTGACAACACTCATTTTCTTTCAACAGAGTGTGCCGATCAGTCGCGCAGCGCATCTTCCAGGCAATCGTGCACGGTGAAGACGGCCTCGGCGCCTGTGATCTCAAACACCCTGGCCACCACGGGGAGCATCCCCGCGAGATGCACCCCGCCCCCCGCGGCCTCCGCCTTGAGGCGGGCCCCGAGCAGCACGTTCAGTCCGGTGGAGTCGCAGAATTCCAGCCGGGAGCAGTCGATGACCAGCCTCGACCGGCCCCGCTCCAGAGCCTTGTCCAACGGCTCGCTCAGCAATTCGGCAGTGTGGTGATCGAGCTCACCTGCTGGAGTCACGACCTCACTCCGGCCCGCGGACCTGACTTCGACCAGAAGCCGACCCCGGTTCGCACTGCCGACCGTCCCGCGGTCCATGTCCGTCCCTCTTCGCCGTGTTGGAGATGTGGCTGACGTGCGACGAAGACTACGCCTTCCACACGCCGACCGGTACCCGAACAACCCCAACGAAACGTAGCAATACGGACATTTAACACTTGCGCTTGTCCATCCCGAGCCGATAGGGGTAGTAGCGACAGCATTCGAACACGGCCGGCTTCGGAGGCGCCGCTACACCGCTGACACAGGCATCGGCAGCCATATGCCGAGAACCATGGAGGACACCATGTCACCCCGGCTCGACGAATCTCGCAGCGATGCGTCGACTGCACGGCCTACCCCGCCCGACCGGATCGACTCCGGAATCGAGGACTTTCCTGAGATTCCGCCGTACGACGAAGTGGGGCCGCTGGACGCCAGGGCCCTGTCGAAGACGCTCTTCGCGCGGCTGGAGTCCCTTGAAGAGGGCACGCACGAGCACGCCTACGTACGCAACACGCTTGTCGAGCTCAACCTGGCCCTGGTCAAGTTCGCCGCCTCCCGGTTCCGCTCCCGCAGCGAACCGATGGAAGACATCATCCAGGTCGGCACGATCGGCCTGATCAAGGCGATCGACCGCTTCGAGCTCAGCAGGGGCGTCGAATTCCCCACGTTCGCCATGCCGACGATCATCGGTGAGGTCAAGCGCTTCTTCCGTGACACGTCCTGGTCGGTGCGGGTCCCGCGCCGGCTCCAGGAGCTCCGTCTCGACCTCGCCAAGGCGGGCGACGAGCTCGCTCAGCAGCTCGACCGCGCCCCGACCGTGGCGGAACTCGCAGCGCGCCTCGACCTGACCAAGGAAGAGGTCGTCGAAGGGATGGCGGCGAGCAACGCGTACACCGCGAGCTCGCTGGACGCCCAGCCCGAGGAGGACGACTCCGAGGGCGCGCTGGCCGACCGGATCGGCTACGAGGACCACGACCTCGAAGGCGTCGAGTACATCGAGTCGCTGAAGCCCCTGATCGCCGGGCTCCCCTCGCGCGACCGGCAGATCCTGTCCCTGCGCTTCGTCGCCAATATGACGCAGTCGGAGATCGGCGAAGAGCTGGGCATCTCGCAGATGCACGTGTCGCGGCTGCTGTCGCGCACCCTGGTGAAGCTCCGTAAGGGGCTGACCCTGGAGCAGTGAGACCGCCACGAGGAGCGTCCGCCCGGCACACCGGCCGGACCGCACCTCGGCGGAAGAGCCGGTCCCGCCCGCCGGGACCGGCTCTTCAGCGTGCGCGGGACCGCGGGCACATTCCCGCAGCCCCGTGCGCGCCGTACGTCACGCGATGCCCCTCAGAGCACGCGGACTCCGCGCTGCCACACCCCCGAGACCAGCGGGACGCCGGGACGGTAGGCGAGGTGGACGTGGGACGGCGCTTCGAGGAGGGCCAGGTCGGCCCTGGCGCCCGGTGCGAGACGGCCGATGTCCGTGCGGCGCAGCGCCCGCGCCCCGCCCGCTGTGGCGGACCAGAGCGCCTCGTCCGGGCTCATCCCCATGTCCCGCACCGCCAGGGCGATGCAGAACGGCATGGACGACGTGAACGACGAGCCCGGGTTGCAGTCGGTGGAGAGCGCGACCGTGGCGCCCGCGTCGAGGAGGCGGCGGGCGTCCGGCCAGGTGGCACGGGTGGAGAACTCGGCCCCCGGCAGCAGGGTGGCGACGGTGTCGCCGTCGGCCAGGGCTGTGACGTCCTCGTCGGTGAGATGGGTGCAGTGGTCGGCGGAGGCGGCGTCCAGTTCGACGGCGAGCTGGACGCCCGGACCGTAGCTCAGCTGATTGGCGTGGACGCGCGGATGCAGACCCCTGGCCCGCCCCGCGGTGAGGATCGCGCGGGCCTGGTCGCCGTCGAAGGCGCCCTTCTCGCAGAACACGTCGATCCAGCGGGCGTGCGGCGCGCAGGCGTCCAGCATCTCGCCGGTCACCAGGGCGACGTACCCGGCGGGGTCGTCGGCGTACTCGGGCGCGACGATGTGGGCACCCAGGTAGGTGACCTCTTCGGTGTGGGCCGCCGCGACGCGCAGGGCCCGTGCCTCGTCGTGGACGGTCAGCCCGTAGCCGGACTTCGTCTCCAGCGTGGTGGTGCCCTGGCGGAGCGCCTCGTGGAGGTACGCCGCGACGTTCGCCGAGAGTTCCTCGTCGGTGGCCGTGCGGGTCGCAGCGACCGTGGTGCGGATACCGCCGGCCGAGTAACTGCGGCCTGACATGCGCGCGTTGAACTCGGCCGTCCGGTCGCCCGCGAAGACCAGGTGCGAGTGCGAGTCGACGAACCCCGGGATCACCGCCCGGCCGCCCGCGTCGACCGCGTTGTCAGTGGCGGGTGCTTTGCTGGATTCACCGACCCAGGCGATGCGGTCGCCGTCGATGACGAGCGCCGCGTCCTGGATCAGACCGAGCGGGGATCCGTCCCCGAGGGAGGGGTCGTTGGTGACCAGACTGCCGATGTGGGTGAGGGCGGTGGCGGCGTTCGTCATCGCGGTGTGCTCCTACGGATACGGGTACGGGATCAGGGTCGCAGCGCCGCGATCGTCTCGGCCAGCGCCTGCGGGACGTCCGGGACCAGGGCATGGACCCCGTCGCGTACGACATGGCGGCCGCCCACGACCGTATGGCGCACGTCAGCGGCGGATGCGGCGAATACCGCGGTCTCCGCTCCGAGGCGCGGTACCGGACCCGCTGTTCTGACCGAGTCGAGGGCGATGGTGGTGAGATCGGCGAGCGCGCCGCTCTCGATGACGCCTCCTTCGGGCCAGCCGAGCGCGTGGTGCCCCCCTGCGGTGGCGGCGCGCAGCAGGGCCGCTGCCGTCCAGTGGCCGCGGGTGCGCGAGCGCAGCCGTTCGTTCAGCTCCAGGGCGCGCGCCTCTTCGAGGATGTCGATCACGGCGTGGCTGTCGCTGCCCAGCGAGAGCGGGCTGCCCGCGTGCTGGAGCCGGACGGCGGGGCCGATGCCGTCGGCCAGGTCGCGTTCGGTGGTGGGGCACATACAGGTGCCGGTAGCCGTGGAGCCGAGGAGGCTGATGTCCTCGTCGGTGAGGTGGGTGTTGTGGACGCCCGTGGTGCGGGGGCCCAGGATGCCGTGGTCGGCGAGGAGCCGGGTCGGCGTGCAGCCGTGCGCCGTCAGACAGGACTCGTTCTCGGCGGTCTGCTCGGAGAGATGCACATGGAGCGGGGCCCGGCGGGCCTCGGCCCATTCGGCCACGGTGGCGAGCTGCCCCGCGGGGACGGCGCGCACGGAGTGGACGGCCGCTCCGATCCGGGCGTGCTCGCGGTCCTTCAGCAGGGAGGCCCGCTCGGCCCAGCTCTGCGCCGATCCGTCGGAGAAGCGCCGCTGGTGCTTCTCCGGCTCCGCGCTGCGGTATCTGTCGATCATGCCGGACGCCAGGTAGGCGGTGTCCAGGAGCGTGATGCGGATGCCCGCGTCGGCGGCCGCCGCGATCAGCGCCTCGCCCATCGCGTTCGGGTCGTCGTAGGGCGTCCCGCCCGGGGCGTGATGCACGTAGTGGAACTCACCGACCACGGTGATCCCGGCCAGCGCCATCTCCGCGTACACCGCGCGGGCGAGCGCGTGGTAGGAGTCCGGCGTGAGCCGGGTAGCGACGCCGTACATGACGTCGCGCCAGGTCCAGAAGGTGCCGGAGCCGACCTGGGCGGTGGAGCGCAGGGCGCGGTGGAAGGCGTGGCTGTGGGCGTTGGCCAGGCCCGGGACGGTCAGTCCGCGCAGGGCCGTCGCACCGGGCGGCGGCGCCGGCACCTCCTTGCGGACGGCCGTGATCCGGCCCCGGTCGGTCTCCAGGACGACGCCCGGCTCGACATGGGTGTCGAGCCAGGCGTGTTCCAGCCAGTAGGTCACCTGCACGCCAGGCCCTCCAGTACGTCGGCGAGTGCGGTCACCCCGGCCAGGCAGTCGTCCTCACCGGCGGTCTCCGCCGGTGAGTGCGAGACACCTGTGGGGTTGCGTACGAACAGCATGGCGGTCGGGACCGACGCGGAGAGGATCCCGGCGTCGTGTCCCGCGCCCGTTCCGAGAACGGGCACACCGGTCCCGTCGCCGCCGAGGATCTTGCGGAGCTCGTCACGCAGGGCGTGCTCGAACTCGACGACGGGGGTGAAGGACTCCCGGGTGACGCGGACGTCCACGCCGTCCCGCTCGCCCCGTTCCCTCGCCGCCCGTTCGATACCCGCGATGACGGTGTCCAGGGTGGCCTGGTCGGCTGCGCGCGAGTCGAGCCAGCCACGGACCAGCGAGGGGATCGCGTTGACGCCGTTCGGCTCGACGGAGATCTTGCCGAAGGTGGCCACCGCGCCCGCGAGTTCCGCCTCGCGCCGGGCGGCGATGACCGTCTCGGCGTACGTCAGCATCGGGTCGCGGCGGTCCACGAGACGGGTGGTCCCCGCGTGGTTCGCCTCGCCGTGGAAGTCGTACCGCCAACGGCCGTGCGGCCAGATCGCGGAGGCGATACCGACCGGGTCGCCGCTGAGGTCGAGGGCGCGCCCCTGCTCCACGTGGAGCTCGACGAACGCGCCGATCCTGGCGAGCCGCTGCGGGTCCGGGCCGATGGTGGCGGGGTCGTACCCGGCCTGCTCCATGGCGTCGGGCAGTGCGACACCGTCGCCGTCACGGAGCAGCCGGGCCTTGTCGACGGTGAGCTGTCCGGCAGCGAGCCGGGAGCCGACGCAGGCGAGCCCGAAGCGGGCGCCTTCCTCGTCCCCGAAGTTGCTGATCGCGAGCGGCCTGGTGAACTCGGCCCCTCTGCCGCGGAGTTCATCGAGGGCGGCGAAGGAGGAGACCACGCCGAGGGGCCCGTCGAAGGCGCCGCCGTCCGGTACGGAGTCCAGGTGCGAGCCCGTGACGACCGCGTCGGTACCCAGCGGATCACCCAGCCACGCCCACTGGTTGCCGTTGCGGTCGAGCTCGTACGTGAGGCCGCGGGCCAGCGCCTGGTCCTTGAACCAGGCGCGGCAGTCGGCGTCGGCGGCGGTCCAGGCGTACCTGCGGTACCCGCCGGAGGCGGAGCTGCGGCCGACCGGCAGCAGCTCCGCCCACATCTCGTGGAACGAGGTGGTCACTTGGGATCGCCCTCGCCGCCGGTGGTGGCCGCGGTGGCGTCGTCGCCCTCACGCATCGGCACCCGGACGCCGCGCTCGTCGGCGACCCGCTCGGCGATGTCGTACCCGGCGTCGACGTGCCGGATGACGCCCATGCCGGGGTCGTTGGTGAGCACCCGGCGGATCTTCTCGCCCGCGAGCGGAGTGCCGTCGGCCACCGACACCTGTCCGGCGTGGATGGAGCGGCCCATGCCGACCCCGCCGCCGTGGTGGATGGAGACCCAGGACGCACCGGACGCGACATTGACCATGGCGTTGAGGAGCGGCCAGTCGGCGATGGCGTCGGAGCCGTCGAGCATGGCCTCCGTCTCGCGGTACGGAGAGGCGACCGAACCGCAGTCGAGGTGGTCGCGGCCGATGACGAGCGGGGCGGCGAGCGTGCCGTCCGCGACCATGTCGTTGAAGAGGGCGCCGGCCTTGTCGCGCTCGCCCTGGCCCAGCCAGCAGATCCGGGCGGGCAGGCCCTGGAAGTGGACGCGCTCACCGGCCATCTTGATCCAGCGGTGCAGCGACTCGTTCTCCGGGAAGAGCTTCAGGAGCGCCTTGTCGGTCTTGTGGATGTCCGCGGCCTCTCCGGAGAGCGCGGCCCAGCGGAACGGGCCCTTGCCCTCGCAGAAGAGCGGGCGGATATAGGCGGGCACGAAGCCGGGGAAGTCGAACGCCCGGCTGTATCCGGCCAACTGGGCCTCACCGCGGATGGAGTTGCCGTAGTCGAAGACCTCGGCCCCCGCGTCCATGAAGCCGACCATGGCCTCGACGTGCCGGGCCATGGACTCACGGGCGCGCACCGTGAAGTCGGCGGGCTTCTCGGCGGCGTACGCGGCCATGTCGTCGAAGTCGATACCGAGCGGCAGGTAGGCGAGCGGGTCGTGCGCGGACGTCTGGTCCGTCACGATGTCGATCGGCGCGCCCTCGGCGAGCATCCGGGGCAGCAGCTCGGCGGCGTTGCCCAGGAGGCCGATGGAGAGCGGCTTGCGGGCGTCGCGCGCCTCGGTGGCGAGCTGCAGCGCGTGCTCCAGCGAGTTCGCCCGGACGTCCAGGTAGCGGTGCTCGATACGGCGCTCGATGGCGCGCGGGTCGACGTCGATACAGATCGCGACACCGTCGTTCATCGTCACCGCGAGCGGCTGGGCGCCGCCCATGCCGCCGAGTCCGGCGGTGAGCGTGATCGTCCCGGCGAGCGTGCCGTCGAAGCGCTTGGCGGCGACAGCGGCGAAGGTCTCGTAGGTGCCCTGGAGGATGCCCTGGGTGCCGATGTAGATCCAGGAGCCGGCCGTCATCTGGCCGTACATGGTGAGCCCGAGCGATTCGAGCCGCCGGAACTCCTCCCAGTTGGCCCAGTCGCCCACCAGGTTGGAGTTGGCGATCAGCACGCGCGGCGCCCACTCGTGGGTCTGCATCACGCCGACCGGGCGGCCCGACTGGACGAGCATCGTCTCGTCCTGCTTGAGGGTCTGCAGCGTGCGCACCATCGCGTCGAAGGAGCGCCAGTCGCGGGCGGCCTTACCGGTGCCGCCGTAGACGACGAGCTTGTCGGGGTGCTCGGCGACCTCGGGGTCCAGGTTGTTCTGGAGCATGCGCAGGGCGGCCTCCTGCTGCCACCCCAGGGCGCTCAGCTCCGTACCGCGGGGGGCCCGTACCGGCCGGGGTCCTGACATGGTCTGCCTCCTCGATCCCACACTGTTACATGAACTATTCACATCTTGACGAGCTGAATAGAACTAGTCAATACACTGCGGCAACCCCACCTCGTCCCGGCGGATGATTGGCTGGATCACATGGCTTCTGAAACGGGTTCTGGAACGGTCTACGGCACGGGTTCCGAGACGGCCGCCGCCACGCGGCGCGAGCAGGCAGTACGGGCCGCGGTGGCCACCGGGCTCACCGGCCCGGAGTCCCCCGTCGTCGGGCTGCTGGACATCCACGGCATCCGCGGCGGTGCCGCCGCACTGCGGGCCGCGTTCGAGGAGGTCACTCCGCCGGGTACGCCCGTTCTGCACGCTTTCGCCGTGAAGGCTGCCCCGCTCGTGCCCGTCCTACGGCTGCTCGCCACGGAGGGCATCGGCGCGGAGGTCGCGAGCCCCGGCGAGCTCGCGCTGGCCCGCGCCGCGGGTGTGAGCCCGGCGCACACCGTCCTGGACTCCCCCGCCAAGACGCCCGCCGAGCTGCGCGAGGCGCTCGCCATCGGGATCGCGGTGAACGCCGACAATCCGCAGGAGCTGACACGGCTCGACGCCCTGGTCCGGTCGGCCCCGACCTCCTCCCCCCTGGGCCTGCGGGTCAATCCGCAGATCGGCGGCGGCTCCATCGGCGCGCTGTCGACAGCCACCGCGACCTCGAAGTTCGGGGTGGCGCTGCGCGACGAGGGCGCCCGCGCCTGGGTCGTCCGCGCCTTCCTGGACCGCCCGTGGCTGAACAGGCTGCACACCCACTCGGGCTCGCAGGGTGTCCCGCTGGCGCTGATGGCGGACGGCGTACGGGCCGTGTACGAACTCGCCGAGGAGATCAACGCGGCGGCCGGCCGTCAGCAGATCGACACCGTCGACATCGGCGGCGGGCTGCCGGTCAACTTCTCGTCGGACGACGAGACACCCACGTACGCCGAGTACGCGCGGCTCCTGAAGTCGGCGGCGCCGGGCCTGTTCGACGGCCGCTACGGCCTGGTCACCGAATTCGGCCGCTCGCTGCTCGCCAAGCACGGCACGATCCTGGCCCGCGTCGAGTACGCCAAGTCGGCGGGCGGCCGGGCCATCGCGGTCACTCACGCCGGGGTGCAGGTGGCGACCCGCACGGTGTACGCGCCCGCGTCCTGGCCGCTGCGGATCGCCGCGTACGACGGGGAAGGCCGCCCCAGCACGGCCCCCGTCGTCGCCCAGGACATCGCGGGCCCCGCCTGCTTCGCGGGCGACCTGCTGGCGGAGAACCGCGAGCTGCCGCGGCTCGGCCAGGGCGACTACGTGGCGGTACTGGACACCGGTGCGTACTACTTCGCGCACCACTACGCGTACAACAGCCTTGCCAGGCCGGCCGTTTACGGGTTCACGGAAGGCGCCGGGCAGGGTCCGGCACCCGACGGGCGAGGGGTCAGGTTCGCGACCGTACGGGACGCGCAGAGCGTGCGGGAGATCGTGGCCGAGGCGGGCGGGTCCCACGCGGACGCACTGCTCTGACGGCTGCGGGACCCGGGCGCCGGACACGGATCACGAGACACCGCCGCGAGCCTCAGCCACCAGCACCAGCACCAGCACCAGCACCAGCTGATCATCCGGCCCGCGGGCACCCCGGCCGTCCCGGCCGTCCGGAGGTGCGTGCACAGGCACGGTCACGGCCCGGGACACGGGCAGAACGCAGACCCTAGACCCGTCGCGCATGTTCCGCTGGAAAATGCCAGAACTCCCACCAGCAGAGGGAGCGTTGCGTAACTTGGCGGTCACTGCAGCACGGCCGCCCCCGCGGCCAGGCGCACCACGCTGGGAGGGGAGTTCCGCGTGCCCGGAATCGACGAGTGTCTGCTGGAAGCCATGCGGCTGCCCGGCTCCCTCGGTGCGGCCGTGGTCGACTGGACCAGCGGCCTCGCACTCGGCACCATCGGCGACTCGCCGAACAACGACCACGAGGCGACCGCGGCCGAGACCGCGGAGCTGGCCCGGATGGCTGCCGAACACCCCGCGTTCGCCCCGTCGGAACCGGGCGCGGGCAAGCAGGCCGGAGCGTCAACGGCCGCTCCCCCGAAGGGACTTCCGGTGGAGGACGTCATCGTCACCACCCGCACCGGCTACCACGTCCTGCGCTTCGTCGAGACGACCTTCGACAGCAGCGTCTTCCTGCACCTCTGGCTCGACCGCGACGAGGGCAATCTGGCGCTCGCCCGATTACGGCTGCGGGACATCGCCGAACGACTGGTGCTGTGATGACCACAGCGGCGAGACCCTCGGGCGTCTCCCCCATGCTCGTCCGCCTCGCCGGTGAACGCGCCACCGGAGCCCTGCTGCGTGACCGCGGCACGCTCTATCTGGTCGACGGCCAGGTGGTGCACGCCGAGAGCCCGGCGGCGCCCGGGATAGACATCCTGCTGACCGCCTCGGGGCGGCTGCGCCCCGAAGGCTGGCAGCAGGCTCTGGACCGGGCCGGGGCCCATGGCCGCGTCGGCCGGTTCCTCGTCGAGAGCGGCCAGGTGGCGGACGGCGAACTGGAGATCTGCCATCTCGGTGCCCTGCACGACGCGGCGTACTTCGCCCTGGCGCCCAGCAGCGGCCCCACCCGCTTCCGCTACGGCGTGGCGCACTGGATCGGCACCGTGCTCCCGGTTCCGGCCGACGCGGTGGAGCGGGAGGCCGCCCGCCGCCGGGAACTGCTCGACCGGCTCTGGCCGTACCCGGACGTCGACACGGCGCCGGTGGTGCGGGCCCCGAGCCGGCCGGACATCCCGGTCACCCCGAGGCAGCGGGCGGTGCTCGACCTGGCGGACGGGGAACTCACCCCGCCCGGCATCGCCCGGGTCCTGGGCCGCCCGGCCTTCCACACCCTCATCGACGTACGCAGGCTGGCAGCCGCCGGTGCCGTCGAGAACCCGCACACCCCCGCACCGCAGAGGTCCGCGATCCCCGCCCGGTTCGCCGAGGCGGTCGCCGACGTGTCACCCGACCCGGATGTCGCCCTGCTCCGCCGGCTGCGCGACGCATTGGAGGCCACGCTGTGATCCGCGCTCTGCGGCAGCGCGCCGAGAGGAGACTACTGATGTCCGCGGAGGCCGAAGTGCTCGACGAGCTGAGACGGTTGAGAGCCCGCGTGCCGCAGATCAGCGGGGCGCTGGCGGCCAGCGCCGACGGCCTGGTACTGGCGCAGGACACCACATCGGCCGAGGGCGAGTCCGTCGCCGCGCTCACCGCGGCGGCCCTCGGCGTCGCGCAGCGGCTGACCGAGACAACGGGACAGGGCGCCTTCCGCGAACTGCTGGTCCGGGGCGAGCACGGCTATGTGGCGACGTACGCGGCGGGCCCGTCCGCCGTGCTCACCCTGCTCGCCCAGCCGCGCATCAATGTGGGCCGACTCCATCTGGAGGCCCGCCGGTCGAGCACCCGGATCGGCGAGCTGGTCGACGGCGCCCTCGACCGTCCGGAGAGCCCATGACCAACCCCCCTTCGCACGGCGCCCACTCCCGGGCCGCCCGCAGCCGCACGGCACCGGAAACACCCGGCCCCGACACCACCCGCTCCAGCACCACCCGCACCACCCCGTCTGGCACCACCCGGAAGAAAGGAAGTGCACCTCCCATGGCGAACACCGAAACCGCACTCAAGGACGCGATGGCCTCGATCGAGGGCGCCATCGGCGTGGCTCTGGTCGACTACACCAGCGGCATGGCCCTCGGCACGCTCGGCGGCGGCAAGGACCTCGATCTGGCGGTCGCCGCCGCCGGGAACACGGACGTGGTGCGCGCCAAGGTGCGGACCATGGAACACCTCGGCCTGAAGGACGAGATCGAGGACATCCTGATCACCCTGGGCGAGCAGTACCACCTGATCCGGCTGCTCAAGGGGCGCGGGAACAACGGCCTGTTCCTCTATCTGGCGCTGGACAAGTCACGGGCGAACCTCGCGATGGCCCGTCACCAGCTGAAGAGAGTGGAGACCGAGCTGGAGGTGTGAGCCGGCCGGGCCCGCACCGCACGGCCCCGGCCCCCGTCAGCGACGCCGCGCCCCGCCGGGCGCGGCGTCGCCCGCGAGTACCCCCGTGGAGCGGTAGCCCTTGACCGGCTTCCCGGCGGGGCCCCGGCCGATCCAGTCGGTACGGACCCAGAAGAGCTGGTCCTCCGCGTGTTCGCGGCGGCCGAGCCGTACCGCCTTGAGCCAGAGTCCGGCGCCCGCCCCTGCGAGGGCCAGCCCGCCCGCGGCGGGAACGGCGAAGGACGAGCCGAGCGCCGCGGCGAAGGCTGCCGTCAGCCACCAGCGGTGGGCCCGGCGCCAGTTCCGTACCGTCACGGCCCGGTCCTGGAGGAAGTCGGCCCGGCCCGCCCGCGAAGGCGTCTTCGACAGATGGACGAACCTGCGCCTGCGGACCAGTACCACTGCCGCGCAGGTGATCAGGAAGAGCGCCGCACCCGCCAGGAGGCCGATCCTGCGCCCGGCCGGTCCGGGCAGCGCCGCACCGGCCGCCGCGGCCACCACACCGAGCCACCACAGCGGAGCGGCCCCGGCCCGTACCAGCACCGCGACCCTCGCCACGGTCCGCGGCCGGTCCTTCCCCGGCCGCTCCTTCCCGGGCCGGTCCGACCGCTCCGACCGCGGGTCCCGGACCTTCCGCTGCTCCCGCGTCTGGGTCCGCTGCGTCTGCTGCATCCCTGTCCCCGGTGTCTGCCGCTGTGTCTGCTGCGTATGCGCTCTGCCGCGCCCCACGTCCCTGCTCCCTCCGCGCACCTGCTCCGGACCGGGCGGAGATTAGCGACGGATTCTGAGTACGCCGTGAGAAGCCGCCGAGCCGCGGACGCGACACGGCCGTATGCGACGAGGACGGAAAGGACAGGGGACGGAAACGACGGGAGGCGTGTGGACCGCTCCCGGCGGCTACTCCACGAACAGCCCCCGCGCCGCGGCCCGTGCGTCGAACTCCTCCAGGCGCGACTGCGCTTGCGGCAGGTCGTCGCACATCGCTTCGAGCAGCACCCGCCCCAGCAGCATCGGCCCGCACGCCGTGTCGAAAGCCAGCCCGGTGCCGACAGCGGCGGGGATCAGGATGTCGCTGTGCCGGGCGACCGGTGCGAACGCGGAGTCGGCGACCGTCACCACGGTCAGCCCGGCCGACTGCGCGTAGGCGAGCGCCTCGACCACCTCACGCGGGTGGCGGGGCAGCGCGAAACAGAGGAGCACCGTGGCGCCCGCCCGTACGGAGGCGTCGATACGGTCGGCCAGCATCGTGCCGCCCTCGTCGAGCAGCCGGACATCGCGGTGGACCTTCGCGGCGAAGTACGCGAAGCCCCTGGCCTGCGACGAGGCGGCCCGCAGCCCCAGCACCGGCAGGGCCGGCGACTCCGCGAGCAGCCGTCCCGCGCGCTCCACCAGTGAGGGGTCGGCCAGCACTTCGGCGAGCCGGCGCAGATTCTCCATCTCGGCCTGCACGGCCTGCTGGTACTCGTTGAGGCTGTCGTCGTCCGCCTCGCGCCCGGCCGGGGCCACCTCCCGCAGGTGCCTGCGCAGCGCGGGGTAGCCGTCGAAGCCGAGCGCCACCGCGAAACGCGTGACCGACGGCTGGCTGACCCCGGCGAGCTCGGCCAGCTCGACGGAGGAGAGGAAGGGCGCCTCGGCGGCCTGGCGCACCATGCAGTGCGCGATCCGCCGCTGGGTCGGTGTCAGCCGGTGCCCTTCGAAGAGCTGTTGCAGTCGTGCGGCCGGGCTGTCACTCATGCCGTCGTCCCCCTCAAGTTCCACATCCACATCGGAGTTCATTCAACCGCCCGCATCGGGGAGGCACTCGCCGCGTCCCCGGGGCCGCCCGTCTCAGAGGTCATTGAACCGGTCGAGCAGCGCGGCTGCCGTCTCCACGTCGTCGGTGAGCGGCCGGTCCGCGACATCCGGGTCGAGGGCCTCGTCCGCCAGGGCGAAGGCGCGGCCCACCGGCAGATCCGGGTCGATCCGCAGTTCGCGCTGGCGCAACGCCCTGATGGAGGCGACGAGTTCACATCCGACGACGTAGCGGTAAGCGCGTCCGGCCCGCAGCGCCTGCCGGGCAGCCAGCGAGGCGAAGCTCGCCTGTTCCTCGACGCCACGGGAGAGTACGGCGTGTCCGAGGGAGGCGGGCGCGGAGAGGGCGCTCAGCTCGCCGAGTGCCGCCCCGGCCGCGTACTCCAGGATCATCACGCCCGACGAAGCGGCCTCACCATCGGCGAGGAACGGCCTGAGCCGGGTGAATCCGGGTTCGTTCAGCGCGGAGAGCCGGGAGGTGGAGAGCCGGGCGGTCTGGGTGAGGGCCAGCCGGAAGTGGTCGAGTGCGAGGACCACCTGGGCCATGTAGAAACCGCCGTGGTGGTAGGCCGCCATGTCGTCCGCGCGGATCAGAGGATTCTCGGCCGCGGCGTTGATCTCGACGGCGATGGTGCGCTCCAGCAGGTCGGCCGCGTCCTGCGCGGGTCCGTGGATCTGCGGGACACAGCGGAAGCCGTACGGGTCCTGGATGCGGCCCAGCGGCGGGGTGGGCCGCTCGGCAGCGCCGAGGAGGCGGCGGCTGCGGGCCGCGACGGCGTACGAGCCGGGGTGCGGTCGGGCGGCGTGCACCGGCTCCGCGTACGCCTCGAACGACCCGTCCACGGCGAGCAGCGACAGCGCGGCGACCACCTGGGTCGCGTCGACCAGCCCGCGCAGCTCGTCGAGCGCGAGCGCGGCCTGGCCGAGAGTGAGGGCGTTGCTGCTGATCAGGGCGAGTGCGTCGTTGTTGTCGAGGCGCAGCGCCTCGGGCGGCTCGCCGCCCCGCCAGGGGTGTTCGCCGGCCAGCGCGAGCCCCATCTGGGCAAGGGCGGCGATGTCGCCCGTACCGACCGAGCCGAACGCGTTGACGACGGGGTGGGCGCCCGACGCCAGGGCTTCGCAGAGCGCGGTGACGACGGTGGGCCGCAGTCCGGCACCTCCGGCGAGCAGCTGGTTGGCGCGTACTGCGAGCATGGCCCTGACCTCGTGGGCCGGGAGTGGGTCGCCGATGGCCCCGGCGTGCGAGCGCAGCAGCCGCAGTCCGTGGTCGGCGGCTGCGCCGGAGGGCACCGACTCGTTACGGTTGGCGCCGACACCGGTGGAGCGGCCGTACACGCGGCCCGACGCGGCGAGCTCCCGCGCCGCGTCCCACGACTGTTCGGCACGCTTCATCGCCTCGGTTCCGGGTACGGGCCTGGCCGTACCGCGGGCGAGCCGGACCACATCGGCGACCGGAAGGGACTCACCGTCGAGGACCACGATGCCGGTCTGGGTGTCCACAGTGCGGTACGACATTATGCGCGAACGCCTCCTTTTTCCGACATTCGGTCTTGCCTGATGGACCGGCGTCACCAGTGTTTTACCGCAGCCCATTGACAAATTATTCAGACAACAAGAACTCTGCATGACCATATGCAGCCGGGCAAGGGATGACCGATGATCAAATTCGACGCCGTGCACAAACGCTTCCCGAACGGCACCACAGCGGTCCACGACCTCACTCTGGACATGCCGGAGGGGCAGATCACGGTCCTCGTCGGCTCCTCGGGGTGCGGCAAGACCACCACCCTCCGGATGATCAACCGCATGGTCGACCCGTCGTCCGGCACCATCCGCCTCGCGGGCAAGGACATCCTCGAAGCGGACGCCGCTGAGCTGCGGCGCGGCATCGGGTACGTCATCCAGCAGTCCGGGCTCTTCCCGCACCGGACGATCCTGGACAACGTGGCGACCGTCCCGCTGCTCCTCGGCTGGGGCCGCAAGAAGGCCCGTGCCCGCGCGGCGGAGCTCCTGGAGACGGTCGGACTCACCAGCGAGACCGCCAAGCGCTACCCGCACCAGCTCTCCGGCGGCCAGCAGCAGCGCGTCGGGGTGGCCCGCGCGCTCGCGGCCGATCCGCCGGTGCTCCTGATGGACGAGCCGTTCGGCGCGGTGGACCCGGTGGTCCGCACCCAGCTCCAGGACGAACTGCTGCGGCTGCAGAAGGACCTCAACAAGACCATCGTCTTCGTCACCCACGACATAGACGAGGCCGTCCGGCTCGGCGACCGCATCGCGGTCTTCCGTACCGGCGGCCACCTCGTCCAGTGCGCCGAGCCGGCTGAACTGCTCGCCCGGCCTTCCGACGACTTCGTGGCGGACTTCCTGGGCGCGGAGCGCGGGCTGAAGCTGCTGTCCCTCTCCACGCTCGCCGGCATCCCGCAGACGCCCGCCCCGCTCATACGCGCCGACGCGAAGATATCCGCGGCGAAAGCCCCCGCGAGCCGCTGGCAGCTGGTGGCATCGGCCGACAACAGACCGCTCGGCTGGCTCGACACCGGCTCCGCCCCGGCGGACGGGACCGCGGGCGACGCCCCGCTCCTGCCCGTGCGGGCACTGCGCGACACCGACTCGCTGCTCTCCGCGCTCAACGAGTCGGTCGCGTCCCCGGCCGGCCTGGTGGCCCGGGTGGACGCCGACGGTGTACTGACCGGCGTCACATCGCGCGACGCCATCCACGACCGTGCGGGCGAGGCCCACACGAGCGCGGGAGCCACCACCCCCGCGAAGTCCGGCGCCGAGACCGGCACCGCCGCATGACCGTCGACTGGGGCTGGTTCCCCGACCACACCGGGGAGATGGCACATCTCACCGCGGACCACCTGTCCACCGCGGTGCCCGCCGTCCTGCTCGGCCTGCTGATCGCGCTCCCCCTCGCGGTCCTCGCCCACCGGGTACGGCCGCTTCGCGGCTTCGTCCTCGGGCTCTCCAACATCCTCTACACAATCCCGTCGCTTGCCTTCTTCGTCCTGCTGCTGCCCATCACAGGCCTGACCCGGACGACGGCGATCACCGGTCTGACCGCGTACACCCTCGTCGTCCTCGTACGGAACACCGTCGAGGGCCTGGACGCGGTGCCCGCCAAGGTGCGCGAGGCGTCCACCGCCATGGGCACCCGGCCGCTGCGCACCCTGCTCACCGTCGAACTGCCGCTCGCGCTCCCGGTGATCATGGCCGGTGTGCGGGTCTCCACCGTCATGTCGATCTCGCTGGTGAGCGTCGCCAGCTACATCGGTTACGGCGGCCTCGGCCAGCTCTTCACCGACGGCTTCCAGCGCAACTACCCCACCCCGGTCGTCGCCGGTGTGATCCTGACCCTGCTGCTCGCCCTGGTGGCGGACGCGCTGCTCGTCACCGTCCAGTGGCTGTGCACGCCCTGGACCAGGCAGCGCCATTCCATGAAGAGGGGCGCCTGACCCATGCTGGAACTCCTCAAGAACCTCGCTTCCTGGCTGACCAGCTCCGCCCAGTGGTCCGGCCCGGACGGCATCGCGCACCGGCTCGTCGAGCACGTGCAGTACTCGCTGCTCGCGACCCTTGTCGCGGCCGTCATCGCGCTCCCCATCGGGATGCTCATCGGCCACACCGGGCGCGGCGCGTTCATCGCGGTCAACCTGGCGTCCTTCGGCCGCGCGCTGCCCACCGTCGGACTGGTGACCCTGGTCTTCCTCGCGGGCGGGCTGTCCATCTGGCCGGTGTACGTCTCACTGGTCGCACTCGCCGTGCCGGTGATCATCACCAACACCTACGCCGGCATGGCCGCCGTCGACCCCGAGGTCAAGGACGCGGCGAAGGGCGTGGGGCTCCGCGGCCACCAGGTCCTCTGGCAGGTCGAACTCCCCCTCGCACTGCCCCTGATCATGACGGGCATCCGGCTGGCGACCGTGCAGGTCGTGGCCACCGCCACCATCGCCGCCTACGTCAGCTTCGGCGGTCTGGGCCGGTACGTATTCGACGGGCTCGCCCAGCGCGACCTGGTACAGGTGCTCGGCGGCGCGGTGCTCGTCGCCGTCCTCGCCGTACTCGCCGACCTGGCGCTGGGCGGGGTGCAGCGGCTGCTGCTGCGCGGCCGGCCCGACACCGCCCGATGACTTCTGGAGACCCGAGATGAACCGACGTACCGCACTCACCGCCCTGCTGGCCGGCGCATCGGCGCCCGTCCTCGCCGCCTGCTCGTCCGGCATCACGTCCCTCAACGGGGGCGGCTCCGGCGGCGACGCCGGGAGCAGCTCCGGCGGCCTGGTCATCGGCACCGCCAACTTCACCGAGAACCAGATACTCGGCTACCTCTACGCGGGGGCGCTCAAGGCCGCCGGTATCAAGGCCACCGTCAAGCCCAACCTGGGCTCCCGCGAGATCATCGTCCCCGCGCTGAAGGGGGGCGACATCGATCTGCTCCCGGAGTATCAGGGCAGCCTGCTGCTCTACCTGAACCAGAAGGCCACCGAGACGGAGGCGGGCGCGATGCAGAACGCGCTGGCCGCCGTGCTGCCCGCGAGCCTGGAGGTGCTGCCGTACGCGGCGGCCGAGGACCGCGACAGCTTCGCCGTGACCCGCGAGACCGCCGACAAGTACGGCCTGAAGACCCTCGCCGACCTGAAGAAGGCCAACGGAAAGCTGGTGTTCGGCGCCGCTGCCGAGATGAAGAAGCGGGTCGTCGGAGTGGTCGGCCTGAAGAACGTGTACGGCGTGGAGTTCAAGGAGTTCAAGGCGCTCGACTCGTCGGGTCCCCTGGTCAAGGGTGCACTGAAGAAGGGCGATGTGGATGTCGCCAACGTCTTCACCACGGATGTGGATGTCGCGGCGAACAAGTGGGTCGTGCTCGAGGACCCGAAGAACCTGGTGCCCGCGCAGCACATCGTCCCGCTGATCGCCGCACGCAAGGCCGACGGCAAGGTCCGCAAGGCCCTGGCCCTGCTGGGCAACGTGCTGTCGACGGAGGAGCTGACGAAGCTGAACCGCCTGGTCGACAAGGACAAGAAGGACCCGGACCGGGTCGCGGACGCCTGGCTGAAGCAGCACAAGGTGACCGCGTAGCGGGGCTGCCGCCTGGGTCCCGGTGCCCTCAAGCGCCGGACGGGCTTGGTCCTCAAGCCCGTCCGGGGCCCGGAGAGCCGGGGCCGGGCGGCAGCGCAGCCGCCGCCGACCCGCGCTCCACCAGCCGCGGCGCACAGAGAATCCGCTTGCGCCGCACCCGCCGCCCCTCGATCGCCGCCACGGCCAGCCGTGCAGCCTCGGCGGCGATCTCCGCGAGCCCCCAGTCCAGGGTCGTCAGCGCCGGTGTCAGGACCCGGGAGACCGGGTGGTCGTCGAAGCCGACCACCGACAGGTCGCGGCCGATCGTCAGGCCCGCCTCCGCGGCCGCCGCGTACACCCCGTACGCGATCGAGTCCGAGAAGCAGAAGACCGCGGTCGAACGGCCGCCCACCACCCCGCGCGCCACCGCGGTCGCCTCGCCCAACTCCTGTGCGCAAGGCACCACTTCGACATCGAGACCGAGCCGGTCGGCAGCCTCACGCACATAGACGTCGGCGGGCCGGTCGGGGGTGCTCGGACCCGTCGGGGTCAGCACGGTCACGCGCCGGTGGCCGAGCCCCGCCAGATAGGCGAGCACCGCGTCGATGCCGGCCCGGTTGTCGAAGAGCACCTCCCCGGCGGTCCTGGCCTGCTGGAGCGAGTCGCCGATGGAGACCACGGGCACCGCGTCGGCGATCTTCGCCCAGCCCTCGGCCGACGGGTCGACGGGCGAGACCAGGAGCCCGTCCACGCGCTGGTCGCGGAGCTGCTTGGCGAGGGCGAGTTCCCGTGCGGGGTCACCTCCCGCGTCGAGGATCAGCGCATACCGGTCTCCGGCCAGGAGCTCGCGCCCTATGGCCGCCATCAACTGCTGCTGCCAGAGGTCCTGGAGGTCACCCGCGAGGACGCCGACCATGCTCGTACGCCCACTGGCCAGAGCGCGGGCGATGGGGTCCGCCTCGTAGCCCAGCTCCGCCGCGGCCCTGCGGACCCGCTCCTCGGTCTCCTTGGAGACCTGCTTGCCGCGCAGAGCGTACGAGACGGCGGCAGTGGAGAGGCCGGTGGCCTCTGCCACCTCGCGGAGGGTGGTGCGCTTGCTCGGCCTGGCCATGGCGGAAAGCCTACCGGCCACCCGGCCCCGCGACCCGGGCTCTTCCCCTCAGCCTTGACAGCCAACTCGGTTAACCGCTTCACTTAAGCGCGTCAGTTAATCGCTTAACCAGCCATCGGGCATCACCCTGCACCACGCCCGGCATCCCGCCCGACATCAAGGTGAATCTTGCTCGCAGACGTCCACCAGCACCTCTGGCCGCCGGCCTTCACCGAGCTGCTGCGCGCCCGCACCTCCGCCCCGCACCTCGACGGCTGGACGCTCCACCTGCACGGAGAGCCGCCGTACGCGGTCGACCCGGCCGATCACGACATCGAGGCCCGCACCGCGCTGGCCCGCACCGACGGACTGGACCTGGCGCTCGTCTCGCTCTCCAGCCCACTGGGCATCGAGTACCTGCCGCCGGACGAAGCGGCCCCCCTCCTCGACGCCTTCCACGAAGGCGCGCTGGCGCTTCCCGCCCCCTTCGGCGCCTGGGCGTCGGCGGGGCTCGCCGCACCGGACCCGGCAGCGCTGACCCACGCCCTGGACCAGGGGTGCGCGGGGCTCCAACTGCCCGCCACCGCACTGCTCGACGAGGCGGGCTGGACCCACTGCGCACCGCTGATCGACGCCCTCGCCCGCGCGGACAAGCCGCTCTTCGTCCATCCCGGCGCGGCCCCGCCCGCCGGTCCGGGCACGCCGCCGTGGTGGCCCGCGCTGGTGCCGTACGTCCAGCAGCTGCATGCCTCCTGGTTCGCCTTCCGGGCGTTCGGCCGCTCCCGCCACCCCCGGCTGCGGGTCTGCTTCGCCGCCCTCGCGGGGCTCGCCCCGCTGCACGGCGAGCGGCTCGCGGCCCGCGGCGGCGGCCGGGGCACGGTCGATTCCGACGTCTTCTACGAGACCTCCTCGTACGGCACCAGGGCCGTGGACGCCCTGGTCCGCGCGGTCGGCATCGACGTGGTCGTGACCGGCAGCGACCGCCCGTACGCCCTGCCCGCCATCCCCGACCTCGGCGCCGAAGCGGCCGTCCACGCGCTGCGCGCCACCAACCCCGCCCGCCTCCTGAAACCCGTCCGCCCCCTGGAAGGAGCAACCCCGTGACGTACGACGCCGCGCTGCCCGACCGCAACCTCGACAAGCGTGAACTCCAGTCGCTGGTCGACGACTTGGCCGCACGACCGGAGCTCTGGCGCTCCGATGTCGCCTTCTCGGACACCGACCGCCACTACGCCTCACTGCACCGCGACGAGTACGTCGACATCTGGCTGCTCTGCTGGACCCGGCAGAACGACACCGGCTGGCACGACCACGACATCTCGTCCGGCGCGGTCAGGGTGGTGCAGGGCGTGCTGACCGAGTCGAATCCGCGCATCGGCGGCCGGCACCTCGCGACGGCCGTGGGCGCGGAGACCTCCTTCTGCTTCGGCCCGGACCACATCCACCGCCTGACCGGGGCGACGGACGACGCGGTCTCGATCCACGCGTACTCACCGCCGCTCTGGCGGCTCGGCCAGTACGACATCAGCGATGACGGCCTGATGCGCCGGATTTCCGTCTCATATGCGGATGAACTTCGCCCAATGGACAGCTCGGCGGCCTGAAGAAGCAGCAAATCAACCTGCCCCTATTGACCTTCCATTCATCACGGCACACTCTGCATAGATCGATACATCGCCGGTCGGCCCGCCCGCCGTGCCGGTGATGGCAGCGCAGCGTGAGAGGGAGGCCGTCCAGTGGCAGGCCTGGTGGAACAACGGTCGATCGATGTAGTCCCCGACGAGGAGCGCCACGGCAGCGCCTTCTCCCAGTTCACGCTCTGGGTGGGCGCCAACCTCCACATCACGGCGGTCGTGACGGGCGCGCTCGCCGTGGTCTTCGGCGGCGGCGCGCTCTGGTCGATCGTGGGCCTGCTGCTCGGCAACCTGCTGGGCGGGACGGTGATGGCGCTCCACTCCGCACAGGGCCCGCGGCTCGGGCTGCCCCAGATGATCTCGTCCCGCGCCCAGTTCGGGGTCAAGGGCGCGGTGGTCCCGCTGGCCCTGGTGATCCTGATGTACGTCGGGTTCTTCGCCAGCGGCACCGTCCTGGCGGGCCAGGCGGTGGGCAAGCTGACCCACCTCGGCGACACCACGGGCATCATCGTCTTCGCCGTGATCACCGCTGCGGTGGCCGTGATCGGATACCGGGTCATCCACACGCTCGGCCGGGTGGCGAGCGTCATCTGCGCCGTCGCCTTCATCTACCTCGGGATCCGGCTGCTCGACCGGATCGACCTGGGCACCGTCCTGCACGACCACGCCTTCTCCTTCCCGCTGTTCCTGCTCGCGGTCTCGCTCTCGGCCTCCTGGCAGCTGGCGTTCGGCCCGTACGTGGCGGACTACTCGCGCTACCTGCCCCGTACGACCAGCGGCCGCGCCACCTTCTGGTGGACGCTCGGCGGCACGGCGCTGGGCTCGCAGTGGTCGATGACCTTCGGTGTCCTGGTGGCGGCCACGGCGGGCGACGCCTTCCTGAACAGCCAGGTCGGCTACGTGGTCGGGCTCGGCGGCACCGGACTGATGGCCTCGGTGCTCTACTTCGTCATCGCGCTGGGCAAGCTCACGATCAACGTGCTCAACACCTACGGCGGCTTCATGTCGATGGTGACGAGCATCAGCGGCTTCCGCGGCCAGAAAACCCTCACCGCACGCGGCCGCACCCTCTACATCCTGGTCATCATGGTGGCCGGCACGGTGGTGGCCCTCGCGGGCAAGGACAGCTTCCTCGACTCGTTCAAGGACTTCCTGCTCTTCCTGCTGGCCTTCTTCACCCCGTGGTCGGCGATCAACCTGGTCGACTACTACCTGATCTCCCGCGAGCGCTACGACATCCCCGCCCTCTCCGATCCGGCGGGCCGCTACGGCGCCTGGCGCTGGGACGCCCTGCTGGTCTACGGAATCGGCCTTGTGGCCCAGTTCCCCTTCCTGGCCACGTCCTTCTACACCGGACCACTGGTCGCTCCGCTCGGCGGCGCCGACATCTCCTGGATCGTGGGTCTCGTCGTCCCGGCGGCGCTGTACTGGACACTGGCCCGGCGGAACACCTCGCACATCCCGGCGGCCACCATCCTCAGCGCCTCCGGCACCACCGAGCAGCCCGTACCGCAGCAGGTGACGTCCGCGTAGGACTTGGGGCCCGTCGCGGGGTGCGGTCCGGCTACGGGCCGTCCGGGAGCCGGGAGCCGGAAGCCCCCCATCGGATTGGGGGGTTAGCCCCACTGCTCCGCGGTCCGTGAATTCGTACCGTGTACACCATGGAAGCCAGCGACCAAGAGCTGAAGAAGGAACTGGACGCCGCCCTGCACGCCCGCAGGGAGCTCGGCGAGGACTACGACTCGGCCCTGGTCGAGTCGTTCCTGGAGAAGGTCGAACAGCGTCTCGACGGCACCGTGGACCGGCGGGTGCGCCGGCAGATGGCCGAGCAGCAGATGGTCGTCGCCCGGGGCAGCAGCCGCCCGCAGCAGCCGGAGAGCGGGTTCGGCGAGCGGTTCGGGTTCGGGATCGTCACGATGATCCTCGCCGTCCCGCTGTCGGCGATCGGCGTGATCAACGCGGGCCTCGCCGGTCTCATCGTCACGTGGGGCGGGATCGTGGGGGTCAACATGGTGCACGCCGCTCGCGACGGCGGCCTGTTCCAGCACCTGCGCTCACGCGCGAAGTCCTCGTCGGATTCCGGCTGGGAGGACTGAGAGGACCCGGGGGACCGGGACGGCTGGAGCAGGGACCGGCCGCGGGCCTCCTACCCTGTGCGGGACCTCACCGCCAGGGCCGACGCGCGGCACGGTGATCGCGGGGACCGCCGCACCCCCGGCGAACCGGGGGGCGGGACGACGGCGGTCCCCGCGAGGGACGCGGGCCCGGGTCAGGGCCGGGGTGCCGCGTCCGTGGCGTCCTGGAGGCCGGGAGCCGCTCCGGAGTTCCTTGACGCCGTCCGTGGTGCCGGAGGGTTTCCCTTCCGGCACCCACCAATCTGCCGCAGCCGTGTTAAGACGGTGCTGCGTCCGCGTGTCACCTGCGTACCACTTGGGCGACGCCTGCCGGCGGGCCCGTACCCCGCGACCCCGCCCCGGCACGGGCCCTCAGGCCGACGGGTCACCGAACGCCGCGAGACGTGCTCCCGGAGAACGCGACCCGGGCAGGCACAGCGCAAGGACCCCTAAGCGGTGCGCGCCAGATACGACAGCAGGTCCTGCCGGCTGACCACGCCCGTCGGCTTCCCCTCCACCAGCACGATCGCCGCGTCCGCCTTGCCGAGTACGGCCATCAGGTCCGCGACCGGCTCGCCCGAGCCGACCAGCGGCAGCGGTGACGACATGTGCTTCTCCAGCGCGTCCCCCAGGGAGGCCCGCTGGGTGAAGAGCGCGTCGAGCAGTTCGCGCTCCACCACCGAACCGATGACCTCGGCGGCCATCACGTCCGGGTGACCGGCCCCCGGCTTCACGATGGGCATCTGGGACACGCCGTACTCGCGCAGCACGGCGATCGCGTCACCGACGGTCTCCTCCGGATGCATGTGCACCAGATGGGGCATACCGTCCGCCTTCCCCAGCAGCACGTCGGACACGCGCGGTGCGGTGCCGGGCTGCTCCAGGAACCCGTAGTCGTTCATCCACTCGTCATTGAAAATCTTTGAAAGGTACCCGCGCCCGCTGTCCGGCAGCAGCACGACCACGATGTCGTCCGGCCCGAGGTCCTCGGCCACGCGCAGCGCCGCCACGACCGCCATGCCGCAGGAGCCGCCGACAAGCAGGCCCTCCTCCTTGGCGAGCCTGCGCGTCATCTGGAAGGAGTCCTTGTCGGACACGGCGACGATCCCGTCGGTGACGGTCCTGTCGTACGCGGACGGCCAGAAGTCCTCACCGACGCCTTCGACGAGGTAGGGCCGCCCCGACCCGCCCGAGTACACGGAGCCTTCCGGGTCGGCGCCGATGACCTGGACCCGGCCGTCGGACATGTCCTTGAGATACCGCCCGGTCCCGCTGATCGTGCCACCGGTGCCGACACCCGCGACGAAGTGGGTGATCCGCCCGTCCGTCTGCTCCCACAGCTCGGGGCCGGTGGTCTCGTAGTGCGAGCGCGGGTTGTTCGGGTTGCTGTACTGGTCGGGCTTCCACGCGCCCGGCGTCTCCCTGACCAGGCGGTCGGAGACGTTGTAGTACGAGTCGGGGTGGTCGGGGTCGACGGCCGTGGGGCAGACGACGACGTCGGCTCCGTACGCCCGGAGCACGTTGATCTTGTCCGTGGACACCTTGTCCGGGCAGACGAAGATGCACTTGTAGCCCTTCTGCTGGGCCACGATCGCCAGTCCGACACCAGTGTTCCCACTGGTCGGCTCCACGATCGTGCCGCCGGGCAGCAGCTCGCCGCTCTGCTCGGCCGCCTCGATCATGCGGACGGCGATACGGTCCTTCACGGAGCCGCCCGGGTTGAAGTATTCGACCTTGGCCAGGACGGTCGCCCTGATACCTGCGGTCACATTGTTGAGCCTCACCAGCGGGGTGTTGCCTACGAGGCTGATCATCGAGTCGTGGAAGTGCACCATGGCGGTCAGCGTATTGGACAAGATTGAGCGGCACCGGTCTCCGGGCAGTTAGGTGATGTACGGCTTGTAGGTGGTGTACGGCCCGGCAGGCCGGACACCGCCCGCCGGTGGTGTGCGGCCCGGTCGGCCGGACACCGCCCAGCGGGTGCACGGCTATGAGGAGGTGGCAGTGTCGAGGGCGAGGGTGGCGCGACGGATCGCTGCGGGCGCGGCGTACGGAGGCGGCAGCATCGGGCTGGTCGGGGCGGCCGCGGTGGGTGTGCTGCTGGCGGAGGTACAGCTGGCGAAACATTCCGTGGGAGGTGGGCGGGCCCCTCAGGCGCCGAGCGCGGACGGGCGGTACGGGCTGGCATTCGCGGGCCGTACGGGTCATCTGGAGCCGTTACGTCTCGCCATGCTCGGCGACTCGACGGCGGCGGGCCAGGGCGTACGGCGGGCAGGAGAGACACCGGCGGCGCTGCTCGCATCCGGGCTCGCCGCAGTGGCGGAGCGACCGGTCGACCTGCGCAATGTCGCGCTGCCCGGCGCGATGTCGGACGATCTGGACCGGCAGGTGGAGCTGGTGCTCGCCGACCCCGGCCGGCTGCCCGAGGTCTGCGTGATCATGATCGGCGCGAACGATGTGACCCACCGGATGCCCGCCACGCAGTCCGTACGCCACCTGGCCACCACCGTCCGCAGACTGCGTACGGCCGGGGCCGAGGTCGTCGTCGGGACCTGCCCCGACCTCGGCACGGTCGAGCCCGTCTACCAGCCGCTCCGGTGGCTGGCCCGGCGGGTCTCCCGGCAGCTGGCCGCGGCTCAGACGATCGGGGTGATCGAGCAGGGCGGGCGGACGGTGTCGCTGGGCGAGATGCTCGGCCCGGAGTTCGCGGCGAACCCCCGCGAGCTGTTCGGCCCGGACAACTACCACCCGTCGGCCGAGGGTTACGCGACGGCCGCGATGGCGGTACTGCCCACGCTCTGCGCGGTGCTGGGCCTGTGGCCGGAGACCGACCGCCTGGACGCCGCCCGCGACGAGGACATCCTGCCGGTGGCCAAGGCCGCGTCCGCCGCGGCGTCGGAGGCGGGCACCGAGGTCACGGGTGCCCGCGCGCCCTGGGCGCTGCTGAAACACCGGCGCCGCCGCCGGCTGCCGGAGTCGCCAGAGTCACCGGAGCCGGCGGACACCGCGCCACCGGGATAGGAAGCGCACGGCCGGGGAAGACCGGGGCCCGGAGCGGTGCAACACCGCTCCGGGCCGGCCATCCTGAGCGGTCGCTTAGAAAAGAGTCCCGCATCACATGCCGACCCCGGTGACCTCGGCGGTACGTACGGGTAACTTCCAATCAGCCCTGCCCGCCCGTCGCCCGACCACCACCCCTCACCGAGGCGCTGCGCACCACCCCTCCCGACCGTCACCCGACCACCACCCCCCACCGAGGCGCTGCGCACCACCCCTCCCACCCCGTCACCCGACCACCGCCCCTCACTGAGGCGCTGCGCACCACCCCTCCCGCCCCGTCATGCCGACACCCCCGACGTCCGACCCCGACACGCCCGACCTCACCCCTCTGGAGCCGTGATGCCCGAAGCCGTCATCGTCTCGACCGCCCGCTCCCCCATCGGCCGCGCCTTCAAGGGCTCGCTGAAGGACCTGCGCGCCGACGACCTCACCGCCACCATCATCCAGGCCGCCCTCGCCAAGGTCCCCGAGCTGGACCCCCGGGACATCGACGATCTGATGCTCGGCTGCGGGCTGCCCGGCGGGGAGCAGGGCAACAACCTGGGCCGCATCGTCGCCGTGGCGATGGGGATGGACCACCTCCCCGGCTGTACGGTCACCCGCTACTGCTCGTCCTCCCTGCAGACCTCGCGGATGGCGCTGCACGCCATCAAGGCCGGTGAGGGCGACGTCTTCATCTCGGCCGGTGTCGAGATGGTGTCGCGGTTCACGAAGGGCAACTCCGACAGCCTTCCCGACACGCACAACCCGCTCTTCGCCGATGCCGAGGCGCGCACCGAGGCCGTCGCGAAGAGCGAGGGCGCCTCCTGGCACGACCCCCGCGAGGACGGTCTTGTCCCGGACGCGTACATCTCGATGGGCCAGACCGCGGAGAACCTGGCCGGCATCAAGGGCATCAGCCGTCAGGACATGGACGAGTTCGGCGTGCGGTCGCAGAACCTCGCCGAGGAAGCGATCAAGAACGGCTTCTGGGCCCGCGAGATCACCCCTGTGACGCTCCCGGACGGCACGGTCGTCTCCGCGGACGACGGCCCGCGTGCGGGCGTGACCCTCGAAGGCGTACAGGGCCTGAAGCCGGTCTTCCGACCCGACGGCCGCGTCACCGCGGGCAACTGCTGCCCGCTCAACGACGGCGCCGCGGCCCTGGTCATCATGAGCGACACCAAGGCTCGCGAGCTGGGTCTGACCCCGCTGGCCCGGATCGTCTCCACCGGCGTCACCGGCCTCTCCCCGGAGATCATGGGATACGGCCCCGTCGAGGCGTCGAAGCAGGCGCTGAAGCGGGCCGGCCTGACGATCGGTGACATCGACCTGGCCGAGCTGAACGAGGCGTTCGCCGCCCAGGTCATCCCGTCCTACCAGGATCTCGGCCTGGACCTGGACAAGGTGAACGTCAACGGCGGCGCCATCGCCGTCGGCCACCCCTTCGGCATGACGGGTGCGCGCATCACCGGCACGCTGATCAACAGCCTGCAGTTCCACGACAAGCAGTTCGGCCTGGAGACGATGTGCGTGGGCGGCGGCCAGGGCATGGCCATGGTCATCGAGCGCCTCAGCTGACCTCGGGCCCCAGCACCGCAAAGGGCAGGCACGCTGCGGATCGGGCCGATCACCGCGCGTCGGCCGGAACGCCCCGGCCCCTCCACCGGAGGGGCCGGGGCGTTCCCGAATCCGTTACCCACAGGTACGGTCGATACCGCCCCTGTCACAACTTGGCCTCCGGCGCCCGTCTCGCCGCTCAGTCGTGACCGAATCTCCCCCAGGATGTGACCTATCTCCTGGGGGAACTTCATTCCCGCAGGTCACAGCCGCATCAGCAAGAAAACCAGGGCCCAAAGACCTGTCCAATTCATGACGTAATGCACTGACAGCGGGAGCTCTCTCACGACAAGCTGATGTAGGAAGTCGGGGGGACCGATTGAATCCGGGAGTAAGTCAGTGAGCACTATGTCGATTGCCCTGCTGCTGACGACGGCCACCGCCACGGCCGTCGGCGCTGCGTCCCTGCATGCCGCACACGGCCTGCGCCGCCAGGTCGCCGCCCTGCGCGACGACCTCGCCGGTACGGACCGCGGCACCCGGGGCGCCACCGTCCCGGCCGCCCGCGAGACGCCGGCGGCCGAGATACGAGCGGCCGTCGCGGAAGCGCTGGCCGAGGAACGTGAACGTGAACTGGCCGAGGCCCGCGCCTTCTGGGCCGCGCAGGAATCGCGCGACGCGGCGGACGCCCCGTCCATGCTGGGCGGTCTTGCCGGGCTCGGCGAGGACGCCGCGTTCTTCCTGCCCCGACAGACCGACTTCACCGGTATCGACCCGGCCTTCGAGACCGCTTTCGGACCCGAGCTGGAACCGGCTGTGGAATCGGTCGTCGACGCGGACGACGAGCCGGGCATCGACGAGTACGCGCCCGACAGCGCAGAACTGGCCGCGGCCCGCCGCCGGCACCCCTCGCACCCCGACTTCGTCCCGGTGCAGACACCGGTGGTGACCGAGCACGAGCGCATGGTGACGCGCCTCGAAGAGCTCGCCGAGACCCGCACCGCGCTCTCGGACGTCCGCCCGGGTCCGCTCGGCACACTCGATGTCTACGTCTTCGCGGACGGCACCACGCTCTGTATGACGCCGGGCCACCGTGAGACCGCCGAGCGGCTCTCCGAGGCCCTGCGCGCGGGCGACAACCCGTTTCTGCTCGGCGGCTCAGGAGTCTCCGGCGCCTACGCGCTGACCTTCACCTGCGGCGAGGAGAACGTCTACATCCTCGCCGACCGGGTCATAGCGTCGCTCTGACGGTTCCGGTCCTCACAGCCCCGGTCCTCACAGCCCCGACCCGGCCTCGGCCGCTTCCACCGACTTCACGGCCTCGTCCAGCTCAGCGGACGGGGCCGTTCGCAGCTCTTCGGCCAAATCGTGGGCAGCGACGGAGAGTTGATCAGCCACCACGAACATCCCGGCGTCCGGCATGACCCGTACGGCGGCGGCCGGATTCTCCAGGCGCTGGGCACGCGACGACAGTTCCCTGGCCAGCGCCAGCCCGGCGGCCGCGGCGCCGCGCCCGAGCCGGCTCTGCGGGGCGGAGCGCAGCCGTCCGGCGAAGCGGTCGGCCGCGGCGGTGAGGGGCGTCGTATCGAGCACGCCGCGACCCTACGCGCCCTTCCCGGACTGTTGCCAACGGGCCGACGCTGAGGCACGGTGCAGTGAAGGCACAGAAGGAGTCCGCCCGCAGGGCGAGGCTCCCAGGACCGACTCTGCGCAATGCCTCCGGAGGCGCCGATGTCCCAAGTCTTCTCCGAAGAGACCCATCGCAATCTGCTCTCACGCATCCCCGAGTGCACGGGGCGTGAAGTGTCCGACTGGCTCCGCGCCGTCGACGAAGGGCCCGCACTCGTCCGTTTCGACGAGAAGGTCAGCTGGCTCAGGACCGAACACCACCTCGCCTACGGCCACGCCAAGGCGATCATCCACGAGTACGACCTGAGACGAGCCGCGCGGCGGCTGCTCTAGGCCCGCCCCCGGCGCCCACCCCCATCCGCGCCCCGCTTCCCTCATCCGCATCCGCATCCCCCTCCGGAGTACCTGGCCGGGGAACGCGAAGGGGCCCGTCCGGACAGGCGTCCGGACGGGCCCCTCGCTGATGGCGGGACGGCCGGGCTCAGTCGTTGCCGCTGAAGATCGCGACCAGCCGCAGCATCTCCAGGTAGATCCAGACGAGCGACATCGTCAGACCGAACGCCGCCAGCCACGACTCCTCACGCGGAGCGCCGTAGGTGATGCCGTCCTCGATCTGCTTGAAGTCCAGCGTCAGGAAGAAGCAGCCGATCAGGATCGCCAGCACCCCGACGAGCGCACCGAGCGGGCCGAAGTCGCGCAGCCCGCCGTCACCGGCGACGCCGAAGGCGACCAGCAGCAGATTGACCACCATCACCATGAGGAACGCCATGGCGATGGTCATGCCGATCCGGGCGTATCGCGCGGTGACACGGATCCAGCGCTGCTTGTACGCCACCAAGGTGGCGGCCGACACCGCCATGGTGCCGAGCACGGCCTGGAAGGGCGCGCCCGACCACTGGCTGTTGTACATCTCGCTGATCACGCCGAGGAAGATGCCCTCGAAGAACGCGTAGCCGAGGATCAGGGCGGGCGCCGGTGTCCGCTTGAAGGACTGCACCATCGCCAGCACGAACGCCACCAGCGCGGAGCCGAAGGCCAGCCCGTAGCTGGTCGTGGAGACCGGCAGCAGCACCCAGGCCAGGGCCGCCCCGACGGCGACGGTGCCAAGGGTGATGGCCGTGCGCGAGACGACGTCGTCCATGGTCATCGCGTTGGCACGGGCGGGCGCCTGCGGCCCGTAGGGGTCGGTCGAGTACGGGTTGGCCGCGTACGGGTTCTGACCGGACGGGCTCTGCGCGTACGGGTTGGCCCCTACCGCCTGGCCCCCGGCCTGCGGCGCCGCGTTGAATCCCGCGTAGCCGTTGTCGCGGCTGAAGCCCCGTCGCGAGAAGACCGGGTTGCTGCTCCTCATCTCACTCCTCAGTGGCCACGGTGCGTGGCCTCGTCACCAGAGTAATGGGACAGCAAAGAGAAGGCCGTAGTGCCTGGGAAGGATCTTTCGCGATCCTGTCGACGGACACAGGGGACAGCCGGGGCCCGAGGTGCCCGGAACCGGACTTGAACCGGTACGCCCCCGAGGGGCAGCGAGGTTTAAGCTCGCCGTGTCTGCATTCCACCATCCGGGCAAGACGCGCGGCACCGCAATCGCGATTCAGAGACTATCGGGACGTGCCGTGCGAGCAGCGGCGAGTTAACCCGATGTTGTCTTATTTTATTGATGCCTGAAGGCCCGTCAGCGACCGGATTGGCCATCGGCACATGCCGCACGTGGTGGCGGCCCCGGATCGACGGGTACGGGAATGACGGAAAGTCGTCGCCGCGGGTCCCGCTCGGCGCCTGCGGCCGGCCTGCCTCATTGACGCGGCGCCGCACGGGTGCATGCCCCGGGGCCGGTCCCGCGGCGGGCCGGGCATGCCGACGGGGAGCCGGGCGGGGCGTGGTGTCCTCAGGGGTGGTGTCATACCGGAGGAGGAGGCGGCACCCGCCCGGTCACTCTCAAGAGGGCCACAGGAACGGGCATGCGGAGGGACGTCCCGGCGCCGGACGGCAGCCAGGATGAAGAGGTCCCCGCGTCCTGTCCCGAAACGGAGCCCCACGTGACCTCGACCACCACCGCCCGCCGCGCCACCGCGGTGGCCGCCCGCGCATCCGAGCTCTCCAAGGTGTATGGACAGGGTGAGACCCAGGTGGTCGCCCTGGACAGCGTCTCCGTGGACTTCCGGCAGGGCGAGTTCACCGCGATCATGGGTCCGTCCGGTTCCGGCAAGTCGACGCTGATGCACTGCGTCGCCGGCCTGGACACCTTCACATCGGGATCCGTACGCATCGGTGAGACCGAGCTCAGCACCCTGAAGGACAAGCAGCTCACGCAGTTGCGCCGGGACAAGATCGGCTTCATCTTCCAGGCCTTCAACCTGCTGCCCACGCTGACGGCGGCCGAGAACATCACGCTGCCGATGGACATCGCGGGCCGTAAGCCCGACAAGGCGTGGCTGGCCAATGTGATCGAGATGGTGGGCCTCAAGGACCGGCTCAGCCACCGGCCGACCCAGCTCTCCGGCGGACAGCAGCAGCGCGTCGCCGTGGCCCGCGCGCTGGCCTCGCAGCCCGAGATCATCTTCGGTGACGAGCCGACAGGGAACCTGGACTCGCGCTCCGGCGCCGAGGTGCTGGGCTTCCTGCGCAACTCGGTACGCGAACTGGGCCAGACCGTCGTCATGGTGACCCACGACGCGATGGCCGCCGCGTACGCGGACCGGGTCATCTTCCTCGCCGACGGCCGGATCGTCGACGAGATGCTGTCGCCCGGCGCCGACGCCGTACTGGACCGGATGAAGGAGTTCGACGCCCGGGGCCGTACCAGCTGACCCTGCCCGGCCGGCCCCACTCGTACCAGCGGCTCCGCCCGTCCCGCCTGCTCCTCACCTCAGGACTGACACCCACCATGTTCCGTACCGCCCTGCGCAATGTGCTCTCGCACAAGGCCAGGCTGCTGATGACCGTGCTCGCCGTACTGCTCGGCGTGGCCTTCGTCTCCGGCACCCTGGTCTTCACCGACACTCTCGGCCACGCCTTCCGCAACCAGTCGGCCAAGAGCTACGACAACGTGGCGGTCGCCGTCACCTCGTACTCCGACTCCAGCAACGCCAAGGAGGCCCCGGGCGTCAGCACCAGGACCCTGGACCACATCCGGGGTCTGGACGGGGTCGCTTCGGCCACCGGCCGCATCTCCGGATTCGCCGGTGTCGCCGACCGTGACGGCAAGCTGATCGGCAACGGCTGGTCCAACAAGGGCGGCAACTTCTCCCCCGGCGCGCAGGGCAAGGACAGCCGGTACGCGTTCGCCGACGGCTCCGGCCCGGCGCGGGCCGGCCAGATCGCACTGGACCGGGACACCGCGGACAAGGGCGGCTACCACGTCGGTGACACCGTGCGGGTCGCGACGAACGGCCCGGTACGCACGTACACCCTCGCCGGGATCTTCACCACCGACGACGGCGCGGTCGGCGCCGGAGGCAGCCTGGTCCTGTTCGACACCGCGGCCGCCCAGAAGCTCTATCTGCAGCCCGGCTGGTACGAGGACGTCGACATCGCCGCGGCCCCCGGCGTATCCGAGGCGAAGATCCGCTCAGAGGTCGAACCGCTGCTCCCGGACAACGCCACCGCCAAGACCGGCGGGCAGCTCGCCGACGAGCAGGCGAAGCAGATCGAGCGGGAGATGTCGGGGCTCAACCAGATGCTCCTCGGCTTCGCCGCGGTCGCGCTCTTCGTCGGGATCTTCCTGATCTCCAACACCTTCACCATGCTGGTCGCCCAGCGCACCAAGGAGCTGGCCCTGCTGCGCGCCGTCGGCGCCTCCCGCAAGCAGGTCACCCGCTCGGTGCTCGCCGAGGCGCTGGTGGTCGGCACCGTCGCGTCCGTGGTCGGATTCGTACTCGGCATCGGCCTTGCGGTGGGGCTGCGCTCCGCGATGGGCTCTTTCGGGGCGAAGGTCCCCGGCGGCCCGCTGATCGTGGCACCCACCACCGCACTTGCCGCGCTGCTCGTCGGCGTGCTGATCACGATGCTCGCCGCCTGGCTGCCCGCCCGCAGGGCGGCGAGGATCCCGCCGGTCGCGGCGATGGGCAGCGCGCATCTGCCCGCCACGACGAAGTCCCTGGTGGTACGGAACTCGATCGGCGCCGTCATCACGCTGATCGGCGCCGCGGTGATCATGGCCGGTGCGTCGTCCGGCTCCGGCGGACGGATGATGATCGGGGCGGGCGCCTTCCTGGCCCTGGTCGGCGTGATCGTGCTGATCCCGCTGCTCTCGCGCCCGGTCATCGCGCTCGTACGGCCGCTGCTGACCCGGGTGTTCGGGGTGTCGGGCAAGCTCGCGGGCCAGAACGCGGTCCGTAACCCGCGCCGCACCGGGGCCACCGCCTCCGCGCTGGCGATCGGTCTGACTCTGGTCACCGGCCTCACGGTGATCGGTGTCACGGTGGGCCAGTCCGTGGACCGGATGACGACGGACAACTTCAAGGGCGACTACATGGTCGAGATGGCCAACGGCATGTCGCTTGCGCCGTCCACGGTCTCCGCCCTGGAGAAGGCGAAGGGCGTCACCGCCCTCTCGCCGCAGAGCGGCAGCCAGATCGTCATCGACGGCAGCGACCAGTCGGTCTCCGGCGTGAAGCCCGGCGGCATCCAGCAGGTGCTCACGCTCCCGGTGGTCTCCGGATCGCTGGACTCGCTCGCCAGGGGCGAGATCGCCGTCGAGCAGAAGACGGCGGACAAGCATGGCTGGAAGCCCGGCAGCAAGGTGTCCGCGAAGTACCTGGACGACAAGAAGGGCTCACTGACGGTCGGCGCGGTCTTCAAGGAGAACCAGTTCGTCTCGTCCGTCCTGGCCCCCACGTCGGTGCTCGCGCCGCACGAGAAGACACCTGACATCCAGCAGATCTTCGTGAAGACGGGCGGCAGCGGCTCCGGCGAACAGGCCCTGGTGGACGCGATGGGCGGCAACCCGGCCATCTCCGTCCTGAATCAGCAGGACATCCGCAACGCCATGGGCGGCATGATCAACACCATCCTGAACATCATGTACGGGCTGCTGGCGATGGCCCTGATCATCGCGGTGCTCGGTGTCATCAACACCCTGGCCATGTCGGTCTTCGAGCGTCAGCAGGAGATCGGGATGCTGCGGGCGATCGGTCTGGACCGGGCCAAGGTCAAGCGGATGATCCGGCTGGAGGCCGTGGTGATCTCGCTCTTCGGCGCGGTGGTCGGCATCGCGCTGGGAACCTTCCTGGCCTGGGCGGTCGGCCAGACCATCAAGTCGAGCATCCCGCACTACGTCCTGGTCATGCCGTGGGGACGGATCGGGGTCTTCCTGGTCCTCGCGGCGATCGTCGGAGTGCTGGCCGCGCTCTGGCCGGCCCGCAACGCGGCGCGGCTGAACATGCTGACGGCGATCAAGACGGAGTAGCCGGAGTAGCCCGGCAGGTGCCGGTCATACGCAGACGGGGGCCCGGGACATCGACAGTGTCCCGGGCCCCCGTGCGCCCGCCCGGTTCGCGGGCGGCGGCTGGTCAGCGCCAGTCGCGTGCCCGGCGTGGCAGCCCCGAGGTGCCGCCCTCCGGGGTCTTCACGGCCAGCACCTGATTGACGCCGATCCGGTTGTTCTCGAACGCGAGCGCGGACGCGGCCATGTAGAGCCGCCAGACCCGGGCCCGGCCCGGACTCGTCAGCCGGATCGCGTCCGCCCAGTGCGCCTCCAGATTGGCCACCCACTGGCGCAGCGTCAGCGCGTAGTGCTCCCGGAGCGTCTCGACGTCACGAGCCTCGAAACCGGCCTCCTCCAGGAGCTCCACGGTCCGGCCGACCGGCGACAGCTCACCGTCCGGGAAGACATAGGCATCGATGAACTCATCGATCTCGTAGGCCGACTCGTCCCGCTCGGGACGGCGGGCGATCTGGTGGTTGAGCAGCCTGCCACCGGGCTTGAGCAGAGCGAAGAGGTCGTCAGCGTACTCCCGGTAGCGCACCGAGCCGACGTGTTCGGCCATCCCGATCGACGAAATCGCGTCGTACGGCCCGTCCCTGACGTCCCGGTAGTCCTGGACGCGGATCTCGATGCGGTCGGTCAGCCCCTCCTCGGCGATGCGCTTGCGGGCGTACGCGGCCTGCTCGCGGGAGAGCGTGACGCCGGTGACCCGTACGCCGTACTCACGGGCGGCGTGTATCGCCATCGAGCCCCACCCGCAGCCGACGTCGAGCAGCCGCATGCCCTCCTTGAGCGCCAGCTTCCGGCAGACCAGGTCGAGCTTGTCGCGCTGGGCGCTCTCCAGCGTGGAGTCCCCGTCCCAGTAGGCGCAGGAGTAGACCATCGACGGGCCGAGCACCAGTTCGTAGAAGTCGTTGCCGACGTCGTAGTGGTGACTGATGGCCTGCTTGTCGCGGCCCTTGGTGTGGACGGGGCCCCGGCGGCGTCTGATCTCCTCCGCGGGCGGGGGCGGCGGCGGCAGCAGGCCGCCGATGTCAAGGAGCCCGCGGGCTGCGGCCCGCAGCTTCGGGTCGAACAGCGGGAGGCGCGCCTTCTTCTCCCCGGCCGGGTCGTCGCGCTCCCAGATGAGTCCGGCGAGCAGGTCGAGTGCCGCGTACAGATCGCCGTCCACATCGATCTCACCGGCCACCCAGGCACGTGCCAGGCCGAGCTCCCCCGGCTTCCACAACAGCCGCCGCAGGGCCCGACGGTGGCGGATCACGAGAACCGGCGTCCCCGGCGGCCCCGACTCGCTGCCGTCCCAGGCCCGGATGCGGACCGGGAGCGGGGCTCCCAGCAGCTCCTCGGCGAGAGTGGTCAGCCGCAGCGCGGCGTCGGCCATGGCGCACACCTCCGTACAGATGGGAAAGGCTCAGCAGTAGGTAAACACCGAACACCTGCCGACACAGTCCCAATACCACGTAACGGGAGCGTAAAATCCGTGGTCGATACATGTACATCTGCCCCGGTACGCCGAAGGGACCGCCCGCACCACGGATGGCGGGCGGCCCCTTCGGCCTGAACGAACCTGCTGTACTACCGGGTCAGGCCTTGGCCTTCTCGGCGTCGGCCTTCTTGCCGGCTCCGGGCTTGCCTGCCTCGGACGCCACCGCGGGACGGGGCGCCGGCTTGGCCGCCTCGTAGAACTCCTCGCGGGGGGTCTCCATGGCACCGAGCGAGACGACCTCACGCTTGAGGAACATCGCGAGCGTCCAGTCGGCCACGACGCGGATCTTGCGGTTCCACGTCGGTACCGCGAGGCCGTGGTAACCACGGTGCATGTACCAGGCGAGACGGCCCTTGAGCTTGATCTTCACCTTGCCCATGACGATCATCGCGACACCCTTGTGGAGGCCGAGGCCCGCCACCGCACCCTTGTTGGCGTGCTCGTAGTCGCCCTGCGGGAAGCCGCGCATACCCGAGATGACGTTGTCGCCGAGGACCTTGGCCTGGCGCAGCGCGTGCTGGGCGTTCGGCGGGCACCAGGCGTTCTCGGCGCCGGCCTTGCGGGCGGCCACGTCCGGGACCTGGGCGTTGTCGCCCGCGGCCCAGATGTAGTCCGTTCCCTGCACCTGGAGCTTCTCCGAGGTGTCCACGTGGCCACGGGGGCCGAGCGGCAGGCCGTAGCGCGCCAGGACCGGGTTCGGCTTGACGCCGGCGGTCCAGACGAGCGTGTCGGCGTCGACCTCCAGGCCGTTGTTCAGGACCACGTGACCGTCGACGCAGGAGTCCATGCCGGTCTTGAGGTAGACCTCGACCCCGCGGGACTCCAGGTGCTCCTTGCCGTACGCGCCGAGCTTCGGCCCGACCTCGGGAAGGATCTTGTCCGCCACGTCGACCAGCACGAAGCGCATGTCCTCGCGCTTGACGTTGGTGTAGTACTTCGCGGCGTCCCTGGCCATGTCCTCGACCTCGCCGATGGTCTCCGCGCCTGCGAAGCCACCTCCGACGAAGACGAAGGTGAGCGCCTTGCGGCGGACGTCCTCGTCGGTCGTCGAGTCGGCCTTGTCGAGCTGCTCAAGGACGTGGTTGCGCAGGCCGATGGCCTCCTCGACACCCTTCATACCGATGCCCTGCTCGGCGAGGCCGGGGATCGGGAAAGTACGGGAGACCGCTCCGAGCGCGATGATCAGGTAGTCGAAGGGCAGCTCGTAGGCCTCGCCGACGAGCGGCGCGACCGTGGCGACCTTGCGGTCCTGGTCGATCGTGGTGACTCGGCCGGTGAGGATCTCTGCCTTGGGCAGCACGCGTCGCAGCGGGACGACGACATGCCGAGGCGAGATGCTGCCGGCAGCAGCTTCGGGGAGGAAGGGCTGGTACGTCATGTACGAGCGCGGGTCCACGACCGTGACGGTCGCTTCGCCGTAGCGCATCTTCTTGAGAATGCGTCGAGCTGCGTACAGGCCTACGTACCCGCCTCCAACTACGAGGATCCTGGGACGCTCCGTGGTGCTCATGGCAACGAGTATCCACCTCTTCGGAGGGGGTACCTCGTGCGCCCCTTCACAAGGTCGGGGGGTACCTCTGCTACACTGCGCGGCTCACGTGACGGAGGTCATCTCCGCGCGAGGGAACCAGCGCCCCGGGGTGGACGTTGTTCACCCCCGTTGAGCTGGCCCTCACGGTGTCGCAGCGAGTGGACCACTGCCCCATGACATCCGCGTGCAACACGCGCGACACCGCCTGTTACACGCGGAAACGGTGCCCGCCGACCCCCGTCGGGGACCAATGGCCCGAGATCTTCGGCCGACAGGCCCCAATTCCTTGTGAAGAACTTCACGAAGTTTCTCGCGACAGTCCGTCCGCCGGGCGTCCGAGGCGGCCCCAGAAGCCTGACAACGCTGTCATAAGGGTCCTCCGCGAGACCCCGGAACAGCCCGCAGGCGCCACCGGGCGCCGCCTGCCGAGTCGGGGGATCAGCGGGCCCGCCGCCCCTGTCGCCGAGGCAGGTGGCCGCCGCGACGTCCACCGCACCATCCGAGGGCAGCCGGCCGGAAGCTTCCGCGCTACCCCCGGTCGCAGCCAGGTTCCGGCTAGGGCCCCGGCGCCACCTGGAGTACCGCGGGCCCTGCATGCCAGCGCATCCACCCGCAGGTCAGTCGCCCTTTCGGCCCGCGGTGACGTCTTCCGCCACTTTCCACGCGATGCCGTCGAGGATGTCGTGCTCGCTGACGACCACCTCATGTGCACCCGTCCGCTTCATGACGGAGTGCAGGATCATCGCGCCGGCGCCGATGACGTCGACCCGGCCCGGGTGCATCACCGGGATCGCCGCACGCTCGGCGTGGGAGGAGATGAGCAGCGTGCCGGCGATCTCGCCGACCTGGGCCGCCGTGATGCGGGAGTGGTGGATCGCGGTCGAGTCGTAGGTGTCGAGGCCCAGCGCGATCGCGGCGACGGTGGTCACCGAGCCGGCCAGACCTACGAGCGTGTGGTTCCCGGACAGCGGGACCGTCTCCCCCGCCTCGTCCAGCGCGGCGTCGATGTCGGCGCGCATCGCGGTGATCTCACCGAGCGTCGGCGGGTCGTGCCGGACGTGCCGCTCGGTGAGACGTACGCAGCCGATGTCGACGGAGCGGGCAGCCCGGACGCTCTCGCCCCCGACGACGAACTCGGTGGAGCCGCCGCCGATGTCCACCACGAGGTACTCACCGCCCTGCCCGGCAAGCTCCTTCGTGGCGCCGGTGAACGAGAACCCGGCCTCCTGGTCACCCGTGATCACCTCGGGTTCGACACCGAGGATGTCGCGCACCCCGTTCACGAACTCGTCGCGGTTCTCGGCGTCACGGGAGGCGGAGGTGGCGACGAAACGGAGGTGTTCGACGCCGTGGGCCTTGATGCTCTCTGCGTACTCCGTGCAGGCCGCGAAGGTGCGCTCCAGCGCCTCGGGGGCGAGCCGGCCCGTCCGGTCGACGTCCTGGCCGAGCCGGACGATGGTCATCCGCCGGTCCAGGTCGACGAGTTCACCCGTGGCGGGGTCGGCGTCCGCGACAAGCAGACGGATGGAGTTCGTACCGCAGTCAATGGCAGCGACGCGGGTCATATCGGTGTCCTCACGGGTGTGTGAAAGGGGGTGGGGTTCCGTCCCGGCCCGGAGCCTCAGTCGCCGGGCGGGGTGGCCGGGACGCCGTCCTGCGCACGTGGCACGCACGGCCCCTTCGCCCACCACTCGGGCAGCATCGCGATGGCCTCGTCGCCCAGCGGGTTGACCCCGGGCCCCGCGGCCAGTGAGTGCCCCACCAGAACGTGCAGGCACTTGACCCGGTCGGGCATGCCCCCCGCACTCGGGAAGCCCTCCAGGACCTCGATCGTGTCGCGGCGTGCGATGTAGTCCTCGTGCGCGGCCCGGTAGGCGGCGGCCAGTTCGGGGTCGGTCCGCAGGCGCTCGGTCATCTCCTTCATGACCCCGTTGGCCTCCAGCGTGCCGATCGCGGAGGCGGCGCGCGGGCAGGTCAGGTAGTACGTCGTCGGGAACGGCGTGCCGTCCTCCAGACGCGGGGCCGTCTCGACGACGTCCGGGTTGCCGCACGGGCAGCGGTGCGCGATGGCTCGCAGCCCGCGGGGCGGTCGGCCGAGCTGCTCCTTGAACGCGGCGATGTCCGCGTCGGTGGGCTCGGTGCGGTCGGTCTGCGGAGGGGGCGTTTCCATGCCTGCCTTGGATCTGAGTGTCTGTGAACTGAGTGTCTGTGAACTGACTGAGTGTCCGTGAGCCGAAGATCCGCGGACCGGGAAGCTGTGAACCGGGAAGGTGCGAACCGGGAAGGTGCGAGCCGAGGGGCCGTGAACTCAGCATCCGTGAACCGGTCGCCCGGCAGCCGCTGCCCGTGCGACGGCCGCCGGTATGCCACGGCCCTGCCGGTCGGGCGGCACGGCTCAGGGGGCCTTGGTGCGGTCGGCGCTGTCCACGCCGTCCCACAGGTTCAAGTACCACGGCCGGTCGGCCGCCCCCTTGTTGCCGGTGCGCCGGGTACGGGCGTCCGGGTCGACCACGGTGTAGTTGGTCTCCCCCGGGCGCACATAGTGCAACTGCTCCCGGGCCAGCCGCTCCACGTACGCGTCGTCCTGGAGGCGGGCCTTCTCGTCCCGCAGCTCCTCGACGCGCGCCTTCGCGTCGGTGACCTGGCGCCGCTGGTCGGCGATGTCGCCGCGCTGCGACACGTACTGCCGCATCGGATACGCGAGCGCCACCACCAGGGTGCAGAGCACCATCAGCAGCATCGCCGCCCGGCCGGTGAGCCGGGGCCTGCGGGCCTGTCGCCTGGACTGGGAGCGGTACACGCGGGCCGCGGTCTGCTCACCGAGCACCTTGAGCCTGGTCGCGGTGGAGAACCGGTCCCGGTTCCCTGCCATGCCGCCTCCCCGTGTACGCACGTCCGTCCCCGGACACGGTACGGGACCGGGTCCGGGGACGGCTGCGCTTGGCTGCGCCTTTGCTCCTGATTCAGTTCTTTGGCTGTGTCAGTTGGAGCGGAAGCGCGGGAACGCCGAACGGCCCGCGTACACCGCGGCGTCGTCGAGGATCTCCTCGATGCGCAGCAGCTGGTTGTACTTGGCGACACGGTCCGAGCGGGCCGGGGCGCCGGTCTTGATCTGGCCGCAGTTCACGGCGACCGCGAGGTCGGCGATGGTGACGTCCTCGGTCTCACCGGAACGGTGCGACATCATGCACTTGAAGCCGTTGCGCTGGGCGAGCTCGACGGCGTCCAGGGTCTCGGTCAGCGAACCGATCTGGTTGACCTTGACGAGCAGGGCGTTGGCCGAGCCCTCCTCGATACCGCGGGCCAGACGCTCCGGGTTGGTGACGAAGAGGTCGTCCCCGACGATCTGGACCTTGGCGCCCAGCTTGTCGGTGATGACCTTCCAGCCGTCCCAGTCGTCCTCGTACAGCGGGTCCTCGATGGAGACGAGCGGGTACGCGGCGACGAGCTCCTCGTAGTACTCGGTCATCTCGGCTGCCGAGCGGGACTTGCCCTCGAACTCGTACTTGCCGTCCTTGTAGAACTCGGACGCGGCGACGTCGAGCGCGAGCGCGACGTCCTTGCCGGGCACGTAACCGGCTTCCTTGATCGCCTCGACGATCAGGTCGAGCGCGGCGCGGTTCGACTCGAGGTTCGGCGCGAAGCCGCCCTCGTCGCCGAGACCGGTCGACAGGCCCTTGGTCTTCAGGACCTTCTTGAGGGTGTGGTACACCTCGGCGCCCCAGCGCAGGGCCTCCGAGAAGGACTCCGCGCCGATCGGCGCGATCATGAATTCCTGGATGTCGACGTTGGAGTCGGCGTGCGACCCGCCGTTCAGGATGTTCATCATCGGCACGGGCAGCAGGTGCGCGTTCGGGCCGCCCAGGTAGCGGAAGAGCGGGAGGTCGGAGGCCTCTGACGCGGCATGGGCGACGGCGAGCGAGACGCCGAGGATGGCGTTGGCGCCGAGCGAGCCCTTGTTCTCCGTGGCATCCAGGTCGAACATCGCCTGGTCGATCAGGCGCTGCTCGGTGGCGTCGTAGCCGACGAGCTCCGGGCCGATCTGCTCGATGACGGCGAGGACGGCCTTCTCGACACCCTTGCCGTGGTAGCGGTTGGGGTCACCGTCGCGGAGCTCGATGGCCTCGAACGCACCGGTGGAGGCGCCGGACGGAACGGCTGCACGACCCGTGCTGCCGTCGTCGAGGCCGACCTCGACCTCGACCGTGGGGTTACCTCGGGAGTCCAGGATTTCCCGGGCTACGACGACGTCGATGGACGGCACTAGCATCTCCTTCTGGGATGTGACGCTATGGGCGCAGGGTCTCTTTGGCCTTGCGACAAGAGCCTAACCGGCTCGGGGCCCTCAGTCGGCCGGGCGCCCGGACCCTGGGACGAAAAAAAGCCCAAAAGCTCGTATGACGGTATGAAAGGCGGCAAAAATGTCAGCCGCCGGTCCTGACAGACAGAACCCCGGCCCGGCGCGTACGGGGGAGTCGCGCCGGGCCGGGGTGCAAGGGGGGTCGCTATCAGCTCAGGTGGAGCTGCTGACCCGGGAAGATCAGGTTCGCGTCCTTCACGATGTCCTTGTTCAGGTCGTAGACCTTCTTCCAGCCACCGTTGACGTGCTCGGCCTTGGCGATCGTGGAGAGGGTGTCGCCGGCCTTGACCTTGTACTCGCCGTCACCCTTCTGGATCTTGGCGGGAGCAGCGTGCTTCGGCGCGGCGTGCTTCGGGGCGGCCGGGGCGCTGGAGCGGGCCTCGCTGCGCGAAGCGGCCTGCTGGTCGCTGTGGCTGCTCTGCTGGTCGGAACCGGCGCTCGACGAGGAGGAGCCGCCCGAGGTGGAGACACCCGGGTCGACACCGTCGTTGCTCAGGTTGCCGGCACCGGCGCAGGACCAGGCGCCCGGACCCTGCATCTTGAGGAGCTTCTCGGCGGTGGCGATCTGCTGGCCCTTGGTGGCGAGGTCGGCACGCGGGGCGTACTGCGTACCACCGGCGGCGGCCCAGCTGGAGTTGTTGAACTGCAGGCCGCCGTAGTAGCCGTTGCCCGTGTTCGTGGACCAGTTGCCACCGGACTCGCACTGCGCGACGGCGTCCCAGGTGGAGACCGAAGCGGCGGAGGCCGAGGTCGCGCCGATCAGCGGCACCGCTACGGCCGCACCGGCGACACCGGCGAGAGTGGCGACGCGGACGGCCTTCGACGGGCGACGGTGCTTGGACTTGCTGGAAAACAGCATGAAGAATCTCCTCACCGACGCCTACGAGGTGAGCTGTCGGGTTCGGGCCAATGAGTTGCCCGGCTGTGCGTTCTCACGCACAACTTCACCCCAAGCCGGTCCCGGTTCGTGCCGTTCTCTGACTCTGAACGGACGGCCGGCCCCGGCGCTTACCTGGGTCCCCCGCTCCTGCCTGCGGCGCTTCTTAGCGTCAACTGCTGCCCTTCGACCGATGGCAGGATTCGGCGTGGCGGTCGAAGAGGCCCGCGGTGCGAGCGGTCTGACCGTAATCACAGGACCCCCCGATATTCAAAGATGAACATCGGAGGGAAAAACCCTGGTTTAGGTCCGTGCCTCTCTCGTTTCCGCAGGTGAGAGACGGCGTACGCCGGGCGGACACTCCGGGCATTCAGTAGCCCCGACGAGAGCCATGTCTCACTCGAACAGAAGCGGACATACGGTCTCGAACTACCCCTGTTTCCGGTCGAGATCAAGGCTCTGGCCAGGAACGATGAAGTCCGGGTCGCCCCCGACGGTGCCATGGTTCGCCGCGTAGAGCGCGGGCCATCCGCCGGGCAGATCGTGCGCCTTCGCGATGGACCAGAGATTGTCACCCGCGCGGACGGTGTATCTGCCGTCCGTACGGGCGTCATCGCGGGAGGGGCCTTCGTCGCGCGAGGCGTGCCGGCCGGCCTCGCCACGGCGCGCCCCGGCGCCGTCCGTCGCCTCACCACCGCGGTGCCTGCCCGCCTCGCCGGACGCCCGGCCGCTGTCCGACGCGGAAGCGGAAGCGCCGGGTGACGGGGCGTCCGGCCCTCCCGGCGTGGCGGAGGCCCCGGCGCCCGAATGGCCCGAAGAGTCCGATCCGCCCGAAGAGTCGCGACTATCCGAAGAGCCGGAAGAGTCCGAGGAGCCGGAAGAGTCCGGCGAGCCGGTGGACGCGGATTCCGACGGCGAGCCGGAGGGTGAATCGGACGAGGAGCCCGACGGGGCGTCCGAGGCCCGGCCGGAGGGCGTGCCGGAGTGGCCGGGATTCGCCGGCCCGTCCGCCGGGTCCGTGGCGGAACCGCTGGGTCTCGCGGGGTCAGGACTCTCGGTGTCCGGGGAGCCCGGGTCGACCGAGGCCGTGGCCGCGTCGCCCTTCGTCAGCCCGGCGATGGCCGCGCAACTGACCCAGGGCGTCGCCCCCTCGGCCGCGTACACCTTCTGGGCCACGGCTATCTGCTGGGAGCGGCTGGCCAGGTCGGGGCGGGCCGCGTACTGCCCGCCGCCGTACTTGTCCCAGGTCGCCTGGGAGAACTGCAGGCCGCCGTAGTGCCCGTTGCCGAGGTCGGCGCTCCAGATGCCGCCGCTCTCGCACAGCGCCACCCGGTCCCAGGTAGTGGCGTCGGCCGCGTGGGCGCCGGTCGACGCCAGCAGCGGAAGGGCGATGGCAGAGCCCGTAACTCCTGCCGCTACGACAAGAGCTGGAGCCTGACGGGGGCGGCGGTGCCGACCGTTCCCGGTGCGCATGCGGTGGCCTTCCGTGTGACGGATGAGTCGAGGGGTGAACGTAGCCGCACTCGAACACCAGTCACAAGTCGATGCAGCGGAGATCACATGAAAGTCACATTCTTGACAGCCCGTCAGTGGCGGACATGCCGGACCATCAGCTCGGCGGGGTACTGAACTCCACCGGAAGCGTGCGCAATCCCCGCATGATGAGTCCGCCGCGCCAGCGCAAATCGCCAGGTTCCCCCGCAAGCCGCAGGTCGGGAAGCCTGCGCAGCAGCGTGGCGAGCGCGGTCTGCGCCTCCAGACGGGCGAGAGGCGCGCCGAGGCAGTAGTGAATGCCGTGCCCGTACCCGAGGTGCTGGTTGTCGGTGCGTGAGAGGTCGAGCGTGTCGGGTTCGGTGAACCGCTCGGGATCGCGGTCGGCGGCGGCCAGCACCACGAGTACCGGATCGCCCTCCGCGATGGACTGCCCGCCCAGGGTCATCTCCTCGGTGGCGAACCGCCAGGTCGCAAGCTCCACCGGCCCGTCGAAGCGCAGCAGTTCCTCGACGCCGGTGGCCAGGAGGCCGGTCTCGCCCGCCGCCAGCGACGCCTCCAGGCGCTCGCGCTGCCCGGGGTTGCGGAGCAGCGCGTACATGCCGTTGCCGATGAGGTTGACCGTCGTCTCGAAGCCCGCGAAGAGCAGGATGAACGCCATGGCGGCGGCTTCGTTCTCCGTCAGGTGCTCGCCGTCGTCGCTCGCTCTGATGAGCCCCGAGATGAGGTCGTCGCCGGGGCTCTCCCGCTTGCGGTGGATGAGTTCGGCGAGGTAGTTCCGCATCTTCTTGACCGACCGCGCGACGCCGCCGCGCGGCCCGCCGCCGTGACGGATCATCATGCCCGCCCAGTCCCGGAAGTCGTCCTGGTCCTCGCGCGGGACGCCGAGCAGGTCGCAGATGGCGTAGATGGGGAGCGGGAAGGCGAAGTCATGGATGAGGTCGGCGCTCCCGTTCGCCAGGAAGGCGTCGATCAGCTGATCCGTCAGCTCCTGCACGCGCGGCGCGAAGAGCGCCACGGTGCGGGGGGTGAACGCCTTGGACACCAGCCGCCGCAGCCGGGTGTGGTCCGGCGGGTCGATGTTCAGCAGATGCGTCATCAGCTCCGCCTTGCGCTCGCCCGGAATCCCGGTCTTGCCCCTGGCGTGCGGGGACTCGGCGTGGTGCGCCGGGTTCTTCGACAACCGGGGCTCGGCCAGTGCGGTCCTGGCGTCCGCGTACCGCGTCACCAGCCAGGCCTCCACCCCGCTGGGGAGAGCGGTCCTGTGGACGGGCGCGTTCTCGCGGAGCCAGGCGTACGCGGGGTACGGGTCGGTCGCGAACTCCCAGGTGAAAAGGGTGGGGGCCGGTCCTGCGGTGCTGTTGTCGGTCACTCCTCGACGGTAGCCGTACCCGCTGTCCGCCTCTCGGCCGCCCGGATCGCGTCCCGGTACGCCCGCGCCGCCGCGCGCAGCGCGGCCTCCGGGTCCGTGCCCGCCGCCTCCGCGCTCGCGGCCAGGGCGAGCAGCCGGTAGCCGACGCCCTCACCCGACGGAAGCGGTACGTCCAGCTCCGATCCGCGTACCCGGGACGTCAGCTTCGCAGCGAGCGCGAGGGCCGGCTGGCCGACCGGGACGCCGTCCGTCACTGACGCCCGCTGCTTCTCGATCGCCTTGGTGCGGTTCCAGTGGGCGTGGACGTCCTCGGCGGTCTCCGCGGTCTCGTCACCGAACACATGCGGGTGGCGGTGGATCAGCTTCTCGACCAGGCCGCCCGCGACATCGTCGACGGAGAACGGTTCGTCCCCCTCTTCCCCGGTGCCCTCCTGCGCGATCCGCGCGTGGAAGACCACCTGGAGCAGTACGTCCCCCAGCTCCTCGCGCAGCTCCTCACGGCTGCCGTCCTCGATCGCCTCGACGAGTTCGTACGCCTCCTCGATCAGGTACTTGGCGAGCCCCCGGTGGGTCTGCTGCGAGGTCCAGGGGCACTCGCGCCTGACCCGGTCCATCACCTGGACCAGGTCGAGCAGGCGCGCGCCGGGCAGATCATACGACCCCGGCAGCAGCTCCAGGTCCGGCATCCGGACCCGGCCGCCGCCCGCGAGCCGGGCCAGGCCGTCGGTGAGCTGCCGGTCGCCCTCACCCGACGGGAGGACGACGACCGTACGGCCGCCCGCGCACTCCTCGACGAGCCGGTGCGCGTCGGGCGCCGCGTGCTCGACCGTGACGCCCGCCTCGTGCAGATAGGGCAGCTGGGGATGGCCGGCGTCCGCGCAGTACACCCGGTCCGCGGAGTGCAGCAGCTGCCAGGCCGGCCAGGACAGCAGGCCTGGCGCGACCCGGTGGCTGGTGGTGAGCAGCACGACCCGGCCGGCGGCGGCGTCGGGTGCGGCAGAGGTCTCGGATGCGGTGGGGGTGTTTTCAGCGGTCACCCGTCGAAAGTACCCCGCCGCCCTACGCCCCGGTTTCGGCGGACTGCGCGGCCGGCTCCTTGGTGACCTGGGTGATCCACGGCGTCTTGTACGCGCCGAGCTGGCTCTTCTTGGCATCCCAGACCCCGTAGCGGGGATTGACGTCGACGCCCATCGCCTTCGACGTCTTCATCATCGCCTGGAGAACGGCGCTCTGGCCCTGCGGTGTGCCGAGCGATGCGCCCAGCTTGTCGGCCAGCTTCGACGCGGTGACCTGCTCCTGGAGTGCCTGGTCGATCTGGCCGGGGGCGACGCCGTTCTGCTGGAGGTAGACCTGCTGGAGCCGCTGCTCGCTGCCCGCCTGCTTGACCAGCTGGGCGCGCGCGTCCTGGATGTCCTTGCGCGTGACCTTGGCTCCGGCGTCCGACGCCGCCCTGGCGAGCACCCGGTCGAAGATCATGCTGCCGAGCTTCATGCCGCTGAGGTTGTTGCTGTTCCTGATCAGGTCGGCGGCCTGCGGGGACTTGTTCTGTGCCTCGCGTACGTCCTTCACCTGCGTCTGGAGGGCAGCGACGGTGATCCGGTCCTTGCCCACGACGGCCGCGGCTCCCGGGTGGGGCTGGCTGCCGCAGGCGGCGAGGAGCGGAGCTGCGGCGAGCGCGGCGGATACGGAGAGCGCAGTGCGACGGCGGCGGTGCAAAGGAGCCTCCTGGCGGCGGGTTTGTGCTGGCGTTGGTGCGGCGCCCGGCGCACCCTCAAGGGGTGGCGGTCGGGCGCCGGGTGGGCGCACAAGGCCTTGCGTTGATCGATGTTAGGCACTTGGCGTGGCGGGGGCCACTGGTTCGACCAACGATTCGGGGGCTTCCCGGTTGTCGGGGCGGAGCATGATCGTCCGCGAGATGACGAAAGTGAGCGGGACGGCCGCCGCCGCCGCGACCAGCGGCGCGTAGTGGGGACCGAGATGCGCCAGGTCCACCAGCAGATACACCCCGCCGGTCGTGATCACGAAGTTCGCCGCGTTCGTCAGCGGGAAAAGCAGGAACTTCCGCCAGGTCGGCCGGATCCGGTAGGTGAACCGGGCGTTCATGAAGAAGGAGCCGGCCATGCTGAGACAGAACGCGACGGTGTGCGCGGCGAGGTAGGGCAGCTGTGTGAGCAGGAGCAGGTAGAAGCCGTAGTACGTGCCGGTGTTCACCACGCCGACGAGGGCGAAGCGGACCAGCTGCCCTGCTTTCGCCGTGGGGGCGAACCGTGCGGTGTTCATCTGCGTACGCGCTCCTGAAAGCGGAAGGGTGGTGCGGCTGTGAGGACGGCCCGGCCGCCCCGGTGCCGGTCCTCGGTGAAGTCCGGGCGACGGCTGAGTGAACTCACCATATTCCAGGCCGATTCAGCATATCCGCTGCCATATTCGGGGCATGAGACCCCGCCGTCCGGCCGTGGCCCCCCGTCTGCGCGCCACCGTACTGGCCTCGCTGCTCACCGTACTGACCGTGTGCGCGGGAGACGCCGCAGCACGCATTTATCCTTACGGCCCGCGCCACCGCAGCATCAGCGACCTGGGCAACCAGTACGTGCCCTTCCACGCCCACCTCCAGGATCTGCTGCACGGCAGGGCACACGGCGGGCTGCTGTTCAACTGGCAGTCGGGGTACGGCACGTCCTTCCTCCCGGACCTCGGGACATATCTGAGCAGCCCGTTCGCGCTGCTCGTCGCGGCCTTCCCGAAGGACCGGATCGACCTCGCGGTGTACCTGGTCACGCTGCTCAAGATGGCGGCGGCCGCCGCGGCGATGACGTCCCTGCTCCTCACGCTGCGCCCCGGCCGCTGGTGGGCGGCCGGTCTGCTCGGCGCCTCCTACGCCCTCTGCGGCTGGTCGGTCCTGGAGGCGTCGTACAACCTGATGTGGCTGGACGGGCTCATCGCCTTCCCGCTGCTGTGTCTGGTCGGCGAGTGGGTGCGGGGCGGGCGCAGACCGCTGCTGGGGCCGGTGGTCGTCGCGCTCGCCTGGACCGCGAACTTCTACACCGCGTACATGGCGACCATCGGGGCGGCGCTGGTGCTGCTGGTCCGGCTCCTGGTCGTGGCGGAGGAGGCCGGGGCGCGCCGCCGGATCCGGGTGCTGCTCCGGGCGGCCGGGACGGTGCTGCTCGGTGCCGGTCTCGCCGCGCCGCTGCTCTGCACGGTCTTCCTCGGGACCCGGCACGCCTACCCGGGCTGGACACGGGACTTCGCGCCCGCTTCCTGGACGGACGTGTTCGCCCGCACGCTTCCGGCCACGTACAGCTTCTCCACACCCGCGCTCTTCCTCGGCACCGGCACCCTGCTGCTCGCCTGCGCGCTGGCCTTCCACCGGGCGGTGCCGCGCCGGGAGCGGGCCGCATGGGCGGGGCTCGTGGTGCTGGTCGGGCTGTCGATGCAGTGGAAGCCCACACATCTGCTCTGGCACCTCTTCGCGACGCCGAACGGCAGCCCGTACCGGCAGACGTTCGTCCTGAGCGGCCTGCTGGTGATCGCGGCCTGGACGTCGCTCTCGTACGGGGTGCCGCGCGGGCGGGCGCTGGCCGGCGGGGTGGGGGTGCTCGCTGCGGGGGCGGCCCTCGCGGGCTTCTCGCGGACCGTCACCGTATATACGTACCCGCTCTTCGGGCTCGGCCTGGCCGCTGTGGTGGCGGGGCTGATGCTGCTGGGCAGAACCGGGCGGGCGGCGGACGGGCGGCCGCCCGTACTGCCGGTGCGTCGCTGGCGCCCGGTCGTGGCCGCGCTGCTGCTGGTGGGGGCGCAGGCCGGTCAGGCTGCCGCGACGACGGCGTACGCCGACCGGGTCAGGATCCACCGGTTCGACGACTACCCGCCGTGGGGCCACCATCTGGACCTGGAGGCGGCAGCGGTCGCCGGGGCGGACGGCTGGCCGCACTACCGGACCGATCCGGGTGGTCAGCAGACCACCGGGAACGATCCGCTGCTGGTCGGCGGGGAGGGCGGCTCGTACTACAGCAGCATGACCCCGGACGCCTACACCCGGCTGATGGCCGCGCTCGGGGACGGCTGGACCTCGCGCGGCCGCAGCATGCAGTCGCTGGACAACCCGGTGACGGACGCGATCTTCTCGGTGGGCGCACGGGTACGGTCGGCGCCGGGCGGGAAGAGCGCCGGCGCCGTGACGGTGACGCGGGCGGCAGCGCCCCCGCTGGTGACCGTCCGCCCACCGGGCCCGGTGCCGCACTTCGGCCGCTCTCCGTTCCGCAACCAGGAACTGCTGCTGGGCTCTCCCCTATATACGTACGCGGACACGTGCCCGCGTGGCAGTGACGTCTTCTACTCCGCGCCGTACGTCACGGGTTCCGCCCGGCTGGGCGGCGGCGACCCCGTGGAGCTGCGCGGCGGGCAGCGCGGCCGGCGCGCGCCGCTCCAGCCGATGGGGCGGGCGCCGGGCGGTGTGGCGGTCACCCCGCACGTGCAGGGCGCCACAGGATGTCTCTCACCCACGAAGCTGGCCACGGCGGTCAGCCGCCTGAGGGCCACGGGCGCGCGTTCGGTCCAGGTCACCGACGACGCGGTGCACGCCCGGCTCCCCCCGGGCTCCCGGGGAACGGCCGTGTTCGCGATGCCCCGCATCTCCGGCTGGCAGTGCCGCACGGGCAGCGCTGCCGACCGCCCCGCACGCTCCTATCTGGGTCTGGTCGCCGTACCTCTGAAGGGCGACACGTCGAGCGTGAGCTGCACGTTCCGGCCGCCAGGACTGCGCATCGGGTCGGCAGTGGGGGCCTTGGCCGCGGCGGCGCTGCTGACGCTGGCCGCCGTACGGATACGGAGGCGGCGGCGCGGCGTCCGGAGCACTCCACGGGGGCCCGTATCAGGCCCCGGTGCGGGTGACGCGGGAGATACAGCCGATACGGGTGACATGTGTGAGGCGGGAGATGCGGACCTTGCACCCCGCATTCACAGTGCGGACGGGTGGGCCTCACCGCGATGACACCGGGACCGGCAAGGCTCCCCGGCAACCGGCGCGGCCCGGCGCACCCACGGCGCGGCCGGCGCCCGGCGCACTGGCGGGTTCAGCGACCTTCGAACGGATCCCTCATGAGCAGCAGCACATCTCCGGCCGGCGACGAGCAGCTCCCGGCCCCCACCGGCCTCGACGAGGTGAAGGGCTGGTTCTTCGCGGCGGACCAGTTGCTCTTCGACTGGCTGCTGACCCGGCAGAAGAACCGCTCCGAGACCGGTGACCTGCTGGAAGTGGGCGTATACCTGGGCAAGAGCGCGATCTTCACCGGCTCCTATCTGCGCCCCGGTGAGCGTTTCACCGTCTGCGACCTGTTCGACGCCCCGGCCGACGACTCGGCGAACGGGGCGGAGATGGCCAAGTCGTACTCCACGCTCACCCGGCGGGCGTTCGAGGCGAACTACCTGTCCTTCCACGAGGAGCTGCCGACCGTCCTGCAGGGCCTTTCATCGATGGTGTCCGACCATGTCCCCGACGCCAGCTGCCGCTTCGTGCACGTCGATGCCTCACATCTGTACGAGCACGTCAGCGCGGACATCGTGACGGCACGCGCGGTCCTCGATCCGCACGGCGTCGTCGTCCTGGACGACTTCCGCGCCGAGCACTGTCCCGGTGTGGCCGCCGCGGCCTGGCAGGCTGTGACCGGCGGAGGTCTGCACGTCCTGTGCATCACGGGCACCAAGCTCTACGGGACGTGGGGCGACCCCACCGAACTGCGGGCCGACCTGGCGGCCTGGCTCAGGACGCGTGACGACCTCTGGCACGGCGAGGAGTCCGTCGCGGGCGAACCGCTCATCCGGATCAGCGGCAAGAAGGCCCAGCTCCCGCCGCAGCCGGCGTCCCGGCATCAGGCACCGGCGAAGCCGGCGTCACCGAAGGCCGCGCATCCTCGGGTGCCCGCCGCGAGGCCGCGCAGCCGCCCGGCGCTGCGCCGGTTCGCGGCCGGCGTCCTGCCCCCGTTCGTCACCAGAGCTGCCGCTTCCGTGAAGCGGCGCGGCTGACTACGGACAGGCGAGCGCCGGTACGTACTTGTACCCCACGCCGACGACCGTCGCGATGGCCTTGCGGTACTGCGGGCCGAGCCGTCTGCGCAGCCGGGCGACGTGCACGTCAACGGTGCGCTCGCCGCCGGACGAGTCGGGCCAGAGCGCGGCGATGAGCTGGTGTCGCGCGTGGACGTGCCGAGGGCGCGAGATGAAGTACGCCAGCAGGTCGAACTCCAGTCGCGGCAGCTCCAGTTGCCGGCCCGCCACATGCACTGTGCGGGCGGCGTGGTCGACCTGGACCGGGTCCGCAGACGTGTCCGGCGGTGCGGCCGTCCCGGCCACCGGCTCGGGAACGGCGTCGGGGCCCGGGGAAGGCGCGAACACCAGGTGCACCTCGGAAGAGGTCTGGCGTACCGACACAGGGACGTACCCCTGGGCCGCGAGCACCCACCGCCCACGGGATATCGGTTCGACGGTCACCGCCGGGTCGGTCGGCGGACGACCCGACACGGTGTGCCATCCGGTCCTGATCGAACCGTTTGCTGTGAAAGTGCCTGCGGGCATTGGCTACTCATTCCCGTCGGGGCGTGCAGAGCAGACGTCGCGGAATACGACCGTGCCGACGCGAATCCCGGGCGCCGGACCACGATCCATCGGCACGCCTTCGCTTTCCCGCATCGGCGGCGGGCGCGATAAACACTACACGTGATGAGATGAGTTCGGAAAGTAACCTCCGCATGGTGGAGGTTACTCAGTCCGGGGGAACTGCTGCGCAGGGCCACGGCGTTGCAGGTCACGGGCGACCCGGTTCACCGGCGGGGCAGCCGCCGCCCGGCCGGGCACACTGACTTGAGTTCAAGGAGAATTCACGGAAAAGATAAAAGGAGAGCGGCATCGTGGCCGACGAGAAGAACCCGGTACCGGACAGCAGCGCGGTGCGCGTCGCCCTCTGGCGGGCATTGCACGTCCAGGCGGATCCGCCACCGCATGTGTTCGAGGACGAGATCGGTCTGCGGCTGGCGGCCCCTGACGACGGATGGCAGCGCCGCCCGGACATGGACCCGGCCACCACGAGCGGATTCCGGGCCGCCATCGTGGCCCGCGCCCGCTTCATCGAGGACCTGGTGACCGAACAGGCGGGCCACGGCATCACCCAGTACGTCGTCCTCGGCGCCGGACTCGACACCTTCGCCCAGCGCAGGCCGGACGTCGCCGCGGGCCTGCGCGTCTTCGAGATCGACCAGCCGGACACCCAGGCCTGGAAGCGCCGGCGCCTGATCGAGCTCGGTTACGGGATCCCCGACCGGCTGCGCCTGGTTCCGGTCGACTTCGAGGCGGGCGGGGACTGGTGGGAACAGCTTTCCGACGCCGGCTTCGACCCCGCAAGGCCGGCTGTCGTCGTCTGCACCGGTGTCACCATGTATCTCACCAAGGACGCCACAGCCGCGACGCTGCGCCGGCTCGCCGGGCTGGCCCCCGGGTCGACGCTCGCCATGACGTTCATGCTGCCGGCCGGCCTTCTCGACGCTGCCGACCGCCCCGCGATGGAGGCGACCGAGCCGCAGGCCCAGGCGTCCGGTACGCCGTTCATCAGCTTCTACACCCCGCAGGAGATGCTGGCCCTGGCCCGCGATGCCGGTTTCGATGACACCCGGCACGTGGCGGGAACCACGCTGGCCGACCGTTACTTCGACGGCCGGACCGACGGCCTCCGCCCGTCGAGCGGAGAGGATCTGCTGGTGGCCACCACGCTCGCCCGCTGACCGCCCGTCCGGTCCGTTCGGGGTGCCCGGTCTGTTCGGGGTGCCCGGTCACGCCTCGCTGAGGAGCGCGTACGCCGTCGCGACGAAGGTGTCCCGCATGCGGATACGCCGCGTGGCCACGGCCACCACCGCCGTATGCGTGTCGGGCCGGAAACCGATGAAGGCCTGCTGGCCGGTGGTGGCCCCCGCGTGGAAGTACAACGGGCCCTGCGGCGAGGGGTGCTGGAACCAGGTGAGGGTGTGCGTGTGGCGGTGGCCGATGCCGCGCCGGAGCACAGGCCGGCGGACGGCGCGCAGGGCCGCCGCCGCGGAGCCGGCCGGGTCCAGGTGCGCTTCAAGGTAGGTGAGCAGGTCGCCGGGGGTCGCGCGTACGGCTCCCGCGGGCTGGAAGCCGCCCATGGCCAGCCCCGGTACGGGGCTGACGCCGTCCGGGCGGTGTCCGGGGGCGTCCGCGCCGTCCGCGCCCGCGGTGTCCGGGTGCAGGCGGGTGCCGGTCAGGCCGAGCGGGGCCAGGACGTGGTGGCCGATCAGCTCTTCCCACGGGGTGGCCGTGGCAGCGGCCAGGGCGTGGCCCAGGACCGATGCGCCGAAGTTGGAGTAGTGCCAGCGGGTACCCGGACGGTGGCGCGGCCGGTTGCGGAGGAAGGCGGCCACCACGCGCTCGGCCGGGTAGTCCGCGTACGGGGCGGTGGACCAGCGGCGGAGTGCCTGGGGGTAGAAGTCGGCCGGCAGCGCGGGCAGTCCGGCGGTGTGCGTGATCAGGTGCCGCAGGGTCGCCGTGCTGCCGGGCCGGGTGTGACGCCACGCCGGGCTCAGGGGCGCTGCGGTCCGGGGCGCTGCGCCGTGGTCCGGTGTCGCGCACCCCGGTGTCAGGTACCGGGCCGCGGCGTCGTCGTAGCCGAGGCGGCCGGCGTGGACGAGTTCGGCGAGCAGGAGACCGGTGAGCGTCTTCGACGCCGAGCCGATCTCGTACCGCTGCTGGTCGCGCGGGACGGGCGGCGGCGGGGCGCTGCCGCCGCAGTGGACGGTACGGCGTCCCCGGTCGCTGACCGCGATGACGATGCCGGGGGCGTCGACGGCCTGCGCGGCGGCGGCCAGCCGGCCCGCCGTCCCGGTCACCGTCCGGGTCTCCTGCCCCGTGGCCGTCATGAAGCGGCCGGTGCGGCCAGGTCCGCCATGGCGCGCGAGACAGCCAGCGCGGAGGCGAAAGCGGCCACCAGGGTCGGGTGGTAGACGAGGTCGAAGACGGCCTCCTGGTCGCCTTCGGGCATCGCTCCGGTGACGGGCATCGCTCCGGTGACGGGCATCGCTCCGTCGGGCTGCTGGGCGGCGGCGAAGCCGCGCCAGGCGGCCGGGTCCAGCGTCGGCTCGGGGAGGCAGGCGTCGACGGCGAGCAACTCGCCCAGCAGGTCCCACCGTCCGAGGTCGAGCCAGTCGTCGAGCCACACCGGGAGCCAGGTGGCCAGGTAGTCCGCGATGTCCGGTGGCAGCCCGGACGGGTTCTCACCCCAGTCGCTCAGATGGAAGACCGTGTGGGTGATGTCGTACCCGATGTGTCCCTCCACGGTCCACGGCTCGGGGCGGTGGGCGAGCCAGGTGCGGCCGGCCGCCTCGTCCCGCGGCAGGCCGGGCGGGAGGCCGAACCGGCGCTCCATCGCGGAGAGTCCGAGCCTGCGGACCGGGAGCACCTCCAGGACCTGCCAGCTGCCGAGGCGGTGGTTGAGGCGTGCCGCGGCCTCGATCTCCGGGTTGCTGTAGCCGAGCTCCTTGAACGGCACGTAGACCTCGAAGGGCACGGGCGAGATCGGTTCGTGGGACTGGCCCTCCGCGAGCCTGGCGCCCGAGGCCAGCAGCTCGTGCCAGGCGTGGTCGAGCAGCTTGTGCGCGGTCGCGGCCTGCTGCGAGCCCGCGACACCCTCGCGGAAGATGACCTTCCCGATGAGAGCCAGCTCGCCCAGCGGCTTGAAGCGGTCCAGCATGCCGGTCTCCGGGTCCGGGTGGTCCTCCAGACGGAAGCCGTCCCGGTGCCGGTACAGCCACTCCAGGGCGCGTGATCCGACGTCGTGGATCTGCCGGATGCCCACGCCGTCCGTCTGCGGGTCGCCGGTCATACGGCGCCTCCGTTCTGTCGGCCGGCCGGGTCCAGGTCCGTACCCGTGCCGGTGTCCGGGTCCTCCGGGCTGTTCCGGGCCAGGGTCAGGGCGGCCGCGAAGGCCGTCACCAGTGTCGAGTGGTAGCAGTCCAGGAACTGCCGGGGGGCTTCGGCGTCCCGGCCGCCGCCCCCGCCGTCCGGCTGGTCTCCCCCGCCCCGTACGAGCGGGGGCCCGGTCTCCGGGACGGCTCCCGTGCCGTCCTGCACAGCGGCGATCACCGGCCAGAAGGTCTCCATCAGTGCCGGCGGCGGACCGGGCAGGCAGGCGGCGACGGCGAGCAGCTCGCAGCCCAGGTCCCACTGCCCGCTCTCCAGGCAGCCGTCGATCCAGGCGGGGAGCCACGTACGGAGGTATCCGGCGACGTCGTCCGGCATACGGTGCGGTGCGTTGCCCCAGTCGGTGACGTGGAACACCACATGCGTCAGGGCGTACCCGGAGGCCCGCTCGAAGGTCCACGGTTCGGGAAGGCCGCCGAGCCAGGTGCGCCGCAGGACAGGGCCGGACTCCGTGTGCGGGGGGACACCGATCCGCCGCTCCGAGTTGAGCACCCCGAGCTCGCGGTTGGCGTGCTGCTCGGTGAGCGCCCAGCCGCGGGTGCCCGCGACGACCCCGGCGAAGCGCTCGAAGCCCAGGTGGCGCAGGCCGTCGCCCGCGAAGGCGGCGTAGATCTCGAAGGGGTACGTGGCGAACGGCTCGGCGCGAGCCAGGTCGAGGAGCAGTTCGCCCTGGCGGGTCTGCTCCCAGGCGAACCGTACGAGCGAGGTGGCCACGGTGTGGTGGGGGTCGCCGGGGCGGGTGCGGCGGCGGACCGTGGTGCACAGCTGGGCCAGTTCCCCGAGGGGCTTCATGGTGCGGTTGACGCCCGTATGGGGTTCGAGCACATCGTCGGGGAGTACGAAGCCGGAGCGGTTGTCGTGCGCCCATGCCAGGGCCGCGCCCGCGACCCCGTGCACGAGTGCGGTGGCCGGCGGCTGCGGCGGGGCCTGGGGACCGGCGGTCACCGCGCCGCTCCGGACCTCATCAGTCCGGCAGCGCGCAGGTGCAGGGCTACGCGCGGATCCTGACCGCCCATGAGCTGGACGAAGTCGAGGCCGGCGTCCAGGCCCAGGGTGTCGGGCACCCCGTCGAGCGTGGCCAGCCAGCGGCCGGCCCCGGCTGCCTGGAGCCAGTCGCGCCGCCGTACGGCGCGGACGAAACCGCGGGCCACATCGACCGGGCGGCTGCTCGCCGCGCGGTTCACCGCCGACGCGGACGCGGGCCTGGCGAGCGGCGCGAGTACGGAGAGCTGGTGGGTGAGCGCCTGCCAGGGGGCCTGTTCCAGCCACGCGGCATCGGGCTCCGCGACGGTGTCGCTGGGCGGGGGCGCACCGAGCGCCGACTCCATGGCCCAGTGGCTCCAGGCGGTCGCAGCCGGGGCGTCCGCCCGCGGCGGGAAGTCGATCACCGCACGCTGGAGCACCGCCACGTCACCGGGGTGCGGGTCACGTCCGTACAGCAGACTCGGCAGGAGCAGGTCCGCACCGATCACCCTGACCGCGGCGATCCCGGCCCTGTCGTCCTCGCCGATTCCCGCGGCGCCGCAGACCGTGGAGAGGTGGTCTTCGCTCTGCAGAGCGAAGACCACCTCGGACGCCAGGTCACGCACGGCTCCCGCGATGCGGGAGGTAGCACTTGACTGGTCCATGTGCGACTGCTTACGCCTTCTTCGGGCGCGGAGTCGGCGGCGAGAGCAGCAACGATCCGCTGCCGGCGGCCAGCGCGAGGGCCGCGCACTCACGCGAGTCGCGGAAGACGCCTTCGGCTTCGCCCGGGTTGAGTGCGGCCTCGACGTCCTGATCGAGGTCCTCTGCCAGGCGGTCGGTGACCGTTTCGGTGGAGTACATAACGCTTCCCATCCGTATGGGGGATTCGTTCCTTGCTGTCCCAGCTAAACGCAGGAACGGGGCGCTCGCAAAGGGAGCCGGGAATCCGGTTCATCAAGGCTTCAATTGAATAGTGAACGGAGAGGAAATCCCGCTGCTCACAGGGGGTTTGCGGGTCCCGCTCGCAGGCCTGGTGAGGCGTCGCGCAGATGATCCTTGGGAGTCCCTTGGGGCGCCCCCAGGTGTGGAAGCGCCGAACGCGGCAACGCGTCCCGAGTGATACGAATCAGTTGTGTTGGTTTGACGGTCTTTGCGGCGCTTGCCGCCGCGGGAGCCGCCGGGTGGGTCTCATGGTGGTGGCTGGCTGCCGCGGTGCCGCTCGCTCTGCTCGGACTGCTCGGCGTGTGGGACCTGGTCCAGCGCAAGCACGCGGTGCTGCGCAACTATCCCGTCCTCGGGCACGCCCGATTCCTGCTGGAGTACATGCGGCCCGAGTTGCAGCAGTACTTCGTGGAACGCGACTACGACGGGCGTCCCTTCGACCGTGACACCCGCAGCATCGTCTACGAGCGCGCGAAGGGCACGGCCGCCGAGGAGCCCTTCGGGACCGAGCTCGACGTCTACCGGACCGGCTACGAGTTCCTGGTGCCGTCGATGGCGCCGCGTGAGGTACCGAAGACCCCGCCACGGGTGCGGATCGGCGGCCCCGACTGCACACAGCCGTACGACATGGCCCTGCTGAACGTGTCGGCGATGAGCTTCGGCTCCCTGTCGGCGAACGCGATCCTCGCGCTCAACGGCGGCGCGGCGGCCGGTGGTTTCGCGCACGACACAGGCGAGGGCGGCCTGTCGGAATACCATCTGCGGCCCGGCGGGGACCTCGTCTGGGAGATCGGCACCGGGTACTTCGGGTGCCGCACCGATGACGGCGATTTCAAGGCGTCCGAGTTCGCCGACAAGGCGGCCCACGACCAGGTGAAATGCGTGTCGCTCAAGCTCTCGCAGGGAGCCAAGCCGGGTATCGGCGGGGTGCTGCCGGGAGCCAAGGTGAACGCGGAGATCGCCCGTGTACGGGATGTGCCGCAGGGACGGACCGTCACATCGCCCCCTTACCACCGGGCCTTCACCACCCCCCGTGAGCTGGTCCGTTTCATCGCGCGGATGCGGGAGCTGTCCGGCGGAAAGCCCACGGGGTTCAAGCTCTGCCCCGGCTCGCGCCGCGAGTTCCTCGCCGTGTGCAAGGCCATGCTGGAGGAAGGCACGGCCCCCGACTTCATCATCGTGGACGGGTCCGAGGGCGGTACCGGCGCAGCACCGCTGGAGTTCGCCGATCAGCTCGGCACACCGCTCACCGACGGCCTGCTCACCGTGCACAACGCCCTCGTCGGCTCCGGCCTGCGCGACCGGATCAGGATCGGGGCCAGCGGCAAGATCGCCACCGGCGGCGACCTGGTCAAGCGGCTGCTGCAGGGCGCGGATTACGGCAACGCGGCACGCGCGATGATGTTCGCCGTCGGCTGCATCCAGGCGCAGCGCTGCCACACCAACACCTGCCCCACCGGTGTCACCACCCAGGACCCCAGGCGGGCCCGCGCCCTGGACGTCGGGGACAAGACGCTCCGGGTCCAGCGCCTGCAGCAGGCGACCGTGCAGAGCGCGCAGCAGATCATGGCCAGCATGGGCGTGACCGAGCCGGCCGGCCTGCGTCCGCACATGCTGCGGCGGCGCGTCGACCCGCACACCCTGCGCTCCTACGAGGAAATGTACGAGTGGCTGGAACCCGGACAGCTGCTCGCGGAGGTCCCCGCGTCCTGGGACGCCGACTGGCAGGCCGCCGACCCCGACCGCTTCACCGTCTGAGCTGGAGGCTCTTGTGACCCGTACCGTTGCCCGCGTCATCGTGGACGCATTGAGCGAACTCGACGTGCGCCAGGTGTTCGGCGTCGTCGGGGACGCCCTCAATCCCCTGACCGAAGCCATCCGCACCACCGACGGGGTGGAGTGGGTGGGGTGCCGTCACGAGGAGGCGGCGGCCTTCGCCGCGAGCGCCCAGTCCCAGCTCTCCGGCCGCCTGGGTGTCTGCATGGGCACCGTCGGCCCTGGCTCCGTCCATCTGCTCAACGGACTGTACGACGCGGCCAAGAGCCGCACGCCCGTCCTGGTCATCGCGGGACAGGTGCCGCTGGCCGACATCGGCAGCAACGCCTTCCAGGAGGTCGACAACGACGCCCTCTTCGCCGACGTGGCGGCCTTCCGGGCCACGGTTTCCTCACCCGATCAGCTTCCGCAGATGCTGGAGACCGCTGTCAGGAACGCCTTCGGCCACAAGGGCGTCGCCGTCCTCACCGTGCCCGCGGACATCGGCGGCCAGGAGCTGACCACCGACCGCAAGGCGCGTTTCTCCATGAGTTCGGCGGTGACCCGGCCCGAGGAGGCGGCCACCCGCGGCGCGGCGGAGCTGCTCGACCGCGCCGGGCGGGTCAGCCTGCTCGTCGGCCAGGGCGCACGCGCGGCCCGCGAGGACGTCCTGGCCCTGGCGGACCGGCTCGCGGCGCCGATGGTGCTCACGCTGAAGGCGAAGGAGGGCTTCGAGGGCGCGGACAACCCGTTCCAGGTGGGGCAGACCGGACTCATCGGCAACCCGGCCGCCGCATCGGCGCTGCACGACGCCGACACCCTGCTGCTCCTGGGTACGGACTTCCCGTACCGGGAGTGGTATCCGGAGGGAAAGACCGTCGTCCAGGTGGACACCGAGCCCACGCACATCGGCCGGCGCGTCCCGGTCGAGACCGGTCTTGTGGGCGATGTGGGTGCCACCGTGCGGGACCTGCTCAAGCACCTCGGCGCCGGGGGCGACCGCGACCGCGGCCATCTCGACCACGCGCGCAAGCACTTCGAGACCTGGCGCGAGGGCCAGGCCAGGCTCGCCGACCCGGAGCACGACAAGAAGGCGGTCGGGCGGGCCCGTTCGGCGCTGGACAATCCGGACCACGGCATCCGGCCCGAGGCACTGGCCGCCGTGGTGGACCGGCTGGCCGCCGATGACGCGGTCTTCACGTCCGACACCGGTATGGCCACCGTGTGGCTCTCACGCTTCGTCGAGATGCGCGGCGCGCGAAGGCTGCTCGGCTCCTACAACCTGGGCTCCATGGCCAACGCGATGCCCCACGCACTCGGCGCGCAGTGTCTTGACCGGGATCGTCAGGTGGTCGCCTTCTGCGGTGACGGCGGACTGAGCATGCTCCTCGGCGACCTGATGACGCTCAGGAGCAGCCAACTCGCGGTGAAACTCGTCGTCTTCGACAACCGCCGGCTCGGCATGGTCAAACTGGAGCAGGAGCAGGTGGGCCTGCCGGAGTACGGCACGGAGCTCGACAACCCCGATTTCGCGGCCGTCGCCACCGCCATGGGCATCACCGGGATCCGGGTGACCGACCCGGAGGATCTGGAGGACGCCGTGGGACGTGCCCTGCGTACACCCGGCCCGGTCCTGCTGGACGTCCTGACGAACCCGGACGAGATCGCCGTACCGGCCAAGCCGACCGTCGAACAGGGCTGGGGCTTCGCGATGGCCAAGGTGAAGGAGATCGTGCGGGGCCGCACCGAGTAGCGGACGAGACGGCGGGCACGGCCGGTCCGGCCGATGTCGTGCGCCGGTGAACACCGCGGGACAGCAGCGGAGTTCACCGGCGCACGCCTGCTCCGGCGGGGGAATCCACCTCCCGCGTGTGCGCATCCGACAGGGCGGCGGGGCCCCATTACGGGGCAGATGCAGAGGTACTGACGGGCAATCACCCCGAGCGAGCGGGGGCGGCCGCGGCGGATGAGGGCACTTGACGTGACGCGTGGTCCAGTCCACTATCCAATTGGTCTGGACCAAGCGCGTTGCGGCTCGGTCCCCTATCGGCACGCCAGGAAGGCCCGGCTGACCTTGCCCAGCACACCCAGCAGTGAACTGACGCACCTCGCCTACAAGATCCTCCAGCCTGGCTTCAAGGGCACCGAGGCACCGGACTGGCTGCTCCGCCGGATCAGTGAGGGCCTGTCGAGCGTAGTGCTCTTCTCGCGCAACATCGCCAACGCGGGCCAGCTGATCCGGCTGACCCGGCAGCTGCGCGCGGAGAACCCCGACCTCATCATCGCCATCGACGAGGAGGCCGGCGACGTCACGCGGATCGAGTCGCTGACCGGCAGCACCCGCCCCGGGAACCTGGCACTGGGCGCCATCGACGACACGGACCTGACGGCCGCGGTCGCCCGCGACATCGGGCACGAGCTGCGCGCCGCCGGAATCAGCCTGACCTACGCACCCAGCGCGGACGTCAACTCCAACCCGGACAACCCGGTGATCGGGGTCAGGTCGTTCGGCTCGACACCGGATCTGGTCGCCCGGCACACCGGGGCCTGGATCCGCGGCCTCCAGTCCGCGGGTGTGGCGGCCTGCGCCAAGCACTTCCCCGGCCACGGCGACACCGCGGTGGACTCCCACCTCGGGCTGCCCCGTTACGACGCGTCCGCCGATGTCGTCAGGGAGCAGGCGCTCCCGCCCTTCCACGCGGCGATGGAGAGCGGTGTGCGGGCCGTCATGAGCGGCCATCTCCTCGTCCCGGCCTACGACTCCGACCTCCCCGCCACGCTGAGTCCGCGCCTCCTCGTCGACCTGCTCCGCAAGGAGATGGGCTTCGACGGCCTCGTCGTCACGGACGCCATCGAGATGGGGGCCGTCAGCGGGCTCTACGGCATCGACGGCGCCACGGTGCGGGCGGTGGCCGGCGGAGCCGACGCGGTGTGTGTCGGCGGCGAGAGCGCCGACCCGGAGGTGGTCGACCTGCTGAGCGCCGCCCTGGTGTCCGCCGTCCGCGACGGCGAGCTGCCCGAGGAACGGCTCAGGGAAGCGGTCGCACGCGTGGAGGAGTTCTCCGCCTGGTCGAACGGGATCTTCCACGCCGCGCCGCCCCACCGGATCAAGTCGGACATCGGCTTCGTGGCCGCCCGGCGCGCCCTGCGCCTGACCGTGTCGGAGGACGGTGCCCTGCCGCTCCCGGCGGCACCGCACGTCGTGGAACTCATCCCGACGATGAACCTCGCCATCGCCAAGGAGACACCCTGGGGTGTCGCGGCCCCGCTGCGCGAGCGGCTGGCCGGTACGACCTCGGCCGGGATCCACGAGGAGGACGTGGCTGCGGACCTGAGCGCGCTCGACCGGTACGCGCTGGGACCGGCCGACGGACGGCCCCTGGTCGTCGTGGTGCGCGACGCCTGCCGGCACTCCTGGATGACGGACTCCCTCAAGCACCTGCTGCACGCCCGGCCCGACTCCGTCGTGGTCGAGATGGGCCTGCCTGCCTCCGGCACACAGGGCGCCGTCCACATCACGACCTACGGGGCCACCACCGCGTCGGGCGTGGCCGCCGCAGAGGCGCTGGCGGGCTGAACCCAGCCAGCCGCAGACCACTCCCGCCCGGCGCACCCGCCGCAGCGGGGGTATCCCGCCCCGCGGGCGGGCGCCCACAGCTCCCGCGCGGCGACACCCCCGCGCGCGGCCGGGCCCCCCGCAACCGTGCCGCCGTACCCGCGGCCCGCCCGCACGCATCCGCGGCCCGGCCCCGCCCCGCGCCGCCCGGCCGCGGGGCCCCCTTCTCCGGATGCCCGGCCACCGGCTGCGGGCTCCCCGGAAGCAGGCGTACCGATCGGGCCCGGCGCGGACGGGACAACACCCCGCGGCCGGTGAGGGCGCCGTACCGGGGCCGCCCGCCGCACCCGATCCGTTCAGAACCAGCACATCCCTACCTGGAGTGGTTGCATGTCTACGTCCGACACCTATCTGCACCGAGCCTCTTCGGACATCCCCTATTTCAGTACGGACGGGGAGATGTACCTGGCGCAGACACCGTTGCGGGACATCAAGAAATCCCGGCCGCTGCGCGTGCTGTCCGAGGAGGACTTCGCCTCCTGGCAGACCTACGGCTACGTCATCGTGAAAGAGGCGATTCCCGCCGCGGCGGCGCGGCGACTGCTCGATTTCACCTGGGACTTCCAGGGCCTCGACCCGGACCGGCCGGAGACCTGGTACACGGAACGGGAGTTCCGGTCGGACCTGGACCGGGAACTGCACATCTACGGCTTCGTGGAGGCGTACCACCACCAGCTCATCTGGGACAGCCGCCAGGCGCAGCGCGTGTACGACGCGTTCGTGGACGTGTGGGACTGCGAGGAGCTGTGGGTGACGCTCGACCGTCTCAACCTGAACCCGCCGAACGTCAGGAACCGTGACCGCGCGCTGATAGCGCCCACGGACAAGGGCTTCGACATCGAGCTCCACTGGGACGTCGACACCACACTCAGCGTGCTGCCCCAGCGCGTCCAGGGCATCATCGCGCTGAACGACAGCGAGCCGGAGCGGGGCGGGTTCCAGTGCTCACCCGAGCTGTTCCGCCGGTTCGACCGGTGGAGGATCGCTCAGCCCGACGACCGTGACCCCATCAGGCCAGGCACCGACCGGGCGGAGTTCCCCGTCGTCCAGCCGGAACTCGAAGCGGGCGACCTGCTGATCTGGAACGGCCTGCTCGCGCACGGAGTGGCGCGCAACATCTCGCGGAGCGGGGTCCGCGCCGTGCAGTACCTCTCCATGATGCCCGCCCTGGAGACCCACCGGGCGATGCGGGACTCCCGGGTCGAATCCTGGCGCAGTCTGAGCACCCCTGACTGGAACAAGACGCTGGTCGGCGACGCGACTCAGCACGAATCCCTCAGGTACGGCAGCGCCGCACTGAGCGACCTCGGCGCGAAGCTCCTGGGACTCGAGTCCTGGAGCGGACGGAACGCCGAGGGGTCGACCGGAGAACTGGAATGCATAGAATCTGTCTGACACTCCCCACCAACAGGGCCTGCGCCGAGACGATTTCGGCGATGCGGGCCGAGGCGCACTACGCGACCGAGCACTTCGACGTCGAGGTGCACCTGCTGATCCTGGACTCCTCCGGTGACCAGGAGTTCGCCGAGCACGCGCAGGCCGCCGGCGCTGCCACCGGGTCCCCACGGGTGGTCGTGCACCACCTGGACGAAGCCCAGCAGCGGGCCTTCCTGCGGAAGATGATCAGCCGCATCGATGCCCCCAAGCCCGATCTGCTGCTCGATCTCATGCTGCCCGCCGGGGTCTCGTACGGTGCCTGCACGAACCGCGCCTTCCTGTTCGCCGCCGCGCTCGGCTGCCGCTCACTGCACCGCAGGGACTCGGACAGCACCTACCAGACGGTGGACGGCGAGCCGGTGTACCCCATCCACCACGAGCTGATGTCCCTCGGCAAACGAGCGGCCGACGCGGTGGACGGCGTGACCGAATCCCTCCTCGACCCGGCCCACGAGCAGCGGCCGGTCTCGCTGGTGGGCAGCTCCTTCGTGGGCGAACTGTCCGTGGACGTCGGCGAGATGCACCGGATCGACCAGGACGTCTACCACGATGTCGTCAGCCTGTGGGCCCCTCGCGAGTGGCCGGACGAGGCAAAGCGGGAGCTGGTCGCCGAAGCCTTCACCGGAGCGGGCACCACCGCGTTCACCCGTGATCACTCGGCCCTCGGCCTCGTCGACCCCATGCGGGTGGACATGTGCAACATCAGCTTCCACCACGAGGTGTACGAGAGCATCCCGCTGCCGCCGGCGACCGACACCATCGGCAGTGACTACTTCCTGATGCACCTGGTCCACGACGCCGGGCTGCCCGGCGTCCTGCACAACCGCAACATCGTGAACTTCTACACCGGCGAACGGCGCACCGACTCCGGATTCACGGCGTACCAGACGCGGTTGGTGAAGTTCTTCCTGTCGATGCTGTACTTCAACTGCGTCTACCGGAGGATGGCCGCGGCCGGCGATTCACTGCTCGACGGAGATCTCCGCCTCCGCGCGGACACACTCGTCGCATACGTCCGGGAGAGCAGCTGGCTGGACCGCGAGGAGAACGAGGAGCGCCTGCGCAGCATCGACCGGTCCTACCGGAAGCTCGGCGGCAGATACGCCGGGTTCGCCGACGCCCTGTCGTCACGCGGCGGGCAGCTGCTCAACGAGGCCCAGCAGGACATGGAGGATTTCGCGCTGCTGATCGAGGCGTGGGGCCCACTGGTGCGGGCCTGCCGGGAAGCGGGCGTCCATGGGCACTAGCCGGCTGAATCCGTCGCTGCGCGCCGCTCTGTCAGCCGCCGACGAGGACCGGATCGTCTTCGACCTCGCGGGAATCAGGGAACGCTACGAAACACTGACGTGGGAACTGCCGGGCGTCGCGGTCCGGTTCGCGATGAAGGCCTGCCCGGTGGACGAGGTCCTCGACTGTCTCGCGGAGATCGGCGCCGGGTTCGACGCCGCCGGTCCCAACGAGATCGTCCGGGCCCTCGGGACCGGCGTGCCGGTCGGCACCGTCCACTACGGCAACACCATCAAGTCCGACCGGAACATCGCCGACGCCTACCGCCTCGGCGTACGGGATTTCGCGACCGACAGCGTGGAGGACGTGGCGGCCATCGCCGCCCACGCCCCCGGCGCCCGGGTGTTCTGCAGGCTCGCCACCAGCGGGGAGGGTGCGCTCTGGGGGCTCAGCCGGAAATTCGGCTGCTCGGACGCAGATGCCCTGCGGGTGATGGAGGCGGCCCGGGACGCGGGCCTGACCCCGGCCGGTCTGTCCGTCCACGTCGGCTCCCAGCAGATGACGGCCGAAGCCTGGGAGAGCGCGTTCGCGAGCCTCGCTGATGTGCTGGTGGGGCTGCGGGACCGGGGGATCCTCCTCGACCACGTCAATCTCGGCGGCGGGCTGCCCGCACTCGGATACCTGGACAGCCGCGGCACGCCGCTGGATCCGCCGCTGGACAAGATATTCGCGGCGATCCGGGAGGGCATGCAGCGGCTCGGGGCGGTATCCGAATCGCCTCTCGGCTTCGTCATGGAGCCGGGCCGCCACCTCGTCGCCGATCACGGCGCCATCCGGGCCCATGTGGCACGGCTGTCCACGAGGGAGCAGCTGAACGGTGAACGGCAGCGCTGGCTCTATCTGAGCTGCGGGAAGTTCAACGGCCTGTACGAGATGGACCAGCTCCAGTACCGGCTGTACTTCCCCACCCACGAGGGGGCCGCCACGGTGCCCGCCGTGGTGGCGGGCCCCACCTGCGACAGCGACGACGCCTACGCCCACGCCCACGGGCAGCAGCTCGTCGAGGTCCCCGAATCCGTCGCATCAGGTGATCCGGTCTGGATCCTCTCCTCCGGTGCCTACGCCACGAGTTACGCGACGCAGGGATTCAACGGCTTCAGCCCGCCGCCGTACACCGTGGTAGGCGGGCTGCCGCCGGGCACCGGGACAGCTCCTGCCCGGACAGCCATGAAGGGTCTGCGGTAAATGGGCCAGGACGTTCGCATACGAAACATATCCGGCGGCGACTGGAACGGCATCGCGGCGCTGGAAGCCCGCACGTACGGCGCCGACGACCTCTCGGAGGGCCGGGACGCGCTGGAGTCCCGGGCCCGTCCCTCACCGGCCACCTGCTTCGTACTGCGCATCGACCGGCAGACAGCGGGCTACCTGCTGGCACTGCCGTACCCGATGTTCCAGTACCCCGACCTGAAGCGGGCGGAGCGGACCGTCTTCCGGTCGCGCAATCTCCATCTGCACGACCTCGTCATCGCGGAACACCTGCGGGGCAGAGGGCTGGCGAAGCGGCTCCTGCACCACCTCACGGTGACCGCCCGGTCGAAGACGCACGAACGCATTTCCCTGATCTCCGTCGCGGGCAGCGAGACCTTCTGGTCGGCGAACGGATACGCGGCCCATCGCGACGTCGCGCTCCCCGGGAGTTACGGGACGAACGCGGTCTACATGTCCAAGGCGGTATGAAGTGACCCACCAAGACATCGCAGCCGGCCAGGACACGGCCGGGAACACCGGCCCGGACTCCGGCCCGGACACCGGCGGACCGCGGGATCCGCTCCGGCTCATCCGCCTGCGGGATCCGTTCCGCCGGGCGCAGGTGGCGATCGCCGCGCTCTTCTGCTTCCTGGGGTTCCAGTACGGCACCTGGGCCTCACGGCTCCCCACGCTCAAGGCGCAGCTCCATCTGACCGAAGCGCAACTGGGCCTGCTGCTGATGGCGTGCGGCGCGGGTGCGGCGGTTTCCTTCCCGCTCGTCACCGTGCTGATGAAGCGCCTGGGCTCCCGCCGCCTCGCGTCCCTGTCGGCGCTCTGTCTCGGGCTGCTCCTGCTGGCGCTCGCCGTGGTGCCGGACTATCCGGTCGCCGTCGTCATCGTGGGCTGCGACGGAATCGCCGTCGGCTGTCTGAACGTCGCCATGAACGCGCAGGGCGCCGCGCTCGAAGTCGCCCACGGGCGAACGGCGATGGCCAAGCTGCACGCCACGTTCAGCGCGGGCTCACTGGGCGCCGCGCTCCTGGCGTCCGGGGTCAACACGCTCACCCCGTCGCTGGCCGCCCACTTCGGTGCGGCAGCCGCGATCCTGCTCCTGCTCGTCGCGTTCGCGCAGACGGGGCTGCTGACGGAGGACCCCAAGACCGAGAAGAAGAGCCGCCGCAGGCTGTCCGTACCGTCGCGCATGACGGTGTGGATGGGGTGCGCGATGGCGTTCGGCACCGTGACCGAGGGCGCCATGAACGACTGGTCGGCGCTCTATATGAAGGACGTGCTCAAGGCCGCGTCGTCTGTGGCCCCGATGGGCATCGCCGTCGTCTCCGTCATGATGGTGCTGGCCCGGATCTTCGCCGACGGCTGGCGCACCCGCTGGGGCGACGGGCGGATCGTCCTGGCCGGCAGTGTGCTGGCCGGCGCGGGACTCGCCGTCGCCCTGCTGGTGGGCGGCGTGGTCCCGGCACTGGCCGGGTTCGCCTGCGTCGGCCTGGGTGTGGCGGCTGTGACGCCCTGTGTGTACGTCGCCGCCGCGCGGCAGGGCCCCGAGGCCCTGGCCCTGGTCGCCGCGATGGGCACCGTCGGCCTGCTGGCAGGACCGGCGATGATCGGTTTCATCGCGAACGCCAGCAGTCTGGTGTGGGGCATGGGCGCGGTGGCGGCCGCCGCCGTCCTGGTCTCCGTGTGCGCCACACAGATCCGCTGGGTGCCCGTGACCGGGAACGGGGCCTGAGAGAACACCGACGGCTCCGGCTCCGCTCCGGCACCGCTGCCGGAGCGGAGCCGGCCCCGGGCACCGGGCGCGCCGTCCCGGTGTCCGGGCACAGGGGTCAGCCGGTGGGCAGCTTCTGGGACGGGCAGCCGGAGAGAACCCGCTTCATGGCGTCCTTCTCCGCACCGGTCACCCACAGCGCGTACTTCTTCTTCACGGCCACCTGCCGGGCGACGTAGGGGCACCGCGACGGCTTGTAAGCGGGCAGCCAGGTCGCCGTGTCACCGTCGCCCTTGCTGCGGTTGGTGGACGAGTCGACGGCCAGCAGATTCAGCGGGTCGTTCGCGAGGTCGGTCCGCTTGGTCCTGTCCCACTGCTGCGCTCCCTTCTGCCAGGCGTCGGAGAGCGCCACCACATGGTCGATGTCGACCTTGCTGTGCCCGCGCACGAACTTCACCGTCGACCCGGTGTAGGGGTCCTTGACCAGAGTTCCCCCGGCGACCTGGCAGTCGCCGCTCTTGTAGCGCACGTCCCGCAGGTCGCGCTTGAGCACATCGTCCCGGGTCGGGCAGTGGTTGTGGTCGGTGTCCGACCAGGCGCTGCCGAACTGGTCCCGCGCGTAACCGGTCCTGGGCGCACGGCCCTTGACCGTCAGGGCATCGGCTGCGGCTAGCGCGGAGCCGTGCGCCGCCTTCCCGGCGGGCCCGGCGGGCGCACCGGAGGACGAACCGGGCGAGGCCAGGTCGCCGCTCCTGCAGCCGCCGAGTGCGAGTGCGGCGGCGACGGCCAGGGCCGCGGGGAGGGCGGAGCGCGTACGTATCAAGGAGAGCCGTCCTGGCGGATAGAGGGAGTGACCGCACCATCGTAGGTACGGCTGCCCCGGGCGCCCTCCGTCACACCTGGCGAACACCAGGACGGGCCGGCGCCCCGTCAGCCCCCGCTCTGCCGACCCTCGGTGTCGACGTGCGGCAGCACCCGGTCGAGCCAACGCGGCGTCCACCACGCGCCCGTTCCGAGCAGCGTCATCACGGCGGGGACCAGCAGGAGCCGGACGACCGTCGCGTCGATGAGCACGCTGACGGCCAGGCCGAGACCGAGCATCTTGACCACGATGCTGTCGCTGAGGATGAACGCCGCGAAGACGCTGACCATGATGAGTGCGGCGCAGCTGATGACCCGCGCCGTGATCTCCAGGCCGTGCGCGACGCTGCCCCTGCTGTCGCGGGTGCGCACCCAGGCCTCGTGCACCCGCGACAACAGGAAGACCTCGTAGTCCATGGAGAGCCCGAAGACGATGGCGAACATCATCATCGGGACGTAGCTCTCGATCGGCACCGTGCCGTGGACGCCCAGCGAAGGGCCGCCCCAGCCCCACTGGAAGACGGCGACGACCACACCGTAGGACGCCGCGATGGACAGGAGGTTGAGCACGGCGGCCTTGAGCGCCACGAGGGGCCCGCGGAACACGACCAGGATGATGACGAAGGCGACCGCGACGACGACCGCGATGATGAGCGGGAGCCGGGCGGCGATGATGTCCAGGAAGTCCTCCTGCGCCGCGGTCGTACCCGTCACATAGGTCGTGGCGGCGGTCCCGGCCACCGCGCCGGGCAGGACCGTGTTCTTCAGGTCCTTGAAGAGCGTGCTGGTACCGGCGTCCTGCGGGGAGGTGCGGGAGACCGCCGTACCCGTCAGCACCTGGCCGTCGCTGGTGGGCGCGAGGCTGCTGACACTGGCAGCGCCCGGGACGCCGGTGAGCGCCTTCTTGAGACTGTCGGCCAGCGCGGAACGGTCACCGGACGGCACCTTGCTCTGGTCGACGACGAGGGTCAGCGGGCCGTTGGCACCCGGCCCGAAGCCGGTGGCGATCAGGTCGTACGCCCGCCGGTCGGTGAAGCTGCTGGGGTCGGCTCCGTCACCGATGTGGCCGAGCCGGATCGAGAACAGCGGAATCGCCAGCACCCCGGCGATGACCACTCCGGCCACCAGGAACCACCACGGGCGGCGCTCGACGCGCTGCGCGTAGCGGTGCCAGCCGTCGCCCTGCCCCGCACCCTCCACGGCCTGTCCCGCCGCAGGCACCGCCCCGCCCTCGGCGACCGTCGTGCGTACCCGGTAGCGGTCGATCCTGCGCCCCGCGAGCCCGAGGAGCGCCGGTACGAGGGTGATGGCGCCGATCACCGCGGTGACGACTGTGACGGCGGACGCGACCCCGAGCTTGCCGATGAAGCCGATCTGCGACACATACAGTCCGGCCAGCGCGACGACGACCGTGCAGCCCGAGACCAGGACGGCCCGGCCGCTGGTGGCGACCGCCCGCCCCGCAGCGGTGACCGGGTCGGCGCCGTCGATGAGCTGCTGACGGTGACGGGTGATCAGGAACAGCGCGTAGTCGATCCCGACGCCGAGCCCGATCATCGTGGCGAGCGTCGGCGACACACTCGCGAAGGTGAACGCGGCGGCGAGCAGAGCCAGACAGCTCAGTCCGACGACGACGCTGATCAGGGCGGTGACCAGCGGGACGCCCGCGGCGATGACGCTGCCGAAGCCGATGAGCAGCACGACCACGGCCACCGCGAACCCGATGGCCTCACTGGTGAGATCGGCGGCCTTGGGCCGGGCCAGCTCACCGAGCGGCCCGCCGTACTCGACCTCGACGCCCGCCTTCCGCAGTGGCGCCACCGCGGAGTCCACCCCGTGGAGGTAGGACGTCCCGAACGAGGTGGGGTTGGCGCCGAACCGGACGGTGATGTAGCCGGTCTTCCCGTCGGACGACAGTGCGCCGGTGGGCGGCGACGAGGACGAGGCGGGCAGCGGGTTCGCCGCCGAGAGGACGTGCGGGAGCTTCTGCAGCGAGCCGACGGTCTGGTCGATCTGGCTCTGGAAGCCGGACAGGGACTTCTGCCCGTCGTGCAGCACCACCTGCGCGCCGATCCCGCCCGCGGCCGGGTCGTGGCGGCCGAGCACCTCCGCGCCGTTGTTCGACTGCGTACCCGGCAGTGAGAAGTCGTCGGAATACGTGCCGCCGAAGGCGCCCTGGAGGGCGTGCAGCGCTCCGAGCGCGACCAGCCAGGCCACGATGACGACGATGAAATGGCGGGCGCACCACTCCCCGAGCCGCTGGAGCCGGCCCCGCGCGCCCGCTGCTCCCGGCGCCGCCGTCGCTCCCGTGCCCGTACCGTTCTGCGCGCTCATGCGTTCCCCTGGAGGTGCGGAGATCCGACAGCCGAGACAAACGCGGTGATTGTAGCTTTCCGGGGGTGATCAACCGCTTTGTCCGTCCGACGGGCGCGCCTCCGCCAAGGGAACGCCGGACCCCTGCCTCACGCCCCCAGGATCGACGCCAGGAACTCCCCGGTCCACGAGAGGAGTTCGCGGCCGACCACCGGCTTCCCGCCGATCTTCCCGGCCGTCGGGCGCGGCACCAGGATCTGATGGGCCGCCGCCTTGATGACCGTACGGGGGTAGAGCCGCTTGAGCCGCAGCTCCTGGGACTCCCGCAGCTCCACCGGCGCGAACCGGATGTTGGACCCCTGAAGGACGATCTCGCCGACCCCGCAGGCCCGCGCCAGCATCCGCAGACCCGCCACGAGCAGCAGGTTCTCGACCTGTTCGGGCAGCTTGCCGTACCGGTCCGTGAGTTCCTCGCGCACCGCCCTGATGTCCTCCTCCGTGGTGGCGGAGGCGATCGAGCGGTATGCCTGCAGGCGCAGCCGCTCACCGGGCGCGTACTCGTGGGGGACGTGCGCGTCGACCGGCAGCTCGATCTTGACCTCCAGCGGCTGCTCCTCCTCCACTCCCCCGTCGACCGCCGTACGGTAGTCGGCCACCGCCTCACCGACCATCCGGATGTACAGGTCGAAGCCGACACCCGCGATATGACCCGACTGCTCGCCACCGAGCATGTTGCCCGCGCCGCGGATCTCCAGGTCCTTCATCGCGACGTACATGCCCGCACCCATCTCGGTGTGCTGCGCGATCGTCGCGAGCCGCTCGTGCGCGGTCTCCGTCAGCGGCTTCTCCGGCGGGTACAGGAAGTACGCGTAGCCGCGGTCGCGGCCGCGGCCCACCCGGCCGCGCAGCTGGTGCAGCTGCGAGAGACCGAAGTTGTCACCGCGCTCCACGATCAGCGTGTTGGCGTTCGCGATGTCGATGCCGGACTCCACGATCGTCGTGGAGACCAGGACGTCGAACTTCTTCTCCCAGAAGTCGACGACGACCTGCTCCAGGGCGCTCTCGCCCATCTGCCCGTGCGCCGTCTGGATGCGCGCCTCCGGAACGATCTCACGCAGCCGGGCCGCGGCACGGTCGATCGAGTCGACCCGGTTGTGGATGTAGAACACCTGCCCCTCGCGGAGCAGTTCACGGCGGACGGCGGCGCCGATCTGCTTCTCCTCGTACGGGCCGACGAAGGTCAGCACCGGGTGCCGCTCCTCCGGGGGCGTCGTGATGGTCGACATCTCACGGATGCCGGTCACGGCCATTTCGAGCGTACGGGGGATGGGCGTCGCGGACATCGTCAGGACGTCGACGTTGGCGCGGAGCTTCTTCAGCTGCTCCTTGTGCTCGACACCGAACCGCTGCTCCTCGTCGACGATGACCAGGCCCAGGTCCTTGAACTTCGTCTCCGACGAGAACAGCCGGTGCGTGCCGATGACCATGTCGACCGAGCCGTCCCGCAGGCCCTCCAGGGTCGCCTTCGCCTCGCTGTCCGACTGGAAGCGGCTCAGCGCACGCACGACGACGGGGAACTGCGCGTACCGCTCGGTGAACGTGCCGAAGTGCTGCTGCACCAGGAGCGTCGTCGGGACCAGGACCGCGACCTGCTTGCCGTCCTGGACCGCCTTGAATGCGGCACGCACCGCGATCTCGGTCTTGCCGTAGCCGACGTCGCCGCAGATCAGCCGGTCCATCGGGACCGTCTTCTCCATGTCCTCCTTGACCTCGGCGATCGTGGAGAGCTGGTCGGGCGTCTCCACGTACGGGAAGGCGTCCTCCAGCTCCCGCTGCCACGGAGTGTCCTGGGCGAAGGAGTGGCCGGGCGCCGCCATCCGCGCCGAGTAGAGCTTGATCAGGTCCCCGGCGATCTCCTTGACCGCCTTCTTGGCGCGCGCCTTGGTCTTCGTCCAGTCCGAGCCGCCGAGCCGGTGCAGCGTCGGCGCCTCGCCGCCCACGTACTTGGTGACCTGCTCCAGCTGGTCGGTGGGGATGTACAGCCGGTCGCCGGGCTGGCCGCGCTTGGCCGGGGCGTACTCGACGAGCAGGTACTCACGGGTCGCGCCCTGCACCGTGCGCTGCACCATCTCGATGTAGCGGCCCACACCGTGCTGTTCGTGGACGATGAAGTCGCCCGTCTCCAGCGTCAGCGGGTCGATGGACTTCCGGCGCCGCACCGGCATCCGGCCCAGGTCCTTGGACGCGGTGCGCTGTCCTGTCAGATCGGTCTCGGAGAGGACCGCGAGCTTGATCGCCGGGTCGATGAACCCGTGGTCGATGGAGCCGCACGAGACGTGCACGACCGAGGGCGTCAGCTCGGCGAGGTCGGCGTCCAGCCGGGCCGCGATGCCCTCGCCGCCGAGGACCTCGACGGTGCGGCTCGCCGGGCCGTGGCCCTCCGTGAGATACACCGTGCGCCAGCCGTCGGCGATCCAGCCCTTGGTGTCGGCGAGGGCCCGCGCGGTGTCGCCGCGGTACGTCTCCGGGGCGTGCATCCCCAGCTTGATCATGTCGTCGGCGATGTCCTCGTCCGCGGCGAACGGGCTCACCGCCCACCACATCATGCCCAGCTCACGCGCCCGGTCGCGGACCTCGGCGATACCCCGGAGCGAGGCGGCCCCCACATCGATGGGGGCGTCCCCGCCACCGGCGGTCGCCGCCCACGACGCCTGCAGGAACTCCTGCGAGGTCGCCACCAGGTCGGCCGCCCTGCTCCGGACCCGCTCCGGGTCGCAGACCACCGCCATCGAACCGGCGGGCAGCACATCGATCAGCAGCTCCATGTCGTCGACCAGGACCGGAGCCAGCGACTCCATGCCCTCGACGGCGATCCCCTCCGCGATCTTGTCGAGCAGCTCGGCCAGCTCCGGGTGCGCCAGCGCCAGCGCGGCGGCCCGCTCCCGCACGTCGTCGGTCAGCAGGAGTTCCCGGCAGGGCGGCGCCCACAGACCGTGCTCGGCGATCTCCAGGGAACGCTGGTCCGCGACCTTGAAGTAACGGATCTCCTCGATCTCGTCGCCCCAGAACTCCACCCGGAGGGGGTGCTCCTCGGTCGGCGGGAACACATCGAGGATGCCGCCCCTGACGGCGAACTCACCACGCTTCTCGACCAGTTCCACTCGCGCGTACGCGGCAGCGGCCAGCGCCTCGGTGATCTCCATCAGGTCGGCGGACGAACCCGATCGCAGCGCCACCGGTTCCAGGTCGCCGAGCCCCTTGACCTGCGGCTGGAGTACGGACCTGATCGGCGCGACGACCACGCTGACCGGACCGGCGGACGGGTCGTCGGAGCGCGGGTGCGCCAGCCTGCGCAGGACCGCGATCCGGCGGCCCACGGTGTCGGACCGGGGCGAGAGCCGCTCGTGCGGGAGCGTCTCCCACGACGGGTACTCCACCACCGCGTCCTCCTGGTCCGCCGGGAAGAGCGAGCGCAGCGCGGCGGCCAGGTCCTCGGCCTCACGGCCGGTGGCGGTCACCGCCAGCACCGTACGGCGGGTCTCGCGGGCCAGCGCGGCCACGGCGAAGGGCCGGGCGGCGGGCGGGCCGACCAGATCGACATGCATCCGGTGCCCGTCGCCGGCGGCCTTCACCGCTTCGGCGAGCGCGGGATCCGAGATGGCGGCATCGAGCAGACCGTGCAGGCTCATGGGAACGCTTTCCGTCCGGTGGATCCGGAGAATCAGGTGGTGGCGGGCAGAGACGGGCATCGTGCGGGTGGTGCGGGTGGTGCGGGTGGTGCGGGTGGTGCGGGTGGTGCGGGTGGTGCGGGTGGTGCGGGTGGTGCGGGGCGCAACGCGAAGGGCCCGACACGTGTCACGGGCCGGGGCTCCCCAGCGTACGACTTCGCGAAGAAGTCGGCGTGCCGTGTCAACCGGACCGGCCTCCTGACCGTATTCCTCCATGACACCTGTCCACGTCAGAGAACTGTCCACGTCCGGGGAGCCGCATGACCGTCGAGGAGTTCGAGGAGTTCTACGCTCACTCCGCGAAACAGCTGGTGGGACAGGTCTACCTGATGACCGGCGACCTCCATGAGGCCCAGGACGTGGTCCAGGAGGCGTTCGTACGGGCCTGGGGCCGGCGGTCCGCGCTGTACCGCGAAGCGGGCCCCGAGGCGTGGATACGAACGGTCGCCTGGCGGCTCGCGGTGAGCCGCTGGCGCAGGCGCGGCCGGAGCGCCGATGCCTGGCGCCGTCACAGCGACACCCGCCCCTCGACCGCGCCCGAGCCCGATCCGGGCACCGTCGCGATGGTCTCCGCTCTGCGGCAGCTGAGCGAGCGGCAGCGTCGGGTGGCGGTGCTGCACTACGTGTGCGACTTGACCGTCGAGCAGGTGGCCGCCGAGACGGGGATATCGGCGGGGACGGTCAAGACCCATCTCTCCCGAGCCCGCGCTTCGCTCGCGCCGCATCTCTCCGAGGAGGAGCACGGTGTCTGAGACCGAGTACCAGCACCCGTACGAGTACGGCCGCGCGAACACGAACAGCGACAGGAACGAGCCGAACCACCAGAACGGCCGGAGCGGGCAGGGAGAGCCGCACGGGCCCGGCCACGGGGCCGACCGCGCCCTGGCCCGCGCGATGAAGCAGGCGGCGGAATCGGCGGGCCGCACGGCGGTGCCCGTACCTGCCGCACTCGTCTCGGCACGGGGCGCCAGACGCAGGCGCCGGGTCCTGGCATCGGCCGCCGCCACCACCGTGTGTGTCCTGGCCAGTGGTGTCGTGGTGGCCGTGCTGCAGCTCCAGCCCGGCGCCCCCGCGCTCCCCGCCGCGCCACCGAGCCCGCGCCACTCCCCGCGCAGCGAACGCCCGAGCCTGCCCCCCGGCCCGGACACACCGCCGCGTACCACCGGCGCCAGGCCCACCGGCACCGCGAGGACGACCCCCACAGCGCCGGTGACCTCACCCCCGTGGTCGCCCTCACCCACCTGACCCTCCGTCCACGCCCCCGGCGGACGCACACGCCCTCCCGGCCCGGCAGGGCGGAGCCGCCGGCGGCCGCGTCGGCGGACATCGGCGGCAGTGTCGGGCAACCGGGCGGACCGGTATCCGAGCGGACATCCGGGGCGCCGGACACGGCCCGGCCCCGGCAGACGCGCCTGGCGCCCACCGGGGCCGAACCTTCCCCGTTCCCCGTATCCCCCATCCCCGCATCCCCCGGCACTTGGCCCCCGGACCAGTCCGAACAGGACGGAGCAGCCTGGGCCGAGGCGGGCTGAACCGCTCCATTCCGAGTCGGTCCGAGACGCTCCACGCCCTGCCGAGTCGGCCCAGACCGTTCCGACCGCTCCGAGTCGGACCGAGTCGAGTCGGTCCAGCCGGGTTTCGCCCGGCCGGGCCGTGCAGCCCGCCCGAGACCGTCAGCCGGTCGCGCTCGTCAGTCGGTCGCGATCGCGTTCAGCACGTTCATCCGGCCCGCCCGGAACGCCGGGATCAGGGCGGCGAACAGGCCCACGAACGCCGAGGCCACAAAGACCGTGCCGATCGTGGTCCACGGGATCTCCAGGACCCCCATGCCCTCCAGGGCGAGGATCTTCTGGGCCGATGTGCCCCAGCCCATCCCGAGCCCCAGGCCGAGCAGTGCGCCGAAGAGCGCGATGACCACCGACTCCAGCCGGATCATCCGGCGCAGCTGCCGCCGCGAGAGGCCGATCGCCCGCATCAGGCCGATCTCCCTGGTCCGCTCGACGACCGACAGGGCCAGCGTGTTCACCACACCGAGCACCGCGACGATGATCGCCAGGGCAAGGAGCCCGTACACGATGTTCAGCAGCTGTCCGATCTGGTCCTTCAGGTCCTGCTTGAAGTCGGTCTGGTCCTGCACCTTGTACTGCGGGTACCTGGCCAGTGACTTCTTCAGTCCGGCGTAAGCGGCCTTCTCCTGGCCGTCCTTGGCCTTGGCGAACATGATGACGTTCGGCGGCATCCGGTCGGCCGGCACGTACCGCGCGGCCGTCGTGATGTTCAGGTACATCGCGCCCTTGTCGACGCTCGTGTCGTCGGAGGTGATGGCCGCGATCGTCAGTTTCGCCGTCCGGCCGCTCCTGAACGCCACGGACATGGTGTCACCGACCTTGATGCGGTGCTTCTTGGCGTAGGCGTCGCCGACGGACATGGCGTCCTTGCCGTACGCCGCCGAGAGGTCGCCCGCGACGGTCTCGCGCCGCAGGTCCTGGGCGTACGTCGGGTCGGCTGCGATGACGGACTCGTCCTCGCTCTTCCCGTCGGGCGCGGTCAGTCTGGAGTCGAGCGCCTTGTAGTTGGTGACGTGCTCGATACCGGGCGCCGTTGCGAGAGCCTTCTGGGCCTGCGGCACGATCAGCTGGCCGCTGCTGCCCTGGACGATGAAGTCCGCGCCGACCGACTTGTCGAGCTCGTCGGTGGCCGAGGCCACCATCGACGAACCGACGACCGACAGACATGCGACCAGCGCGAGCCCGATCATGAGAGCAGCGCCCGTCGCCCCCGTGCGCCGCGGGTTGCGCAGCGCGTTGCGCTCGGCCATCCGCCCGACCGGGCCGAACATCCGCAGCACGACGGAGCTGATCCCACGGACCACCACACCTGCGAGCAGCGGGCCGATGACCACGAAGCCGATGAGTGTGAGGACGACGCCGAGGCCGAGGTACAGCGACCCCTGACTGGACTTGTCCGCTGCGGCCGCCCCGAGCAGAGCCGCCGCACCGGCGCCGGTCAGCACCAGACCGATCGCTGCCCTGAGCCGTCCCGCCCTGCCGTCGGCGGGCATCCCGGAATCCCGCAGTGCGGCCATCGGTGAGATCTTCCCGGCCCGGCGGGCCGGTACGTACGCGGCGACGATCGTCACGATGACACCGAGCAGCATGCCGACGACCGGAGTCGTCCACTTGACCGTCAGGTCATCCGTGGACAGCTCCATGCCGACGGCGCTCATCACCTTCATCAGCCCGACCGCGAGGCCGACTCCGGCGCCGACACCGAGGATCGAACCGAAGACACCGAGCAGCAGCGCCTCGACCAGCACCGAGCGGTTCACCTGCTTGCGGCTGGAGCCGAGGGCTCGCATCAGGCCGATCTCACGGGTGCGCTGGGCGACCAGCATCGAGAAGGTGTTGATGATCAGGAAGATGCCGACGAGGAAGGCGATCCCGGCGAATCCGAGCATCGCGTACTTCATCACGTCGAGGAACGAGCCGACCTGGGAACGGTTGGAGTCCGCGTTCTCCTTCTGCGTCTCGAACTTGTACGGGCCGTGCAGCACCGCTGCCACGTTCTGCTTCAGCCGGGCGTCACTGACACCGGACTCGGCGTTGACCGCGATGCTCGTGAAGAGGCCCGTCCCGCCGAGCAGCTCGTGCTGCGCGGTGGCGGTGTCGAAGTACACGACGGCCGCACCGGGGTTGGTCACCTTGAACGCGGCGATACCGCAGATGCGGGCCCTGGTGTCACCCGTGACGGAGATGGTGCGCAGCTCGTCACCGAGCCTGAGGTGATGCTTCTTCGCCGTGTCCGCGTCGACCATCACCTCGGTCGGGCCGCGCGGCGCATGGCCCGAGGTGATCTCCATCGACTTGGTCTCGTTGGCCGTCCAGTTGCCGGCGATCGTCGGAGCGCCGTTGCTGGAGCCCATGTCCTTGTTGTGACCGTCGACGACCGTCACGCTCATGCTGGTGACCGAACCCTGCGCCGACCGCACCCCGTCGGCCTTCGCCACCTGCCGCACCGCTGATGCGGGCAGCGACTTCGGCTTGGCGTTCTGATTGCTGTCTGCGGCGCCCTTGGCCGTCTTGGGGCTGACGGTGACATCCGCCGCGGTGGCGGCGAAGAGCTTGTCGAACGTGCTGTTCATGGTGTCGGTGAATACGAGCGTGCCGCACACGAAGCCGACCGACAGCAGGACCGCTACGGCGGAGAGCGCCATCCGCCCCTTGTGCGCGAGGAAGTTGCGCATCGAGGTCTTCCAGACGGTCATGACGTCCGCCCGCGCGCGTCGAAGTCCTTCATCCGGTCGAGGACCTGGTCGGCCGTGGGGCCGTACATCTCGTCCACGATCCTGCCGTCCGCGAGGTAGAGCACCCGGTCCGCGTACGAGGCCGCCACCGGGTCGTGCGTGACCATCACGATGGTCTGGCCCAGCTCGGAGACCGACTTGCGCAGGAAGCCGAGCACCTCGGCGCCGGCACGGGAGTCGAGGTTGCCCGTCGGCTCGTCACCGAAGATGATCTCGGGCTGTGCGGCCAGCGCACGCGCCACGGCGACCCGCTGCTGCTGCCCCCCGGAGAGCTCCGTCGGCCGGTGCTTCAGCCGGTCCGCGAGACCCACGGTCTCCACGACCTGACGCAGCCACTGAGCATCCGGCCTGCGCCCCGCGATGTCCATCGGCAGCGTGATGTTCTCGATGGCGTTGAGCGTGGGCAGCAGGTTGAACGCCTGGAAGATGAAACCGATACGGTCCCGGCGCAGCTGGGTGAGCTTCTTGTCCTTGAGCCCGGTGATCTCGGTCTCGTCCAGATGGATCTGCCCGCCGCTCACCGTGTCGAGACCGGCGAGGCAGTGCATCAGCGTCGATTTGCCGGAGCCCGACGGGCCCATGATCGCGGTGAACTGGCCCCGGGCGATGTCCACATCGACGTGGTCGAGCGCGACGACCCGGGTCTCCCCCGTCCCGTACGCCTTGACGACCTGACGCGCTCGCGCGGCAACGGCCGTACGCCCTCCAGTGCCCCCGTGCCTGGGAATGGTCACAGCCGTTGTCACGGTAAGTCTCCTATGTCGGTCCCGCCGTACTTGTCGGCAGGTACGTATGAAGTCTGTCGATCCGGGCATCCGGGCGCACTGGTGCACGTCTCCGCATTCGCCCTGGGGTTTTCCCCACCCCCGCCGCTACGGGCGGCCATAAACAAACGCTAAGGAACAGCCCGCCCCGTCACGTCCTCCGCCGGGACGAACGCCGCCGGGGCATAAGTCGGGGTCGGTCCCTAGGGGGCCTCCGCCTCCAGGAGGACCGGCCCTCAGGGAAGACCGGCCCTGACGCCGCCGGAGGCTCAAGGGCGGCGCGCCCGGCGGCCCCGGAAAGATGTACGGGGAACGCGGTGTGGGCCACGCACCGCGGGCACGGGGCACAGCCACCGCACCGGAACATCAACCTGAAACCGGCCAGGGCCTGTTGGGTCGGCCGTGCCGTACGCCTTCTCCGCCCTCGCACACAGTGGCTCTGTTCACGAGAGCGGGTTCTGACGCGCTTTCGCGCGGGAATCTCCTGCTACACAAGTCCTCCTGGCGTGGCCCCACACAGCGGGCCGCCGTTCCGTTCGAGTGGCCAGTGAGCGGCGGTGACACGGCCTACGCTCCGGCCATGACACCGGAGTGCTACACGTGCAGCCAGGAGGCCCGCCTGGACGGGTCACCACTCAGCGAGCGGATCGCTTCGATCAGCATTGGCGGGTGGTTCACGCTTTCGACACCGCTCTCCCCGGCCGGCTCGTCCTGCTGCCTCGGCGCCACGTCACAGCGGTGCATGAACTCACCGACGCCGAGGCAACAACGCTGGGGACGTGGCAGGTGCGGTTGTCCCGAGCACTCCACGATGTGACGGGCTGCGTGAAGACCTATGTGGCACGGTTCGCCGAGGCCGAGGGCTTCGCACATGTGCACTTCCACGTGATGCCCCGCATGGCCAGCCTGTCTCCGGAACTGCGTGGACCAGGTGTATTCGAACTACTCAGGCGGCCCGCACAACAACGAGTGGCAGCTGACCTGGTGGATGGAATCGCGCGCTCCCTCCACACCCGGCTCAAGCCGCCACCTGAACGCTCAGTGACCAATCACGGAAACTGAGCGAGGGCCCGTTTGCCTGTACGGAGCCACCCACGGCAGGGACCGGCCCCGTAGCCATGTCCGAAGCGCGGGCCCGCGCCACGCCGACGGCACTGGAACGGCGAGGTGCCTCCGTGCCCCCCGAAGCACGGGACCGCAGCACCGCGCGCACGGGCCTCCCCGCGCTCACCGGTCAGCTCGACCTGGTCCGGCGTGGCCCGGCAGCACCGGCCTGAAGCGCCGGCGCGGCCGAAGCGCTCCCCCCACCGCCCCCGAGCGACGCCTGCGGCCCCGCCCCTCCCAACCGCGCGGCGTGGGGGCAAGGGCCACAGCTCAGCTGCCGTCGGCGGCCGTCGCCTTGCCCGTCAGCGAGGCCAGGCTGCTCCGCACATGGGACATGTGCGCCCGCAGCTCCTCCTGCGCCTCACCGTTCTCGCGGAGCACCCGCTCCGTCTCGCGCTCCGTCCGCTCCGCACGCACACCGGCATGCGCGATCAGCTCCGCCGCCCGCGCGTCCGCGTCCTCCTGACCGTGCCGCGCCGACTCCTCCGTCGCCGCCAGCACCCGGTGCGCCTCCGCGAGGCGGGCCTCGGCGCGGGCGATCAGATCCGCGTGACGGGCATCGAAATCACTTTCCCTGGCGGCCAGTTCACGATCGGCCGCATCGGCGCGCTCACCGTGCTCCTTCTCCAGCTCCGCCAGCGCCGCCGCAGTACGCTCACGCATCTCCCGCAGCACACCCAGCGCCTCGGCGCGCCACAGCTTCGCGTCCTTGCGCGATCCGATCCGCAGCTCTTCGGAAGTCCCCTGCGCCGCGGCCAGCACCTGCTGGGCGTGCGCCTCCGCGGCAGCCAGAGCCGCGTCAGCGTCCGCACGCGCCGCGTCCCGCAGCGTCCGCTCCGCCGCACCGACCTCCTCGTGGAGCAGCTGCGCCGCCGCCAGCGCATCACTGTGCAGCCCGGCGGCCTCCTCCGTGACCAGCGCGATCAGCGTCCGGGCCCGCTCACCCAGCGTCTCGTACGTCTGCGGGGCGAGCCCGGCCACCCGCTCGGCCAGCGCCGCCGAGTCGGCCTCCATCTCCTTCATGAGTACGGTCAGCCGCGCCGCGCGCTCCCACGCCCCGTCCCGTTCGTCCGAGAGACCCGCGACGAACCCGTCGACCTGCTCGGGCCGGTACCCGCGGCCCCGCACGCCGGTGAAGCCATGAGGTGACACCGCTGCTGAACTCATCCTTCAAGCCCCTCTTCGAACACGATGCGAGACAGGACGCTCCACGCGGCCCGGCGCACATCTTCGTAGATCATCGCGAAATGCCCATACCGCGACACTCCGCCCATCCCATCCCCCCAGGATGCGGTACCCGGCGCAGGAAGTCGGCATCGCCGTCCCAGACGGCTGATTTCGGACCCAAATCCGCCGGGGAGGACCCGCATCCGTACGCCAGGACCGGCCCCGGCCCCGTATGCCCGCCTCCCGGACACACGGCAGCCACCGGCCGGTACCCGCGCACACGGCAGAGGCGCCCGGCCGCGAAATCTGCGGCCGGGCGCCTCGAACGGCGTACCGGAGCGTGCCAGGATCTACGCCGGACGCGTCAGATCAGCCCGTCCCACATCTGCTCCAGCAGGACCGACCACCAGCTCTCCGGCGAACCGAGCGCCGCCGGATCCAGCATCATCAGCTGCGCCTGGAAATCAACCGTCCACCGGCCCGCCTGTTCCGGATTGAGGCCGAAGCGCAGCCGCCACATCCGGCCCAGCAGCGCCAGCGACCTTACGAACTCGGGCAGCCCGGAGTTCACGAACTGCGGCGCCACCGGCTGACCGCCCGGCCCCGCCTCCACCGGCACGGCCACAATATTCGCCGTCCCGTACTGCACACAGATCGCCCGGCCGAAGTCCGAACCCATCACCAGATACGAGCCCGCGTCCGACGCGGGCTGCACCTGACGCTGCGCAGCCAGCTCAGCAAGCGTCGGAACGGGCTGCCCCGGCACCGCCTGCGCCCAGAAGAACGGCCCGAAGTCCACCGGCAGCCCGGCCCACACCAGCGTCTGCGCCACGACCTCCGGCACACCCTGGCGGGACACGGCCCGCTGATCGAAACGGAAGACACCCTGCGGCCCGAACGCCTGCACCAGCTCGTGCGCGACGCCCTCAGGCGGGATCGGCGGCACCGGCTGCACCGCCGGCAGCGGAGCCCGCACCGGGGCCGGCCGCGCCGGACCGTCCGCGACCTGATGCAGCTCACCCTGATGAGTCAGCAGGTGCTGCATGCCCTGCTGACGGCTGGCGTGGTCCCTGCCGTACGGGGCGACGCTGGTGATCCGCACCTGCGGCCAGGTCTCCCGGATCATCCGCGCGCAGTACCCACCGGGCAGCTCACACGACTCCAGCTCGGTATGCAGCTCGATGACCTGCTGCGGCGGCACGTTCATGGCCCGCAGCTCATGCAGCATCTGCCACTCCGGGTGCGGCGTGCCGGGCGCCGAACGGCGGATGAGCTGCTGCTCGGACCCGTCCTGCGCGCGGTAGCGCAGCACGGCCTGATAGCCGGGGCCCACCGTCGGCACCCCGCTGGGGGGCTGCTGCGGATACCCGTACGCGGCGCCCTGCGGCGGCGGCACCGGACCCGGCGGCGGCACCGGACCGGGCTGCGGAGCGCCCACTCCCGGACCGGCCAGCATGGTGGCCGCGTGGTGCACATCCCCACCGCCACCCCCACTGGAAGGCGGACCGGCCTGACCCGGCCGGCCCGGCGGGCCGGGCGGCTGGGGCGCACCCGCACCGGGCATGCCGGGCGGCCCCGGAGGCTGGGGCGGACCACTCGTAGGCCTGGCCCCGCCGAGACTGCCCTGGCCACCGAGACTCGGGCCCGCCAGCATCGTCGCGGCATGGTGCACACCACCACCCGCACTCGCGCCCGGGGGCGGAGGCGGACCGGGCGGGCCCGGCGGCTGCTGACCATGAGGCTGCGGGGCGCCGGGCGGACCGGGCTGCTGCGGCCCTTCGGGGCCGAGGTTCGAGACCATCTGAGTCCGTACGTAACCCTCGGCCGGAACACCCGGCGGCAGCGGCGGAGCCGCGTCCGGCCGCGCACCCGGGGTTCCCGGAGCACCGGGCGGGGGCGGCGTGGTCACACCGCTGCCCCGAGCGCCCCGGGGTACCCGCGGGGGCGCCACGGCCTTACTGGTCGCGGCGTCGGAGATATCACCTGAGCCGGACGCGCCGTCCGGCCCAGGACCGGGGACCCGGCCCGGAACCTGCCCGGCCGCGAACGGTCCGGGCACACCCGGCTGAGGCGCCGGAACCTGCGACGGCGGCTGGGGCAACGGCTGCGGCTGCGGCTGAGAAGGCTGCTGCGGCTGAGAGGGCTGCTGCGGCGGCTGCCCGGACCCGTCGAGCGCGGGCGCGACCGTCGTCCTGGGCAGTCCACTGCCACCGGACATCAGCGCCGTCCGGGCCTCGGGTGCCACACCGGACGGCGGGGAGCCCTCGTCGTCCGAACCCGCCAGCGGCGGTGCGAAAACCGTCGCCGGCAGCGGAACCGAACCGTCCGCACCCCCGGGAGCACCGTTGGTGTCGGTCCCGGCCCAGGGAGTCCCGTCCGCCGGAACACCCTCATTGGCAGTGGGCTCGTGTTCCCCATCGGCCCCACCAGAACCACCGGCCCCACCAGAACCACCGGCCCCACCTGAACCGGAGGGCACCCCGGAGCCAGTGGACCCGCCGGCACCGGCGGACACACCCGACCCACCTGAACCACCTGCGTCCGGCCAGGACGGCGACACACTGCCGTCGGCCGACGGCGAACCACCCGACGTACCCCAACTACCGCCCGCAACCGGCACACCGGCACCCTGCCCGGCCCCGGCCTCCGAACCGGGCCCCGCCCCGGACCGGCGGTCGGGAATCCCCAGCTTGTCCGCCGCGTCCTGCAACCACTCCGGCGGCGTCAGCAGGAACGACGTCTGATTCAGATCGATCCGCTGCGGCGGCTCCGGCGCAGCAGGCGCTTCGCCCGCCACCCCGTACTCCTCCTCGTACCGCCGGACCACCTCACCCACCGGCAGACCGGGCCACAGCGTCGCGTCACCGCCATCACGCGCGATCACCAGCCGCTGCCGGCCACCACCGCCCGAAGGACCATCGGCCCGGTCCTCCGCCCACACCACGAAACCGAGCTCGAACTCCCGCACCCGCACCTCACGGTGCTGATACGCGGGCACGTCCCCGTTGACCCATTCCTCCGCGCGCTCCTGCGCCTGCGCAAACGTCACCATCGGCTCTTCACCCCTCGGCCGGGACCGGGACGGCCTGCGCGAAGCCGCCGTCTACCATCAGGTTCGCCACTGTCTCCAGCTCCGGCGGATTGCCCGCGAGACGCTCCAGGAACGCGTCGAAATCCTCACCGCACGGCAACAGCAGCCGCTCCACCCGCTCCGGCGGCGGCCACGCGTCCTGGTCGCGGGCATCGTCGTACGCGCAGAACCAGACCGTGCCGATCCCGCCGCCCTTGACCTTCACCGCGACGATCCCGCCCTGGACGAAACCGACCGCCAGGTAATCCTTCGTCAGATGGTCCCGAAGACACTTGTTGACGTACACCAGGTCATTGACCGCAGCCTCGTCGCGCACCGTGAAGAACGGCTGGTCCACCAGCAGCCCCAACTCCGCGTCCAGCGCCGTACCGACCGGCGCACACCCACCCGCCGCCTTGAGGAACGACCGGTACGCGGCAGGCAGCCGGTACCCCAGATCCTCCTCGGCAGCCAGCACCAGCTGCTCGCCGACCGCCGCCGAACCCCTGGGCAGACCGAAATGGACCGGCCGGGTGTCCTGCAGCGGACGCGTACCCCGCTTGTTCTGATCGACGGCCGCCGTCGCGAGCCCTCCGTGATGCCGCAGCAACGCCTTGACCTCGACCGGCACAAGCTCCAGCCGGCGCGCACCCGGCACGTGGTGCCAGGTCCAGCCGTGCGGCGTCGCGACCGCCGGGATCGTGTCCCACAGCTCGTGTCCCGAAGCCGCCAGCGCGGCATTGGCCGACACATAGTCCGTGAGCCGCAGCTCATCGACGCCGAACCCCTCGGGCGGATCCGCTATCTCCGCGGCCGCACGCGCGTAGGGCGAGAAATCCGGAAACCCGTTCCCGTCCACCCGCACCCCACGAGGGTGGCGCGCGGCCCGGACCGGGTCCGGGAAGCTTACGAGCTGCCCGGCATAGGCCGCGTTCGGTGGCGCGGCTTGATGCCCGAGCCGACCTGTCGTCATGGCGGTTGCCCCCTGCTGCGAATGGCTTGGAACGACAGCCTATGCGGTGGTGCAAGGGGCGGACCCGCCCCACCACCGCACAGCCGGACACCTGCCCGCCGGCGTAACGGACGGTCACGTTCGAGTGACCGGGAGCCGATACAACACCCCGATCACAGGCCCCAGCTTCCCCACCCGGCGCCCCATTTGGCAGGCTGACCCCGCAACACGGGGGCGCAACACCGGCGGCAGCCGCCGCGGGGTGGGAGGGGTAGCACGACCATGCACACCGCACAGACACCACAATCGCCACAGACCGGGCCGCCCGGACCGACCGGAACGCCGGGACCGTCCGGCGACCCACGCCTGCGCTGGAGCAGTGCCGAATCCCGCCCGCCCGAACTCCGCCACCGCAGGGACGGCATCCTCCCCACAGTCGCAGCCGCGCTCTCCGTACGCGGAGCCGACACCCTCACCTCCACCGCCGGCAAGGCCGACCAGCCGCCCACGCTCCACCCGCTCGTCCAGGACTTCCTCACCACTCTCACCAGCGGCCAGCGCGAACGGTTCACCGGCCGCTGCCCCGAAGCGATCCTGCTCTCCCGCCACCTCACCGCCGTCGAGGGAACCCGCTCCAGACGAGCCGCCCGCAAACCCCTCACCAACGGCGAAGCACGCCGCACCCTGAAGCACGCGAAAGTCACCGCCCGCCACATCCGCGAGGACGGCGACCCCCTCCACGGCAACTACGCACCCCCCTGCCGCTCCTGTACGGCGATGCTCGCCCACTTCGGTGTACGCGCAGTCGACCCGACCACCGAGAAGGGCTGAACCACCGCCGATGCCGCCGCACCCGCAGGACGTGCCGGACGCACCCGCCACCCCGAGCACCCGCTTCCCCGAAACCGTGGACGCCGCACTCCGCGAAGCAGGCTGGCTGCCGGGCCGCTGGGACATCAGAGGCGCCGAACAGTGGGCCGACACCCTGCGCGCCCACGTCTCACCCGCCGGCCACCAGCACGCGGTCTTCCCCGCAGCCGTCGAAGCCTGGGCCGAATTCGGCGGACTGCGCATCACCGGCCCCGCACCCGGACGCCAGACAGCCCCCGCCCCGGTCAGGATCGACCCGCTCAGTGGCCTGCACCTCGCCCGCACCCTCGCCGACCTCGGCCGCGCACTCGACACCGAGATCGCCCCGCTCGGCGAGGAAGGAGACGGCCGAGCACTGCTCGCGATCGACTCCGAAGGACGGATCTACAGCATCGACCACACCGGCGACTGGTACCTGGGCCACGACATCGACCAAGGCCTCGCCACCCTCATCACCGGCCTCCAGCCGGTCAGGCTCGGCTCCGGATAGCAGCCCGGCCCACGGCCACGCCCCCGCGACGTCCTACGCCCATCGCGTCACCGCCCCCGTCACGTGACCGCGTCCCGCCACCCCGGCACGCCCGTCACGTCCCCAGGTCCGTGACCTCGGCACGCCTGTCACGTCGCCGTGTCCGTACCCCCTGCACGCCCGTCACCCCTGCACGCCCGTCACGCCACCACGTCCGTGACCTCGACACGTCCGCCACGTCGCCACGTCCGTCACCCCTGCACGCCCGTCACCCCTGCACGTCCGTCACGCCACCACGTCCGTGACCTCGACACGTCCGCCACGTCGCCACGTCCGTCACCCCTGCACGCCCGTCACATCGCCGTGTCCGTCACCTCGGCACGTGCAACAGGCCGACGCTCCGGCAGGACCGCCGACACCCGGAACCCCCCGGCCTCCGTGTGCCCCGACACGAACACCCCGCCCAGCGCGGTCACCCGCTCCCGCATCCCCAGCAACCCGTTCCCCCCGCTCGGCAGTCCCGCGTCGGCCGCCCCGGCATCCGAAGGACCGTTCTCGATCTGCAGAGCGACCTCGGTCCCCCGGTGCGCGAGCCGTACCCGCGTCTTCGCCCCCGCAGCATGCTTGTGCACATTGGTGAGCGCCTCCTGAACCACCCGGTACGCGGTCTGCTCGACCAGCGCGTCGTACGGCCCGGCCTCGCCCTCCACCAGCAGCTCCACCACCATGCCCGCGGCCCGCGACTCCCCGACGAGCACCTCCAGCTCATCCAGGCAAGGACCGTCCTCCCCCGCCGCCGCGGCAGCCGCGGCCGCCGCGACCCCGACAGCCGCCAGCGGAACCGCCGCCGGGACACGCACCGCCTCGCCCGAACGCAGCACGCCGAGCATCTCCCGCAACTCGGTCAGCGCCTGCCGCCCCATGTCCCCCACCAGCGCCGCGTTCTTCGACGCCTTCGCCGGATCCTTCAGCGCCACCGCCTGCAGCGCCGCCGCATGCACCACCATCAGACTCACCCGGTGCGCGACCACATCGTGCATCTCCCGCGCGATCCGCGTCCGCTCCTCGGTGCGCGCCCATTCGGCCCGCTCCTCCGCCCGGTCGGCCAGCAGCGAGAGCTCCCGCTCCAGACTGTCGGCCCGCTCCCGCAAGCTCTCCATCAGCCGGCGCCGCGCCCCTATGTACAGGCCGAACAGCACAGGCGGGGCCGTCAGCCCCAGCGACATGAAGACCGACCCGAGCACCACGAACAGCGGCCCCGGACTCCCGTCCTCGGCGCCCACACCGTGCCGCAGCCGTACGAACGTGACGATGAGCGTGCCGACCGTCGCCATCACGGTCAGCACACCGGTCAGCCGGCGCGGCACGTCGGAAGCGGCGAGCGTGTAGAGCCCGATGATGCCCATCAGGAAACCCATCTGGGCAGGCGTCGTGGCGATCGACACCAGCACCACCGCGATCGGCCACCGCCGCCGCAGCACCAGTACGAATCCAGCCAGCAGCCCGAACACCACCCCGAACGGCACGGGCAGCCCGGCCTGCCCGGAGAAGTCCACACCCTCCAACCCGCACTCAAGAGCCGAGACGACGCCCAGCCCCACATCCAGCGCGGCACCGCGCCGCCGCTCCCACCACCACCAGCCACGGGTGGTCAGCCCCGTGGCCGTGGCGTCCTGCGCCCCCGTTGCGGTCATGGCATCCAGCCTACGGGCGGGCGCTCTCCCACCCCACGAATTTCGATGCGGGAGGTTACGTGCAATACGCCCCGATCACTCGATCCAGTGAATCGAGCAGACTTTCGAACCGGACGTCCGCATTCCGGACGAGTCTGTTCATGTGACCGATATCCGCAGCGAAAACAGCAAGTACTCCGACTTCGAAGGACTGCGCGAACAAGCCATCGCGCTGCGCCGGGAGGGGCTCAGCCGCCGCCAGATCCGCGACCGTCTCTTCGTCGACAACAACGACATCCTCAACCGCCTGCTGCAGGGCGAGCCCGCCCCCGAGTGGACCAAGCGCCCGAACGCGAAGGACGACCTCCGCGCAGAGGCCCGCGAACTCAGGCTGCAGGGCATGACGTACGACCGGATACAGGTGGAGCTGGGGTGCTCCAAGAGTTCGATCTCCCTGTGGGTGCGGGATCTGCCGAAGCCTCCCCGGCGGACACGGGAGGACGCCTCGGCGATCGCCAAGCGCGGCTGGGAGGCCACCCTTCAGCGGCGCGAGGTGGAGCGCCGGCAGACCAAACAGGCGGCCACGGACGAGATCGGCGCGATGTCCGAGCGGGAGCTGTTCATCATTGGGGTGGCCCTTTACTGGTCCGAGGGGACCAAGGACAAGCCGCATGCACGGCGCGAGAGGGTCGCATTCATCAACAGCGACCCCGGCATGATTCAGGTGTTCCTGGCCTGGCTGGATCTCCTCGGAGTGGACCGCGAACTACTCCGTTTCCACGTGACGATTCACGAGTCGGCCGATGTGCTCGCCGCCGAGAAGTACTGGGCGGCTCTCGTGGGGAGCGACACCTCGTCGTTCGGCAAGACCACTCTCAAAAAGCACAACGTGAAGACCCTGCGCAAGAACATCGGCGCCGACTACCGCGGCTGCCTCGTCGTCCAGGTTCAAAAAAGCGCTGATCTTTACCGTCGCATTGAAGGCTGGTGGTACGGCATAGTAGATGCCAGCGTTTTGGTCGGCGGGCGTTCCTTGCCTGGCTGACGCGCGTTCCGCCGTAGTGTAATCGGCAGCACGGCATCCTTTGGAGATGTTCGGTCTAGGTTCGAGTCCTAGCGGCGGAGCAATACGCGGTTCGGGTCCTGACCTCCCAAGGTCAGGACCCGCCCCCTGTCCACCCCCCGGCCCCCCGGTATTCTGCGGACGTCCACCACCCGCACCCGAAGGGCACCACCGTGAGCGCCAATCCCCCCCAAGGTCTCGGCTCCGCGCGAACAGGGGGAGAGGCCCCCTTGGCCGCCGTCGTCGTTCTCGCCGCAGGTGCGGGCACCCGGATGAAGTCGGCCACCCCGAAGGTCCTGCACGAGATCAGCGGGCGCTCGCTCGTCGGCCACGTCGTGGCGGCCTCCCGTGAGCTGAAACCCGAACAGCTCGTCGTGGTGGTCGGACACGAGCGCGAGAAGGTGCAGGCCCACCTCGCCGAGGCCGACGCGGGCGTACGCACCGCCGTGCAGCAGGCCCAGAACGGCACCGGGCACGCCGTCCGCACCGCACTCGAAGAGCTGGGCGCCGCCCCCGAAGGCACCGTTCTCGTCGTCTGCGGCGACACTCCGCTGCTCACCGGTGCGACGCTGTCGGCGCTCGCCGCCACGCACTCCACCGACGGCAACGCCGTCACCGTGCTGACCGCCGAGGTCCCGGACGCCACCGGGTACGGGCGCATCGTGCGCGACCACGCCACCGGTGCGGTGATCTCGATCGTCGAGCACAAGGACGCGTCCGAGGCCGAGCTGGCGATCCGGGAGATCAACTCCGGGGTGTTCGCCTTCGACGGGCGGCTCCTCGCGGAGGCGCTGGGCAAGGTCCGTACCGACAACAGCCAGGGCGAGGAGTACCTCACCGATGTGCTCGGCATCCTGCGGGCCGCCGGTCACCGGGTCGGTGCGTCCGTCGCGGGTGACCACCGGGAGATCGTCGGGATCAACAACCGGGTGCAGCTGGCGCAGGCCCGTGCCCTGTTGAACGCCCGGCTCCTCGAGCGGGCGATGCTGGCCGGGGTGAGTGTGATCGACCCGGCGTCGGTGTTCATCGACGTGACGGTGACGTTCGAGCCGGACTCGGTGGTCCATCCCGGTACGCAGCTGCTCGGCACGACCCATCTCGCGGAGGGTGCCGAGGTCGGCCCCAACTCCCGGCTCAAGGACACCGTGGTGGGGCCGTACGCGCGGGTGGACAACACGGTGGCGGACGGGGCGGAGGTCGGGGAGCGTTCGACCGTGGGCCCGTACGCCTATCTGCGGCCCGGTACCCGGCTGGGTACGAAGGGCAAGATCGGGACGTACGTGGAGACGAAGAACGCCACGATCGGCGAGGGCTCCAAGGTGCCTCATCTCTCGTACGTGGGGGACGCGACGATCGGTGAGTTCAGCAACATCGGCGCCGCGAGTGTCTTCGTGAACTATGACGGACAGGACAAACATCACACGACGATCGGGTCGCACTGCCGGACCGGCTCGGACAACATGTTTGTGGCTCCCATCACGGTCGGGGACGGTGTCTACACCGCGGCGGGCTCCGTGATCACGAAGAGCGTCCCGGCGGGTGCACTGGCTGTCGCCCGGGGCCAGCAAAGGAATATCGAGGGTTGGGTGGCCAGGAAGCGTCCCGGAAGTGCCGCCGCGCAGGCCGCTCAGGCCGCGTCCGACGAGCCCGGTGGCGAAAGCTGACCGGAAACACGTGCGTTCATCTGCGCGTACCGTGATAGACGCATGCTCGGCTTACGGGCCGGGACTCCGGGGTACGCCCCGGTACATACCGCCGGCTGGCTCGCCCAGCAGCAATCAACACGTCTGAGGAGACTGTGCTGTGACCGGGATCAAGACGACCGGCGAGAAGAAGCTGATGCTCTTCTCCGGCCGCGCCCACCCCGAGCTGGCCGAGGAGGTCGCGTCCCAGCTGGGGGTCGACCTGGTGCCGACTAAGGCTTTCGACTTCGCGAACGGCGAGATCTACGTTCGCTTCCGGGAGTCGGCCCGCGGTGCGGACTGCTTCCTGATGCAGAGCCACACGGCTCCCATCAACCAGTGGATCATGGAGCAGTTGATCATGATCGACGCCCTGAAGCGGGCGTCGGCCAGGAGCATCACTGTGATCGTGCCGTTCTACGGCTATGCGCGGCAGGACAAGAAGCACCGCGGCCGCGAGCCGATCTCGGCGCGTCTCATCGCGGACCTGATGAAGACGGCGGGTGCGCACCGCATCCTCACGGTCGATCTGCACACCGATCAGATCCAGGGCTTCTTCGACGGTCCGGTGGATCATCTGTTCGCGCTGCCGATACTGGCGGACTACGTGGGCGCGAAGGTGGACCGTTCGAAGCTGACGATCGTCTCGCCTGACGCGGGCCGGGTGCGTGTCGCGGATCGCTGGTGCGACCGGCTGGGTGCCCCGTTGGCGATCGTTCACAAGCGGCGTGACAAGGACGTCGCGAACCAGGTCACCGTCCACGAGGTGGTGGGTGAGGTGAAGGGCCGCGTCTGTGTCCTGGTCGACGACATGATCGACACGGGTGGCACGATCTGTGCCGCGGCGGACGCGCTGTTCGCGAACGGTGCCGAGGATGTCATCGTGACGGCGACGCACGGAGTGCTTTCCGGTCCGGCGGCGGACCGCCTGAAGAACTCGAAGGTGAGTGAGTTCGTCTTCACGAACACGCTGCCCGACCCTGACAATCTGGAGCTCGACAAGATCACGGTGCTTTCGATGGCGCCGACGATCGCCCGCGCGGTGCGCGAGGTGTTCGAGGACGGTTCGGTCACCAGCCTCTTCGAGGAGCAGGCGTAGCAGCGGTCTGAAGATCGATTTCTGGGACGGCCTCCCCGCCGGGTAGACTCACGGAGTTGCTCGGCGAGGGAGGCCGTACTCATGGGTACGGCGCTCCGTTATCGACGCGCTCTTCGTAGCAGGCCGCGATACGTGGCCGGGTGACCCATCCGTTTTCGTCACCTCCGAGGAGTGCCACATGGCTGAGGTCAAGCTCACCGCTGAAGTCCGTACCGAGTTCGGCAAGGGCGCTGCCCGCCAGATCCGTCGTGAGAACAAGGTTCCGGCGGTTGTTTACGGTCACGGCGCCGACACGGTGCACATCACCCTTCCGGGCCACGAGCTGATGATGGCGCTCAAGACCGCCAACGCTCTGCTGCGTCTGGACATCGAGGGCCGCACCGAGCTCGTCATTCCCAAGGCTGTTCAGCGTGACGCCATCAAGCGTGACCTGACGCACGTTGACCTGCTGGCGGTCAAGCTGGGCGAGAAGGTCACGGTCGAGGTCTCGGTGCACGCCGAGGGCGACCTGGCGCCGGGCGCCAACCTGCTGGAGTACGTGCTGAACACCCTGACGGTCGAGGCCGAGGCCACGCACATCCCCGAGTCGGTCACTGTCTCGGTCGCGGGTATGGACGCGGGCGACTCGATCCTGGCGAAGGATGTTCCGCTGCCTTCGGGTACGACCCTCGCCACCGAGGAGGACGCTGTGGTCATCCAGGTTGTGGCCGCGCAGGCCGAGGAGCCGTCCGCGGACGCCGATGAGGCGGCCGAGGGCGCCGAGGCCTGAGCCTCGCGCTGATCTCCGCCGGCTGGTCCGGCGGCCCGGGGGCTGTGCCGTCCCGGGGTGCTTGATTCCGCCGTCCGTGCCGCAAGGCGCGGGCGGCGGCTGGCTGTTCACCGGCTTTTCCGGTTTCGCCGCTGCTCGTGAGGGCGGGCAGGCGGACACGTGCAGAGGGAGACGTGCAGATGACGCCCGACCCGACCGCTCCCTGGCTCGTCGTGGGCCTGGGTAATCCTGGTCCTGACTATGCGGCCAACCGCCACAATGTGGGTTTCATGGTGGCTGATCTGCTCGCCGAGCGCATGGGGGGCCGGTTCAAGGCGCACAAGGCGCGCGCTCAGGTGGTGGAGGGCCGGGTGGGTCCGCCTGGGCCCGCCAATCGGCGTGTGGTGCTGGCGAAGCCTCTGTCGTACATGAATCTCTCGGGTGGTCCGGTGACGGCGCTGCGGGATTTCTACAAGGTGCCGGCGGCGAACATCGTGGCTGTCCATGACGAGCTGGACATCGATTACGGGACGCTGCGGCTGAAGCTGGGTGGCGGGGACAACGGCCACAACGGGCTGAAGTCGATGACGAAGTCGCTGGGCCCCGATTACCACCGGGTGCGGTTCGGTATCGGGCGTCCGCCGGGTCGTATGCAGGTGGCGGATTTCGTGCTGAAGGATTTCTCGTCGGCGGAGCGCAAGGAGCTGGGGTACTTCGTGGACCGGGCCGCTGATGCGGTGGAGGCGTTGGTCATCGAGGGTCTTGAGCGGGCGCAGACCACGTACAACTCCTGACGGCTTGACCTGGCGTGGCCCTATGGCCAAGGATCGCGCCCCATGAAGCGGAATCGTGGCGTCCTGCTGTTCGCGCGCCGGGCGGCCATGGGCTGTGTCGCGGCGCTGATCCTGGTGGCCGGGTTCTGGTCGTCGTGGGGGACGGCCCAGCATGTGATCCTCGCGAAGGGCCGTGATCACGGCGTGCTGACGGTGGCTTCGTGTGCGGGTGACACGTGTACGGGCCCGTTCGTGCCGTCGGCGGGGTCGGCTCCGCACGTGGGGCTGAGGATCGACAAGTCGACTGCGGCGAAGAAGGGTGAGCGGCTGCCGGTGGTGGTCCGTCCCGGCTCGGACGAGGCGATACGGACGGGCTGGGCCGGGGGGCTGCATGCCTGGGTGCCGTTGGGCGGGGCGTTGATGCTGGCGGCGCTGGTGATCGGGGGCGGGCTGCGGATGCCGCGTACGGCGTGGGTGTCGGGGGCGGTGGGTGCGGGGCTGCTGGTGGCGGCTTTCGTGGCGCTCTGAACCGCGCGCGTCAGGGGGCTTTGCGCTCATAGTGCTGGGCCCTGGGGCCGCTCGGGCCACTCCGTCCAGCGCGTCGCGGCGCTGCCGGCCGGCCGGGGACCGACGGCCGTACTGCGGGTCCGTCCGGCGTTCGGGGACCGGCTCCTGGGCGTACTGGCTCACCGGCTGCCGCTCCTCCGCCCGTCCTGCGTGCGGGGCCGCGGTCCCCGGCAGGCGGGAGGCCCGGGGCGAAAGTTCGCCCCGGGCCTCCCGGATCCGCCTCCGACCGGGGGTCAGCCGGTGTTGCGCAGTCCTGCCGCGACGCCGTTCACGGTGAGGAGCAGTGCCCGCGCGAGTGTCGGGTCGGCTTCCTCGCCGCGTTCGGCCGCTGCCCGCTGGCGGGCGAGCAGGGAGACCTGGAGGTAGGAGATCGGGTCCAGGTAGGCGTCCCGGATGCCGAAGGTCTGCTGGAGCACCGGGTGGGAGTCGAGCAGCTTCTGGCCGCCGGTCACGCGCAGGACTTCGCGGACGGTCAGTTCGTGTTCGGCTTCGATGTCGGCGTAGACGTGCTTGAGTTCGTCGGGCACGAGGGTGTCGACGTAGTGCTTGGCGATCCGCAGGTCCGTCTTGGCCAGGGTCATCTCGACGTTGGAGATGAAGTTCTGGAAGAAGTGCCACTTTTCGTGCATTTCATCCAGGACGGTGTCGAGTCCGGCTTCACGCAGGGCCTTGAGGCCGGAGCCGACGCCGAACCAGCCGGGGACGATCTGGCGGGACTGGGTCCAGCCGAAGACCCAGGGGATGGCGCGGAGGCCGTCGAGCGAGACGCCCGAACCCGGGCGGCGGGAGGGCCGGGAGCCGAGGTGCATATCGGCGAGCTGGTCGACCGGTGTGGAGGCGAGGAAGTACGTCGGCAGATCCGGGTCCTCGACCAGCTTGCGGTACGCGGCGTGCGCGGCGTCGGAGACGACGTCCATGGCGGCGTCCCAGCGGGCGAGCGCTTCGTCGGACTGGCGGGGCGCGGTGTGCAGGGCGGATGCCTGGAGGGTGGCGGCGACGGTCAGTTCGAGGTTCTCGCGGGCAAGGGACGGCACGAGGTACTTGTCGGAGATGACCTCGCCCTGTTCGGTGACCTTGATCTCGCCTTCGAGGGTGCCCCAGGGCTGGGCGAGGATCGCGTCGTGGGAGGGGCCGCCGCCGCGGCCGACGGTGCCGCCGCGGCCGTGGAAGAGGCGCAGCCGTACGCCGTAGCGGTGGGCGACGTCGCGCAGCCGGCGCTGGGCGCGGTGGATCTCCCACTGGCTGGTGGTGATGCCGCCGAACTTGGAGGAGTCCGAGTATCCGAGCATCACTTCCTGGACGTCGCCGCGCAGGGAGACGAGCCGCCGGTAGGAGGGGTCGGCGAGCATTTCGTCGAGGATGACGTCGGCGGCGCGCAGTTCGTCGGTGGTTTCCAGGAGCGGCACGATGCCGATCTTGGCCCAGCCGCCGTGCAGGTCGAGGAGGCCGGCTTCGCGGGCGAGTACGGCGGCGGCGAAGACGTCGTCGGCGCCCTGGCACATCGAGATGATGTAGGACTCGATGACTTCGGGGCCGAACCGTTCGAAGGCCTGCTTGATGGTGTGGAAGACGCCGAGTGTCTTCTCACCGGCCGCGTCGAGGGGGGCGGGACTGGGGGCCAGCGGACGCCGGGACCTGAGTTCCTTGGCGAGGAGCTTCTGGCGGTATTCGCGGGGCATGTCGGCGTAGCGCCAGGACTCTTCGCCGAGCCGGTCGAAGAGCTGGCCGAGTGCGTGGTGGTGGGCGTCGGCGTGTTCGCGTACGTCCATGGTGGCGAGCTGCAGGCCGAACGCGGCGAGGGTGCGGATGGTGCGGTCCATGCGGCCGTCGGCGAAGAGTCCGCCGCGGTGGTCGCGGAGCGAGGCCTGGATGAGGGTCAGGTCGGCGATCAGTTCGGAGGTGCCGAGGTAGTCGCGGCCGTCGCGGTGCGGGGTCCCCTTGGCGAGGCGCTCGCGGGTGTTGACGAGCTTCTGCCGGATGCAGGTGGCCTTGAGCCGGTAGGGCTCTTCGGCGTTGAGGCGCTTGTAGCGGGGGCTGATCTCGGGGAGGCGTTCCAGGTCGAGCTGGAGGGAGTCGAGCAGTTCCTGGGTGGCGCCGGTGTAGCGGATGGAGTTGGAGAGCAGGCCGCGCAGGTAGTCGATGAGCTCGATGGCGTCGGTGATGCCGTGTTCGTGCTGGAGGATCAGCACGTCCCAGGTGACGGCGGGGGTGACGTTGGGGTTGCCGTCGCGGTCGCCGCCGATCCAGGTGCCGAAGCTCAGCGGGCGGGTGCCTGCGGGCAGTTCGACGCCGACTCGCTCCAGTTCGGCTGCGAGGTCCTCCAGGACGTCACCGACGGCGCCCGCGTGGAGTTCGTCGAGGTAGTAGATGGCGTTGCGTGCTTCGTCCGCGGGTTCGGGGCGTACGACGCGCAGCTCGTCGGTCTGCCAGATGAGGTCGATGCTCTCGGCCAGCCGCAGGTCGTGCCTGCGGCGGTCGGCCTCGATGACGGGGGTCTCCAGGAGCTCGGCGATGCGCCGGAGCTTGTTGAGTACGGAGCGCCGTGCGGCCTCGGTGGGGTGCGCGGTGAAGACGGGCCGTACGTTGAGGTTGCGTACGGTCTCGCGCAGGTGGTCGGGGTCGGCGTCCTTGAGCCGGTCCGCCGTGCGGGCCAGCAGTCCGCCCTCGGCGGCGCGTACGGCGCGCATCTCGCGGCCGCGGTGCACCTGCTCGGTGACGTTCGCCAGGTGGAAGTAGGTGGAGAAGGCGCGCACCAGCTTGGCTGCGGTCTCCAGGCCGGTGTCTCCGAGCAGCTCGGCGGCTGCCTCGCCGTCCTCGCGGGTGAGGGCGCGGACGCGCTCGACCAGTTCGAGGAGTTCGGGGCCCTCCTGGCGTACGAGGGTCTCGCCCAGCAGGTCACCGAGGCGGCGGATATCGGCGCGCAGCTCGGGGCTGGCGGTCGGGTTGGAGGTCAGGTCGGCACTGCTCACAGGTGCGGCTCCTTGCAGTGTTGGCACGACTGGCAAAGGGGTCTGGGTGTCATTCCCAGAAGTCACAGAACGGACCGCGCTGTCCGACGACACGGAACCAGGATAGGTGTCCGCCTCGCCGGGCCGTCCACAGCCCTCTTGCCGCGAGGCTGCTCGCTGACATACTTACGAGGCCGTAGGTTACGGAACCGTAGCCGGGCATCAGCCGCATTCCTCACCCCACGGGGGAGTCCTTCATGACATTTGGTCCCGATCTGATCGATGACGCCCAGACCCCGACCGGTCCCGTAGTCCCTTCCGCGACGCTGGGCGGGGACAGTAAGGGCTCCGTGGAGCAGTTCGGTCTGCTGCTCTTCATCATCGTGCCGTTTCTCGCTCTGGTCGCGGCGGTGCCGCTGGCGTGGAGCTGGGGCGGTGTGAGCTGGCTCGATCTGGGGCTGCTCGTGGTGATGTATTACGTCGGGTGCCACGGCATCACGATCGGTTTCCACCGGTATTTCACGCATGGCGCGTTCAAGGCGAAGCGTCCGCTTCGTATCGTGCTGGCCATGATGGGGTCGCTCGCGGTCGAGGGGCCCCTGGTGCGCTGGGTGGCCGATCACCGCAAGCACCACAAGTTCTCCGACGCGGAGGGTGACCCGCATTCGCCGTGGCGGTACGGGGAGACCTTCCCGGCCCTGCTCAAGGGCCTGTGGTGGGCGCACATGGCCTGGATGTTCGACGAGGAGCAGACTCCGCAGCACAAGTACGCCCCGGACCTGGTCAGGGACCCGGCGATCCGCTGGATCTCGCGGAACTTCATCTACTGGACGGTGCTGTCGCTGGCGATCCCGCCGCTGGTGGGCGGTCTGGTCACGATGTCGTGGTGGGGCGCTTTCACCGCGTTCTTCTGGGGTTCGCTGGTCCGGGTGGCGCTGCTGCACCACGTCACCTGGTCGATCAACTCGATCTGTCACGCGGTGGGCAGGCGGCCGTTCAAGTCGCGGGACCGCTCGGGCAATGTTTGGTGGCTCGCGGTCCTGTCCTGCGGGGAGTCCTGGCACAACCTGCACCACGCGGACCCGACGTCCGCCCGGCACGGTGTCCTGCGGGGCCAACTGGACTCCAGCGCGCGTCTGATCCGCTGGTTCGAGCAGCTGGGCTGGGCGTACGACGTGCGCTGGCCGTCCGCTTCCCGGATCGATGCCCGGCGCAAGAGCGAGCTCACAGAAACGGCATGATGACAGACGTGGCGATCGAAGGCAGCAGCACCAGCGGTGGTAAGAACCGGCCGCCCGCGGCCCGGCGTGCGCGCCGGGTCCGTATGACCGGGAAGGAACGCCGCGAGCAGCTGCTGGACATCGGTCGCACCCTCTTCGCCGCGAAGGGGTTCGAGGGCACCTCGGTGGAGGAGATCGCGGCGAAGGCCGGGGTCTCCAAGCCGGTGGTGTACGAGCACTTCGGCGGCAAGGAGGGGCTGTACGCGGTGGTGGTCGACCGCGAGATGCGTCAGCTCCTGGATCTGGTGACGGGCTCGCTGACTGCGGGCCATCCGCGTGAGCTGTGCGAGCAGGCGGCTTTCGCGCTGCTGGATTACATCGAGGAGTACACGGACGGTTTCCGCATCCTGGTGCGGGACTCGCCGGTGGCCCAGTCGACGGGTACGTTCGCGTCTCTGATCAGCGATATCGCCACGCAGGTCGAGGACATCCTGGGGATGGAGTTCAAGGCGCGCGGCTTCGACCAGAAGCTGGCGCCGCTGTACGCGCAGGCGCTGGTCGGCATGGTGGCGCTGACGGGTCAGTGGTGGCTGGACGTCCGCAAGCCGCCGAAGGCGGAGGTGGCCGCGCATCTGGTGAACCTGGCGTGGCACGGTCTGGACGGTCTGGAGCCGAAGCCGCGGCTCATAGGGCACCGGAAGGGCTGAGCCCCGCACGCTCCGGTGTTCCCGCGCGGGCGATGGGGGCGGGCGGCGGCCGGTCCACGGCGGCCCGCCTCCGTACGAGCCGGGGCCGGATCAGCCGGCCAACGAGGGCGGCCGCCAGAACTGCGCCAGGCAGAACTGGTCCACCCCCGCCAGCTGCTCCTCGCGCCCCGGTGGTGTGTCGAGGGCGGTGGCGCCGGTCAATGACGAGTGGAAGGGCCCTGCTTCGGGGTTGAACGCCCACAGCATGCGCACTCGGTAGTGTCCGGGCTTGGGGAGGGTGAACACCGCCTCCTCCCAGCCGGCGGTCAGCATGTCGACGCACAGCACACCACTGGGCAGCTCCACCTCCGCTTCGCCCGTACCCGACCACTGCCCCGCGGCAGGCGGCGGGCCACTCCATGCCTCCAGCCGGAGCCGGACCGTGATGACGTCACCCGGGCACTCCAGGTACACCATGCCCCGCGCCGCACGCAGCCAGCTCCCTTCGGGGGCGTCGGGGGTGTGGGTCTCCTGTGCGCAGGCCTCGTCGACTATGCCGAACGTCCGGTAGTCGGGACCCACCTCCACTTCGGCCCAGTCGCGTAACTTCGCCATCCCGTTCTCACCTCCGTCGCCGGGCCGCCGTCCGCCCCGTACGGCTGTTCCCTGATCAGTGTCCCCCGGCGCGCGCGGGCGTGGTTCACCGCCTCCGGGCCTGGTGTCACTCCTTGTGATGACGCTTCCGGATTCCGGCAGACGGCCGGTGCCAATCAGCACCCCGTCGTGCACGTCCATGAACTCGACCCGCTGTCCAAGACGTACGCGCTGTCCGGGATCCACCATGACAAGCTCACGGTCGGTGTCCCGATGTGATCGTCCGAAAGGGTGAAGCCGAGGTCGAGGACCGTCAGGCCACCGGCTCCAGGAACTCGATGCGGTTTCCTGCCGGGTCCCAGGAGTAGAAGCGGCGGTGGCCGGGGAGGTCGCCGTCCCACACCACCTTCGCGCCGCGTTCCTCCAGCCGCTGGGCGTACGCCCCGATGCCCGTGACGCGCAGCGCCGGGTGGGCCTTCGCCGAGGGGCGGTGGCCTTCTTCCATGCCGAGGTGGAGCTGGACCGGGCCGTACTGGAACCAGCACCCGCCCCGCGCGGCGAGGGCAGGCGGCTTGGGGATCTCGGTCATGCCGAGCACCCCGGTGTAGTACGCGCGGAGCTCGTCCTCGGTGCCGGGCGGGGCGGCGAGCTGTACGTGGTCGAAAGCTGCGAGCATCACTTCTCCCTGCGGGCCACGGCGAAGATGCGCCGGAAGGGGAAGACCGTGCCGTGCGGGCCTGGCGGGTAGGCCTCGCGGAGCAGGTCGCGGTATTCGCTGAGGAAGGCGGCTGTGGCCTCCTCGTCGTCGGCGAGCGCGGTGAGGACGGGGCGCAGCGCGGTGCCCTTGACCCAGTCGAGGACCGGGTCCTCGCCGGTGAGCAGCTGGAGGTAGGTGGTTTCCCAGACGTCGGTGGTGCAGCCGAGGCCGGTGAGGCGGGAGAGGTATTCGGCGGGTTCCAGGACGGCTGCCGTGCGGTCGCCGACGCCCGAGAGCCGGGGCTTCCAACGCGGGGATTCGCGCAGTGCGGCGAGGATGGTGTGGCTGGGTGCGGTGAAGTTGCCGGGGACCTGGAAGGCGAAGGTGCCGCCGGGGGCGAGGGCGTCCAGCCAGCCGGCGAAGCGGTCGGGGTGGCCGGGGACCCATTGGAGCAGGGCGTTGGAGACGAGCAGGTCGTAGGGTTCGGCGGGCGTCCAGGTGGCGGCATCGGCGTGGGCGAAGCCGAGCCGGGGCCCTCTGTACCGCTGGGCCTGTTCCAGCATCTGCGGGGAGTTGTCGAAGCCGGTGATGCGGGCGTCCGGCCAGCGTTCGGCGAGCAGGGCCGTGACGTTTCCGGCGCCGCAGCCGAGGTCGGCGATGGTGGCCGGGGTGCCGGAGATCCGGGCGAGCAGGTCATGGAAGGGCCGGGTGCGGTGGTCCGCGTGGCGCAGGTACTGCTGCGGATCCCAGGTGGGTGCGGTCATGGGTTCAGCATTCCCCCGAAAATCTCTCGATGTCAAGATAGTTGTTGACGAGATAGTTGACGCCAAGAGACTTCATGTCGACAGACCCTTTACACTGATCCACATGGAGGATGAGGTCGACCGGCTGGTGGCTGCATGGCGGCGGGAGCGCCCTGACCTCGACGTGGAACCACTTGAGGTGCTGAGCCGCGTTTCCCGGCTGGCGCGCCACCTCGACCGGGCCCGCAGGCTCGCGTTCTCCGAGCACAGTCTGGAGCCCTGGGAGTTCGACGTCCTGACGTCATTGCGCCGCGCGGGCGACCCGTACCAGCTCTCCCCCGGACAGCTGCTGACCCAGACACTCGTCACCTCGGGCACCATGACCAACCGCATCGACCGGCTCGCCACCAAGGGGCTCGTCGAGCGGCTGCCCGATCCGAGCGACCGGCGCGGGGTGCTGGTCCGGCTGACCGACGAGGGGCGCGACCGCGCCGACCAGGCGCTGGCCGGGCTGCTCGCCCAGGAGCGTGCACTGCTCGCCGAGCTCTCGCGCAGCCAGCGGGGCGAACTGGCCAGTCTGCTACGCCAGTTGACTGCCCCGTTCGACAACATCCCCGGTTAGGTCGGCGGGTCCGACACCCGCGCGTCTCGCCAGTGCGACCGCGGCGAGCGTGGAATGCACACCGAGCTTGCCCAGCACGTTCTGCATATGGGTACGCACGGTGTGCGGGGAGAGGAACAGCCGCTCGGCCACCGCCTTGCGCCCCAGGCCCGCGACCATGCACCGCAGGACCTCGCGCTCCCTGGGCGTCAGCGCCTCGACCAGCAGCTCGCCTTCGGTGCGGTGCCTGTGGGCCGTGGTCAGCTCCCGCAGGACGCCGGTGAGCAGCGCGGGCGGCAGATGGGTCTCGTCCCGCAGGACGCCCCGGATCACAGCGAGCAGACGCTGCAGCGAGCAGTCCTTGGCGACCCATCCCGAGGCTCCGGCCTGGAGCGCCTGCGCGGCCCGGCGCACGTCGTCCCTGGCGGCGAGTACGACGGTCCTGAGCGCGGGTCTGGACGCGCGCACCGATGAGGCCAGCGAGATGCCGTCCACCGCGGTGGCCTGCCCGTTGCCGGGGGCGGCGTCCTGACGGGCCCCCCAGCCCGCCGCGAGGCCGAGATCGGCGTCGACCAGGAGCACGTCGAACGCGCGCCCGTCCGCCGCGGCACGGTCCAGGCAGCGCAGCGCGGCCGCACCACTGCCCGCCGCGGTGACCTCCACATCGGGCTCGGCGGCGAGGGCCGCTGCGAGCGACTCGGCGAAGATGCGGTGGTCGTCGACGACGAGCACCCGGATATGAACCATGTGAACCCCCCACGCCCGCGCACCGGCCCCCACCGGTGGTCCTCCAGCGTACGGGCGTGCGTGAGGCCCGTCCGGCGATTGCGGACACTGCGCCGGCCGGGGCCTGTCCGGGTGCCGCCGCACGGGCGGGGGCCGTGCGCCGCGCGGGTTCTCGCGGGGCGCACGGCGGGGCTCACGTCACGACAGGCGGCGCGCTCCCGCGGAAGCCGTGGCGGTGAAGATCCGCGGCGGCGCGTGTCCGGCCGCCGTGAACGCCTCCGCCACCGACTTGGACACCGCTTCCGCGTGCACCTCCTCGACGAGCACGATCGCCGATCCGCCGAACCCGCCGCCGGTCATCCGGGCTCCCAGCGCGCCGCCCGCGTTCGCCGATGCGACCACCAGGTCCAGTTCGTCGCAGGAGACCAGCAGGTCGTCGCGGAGCGAGGCGTGGCCGTCGGTGAGGACCGGTCCGACGCCGCGTACGTCGCCGGCGTCGAGCAGCGCGACCGTCCGCGCCACCCGGTGGTTGTCGGAGACGACGTGGCGGACGTAGCCGCGCACCCTCGGGTCGGCGAGCTTCGCCAGCGCGTCGGGCAGCTGCTCGTACGAGATGTCACGCAGCGCGGGGACGCCCAGGATGCGCGCGCCCTCCTCGCAGCCCGCGCGGCGCTCGGCGTACGCGCCGTCGCCCAGGGCGTGCTTGACCCTGGTGTCCACGACCAGCAGCCGCAGTCCCTGCGCGGCCAGGTCGAAGGGGACCTGCCGTATCGAGTGGTCGCGGCAGTCGAGGTGCAGCGCGTGGCCCTCGGCGCAGCAGGCCGAGGCCGTCTGGTCCATGACGCCGCAGGGCACGCCGACGAAGGCGTTCTCGGCGCGCTGGGCGATCAGCGCCAGCTGGTTGCAGTCGAGGCCCAGTTCGTACAGGTCGTTCAGGGCGAGTGCGGTGACGACCTCCAGGGCGGCGGACGAGGAGAGTCCGGCGCCGGTGGGGACAGTGGAGCTGAGGTGGATGTCGGCGCCCGTGATGGGGTGGCCCGCCTCGCGCAGCGCCCAGACGACGCCCGCCGGGTACGCGGCCCAGCTGGTGTTGGTGAGCGGTTCGAGTTCGTCGGTGCGGAGCTGGACGATGCCGCCCTCGATGTCGGCCGAGTACAGCCGCAGTACGCCGTCGGTGCGGCGGGAGACCTGTGCGACCGCGGTGTGCGGCAGGGCGAGCGGCATGACGAAGCCGTCGTTGAAGTCGGTGTACTCACCGATGAGGTTGACCCGGCCCGGTGCGGCCCACGTGCCCTCGGGGGCACTGCCGTACAGCTCCTCGAAACTCATTCCTCAGCAACTCCCCTTTTGTGGGACAACACTGTCCTGCGCGGATGCGCGGCTGTTCTGCGCGAAGGCCCAGGCGTCGGAGACGATCCCGGCCAGATCGGAGCGCGACGGGGTCCAGCCGAGCCGCTCGTGTGCGGCGTCGGCGGAGGCGACGAGCGCGGCGGGGTCGCCCGCGCGGCGGTCGGCGGCCACCTCGGGGATGGCGTGCCCGGTGACCTTGCGTACGGTCTCGATGACCTCGCGGACCGAGAAGCCGCTGCCGTTGCCGAGGTTGCAGATCAGGTGTTCGCCGGACGCGGCCGCGTCCAGGGCGAGCAGGTGCGCTTCGGCCAGGTCCGCGACGTGGATGTAGTCGCGGACGCAGGTGCCGTCCGGGGTGGGGTAGTCGTCGCCGTACACCGAGATGGCTTCACGGCGGCCCTGGGCCACCTGGAGGACCAGCGGGATGAGGTGCGACTCGGGGTCGTGGCGCTCACCGTACGTCTTGTACGCGCCCGCGACGTTGAAGTAGCGCAGGCTGGCCGCGGCCAGGCCGTGCGCCGCGCACTCGCCGGTGATCATGTGGTCGACGGCCAGCTTGGTGGCGCCGTACGGGTTGGTCGGAGCGGTGGGGGCGCTCTCCCTGATCGGGACGGTCTGCGGCTCGCCGTAGGTCGCGGCGGTCGATGAGAAGACCAGCGTGCGGACGCCGGCCGACCGCATCGCCGCGAGCAGCGCGGTGGTGCCGCCGACGTTGTTCAGCCAGTACTTCTCGGGGTTGACGACCGACTCGCCGACCTGCGAGGACGCGGCGAAGTGCAGCACTCCGTCGTACGAGGGGTCGAGCCATTCGGCGGCGTCCTGGATGCGGCCCTCGATGAATGCGGCGCCCTCGGGGACGGATGCGCGGAAGCCGGTGGAGAGGTCGTCGAGCACGGTCACCTCGTGCCCCGCTTCGAGGAGATGGGCCGCCACGACACTGCCGACATATCCCGCGCCACCTGTGACCAGGTACTTCTTGCTCACTTGCTCGCTACCTCTCGCAGTCGCTCGGCCGCGGTCTCCGGCGGCACGTCATTCACGAAGACGTTCATGCCCGACTCGGAACCCGCGAGGAACTTCAGCTTGCCCGAAGTACGGCGAATGGTGAAAAGCTCAAGATGCAGGGCGAATTCGTCCCGGTTGATGCCGTATCCCTCCAGGTCGCCGAAGGGTGCCTGGTGGACGGCGGCGATGTACGGCGTCGGGGGCTCGCCCGCCCCTTCTTGCGCGGCGTCCGGACCGTCGAAGATGCGGTCGAAGCGCCGCAGCAGTTCCAGGTACATCCGCGGGAACTCCGCGCGCGCCTCGTCGTCCAGGAAGCGCAGGTCGGGCACGCGCTTCTTCGGGTAGAGGTGCACCTCGTACGGCCAGTGCGCGGCGTACGGGACGAACGCGACCCAGTGCTCGCCCTCCAGGACCACACGGGAGCCGTCGGCGACTTCGCGTGCGACGTTCTCGTCGAAGAGGTTCCGCCCGCCGCTGCTCTCCTGGAAGGCGTCGGCGGAGCGCAGCATCAGCGCGGTGCGCGGCGTGACGAAGGGGTAGCCGTAGATCTGGCCGTGCGGGTGGCCGAGGGTGACGCCGATCTCGGCACCGCGGTTCTCGAAGCAGAACACCTGCTTGATCTGCGGGAGTTCGGCCAGCTCGGCGGTTCTGTCGGTCCAGGCCTCCAGGACCAGACCGGCCTGTTCGGGGGTGAGGTCGGCGAAGGACGCGTCGTGGTCCGATGTGAAGCAGACGACCTCGCAGCGGCCGGAGTCCCCGGCGAGCGAGGGGAAGCGGTTCTCGAAGACGACGACGTCGTAGTCCGAGTCGGGGACCTCGCTGAGCCGTCCGTCGCGCGAGGGGCAGAGCGGGCACTCGTCGGCCGGCGGGTGGTAGGGGCGCTCCTGCCGGTGCGAGGAGATGGCGACGGCGTCGCCGAGCAGCGGGTCGGTGCGGATCTCGGAGGCGGTGGCCACGGGGCCGAGGGGGCGCCGGTCAACGGCGTCACGGACCACGTCGTCCCGGCAGTCGTAGTAGAGCAGCTCACGACCGTCGGCGAGACGGGTCGATGTCTTCTTCACGCTGGCGCTCCTCGCCCACTGCTACCAAACAGAACCGAACACAACAAACCACAAGTCAACAGATCAGTCAATGGGCAGGAAGCAAGCGCTTTCATCGGGACATAGCAACCGGCCCGATCACAATCAAACAAAGAACACCAATCATGTGTTCATTTTTTGAACATGGGGGCGTAGGTTCCACAGCGGAAAAGTTCTGGCAACGAAGCGAGTACTCATGCAATACCTGGCTGCCGGACTCCGGCTCCCCACGAACGGGCTCGACTACACGATTCTGGCGATCTACTTCATCGTGGTTCTGGGCATCGGCTTCGCTGCCAGAGCGAGTGTGAAGACGAGCCTCGACTTCTTCCTGTCGGGCCGCTCACTGCCCGCCTGGGTGACCGGTCTGGCCTTTGTCGCCGCAAACCTCGGCGCCACCGAGATCCTGGGCATGGCGGCGACCGGCGCGCAGTACGGCGTCGCCGTCGTCCACTGGTACTGGGTCGGCGCCATCCCCGCCATGGTCTTCCTCGGCCTGGTGATGATGCCCTTCTACTACAAGTCGAAGGTGCGCTCCGTACCCGAGTTCCTGCTGCACCGCTTCGACAAGTCGGCGCACCTGCTGAGCTCCATACTCTTCGCCTTCTCGGCGGTCCTGATCGCGGGCGTGAACCTCTACGCCCTGTCGATCGTCGTGGAGGCGCTCCTTGGCTGGCCGCAGTGGGTCGCGATCGTGGTCGCGGGCCTCTTCGTCCTCGTATACATCACCATCGGCGGACTCTCGTCGGCGATCTACAACGAAGTGCTGCAGTTCTTCGTCATCCTCGCCGCGCTGATCCCGCTCTGCGTCCTGGGCCTCAAGCGCGTCGGCGGCTGGGACGGACTGTCCGACACTCTGACGAAGAGCCACGGCCATGACTTCATGACCGCCTGGAACGGCACGTCCATCGGGCACGCCAACCCGCTCGGCGCCAACTGGCTGACGATCATCCTGGGTCTGGGCTTCGTGCTCTCCTTCGGCTACTGGACGACGAACTTCGCCGAGGTGCAGCGGGCACTCTCCGCGAAGAACCTCTCGGCCGCCCAGCGCACCCCGCTGATCGCCGCCTTCCCGAAGATGTTCATCGTCTTCCTCGTGATGATCCCCGGCCTGGTCGCCGCCGTCATCGCCCCGAAGATCGGGACGCCCGGCTCGGACCTCACGTACAACGACGCGATCCCGCTGCTGATGCAGGAGCTGCTGCCCAACGGTGTCCTCGGTATCGCGGTGACCGGTCTGCTGGCCGCCTTCATGGCCGGTATGGCCGCCAACGTCTCCTCGTTCAACACCGTCTTCACGACGGACATCTGGGCGCGGTACGTGAAGAAGGACAAGCCCGACGCGTACTACCTGCGCTTCGGACGGCTGATCACGGCGGTCGGCGTGCTGGCCTCCATAGGCACAGCCTTCATCGCCGCCAGCTTCTCCAACATCATGAGCTACCTCCAGACGCTCTTCTCCTTCTTCAACGTCCCGCTGTTCGTGGTCTTCATCATCGGTATGTTCTGGAAGCGCGCCTCGATGAAGTCCGGTGTCTGGGGCCTGGTCGCCGGCACCAGCGCCGCGATGATCAACTACTTCTGGATCTACAAGCAGGGCATCATCGACATCCCGACCGACCAGGGCGCCAACTTCGTCTCGGCCATCGTCGGCTTCGTCGCCGGTGCGGTCGTCATGGTGCTCGTCACGCTCTTCACGGCGCCCAAGCCGGAGGCCGAACTGGCCGGTCTGGTGTACGGGACGGAGTCGCCGGACGCACCTGAGGCACCGGCCGAGGGCGACGACGCGTGGTACCGCAAGCCGGCCCTGCTCGGCTGGGGCGCGATCGTCATCGCCGCGCTCTGCTACCTGCCCTACTCGCTCTGATCGGAGGCACCCACCATGTCTGAACTGCAGAACGAAGTCTCCGAACTGGAGCAGAAGTCCGCGACGGCGGCCCGCCTCTTCGACATCCGCAGGATCATCGGCGGACTGTTCGTGGTCTACGGGATCATCGTGACGATCGCCGGGATCACCGCGTCCGACGCGGATCTCAAGAAGGCCCAGGGGATCAACATCAACCTCTGGACGGGGCTTGCGATGCTCGTCCTCGGCCTGCTCTTCCTGCTCTGGCTGTGGCTGCGCCCGGTGGCGCCGCCCACGCCCGAGGAGATACCCGCCGAGCAGAAGACGCCGTAGCGGAAAGTCCCGCGACGGTACGCCGGAGGGGCCGGACCTCACTCAGGTGAGTCCGGCCCCTCCGGCGTGCTCGGGGCGCTCGGGAGCGCCCGCACCACGGCGTGGTCGAGCAGCCCGGTGCGCGCCGCGAGCGCGGCGGCCTCCAGGCGGGAGCCGACGCCGAGCTTCACCAGGACCCGCTGCACATGCGTACGGGCGGTACTCGGCGCGATACGCATCCGGGCCGCGATCAGCCGGGTGTCCTCGCCCTCCGCGACCCGGGCCAGGACCTCCACCTCACGTCCGGTGAGCAGCCCCAGGAGGCGCCTGCCCTCGTCGTCCGGCGGGGCCGCCGGGTTGAGCAGCTCCGCGAAGACGCCCTGCAGCAGCTGCGGTGAGACCGCTGTCTCGCCCGCGCACGCCTGCACCATGGCACGCTCGACGCCTTCGATGCGCTCGTCGTGGCGTACGTAGCCGGATGCGCCCGCGGCGAACGCGGCTGCGATTCCCGGTGAGTTGGGCACCGGGCCCAGCACCACCACGGCGACCTGCGGGCGTTCCTTCTTGATGCGTACGACCGGGTCGAAGGCCCCGGGCCCGGCGGGAGCGGCCGTACCGAACAGGCAGACGTCGGGCGCCCGGTTCACCACGAGGTCGGCCGCGCCCCCGGTGGGCGCGGCCGCGGCGAGCACCCGGTGTCCGCGGAGTCTCAGTGCCGAGGCGAGCGCCTCGGCGAGCAGTCGGTGGTCGTCGACCACCATGAGCCGCACGCCCATGGAGCAGTCCCCCTGTTCCCCCCGCACCGGGAGCGGACCCGGCCCCGGCTTTCCTGCCCCGGCAAGCTACACGGTTGTCAGGCGCCGCGCGCCCCTTACGGCCAGAAGCCCCCCGCATTGCCGAATTCCCCGCCGGGCAGGCCGTCGTGAGTCTCCTGGGTACGCCGATGGGGCGCCGCCCGTCACCGGGTGGCGCCCCATCGGCAGTTCCGGAAGCCCGGCGGTGGCCGGCCCGGTCAGCTCGTGCCGAAGCCGATGTCCAGGTAGTGCTTCTCCGTGTCGTCGCCGGTGTACTGGCTGAGCAAGTCGTCGGCGAGGTAGAGACGGCCGTGGGAGAACCGGATCTCGGCGCTGTCCGGCAGGAAGGTGGCCTCCGCGTCGCGGACCGCCTCGTCCGACGGGTTGTTCATCAGGAGCGTCTGCTTGAGGGTCGAGCCGTTGACCGAGACGACCTGACCGCCCTTGTTGTACGGGCCCTTCTTGTACGCGATGAGGTTGGAGCCGTCCATCCGTACGGGGTAGGCCGAGTAGCCCGCGCCGGCGTCGGCGCGGCCCGGTACCGGCTTGCCGTCGGCCAGGTCGAAGGCGACGATCTCGTTGGTCTGGCCGATGTCGTCACCGACGCCGTCGTGCTCCTCCGTGGGCACGTACAGCCGGTCGTTGCCGACGACCAGGTCGTTGCAGAGCTCGACCGCCGTGCTGTCGCAGTTACCGGCGTACTTGTCCCCGTCGGCCGGGATCCGGGCGCGCAGCTTGCCGGTCTTCGCGTCCACGGAGAAGTAGTCCGAGATGCCGCTGCCGTCGCCGGCGGTGTCGCCGACGTCGGCGGCCACGACCAGCGGGTCGGTGGAGACGATGTGCGCGTACTCGACGCCCGACGGCATCTTGAACGAGGAGAGGGGCGCACCCGTCGTCGGGTTCAGGTTCTGAACGCTGACCTGCGGGCTGTCGTAGTTCCCACATTTGCGGACGGCGACCAGCGTCGTGGCGCCGCCGGCGTAGCCGGCGTCCTCGCACTGGTCGGTGCTGGCCTTCGGCAGCCAGCGCACGGAACCCTTGTGCAGGTCCCAGGCGGCGCCGCCGCCGGTGCTGCCGGCGGCGACGGTGTCGGCGCCGAGGGTGACCTCGTCGACGCTGACCTTCTGGTCGCCGTCCTTGTACGACTTCTGCCAGAGGAGCTTGCCCTGGTCGAGGTCGAGCGCGGCGACCTCGGTGCAGCCCCAGGACGGCTTGGCCTTCGTCGGCTTCTTCGCCTGGAAGGCGATGGCCGTCTTGTTGTCCTTGCTGACGTGGCTCGTCGCGGCGCAGAGCGGGCCCGGCAGCGGAAGGGTCCAGGTCTTGGTGCCCTTCACCGCGTCATAGCCGACGATCTCGTTGACGCCGGACTTCACGTACAGCGTGTCCGTGGTCCAGGAGCCGTTGACGCCGGTGACGTCACTGACCTTCGGGGCCGGCGTCTGGAAGAGCACCTTCGAGTTGGTGTCGGCCGGCACCTTCTCCTTGCCGCCCGCGCCCTTGGCGGTGTCCGCGGTGTTCTTGCCGTCGCCGCCGCCCGTGGGGCCCGCGCTCGACACGTTGGGCTCCTTGTCGCCCTTGCTCGACGAGTAGACGAAGCCCGCGCCGACGATGAGCACGATCGCGACGACCGCGGACGTGATGATCTTCGCGTCGATGCCGAACTTCCCGCCGCCGGTACCGGATCCCGCGCCGTGCTGCTGCATGGGCTGGGTCGGGTACTGCTGCGCGGGTGGGCCGGGCTGCTGCTGCGGGAAGCCGTAGGCGGGCCCTCCGGGCGCCTGCTGCTGCGGATAGCCGTAACCGGGCTGGGCGGGCGGTGGGGTCTGCGGATAGCCGTACGCCGGATCCTGCGGGGGGCCGGCCTGCGGCGCTCCCACGGGCGGCGGGGGCATCTGCGGTGCGCCCGCCGGCATCTGCGGTGGGCCCGGCGGGGTGTTGGGGGGCGGGGTCGGGGGACGGTAGCCGCCCGGAGAGTTCTTGGGTGCGCCGTACCCTCCCTGCGGTGGTCCGTTGGGCGGCTGAGGTGGCTGTGGCGGCTGCGTCATCGCGTTTCTGCCTTCGTGGAGGGGGAGTTGGGGTTGCGGGGACCGCTCACTTGCCGAAGACCAGCATCGTCTTCTCGGTGGTGTCGCCCTTCTTGCCCCTGACCTGGCCCGACATCAGGAAGAACCGGCCGTCCTGGTAGGCGACCAGCTTCGAGTAGAAGGAGTTCTCGATGGACTGCGTCGACTCCGGGTTCTGCAGGAGCACACTCGCCTTGCCGCCCGTGGACGGGATGGAGACGACCGCGCCGCCGCCGTTGTACGAGGGCTCCTTGTACGCGATGAGGCTGGAGCCGTCCATCCGCAGCGGCAGCATCGTACGGTCGCTGCCCGCGGACACCCGCCACTTCTCCTTGCCGGTGTTCAGGTTGAACGCGACGACGGCGTTCGCACCGCTCTTCACCTGGGTCGGCAGGTACAGCGTGTTGGCGTCGGCCGCCGTGCCGACACAGCCCTGGAGGTCACGGTCGATGATCGACAGGCCGCACTCGGGCTGGAAGCTGTCCTTGGTGGTCAGCTGGGAGCGCCGGGTCCCGTCGTGCTTGAGGACGGAGATGTTCCAGGACTTCTTCTTCTCGTTGGTCGAGTAGATGACCAGCGGGTCGAGCGAGTAGACCTTCTTGACCTGCCAGCCCGCGGGGAGCGGGAACGTCCACTTGGACTTGCCGGACGACGGGTCGAGCTCCTGCACCTGCTCGCTCGCGTCCGGCTGGCTGTTCTTGGTGCACGACTCGACCGCGATGAGCTTGGCGCCGCCCGCGAACGCGTCGGGCTGGCAGGCGCCGTCCATCCGGCCGAAGAGCTTGTGCCCGTCGGTGACCGAGAAGGCGCTGGAGGGCCCCATCCGGCTGGCCGTCACGGTGTTGCCCGCGATCGTCAGCTCCAGGGAGCTCATGATGTCGAAGGCGCCCTCCTGGGGGATCTGCTTCTTCCAGCCGCCCTTGCCCGCCTTGAGGTCGATGAGCTGCATCTGGTTGCAGTCGGCCTTGTCGGTGTCGTTGCTCTTGTACGCGATGACGATCTTGCCGTCGGGCGTGGACTGGCGCGGTGCGGCACAGATCGCGTGCGGCACCGGCACGCTCCACTTCTCCTTGCCGTCGTTCACCCCGTACGCGGTGACCTTCTTGTACATCGCCCGCACGACGACGTCGCCGCTGAACCACATGCCGTAGTTCTGCGCGCCGTCCTGCGGAAGTGCGACGTCATTGGTCTGCAGCCAGAGGACCTTGTCCTCACCGGCCTTGCGTCCGGCGTTGAGGTCGTCGTCGCCGGAGCGCCCGTCGCCGCTGCCGTCGCCCTGGTCGACGCTCGGAGAGGCGGTCGGCTTGCCGTCCGTGTTCCTGCTGTCGCTCGCGACCGGCTTCTTGTCGCCGTCGCCACCACCGCTGACCGCGAAGAAGACACCGACGCCGACGACGAGCAGCGCCGCGACGACTGCGCCGATGACGGCACCCGGCTTGCCCTTGAAGGGGTTCTTGCCGCCGCCCTGCGGCGGGACGGGAGCGCCGGGGAACTGCTGCTGCGGGTAGCCGTAGGGGCCCTGCTGCTGGCCGTACGGGCCCTGCGGCGGCTGGCCGTAGGGGCCGGGCTGCGGCGGCTGTCCGTACGGACCCGGCGCCTGCTGCGGGTATCCGTAGGGGCCCGACTGCGGCTGCTGCGGGGCCTGCTGGGGATATCCGTAACCGGGCTGCGGTCCGGACGGGGGTCCCTGCGGTGCGGCCGGGGGCCCCTGCGGTGCCGGCGGCTGGACCGGCGGTGTCTGGGGCGGCGGCGGCATCTGCGGCGGCTGGGACGGCGGTGTCGGGGCGCCGAAGCCACCGGCCCGAGGGTCCTGCGGGGCGCCGAAACCGCCCTGCGGCGGCTGCTGGTCGGGCGGCTGAGTCATCAGCACATACCTCTTCACGCGGGGTCCACTGCCCGACCGGCCTCCCCCGCAATTCCAGCGGCACAGGCCGCCGGAAAGGAGCGAATCGGGTGTGGATCCCGCACATCAACGTCAGTCGAGCGGGAGTTCTTTCTATCACCCGCAGAACGCCGTGAGCGGGCCCGGTCCGCCCCTGTTCCCAAGGGAGAACCGGGCCGTGATGCCCCCGTTACGCATGTCCCGCCGGCGGACTACGCGTCCTCGGCGAGCTCCAGCCAGCGCATCTCCAACTCTTCGCGCTGACCGGCCAGTTCACGCAGTTCAGCGTCCAGTTCGGCCACTTTCCCGAAGTCAGTGGCGTTCTCGGTGATCTGCGCGTGCAGCTTGCCCTCCCGGTCGGAGAACTTGTCCAGCTGCCGCTCGATCTTCTGGAGCTCCTTCTTGGCGGCGCGGCCGTCCTTGGCCGACACGGCGCCGGGCACCTCCTTGGCCGTGGACTGCACGGCGGCCGGGGTCTGCGCGTCGATCACCTGCCGGCGGCGTTCCAGGTACTCGTCGACACCGCGCGGCAGCATCCGCAGGCTCGCGTCGCCGAGCAGCGCGAAGACGCGGTCGGTGGTGCGCTCGATGAAGAACCGGTCGTGCGAGATCACGATCATCGATCCGGGCCAGCCGTCGAGGAGGTCCTCCAGCTGGGTCAGGGTCTCGATGTCCAGGTCGTTGGTCGGCTCGTCGAGGAACAGGACGTTGGGCTCGTCCATCAGCAGCCGCAGGATCTGCAGCCGGCGCCGCTCGCCGCCGGACAGGTCGCCCACCGGTGTCCACTGCTTCTCCTTGGAGAAGCCGAACTGCTCGCAGAGCTGGCCCGCGGTCATCTCGCGGCCCTTGCCGAGGTCGACCCGGTCACGTACCTGCTGCACCGCCTCGAGCACCCGCAGGGTGGGCTTGAGTTCGGCGACCTCCTGCGAGAGGTAGGCCAGCTTCACGGTCCTGCCGACGACGACCTTCCCGGCGGCGGGCTGGGCGTCTCCCTGGGTACGGGCCGCCTCGGCCAGCGCCCGCAGCAGCGAGGTCTTGCCCGCGCCGTTAACCCCCACCAGGCCGATCCGGTCGCCGGGGCCGAGCTGCCAGGTCAGGTGCTGGAGCAGCAGCTTGTCGCCGGCCCGGACGGTGACGTCCTCCAGATCGAAGACGGTCTTGCCGAGCCTGGCGTTGGCGAACTTCATCAGCTCGGATGTGTCGCGCGGCGGCGGCACGTCGGCGATGAGCTCGTTGGCGGCCTCGATGCGGTAGCGGGGCTTGGACGTACGGGCGGGGGCGCCGCGCCGCAGCCAGGCCAGCTCCTTGCGCATCAGGTTCTGCCGCTTGGACTCCTCGGTGGCCGCGATGCGTTCGCGTTCGGCCCGTGCGAAGACGTAGTCGCTGTAGCCGCCCTCGTACTCGTGGACGGCGCCGCGCTGGACGTCCCACATGCGAGTGCAGACCTGGTCCAGGAACCACCGGTCGTGGGTGACGACGACGAGTGCGGAGCGGCGGGCGCGCAGGTGACCGGCGAGCCAGGAGATGCCCTCGACGTCGAGGTGGTTGGTGGGCTCGTCGAGCACGATCAGGTCCTGCTCGGCGATGAGCAGCTTCGCCAGGGCGATCCGGCGGCGCTCGCCACCGGAGAGCGGGGCGATGACGGTGTCCAGGCCCTCGGAGAATCCGGGCAGGTCGAGCCCGCCGAAGAGCCCCGTGAGGACGTCCCTGATCTTGGCGTTGCCCGCCCACTCGTGGTCGGCGAGGTCACCGATGACCTCGTGCCGCACGGTGGCCTGCGGGTCGAGGGAGTCGTGCTGGGTGAGGACGCCGCTGCGCAGGCCGCCGTTGTGGGTGACGCGGCCGGTGTCGGGCTCCTCCAGCCTGGCGAGCATCCGGATCAGGGTCGTCTTGCCGTCCCCGTTGCGCCCGACGACGCCGATGCGGTCGCCCTCGGAGACGCCGAGGGAGACACCGTCCAGCAGGGCACGGGTGCCGTAGACCTTGCTGACGGCCTCGACATTGACGAGGTTGACGGCCATTGACGCTCCTGGGACGGGGGTGATCGATCTCCCAGGGTACGGCGCGGCGGGAGGGCTCCTTGCGACACCTCCCACACTCGCGTACGTTTTCCTGTACGTACAGCTTTCTGTACAACCCAGGAAGGCGGACACCATGCGAACCATGACCTACACGGAGTCACGGGCGAAATATGCCGAAACGCTTAATGCGGTGGTCGACGACCGCGAGGAGGTCATAGTGACTCGCGCCGGGCACGATCCAGTCGTGATCGTCGCTCTCGACGAGTACGAGTCACTGAAGGAGACGGCCTACCTGCTCCGGAGTCCGGCGAACGCCCGACGCCTGCTGGCGTCGATCGAGCGCCTGGAAGACGGCGGTGGCACTGCGCGGGAGCCGGTCGAGTGAAGTTCGTCTGGGACGAATCCGCCTGGGAGGACTACGTCTGGTGGCAGGCCCAGGACCGGAAGATCCTCAAGCGCATCAACGCCCTGTTGCAGGACATCGCCCGCAACGGCAACGAGGGCATCGGCAAGCCGGAGCCCCTGAAACACGGGTTCCAGGGGTACTGGTCCCGCCGCATCACCGAAGAGCACCGGCTGATCTGCAAGGTGGTCGACGAAGAGGTCCGGATCGCCGCCTGCCGCTACCGCTACGGGCACTGACCGGGCTCCCGCACCACCGTCGCCCCCGCCACCCCGGACACCGCGGCCCGAGCGGACCGGCACGTCCCCGATGCCACCAGCTCCGCCGCGATCCGCTCGGCCGCGTCCGCGTCCTTCGCCAGGAACGCCGTCGTCGGGCCGGAGCCGGAGACGAGCGCGGCCAGTGCCCCGGCCGCGGTGCCTGCCGCGAGCGTGTCCGCCAGGGAGGAGCGCAGCGAGAGCGCCGCCGGCTGGAGGTCGTTGGACAGGGCGCCCGCCAGGGCCACGGTGTCGCCGGTGCGCAGCGCCTCGATCAGCGCGGGTGACGCCTGGGGCGGGCCCGCGTCCGGGGTGAGGCGGTCGAACTCGCGGAAGACCGTCGGGGTGGAGAGGCCGCCGTCGGCCATCGCGAAGACCCAGTGGAAGGCGCCGCCCGTCTCCAGTGGTGTCAGCTGCTCGCCCCTGCCGGTGCCGAGCGCCGCTCCGCCTACCAGGCTGAAGGGCACATCGCTTCCCAACTCGGCGCAGATGTCGAGGAGTTCATCGCGGGATGCCCCCGTGGACCAGAGTGCTTCGCAGGCCAGCAGGGCGCCGGCTCCGTCGGCACTGCCGCCCGCCATGCCGCCGGCGACCGGGATGTCCTTGTCGATGTGCAGGTGCACGCCGGGCGCGATGCCGTGGCGGGCGGCGAGCAGTTCGGCCGCCCGCGCGGCCAGGTTCGTACGGTCCAGCGGGACCAGGTCGGCGCCGGGGCCGGTGCAGGTGATGCGCAGGGTGTCGGCGGGGGTGGCGGTGACCTCGTCGTACAGCGAGACCGCGAGGAAGACGTTGGCCAGGTCGTGGAAGCCGTCGGGGCGGGCGCCGCCCACCGCGAGCTGCACGTTGACCTTGGCGGGGACGCGGACGGTCACGCCCGTCGCACCGTCGTGGACCGTCATACCTTGCCCTCCGCGATCCGGGCGAACTCCTCCACCGTCAGCGACTCGCCGCGCGCCTGCGGGGAGATCCCGGCGGCGACCAGCGCAGCCTCGGCCGCCGGCGCCGACCCGGCCCAGCCCGCGAGCGCGGCCCGCAGGGTCTTGCGGCGCTGCGCGAACGCCGCGTCGACGACCGCGAAGACCTCGTCCCTGGTAGCCGTCGTCCTGATCGGTTCGGTGCGCCGGACCAGCGACACCAGGCCCGAGTCGACGTTGGGTGCGGGCCAGAACACATTGCGGCCGATGGAGCCGGCCCGTTTGACGTGCGCGTACCAGTTGGCCTTCACCGACGGCACGCCGTACACCTTGTTGCCCGGCTCGGCCGCCAGCCGGTCGGCGACCTCCGCCTGGACCATCACCAGCGTCCGCTCGATCGAGGGGAAACGGGCCAGCATCGTCAGCAGGACCGGGACGGCCACGTTGTAGGGGAGGTTCGCGACCAGCGCCGTGGGCGGCGGTCCCGGCAGTTCGGTGACCTGCATCGCGTCGGAGTGGACGAGCGTGAAGCGGTCGGCGCGTGCGGGCAGCCTGGCCTCTACGGTCGCGGGCAGCGCGCCGGCCAGCACGTCGTCGATCTCGACGGCCACCAGCCGGTCGGCCGCTTCGAGGAGCGCCAGGGTCAGCGATCCGAGGCCGGGGCCGACCTCGACGACGACGTCGTCCCGGGTCACCTCGGCCGTCCGCACGATCCTGCGCACCGTGTTGGCGTCGATGACGAAGTTCTGGCCGCGCTGCTTGGTCGGGCGTACGCCGAGCGCGGTGGCCAGTTCGCGGATGTCGGCGGGGCCCAGAAGGGCGTCGGAGACTTCGGAGGCCTCGGGTTCAGTGCTGCTCACCCGTAAAGCCTACGGCCGTGGCGGGTGCCCCGGGTTCGCACCGGACGTCACACGGCGCGGCCGTCCAGGCCGAACGCCCGGACCGCGTTGTCCATGACGGCCGCTGCCAGAGCGTCCTCACCGATGTCCTTCACCGCGGCCATCGCCCGGACCGTCACCGGAATGAGATACGGCGCATTGGGCCGTCCCCTATAGGGGGCGGGTGTGAGGAAAGGGGCGTCCGTTTCCACGAGTACGAGATCGAGCGGGGCCACGGCGAGTGCGTCGCGCAGCGGCTGGGCGTTCTTGAACGTCACGTTTCCCGCGAAGGACATGAAATAGCCGCGGGCCGCGCACACTTCGGCCATTTCCGCGTCACCGGAATAGCAGTGGAATACGGTGCGGTCCGGCGCCCCTTCCTCCTCCAGAATGCGGAGTACGTCGGCGTGGGCCTCCCTGTCGTGAATAACCAGCGCTTTCCCGTGCCTTTTCGCCATTTCGATGTGCGCCCGGAACGAACGTTCCTGGGCGGCCATGCCTTCCGGCCCGGTACGGAACCGGTCGAGGCCGGTCTCACCGACGGCCCGCACCTGCGGGAGGCCGGCCAGCCGGTCGATCTCGCCGAGGGCCTCGTCGAGGGCGCCGTCCCCGCCGGCCGTCCGCGCCCCCTGCTTCGACCAGCCGTCGTCGTCCCCCAGCACGATGCGGGGCGCTTCGTTCGGGTGCAGGGCGACCGCGGCGTGCACGTTCTCGTACGCGGCGGCCGTCTCGGCCGCCCAGCGGGAGCCCTTCAGGTCGCACCCCACCTGGACCACGGTGGTCACTCCGACCGACGAGGCGCTGGCCAGAGCCTCGTCCACGGTGGTGGCCTGCATGTCCAGGTGGGTGTGCGAGTCGGCCACCGGCACGGCGAGCGGTGCGGGCAGCGGCGGCGCAGTGTCCTTGCTCATGGCGCCCGATCCTATGGGGGCGCCTCCCGGCCCAGCGGAACCGGGGAGGGCCGCCCCGGGCGGCTCAGCTGCGGTGGAGCAGCCGGCTACCGGCGGTGGAAGGGGTGCAGCAGGTCCCGGAGCTGCCAGTGCCGGGGTTCGGCGCCGGCGGAGGTCGCCCCGCCCGCGGGTGGAGCGGGGACCGGTTCCGGCCCGGCCGCGGCCTTCGCCGTACGCCCGGTGCCGGTCCTGTGGGGTGCGGTACCGGCGGTGGACGTGACGCTCGCCGGGTAATGAAGCAGATTCTGCACCGAGGAGACGCGCCCCGACCCCATGATCCGTACGACGTTTCCGCCGCAGTTGAGACAGCTCGGATGGGAAAGCGGCGACGGTACGCGCGCGCCGTCGGCCCGGTAGACGACAAAAGCCTGGCCGGACGCGTCGACGTGGTGCTCTATTTCGTACGCCTGTTCCCAGCCGTGCCCGCACCGCATACAGGCGAAGGAATACGCCTCGTGGACGGTGCTTTCGACGATCTCACTCATGCCAGCTCCTCTTGCCCGAAGGACAAGCCTTCCGTGGGACGAATCCGTCCCACTTCCAGTGGACGCCTGCGGCACTCGGAATGCATCAGGGGCTGCCGACTATTGGACCGCTTTTGGCCTCGCCGTGGCCAAAGGACCCACGATCACGTTGCCCGCTTTGCCATTCACGCGGTTCCTTTACTTTCCGGTGGCACGCGGCCGCCGTCCGCCGCGCGGGCCGCGTTCTTCGCCGCGACCACCGCGTCGAACACCTCGCGCTTGGGCAGCCCCGCGTCGGCGGCGACCGCGGCGATCGCCTCCTTGCGCCGCTCCCCCGCCTCCTCGCGCACCTGAACCCTGCGCACCAGCTCGGCGGGGTCGAGCTCCAGCGGCCCGGTGTCGGGGGCGCCCTCGACGACGACGGTGATCTCGCCCCTCACGCCCTCCGCCGCCCACTCGGCGAGCGCCTTCAGCGGTCCGCGCTTCACTTCCTCGTACGTCTTGGTCAGCTCGCGGCAGACCGCCGCCCTGCGCTCGTCGCCGAAGGCCTCCGCCATCGCGGCGAGCGTGTCGTCGAGGCGGTGCGGGGCCTCGAAGTACACGAGCGTCCGGCGCTCGTCCGCGACCTCGCGGAGCCTGCCGAGCCGCTCGCCCGCCTTGCGCGGCAGGAAGCCCTCGAAGCAGAAGCGGTCCACCGGGAGCCCGGAGAGCGCCAGCGCCGTCAGTACGGCGGACGGCCCGGGGACCGCCGTGACCTTGATGTCGTTCTCGACGCACGCGGCGACCAGCCGGTAGCCGGGGTCGGAGACCGACGGCATCCCCGCGTCGGTCACCAGCAGCACCCGCGCCCCGCCGGTCAGCGCCTCGACCAGTTCCGGCGTACGGGCGGTCTCATTGCCCTCGAAGTACGAGACGACACGCCCCGTGGTGTGGACGCCGAGCGCCTGGGTGAGCCTCCGCAGCCGCCTGGTGTCCTCGGCCGCGACGACATCGGCCGTCTCCAGCTCCCTGGCGAGCCGGGGCGGCGCGTCCGACACGTCACCGATGGGGGTCCCTGCGAGTACCAGCATTCCTGTCACGACTCCATTCTCCCAGCCCCGCGCACGCCACTCACACAGCCGGGTTCCCTACGATGGCGCGGTGACGAGTACAGCGCCTCAAGCCCTGAAGGGCCAAGACCCCGGGGAACAGCCGCCCGCCTGGGGGCGCAGGCTGCGCCGGTTCGGGTACGCGGGCCCGCGCGAAACGGGTCTGCGCGAGCGGCTGGTGCCGCCGTACGCCCCGCCGGGCCGGCAGGTGTGGGGCGTGCTCGGCCTCTCCCCCGCCGTGGCCGGGCGGTTGCTGCGCTGGTCGGCCTGGGGCGGTCCGCTCCTTGTCACGCTGGTCGCCGGGGTGCTGCGCTTCTGGAATCTCGGCAGCCCGCACGCCGTGATATTCGATGAGACGTATTACGCGAAGGACGCCTGGGCCCTGGTCCACCAGGGGTACGAGGGCCACTGGCCGGACGACATCAACAACGCGATCCTGGCCGATCCTTCCCGGGTCTCGGTGCCGTCCGATCCCGGCTATGTGGTGCACCCGCCGGTGGGCAAGTGGCTCATCGGCATCGGCGAGCACTTCTTCGGGTTCACACCGTTCGGCTGGCGCTTCATGACCGCGCTGCTCGGCACGCTCTCGGTGCTGATGATCTGCCGGATCGGCAGGCGGCTGCTGCGCTCGACGTTCCTGGGATGCCTGGCCGGCCTGCTGCTGGCGGTCGACGGCCTGCACTTCGTGATGAGCCGCACCTCGCTCCTCGACCTCATCGTGATGTTCTTCGTCGTGGCGTCCTTCGGGGCGCTGCTGATCGACCGGGACAGAAGCCGGGCCCGGCTCGCCGCCGCGCTGCCGGTGGGCGAGGAGGGCGGGCTGCGGCCCGACAGCGGTATCGCGAGCTCGCTGCGGCTCGGGGTGCGGCCCTGGCGGGTCGCCGGCGGCGTACTGCTCGGCCTGGCCGCCGCCACCAAGTGGAACGGCCTGTACGTCCTGGTCTTCTTCGCGGTCATGTCGGTGCTGTGGGACGTGGGCGCGCGCCGCACGGCGGGCTCCGTACGCCCGTACCGGGCCGTCCTGCGCCACGATGTGCTGCCGGCCTTCGTCTCGACGGTGCCGGTCGCCGTGGTGACGTACCTGCTGTCCTGGACCGGCTGGTTCGTGACCAAGGGCGGCTACTTCCGCGACTGGGCGAACCACCGCGCGGGCCTCTCCCCCGACCACGTCAAACTGCCGGTGCTCGGCACGGTCCATCTGCCGCAGTTCGGCATGAGCTGGGTCCCGGCGCCGCTGCGGAGCTTCTGGCACTATGAGGCCGAGGTCTACAGCTTCCACGTCAATCTGACCGAGGGGCACCAGTACCAGTCGAACCCGTGGAGCTGGCTCGTGGTGGGCCGCCCCGTCTCGTACTTCTACGAGTCCCCCAAGCCGGGCGTCGACGGCTGCCCGCAGGGCACCGAGAGCTGCGCCCGCGAGGTGCTGGCGATCGGCACCCCGCTGCTCTGGTGGGCGGCGTGCTTCGCGGTCCTCTACATCCTGTGGCGCTGGGCCTTCCGCAGGGACTGGCGGGCCGGGGCCATCGTGTGCGGGGTCGCGGCCGGGTACCTGCCGTGGTTCATGTACCAGCAGCGGACGATCTTCTTCTTCTACGCGGTCGTCTTCGTGCCGTTCCTGTGCCTGGCCGTCGCCATGATGATCGGCGCGATCCTGGGGCCGCCCGGGTCGAGCGAACGGCGCAGAGCCGTGGGAGCGGTCGGCGCGGGTGTGCTGGTGCTGCTGATCGTGTGGAACTTCATTTATTTCTGGCCCCTGTTCACCGGAGACGCGATCCCGCTGAGCCAGTGGAACAACCGGATGTGGCTGAGCACCTGGATCTGACCCCGGAGCCACGCCGCCCCCGATTCCCGCAACTCCCGGCTGTGGTACGGCCCATGGTCCCGGTCGGGTAACGGGCACCCCTGATGACTCTCAGGTCCCGTAGGCTGCCGAGCGTAACTCTCTTGAACATGTTCAAGAGACTCCTGGGGAGGGGACGCGGTAGTGCGTAACGGGGCAAAGATAGGCATAGTCGGCGGGGTGTTCGCGGTCGTGGTCGGCGGGGTCGGCTACGGCGCCTACAACCTGTGGAACGGGCTGAACGGTTCGGGCGGCGGGGGCAGCGGTCCCACGGGGACGACTCAGGCCGCGCCCGCCCGCACCGGCCCGCCGACCGCGGACGAGATCAGCGGTGCGGCGAAGGCTTTCCTCGCCGCCTGGGCGAAGGGCGACGCGGACGCCGCGTCGCAGCTGACCGACAACGCGGCGGACGCGCAGCCTCTGCTGGCCGGTTACCGCGAGGATGCGCACGTCACGCGGGTGGTCCTGACCCCCGGCGCGGCCTCGGGTGCGAAGGTGCCGTTCACGGTGAAGGCCACCGTCTCCTACAAGGGCGAGACCAAGCCCTGGTCGTACACGTCCTCGCTGAGCGTCGTACGGGGGGTGACTACCGGCCGGGCCCTGGTGGACTGGGAACCGTCGGTCGTCCACCCGGACCTGAAGAAGGGCGAGACGCTCACCACGGGTGAGGCGCGGTCCGCGCCCATCAAGGCGGTCGACCACAACGGGACCGAGCTGACGAAGGAGAAGTACCCGTCACTCGGGCCGGTCCTGGACGCGCTGCGCCAGAAGTACGGCGACAAGGCGGGCGGCAGGCCGGGCATCGAGACGTACATCGGGGCCGACGGCTCCGCGGACAGCACCGCCCCGGCCAAGACCCTGCTGACCCTCTCGAAGGGCACCCCCGCGCTGCTGCACACCACGCTCGACGCGCGGGCGCAGGCGGCGGCCGAGGTGGCGGTGAAGAGGTTCAGCGAGTCGTCGGTGGTGGCGGTCAGGCCGAGCACCGGTGAGATTCGCGCGATCGCCAACAACCGTGACGACGCGTTCAACGCGGCGACGCAGGGCAAGCTCGCACCCGGCTCCACGATGAAGATCATGACCGCCGCGATGCTCATCAACAACGGTCTGGCATCCGAGAACAGCCCCCTGCTCTGCGAGCCGTCGGTCGTGTGGCAGGGGCAGACCTTCCACAACCTGGACAACTTCTCCATCCCCGGCGGCACCATGGCGAAGGCCTTCGCCCGCTCGTGCAACACCGCCTTCATCAAGCCGGTCGGCAAGCTCCACGACCGCGGTATCGCTGACACGGCGCTGCCGGACACGGCGAAGAAGTACTTCGGTATCGGCGCGGTCTGGAACGTCGGCATCCCGACCTTCGACGGCAGCGTGCCGCAGACGACCGGACCCAACACCGCGGCGGCGATGATCGGCCAGGGGCTGGTCCAGATGAACCCGCTCAACATGGCGTCCGTCACCGCCACCGCCCGCAGCGGCGCCTTCCACCAGCCGGTGATCGTGCCCGGGTCGCTGCGGGACGGGGACACAGCCACCGCGCAGCCCCTCCCGGCCGGCACCGCGCAGCAGTTGCGGGACATGATGCACACGACGGCGACAGCGGGGTACGGGACGGGCACCGCTGCGATGTCCGGGGTCGGCGGGTACAAGGGCGCCAAGACCGGCTCGGCCGAGGTCGACGCCCAGGGCAAGTCCAACAGCTGGTTCACCGGGTTCAGCGACGACCTGGCCGCGGCCGCGGTCGTCCAGTCCGGCGGCCACGGTGGGGATGCCGCAGGCCCGGTGGTCGCAGCGGTGCTGGCGGCGGGTTCCTGAGCCTGTCCCGGTGGGGTGGGTTCCTGGTGGGGTGAGCTCCTGGTGGGGCGAGAGTTCCCCGTGGGGTGGGTTCCCGGTGGGGCGAGAGTTCCCCGTGGGGTGGGTTCCCGGTGGGGCGAGAGTTCCCCGTGGGGTGGGTTCCCGGTGGGGCGAGTCCTGATCAGGTGAATGAGGCAAGCGCCTCGTGAGGCAATCGCCCGTGGGGGCAAGCGCCCGCGGGGCGGGGCGAACTCATGGGTCAGGGCCGGTCCCCCCGGGGTCCGCCAGCCTCCTCCGGGGCCTCCACCGAGGTCTCCGGAGGGATCTCCGGAGGGATCTCCGGAGGGATCTCCGCCGAGGCCTCGGGAGGGATCTCCCCCCGGAGCTCCGCCGATTCCTCCTCCGGCTCCTCCGGCGTGCGTTCGCGCAGGAGTTGGAGGAACGCGCGAGCCGCCGGTGAGGGCGCGGAGGCGAGCCAGACCGCGCGCACCGTTCGCGGCGGGACGCCCGTCATCGCCACCGCGCTCACCCCTGGCATGCCCGCGGCCGTGGCTGCGGGCACCAGACCGATACCGAGGCCGCGCCCCACGAGCTGTTCGAGCAACGCCATGGTGTCGGCCTCGTACGCGACGGTACGGGTGGCCCCGGCCGCCGCGAACGCCGCGTCGTTGTGCCCCCGGATACCGGAGCCCGGCGGCATGTCGACCATGTCCTCTTCGGCCAGCCGGCCCGGCGCGACCTCTGCGGCCCCGGCCAGCCGGTGTCCGTGCGGGACGATCGCGACCAGATCCTCGTACGCGAGCACCCGCCCGGCCAGCCCGGCAGGGGGCGCCCCTGGACGGGTGTCGACGAACGCCAGGTCGAAGACGTGGTCGCGCACCTGCTGCAGCAGGTCCCGGACCGGCCGGGCGCAGAGTGTGACGTGCACGGCGGGATACCGGTCCCGGTAGGTGGCGAGCAGGTCGGGCAGGTCCACCGCGGTGAGCGGGGTAATGGTGCCGATGCTCAGCCGGCCGCGTACCTGGCTGCCGCAGGCCGCCACCTCGTCGCGGGCCCGTTCGACGGCGGCCAGGGCCTCGCGGGCCGGGCCGAGGAACGCCTCTCCGGCCGCGGTGACCCGCACCCGGCGGCTGGTGCGCTCGAAGAGCAGGGTGCCCAACTCGCTCTCCAGACGGGCGATCTGGTGGCTCAGCGCGGACTGGACCACGAAGCAGCGGTGGGCGGCGCGGGTGAAGCTGCCGGTCTCGGCGACAGCGACGGCATAGGTGAGCTGACGGAGTTCCACTCACCCATCCTGCCACCGGCGCACGTCATCCATCGCGTTCCGAGATGGCTCGCATGACAACCATCTGTTGGATTCATCTGCCCTGGCCGGGGAGCATGAACGCGAGTCCGGACCGGTCGGCGCCGAGGGCGCCGGGACACGGTTCGCGGTCAGTGAACTCCCGGAAGGAATCGGACGTGGCCACCTCCCCTGCTTCCTCAGCCGCACACCCCCCGTCCACCGCGGGCGCTCCCCCGTTCCGTGCGGGCGCCGCCACCGACGACGGCCCGGGACGCGGCACGGTCGTGCTGATGTCCGTGGCCGTCGGACTGTGTGTGGCGAGCAACTACTACGCCCAGCCCCTGCTGGACACCATCGCCCGGGATCTGCGGCTGTCCGCCGCCTCCGCCGCGCTGGTGGTGACGGTTGCCCAGGTCGGCTACGCGCTGGGGCTTGTCCTCGTACTGCCACTGGGTGACCTGCTGGAACGCCGCCGGCTGGTGTGCGGCCTGACCCTGGCCACTGCGTGCTCCCTCGCACTGACCGCGGTCGCCCCCAATGCCGGGCTGCTGCTGGCCGGCACCGCGCTGACCGGCTTGCTGTCGGTGACCGCGCAGGTGCTCGTGCCGTTCGCCGCCGATCTGGCCGCGCCACACTGTCGCGGCCGGATCGTGGGGACGGTGATGAGCGGGCTGGTGCTCGGCATGCTGCTCGCCCGTACCGCGTCCGGCGCCCTGGCATCGGTCGGCGGCTGGCGCACGGTGTACTGGGCCGCGGCCGCGGCGATGGTCCTCCTGGCCGCCGCCCTGCACCGGGCGCTGCCCCAGTACCGCGGAAGGGCGGGCCTGCACTACGGACAGCTGCTGCGCTCGACCGCACGGCTGCTCGTCGAGGAACCGGTGCTGCGCGCAAGGGCCTTGATCGGCCTGCTGGCCTTCGCCTGCTTCAGCGCGCTGTGGACGTCGCTGGCCTTCCTGCTCTCCGGACCGGCCTACGGCTGGTCGGACGGCGAGATCGGACTGCTGGGGCTGGCCGGTGCAGCGGGCGCTGTCGCCGCCCAGCTCGCCGGGCGGCTGGCGGACCGCGGACGTACCACGCAGACCACGATGGTCAGCGCGCTGCTGCTGCTCGGCTCCTGGGGGCTGCTGGCCGCGGGAGGGCACCAACTGGCCATGCTGATCGCCGGCATCGTGCTGCTGGACCTGGCGCACCAGGGCGTGCACATCACCAACCAGTCGCTGATCTACGCCCTGCGCCCGGACGCACGCGGCCGTATCACCTCGGCGTACATGACGTGCTACTTCGTCGGCGGGGCGATCGGCTCGGCCCTGGTCGGGGTGGTCCACGCCCACGCGGGCTGGAACGGGGTGTGCGTGCTCGGCGCCGTGCTCGCCCTGCTGCTGTGCGTGGCCGGCGCCGCGGATACCGACGGCGTGCGGAGCCGGTGGCAGCGGCAGGCCCGGCTGCGGGAGGTGTGGGCCGTGCCGTGCGCCAGTGTGCTGGCCTTCGCCGCGCTCGTGCTCATCGCCCTGGCGGTACGCCTCACCACGTGATGTCCGGCCCCTTGATGTCCCACCCAGTGCCTGATCAGGGAGCGGCATCAACCGGGTCGCGTGGTGCGTACACCGGACGTTAGCGTTGCGGGCCATGAGCACTTCCGAACCCACTGTCAATCCCCGGTTCGCCGAGGCGCTGCGCGAACTGGGCCTGGAGGTCGAGGTCCGCGGCTTTCCCGAGGCGACGCGGACAGCCGCCGAAGCGGCGGCCGCGGTCGGCTGCGAACTGAGCGCGATCGTCAAGTCACTGATCTTCGAGGCGGACGGGGCACCCGTCCTGGTCCTGGTGGACGGGGCGTCCCGCGTCGATGTCGGCCTCGTACGGGAGGTGCTCGGCGCGGAGCAGGTCAAGCGCGCCGACGCCGGACTCGTCCGGGAGACCACCGGGTACGCGATCGGCGGCGTGCCGCCCTTCGGCCACCGCAACCGCACCCGCGTCGTCGCCGACCGGGGCCTGCTGGAACACGGCATCGTCTGGGCCGCCGCGGGCACCCCGCACACGGTCTTCGCCCTGGAGCCGAAGTCGGTGGTCGAGTACGCGGGCGCCACTCTCGCCGATGTCCGGGAGTCAGCCGCGTGACTCCGACGGTCATCGTCGCGGTCGTCATCGCCGCGATAACGCACGCCAGCTGGAACGCCATCGCCCACCACATCAAGGATCAGCTGGCCTCCTTCACGCTGATCTCCGCTGGAGGACTGCTGGTCGGTGCGCTGGCCGCGCCGTTCGTCCCCTTCCCGGCGGCCGCCGCGTGGCCGTATCTGCTCGTATCGGCGGCGCTTCACGTCACGTACATGCTGTTGCTGATGCGGTCGTTCACCCTCGGCGACTTCGGCCAGATGTACCCGATCGCACGCGGTACGGCGCCCCTGGTGGTGACCGTGCTGGCCGCGGTCTTCGTCCATGAGATCCCGAACGGCTGGCAGCTGGCGGGGGTGGTGGTGGCCTGCGCCGGACTCGTCGGTGTGGCCCTCTGGGGCCTGAAGGGGGCGCGTCCGCAATGGCCCGCGATCGTCGCCGCTCTGGCCACCGGCCTGGCCATCGCCTCGTACACCACGGTCGACGGCGTCGGCGTCCGTGACTCGGGCTCCTCGCTCGGGTACATCGCCTGGCTGATGATCCTGGAGGGCGTCGCCATCCCGGCGTACGCGGCCTACCGCCGCCGGGGCCAACTGGTCGCCCAGCTCCGCCCTTACGCCACTCGCGGTCTGGTCGGCGGTGTGATGTCGGTGGTCGCCTACGGCCTGGTCCTGTGGGCCCAGACGCGCGCGCCGCTGGCCCCGATCGCCGCGCTGCGTGAGTCGTCGATCATCGTGGGAGCGGCGATCGGCGCGCTCTTCTTCAAGGAGAAGTTCGGCGCACCGAGAATCGCGGCGGCCGGGCTGATGGTGGTCGGTATCGGGCTGATGCTGCATACGGCTTAGGGGTTCGCGGGAGCTCGCGGGAGTTCTCGGGAGCTCGCGGGAGCTCTCGGGAGCCGACCGGTCCGGGCGCCGCGAGGGCTTCGCCCGGGACGGTCCGGCTCAGGGCCGGCCGCCGTCCTGCCGTGAACGGCGCAGGGCGTACACCCGAAGTCTGCTGTAGCCGCGCACCGAGACCGGGCGCAGGGCACGCAGCCGGTACGGCGCACCGGAACCACTGGCACCGCTGGCACCGCTGGCACCGCTGGCACCGGCAAGGCCATCTGCCGCGCCGGGTCCGCCGCCGTCCCCGTTCACGAACGACGGGGGCCCGCCTATCCGGGCGGCGAGGGCCTCGTCGGTGAGGATCGTGCCGGGACGCGCGACCGATGTGAGGCGCGCGGCGATGTTCACCACCTCGCCGTACACGTCACCGAGCCGGTGCACCACCTGCCCGTAGGCCAGTCCGGTGCGCAACTCCGGCAGGACTGCGTCGCGTTCCGCTGACTCCGTCATCTCCAGCGCGGCCTCGGCTGCCGCGGCGGGGCTGTCGAACAGGAACAGCACCTCGTCCCCGATGGTCTTCACGATGCGGCCGCCGTGCCGGGCGACGGTGTCCGTCGCCAAGGACTCGAAACGCTCCAGCACGTCCACGAGCACCGTCTCCGCGACGCGCCGGGTCAGCGCCGTGTACCCGACCATGTCCACGAAGCCGATCGTCTGCCCGGAGCGCGCGGCGCCCGGCGGCGCGGCGAGGATCCGGCCCGCGTGGGCGGCGAGGTGGCGTCGCCAGACATAGCTCTGGAGGTATTCGAGGGCGGGCAGCGCCTCGGCAGCAGACTCCGCCGCCTTCGCCGTATGTCCGGCCCCGGCGGCGGCCGTATCGGATGTACCGGACGTACCGGATGCACTGGTTGCCCCCGGCGGGTGGGGCGAGTCGGGCCGGTCGGGCGCACCCCTGTCGTTGTCGTTGTCGCTGCCGATGCCACCGCTGTCGCTGCCACCGTTCGCGACGACGAGGGACATCTGCCACTCCGCCAGCCGCGCCAGGTGATGTCCCAGCGCGCGCGTGACCGCGGACTTCTGCCCCGGTGCGACGAGACCGGAGCCGAAGAGGCGGGCAGCGGTGCGGGCAGCGGCGACATCCGCGTCCGTGAAGATCACCGCATCGTCGTCCGCGGCGGCGAAGCCGAGAGCCTGCCACAGCTCGCGGAGGCGCTCCCCGGGCAACCCGGAGAGTTCGGCGACTTGCTCACGCGTGTAACGGCGGGCCCCACCGAGGAGGACCTCTTCGAGGTCCGGGGCAGCGGCGGCGCCGGGCTCCGGGGTGGTCATCCGGGCGGTCAGGTGGTGTGGACGATGAGAACGTCGGCGGCCGCCTTGCGGGCGATGTCGGACGGCACCGATCCGAGCAGCCGGCCGGCCAGAGTGTTCAGTCCCCGGTTGCCGACGACGACCAGACTCGCACTCCCGGCCTCCACAACAGCGCGGGCCAGCGCCGGGACAGGGTCCCCCTCCACCGCGAGGGTCTCGACCCGGCGAGCGCCGACGGCCTCCGCCCGCCCCAGAGCGATCCGCAGGGTCTGCTCGGCGGGCGCGGACCCCTCGACCTGATAAGCCTCGTCGCCCAGCGCCTCCTGGGCGGCGGCCCTGTCGTCCCGGCCGATGGGCCGGTAGGCGCAGAGCACGATCAGCCGGGCGTCGTTCGATACGGCGACGGCAGCTGCCCGGTCCACCGCGGCGTAGGACGAAGTCGACCCGTCGGTGCCGACAATCACGGTCTCGTATGCGGTCATGACGGGTGACCATAGCCGCCCGGACACCGCCCCACGAGCCCGCACGAGCGGTACGCGCCCAGGTTGTACCGCACTGACAAACCCGGTGCGGCGCGGGCCACTTGCTTGCTCGGAGAGCGCCAAATCCGGGGCGGCGGGCCGCGCCCGGCCCGATATGGTCCGGGCCGTACCTCCGCGGCGTTCAGGTCGCTGCGGTCGCGGCCCCGGACTTTCAACACCATGATCAGCCCGCATCCCGCGGCGAACGGAAAGTGAGGCCGCACGGACGGCAGTTGTGGTCTCCGTCGAATGTCAGACCGCCGGGCCTCCCTGGGCACCTTGACCACTCTCGCCACCCGTGAGCGCTCGGCGCATACCGGTCAGGCCGTACTCGAAGGCGTGGTCGACGTCGCCCCCGAGCCGAAAGGCGCCACTCAGCTCCATCTCGATGAAGCCGGTGACCCAGGCCGTCAGCAGGCGCGCGGCGTCGAGCGCCTCCCGCTCGCCCACGAGTTCCCTGGCGGCGCGCAGTACCGGGCCCGCCGCGCGGACGAGGCCGGCGTCGGGTGGCGCCTGCACGGAGTGCAGCAGCCGGAATCCCTCGGGGCGATTCCTGGCGAACATCCGATAGCAGCGCGCCAGTTGCTCGATCGAGCCGTCGGTCGCCTCCAGCCGGGCGGCCAGGTCGTCGACGGTGGCCCCGGCCACGGCAGCCAGGAGGGCGGCGCGGTTCTCGATGCGCTTGTACAGCGACGGGGCCCGCACCCCCACCCGTGCGGCGACGCCCTGCATCGTCAGCCCCTGCCGGCCGTCGGCTTCCAGCAGGTCACGGCCCGCAGCGACGATCGCGTCGAGCGAGGTCTTCTCAGGGGTCGGCATGGTTCACCTTTTCACCGCATGGCTATTGACGCTAGCCATCATAGCTAAGTACCTTAGCCATCGATATCCCGCATCCGTACCTGCCCGGGAGTGACCCATGAAACTCGCACCCCATCTGCACCGCCTCGGCAACGACCTGGTGGCGTGCTACCTCATCGACACCCCCGAGGGCATCACCCTCATCGACGCGGGCCTGCCCGGTCACTGGCGGGACCTGCAGCGCGAACTCGACTCCCTGGGCAAGTCCGCCGACGACATCCGCGGTCTCGTACTGACCCACGGGGACTCCGACCACATCGGCTTCGCCGAGCGCCTGCGGAGCGAGCACGGCGTGCCGGTATTCGTGCATGCCGCCGACGCCGTCCGCGCCCGTACGGGCGACAAGCCCAAGACCCCGGCCGGCCCCATGCGCCTGGGCCCGGCACTCTCGTTCCTCGGGTACTCCCTCCGCAAGAACGGCCTGCGCCCCCGCTACGTCGGCGAGGTGACCGAGGTCCATGACGGGCAGGTCCTGGACCTGCCCGGGAAGCCGGTGATCGTAGGCATGCCGGGGCACTCCCCGGGAAGCGTGGCGGTCCACGTACCGCTCGCCGACGCGGTCTTCGTCGGCGACGCGCTGACCACCCGGCACGTCCTCACCGGACAGGCCGGACCGCAGCCCGCCCCCTTCACGGACGACCCCGCCGAAGCGCTCGCCTCCCTCGACCGCATCGCCCCGCTGACGGCGTCCTGGGTACTCCCGGGCCACGGCGCCCCCTGGCAGACCTCACCGGCGCGGGTGAGCGAGGCGATCAGGAAGGGCTGAGGCGCTGCGGGGCGGCTCACCGCCCGCGGCCAGTGCTGTCGCCCGGCAGCCCCGGCCGGGAGCGCGGTTGCGGCGCCGGGCTGTCGAGCCGGGCGCCGCATCCGCTCAGGTCGGCTCAGGCCGGGTCAGGCCGGGACGGTGGCCGGCCCGCCGAGGTGCCGGGCGAAGAACCGGACCGCGCTGTCGGCCTCGAACCGGGGCAGCTCCTTGTGCTTGCCCGAGTTCACGTGCAAGGACTTCTCCGTCGACGCGAAGGCGTCGAACAGTGCGAGAGCTTCCTCGCGTGAGATGTGCTCGTCGTCCCACTGCATGTCGAACTCGATCGGGACGGTGATCTGCTTCGCCTTCTCGGCCAGGACATCGGGCCAGTGCTGGCCGAGGACCGCGGCGGTGATTCTGGGTTCGACCGCCACCAGTGGCACACCGATCGCGGTGCCCATGTTGATGCCCCAGAAGCCGACCGGCCCGCCGGTGCCGATCTCCGGGAGTTCCTGGAGGGCGTCCAGAGTCGCCCGGTATTCGGGCACGGCGAGCTGCGCGAGGTGGTCGTTGTAGCGCACGACGACCGGGCCTTCCGGCTCGCCCGCCGCTCTCGCCCGGAACAGCTCGGCGATTTCCGCATCGTCGTGCGCCGTGCGCGGCCGGTCTCCGTGGCCGGGCGCATCGATGACAGCGACATGGAAGCCGCAGCCCGTCACGGCGCGCTGGGCCCGGCCGGCCATCGCCGGGTGCTTCTTGTGGTTGCCGCCGCCGTGGGCCATCAGGATCAGGGGCGCACGGTCGGCCGCGCTCGGCGCGGGTGACCAGAGGACGCCGGGGACGCCGCCGACGGTGAAGTCTCGTTCGAGCATGCCGTTCGATGACGACTCGGCGGTGAACTGCGGAGAGGACATGAGTGATGCCTTTCGGGAGTGCCTTGTGATCGAGGCGCTCCCGGCGACAGCTACGTCAATCGCCTGACCGTGACGGGAGGGGGAGCACCCACTCGGAAACAGCGTTCATGGGTCTCACCTCCTCGCACGGTGTCGCGGTCGACCGGAAGCTATCAGCAGGCCGCGAGACCGTGCACCCCCTTTTCCCTCAACAGGCTTTCCCCTCAACAGGATCGGTACCGGATTCCCGCTTGCCTCCCTAGGGCCCCTAGTCTAAAACTAGGAGCCCTAGGAACATGAGGAGGGCACATGGCGCGGGCCGGGCTGACGCCGGAGCGGGTGACGATCACGGGCGCCGAGCTGGCGGACGAGGTCGGGTTCGACCGGATGACCATGTCTCAGGTGGCCCGGCGGCTCGGCGTGAAGGACGCCAGCCTCTACTCGCACGTTCGCAGCCTGGAGGATCTGCGCGGACGGGTCGCGCTGCTCGCGGCGGACGAGAAGACCATCCGTATCGCGGAAGCGACCGCCGGGCGGGCGGGCAAGGACGCGCTGGTCGCGTTCGCCAACGCCTGGCGGGAGTACGCCCACACGCATCCGGGCCGCTACACGGCGACGCAGACCCAGATCCGGATCGATCCTGAACTGGCCGCGGCAGCGCCCGGACCGCGGCGCGCTGTCGAGCTGACCTACGGCATGCTGCGCGGCTACGGACTGGCAGAGCCCGATCTGACCGACGCGGTCCGGCTCCTGCGCAGCACGTTCCACGGCTTCGTCGCGCTGGAAGGCGCCGGCGGGTTCGCGCACGCGCGTTCGCCCCAGGACTCCTGGGCCCGCACCCTCGACGCCCTGCACGGGCTCCTGGAGCACTGGCCCCCGTCCCGGGAAGGAGGCTCCTCATGACCGCCCCGGCCACCGGCAGCCTGCGCGTGAACGGCGCGACCCTGCACTACGAAGTGCGCGGTGCGGGCCCGCTCCTGCTGCTGATCCCCGGAGGGACGGGCGGTGCGGCCTCCTATGACGACATCGCCGACGGCCTGGCAACCGAATACACCGTCGCGACCTACGACCCGCGCGGCATGTCCCGCAGCACGCTGGACGACCCCGGGGCCGAGCAGTACGTGGCCGAGCACGCCGACGACGCGTTCCGGATGCTGGAGCTGCTCTCGCCCGACGAGCCCGCCCGGGTGTTCGGTGCCAGCTCGGGCGCCATCGCCGCCCTGCATCTGCTCACCGCCCACCCCGCGCACGTCGCACGCGTAGTGGCGCACGAGCCGCCCGTGGTGGAGGTCCTGCCGGACGCCTCCGAACACCGCGCACTCGTCGCACGGGTGCGGGAGACGTTCCGCACCCAGGGGCTCACGCCGGCGATGGCGGTGTTCGCCGCGGGCCTGAAGGAGGACGGCGACACCAGCGAGCCGGAGACCGGGCTCAGGCTCCCGCCGCAGGCAGCGGCGCGGGCCGAACGCACCCTGGCGGACCTGCCGTACTTTGTCGGGCGCATCGTGCCCGGCTTCATGTCCTACGCCCCGGACATCCACCGGCTCGAGGCGCTGTCGGACCGGCTCGTACTCGCCTGCGGCCAGGACTCACGCGGTGAGCTGCCCTACCGCCCGGCCGCATTCCTGGCCGGGCGTCTGGGCACAGCGCTGCTGCACTTCCCCGGCGGGCACACGGGCCTGACCACCCACCCCGCCGAGTTCGGGGAGCTGCTCCGGAAGGCCTTCCGCGCCTGAGTGCAGTCCCCCCGGGGGAATCGGGACCCGCGCCGCCCGCTCCCCCGCCCCGCCCGTCGTCCGGCCGCGCCGCCGGGCGGGCTCGTGTGCCGGTGGGTCAGCCGGCGGCGGAGGTACCGGCGCCCTTCTCCGGCACCATGCCGTGCTGGTCGACGATGCCGCTCCGGAGGTTGGCGACGGACCCGGTCAGGACGTCCGCCTTACCGGGCTTCTTGTCCGCGGTGGTGTAGAAGAGCGACCCGAGGAGCGTCAGGCTGTGTTTGTCGAAGATCCACACGTCGCGGGTCGAGGAGGAGTCGTCGTCGCGGGTGATGCCGATGCCGTGGCGGCCGGCCGTGTCCACCGCGTCGGGAACCTCCCGCACACCAGGAATCTCGGCCATGGCGCGGTAGAAGGCCGCGGCGTTCTCGGCAGGCATGAGGTTGCCGCTCAGCATGTCCCCGATCATCTCGAAGACCGCCTGGTCCTTGGACTCGTGCTCGTCGGCCCCGCTGTGCGAGGCCAGCAGCTTCAGAAGCGCTTTTGGGTCGGTCGGCAGGGACTCCAGCCACCGGTAGGTGGGCCGGCGGAACCCGGGGGCCTCGGCGCCGCTGCTGTCCGAACCGTCGGGTACGGAGGTCTCGATCGGGATGTCCTCACCGGACATCGAGGCGTCCTTGCCGGTGTCGCGCATCCAGCCGACAACGGTGACGGGGGCCGGGTCCTGCGCCATCCACCGCTCGCTCTTGTGGGGCCTGCCCAGCTTCACCGGGCCGTCGATGGTCCCCATGTTCTCCTGCACGAGGCTGCGCACGTAGACGAACTGACTGTCCTTGACCGGCGTGATGTCGGTCTTCAGGGAGGCGTCGGCGATCCTGTGGAGCGCGGTGACAGCGTGCGGCGCGCTCTGCGCCGGGGAGGCAGGGGCGCCTCCGGCTCCGCCGGTCAGTGTGAGGGCCAGGATTCCGGCCAGGGCCAGCGAGGCGGCCGGCACGAGCACGGCGGGCCGCAGCAGCCCGCGCCGGAGCGGTGGGGCGAGCGGCGCGGTGGCCTGCGGGGCGGTGGAGTCGCGGTCGTGGTCGATGTGCTGCATCAGGAGGTCCTTGTGGTGGAGGTGACGCCCGGCGGGCAGGTCGAACTCCACGGGCCGCGGCAGCAGTCGGGCCAGTTCCTCCACGTCGTCCGGCTGGGGGCCGGGACGGGACGGTTCGGCGGCGTTCATGAGTTCTCCTCCCGAAGGGGCAGGGCCGCGAAAACGGCTTCGCTTCTTCCCTCTCCGCGGCGCTTCCGCGGTTCCCGCCGTTCCTGATGTTCTTCGCTGAGCCTGCCGAGGCGGGCGCGGGCACGCGAGAGACGCGACCGCACGGTGCCCACCGGCACTCCGAGCGCCTCGGCAGCCTGCGCGTAGTCCAGCCCCGACCACACGCACAGGGCGAGCACCTCCCGTTCATGGCGGCGCAGTCCGCTCAGCGCGGCGTGGACCGCCGCGAGCCGGCGGGAGTCGTCGATGCGGCCTGCCGCCTCCTCCGCGAAGTCCGGCGTCGGAGGCGGGGGCGGCCGGTGGGCCAGGAAGGTGCGACGCCGCCGCAGGCCGCGGTTGGCGTTGTACGCCTTGTGCGTCGCGATCCCCAGCAGCCAGGGCGCGAGCGAACCGCCCTCGGGTTCCAGCTGTTCCCGGTGGGACCAGGCGGCGAGGAAGGTCTCGGACATCACCTCCTCCGCGGTCGACCAGTCACCGGTCAGCCGCAGGGCGTGGTTGTAGACCGACCGCGCGTGTGCCTCGTAGAGATCGGCGAACGCCCGGCGGTCTCCCGCCCGGATGCGCGCGCGCATGCCGTCTCCGTCGTCTGTGTCCCTCATACCCGTTGTCTCTCCGCGAGCGGGCAGGGGTTCCTGTGGCCTGCCTCACGTCGTCCCGCCGGTGTGCCGGGACGGCCTGGGCGGTCCCACCGCCCAGGTGAGGACCGCGCGCCAGGTCCAAGCGGTCCACGGTCACGCCGATGTCCCTCCGCTGAACCGCTGAATCGCTGAGCCCTTGGACTCCATCATCTAGGAGCAGGCGGACGCGAAGGTGTCCGCATCGCTCTTCCACTGCTTGAACTCGGCGCTGAACGCGTCCGAGTAGACCTGGGACTGAGTGGAATTCTGCTGGTCGATCGCATCATGGAAGCTGGCCGAGCTGTCGCTCATGGACCGGCTGTCATTGGCGAGCGCGCGGATCGCGGTGCGCGCCCCGGCATCGTCCGCGGCGTCCGCGGCGGCGTCGAGGTTCGACGCCAGGGAGCCCAATGAGGCGGCAGACGCCTTGGTGAAGGTGTTGGTGTTGCTCCTCATCGCCTGGTTCGCCTGATCACAGCCCGGGTCGGTCGTCCTCGTCGCGGTGGGCAGCACCCCTGTACCCACACCCGTGGCGAACGGGGACGGCGCCGGGTAGGTGAAGGCCGGAGTCGCATGTGCCGCCGGATTCGACGGCTTGGCTTCCGACTTGACCCAGTCGAGCACCTTATGAGGGCCGACGACGAGCACCACGACGACGCCGATCACGGCCAGCCAGCCGACCATCGACGCACCCGGATTCTCCTGCTTCGGAGGGGCTTTGACGCCGCCCGCAGGCGGCTTGGGCTTGGGCTTGGGCTTGGGCTTCCCGGTGGTCCCTGCCTTGTCGGTCCCGCTGGTCCCCCCTGCCTGCTTCACCTTGGTGGCAGGCTCCTCCTTCACCTTGGTGGCAGGCTCCTCCTTCACCTTGGTGGCAGGCTCCTCCTTCACCTTGGTGATGGGCTCCGCCTTCACCTCGGCGGTCTTGCCGTACTTTGCCGTGCCGTACCCGGCCAGCGATGTCACCACTGGCTCGGGCAGCCAGGACTCGGCGAAGCCCATCGTCTCGCCCTGGGTCTGGCGGCGCGCGTAATCCACAATCTCCGCGACGGGAGGCCGCTCCCCGGGCTCCTTGGCGAGGCACCGCTCAACGATGACGCGGAGCTCGGGGGAGCAACTACCCAGCTCCGGCTCTTCGTTGATGACTCGGTAGAAGAGGGCGTCCGGATTCCCCTCGCCGAACGCAGTACGTCCCGTCGCGGCGAACACCGCGAGATTGGCCAGGGCGAACACATCGGTGGCCGGGCTCGCGGAGCGGCCGCGAATCTGCTCGGGTGCCATGAACGCGGGCGTACCGATGCGCACATGGGTACTGGTGAGGGCCGTGGCATCCGCGGCGTGGGCGATGCCGAAGTCGATGACGCGGGGGCCGTCCTCGGCGAGCAGGATGTTGGCCGGTTTGAGATCGCGGTGGATCAGCTTGCACGCATGGATCGCCGTGAGCCCCTCGGCCACTCCCCCGAGGAGCCGGAACACCGTCAGCTTCGGGAACGGTCCGTGCTCCGTGACGGCCTGGTGCAACGAGGGCCCCGGCACGTAGGCGGTGGCCAGCCAGGGCAGACCCGCCTCGCTGTCCGCGTCCACGACAGGCGCGGTGTAGATGCCCTGTACGCGCTGCGCGGCCTGGATCTCCTTGCGGAACCGGCGGCGGAACTCGTCGTCCTCGGCATAGTCCGGCCGTACGACCTTGACTGCGAGGGCACGGCCGCCAGGAGTGAAGGCGAGATAGACGCACCCCATGCCACCGGCTCCGATGCGGGCGCGTAAGCCGTATCCGCCGACCGTCTTCGGGTCGTCGTCGGTCAGTGGTCTGAATCGGCTCGACATCCGCAACCCCCGTGCTGCCTCGGCACCCGCGCTGGAGTCAGTCTGTGGCCACAGTCCCCAAATCCGGAACACTTTCTAGAAAATAAATTAGAAAGGGTTCTACGCTGTCCGCAACGAGGGGGCTGACGCGGTCTGTCGCCACGAGATTGAGGACACTTGCCCGATGAGTCCGAAGCAGCAGCGTGGCACTGTCACGGTCGAGCAGGTGCTGGACGCAGCGATGCGCATCTACGCCTCATCAGGGGAAGCCGGTCTCACCCTCGGCGCCATGACCAAGGCCAGCGACGTCAGCTCCGGAAGCATCTATCACCACTTCGGCAGCCTCGACGGTGTGATCGCCGCCCTCGCGCTGCGCTCACTGGACCAGCTCCTGCACCGGCTGTCGACAGCCGTGTCGGAAGCCGCCGACGCCCGCTCCGGTATTCAGGCCGCGGTCCTGGCCTACCTCGACTTCGCGAAGGCCCATCCGGACGCGGCCCGCATCATGCACTCCGCCACCGCGGACCGTGAAAACACGCCCCGCGCCGGGCAGCTCCGCGAGTCCCAGGAGGCCCGTCTGTCACCGATCGCCCTCTGGATCCGCGCGCACCAGGAGTCCGGCGAACTCGCCGATCTCTCCGCCCCCGTGACCGAATCCCTCGTCATGGGTCCGGTCGTCGCCGTCGTCCGCCGTTGGCTCACCGTGGGCGACATCGATCTGGACGAAGCCGCCCGTACGCTGCCCGAGCACATCTGGCGTTCCGTCAGCCGCCAGTAGCCTGAACCGGCCACGCACCCCGAGGGCCTTCCGGATGCCGATGCCCTCGCCTCACATACGCAGCCGGTCCCTCGGAATCGGCCATCCAGGCGCCGGGAGCACCGGGCGGCCCCGCCATCCAGGCTCGCGCCCGGACCGGGCCCGATCCGGGCGCGGGGCCAGTGCGCCGCGCCCGCCCGGCTCACTGACCCCGCCTCCCTGCCCGATCTTCTGGTCGCCGGGGTGGGCCGCGCCCGTCGGAGCGACGCTTCACGCGGACTCACGGGGCCATCGGTCCCCTGCGCCTCCCCCTGGGCCGGTCAGGGCTGGATGTTCTCCAGGTCCTCCAGCAGGCCGGGGTGCTTCGGTTCCCAGCCGAGTGCCTGCCGGGTGTGGGTGCTGGACGAGGGCTGGTCGGTCGCGAAGATCGGGCCGAGAGGACCGTAGGTCTCCGGCGGCACCGACTCGACCGGCAGACCCAGCCGCCGGCCGATCACCGTGGCGATGTCGCGCACGGTGTCTCCCTCGTCGGCCACGGCGTGCCACGCGCTGCCGGCCGGGGCCTGCTCCAGGGCGAGCCGGAAGAGGACGGCCGCGTCGAGGACGTGCACGGCCGGCCAGCGCTGTGCGCCGTCGCCCGGGTATCCGGACACCCCGCTCTGGCGGGCGATGCCGGTCAGCATCCCGGCGAACCCGCCCGCGCCCTGGCGGTGGACGGTACGGGGCAGACGTACGGCCGCACTCCGGACCCCGCGTGAGGCCAGGCCCAGAGCCGCGGTGACCGCACGGCCACGGCCGCCGACCGGCCCGTCGGTCGGCACCGGATCGGCCTCGGTGGAGAGGCTGCCGCCCGACGCGTAGGGCGTACCGGAGACGGTGATCAGGGGACGGTCGCTTCCGACCAGTTCCTCACCCAGCGCCGCGAGCGCGGCACTTTCCTCGGCCACCGACTTCGCGAGGACCTCGGCGCTGCTGAAGTCGTTGGTGAATGCCAGGTGGATCACCCCGTCGGCCTGAGCGGCGCCGGCCCGCAGGATGTCCAGATCGGCGAGACCTCCCCGCAACACCTCCGCGCCGGCCTCCTCGGCGGCCAGCGCGGAGGCGTCGGAGCGGGCGAGCGCGAGGACGGTGTGACCGTTGCCGAGCAGTTCGGCGACTACGGCGGAACCGACCAGACCGGTGCCACCAGTGACAAAGACACGCATGAGACTCTCCCGTAAGCGATGGGACTCTTGTCTCATCACTCTAGCAAAGCGACGGGACAAGAGTCCCATCGCATACGATGACCTCATGGGCAGATGGGAACCAGGCGCACGTGAACGCCTCGTCGTGGCCGCCGTCGACCTGTTCACCGAGCAGGGGTACGACGCCACGACCGTCACGCAGATCGCAGAGCGCGCGGGAGTCACCAAGAGCACCTTCTTCCGGCACTTCCCCGACAAGCGCGAGCTGCTGGTGGCCGGGCAGGAGACGCTGAGCCGGCTGCTGACCGAGGGGATCGCGGAGGCGCCCGGTGACGCCGGCCCGCTCGATGCGGTCGCTGCTGGTCTTGAGCGCGCCTCAAGCGCGATGGGCCCCGTGAACCGCGAGATCGCCCCTCGCCTGAAAGCGGCCGTCGCCGCCAGCGCCGAGCTCCAGGAGCGTGACGCCCTCAAGAGCGTCAGCCTCGCGGCTGCGGTGACAGCCGCCCTGATCGCCCGCGGCATCCCTGAACCGACCTCGGCTCTCGCCGGCGAGCTGGGCATCCTCGCCTTCAAACGGGGATTCGCCGAATGGTCCGAGGGCGCCCGCGACACCACGGACGAGCTCGCCGGATACACCCTGGCGGCCCTGGACGAGTTGCGTGCCGCGAGCGCCTCACTGGGCTGACCACCGGACAGGGGCTGGCTGCCGAACGGGGGCGGGCAGGGCACAGGCCCGCGCCATCGTCGCGACATCGTTCGCGTGCTTCGACGCCGCCGCCGCGGCATGGGTCGAGGACAACGGGCAGGGCGACATCCTGGGCCTGTACGACCAGGGCCTGGCGGCGGTCCGCGGCTGGAGTCCTCCGTCTGGATCCCCCGACCAGAACAGACGATCCAAACGAATCGGCCTACGCCCCCTCGGCTCCGACCTGCGCCGACGGTGCAGCCGTGGGCGGGGGAGCAGGCTGCCGGGCACCCCGCTCCCCCCGGGCCACCGCGAGCCGCAGGAACACCGGCACGCGCAGCGGGGGCCGTTCCGCCAGGGTCAGGACTATGACCGCGCCGCCGGTCATGAAGCGTTCGAGCCGCGAGGCCCGTACCTCGCACCACGCCCCCTGGATCCTGACGAGGTCGCCAGGAACCACCAGGACGGCGCACATGTCGCCCTCACCCGGCACGGACACCACCCCCGCCGCCGGTGCCGAACTCCGCCCAGACCACCTTGCCCGGCCCGCACCGCTCGCCGAAGCCCCACGTGTCCGAGAGGGTGTCCACCAGGAGCAGGCCCCGGCCGCCGGACGCCTCCGGGTCCGGATCGAGGAGACGCGGAGGTGCGGACGACGCGTCGTGCACCTCGATACGGAAGGCGTCGCCAGGCGCACCCAGCAGGAACCGGGTCTCGATCTCCCGCCCCGGCGAAACCATGGCGTGCTGACCGGCGTTGGTGAGCAACTCGGACAGGACGACCGAGGCCACATCCGTGAGCGGTGCGAGCCCCCAGCCTTCCAGCACCGTACGGAGTTCCGCCCGCGCTCGGGCCACACAGGCGGGGTGCCGGCTCCACCGCCGCACCACGGTGCTCTCCGCAGCCCCCATCAGCGCACCGCCACACCGTGGAGCGGGCAGCGCGGCCCGATGCCGACGCCGTGCAGGTCGAACCACGCGATCCGGCTGTACTCCAGACGCTCGTGGGCCAGAGCCGAGAACGCGCCCAGATTCGGGCGGAGTTGGTGACCGAGCGGCAGATACACACGGCATACGAGCAGGCGGCGCCTGCGGAGTACGAGTGGGGGCGACGGCGGGCCGGGCCGCCGCCTCGCCGACCGATTCAGGAATCGGACCACCGGGCCGGTGAGGCGGTCAATAAAATGCAGCATGTCGGCGCTCCTGGATTGGCGTTGACCATGCCCCCGGACCGTTGCAGCGGTCGCGGGGGTCTTGCGTGCTTCTGTCGCACTGTGATGAATAACTCACAGACTGTTGCCTGCGTCGCTACGCTGCCAGGGGTTTCGACCTGACAACGCGACCGTCAAGTGAAGGAGTTGGCCCAGTGACCGGAACACCCAAGTCGCAATCGATCCGCCAGAAGTACGGCGAAGAGCTGAGAATCCGGCGCGTCGCTGCGGGCCTGACGCAGGAGGCGGTGAGCGAGGGGGTGGTCTGCTCACCGACCTTGGTCAGTCACTGGGAGGCGGGGCGGCGTCTGCCCAGCCCGGACGATGCGCAGCGCCTGGACCGGGTTCTGGGGGCCGATGGGTTCTTCGCCCGTTGGCTGAAGGATCTGGATTCGAAGTACGCAAGCCACTTCGCTCCGGTTGCGGACTTCGAGCAACAGGCCGTGGAAATACGGCACTACGGGAGCTCGCTCATCCCCGGCCTGCTCCAGACGGCCGCTTACGCAAAGGAGGTGCTCAGCGCCCACGCCTCACTCGACCCGATGACTCCGGTTGACGAACACGTCGTCAACCGCATGGACCGTGCGCCCGTCATTGAGAGCCCGTCCAACACCGTGTTCTGGGCTCTGCTGGACGAAGCGGCACTGCGGCGGCGGATCGGTGGTCCGCAGATCATGGCTGAACAACTGCACAAGATCGCTGACCTGGCCGAGAGGTTGCGAATCCGCCTGCATGTCCTGCCGTTCGGAGTCGGGGCGCACGCCCTGCTCGCGGGAATGCTGTATCTGCTGAGCTTCGAAGACGCTCCGCCCATCGCGTATGTGGAGGGCGTCGGAACTGGTCATGTCTTCGACGATCCGAGCATGGTGAAGCACTGCCACCTCGCCTACGATTTGGCTCTGGGCGATGCCCTGTCCGCCAAGGAATCACTGGCCCTGGTCAGGGCCGTAGCGAAGGAGTACGAACGTGAACGGTAGCGCGCACATCGACCTCGCGTTCGTGAGCGACTGGCGCAAGTCCAGCTACAGCGGACCCGGCAACGACGACTGCCTCGAAGTCGCCGACGGATACACCTCCGTCCCCGTCCGCGACTCCAAGAACCCCCACGGCGCCGCCCTCGTCTTCCCCGCCAACGGCTGGTCCGCCTTCGTCACCGCCGTGAAGGGCGGGCATCTCACCGCGTAACGCCGCACAGAGAGCGGAATCCCCCCGTCCGGCGGGAGTTCGGGCCGCAACGGGAGCCCGGCAGGCGGGGCTTGGCTAATCTGCACGGATGACCACCGACCTGACCCTGCTGCCGCGTGTCGCCTATCGCGGTCAGGAGGTCACCGCGCCACGGCTGCGCGGTCTCCTCGCGCTGCTCGCGGGCGACCTGCGTACGGGCTGCAGCACCGAGCGGCTCGTGGCTGGGCTGTGGCCGGAGGAGCTGCCGGAGCGGCCCGGAAAAGCGCTGCAGGTCCTCGTGTCCAGGGCCCGGACACAGCTGGGCGCCGACGTCATCGTCAGCACGCCGACCGGATACCGGCTCGGGCTCGCCGATGACCAGGTCGACAGCTCCGCCCTGCTGCTGCACGCCGCCGCGAGCGCGGACCGGGCCAGGGCCGGGGACCACGCGGGATCGCTGGCCGCGGCCGGGGCGGGGCTCGCGCTGTGGGAGGGCGCTCCGGACAGGACCGGCGCCGAATCCGGCGACCCCGCAGCCGCGTTGCGGGCCGAGCGCGCCCCCGTACGCAGCGCTCTCGTCCGCGCGCAGGCACTCGCACTGGCCCGCCTCGGACGGCGCGCGGAGGCGGCCGGGCCCCTGGGCGTGGCCGCGTCGGAGCAACCGCGGGACGAGGAGGTCCTCGCCGAACTGCTGCGGGGCGAGGCGGCGACGGCGGGCCCGTCCGCAGCGCTGATGCGCTACGAGGCGTACCGCCGCGAGCTGCGGGACGAGTTCGGCACGGATCCGGGCGCCGGGCTCACCGCCGTACAGCAGGAGCTGCTGCGCGGCGAGGCGCCCGTGGCCAGGCACGGGGTGCCGCACGAGCCCAACCCGCTCCTCGGCCGGGAAGAAGACATCGCGGCGGTGGAGCGACTGCTGCACGACTCCCGTGCCGTCACCGTCATGGGCCCCGGCGGCCTCGGCAAGACCCGGCTCGCGCACGCCGTGAGCCGCCGGGCCGGGCAGCGGGTCGTTTACTTCGTGCCGCTCGCCGGTGTCACGGCGGACGAGGACGTGGCCGCGGAGGTGGCCTCCGCGCTCGGCGCGGGCGAGGGCCGCCCCGGCGCCCTGAGTGGCAACGTCGCGGCGGACCAGGTGTCCGGCATCCTCGGCGTGCTCGGCTCCGGGACGACGCTGCTGGTCCTGGACAACTGCGAGCAGGTCGTGCGCGGCGCCGCCGATCTCGTGGGGGCCCTGGTCTCGTCATCGGAGGACCTGCGGGTACTTGTCACCAGCCGGGCCCCCCTCGGCCTGACGTCGGAGTCGGTGTACGCGCTGCCGGAGCTCGCGCCCGCCACCGCCGTCGAGCTGTTCACCCAGCGGGCCCGCGCCGCCCGGCCCGGCGTGCAGCTGCCGCCGGACGCGGTGGCCGAGCTCTGCCGCCAGCTCGACGGGCTGCCCCTCGCCGTCGAGCTGGCCGCGGCGCGCGTGCGGGTGCTCTCGGTCCCGGAGATCGCCCGGCGCCTCGGCGACCGGTTCGCGCTGCTGCGCGGCGGGGCGCGCGACGCACCGGAGCGCCACCGCACGCTGCACGCGGTCGTCGAGTGGAGCTGGAACCTGCTCGCACCGGACGCACGGGCGGCGCTGCGTCTGCTCTCGGTCTTCCCCGGCGGATTCTCCGGCGAGGCGGCGGAACGGGTCCTCGGGGAGGAAGCGCTGTTCCTCCTGGAGCAGCTGGCCGGTCAGTCGCTGCTCACCGTCGCCGAGCTCCCGTCGGGAGTGCGGTTCCGGATGCTGGAGACCGTACGGGAGTTCTGCGCGGCACGGTGCGCGGAGGCAGGCGAGGACGACGAGGCGGTGGGCCGGTTCCTCGACTGGGCACGGGAGTTCGGGGTCACGCACCACGACGTACTCTTCGGCCCCGACCGCCTGCCGGCCTGGGAACGGATCAGGGCCGAGCAGGACAATCTCGTGCTGGCCCTGCGGCACGCGCTGGCCCGTACCGATGGGCCCACCACCGCCGCCCTCACCGCCGTCCTCGCCGCCCAGTGGTCCACCGACTCCAACTTTCCGCGCCTCGTCTCCCTCTCCGCCGATACCGGACCGGCCCTCTCGCATTACCGTCCGGCGCCCGAGTACGTCGAAGTCGCCCGCGCCGCCGCGGTGTTGTGCGCGGCCAGCCTGCTCATGGGCTATGGCCTGCAGGCCGTACGCCAGCTCGTCAGCCTCCGCCGGCTGCCTCCGGCCAGGCCTGACACGCTGCTGCGCGCCATGGCGGTCGTACTGAGCGCGGTCCCCGAGATGCGGCCGCCCGGCTACGACGTGCTGTACCAGCTCTGCGACAGTGCGGAGCCGCTGGTAGCCGGCATCGCCGAGTGCATCGCCTCGTACGTCTGGGAGTACGAACACGACATCGACCGGGCCCTCGTATCGGCCCGGCGGATGATCCCCGCGCTGGCTCCCCTCGACAACCCGTCGCTGCAGCTCATGGGGCACTCCCGGCTGGGCGAGCTGTGTATGCGGACCGGGCTGGGCGAAGAAGCGTACGAACACCTCAGAGCGGCGCTCACGGTGCTGCCTCGGCTCGGCGACGGGCGCGACTACATCGGCATCCGCACGTCCCTCGTCCTCGCCTGCCTGCAGCGCGACGAACCCGACGAGGCCGAGTACTGGGCGCGGCAAGTGGAGAGCGACAACCCCCAGCCGCAGGACGACTTCTACAACCCCGACTTCGGCGGGCGCGCCGAGATAGCGCTGGCCCGCGGGCTGACGGAGGTCGGGCTCCAGCTGTGGCGCCGCGCCGTGGAGCGGATGCCCGCGGCCGGCTCCGTACTGAGCAGCGACCCCTGGCTCGACCCCTGGGCGCTGCAGATCCAGTCGGCGGCGGTGACGGCGCACGCGCACGCGGGGCGCCTGGAACCGGTCGCGGAGTCGGTCGACCGGCTGCGGCAGCGGCTGCGGACCCTGCTCGCCGAGCCGCCCGGCTCGCTCCTGGAGCTGCCGGTGTGGGGGACGGTGCTGCACGCGCTCGGCATGGCGGGGCTCGTGACCGGCGACGCCTGCGCGGGGCGGATGATCGCGCTGGCCGAACGGCTCCGGGTGCTGCGTGACTTCCAGCCGACGATGTCGGCGGAGCGCGCCCGGCAGGCGGTCGCGGCCACCGGGAACGCCGCCGGGGCGGCGTACACCGACGCGGTGTCGGAGTACGCCGCCCTGGGGCGTGACGAGTTGCGGGAGGCTGCCCGCGCTGTCATGGCGGTTACTTCGGGTCGCGGTTGAACTGCGCCGTCGACCAGCGGTAGCCGAGCGCCGTCAGTGCGACGCACCAGAGGATCGCGATCCACCAGTTGTTGCCGATCCCGGTGCCGAGGAGCAGACCGCGCAGGGTCTCGATGGCCGGTGTGAACGGCTGGTACTCGGCGATCGGCTGGAACCAGCCCGGCATCGTGTGGGCCGGGATGAAGGCGCTGGAGATGAGCGGGAGCAGGATCAGCGGCATGGCCATGTTGCCGGCGGCCTCGGGGTTGGGACTGGCCATGCCCATCCCGACCGCGATCCAGGTGAGCGCCAGGGTGAACAGCGTGAGCAGTCCGAAGGCCGCGATCCACTCCAGGAGGGTGGCGTCCGTGGAGCGGAAGCCGATGGCCACGGCGACGATGCCGACCAGGACCAGGCTGGCAAGTACCTGCAGCACACTGCCCACGACGTGCCCGATCAGCAGGGAGCCCCGGTAGATCGCCAGCGTGCGGAAGCGGGCCATGATGCCCTCGGTCATGTCCGTGCAGACGGAGATCGCGGCCCCGATCACGGTGCTGCCGACGGTCATCATCAGCAGGCCCGGGACGATGTAGGCGATGTAGTCGGAGCGGTCGGTGCCGCCGATGCCCGCGCTCATCACATCTCCGAAGATGTAGACGAAGAGCAGCAGCAGCATGATCGGCGTCAGCAGCAGGTTCAGCGTCATCGACGGGTAGCGCCGTACGTGCAGCAGGTTGCGGCGCAGCATCGTGGCCGAGTCGCGTACGGCGAGGGAGAGGGCGCTCATCGGACTGTCTCCTTGGACTGGCCGGGCTGGCCGGGCTGGCCGGGCTGGGTGGGCTGGGTGGACTGGCCGGGGACGTCGGTGCCGCCGGTCAGGGCGAAGAACACGTCGTCCAGGTCGGGGGTGTGCACGGTCAGTTCGTCCGCCTCGACCCCGGCCGAGTCCAGCCAGTCGAGGATGGAGCGCAGCTCGCGCTGGCTGCCGTCGCTGGGGATCTGCAGCGACAGCGCCTCGTCGTCCCTGGTGGCGTCGCGCAGGGCGGCGGAGGCGGACCGGTAGGCGTCCGGATCGGTGAAGCGGAGCCGGACGTGCCCGCCGGGGATGAGCCGCTTCAGTTCGTCGGCGGTCCCCTCGGCGGCAATCCTGCCGTCGCTGAGTACCGCGATGCGGTCGGCGAGCTCGTCGGCCTCCTCCAGGTACTGGGTGGTGAGGAAGACGGTGACGCCGCCGGAGACCAGCTCGCGGATGATGCCCCACATGGTGTGGCGGCTGCGCGGGTCGAGGCCGGTGGTCGGCTCGTCGAGGAAGATGATCCGCGGGCTGCCGACCAGTGTCATGGCGATGTCGAGGCGGCGCTTCATACCGCCGGAGTAGCTGGCGGCGGGCTTCTTCGCGGCCTCCACCAGGTCGAAGCGCTCCAGGAGTTCAGCGACGGTACGGCGGCCCTCGGTGCGGGAGAGGTGGTGCAGGTCCGCCATGAGGAGCATGTTCTCCTCGCCGGTGATCAGGCCGTCGACGGCGGAGAACTGCCCGGTGACACCGATCGCTGCCCGCACGGCGCGCGGGTCGCTTGCCAGGTCGTGGCCACCGACGTGCAGGTCGCCGGCGTCGGGGGTGATGAGGGTGGAGAGGATCTTGACTGCGGTGGTCTTGCCGGCGCCGTTCGGGCCGAGGAGTGCGAAGACCGTGCCGGCCGGTACCGCGATGTCGATGCCGTCGAGGACCGTCTTGTCCCCGTAGGCCTTGCACATTCCCCTGGCCTCGATGGCGAGGGAGTGCGGAATCGTTGTCGTCATGCCGATGAGGTTCCGGCAGGGCGCATTCAACGCGGTTTCACGACGGTTTCAGCGGCCTGGAACCAGGTGGCTGCGGGTGAGGAGCGTTCCGCCCCTCGGGGCGCATTGTGTCCAGGTATGCGGGGAAACATCCGTTGTGCTGTCATGCTCGTCAGGCAGCCGACCGCCCCGGTCGGCCCCTGAGGAGACGCCCTGATGTCAGCGGACGAGCCAGCAGCCGACCAGCAAGCCGCCCTGCTCGCAGACCCGTTCGGGCCGTTGCGGAGCAGGGGTTACCTCATGCTCCTCGTCCTCACCGGGCTCTTCGGTGTCGTGCTCTCGGCCGGTGCCTACGGCTTCCTGGAAGCCGTCCACTACCTCCAGGAGGCCGTCTTCACCGACCTGCCCCACGCGCTCGGGCTTGACAGCGTTCCTGTCTGGTGGCCGGTGCCCCTGCTCGTACTCGCCGGGCTGCTGGTCGCGTTGACCGTGCGGTACCTGCCGGGCAACGGCGGTCATCAGCCCGCCGAAGGGCTCAAGACGAAGGGGGCCGCCCCCGCCGCCGAGCTGCCCGGCATCCTCCTGGCCGCCGTCGCCTCCCTCGCGCTCGGCGCGGTCATCGGCCCGGAGGCGCCCATGATCGCGCTGGGCGGCGGTGTCGCCCTCTACGGTTTCCGTCTGCTGCGGCCCGGCGCCGGCGCGCGGGAACAGGCCCTGGTGGCGGCAGCCGGAAGCTTCGCCGCCATCAGTGCGCTGCTGGGTTCACCGCTGGTGGGGGCCTTCCTGCTGATGGAGGCTTCCGGGCTCGGCGGGCCGATGCTCGGGATCGTGCTCGTCCCCGGGCTGCTGGCCGCCGGGATCGGCTCGCTGATCTTCACCGGGCTCGGCACCTGGGCGGGTGTCGGCGCCGGAACGCTCGTCATCCCGAACCTGCCCCATGTGGAGCGCCCTGACATCGCCCAGTTCGGCTACGCGCTGGTGATCGGAATCGCCGCCGGATTCCTCGGTGCGGGGGTCCGCCGCACGGCGCTGCGGCTCCAACCCGGCGTGAACCGGCGGCGGACGGTGTGGACACCGGTGATCGGCCTGGCCGTGGCGGGGCTCGCCATCGCGTACGCCGAAGGGTCCGGGAAGGCAACGTCCGACGTGCTGTTCTCCGGGCAGAGCGCGCTGCCGCACCTCCTGCTCAGCACCAGCTCGTACTCCCTCGGCGCACTGGTGCTGCTCCTCGTCTGCAAGAGCATCGCCTACTGCGTATCGCTGGCGGCCTTCCGCGGCGGCCCGATCTTCCCGGCGCTGTTCCTCGGCGCCGCGGGCGGGATCGCGCTGTCGCACCTTCCGGGGCTGCCCTTCGTCTCCGCCGCCGCGATGGGGATGGGCGCGATGTCGGTGGCACTGCTCCGGCTGCCGATGACCTCCGTGCTGCTGGCCACGCTGCTGCTGGGACATGACGGGCTCACTGTCATGCCGCTGGTGATCGTGGCAGTGGTGGTCTGCCACGTCGTGTCGGCACGGCTCAACCCGCCGCCGGCGGAGGCCGCGGCACCACCGGCCGCGCCCTCGCCCTCGGCCGGCTGACCAGCCCGCCGGTCAGCCACTCAGCCCAGCGAGTTCCGCAGCCCCAGGTTGCTGCTCAGCAGCCCGCCGTCCACCGGCAGGGTCACCCCGGTGATCCAGGCGGCATCACCCGACGCCAGGAACGCCACCGCCGCCGCGATGTCGTCCGGTATCCCCACCCGGCCCAACGGGTAGTGTTTTGCGGCCTGTTCGAGCGTGTCCTCCACTCCGCGCAGCGCCCACACGTCCGTGTGGATCGTGCCCGGCGCGACCAGGTTGACCCGGACACCGCGCGGTGCCGCGTGGCCCGCGAGCGTACGGGTCAGGCTCGCCAGGCCGGCCTTCGCGGCGCTGTACGCGTGGTTGCCGAAGTCCTGCGCGCCGTTGACCGAGCCGACGCTGACGATGGCGCCCCGGCCGCCCGCCGCGGCGAGATGCGGCATGGCGGCGCGCGAGACGCGGAACGCGCCGCTCAGGGTCGCGTCCAGGTCGCGGTGCCAGGACGCGTCGTCCTCGTCCTCGAAGAGCGGGGTGTCGGGCGAGCAGGCGTACGCGTTGTTGACCAGCACGTCGAGCCCGCCGAACTCGGCCACCGCGTACGCAACTGCCGCCTCGACGGCGGACCGGTCGGTGACGTCGCAGGTGAACGGCAGCGCGCCGGGCAGCTCCGCCGCCGTCTTCCGCGCGCGGGCGCCGTCCAGGTCGGTGACCAGGACGCGGGCGCCCTCGTCGGCGAACCGGCGGGCGGTGGCCGCGCCGATCCCCCTTCCCGCGCCGGTGATCAGTACCGCGTAACCCTCGAACCGCCTCGTTGCATCCATACAGCGATCATGTAGCCGAGCGCACCGCTCTGACCAGGGCCTGGGCGCGCGGATCCGCGGTGACGCCCTTCTGGAGCGCGTTGGTCACGTACCCCAGCGCGATCCCCGACTCCGGGTCCGCGAAGCCGAGCGAGCCGCCGCGGCCGGGATGGCCGAACGAACCGGGGCCGAGCAGCGGGGCCGACGGACCGTGCAGCATGAAGCCGAGGCCGAAGCGGGTGTTGACGACGAGCACCCGGTCCGGGCCCGACGACTCCTCGCTGCGGGCCAGGGCGAGGGTGGCGGGGGCGAAGAGGCGGCTGCCGTTGTCGACGTGGCCGATCATCGCGGCGTAGACGCGGGCCAGGGCGCGGGCGGTGGAAATGCCGCCGGATCCCGGGAGTTCGGCGGCGCGGTAGGCGGGGTCGTTCTCGTCGGGGAACGGCTCGATGGCTCCGAAGGCGCGGCTGGTCAGCGAGGACGGGTCCTGGTAGGCGTCGCTGACGGACCTCTTCGGTTTGAGCTTGAGGCCGGTGCCTACCGGCGGCGCCGCGACGGTGCCGATCCGGCCGACCCGGTGCGCTTCCTCGGCGGGCAGGCCGACCCAGAAGTCGATGTCGAGGGGGCGGGCGATCTCCTCGGCGATCCAGCGGCCGATGGTGCGGCCGGTGACCCGCCGGACGAGCTCGCTCAGCAGCCAGCTGTATGTCTGCGCGTGGTAGCCGTGCTCGGTGCCGGGCTCCCAGGCGGCCTGCTGGGCGGCGACGGCGCGCGGCCCCGAAACCCCGTCGATGGCCTCGGCGGGCGTGAGCGGACGGTCGAGGAGGGGTACGCCGGTGCGGTGGGCCAGGAAGTGCCGGACGAGGGCGCGCTCCTTGCCGCCCGCCTTGAACTCCGGCCAGTACGTGGAGACGGGCGCGTCGAGGTCCAGCTGGCCGCGCTGGTGCAGCAGCAGCGGGACCGCGGCGGCCACCCCCTTGGTCGCGGACCGGACGACCTGGGCGGTGTCGAGGGCCCAGGGCTCGGCGCCGTCGACATCCTTCGTACCGGCCCAGAGGTCGACGACCTTGTGTCCTTCGCGGTAGACGGTGACGGCGGCGCCGCGCTCCGCACGGTGCGTGAAGTTCCGTACGAAAGCCTCCCGGACCGGCTCGAATCCGTCCGCCACTGTGCCCTGGACGTCCACCACGTCGCGCTCCCACGTCTAGCTGTACGCCCGGACTGGCGTACAGGGTCCATGGTGCGGTGCGGCTCGGGCGGGAGTCGCCGGGGGGTGGGTCTTGCGTGTGCGCGAAGGCGCGGGCCCGCCGGGTGGCGGGCGGAGGACAGCAGGACCACGCGGCGACCCGGGAGCGGGATCTGGCAGGCTCTGCGTTCATGACTGCCGACAGACCCGCAAGCATCCCCGAAGGCCTGGTCGTTGAGCTGTCCCGGGCCAAGGTCAGACCCGACGGGGGCCCGGAGGCCGACCGTTGGATGCAGATGCTCAACAACCGGCTCGACGAGTGCGTAGCGACGCTGGACCGGGAACGAATGGCCATCGAGATCGTATTCAGGCTGCGCGAGGAGGGCGAGGAGTACCTGTACTGGGTCACCGTCAAGGGTGAGAACGGCGCCGGTGCGGATCCCGGCCTCCCCATCGACCGCGATCACATCGAGCAGGCCAAGCGCACGAAGGAGCCGGGCTGGGTCGAGGCCGAACCGCAGGTCCTCATGCTTCCCGCCCCCGTACGGGAGGCGGTCCTGGCCTGGTCGCTGCGCGAGGTGCCCGCGAGGCCCGCTGAGGAGCCGTAGCGGGTCCGGACCGCGCGGTCGCGGAGCGCGCGCAGGTCCACGGGCTCAGACCACCGTGCGCGGGTTGAATCCGAACGGCAGCTCAAGGCGGTGTGCCCGCATCAGCGCGTCGTCGGCCAGGATGTCGCCGGTCGGTCCGTCGCCGACGATCACGCCGTCGCTGAGCACCACCGCGCGCGGGCACAGTTCGAGGGCGTACGGCAGGTCGTGGGTCACCATCAGCACCGTCACATCGAGCGACCGCAGGATGTCCGCGAGTTCACGGCGGGACGCCGGGTCCAGGTTGGACGAGGGCTCGTCCAGGACCAGGATCTCCGGCTCCATCGCGAGGACGGTCGCGACCGCGACGCGGCGGCGCTGGCCGTACGAGAGGTGGTGCGGGGGCCGGTCCGCATAGGACTCCATGCCGACCTGGGTGAGCGCGGCGGTGACCCGGGCCTCCAGCTCCGGACCGCGCAGCCCGGAGGCGGCGGGGCCGAAGGCCACGTCCTCGCGGACCGTCGGCATGAAGAGCTGGTCGTCGGGGTCCTGGAAGACGATGCCGACGCGGCGGCGGATCTCCGCCAGGTTGGCCTTGGCCACCGGCAGTCCGGCGACCGACACGGTGCCGGCACCGCCGGTGAGGATGCCGTTCAGGTGGAGGACCAGCGTGGTCTTGCCCGCGCCGTTCGGGCCGAGCAGCGCGACGCGCTGTCCGCGCTGGACGGCCAGGTCGACCCCGAAGAGGGCCTGATGGCCGTCGGGGTAGGCGTACGCGAGGCCGGCGACCTCCAGGGAGGGCGGGGCAGCGGGGGTCGTAGTCACAAGGTCCATCCCAGCAGACAGATACAGAGGGCGGCGACGGGGAGTGCCGCGGCGGACCGCCACTGCGCGCCCGACGCCGTCACTTCGTCGATGACGGGCATGGTCCCGGTGTATCCCCGGCTGACCATGGCCAGATGTACACGCTCGCCGCGCTCGTAGGAGCGGATGAAGAGCGCCCCGGCCGATTTGCCGAGCACCCCCCACTGCCGTACGCCGCGCGCCTCGAACCCGCGCGAGCGGCGGGCGACCGACATCCGGCGCATCTCGTCGGTGATCACATCGCCGTACCGGATCATGAACGACGCGATCTGCACCAGCATCGGCGGCAGCTTCAGCCGCTGGAGCCCGAGCAGCAGGGAGCGCAGTTCGGTGGTCGAAGCGAGGAGTACGGAAGCGGCGACGCCGAGGGTGCCCTTAGCCAGGACGTTCCAGGCGCCCCAGAGGCCGGGCTCGCTGAGCGAGAGGCCCAGGACGTGCACCTGGTCGCCGGGGACGACGAACGGCATGAGCACCGCGAACGCCACGAACGGGATCTCGATGAGCAGCCGCTTGAGGAGGAAGGCCGCCGGGATGCGGGCCGCGGCGGTCACCGCCGCGAGCAGCACCGCGTACAGCGCGAAGGCCCACATCGCCTCGCGCGGCGTGGAGACCACCACGATCACGAAGGCGAAGACGGCGGCGAGCTTGCAGTGCGGCGGCAGGTCGTGGACCGGCGAGTGACCGTGCCGGTAGAGCTTGTGCGCGTGGCCGGCGCCCATGTCAGACGGCTTCCGCGTGCGGGCCGGCCGGCGACTGCGCACGGCGGCGGCGGACCGCCCAGAAGACTCCGCTGCCCACGACGACCGTGGCGCCGACACCGATCAGCCCGGCGACGCCGCCGGAGAGCCGGGCGTCGGAGATGTCCTTGACGCCGTACCCGGCGAGCGGGGAGTCCCCGGTGTGGTGCGGCTGCTCCTTGGCGTCGATGCCCTTGTCGTGAGCGACCTTCTCCAGGCCGTCGGGGCTGGCGGAGGCGTAGAAGGAGACGAACCCGGCCAGCACGAGGGCCGTGATCAGCCCGATGCCCCAGACCTTGCGGGTGGACCGGGCCGAGCGGGCGGCGGCCGGGGCCGCTGCGGGGGCGTCGATCAGTTCACCGCCCACCCGGAGCTTGAGCGGGGCGGTCAGGCCGCGGGCGCCGTAGACCAGGTCGGGACGGACGGCGATCACTGCGCCGACGGTGAGGGCGGTGATCGCGGCCTCGCCGATACCGATGAGGACGTGGACGCCGACCATCGCGGTCAGCACCTTGCCGACCGGGACATCGGTGGTGCCGCCGAGGGCGTACATCGCGGTGAAGGCGAGTGCGGCGCACGGCACGGAGAGCAGCGCGGCGACGAAGGACGCGGCGGTGATCGAGCTGCGGCGGCGGGGCAGCACCTTGACCAGGCCGCGGAAGACGGCGTACGCGACGACGGTCGTCACGATGGCCATGTCCGTGATGTTCACACCGAGCGCGGTGAGCCCGCCGTCGGCGAAGAGGATGCCCTGCATCAGCAGGACGACGGACACACAGAGCACACCGGTGTACGGCCCCACCAGGATCGCGGCGAGCGCGCCTCCCAGCAGATGGCCGCTGGTACCGGCGGCGACGGGGAAGTTCAGCATCTGCACGGAGAAGATGAAGGCGGCGACGAGGCCGGCGAGCGGCGCGGTCCGCTCGTCCAGCTCGCGGCGCGCCCCCCGGAGACTGACGGCAATCGCGCCCGCGGCGATGACACCGGTCACCGCCGAGACGGGGGCATTGATGAATCCGTCGGGGACATGCATGTGGTGACTCTCTCCTCGCGAACGCACACCGGCGGTGGTGAACCGTTCGATGATAGAGCCTTGTTGCGAACGGCTCGCAAGAGCGCCTGCCTCCCAGCTACGGCGGCCGAGCAGCGGCGGAGCGGTGGCGCCTCAGTCAAAATATGGGACATTAGAGATGTAAACAGTCAAAAAAGGGCATCCACCCAGGCCGTCGACCGTGAATGTCCGGAGCAAGGGAGCGCGCATGTCCTCCGCCATCGAGGTGCCCGTACGTGGTCATGTCGTGACGGACGTCCCCGGCCAGTGGACGGTGGTGTACGTCGCGCTCCGCTACGACCCGGAGGGCGACCCTGGCGCCGTGCGCTTCGCCTTCCCGGGAGACAACGAGTGGACCTTCCCCAGGGAGCTGCTCGAAGCGGGGCTGCGGACCCCGCGGCGCACGGGCGACATCGGGATCTGGCCGTGCGGGCGGGCCCAGGTGGTGCTGGAGTTCTACTCGGCGAACGGGGTGGCCGTGGTGCAGTTCGACAACGCGCCGCTGATCCGCTTCCTGCGCAGCACCCATGCGACACCCCTGGACAAGACCCCCCTCGCCGAGGCGCCCCACGAGGAAGCCCCGGCCGGGGAAGCGCCCGTCGGGGAACCGGCGCGCGAAGAAGCCCCCCACGCCGTCGGGCATGGAGGGCCGCTCAGCGCCTGAGCGGCGGCCCCGGCCGGGGCCGCCCACTCGTCACGCCGTCAGGATGCCGTCAGGCGTCGATCAGCTCACGCTGCGCCTGCGCTTCGATGTGCTTGTTCAGACCCTCGCCCTCGACGTCCACATTGGGCAGCGCGCGGTCCAGCCAGCGCGGCAGCCACCACGCCCGCTTGCCGAGCAGCGCCAGGACGGCCGGCACGATGGCCATCCGTACGACGAAGGCATCGAAGAAGACCGCGATGGCGAGGCCGAAGCCGATCATCTTGATCATGGAGTCGCTGGCCCCGATGAAGCCGGAGAAGACCGCGATCATGATGACGGCCGCAGCCGTGACCACCCGCGCACCGTGCTTGAAGCCGGTGACGATGGCCTGGCCGGGGGTCTCCCCGTGGACGTACGCCTCCCGCATCCGGGTGACCAGGAAGACCTCGTAGTCCATCGCGAGGCCGAAGACCACACCCACCATGAAGATCGGCATCATCGACATGATCGGGCCGGTCTGCTGGACGCCGAAGAGCGACCCGAGCCAGCCCCACTGGAAGACCGCGACGACCGCGCCCAGGGCGGCGACCACCGAGAGCAGGAAGCCGAGCGCCGCCTTCAGCGGGACCAGCACCGAGCGGAAGACCAGCATCAGCAGCAGGAACGCGAGCCCCACCACGAGGGCCAGATACGGGACCAGCGCGTCGTTCATCTTCTGCGAGAAGTCGATGTTCATCGCCGTCGCGCCGGTGACCAGCACCGTGGCACCGGTCTCGGACTTGACCTCCGCGCCCGCGTCACGGATGGAGTGGACCAGGTCCTCGGTCTTGACCGAGGAGGGCCGGTCCTTGGGGATGACGGTGATCGTCGCGGTGTCGTGCGCCTTGTTGTAGAACGCCGGCCCCACCGAGACCACACCGTCGAGCTTGGAGATCTTCTGCCGTACCTCGTCGACCGCGCCGGTACCGCCGCTGATGCCCTTGACGTCCGTGACGGCCGTCAGCGGGCCGTTGAACCCGGGCCCGAAGCCGTCGGAGAGCAGGTCGTACGCACGGCGCTGGGTGGTGTTGGTGGGCTGCGCCCCGTCGTCCGGCAGGCCCATCTCCAGGGAGGCCGCAGGAATCGCGATGGCACCCAGGCCGATCACACCGACGAGCAGCACGAGCAGCGGGCGGCGCAGGACGACCCGCGCCCAGCGGGTGCCGCCGTTGGCCTTGACCTCGGCGCCCGGCACCGGCGGGTTCTTGCGGGCCTTGCGGCCCACCACGCGCTTTCCGGCGAAGCCGAGCAGCGCGGGGATGAGGGTGAGCGCGATGAGGACGGCGATCACGACCGTACCGGCCGCGGCGAAGCCCATCTTGGAGAGCATCGGAATGTTCACGACGGCCAGGCCGACCAGGGCGATGACCACGGTGAGTCCGGCGAACACCACGGCCGAGCCGGCCGTTCCGACCGCCCGTCCCGCGGCTTCCTGCGGTTCCCTGCCCTCGGCCAGTTCCGCTCGGTAGCGGGAGACGATGAACAGCGCGTAGTCGATACCGACCGCGAGGCCGATCATCATCGCCAGTGTCGACGTGGTGTTGCCCAGGTCCAGCACATTGGCCAGCGCCGTGATCGTCGAGACACCGATACCGACGCCGATGAGCGCGGTCAGCAGCGGGAGCCCCGCGGCGATCAGCGAGCCGAACGTCACGATGAGCACGATCGCGGCGAGCACAACACCGATGATCTCGCCGGAGCCGGTCTCCGGCATGGCCTGGAGCGCGTCACCGCCGATCTCCACCGTGTATCCGTTGTGCTGGGCCTTGTCCGCGGTGTCCTGGAGCGCGTCCTTGGACTTGTCGGTCAGCTCCATCGAGCTGACCTTGTAGGTGACCTGGACGTAGACCGTGCTGCCGTCCTTGGAGACGGCCTTCGCCTTGTAGGGGTCCTTCACCGAGGCGATCTGGGAGGAGCCGGCGCTGAGCTCCTTCTCGACCGTCTTGATCTCGTCCTTGTTCGGCGCGGATGTCATCTTCTCGCCGGAGGGGGCCTTGAAGACGACCCGGGCGGTCGCGCCGTCGGCGCTGGTGCCGGGGAACCGCTGTCCCAGCAGGTCGAAGGCCTTCTGGGCCTCCGTGCCGGGTATCGAGAAGGAGCTTGCGGTCGCGGTGGCGGCGGACGAGGCGCCGAAGCCGGCGAGCGCCAGCAGCGCCACCCACACCAGGGCGACATAACGGCGGCGCCGGAAGGCGAACCGTCCGAGCTTGTAGAGGTACGTGGCCACGAGGGCGTCTCCCGGTCAGGTCGGGTGGAAAAGGGCGTAATGAACCAGCCCGACGACGAGAGCGGCGTGTCAGGTGGAGAGATGTTCAGGTGTGTCAGGCGATGGCTCAGTGGTGGTCACCGCGGGGACCGGGTTGATCAGTGACTGATCAGTGACTGGTCACGGGTTGACCGGTGGCTGGGCGCCGAGAGCGGGGAGTACCACAGCGTCCAGATAACAGGAGAGGAAAGCCTGGTCGACAGGCTGCTCCTCCAGCAGCTGACGGGCGACGAAAGCGCCGACCATCATGTGCGGGACAAAACTCAGCGCGGGGTTGTCGGCACTGACCTCGCCGCGCTCCACAGCGCGCTCCAGCATGCGGTTGAGCCCGGTCACCTCGGGTTCGATCAGCAGCTCGCGCAGCGCCTGAAAAAGATCCGGGTTCTCATGCACGGCATGCATCAGGCCCCGCATCAGTGCGGAATTCCGCTCCATCTCGCAGTCGTCCTCGCGCGCCACCATGGACTGGAAGTCCCCGCGCAGCGAACCGGTGTCGACCTCGTCGATACGGACGGGCTTGTTGTACCGGAGCGCCCTGGCGACCAGCTCCGGCTTACTCCCCCACTGGCGGTAGAGGGTGGCCTTGCTGGAGCGGGTACGAGCGGCGACGGCGTCCATGGTCAGGGTTTCGTAGCCGACCTCACGCAGCAGATCGAGCGTGGCCGCGTACAGCTCACCCTCGCGCTCCGGCGTCAGTCTGCTTGCCATCCCCGGCCTTCCCGAGCGAAACGGTTTCGTACACCACGACGGTACGCCGCCTCTGAGCGAAACGGCAACGTTTCGCTTGTGGACTCGATCACGGTTGTCGGACCGGGATAAGACCGAAGCGGATCACGGGCTGTTCAGGTAGGTGAGAACGGCAAGGACACGGCGGTTGTTGCTGTCGTCGTCGGTGATGCCGAGTTTGCCGAAGAGGGAGGTCGTGTATTTGCTGATGGCGCTCTCGCTGAGGAAGAGCCGCCGGCCGATGGCCTGGTTGGACAGTCCCTCGGCCATGAGGCCGAGCACGGAATGCTCGCGTTCGGTGAGCCGTTCCAGCCGCCGGTTCGAGGACCCGCTGGACAGCAGTTTGGCGATGACGGCCGGGTCCATGGCCGTTCCCCCACCGGCGACGCGTTCCAGGGCGTCGATGAACTGGTCGGCGTCGAAGACACTCTCCTTGAGGAAATATCCGATGCCGCCGGCGCCGTCGGCCAGGAGTTCGCGGGCATACAGCTGCTCGACGTACTGGGAGAGGATGAGGACCGGCAGTCCAGGCAGCTCGCGACGGGCGGCGAGAGCGGCGCGCAGGCCCTCGTCCGACTGGGCCGGCGGCATGCGGACGTCGATGACGGCGACGTCCGGCCGCCACCTCAGCAGCGCTTCGAGGGTCTCGGGTCCCGTGGCGGCCGTCGCCACCACCTGGTGCCCGCACGCCTCGATGAGGCGGACCATTCCGTCGCGCAGGAGGTAGAGGTCCTCGGCTACTACGATTCGCATGGCACCATCATCCTCACCCGGGTCGGGCCACCGGCCGGGCTGGTGATCTCCAGGGTGCCGTCGAAGACCGCGAGGCGGCGGCGCAGCCCGGCGAGGCCTCCGGCGTCTCGGATGACGGCTCCACCGCGTCCGTCGTCCTCGACATCGACGACGACGATGCCGGCGCCGTCCTGGGTGATGGAGATCCGGGCCCCAGTCGCGCGGGCGTGCTTGACCGCGTTGGTCAGCAGTTCGGCGACGGCGAAGTAGAGGGCTGACTCGACCGGCGGGTCCAGGCGGAGCCGGAGGCCGGCGCTGACAGCCGCTTCCAGCGGGCTGTCCAGGGCGAGAGCGCGAACGGCATCGACGAGCCCGCGGTCGTTCAGCACGGGCGGGTTGATTCCCTTCACCAGTTCACGGAGTTCGGCCAGCGACGCGGTGGCGCCTTCCCGCGCATCCCGCATCAGCGCTCTGGCCTGTTCAGGGTCGGTCTCCATCAGCTTCTCCGCAGTCGCCAACGACAGCCCGAGCCCGACCAGGCGGGCCTGTGCCCCGTCGTGCAGGTCCCTCTCGATCCGGCGGATTTCGGCGGCCTGGGCCACCGTCGCCTCCGCACGCTGGGCGGTCAGCTCGTCCACCCGGTCCGACAGCTCCATGGCGGATGACGGCCGCAGGTAGCGGACGGCGACCGGCACGACGGGACGCCAGGCGTACGGCGCACTGGCGACGGCCATGCCCAGGCCGAGCAGCCCGGCGACGCGGCCGGGTATCCCCGGCCGGCCGAGCCCGATGACCGCCACGGCCACCCCGGCCGGCGGAAGGCACGCAACGAGGCCCGCGGTGAACGGCGCGACAGCCACGAAGCGCAGGTCGCGCCAGTTGGCGGGGTCGCTCCATCGGACCCGCCACTTCTGGTCCAGGAGGGCGTCACGGCGGGTGCGCTCGTAACTGAAGCCGTTCCACCAGTACCCGGTGGACATCCGCGTCACCGGCCCGGCCTGCCGGTATCCGGCCGGGACGACAGCTGCCGTCCACTTCGCTACGAGTGAGCGGGTCATCCGGCAGACCGGGCGGCACAGGGCGAGCGTCCCCACGCACACCAGCACGACCGGCCCCACCCACGACCACGGGTTCCCCGCCCCCCACCAAATCCCCAGTGCCACGGCGCCGGCCCACACGGCCGGGACCAGCATGCTGACGACCGACACGACGCACGCCCTGACGAACCCCACGCCGACGCGCGCCGGCCACGAACCCAGCTGTCCCATGATTCTTCTGTCGCCTTCCGTTCGGTGCTTCCACTGTGCACCGCACTGAGTCCGCCACCGCCCTGGTCAGCAGGGAAGTGGGGCTGGCCCCACCCACCCGTGGGTCCAGACGGATACCGCGTCAGGCGGGCGCTTCGTAGCGTCGATGAGCATGGAGACCAACAGACACACCACAGCCGGGGCAGCATCCCTCGACACCCCCCGCGCCCAGGAAGCCTTCGGCACGGCGAAGAACAGCATCAAGGTCTACGGCGCACTCGGCGCCGTCGCCCTCCTGGCAGTCGTCGCGGTATCGGGCAGCGGTCATACGGTGAATACGTTCATGTGGGTCCGGGCAGTCCTGCTGCCCGTGGTCGCCCTGCTGCTCCACCGGACGGCCACCTCCGCCTCCCGGGGATCCCGGCGGGCCTTCGAGCGCTTGACCGCCCTCGTCGTCATCATGCCGATCGCGATCATCGGCGTCGACCTGATCCCGGGCGTCTGCCCTGCGTGGTACGCCGTGATGCAGGCCCTCTGCATGCTGCCCGTCATCCGAGCCGCCTTCACCACCCGCGGCTCCGCACTGCGCGCCGCCTTCCCCAAGTCAGGCTGACCCCCCTCAGCTCCCGCGGGCTCTCCGGGCTCGGACTGCGCAGTGGTGCGTGCGGCCCCACGGCGGTCACAGGCAGGCCCGCAATGGGAGGGGCAACGGCTGAGATGGCGAGCCCCACGAGTTGCCGGGCCCCCTCAGCGCGGAAAGCATTGAGGGGTGAGCCATGCCGATGTGGGAGATGCCGCGTACCTCCGCTTCCCGAACCTCCACGGCGACCTGCTGTGCTTCGCCACCGAGGACGACCTCTGGGTCGCGCCTCTCGCCGCCGGGGCCGAGCGCCCCGACCGGGCCTGGCGGATCACCGCGGACCGGACCCGGTTGGGCCAGCCGCGGTTCTCCCCCGACGGCGCACACATCGCGTACACGTCCTGGCGCAGCCTGGACCCGGAGATCCATCTGGCCCCCGTACAGGGCGGCCCGTCCCGGCGCCTGACGTACTGGGGCTCCCTGGACACCCGCGTCCGGGGCTGGACGCCCGAGGGCGACATCCTGGCCGTGGCCTCGCACAACCAGCCGTTCTCGCACTTCAGCTGGGCCTACACGGTGGCCACCGACGGCTCACCGGGGGCCAAGCTGCCCTGGGGGCCGGTCCACGACATCGCGGTCGGCGACGTGGGCGGCGAGCGGCGAACGCTTCTGCTCACCGGGAAGCCTCCGCACGAACCGGCCGCCTGGAAGCGCTACCGCGGCGGCGCCACCGGCCGCCTCTGGCTGCACGGGGAGCGGCTGCTCGCCGGGATCGACGGGCATCTGGGCTGCCCGATGCTGGTCGGCGACCGGGTCGCCTTCCTCTCCGATCACGAGGGGATCGGCAACCTGTACTCCTGCCTGCCGGACGGCACGGATCTGCGCCGCCACACCGACCACGACGCCTGGTACGCGAGGAACGCCTCCACCGACGGCCACCGGGTGGTCTACCAGTGCGCGGGCGATATCTGGCTGGCCGACGACCTGTCGCCCGGCGCGGTGCCGCGCAAGCTGGAGGTCCGCATCGGCAGCCCGCGCACGGGCCGGCGCGCCTATCAGATCCCCGCGTCGGCGAACGTGGACGGCCTGTCCGTCGACGAGACCGGGCGCGCGAGCGCTGTCCTCGTACGCGGCAGCCTGTACTGGCTCACCCACCGCGACGGCCCGGCCCGCACCATCACGGACACCCCCGGGGTACGGGTCCGCCTGCCCGAGATGCTCGGCAGCGCGGGACGGATCGCCTACGTCACGGACGCGCAGGGCGAGGACGCGGTCGAGGTCGCGTACATGCCGCGCGCCAGCGGCGACCGGCCGCCCGTACTGCTCGCCGCGGGCGAGCTGGGACGCGTCCAGGAGATGGTCTCGGACCCCGAAGGGGAGCGGCTGGCCATCGCCTCGCACGACGGGCGGCTGCTGCTGCTCACGGTTCCGCAGGACACACCGGACGGAACACCGGGACCCGAGGGGGCGCCGGGGGACGGCAGCGCGGACGGCGAGCCGGCGGACCCCCGGGCCGGCGGTGACGGTGACAGTGACGGCGAGGGCGGGGTCACCGAGCTGATCCGCTCCCTCAACGGCCCGGTGCGCGATCTGGCGTTCTCCCCCGACGGCACCTGGCTGACCTGGTCGCACCCCGGGATCGGCCGCTCGCTGCGCCAGATCAAGATGGCGAAGATCGCCGGGCCGATGGCCCCGACCGTCGTCGATGTCACCAACGGCCGCTTCGAGGACGAGAACCCGGTCTTCACCAGCGACGGCCGCTATCTGGCGTTCCTCTCCTGGCGCGGCTTCGACCCGGTGTACGACGTCCACACCGGCGACCTGTCGTTCCCGCTCGGCTGCCGCCCGTACCTCGTGCCGCTCACCTCCACGACGCCCTCGCCCTTCGCCCTCTCCCCCGACGGCCGCCCCGCGGCAGGCGGTCTCGACCCGGCCGACGATCCGGGGGACAGCGCGGACGGCAGCAAGGTGCTGGTCGAGATCGAGGGGCTGGAGAGCCGGGTCACGCCCTTCCCGGTGCCCGCTTCGAAGTACTCCTCGCTCTGCCCGGTCAGCGGCGGCGGTCTCGTCTGGCTGCGCTGGCCCATCTCGGGCGCGCTGGGCGAGACGTTCGTCAATCCGGCCGACATCTCGGGCCGCCCCACGCTCGAACACTTCGCCGTCGCACGGGCCCGCAAGACCGAACTGGTCGGCCACCTCGACTGGTTCGCCATCAGCGGCGACGGCAGCAGGCTGGTGGTCATGGACCTGGGCGAGCTGCGCGCGGTTCCCGCCACTGACATCGGCGACAACGACACCACGGTCTACCTCGACCCCCGGCGCATCCTGCACGACGTCGACCCCGCGTCCGAGTGGCGCCAGGCGTACGACGAGGCGGGGCGCATCATCCGCTCCTACTTCTGGGAGCCGGAGATGGGCGGCATCGACTGGTCGGCGATCCTGGCGCAGTACCGCCCGCTGGTCGAACGGGTCGCGACCCCGGACGAGTTCGCCGACCTGCTGCGCGAGGTGCTCGGCGAACTGGGCACATCGCACGCGTACGTCACCGCCGCCCGTCGCAACGAGGGACCGCCCCACTACCAGCGGGTGATGGGCCTGCTCGGCGCGAATCTGGTGTGCAGGGAGGGCGCCTGGGTGGTCAAGCGCATCCTGCCCGGCGACTCGTCGGACTCCAAGGCCCGCTCCCCGCTGGCGGGTACGGGTATCCGCGAGGGCGCCGCGCTGACCCATGTCGACGGCCGCCCGGTGGACCCCGTCACCGGCCCCTACCCGCTGCTCGCCGCGGCGGGCGGCACCACGGTCGAGCTGACCTTCGGCCCGGCGGGCCCGGAGGGCGGCTCCCGCCGGGTCGCGGTGGTCCCGCTGATCGACGAGCGGCCACTGCGCTACCAGGACTGGGTGGCCAAACGGCGCGCTGTCGTACGGGAGTTGAGCGACGGCCGGTGCGGCTATCTGCACATCCCGGACATGGGCGGCTCGGGATGGGCGCAGTTCAACCGCGATCTGCGCCTGGAGGTCTCACGCCCCGCGCTGATCGTGGACGTACGGGGCAACGCGGGCGGGCACATCAGCGAGCTGGTCGTCGAGAAACTCACCCGCACGATCCTGGGCTGGGACCTCACCCGGGACGCCCAGCCCGTCTCCTACGCGTCGAACGCGCCCCGCGGCCCGGTGGTCGCCCTCGCGGACGAGGCGACCTCGTCCGACGGCGACATGATCACGGCCGCGTTCCGGCTGCTGGGGCTCGGCCCGGTGGTGGGCCAGCGCACGTGGGGCGGCGTGGTCGGTATGACGGGCCGCCACCGGCTCGGCGACGGCACGGTGATCACGGTCCCGATGAACGCGGCCTGGTTCGACGACTACGGCTGGTCGGTCGAGAACCACGGTGTGGAACCGGACGTCGAGGCCCTGCGCACCCCGCTGAACTGGGCGGAGGGCCGGCACGGGCAGCTCGACGACGCGGTGTGGACGGCGCTCGACCTCCTGGCGGCGAAGCCGGCCGCGGAACCACCGGACTACTCGGCGGTACCGGACAAGCGGCGGCCGACGCTGCCGCCCCGGTAGGGGCACGCGCCCGCGCTGTCGCGGACGGGCGCGTGCGGGCAGGCCGCGCACCACCGCACGGCCCCACACCACCGCACGCCGAGAGGGCGCGCCCCCCAAGGGAGGCGCGCCCTCTCACGGATTCACGTTCAGGAGTCGAACTGGTCCCGGACCTGGTCGGCCTGGCCCTGGCCGCGATCCCGCGCCCGGTCCGCGACGTTCCCGCCGCGCTCCCTCGCCTCGTCACCGGGGCGCGGCGAGCGCTCCGGAGCCTTGTCCTTCGCACCGTCAGCCGACTGCTTGCCCTTGTCGGCGAGCTGCTGCGCCTTGTCCTTGAACTGGTCCTTCATGCCCATGAGGTTCACTCCCAGTGAAGTGTGAGGGGATGGAGGGCTGTGCCCTCCAGGCCTCAACCAGACTGACATGACGGAACATTCACCGCATTTCGATCAGTCACGCTCCGTGCGCGCCTTCTCGTCCGCCACCCCGCCGGCACCCACCAGGCCCCTGCTCACCCCGGCGAGCCTCGGCTCGAAGCGCCGCATCTCACGCTGGCCGACCGTACCGATCAGCGCGGGCAGGTAGCCCCGTACGGACTGCATCCCGCGCAGCCACCACTGCGCGTACACGTGCGCGGACCGCCGCTCGACGCCGGCCACGATCCGGTCGACGGCCGGGCCCAGCGGATACGTGCGGTTCGCCGGCCACGGCAGCCGCTGGCGCAGCTCCCGCATCACGTCGTCCTCGTCGGCGCCGCGCACCATGTCCGTATCCGTCCAGGACAGGTAGCCGACGCCCACCCGTACGCCCTTGTAGCCGACCTCGGCCCGCAGGCAGTGCGCGAAGGCCTCGACACCCGACTTGGACGCGCAGTACGCGGACATCATCGGCGCGGGTGTGACGGCGGCCAGCGAGGCGATCTGGAGGAAGTACCCGCGGCTCTCCATCAGCACCGGCAGGAACGCCCGCGCGGTCACCGCCCCGCCCACCAGGTTGACCTCGATGACCCGCCGCCACGACTCGGGGTCGGAGTCCACGAAGGGCCCGCCGGACGCCACCCCGGCGTTGGCGACGACGATGTCGACCTTCCCGAAATGCGCCTTGACCTGCTGCGCGATGTCCGCCATCGCCACATGGTCGGTGACATCGGCGTACCAGTACGCGCTCTCGGTGTGCAGACGGCCGGAGACCGCCTTCAGCTCGTCCGGCTCCAGGCCGACGAGCGCCACCTTCGCCCCGCGCGCCGAGAGCTTGCGGGCGAGCAGCTCACCGACCCCGCGCGCGGCGCCCGTGACGACCGCGACCTGGCCCTCAAGACTCGTCCTGCTCATACGGCCTCCTCCTTCTCCACTCGGTCCACCCGCAGATGGGCGGCGACCAGTTCACGCAGGCGCGCGCCGACCACCTCGGGCGCCTCCACCGGCGTCATGTGCCCGATCCCCACCAGTTCGGTGAGGCCGAGGCAGTGCGGCAGCGCCGCAGCCAGTTCCCGTGCGTGCACCGCAGGGGTGAGCCGGTCGGCCGTTCCGACGACGACCGCGGTGGGCACGGTCAACTCCCGTATCACCGAACCCAGATCGAGGGCCGCGAGCACATGCGACCAGCCCACCCGCGCCGCCCGGGGGCAGGCGTGCACGATCCGCGCACATGTGGCCACCCGGTCCGGGGCCGAACCGGGGCCCATCGTCGCGTACTTGAGAATCCTTCTGGACACGGGCGTGACGGGCCCGAGCGGCGCCCGCGACCCGAGCACCGCGCCCGTCAGCCGGGTCCGCAGCCTGCCTGGCCGCATCGGCAGCACGGTCGCCTCGGCGATCAGCCGCGAGCTGCCCGTACTGCACAGCAGCACCGCCGCCGCGTGCTCCCGGAACCCGGGCCGCGCTCCGGCGGCCATCATCGTCATCCCGCCCATGGAATGGCCGCCGAGCACAGCCTGTTCGCCCGGTCCGAGGGTGGCGGCGAGCACCGCCTCCAGGTCGTCGGCCAGGGTGTCCGTGGTGTAGCCGCCGGGGTCCGCGCCGGGCGTGCGCCCGTGGCCGCGCTGGTCGTACACCACCACCCGGTGGTCCGCCGAGAGGTCCCTGATCTGGGCGTCCCAGAAGCGGGTGGAGCAGGTCCAGCCGTGTGCGAGCACCACAGCGGGGGCGCCGTCGGGGCCGTGCACCTCGACGTGGATACGCGCCCCGTCGGCGGAGACCGCTGTCAGCTCCCGCACTCCCACGCCGCTCACACCGACTCCCGGTCCACGGTGCGGTCCTGGGCGCCGTCGCTGTCGTGATCACCGGTGCGCTGCCGTACGACGGTCTGTCCGGCGGCGGCCCGTACGACCTCGTACTCACCGAGGTCAACGCCGAGCGTCGCCTTGCGGAACTCGGCTGTCGTGCCCGGCCAGATCGTCGTGTTGCGCCCGTTGGCGTCGAGGTACCAGCTGGTGCAGCCGCCGGTGTTCCAGACGGTCCGCTTCATGCGCTCCTGGACGCGGACGTTCCACGCGTCCACCGCCGCCGGGCGGGGATCGAGCGCGACCCTGCCGCCCAGGACGTTCAACTGGCGCATGTAGTCGGCGAGATAGCTCAGCTGGGCCTCGATCATCAGGATCATCGAGGAGTTCCCGAGCCCGGTGTTCGGACCGATGATGGTCATCCAGTTGGGGAACCCGGCGGCCGTCGCCCCGCGCAGCGACTCCATGCCGTCCTTCCACGCCTCGGCGAGCGTGACGCCGTCGGCGCCCACCACCCGTTCGGCGATCGGCATGTCCGTCACATGGAAGCCGGTCCCGAAGATGATCACATCCGCCTCGGTCTCGGTGCCGTCGGACGCGACCAGCGTATTTCCCCTGACCTCCTTGAGTCCGGAGGCCACGACGTCCACATTGGGCTGCGCCAGAGCCGGGTAGTAGGTGCTGGAAAGGAGGATGCGCTTGCACCCGATCCGGTACGAGGGCGTGAGCTTGGCCCGCAGCGCCGGGTCCTTGATGGACCGGCCGATGTTGGCCCTGCCGATCGATTCGATGAGCCCGAGCTCGTTGGGGTGCTTGGTGAAGGCGCTGACCTGGAGCTCTCGTATGCTCCACAGCAGCCGCCTGCGCACCGCGGCGGTGGCGGGCACCTTCCCGTGCAGCCACCGCTCGGCACCGCTTATGGCGCGGTCCATCCGGGGCATCACCCACGGCGGGGTGCGCTGGAAGAGGGTGAGCCGCCCGGCCTCCGGCTGGATGGCGGGCACGATCTGGATCGCGGAGGCACCGGTCCCGATCATCGCGACGCGCTTGCCGCGCAGGTCGGCCCCGTGGTCCCACTGCGCGGAGTGGAAGACCTCGCCGGAGAACGAGTCGAGTCCCGGCACTTCCGGCATCTTCGGGTCCGAGAGCGGCCCGGTCGCGGAGATGACCACGTCGGCGGTCAGCGTGCCCTGCGTGGTCTCGATCTCCCAGCGCAGTTCGGCGGAGTCCCAGTGCATCATCTGCACCTCGTGGTCGAGGCGGATATGCGGCCGCAGCCCGAAGGTGTCGGCGACGTTCTCCAGGTAGGCCCGGATGTGCGGCTGGCCGGAGAAGGTGCGCGGCCAGTCGGGGTTGGGCGCGAAGGAGAACGAATAGAGGTGGGACGGCACGTCGCAGGCGCACCCCGGGTAACTGTTGTCTCGCCAGGTCCCGCCGACCGAGCCGGCCCGTTCCAGGACGACGAAGTCGGTTATTCCCTCGCGGCGCAGCCGGACCGCGGCCCCGAGGCCACCGAATCCGGATCCGATCACCGCCACTCGTACGTGCTCGTGCTGGGCCATGCTGCCGCCTCCCGCAGTACCCCGAACTCTGCCAGTAATCACTGGCACAGTTGGAGAGTAGAACAGTGGCGTACTCATGGGTAGGGGGCAGACCAAGGAAAGTTCGCGCCGGTACGGCATAGGCTTCCGGCGTGGCAGAGGAAAGAACGGGGCGCGAGTACCGCATGGAGGAGCTGGCCGAAGCGGCCGGTATCACCGTGCGCACCCTGCGCTTCTACCGCGAACGCAAGCTGATCCCGCCACCGCGCCGCGAAGGCCGCATCGCCTGGTACGACGAACACCACCTGGCCCGGCTGCACACGATCTCGGCCCTGCTGGAGCGCGGTCACACCCTCAGCGGCATCGCCGATCTCGCCACGGCCTTCGAGAGCGGCCGGGACGTGGGCCAGCTCCTGGGCCTGGCCGCCACCGAGCCGCCGGCCTGGACGGAGGAGGAACCGGTCCGGCTCACTCCGGAGCAGCTCGCGGACTACTTCGAGGGCGAGGTCACAGCGGAGAACCTCGCAGCCGCCCTCGACCTCGGCTATCTCGCCACGGACGGCGACAACATCATCCACATCAGCCGCCGCCTGCTGGACGTATCGGCGGCCCTGGTCCGCCAGGGCGTCCCGCTGGCATCGGTCCTCGCGTCGGGCCGCGAGGTCCGCAGGCACACCGAGGCCCTCACCGAACTCTTCTCCGGCCTGGTCCGGACCCACCTCGGGGACGAGGAGTTCACGAGCGCGATGGAGCGGGTGCGGCCCCTGGCGAAGGACGTGGTGGAAGCGGAACTCTCCATGTCGCTCGACCGGCGGGTACGGGCGGAGAAGAGCGGCCCGGAAGGGGAGTGACACCCGCCGGGCCGCCCGCACCGCAGCCACGTACGCCATGGCCGTGCGAGCCGGTCCGGTCCTGCCGGCCGTACGGGGGCGCAGGTCCTACAGGTCGTACACCGCCGTCACCGGCGCGTGGTCGCTCCACCGCTCGTCGTGCGTGGCGGCCCGCTCGACCCAGGCCTTGACCGCCTTGGCGGCCAGCCCGGGGGTCGCCACCTGGTAGTCGATGCGCCAACCCGAATCGTTGTCGAAGGCGCGCCCCCGGTAGGACCACCACGAGTAGGGGCCCTCCACACCGGGGTGGAGCGCCCGCACCACGTCGACGTAGGCGCCGTCGTCCCCGGCGAAGACGCGCGTCAGCCACTCGCGCTCCTCGGGCAGGAAGCCTGAGTTCTTCTTGTTGCCCTTCCAGTTCTTGAGGTCGGCCTCCTGGTGGGCGATGTTCCAGTCGCCGCAGACCACGACCTCACGGCCGTCGGCGGCCGCCCGTTCCCTGAGCCCCTGGAGGTACGGCAGGAACTCCGCCATGAACCGCAGCTTCTCGTCCTGCCGCTCCGTGCCGACCTCACCCGAGGGGAGATACAGGCTGGCGACCGTCACACCGGGCAGGTCGATCTCGGCGTACCGCCCGCTGCCGTCGAACTCCGCACTGCCGAAGCCGATCTGCACCCGCTCCGGCTCACGCCGGGCGTACAGCGAGACACCCGCGCGCCCCTTCGCAGCAGCCGGAGCGTGCACGGTGAACCACCCCTCCGGCTCGCGGACCTCGTCGGTCAGCTGCTGGGGCTCGGCGCGTACCTCCTGGAGGCAGATCACATCGGCGTCGGTCTGCGCCAGCCACTCCACGAAGCCCTTCTTGGCGGCGGCGCGCAGCCCGTTCACGTTCACGGTGGTCACGGTGATCAAAACATGCTCCTACTGCCTGCTGTCCGAGTGAGGCAGCCTACCCATCCGCCCACGGGGCGGCGCCGGGCCGCCGGCACAGCCGCAGGTACGGCCCTCGCCGTGCGAGGCCGGAACGCGCATGGCCGGCTTCAGCGATCGCCGCGCAGCACTCCCGCGTCGCTGAGTACGACGCGGACGTCGTGCGCGAAGCCGGCCGGGTCGTCAAGTCCGAACGCCGTGTACTGCAGTACAAAACCGTGCAGCAACGCCATCACCACACGCGCTCCGCGATCGGGGTCCAGCCCCGCCGGCACAGTTCCCGCCCGCCGACCGGCGCGGAGCGCGTCCGCGATGCGTTCCCGTACACGCTCGAAGCCCGCCCCGGCCTGCTCCCGCAGCCCTTGGTGCCGCAGCAGCTCGCCCCATGCCTGGACCGCGCAGCGCAGAAGCTCGTCGACAGGGACGGCCCGGCCGGTGCCGTCGACAGCGACCTCACCGCTCACCGGGTCGACCGCCGCCGCGACCAGATCGGCGACCGTCACATCGCCGGCCTCGCCGACGAGGCGCTCGACGGGATCGAACATCACACGGAAGGCGTCACCAGCGATCTCCAGGATCAGCTCTTCCTTGCCGGCGAAGTAGCGGTAGGGGGCGCCCACCGACACACCCGCCTCAGCCGCGATGTCGGGCATCGACGTCTGGTGGAAGCCGTCACGCGAGAAACAGCGACGGGCCGCCGCCACGATCTGCGACCGGTTCGCCGCCCGGCGTTCGGCAGTGATGCGCGGCACGGGTCACACCCCTTCCGTAAATGAACAGTCATTCGCCTTGACGGCGGCGAACGCCTTCCCTCACCATAAACGTGAACGCTCATTCACGGAAGCGGCCCGCGCTGCGCGAGGAGAAGGAGCACCACGATGACCGAGCTGAAGCTCAAGGTGGGCCTCTACCGCTACGAGCACACCGAGCCGCTGTTCGACGGACGGGTCACGATCGCCGGCGTCGACGCCACTCTCGACACCTCGCCGCTGATCTCCGACGTCTTCTGCCGCATGGCCAAGGGTGAACTGGACATCGCGGAATTCGGGCTGACCTACTTCCTGCGCACGTTCGACCTGGACGATTCACCCTTCATGGCCCTGCCGGTCTTCCCGAACCGCAACTTCCGCCACTCGTCGCTGTTCGTGAACACCGACAGCGGGATCGAGAAGCCGGAGGACCTCGCGGGCAGGACCGTCGGGGAGTTCGCGCTGTGGGGCCACGACCCGGGGGTCTGGATGAAGGGCGTCCTGGCCGAGGAGTACGGCGTCACGCCCGACCGGATGCGCTGGGTGATCGGCGGCACCGATCACCCGATCCCCGCCTTCGACTGGATTCCGCAGCCCGTCCCGGACGGCGTCGATGTGCGCCACACCGAGGGCGACCAGACGCTCGGAGCCATGCTCGAAGCGGGTGAGATCGACGCCCTGCTGTCGGTCGACGTCCCGCAGGGCCTCATCGACGGCTCGGCGAAGAAGATCCGGCGGCTGTTCGTCGACTACGGGGCGGTCGAGCGCGACTACTACCGCCGCACCGGCGTCTTCCCGATGATGCACGTCGTCGCGATCCGCCGTGAACTGGCCGAAGTGCCCGGCCTGGCGCAGTCCGTGTACCGCGCGTTCAGCCAGGCCAAGGACATCGTGCAGGAGCGGTACCGGGCCGGTGCGGCCAAACAGCACATGTCGGTGATCACCCCCTGGTTCAGCGAGCTGTTCGCGGAGAACCGCGCGCTGCTCGGCGAGGACTGGTGGCCCTACGGCATCGACGCCAACCGCAAGGCCGTCGACACCTTCCTGCGCTACCACCACGAGCAGGGCCTGTCGAAGCGGCTGCTCACGTCCGAGGACATCTTCGTCCCCGGTCTGCGCGGCGCCGCTCAAGGGTGAGTTCCCACCACGCCCGCCCGACCGTGGCCGTCCGGCAGACGGGCAGACGGGCAGACGGGCAGACGGGCAGACGGGCAGGCAGACAGACAGTCACAGTGAACGCGTTTTCACCCATTTAGGATGGGCCCGACGGGCGGTACGACACCCGTCGGCACCCGCATCACCCTCCCCCTATGTATAGATGTACGGTTTAACGCATGAATATCCAGCCGGTCCGCTACGATCACCCCGACGCCGTCAAGCTCAACGACCAGGTGCAGCTCGAATACGCCGAGCGGTACGGCGACGACGGCGACATCACACCGCTGGACGCCACGATGTTCGACCCGCCCGCCGGGCTCTACCTCCTGGCGTACGACGAGGACGACAGGCCGGTGGCGACCGGCGGCTGGCGGAACCAGGACGGAGCCGGTGAACACGGCTACTCGGCCGGGGACGCCGAACTGAAGCGGATGTACGTGGTCCGCGAGGCGCGCGGGCTCGGGCTGGCCCGGCGGATACTCGCCGCCCTGGAGGAGAGCGCCCGTGCGGCGGGCCGTACCCGCATGGTGCTCGAAACGGGCGACCGGCAGCCCGAGGCGATAGAGCTGTACGCGTCGAGCGGCTACGCGCCCTGCGAGAAGTTCGGCCACTACCGCGAGTACGAGAGCAGCCGCTGCTTCGCGAAGCAGCTGACCCCGGCAGCCGAGTGAGCGGCGGGCCCGCGCGGCACACGGGGCGGCTCCGGCCCCGCACGCCGCGCCGGAGTCACCGGCACCGCCGCCCGCGCCCGGCTCAGCGCACCCGGCCGACCCCCACGTAGAACCCGCTCCGCTCCTTCTCCGGCGCCGGCCCCTCCTTGTACCACTCCGTCGCGGGCACCAGCCCCGGCTCGACGAGATCGAGCCCGTCGAAGAACGGCTCGACCTCGGCCCGCGTACGCATCCGCAGCTCGATGGCGCCCTTGCGGTACGCCGTCCTGGTCTCGTCCTCCAGCTCCGGATGCTGGTCCGCCGTGCCGTGCGAGAGGACCAGGTAACTGCCGGGCGGCAGCGCGTCCACGAGCGTGCGGGTGATGCCGTACGGGTCCTGGTCGTCGGGCAGGAAGTGCATCAGCGCGATGAGCGACAGGGCTACGGGCCGCTCGAAGTCGAGCAGTTGACGCGCGCGTCCGAGAATCAGCTCCGGCTCGCGCACATCCGCGTCGATGTACTCGGTCGCACCCTCCGGGCTGCTGATGAGCAGGGCTTCCGCGTGGCGCAGCACGATCGGGTCGTTGTCCGCGTAGACGACCCTGGCCGTGGGCGTGATCGCCTGGACGACCTGGTGCAGGTTGGGCGCGGTCGGGATCCCCGTACCGATGTCGAGGAACTGATCCACCCCGTTCCGCGCGAGCCAGCCGGCCGCGCGGTGCATGAAGGCCCGGTTCCGCGCCGCGTTGGCGCGCGCTTCCAACGGCAGCTTCTCACCGACCTGCTGATCGACCGGATAGTTGTCCTTGCCGCCCAGGAGCCAGTCGTAGACGCGCGCCGGATGGGGTCTGCTGGTGTCGATCAGGGGCTTGTCGCTGCCGGCCGTCACAGTGTGCTCCTCGGGTGTTCGAATCGCGTGCCCTACAAGGTAGTCGGGACGGTAGCCGGAGGCCGTACGGTCGACGCACCCGGTCGGCGCCCGCCGCGCCCCGTTCCTTCGGGTTGCCCTCAAGTCCCTTGCGCAGGCGGGCTCTTCAGGCTTCAGGGCTCGTCCCACCCGACAGGATTCTTCGAATCGCGGAGACCCCGGAGACCTCTTGACAAAGGAGCCGGAGCCTACCGATCATTGAACCGACAGGTCTGACAACGTTGTCAAGCGTGTATCGGGAGCGACGTGACCCAGTTGAATCGCAGGCGTTTCCTGTCCAGTGGAATCGCCGTCGCCGGTGGTGGTGTTCTCGGCGCGCTCGCAATGCCCGGCCTCGCCGCGGCGGCGACGGGCGGAACCGACAGTGCCCGTCCCCTCCACACCGACAGCCACGAGATCACCGGCGGCTGGACGTTCATGGCGGCCGACAGCACCACGGTGCCCGGCGAAGCGCAGGCCGGCGCACGGCACGTCGCCGGTATGAAGCCGGCCGTCGTGCCGGGGACACCGCTCACAAGCATGATCGCCAACGGCGAGTACCCCGATCCGCTGTACGGCCACATCGTGACCGACACCGTCCCGGACACCCTCAAAGACACCGGCTACTGGTACCGGGTCGCTTTCCCCGTGCCCCGGCTGATCCCCGGCCAGCGGTTCTGGCTGCACTTCGAGGGCATCAACTATCTGGGGAACATCTGGCTCAACGGCGCCGAGGTGGGCACCATCGAGGGCGCCTTCAAACGCGGTGTCTTCGACGTCACGGACATCATCGCGAAAGCGGACGGCACGGCTCATCTCGCGGTGCTGGTCGGCAAGCTGGACTACGCCGATCCCCCGGCGCTGCCGAGCTACGCCAGCGGTGTGACCCGCGGCGGGCGCAACGGCGGCAAGACCGGGATCACCCTGAAGAACGGGCCGACGCTCTTCTGCACGGCGGGCTGGGACTGGCTGCCCACCATCCCCGACCGCGACCTCGGCATCTGGCAGCCGGTCACCTGGTACACCACCGGGCCGGTCAGGCTGACCGACGTCCGCGTCGATCCGACGCTCTCCGCCGATCTTCGTACGGCCGACATCGCGATCGACCTGGGCCTCGACAGCGCGCTCGGCAAGCCCAGCGCCGTGACGGTGCGGGGATCCCTCGATGGCCACGAGTTCGAACGGACCGTCACCGTGCCGGCCGGCTCATCCTCGGTCACGGTGACGCCGGATGACATCGACTGCCTGCGGCTGAACCGCCCGAAGCTGTGGTGGCCCAACGGCTACGGCGACGCCCACCGCTATCGGCTGACGATCGGTGTCGAGTCCGGCGGCCAGGTCCACGACGAGCGGACGGTGGACTTCGGCGTCCGGCGGATCGAGTACACCAAGCCGATCCAGTCACCGTCCGGCGACCCGGCCGACTGCCTGGCGATCACCGTCAACAACCAGCCGATCCTGGTGATGGGCGGCAACTGGGGCCTGGACGAGGCACTCAAGCGCATTCCGCGCGAACGGCTGCGCGCGCAGCTGCGGTTGCACCGCGACGCCAACCTCAACCTGATCCGGAACTGGAACGGCCAGAGCAGCACCGAGGACTTCTTCGACGCATGCGACGAGTACGGCATCCTCGTCTGGCAGGACTTCTTCTGCTCGACCGAAGGCCCACCGCCGGCGAACGTCACCCGGGACCTGGACAACATCCGCGACTGCATCGTGCGGTTCCGCAACCACCCGTCGGTCCTGCTCTGGTGCGGCGGCAACGAGGGCCCGCCCCCGCAGCCGCTCATCGACGGCCTGAACGCGCTGGTCGCGGAGCTGGACCCCAAACGCGCCGCGCTGACCAGCTCGGCCGGCGACACCGGCAAGGACCCGATCGGCGGGTACAGCTCGGGCGGGCCGTACCACTGGGTCACGCCGGGCACCCACTTCTCCCTCAACGACGGCACGCACTGGCCTCCGTTCCACAACGAGGTCGGCTCGTACTCGATCCCGACGCTCGAATTCATCAAGAAGATGCTCCCCGAGGCCTCGTGGGAGCACCCGGACGACTTCTGGGCCGACCGTGACGTCAACGGCAACGGGGGCAACGGCGGCGGCGCGGGATATCTCAAGCTCACCGCGGAGCGCTACGGCGAACCGCAGAACCTCCCGGACTTCGCCCGCAAGTCCCAGCTGATGAACTACGAGTGCATCAAGGCGATCTACGAGGCGCACGCCGCGAACATGCAGAGTGCCGCGCAGGGCAAGCCGTACCCGCGTACCGGCGTGATCATGTGGATGACCAATCCCGCGCAGCCCAGCTTCGTCTGGCAGATGTACAGCCACGACCTGGAGGCGCATTCGTCGTTCTACGCGGTCCAGCACGCCTGCCGACGGGTCAACGTGATTCTCAACAGCCAGACACTCGACGTGGTGGTGGCCAACCACACCCGAGGGGCGGTGCGGGGCACCGTATCCGTCACGCTCCACGACCTGAACGGGGCGGAGTTCGCCGCCACTTCCCTGCGTGTCGACGGGGCGGCGGCGTCCGACCACACCGTGGTCGGCAACATCGCCCCCCAGCTGAAGGGCGCGCCGTCCGACGTCGCCTTCGTCCGGCTGTCGTTCAAGAGCTCGCACGGTGCTGAACCGGTCCGCAACTTCTACTGGGCCGAGAATCCGGCGCGGGCCGCGGGATTCGTGAGCCTGGACGACGCGCCCGCGGCCGCCGTCTCCGTCGTGGCCCGCGCGCGGCACGGGCGGGACGGCGTCGGGCTGACGGTGGAGGTCGAGAACACCGGCACCGCCGTGGCACTGATGCTGCACCTGCAGGTGTACGACACCCGGACCGGCGAACGCGTCCTGCCGGCCACGTTCGACGACAACTACCTGAATCTGGCGGGCGGCGAGTCCGGTACCGCCCGCGTGCAGCTGGACGGTGAGCAAGTCCGTCGCCACCAGGAGATCGGCGTACGGATCGACGGCTGGAAGATCGACCAGCACGCTTCCCGGTTGCGGGGGCACAAAGTGGCCGTCACCTTCAATCAGGCGGCGCTGTCGACTCATCCGCCGGAGAAGACCTTCGGCGGGTAGCCGGTGCGCGGGGGCGGCCGACTCCATCCGGCCGCCCCCGTCCGCAGAATTACCGTGCTCTCAGGGGCCCTTGCACTATGAGCATCCGATGACCTTGGACGGGCGCAGTGCAAGGGACCCTTACGGGAGCCCGGTCCCACGGGGCCGCGGCCCGCACACCTCCCGCTCGCGCGGCGCCCCTCATCGTCCGGGCCGGTGCCCGAACCGCACCCCCTCCCAGGGGACTTCCGCCGGGAACGACTCCGCGCGGCGCTGTCCGGCGGGACGCGGTGCGGCCCGTTCGATCACGGGCTTCACATCCTCGATGCGCTCCAGCCACGCGAGGAGCGTGTCCCGCAGCCCGTCCGCGACCGACCGGTGCGAGTCGAATCCGGCCAGGTTCTCCAGCTCGTACGGGTCGGCCGCCAGGTCGTACAGCTCGGTCTCCGTGTAGCGGTCCGCTGCGGGCTCGTTCCAGGCATCCGCGCCAGGCGCCTCCACCGCGTACTTCCAGCGCGATGTGCGCACCGCCCGGCCCACCCGGTCCTCGCTGATCTGCACGAAGACGGAGTCCGGCCTGCCGGGATCGCGGCCGCCGCCGGTCAGCGGCAGCAGGGAGCGCCCCTGCACGCCGTCCGGTACGCCGATGCCCGCCGCGGCCAGCAGCGTCGGCATCAGGTCCACCGTCCCGACCGGTTGCCGCACGAGCCCGCCGCCGGTGAATCCGGGGCCGGTCAGCGCGAGCGGTACACGGACCGACGCCTCGTGGGCGGAGCGCTTGTACTCACTGTTGCGGGTACGGAAGTGGGACCCGTGATCGGCGGTCCAGGCCAGCACCGTGCTGTCCTCGGTGCCGAGGCTGCGCAGCGCGTCGCGCAGTCTTCCCACCCCTTCGTCGACCCGCTTGATCTGGCCGAGGTACCCGGCGATGTGGCGGTGTGCGCCCCCTTGCGGTGCGCCCGGTCCCAGTGCCGCCAGGTCCGGTGGGAGCCAGCTGCCCTCGTACCGCTCGCGATAGCCGGCGGGGGCCGGGTAGTCGTCGGTGGGGTTCTGGTGGTGCGGTTCCAGCAGGGAGAGAAACAGCAGGTACGGGCGGTCGTGATGGTCGGCGACGAACCGGATGGCCGCGTCGATCAGCGCGTCCGAGCGGTAGCCGGGCAGCCGGACCGCCTCGCCCTCCTCGTCGTGGACCACCGTGCGGTAGGCGTCCGATGTGAATTCGAGCCGGTCCGACGCGAGCCACTTCTGGTAGCCGCCGCGCCGTCCGGGCGGCACGGGGCCATCGGGGCAGTCCTCGCCCGCCAGGTGCCATTTGCCGATGTACCCGGTCGTGTACCCGGCCCCGGCGAAGGCGCCGGCGAGCGTGGGGATGTCCTGCGGGAGCGGCAGCCCGTTGCGGAACACCCCGGCGGCTGTGGGGTAGCGGCCGGTCTGCAGGGCCGAACGCGCGGGCGCGCAGACCGGGTTGGGGGTGATCGCCTGCTCGAACAGGGTGCCCTCGCGGGCGATGCGGTCGAATTCCGGCGTCACTCCCGCACGGTTGCCGTGCACCCCGGCCGTGTCCCAGCGCTGCTGGTCCGTGAGCACCACGATCACCTGCGGGGGCGCCCCGGCGGCGGGCACCGGGGCGCCCCCGTCCGCTGGGACGGCCGCGTCGTTCTGCGAGGCGGACCCGCTCACACTCCGGCCTGCTCTGCCACCCGGGCGTCCGAGGCTCCGGAGGGGATACCGAAGGCGGGGGCCGGTATCTCCTCGGGGCTGATGAGGGTGGAGGCGCGGCCGTCGACACCGACCGGGACGTCGCCGTCGATGGTGACGCGGCGGAGCTTGCGCTCGTGGTCGTCGGAGTCGTCGACGCCGTAGTGCTGGGTGGCGCGGTTGTCCCAGATGGCGACGTCGCCGGTCTGCCACTGCCAGCGCACGGTGTTCTCGGGGCGCTCGATGTGCGACTGGAAGACGTCGAGGAGCGCCCGCGAGTCACGTCCGGTCAGGCCGCTGATGCGCTGGACGAAGTTGCCCAGGAGCAGCACGCGTTCGCCGGTCTCGGGGTGGACACGCACCACCGGGTGCTCGGTGAGGAACTTCGTCGAGGTGAACACCTTCTGGTACTGGGCGAGCGCCTCCGGCCGGGCGTTGGGCCGCAGGGCCACGTAGTCGTAGTCGTTGGAGTGGACCGCGCGCAGCGCGTCGGCGAGCGCGCGCAGCGGCTCGGGGAGCCCGGCGTAGGCCGCAGCGGTGTTGGCCCACAGGGTGTTGCCGCCGTACGGCGGTATGACGACGGCGCGCAGGATCGAGAAGGCCGGGTAGGCGGGTACGAAGGTGACGTCGGTGTGCCACTGGTTGGCCCGGCCGCCGTGGTCGGAGTCGATGCCGAGCGAGTAACGGCCGTCGGCGGACGGGACGGTGGGGTGAGCGACCGGTGTGCCCAGCAGCCGGCCGAACGCCTCGTGGCTGTCCTCGTCCAGGTGGTCCTGGCCGCGGAAGAAGACGACCTTGTTGGCCAGCAGGGCGTCCCGGACTGCGGTGACGGTCGCAGGGTCGAGGCCGCCTCCGAGGCGTACGCCGGAGATGACGGCGCCGATACGGCCGCCGAGTTTCCGTACGGTGACGGTCGAAGCGGGGGCTGTGGTTGCCGAGGACATGAGGTGTTCCCTTCGGAAGCCGAGACCATCGGGCGATTAATCTCGGAGAGGAATTAATGAGGGCGGGCAACGGTGCCGGGTCGGAGCGGAGGCGGTGTGCCCTGCGAAGAGGTGGCGGTGGCCGTGCGAGGAGGTGATGTGGCGGCGAGTCGTCGGCGACGGGCGACCGGTCCACGGGGCGGTGAGGCCGGGGCGTTGTGCGGTCAGGCGGCGGTACAGGAGCCGGGACACGCCACCGGCGCCGCGGCACGGGCGGCGCGGGCTGTGCCGGCTGTGCCGGTGGGCCCCGCCTCGGGAACGGCCATCGCGAACATGCCCCGGAGGTTTCCAGCGCCTGTCGGCCCGCGTCAAGAGCCTCCCCGCCGCCGGGGGTGCCCCGTGGTGGTTGAATCGGCGCTTGCGCGGGGCCTGCGGATCTCCCGCCCGCACCCCGTGAAATCACTTCTGAACAGCGGGTTCTCACCAGTTCGGGGGAGGGACGCGCACCCTGTCCCGGCACCGCGTGAGGAGGCGGGTGCGATTTCATGCCGCCGTAATGTTGCGACCGCCCCGGCGCCGCAGGAGCGAAGGAACATCCCATGACAGTCAGTTCCCGGGCCTCCCGGACGACCGGTGACGGCCGGCGCGAGGCCAATGCCGCATCGGTGCTGCGCACCGTGCTCGATCACGGGCCCGTCGCCCGGAGGACGATCGCCGAACGCTCCGGTCTCAGCCCGGCCGCCGTCTCACGTCAGTGCACCGACCTCGTACGCATCGGCCTGGTGAGGGAGTTGCCCGATCTGACGGTGAGCAGCGGTGTCGGCAGACCTCAGATCCCGGTGGACCTGCACACCGGCGAGACCACTGGCCCGGTGGCGGGCGGTGTGCACATCGGTGTGCCCGCCTCGACGTTCGGCCTGCTGGATCTGCGCGGCCGGCTGCTGGACAGCCGCAGGCTCCCGCACGACGGCATCGCCCCCGCCGACCTGCCGCACAGCATCATCCGCGGGCTGCGCGCGTTCCTCGCCGACACCGGTCACGGCCGGCGCCTGCTCGGGGTGGGCGCGGCGCTCGGAGGGTGGGTGGACCCCGGCCCCGGAACGGTCGTGCGGCACGACGCGCTGGGCTGGCAGCAACGGCCGCTCGCCGCCGAACTCACCTCCGGTCTGGGCGGACTTCAGGTACGGATCGACAATCACGCCCGCGCCATCGCACAGTCCGAGATCCTCTTCGGCCGGCCGGCCGCGCGCCGGAGCCTGGTGCATCTCTTCGTCGGCAACGTGGTCGACGCGGCCCTCGGCATCGCGGGGGTGGTCCACCAGGGTCCCGGTTCCGGTGCGGGTGACGTGGCGCATCTGCCCGTACCCGACTCCACGGTCCCGTGCTCCTGCGGGCGGTCCGGGTGTCTGGAGGCGACGGCCTCCAACACCGCTGTCGCGCTGACCGCCGTACGGCGCGGCATCGTTCCCGAGCCGGACGTGTTCCTGGTGGTGGACGCGGCTGCGGCCGGTGACCGCCGTGCGGACCGGCTGCTGCGGGAGCGGGCCCGCGCGGTGGGCCGTGCGGCGGCCCTGCTGCTCGATGTCCTCAATCCGGATCTGATCGTGGTCACGGAACACTCCAGCCTGGTCAATCCGGAGTACCTGGAGGAGATCCGGGGCGCGGCCGTCGACCAGTCCCACGTCTGCGGTGATCCCGGGCGGATCGTGAGCCCGCATGCCGGAACGGCGGCCCTGTCCGTGGCAGCGGGGACGATCCTGTTGAACCCGCTGTTCAGGAACCCTCTGACGGCATTCGACGGCTAGCCCGGCAGCCGGAGCAGACGGCGGCCCCGGTATCAGGATCCGGACGGAACGTGTTGACCGCCCGGCGAAGCCACTGTCATATTGCTCCCGTGAACCCGGACATGCGCCTCGTCTCCCGCAGGCACGTCGACCTCTGCCGACAGGCCAGCGCGGTCTGTGCCGTCCGCGGCTGACCCGGACGTTCCCCCGAAGGCCCGGCCCGGACACCCGTAGCCGGCAGCCGACCCGGCACCCGCGGGCCCGCTCCCGACCGGCCCTGGCCCGGCGCCCGTTTCACGTTCCAGTCCGGTACGGCCCGTTCCGCCGTGCCGCCGTCTCCCCTGCACGGGTCGCCAACTCCCTTCGCGGTCAGGCTCATCCGCACTGACTCGGTACGTCTCCCGTGCTCGACCCCGCACCGTTCTCCGCGCGCGCCCTCATTCGTACCGCAGCGGAAGCAATGTCCGAGCGCACCCGCACCACCGGACCGCCACTCTCACCGTCCCTCACCGTCACAGGCAGGTTTCGATGACCGAGCTCCACCCCTCCACGCCCACCGGGCTGTCCCGCCGTACGACGTTGTCCGCCGCGGGCGGCGGCGCCCTGATGACGGTGCTGGGCCTGGCGGGCTGCCGGTCGGCGGTCTCGGACGCCTCGTCCGGGTCGAAGAGCGCCGGCGCGGCCCCCAGGCGCGGTGGCACCCTCAACATCGCCGTCAACAGCGACTTCACGCCTGGCCTGCTCTTCTCCCAGAGCAACCAGTCCCTGCAGCACCGGCTGATCTACAACACCCTGACCCGGTACGACGACCGGCTCAGCCCGCAGCCCGAGCTCGCCACCTCCTGGTCGTACGCGAAGGACGGGCGCAGCATCACGCTCAGACTGCGTGAGGGCGTCACGTTCCACAACGGCCGGACGTTCACCGCCGACGATGTCATCTTCGCGGTGAAGAACCTCCAGAACCCGGTGCGGGCGGCCCAGTTGCGCTCCACCGCGGCTACGGTCACCGGCTTCGAGAAGCGCGGGGAGCACGAGCTCGTGCTCAAGCTCGCCCACCGCGTGAACAATCTCTTCGACCTCTTCGAGTTCATGATCATCACGGATCCGGCCTCGGTCGGCTCCGCCGTCACCGGCAGGAAGCTGATCGGTACCGGCCCGTTCGCACTGAAGAAGTGGAGCCCCGGCTCCGGGCTGAGCCTGACGCGGCACGAAGGCTACTGGCTGCCGGGCCGCCCCTACCTCGACAGAGTCGAGATACGGGTGATACCCCAGGCCGACGCACTGATCTCGTCCCTGCGCTCCGGCCAGTCCCAGCTCTCCTTCGACGTCCCCGGCAAGAGCCTCGGCCTCGTCAAGACCACACCGGACCTCGGCATCACCGCGTACGACACCGGCGCAGGCGCCGTCTACCTGGGCGCCAACACCACGGTCGCCCCGCTGAACGACCGGACCGTCCGCCAGGCCATCGCCTGGTCCGTGGACCGCGAACGGCTCCTCGGCCAGGTGCTCGGAGGGTACGGCCTCGCCTCCGCGGCCCCGTGGCCCAAGTCATCGCCGGCCTTCACCGAGGCGCACCGCACCCACTACACCCACGACCCGGGCAGAGCCCGTGAGCTGCTGAAGTCCGCCGGCCACAGCAGACTCGCGCTCGACCTGCTGCACATCGCGCTGCCCAGCGACACGGCGGTCGCCGAAGCCCTTCAGTACGACCTGAAACAGGTGGGCATCGACGTCACCCTCCAGCCCACCGACTCGGCGACCGCGCAGAAGAAACTGATCTCCCAGGGCATGCCGGCCCTGTGGACCATGAGCCACGGTTTCGCCCAGGTACAGCCCTCCACCCTCGCCGTGAGCGCCTATCCCTTCAACGAGGCCAAGAACACCTCCAAGTACCGCTCCGCCCACTACACACAGGTCGTGCGGGAGGCATGGACCGAGCCCGAGTCGAGTGCGGCGCGGGCCAACACCCTGCACGACGAGATCTCCGGAATCCTGCTCGACGAGGCGTTCATCATCGACCTCGTCGTCCGCGGCCAGGTCCAGGTCGCCGCCCGAGGACTGCACGGCGCCACCCTGAACAAGTTCTCGTACCTCAGCCTCGACCACGCCTACCTGGTCTGACATGCGCAGCTACCTGCTCCGGCGGCTGCCGTCCGCCCTCCTCGTCCTGGTCGCCGCCTCGTTCCTGATCTTCACCATCCTGCGGCTCGTCCCCGGCGACCCCGCGACCACGCTCGCCGGACCCGACGCGGACGCGGCGACCGTCGCCGCGATCCGGGACCGGCTCGGCCTCGACGCACCGCTGCTGTCCCAGTACACGCACTGGATCGGCTCCCTCATCAGGGGAGACCTCGGGCCCTCGTACGCCGTGGGCGGGCAGACCGCCGACCTGATCGGGAACGGCCTCGGCGCCACCGCCGAACTCACCCTGGGAGCACTGCTGTTCGTCGTCGTCCTGGGTACGGCCTTCGGGGTGCTCGGGGCCACCGCCCGCAGCCGGTGGGTCCGCAGCGCGATCCGGGTGACCACGACCGCGGCCCTCGCCGTGCCGCCGTTCGTCAGCGGGGTCCTGCTCGTGTGGGTCTTCGCCGTGGTGTTGCCCGTACTGCCTCCGGGCGGCCGGGTGTCCTTCCTCACCGCGCCCGACCTCGCCGCGCAGTACCTGCTGCTGCCCGCGCTCTGCCTGGCGCTGCCCAGCGCGGCCGTCCTCGGCCGGTACCTCAAGGACGGCATCGAGCGCGCGCTCGCCGAGGACTTCGTGCGCACCGCCACCGCCGCCGGTGTGGCACCGCGCCGGCTGCTGTGGCGCCACGCCCTGCCGAACGCCCTGCCCCCCGTCGTCACCCTGCTGGGCATGCAGACCGGGCAACTGCTCGGCGGGGCCGTACTCGTCGAGGCGATCTTCGCCTGGCCGGGCCTCGGCCGGCTCGCCCAGCAGGGCCTCACCCTCCGCGACTACCCGGTCGTGCAGGACCTCCTGCTCCTCCTGGTCGCCGTTTTCGTCCTCGTCCAGCTACTCACCGACGTCGTGTACGCCTGGGTCGACCCCCGGATCAGGTGGGAGTAACAGCCATGACCACGACCGCCGATCTCACCGCCCTCACCCCCGGCGGCGCGCCGCCACCGGCCGCGCCCCGAAAGCCGCGCCGCACGGCACGCAACCGCCACCCCTACCGCAGCGCGCTGTCCACCGCACGCGCCCGCACCGGTCTGGTGCTGGTCGGCGCGGTGATCATCGCCGGGCTGCTCGCACCGGTCCTCGCCGGACACGGGCCCACCGACCAGAGCGGTCAGAGCCTCGCCGCCCTCGGCACCCCGGGGCATCCGCTGGGCACCGACGACCTCGGCCGCGACCTGCTCAGCCGGGTCCTGTACGGCATCCGCGCCGACCTGGGCATCATCGCGCTCGCGGTTCCAGGGGGCGCCGTCCTCGGCTGCCTGTTCGCACTCGTGGCCGCTGCGCACCCGGTCGCCGACACCGTCGTCCAGCGCGTCTTCGACCTCGTCCTCGCGTTTCCCGGTCTGATCCTGGCACTCGCCATCACCGCGATCCTCGGCCCCGGCAGGCTCCCCGTCATCCTCGTCATCGCGCTCGCCGAGGTCCCGGCCTTCGGAAGGCTGCTGCGCGGCGGCATCCTCGTCCAGCGGGAACGGGAGTACGTGACGGCCGCCCGGGTCGGCGGCAGTTCGGGCCGCCGGGTGCTGATGCGGCACATCCTGCCCAACGCCGCCGACCCGCTCATCGTCCAGATCGCCGTGTCGCTGAGCGTCGCCGTCTTCATCGAGGGGGCGATGAGCTTCCTCGGTGTGGGCGTACGCCCACCGCAACCCACGCTCGGAGCCGTGCTGAGCCAGTCCATGCCCTACCTCGCCCAGGCCCCCAACTTCGCGGCCGGGCCCCTGATCGCCGTGACCGCGCTCGTCCTCGGGCTCTCGCTCGTCGCCGAGGCGCTCAACCGGGAGATACGCCGATGACCGACCCGGAACTGCTGCAGGTCGATGACCTCGGCGTCGAGTTCACCACCCCCGATGGCAAGGCCCTGCGCGCCGTACGGGACGTCTCGTTCACCCTCGGCCGCGGCGAGACGCTGGCAATCGTCGGCGAGTCGGGCTCCGGCAAGTCCACCACCGCGCTCGCCCTGACGCGGATGCTGCCCGGCACCGGCCTCATCACCACCGGCTCCGTCCGCCTCGACGGCCAGGACCTGGCGGCAGCGGGCCAGGATGAGCTGCGCCGGGTGCGCGGCGCCCGTATCGGCATGATCTTCCAGGACCCGATGACGGCCCTGAACCCGGTCCTGACGGCGGGCCGCCACCTCGACGAGGTGCTCCGCGCCCACGGCAACCACGACCGGGCCGCCCGCCGCGCACGCACCGTCGAGCTCCTCGACCGGGTCGGCATCCCCGACCCGCACCGCCGCGCGGACGACCACCCGCACCAGTTCTCCGGAGGCCAGCGCCAGCGCATCCTGATCGCGATGGCGCTGGCCGGCGAGCCCGACATCCTCCTCGCCGACGAACCGACGACCGCGCTCGACGCCACCGTCCAGGACCAGATCCTCACCCTGCTCGCCGACCTCAACCGGGAGACCGGCACCGCCCTGGTCCTCATCACGCACAACATGGGCGTCGTCGCCCGCGCCTGCGCACGTGTCCTCGTCATGTACGGCGGCACCGTCGTCGAGGACGGCCCCACCGCCCAAGTGCTCACCCGTCCCCGCCACCCGTACACTGCGGGCCTGCTCGCCGCGGTCCCCCGGCTCTCCTCCCCCTCGGGCACCCGGCTCACCGGAATCCCCGGCAGCCCGCCCGACCTGACCCTGCTCGGTGACGGCTGCGCCTTCGCCGACCGCTGCTCGTTCGCCGAGGACCGCTGCCGCAAGGAGACACCGGCGCTCACACTGCTCGGAGACGGGGTACGGGCCGCCTGCCCGCCCGCCGCGGGACGCACCCGGCCGCCGGTCACGCCCGCCCCCATCGACCGCGCAGCACCCGGGGCGACCGTTCTGGAGGCGGAAGGCCTGCGCAAGACGTACAAGGGGCGCGGAGCCCGGGGGCGGCGCTTCACCGCGCTCGACGGGGTGTCCCTGACCCTGGCCGCCGGGGAGACCCTCGGCATCGTCGGCGAGTCCGGCTCCGGCAAGTCCACTCTGGCCCGGGTCCTCGCACACGCCCACCCCGCGGACGGCGGCTCGCTGCGGCTGCGCGGTGCGGACGTCACCCGGCCGTCCCGCCGCGAACTGCACGCGGTGCGCCGACAGGTCCAGATGGTCTTCCAGGACCCGTACGCCTCGCTCAACCCCCGGATGACGGTGGGGCAGATCGTCGCCGAGCCCCTGGTCGCCTTCGGCGCCGGAGACCGGGACGAGCGGGAGCGGCGGGTCGCTGGACTGCTGCGCAGGGCGGGCCTCGACCCGGCGGTCGCCGACCGGTACCCCCGCTCCTTCTCCGGCGGACAGCGCCAGCGCATCGGCATCGCCCGTGCGCTCGCTCCGCAACCGTCGGTCCTGATCTGCGACGAACCCGTCTCCGCGCTCGATGTCTCGGTCCAGGCGCAGATCGTCGGCCTCCTCACCGACCTGCAGCGCGACCTGGGTCTCGCCCTGGTGTTCATCGCGCACGACCTCGCGGTGGTCCGGCAGGTCAGCCACCGCATCGCGGTGATGCACCAGGGCCGGATCGTGGAGAGCGGCAGCGCGGACGAAGTCTGCGAGCACCCCCGGGACCCGTACACACGCGCCCTGCTGGCGGCGGCGCCCGAACCGGTGCCCCAGCCGCCCCGGCCGCAGCGGAAGGAGGTGCCCGCGTGAGGCGCCGCTGCCGGTAGCCGCTCCGGTCCACCACCGGCCCCGGCCCCGACCCGCCCACCGCACCGCCGCCGCGGCACACCCCTCCCCTCCTCACGATGACGGAGCCCCACGCCCATGACCACCAGCGCCCGACGCGACCCGTACGACGGCTTCCCGGGCCGGATAGGCCGCACCTTCGCCGAGTCGGAGCCCGCCTGGCCCGCGCGCGCCGCACCGCCGGAGAAGGCCCCGAACATCGTGGTCGTCCTCGTCGACGACATGGGCTACAGCGACATCGGCCCGTTCGGCTCCGAGATCGCCACGCCCGTCCTCACGGCCCTGGCCGATGAGGGCGTACAGCTCACCAACTACCACACGATGCCGCTCTGTTCACCGGCCCGTGCGGCGCTGCTCACCGGACTCAACCCGCACCGTGTCGGCTACGCCATGGTCGCCAACTCGGACCCAGGCTTCCCCGGCTACGGCATGGAGATCGCCGACGACATCCCCACCCTCGCCGAACTGCTCCACGACGCGGGCTACGCCACGTACGCCGTCGGCAAATGGCATCTGGTGCGCGACTCGGCCTCCAACGCGGCCGACGACCGGGCCAACTGGCCGCTGCGCAAGGGCTTCGACCAGTACTACGGCGTGCTGGAGGGCCTCACCAGCCTCTTCCACCCCCACCAACTGGTCCGCGACAACAGCCCGCTGGACATCGACGAGTTCCCCGACGGCTACTACTACACGGACGACATCACCGACGAGGCCATCTCCATGGTGAAGTCACTGCGCGCCCACGACCCCGACAAGCCGTTTCTCCTCTACCTGGCGCACAACGCCGTCCACGGCCCGCTCCAGGCCAAGGAGGAGGACATCGCCCGCCACCGGGGCCGTTACGACGAGGGCTGGGACGTCCTGCGCGAGCGGCGCTTCGCCGCCCAGCTCGCCGGCGGCCTCTTCCCGCCCGGCACCGAACTGCCCGAGCGCAACGCCGAGGCCGGACTCGATGTCCCCGCCTGGGCCGACCTCACCGAGGAGCAACAGCAGCTGTACGCCCGGTACATGGAGGTGTACGCAGCCCTCGTCGACAACATCGACCAGAACCTGGGCCGGCTCACCGAGACCCTCGACGCCCTCGGGGAGCTCGACAACACCATCATCGTCTTCACCTCCGACAACGGCGGCACCGGCGAGGGCGGCGCCGAGGGCACCCGCTCCTACTTCAGCCGCTTCGTGCACCACCCCGCGCTCCCCGGCGACTGGACCCCGGACGTCGATCGCGACCCGGCACTCATCGGCGGCCCGCGCAGCCTCGTGCACTACCCGCGCGGCTGGGGCATGGCGTCCAACACCCCTTTCCGTCTCTACAAGGGGCACACCTACGCAGGCGGGGTGCGCGTGCCCTTCGTGCTGTCCTGGCCGAGAGGAGCCCGCGAGGGACAGCTCGCCCCCGGCCTGCGCACCCAGTACCAGTACGTCACCGACGTCGCGCCCACCCTGCTGCGCCTGGCCGGTGTCGACCGCCCGGCCGAGCGGCGCGGCGTAGCCGTCCAGGAGCCGGACGGGGTCAGCTTCACCCCCGTGATCGCCGACGCGGAACACCGGTCCACCCACCCCGAGCAGTACTGCGAGATGACCGGCAACCGCAGCTACTACAGCGACGGCCACAAACTCGTCACCCTGCACAGGCCCGGCACGCCCTACGACGACGCCGAATGGGCGCTGTACGACATCGGGGCCGACCCGACCGAGATCCACGACCTGGCATCCGACCGGCCCGGCCTCGTCAAGGAACTGTCGGCGGCGTGGGAGTCCGCGGCCCGGCGCAACGGCGTCTTCCCCCTGCCCGACGGCAGCGGCGCCCTCGCCCGCCGCAACCCGGCCGAACGCAGGCTGTCCCGCCCGCTGACGCTGCTGCCTGGCACCCCGGAACTGGAGCGCTACCGCTCGTCCCGCCTGATCGCACTGCGCTCCTTCGAGATCGCCGTCGCCCTCGACTACGCGGGGGAAGGGGTGCTGGTTTCCCACGGAGACCAGGGCGGCGGCTACAGCCTGTACGTGGAGAACGGCCGGCTCCACTTCGCCTACAACGAGTACGGCGTGCTCCACGAGACCGACGCCGGCCCATCGGCGCCGGGAGCGCAGCTGATCACGCTCACCGCCACGGCCGAGCCGGGGCTGCGCTGGGCGTTCACAGTGACCGTCGACGGCGAGGTCCGGGCCGCGCCGCCCAGCGTCCACCAGCTCATCGGCATGGCCCCGTTCCAGGGGATCAGCGTAGGCATCGACCGCAAGTCCCCGGTCTCCTGGCCGCTGTACGAACGCCACGGCTCCTTCCGCCACAGCGGTCGGCTGCGGTCGGTCACGTACCGCCCCGGGGACCCGGGGCCGGACTCCCCGGAGGCGGTGACCGCCGCACTGAAGGAGGCCGCGGCCGCTTTCGAGTGAGCCTGCGGGCCCGGCGGTGATCACACGCCGGCCGGCCCCATCGCGCGGGACCGGCCGGCGTGAAAACCGCGCAGAAACGACGAAGTCCCGCCCGATCAGCAGATCGGACGGGACTTCGCCAACCATCCCCGTGCGACGAGTGATCGCTCCCCGTCGAACCGCGGTCAACCACCTCGGAGGCTGTCGTTTGCCATTTGCCGAGGGACCACCGTGTTGCCAGTCGCGGGACCACCGGCACTCGCGCAGAAGCGGAACGGGTTATCACGCTGTTCATTGGCCGCAGCCGCGTTCCCGAACCACCGGTATGCGGCATGAGCGGACGTTCGGCTGGTCTCGAACCGGTGGGTATCCGCAGTTGTGCCTTGTGATGGGCGAACTGCTGAGCACCCAGGGGGGGCGAGGGCCTGTACGGGCTCCGAACCGTGAAACCCGTACAGCCCTGGCAGTGCCTCGGAGGTTACTGGTTTCGGCCTGCGATGACACCGCCGTCGACGTCCCAGATCGCGCCGGTGACCCACCCTGCCTGGTCGGAGAGGAGGAAGGTGACCACGGCGGAGACGTCCTCGGTGGTGCCGATCCGGCCGATCGGGTGGAAGTCGTTGAATCCCGCCAGGACGGTGTCGACCTCAGCCGGTGAGATGAAGCCCTCGTAGATGGGGGTGGCTACCACGGCCGGGGAGATGGCGTTGACCCGGATCTTGTGGGCGGCCAGTTCCAGGGCGAGGTGCTGAGTCAGGGCGTGCAGGCCGGCCTTGGCCATCGAGTACGCCGATGACGGGGTCGCGGCGATGGCCTGCTTCGCCCACATGCTGCCGATGTTGACGATGGCGCCACCGCGGCCGGTGTTCACCATGCCCTGCGCCACGGTCTGGGTGATCAGGAAGGTGGCCTTGTTCAGGTCCAGGTAGGCGTCGTAGTCGGCCGGGGTGTGTTCGAGGAACGGCAGCGGCCTGAACACGCCTGCCGCGTTGACCAGCAACGTCGTGTCAGCGTGCTGGCCGGCCAGTTCCTCGCGCACCCGCGTCACCTCAGCGGGATCGCGGAGGTCGGCGGTGATGCCCCACGCCTGTCCGCGGGTGGCCAGGTCGGCCACGGTCGTCTCGACCCGTTCACGGCGGGAGCCGATGACGACCGCGCTGCCGCCGCGGCTGACGACGTCCTCGGCGATCTGACGGCCCATGCCGCTGCTACCGCCGACTACGACGAGCTTGCGACCGGTGAAGTCCTGTCCCATGGTGGTTCTCCTCATCTGGCTACCTACTAGTTGGATGGTTGATTGGTCATGCACAAAGGCGCCGCGGTGCCACGCGCGGTGGCTTTGGGTGGTGGCTTTGGGTGGTGCGTTTTCAGAGCAGGGCGTCGACCAAGGTCGCCGCCACCGACCGGACCACATCCCGATTCTGTGCGGCGGCGCCGTCCGGCTGCCCGTGAGCGCGGGCCAGGAGCAGCGCCCCCTCCAGGGACGCAAGGAAAGCTTCGCCCGCCGCACCGGTCCGGGCGGCGGGCATGCCCGCCTCGGCCAACACGCCGGCCACCCATTGCCGCTGATCGGCGAAGAACGCGTCCGTCGCCTGCCGTACCTGAACGGGCAGACTCTCCGCATCCACGGCGAAGACGCCACAGAGGCAGATGCGGCCACCTTGGGCGAAGGTCTCGGCGTACAGCCCGGCATAACCCACCAGGCGCTGCCGCGCGCCCGCCGCATCGTCGTCGACTTCCTTTCGCTCTACGGCGAACCGTTCCCGATACCGCGCGATCAGCGCCTCGGCCAGCGCGGCCTTGGTGGGGAAGTGGTGGTGGATGCTCGGCTTCGTGATGGACAGCTCGGCACTGATGTCGGCGTAGGAGAAGCCGTTGTACCCCCGAACCTGCACCAGCGCCTGAGCGCTGTCCAGGATCCGATCCGCTGTGGTAGTCACGCGACAAAGCTACCTTCTAGTTGGTAGGCAGTCAAGTTGAGTGACCGGCGTCACCGGGTAGAGTCGCGCGCCGCAGCGCGCGGGAAGCAGGTCGAGCAACTGGACACCGTTCACTCCGGCAAGGTCACGCTCACGGGAACCGGAGTGGAGACGCTGGCAAAGCGCGATGTCCTGAACTCGGCACCGCGGCACTGAATGCCCCTTCGGCTCGGCCGTCGAAGACCTCCCCCCTCCTGAGGGCTGACGGGGCGCTTACCGGCCCGCCGGCGGGTGTTGCAGACAATGCCCACGCCAATCCAGGCGGGGGCAGGCCATTCCCCCCGCCCCATCCGAGCCCTCGGGCTCACCGTGGCTCCAGAGAACGTGCTTTCTGTGGCGAGCGGCGTCGTTCAGGACGATCCCCTCGACGACGCGGTCTCGGCCCTCGCCGGAATGGGCCGCGACGTGCACCGCCACCGGCGGCTCATGCTGCACGCCGTCGGACGTTTCAGTAACCCCGCTCTCGTGGCCCCGGGAGCGATCGGCGCCACCGAGGAGGAATCCCTGGTGGGGGCTTGGGCCACTGGTGGTCCCGATGGCGAGCGCTGGGCCCTGGCCGTCCGGACCGAGCCGGCGGCTACCCTCAGCTGATCCTCGGCATGGTGCTCCACACACCGGAGAAGGACATGGGCCGCCACGCCCACCACGTCAGCGCCGTGCCGGCACAGCTCACGAGCTCCGTGGCTTCACGGCGGCCGACCGCGCCTGCACCAAACTCCTCCCCGAGAACTTCCACCGGCCGATGCGTGCCCTCGGCTACATGCCCGTGCTCGACTTCACTGGTCCCCAGGTCAACTCCGCCAGGGCGGAAGGCCATCACCAGGGCGCGATCACGAAAGTTGGCCGACTCTTCTGCCCCCTCACGCCACGCCGTCTGCCCGACCTGTACTCGCAGATCCGCAGCGCCAAGAACGAGCGCGAAAGCATCCCGCTCCGAGAGCGGCTGCGCGAGATCGAGGCGTACGCACTCACCCGTATGGACACACTCAACGACTGAGCCGTAGCCCCCGGGCGGGCACGTTCCGGGTAATTGAAGATCGACACGTCGCGAGACCGCAGGAGTCTGCCTCCACGCCTGCGGTCCCCGCGGCATGTCCGCATCCCGCGCCCCGGTCCGTTCCGACGCGGACCGCCGCGCTTCCCGACGGCCCGGCAGGCTGACTTTCACTCAAACAGGAGCTCAAACGACGAGATCCCGGTCAGACGGTGACCGTCTGACCGGGATCTCGTGAACCGTTTCGGGATAAACCCGTGAACGGCCCTGCGGTGGACCTGTGGGGATTTGAACCCCAGACCCCCTCGATGCGAACGAGGTGCGCTACCAGACTGCGCCACAGGCCCTTGCAACGAGTGAAACTTTAGCACCCCTGCCGGGGTGCTCGGAAATCCGCTCCCCCGCTGGTCACGTACGCCCGCCACGGCCGGTCATTCGTTGGCCGCACGCGGCCGGTCCTCATCCTCGTATTGATCGAAGAGCGGTGTGCGCCCGCGCTCGCGGGGGCGGCGGGACGCCGGGCTCTGCCGGTCCGGGGCGGGGGCCGGATCCGGGGTGTCGTCCGATGCCGGTTCGGCGACGCTGGACGAGCGGGCCGAGCTCCACGTGTCGGGGGCGCCGAGGTCGATGTTCTCCGGCGCGCGCGGTGCGACCGGGGCGGTCACATAGGTCGGGAGCGGCACCGGGACGGGCTCCCAGCTGTCGCCGCGGCCCCGGCCGCGCTCGCGCTGCTGGTCGACCCACTCGGCGTGGTCCGTCTGCTCGACCAGGGCGCGACGGCCGGCCTCCTGCGCCGAGACCACCGGTGCGGGTTCCGGCTCGGGGCGGCGGGCGCCGGTGTCCGCGCGCTGCTCGGCCGCGCCGGGGCCGGGGCGGCGGGGGCGGTTCTCGCGCAGCCGCTGCGCCGCGGCCTCCGCCCTGCGGCGGTCCATGGTGAAAGCGAAGCGGCGGCGCTCCTGCGTCCGCAGGTACACGATGTACGTGCTCAGCAGCAGCGCGGGCACGGCCGGCGCCCACAGGAAGCCCAGGCCGCCGACCGCGGCGACGACGGCGCCGAGGGTGAAGGCCGCGAAGAGGAGCACGGTGGTGCGTCTGCGGCGCGCGAGCGCCTTCAGGCGCCGGGCGCGCTCGGCGGCGGGACCGGTGGCCGGCGCGGCCTTGCGGGCGCGCCGTGCGGTTCGCTCCCGGCGGGCCGCGGGGCCCTGGTGCGGGTCCGCGGCGCCCTCCGGTGCCGGCTCGGCCGGGTCCCCCGGAGCCGACGGGTCCGCCGAGGACACAGCGAAGGACCGGACGTCGACGGAACTCCGGGATTCCGTCGTGCCGTCCGGCACCGCATCGTCGGGAACACCCTCGCCCGCTGCGCGTTCCTGCAGCTCCCTGGCGTACCGGCGCTCCATCCCCGCCCGTCCGGACAGCAGCCGGATGGCGGTGCTGAAGCGTTCCGTCGGACGGGCCTCGTTCAGCTCGTCCTGCCTGCGGAGCCACATCGGCACCAAGTAGGCGGCCCAGGCCCCGACGATGACTGCGTAGATGAGGCCACTGCTGCTCACCCTCACACCGTAGAGGGGTCCACGTGGGGCCATCTGCCAATTGGCCCGGTGTGTCGCACAATCCGGCTGATATCTCGAACTTTTTTTGTGATTGTTCGGATCAACAGTCTCCGAATGTGGGCGTGTTCACTGCCGAACCACGTCCGATTGGCCGCCAATTTCGAACATGTATTTTATTTATAGGGTCTTCTGACAGTCTCAGGAGAGCTTCCGCGGGGTCCCCGGACGTGCTCTGCGCCACCTGCTGAGCAGGCCGTCAGGGACTTCGTCGGCGGTCAGCGCGAAGACCAGATGATCACGCCAGCCACCGTCGATGTGCAGATATCGCGGCCGCAGCCCCTCCTCGCGGAATCCGAGTTTCTCCACGACCCGCCGGCTCGGTTCGTTCTCCGGACGAATACAGACCTCGATGCGGTGCATCCCGACCGTACGGAAACAGTGGTCGACAGCGAGCGCGACCGCCGTCGGCATGACGCCCCGGCCGGCGACCTCGCGGTCGACCCAGTAACCGACATGCCCCGAGCACATGGAACCCCAGGTGATCCCGGCGACGGTCAACTGCCCGACCAGCAGCCCCTGGTACTCGATCACGAACGGCAGCATCCGCCCGGCGTTCGCCTCCGCACGCAGGTGGCGCACCATCTGCCGGTAGGTGGGGCGCTGGGCGACCGGACCGCCGGGGGCAGGCGGCGGTACCGTCGCCTCCCAGGGGCGCAGCCAGTCGCGGTTGCGCCGGTTCACCTCGCGCCACGTCTTCTGGTCCCGCAGTTTTATGGGGCGCAGGGCAACAGGGCCTTCCGCCAGTTCCACGGGCCACGGTGAGAGGTTCAGCTCATGCTCCCGGCAGTCTGGGGTGGTCGCCGCCCCGGATCTGATCCACGGCGTGCACCAGCAGCCGTTCCAGTACGGCGAGTCCGTCGCGCACCCCGCCGGTGGAGCCGGGGAGATTGACGACGAGGGTCGTGCCCGCAAGACCGGCGACGCCCCGTGAGAGGGCGGCGGTCGGGACCTTGGCCAGGCCTTCGGCGCGGATCGCCTCGGGGATGCCCGGGATCTCGCGGTCGAGGACGCGCAGGGTCGCGTCGGGGGTGCGGTCGGTGGGCGAGATGCCCGTACCGCCGGTGGTGACGATGACGTCGTACGCCGCGGAGACCCCGGCGCGCAGCGCCTGCTCGACCGGGTCGCCGTCCGGGACGACCTGCGGTCCCTCGACGGTGAAGCCGAGTCCGGCGAGCGCATCGGCGATGAGCGGCCCGCCCCGGTCCTCGTAGACCCCGGCCGACGCGCGGTTCGACGCCGTCACGACGAGGGCGGTGTACGGGGCGCCGGAGTGCGGTGACGGATGCGGGTCGCTGGACTGGGGCAGCGTGTCAGGCAGCACGGACAGTGCCGGCTCCGTGGGTGCGACAGGTGCGACAGGCGCGACGGATGGAGTGCCGGCTACGGGAGGGGTGGTGGCAGGCGTCGTCATGCCGCGTCGCCTTCCGCCGTCGGGCGGCGGTAAGTGCCGGACTTGCCGCCCGTCTTCTCCTCGACCCGGACGTCGGTGATGACCGCGCCCTTGTCGACCGCCTTGACCATGTCGATCACGGTGAGCGCGGCAACCGTGACGGCCGTCAGCGCCTCCATCTCGACACCGGTGCGGTCGGTCGTCCGCACGGTGGCGAGGATCTCGACCGCGTCGTCGGCGACGGTCAGGTCGAGCTTCACCCCGGAGACCGCCAGGGGGTGGCAGAGCGGAATCAGATCCGGGGTGCGCTTGGCCCCCATGATGCCCGCGATACGGGCGGTGGCCAGGGCGTCTCCCTTGGGGACGCCCTCGCCCCTGAGCAGTTCGACGACGCGAGGCGAGACGAGGACCCGCCCGCTGGCGCGTGCGGTGCGCGCGGTGACGTCCTTGTCCGAGACGTCGACCATGCGGGCCGCGCCCACCTCGTCGATGTGCGTGAGCCCTTGCTGCGTACTCATTGCTGTGGCGCTCCCGGTCAGGCCTGTGTGGTCAGACACGGTACCGCCACAGCGCCGTGTTCAGCCCAGGAGGACCACTTCGAGCTCCGTGCCCGGCTCGGCTCCGTCGGCCTCCTCGGGGATCACGATCAGGCAGTCGGCGTGGGCGAGAGCCGCGATCAGATGCGAACCCGAACCGCCCACGGGGGTGACGGTGGCCTTCTGGGCGTCGTATCTGCCGCGCAGGAACTGGCGCCGGCCGGCGGGCGACGTGAGCGCCTGGCGAGTCTCCAGGGTGGCGCGGACCGTGGGGCGGCGGACGTCCTTCCTCCCCATCAGGGCGCGGATCGCGGGGCGCACGAACAACTCGAACGAGACATAGCTGGAGACCGGGTTGCCCGGCAGCGCGAGCAGCGGGGTGTGGTCGGGGCCGATCGAGCCGAAACCCTGGGGCTTGCCCGGCTGCATCGCCAGCTTGCGGAAGTCGATGCCGCTGCCGTGCTCGTCCTCGTCACCGACGGACGAAAGAGCCTCCTTCACCACGTCGTACGCGCCCACGCTGACGCCACCGGTGGTGATCAGGAGGTCGGCCCGGATCAGCTGGTCCTCGATGGTGGCGCGCAGAGTCGCCGCGTCATCGGTGACCGCTCCCACGCGGTACGAGATGGCGCCCGCGTCCCGCGCCGCCGCGGCCAGGGCGAAGCTGTTGGAGTCGTAGATCTGGCCCTCGGCGAGCACCTCGCCCGGCTGGGTCAGCTCGCTGCCGGTCGACATCACGACGACGCGCGGGCGCGGGCGGACCCGCACCGAGCCCCGCCCGATGGCGGCGAGCAGCCCGATCTGCGGCGGGCCGAGCAGCGTACCGGCTTCGAGTGCGAGATCACCCGAGCGGACGTCGCTGCCGCGCTCACGGACGTGCGCGCCCGCCTCCGCCGAGCGGTACACGCGGACCTCACCGCTCGCGCCCTCGGGGGCGCCGCTCGCGGCCCGCATGGTGGTGGCCGCTCCCCCGCCGGTGCCGCCGTCGGTCCACTCGACCGGCACGACGGCCTGCGCGCCGGGCGGCAGCGGGGCTCCGGTCATGATGCGCGCGGCCTGGCCCGGCCCCACAGCGGGCAGGTCCGCCATCCCGGCCGCCACGTCGCCGATGACCGTGAGGACGGCGGGGAACTCCTCGCTCGCACCCTCGACGTCGACGGTGCGGACGGCGTACCCGTCCATCGAGCTGTTGTCGAACGGCGGCAGCGAGACCTCCACCGTGACGTCCTCGACGAGAACACAGCCCTGCGCGTCCGGGAGCTGCAGCTCGATCGGTTCGAGTGGGCGGACCGCCGCGAGGATGTCTTCCAGGTGCTCGTCCACCGACCAGATCGGGGTGTTGCTCACGTGCTACATCTCCTCGGTGACATAACGGCGAAGCCAGGCCTTGAAGTCCGGCCCCAGGTCCTCACGTTCGCACGCGAGTCTGACAATGGCCCGCAGATAGTCGCCGCGGTCGCCGGTGTCATAGCGGCGGCCCTTGAAGACGACGCCGTGCACCGGGCCGCCGGCCTTCTCGTCGTGGGCGAGCTGCTGCAGCGCGTCGGTGAGCTGGATCTCGTTGCCTCGGCCGGGCTCGGTCTTGCGGAGTATGGCGAAGACCGCGGGGTCCAGCACATAGCGGCCGATGATCGCGAGGTTGCTGGGGGCGTCGGCCACCGCGGGCTTCTCCACCAGGTCGGTGACCTTGACCACGTCCGACTCACCGGTGGGCTCCACGGCCGCGCAGCCGTACAGGTGGATCTGGCTCGGCTCGACCTCCATGAGGGCGATCACGCTGCCGCCCTCCCGCTCCTGGATCTCCACCATGCGCGCCAGCAGCGGGTCGCGCGGGTCGATCAGGTCGTCGCCCAGAAGGACCGCGAAGGGCTGGTCGCCGACGTGCGGCTCGGCGCACAGGACGGCGTGGCCGAGGCCCCTGGGGTCGCCCTGGCGTACGTAGTGCATGGTCGCGAGGTCGCTGGACTCCTGGACCCTGGCGAGCTTCTCGGCGTCGCCCTTGCGGGTGAGCGCCGACTCCAGCTCGTAGTTGCGGTCGAAGTGGTCTTCCAGCGGGCGCTTGTTACGGCCGGTGATCATGAGTACGTCGGAGAGGCCGGCCGAGACCGCCTCCTCGACGACGTACTGGATGGCCGGCTTGTCGACCACGGGCAGCATCTCTTTCGGAGTGGCCTTGGTGGCCGGCAGGAACCGGGTGCCGAGGCCCGCTGCCGGAATGACAGCCTTGCTGATCCTGGGTGGCGACTGAGTCATACGCAGCACCATATCCGCTGGCTTCTGGGCGGAAGATGATGCTCCGGTTAATAGATCCTCATACCCGAGGTTACGAGAGGATTGCGAATCCCCCATGGCGCCCGAAAAAACGGACAAAGCAACCCTGCGGGGGCAACTCCTCGCCGCGAGAACCCTCTTGACCGGTAAAGACGTCGAATCGGCCGCTTCGGTTCTCGCCGGGCACGCCGTCGCACTCCCGGAGCTCGCGCGGGCGCACACCGTCGCGGCCTATGTCTCCGTGGGCCGCGAGCCGGGCACCCGCCCGCTGCTCGACGCGCTGCGCGCCCGCGGGGTCCGGGTACTGCTGCCGGTACTGCTGCCCGACAACGACCTCGACTGGGGCGCGTACGAGGGCGCGGACGCACTGGTGCCCGCCGGGCGCGGGCTTCTTGAGCCGGGGGGCGCACGGCTCGGCGTACGCGCGGTGGTCGACGCCGACGCCGTCCTGCTGCCGGGACTCGCCGTCGACGGGCGGGGGATGCGGCTGGGGCGCGGCGGCGGCAGTTACGACCGGGTGCTCGCCCGTCTCGCGGGAGCGGCCGCGCACCCCGCCCTGGTGGTGCTGCTGTACGGCGGCGAGGTGGTCGCACGGGTCCCGGAGGAACCGCACGACCACCCCGTTCACGCGGTGGTGACCCCGGAGGGCGTCCGCCGCTTCAGCGCCTGAGCAGGCCCGCCCGGCCGTGTTCGCGATGCCGCCGGCAGGCGGCACCCCGGCACCGGCACTCACCGGTTCGCCACCCGGCGCCCCGCGTCAGGGCTTGAGCACCAGCGTGTCGACCGTGCTCCTGTCGACGGCGGCCTTGCTGAACGACCAGCCGAGCAGGTCGCCGTTGGCCCACTTGCTCTCCTGGTCCGTGTAGTGGGCGCTGTACGCGTGCCCCGACTCCCCGGTCAGGTTGATCCACTGCGACTTGTCGAGATCCTTGAGGTTCACGACCATGCGCATCGAGGGGACCCAGACGACGCCGTACCCGCCGGCCGCGTTCCATCCGGTGGCGTCGACCGCCGCCTCGCCGCCGCCCAGGTTGAACGGGCCGCGGTTGAGCATCCACTTGAGCACGCCGGGACCGTCGGTGCCGAGGGTCTGGTTCTTGAGCATCAGCTGGTGCAGCCGGCCCCAGTTCCAGGTGTCGACGTCCTTGCCGAGCTTGGCCGTCAGCTCCCAGCGGGCGTCCTTCATGGCCCGGCCCAGCAGCTGGTCACGGTTGTGGGTGGGCTGGTCGAGCCGGGTCCTGGGGGTCTTCCACCAGTCGCTGTCCGGCTTGTCGAGCAGCTTGCGCACGACCTCGAACCAACGGTCGCCGCCGTCCGGCTGCGCCGAGTCGGCCGAGCGCTGACCGCACTCCCGCACCAGTTTGCCCTGCTCGTCGGCGGGGCCCGAAGCGCTGTCGGCCGGCGGCACATTGAGGCACTGGCCCTCCACCCGCAGCTCCTTGGGCAGCTTGTTGCCGAAGGCGAGCTTGAGGATGTTGCGCCAGACCGCGTTGAAGTACGCGGCAGCCGCCGAGTCCGACTCCTGGGTGTAGTCCCAGCCCTCCAGGAGCTTCTGCGCCTGCCGGACGTCAGGGTCCTTGACGTTGAGCTTCAGCAGCAGCGGGGTCAGCAGCTTGGCGATCTCGCTGCTGTTGTCCAGCTGCATCTTCTGCATGTCCTCGGTCGAGATCTTCCCGCCGTCCCTGGTCTTCGACTCGATGAGGTCGGTGATCCGCCGGCTGCGGGTCCCATAGCCCCAGTCCTCGGTGAGCAGGTACGGGTACTTCTTCGGGTCGATCACGGCCTGGTTGGCGGTGACGATGTAGCCGCGCTTCGGGTTGAACTCGTAGGGCAGCTGATCGAAGGGGATCGTGCCCTTCCACTTGTACTTGGGGTCCCAGCCCGGCGCGGGCATCGTGCCGTCGTCGCCCTTGGAGCGGATCGGGATGGAGCCGGGCGCCTGGTAGCCGATGTTGCCCTTGGTGTCGGCGTAGATCAGGTTCTGCGAGGGGACGTCGAAGTTCTTGGCTGCGGCGCGGAAGCCGGTCCAGTCCTTGGCCCTGTCCAGGTCGAAGACCGCGTCCAAGGAGTTGCCCGGCTGGAGCGCGGTCCACTTGAGGGCCACCGCGTAGCCGTCGCCGCGGTCGGGGGCGGCCGAGGCCACCGGCGCCTTCTCGCCGACCTTCGCCAGCTCGGTGTCCCGGTCGGAGACCAGCGGGCCGTTGTTCGTCCCGCGGACGATGATCTGCCGCGACTTGCCGCCGGCGACCTTGATGGTCTCCTTGCGGGTCGTGAAGGGCTTCTCCTCGCCGTCGTAGAGATAGCCGTTGTCGGTGACCTTCTCCAGGTAGAGGTCGGTGACATCGGCGCCGAGGTTGGTGAAGCCCCAGGAGATGTCCTGGTTGTGGCCGATGACCACGCCCGGCATGCCGGAGAAGGTGTAACCCGCGACGTCGTAGTGGCAGCTGCTGGAGACGGTCCGGCAGTGCAGGCCCATCTGGTACCAGAGGGACGGAAGTTGCGGCGCCAGGTGCGGATCGTTGGCCAGCAACGGCTCGCCGGTGGTCGTCAGCTTGCCGGAGACGACCCAGGAGTTGGATCCGATGCCGCTGCCGCTCGGGCCGAGCAGCGTCGGGATCTTGTCCAGCGTGTCCGAGAGCGAGGACAGCTGCGACTGCATGCCCTCGACCGCGCCGCCCGCGGTGCTGGATCCGCCCACGGAGCCGCCCGGGTTCGCGTCCTGGTCGAACTTGCCGGTGACCGGGTCGATGCCGCCCTGCTGCACGATCGGCTTGTTCCGGCTGTACGGGTAGGACGGATAGAGGTCACTGATCTGCTTGGCGTCGAGCCGCGAGGTCATCAGCGACCGGTCGATCTCGTCCCGCATGTTGCCGCGCAGGTCCCAGGCCATCGCCTTGAGCCAGGCCACCGAGTCGACGGGCGTCCACGCCTCGGGCTTGTAGTCGTTGGTGAGGTTCAGGGCCGCGTACTCGACGGAGATCTGCTTCCCGTCCTTGCCCTTCAGATATGCGTTGACCCCGGCCGCGTACGACTGCAGGTTCTTCTTGGTCTGCGGCGACAGCTTGGTGTCGTACTCCTGCTGCGCGACCCGGTGCCAGCCGAGCGTGCGCAGGAAGGAGTCGGTCTTGACCTGCCCCGATCCGAACATCTCGGAGAGCCGGCCGGACGTCATGTGACGCCGGACGTCCATCTCGTAGAAGCGGTCCTGCGCCTGGACGAAGCCCTGCGCCCGGAAGAGGTCGGCGTCGGTGTCCGCGTAGATCTGCGGAACGCCGTAACTGTCCCGCTTGACGTCGACGTTGCCCGAGAGGCCGGGAACCTTGATCTCACCGGACGTCTGCGGCAGGGACGCCCGCACAGTGCTCACGCCCCAGTACGTCCCGTACCCGATGCCCGCGACGAGCGCCAGCACCAGGACGATCACGAGCAGCCTGGCGCGACGCCCTTTCTTCCTGCGGGATTTCGTGCCGGATTTCGTGCCGGAAGGGGCGGCTGAGGTGGTGGCGGCGGGCATCGCTGTCCTTCGAGGGGCAGGGTGGTCTGTAGTACCGACGGAGCGCTGGAGCAACCATAGGCGCAGCGCCCGCCCGCTCCGGACTCGGCATCCCCGCCGGCATCGCACAAGTAAGCGAAGCGTCAAGGAAGCGTCAAGGATTAGGTAGGGTAACGAAGTAACTGCAGGTGCACGAAGGAAGGAACGGCCACTGACTGTCCACCATCTCAACGAGCTCCTGCTGATCTGCTCGCTGGTCCTGCTGATCGCCGTGGCCGCCGTGCGCATCTCCTCACGCAGCGGCCTCCCCAGCCTGCTCCTGTACCTCGGCATCGGGATGGCGATCGGCCAGGACGGCATCTTCCACGTCAAGTTCGACAACGTCGAGATGACGCAGGTGATCGGCTACGCCGCTCTGGTAGTGATCCTCACCGAGGGCGGCCTCGGCACCAAGTGGAAAGAGATCAAGCCGGTCCTGCCGATGGCCGTGGTGCTGTCGACGGCCGGCGTCGCCGTGAGCGTGGGCATCACCGCCGCGGGCGCGCACTACTTGGTCGGTCTCGAATGGCGCCAGGCCCTGATCATCGGTGCCGTGGTCTCGTCGACGGACGCCGCAGCGGTCTTCTCCGTCCTGCGCAAGGTGCCCCTGCCGTCCCGGATCACCGGAGTGCTGGAGGCCGAGTCCGGCTTCAACGACGCCCCGGTGGTGATCCTGGTGATCGCCTTCTCGACGGCGGGCCCGGTGGACCACTGGTACGTACTGATCGGCGAGATCGCCCTGGAACTGGCGATCGGCGCCTCCGTCGGCCTCGCCGTCGGCTGGCTCGGGTCCTGGGGGCTGCGCCATGTCGCGCTGCCCGCCTCCGGCCTCTACCCGATCGCGGTGATGGCCATCGCGATCATGGCGTACGCGGCCGGGGCCATCGCGCACGGCAGTGGGTTCCTCGCCGTCTACCTCGCCGCGATGCTGCTGGGGAACGCCAAGCTGCCGCACTGGCCGGCCACTCGCGGATTCGCCGAAGGGCTCGGCTGGATCGCCCAGATCGGCATGTTCGTGCTGCTCGGCCTGCTGGTGAGCCCGCACGAGCTGGGCAGTGACTTCTGGCCCGCCGTGATCGTGGGCCTGGTCCTGACGATGGTGGCGCGGCCGGTCTCCGTACTGCTGAGCCTGGCGCCCTTCCGGGTGACCTGGCAGGAGCAGACCCTGATGTCGTGGGCCGGACTTCGCGGAGCCGTGCCCGTCATCCTGGCCACCATCCCGATGGTGTCCGGGATCGACGGCAGCTCCCGGGTCTTCAACATCGTCTTCGTGCTCGTCGTCGTCTACACCCTGGTCCAGGGACCGACACTGCCCTGGCTGGCAAGGAAGCTGAATCTCGGCGACAGCACCGGGACCGCGGACCTCGGCATCGAATCGGCGCCGCTGGAGCGGCTGCGCGGACATCTGCTGTCGGTGGCGATCCCGGAGACCTCGCGGATGCACGGCGTCGAGGTCGGCGAACTGCGCCTGCCCAAGGGCGCCGCCGTGACCCTGGTCGTCCGGGACGGTACGAGCTTCGTACCGCAGCCTTCGACCGTGCTGCGCCGCGGGGACGAACTGCTCGTGGTGGCGACCGATCCGGTCCGCGACGCGGCCGAGGCACGGTTGCGGGCCATCGGCCAAGGAGGCAAGCTGGCGGGCTGGCTCGCCAATAGCGGTACCATGAACCGATCGACTTGACGCGATTGACCAGATTGACCTGATCGACCAACTCTGCCTGATGCAGAGCTGGCGCGACCGTATGGCGGTCGAGGCACCCCCGTCGCGGTGCCTGCGCGGTATCCGCGCAGGTGTTCCGCACGACGAAACAGCCCGGCCTACCGCAGTTCCGCGCAAGAGGACAGCTCTCGGCAGCTCCCGTACGCATGCCCCTGCATGCCCGTACGACAAGGGGAGCGCCACCAGGCGGCAGAAAGGCTAGGCCGTGGTGTCCACGGTCTCCGAGACCCGTCCGGGGTACGGGCAACTGCTGCGCACACCTGGCGCATGGACGTTCCTGCTGCCCGGTTTCGCCGCGCGGCAGCCGTTCGCGATGCTGACGATCGGCATCGTGCTGCTGGTGCAGCACACGACGGGTTCGTACGGCAGCGCCGGCGTCGTCGCCGCTGTGACGGGTGTCTCCATGGCGTTGTTCGCGCCGCAGAGCGGCAAGCTCGCCGACCGGTTCGGACAGCGCGCGGTGCTGTTCCCCGGCGTGCTCGTGCACACCGCGTCGGTGGTGACCCTGACGTCACTCGCCCTGGCGGGAGCACCCCTGTGGGCCCTGTTCATCGCAGCTGTACCGACCGGTGCTTCGGTGCCGCAGGTCGGCCCGATGGTGCGGGCCCGCTGGGCCGCGAAGCTGGACGGCTCCCCCCTCATGACGACGGCCGCGGCCTTCGAATCGGTGACGGACGAATTCACCTTCGTCATCGGCCCGGTGCTGACGACCGCGCTGTGCACCGGAATCCACCCGGCGGCCGGGCTGATCACCGAGGCCACGCTGACCCTGCTGGGCGGCCTGGTCTTCGCGGCGCAGCGCCGGACCCAGCCGGTCGTCGGCGGCCGTGAGGAGGGCCACACTTCCGTGCGCCCGGTCTCCGCGCTGTCGGTGCCCGGGGTACGGGTGCTCGCCGTGGCGTTCCTGGGGATCGGCGCCGTGTTCGGCGGCATGCAGGTCTCCCTGACGGCGTTCGCCGAGGAGATCGGGCAGCCCGGCGTGAACGGCCTGATGTACGGGGTCTTCGCCGCGGGCAACATGCTCGCGGGCATCATCTGTGGGGCTGTCGCCTGGAAGACCGGTCCGAAGTTCCGGCTGCTCGCCGCGTACACGGCACTGGCCGTGACCGCGTCCGGGCTCTGGGCCATGCACACGGCGCCGCTCGTCGCGGGGCTCGGACTGCTGGTCGGGCTCTGCATCGCACCGGCGCTGATCAGCGGCTACACGCTGGTGGAGACGCTGGTGCCCGCTTCGGCACGCACCGAGGCCTTCACCTGGCTGACCGGTTCGGTCGCCCTGGGGCAGGCCGCGGCCGTCTCGGTGGCGGGCGAGCTGACCGACGCGTACAGCTCGAGCGCCGGTTTCCTGGTGCCGATGGGCGGGACGGTACTGGCCCTGGCCGTCCTCCTCGCCCTGCGGTCGCGGCTGACGCCGCGCGGCTCCGGACCGGGCACGGAACCGGACTCCGGACCGGCCGTCCCAGTCGGGCGCGACACCGAACGGGACTCCGCGCGGGAGCGGGAAAGCGGCACCTCCCAGGGCGCCGGTCATGGCGCCGGGCGTGGGATCGGGCGTGGGATCGGTCACCGAGTGCCGGTCTCAGTGGACTGATCCAGCGGAATACGTCACTATAGAGCGTCGTTAGCACTCACTGAGTGAGAGTGCCAGGAGGAGCAAGTGCCGACCTATCAGTATCAGTGCACCGAATGCGGCGAGGGCCTCGAGGCGGTGCAGAAGTTCACCGATGACGCCCTGACCGTATGCCCGAGCTGCGAAGGACGCCTGAAGAAGGTGTTCTCGGCGGTCGGCATTGTCTTCAAGGGCTCGGGTTTCTACCGGAACGACAGCCGTGGCTCCTCGTCGAGCAGCACGGCGGCGTCGTCGAAGTCCGGCGGTTCCTCGACGGACTCGTCGTCGGGCTCGTCGTCGAGTTCTTCGGGCTCTTCCGGGTCCTCGGGATCTACCGGCTCTTCGGGTTCCGACTCGAAGGCCGGAGCGTCGAAGTCGGGCAGTCCGGCGTCGTCCTCCTCGTCGAGCGGCTCCTCCAGCGGCAGCTCCGCCGCCTGATTCCGCTTTCCCAGGACCCCGCCGTCGTCGACGGTGGGGTCTTCGGTGTGTCCGGGGCGCCTCCGGAACCCCGGATAGTGTGACCGGCATGGTGAATGTGGCGAACCCGGCAGACCTGGCAGCAGAACTGGCAACCGCGGCCCCGGCAGCGGACATCGGTGTCATCGGTGGCTCCGGCTTCTACTCCTTCCTGGACGACGTGACCGAGGTCGTGGTGGACACCCCGTACGGGAAGCCGAGCGACTCCCTCTTCCTCGGCGAGATCGCCGGGCGCCGGGTGGCGTTCCTTCCCCGGCACGGGCGGGGCCACCATCTGCCCCCGCACCTCATCAACTACCGCGCGAACCTCTGGGCGCTGCGGTCCGTCGGCGTACGGCAGGTGCTCGGCCCGTGCGCGGTGGGCGGGCTGCGACCGGAGTACGGGCCGGGGACGCTGCTGGTGCCGGACCAGATGGTGGACCGCACGAAGGCCCGCACCCAGACGTACTACGACGGCGAGCCGCTGCCGGACGGCAGCATCCCGAACGTGGTGCATGTGTCGCTGGCCGACCCCTACTGCTCCGAGGGACGCAGGGCGGCCCTCGCGGCGGCCCGCGGGCAGAAGTGGGAGCCGGTGGACGGCGGGACCCTGGTCGTCATCGAGGGACCGCGATTCTCGACCAGGGCCGAGTCCCGCTGGCACGCGGCGATGGGCTGGTCCGTCGTGGGCATGACCGGCCACCCCGAGGCGGTCCTCGCCCGCGAACTGGGGCTCTGCTACACATCGATGACACTGGTCACGGACCTGGACGCGGGGGCCGAGGCCGGCGAAGGTGTCTCCCACGAGGAGGTGCTCAAGGTGTTCGCCGCCAATGTGGACCGGTTGCGCACGGTGCTCTTCGACGCGGTGGCCGGGCTGCCCGCCGAGCAGTCGCAGGCCTGCCACTGCGCGCGTGCGCTGGACGGAGTCGACACGGGGATCGCGCTGCCCTGAGGCGATCGCGCTGCCTTGAGGGGGCGGTGCTGGTGGCCGGGCGGTGCTGGTGCGGGGGCGGTGCTGGTGGCCGGGCGGTGCTGGTGCTGGTGACGGGGCGGTGCCGCCCTGGGAGGCGGGCACTGGTGCGGGGGCGGCGCTGGTGCGGGGGCGGCGCTGGTGCGAGGTACTGGTGCGCGGTACTGGTGAAGGCGCAGGCGCGGTGTCGGCGGGGACGCCATGCGGTGTCGGCGGGCACCGTGCGAGTGAGGGAGTTTTCCACAACTCGCGGGTAGTCCACAGCTCTCAGCGGGATATCGCTGGACCCCTGATCGTGGGTGGAGCTTGCCCCGGACTCCTCTCACCAGGCGGTGGTTCCCATGATCCCCATGCCCGTACCGGCCGTATCCGCGCCCGAGCCGCGCGGAGTGCCACTGTTCGCCCCACTGCGGGTGCCCCCTGGGCGGCTCCGCCTGCGGCGGGCTATGGGCAGATGGCGGCGGACGGTTGCCGCCGGGCTGGTCCTCGCGGCTGCCGGGCTGGCTGCCTGGGCACCACGTGACGCGGGAGGCGCGGAGGCCGGGCCCGACATCCGGGCTGATGCCCGCGCTGGAGCGGAATCAGACGTACCGGCGGCCGTGCGATCACGCGCGCCGAGCACGCCCGCGGCCTCGGGCCGCGCTCCCCTGGTGTCCGCGCCGATTCGGATCGCCGACGCGGGGACCGTACGCCTGCTGGCGGCCGGCGACCGGGTGGATGTCATCGCGATCGGCAGCGGCACAGCCGATGGCACCGCCGCCGGGCGGGACGTGCCGGGTTCCGCCGGCGCGGCCCGGGTGGTCGCGACAGGGGCCCGCGTGTCCGACGTACCGAGCGCGGGCGACACGTCGTCCGAACCCTCCGAGATCTCCGGGTCCTCCGACCCCGGAGCGCTGATCGTCCTCGACGTGTCCCGCGCGACGGCGACCGCGCTGGCAGGTGCCGGAGCAACGTCGGAACTGGCGGTGACCCTGTGCTGAATAGAACTGATGCCCTGTCATATCCCCTCCGGGAGTGGGGTAATTGGACAGCTTCGCAGTGCAGCGCCTTAGGTGGCGGAGCGGACCGTTCCGCCACCGGCGCACACGAAGAAGGATCGCTTGATGAGCAAAGAGAACCCGACCCTGCTGGAGGGCTTCAAAGCCTTCCTCATGCGGGGGAACGTCATCGACCTCGCTGTCGCCGTCGTCATTGGCGCCGCCTTCACAGCCGTGGTGAATTCCGTGGTGAAGGGCGTGATCAGCCCGCTGGTCGGCGCCTTCGGCACCTCGCAGCTGGACTCGTACAAGTCCTGCTTCAAGCACCCGTGCGCCGTGAACGCCTCCGGCGATGTGACCAGCGGTATCTACATCCTGTGGGGGTCGGTGCTGAACTCTGTTCTGACCTTCGTCATCACCGCGGCCGTCGTCTACTTCCTCATGGTGCTGCCCATGGCCAAGTACCTCGCACGCAAGGCCGCCAAGGAGCAGGCGCTGCACGAGGAAACCGTGGAGGCCGAGGCTGCCGAGGTGGCGCTGCTGCGGGAGATCAGGGACGCGCTGGTAGCCCAGCACGGGCCGGGATCAGCTCACGATTCCTGACACCGGAGACGGATCAGATGTGGTGCGGCGGTTTCTCGTCCAGGAAGCGAGCCAGATCCGACGCGCTGCTCCCGGAGGATGTCTGCCCGCCCCAGCCGTGGTCCGTGTCGTCCGGGGACTGCTGGTCGAGCGGATCATCGAAGACCAGCTTGGACTGCGGCTTGGGCCTCGGCTTCGGATCCACCTTCGCGCTCGGCTCGGGGCTCGGCTCGGTGCTCACGTCTGCACTCGGCTCCGTGCTCGGCTCGGACTCCGGAAGCTTCGCGCCTCGGCGGGGCCCGGGGGCGCGGTCGCCGTCGTCACCGGGTCCGGAAGCGGGGGCAGTGCTCATACCGCAAGGGTACGACCCCCGTCCGCCCCGCGGCTCCGGCCGCCCCGGCCCATCGCGCTCCAGGCCCCTCTTCGGGCTGGTCCTCCTCCCAGCCTGCCCTTCACCGGTCCTTCGGGTCGAGGAACCAGAGGCCGAGCACCACCAGGAAGGACAGGCAGAGGAATCCGGCGCCCCACCAGGCGGTGCCCGTGTTTCCCTCCATCCACTCGTTCACGGTGATCGTCAGCGCCCAGAGCTGGCCGATCACGACCGACATCGCCAGGACCAGCCGGGCGGTCAGCTTGGACGAACGCTCAGGCTCCTGCTCACTCCCGGCGCCGGGGCCGGGGCCCGTGTGCCGGATCCGTGGATCGGCGTACCCGCTGGTGGGGCGGATCTGCGGATACCGTTCGGCGACCGGCCGGTTGAGGCGGGGCTGGGCACTGCCCGGCCGGTAGTCGGGCCGGGGCCGGTCGGGCGGCGGTGGCTGGCCTGTCATGTCTGCTCCCCTCGCTCACGTGTAGCCCCCGTCACACCGGGACAGCCGATCCTCGCGGTCGATTCCGGGTCCGACTCCTTGAACTGCCGGCACACCGCGTCCTTGGTGTCCTCGCCCGAGCGGGCAGTGGCAAGGGCCCAGACGCTGCCGTCGTCCCGCTCGACGAGGAGCACCCGGGGCAGCCCCCGAGGCGGCGGGCCCGCCGTGACCTCTCCGGTCCTGGCGTCGAAGACACCCTCATGACAGGGACAGTAGAGCTCGCCCTCCGTACCTCGGTCCTTGCGCCACAGGACGGCACAGGCGAGGTGGGTACAGACGGCGGAGTACCCGGCGAGACTGCCGTCCGCGAGCCGTACGGCGACAGCACGGTCCTCGTCCCCAGGAAAGCGGAAGGAGACGGATTCGCCGGGCTGCAACCGGTCGGTGACCTTCTTCGGGGCGGGGGCGGTCTCACTGTCGCCGTGCCGCTTCAGGATTCCCCCCGCGACGCCGAGGCCGCCGACGGCAAGGCCCCCCGACACGGTGGTGACGATCCGCAGATAGTCGCGGCGCGTGCTCAGCGCATCCGCGCTGATCCGGTCGTGCAGCGCCTCACGGGCCCCGCCGTTGTTCACCGAGCCGCCGCCCGGGGGCTGCTGGCCCGGTGGCTGCTGGCCCGGAGGTTGCTGGGTGACACTCATCGTCCGCTGCCCCCGCCCACCGCGCCGTCGGCACCGCCCGCACCATCTGCATCACCAGCGCTTCCGGAACCAGAGGCGTTACCGGAGCCGGAAGCACTACTGGAGCCGAACGGATCATCGGTACGGCCCGAAGCACTGGCGCCGCTCACACCGCGAGCGCCACCGGCACCGCCGACACCACCACCAACCGCACCGACACCACCAACACCGTCGGCACCAGGTGTTTCTCTCACATCGACTCCATTGACCTCGACGACCGGAAGCCCGCCGGGCACCGGCCACTGCACCTTCTCGGCGGGGACCACCATCGCGACCCCGGTCTTGACCACGACATCGCCGAACGCGAAGGAATCGGCGACCTGGACCCCCGGCCGCTCGGCCTGGAGCTCCTCCAGCGTTCCGTAGAACAGCGCTCCCGTCGGGCAGACCGTGGCGCACATGGGAGCGAGGCCGTACGCGGTGCGGTCGTAGCAGAGATTGCACTTCAGCTGGAGCTTCGCCTGAAGGTCGATCTTCGGTACGCCGAAGGGACAGGCGTTCACACAGTTGGAACAGCCGATGCAGCGGGTGGTGTCGGCCTGCTGCACCACACCGTCGGATGTCACCAGGATCGCGTCGGCCGGACAGACCTCGGCGCAGGGCGCCACCGGGTCCTCGCAGTGCATGCAGACCGTAGGGAGGGAGGCGACGGACTGGCCGGGATCGGTGTAGTCGAGGTGGATCATCGACTTGCCCCGGTGCGAGTCGCACTCACGGCAGGCGGAGACACAGGCCTGGCAGCCGATGCAGCGCCCTGGATCGATAAAGATCGTTCTGCCCATCATGCGGGGCTCAGCTCCTCTCCGCCGTGCCACGCCCTTGCGGGGCCGAGGGCGGCAGGGGGTCGGTGCGGGAAATCTGCGTCTCTGGGTAGGCCGTACCGCCGGGTGCGACAGGGGGTGCGGGGACTTCGTCGACTCGCTCGGCGGCCTCGATACGGCAGGCACAGACCTTGTACTCGGGAATCTTGGAGCGGGGGTCGAGCGCATCGATGGTGAGGGCATTGGCAGCGGCGGGAACCGGCCAGTGGTACGGGATGAAGACGGTGTCGGGCCTGATGGCCTCCGTGACCAGTGCGGGGAAGACCTCGCTGCCCCGCCGGGTGACAACACGCACCGGATCACCTGACCTGAAGCCGTGCGACGGGTGCACCTCCACCCAGGGGCGCGGGGTCTGCTCGACGAGCCCGCCGAGCCTTCGGGTCTGGTTACCGGAGAGGAAGTGCGCCACCGTTCGTCCGGTGGTGAGCGACATGGGGTGCTCGTCGTCGTACGGATCCATCGGCGGGTGCCACTCGACGACTTGCATATGGATCTTGCCGTCGGGGTGGTAGGTCGTGCCGTCCTCGAAGAGCCGGGGGGTGCCGGGGTGATCGGTGGACGGACAGGGCCAGGCGATACCGCCGGTCTCCTCAAGCCGTTCGTAGGTGATGCCGTAGTAGTCGATCACCGTGCCGGCGGACGCGATGCGCAGTTCCTCGAAGACGTCTCGGGAGCCCGCGTAAGTGAACTTGTCACCGACGCCGAGGCGCTCGGCGAGCTGCGAGATCACCCAGGTATCGGTCCGCACCCCGGGGGGCGGGTCCTGCGCCTTGTTGTGCTTGACGACACGGGCCTCCGCATTGGCCATCACGCCCTCGTCCTCGGCCCAGGTGGTGACGGGGAAGACCACGTGCGCGTTGGCCGCGGTCTCCGAGAGGAAGAAGTCGAACTGCGCATGGAACTCGGTGGCGTCGTAACCCTCCTTGACCACACGGTAGTTCGGGAGCGAGACAAAGGGGTTGTTGCAGATGCCGATGAGACCGCGGATCTCACCGCGCTGCATCTGCCAGACCATTTCCATCATCGAGGTTCCCGCGGGAGGGAGTTCGGATTCCTCGATGCCCCAGATCTCGCAGATCTGCCTGCGGTGCTCCGGGTTCATGATCGAGCGGCCGCCCGGGAGGAGGTCGGACTTCTGGCCGTGTTCGCGGCCGCCCTGCCCGTTGCCCTGGCCGGTGAGGGTGCCGTAGCCGGCGCCCGGACGGCCGATGTGGCCGGTGGCGGTGCAGAGGTTGATGACGGAGAGGCAGTTCTCGACGCCCTGGGAGTGGTGCTCGATACCACGGGCATGCCAGGCCATGGCCCTGTCGGCGCCGCCGAAGGCCCTGGCGACCTGGACAACCTGCGCGGCGGGAATTCCGCAGATCTCGGCGGCCCGCTCCGGGGTGTACTCGGCGGCCTTGGCACGGACCTCTTCCCAGCCGGTGGCGTGCGCCTCGACGAAGGCCTTGTCGTCGAGGCCCTCGCGGATCACCACGTTGAGTACGGCGTTGAAAAAGACCGAGTCGGTGCCCGGCTTGAGCGCGACGTGGATGTCCGCGGTGCGGGCGATGGCCGTCTCGCGCGGATCGATGACGATGAGGGAGGCACCCCGGTCCCTGGCTCCCCACATGTACTGCGTCAGCACGGGGAAGCACTCGCCGACGTTCGAGCCGGCGATGAGCAGGCAGTCGGTGAGGAGGATGTCGGAGAAGGGGTTGCCCGCCCGGTCGATACCGAAGGCGAGTTTGTTCGCACCGGCCGCGCTGACCATGCAGAGCCGGCCGTTGTAGTCGACGTGGCGCGTCTTGAGCGCGACCCGGCCGAACTTGCCGACCAGATACGTCTTCTCGGAGTAGAGGCTGGCTCCGCCGAGCAGCCCGAAGGCGTCGTTGCCGTACTGCCCCTGGATACGCCGGATTTCGGCGACGGTGAAGTCGAGCGCCTCCTCCCACGAGGCTTCCCTGAACGGCTCGTCCCGGGATCGGCGCATCAGTGGGGCGGTGAGCCGGTCGGGGTGATTGACCTGCTGGTAGGCGTTGATGCCCTTCGGGCAGAGCCGCATCCGGTTGATGTCGTGGTTACGGGGCTCGACCCCGAAGACCTTGCCGCCCTTGTCCACCCGGAGGTACATGCCGCACTGCACCCCGCAGAAACAGCAGTGGGTGGGGACGAGCGTCTCGCCGTTCTGGTCGGCGTGCCACTGGTCGGCCGGGATGCCGCCCGCGTCCCGGAAGTTGCGGGTGCCGGGAGGTGCGAGGGCCGGGTCGAACGGGACAGCGGGGCGGTGCGGTTCAGCCGGGTCGTGCGGGGCAGCCGGGGCGTGCGGGGTGCTCACTTGAAGCCCTTCTTCACTTGGCTGAGGTAGGCGTTGCCGCGCAGCACCCGCTTGCAGCGGGGGCAGTACTCGGCCCAGGCGTCGAAGCTGAGGTCCAGGTCACGCATGGTGGATCGGAGGTTTTCGACGTAGGGCCCGGTGTCGATCGGCTCGTGGCAGCGGCGGCAGGTGAAGACCTGGTCGTCCTGGCGGGCGGTGTATTTGAAGAGCTGCATCCCGACGGCGGCGGGTCGCTGCACGATGTGGAAGAACTTGCCGAACGGGATGTAGATGAGCGTGAAGATCACCGAGACCATGTGCAGAAGGGCGAGGAATTCGTAGCCGCCGCCGTGCAGGAAGACCGAGGAGAAGGTGAGGAGGAGGCCGGTCACGGAGATGATGATCAATGCGAGCAGCGGCACCAGGTCGTAGGCGAACCGCTGCCCCGTCATGGCCCCCCGGTCCTTCATCCGCCGCCACAGGAAGTACGAGGCGCCGGGGATGACCAGGACCGCCGCGAGGTCAAGGCCGTGGAACATCAGCCAGCCCAGAATGTTCAGCGAGTCGAAGCCGAGGATCTTGAAGCCCCAGATCCGCATCTCGTAGCCGGGCCCCGAGCCGCTGCCCGAAGTGAAGGTGAACCAGCCCCAGGTGAGCGGGAAGGTGATCATCGAGGCGAGGATGCACCCCCAGAAGATGAGCTGATGGGCGGCCCAGCGGGCATGCGAGCGGGCGCCGAGAAACTTCTGGAGGCCGAGGTAGGTGGCGATCATCTTCGGCAGGGCGGTCGGGGCCTTGCGGAAGTTGGCACGCGAGAAGAAGCTGCCCCAGCCCTTGTTGAACAGTCTGCGGGCGCCGGGCGCGGAGACCCAGACGGTGTACCGGTGGGCGACACCGAAGGCGAGGAAGACACTGGCGACCGCGTACGGCAACAGAGCCGAGTCGAAGTCGTGCAGGAAGCGGCTGCCCAGCACGATCGCCACGATCAGCAGCAGCGAGACCACGACGCCCGCGGTCGTCGCACGTGCCGAGACGGAGCACAGCGGCCCGGTGGCCGCCCCACCGCCGGAGCCGGGAGCGCCCGCCCGAGACACCTGCGGTTCCGGCGGGACGGGCGGAGATGGCGGTGGCACGGCGGGGGCAGCAGGCGGCTCGGTCACGGCGCCACCGTAGTCGCCTATATCCCTTTTATGCGCTTTCTGCGCGATGGGCGGGTGAGGCTTCATTCAGATGCCGGTCCGGCCACCGCAGGGCGGGAGCGGGCCCCGTGGCCCAGCGGCCACCCGGAGCCGCAGCGGCGGGCGCGTCGCAGGGGCCGTGCCACGAGCAGCAGTTGCCGCACGGCGGACGGTCGCATCACCGCAGGCGGGCCCGCCGCGGCAGACGAATACGCCAGGCACACGGATAGGCCAGGCATGCGGATACGCCAGGTCCGCAGGCGCATCACGGCACGCGGAGGGCGACCACAACGTGCGGCAACGTCACGGCAGACAGGCACGTCACGGCAGACAGGCGCATCACGGCAGCAAACGGCGCACGGCAATGGGCGCCCCAGGCACGGGAGACAGTGGTCCCATAGGGGCATGGCAGCATCAGACACCCCGTCAGGAACCGCACGGCCCCGCCCGGCCGGCGCCCCGGTCGACTCGCTCACCGACGTGACCGGGCTCCGCGTCGGACACGCACGGGTTCCCGGCAAGCTCGCACTGAGCGGCACCACCGTCGTCCTCGCCCCGCGTGGCGGGGCGGTCGCGGCCGTGGATGTGCGCGGCGGCGGCCCAGGCACCCGCGAGACGGACGCCCTCGATCCACGCAACCTCGTACAGCGCGTGGACGCCGTCGTCCTCACGGGCGGAAGCGCGTACGGGCTGGACTCCGCGTCCGGCGTGATGGCCTGGCTGGAGGAACAGGGCCGCGGCTTCCAGGTCGGGCCGGATCCCGCCCAGGTCGTGCCGGTCGTCCCCGCCGCCTGCATCTTCGATCTGGGCCGCGGAGGGCACTGGCGGGCCAGGCCGGACGCGTCGACCGGACGCGCGGCCGTGGAGGCCGCCGCGGACACGGCAACGGGCACACCGGTCGAACAGGGCAGTGTCGGTGCCGGTACGGGCGCGGTTGCCGGCGGGCTCAGGGGCGGCGTCGGCTCGGCGAGCGTCACACTCGCTTCCGGTGTCACCGTGGGCGCCCTCGCCGTGGTCAACGCGGTGGGCTCACCGGTCGATCCGCTGACCGGTGTGCTCTACGGCGAGTACGGCACGGGGCGCCCCGAATACCCCGCCCCCGCCGTCCACGAGGAGGCACAGCGACGGCTGGCCCTGGCGCGCGAACACAATGCGCGCCCCCCACTGAACACCACCATCGCCGTCGTGGCGACCGACGCGGAACTGACCCGCGCCCAGGCCCAGAAGCTGGCGGGGACCGCGCACGACGGCCTCGCCCGCGCCGTACGGCCCGTCCATCTCCTGCACGACGGCGACACCGTATTCGCACTTGCCACCGGCACCGGGCAGCCCCCCGACCTGAGCATCCTCAACGAGGTGCTGGCCGCGGGCGCCGATACACTGAGCCGGGCCGTGGTGCGGGCCGTCCGAGCCGCGGAATCGGTGGAGGGGCCCGGTGGCCGGTACCCGTCCCATCGCGATCTGTACGGGGCGGAGACGGGAACGGACCGGAACTGACGCGGCATCTACTGACGTACCGGACAAGTCAGTTGGCGGAGCGCCCGGGAACTCTCCGCACGCCCCCATCGTTTTGCCGAACGAAGGCCCCGTTGTCAGACCCAGGGACTACGTTGAGTTCCGACCTCATGACTTGCCGCGACGGCCTGGAGAGACCTTGAGCCATTCGCATGAGACGACCGAGGAGCACCTTGCGCGCCTCCTCGGCCGCGCACTGAACGCTTTCGAGTTGCCCGACTCCACCGCCGAGCGGCTCGGCTCCGCGCTGGCGCACAGCACCTCGCTGCACTCCTCGCACCACAGCTCGGGCGCCGGCCTGCACCGCGAGACGTACCGGCACACGTTCCTCATCGCCGACGGCACCGACCTGACGCTGTGGGAGCTGGTGTACGAGACGGGCACCGGTGCGGGTCCGCAGTACGAGCTGTATCCGGGCGAGGCGGAGGCCAGGCTCGCCGTGACCCGGATCCGCGGGGCGGACGCCGCGGCGATGTTCCCCGACGACGACCCCGAGGACGACCTGGGAATCCTCGCCGCGCTGCAGTCCGCTCCGCCGCCCGCGGTGGCCAGGACGTACTCGGCCGACCGTTCGGCCGACCACGCCCGCCGGGTGCTTCGCCGCGCGGAGAACCCGGACCGTCCCGGTGACGACGTGGCTCGGCTGCTGCGTTCCGCTTTCGCCCATCAGATCAGCCAGGCCTTCGGCAGCCAGTGCCGGTTCGAGAGCAGCGACGCCGCGTCCTTCACCCTCTACGAGCACGCCTTCCTGCTCTTCGACGGCCAGGAGTTCAGTCTCTGGGAGGTCGAGCACACGGCGACGCCGGACGGCCGCCACATGTGCGAGGTGTACGCATCGCAGAGTGCGGCGCGCTCTGCGATGGAGCTCCGCGCCCGCGTGCGCTGAGAACCGGGGACCGACGAACCGGGGACCGACGAACCGGGGGACCGGCGAACCGGAGAACCCGAGAACCGGACCCGTTGGCGGACCGCGGGACAGCCTCACCGGTGAGCCACGCCCACGTACCGGGCCGCCCGGCTCCCGGCCACTCACACTCGTCGCCCGCGCACGCCCGGCACCCCGCCCTACGGCCGTTGGCCCTGCCCCGTGCGGCCCCCGTGGCCCCGGTGGCCCGGCGAAGTTCTCACCGGCCCACAAGTCCACCGGCCCCGTTCACTGTCCACGCTGTCCCGCCGCGCGGCCCAGTCGGGCCCCGAGCTCGGCCACGTACTCCACCAGCTCGGGCGGGTGGTGCACCGTGAACTCGGCGTCCACCACCGCGAGCCGCAGTCCCAGCCACTCCAGTGAGTCCGCCACCGGCGCCCGGAGCCGGCAACGCCGCTCGCCCAGCGGCTCGGGCACGCCCATCCCGTTCGGCAGCCGGGCCGCCACGAACTCCGCAGGCGCCTCGAAAGTGACGTCGAGATCCACCGACGGCTGCCGCCGCGACAAGGACCGGATGACGAACTCGGCCGCGTCCCCCACAGGCAGCTCACGTCCGGCGAACCGCGCCCCGGTCGCGAACGGTTCGCTCACCCGGTCGACCCGGAACGTACGCCAGTCGTCCCGGTCGATGTCGTACGCGACGAGGTACCAGCGGCGTCCGGTGGACACCAGCCGGTACGGCTCGACCAGCCGCTTCGTCTCCGTACCGTCGCCGGCGCGGTAGCCGAAGCGCAGCCGCTCGGGCCCGGTGGCCGCCGCCGCGATCACTGTCAGCGTCGCCGGGTCGACCGTCGCACCGTCACCACTGGTCAGCGGGATCGTCGCGGCCTGGAGCGTGGCGACGCGGTGGCGCAGCCTCGACGGCAGCACCTGCTCCAGCTTGGCCAGGGCCCGTACGGAGGCCTCCTCGATGCCTTCGACGGCGTGCCCGGCCCCGGCGCGCAGCCCCACCGCGATGGCTACCGCCTCCTCGTCGTCGAGGACCAGCGGGGGCATGGCCTTGCCCGCGACCAGCCGGTAGCCGCCCTCGGCGCCCATCGTGGCCTGGACGGGATAGCCGAGGTCGCGCAGCCGGTCGATATCGCGCCTGATCGTGCGCCTGCTGACGTCGAGACGCTCGGCGAGCTCGCCACCGGGCCACTCACGCGGAGTCTGGAGCAGCGAGAGCAGGTGCAGCAGCCGTACCGGAGTGTCCGTCATGGCAACAGGATGCCGGGGAAGTGGGACATAGCCTGACCTACATGCCCGCTAACTTCGCAGTATGACCTCAACACCCCAGCACACCCCACCGGATGCGCCCGGTGCACAGGACACCCCGGACGCGCCGACGGCACAGACCGGGCGGACGGCAGCGGCCGGGCGGACGGCGCCGGATGCGCCCGGATCGGACCGCCGCAGGTGGTTCGCTCTGGCCATCGTGATGACTGCGGCCTTCATGGACCTCGTCGACGTCACGATCGTCAACATCGCGATCCCGTCCATCAAGAAGGACACCGGCGCCTCGTTCAGCCAGATCCAGTGGATCACCGCCGGCTATGCGCTCGCCTTCGCCGCCGGACTGATCACGGGTGGCCGCCTCGGCGACATCCACGGCCGCAAGAGGCTCTTCCTGATCGGCATAAGCGGCTTCACACTGGCCTCCGCGCTGTGCGGCTTCGCGGCCGATCCGCAGATGCTGGTCGCCTCACGGATCCTGCAGGGCGCGATGGCGGCGCTGATGGTGCCCCAGGTGCTGTCGATCGTGCACGCCACCTTCCCCGCGGAGGAACGCGGCAAGGTCTTCGGGCTGTTCGGCGCGATCGTCGGCCTGGGCGCGGTCTCCGGACCGTTGCTCGGCGCACTGCTCACCCAGTGGAACATCGCCGGTCTGGAGTGGCGCCCGATCTTCCTGATCAACCTGCCGGTCGGAGTGGTCGGGCTGCTGCTGGGGCGCAGGTTCATCACCGAGTCCCAGGCCCCGAAGGCACTCCGGCTGGATGTCGTCGGTGTGCTGCTCGTGGTGGTGGGGCTCCTGATGCTTCTGTACCCGCTGACGCGCGGCCGCGAGCTGGGCTGGCCGGTCTGGGGTTACGTCTCGATGGCGGGCAGCTTGGCCGTGTTCGGCGGGCTGGTCGCGTACGAGCGGCTGAAGGCGCGGAAGGACGGTTCGCCCCTGGTCGAGCTGGAGCTGTTCCGCGTGAAGAGCTTCGCGGCAGGTGTCGCCGTGCAGGCCACGTTCGGTGTGGCGCTCGGCATCTTCTTCCTTGTCTGGACCATGTACATGCAGATCGGGCTCGGCTGGAGCGCGTTGCGGGCGGGGGTCACAGGGATACCGTTCTCGGTCGCCGTCTCGGCTGCCGCCGGTATCTCCGTACAGAAGCTGGTACCGCGCTTCGGCCGCAAGGTGCTCCAAGCGGGTGTGCTGCTGATGGCGGCCGGACTGCTGCTCTACATCTGGGAGGCGGACCGGTACGGGACGGGGATCACGTCCTGGCAGATGGTGGCGCCGCTCGCGGTCATGGGGGTCGGCATGGGTCTGATCGTCGCCCCGCTGACGGATGCCGTACTCGCGGATGTCCCGAAGCAGCACGCCGGTTCGGCTTCCGGACTGATCAACACCGTGCAGCAGATGGGCAACGCGCTGGGGCTCGGCCTGGTGTCCGTGGTGTTCTTCGGCTCCATCAGCGACCGGTTGACACCGAGTGCGACCGGGCCCGCGTTCGTCCACGCGTTCATGGACTCGTTGTGGTGGGTGGCCGGGGTGCTCGGTGCGATCTTCCTGCTGATGTTCGCCCTGCCGAAACGCGCACCCGCGGGCAGCGGGACGGATCATCCGTCAGCCACCGGCACCGGGTCGGACACCGACGCGAGCTCCGCCGGGGATGAGGCGCCCAGCGAAGCAGTCCTCGCCCTCTGAACCTGAGCGGGGAACGGCTGCCCGGCTCCTCACCCGGCCTCTCACGATCGGTGTCACTGGAGGGGACGCGAGGTTCGAAGAGCGGGCCGCCAAGGTTCGTCACCCGTCCCGCCGGTCACGAGTCACCTGGACATGGCCGACCGTGTCCAGGCCGTGCCGTGTCGTGTCATGTCGTGTGACCGAACAGGGCGAGGGCCGCGGGAAGGGGGCCACCGGGGCAGCGGGGAAAGCAATCGCCGGACGGCGCCGCGTGCGGCGGCGTCCGGCGGGCGGTCAGCCGGGGAGGGACGCGGAATTGGTGGGGCGAGCAGCTCACGCCGCTGCGTCGAAGCCCACGTCGTCGGCCATTTTCTTCAGTTCGAGCAGCGCGTGCTTCTCGATCTGGCGGATCCGCTCACGCGTCAAGCCGTGCTCCTTGCCGACCTCGGTCAGCGTCCGCTCGCGGCCGTCGTCGATACCGAACCGCATCTTGATGATCGAAGCCGTACGGTGATCGAGCCTGCCGATCAGCTCGTCGAGCTCCTCGCTGCGCAGCAGCGTCATCACCGACTGCTCGGGAGACACCGCCGACGTGTCCTCCAGGAGGTCACCGAACTGGGTCTCGCCCTGGTCGTCCACCGGCATGTTCAGACTGACCGGGTCACGGGCCCAGTCCAGCACGTCACTTACGCGCGCCGGCTTGGTGTCCAGCTCGGCGGCGATCTCCTCGTGCTCCGGATCACGGCCGTGCTCGCGGTTGAACTCGCGCTGGACGCGACGGATCCGGCCCAGCTCCTCCACCAGGTGGACAGGGAGCCGGATGGTGCGGGACTGGTCGGCTATGGAACGCGTGATCGCCTGCCGGATCCACCACGTCGCATAGGTGGAGAACTTGAAACCCTTGGCGTAGTCGAACTTCTCGACCGCACGCACCAGGCCCGCGTTGCCCTCCTGGATGAGGTCGAGCAGCGGAAGCCCCGCTCGCGGATAACGGCGGGCGACAGCGACGACCAGCCTCAGGTTGGACCGGATGAAGACGTCCTTCGCGCGCTCCCCGGCGGCGTACAGCGCCTCCAGCTCGTCGCGCGAGGCCCCACCCGCCCCACTCTCGACGGAACCGTCCAGAATCTGCCGGGCGTACACCCCGGCCTCGATGGTCTGGGACAGCTCGACCTCCTTCTCGGCATCGAGCAGCGGCGTACGTGCGATTTCGTCGAGATACATGCCGACCAGGTCGCGGTCGGCGATCTCGCCGCCTACGGCGCGAACGCTGCTTGCCCGGTCGGAACGACGGGCGACGGCACGGGTTGCCATGCGTGCTCCCTAACGTGAGTAACGTGATGAGGTCGCGAATCAGGCTTCGTGTGGTGCGGAACACCCTCTCCGGTGTCCTGCATCTGATGGAAACAACGACTGGAATCCGGACAGAATTCCCATGACGCGCTCTGTTTTTAGTGATCATGCAGTACCCTGTCCGGCCACCAAGGGAGAGCAAATGCCTACGGAACGTACGGAAGTGCTGGTCAGGCCCGGCAAGGAGGCGGATCTCCAGGCCCTGACCGACCTCTACAACCACTACGTCCGTGAGACTGCGATCACATTCGACACGAATGTCTTCACCCCCGAGGAGCGCCGCTCCTGGCTGGTCTCCCACCCTGAAGACGGCCCGCACCGGCTGCTGGTTGCTCAGGAGGTACCGTCTGCCCGCATTCTGGGGTACGCAACCAGCAGCGCGTTCCGACCGAAGGCCGCGTACTCCACTTCCGTGGAGGTGACCGTCTACTGCGACCCCGTCGCAGCGGGCCGCGGGATCGGCACACTGCTCTACACGTCGCTGTTCGAGGCGCTGGGCGACGAGGACGTACACCGGGCGTACGCCGGGATCACCCTGCCCAACGAGGCCTCCGTCGCCCTGCACACCCGCTTCGGCTTCGCACCGGCCGGCATACACCGGGAGGTGGGCCGGAAGTTCGGGGCGTACCACGACGTCGCCTGGTACGAGAAGGAGCTCGGCAGTGCGGCTGGGGAACAGACCGCGGCATAGCGTGCCGGCGGACCACGGAACGAGTCACAGCAGCACGGCGCACGACGTACCAGCGGACGTCAGAACAGGTCACAGCAGCACGGCGCACGGCCTGGCTGCGGACCGCGGGGCGGCACGCGGGGTGACCTCCACTCCCCCGTGGCCTCGCCGTGTCGCGTGCGCCCTAGCCGAACTGCACCGATCTCTTCGCCAGCCCCATCCAGAAGCCGTCGATCACATCGCGCCGACTCTCCAGCCCGTCCCCGGCCGCCCCGAGCGTGACGAACAGCGGCGCGAAGTGCTCGGTCCGCGGGTGGGCGAGCCGGCCGGAGGGGGACTTGTGCTCGAAGTCGAGCAGCGCGTCGATGTCCTGCGCCTCCAGCGCCTCACGCCCCCACGCGTCGAACTCGACGGACCACCCGGGGACGCCCCCGTGCCGCAGCGCGGCCAGATTGTGCGTGAAGAATCCGCTGCCGACGATCAGTACGCCTTCGTCCCGCAGCGGGGCGAGCCTGCGCCCGATCTCCATCAGCTTCCGCGGGTCCAGCGTCGGCATGGACATCTGCAGTACCGGTATACCGGCGTCCGGGAACATCTCCACCAGCGGGACATACGCCCCATGGTCGAGCCCCCGGTCCGGAACGTCCTGGACCGGGTGGCCGGCTCCGCGCAGCAGTTTCCGTACGCTCTCGGCCAGCCGAGGCGCGCCCGGGGCGTCGTACCGCACCTGGTAGTAGCGCTCGTCAAAACCCCAGAAGTCGTACACCAGCGGAGCCGGCACGGTCGCACCCAGTGCCAGCGGGGCGTCCTCCCAGTGCGCGGAGACCATGAGAACCGCCTTCGGGCGCGGCAGACCGACGGCCCAGGCGGCGAGCTGGCCCGGCCAGACCGGATCATCGGCGAGCGGCGGCGCACCGTGGGAGAGGTAGAGAGCGGGCATACGTTCCGGGGCAGCGGCAGTCATGGACGACAACTCCATTACTTGAATCATCAAGCACTTACTTGATGACGAACCCTAACCGCATCTAGTTTAATATTCAAGAAAGAGTCGTACAGTGGAGCACATGACCTCGGCACCGCCCCCTGACGAACCCCTCCGGGACGAAGCTCGCCCCGACGAACCGCGTTGGCTCAGCGACGAGGAGCAGCGCATCTGGCGCGCCTACCTCCACGCCACCACGCTCCTGGAGGATCACCTGGACCGCCAGTTGCAGCGTGATGCAGGGATGCCGCACATCTACTACGGGCTCCTGGTGAAGCTTGCCCAGGCACCCCGGCGGCGGATGCGGATGACCGAGCTGGCCCGGGACGCGAAGATCACCCGCTCCCGGCTCTCGCACGCCATAGCGCGGCTGGAACGCAACGGCTGGGTGCGCCGCGAGGACTGCCCGTCCGACAAGCGTGGCCAGAACGCGGTCCTGACACCCGCAGGAACAGCAGTGCTTGAGCGGACCGCGCCCGGCCACGTCGAGGCCGTACGCCAGGCGCTGTTCGACCGGCTCTCCCCCGAACAGACCGGCCAGCTCGGCGAAATCATGCGGGTGATGGCCGAGGGGCTGCAGCCTCAGGGTGAGGACGCGGATCTGCCCTGGCTCCGCTGACGCCTCACGGTGGAGACGTCCGTGCCGAACCAGGGCAGCAGCCATCGATGAGTCGCGGGCGTCGAGCCGCAGGCCTTGAGCCACGCCCTTGAGTCGCAGGTGTCGATCCTCAGGAGCTGAACCGCAGGAGCTGAACCGCGAACGTTCAGTCACGGACGGCCAGTCGCGGGCCCCCGCCCCGGTCTTCCGCCACTGCGGGGCACGTACCCCGTATCCCGCAGCGGCGGAAGCCCCGATGGCTCAGCGAACTCAGCGATCACTGTGGGCTCAACGAGCTCAGAGGTCGATCCTCAGTGAGCGATCACCGGGATCTGCACCTCGTCCTCGATCACGTCCGATTCTCCGGAACCGGAGTCCGCGGGAGCCGGAGTGACCGAGGGACGACCGGCGTTGATGAGCGTCAGCGCGATCACCGAGGCGATCGCCAGGATGCCGACCGCCACCCAGATGGCGTTCGTGTAGCCGTGCACCAGCGCCTGGGCCTGGACCAGCTTCGGGTTGCCGCCGGATCCCGCGTGCCCCACGAGGTACGCGGTGGTGGCGGAGGCAGCGATCGTGTTCAGCAGCGCCGTACCGATCGCGCCGCCCACCTGCTGCGAGGTGTTCACCATCGCCGACGCGACACCCGCGTCACGCGGTGCGATGCCGTGTGTGGCCAGGGACATGGCGGGCATGAAGGCCGTACCCATTCCGAGGCCCAGCAGCAGCATGCCCGGCAGGATCACTCCGGCGTACGAGGAGCCGACCTCGATACGGGTCAGCAGCAGCATGCCGACGGCCGCGACGGCGAAGCCGGGACCCATCAGGAACCGGGCGGGCACCCGGGTCATCAGCCGCGCACCGATCTGCGTGGATCCCGTGATCATGGCCGCAACCATCGGCAGGAAGGCGAAGCCGGTCCTGACCGAGGAGTAGCCCTGCACGACCTGCAGGTAGTACGTCAGGAAGAGGAAGAGACCGAACATCCCGATGATGGCCAGACCCAGCGAGGCGTAGATGCCACCTCGGTTGCGGTCCGCGACCACGCGCAGGGGCAGCAGCGGCGCCTTGACCTTCGACTCGACGACGACAAAGGCTCCGAGCAGGACGACGGTGGCGACGAACAGGCCGATCGTGACCGGGTCGGACCAGCCGTCGGACGCGGCGCGCGTGAAGCCGTACACGAGGGAGACCAGGCCGGTCGTGGAGAGCAGGACACCGGGGATGTCCAGCGGCGAACGGTTGCGGCCGCCCGCGGGCTCACGGATCACGAAGTAGGCGCCGAGCGCGGCGACGGCCGCGAACGGGATGTTGACGAAGAACGTCCAGCGCCAGTCCAGGTACTCGGTGAGGAATCCACCGAGCAGCAGGCCCACGGCGCCGCCGCCGCCTGCGATGGCTCCGAAGATGCCGAACGCCTTGGCGCGCTCCTTGGCATCGGTGAACGTCACGGCGAGAAGCGACAGCGCGGCCGGCGCGAGCAGCGCACCGAAGACGCCCTGGGCCGCACGGGAGGTGAGCAGCATCGCCTCGTTGGCGGCGGCGCCGCCGACAGCGGACGCCGCGGCGAAGCCGAGCAGCCCGATGACGAAGGCGCGCTTACGGCCCCAGAGGTCGCCGATACGGCCACCGAAGAGGAGCAGTCCGCCGAAGGCGAGAGCGTAGGCCGTGATGACCCACTGCTTGTTGGCATCGGAGATGCCGAGGTCGACCTGGGCGTGCGGCAGCGCGATGTTCACGATCGTGGCGTCGAGCACCACCATCAGCTGCGCCAGGGCGATGAAGACCAGCGCTTTCCAGCGGTTGGGGTCAGGGAGTGATATGTCGGCAATTTTTGGCATGGGTGGAGCCACCTATGGGTGCGGAGAGGTCGGACGGGCAGCGAGAGGGTCCCGAGCAGGAGGTGAGAAGAGGTCCTGAACAAGAGTTCAGAAGCCGCACTCCGGGAGTGCCGGGAGTCCGCTTCAGTGCTTCAGTACTTCAGGTACTCGGTCAGTGCTTTCGGGCGCGGCCGGCATGGAGCTTCGGATGCGCCTCGGGCGAGTACGTCGGGCATCAAGGTCAGGCGTGCATTTCAGGCGTCCTGTTCAGGCGTCGTGATCAAACGTCGAGATCGGGCGGCAAGCCCCGGCAGCGCGTCCAGGCACTCTGTCCGACACCGCAGGCTTCAGGCTTCGTTACGTTCAGGTCCGTTACGTTCAGGCTTCGTTACGTTCTGGCTTCGTCACGCCCAGGCGCTGTCGCGGTCAGGCGCCACGGCTGCCTTCACGACGGCCTGCGCAGGTCTTCAAGGGTCGCCGGTGACCCGGGGAGTACCGTCCGCGCCGAGGCCTGGAGCCCGTCGAGGAACAGCTGTAGATGACGGTGTACGAATCGGTCGAGCCCCAGGCAGCCCGCGCCCGGCAGCGGCCGGGTGAGCTGGGAAAGGGCGACGAACAGATCCCCGACATCGACGTCGGGGCGCAGGTGCCCTTCCTGGCGCGCGCGGCTCATGAGGTCCTCCACGGACTCCGCGAGCCGGTCACGCGCCGCCATGATCTCGGCGTCCGCGCGGTCGAAGCCGTCGGAGAGCATCGGGCAGAGCGCACCGATCTTCTCGTCGGCCGCGGCGTGCACGAAGCGGCGGAGTGCGGCGAAACTGTCGGGCTCCTCAGCGATGGCCGCCTCCACCTGGTCCGCCACGCGGGCCATGACGGAGAGAACCACGTGCCGGAAGAGTTCGATCCGGTCGGGGAAGTGCCGGTAGAGCGTGGCGTTGCCTACGCCGGCCCGGCGGGCGATCTCGTCGAGCGGCACGTCCGGCCCGTACTCCACGAAGATCTCACGCGCGGCCGATACGATCCGCTTCCGGTTGCGCAGGGCATCCGCCCTGGTGCGCGGCCGGACGGCGGTGGCGGTGTCCACGGCGCTTCCCTTCCCTTTCCGGCCGACCCCGAACAGCTCCGGTCGGTCCCGAACAGCATTGCTTTTCCGTAACCGGGGAAGGTCTCCCCGCTTCGCTGTGACAAGGGTTCAAACGGGGAAAGGGTCCCCGGTTATTTCCCCCTCCCCATGTGACCTGAGTCACTGAGCGCTGCCCCGTGGCCGGGCGCCCGGAAAGCCCACGATCGGCCCACCCAGCGCGCGCCCCCGCCACGCCCGACAGAGGGTGATCGAACGAGTGCAGTTCGGATCCGTCGGCTGCCCCGGCCCGAAGGCGAAGGCATGCATGAGACCCGCCCCAGGTCGAGCGGCAACCCCACCGGCCGTTCACGGAACCGCCGCCCGCGGATACGTTCCCCCCGCCGTCCACTGGCCATAGTCACCCTCGCCTCACTCGCGCTCGCCGCGCTGACGTCGGGCAGCACCACGCTGATACAGAAGACCCCGCCGGGCGGCCCGGCAGCCACCAGCGGCCGGCTCTCCGTACGCGCCGACCACACCGGCTCGGCCGTATCGCTCGGCCCCTGCCGGATCGGCGGCGCACTGGGGGTCCAGATGTCGGAGGGCCTGCCCACCGCACCGGGCTACGCCCACTCGACCGGCTCGGTCCACGCCCTCACCCTCATGATCGACTTCCCGGACGCGCCGGGCTCCGGGCCCGCGATGAAGCGCTACGGCGAGTTCTTCCCCCAGACGTCCACCTGGTACCGCACCAGCTCCTACGGGCGGCTCGCCTACCACCCCGACGCGCCGGTCAGGCGCTGGCTGCGGATGCCGCAGCCGTTCAGCTCGTACGGGATACAGCGGGGGTCCCCCTACCAGCCGGGTTACCGGAAGCTCGCCCAGGACATCGTGAAGGTCGCCGACCGCCAGGTGAATTTCCGCAAGTACGACCTGATCAATGTGCTGGCCACCCCGAACGCGGGCCCTTCCGCGCTGGACACTGTGCTCTCGGTGACGTTCTCCGGCAATGACGAGGCGCCCGTGGCCGACGGCGTCAAACTCTCCAACATGTCCTTCATCTACAGCCGCCAGGACGACGGATCGGGCTCGTACAGCCACACCGGCTACCGCGTGCTGCCGCACGAGAACGGCCACACCTTCGGGCTCCCCGACCTCTACACACAGAGCGGCGGCGGCTCGGTCGGGCACTGGGACATCATGTCCGAGGACTGGGGGGCCAACAACGACATGCTCGGCTGGCACAAGTGGAAGCTCGGCTGGCTGGACGACAGCCAGGTCAGCTGTGCGTCGACGCCCGGGACCCACGAGGCGGCCCTCTCCCCACTGGCCACGCGCGGCGGCACCAAACTGGCGGTGATACCGATGTCGGAGTCCGCTGCCTACGTGATGGAGGTCCGGACCCGGGCGGGCAACGACGACGCGGTCTGCCGCCCCGGCGTCCTGATCTATCGCGTGGACGGCGATGTCGACACCGGCCAGGGCCCCGTCTCCGTCAGGGACAGCACCCCGGACAGCGGCGGCTGCACCCTGCGCGCCAATGTGCAGGCCGAACTGTCCGACGCCCCGTACGCAGTGGGCCAGACCTTCACCGACGCGGCGCACGGCATCATCATCAACGTCACCGGCAAGGACAAATCCGGCGACTACCGCGTGCGCATCACCCGCTCCTGACCGCAGCCTCCCGTCCCGCGCCGCACACCGAGCACCGCCGGGCCGCACGGGCCGCCGCTACCACCCTCACCGGGCTCACGCTCGGGCCGCACCCGACCAGCCCGGCGCCGGGACCCGGCCCGGCATCCGGACCGGCCCGGCTCGGCTCGAATCCGCTCGGCTCGAATCCGCTCGGTTCGGTTCGGTTCGGCTCGGCTCGGCTCGGCTCGGGAATGACCGGCCCACCCCGGCCGATACGCGTGATCGTGCAACCCGCTGGCCCCGTCAGCCGTTCCGGCCCCGGTCACTCACCCCGGGACACCCGCTCCTGAACGGGCCCGCGCAGCTCACGCTTGAGCACCTTGCCCGTCGCGTTGCGGGGCAGCGGCTCCGCCCGTACGAAGACGTATGCGGGGACCTTGAAGGCGGCCAGCGACTTCCCGACGTGCGCCCGGAGCGCATCGGGCCCGGTCTCGCTGCCGTCCCGCAGCTGCACCACAGCTGCGACCTCCTCGCCCAGCACCGGGTGCGCGACCCCCAGTACGGCCGCGTCGAGCACATCGGGATGCGCGTGCAGAGCGGCCTCCACCTCGACGCAGTACACGTTCTCGCCGCCCCGGACGACCATGTCCTTGATCCGGTCGACCACACTGACCCGGCCGTCGTGGACGGTCGCGAGATCCCCGGTCTTGAACCAGCCGTCCTGGAAGGCGGCCTCGGTGGCCGCGGGGTCGTTCCAGTACCCGCGTACGAGCGCCTGCCCGCGCAGCCACAGCTCACCGACGTCCCCGTCGGCCAGCGCCCGGCCGGACCGGTCCGCGATGCGTACCTCAGTGGCTGGTGTGGGCCGGCCGACGCTCTCCGGGTGGGCTCGGTACTCCGCACCGAAGTTCGCCAGGACGCCGCCGCTCGTCTCGGTCAGCCCGTACCCGTTCCGCGCCTCGATCCGCCCGCTGTGCCGGGCGACGACGCTCCGTACGAGCTCCGGCGGGGCCGCCGCGCCCCCCGTGCTGAGCATGGCGAGACTCTCCATGCCGTCGCCGCTCACCTCTGCGGCTTCGAGGAGCTGAAGCGCGGTGGCGGGCACCCCTGCGTAATGCGTGACGCCGTGCGTACCGATGGCGGCCAGCGCTTTACCCGCATCCCACTTCCGCATCAGGACGAGGGTGCCGCCCACGGCCATCGCCGAGTAGACGCTGGTGAAGGCGGCCACATGGAAGAACGGAAAGGTCATCAGCACCACGGGCGCGGGCCCCTGTCCGGGCACCGCGCCGCGCGCCAGGGCGGAGGCGGCGGCGTGGTACAGCGGGTTCATCATGGCGCCGACCTGCGCGAGATGCGTGGCCACCGCCCCCTTGGGGCGCCCCGTGGTGCCCGAGGTGTAGATGATCGTGGCGTCGTCCTCGGGGCGGATCTCCACATCGGGCGGGCCGAGGGCGGGATCGGCCGCAGGGAACTCGGCGTAGCGCTCGAAGCGGTCGGATGTGCTGGGCCCGTCGTAGTGGAAGGCAACGATCCACGGCCGGGTATCGCCCCGCGCTTCCGGCTCGACATCACCGTCGTCCTGCCCGGGTGCTGCCGGTCCCCCAGGGGTTCCTGGCCCTCCAGGGGTTCCTTGCCGTCCAGGGGTTCCTGGCCCTCCAGGGGTTCCTGGCCCTCCAGGGGTTCCTGATTCCTCCGGTTTTCCGGTGTCCCCCGCTTCCTGGCCCTGCAGCTCGGCCCAGGGCAGCACCCGTTCCAGCCGCTCGCCATCGACGAGCAGCACGCGGGGCCGGCAGTGGCCCAGGGCGTAAGTGAACTCGTCCTCGGTCCACCAGGCATTGAGCGGTACGGCAACGAGCCCCGCCAACTGCGCTGCCCAGAAGGCTATTTGCCACTCGGGATGATTCCGCATCGCCACCACCGCGCGGTCACCCGGCTTCAGCCCGTACACATCGACGAAGCGCCGGGCGAGCGCGGAGGCGGCGGCGAAGAACTCGCCGTAGCTGTACGTACCGCTCTCGGCCACGAGGAACGGCTGATCCCCGAAGGCCCAGGCGGCCTCGACGAACTCCCGCAGAGTACGCGGCCCGCTCGCGTAGACCGGGGAACCGTCCTCTGCCCGCGTGACAGCGAAGGGGGCTCCGGGGGCACGCAGCGCGGCTTCGACGGCGGCAGGGTCGGGAGGAGCGGTGGGGGGCTCGGTCTGCGGCACTGAAGACCCTTTCTAAGCGCTTGCTCAGTCCCCTGGGACGCTATGCCTCCATCCGAACCGGGTCAAGAACTCCCACTCCGCACCGGCTCACGGCATCACCGCGCCACCGCGCCACCGCGTCACCGCGTCACCGCGTCACCGCGTCACCGCGCCAGAGTGGCGGAGACGACCTTTCCGCCGTCCACCCCACTGCTCACGGCGACAGAACGGGCGAGCCGCTGCACCATGGGCCAGCCGAACCCGCCGGTGCGCCCGGTCAGGTCGGGGGTACGGTCCTGCGGGTGCGCCGGGCTGGGATCCGCGACGGCGACCTCAAAGCTGCGACGGTCGGCCCTGAGCCGCATCACGGTCACGCCTCCGGCGTGACGCAGGGCGTTGGTGACGAGTTCGGAGACCAGGAGAACCAGGTTCTGCGACGTGTGCGCCGGTGGAGCCGGATGCAGCCCGGCGAGAAACCCGGAAGCGGCTTCGCGAGCCTCGGCCGCGAGGCGCGGCCGACAAGTCCAGTCGACGAACTGGAGGTCATCGGATTCGGTTTCGCCACACGTCCCGACGCCGCCGCGCCCCTCATCAAAGTCCTGATGCATATGACTCACCCCGCCGATAGGTGCTGACTGAAACGCCCTTCTTGGCACGCCCGTTCTTTTCGCTGACAGTTTCGCGCCTACCCCCGACCACAGGATCCAACAGGCAGAATCACCGATTCGATCCGATTCACTCGCATGCATGAACCGGAAGACGTGGGGCAGCTGAACTGCTGGCAAGCCCGCAGCAAGCGGACGGCACGGCAAACCACCGGCCACACGGAATGCCGGACACACCGGACACACCGGGGCACCGGGGCACCGGGGCAATGAAGATCGATCTCCGCCGGGCGCGGATCCCACGAAGCCCGGACCGCGATCCGCCCGGACCGAGACGGAGGCCACAGAAGCCGTCGGCCGGCACCCACCGGAAGACCTCGCCCCCAAGCGCGGATGACGAGCATGACAAGGAGGATCACGGACAAATCTTCGGTACATACTCGGGCAAACAGCCCCACTTATCCCTCCATGCGATCTGGGGGGATTGAAGTCGCGACCTCCGGGCAGGAGCGGACATTGAACGGGGTCCGCTACTTGGGGAGGCTGAACACCATGACGCAGAAGTCCGCGCATGCCGCCACGACTGAGTCGGTTCCTGCCGGGTCGGTATCTGGCGGGACGATCCTTGCCACCGCCGCGCCCGCGGTGCCGGACGTGGGTGAACTCCCCTGGATCGAGGACGCGGGGAAGGTCGCACCGAAGGACGCCAGAGCGCTCTCAAAGATCTTTTTCGACCAGCTCCAGGTCCTCGAAGAGGGCACTCACGAATACCAGTACGCCCGCAATACCCTTATCGAGATGAACCTTTCACTCGTCAGGTTCGCGGCCAGCCGGTTCCGCCACCGCGGCAGCGGCGAGATGGAAGACATCACCCAGGTCGGCACAATCGGCCTCATCAAGGCCATCGACCGCTTTGACCTTTCCCGTGAAGTTGAATTCACCACATTCGCTGTTCCTTATATTGTCGGCGAGATCAAGCGCTTCTTCCGTGACACCAGCTGGGCCGTCCATGTCCCGCGCAGGCTGCAGGAATTGCGAGTGGAGATCGCCAAGGGGAAGGAACACCTTGCGGTCCTGCTCGACCGCGACCCGACGGTCGCCGAACTCGCCGAGCACCTTGAGCTGACCGAGGACGAAATCGTCGAGGGCATCGTCGCGAGCAACGGCTACACGGCCGGCTCCCTGGACATGCCCAACGAGTCCACCGGCGACGGCCAGGCCACCAAGAGCGGCCGCACCTTCGCCGACGTGCTGGGTGAGGCCGACCCCGCCATGGAGACGGTCGAGGACCTGCACGCGCTGGCCCCGCTGCTGGGCAAGCTGGACACCCGCGAACGCCGCATCGTGGAAATGCGCTTCGGCGAGGAGCTGACCCAGTCCCAGATCGGCGAAGAGCTGGGCATCTCGCAGATGCACGTCTCACGCCTGCTGTCGCGCATCCTGAAGCGTCTCCGCAGCGGGATGCTCGTAGAAGAGTGACCCGCCACTGACCACACCGCGCCGCGCCGGCCGCCCGCAAACCCTGGGCGACCGGCGCGCCCGCGTCACCGCCCGGCCCGGCCGGACCGGAAGACCCCCTGTTCGGCGCCCTGCAGCGGCACCCGGGCGGCCCCCGGAACGGTCCGCGGATCCGAAGCCGGGACACGCAAGACCCACCGAGTCCGTATCCGGTACCCTGTCGGGGGTCGGTCACTGGCCGACTGCTCGCCTTCGTAGCTCAGGGGATAGAGCACCGCTCTCCTAAAGCGGGTGTCGCAGGTTCGAATCCTGCCGGGGGCACAGCACTAAGGGCCAGTTCGGAGGATTGATCCTCTCGAACTGGCCCTTTTGCATGATCGTGACCGTGCCACGCCCGTGCCACTACGTCCCGCCGTCTCCCTGCTGTTTGCGGATCATCGCCCCCAGCTGGTCGGCGATCGCGCGGTCCCGGTCGGCGGTCATGTGCTGATAGATCAGCGCGGCGCGGGCGGTGCTGTGTCCCATGCGTGTCATCAGCTCACGCGTACTCGCCGTGGCAGCGACGAGGTTGTTTCCCGTGTGGCGTAGATCGTGAAAGTGGACGTCCGCAGCGATGCCCGCGTCCTTGCGCGCCTTGATCCAGTCTTCCCGGAAGTTGCTGCGCCGCAGCTGTCCACCTTGGGGGCCGAGGAAGACATGGCCGTCACGTCCCGCGCCCGCGTAGCGCTCCAGGTGCTCGGTGACATCCGCCAGGATCTCGTCCGGAAAGGCGACGGGGCGGACGCCGGCCGCCGACTTCGGAGCCTTGTCGAAGAGCCTGCCGTTCTGCATCTCAGCTTGGGATCGCTGGACCAGGACAACCCGCCCGGCGGGGTCGATGTCCCGGCGGCGCAGGGAGGCCAGCTCACCGAACCGCAGCGTGGTGAACGCGGCGAGCAGGACGAGCAGCCTGTACCGGGGAGCGATTGCATCGGCAGCGGCGTACACCTCAGCTACGGTCAGCACCGGCCGTTCGGGTACGTCGTATCGGTCGGCTCCCTTGACCCGGCAGGGGTTGCGGCGGATCAGTTCGTCATCAACGGCCGTGTTCATGATGGCGCGGAGAAGCTGATAGGCCTTGACCACGGTCGGCTCCCCCACTTCGGCCGCGAGGAGCTTGCCTCGCCAGGCCCGGACGCGGGACGTGGTTACGTCAGCCAGAGATCCCGAACCGAACGTCGGCGTGATGTGCAGCCGAATCACTGCCTCGTTCCGTTCCCTGCTGCGGTCGGCCAACTTGCGGTCACGCAGCCAGGCATTGGCGTACTCGGTGAAGGGGACGGCACCCTTGTCCGGGTCTTCCCACTGGCCGCGCGAGATGTCCGCCTCGATGTGGGTCAGCGCGACGTCTGCGTCTGTCTTGGTCGCGTAGGTCTGTTCGGCGCCGCGGAGCTGCCCCGTGGCAGGGTCACGGTATCGAGCCTGCCAACGGCCGGATCGAAGCTGCCGAACGGAGCCGAAGCGCCGACGGTTGCCCTTCTTGTTGGCCATCAGGCAGCCCTCCGCAATCCGGCCCGGCGGATCGTCACCGGCTCCACTGTGTTGGACGCGACGAAGGCCAGTACGGCGGTCTCGGGGATGCGGACGTGTCGGCCGACTTTCACGAAGGTGATCCGTCGTTCCTCGATGAGCCTGCGCGGGAAGCGCACGGTCGTTCCAAGCCGTTCGGCGACTTGTTCCACGGTCAGTAGGCGGTCGGTCATGGTCACCACTCCCCTTCGTGGTCATCGAGTTCGGCGCGTACTTCGCGGGCGTGTTGGCGGTTGTGTTGGATGTCGCGGTGGATGTTGGCGGCGAGCCAGGATTCGCCGGGGGTGTGGCCGTGTCCGGCGTACTCCCAGTGCGCGATGACGAGCGTGGTTGCTTCGGGGTGGTCGTCGGGGTCGGGGAGGCCGAGGGCGGCTCGTTGCTGGTTGGCGCGGTAGTCGGCGCGGACCTGGCGGAGGGCTCCGAGGGTGGTGGAGTAGCGGCGGGATTTGGTGGAGAAGTGGCCGCGGAAGCCGAGCATGTGGGCCCACTGCCAGAGGCGTCGGTCCGGGTAGAGGGCGTCGAGGTCCCAGCAGGCGCGGATGAGGCGGCGGGTGTGGTCGGGCAGGTCGGGGAGCTTGTCGAGTTCGGCGAGTTCTCCGATGCGCCGGTCTACGGTGCCGGTGGTCTCGGCCGCCTTGGTCGCGTACTTGGCGACGTAAGAGGCGACGGCTTGTTCGGTGAGGTCTTCGCCGTTGCCGAACGCTCCGATCGGCTGGACGTCGAGCTGTGTGCCCCAGCGCAGGACCCGGGCAGGCTGGTCCCCGGCCGGGGGCAGGGCGATCTCCGCACGGGCGGCGGCAGCGCGTAACGCGTCGGTGAGCAGATCGAGCGTTGCCCAGGCGGGTGGTTCAGTGTCGGGGCCGTCGGGTCCGTCGAAGCGGATCACGGCGTGGAAGTGGATGGCGCCGCGCTTTTGGTACTCGGCGACTTTGCCGTACGAGACGCGCAGCTGTTCCTTCAACGCCTTCTGGGTAATGCCGGCGCGGGCGGCGAGTTCGCGGGGGAGGTAGATGGTCACGTAGCGCCAGAGGTGCCCGGCGTGGTTGTTCCACAGGACCGCTCCCGCGTAGTCGTACGTGGCCGGATCGAAGGCGGTGCCGAGTTCCGGGGCGTCCTCTCCGTGGCGGGTTCCGCAGCGGCAGGGGCGGTTGCCGGGGCGGTTGTGGACGGGGCCGAAGGAGGGGGCGGTGAGGGTGGCGAAGACCCGGGGGTGATCGCGGACGGTATGCGGGGTGCCCTTGGCGGGATCACCGGTGAGTCCGGCGCGAATGAGGTGGTAGGTGTCTCCGGCGTACGTCCAGGCGCAGGCCGGGCAGCGGGACGCACGCCGGTTACCGCACGCGATACGGAGGCGCCCGCCGGGTTCGGCGTCGGTGCTGTAGGAGTGCAGGACGGTGCCGGTGGTCGGGTCGATGGTCTTGGTCGTGCCGGACAGGTGGATGGGTTCGGCGCATCCCCCGGTGCGGCGGATCTGCTCGTTCCAGCGGTCGAAACCGGTGGACCCGGCCACCCGGAGCAGGTCGCCCAGGGTGATCGGGTCCAGGCCCGCCGCGGTGGCGGAGTCGATCACTGCTCGTTCTCCTTCGGGGTGTGCGAGTCGATCCACGCTTCGGCGCACACCTTGTGGACGGGCTTACCGCGGTCTGAGCGCAGCTGGGTGGGCTTGTTGCAGCAGACGCAGGGCTTGTCGCCGGTGTGGTCGAAGTGCTCGGCGGAGCGCCAGTTGAGGAGTGCCACCGCGGTCACGCCCCGGCGCGGGCGTAGGCGCGGGCGGGGGTGGTGTGGCCGGTGCCGTGGCAGGCGGGGCAGTCGGCGGTGATGGTCTGGCGCTGGCCGTCCGGGGTGGTCTGGCCGGTGGTGATGGCGACGTTGGGGAAGCCGTCACAGTGAGAGCAGACAGGCAGGTTCGAGGTGTGCTGGGGCATGATGGTTTTCCCTTTCGGGTCTGTTGGGCCTGGATTGGGTTGGGCGCCCGGGGCGGCGGAAACTTGGCGGTTGAGGCCGCCCCGGGGGCTGTCAGCGGCGCCGGTTGCGGCGCGGGGTGTTCACGGGCGGGATCGAGTCGTAGCCCTCCTTGCCCTGCTGGAACGCGCTCCGGTCAGACGCAGAGACGCTGCCCTTGCCGAGCTGTCGGGTGATGCGGTTCGCTACCTTGCGGTCACCGTGGCGTTTGGCGATGGCGTACTCACGGCCGAGTTCGACCATGGCCGGATTGGCGGGCTCAGACTTTTCGGTGCGGCGGAACAGGCCCATGTCAGGGACTTCCTTTCAGCGGTGGTTGTTGAGGAGCGAGCGCAGGACCACGGCGCAGATCGCGACGGAGACGCCGGTGAGGGCGACCGCGAGGAGCATCGAGACGAGGACCGCGCCGACGACGAGGACCACACCGGCGCCGCCAGCGATAGCGACCGCCAGGGTGCCCGGGGTGAGCTGGACACCGGACCGGGTGGCTGGGGCTGGTGCCGCGGCCGGTAGGGGGGCGGGGCTGTGGTGGTGGTCGCAGACTGGGGCGAGCGAGTTGTGGGTGGTCGGTCGGAGAGCCGGGGCGGTGTCGGGGGTGGGGTATTTCGGGGTGAACATGGCTGTTCCTTTCAGGGGTTGCAGTGGTGGGTGCGGGCGGCGAGTTCGGCGGCGGAGCGGTTGAGGTAGTCGGAGGAGAAGTTGCAGCCGGGGGCGGTGCAGGCGGCGGTGTGCCGGGTGCGGCCCCGGCCGTCGTGGTGGGTACCGACCTGGACGGGTCCGATACGGATCACGTCGTAGAAGCGATTCGGGCGCGACATGGTCAGTTCTCCTGTCGAAGAGAGGGGCCGGTGAACTGGTTCCGGATACGAGCGGCTTCGGCTGGGTCGGTGGTGCGGTCCGCGGCTTCCTCGGCCAGCATTCGAGCGAGGGTCGGGCGGCCGGTATCGGCCATCTCGCGGGCCGCGTCGAGGTAATCGGCGGCACGGTTGAAGTTGAAGAGGGCCATGAGCGATGTCCTTTCAGGTCAGGCGAGTTGGGAAGTGATGGACTCGGCGAGCGGCCCGGGGACACCGAGGCGGGCGCGCAGGGTTTCGGGGTCGATGCGGTCGCCGGTCGTGGCGCGGTAGGCGTCAGCGACCTTCCGGGCGTGATCGAGCAGGGCCGGAGGAACAGCCGCAGCCGGAGCCGCCGTGGGGGCCAGAGCCGTGGGCGGCGGGAGTTCGGGAGCGGGTTCAGGAGTGCGCTCGACCGTGATGTCCGGGGCCGATTGCGGATCGTCCGCAGGCAGCGGGACGGGTGCTGGGGCAGTTTCCGGTTCGGCCGGCGCAGTGGCCGGGGCGTGGCTGTGGGCGAGGAGGGTTCCGCCGAGGAAGGCCAGCGCGGGCCATCCGGCGACGAGGATCCGCAGCCAGGCCGGTACGGCGTTCAGGTCGAGGAGTCCGGCGGTGGCGATGTTCGCGCCCAGCGATGCGGTCAGGGCGATCACGAACCAGATCCAGGCGGCCCGGTTGTCGGCGCGGGTGCGCATCCGGTGCCACGCGGCCACCAGCAGCAGATCCACGCTGACCGGATACGCCCATGCCTTCCAGCCGTGCTGTCCGGCGGCCTCGGAGAGGTCGTGGAGGTGGGAGAAGGACAGAGCACCGGCGATCACGGCCTGTACGAGGACGGCATCCAGGCGGATGGTGCGGAACATGAGGGGTCACCTCCCTTCGAAAGGGGTGCAGGGAGCGAGGGTCAGGCGGCGGTGCCGGTGCCGAAGCAGTTCAGGCACAGGCCGTCCTGTGTGCCGACCGGGCGGCGCTTGCGGCCGACGCGCACCGTGACCGGGACGTTTCCAGTGCCCCCGCAGGGCTCACACTTCGGCTCTTCGACCGGGGCGGCTTTCGTGCGCTGGGTGGTGGGCTTCTTGGTGGTCACGGTGATTCCTTCCGGTTCCGGGCATGGCGGGGGTAGGGACCTGGCGCGAGAGGGTCACGCCAACCGGTGAGAGCAGGGGGTTACTTGGTGGCCGGTACCGGCTTGACCAGCGAGGGAGCACTGGCCGCCGAGGGCACGGCGACGACCGGGCGGAACGGGGCCAAGGCCGCAACGTCCGGGGTCATGTGGGCGTACTCGCGGCAGATCGCGACGGCTTCGGCGGGGGACATTTCCGGGGTGCGGATGCGGGACCAGCCGCCCGAGGAGTCACCGGCCACCGCCACCCCGGGCCGATCCGGGGCAATCGTGGTCACGGCGAAGACCGCTTCCGGGGCGATGTCACCCAGGCCCATGTCCGCGGTCTGCTTGTCGTTGACGCGGTGCACGACCCGGCCGGTGAGCTGAGCGCGGAGCATCGTGGCGCCCTTGCCGAGTTCGGACCCGAAGCGCTGCCCGCAGATCTCCAGGTAGATACCGACCGCACGGGCCATCTGCGCGAGCCTCACCAGATGCATCACCATCCGGTCCCGGCGTTCCTCATCCTTCTTCGCCGCGGTCAGGAACAGTTCCGCTACCTCGTCCACCAGGACGACCAACGGCACCGGCCGTACCTTCGCGGGCAGAGCCCACAGGTCGGAAACACCGTGATCGCGCAGGGCGTCGAAACGCTCTTCCATCTCGCCGATGAGTACTTCCAGCAGGGCCGAGGCTTCCTCGGGAGTGGTGGCCAGAGCTGAGAGCCGGGGCGCGTATCCACGCTGTTCGACCCCGCGCTTGCAGTCGATCCCAATCAACCCCACCGGGAGCTTCGCGAGCCCCGTGATCAGGTTGCGCTGGAACATCGACTTGCCCGACTGATTCGCACCCAGCGTCAGAGAGTGCGGGATCTTCTTGTAGTCCCGGACGAACGCGGTGCCGTCCTCCCGCAGCGCGACCGGAACCACCATCGGCCCGGACACGGTACGGGGCAGGCGGCGCGGCATCTTCACCCGCGCCAGGACGTCGTAGCCGGTCATCCGCAGTTCCACGAACCCCGGCTTCGTCTCCACCACATGAACGGAGTGAACACCCCAGGCATGGCGCAGCCGTTCCGAAGCCGCCGCAACGTCCGCAGGCTCCAACCCGGCCGGAAGACGCAGCGTGACCCGCATCCCCGTCGAGGAACCCCGAACCCGTCGGACCCTCGGGGGCACCGGCTGCACATCCTGTCGGCGGCCGAGGTTGCGGACCATGAACGCCCGCAGGCGAGACGGCTGGACCGTCAGCCCGCACACATCCATCGTGGACCGGTACGTGAGCGAAAACCGCACCCGGGCGACCGGCAGACCAGCCACCGACCAGAACACCCGCGGCGCCCGCACCTTCGCGAACCCGAGACCACCAGCAGCCGATAAGGCCCCGGCCACCTCGATCACTCCGGCAACGTCCGACATGATCAGGCACCCGCCGTGATCGCTACCGCGCGGAAGCTGATCCCGTGGCGCTTCTGGCCGTTGAACTCGTTCTCCCAGTCGCGGGCCTTGAGGCCGACCACCGACACCGGCGTACCCGGCACCAGGTTCTCAGGGACACCCGTGGACGGCACGGTCACCTGGTACAGGTTCCCCTCACCCTCATCCGAGATCAGCAGACCCACCGTCGCGAGCGGGGCACCGGTCTCCCGGTCAATCGCGATCTCACCGGTCTGCTTGTTCACCAGCTTCGGAGTCGGAGGCGTCGCAACGAACACCACAGCGGTCGAAACGTCAATCTTGAAGGACGGCATGTGTGTCTCCCTGATCCAGGGCGTGCTCCAGGAGCTCGCCCAACTGGCTTGAGCCACTTACTGGCTTGAGCCAGTTGAACACATGGCCGCCTCGGGGTCAACAAGGTGGCTTGAGCCAGTTGCTAGAATGTGGGCATGACTCCGCCTGGCCACTCGACCCAACCGCCTCCGAGCAGGCGCATCGCCGAAGATCTACGCCGCAAGATCGAGGTTGGGGAGCTGCGCAGCGGCGACAAGTTGCCCTCAGAGCGAAGGCTGGCCGAGCAGTACGGCGCCGCACGGAACACCGCGCGGGAAGCCATCCGGATACTCGCGGAACAGGGCCTTGTCACCGCGAAGCACGGCAGCGGAGTGTTCGTGCGAGAGCCACAGAAGCTGTTCCGCTTCGGCAGTGATCGGTACTCGATCAAGAATCGCGAGACGGGACTCACGCCGTTCAGGCTCGAAGCTCAGCGGCAAGGCAAGGTTCCGAGGATCGATGTCCCATCTATCGCCCGCGAACGCCCTCCGGTCGACGTGGCCGAGCGGCTGAAGGTGACCACCGACGAGGAAACCGTCATCCACCGCGAGAACCACTATTTCGCAGATGACGAACCCGTCCAGATCGTCTCAACCTATCTGCGCTGGGACGAGGCACAGGGCACGCTCTTGATGCAGCCCAAGACGGGTAAGGACGGCATCTATGGCCGTCTTGAAGAGCTTGGGCATCTAATGACCCGCGTGCGAGATGAGATCAGCGCGAGGATGCCCACGCCGGCCGAAGCGGCGGTCCTCGATCTGCTGCCCGGTGTGCCAGTGCTTGAGGTTCTCCACACCAGCCTCGATCAGGACGGAGTTCCCTTCGAGGTCTCCCGGTACGTACACCGCGCAGACCGAACCGGCCTTCTCTACGAACTGCCCGTCGAGTAGATAGGAACCGTTGATGCAATCCGCGATCGTGCGACCTTTCGAGCGCGACGACTTGGAATCCGCCGCAACCGCATTGGTCGAAGTCCACAAGACGGACGGGTACCCCGTGGAGGGGGTTGAAGATCCCGAGGCGTGGCTGACGTCAGATGACGTGCTGGCGGCATGGGTAGCGGAGTCAGATGGGGAAATCGTCGGGCATGTGGCTGTGATGCAGTCGCAAGGAGAAGATGCGGTTTCCCTGTGGACCGAACAGAGCGGTGACGACGAGGCGCATGTAGGGGTGTTGGCACGGCTGTTCGTGGTCAAAGCCGCGCGGAAGAACGCGGTCGGCGAGCACTTGATGGAAGCCGCAGTTCGCTTCGCTCAGGACCAGAACCTACGCCTCGTCCTCGATGTGGTGACGAAGGACGTCGCTGCCATGCGGCTCTACGAACGGCTCGGCTGGCGCAAGATCGGCGAAGCCATCCACCACTTCGGATCTGGCGAGAGCATCCCTGCCGTGTGCTACGTCTCGCCGAAGCTCTGAGAGCTGTTACAGGTTTCTCTACCTCATCAAGGCACCCGGCTGCGCTCCGCTCCGCCGGGCGCGCCCCGGCTCTGGCCGCTCCCGCGCTCCTGCCTTCGGCCCGCTCGTCGCTGCCGCCGCCGACGCGCGCCCGCAGTGGATAGGCCGAAGGGCATGAGTCGAGACCGATCCGCGGGCCAAGGACATGCCTCCGGCGGGGGCGCTCAGACTCCGGGATGGGTCGGGGCGCCGTTCGCGGGTGCCGGCTGTCTCGTGGTGAGCGTGGTGGGCTCCCATCCCGACCACCTTCGACCCAGGCAAAGCCGAGCAGCCGCGGCCCAGGGCGTCAAGGTCGTTCGTACAGTGGCGCGCTCCACCTTGACGCCCTGAACCACGACCGCTCCACGGTGTGTGGGCCGAAGGCGGACGGGATGGGAGCTGGGGTAAGTAGTGCGGGGTCCGCGAGCCATGACCACTTGCATTACGACCGCCCAGAAATCTCCGACACCAACAGGAGTAGGCGCAAAAGGTTCCCGCACTCGCAACGTTCCGTCATCTACGCCTGATGCGAGCGAATACGCCCTCCAAGAGAAGAAGGCCACTCAGAACGTCTTTTACTTGTTGGCGCGAAATCGCTGGGTCGGGCGGATTTTGCACCCTACTTGCCGATTGATGTGCCACCATTCCTCGATTAGTGCCGAAGCTGTTCATCACACCCAACCAGACGCTGTCGAAGTCGGATTCCTTGAACCCTATGGGGAGCAGAAGCCGCAGGAGATTCGCTTCCTTCACTCCATGATTTTCACGCTCCGCGAGAGTGCGATGCTTTTCGAAGGCCGACTTGACGATTTCGCTAATGGTGTCCTTTTGGGCCTGCTTAGCAAGCGACTTGGGGGGCTTAGCCTGCTTGTCGTTATAGAGCATCAACGCCGCTACACACGCTCCAGCGAAATCTGAGCCAGACCAACGCGCTTCGGCCTTCTGCAAAATATCGAGGCACATCGCCTCGATATACTCTTCAACCTCGGCATGACTCAGCATGATGAAGGCACGAACTTGGTCATATTCGTCTGCGGTATACGACCCGACGGGGCTTTGCGTTGGGAGAAATAGGCGATCCAGCCTATCAATCCTCCGCTTTAATTTGTTATACCGCTGAGTAGGCAATGCGACTCCCATGCAGCACGGGGATTTGCAGCTCCATCTCGATCGCCTGCTCCAGCGCCCTACCCCACTTGGATAGCCTAGTCTCCACGGCGTCCATACTCTTCGTAGTGCTAGTCAGCGAGGCAACGAATTTACTATCCCTCGACAACCGCTCGAAGGCGCTACGAACGTCATCCTGTCGAGACTGCATCCGTTCACGCACTTCACGATGGCGCGCGTAGAAACACATGATGTCGAAAACCGCCCGGTTGAAGGGACGTTCGTAGCCCTCACCGTTGTGGCGCCGGAATGCGTTCTTCCCAAACACTTCGGTGACTACGGAAATCGCCTCAGCGCAATCCCTAGCCTCCTCTTCCGCCAAGGCGCTTTCATTCGACCAGGACTTGTTCAATCGGGCACAAGTCAGATCGAGTAGATCCTTTAGATTGCCGGCATAATCCGGAAGGAATCGAATGAAGGCGAAGTGTCGAACTAGTAGTTCAACATCACGCATCCGAAAGTCAGGGCCATTCTTCCGACCAAAAAGCTGGGCAAAAGTGGAATCTTCCGTCGTGTACCTGTTAGCAAAAGCAACAAATGGCCCTGGATGGAGTGCCTGCCGAAGCTCTTGCGGGCTAAGCGGAACACTTCCTGTATTCAATCGATGAAACACTAGATACAGGAACTCATCACCCTGCCAGTGCCGTACAACCATGGTGCGAAGAGTTTGAGTTTCAAAGGCAAGGCGCTCGTCGCTCGGCAGGCCGTCAATGTTGCAACGATTGAGATCCGAACGAAGCTCAAGTCCGCTCAGTTTGAATTCACCTTGTGCGAACTGAACCAGGGTTAGAAGCCTCTGCTTTCCGTCCAATACAATGAATTGACCTTTCTTCCCTTTCCTTTCCGCAAGGACAACCTGCGGTACGGGCAGTCCGACGATCAGCGACTCAATAAAGCGGCTCTTCTTTTTCCTATCCCAAGCATCCCGCCGCTGAAAGATAGGGTCCATTTCAATATTGTTGCGCTGAATCTGACTAAGGAGCGTTTCCGCAGTCCAGTCGCTCGAAACGACGAACGCGTCGAAGGAAGCCGCCTCGCGAAGCTTTGTGAGATCGTCCTCAGACTCACCGAACAATTCTTCCGCATCATTCGATGTATCGTCAGGCAGATTTGTTTCGTCATCAGAATTCATTGCGTTGTGTCTCCAGGTGAGGTAGGCGTCGATCACATCGTGCCACGGAGGCGAGGCCATCGAACGCGAAACAAGGTTTGCAGGGCGTCTGTCTTGGGTGTGCCGGGTCGCCGCTGACGGTAGTTGGAGTTGGGCACTGAGCAGATCGACAGCACCGACAACTCGCGCTCCGGCAACCGCCCCTCGTCGGCATGCCGTGTTCGAGGGCCTCGCAGTGGCCGCGGGCCGTGTTGATGGAGCGCGCTAACGGTGGCGGCATCTGTGCCACAACCGCGCCAGATGAGGCGGGAACTCACGGGGAGCTGCGGTTGCCGGCAGGGACCAGAGCAGCCAGACGCCTAAGTCGGGATCCCGCAGGTCAGACCCCAACTCGCCCCACCTCGCTCCTAAAGCGGGTGTCGCAGGTTCGAATCCTGCCGGGGGCACAGCACCAAGGGCCGGGTCAGAAGGAGCACTCTTCTGACCCGGCCCTTCTGCATGATCACGGCGCCATGCCACGCACACTCGGAAGACCACTACGGATCCGCTTCCGCGAGCGCAGATACGTGGTGCCGATCTCCCGCCGACGCGGTGAAGCCAACTCGCCGGAGCGGAACCCGACGCGAGACCTCACGGCCATGCGGCTCTGCGAACAACCCGCCTGCGACAAGAGCGGCGAATCCACCCACCCCTTGCGGTCCGGCAAGAGCACCCCTGCCGCGTGCTACATCTCGCCGGAGGACTGGACTGACCTGTTACAGGATTCTCTGCCTCATCAAGGCGCGCCCACTGCGAATAGGCCAGAGGGCGTGAGTCGAGCCCGCAAACTTCGTGACCACGGCCAGAGACATACCTCTGGCGGGCGGTGAAAAGACGCGGGCCGAGTGGTGGGTGCCGTCCGCGAGGGCCGACCGGGCCGTGGCGAGCGTAGTGAAGGGTCCCATCCCGACCACCTCCGGCCCAGGTAAAGCCGAGCAGCCGCGGCCCAGGGCAAGTAGAGGACTGCGCAGTCTGCTCTACCCAACCCCCCATGCGGGGTTACCCACGGGCTGCAGACTCCTCTGCCCCAGCCTGCTTCGAATCATTCTGATGTCTGCCTCTGTGAACACTGCGTCTCCCAACGCAGCGAGCGCCCGAACAGCGTGGCCGTCATGGATCTCGCCCACTTCCGTCTCCAAGGCCTGCTTGATCGCGGGCAAGTCTTCGGACCAGTTCCGAACGTGCCACCCCAGCATGCTCGCGAACTCCTTGCCTGCCCCGAGGCCCAGCACACGGTCGCGGCTAACCACCTGATATCCATGCCAAATTCGCTCGAAGCACCACAGCAAGACGAAGTAGTGATGTCGCAGCTCCGCCGCGTCCACGCCGTTCCGCCTCAGCACCTGGCCTGGGGCTGCGTCACCCCCGGCTTCCCAGTCACTTCTGAGCGCGAATGCGAGCTCGCCCAGGGGCCTGCGCGCTTCCGCCACAACACCCGAGGTCAAGTCGACATGGAGTGCACGGGCAATCTCCATGTTGGCCCTCCGCCTCTGAGCCACCGTGGCGGCCAACGACAGCCCGAATGCCACAATCGACACAACTAGGGCCGCTTCGGATAGAGCCTCGCCAGACATACATCCTCCAGAGCGGTTGAGCGACCTGCCGGGTACAGGGTCTCGGCTCGCACGGGCACACGAAGGGAATTCCCCGAGACTGGGCTGACTCCGGATCACAAAAGCCGTGTGCCACAACCGCTCCAGATCGGAGGGGCACTCACGGGAACCGCAGCCACCGGCAGGGGCCATGGCCAGCAGACGCCGACGTAGGCATCCCGCCGGTCAGCCCTCAACTCGCCCCACCTCGCTCCTTGAAGCGGCTGTTGCAAGTTCGACTCCTGCCGGGGCACAGCACCAAGGGCCGGGTCAGAAGGAGCACTCTTCTGACCCGGCCCTTCTGCATGATCCGCAGCCCTGCCGCCGCACTCACGGCAACCGGTGACGACATGCGCCGCCTTGCGGTCCCAGGACTTCGACGCACCTCACGTCCGTCCGCCCAACGGTCGCCAAGTCATCGCCGGCACCTGACGGCAAGGGCCTGGCAGCAAGGGCCTGACAATGGTGAGTTGATGCAGCGAGCCAGGGGTGCTATTCCTGCTCCAGCTCATGAAGGACGGGTGGAGGGGGTCAGCGATGGCGGAGCGGGCGTGGGCCACGGCGGGCAATCAGGACAGTCCCGACCGTAGATCGGTGGGCCGGGTGCGGCTCACGGGTGTGGTGCTGGTCGTGCTGTCTCTGGTGGGGGCGGTGTTGAGCTACCTGGCATTCACGGTGTGGGTTCCGGACCAGCAGGAGCGCTACGAGCACTACCGGGCAGCCGAGCCGTGCCCTGCGCAGGCCTCCCCGCACGAGGCGGCTACGGAGGAGTGCCTCACCACCCGGCACTCCACCGTCACGAAGGCGGAGTCCATACACACAGGAAAGGTCACCGCCTACGAGGTGACCCTTGAGGACAGGGGCGACGGCTCCTGGCACAGGGCCGTGCGGTTCAGCGACTCCGGGCCGCTCGTCGGCAAGCTGCATCGGGGCGACGAGGTCACGGTGACCGGCTGGCGCCGCGAGATCGTCGTACTCAGCAAGGACGGCGTCCGCCAGAACACGTCCGACGCCCCCCGCCACGAGCACCCTGGGAATGCCGCGCTGGGCGTCGTCGTAGCACTCCTCGCGGCCCAGTCGCTGGTGTTCGGCGCGGTCCGCCTGGTCAGGCCCACCGCTCGCTCGGCCTTTTTCAGGGAGCCGTACGGGAGGTGGCTGGTCTTCACCAACATCGGTGTCGGTGTGGGCGTGGGGGCCGTGTCGGTGTGGTTCGGCATCCCGTGGTGGACCGTGTTCGTGACGGTGCCGGTCCTGGTGTGCGGGGTGATGGTGCGGCTCCTGCACCGCCAGCGGCGCGTGGTGGCATCCTCGGTGAACGCGCGGGGGCCGAGGCAGCAGCAGGACTCGCGAGTGGGGTCGCGATAGTTCGGAGGTTCCGCCGTGCCACAGCCGTGCCACGACCGCGCCGGATCGGGCGGGGGCTCGTGGGGAACCTCGGCAGCCGGCGGTGAACCGAGCCGGTGGCCGGTAGCCGTCGAAGTCGGCATCCCGCAGGTCAGGCCTCAACTCACCCCACAGCAGTCGCCAGCTCCCCCGATCTCCCCACAGCGCTCCTCGCTCCTCGCTCCTCGAAGCGGCGGGCACGGCGTTCCCCCTTCCTGCCCACGCTCCCCCGCGCGAGCTTCGGACCGGCCCGCAGCCCGGCCCGCCACTCGGCCCGCCGCGCCAGGTTCCTACGCCCCCTCGGGTGACGGGTCACCGCGTCCCGGCAGTTGTCCGCCCGGCGGCACGTACCGCAGCCGTCCGAGCATGTCGGTGACCGGTGTGAAGCCTGCGGCGAGCAGCCGGGCGGCGTACCCGGCTCGCTTGCGCCGTAGGTTCGCGAGCCCGAGAGGGAGCAGGGCCATCAGTACGGCCCAGACGATGCCGGCGACGAGAGCGACGGTGCTGTGCACGCCGAATCGGAGGCAGGGGGCCGCCGCCAACACGGTGAGGGCGGGAATCCCGATCGCCAGTCGCTGTCTGCCGGTGTACTGGGTGGTGATGTCGAACGAGATGCGGGCCTCGAGGAAATCGACCTCCTCACGCACGAGGGGCGGCAGCGAGACCCCGTCGCCCGCGTTCGGGTACAGCTCCCGGTTTCGCGCGGCGCGCGCCCGCGCCTCCGGCCCGGGGTCCGGCACGAGGCGCAGCACGAGTTGCTCCGACTTGAAGCCGCCCAGCCCCGCGTCGGCGTACGCGTAACCGAACTGTTGGGCGATGAAGGCGAGTCGGGCAAGAGTCCGGACCGACCCCGTACTCCTGGTGACCTTGACGGTCTCCCCGCTCTCCATCGTTCGCAGCATCGTGCGTATGTGTCTCTTACTCACTGGCCATCCCCCTCCGCACAACTCACGAAGTCTTCCATGTGCGGAGCACCAACTGAATGCGTTTGAATGCCTGTTGACGCCCAGCCAGGTCGGGGCCGGAAAGGCCTGCGGCGTCGCAGCACACAGCCGGGGCTCCGGGGGGGATCAGTCAGCTCGCCCGGCGCGCGGCGCCCAGGCGATCAACCGGGTCCGGCGCGGGTGCCGCTCTGTGACCTGGCTGCTCCAGAGCGCTCGGGTAACATCGGCTCCTCCAGTGGGCCGCGCGTGGGGGGCGGAGATGGTCGCCAGGTACTTCGTCTCGCCGCGCGGTGGTCGTCGCGCTTACTCCGACATCACGTCCGCTCTCGCTGCCGCGGCCGCACGGGGGCGAGCGGCCCTGATCGAGATCGCGCCAGGTCACTACGGGGAAGCGCTCACCGTCCGGGGCGAGGTCCAGCTGGCCACGCACGGCGAGCCGGGCTCCGTAGTCGTGAGCCGGCCCCACGGCACTGTTCTCGACGCCTGCGGGTCGGTTCGTGTGCACGGCCTCGTGCTGGTCGGCCGCGACGCCGACGTCGTCGGCTGCCGTACGGGAACGCTCACCCTTGAGCACTCGGAAATCCGGGCGCACAACGGCGTCAGTGTGCACGCGAGGCCGGACACCTCCGTCACGCTGCGGGACAGCGTGGTTCTGCATGGCAGAGTCCTCTTCAGCGGGTCGAACGGGCTCATCGAACGGTGCCGGTTCACCGACGCCACCGACAATGCCGTCGCGGTGATCAAAGGCGCCCACGTCTCGGTCCAGGACAGCTGGATCGGCGGCAGCATGATCCACGGAGTGCGGGTCAGCGGTGCGCGTGCGCAGGTCACGAGGTGCGAGCTGACCGGTACGGGCAAAGCGGCCGTCATGGCGGACTCGCAGGCGGAACTCAGCGTCACCGGCTGCACGATCAACGCTGTGCATGCGGAAGGAATCGCGTTCATCGAGCAGTCGAAAGGCTCCGTGGACGGCACGCGCGTCACCGATGCGCAGCACGGCATCGCCGTGGTAAGTGGTGCCGACCCGGTGGTCCGTGGCTGCACGTTCACCGAGTGCCGCGACACCGGCATCAACGTGCACACCTCGGGCCGTGGCAGGTTCGAGGACTGCGAGGTCTTCGACGCCGGCAACATCGCGGTGTTCTCGACCAAGGGCGGCGCTCCTGAGGTCCACGGCTGCCGCATCTCACGGGGCAACGTCGGCATAGCCGTCACTGAAGCCGGCAGGGGCCGCTTCACCCGGGTCGAGATCGAGGACCTGACGAGCGTCGCGCTGCGGGTCCACAGCGGGGCCAGGGCGGTGTTCGAGCAAGTCGGCGTCGAGCGCTGCCCGTCGCCCGTGGAGACCCGGGGTGACGGCGGTACCACGGCCGAGATCACCGACTCGGTGTTCCGCGACTTCGGCATGTCCGCGGTCGAGGCCCTCGGCCAGTCACGGGTCACGCTCAGAGGTGTGAAGGCGGAGCGCGGGCCGATGGGCTTCGGGGCCGGCGAGGACGCTCAGCTGTTCGTGCACGACTGCCGCGTCACAGCGGTGAGCAGATGCGGAGCGTTCGGGCTCGGCAAGGCGAGGCTCGTCGCGAGGAACCTCACCGTGTCGGGCTCGGAGGGAATCGGCCTCTTCGGGCAGGACTCCGCCTACCTGGATGTCGCGAACAGCCAGTTCGTCGACTGCGCGGTAGGGGCGAGTTTCAACCACACGTCCGGCGGCCGGCTGGTGGACTGCTCCGTCAGCGGCGCAGCGGGGGTGGCCGTACAGGACAACGGCCGCGTCGACCTGGTCTCTCTCCGCACCTCGCTGCCGGTCGTCAAGGAGATCGCGAAGCCGGTCGGGCAGCCTCCGACGATCGTCAACAACTACCTCGGCCCCGTGTTCAACGCCGCGGTCCACAGCGCTCAGCTGGCGTGGAACAACAACAAGGTCATCCAGCAGCAGACCGGCGAGGACGGTTCCAGCACATGAACGAGCCACAGAACGTCAACAATTACGACGGTCCCGTGTTCAACGCCGGCGTCTCCGGCGCCCAGTTCGCCTGGAACAACGAGACGGCCACCCAGAACCAGCAGAACAACAGGGCCGTGGCCCCGGGCTTCGAGGAGCTCGCCAAGCTGGTCACCGACCTGCTGCGGCAGCTGCCCCAGGCAGGGCTCACCGATCAGGACCGCGAGGACGCCGATTCGGCGGCCAGGGAGATCCTCACGGCAATCGCCCAGCCGGAACCTCCTGCGCCAGGCAGGCTCCGCCGCGCGATTGCCACGCTCAAGGGAGCACTCGCTCCGGTCGCGACCGGCGTCGTGGCTGGTACGGCGGCCGGAGCGCAGGAGTGGGCTCGGGCGGCGATCGAGGGCTTGACCGGCATCGTCTGACCAGCGCCGGCATCAGCGGTCCGCGGCGCGTCCTCTCCGAGACCTCGTCGGGACGGGCGGGGAAGCGGTGACCGTACGCCTTCCATTCGGCGCCGCGGGCCCGTGGCACAGCACAGGCGCAGCGCCCCGCCGGGTCCGCCGGGCGGGCTCGCCCCCTCAGGCGCTCTCGTGGAACTGGTCGCCCAGCCGGTCGTCCGCGTGCGGGAGCGGTTCGGTGACGGCTTCGCAGAAGGCGGCGAGGCCGGTGGTCAGGGCATCGCGTGTGGTGGGTGTCATGCGGTTCATGACCTGGCGGAGGGCTTGCTCGCGGCGGCGTCGGATCTCGTGCAGGTGTGCGGTGCCGGCCTCGGTGAGTGTCAGCTGCATCTCACGGCGGTTGTCCGGCCTTGGGGTCCTGCGGAGGAAGCCGGCGGCCTGGAGGCGGTCGCAGATGCGCGTGGCGGAGGGCGCGGCTACCGACAGGTGATGGCGCAGAGCGCTCAGGTTGATACCGGGCTCGTGCTCAATGATGTACATCACACGGGTCTGTGCGGCCGAGACGGGTGCTGTGCTCAGGATGTCACGGCTGCGGTCCCAGGCGATTTCCAGGAGCTCCAGAACGTGACTGACTTCAAGGGTGTCGGGCACCTGCTGGTGGAGGGCGATGGGGTCCTCGCGCATGTGACACTCCCGTGTGAGCATTTCGTGCTCGGCCGGCTGGTCGATGTGAACAGCCGCGTGATGAAGATATGCCAAAGAAAGCAGGCCGGGAACCGGTGGACAGACCCAGCGCGGTCGAGCGATTGCTGCGTGAGGCCGCGCCTCATGAGGTTTTCGACGTGGTCCGGGCCCTGATCGAGCGGCGCCACGGCGCGGTCGCCGTCGAGCTGTTGATGGCCGACTACGCCCTGACGCAACTCCAGCCCGTGGGGGTTCTCCCGCAGACCCATGACCCGGTGCCGGTCCATGGCACCGCTCCGGGACGCACCTTCAGCACCCAGCAGCCGCACTGGGTGCACGACCCCGCCGTATCCACCGTAACGGTCTACCTGCCTGTCAGCGTCCGCGGGGACCGGCTCGGCGTGCTCAGGGTTCAGCTGCCCGTCGACGGGAGCGACGTCGACGCCGAGGTGCTGGAGGATCTCGCGGAGTGCGCCGGTGCGCTGGCGCACGAGATCGTCGTCGCGGAGCGCGACACCGATCTGTTCCTGCAGGCCCGCCGGGCGGAGCGGCTGACTCTGGCCGCGGAGATGCAGTGGCAGTTGCTGCCGGGGCGTTCGTGCGCCCGGCCGGAGTACAGCCTCGGCGCCCAGCTGGAACCCGCCTACGCGATCTTCGGCGACAGCTTCGACTGGTCCGCGTCCGCCGACGAACTGATCCTTACGGTCAGCAACGGCATGGGCGAAGGCATCGAAGCCACCCTGCTCACCAATCTCGCCATCAACGCCCTGCGCAACGCCCGCCGCGCCGGCCTGGATCTTGCCGCCCAGGCTCTCCTGGCCGACCAGGCCATCTACGGCCGGCACCAGGGGCAGCAGTTCCTGTCCACCCTGCTGCTCCGCTTCCACCTCCCCACCGGCAAAGCCGAAATCATCGACGCCGGTTCACCCCGCATCTGGCGGCTGCGCGCCGGGAACGTCGAGGCGATCGAGCTGGAGGCACAGATGCCTCTGGGGATGTTCGAGGACACCGCGTACACACCTCAGCATTTCGAGGTCGAGCCCGGGGACCGGCTGCTGTTCATCAGTGACGGTGTGTACGACGCGCTGTCACCCGCGGGCGAGAAGTACAGCCTTCACGCCCTGGCCAGGGCGATCACCAGCACGCGGCTGCTGCCCGCTTCCCAGGTGCCCAGGGCGATGCTGCAGGAGCTGCTGGGGCACCGCGGCACTGGTCCTGCTACGGACGACTGCCTGGTCGTATGCCTGGACTGGCACGGCCGGCCGGCCACCGGCTGACGCCAGCCCCGGTCCTCGCGCCCTTCGTTTGCGCCCTTCGTTTACGCCCTCACTTGTGTTCTTTGTGTGAAGGAACTGGGCGTTCGCCCCGGAATGGGCGCCCCGCACGCCGACTTCGGGGACCCGTACGCGCGGTTGGGTTGCTATCCCGAGCACGACTGCGGGATGGTTGCCGGAAGGTAAATGTTCTTCCGTCCAGTTGGAAGGTGGTGCGGTTCGCCACAGGCGAGCCCCCTCCATGGCCTCCACCAAGGGAATCACCGTTACGAAAACTGAGCAGCAACCGACGCCCGGAATGACGCCCGCCATATGGGGCATGGCCCCGTATCCCGTGATCGTGGCCGACGCCGCAGGCAGCGTCGTGGAACTGAATCCCGCCGCCTCCCTGCTGCTGGAGGGCGTGACGCCCGGAGCCAGCATGGCCGAGACGGTGCCGGGATGGCTTGCCCAGGGGCACGACGACGCGAGCGGGCGGGTCACTCTGCCGGGCCAGGGCTCACAGGGCGCCGGCGCACTTCCGTCGATCACCGGACGGATCGCCGCCCAGAGCTTCGAAGCGCATCCCACCCGGAGCGAGAACGGGAATGTGGTGTGGTGGCTCGTCGAGGACACCGACCGCCGTCTCGCCGAAGAAGCGCTCGCCGAGGAGCGGGAGCGCACCATGTTCCTCGCGGAGGCCTCCAGTGTTCTGCTCGCTTCGTTGAATACCGACAGGTGCATGCTCGCCACCGCCCAGCTTGCCGCCGAATACCTCACGGACGTAGCCGTCGTCGTCGCCCCTTCCTCGGGCCGCAGGCTGCCCGTCGCGCACGCCACGGCGGGCCAGGACGTCACTCGCGGCCTGGTCGACGCCGACCCGTCGCAACTGCCGGGTCTGAGTGAGGCGCTGCAGGGGTTCCCACCCGTACCCTCGCGCTGGATCGACCCCACTGCCCTGCCCGCGTGGGTCCTGCCGGAAGGGTTCACCGGGACGATCGGATCGGTCGTCGTGACGCCGCTGCCTGGGCACGGCGTGCCTGCCGGGGCGCTGATCCTGCTCCGCCGCACCGGGCAGAGCGGGTTCACCGAGAACGAGGAGATCTTCGCCCGGCTGTTCGCAGCGCGGGCCGGTGCCGCCCTGTCCGCCGCCCGGCTGTACGCGGAACAGAGCGACATCACCAGCACACTGATGCGCGATCTGCTGCCGCCGGAGCTGCACCGGGTCAACGGGGTGGAGTTCGCGGGCGGCTACCAGGCCGCCGGGGCCAGGGAGAGAGTCGGAGGCGACTTCTACGACGTCCACCCCGGGAGCACAGCCGCGGACGCGTCCCTCGTGGTGCTGGGCGACGTCTGCGGCAAAGGTCTGGACGCAGCCGTCCTGACCGGCAAGATCCGCAACACTCTTCAGGCGCTCACCCCGATGTCCGACGACCACGAGCGGATGCTGCAGCTCCTCAACGGAGCGCTCCTCAACTCCCACCACACCCGCTTCGCGACCATGGTCATGGCCTCGGTCCGGCGCACCGACAGCCAGGTCCGCCTCCGTCTCACATCGGCGGGCCACCCCGCGCCGCTGATCGTGCGGACCGACGGCACCGTCGAAGAGGTCCCCACGTACGGCACCCTGATCGGCGCCCTGCCCGACACCGAAGCGCACACCGTGGAAACCGTCCTCCAGCCGGGCGAGACGTGCCTGCTCTACACCGACGGAATCACCGAGGCCCGCGGAGGGCCCCTGGGTGACGAAATGTACGGCGACCAGCGTCTGAAGCGCGCTCTGTCCGAATGCGCCGACATGCCGAGCGAGGCAGTCGTCGAACGGATCCAGATGCTCGCCTCCCAGTGGCTCCACGGCGGCAGCCACGACGACATGGCGGTCGTGGCGATCACCGCGCCCCGCACCACACATCTGAGTGCGGTGAACGGCCACACTCGGGGCAGGTACACCGCATGAACGTGATGACCACCGGTGCCCACGACATCCACACACTGCGGGACCAGCTGTGGGCGGCTGTGACAGACCGTGACGAATTCGGTGCGGCGGGTGTCGTGTTCGCCGCGCTGGACAGCGGAATGGATGCCGAGACGGCGCTCCTCGACGTCATCGCACCGGTACAGAGGAAGGTCGGCACCGAGTGGGCGGCCAACCGCCTCACCGTCGCCCAGGAGCACGCCGCCAGCGCCATCGCCGAGCGCGTCGTCGCCGCCCTCGCCCACCACCCCGCCACCCGCACCGCGCCCCATCTCGGCCGGATCACTGTGGCCTGTGTCGACCAGGAATGGCACTCCCTCCCGGCCCGGCTCCTCACCGAAGTCCTCTCCCTGCGGGGCTGGCATGTCGACTTCCTCGGCGCCCAGGTCCCGACGCCGCACCTCATCGCCCATCTCCACAGCAGCGGCGCGGACGCGGTCGCGCTCTCCTCCTCCCTCCCCACCCGGCTGCCGACCGCCCATGCCGCGATCACCGCCTGCCAGGCCATAGGCATTCCGGTGCTGGTGGGCGGGGCCGCCTTCGGACCCGACGGACGCTACGCACGCCTGCTGGGTGCCAACGCCTGGGCCCCGGACGCCCGTTCCGCCGCCCAGCAGCTCACGGACGGGATCCCGGTACACAGCGTGGCCGGCGGGCGGCAGCAGATCGACGACCTGCCCCACCTGACCGACCAGGAATACACCCTCGTCACACGCTCCCAGGGACAGCTCGTCAAGCAGGTCCTGACCCAGCTGGAGGAGCGGTTCCCGGCGATGGCCGCCTACAGCGAGCAGCAACGCGAGCGCACCGCCGAGGACATCGCGCACATCGTCGAGTTCCTGGCCGTCGCTCTCTACACCGACGACGACGACCTGTTCACCACGTTCATGACCTGGACCGCCGGCATCCTCACCGCCCGCAACGTCCCCGCCCGGTCCCTGCACCCCGCCCTGGACATCCTGGCGACCGAGCTCAAGGACTTCCCCCGATCCATCCGGCTGCTCGACCAGGCACGGCTCGCCCTGGACAGCACCCTCGTCACAACCGGCCCACACCCCGGAGCTCTCGGATGACTCTTCCCCGCCCCTCCTTCGCCCTCACCGTGGAACCCGGGCCGGACACCGCGCATCTACGGCTCACCGGGGAACTGGACTACGACACCTGCGCCGAACTCACCCGGCGGGCCGGCACGTGCCTGGCCGAGAATCCACGGCTGCGCGAACTGCACCTGGACTGCGCGCACCTCACGCTGTGCGACTCCATGGGCCTGTCCACCCTCATCCAGATCCACCGCAACGCCACCGCACACCAGGTCCGCCTCCACCTGGACAACGCGCCGCCCTTCCTGGAACGGCTCCTGGCCATCACCGGCACGCGGCGCCTCTTCGCTCAGGTCCAGGTCCAGGACCAGAGCCACCAGGCCCAGGCCCGGGGCGGGCAGACGGATGAGCCGCACGACGAACGTCCGCCCGTACGAAAGCAGTTCAGCAGCACCCCACCCCACACCCCCTGTCTTTAGCGTCGGCTGTCTTTAGCGTCGGCCCGGGTCCCACCCTGCCTCTTGCGGGAGTCGACCGGTCGCCCGCCTCCCGAGCACGGGGAATGACGGTGCACGTCAGCCGCGGCCCCGACGGGCCCACCAGTGGCCGCCGGGTGGCGCAGAGGAATCGGGCCAGGTCGTAGCGGTGTAGAGGGCGTCGAGTGGTTGGACCATGTCTCGCAGCTCACGCGCCGGCCGCGATGGCAGCGCATGGAGGGCAAGTTCCAGGACAGCGCGTTCGTCGGTGATGGAGAAGGGGTCACACAGGGGACAGCCTCGCCCGTCCGCGAGAGCGAAACCGGGATCGCGGGCCGCTCTCGACCATTGCCGGAGTGCTTGGGCTACCGCACCTGGCCAGAGCCGGTCGCGTTCAAGGGCGGTGACCGCGCTTGCGAGGGCGCTGGAGCCACGCGCCAGACCCGGTACCGGTGTTCTGTACGGTTGCCGTCCTGTGCGACGACTGACACGGCGGAGCCGGGACGGCCGATTACGCGGCATCGTCCTTTCTGGATCGCTTGTTCATGAGCACACCATGCCACGTCAGCCCTGCATTTCGCGCCGGGAACAACAGCGTTCCTTCAGCGATCTCATGACCCGCTCACCAGGCCCCCTCAGCCGATCCCGAAGGAGACGACGACGCGGGCCGGGGAACGCAAGGTGTCGTGGGTGAGGGAACTGCGTTCCACCAGTACATCCACGACCGGGCCGGGCCCCGCGGTCCGATAACTCCACGCGGGCCCCCTGAGAGCCGGGCCGCACAGCCCTTCGGGAAGCTCGCTCTCACCCTCGCCGAGGGCGTACGCGCCGCCAAAGCCCCCGTCCAGCAGGGGCTTTCCCTCCGGAACGAGTCCCGTGCGGTGCAGGTAGCCGGGCATCCGATCGCTCCGGAAGGACACCTGAGCCCTGCCGTCCCCGGTCACGTAGTGGATCTCCGAGGCGTCAGCGGGGATCGGCGCTCCCCCGGCGGAGATCACCGCCGGAAGCTCCGTGTCGCTGCCCCCACAGGCGCGGCCGTCGCCGAACGGATGGAGCAACTCGCCGCGGAACAACCAGCAGAAGCCTCCTGCCAGCAGGACGAGGACCGCCACCACAGCGGCCGGACCCGCCAGCCGTCGCCGCGCGCCGGGCCCTGCCCGAGCGGTTTCGCGGATGCCTCCGGGCTGCGAAGTTTCCGCGATGCCACCCGGAACGGCTCTCCCGCCGCCCCCTCCCCCGTCACGCATGGACGTCCCCCCTCGCATTGCCCGCACCCCGGTCGGTTCCGTCTGCGGCAGACCTGCCACCACAGAACGTAACTCGCCACAGCCGCCCGCACGTTGACCAGCAGTGTGCCTCCAGGAGGTGATCGTCCCGCCTCGCGTCGGCGACCTTGCCCCGTCCGGGCAAACCCACCGGCAGTGTGGCCAGTTGGGGACGGTCTCGCGATGATCCGGGGAAGCGGACTCAGCTCCCTGGCATCCCGGACCGGGCCGCCGGCCGGAAGTCCGGCGCTGCCGGCGCTCCCCGGTATCTCAGCTTGTGGTCCTCGGTGGGCTCCCACACCTGCCGGCAGCCCGTGCAGTACCAGCGCCATCGGTCGGGCGTCTTCGGAGCGGTGGTGCTGGTGTCCTTCCACAGCAGGCGGTATTCGCGGCAGTGCGGGCATTGCGGCGTTCTCAGCACCCTGGGGTCCCTCCTCGGCTATCCCCTCACCCTTGTGCTTCAGCCGTGGTGCGTCCCGCGGACTCGCTGCCGCCACCCGTACGAGCGACGGGGAGCCGCGGCCGCTCGGGCGACCGGCGCGGGCATCCGTTCGGGCCGCCCTTCAGAGCAGGTCGCCGCGGCTCTCCGGGCCGGCGGCACCGCCACCGGAAGTGGCACCGCTGCCGGCGCCGGTGCTCGTCCCGGTCGTCGTCCCACCCGCGGGCCCTGCCACCACCGTCCGATCCGTTCCGCCCACGATCCGGCGGCTGTGGCGCAGGAACGAAAATGTCTTCGTCCCCGCCTGGAGAAGGTTCGCGCAGGCGAGCGCCGCCCACAGGCCGGTCAGGCCGTACGTGTCGCCCACCGGGACCGCCAGGACGGCAAGCACCCCGAACCACACCGCAGTCGACACCAGGCTCGGGCCGGTCCGTTTCAGGCCGACCAGCGCGAAACCCGCCACCGCCTGCAGCGCGTCCGCCACCACCACCGCGAGGACCAGCGGCAGCAGCCTCATCACCTGGTGGCTGAGCGAAGCGTCCGTGGTGAACAGGCCCACCACCGGGCCCCGCAGTGCCAGCAGAGCCGCTCCCAGCACCGTGACCGCGCTCAGCGCCACCCGGACGCCCGCACCCACACTGCCGCGGACACTGCGGAGGTCACGCCGAGCCGCGTAGTCGGCGATCAGCGGGACCGTGGACTGGCCCACCGCGACCGCCGCGGTGAAGATGACGTTCACCAGCGACTCCGAGACACCGTGCACGGCTGCCGCGTCGGTACTGATCCGGGCCGCGGCGAACGTCAGAACGCCCAGTACCGAGAACTTCACCAGGACCGTTCCGCCCAGCGGGATGCCCACAGCGGCCAGGCGCAGCACGCGCCGTGGGTCCGGCAGGCCCGGCCGCAGCGACCGGCCGGTCAGTACGGTCCCGCGGCGCAGGGCGAGTTGGTTGAGCCCGGTGCTGATCAGGCCGGCCGCGAGCATGGCCACGCCGGCGCCGGTCAGCCCGTAGCTCGGGAGCGGGCCGAGGCCGCCGACCAGCAGGACCGAGAGGGTGACCGATACGGCGGTGCCCACCAGGCCGGAACGCATCACCTGCGCCGACCGGCCAAGCGCCACCAGAACGGATGTCGCCGAGTTGCCCACGGCGATGAGCAGCACACTGGCCGCCAGCATCCATGGCAGCGGGCCCAGTTGGTGGAGCACCGCGGGCTGCACACCCCACAGGCCGCCGATGAGAGGCACCGCCGCGACCGCTGCCGCGCACACACCGCCCACCGCGAACGCCAGCCACATACCGCTGCGCACCAGGGGCAGCAGCGCGTCCGGGTCGTCACGGTGGGGCGTGATGAACGGCATCACCCCGCGCAGCGCACCCGCCACCGTGGCGGTGGCGGGTGCGAAGACCGCCACCGCCACCGCGAACGCGGCCAGCGAGGCGGTGGCATGCCGGCCGAGGAGCACGGTGTCGACGAGTGAACCGGCGGATGCGGCGAGTGTCGTCACGTAAAGCGGGGCGGCGGTCCTGGCGATGGCCATGAACGTGCTGCGTTCGTTGCTCACATACGCAGATCCTGCCACTCGGGCCGACCGCGCGCGAAGGAACCCGGGGGCGGCCGCCCGGCCCTCCGCAGGCATACGGGCGCCGGGTTCTCTTCACGCCGGCCCCATCCGCACGTGACTAGGGTCTCGAGCGGCCGGGTGACCGCACGAAGGAGGATGCACGGAAGTGGGACACAGGTGGACACGGCGGATGTGTACGGAGGCGATGTGCGGGTGAGCACGGCATTCGATGTGCACGAACGGCAGTTGTGGGCCGGGCGGGCGACCGCCTACGGAGTCAGCTTCGCCGCTCTGTGCGCGCATACGGTGGAGGACGTGCTGGACGCGGCCGGTGTCGGGGGTGTCCTGGGCGCCGATGCCACCGGCGGCCCTGAGGCCGGGGGCCCCTCCGTGCTGGATGTGGGGTGCGGGACCGGGAGCGTCTCGTCCGCCGCCGTGGCCCGCGGGGCGCGTGTCACCGGGGTGGACGCCGACCGGACCATGGTCGACACGGCCCGCGCACGGGTGCCGGGGGCCGCTTTCCAGGAGGGGGCCCTCCCTCTGCTGCCCTTCTCCGACGGCGAGTTCGAGGCCGTTGTCGGGAACTTCGTCATCAACCATGTGGGCGACCCGCGGGCCGCGCTGAACGGGATGCGACGGGTGGTGCGGCCCGGCGGCCGGGTGGCCGTCACCATCTGGGGCGGGTCCGCGGCCGCCGGGCAGGCGCTGCTCTGGCGGGCCGTGGAGGCCGCCGGGGTCGAGCGGCCGGGCGGGCTGCCGCGGCTGGCTGCGGAGGCCGAGTTCCCCAGGACCGAGGAGGGCTTCGGCGCGCTGCTGGGCGCGGCGGGGCTGCGTGACGTGAAGTGCGCGCCGGTCGTCTGGGACCACCTCGTCGACCCCGATGTCTGGTGGGCCGGGGCCGTCGCCGGGGTGGCCACCATCGGACACGTACTGGGCGGGCTGACGGACGGCGTACGCGCCCGGGTGAAGCGGGAGTACGACGTCCTGGCCCGGGAGTTCACCACGGCGAGCGGTGAACTCGCCCTGCCGCACACGGCATTGCTGGCTGCCGGGTCGCGCTGAGGACACAGCGGCAGAGGGAGTCAGGCCCTGAGGGCACGGAGGTCGTCCGGCACCCTGAGGGCACGGAGGTCGCCCGGCACCCTGAGGGCACGGAGGTCGCCCGGCACCCTGAGGGCACGGGCGCACCCGGCACGCCGACGGCGGCTCGCTCCCGGGCACCCGGCCGAGCGGCGGCGCTCCGGGCTCCGGGCTCCGGGCTCCGGGCTCCGGGCTCCGGGCTCCGGGCTCCGGGCTCCGGGCTCCGGGCTCCGGTGTCAGTGTGCCGGGCCGCCCGCGGGCTGCGTGTCCTTCAGCTCGTCCGGGCAGGGCGTCCCGCGGGGCAGCCGGTAGGGCGAAGCCAGACGGTAGACACCGGCCTTCGGGGCGACCAGTTCCGTCCACTCGTCGCCGTCCGCGTCCTTGTCCGTCTTCACCAGGCAGCCGTGCGTGTTGGAGAAGACCTTCGGCTGTCCTTCGCCGCGTCCCTTCGACGCCTCTGTCTCCTGCGGCGGCTCCACGCTCTTGCCCTTGCCGTCGACCAGGCCGAGCCACGGCGAGTAAGGAATCCGGATCAGCACCCGGCCCGGCTTCCGCACGCGGACGGTCAGCTCGCCCTCCTCCGCACGGTCGACGGTCCCCGGCGGGTCGGCCATCGGAGTTGGCCTGTCGACCGCGAACAGCTGCCAGTTGTCGTCGCCCCAGAGCCGCTTCAGATAGGGCAGCCCGTCCTGGACGAGCTTCTCCTCCTGGCCTGCGCCGGTGTCCGGCGCCCCCGTGGGCAGTACGACGTACCGCACCGCCCAGCGCGAGAGCCAGGCCCGGTAGCTGATCGAGTCGAGCGTGTCGTCGTAGAAGACGGGATTCCGCTCCATGTCGGCCTGCCGGTTCCAGCCGCGGGCGAGGTTGACGTACGGGGAGAGCGCGGAGGCCTCCCGGTGGCTCTTGGCCGGGACCACCTCGACCCGGCCCCTGGCCGCGCCGTGCTTCTGGAGTTCGTTGACCAGCGGGGCGAGTTCACGGGTCCAGGAGGCGGCGGGGGCGGTGCGCACCACGTCGTCGACGCTCTTGAAGCCGATCCACACGTTGAGCCCGACGAACGCGATCACCACCACGTACCACTTGCGTGACTTCGGCACCGTGTAGGGAAGCGCCGCGAGCAGCACCACACCGGCGAAGATCATCGGCAGCCGGGAGACGTTCGAGCCGATCTGCGAGTCGATCAGCCAGGTCAGGATGACACCCAGCGAATAGACGGCAGCTCCCGTACGGACCGTCCGCCACTTCTTGGGGACCAGGAAGAGGACGAACACCCCGTACAGGAGGGGGAGCGAGGCCGTCCCGACGGACATCGGCTGGGTGCCGGAGAACGGGAACAGCCAGGCGGACAGCGCGACCACGGCGACCGGTGCGAGCCCCAGCGCATAGGCGCCGGGCCGCCGCTTGTTGAGGAAGAGGGCCGCGGCGACCACTCCGAGGAACAACCCCGCCACCGGACTGCTGGCGGTCGCGATCCCGGCGAGCGGAGCGGCGACCCAGGCCTTCGCCCAGCGGCGCTCGCGCCAGCGGTGCGGCCAGCAGAAGACGGCCGCCACCGCGCCCACCGCGAACATCAGGCCCAGGCCGAACGTGACCCGTCCCGACAGCGCGTTGCAGAGGAACGCGAAGTCGGCGGCGAGCGCGCACAGCAGCGGATTGCGGACGGCGCGCAGCCGCACCAGGATCAGCGCGGTCAGCGCGGCCGAGACGGTGCCGGCGATCATCATCGTCGTACGGACACCGAGTACGGACATCAGGTACGGCGACACCACGCTGTACGAGACGGGGTGCATACCGCCGTACCAGGCGAGGTTGTACGCGGACGCGGGGTGGCGGCCGACGAACTCGGCCCAGGCGTCCTGTGCCGCGAGGTCGCCGCCGCTGTTGGCGAAGAAGAAGAACCAGAGGATGTGTGCGACGGCGGCCACGGCCGTCGCGGTGGCGACGGGGTGGGCGGCCGGCCAGGACCACGGCACCCGGCCCGGTGGCTGCTGATCCGGCCCGTCACCTCGTGAGAGCAGGCCGAGGCGGCCCCCGCTGCGGGGGCCGCCTCTTCCTTCGTCTTCACGTATCGGGTCTGCAGTGGTCACCAAGGCTCGCTCTCCTGCGAAGGAGGACGCAGTCCCCGCGCCCAGAGTTGCCCAGCGACGCTAACACGTACGAAACGGGCTGCCGCCGCCGGTCGCGAGGGCGGCCGGGCACCCTGGAGCGCCCGGCCGCGTGCTCAGCCGACGCGGGTCAGCTTGTCGCCGAAGCCGGGCTCCGTGAGGTCCTTCTGGAGGGCGACCGGGGCACTCACCTTGCCCGGACCGGAGCCGACGGTCAGCTGACCGACAACCGTCCCGGCCTTCGCCGAGTGCGGAATCGCCTTACTGGAACCGATCTTGATTCCGACCTTCAGACCGGCCCATCCGGCCGCCTCGAAGTCCTTGGTCGCGACGACCGGGGTCTGCCCGCCGAGCCCGTCGTCCACGTACCCGACGACCTGCCCCTTCTTCACCACGTCGCGCGACGTCAGAGCGGACTGGGTGGCGAGTAGCGCTGTCTTGCTCACCGCGTTCACCGTGTCGATGATCGGCGTCTTGTGCTGCGAGAGGATCGCTCCGACTACGTACTGCGTCGTGCCGCCGACCTGCTGCTTCGCGGCGAAGAGCAGGCTGGCGCCGGCGTCGGTGGTGGAACCGGTCTTGATGCCGAGAGTGCCGTTGTAGGGCACGAGCCGGTTGTAGTTGCTCCAGGTCTTGCCCGACGGGTCCTTCCAGGTCGGCTGCTTCGTGATGTCCATCAGCGCGGGGATCTTCACGAGCTCCTCGCCGAGCTTCACCTGGTCGGACGCCGTGCTGACGGTGGAAGCGGTCAGCCCCGAGGGGTCGGTGTACTTCGTGTGCGTCATCCCGAGCTTCTTGGCGGTGTCGTTCATCTTCTTCACGAACGCCGCTTCCGAGCCCGAGTCCCAGCGGGACAGCAGCCGTGCGACGTTGTTCGCCGACGGGACCATGATCGCGCTCAGGGCGTCCTGCTCGGAGAGGACGTCGCCCTTCTTGATGGTGTTGAGCGTCGACTCGTTGTGGCTCGTGTCGTAGTGCCCCTCCTTCTCCGCCGTGGCGTCGACCGGGATGGAGGCACCCTTCGCACCGGGCTTCATCGGATGGCTCTGCATGATCAGGTAGGCCGTCATCGACTTGGCCATGCTCGCGATCGGCACGGGCTTGTCGTCCCCGAACCTGTCCACGGCGCCGAGACCGGCCACGGAGATCTGCCCCTGGCCCTCGTTCGGCCACGGCAGCGAGACCTTGGACCCGCCGAAGGAGTACGACGGCGCGGCGGTCAGCGTGAGGGACGGGTCCGGAAGCGGCCTTACCGCCTGTACGACTGCAAAGATGATCACCGCGAGGATGACCAGCGGCGTCCAGATCTTGAACCGCCGTACGACGGTGCGCACCGGAGTCTCCGGCGGAGCCGGCTTATTGGTCAGCTCGGCGAGCAGGTCGAGCGGCGGCTTGGGCGGCAGCGGCTGCTGCCGGGTCGGCTCGACGATGCCGGGCTGCGCGGGCCCGGCGGACCCGGTCGCGGCGGTGGCACCTGTGGCCCCGGTGGCAGCCGGGATCCCGCTGGGCGGCTTGGCGGGCGACGGGACCGGGGCGGACTTCTTCTTCCGCTCGCCGGGCACGTCGTCGGGCCGCAGCGGCACGAAGGTGCTGCGCTTCAGCGTGGTGGTGGGCTGGTCGACCACCGGGCGGGACGGGACGCGGAAGACACCGGTGGGCTGGTCGATGCCCTTCTGGTCGGCTTCCTCCGGACCGGCCTTGGGATCGGCCTTGGGGTCGGCCTTGGGGTCGGCCTTGGGGTCGGCTTTCGGGCCGCCTTCCTGGGCTGCCTTCGCTTCAGCATTTGCGCCCGCTACGCCAGGCGAGGCAGCAGCCGGCTCGGCGTCGGGCGTGTCGTCGCCGTCGGTACCGCTGCCGACCTCCGCCGCGTCACTGGTCTCGGCGTCCGCGCCGGGCGTGTCGTCACTTCCGGCGCCGGTTTCCGGTTCGGCGGCGGCAGCAGCAGGCTTCACCTCCGGCCTGTCCGCCTCCGATCCGGCTTCCGCTTCGGCCTCGGCTTCGTCCGCACCGGAGCCGCCATCGGCATCGGCATCGGCATCGGCATCGGCACCCAGCGTGCCCGCGCCTGCGTCTACCCCCGCACCCGCATCTGCGGCGCTTCCGCCCACTGCATCCGCTTCGCCCGCAGAATCCCCTGTCGCCTCGTCAGAGGCCGCCTCGCCGTCCGCTCCAGCGGGGTCGCCCGCACCGCCCGAAGCCCCCGTGACGGCCTCGGCGCCCTGCGGGGCGCCTGGAGCACCCTTGGGCGCACCGGAGGCGGACGGGGTCAAGGAGGCGTCCCGCGCGTCCTCGCCTGCCGGTGCCGGCTCCTGAGCGGGTTCCGGGGCCGCGCTGTTCTCGCCGCCGGTTTCGGGCGTGTCGGCAGCACCCTCGGGCAGTACCCGGGTCTCGTCGACGTCCGGGGTGCCGCTCCCGCCGCTCTCACCGGACGTACCCGACGCACCGGACGCGTCCGACGGGCCGGACGGTTCGTCCGCCCCCGCGACCCACGCGGCCACCGCCTCACGCAGCCGGGCGTCGCCCGACTGCGACCCGGACACCGCGCTCGCCTCCGGATCCGGTACCGAGCGGAAGACCGCAAGCCTCGGATCGTTCGTATCCGGAGTCGTTCCCTCTGACGACTTCCGCTGCTCCGTCTTGTCGGGGGACTCGCCCGCCACCGATGCCTCCTGGATACGCCGCGGCGGGAATTCCGCCTGTCCGAACCATCTACCAGTGTCCTGTGTGGGCGCTTAACCGCTGCACTGGACAAGAACGACATACATCTAGATTCACGTACAAAAAACCCAGGCGCTCTCGACAGACCAATGTGAGAGGGGTCACCCTGTCACTCATCCACGCGGGGAGGCATGGATGGGCAGGAGCCGCAGAACGATTCCGGAAGAGCTTCTGTTGCTCGCTCTGGACCCGACCACGGGTACCACAGCGCAGCCGCAGTCGCTCGACCTCGGCCTGGCCGGAGCCCAGCTAGTAGAGCTGGCTCTGGCAGGACGGATAGCCCCGGACGGGGATCGTATCGCCGTGGTGATGGCACGGCCGACAGGAGATCCGACACTGGACTCCGCACTGGAACTGCTGCGCAGGCGCGGCAGCCCGGTACGGGCAGTCCACTGGATCGGCGGGCCCCGACTGGGGCTCCGCCAGATTTATCTCGCTCATCTGGAGCGGTGCGGCATGGTGCATGCCGTGGCGGGCCAGATGTGCGGAGTGCTGCCGACGACTCGCTACCAAGCGACGGAGACAGCCATCAGCCGGGACATCAGAGCCCGGCTGGACAGTGCGATCCGCACCGGCGTACCGCCGGACCCGCGGACCGCGGCGCTCGCCGCGCTCGCTCACGCAGTGGGGCTCGGCAAGCACCTCTACCCCGGCAACGAGGGGCGTTCATCGCGCTCCCGTCTCCGGGACCTGATCAGACACGACCCCATGGGCGGTCTCGTGGCGCACGCGGTCATGGACGTCCAGAACGGTGTGGCGGCACAGCCGCGCCGTGCAGCACCGGCACCGGGCAATGCCGCGCCGATGCAGTCGCACCACGGGCCCATGGCCCGCGTGGCGGCGCACTGAGCCCAGCCGCAAGGGATGAGCTCGACCGCACCAGCAGTCACCACCGCATCACGAGCAGCACCAGCACAGAAGAGCACCACAGGGCACGACAGAGATCTCAGGGCAATCGGAGTTCCGGCGCACCCCGGGACACCGGAGCGCTGGAATCACCGCTCCACCAGGACCGCCGCACCGACGTCCCCACAGACCCGGTTCGGGAGCCGCAACACGAGCGCGCGGGGCCGGCACGTCGCCGGCCCCGCGCGCTCACTCTCTGGCCATTTCCCAGCGCAACGCGTTGCATTGATGGCAATCTGCTGAGCAGTAAGACCTACCGGCACATTGCGGTGGGGCTCAGTACGTCAAGCCGGAGGTGCAGTTCCCGTGGCGTCCAACGTCAACCCCACTGTCAGGCGACGCCGACTCGGGCAGGAGCTGCGCAGGCTCCGTGAACTCAAGGGCATGACGGCCGAAGAGGTCGCCGAGCGCCTGCTGGTCTCCCAGTCGAAGATCAGCCGCCTTGAGAACGGCCGCCGTTCCATCAGCCAGCGCGATGTCCGCGACCTCTGCGGCGTGTACGAGGTCGAGGACCACCGGATCGTCGACTCGCTGATGCAGATGGCCAAGGACTCCCGCCAGCAGGGCTGGTGGCACGCCTTCGGCGACATCCCGTACAGCGTCTACATCGGCCTGGAGACCGACGCGGCCAGCCTGCGCGTGTACGACCCGCAGGTCGTTCCGGGACTGCTCCAGACCCGGCAGTACGCGGAGGCCCTGATCGCCGGCGCACTGCCGGAGACCGCCGTGACCGACATCGAGAAGCGGGTCCAGGTCCGGCTGCGCCGCCAGGAGCGGGTCAGCGCCGACGAGTCCCCGCTGCGGCTCTGGGTCGTGATCGACGAGTCGGCGCTGCGCCGGGTGATCGGCGACAAGCAGCTGATGATCGGCCAGCTGGAACACCTCGTCGAACTGTCGCAGCTCCCCCACGTCACCGTGCAGGTACTGCCGTTCGCCGTGGGAGCGCACCCGGGCATCAATGGCCAGTACGCCATTCTGGAATTCCCGGACACCGCGGACTCAAGCGTCGTCTACATCGAGGGCGTCACCAGCGACCTCTATCTGGAGAAAGCGCACGATGTGCAGAAGTACAGCGTGATGTACGAGCACTTGCGCGCCCAGGCCCTCAACGTGGATCAGACGCGACAGTTCATTATGGAGATCGCGAAGGGCTACGCGCACTGAATAGCCATGTATGTCCGATTCCCGTACGCAGGGTCGGCACGGTACACCTGACCCGCCCCGGAGCGGAAGACCGTACCGGCATAAGCCATCCGGTCGAGTGAACGGCCGTCTCAGACCTGAGAGTTCACGAGTAGCGTCGATCACGCCACCGAGAACGTTGGCGCACACGACCACTGCTTACCGGAGCAAACATGGCAATTCAGCAGGGCGCGACCGAGACCTGGACCAAGTCTTCGTATTCCACGGGAAACGGTGCTTGCGTCGAGGTTAAGTCACCGCTTACTCAGGCAATCGCCGTGCGGGACTCAAAAGTCACCGACGGCCCGTCGATCACCTTTGTCCCCACCTCGTGGAACAGCTTCGTGAGCGAAGTTGGCCAGGGCACATTCAGTCTCGGCTGACCCCCGGTTCCATGATCAGCGCCACCGTGGACAAGAGCCCTCTCGACTGGATCGCCGTCCCGGCCGAGGGGGCTCGGCCCTGAGTGGCTACCGGCCCCGGCCCGTCATCCCGGCCGGTCGCCCTGTCAGCGCAGCAGGTCGACGTAACGGTCGGTACCCGGCACGGTAGGTATGAAGGGCGCCACCAGCTCCACCCGCCCCAGGCCGTGCTCGACCAGGTCCCCGTCGAGCCCGGTGAAGCGTGAATCCCAGACCTCCCTCGGATCGCACTCCAGGAACCAGAGCAGCGTGAGCCGGGTGTCCACCCCTTCCACCTGCTTCACATACGCCATGCGGTCGCCCGGCAATGGCGTGGGCCGGAAGACCGTCACCATCGCGGCCGGCCCGCCCGCGAGCCGCTTCGGCAGGCGCTTCGCCCGCAGCCACTCCAGCAACTCGGCGCGCTGCTCAGGGCCTTCGGTGTCGATCACCTCGACGACCAGTCCGGCGTACGGGTGGTCCAGCGCGTGGAAGTCGCGTGGCCCGGCCGCACCGTCCCGGTAGACCGTCGCCTCATGCTCCTGGAACGACGTGAAGACATGCGTACGGCCCTGGTGGACGCGGCCGTCGCGGTTCAGCCGTTTGTTGATGCCGACGGTCCACTTCATGTGCTCGTCGTAACGGCCTTCGGTCACCCAGTACGTCGTGATGTAGCACCCGGCGGTCACCGGCTGCGCGACCGCCGACTCCTCCGGGTACCGAAGCTCCCGCAGTTCACGGGTGGCGACCCAGCGGCGCCCCGCGTACATCCAGGGCATCGCCATCGCCCCCGCGTAGTAGTGATCGTCCTCGTACCACCGGTTGTACGCGTACTCGTGCCCCGGATGCGGCTCCACCATGGTGATCAACGCGTGGCCCGGCCGCACACCGTACGGGCCGACCGAAGCCAGCTCGCCGTACACCTCGCCGCGCGTGCCGCCGTCACCTGTGCCACCAACGCCCTTGCCGCCACCGCCTGCGCCGCCGCTGCGCGGTTCCTCGCTCATCGGCACCCCATCCTTCCTCTTCCCTCCACCGCCGGACGGACCTACTCTGACGGCCCGTCAGAAAAACTGCCAGAGCGCGGAGGGCCCCACCATGGAAAGCCGTACCGGGGAAGGCCGTACCGGAGAAGCGCGGGACGCGGCGCTCGCGGGCAAGACCGTCGTCGTGTCCGGCGTCGGGGCCGGCCTGGGGCACCAGGTGGCGGCGGCCGTGGTGCGGGACGGCGGCAACGCCGTGCTGGGAGCCCGCACCGAATCGAACCTCGCCAAGTCCGCTGCCGAGATCGACCCGGCCGGCGGCCGGACCGCGTACCTGCCCACCGACATCGGCGACGAGTCGCAGTGCGACGCGCTCGCCGCACTGGCAGTCCAGCGGTTCGGCGGGATCGACGCGGTGGTTCATGTCGCCGCCTGGGACAGCTACTTCGGCGGGCTCCAGGACGCCGACTTCTCGACCTGGCAGGGCGTCATCGACGTCAATCTGCTCGGCACGCTCCGGATGACGCGGGCCTGCCTGCCGGGACTCAAGGAGCGGGGCGGCGCGGTCGTCATCGTGGGGACGCAGTCGGCGGTGGCCGCTCCGTCAGAGGTGCACCAGGCGGCGTACGCGGCGTCGAAGGGCGCACTCACCTCGGCCATGTACTCCATGGCGCGCGAGCTGGGGCCGCACCGGATCCGGGTGAACACCGTGCTGCCCGGCTGGATGTGGGGGCCTCCCGTGCAGGCCTTCGTCCAGTTCACCGCGCACACCGAGGGCGTCCCCGAGGCGGAGGTACTGAGCCGGCTCACGGACCGGATGGCCCTGCCCGAGCTGGCCACGGACGGAGACGTGGCGGACGCCGCGATCTTCCTGGCGTCCGACCGCTCCCGGGCCATCACCGGCCAGTCCCTGCTGGTCAACGCCGGTGAACTGATGCGCTGAACGGTTCAGTCGGACCTCCTCTTCCCGACCGCACGGGACCCGCATCCCGTGCGGTCCTGCTGTTCTGCCCGCATCCGGCTGCGCCTGGCTGCGTAGGACCGTCTCTGGCGAAGTGCCCGCTCATGGTGTGGCCCCCGTCACTCCGAGAGCAACCAGTCCCGGGGTCAAGAGGGAGTAAAATCGTTCTGCTTACTGATCTGCGTTCATATTTGTGATCGTCGAACCCTTGACCGACCCTTGGCACAGAGGGTTCAATCCGTGAAGTCCCCCGGTCCCGCACGGGGGCACCGCCCGATCGACGTACTGGCGAAGCGTTTCCCGTTCATCGAGGTTCATCGAGATGAACTCAGTACAGGCGGACCCCTGGAGGGGGCACATGAACAGTCTCGACTGGACCGTGCTCATCGGTTACTTCGGCGTGATGATCGCAATCGGCTTCTGGTCCCACAAGCGTGTGGACGACGTGAGCGACTTCTTCACCGCCGGCGGCAGAATGCCGTGGTGGCTGTCGGGCATCTCCCACCACATGTCCGGCTACAGCGCGGTGATGTTCACCGGGTACGCCGGAATCTCGTACCAGTACGGCCTCACATCCATGGTCACCTGGTCGCTGCCGATCGCCATCGGCATCGGCATCGGCGCAAAGCTCTTCGCGCCCCGCCTCAACCGGCTGCGCTCCAGGCTGCATGTGGCCTCACCGCTCGAATACCTGAAGGACCGCTACAACATCCAGACCCAGCAGGCCCTGGCCTGGTCCGGGCTGCTGCTGAAGATCGTGGACGTCGGCGCCAAGTGGGCGGCGATCTCCACCCTGCTCGCCGTCTTCACCGGAATCACCATCACCCAGGGCATCTTCATCACCGGTGTGATCACCGCCATTTACTGCACGGTCGGCGGCCTGTGGGCCGACGCGCTCACCGAGCTGGGGCAGTTCGTCATCCAGCTCATAGCCGGTGTCGCGATGCTGGTCGCCGCCATGGGCAAGCTCGACGGCTTCAGCACGCTGTGGACGGTCTGGGACAAGCTCCCCAGCGGCCACACCGACCCGACGGCCGGCCCGTACACGATGACGTTCCTGCTGGCGTATCTCTTCATCAAGACCTTCGAGTACAACGGCGGCATGTGGAACCAGGCCCAGCGCTACATGGCCACCGATTCCCCGCGCTCCGCGACCCGTTCGGCCACGCTCTCCTCGCTGCTCTGGCTGATCTGGCCCGCCGTCCTCTTCTTCCCCATGTGGTGCGCGCCGCTGCTGGTGCACGCGCAGAAGCCGGACGCGTCGGACGCGTACGCGCTGATGTCCGAGTCGCTGCTGCCGCACGGGCTGCTCGGTCTGGTCGTCGTCGGCTTCTTCTCGCACACGATGGCCATGTGCTCGTCGGACGCCAACGCCATATCCGCCGTCTTCACCCGGGACATCGCTCCGGCCATGTCCAGGTCGGCACGGGAGTGGAGCAGCCGCACCGGGCTGCTGGCGGCGCGGATCTCGACGCTCGGCTTCCTCGCCCTGTCGATGGCGCTGGCGACCCAGATCAACTCGCCCACGTTCAAGGACATCATCTCGGTCGTCATCAAGTGGGTGGCCGGGCTGATGGGCCCGATCGCGATCCCGTTCATGCTCGGCCTGCTGCGCTCGTTCCGGAAGTCCGGGCCGACGGCGGCGCTGGTCAGCTGGGCCGCCGGGCTGCTCGCGTTCTACTTCACCAACTACCACCTGGATGGCTCGGCCAACACGGACGTCGCCCTGGAGTGGCAGGTCTCCCTGCCGCTCGCGATCTCGCTGGTGCTCTACATCCTCATCGGTTTCATCAAGCCCGAGGACACACCGGAGCGCGACGCGATCATCGCGATGGTCAACATGGACGGCGACGGACCGGACACGGCTGCGGCCGCAGCCGTGCCGGCGCAGGGCACCCCGGCCGACGGGAAGGTCCTGGGACGGGACCGCGCGGACGGCTGACACGCCGGCGGCCGGGGGGCCGCCGGAGGCGCGTACACGGTGGGGCCGCCCCGGAATGCGGAAGGGGGCGGCCCACCGTGTACCGCAGTCCGGTCAGCCCCTCGGGTAGCGGGAGAGCCAGGCCGGTGTGGTGAGCGCCGGGCTGTGCAGCGCCGGGCCCTGGGTCATCTCCATGGCGAAGTCGTCCGCGAGCTGCAGCACCGTGGAGCGCCCCTCCAGCTCCGCCAGCCAGCCCGGCGGCAGCGCGGTCTCGCCGTGCAGGGCGCCCAGCAGGCTGCCGCAGATCGCACCGGTGGCCTGCGACGGGCCGCTGTGGTTCACGGCGAGGCGGAGCCCGTGGCGTACGTCCTCGCCGACCAGCGCGCAGTACACGCCGATCGCGAGCGCGTCCTCGGCCAGCTCACCGTCGCCGAGCGACTCGACACGCGCCGGGTTCGGCATCCCCTGTCGCACGGCGCCGAGCGCGTGCTGGAGGGCGTCGGTGACCGGCTGGTGGCCGGGGCGCGGGGTCAGCTGACCGAGCGCGTGCTGCACCGCCGCGTCGAGGCTCTCGCCGCGTGCGAGCCCGTGCACGATGACGGCGTGTGCCCCCGCACTGAGGTAGCCGGTGGGGTGACCGTGGGTCTGCGCCGCGCATTCGACGGCGAGTTGGAAGACAAGCCCCGGCTCCCATCCGACGAGCAGCCCGAACGGCGCGGACCGGCTGACGGCCGACGCGTCACGCGCCTCCGGGTTCCTGGGCTTGTCCAGGGTGCCCATCACCTCGTCGCCGAGACCCATCAGACAGCTCCTGCTGGGGTCACGGCGGGTGTACAGCCACTCCTCGCAGGCGAGCCAGCCGTTGTCCTTGCGGCGCTCGTCGGGCCCCCAGTCGCGCTGGGTCGCCGCCCAGCGCAGATGGGCCCGGTACACATCGGTGGGCGGATGCCAGGCGCCCGTGTCCCGCCGGACCTGCGCCCTTATCAGGCCGTCGACCGTGAAGAGGGAGAGCTGGGTCGCGGCCGTGACAGCGCCGCGTCTGCCGTACACGACCGCGTAGTCGGTCAGCCCGCCGGCGCCGTGGGTCTCGCGTATCGCGTCGAGGCCGAGCCCCGCGACGCCCGCGCCCAGGGCGTCGCCGAGCGCACCGCCCAGCAGGCAGCCGCGCACCCTGCTGCGGAAGTCCTGCTGTTCGGTGCGGCCCCAGAGGGGTGTGGATGATGCGCTCACCCGGCACCTCCCCGTCGGTCCGTTCGATTGCGACTGCGCAGCACTGTAATCGAACGGGAACGCTCGGTCGAAGGTGCGATCCGAGTACGCGTAGGTATGTGGATCAACGTCCAGCAGGTCGTTTTTGACCACTCGGCCCCGGCCTGTGCGCCCGGTTCGGGTGAGGGCCCGGTCCGGCGGCCATGGGTGGGAGCCAGGCGCGGGGAAGGCCCGGTGGCCGAGGGGCCGCGTCCGCCAGGGAGTCAACTCCGGGTACTCCTGCGAGCAGCGGACGGATTCGGATGAACGGCGGGGACGGTTCCGCGAACCAAAGCTGCCCTGCCTCTGGACAACGCGTCACACGTGAAACACCATCACCTTCAGCAACGTGCCGCAGAACAGGAACACCGCGGCGCGTGGCACGGCGCTTTCTGGGGGGAGGCTCGTCGTGGCAGGTTTTCGGGGGGCCGGCTCCGGGTGCGCCTTGTGCGGCCGTCAGCTCTTGTGGAACCGTCGTCGTGACGACTTACGCGTCCGTCAGCGTGACGACGACCGCGACGGACCCCTCCGGGACTTTCCTGCCGCCGGCGTCGATCTGCTCGCCAGGCCCATGGACAGCCAGGTTCAGCATCGGGGTGCGGGGCGTGGCGGCGTCGTCCACGCCGTACCGGTAGCCCTTCTCGCCCGCGCGTTCGCGAAGCTCATCCACAACGTGCTGGCGTTCGCCGCGCCGAATGGTCATGACGCCGAGCGTGCACGGCCCGGTGAACTCGCCGCCGACCAGCCATGTGGCCACCCGCCGCCCCCGGAGGACGCCCAGGCGACGCGCTGTCCACGTCAGCCGGACCTGTGTCAGCAGCCGGGCACCCCACCACGTGAAGCGCCGCCGGCCCGGAGGCCGCGCGAAGTCGACTCCCAACTGTGCCAGGTGCGCTCTGGTCGCGGTGTTCGGCTGAGCGGAAGTGCTGCTGCCGTCCTCCGACCCGGTGAAGCCGGTCCGGAGGTGCAGGAAGAACCCGACCGAACCCTCCGGGACCGTGAAGCCGTTCAGCTCTCCGGGAGAGGCGAGACCGATGGCCAGATACGGAAGGTTCCTGACCCTCTTGTACCGGTAACAGTCACGCGTCACCTGGTCGGCAGGGCCTTGTCGACCTGGGTCGTGCGGCTCACGTACGTAACCGAGGGCCCGCGCACGGCCGTCGAGTGCGGCGAGCACCTGATCCGGCCGCCCGGCCCGGACCGTCACCACCTGCTGTGCGTAGGAGTCAGTGACGCCGCTGCCCGGAGCCAACCGGTCGGTGATGACGATCCCCTGCCGTGCCCCGAGCGCGCCGGCCACCGCGCAGAACATCGCCTGGAAGGCGAGCATCCTGCGCCCCGGCGGGACAACCGGCCGGAAGACGCGGCCCACCCCAACGTGCTGATGCAGCCGACGTGAACGCCACATAGCGCTGTCTCAGCCCCTTTTCACCCGACCAACTACCCAGGAGAGCCATGAATACGGGGAGCATACGCGCGAGACGGGCGCTGGGAGCAGGGGTATTACTCCTGTCCCTGACGGGAATGGCTTCGCTGCAGACAGCCACCGCCGACGCCGCACCAGGCCCCTCCCACGCCGTCGCCGCCAAGGGGGCGGCGTCATCATCGAAGGCACCGAAGAACCGGTCCGCCACCGACTGCGAGAGCTACGCCATACTCGGCAGCCGCGGCTCCGGGCAGCTTTTCGACGACCCCGAATTCCACGGCTACGGCGAACAGGTATCGGCGTTCCTCAACAGCTTCATCAGCGCCAAGGGCCTGAGCGAGGCCAACACGCTGCAGTGGGCCAACCCCTACCCTGCCATCGCCGTGGCCGGCGCGTCAGGCGTACCGAACTCGGTCAGCGCCAGCCTTGGATGGGGTACGTACACCAACTCCGTACAGATGGGACAGATCGCTCTCACCAACGAGATCGATTCGATCGAGAGCGCGTGCGGAAGCTCCACGACCATCATCCTGGCCGGCTACAGCCAGGGAGCACAGGTCACCGCGAACGCCTATCAGGCCCTTACGTCTGCCCAACTCGCCGACATCGGAGGCGTGGCTCTCTTCGGCGACCCGTTGTTCAACCCTGATTCACAGTCGGCGCGGGGCGACTTCACACCTGGGCGCCGGGGAGCTCTGGCACACCCGGCCAGCAGGACCAGGCCCGAGTTCCCGAGCTCCCAGAAGGTGTTGTCCTACTGCCACGGCGACGACCCGATCTGTCAGGGCTTCTTCAGCTTCAAACCCTTCGGCCTCACCACGTCGATGACCGGCCACCTCAACTACCAGGACAAGGGCGACGCCAAGGACCCGACGCCGTACACCACCCAGGCCGCCCAGGCCCTCGCGGGGACCGACCCCGACTCCCGGACCGCCCAGCGTCCCGTCAAGGCGGCAGCACCAGCGGCTTCGGGGACACCCTCGGCGCCGACGAACGCTTCCGTGTCGGTCTCCAACCCCGGGAACCAGGTGGACGCGGTTGTCTCGTGGAGCGCGCCGGCATCGGGCCCGGCCGTTCAGGGGTACGAGATTTACGGGACGAACGGCGTCCTGCTGGATGACATCGTCAGCAGCGGATCAGGATCGGTGACGCTTCCGTACATGGAACTGCCGTCCGCCATCGAGATCCAGTCGGTCAACTCCGCCGGAGAGGGCGGGACTCTCACCGTCAACCTCGGCACCGCCGAGCCGGACACGGTGATGACGCTGAACGGCCCCGCCGTATCCAGCGACGCAGGTGGCGACATGGACTTCTCCTTCTACGCCACAGCAGGGCAGAAGGTCTCCATCGATGGCACCCTCCCCGCCGGGGACGATGCCGGATACCTGCTGGCCGATCCGTCGGGTGACTACGTGGTCCCGAACACCGCCACGAAGGGCACCGGCGCCTCGCAGGCGCTGATCAGCTCGTACGCGATTCCGGCGGACGGGGTCTACACGTTCTACGTCAGCTCGTCCGGAAGCGGGACGGTCTCCGTCCGGGCGACCGCGAAGTAGAACAGGGCAGGTCCAGCACGTTCACGGCGACCGGCAGCAGCGCGAAGGGCTGCTGCCGGTCCGTGGAACGGCCGGGCCCCGGCGGGACACCTCCCGGAGGACGAGCGCGGGGTCAACCGCCCGGGAAGCTCTCCGCGCCGAGGACGTTCAGCAGGCTCAGCCTGTCGTAGCTGTCGGTGCCGGGCGTCGCGGTGAAAACGAGCAGCGTCTGTGCGGTGTCGAGGTCCTGCAGGTTCTGGCAGAACAGGTCGATGCGGCCCACCTGCGGATGGACGAAGCGTTTGGCGTCGCTCCAGCGCAGGCCGACCTCCTGCCGCTCCCACAGCGACGCGAACTCCTCGCTCTCCCGAAGCAGGCGGGCCGCCAGGCGGGACGCCTGCGAACGGGGTCCGTCCCGGGTGGCGACCGTCCGCAGGAGCGAGACATTCACCCGGCTGTAGTGGTCGTGGTCGTCGGGAACGTACCGGCTGCGGGCATCCCGGTCGGTGAACCAGCGGTAGGGGGCGCTGCGCGCGTCCCCGGTGTAGTGGGTCTGCTCTCCGAGGAGGGCCACGGCCGGCGGCGTCTGGAGCAGCGTCTCACCGAGCGGGCCCATCACCTGGGCCGGGGTGTCCTGCAGCCGGTCCAGGATGCGCATCAGCCCCGGGCTGACGTGCTCACCGCGCAGCCGCCGGTGGGGTGTGCGGTGCCCGCACAGGAGAAACAGGTGATCACGCTCGTACGGGGTGAGGCGCAGCCCGCGGGCGATGGCCGCCGTCATCTGCTGCGAGGGCTGCGGCCCGGTGCCACGTTCCAGCCGGGCGAAGTAGTCGGCCGACATGTCACACAGCTCGGCCACCTCCTCCCGCCGCAGCCCACGGGCCCGCCGGCGCGATCCACGACGCAGCCCCACGTCCTCCGGTTGCAGCGACTCCCGCCGGACACGCAGGAAGGCACCCAGCGACGCGCGGTCCGCCATCTCATCCATGGGTCTCCTCCCGTACGTCCACGTCCACGTCCACGTCCACGTCCACGTCCACAATCGTCGCAGCCTCGCGGGATCTCAGTGGTCCTTAACCACTGACCGGCGATCAGTGGCTGAGCGGGCCCTTCATCCGTGCCGCCGGACGACGTCCACTGGTCGGTGCACGCCGAGCGTCGCTACAGGTACCTGCACACCGGGTGTCGGCACACGTCGCTCTCACCACCACCCGACCACAGCGGAGAACACCCATGAAGCTCACAGGCAACACTGTCTTCATCGCCGGGGCGACCTCCGGTATCGGTCTCGGCCTCGCGCTGAGACTGCACGCGGCGGGCAACCGGGTCATCGTCTCCGGGCGCCGCGAGGAGAGACTGGCCCAGATCGTCGCGGAGAACCCCGGTATCGAGTCCGTCGTGCTCGACACCGCCGACCCGGTCGCTGTCCGGGACGTCACGGCGCAGTTGGTGCGGCGCTTCCCCGATCTCGACGTCCTGGTCGCGATGGCGGGGATCATGCGGCCGGAGGACCTTCACAGCGGCGACTTCCTGAGTACGGCGGAGGCGACCGTGACAACCAACTTGCTGGGCCCCATCCGTCTGGTGGCCGCTCTGACCGAACATCTCGCCACCCGACCGCACGCGACGATCATGACGGTCTCCTCCGGGCTGGCCTTCGTCCCCCTGCCGATGACGCCGACCTACTGCGCCACCAAGGCCGCCATCCACTCATTCACCCAGAGCCTGCGTGTCCAACTGGACGGCACCGGTGTCGAAGTCCTGGAACTCGCACCCCCGGCAGTGCGCACCGCCCTCATGGGGCAGGAGGAGGCGGAGAACGCCATGCCGCTGGAGGCCTTCCTCGACGAGGTGATGGACATCATCGGGTCCGACGAGCAGCCGGCCGAGATCCTCGTCAAGGCGGTCGAACCCCTGAGGTTCGCCGAGGCCCGCGGACAACACGCCGACGTACTGCGCATGCTGTCCAGCCACTGAGCGGCGCCGCTCCTACGGGCCGCGCCGCGTCACGCAATCGGATGCGGGCCGCTACTCCACGGCTCCCCCATACTCCGCATCCCCTCCCCCTCCGCCGTCACTGATCCGGCCGCCCCTGCTGTACGCGACACGAAGCACGTCACCGAGCGACTCGGTGGCCCGGGTCAGCGCGAACCGTAAGGCCCACTCCCCCGCCGCCCCATCGGCCAGCACCGCACGGGAACCGGCCAGCACCGCTTCCGCCGAGTCCATCTGCTGATCCTCGAGATCGTCGGCCAGCCGGGACAGCACACTGCGCGGGTCGTCGCTGCTGAGGTAACACGGTTTGCCGTCGGGGGTGGTCCACGGCAGGAGACGGAGCAGGGAGTCGGGCATGGTCGGCGCCTCGCAGGGGATCGCGGGTTCGGCTCTTCACTGACGAGCGGTGATGACCGTTCGTGTCCCGATGGTTACCCCTTGGCCCTACGCTCGGAAAGGGACGCGCGATTGCCGTCGCGCAGGACATCGGGAGGGGCCCGATGACCGAACAAACCGATATGGACGAGGAGTCGGGGCGGGCGGCACTGGGACGAGCCCTGCGGTATCTGCGCGAGAAGTCCGGCAGGACGCTGAGCGAGCTGGCCGGAGAAACGCGGTACGACAAGAGCTACCTGTACCGGCTCGAAGTGAGCCAGCGCCTCTCGAAACTCGCGGTGATGGAGGACCTGGACCGTCATTACGGGACCGGGGGGCTGCTGGTGCAGCTGTGGAAGGTGGCGCGTAGGGAGGTGTTCAAGGACAAGTACAAGGAGTTCATGCGGCTGGAGCTGACAGCTCAGATCATGCACAAGTTCACACTGGGCGTCGCTGGTCTATTGCAGACCGAGGCTGTGGCGCGGGCCCTGTTGTCCGGTGATCAGGAAACGGAGGGAGAAGCGGAACAAGTGGAGGAGCAGGTCATAGCGCGCCTTGGACGGCAGCAGCTGCTCTACCGCAACCCGGCACCTTCGGTCCGGATCATCATGGACGAGTACGCGCTTCGGCGTCCTGTCACCGATTCTCGGGCATGGGAAGAGCAGCTGGAACACCTCGCTGAAGTGGCCGAGTCGACGATGGTTACTCTCCAGATTCTCCCCCTATCGGCCGGAGCCCACCACTACACGCAGGGCTCCCTCACTCTGCTCTGGCAAGCAGACGGCAGCGCCGCTGCCTACACGGAGGGCAACCGATGCGCAGAACTTATGGAAGATCCGGCTGATGTAGCACGCGCCAGGCTGTCTTACGATCGGCTGCGAGATCTGGCGCTGCCCCCGTCCGACTCCATTGCCTTCATCAGGGGCGTCCTGAAGGAGCACGAAGGATGAATCGCAAGCCCGATCTCTCTACCGCGACATGGCGCAAGTCGAGTTACAGCGACGGCGGCGACAACAACTGTGTCGAGGTCGCAGACAACTGCCCCGGCATCATCCCCGTACGCGACAGCAAGACAGCCCCCGCAGGCCCCACGCTCGTCTTCATGGCGGGCGCCTGGGCCGCCTTCGTGGAGTTTGCCGCAGGTCACTGACCCAGCGGCCGACGGTCGGCGTTGACGGCCGCGGGGCCGCGGGGCCGTCAATGCGCCGACCGTCGGAAGCGGCCCCCCGCCCACTCAGCCCGCTGCGGCGCCGAACCACTCCGGCAGTGCGCTCAGCAGATCCCGCTGGTCCTCGCCGACCCACGCCACATGACCGTCAGGACGCAGCAGTACGGCAGGGGCGTCCAGTTCCTCGCTGACGTCTGCGACATGGTCGACCCGGTCGTCCCAGCCCGCCGCCGAAAGGCGGCCGGTCTGGTCGAGCAGCAGGCCGCGGCCCGCATGCATCAGTCCGTACAGATGGCCGCGCTTGAGCTCCACGTCGCGCAGCCTTCGGCCGAGCAGTTCGTGGCCCTCACCGAAGTCGTAGCGGATAGCCGTCGCAGTGATCTTCTCGGTGAGATGGCGGCTGACGTCGTCGAAGTCCATCAGTTCCGACACCAGACGGCGCACCGCCTGGGCCCCCGGCTCGGTGGACATCAGCTCCATCTGTGCGCGGGTGTTGTCCAGGACGTCGGCGGCGACCGAGTGCCGTTCGGTCTGGTAGCTGTCCAGCAGCCCCTCCGGCGCCCAGCCGGCGATCTCGGCGGCCAGTTTCCATCCGAGGTTGAACGCGTCCTGGATGCCCAGGTTGAGGCCCTGACCTCCGATCGGCGGGTGGGTGTGCGCCGCGTCACCGGCCAGCAGCACCCTTCCGGCCCGGTAGCGCTCGGCCAGCCGTGTGGCGTCGCCGAAGCGCGACAGCCAGCGCGGCGAGTGCGCACCGAAGTCGGTTCCCGAGACCACCCGCAGCTGCTGCTTGAACTCGTCGAGAGTCGGCGGAACCGTACGGTCGTCGGCCAGTCCGTCGGCGGGCACCACGACGCGGTACACGCCGTCCCCGACCGGCCCCAGACCGAATCGCAACTGGGTCTTGCGCACTTCGGTCACCACACTGGTCACTGTCTCCGGCGGAACAGCCACCTCCATCTCGCCCAGCAGTGTCTCGGCCCTGCTGGGCTCACCGGGGAAGCCGATGCCGAGCAGTCTGCGCACCGTGCTGCGGCCGCCGTCGCAGCCCACCACGTAGCGTGCACGCAGCTGTGCGCTCTCCCCGGCGGCACCGGCGGCACCGCCGTGGGCGCCACCACTGCCCAGCTCGACGGTCACCCCGTCCGCATCCTGGCTCAGCCCGACCACGGCGCAGCCGCGTCGGATCTCGGCGCCGAGCTCGGTGGCGTGCTCGGCGAGCAGCCGGTCGGTGACGGGCTGCGGGATCCCCAGAACATACCCGTGTGCGGTGTCCAGCCGGCCGGGTGCCGGCTTGCGGATAGCGGCGAAGAAGCCGCCGAGCGGATACTTCTTGCCTTCCGCCAGGAACCGCTCCAGCAGCCCGCGCTGGTCCATCACCTCGATGCTGCGTGCGTGCAGGCCGAGCGCGCGGACGTACGCGGCCGGCTCCGGCTCCTTCTCCAGAACGAGCACCTGTACGCCGTGCAGCCGCAACTCGGCGGCGAGCATCATGCCGGTCGGTCCACCGCCGACGACGATCACATCGATCATCAGAACCCCCATTTCACCCACGTTCACCACGTTGAATTCCTCGAAGCCGGATCCCCGGGTTCTGGCTTCGAGCGGTGATTCTGTGCCATGACCGGGGCCTTGCCGCAAGCCCCCCAGTGCGCTATACGTTAGGAGTGGGGAGAAGTGTGTATGCCTTCTCCGTTTCCCGGTGAGCCTCCTGGTGGACGTATTGGGGTGGGCGTCTTGATGAGCCTCCTGCTGAGGCAAGCTACCGGGTCGATTCTCCTGGCCGGTCCCCAGGCGGGAACTGTCCACGTGCGCAGGACACCCGTATCCACAGTCACACGGTCCACACGGTCCACACGGTTCGGTGGGTACCGGGAGTGGGAGAATGACCCCATGACTGAGCGAAAGCCCCCGGGGCTCAGCTTCGAGTCCTGGGTCGACCGGCAGATCCGCGAGGCGGAGCAGCGCGGCGACTTCGCCGAGCTGCCCGGTGCGGGGAAGCCCCTGCCCCACATGAACGCGCCGTACGACGAACTGTGGTGGATCAAGCAGAAGATGGCCCAGGAGGGCTCGGGGGCGATACTTCACCCAACTCTCGCGCTGCGCAAGGAGATCGAGGACGCCCTGGCCGAGGCGGCGCAGGCCCCGTACGAGCGGCGGGTGCGCGAGCTCCTGGAGCCGGTCAACGAGAAGATCACCGCCAACCTGCGCACGCCGCCGCCGGGGCCGCCGCTCGGCCGCCCGGTGATCGACATCGACGAAGTCGTGTTCCAGTGGCAGCAGGCCCACGGCAAGGACAGCGGCCCGGCGGGCTGCGACGGCAGCGTCCGGCCTCAGGGTGGCCCGGGTGCGGGCCCTTCCGGCGGACACCGTGAGGACGCCGTCCCGGCGTCCGGCGCGGAGCGGCCCGGCCTGCTGGGCGAGCGTAAGCGGAAGCTCCGCCTCCCTCGTCTGCGACGCCGCGGCTGATGTAACACGCGGGCCGGCCGGAGTGATCCCGGCCGGCTCCGCCCGTCATCAGGTGCTACGTGTGGCGGCCATCAGTCCAGCACCGGCAGCAGCTCCGGCAGGTGCCCGTCCGAGGTGCGCGCCGCCTCCATCCGCTCCTCCGGCACCGGCCCGTACAGCGTGTTGCGCGCGCGGGCCGGCCGGCCCGCCAGATCGGCGATGGCGATGAGGTCCTGCACCGATCGGTACGAGCCGTAACTGGAGCCTGCCATACGGGAGATGGTCTCCTCCATCAGCGTGCCGCCCAGGTCGTTCGCCCCGGAGCGCAGCATCTCCGCCGCGCCTTCCGCGCCCAGCTTCACCCAGCTCGTCTGGATGTTGGGGATGTACGGGTGGAGCAGCAGCCTGGCCATCGCGGTGACCGCACGGTTGTCGCGGGCCGTCGGGCCGGGCCGGGCGATCCCTGCCAGATACACCGGGGCGTTGGTGTGGATGAAGGGCAGCGTCACGAACTCCGTGAAGCCCTCCACGCCCTTGGCCAGCGCGGTCTGCTGGATCTCAGCCAGGGTGCGGAAGTGGCCGAGCCAGTGCCGGGGCTGGTCGACATGGCCGTACATCATCGTGGACGAGGAACGGATGCCCAGCTCGTGGGCGGTCGTGATGACCTCGACCCAGGTCGCCGTCGGCAGCTTGCCCTTGGTGAGGACCCAGCGGACCTCGTCGTCCAGGATCTCCGCCGCGGTACCGGGGATCGAGCCGAGGCCCGCCTCCTTCGCCGCGGTGAGCCATTCGCGGATGGAGAGGCCGGTGCGGGTCGCTCCGTTGACCACCTCCATCGGGGAGAACGCGTGGACGTGCATCCCGGGGACGCGGTCCTTCACGGCCTTCGCGATGTCGAAGTACGCCGTGCCGGGCAGGTCCGGATGGATACCGCCCTGCATGCAGACCTCGACCGCGCCGACGTCCCACGCCTGGGCGGCACGGTCGGCGACCTGGTCGAGCGAGAGTGTGTACGCGTCGGCGTCGGTGCGCCGCTGGGCGAAGGCGCAGAAACGGCAGCCGGTGTAGCAGACGTTGGTGAAGTTGATGTTCCTGGTGACGATGTACGTGACGTCGTCACCGACCACGTCCCGCCGGAGATCGTCGGCGATCCGGGTGAGCGCGTCCAGCGCCGGGCCGTCCGCGTGCAGCAGTGCGAGCGCCTCGTCGTCGGTCAGCCGGGTCGGATCGGCCGCGGCCTGGGCCAGTGCCTGCTTGACGTCGGTGTCGATCCGCGACGGGACCATGCCGGGGGCGGCCTGTTCGCGCAGGGCATCCCAGTCCCCGTACACCTCGTCGAAGTCGTCCCGGCGGTCGGATGTGCGGCCCTCGGTGTCGATGGTGGTGTGCAGGTCGGTGCGGCCGGTGGCGGTGAAGCCCTCGTCGGGCTCCTGCCAGGGCAGCCCTGACGGCTTGACGCCCTCGCGGGCCAGACCGGTCTCCGGGTCGGCGAGCGCCCGGACGTGCGGCACGAGGCGGGGATCCAGCCAGGGCTCACCGCGCCGGATGAACTCCGGGTAGATGGTGAGCCGTTCGCGGAGCTGGAACCCGGCCGCCGCGGTCCGTTCGGCCAGCTCGTCGATGTGCGGCCAGGGGCGCTCCGGGTTGACGTGGTCCGGGGTCAGCGGTGACACCCCGCCCCAGTCGTCGATGCCCGCGCCGATGAGCAGCGCGTACTCCGCGTCGACCAGGTTCGGCGGGGCCTGGATGCGGGCGGACGGGCCGAGGAGGTGCCGGGCCACCGCGATGGCCGCGGCCAGCTCCTCCAGCTCGGCGTCTGGCATCGCGCGCATCGCCGTGTCGGGCTTGGCCCGGAAGTTCTGGACGATGACTTCCTGGATGCCGTGGTAGGAGCGTGCGGTCCTGCGCAGCTCGAAGAAGGCGTCGGCGCGCTCCTCGTACGACTCGCCGATACCGATCAACACCCCAGTAGTGAAAGGCACATTGGAGCGTCCGGCGTCCTCCAGGACGCGCAGCCGTACGGCCGGTTCCTTGTCGGGCGAGCCGTAGTGCGGGCCGCCCGGCTCGCTCCAGAGTCGGGTCGCCGTGGTCTCCAGCATCATGCCCATCGAGGGGGCGACCGGCTTGAGCCGCTGAAGGTCGGTCCAGGACATGACGCCGGGGTTGAGGTGCGGCAGCAGCCCGGTCTCCTCCAGGACCCGGATGGCCATGGCGCGTACGTAGGCCAGGGTGTCGTCGTACCCTTCGGCCTCCAGCCATTCGCGCGCCTCGGGCCAGCGGTCCTCGGGACGGTCACCGAGCGTGAAGAGCGCTTCCTTGCAGCCGAGTTCGGCGCCCTGACGGGCAATCTCCAGCACCTCGTCGGGGGAGAGATACATGCCGTGGCCCGCACCCCTGAGCTTGCCGGGGACGGTGACGAACGTGCAGTAGTGGCACTTGTCCCGGCAGAGCCGGGTCAGCGGGATGAACACCTTGCGGGAGTAGGTGATGACCCCTGGCCGCCCGGCCGCCTCCAGGCCGGCGTCCCGCACGCGCGCCGCCGACGCGGCGAGGTCACGCAGGTCGTCGCCGCGCGCCTGGAGCAGGACGGCCGCCTCAGCCGTATCGAGGGCGACACCGTCCCTGGCCCGCTTGAGCGCGCGGCGCATGGCGTTTGCGGTGGGTGCTGCGGGCTGCGGATCAGTCATGAAGCGAGCATACGAGCGCGATTTCGCACTGTCTGCGGCGCCGTGCCCGCAGTGACGTCACGTTACGCCCGGTCACCCAGGGGCGCCCCAGCAGGAGTGATGTGCGGCGGGCGGGCGTACTGGGCCCCGGGCGGGAACGGCAGCGGCCCCAGCGGCCTGCCTCAGCGGTCCCATCCATCCGCTCACGCGGCGAACCTGCCGTACCTGCTCGGCACGGCGGAGCAGAAGCAGCCACCCGCCCGGCCGACCGGGTGATCGCCTGCTGGTCCTCGTTCCCGCGTTCCGGCAGGCCCGCCGCGCACGGACGGAGTGGGGCCGGGAGCTCGCCCCGAGGGGAGGCACTGCCGCCTGCGCCAGGAGGCAGCGCGCCGGAGTCAGGGGCACGGAACACTGCTGTCTTTCGGGGACGGGCTCGAAGGCCACGCCGCCTCCTGACGGACGCCGAGCCCTGCGAGCCGGGGTGAGGGCCCCTCCGGCCGTCGAGCCGTCGAGCCGTCGAGCGACTGTGCCTTACCCCTTCGTCCCCCGCCCGAACGAGATCTCCACCCGCCGGTTCTTCTTCCGGCCCTCCTCCGTGGAGTTGTCCGCGATGGGGTCGTCCTCGCTCTTGCCCGCCACCTCGTAGGCGATCCCGGAGGCACCCAACTTCACGGCGAGCGCACTGTGTACGGCCTCGGCGCGCTGCGTGGACAGGGCCTTCCCGTGGGCGTACGTCCCCAGGTTGTCGGTGAAACCACTGACCGTGACCTTCCGCGGGCCGTTCTTCCTGATCTCCTCGGCGACCTCGGCGAGCCGGGCGCCGGCGCGGGTGCTCAGCTCCGCACTGTCCTTGGCGAAGAGGACCTCGGACTGGAGGGTCAGCTTGATGTCGTCGTTCGACTCCTCGCGCCCCGAGTCACCGGAGAGGTCTCCGGAGACCGACAGGATGTCGACCACCACCGGAGGGGCCAGCTCAGCGCCCTTCTTCAGCTCCAATATCTCGGCGTGCGGATCGACCGGGACTGGCGGCGGCTCGGACGAGGCGCTGGGCGAGGGGTCGGCACGGGCCGCAGGCGCATCGTGCAGACCGAGGAACGCCGTCAGGCACACGGCAGTGAGCGCGCAGGCCCCGAACCGGGCGGCAGCTGTGCGTGCCGTCGTCGCCGGACTCACTGCGCGACCGTGATCGTGACGGGGGCGGTACCGAAGGTCGGCATAGCGAAGTCGACCGCCGTGGTGCCCTCCGGCGGCGCCGGGAACTGGACGTAGACCGGGGCCTTGTCACCGGGCTGGAAGACCGTGTGGAACTGGTTGCACAGGCAGTTGCCCTGGGTGTCCCGCAGCGGGTAGTAGCGCTTCTTGCCCTTGAGGTCCGCCAGGGAGGCACCCGACGAGGAGTAGCCGTTCTTGAGCGCCAGATCGTTGCCACCGGTCCAGTGGTTGGTGTTCAACGCCTCCTTGCCGTCGTTGCGCATCTCGCCGCGGACGGTCACTACACCACCCTCGTACCGCTGGACGGAGTCGATGGTGAGCACCGCGCCGTTCGCACCCTTCATCTCCAGACCCATGCCCTTGGGGTCCGCGGCGGCAGGCTTTCCGCCACCCTCCTGTTCGGCGGCCGGCTTCTTGCTGTCCGGCGCACCACCCGAGTCGCCCCCGCACCCGCTCAGAGAAAGCGTTGCGACGGCGACGAGGCCGACGGCGGCCACTCTCACATCAACTCGGCGCAGTCCATACCCACTTCGGCGCCCGAGACCGGTCCGTGCCTGTACTTCACGCGTCATGCTTCCCCCTGCGTTCCCCCGCGACTGCAACGCGTTGCACAGTAACGCACGCGAACCTTGTTCCCCGAGGGTTCACAGGGCGGACAAAGAACCTCCACAGGGGCCCGGGGAAAGCCTTCTTGCCCTGGGTACACGGCAGTTGCGGGAGTCACTCAAGCGGCGGCACCGGCAACCAGAAGGGCCATGCCGGGCAGCACCCGCCGCAAGATGGAGATGAGTTCGCCGGTACGGCCGGGCTTGGCGTGAAGGGCGTTCGCGGCCCAAACGCCCACGATTGCTCACCCCACGATCGCTCACCTCCATGTCCGAGGAAGGACTTGATGAGCGACCGGATCATCCGAGGACCGACACGTCCTCCGACCAGCCCGGCTTCCGACCCACCCTTCCGCCGACCGGACCATCCACCGACCTGCCTGCGGCCGGACCTGCCCAGGGTGGGCGGACCGCCCCTTGATGCCCGGTCCGTCACAAGAACGCCGTCACGGTCACTCCCGAGGGCGAGGCCACCCTGGCCCGCTGCGCCGTACTGGCCGAAGGGGCCAACGCCGAGCTCCTGGCGCCGCTCGATCCTGACGAACAGCAGGAGCTGGTGGCGCTGCTCGCCAGTGTTCACGAGGCAACGTGACCCCGTGCCGTCACGTACGGATCCGAGCCCGATACGTGCAGACCTCACTCCTCACGTTCAGACTTCACTCCTCACCAGGGCGCGGGCCACACATCGTGGCCGCCCCCGTGCCATTCGATGATCGATGTCGTCGCGAGCTCTGTCTCGTCGACGCCCTCCAGACCGGCGCTGCGCAGAAGCTCGACCACGTCCTTCTGGCTGTGGGCGACGCCGAGGGCCTCCGTACCGGACTGCACGCGTCGACCGCCCGACGCATCCGGCGGGTAAATGATGACTGGCACTTTCATACCTCCAGCGTGCGCCCGGTCCGCCGTTCCGGCCCCTGGGGAGGCTTGGATTCCGGTCCGCACCTCTCGCGCGGCGTCCGCACCGAACGGCCCCTGTCGTGGTCAGGGGGCCAGGAGGTCGCGCAGCTCCGCTTCGAAATACTGCGCGGGATCGAATCCCATCCCGGTGAAGTGGCCGGCGAGTTCCAGGGACAGGGCACCGTGCAGCCGGGTCCAGAGGGTCAGGGCCCGATGGAGGGCGGCGGACGGGGCGGGATGGCCGTGCGCCCACTCCCGGTGGCCTTCGAGGTGCGTCGCGAACGGCGCCGGGGAGCCGGCGGAGGGCAGCGACGCGCAGGCGTCGAGCAGGGCCTCCATGATCTCGGAGGCGATGGCGGTGATGTCGTCCGGCGCGTGGTAGCCCGGAATGGGCGTGCCGTACACGAGAAAGTACCGGTGGGGGTCGTCCAGGGCCCAGCCGCGCAGGGCGTACGCCAGCGCCACCACGGTGTCGGCGCCGGGGACGGGAGGCTCGGATTTCACCGGGGCGGCGCCCCCCGGCCCTGAGTTCGCCGGGGTACCGGAGGGCATGGAAGCCACGGACGGTGCGGGCGGCGCGGAAGCCGCAGAGACCTCGCGGACGGTGTCGGCCAGGCTTCGGTACGCCTCTCTGACCAGCGCGGTGATCAGATCGTCGCGACCGGCGAAGTACCGGTAGAGGGCCGGTCCGCTCATGCCCATCCGCTTGGCGATCGCGTTGAGCGAGAGCGCGGACGTCCCCGCCGTGGCGATCTGTTCCCACGCATGCTGCTTGATCTCCGTGCGCACCTGGACGCGGTAGCGCTCACGCGGGGTCTTCGCGTCCGATTCAGCCACCGACCTGCCACCTTTCGTGCCGTCCGGCGTACCGCACTCGCACCGTTCCCGACCCAGCACTCGATTTAGTTAGAGGCTATCACGATGGTTAGGGATGGCTCCTGAGCTGAGTGCCGGAACTTCACCGCACCGGTGGGTCCGGGGTCGCCGACCCACAGCCGCCGTGCCACCGTGCGCTGGTCGGCCACCGGGCCGGTCGGCCGCCGCCGGAGGGGACCCGGGGTACTGACGCCCGGCGGGTGGCCGGGCGCCGCAGTCGGACCACGGAGTCAGCGGCGCACTCCCCTGAACTGCATCGACACAGCCCCCTCAGGCGTACGGCGACTCACGGAGACGGTGCCCCAGATCTCCCCCTTCGGCTCCTGCAGGAGCGTGAGCGGCACGGGCCCCGGAGGGAAATCAAGATCGTCGTCCGAGACGACCTGTGTGCGCAGGACGCCCGTGCAGCCCTCCGCGGAGAAGGCGAGCGTGGCTTCCACAGGCAGGACGTGACTGTCTATGACCAGCACCGCCTGGCCGCTGTACTTCGGTTCCTGGAGCACACCAACCAGCTTCCGCCCGGTCACCGGTCACCGCATGTCGGAGAGCCACCTCCCGGGCCCCACCACGGCACCGCACGGCCCCGGCACCGGCCGCGCGGCCCAGCGCCAGCGCCACCAGCACCAGCACCAGCACCAGCACCAGCTGAACGACCTGCCCGCGCCGTGTGCGTGCTCGCACCCCGGCGCGGTCGGCAGTCAGCGCAAGTGCGGCGCGTAGGCATCGAGCACCTTCAGCACGGACTCCTCATCGCTGGACGGAAGTTGGAGAACGACCTCTTCGATGCCCAGCTCCGCATAGTGAGCCAGTTTCCCCGAGGTCGGCTGCACGGCGTACGGCACGACCTGGAGCGCCGCCGGGTCGCGGCCCGCGTCCTCCCAGACCTGTCGCAGGACCGGCATCGAGCCACTGAGCCCCCCGCCCCCGATCGGCAGCCACCCGTCCGCGTACTCCGCGATCTGGGCGAAGAGCTTCGGTCCGGCAGCCCCGCCGATCAGGGTGCGTACGTCGCCACCCCGCGGTTTCGGGTAGGCCCGGCTGGCCCGTACGGAGCCGAACTCCCCCTCGTACGCGGTCGGTTCCGCCGCCCACAGAGCACGCATCAGCGCCATCCGGTCCCGGCCCTCCTCACGGCGGCGCGTCCACTCCACACCATGGTCGGCGGCCTCCTCCCTGTTCCAGCCGAAGCCGAGGCCGAGCGTGAAACGGCTCCCCGAGAGGTGGTCCAGGGTCGCGATCTGCTTGGCCAGGTCGATCGGGTCGTGCTGTGCGATCAGGGTGATGCCGGTGCCCAGGGTCAGGGTGTCCGTCACCGCGGCGGCCTGCCCCAGGGCGACGAACGGGTCCAGCGTCCTGCCGTACTCGTCGGGCAGCTCGCCCCCCATCGGGTACGGAGTGGTGCGCTCGACCGGGATGTGCGTGTGCTCGGGGAGATACAGCCCGGCGAAACCGCGCTGCTCCAGTTCCCGCGCGAGCCGCACGGGGGTGACGGTCCGGTCGGTCAGAAAGATCGTGGTACTCAGCCGCATGGCATCCGCCCTCATTCGCCGTGTGATCCGTGCCCGTGGCGGCAGAGGTTATGACGTGCGGGCCGAAAATCCGAGCGTCGTGTCACGGTCTCCGTCCCGCCCCCTTCCCTTCCCACCCGGTTCACGGCTGAATACCAGGGTTCAGCTGCACCCCTCGCGTCCCCCACAGACCCCTGGAGCCGTTGACATGAACCCTGGAGAACTGACCCCCGGTGAGCTCGGCCGGCGCGGCCTGCTGGTGACGGGAGCCGCCGCCGCGCTTACGTTGGGGAGCGTGAGCTTCGCGAGCGCGTCGGACGGAGACAGCGGTCACGGCAGCCCCGGCGGTGGTGGCGCCGCCGCCCCGGACCGGACGAAGACCGTGCGGGGCACGCTGCCGCCCGGCTCACCCGACTACGTCTATCTGCCGGTGGACGTCCCCGAAGGCGTCCGCGAACTCTCGGTCTCGTACACCTACGAGAAGCCGGTCGTGCCCGCCGGTACCCAGGGCAACGCCCTGGACATCGGCATCTTCGACGAGCGCGGTACGGCGCTGGGAGGTCCGGGGTTCCGCGGCTGGTCGGGCGGTGCCCGCAGCGAGTTCTTCATCCGTGCCGACGAGGCGACCCCCGGTTACCTGCCCGGCCCGGTCCGTGCGGGCAGGTGGAACATCGCCCTCGGCCCGTACACCACGGCCCCCGAAGGCCTCCCGTACACCGTCACCATCACCCTGCGTTCCGGCCCCACCTCCGCGACGCCGAAGCCCGTGTACCCACCGGTGCGCGCCAAGGGGAGGGGCCGCGCCTGGTACCGGGGCGACTGCCACATCCACTCCGTGCACTCGGACGGCAAGCGCACCCCGGCGGAGATCGCGGCGCTGGCCCGGTCGGCGGGGCTCGACTTCATCAACACCAGTGAGCACAACACCAGTTCGGGCCACCGAGCGTGGGAGGGGCTGTGGGGCGACGACCTGCTCATCCTCACCGGCGAGGAGATCACCACCCGCAACGGCCACGTGCTGGGCATCTCCACCGACCACGGCACGTGGGTCGACTGGCGCTACCGCGCCCGCGACAACCGCTTCGGCCACTACGCCCGTGAGATCCGCCGTGCGGGCGGCCTGGTCGTCCCTGCCCACCCGCACGCGACGTGCATCGGCTGCAACTGGAAGTTCGGCTTCGGCGAGGCCGACGCGGTCGAGGTGTGGAACGGCCCGTACACCCTGGACGACGAGGTGTCCGTAGCGGACTGGGACAACACCCTGGTCAGCGGCGGCACGGCGTGGACTCCCGCGATGGGCAACAGTGACGCCCACAAGGACCCGGACCGGATCGGCACCCCGCAGACGGTCGTACTCGCCGACGAACTCAGCAGGGATGCCGTCCTGGCGGGCATCCGCGCGGGCCACTCGTACATCACCGAGTCCTCCGCGATCTCCCTCACCTTCGGCGCCACGGGCGGCCGCGCCGCCCACGCGGGCATCGGCGAACGCCTCCGGGTGGACAGCGGAACACCGGTGACGGTCCGCCTCGACGTCACCGGTGCGCCCGGCTGCACAGCGAACTTCGTCACCGACCAGGGCACGCTGTATTCCACACCGCTGCCCACGTCGGGGACCGGCACGGCAGAGTGGACCACCACGCCCGCGTACGCGAGCTACGTACGCGCCGAGGTACGGCACGCACCGGCTGCGGCCGGCCTGCCGGGGGCACTGGCGGCGCTGACGAATCCGGTGTTCCTGGGGGAGGGGCGATGACGGCGGCGAACGCCATCGGACGCTCATGGTGCAAGGACCCCCAAGGGCTGCTCGCGCCCTCGGCCCGTACGCTCCCGCGGCAGGCCATGGGTTGAGGCCTTCCCCGAGTGCGTGGGGTTCGATTTCGAGTTCCGCCCGTCGCACAGAGCTCGTACAGAGCTCGTAACAAGAATATGACCGCCGACGGGGTCACAGTCGGTTGAACCCGCCCGGCGATCCGGCAGTCGCGTTCACCAGGGAATGCGACGGACCTCTGAAATCTGAAAGGAGACCAGGAACCAGATCACCAGGGGCACGAGGACAAGGAGAATGAACGCAGCGAGGGCCTTTGCCCACACCGCTGACTTGCCGACGCCTTCAGGAGGCATGTCCGCTCCGGATGACCGTCCAGGCGCAGGCGATTGCCGATGCCCGCCGGATGCTACTCACGCAGCCGGGGCCCTGGGAGCGGTTGTCGCCGAATCCTGATGTGCACGTGTGGAGTTCGAGACCGGCAACGTCCCTACGAGCCCCTCCACCACTCACCCCACCGCCCCGCTCACCCCGGCCACACGATCGACTGGAGCTCGCTGTAGGCGTGCAGGGCGTACGACCCCACGTCCCGCCCCACGCCGCTCTGCTTGAAGCCGCCGAAGGGTGCTTCCATGTTGCGGCCGATGGTGTTCACGCCGACCCCGCCCGCCCGTAGTTGCCTCGCGACCCGGAAGGCCCGTGCCACGTCGCCCGACCAGACGTAGTCGAGCAGGCCGTAGTCGCTGTCGTTGGCCAGGGCTATGCCCTCCTCCTCGTCGTCGAACGGGACCACCACGACGACCGGGCCGAAGATCTCCTCTCGGGCGACGCGCATGGCGTTCGTGCAGTCGGCCAGCAGCGTGGGCGCGGTGTAGAAGCCCTTGTCGAACGCGGGACGTTCGCCGCCCGCGACCACCGTCGCGCCCTCCTTCCGGCCGAGGTCGACGTACGACTCGATCCGGTCCCGGTGGGCGGCCGAGATGACCGGTCCGACCACGGTGCCCCGCTCACCCGGGTCACCGATTTTCAAGTAGCCGACATAGGAAGCCAGTTGCGTCACCAGCCGGTCATGGATGCCGCGCTGCGCCAGTACGCGGGTGGGCGCCGTGCAGATCTGGCCGCTGTAGAAGGAGAAGGTCGTGCCGATCCCGGACACGGCGGAGTCCAGATCCGCGTCGTCGAAGACCAGCGCCGCGCCCTTGCCACCCAGCTCCATCAGCTGTCGCTTCATCCCGCGGCCGCAGACCTCGGCGATACGTCTGCCGACCACCGTGGAGCCGGTGAAGCTGACCATGTCGACGTCCGGTGAGTCGACGGCCGCCTCGCCCACCTCCGCGCCCGTGCCGCTCACCACGTTCACCACGCCGGGCGGCACACCCGCCTCGGCCAGCGCCTCCGCCATCCGGAAGACGGAGAGCGGATCCTGCGGGGCCGGCTTCACGAGCACCGTGTTGCCCATGGCGAGCGCGGGTGCGATCTTGCCGGCCGGGTTGGCCCAGGGGTTGTTGTACGAGGTGATGCAGGTGACGACCCCGACGGGCTGGCGTACCGCGAGCGCGCCGAACACGCCCGCTCTCCCCATCGGTCCGGCCTCGTTGATCTGCGGCGGCAGCGCCTGCTCGACCGGTTCCAGGGCGCCCTTCGCGTACCTCCGGAAGCGGGCCGTCCCCACGCCCACCTGCATGCCGCGTGCCGTACCGGTGGTGGCGCCGCTCTCCGCCTGGGCGAGTTCGGCGTACGGGAGGAACTCGCGCTGCATGATGTCGGCGGCGCGGCCCAGGATCGCGGCCCGCTCCTGCGGTGACGTCCGCGACCAGCCGGCGAAGGCCGCACGGGCGGCGGCGGCCGCCTCGTACACCTGCTCACGACTCGCCTCGGGGGCGGCGCCCACGCTCTCCTCGGTGGCCGGGTTGATCACGTCGTAGTGCCCGCCGTCGGGCGCCACCCACTCGCCGCCGATGAACAGCCCCTGGTCCTGGACGGCGTTCACCCTCTGCTCCTGGCCCGCGCTCAACGGGTCGCCACCGTCCTGGTGTCACGGCCCGACCGCAGCACCGTGCCCGGCACTGCGCCGGTGATCTCGTCGTCCCTGATGGTCTCGACGCCGTTGACCCGTACCGACACGATACCGATCGCCCGTGAGTCGAGGCGGGGGCTGTCGCCCGGCAGGTCGTGCACGAGTGTCGCAGGGCCCGCCGCTATCCGCTCCGGGTCGAAGAGGACGAGGTCCGCGTGGAAGCCCTCCTCGATCCGTCCCCGCTCGCGCAGTCCGAAGAGCTGTGCGGGGTCGTCGGTCAGCATCTTCACCGCCGTTTCGAGGCCGACCAGCTTGCGGCCGCGCAGGCAGTCGCCGATGAAGCGCGTCGTGTACGGGGCGCCGCACATCCGGTCCAGGTGTGCGCCCGCGTCCGAGCCGCCCAGCATCACGTCCTGGTGCTCCCAGGTCTTGCGCCGCAGCTCCCAGGAGTCCGGGTCGTTGTCGGTGGGCATCGGCCAGAGCACGGTGCGCAGGTCGTCGTTGGCGCAGATCTCGACCAGGCAGTGGAAGGGCTCCTGGCCGCGTTCGGCCGCGATGTCCTGCACCACCCTGCCGCTGAGTCCCTCGTTGGCTTCGGAGTAGGTGTCGCCGATGACGTACCGCCCGAAGTTCGCCAGCCGCCGGAAGACGCCTGCCTCCTTGCTGTTGGCGTGCCGCAGCATCCTGGTCCGTACGTCGGCGTCGCGCAGCGCGGCGATCCGCTCGGGCACCGGAAGCGCCAGGGTCTCGCCCCAGCCGGGGATGAGGTTCAGCGCGCAGAAGGTGCCGAGCGACATGTTCATCGGGGTCAGGATGGGCATCGTCAGGGCGACGATCCGTCCGCCCTCCTCGCGCGCCCGGTCGCTGGCGCCGAGCTGGCGCGGTACGCGCTCGGGCACGGCGGCGTCGATGGTCAGGACGTTCCAGTTGAGCGGGCGGCCCGCTGCCGCGCTCATCCCCACGAAGAGGTCGACCTCTTCGTCGCTGAACTGGTCGAGGCAGCCCGCGACGATGGCCTCGATCTGGGTTCCTTCGTGCTCGCCGACCGCTCTGGACAGGGCGAGCAGTTCGGCGGGCCCGGCGTGCCGGGAGGCGACAGGTTCGCCGTCGCCGTCGGAGTGGGTGGACGACTGGGTGGTGGAGAATCCCCAGGCGCCCGCGTCCATCGCCTCGTGGAAGATCCGCAGCATCTCGGCGAGCTGTTCGCCGGTGGGCTGTCCGCCGATCGCGTCGGGGCCCATCACGTGGCGGCGAAGGGCGCAGTGGCCCACCATGAAGCCGGCGTTGACGGCGGTGCGGCCGTCCAGGGCGTCCAGGTACTCGGCGAAGGTCGACCAGTTCCAGGGGGCGCCCTCTTCGAGTGCGACCAGTGACATGCCCTCGACCTTGGACATCATGCGGCGGGTGTAGTCGGCGTCGCCGGGGCGGGCCGGGTTCAGCGGGGCGAGCGTGAAGCCGCAGTTCCCGCCCGCGACGGTGGTCACTCCGTGGTTCATGGACGGGGTGGCGTACGGGTCCCAGAAGAGCTGGGCGTCGTAGTGGGTGTGCGGGTCGACGAAGCCGGGGGCGAGGACGAGTCCCGTCGCGTCCTCGCTGGTCGTGGCGGACTCGGTGAGGGTGCCGGGCTCGGCGATGACGGCGATGCGGCCGTCCCGGATGCCGAGGTCCGCGATGTACGAGGGAGTCCCGGTGCCGTCCACGACGGTCGCTCCGCGGATGAGGTGGTCGAGCATGTGGTCTGGTCCCTTCTCTGGTTGTCCGGCGGGTGAGCGGGCGTGAGCGGGGGCGGTCACCGGTTCCGTCGTCAGTCGCCGGACGGGCTGGGGGTGCCGGTCGGGCGGGCGAGCGGGGCCGGAGCGGATGCGACCCGGATACGAGGCGCCCGTTCCGCCTGGAACGCCGGGCGGGCCCGGCCTGCCGGGCAGGGTCGGGGTTCACGGCCTGACGGGGGACGGGCATGGCTCCGGCCGGTGGGTACGGGATGGCCGCTCCCCCGTACACACCGGCCGGAACCGGACGGCGGCCGTCCGGGATGGAGCCGCCGTCCGCCCCAGGGGTGATGAACCCGGCCCGCGGCGTCGGCCGGCGGACCGGCCGGCCTACTCGGCGGCCTGCCGGAAGCGGGTCGTCCGGTGGACCGGGTCCGTGTCGATCTGCGGAATGACGTGCTCACCGATGAGCTTGATGGTGTTCAGCGTGTCCTCGGGGGAGATCCCGATCGGCAGCCCGAACGACAGCTGGTCGGCCCCCGCCTGCTCCCACCGCTTGCACTGCTGCAGCACCTCGCCCGGGTCACCGCAGATCATCAGTTCCTCCGCGATGAGCAGCTCGATGATCTCTGTGCTGTACTCGGGCAGCAGCTCCGGCCACTCGGGGATGCCGTCGGGCCTCGGGAACGTGTCGTGGTAGCGGAACAGCAGCGACTGCAGGTAGTTCAGGCCGCCGCTGACGGCGATCTCGACCGCCTTGTCGTGCGTCTCGGCGCAGATCGCGGTCGAGGTCACCATGACGTTGTCGTTGACGAAGGCGCCGATCGGTTCGGCCTCCTTCACCGCGTTCTTGTACGACTCGACGACCCACTCCATGTCCGAGACCTTCTGGACGCTGAATCCCAGTACCCCGAGGCCCTTCTTGCCGGCCATGGCGTACGAGGAGGGGGACCCGGCGGCGTACCACATGCCGGGGTGCGCCTTCCCGTACGGCTTGGGCAGGATCTTGCGCGGCGGCAGTGACCAGTGCTTTCCCTGGAAGCCGACGTACTCGTCCTGGAGCCACATCTTGGGGAATTCGCCGATCGTCTCTTCCCAGATCTCCTTGGTGTGGTTCATGTCCGTGATGCCCGGCATGAACCCGAGGATCTCGTGGGTGCCCGCACCGCGCCCGGAGCCGAACTCGAACCGGCCCTCGGAGAGGTGGTCCATCATGGCCACCTTCTCGGCGACCTTGACGGGGTGGTTGACGGGGGCCAGCGGGTTGAAGATGCCGGATCCGAGGTGGATGCGGTCCGTCGCGTGCGCGAGGTACCCGAGGAACACGTCGTTGGCGGAGAGGTGCGAGTACTCCTCCAGGAAGTGGTGCTCGGAGGCCCAGGCGTACTTGAAGTTGGACTTGTCCGCCTGGATGACGTACTCGGTCTCCTCCATCAGCGCCTTGTGCTCGGCCTCGGGATCGGCCTGGGCGCGCTTCTTCGGTACGTATCCCTGTACAAAGAGCCCGAATTCCAAAGGGGTTCACCGTCCCTAGGTCTCTGCCCGTTTCTGACACACCGTCAGTTCACGGTGGAGTCGACTGTGGCACCGTGCGCGTGGAGCGTCAATACCTGACGAGTAGTCAGGTCGTGGCGTGGCACCGGACTGCCGGATCAGAAGATGCTGACCCCCGCCAGCCAGCCGCCGTCGATGACGAACGGCTGCCCGGTGATGTACGAGGAGTCCTCGCCCGACAGGAAGAGGGCCAGCCTGGCGACCTCATCGGGCCTGCCCACCCGCCCCAGCGGAACCAGCTTCCGGTAGAGCTCGTCCAGGGCCGCCGACGCCTCCGCCGGATCCGCGTCCGGGTCGAGCTGCGCGGGGTTGCTCATGGGGGTGTCGATGGCCCCCGGGCACATCGCGTTGACCCGGATGCCCTTCGCCGCCAGCTCCATCGCGGCCACTCGCGTCATTCCCACGATCGCCGCCTTGGTCGCCGCGTACGAGCCGACGAACGCCATGCCCGTCAGCGCGGTGTACGAGGCGGTGTTGACGATGGTTCCGCCGCCCGCCGCCTCGATCTCCGGCGCGACGGTGCGCATCCCGAGAAAGGCGCCGACCTGGTTGACCTGCACGACCTGCTGGAACTCCTCCAGTGGGGTCGTCACCAGCTCGTTGAAGCGCAGGATCCCGGCGTTGTTGACCAGGCCGTCGATCTTCCCGAAGGCCTCCTTGGCGGCCTCGACCGCCGCGCTCCAGTCCGCCTCCCGGGTCACGTCGAGCCGCACATACACGGCGGACTCCCCCAGCTCCTTGGCGAGCGCCGCACCCTGCTCGTCGAGGACGTCCCCGAGCAGCACCTTCGCGCCCTCGGCCACGAAGAGCCGCGCCTCCTGTTCACCCTGTCCGCGTGCCGCGCCGGTGATGACGAAGACCCGCCCGTCGAGCTTGCCCATACCGCTCTCCCTGCTGGTTGAGGTGCGGACGATTGAGGTGCGGACCGCTGGACTACTGATTGAGGTGCGGAGCCACATCGGCGGCGAAGGCCGCCATCTGGTCGGTGAGTTCGCTACGGCTCCGGCTGCGGAACCTCACCTGGATCTGGTCGACGCCCATCGCCGCGTACGCGCGCAGCGATTCGGCGATGGCCTCGGGCTTGCCGGTGAGGGTGCGGCGGCCGACAGACCGCCCCGGCTCCCCCACGTACAGCGGCTCGGTGATGGCGCCGATCTCGATCGGGTCCGTCACCCCGGCCGCCTCCCTGAGCCCGCGCAGCCGGGCTATCTGCTCGGGCAGCCGTTCCCGCGGGTCGCCCTGCGGCAGCCAGCCGTCCCCCCGTTCGGCGGCCCGGCGCACGGCGGCGGCCGACGAGCCGCCGACCCAGATCGGCACCTGCCGCTGCGCCGGTCTGGGCAGTTGGGCGAGGCCGCCGAAGTCGAAGCGCTCGCCGTGGTGTTCGGGGTACTCGTCGGGGCCGAGCGCCGCCCTGAGCGCGTCGATGGATTCGTTCAGGACCGCTCCGCGCCCCGGGAAGTCGGCCCCGACCGCGTCGAACTCCTCCGGCACGTGGCCGGCGCCGACCCCGAGAATCAGCCGGCCGCCGCTGAGGTGGTCCAGGGTCGCGTACTGCTTGGCGGTGAGCAGCGGATGGCGCAGCCCGACGACGGCGACATGGCTCATCAGCCGCACCCGCTCGGTGATCCCGGCCAGGAAGCCGAGGGTCGCGACCGGGTCGTACCAGACCGCCCCCATGGCATCGGCGAGCCGCCGCGGGATGGCCACGTGATCGCAGACAGCGATGTACGCGAAGCCGCTGCGGTCGGCGGTGCGGGCGATCTCCGCGAGGTCGTGCGGGGTGGCGGCGGACTCCCACTCCTCCGCGTAGATGGTGCTCTGGGACTGGACGGGCAGCTGCATCCCGTAGACGAGCCGCCCTTCGGGAAAGAGCCGTGCCATGGGTGGGACCCCTCCTGTGCGTCCTGTGCAAAGTGGCCAGAAATCACGTGCCCTCGCGCGTTCCGGTGCTCATGCCGGACGGGCCCGCTCACCCCGCCCAGAGGCCGTCCTCGGTCAGGCCGAGCAGCTCGATCGCGTTTCCGCGCACGATGCGGTCCACCACATCCGGGGCGAGGTGCCCCATCTGTGACTCGCCGACCTCGCGGGACTTGGGCCAGGTGGAGTCCGAGTGCGGGTAGTCCGTCTCGTACAGCACGTTCCCCACCCCGATCGAGTCGAGGTTCTTCAGCCCGAAGGCGTCGTCGAAGAAGCAGCCGTACACGTGCTCGGTGAAGAGTTCCGACGGTGGCCGCAGGACCTTGTCCGCCACCCCGCCCCAGCCGCGGTTCTCCTCCCAGACCACGTCGGCGCGCTCCAGGATGTACGGGATCCAGCCGATCTGGCCCTCCGCGTACATGATCTTCAGGTTGGGGAAACGTTCGAACTTGCCGCTCATCAGCCAGTCGACCATCGAGTAGCAGCAGTTGGCGAAGGTGATCGTGGAGCCGACCGCGGGCGGGGCGTCGGCCGAGGTCGACGGCATCTTCGACGACGAGCCGATGTGCATCCCGATCACCGTGCCGGTCTCGTCGCACGCGGCCAGGAACGGGTCCCACTCGTCCGTGTGGATGGACGGCAGCCCCAGGTGCGGGGGTATCTCCGAGAACGCGACCGCGCGCACCCCGCGTGCGGCGTTGCGCCTGACCTCGTCAGCGGCGAGCCGCGCGTCCCACAGGGGGACGATCGGCAGCGGGATGAGGCGGCCGTGCGCCTCCGGGCCGCACCACTCCTCCACCATCCAGTCGTTGTACGCGCGGACGCCGAGCAGCCCCAGTTCCCGGTCGGACGCCTCCGTGAAGGTCTGGCCGCAGAACCTGGGGAACGTCGGGAAGCACAGCGCGGACTGGACGTGGTTGACGTCCATGTCGGCGAGGCGGTCGGGCACCGAGAAGGAGCCGGGCCGCATCTGCTCGTAGGTGATGACTTCGAGTTTGATGTCGTCCCTGTCGTAGCCGACCGCCGTGTCGAGACGGGTCAGCGGCCGGTGCAGGTCCTCGTACACCCACCAGTCACCGATGGGCCCTTCGTCGCCCTTGGCGCCCATGACCGGTGCGAACTTCCCGCCCATGAAGGACATCGACTTGAGGGGCGCGCGGACGATGCGCGGACCGATGTCCCGGTATTTGGAAGGGAGCCGGTCCTGCCAGACACGGGGAGGTTCCACCGTGTGGTCGTCCACCGAGATGATCTTCGGGAAAGTCTCCATGTTCTCCACCGTAGCGCTCATCTGACGAACCGTCAGCTAGTGGTGCGGCCCTCCCTGCGGAAAGATGCAGCAGCCCTTCCCGGCGCGCCGGTTGGCGAAGAGCTTGTGGAGAGGGGCCCCCAGAGCTGACGTACTCGCCATGAACAAGGCAAACTGGCCTGTGCGATACGGGCGGTGACGGCCGGCACCACCTGAGGCAGCGACCAGGGGCAGGAGGCAGGGGCAGCTATGGACCGTGACAGCGGGCCGCGCGTACCGGGGCAGCGGACTCCGCAGCGGAGCCGGGACACCGGCCTCTCTTTCAGCGTGCTCGGACCCGTGCGAGCCTGGCGGGACGGCGAAGCGCTGCCCCCTGGGTCGCCGCAGCAGCGCGCGCTGCTGGCCGCGCTCCTGACCCGCGACGGCCGCACAGCCACCGCGGGTGAGCTGATCGACGCGATCTGGGGCGAGGACCCGCCCTCCCAGGCACTGGCCGCGGTACGGACGTACGCCTCCAGGCTGCGCAAGGTCCTGGACCCAGGAGTGCTGGTCAGCGAGTCGGGCGGCTACGCGATCCGGGTACGGACCGAGGCCGTCGACCTCCACCGGGCGCAGCACCTGGCCGCGAGCGCCGAGAAGGCCGCCGGTACCGGTGACCGGGCCGCGGCCCGCGCCCTGATCGACCAGGCTTTGGGGCTCTGGGACGGCGAACCCCTGGCGAACGTTCCCGGGCCGTACGCCGAGACCCAGCGGGCGGGCCTGGAGGAGTGGCGGCTCCAGCTGACCGAATCGCGTCTCGACATGGACCTGGAGGTCGGCTGCCACGCCGAGTCGGTCTCCGAGCTGACCTCACTGACCGCCGCGCACCCGCTCCGGGAGCGGCTGCGCGAGCTCCTCATGCTGGCGCTGTACCGCAGCGGCCGGCAGGCGGAGGCGCTCGCCGTGTACGCCGATACGCGCAGGCTGCTCGCCGACGAGCTCGGGGTGGACCCGCGGCCCGAACTGGCCAGGCTCCAGCAGCGGATCCTCCAGGCCGACGCGGAGCTGGCCAGGCCGGCGGAGGCCGCACCGCAGCCCGCGCCGACGGCCGCCAACCCCGCCCAGCTTCCCGCCACCGTGCCGGACTTCACCGGCCGGGACGCCTTCGTACGGGAACTCGGTGACCGGCTGGTCACCGCCGAGACGTCGGTGATGGCCGTATCGGCGCTCGCCGGTATCGGCGGCGTGGGCAAGACGACGCTCGCCGTCCACGTGGCGCACGCCGCCCGGCCGCACTTCCCCGACGGGCAGCTGTATGTGGACCTCCAGGGCGCGGGGGCGCGGGCGGCGGAGCCGGAGGCGGTGCTCGGCGCGTTCCTGCGCGCGCTCGGTACGGCCGATTCGGCCATCCCGGAGTCCCTCGACGAGCGCGCCGCGCTCTACCGGACGGCGCTCGACGGGCGCCGGGTCCTGGTCCTGCTCGACAACGCCCGCGACGCCGCTCAGATCCGGCCGCTGCTGCCCGGCACGGCCGGATCGGCCGCCCTGGTCACCAGCCGGGCCCGGCTGGTGGATCTGGCGGGCGCACACCTGGTGGATCTCGACGTGATGTCGCCCGAGGAGGCACTGCAGCTCTTCACCAAGATCGTCGGTGCGGAGCGGGTCCGCAACGAACGCCAGGCCTCGCTGGACGTGGTGGCTGCCTGCGGTTTCCTGCCGCTGGCCATCCGCATCGCGGCCTCCCGCCTGTCCGCCCGCCGCACCTGGACGGTCTCGGTGCTGGCGGCGAAGCTCGCCGACGAGCGCCGCCGCCTCGACGAGCTCCAGGCGGGTGACCTGGCGGTGAAGGCCACGTTCGAGCTGGGGTACGGGCAGCTGGAGCCGCAGCAGGCGCGGGCCTTCCGGCTGCTGGGTCTCGCGGAGGGCCCGGATCTCTCGCTGGCCGCGGCCGCCGCCGTACTGGACCTGCCGGTCCGGGAGGCGGAGGACCTCCTGGAGTCGCTGGTCGACACGTCACTCCTGGAGTCGGCGGCCCCCGGGCGGTACCGCTACCACGACCTGGTCCGCCTCTACGCGCGTTCCTGCGCCGAACGGGACGAACAGCCTTCCGGGGGACAGGAGTCGGCTCTGTCGCGGCTCCTGGACTTCTATCTGGCGACTGCCGCCCGGGGCTACGCGATCGAGCGCCCCGGCGACCGGCTGGTCGACCACCTTGAGCCGACGACGTACGAGGGGCTGACCTTCACCGACCGGCACGACGCCCAGGACTGGCTGTACGCGGAGGCGATGCCGCTGCTGGCCTGTGTGCGCCAGTCGGCGACAGCGGGGACCCTGCGGAGGGCGGTGGACCTGCTGTGGGCGGCACTGGACCTGGCCGAGTCGGGGGCCAACTCGAAGGAGTACAACTACGCCGCCGGCCTCCTGCGGGAGGCCGCACGTGCCGCACGGGACGAGCACGCCGAGGGGCGGGCCGCCATCGCCCTGACCTATGTCCACCACGTGGCGGGCCGGTTCGACCTGGCCGGGCAGGACGCGGAGGAGGCCGAGCGGCTCGCCGTACGGACCGGGGACCTGCTGTCCGCGTGCTGGGCGGCCAACCTGCTCGGCATCCTGGAGTTCTACCGGGGCCACATCGACGCCGTGAAGACGCAGACGCACCTCACCCGGGCCGTCGAGGGGTTCCGGGACTGCCAGGACATGGCGGGCGAGGCGAGCGCGCTCTGCAACCTGTCGCGGCTCCACCTCGTCACCGGGGACGTGAGCGAGGCCGTCGCACTCTCGCAGCAGGGCACTGACATGTACGACCGCATGGGCCACGCCCTCAAGGGGGCCAACGGCCGTTACGCACTGGGGCTCGCACTGACCCAGAGCGGTCAGCTCGCCGCCGCGGCGGACCGGCTGCAGGAGGCCCTGGAGGTCTTCCGCGACAGCCGGCAACGGCTCTGGGAGGGGATGGCCCTCTTCAGGCTGGCCGAGGTCGACATGGCGGCGGGACGCTGCGCCCAGGCGGCGGCCGGAGCCGAGATGGCACTGACCGCCCTGCGCGGCATCGGCGGTGAGTGGCGGCGCGGCAACGTCCTCACCCTGCTGGGCCGCGCCCTCGACGGCATCGGGCAGTCCGGCCGCGCGCGGGTCTGCTGGCTGGAGGCCCTGGCCATCTACGACGAGCTCAAGTCGCCGGAGGCGGACGGGGTACGCGAGCTGCTTTCACCGCTGTCAGCGGCCTGAGACCGGGCCTCGGGCCGGTGCCGGGCCGGCCCGCATCGGGCGTTCATCGTTTGTTTATCGCGACCCGACATTCTCATTCCACGACGAACCGTCGCGTCGGGGGGCAGGCGGTTCGCCGGTAAGGGTCCCGCACCGGCAAAACAGGATCGTCCGGCGACTGCCGGCCGGTCTAAGGTGAGCGGCCTGCGGAACGTCCGTCCGGCAGCGCTCGGGGGAGCAGCCGGACGGGCTTCAGCACCACAGACCTTCAGGAACAGGGGAGTTGAGAACCATGGCCGCAGAGCCGAACACCGACACCACGGTCGATCCGGACAACGCACATGTCACGGACAAGCCCACGGTCGCGCCCGCCAACGCGCACGTCACCGACAAGCCGACCACGGTGAAGCCCAACAACGCGCACGTCACCGACAAGACCGCGTGAGCTGAGACCTTCACGACGGGGCACGGGGGAACCGGGGGAACAGTGGCCGTGGCGGCCGGGAGGGGAAGCCGCCACGGCCGCTGCCGCATGTCCGCACCCAGCCGATCCATCCGTAACGAGAGAGCTGCCATGACACTGACGAAGAAGCTGTTCGCCACCGCCGCCCTGGTGTTCGCCACCGCGGCGGTATCCGTGACACCGGCCCTGGCCAACGGCCATGTGACCGACTCCCCCAACGCCGCGCACACCGCCACGGTGAGCCCGGAGAACGGCCACATAACCCTGGCCCCGCTGGAGTCCCGCGCGGGCTGACGCCCCGCACCCGCCGTGGGGCGCGGCACAGACACCGCGCCCCACCCGGCATCAGACGGGGCGCACCAGCACCTGCGGCCCGCAGAGCTTCCGCATGTCGTCCTCGTCCGAGGTGAACACGGCGACATGGCCGGGCTGCCGCGCGGCGACGACAGCGAGCGCCGCGCCAACGGCGTACTTGTGACCGTGCAGCCCCGCTGCTTCGAGCACCTCGATCGCCGCCTCCGCCACATCTCGTGTGACCGGCTCCACGACCACCCGTGACATCGCCCAGACCCAGGCCGCACGCCGCACCTGGCCGTGATAGGCCTCGATCAGGGTCATGGAACTGGTCACCACCCGGGTCCCCGACCGGTGTGCCTCGGTGATGCGCGCCGTCATGGCCCGGTCGCGCAGCGCCGCCAGCGACAGCGCCTGGCTGTCCAGCACATAACAGTCGATGTCCATCAGGCCGCAGCGCCGCGGCCCGGTGACTGAGCGGCCCGCTCGGCGAAGTGCCGCTCCATGTCCTGGCGCTCCGCCACGGCCGCAGCCGTCTCGGCCTCCGTGGGCGGCCCCCCCTGGTCCTGCATCCACGCCACCAGCTCGCCCAGCCGGTCGCGCTCCCGCTGACGCTCCATGGCGGCGGTGACATAGGCGCTGAAGCTGCCCGGACCCACCTCGCGCCGGATTTCCTCGGCCAGCTCCTCCGGGAGGGTCACCGTGTACTTCTTCGTTGCCATACCGTTCACCATGCCAGCCCCGGACCGTGCCGCATCCGGGCGGCGACGGTGCGGCCGGCCCGGTCACCCCCGCCCCCGCAGCTCTCCCTTCACCACCTTCCCGCTCGCGTTCCGCGGCAGCTCCGTCACGAATTCGACCTCGCGCGGGACCTTGTAGTTCGCCATCTCGCGACGCGACCAGGCGATCAGGTCGTCCGCCGTCAGCGTCGCGCCGGGACGCCGCACCGCGTACGCCTTGCCGACCTCGCCCAGCCGGCCGTCCGGTACGCCGACGACCGCCGCGTCCGCCACATCCGGGTGCAGGCACAGCAGTTGCTCTATCTCCGCCGGGTAGGCGTTGAAGCCGCCGACGATGAACATGTCCTTGATCCGGTCGGTGATCCGGAGGTTGCCCGCCTCGTCCAGCACGCCCACATCGCCGGTGCGCAGCCAGCCGTCGGCCGTGAAGGCATCCGCGGTCGCCTCCGGGGCCTCGAAGTACTCGCGCATGACGTTGAATCCGCGCACCAGCACCTCCCCCGGCTCGCCCGGCGCCGCCGAGACCCGTACCTCGGTACCGGGAATGGCCCGGCCCGACGTCGAGGCGATGACCTCGGCGCCGTCGCCCCTGCGGCACATGGTGACGACACCGCTCGCCTCGGAGAGGCCGTACGCGGTCAGGACCGTCTCGATGTGCAGCTCCGAGCGCAGCCGCTCGACCAGCCGCAGCGGGACCACCGCCGCGCCCGTCACCACAAGGCGCAGCGCGCCGAGGTCGTGCTCGTCACGGGCCGGGTGGTCGAGGAGCGACTGGTGGAGGGTCGGCGGGCCCGGGAGCACCGAGATGCGCTCGGCGGCGACGTTGGCGAGGACAGTGTCCATGTTGAAGACCGGCTGCGGCACCATCGTGGCGCCCCGCATCAGACAGGCGATGATGCCCGCCTTGTAGCCGAAGGTGTGGAAGAAGGGGTTCACGATGAGGTAGCGGTCCCCCTCGCGCAGCCCGGCCAGGTCGCACCAGATGCGGTAGCAGCGCAGGGTCTGGGCGTGGGTGATGACCGCGCCCTTGGGACGCCCCGTGGTTCCCGACGTGAAGATGATGTCCGAGGGCGACGAGCCGTCGACGGCGTCCGCGCGGGCCCGCACCGCGGCGGCGGAGACGTGCTCGCCGCCTGCCAGGAAGTCCTTCCAGGTACGGAAGGAGTCCGGAGCGTCCTCCGCCAGGACCACCACCTGCTCCAGCTGCGGCAGCGCGGGCAGCGGGCCCGGTCCGCCGCCCCCGGCGGTGGCGCGCCGGAGCGACGCCACGTACGAGGTGCCGAGGAAGGTACCGGTCACGAAGAGCAGCTTCGCGCGGCTGCGCTCCAGCACGTACGCCGCCTCCGCACCCTTGAACCGGGTGTTCAGCGGCACCAGGACCGCGCCGGCCGTCACCGCGCCGAGCGCCGAGACGATCCAGTCGACGGTGTTGGGCGCCCAGACCGCGACCCGGTCGCCGGCGTTCACGCCGGACGCCATGCACGCGGCGGCCGCCCGCTCGACCCGGTCGCCCAGCTCCGTGTAGGAGATCCGGGTACGGCCGTCGACGACCGCCTCCTGTTCGCCGTACCTTTCGGCTGCGGACCTCAACAGCGCCGGAATGCTGCCCCACTCGACGTCCCCGCGCATCGTATGCCTCCTACAACCAGTAGCTGACTATCCGTCAGGTTAGCGGTAGCCTTCCCGGCTGTCAGCAGTCATGACGTCCCCGGAGGTGGCGATGGCAGTGGCGGCGCTCAAAGACGCAACGGCGATAGCCGGGATAGGACAGACCGCGTTCGCGAAGCAACTCCCCGAATCCGAGAAGGCGCTGGCCTGCCGGGCGATCCTCGCCGCGCTGAGCGACGCCGGGATAGCACCGTCCGAGGTGGACGCGTTCTCCTCGTACACGATGGAGGACACCGACGAGGTCGAGGTCGCCAAGGCGGTCGGCGCCGGCGACGTGACCTTCTTCTCGAAGATCGGGTACGGCGGCGGCGGCTCCTGCGCGACGGTCGCGCACCTCGCGGCGGCCGTCGCCACCGGACAGGCGAACGTCGGAGTCGCCTGGCGCTCGCGCAAACGCGGCAGCGGACCGCGCCCCTGGAAGAACACGGCGGTCCAGCTGCCGACCCCGGCCCAGTGGACCCGCCCCTTCGGTCTGCTGCGGCCCGCCGACGAGATCGGCATGCTCGCCCGCCGGTACATGCACGAGTACGGAGCAACCCGCGACCACCTCTTCAACGTCGCGCTGGCCTGCCGCAACCGCGCCAACCAGAACCCGGCCGCGATCATGTACGACCGACCGCTGACCCGGGACATGTATATGACCTCGCGGTGGATCAGCGAGCCGCTCTGCCTCTTCGACAACTGCCTTGAGACGGACGGCGCGCTGGCCTGCGTCGTCGTCTCCGCCGAGCGCGCCCGCGACTGCCGGCATAAGCCCGTGTACGTCCACGCGGCCGCCCAGGGGCTGCCCGCCCAGCACCACGGCATGGTCAACTACTGGAACGACGACCCGCTGACCGGGCCCGCCTGGACCGCCGCACGACACCTCTGGAAGCACGCCGACTTCGGCCCCGACGATGTCGACGTGGCACAGATCTACGACGCCTTCACCCCGCTCGTCCCGCTCTCCCTCGAGGGATACGGCTTCTGCGGGCGCGGCGAGGGGGCGGCGTTCACCGAGGGCGGTGCGCTGGAGATCGGCGGCAGACTGCCGCTGAACACCGGCGGGGGCGGCCTCAGCGAAGGCTATGTCCACGGCTTCAACCTCATCACCGAAGGCGTCAGACAGCTGCGCGGCAGCTCCACCGCCCAGGTGCCCGGCGCCGGCACCTGCCTCGTCACCGCGGGCGAGTGCGTCCCCACATCCGCGATCCTGCTGAGGAGTTGAGACCCGATGCTGCAGCCGGTCACCGACGACGACGGCGCGCCCTTCTGGGAGTACGCCGCCCGGCACGAACTGCGCGTCCAGTCCTGCGCGGAGTGCCACACGCTGCGCTTCCCGCCCCGGCCCTGCTGCCCGCGGTGCCAGTCCTTCGCCTGCGAGTGGGAGCGGATGTCCGGGCGCGGCCGCATCTGGTCGTACGTGTTCCCGCACCCGCCGCTGCTGCCCGACTACGCGGCCCAGGCCCCGTACAACGCGGTCGTGGTGGAGCTGGCCGACGCCCCGCACATCCGGCTCGTGGGCAATGTGGTCGCCGGTCCCGACGCACCGCTGAACTCGGTGGATCCGGAGCGTCTGCGCATCGGTGCCCGCGTACAGGTCACCTTCACCGAGTCCGGCGGGACGACCCTGCCGCGCTGGCTGCTGGAGCGGTCATGAGTCTGCGCGTCGAGAGGGACGGACGGACCGGCGTCGCGGTCGTCACCATCGACCGGCCCGACCGGCTCAACGCCGTCGATGTGGAGACAGCCGGTGAACTCGCGGCCGTGTGGAGGGAGTTCCGTTTTGATACGTCCGTCAGGGCGGCCGTCGTCACCGGCGCGGGGACGCGCGCCTTCTGCACCGGTATCGACCGCTCGGCCGAGGTGCCGCAGCCCCCGTCCCCGTACTCCATCGACGACCCGATGATCCGGATCGGACCGAAGGCCAACGACCTCTGGAAGCCGGTGATCGCCGCGGTGCGCGGGATGGCGTGCGGCGGCGCGTTCTATCTGCTGGGCGAGGCCGAGTTCGTGATCGCGGGCGATGACGCCACGTTCTTCGACCCGCACACGTCGTACGGCATGGTCAGCGCCTACGAGACCATCTACCTCGCCCAGCGGATGCCGTTCGGCGAGGTGGCGCGGATGGCGCTGATGGGGACGGCCGAGCGGGTCTCGGCCCGGCGGGCGTACGAGACCGGCCTGGTGAGTGAGGTGACGCCGCCCGGCGATGAGCTGGCAGCGGCGGTCCGCTGCGCCACGACGATCGCCACGTATCCGACGGAGGCGGTGCAGGGGACGGTGCGGGCGGTGTGGGCCGCAAAGGAGGGGGCCCGCGCACAGGCTCTGGCGCAGGCCCCTCATCTGGTGGCGCTCGGCAATCTGCCCCCGGAACGGCAGTCGGCGCTGTTCGGCGCACGAAAGGGTGAGTTCCGGGTGCGGTGACCGGGTACGGCGTCAGCTCTGCGGCTGCACCAAGTCGACGCGGCACCTGACGACCGACCCGACGTCCGACGGGTCCGACATCGGCACCTTGACCGGCTCGCTGACGGTGTCGGACACCCGGGCGACCGCGCTGCCCGTGTCGACGGTGGAGCCACGCGCGTTCAGGAAGCTCACGCTGACGCGGTAACGGTGACTGCCGCTCCCGTTCCTGGCCTGCACCAGGACGAGCGAGTGGGTGGAGCCCTTCTTCGCGCAGTCCAGCACGGTTCCGTCGGCGGAAGGCGCGGTCGTGCGGCTGCTCGAACTGTTCGTGGAACCGCTCGTGGAACCGCGCGACGACCCATAGCCGGTGTGGTCGTAGTCGTTGTAGTGGTGCGTGGTGGAACTGGAACTGGTGTGGCTCTTGCTGCAGCCGCCGCCGGAAGTGTGGCTGTGGCTGCTGTGACTGCCGTGCCGCGAGAACCCGGTCAGCGAGAGCACCACGCCCACCAGGACGGCACCGAACCTCACACGTCGCATGATCATGTCATCTCCCCCGTTTCGGCCGACACCGTAACAGGTGGGCCCGCGCTGTGGTGGCGGGTACCGGGACCCCGGCGTAGCGTCGAAGTCGAGATCCGTCGGAGGAGACCGATGATTATCCGCAATGTCCTTGGCTCCCTCGTCGCTCTCGTCGGGGCAGCGGCCGCCGTATTCAGCCCCTTCCGTAACTGGTACGACGGCCGCCACGGCAGCGAGTACCGCATCCAGGACCTGTTCAACGGCATCACGGCGACCAAGCCCGACGCGGGCGGCTCCATCCTGATCCCGTTCGCGTTCGCCGCGCTCGTCACCGTCGTCGGCATTCTGCTGCGCTCACGCCTGCTTGTGACGCTGGCGGGCCTGATCACGCTCGGCTTCACCGTGCTGTGGATGGTCCGCGTCGGCATCGCGCAGCACAGCCTCGCGATCAGCTCCAACGGCAGGGGGCTGGGGCTCGGCGTGGGCGACGCACTGGTCGGCGGGGTGCTGATGCTGCTGGGAGCGGGGCTCATGGGAGGACGGCGGGTGCGGGCGGCTGCCGCGCCGGAGGCCGTGCCCGCACCGGGGCCTGCGCCTGCGCCCGGACCGGGGGGCTCCGGGGCGTACGCGTACGGGTCCACGCCGCCGTACGGGACCCGCACGGCCGCCCCGTACGAGCCTCCTGCGGCTGCGCAGGCGTCGCCGATGGCCCAGCCGTACGAACCGGGCGCCGAGCACGACACGTTGTCGTTCAGTTCGGCTGATCTGCCTGCGGAGCTGACGGCTCCCGCGGAGCCGGGTGAGCCCGGAGCGCCGGGTGAGCCCGGCAGTCCCGGCGGCGGGGCCACACGGGCACGACCGTCCGGCGAGTGACGGGAGTGCCGGGTGCTTCGGGGACGCCGCCCCCGGAACGCCGCTACCCGGCCTCCCGGCCGCCGCCGGGAGGCGCCCGGGAGCGGCCATGATCCGCCCGGCCGGGCTTCAGTTGGCCCGGCCGGTCCCTGTCCCCTTGGCCGCGTCCAGGGCGTAGACGCAGCGGTCCTTGCTGCACGCGTAGACAACTCCCGCCCGCACCACGGGGGATCCGGTGATCTCGCCGCCCGTGGCCAGTTTCCAGCGGAGCTGGCCGCCGACCGCGTCCAGCGTGTACAGGCAGTGGTCCGCAGAGCCGAAGTGCAGTCGGCCGTCCGCCACCACCGGCGCTCCGACCACCTCGCCGCCCGCCGCGAACCGCCACTTGGGTGTGCCGGTCACCGCGTCCAGCGTGTAGAGCGCGCTTCCGCTGCCCACATGGATGCTGCCCTGTGCGACGAGGACCGGGTGGACGGACTGCCGGGACTCGGTGGCGATGCGCCAGCGGTCCTTCCCCGTCGTGGCGTCGATGGCGTACACCGTGCCCAGGTAGTCGGCGAGGTAGACGCCGCCGCCCGCCACCGCGGGCCCGGGGGCGAAGGCCGGGGCCGACAGGAAGACCGCGGGGGCCTCGAAGTGCCAGCGCACCCGGCCCGACGAGCGGTCGACCGACAGGACGCGGGTACCGGCGGCAACGTACACACAGCCGTCGTCGGCGGACGTCACCCGGACGGGCACACCTCCGCACGAGGCCGCGTCGCCCACCGGATACGACCAGAGTTCGGCGCCGGTACGGGGATCGAGCGCGAAGAGCCGGGCGTCCTTCCAGACGTACACGGTGTCACCGTGGATCGCGGGCCCGGACTCCGGCGTCTCGAAGTCCGTCTGGGCCCCGCCCAGCTCCCACAGCTTCTCGCCGTTGGAGGCCTCCCATGCCTGGACGCCGCCACCCCGGGTGCCGGTGACGACGGTGCCGCGCTCGGCCTGGAGGGAGTAGACCCAGGCCTCGGTCGACAGCCGCCAGAGGTCGGTGCCGTCCGTGCCGTCGAGGGCGTACAGCGTCGGCCCGTCGGAGGCGTGGATCCGGCCGCCCGACACGTCCATCGCCCACGCCACGTCCTTGGTCTTGAACTGGCGCCGCCCGCTGCCCACATCGAGGGCGTGCACCTCGAACGAGGTGACGTACAGCAGCTCGCCGTCGACCGCGGGGGACCCCCAGACGTCGTTCGACATACGGAAACGCCAGGGCCGCCAGCGCGCGGCAGCCTCGGCGGCCCGGGGCGGCGGCGGTGCGGCCGTCCGGGGCGCCGCCTGGGCGGCGTGCTGCCCGGCAGGGGGCCGGACCCAGCCGGTCGCGGGCCCGGCGGGCACAGCGGCGTGTGCGCGGGCCTCCGCGACGCGCGGCCCCGGACCGATCGGCACCTGGGCGCCGGCCAGCCGTACGGCCCCGTCCCGCCACCCGGAGTGCTGCTCCTGCTCCCGCTGGTCCGGGGCCTGCTGCGGTTGCTGATGGCGGGGCGGCGGCTGCCGGCGCGGTGGTGGCGGCTCGTACGCCGGTCTCGGCGGCGGTGAGGGGTTCGCCGGCCTCGGCACGGCGGGCGGACGGCCACCGCGCCGGGTCTCGATCATCGCGGTGGCGCGCGCCGGCAGCCATGCGGAGGCGGTGCCGCTGTCGTCACCACCCGACGCGAAGAGGTGCGGTGCCAGCTGCGCCTGGAGGTCCTCCGGGCTGGGGCGCTGGGTGAACTCCTGCTTCATGCACGCTTCGATCAGCGGCCTGAGCTCGTCGGGCAGGCCCTCCAGGTTGGGGCCCTCGCGCAGCAGCATGAACACCGTCTCGACCGGGTTCGCCCCGTGGAACGGCGCATGGCCGGTCGCCGCGAAGACCAGCGTCGACCCGAGCGAGAACACATCGCTCGCGCCCTTCACATTGCGTGAGTCCTTCGCCTGTTCCGGCGACATGTACGCGGGGGTGCCCACCGCGACGTTCGTCATGGTCAGCCGGGTGTTGGAGACGCCGGATGCGATACCGAAGTCGATGACGCGCGGCCCGTCCTCCACCACCAGCACGTTGGACGGCTTGAGGTCCCGGTGGACCAGCCCGGCACCGTGGATCGACTGCAGCGCCTCCGCGATCCCGGCGGCCAGCCAGCGCACCGCCTGGGCGGGCATCGGCCCGCACTCATTCACTATTTCCTCGAGAGAGGGCGCGGGGACGTACGCGGTGGCCAGCCAGGGCACGGCGGCCCGTGCGTCGGCGTCGACCACGGCAGCGGTGTAGAAGCCGCTGACGGCCCGCGCGGCCTCCACCTCGCGTGAGAAGCGGACACGGAACAGCTGGTCCTCGGCGAGCTCGGTCCGTACGGTCTTGATCGCCACGCGCCTGCCCGACGCCGAGCGCGCCAGATAGACGAGCCCCATACCGCCGGCCCCGAGCCGCCCGAGCACCTCGAACGGGCCGATCCGCCTCGGATCGTGCTGCGTCAGCTGCTCCATAACGCGCCTGCCACCTCCCCGTACGGGCCCCGGAGAAGGGGGTCCGCGAAATACAGCTGAGTTCAGCGTCTCACCACTGGGCACCACCCGGCGGTGCGCACCCCGATTGTTCCTGGCTGACGTGCTGGTTGCGAACCCGGGTGCGGATCGGGGTGTCTCACCGCGATCCGGACATGACGGCCCCTGTGGAGTGTGAGGGTCGTACAGGCCGGAGGGCCCGCTCTTGTACGGTGTGACCCGGGAAAATGTGGTGCCCGTCACATTTCGTCATGACCTCGACCGGCGTCACCCACAGGCGAAATCGGGCGATCGATCGAACAATTGCGCCATTAACCGGACAGGGCGCCCCGCGAGCCCCCTGCGGACCGAAGTTGTCCACGGAAGTTATCCACAGCCTGTTGATAACAATATCAATTCCACACGCCGCGCCATTCCCAGCCCGAACCCCATTTGCAGTCGGCCGAATCGCGCTCCGATCACCCCTCGGTAAGCTGACGGCATGACAGGACAAGTACGCACCGTCGACGGCCGCGTGGCCGGCCGACGAGGCCAGGCGACGCGGCAGAAGCTGCTCGACTGCCTCAGCGAGATGCTCAGCTCCTCGCCGTACCGGGACGTCAAGGTCATCGACGTGGCCCGGAAGGCTGGGACTTCGCCCGCGACCTTCTACCAGTACTTCCCGGATGTCGAGGGCGCCGTCCTCGAAATCGCCGAGGAAATGGCCAAGGAAGGCGCGGGGCTCACCGAGTTGGTCTCCGGCCGCTCCTGGGCCGGAAAGGCCGGATGGCAGACGGCCGAAGAACTCGTCGAGGGATTCCTCGACTTCTGGCGCCGCCACGACGCGATCCTCCGGGTCGTCGACCTCGGTGCGGCCGAGGGGGACAAACGGTTCTACAAGATCCGTATGAAGATCCTGAACTCCGTCACCAACTCCCTGACCGACTCGGTCAAGGAGCTCCAGGCCAAGGGCCGGGTCGACAAGGACGTCAGCCCCGCCGCGATGGCCGGCTCGCTGGTCGCGATGCTCGCCGCCGTGGCAGCGCACCAGAGGGGCTTCCAGACCTGGGGTGTGAAACAGGCCGAACTCCGCCCCAACCTGGCCCTGTTGGTCCACCTGGGCATCACGGGCAAGAAGCCGACGAAGTAACCGCTGGGCGCCACCACGTCCTTCGTCCTGTCGCGCAGACGGCGGATCACCGAGGTGGTCCGCCGTCCGTGTACCCGCAGCACGGAGCGCGGAGCAACGGGCGCGGAGCAACGAGCGCGGAGAGCACTCGGCGCACCCACGGGCCGCGGCCCGGCGTCCACCTCAGCGGCGCTCCAGCCTGAACAGCCGGATCTCCCGGTCCACTCTCGCCTGGTACGCGGCGTACGGCGGCCAGAAGGCGAGCGCAGCGGCCCACACACCCGCCCGCTCGTCGCCCTCCAGGAGCCGTGCCGTGACCTGGATGTCCTGACCCTTCCAGCTCACCTCGGCGTCCGGGTGGGCCATCAGGTTCGCCGTCCACGCGGGATGTCCGGGCCGCCCGAAGTTCGAGCCGACCAGGACCCAGGTACGGGGCCACGGGCCCTGCTCCCCACCGTCCGCCTGCGCCGCCCGCTCCGGCATGCACGCCAATGGCGTAACCCGGGGCAGACCGGTCCTCGCGCCTTTCGCCGTGAGGATCACCCCGGGCAGCATCTGCGCGCTGAGCAGCACTTTCCCCCGGGTCAGCCGGTGCACCGCACGGTCCATCGCCGGTACGACGTGCGGCGCGAACCGGGCGAACGCGCGTGTGGACGAAACCTTCTGCACCAGCCGGGTCCCGGGCGGCATCAGACCGCGACCGCCTCTCGGCCGGTGAAGAGCCCGGCGCGCTCCGCCGCGTGCGCGCGCAGTCCGTGCACCGGCCCGAACAGCAGCTCGTCCGACGACGCCCGCTTGAAGTACAGCTGGATGTCGTGCTCCCAGGTGAACCCGATCCCGCCGTGCAGCTGGACCGCTTCGGACGCCGCGCTCTGCAGCGCCTCAAGCCCCTGCGCAAGCGCCAGTCCGCCCGCCGCCGGGTCCCAGGAGGCGTAGTACGCGGCCGATCTCGCGGCCTGCACCTGCACATACAGTCCGGCCAGCCGGTGCTTCACCGCCTGGAACGACCCGATGGCCCGGCCGAACTGCTCACGCTCCTTGACGTACTCCACGGTCCGCTCCAGCGCCCGGTCGGCCGCGCCGACCGCCTCGGCGGCCAGTACGGCGGCGGCCACACAGCCGGTACGGGCCAGCGCCCCCGGCACATCGGCCTCGTCGCTCTCCCCGAGCAACTCCGCTTCGGTGTCCCTGAGTTCGATGCGAGCCTGCGGCCGGGTCGCGTCCAGCGCGGTCTGCCGCACCCGCGACGTGCCGGCCGCGTCGCCCCGTACGAGGAAGAGCAGCGTGCGGCTCCTGGCAAAGCCCCCGGTGTGCGCGGCCACCAGGAGAACCCCGGCACTGTGGCCGTCGAGCACCTGCTCCACCTGCCCGTACAGCCGCCACTTCCCGTCTGCGGGCCGCGCCTGCACACCACCGGCCCGGCCGCCGCCCGCCCAGTCCCCCGTGTTGACGCCGGTCAGTCCGAGTGCGGGTCCGAGCGGTGCGGCCAGGGTGGCGGTCAGCCCGCCGGAGGCCAGCCGGGGCAGCAGCCCGGCGCGCTGCGCCTGCGTGCCGAGCGCGGCGATCAGCGGTGCGGCGAGCGCGGCCGTCGCGAACAGCGGGGACGGCAGCAGCGCCCGCCCGGTCTCCTCACAGGCGAGCACGAGCTCGGCGGGGCCGCACCCCACTCCCCCGTACTCGGCGGCTATCGCGAGGCCGGGCAGCCCGAGCTGCTCGGCGAGGGCCCGCCAGAGCTCCCGGTCGTATCCGGCAGCGGTGCCCACCGCCGCCCTGGCGGCGTCCGGACCACAGCGTTTGCTCAGCAGTTCGCGCAGGGTACGGCGAATCTCGTCCTGCTCCGCGGTGAAGGCGGCATCCATGGGCGGGCCCCTCTCCTGATCTGACGGCGCGTCATACTAGATCCCGCCGCACCAGATGCACAGAGCCGGGATGCGTCGAGCAGGCACACGCGGAGCCGCAGAGCGGACGCACGCGGATTCCGTGCGCGCGAATCGGTGCACGCAAAGCCGGTGCACGCAAAGCCGGTGCACGCAAAGCCGGTGCACGCAAAGCCGGTGCACGCAGAGCCGGTTCACGCAGAGCCGATGAGTGCAGCACCGCTGCCGCTTGCCGCGGCGCCCATCTGATGTACCGTCAGATTTATGCCCTCTGTCATATCTGCCACGCCACGGCGCCGAGTCGCTGTCGCCGGTGTCTCCCTGTCGGACTGCGGCAAGGTCGACGACGCCACCCCCTACGCCCTGCACGCCCAGGCCGCCCGCCGGGCACTAGCCGACTCGGGCCTGAGCCGCGACCTGATCGACGGCTTCGGCTCGGCGGGCCTCGGCACCCTGGCCCCGGTGGAGGTAGCCGAATACCTGGGCCTGAAACCCACCTGGGTGGACTCCACCTCCGTCGGCGGTTCCACCTGGGAGGTGATGGCCGCGCACGCGGCGGACGCCATCGCCGCCGGCCACGCCAACGCGGTACTGCTGGTGTACGGCTCCACCGCACGCGCCGACATCAGGGCCAAGCGGCGCACGTCCAACCTGTCCTTCGGCGCGCGCGGCCCCCTCCAGTTCGAGGTGCCGTACGGCCACTCGCTGATCGCCAAGTACGCGATGGCCGCCCGCCGTCACATGCACGAGTACGGCACCACGCTGGAACAACTGGCCTCGGTGGCCGTCCAGGCTCGGGCCAACGCCGCCCACAACCCCGACGCGATGTACCGCACGCCGATCACCGTGGACGAGGTCCTGGCGGGCCCGATGATCGCGGACCCGTTCACCAAGCTGCACTGCTGCATCAGGAGCGACGGCGGCTGCGCGGTGCTGCTCGTGGCCGAGGAGTACGTACCGGACTGCGCGAAGGCACCGGTGTGGATACTCGGCGCCGGCGAACACGTCTCGCACACGACGATGTCCGAGTGGGACGACTTCACTGTCTCCCCTGCGGCAGTGAGCGGCCGGCTCGCCTTCGAGCGGGCCGGGGTCCGCCCTGCGGAGATCGACCTGGCCGAGATCTACGACGCCTTCACCTATATGACGCTGGTGACCCTGGAGGACCTGGGGTTCTGCGCGAAGGGGGAGGGTGGCGCCTTCGTCGAGGAGGGGCGGCTGCTGCACGACGGCGACCTCCCGGTGAACACGGACGGCGGCGGTCTCTCGGCCTGCCATCCGGGCATGCGGGGACTGTTCCTGCTGGTCGAGGCGGTACGGCAACTGCGCGGCGAGGCGGGCGAAGGGCGCCAGGTGCACAAGGCGGGCGGCCGGCTGCCGGAGCTGGCGGTCGCTTCGGGGACGGGCGGCTGGTTCTGCTCGTCGGGGACGGTCGTGCTGGGGCGGGGATAGCCGGGGCCCCGCCCGGCGCGCAGGCCGCCGGGCGGGAAGGGGGTCGGACGGCCGGGTGATCCCGGACTGCGCCCCGAAGCGCTCAGGGCATCCGGAGGATCAGGACAGAGGGGCTCTCGGCGCGGCCGGTCGGGCCTGTGCGCTCGCACCGGCGTCCTGGGCCGCGGCGACGATGCCCTGCAACGCTGCGATGTGCTGTTCCAGGGCGAGTTCCCCGGTACCGGTGAGGGAGAGCCAGGTACGCGGGCGCTTGCCGACATGGCCCTTGCGGACCTCGATGTATCCGACGGCCTCCAGGGCCGACGCCGTCTTGCTCAGGACCGAGTCGGACACCTGGCAGTGGTCACGCACCGCCGCGAACTCGGCTTCGTCACAGGCGTAGAGGAAGGCCGCGACGGCCAGCCGAGTGGGGTTGTGGAGCGCCTCGTCGAGAGCGGCCGCTCCACTCGGCGGGGGCGGTTCGGTGGTCACACCCGTGCCTGCAACTGCCGCCGCACCACGATGTTGCGCCATGCGCTCAGGGCGCACAGGGCGACGAACACGGCCGCAGCCCCGACGAGGTTGGTGGTGAGCGTCCCGGACGCCAGGTTCCAGCACAGGGCTCCCGCCCCGCCTGCGATCAGGAGGAGGGCCACGGCAGTGATCCGCCGCGTCCCGGGCGCCGAACCGAACACCGTGGTCTCGTAGAGCTTGACGCCCGTGCTCCGCCTCCGGGCCCTGACGAGGGTGAGCGCCGCCAGCAGCATCAGGACGGTCGGGACCAGTACCCACGGGCTGTGCGCGTCCGCAGCCGCCCGCCCCGCGAAGAAGAAGACCGCGATGACGGCCGCGTACACCGGCCCGAACCAGGCAGGCGCGTTCCGGGCCTGGAGGCGGGCCCGGGTCTGGGCCGCCTCGACATCCCGCAGAGTGCTTGCCGCCGCGTCGGCCGACGGCACGGCAGCGGATGAGTATGCGTCGGCAGTGCTCTGTTCCATCACGCGCTCCAGGTCCCCGCCGGAATCTTGACCGGCCGCCGCTTGCCACGATGCCACATACTTTCCACGATGGAAAGTGGATGGCGGAGGGACTGATGGCGGCCGGTCACGGACGCGCGGGCGACCCGCGAACGCCATGGTCACGACGAACGCCATGGTCTAGACGGCACGGAGACCACCACCCTGTGATCAGCCCGGCAGCTGCTCCACGAAGGCGGTCCAGGCGGCGGGGGCAACCGTGAAGGTCGGGCCGTCGGGAACCTTGGAGTCCCGGAGGTGCACGGTGCGGGGGTGGGCTGCCACCTCGACGCAGTTACCGCCCTCGTTGTTGCTGTAGCTCGACTTGCGCCAGTCGCAGGCGATCTCGATGCACGCCCCGCCCTCATTGCTGCTGTAGCTGCTCTTGAACCACATCAGTTCGCTGCTCATAGCTGATCCGCCATCCTCTCGATCAGTTCTGCCGACTCCCAGGGCGTGAGCGCCTGGGCCCGCAACATCCCGAAGCGGTCGATCAGTTGGTTGACCTGCTGCGGCTTTGAGATCAACGTACCCCCCGTCTGGCCTTCGTCGTAGGCCCAATTACGCCCGTCCGGTGTACTGGCCAGCTGAAACGGGCCGTGCAGCCCCGCGTGCGCAGTTCTCTTCGTCGGCATCACCTGCACCATCAGATGGTTCATCGCCTGCATGCACTTCAGTACGTGCAGCAATTGGTTACGAAGCGCTGTCCGCCCTCCGATGGGACGCTCAAGTACCGACTCCTCGATCACGAACGCCACGATCGGCAGTGGGTCACGTGTCAGAACCGCCTGCCGTTCCAGCCTCGCCTCGACGTTCTTCTCGATCTCCGCCTCGGAGAGTTGTGGAACGCGCTCCTCGTACAGCGCCTGGATGTACTCCTCGGCCTGGAGCAGACCTGGAAACGTCATGTTCTCGTACGCACTGACGCTGGACGCGACCTTCTCCAGCCGCACCCACCCCACGAACGTGCGCGGGTACTTCTCGTCCTCCATCAGCGGGATACAGGAGGTGAGCGCGCCCCGCGCGTCCAGCACTCCGTCGGCGTCCTTGAGGAAGCTCGTCGTCGGGATGCGCTCGCCCCGTTCGTACGCCCCGGCCAGGGATTCCGAGATGAGCAGACGGTCACCGACGTCCTGTCTCGTCAGACCCGCCCGGGAGCGGAAGTTCCTGATCAGGTCACCTACATGCTTGCGCGCCGGGGACGGCTGCGCCGCGTTCACGTCACTCGGCTTGCTGACCGCCACAAGATCACCCTGCCTCTCCACATCCCCCCGATGTGCACCACATTCCTCTGGTCACGCTACGCAATCATGCCGATGCTCGTAGGTATGACGACCGAAAACCTCCCCGCCTGGGTACCCGCATCGGGGCATCAACTCCGGCTCACCGGCATTCACTTCGATGCCATCCGAGTCCGAGGGGTACGCGGCGAGGCCGTACTGCACCATCTCGCCACACTCACCGACGGGCTGCCTGGCCCCGTCGTACGCGAAGTCGCCGGGGGCCGGTGGACGTACTTCCTGATTCCGCCGGGTTCCTCGCACGACTTCGACTGGCCGCCGGGGGCCACCTGCTTCGGGCCCTCCGCACGCGACCAGTACGTGGGGGTTCCCGCGCCCGACGGCAACACGTATCCGCTGCACTGGCGCTGCGATCCGCCAGTGGAGGGGAAGTTCGTGGACCCGGAGCTGCTGCACGCGGTGATCACGGCGCAGCTGTGCCGGAATCCGGACCGGGAGTAGCGGGGGGCATCGACAGTCCCGTCCGGATTGCTCGGCTCGGTCCACAATGGCCCCATGAACCCCACCGCCGAGGACGACGCCGCCTTCACGGACTTCCTGCACACGCTGCGCGTCTGGGATCTGCCCGAACTGCCCCGCTTCGACCCGGACACCGCCCCCGACGCGCCTCTCCCGCTCTTCCGCGAGTGGCTGCGGTCCGCGTCGGCCGCCGGGCAGCCCGAGCCGCACTCCATGACGCTCGCGACCGCCGATGCCGACGGCCGGCCCGATGTGCGGACGCTGATGCTGCACGGCGCGGATGCGCGCGGCTGGCACTTCGCCTCGCACTCCGGGAGCGCCAAGGGCCGCCAGCTGGCGGCTCGCCCGGTGGCCGCGCTCGGCTTCTACTGGGCGGCGCAGGCCCGACAGGTCCGGGTGCGCGGACCGGTGACGGCCGCTCCGGCAGCCGAGAGCCAGGCGGATCTGCACGCCCGCTCGACCGGCGCGCTGGCTTCAGCACTCACCGGGCGGATGAGCGATGTGCTGGGGTCGCCGGTCGAGCTGGAGCAGGCGTCGACCGAGGCCTGGGAGCGGGCTCAGGCCGATCCGGAGACGCCGGTTCCGTCCTGGACCCGGTACGTGCTCGAACCGGTCGAGGTCGAGTTCTTCCAGGGCGATTCACGCAGGCGCCATGTGCGGCTGCGCTACCGGCGTACGGAGGGCCGCGACTGGACGCGCGAGCTGCTCTGGCCGTAACGCGTCGTCGCGGCCAGCCACCGGCGGCGGACCACCCGGCCCGCCAGCCCGAACCCGGCGCCGGCCAGTGCGAGCAGCGTGCCGGTGAGGACGCCCGCGCCGAGCAGCAGCGGCATGGCCGGGTTGTCGATGATCCGGCCGCGGACCGCCCGCACCGGCAGGGTGCCCGCCTGATCGGCCATGAAGTGCCGGGAGTCCAGCGAAAGGCCTCGGTTGTCGCCGAGGGTGAACATCCGGCCGGGCGGCACGAGGACGTCGTACGCGTCCGACCCGCCCTCGTCCCCTTCGTTGAGGTAGGGCTCGTCAAGCGGTTCGCCGTTGAGCGCCAGCTGCTTTCCGTCGAAGACGAGGTGGTCACCGCCGAGCGCGATGACGCGCTCCAGGACGTCGGCGCCGTCGTAGCGGTCGGGCGTACGGAAGAGCACGACATCACCGTGGTGCAGGCCGCCGCCGTCGTTCTTCTCGATGGCCACCCGGTCGCCCCTGGCGTACGCCGGGACCATCGAGTCGCTCGTCACGCCGACCGACTCGTACCCACGGAACCCCCAGAGGGCGGCGGCGGCCAGGAGTGCGACGCCCAGAGCGCCCAATATCCACCCAGTGACCGTCAGTCCACGCCCATCACGCATACCGGACCTCCTTCGTCGTCTGTTCCTGCGTACGGACCCCCGGGATCGTTACCCGATAAATACGGAATGCCCTCGTCCGGTCACTCTCGGGTGCCGCGGCCGGTCACCGGGACCGGGGAAGAACGGTTCCGGGGTCCGGGTACGGGTCCGTGGCCAGCCGGGCGTGCAGGTGCGAGTCCCGGTAGGTGCCGGGCTGCTGCGCCCGGTGCATTCCGTCGCGACGGGTGCCCTCGTACGCGTAACCGCAGCGCTCCGCGACCCGGCAGGACGTGGTGTGCTCGACGGCGTGGCCCAGTTCGATGCGGTGCATGCCCTCCTGCTCGAAGGCCCAGCGGGTGCAGAGTTCCAGCGCGCGGGTGGCGATGCCGCGGCCGCGCAGACCGGGCAGCACCCAGTAGCCGACCACTGCCCGGCACATGTGGCGGTTGATGGCGGCGAGCCCGACACTGCCGACGATCGCGCCGTCCTCAACGACGGCGTACTGCGCGAGGTCCCCGCGAACCCAGCCGTCGCTGCGGTTCGTGATCGCGGTCCGGGCCCCGGCCAGGTCGGTGACAGGGCGGGCGGGGGTGTTCCAGCGCAGGAATTCGGGGTCGGTGAAACCCCGCAGCAGCGCGTCGGCGTCCGCCACATCCCACGCGCGCAGGCTCAGGCCGAAGCCGTGCACCTCCGGCTGGGTCCGTATGTCGGTCATGCGGCTATTCAACACGCGGGGGATCGCGGAGGTACGAGGGGGCGGACTTCGCCGGGTAACGACCGGTCCGCGATTGGCGCCGGCCGGAGTGCGCAGCGGTTGCCGCGGCGGCCGGAGGCCACGAAGCCCCACACCGCCGGCAGCGGGCGGTGCTGGTCACCCTCCAAGAGCGCGTCCGGCCGTTGTCACGTCACGGCTGTCGCGGCACGACCCGGAGCGGACAGCATCGCGGATCTCGCCGTCGGCCGCCGCCTCTGTCTGCCTGCTCCCCGGCCCCGAGCTCCACACCGTGCGGGACCGCTCAAGAAGACCTGCCTTGAGCACGGTTGAGGTCAAGAGCCCGCGCCGCCAGGTAGACGTTCCTCCCACGAGCGGCCTGCTCCCTTGGGCCTACAGGCGGGCCTGGGGCGGACCCATAGCCGTACCGCGGGATCCGCCGGAGCGACCCTGGTCCCGGCCAGGAGAGTGCGGGTCCCAGCCGGCGGCGAATGACCACGTGATGTCCGGCGAGGAGACGGTGAACTTGAAGTAGGCGCCTTTGTGGGCGGTAATCAGGCGGATCTCGTTGAAGGTGCCGTTCACCTTTCCCGCCTCGCACCGCAAAGGGAAGCTGACGAAGCTCTTGGGTTCCAGGGACACGTCCAGAGTGCCGGACCCTTGACAGTTCACCGCGATGGCCAGGGTCTTCCCCGGCCGGAGGCCGCCCTTGAGGGGGTGTTCGGCGCTGCCTGTCAGCGAAGCGCCTGACACCAGCGGAGCGATGCCGTCACCGCCGAGGTCGGGCGGCCTGGTCACTGAGCCGGTGTGCGATACGGCCGCGGAACCCGTCGGGGGCGGGGAAGTACTCGGCGCCGGACTGCTGCTGCGGCTCCCCGTGGGCACCTGGTGGTGCCCACCGCCGTCGCCCGAGCATCCGGCAGCCGCGGCGGCGAGCAGCGCGACGGGCACCACGAGACCGGCCCTGGTCTTTGTGTTCATCAGGACAGCTCCGTGGCGTACGCACTCACGCGGTCCGGCGGGTAACTGGTAACCGTGACTCCCTGGTTTGCAGCACAGTTGTCGAGTGGAGCGGGCAGGCGCCGGACCGGATCTCAGCGCCCCGAGGGACCGAGTCGTCCCACCGGGCACGACCAGTCCGCTGGCTCCTTCGGGTCGCGCCACACGACTGCGTCATCCTCGATGACCGCGACCGCCGTACGCTGACTTCCCGGAACCACTGGGATTCCCACCTGGAACAGCTCGGCATACGCAGTGGGAATCCTGAAAGCGAGCTCCAGGACGATTTCCTGGTCGCTATTTTCTGGATTGACCAGGAATCCGCATCCGAATCCACCTTCGAGCCGGTCGCCGAGGAGAACGTCAACCGCCCCCGGAATGAGGCCCGATGGGGTGAAGTCCACACTCGGATCAAGGTCGGGCCGTTGCGCCCGGAGGTCGGCCAGCACGATTTCAGTCAGCCGCTGTACTCGCGACATAGAACGTCCACCTTCTGGCGTGCGGGCTCGGGGGATTGCGTTCGTACCGAATTCTACTCATGGAGCGCAGGCCCACCGGCCGCCCGGAACACCGGCACGCTGACACCGGGGGCCAGTTCACGGAAGGTGACACCGAGCGCCATCCCGATGCGGAGGGCGTCCTGCGGGCAGTCGACGACCTCGGTCATCAGACGCGGCCCTTCGGCCAGGTCCACCACCGCGGCGACGTACGGGGCGCGCTGCCCGAAGGGCGGCAGGTCGTTCCGGTGCACCACCGACCAGGTGTAGAGCGTGGCCCGGCCGCTCGCCTGCTCCCACGTCACGTCGTCGCTCCAGCAGTGCGGGCAGAACTCGCGCGGATAGTGGTGCGGCCTGCCGCACTCTCCGCAGCGCCTGATCAGCAACCGGCCCTCACCGGCGGCAGCCCAGTAGGACTCGGTGAAGGCGTCGGGCTCCGGCAGGTCGAACCGCGCGGTCGCGGCGGGTGCGGGGGCAGCGGGCACGGGGGCGGGGGCAGGTTTCGTCATGAGAGGGATCCGATCGCGTGGTCGAGGAACCAGGTCCGCCAGGACGTCGCGCCGCGGGCGGGCGGCCACATCAGGGCCGTCATCGCGTACTGCGCCAAGGGCCCGGTCCGGCCCCGGCCCTGGGGAGGGCGAGCCACTCGGTGCCACTGGCCCGGCCGAGATGCATCGATCCCCTCACTCGCTCCTCCACGGACTTACTGACGGCACGTCAGTTCAACAAATGGAAGCCGTCGGGCACAAGGGGTGTGCACGCGTGATCAATTCGCAATCGCTTCTGCCCTTGACCGAGACCTATCAAGCGAACGGGCCATTACGCTCCGTTCCATGGACGACACGAACGACGACCGGCCCGTCTACGTCATCGGCGCGGGACCGGGCGGACTCGCCACCGCCGCCGCCCTGCGCGGGCACGGCGTCCGGGCCGTCGTTCTGGAGAAGTCCCCCGCCGTCGGCGCCTCCTGGCGCCGTCACTACGACCGCCTGCATCTGCACACCACCCGGCGGCTCTCCTCGCTGCCCGGTCTGCCCATGCCACGCTCCTTCGGACGCTGGGTCTCGCGGGACAACGTCGTCCGGTACCTGGAGAAGTACGCGCAGTATCACGAGTTGGAGATCGTCACAGGGGTCGAGGTCTCCCGCATCACTCCTGCCGAAGGGTCCGGCTGGCTGCTGCACGCGACCGGAGGGCGGGAGCTGAAGGGGCGCGCGGTGGTCGTGGCGACCGGGTTCAACCACACCCCGAAGCTGCCGGACTGGCCGGGCTCGGACACGTACACCGGCGAGCTGACGCACGCGGGCGTGTACCGCGACTCGGCGCCGTACGCGGGCCGGGACGTGCTGGTCGTCGGGGTGGGCAACACCGGCGCCGAGATCGCCGCCGACCTGGCCGAGGGCGGCGCCGGGCGGGTGCGGCTCGCCGTCCGCACCGTCCCGCACATCATCCGGCGCTCCACGCTCGGCTGGCCCGCACAGCGCACCGGCATCCTGGTCCGCAGGCTCCCGACGCGGCTGGTGGACCGGGCGGGCGCGCTGATGGGCAGGATCGCGGTGCCGGACCTCGCCGCGCAGGGGCTGCCGCGGCCCGACACGGGCCTCTACTCACGGGTGCGCGAGGGCGCGATCCCGGTGCAGGACGTCGGCCTGATCGACGCGGTACGGACCGGCCGGGTCGAACCGGTCGCCGCCGTGACCTCCTTCGACGACGGCAAGGTCGTACTGGCCGACGGCACCCGGATCCAGCCGGACGCGGTGATAGCGGCGACCGGCTACCGGCGCGCCCTGGAGCCGCTGGTGGGGCACCTGGGCGTACTGGACGGGCGCGGGCGGCCGGTGGTGCACGGGCGCCGCACCCCGAAGCAGGCGCCGGGGCTCTACTTCACCGGGTTCACCAATCCGATCAGCGGAATGTTCCGGGAGCTGGCGATCGACGCACGCAGGATCGCCTCCGCCATCGCCCGGCGTTGAGAGCGCCACGGGCACAGCGGCACAGGAAGAGCGGCACGCCGGTACGGGGCTGTGCTCGGCCGGGCAGGGCCCCGGCGGGCCAGTCCGGCCGAGCAAAGCCCCGTACCGGCAAGTGAACGACCGGCAGCCGAACAACCGCTTTGGCGCAGCGCGGTGTTGCGGACGGGGGAACCTGCGGTGTGCACCCTGCCGTGTCAGCCCAGGCGGCCCAGGAAGGACTCGACGAGCCGGTCCGTGAAATCCCGGCCGACCGGCTCGCCCGTCACCAGTACGCGGTAGTAGAGCGGCCCCACGATCTGGTCGGTCTCGGCCGCCACGTCGAAGTCCGCGGGCAACTCACCGCGCCGCACGGCCCGTTCCAGCGGCAGCCGGTCACGACTGCGCTGCTCGTCGAGGTATCTGGTCCGGAATTCCCCGGCGAACACCGGATCGTGCTGGGTCTGGGCCATCAACGCCCTGAAGACCGCGCCGGGGTCGGAAGCTCCGAGGAAGAAGCCCAGTCGCTCCAGGTGGTCACGCAGGTCGCGCGCGACATCGCCGTGGTCGGGCAGGGGCGGCTCTTCCGTCACATCCTGCAGGAAGGCATCCATCAGGACGGCGGTCTTGGTGCTCCACCAGCGGTAGATGGTCTGCTTGGCGACACCGGCGCGGGTCGCGATGCCTTCCATCGTGACGCCCGCGAAACCCTTCTCCGCAAGCAGGTCGTCGGCCGCTTCCAGCACCGCGTGCCGGGCGATCTCGCTCCGCCCGTGCCGGTTGCCGTGGTGCCTGCGACCGGGTGCGCCGGCGGCCCCGTCATCGGCGGTTTCCGCCTCAGCTCCCATGGTGCCTCCCTTCCGTCCGCCCAAGGATAGTCAGCCGTTCTAGACTTAACGCAACGTTGCGTCTACTCTAGCGGCATGACCTTCACCCACACGCTGGCCGACCCCCGGGTCGCGACCACGCTCAGCAGGATGTTCACGCTGGCCGACCTCGACGGCTCCACGCAGACCCGCACGCGGGCCCAGCACCCCGGGCGCCCCGAGCCGAAGACGCCGCAGGAGCTCGCGGACGCCACTTCGGAGCTGTACATGCCGATCTCCGCGGAGGGCGGTCAGCTGCTCTACAACCTGGTGCGGGCCGTGCGCCCGGCCACCGTCGTGGAGTTCGGCATGTCCTTCGGGGTCTCCACGCTGCACCTGGCCGCAGCCGTCCGGGACAACGGCTCGGGCCGGGTCGTCACCACGGAACTGAACAAGGACAAGGTCACCGCGGCCCGCCGTACGTTCTCCGAGACCGGGCTCGACGACGTGGTCACCGTCGTGGAGGGAGACGCCCTGGAGACCCTCGCCGGTCTCGACGCCCCGGCGGACTTCGTCCTGCTCGACGGCTGGAAGGACTTGTGCCTGCCCGTACTGCGCCTGCTGGAACCGCACTTGGCGCCGGGCACGCTCGTGGTGGCCGACGACGTTAACCTGAGCAGTCTGCTCCCGTATCTGGAGTACGTACGCACCCCGGCGAACGGCTACCACAGCGTGACCTTCCCCGTCGACGACGGCATGGAGATCAGCTGCCGCCTCTGAGCGGAACCCGAGCCGTGCGCCCCACGCGACGCGCTGTCGCGGTGGGGCCGCGGCCCGCCCGCGAACCCGGCGGCCGCCCCGAGAAGAGACCCCCGACCCGCCACTGCACCGGCCCAGCCACCAGACCCGGCCCGACCACCGCACCGGCCCGGCCCGGCCGCACCCAAGAGGAGAAGACCGAGGATGTGTGCCGCCTGCGGCGTTCCCACCCACCTGGCCGACCCACTGATAACCCCGCCCACCGAAGCCCCGGTCACCGGGGTCCCGCCCACCGGAACCCCGGTCGCCGGGGCCCGGATCACCGATCCGCCGGCCGCGGACGCACGCTCCGCCGACGGGCCTCCCGACGGGCCTCCCCCGAGGTTCGCCGCGCTGCGCAATCGCGACTGCCGCCCTTACCTCTTCGGGGCGGCCCTCGCGATGATGGCCGACAACATCGAACACGTCATCACCTACTGGGTGCTGTGGCAGACGTTCCACTCCCCGGCACTCACCGGATTCCAGGTCATCAGCCACTGGGTGCCGTTCCTGGTGCTTTCGATGTGGTTCGGCTCCCTCGCCGACCGCTACGACTGCCGCCGCATCATCCAGGCCGCGCAGGTCCTGTTCATGGCGGTCTCCGCCACCTGGGGCATCCTGTTCCTCACCGACTCCCTGCACATGTGGGAGGCGTGCGTCCTGCTCGTCCTGCACGGGCTGGCCGGATCGCTGTGGAGCCCCGGCGAACAGCTGATGCTGCACGACTTCGTCGGCCCGGCCGAACTGCCCAGCGCGGTACGCCTGAACGCCACCTTCCGCAGTCTGGGGGTCCTGTTCGGGCCCGTGGTCGGGTCCGCACTGCTGCTGGGCCTCGGCCCGACAGCGGGAATCTTCGCCAATGTCGCCTTCTACGTACCGCTGACGCTCTTCCTCTTCCGCACCCGGTTCACCGGCCACACCCGCGACCGCCACAGCCGGCCACGGGTAGGACCACTGGAATCGCTGCGCGTACTGCGGGAGATCGCCGCCAACCGCACCCTGGTCAGCATGATCATTCTTGGCGGCCTCGGCTCCTTCTTCGTCGGCGCGTCGCTGCAGTCCTCGATGCCGATCTTCGCCCACGACCTCGGCGCGGGCGGTGCGGGAACCGCGTACGGCGTGCTGCTGTTCGCCAACGGCGCCGGCGGTGTCGTCGGCGGGATCGTGCTGGAGGCCACCGGGTGGGTCAAACCCCATGTACCGGCCGCCCTGATCAGCACCGCCATCTACGGCCTGACCAGCCTGTTCTTCGCCCTCACCACCAGCTATCCGCTTGCCCTCGCACTGCTCGTCGCCGGCGGCGTCGCCAACCTGGCGTCGATGTCCATCGGCCAGACCGTCGTCCAGCTGATGGCCCCCGCCGCCGACCGCGGCCGGGTCCTCGGCGTGTACGGCATGTCCGCCAACGGGCTGCGCGCGGGCAGCGGCTTCACCGTCGGGCTCCTGGGAGCCGCGATCGGCGTCCACGCGTCGCTCGGCTTCAGCGCCACCGCCCTGTGCCTGGGCACCGCCGCGGCCGGACTGCACGCACTGCGTGGCCACCGCCGAGCCACCGTGCCCGGCTGACCCCGGGGCGGCAGGCCGCCGGGGCGCGACCGCGCCGGCGGCGGCCGGGCCGGGGGCGAGAATCGGCCGTCGGCGCGGCGACGCGGTATCGGACGGTGCCGCGCTGGGCATTCCAGGGTGAGGCCACGCCGTACGGGACACCGCCACCCAGCGCCTCCGTCCACGTCGCAGTCTTTGCTTGCAGCGGTGTTCCTGACGGGCCGTCAGTTCAGTAATCTGACTGAGTGTCAGGTACTTCGGCCATCGAGCAGGAGCGGGCGGAAACGATGCTTGGATCGACTCACGGCACCCTCACCACCGACTTCCATGCGCGCGTGGTGGCCTGCGGGGAGCAGCCCCCCGTCGCCGTCCACGGCACAGCCGCAGCGGAAGGCGATCTGGATGTCAGCGGGCGCCCGCTGTACGCCTCCGTACCGGACCTCGACCGGTTCTTCCGGCCCGGTTCGGTGGCCGTCATCGGTGCGTCCGACACCGAAGGCAGGCCCAACACCGGCATCACCCGCCAGCTGATCGCCTGGTCGGAGCGGGTCGGCGCGACACTGCACCCGGTGCATCCGACCCGCAAGGCGGTCTTCGGGCTGCCCTGCTCCCCGTCTGTGGCCGACCTGCCCGGACCGGTCGACCTCGCCGTGCTCCTGGTCGCCGATCCGCTGCCGCTGATTGGCCAACTCGCAGAGGCGAAGGTCAAGTTCGCGGTCGCATTCGCCTCGGGCTTCGCCGAGACGGGCGAGCAGGGCGCCGACGCCCAGACCCGGCTGACGGCGGCGGTCGAGCGCTCCGGGATGCGGATGCTCGGCCCCAACACGAACCTCAACGCCTTCGAGAAGTTCCGCGACGACCTGGAGGGCCCGGCGGTCGCCCTCATCACGCAGTCCGGCCACCAGGGCCGCCCGGTCTTCGCCATGCAGGAGCTGGGCATCCGGCTCTCGCACTGGGCCCCCACGGGTAACGAGGCCGACCTGGAGACCTCGGACTTCATCTCGTACTTCGCCGAGCGCCCCGAGGTCGGCGCCATCGCCTGCTATGTGGAAGGACTCAAGGACGGGAGGTCCTTCCTCCTCGCCGCCGACCGTGCGGCACGGGCCGGGGTGCCGGTCGTCGCGGTGAAGGTGGGCCGTACGGAGACCGGGGCCAGGACCGCCGCTTCCCACACCGGGAAACTCACCGGCGCGGACCGGGTGGTGGACGCGGCCATGCGGCAGTACGGGGTGATCCGGGTGAACGGCCTCGATGAACTCCAGGACACCTCGTCCCTGTTGGCCCGTGCGAAGAAGCCGCAGGCCGATGGAGTGGTGGTGTACTCGATCTCCGGCGGTACCGGGGCACACTTCGCGGACCTGGCCACGGCAGCGGGGATCGGCCTGCCGGTCCTCTCGGCGGCGAAACAGGCCGAGCTGCACACCTGGATACCCGAGTACCTGAATGTGGCGAACCCCGTCGACAACGGCGGTCACCCGGTGGGCGACTGGCGCGGACGCAAGATCATCGATGCGATTCTCGCGGACCCCGAAGTGGGGGTCCTCATCTGTCCGATCACCGGCCCCTTCCCCCCGATGAGCGACAGGCTGGCCCAGGACCTGGTGGACGCGGCAGAGGCCACGGACAAGCTGGTGTGCGTGGTCTGGGGCTCACCGGTGGGCACGGAGGCGGCGTACCGGACGACGCTCCTGGGCTCGTCGCGGGTGGCCACCTTCCGGACGTTCGGCAACTGCGTCACAGCCGTCAAGGCGTATCTGGACCACCACCGCTTCACCACCGGCTACCGGTCCCCCTTCGACGAGGCACCCCGGACCCCTTCCCCGTCGTACCGCAAGGCCCAGGCCCTGATGCGCCCGCACCAGCAGCTGAGCGAGCACGCGGCGAAGCAGCTGCTGCGGGCGTACGGGATCCGCGTACCGCGCGAGCAGCTGGTGACGAGTGCGGCGGCGGCGGTCCGGGCGGCGGGGCAGGTCGGCTACCCGGTCGTCATGAAGGCATCGGGGGCGCAGCTCGGGCACAAGACCGAGCTGGGACTGGTGAAGATCGGTCTGACATCGGCGAGTCAGGTGCGGGACGCCTACCGGGAGCTGACCGACATCGCCCGGTACGAGTCGGTCGACCTGGACGGCATCCTGGTCTGCCAGATGGTGGACCGCGGTGTGGAGATGGTCATCGGCGTCACCACCGACGCGCTCTTCGGCCCGACTGTCACGGTGGGAATCGGCGGCGTCCTGGTGGAGCTCCTGGACGACACGGCCGTACGCGTCCCGCCCTTCGGGGAGGATCAGGCCCGCGCGATGCTGGGTGAACTGCGCGGCCACGCCCTGCTGGAGGGCGGGGTGCGGGGGGCGCCCCCGGCGGATGTGGACGCGCTGGTGGAAGTGGTGCTGCGGATCCAGCGGATGGCTCTGGAACTCGGCGACCAGCTGGCGGAGCTGGATGTGAACCCGCTGATGGTGCTGGGCCGGGGGCAGGGCGCGGTGGCGCTGGACGCGTTGGCGGTCTGCCGCTGAAGCCCTGCGGAGCTGCCGGCTGCCCGCAGTCCGGTGGCTCCGCCCCGGCCCCCCGCTCCTCAGGCTCCCCCGGCTACCGCAGGGAGCTGCTCCCTGGCGGGGCCGGAAAATTACCCGCCATCCGAAAGGTGACCGCCCCATGCCTCCTCCCTCCGAGACTGACGAGATCCTCCACACCACGACGGGCCACGTCTCCACGATCACCCTCAACCGCCCGGCCGCGATGAACGCCCTCACCTGGGACCACCGTGAGCGCGTCATCGGCCTGCTGGCCACGGCGTCCGCCGACCCCGGCATCCGCGCCGTCGTTCTCACGGCCAACGGCCGGGGCTTCTGCGCGGGCGCCGACCTCCGGGGCGGCGGGGCCACGGCGGAGCGCGTCGCGGGCGATGTGGCCCGTACGATCCGGCTCGGCGCGCAGCGGCTCGTCGCGGCCGTCCTCGACTGCGAGAAGCCGGTCATCGCCGCGGTCAACGGCACGGCGGCCGGTCTGGGCGCCCAGCTCGCACTCGCCTGTGACCTCGTACTGGCCGCCGATTCGGCCAGGTTCATCGAGGTCTTCGCCCGGCGCGGCCTCGTCCCGGACGGCGGCGGCGCGTATCTGCTGCCCCGCCTGATCGGCCCGCACCGCGCCAAGGAGCTGATGTTCTTCGGCGACGCGCTCCCCGCCGCGGACGCCGAACGCATCGGCCTGATCAACCGGGTGGTCCCGGACGGGGATCTGCTGAAGACGGCCCACGAGTGGGCCGCCCGCCTGGCCCAGGGCCCGACCCGCGCCCTGTCCCTCACCAAGCAACTGGTCAACGCCTCACTGGAATCGGACCGCGCCACGGCGTTCGCGGCCGAGGCCGCCGCCCAGGAGATCAACATGACGACCGCCGATGCGAACGAGGGCGTCGCGGCGTTCGTGGAACGCCGGACACCGCAGTACCGGGGGCGGTAGCGGGACTCACCACCCAGGGCGGTCCCCTCGCCCCGGATGGGACGGCGCAGGAGGCGCAGTACGGCTCGGTCCCGCTCGAAGTAAACGGCTCCGAGCAGTGGAAGCACCCCGCCGCGCGGCGCCGGGCAGGCTCATCCGCTCCGGGCAGGGCGGGCCGCACCCTTCACATCTGACGTATCGTCAGTTTCAATGGAGGGATGATGGGACACGCAGGGATGGCGGTCGCCGCCGTCCGGTACCTCAGGTCCGTGGGCGCTCCGACGGCCACCGGCCCGGTCGACCCGCTCCCTCGCCCGGACCTGCGGGCGGTGGCCGACGACGAACGGCTGCCGGTCGACCCGGGTGAATTCCGGCGCGTACTGGGCCACTTCGCGAGCGGCGTCACCGTCATCACCGCGCACGACGACGAGGGCCCGGCCGGGTTCGCCTGTCAGTCCTTCGCGTCGCTCTCACTGGATCCGCCGCTGGTCGCGTTCATGGTTGCGCGCACGTCGACGACCTGGCCGCGCATCGCCCGCGCCGGGGCGTTCTGCGTCAACATCCTCGGCGCGGACCAGGGCGGACTGTGCCGCGCCTTCGCGGTGAGCGGGGCGGACAAGTTCGCCTCAGTGACCCACGAACCCTCCCCCGCGACCGGGGCGCCGCTGCTAGACGGGGTACCGGCGTGGATCGACTGCCGTATCCACGCCGTGCACACGGGCGGCGACCATCTGATCGTGGTGGGCCGGGTGGAGACCCTGGGCGGCGCGGCCGAGGGTGAACCACTGCTCTTTCACCGGGGGGCGTTCGGCCGCTTCAGCCCTTGAGCACCCTTCCGGGCGCCGGCTCACCGCACCGCGCGGCCACGGCCCGCCGCACTCACCCGACGGCGTCCGCCAGGGCCTCCGTACTCACCGCACCCCCCGCCCCCGGCCGCAGCACCAGAGCCATCAGCGCCGCAGCGGCGCACATCGCGCCCGAGGCGTACCAGATCACGTCGTACGAACCGAAGACGTCACGCACCACACCGCCGATGTAGGCCACCAGCGCCGCACCCACCTGGTGGGACGCCATGACCCAGCCGAAGACGATCGCACTGTCCTCGCCGTAGTGCTCGCGGCACAGGGCGATCGTCGGGGGGACCGTGGCGACCCAGTCCAGGCCGTAGAAGATGATGAAGAAGAACATCGGCGGGTGGACGGACGGCGCGAGCAGCATCGGCAGGAGGAACAGTGAGATGCCGCGCAGGGCGTAGTACACCGCCAGCAGGCGGCGGGAATCGAAGCGGTCGGTGAACCAGCCCGACGCGACCGTTCCCACCACGTCGAAGACACCGATCAGCGCGAGCAGTGAGGCGGCGGCCGTGACCGGCATGCCGTGGTCGTGCGCGGCCGGGACGAAGTGGGTCTTCACCAGACCGTTGGTGGTCGCCCCGCAGATCGCGAACGTCCCGGCGAGCAGCCAGAACGGGCCGGTCCTCGCCGCACTGAGGAGCACGCCGACCGTGCGCCGGGCCGCGCCCGTCAGCGGCGGCGGCTTCGGTATGAACTCCGTGGCCCCGTAAGCCGTCTGACCCACATCCGCCGGGTGGTCGCGCAGCAGGATCCACACCAGGGGCACCACCGCCAGTGCTGCGAGCGACACCGTGATCGCCGCCGGGCGCCAGCCGTGGTGCACGACCAGCCAGGAGAGCACCGGCAGGAATATCAGCTGGCCCGAGGCGCTCGCAGCCGTGAGGACTCCGGTGACCAGGCCCCGCTTGGCGACGAACCAGCGGTTGGTCACCGTCGCCGCGAACGCCAGCGCCATCGATCCGCTGCCGAGACCGACCAGCACGCCCCAGTACAGGACGAGTTGCCAGGCGGTGGTCATCCACACCGTGAGCACCGCGCCCAGCGAGATGACCGTCAGCGCGACCGCCACAACCTGGCGGATACCGAAGCGGTCCATCAGCGCCGCGGCGAACGGCGCCGCCAGCCCGTAGAGCGCCAGGTTCGCCGAGACGGCGATACCGATCGTGCCGTGCGACCAGCCGAACTCCCTGTTCAGCGGGTCGATGAGCAGCCCCGGCAGCGAGGCGAACGACGCCGCACCGATGATCGTCACGAACGTGACGGCGGCGACGAACCAGGCGCGGTGCAGCCGGGGCCGGCCGGAGAGTCGTGGTCGTGGCTGCTGCTGGAAGCGCCGGGTGGCGAGGGGGCCGGATGCCTGGTTCACCCGCTCAGCATCACCGGGCGCGGACCGTCCGTACGAGTGGCCCGAAGGGCATCCTTCGATAGGATCGGGCCAAGGGGCTCGCGTGTTTCCCTGCCCGCCCCGCGCCGCCCCAATACCTCCGCCGTACTGACCAGGGAGAAGCCGTGCCACGTCAGAATCCGCGACCGCACCGTGTCGTCGTGCTCGCCCTCGACGGGCTGCTGCCCTTCGAACTCGGCATCCCGCACCGCATCTTCGCCCGCCCGCGGGACTCCGCCGACCGCCCGCTGTACGAGGTGGTGACCTGCTCAATCCGTCCGCCCGGACCGGTCCGCACGAACGCCGACTTCTCGGTGGTCGCCGAGTACGGCCCACAGGAGCTGGCCACCGCCGACACGGTCGTCGTCCCTGCCTCGTACCAACTGGGGCCGGTGTACGAGGAGGGCAGGCTGACGGACCAACTGGCGGCAGCGCTGGGCCACATCAGACCCGGCACCCGGCTGGTCTCCATCTGCACCGGCGGCTACGTGCTGGCCGCCGCCGGGTACCTGGACGGCCGCCCGGCCACCACGCACTGGGCGTCCGCCGCCCACTTCCAGCAGCTGTTCCCCTCGGTCCTGGTCGACCCGGACGTGCTGTTCATCGACGACGGCGACGTCCTGACGTCGGCCGGGGTCGCTGCGGGCATCGACCTCTGCCTGCACATCGTGCGCCGTGACCACGGCGCCGCGGTGGCGAACGACGTGGCACGCCAGATGGTCGTCCCGCCGCACCGGGACGGCGGCCAGGCCCAGTACATCGAACGCCCCGTGCCCGAGGACCGGTCGGCGACGACCACCGCCGCGCGGGCCTGGGCACTCGCCCGGCTGCACGAGCCGATCCAGCTGCGGGACATGGCCGGGCAGGAGGCGATGTCCGTACGCACCTTCACCCGCCGCTTCCGCGCGGAGGCCGGTATCAGCCCCGGCCAGTGGCTCACCCTGCAACGGGTCGAACGCGCCCGGCACCTCCTGGAGTCCTCGGACCTGTCGGTGGACCAGGTGGCCCGGGACGCGGGCTTCGGCACCGCCCAGTCCATGCGCCAGCATCTCCAGGCGGCGCTGGGGGTCCCGCCGACCGTCTACCGGCGCACGTTCCGGACACGGGCCGCCGCGGGCTGACACGGAAGCCGGCCGCGGTCCCTCGTTCTCGCCGCGGACCCCGGGGCCCGCCCCCGGCGCAGACCCCGGCGCGCCGTGCGAACCCCGCAATCGCAGCGGGTCCCCGGCGGCCGGCTACAGCAGCTGCACGCCCGGCCGCTCCGACCGCACCTGCAGCCGGGACAGCGTGCTCGCCTTCGCCTTCTTGCTGAGGACCGTGTCCACCACCCGGACCTGGGCGTCGACCGACGACTCCCCGATGTCGAAGAGGTGGTAGCCGCGGTGCGCGTCGATGACCTTCCAGTGCGGGTTGTCCGCCTTCAGCGGGTCCCACTGCTCATGGAAGACGGCCTGGTCCTGGTCGCCGCTGCTGGAGATCGACGTACCCACGAACTCGGCCCCGACCACGGCCGACTTCGGGTCCGCGAAGTCCTTCTTCAGATCACTGATCATCGTCAGATGGCGGTCGCCGGACAGCACCAACGGGTTGCGCACCGACTGGAACTGCTGCAACAGGGCGTTGCGTTCGACCTGGTAGCCGTCCCAGGCGTCGTAGTACCAGAGCTTGCCCGCACCCGGCATGAGATCGGTTTCGGCCATCATGATCTGGGAGGCGATCACGTTCCAGGTGGCCGGTGAACGGGTCAGCCCCTGCAGCAGCCACTGCTTCTGGGCGGCGCCGAGCATCGTTCGGGACGGGTCCTCGGCGCCGGCCTGGGTGGCGGCCTGGTCGGTGCGGAACTGCCGGGTGTCGAGCACGTTCAGCCGGATGAGACGGCCGTAGTCGAAGCGCCGGTACATCTGGATGTGCGGGCCGTGCGGCACCGATGCGGCCCGGACCGGCATGTGCTCGTAGTACGCCTGGTACGCGGCGGTCAGCCGGGCGACGAACGCGTCGTGCGACTGCTTCGCCGGGTCCTGCGGCACCTCGCCCGCCCAGTCGTTGTCGACCTCGTGGTCGTCGAAGGTCACCACCCAGGGCGCGTGCGCCTGCATGGCCTGGAGGTCGGGGTCGGTCCGGTACTGGGCATAGCGGTTGCGGTACTCGTCCAGCGTGTACGGCTCGCCCTTGCCCGTGTGGAGACGGACCGACCCGGCCGCCGGGGCGGACTCGTAGATGTAGTCGCCGACGAAAAGGACGAGGTCCGGATCCTGCGCGAGCATGTCGGCGTACGGGGTGAAGTAGCCGTGCTGCCAGTTCTGGCAGGAGGCGAGCGCGATACGGAGGCTGCCGCCCGCCGAGAGCGGCGACGGCGCGGTGTGGGTGCGGCCGGCAGTCGAGATCTGGCCGTCGCAGCGGAAGCGGTACCAGTACTGGCGGCCCGGCTGAAGGCCCTGCGCGTCGGCGTGCACGCTGTGGGCCAGCGCCGGCACGGCCTGCTCGGTGCCGCTCCGGACGATGTGGGTGAACTTCTCGTCGTCGGCGACCTGCCACTCGACGGTGACGGGGACGGACGGCATGCCGCCGCCGTTCAGCGGGTCGGGCGCGAGGCGGGTCCACAGCACGACCGCGTCCGGCAGCGGATCGCCGGATCCGACACCGAGTCCGAACAACCCGTCAGGCAGGCTCGGGGCGGCGGCGGTGCCGGTGGCCGGCGCGGCGGCGGCGTGGCCGGCGAAGGAGAGCTGAGCGGTCGCCGCCGCGCCGAGCGCGGCGGCCGATCCGGCGAGGAACCTGCGGCGGCCGGTTAGAGCGGAGCGTGCTGTGTCGTCTGCGGACATACGGAATGACTCCCTGGCTCCTGTGGGGTCTCTTGTCGCGCTTGAGATTCACAGGGCGAGGTGGCCGAGGGGCTGAACGCCACGCATCGTGCGCATGACAGTTCCCGGAAGCGTCGGACCGCCGGAGCCAGGTCTCGCCGGAGGCCTTGGGATATCTGGCCTGTACGGGTTCCGGGGGGTGGCGGGAAGCAGAATTCCGGCCGGATCACGACTGCTCCGTACGGGAGCGAAAGTTGGCCCGAATGGGCACCTGCGGAGGATGGCCCGGCAGTCCCACCGACCGTAGGGTGACCGCCCATGGCACATCCCTCCGACGATTCCGAGCCGGCTGCGGCCCCTGCCGCGACCATCGATGCGGCCGTTCCGGGCCCTGCCCAGGCCCCCGGCCGCACCTCCTCCGGACCGGACTCCGCCGCGGACCCCGCAGGGCCCGCGTCCGATGCCACCGGGGCCGGCGGCAAGGGAGCAACGCCGGGCGGGGCCGGCACTCCGGGCGGGGCCGCACAGCTGCCGTCGCTCTGGCGTGACCGGCGGTTCGTGCTGCTCTCGTCGGCCCGGACCATCTCGGTGCTGGGCAACGCCTTCGCCCGGGTGGCGCTGGCGTTCGCGGTGCTCTCGCTGCCGGGCGCCACACCCGCGCGGCTGTCGCTGGTGCTCGCCTGCCAGGCGCTGCCGCAGCTGGTCCTCATCCTCGCCGGGGGTGTCGTAGCGGACCGGATGTCCCGCTCCCGGCTGATGATGTTCGCGGACTGCCTGGGCGCCACCGCGTACGCCGGACTCGCCGCGATGGTCATCACCGGGCACGCCCCGCTGACGGCGATGTGCCTCCTCGCGGTGCTGGCCGGTGCGGCCGGGGCGCTGTTCGCCCCCGCCATGTCCGGGGTGGTCCCGCTCATCGTCCCCGCGCCGCAGCTCCAGCGGGCCAACGCGATGCTGCGGGTCGGCATGAACGGTTCGATGATGGTCGGTCTGGCGCTCTCCGGTGTGACCGTCGCCTGTTTCGGTGCGGGCTGGGCGCTCGCCCTGAACGCCGCGTCCTTCGCGGTGAGTGCGGGCCTGGTCCGGGGGCTGCGGCTGACGACGACCCCACGGGCCGCGTCGTCCGCGTGGGCCGATCTACGCGACGGCTGGCAGGAGTTCGCGTCCCGGCAGTGGCTGTGGGTCGTGGTCTGCCAGGCCGCCGTCATGGTGGCCGCGAGCTCCGCGACATCCGGGGTACTCGGTCCGCTGGAGGCGGAGGCCCACCTGGGCGGCGCGGGTGCCTGGTCGGCCATCGTCGCCGCGCAGGCGGTCGGCACCGTCGCGGGGGCATCCTTCGCCGTGCGGCTCCGGGTGCGCCGCCCCCTCTTCGTCGCGGTTCTCGCGATCTTCCCGGTGGCCGTGCCGATGGCACTGCTCGCCGGGCACGCGCCGGTCTGGGTGATCTGCCTGGCGATGTTCTGCTCGGGTCTCTCCACCGATGTGTTCGGCGCGCTGTGGGAGACCACCATGCAGCGGGAGATCCCCGAGGAGGTGCTGTCCAGGGTCAGCTCCTACGACTGGTTCGGCTCCCTCGCGCTGGCCCCGCTCGGGCTGCTGGTGGCGGGGCCGGTCGCGGCGGCGGTGGGGACGCGGACGGCGCTCGCCGGATGCGCCGTGATGACCGTCGTGGCCACGTTCGGGGCGCTCATGTCCCGCGAGGTGCGCACGCTGCGCGGTCCGGAAGGCTCAAGCTCGCCGGGCGTCTGAGGACCGGGGCCCCGGAGGGCCCCGTGGAGGTGCGGCCCCCTCAGAACGTCAGCACCCCCCGCGCGACCTTCCCCGCTTCCGCGTCGGACACCGCGCCCGCGAAGTCCTCCACCGGGTACGTCCGCGTCACCAGTTCGTCGAGGAGCAGTGCCCCTCTCGCGTACATCCCCGCGTACAGGGGGATGTCCCGCTGCGGGCGCGAAGCACCGTACCGGCAGCCCAGGATGGACTTGTCCAGGAACATGGACGACACCAGGAACGACGCCTCAGCCGTCGCGGGCGGGGTGCCGAGGAGGATGGCCTGGCCGTGGCGGTCCAGCAGGTCGATGGCCTGCCGGATCAGCTCCACCCGGCCCACGCACTCGAAGGCGTGGTCGGCGCCCCTAGGGAGGATGTCCCGGACGCCCTCGGCCGACGTGAGGAAGTGGGTCGCCCCGAACTGCCGGGCCACCGCCTCCTTCTCCGGGTTCGCGTCCACCGCGACGATGACCGGCGCACCGGCGATCCGCGCGCCCTGGAGGACGTTGAGGCCGATGCCGCCGGTACCGATGACCACCACCGAGTCCCCGCGGTCGACCTTCGCCCGGTTCAGTACCGCTCCGACACCCGTCAGCACCCCGCACCCGATGAGCGCCGCCGATGTGAGCGGGATGCCGGCGGGTATCCGCACCGCCTGGACCGCCTTGACGACGGTACGTTCGGCGAACGCCGAGTTGGACGCGAACTGGTACAGCGGGCTGCCGCCCCGTGAGAACGGCCGGCCCGGCATCCCGATCGCCTTGCGGCACATCGTCGGTCTGCCGCGGTCGCAGTCCGCGCACGCACCGCAGTTGGCGAGGGTGGAGAGCGCCACATGGTCACCGGGGGCCACATGCTTCACCCCCGCCCCCACCGCCTCGACGACGCCCGCGCCCTCGTGTCCGAGTACGACCGGCACGGGGAAGGGGATCGTCCCGTCGATCACCGAGAGGTCGCTGTGGCAGAGTCCGGCCGCTGCGACATCCACCAGGACCTCGCCCGGTCCCGGATCACGTATCTCCAGGTCGTCGACCACCTGGGCCTGCTTGCCGTCGAAGACGACACCCCTCATCTCGGCTCCCTCGGTAGGCCGAGCACCCGCTCGGCGATGATGGTGCGCTGGATCTCGTCGGAGCCGCCGTAGATCGTGTCGGCCCGGCTGAAGAGGAACTGCCTCTGCTGTACGTCGAGTTCGTACCGGTCCCCGGGCTCCCAGACACATGGGCCGACGGCGCCGCCCGGCCCGCGCACCTGCACCGCCAGTTCCCCGAGCCGCTGGTGCCAGCCGCCCCAGAGCAGCTTGGCGACGCTCGGGGCCCCGGCGTCGCCCGTACGCCCCAGGGTGCGCAGGGCGTTCCACCGCATGGTGCGCAGCTCGGCCCACTGGCGGACCAGCCGGTCGCGCAGCACCGGGTCGGCGGTGGCGCCGGAGGCGACCGCCGCTTCGACGACCTCGGCCAGCTCGGTCGCGAAGCCGATCTGCTGGACCAGTGTCGACACCCCGCGCTCCAGGGCGAGCAGGCCCATGGCGACCTGCCACCCGTTGCCCTCGCCGCCGACCACGGACTCCGCCCGTGCGCCGTCGAAGAAGACCTCGTTGAACTCGCTGGTGCCCGACATCTGCCGGATCGGCCGTACGTCGATCCGGTCCTGCTGGTCCATCGGGACCAGCAGGAAGGACAGCCCGTGGTGGCCGCGTGAGCCCGGCTCCGTACGGGCCAGGACGAAGCACCAGTCGGCCTCCCGGGCGAGCGAGGTCCAGATCTTCTGGCCGGTGATCCGGTAGGCGCCGTCGCCGTCGCGTACGGCGGCGGTGCGCACCGCCGCCAGGTCGGACCCGGCGCCCGGCTCGCTGTACCCCTGGCACCAGAGCGCTTCACCGCGGGCGATGGGCGGCAGGAAGCGGGACTTCTGCTCGTCGTCGCCGAACGCGATCAGCGTGGGCGCGAGGAGGTTCTCGCCGATGTGGCCGACCCGTCCCGGTGCGCGGGCCCTCGCGTACTCCTCGGCCCAGACGACCTGTTGGGTCAGGGTGGCCCGGCGGTTGCCGAAGTCGCCGTCCCAGCCGATGCCTATCCAGCCGCCGCTGCCGAGTTCCCGCTCCCAGGCGCGGCGCGGGTCCGCACCCTCGTGTCCGCCGCCTGGGCCGCCGGCCGTGCCGACGGCGGCGAACCCGCCACCTGAGCGGGCCGCCAGCCAGGCCCTCGCCTCCTCCCGGAAGGCCGCGTCGTCAGGGCCGGGGGAGAAATCCATGCCGCCACCCCCTTACGCCCCTTCTGCGGCCCGGCCCGTGGTGTCCGGTGGCCCGGTCAGCCATTGGGCCGCTCCTTGGCCGCCGCCGCCCGAGCCATCGATTCGAGTTGCGCCAGCATCGGCATCGGGTCGACGCCCACCGTCCCCGGCAGGAAGTCGGCTATCCGCTCGGGCGTCCACGCCGCGCCCTCCGCGTATCCGGCGCGCAGTTCGCGCGGCTGGGCCCAGACCGCGATCTTCGGGCCTGCGATCGTGTACACCTGGCCGGTGATCTTCTCCTCGCGGGCGCGGTCGGAGAGGAGGTACGTGACGAGTGCGGCCACATCCTCCGGTTCGCCGATCTCCTTCAGCTCCATGGGCACGTTCGCCGACATCCGGGTCCTGGCCACCGGGGCCACCGCGTTCGCCGTGACGCCGTACTTGTTGAGGCCGAGTGCGGCGCTGCGCACCAGTGAGATGATGCCGCCCTTGGCCGCGCTGTAGTTGGCCTGGGCGACGCTGCCCTGGTGGTTGCCGCTGGTGAAGCCGATCAGCGTGCCGCCGCCCTGCTTGCGCATCACCGCCGAAGCCGCCCGGAAGACGGTGAAGGTGCCCTTCAGGTGAGTGGCGACCACCGGGTCCCACTCCTCTTCGGACATGTTGAAGAGCATCCGCTCCCGGAGAATCCCCGCCACGCAGACGACGCCGTCGATCCGCCCGTACCGCGCCAGCGCGACATCGACGATGCGCTGCCCGCCCGCCATCGTCGAGATGTCGTCCGCGACGGCGACGGCCTGGCCGCCCGCCGCCAGGATCTCCTTGACGACGGCCTCGGCGACTTCGCTCTCCGGTTCACCGCCTTCGACGGGAACGCCGTAGTCATTGACGACGACGCGTGCTCCCTCGGCCGCGGCCGCGAGCGCGACCGCCCGGCCGATGCCACGCCCGGCACCTGTCACGGCGATGACTTTGCCTGCCAAGAAGTTCCCCATGCCCGGCCCCTTCCCGCGGTTTCTGACGGTCCGTTAGATTTTACGGGTAGTCAGACAGCCGAGCACAAGACCCCCGGAGGCCCCGATGTCACTGCCGGCCGCGTTCCACGACATCGCCGCACGCGTCAACAACTGGGGACGCTGGGGCGCCGACGACGAGATCGGCACCCTGAACCTGGTCACCGACGAGGTCGTACGGCAGGCGGCGGCGAACGTACGGACCGGCCGCCGGATACCGCTGGCGATACCCCTGCAACAGGACGGCGTGCAGACCGGGATGATTCCGGGACGGGTGAATCCGCTGCACTCGATGGTCCAGCTGAACCAGGAGCTCTTCGGCCCCGGCACCGTGGCCACCAGCGACGATGTCGTGACCATGAGCCTCCAGACGGGCACCCACTGGGACGCGCTCACGCATGCGTCGCACTCCGGGAAGCTCTACAACGGGCGCCCGGCGGAGTCCGTCACGGCCCACGCCGGTGCCGAGTTCAGCGGGATCGGCACAGTGCGCCACCTCGTGTCCCGCGGGGTACTCCTCGATGTGGCCCGCGCTCTGGGAGTGGACCGGCTCGACGGCGGCCGGGCGGTGACACCCGAGGACCTGGACGCGGCCGAGGAGCTCGCGGGTACGGCCGTGCGCGCCGGGGACATCGTGCTCGTACGGACCGGACAGGTCAGGCTCTACCTCGGCGGCGACAAGCACGGTTACACCTACCCGTCACCCGGACTCTCCGTCCGCACCCCCGAGTGGTTCCACGCCAGAGATGTGGCAGCGGTCGCCAACGACACGGTCACCTTCGAGATCTTCCCGCCCGAGAACGAGGATCTGTGGCTGCCCGTGCACGCCCTGCACCTGGTCGAGATGGGGATGCTCCAGGGGCAGAACTGGAATCTCGAAGAGTTGTCCACAGCCTGTGCGGAAGAGGGCCGCTACAGCTTCCTGCTCTCCGCCACACCCGAACCCTTCACGGGCGGTACGGGGGCACCGGTCGCTCCGGTGGCGCTCCTCTGAGCACGGCGGCCGGGACGGACAGCGGTGCCGCACGGCGAGTTCCGGGTGGCGGCGTCACGACAGCCGCCACCCGGAACGGCGCGGGCGCCGCCCTCCCCGCGCGAGAGGCCCTGACCGGCGCCGGACGCGACCCGTATGGCACCGGGATCCGAGCCCCCACACCCCCCGGCATCCCCGGCGTCCCCCCGCGGCGGATCGCTTCTGCAAGAGTGATCAGGTAACCACTCCGCGTCAACACCAGTACCGCCCTTTGTGAGTTACACCCCATTTGTGACAGCGCGCGGGGGGTCGTACGAACCGGTCTCGCGCATGACCTCCACGCGCTCCGGCGCACCTCCCCCGATCTCGCACACGCCCCGGTCCGCCTCGCACCCGCCCGGATCGATCTCGCACTCGCCCCGGTCGACCTCGCACCAGATGGACTTGCCGTGCCCCTCGGGCTGCCAGCCCCAGCGGTCCGCGAGCCCGTCGACCAGTTCGAGGCCGCGGCCGTTGGTGTCCTCGCCCTGCGCGTGCCGGGGGCGCGGCGGGCAGGCGCTGGTGTCGGCCACCTCGACCCGGACCGTGCCGGAGTCGTCGGGCGGGCCGAACAGCATCCGCAGTACAGCCGGACACCCGGTGTGCACCACGGCGTTGGTCACCAGTTCCGAGATCAGCAGGATCAGTGTCTCGGCGAGTGGTTCATCGACCCTTATGCCACAACCGACGAGCCTGGACCGCGCCCATCTACGAGCCCGTCCCACTTCCGCGGGGTCGGGTCCGACCTCCAGCTGAACCTGAAGCACCTGCACCGCTCACACCATCCGAACCGGCCGGGGGTACCGCCCAGGCTTTTCAAGCACTGGGGGAACATCGCCTAGCGCCTCCCAGGGATCACGGACCGTGATTCCCTTGGGAGACAGCATGGTTGACGTACAGTCACCGCAACAAGCGCTTCAGGCATATTCCAGCGCGAAGGAGTAGGCGTGGTGCATACTGTGCGACGCTTGCTGCGGGCAGTCGAACGCGGGCGCTTTTCGCACCCACGTACGGTGCGAACGGCGCGCATGCCCCGACCCGCTGCCACCTCGGAGGCGCCAACGGGACATCCGCGCAACACGGTCATTCGCATTCCACGGAGCGTACCGGAGCGCGGAGCCGACTCCGGCCTGTGACGGCCCTGTCGAAGGACACAACCCGGTATCGACGCTCGGTGACACTCCGGTTACCCTCACAGCGCGGCGGCGATCAGCTCCGCGGCCTCGGCTTCGGTGATCCACTGCCCGGCCCTCACCCAGGCCCGTTTCAGATGAAGATGAACATCTGCCTCCCAGGTGAATCCCATCCCGCCGTGTACCTGGAGGCAGTCCCGGGCGTTGCGTACTGCCGCATCGTCGGCGAGCAGCTTGGCGCCCGCCACTTCGGCGTCCGGTACGCCCGCACCGTTCCCGACCGGGCCCGCACCGTCCGGCCCCGCCTCGGATGTCACCGCTGCGGCGTACACCGCCGCCCTGGCCACCTCGGTCCGTACGAGCATCTGTGCGCAGAGGTGCTTGACGGCCTGGAAGGTGCCGATAGGCCGGCCGAACTGCTCACGCCGCTGCGCGTACTGGACGGCCAGTTCGGTGGTGCGCGCCGCGCTGCCGAGCTGCTGGGCCGCGGTGAGCAGGACCGCCGCGGGGCGCGGGGTGCGTGCCCCCGGTACCCGGTGCAGCGGGGTGAGCGGGTCCACCGACCGCAGGGGGCGCGCGCCCGCCACCTCGCCCAGCACTTCGTCGGCCTCCGCGAGCCACTCCACCAGGGCGCCGTCCGACGCAGCGACGACGGTCCTGCCGGTGTCCGCACCGGGCACCGTGCCCGCGGCGAGGTGCGTGGCGACCAGCGGCCCCGGGAGCAGCGACCGCCCCGCCTCCTCGAAGACAAGAACGGCCTCGGGCAGTCCGAGACCGACTCCGCCGTCCGCCTCGGGCAGCCGGAGCGAGAAGAGCCCGGCGTCCCCGAGCTGCTGCCACAGGGCCCGGTCGAGGACCGGCCGTTCCACGGCTGCCCGCAGCGCCTCCTGGCCGAAGCGGCCGGCCAGGAGCTGCCGGAAGCCGCTCCGCAGGGCCAGTTGGTCGTCGGTGAGCCTGAACTCCATCAGCGCTCCTTGGGGAGGCCGAGAATCCGCTCGGCGACGATGTTCTGCTGGATCTGCGAAGTGCCCGCGGCGATCGTGTACGAGAGCGAGGACAGCCGGTCCTGGTTCCAGGGGTGCGCGAGGTCGAGCGCGTCGGGCCCCAGGACTTCGGCGGCCGCCTCGTACAGCTCCTGGCGGGCCTGCGAGTAGCGGAGCTTGAAGACCGAACCGCCTATTCCGGGCACGGCGAAGCCGCCGCCCCCGCCGCCGCCCTGCGACTCGCTCACGTTCCACTGGGTGAGCCGCCACAGCGCGGCGAACTCGGCGCCGAGCCGCCCCAGCCTGCGGCGCAGCGCGGGGTCGTCCTCCCAGCGGCCGTTCTCCCGTGCGGTGCGGGCCAGTTCACCCAGCGTGCGGCGGCACGCGACGACCTCGCCGACGAAGGCGGTGCCGCGCTCGAAGGAGAGGGTCACCATCGTGACCCGCCAGCCGTCGTTCTCGGCGCCGACCCGGTCGGTGACCGGAATCCGCACCTCGTCCAGGAACATCTCGGCGAACTCGGTGGACCCGGCGAGTGTCCGCAGCGGCCGCACGGTCACGCCCGGGGCGTCCATCGGCATCGCGAGCCAGCTGATCCCCCGGTGCTTGGGCACCGCTTCGCTGACCGGTTCCGTACGGACCAGCAGCTCGCACCAGTCCGCGACCTCGGCGTGCGAGGTCCAGATCTTGGATCCGCTGACCACATAGTGATCACCGTCCCTGACCGCCCTGGTCCGCAGCGACGCCAGGTCGGAACCGGCACCGGGCTCGCTGAACCCCTGGCACCAGATCTCGTCACCGCGCAGCACCGGCGGCAGCCAGCGCGCCCGCTGCTCCGCCGTCCCCTCCGCGGCGATCGTCGGGCCCGCGTGCAGCAGCCCGACGAAGTTCGCCCCGACGTACGGGGCTCCGGCGCGCTCCGTCTCCTCCAGGAAGATCAGATGCTGGGTGGGGGTGGCTCCCCGGCCGCCCGCGTCGGCAGGCCAGTGCAGGCCCGCGTACCCGGCGCCGTACAGCATCCGCTGCCACGCCGTGTCGTACGCCCGGCGCCCCGGCCAGTCCAGCGGGTCCGGCGCGGGCGGCAGCTCCGGGACGGCTTTCGCGAGCCACTGCTTCAGCCGCGCGCGGAAGGCCTCTTCGTCCTCCGTGTACCTGAGGTCCATCAGCGCCCTTCCGGTGTATCCGGTGTCCCGGTATCCGGCGGACAGATACCTGACGCCCCGTCAGGTCACAGGCTAGCTCCGGCCCCCTGGACCGACAAGACGCATGGCCCTACGCTCTCGACTCAATCTGACTACCCGTCAGCTACATGGGCGTACGAGGGAGTTCAGGCATGGACGAGACCGCACACGCACTGAGTGCTTCCCGCACGCTGTGGGAGCTGGCCGACCGCCGCGCCGGACTCACCCCGGACCGGCCCTTCCTGCTCCAGGGCGACCGCTCCCTGACCTTCGGTGGACTGCGGGATGGCGCCGAGCGCGTCGCCGCCGGGCTGTACGGGATGGGGGTGCGGCCGGGCAGCGTGGTCGCCTGGCAGCTCCCGACCAGGATCGAGACGGTGCTGCTCTCCTTCGCCCTGGCCAGGCTCGGCGCGGTCCAGTCGCCGGTGATCCCGTTCTACCGGGACCGCGAGGTCGGCTTCGCGCTCCGCGAGTCCCGGGCCGGGTTCTTCGCCGTACCGGGCACCTGGCGCGGCTTCGACCACGCGGGCATGGCCGCTCGCCTCGGCGCCCGGGGCGTCTTCGAGGTGTACGGCACCCTCCCGGACGGCGACCCCGGCATACTCCCGGCACCGCCCACCGACGGCACGGCGGTCCGCTGGATCTACTGGACGTCCGGCACCACGTCCGACCCCAAAGGGGTGCTGCACACGGACCGTTCACTGATCGCGGGCGGCTCCTGCCTCGCCCACGCCCTGCGCCTCACGGCGGACGACGTCGGCTCGATGGCCTTCCCCTTCGCACACATCGGAGGCCCGGACTACGCGGTGATGCTGCTCCTGTACGGCTTCCCGGCCGTCCTGTTCGAGCACTTCGCGATGGACACGGCGCTCCCCGAGTACCGCAGACACGGGGTGACGGTCGCGGGCGGCTCGACGGCGTTCTACTCGATGTTCCTCACCGAGCAGCGCAAGGCCCCCGGCCGCCGGCTCGTCCCCACCCTGCGGCTGCTGGCGGGCGGCGGGGCGCCGAAGCCGCCGGAGATCTACCGCGCGGTGGTGCGCGAGATGGGCGTCCAGCTCACCCACGGCTACGGCATGACCGAGGTCCCCATGATCACCATGGGCGCCCCCGACGACACGGCCGAGAACCTCGCCACCACGGAGGGCCGTCCACCGGCCGGGATGGAGATCCGCATCGTGGACCCGGCAGGCGGGCCGGTACCCGCCGGGGTGGACGGCGAGGTGCGGCTGCGCGGCGAGGCGGTCTGCCAGGGGTACGCGGACCCGGCACAGGCAGCAGGCGCCTTCGACGCCGAGGGCTTCCTGATCACCGGTGACGTGGGCCACCTCAGGGAGAGCGGTCATCTGGTGCTGACCGGGCGGGTGAAGGACATCATCATCCGCAAGGGCGAGAACATATCGGCCAAGGAGATCGAGGACCTGCTGCACCGGCATCCGGCGGTGGCCGACGCCGCTGTCGTCGGGCTCCCGGACCAGGAACGCGGCGAACGGGTGTGTGCGGTGGTCGAGCGGCGGCCGGACACCGAGGACCTGACCCTGCCCGCCATGTCGGCGTTCCTGCGCGGCGAGGGCCTCTCCGTGCACAAACTGCCGGAACAGCTGGAGGTGGTGGACACCCTGCCGCGCAACGACGCGCTGCGGAAGGTACTCAAGTACAAGCTGCGGGAGTTGTACGGCTGAGGGCCGGCGGGCGCTCAGCCGCGGCACACCAGGACGGTCAGCGGGATCACGATGCCGACCCGGGAGCCGTCCCCTGCTCCGGAGTCGGGGAAGGGGGCATCCCGCAGCGCGCTCCCGCCCCCGGCCCCGTACGTGCGCTTCCGCCCGCCCGGGGCGCCCGGCACGGCCTCAGGAGCAAAGCTGCGGGCGCATTCCGCCTGCCGCCCAAGCCATAGGGTGCCGGAAGCCGGCTGTCGCCTCAGGCCGAGATCGGCTGCGCGTCGTCCGCCGTGGCGTCGTACACGTCCGCGTACACATCGAAGAGCCGCCGCACGCCCAGCGCGGACAGCACCTTGTTGACGTGCGCGGCGCCGCCCTGGCCCGACATGCCGCCCACCCCGCCGCTGCCCGGCAGGATCAGCCGCAGCCGGCCCTGGCAGGAGCGCATCAGACGGCGGGCCGCGATCAGCACACCCACGCCGCTGGAGTCGCAGAACACCACGTCCGAGAGGTCCAGCACCACATCGTGACAGCCGACGGCCACCGCGTCGTGGACCCGCTGCCGGACCTCGGGGGAACTCACCAAGTCCATTTCGCCCGATATGCGCAGGACGAGCCATTCACCGCGTTCGGCTTCGATCACGTTCAGCATCACGGGACTGGACCTCTCCGCTGTCGGTCTGCCGGTCCGGAAGATCCGGAAGTTTGCGTTCCACCTCGCAGCTGCCCCACTGCGCCCCCATGAAACACCTGCCCCACCATAAACACGTGGGCGATTTCGGACAGTAAAGATCAATTTTTTCGGCCGCCCCCGCCGTCGCTGCCGCATCTGCCGACCCGTCTCCGCGCGGGGTCCGGCGGAGAACGGGACAGCCCTCCTTACCACCCCCGCATCTCCCGAGGACCACACTTGGTGCAAAGAGGCGCACTCGGCAGGTCATCCGGTTACTGTCGAAAGGGACGAAGGGCAGATGCTTGGGGGCCTCATGCCGAAGGACGCACCACCCCGGTGGGACCGCAGGATGCAGCAGCGCCTCGCGCGGGGTGAGGCAGCGGCGCTCGGCGAGCTGTACGACCGGTTCGCCTCCCTCGTGCACAGCCTCGCCCACCGCGTGCTCGACGACGACGACGACGCGGACCGCATCACCCGTGAGGTCTTCGCGTACGTCTGGGAGAACCCGGAGGAGTACGAGCCGAAGCACGGCTCCATGCGTTCCTGGGTGGCCACACTCGCCCACCGGCAGGCGGTCCGGCGGCTGCGGCAGACGGAGACGGCGTCGCTCGCCGCCCGCGGCGAAGGCACGACGGAGGAGCTGGAGCAGAAGGTGCGCAAGGCCTCGGCGGCGGCCCGCGCGGACTACATCGTGACGTCCATGCCCGCGCCGCTGCGCGCCGCGCTGGAGCTCGCGTACTTCCAGCGCCGGGACTACCGGCAGACCGCCGCCGACCTCGGAGTCACCGAGGACGAGGCGCGGCGGCGGCTCAGGCTGGGCCTCCAGCTGCTCTCCACGGCCAACACCCGCCCCGCCGAAGGGGCTTCACCGCCCGGATACGGCCGTGCCCTGTGACGGGGCCCGCCGAGGAACCGGCCGGGCGTCCCGATGAGGAGTTCCCGCCGCCGCGGATACCCGGACCACGCGGGGCAGCCGACGACCTGGCCTTTCTTCCGGCGCCGCCGGTGACGCTCTCGCACAGGGTCCTGAAGTCGCTGCTCGGCGCCTGGGCGCTGTCGGCCTGCTCCCCCGAGGAGACCGAGGCCGTCGAGGACCACCTCACCGACTGCGCGCCCTGCGCGGACGAGGCTCTGCGGCTGCGGGACGCCGTGGCGCTGCTGCACACCGAGCGGAGCCTGGACCTCGACCCGCTGCTGCGGTCCCGGGTGCTCCAGGGCTGCCTGGGCCGCAGGCCGGCCCGTATCCCGATCCCCGAGTGGGCCGCGCCGTACGACGCGGAGACCGCGAGGCTGGACGCCCTGCTGAACGACTTCGGCGATGCCGAGTGGCACGCACCGGTCCGGCTGAAGTGGTACGAGGACGAGCACGCCACATCACAGCGGACGACAGTCGCCGGTGTCATCGGCCATCTGCTGACCGTCGACGGCCTGGTGTCGACGGCACTGGGGCTCGACGACAGCCTGGGCGGCCTCCTGGGCGCCGAGCCCCCGCCCTCCCCGACGGAGCGCACCCGGCGGTACTGGCAGGCGCTCGCCGCGCCCCCGACGCGTACGATCCGTGAGCCCTGGCGCGAGCAGAGCCACACCCTGCTCCGTACGGTCTCCTTCGCGGGCCAGGATCTCCCGGAACTCTTCGTGCCGTACGGGGAGTTCAGCCTGTCGCTGCGGGACTCGCTGCTGGACAGGGCCTTCGAGTGCTGGGTGCACGCCGGGGACATCGCGGACGCGGTGGACTACCCGTACGACCCGCCGACGTCGGCCCATCTCAACCTCATGATCGGCCTGGCGGCCCGGATGCTGCCCGCTGCGGTGGCCGGCCGCCGCCGCTCGGGCCTGGCGAGCCCGTCCCGCCGCACGGCCCACACGGGCACACCGGGCCGTTCACTGCGGCTGGAGATCGAGGGCGCGGGCGGCGGCGACTGGTACATCGCGCTGGACTCCCCGGCAGCCGAGGGTTCCCCGGACCACTCGGTGGCCCATGTCGCCCTGGACGGCGTCGAGTTCTGCAAGCTGGCCGCCGGACACGTGGAGCCGGAGGAGGCGGTGGCCGGGCAGGAGGGTGACCGTGAGGCGATCCGGGACGTCCTGTTCGCGGCGGCGTCACTGAGCCGGATGTAGCGGGCCGCGCGGCGGCGTACCGGCCGCACCTCGCAACCCGGGCCGGACGCGATCCGAGCCCGGACGCCCGGCCCAGCGGGACTCAGGAGTCCTGGCACTACGCCCGCCCGGTCACCGGACGCTCATAGTGCCCGCAAGGGCCCCTTACGCGAACACCACCGTGCGGCGGCCGTTCAGCAGGATCCGGTGCTCCGCATGCCACTTCACCGCGCGTGCGAGCGCCTGGCACTCCACATCGCGCCCGATCGCGACCAGCTGGTCGGGGGTGACCTCGTGGCCCACCCGTTCGACCTCCTGCTCGATGATCGGCCCCTCGTCGAGGTCGGCCGTCACATAGTGGGCCGTCGCCCCGATGACCTTCACGCCCCGCGCGTGCGCCTGGTGGTAGGGCTTCGCACCCTTGAAGCTCGGCAGGAAGGAGTGGTGGATGTTGATGATCCGGCCGTTCAGCGCCTTGCAGAGGTCGTCGGAGATGACCTGCATATAGCGGGCGAGCACCACCAGCTCGACGTTCTCCGTGCGGACCAGGTCGAGCAGCTCGGCCTCGGCCGCCGCCTTGTTGTCCTTCGTCACCGGGATGTGGTGGAAGGGAATGCCGTACGAGCCGACCAGCTCGGCGAAGTCCGGGTGGTTGGAGACCACCGCGGCGATCTCGACGGGCAGCGCACCGGTACGGGCCCTGAACAGCAGGTCGTTCAGGCAGTGGCCGAACTTGCTGACCATCAGGACGATCCGCATCCGGTCCTCGGCGCGGTGCAGCTGCCAGTCCATGCCGAAGGCGTCACCGACCGCGGCGAAGCTGGCGCGGAGCTTCTCCAGTGACACCGGCTGCTCGGCGCCGAAGTGCACGCGCATGAAGAAGAGGCCGGTGTCCCGGTCCCCGAACTGCTGGCTGTCCTCGATGTTGCATCCCGTGATGAACAGATAGCTGGACACGGCATGCACAATGCCCTGTTTGTCCGGGCAGGAGAGCGTGAGGACGTACTGGTCGGTCATGACAAGCAGGGTGCCACAACCGGCCCCGGTCAGGCGGCCCTGGTCACAATACGGAGCACTTCCAGTGTGCGCGGGGCCACATCCGGGTCGTCACCGTCGGCAGCCGCGAGCCGCACATGCGCCTCACGGGCGGCCCGCACCGCCTCCGGCCAGCCGTGGTGTTCCATATAGGCCGATACGAGGGCATCCGCCCCGACCTGGTGCATGATGCGCAGCACACGCAGCACGGCCACGTCCACGAGTGCGGCCTCACCGGAGTCCCGGAAGACCGTCCCGACGTACTTCTCGGCGGACCAGTTGTCGAGCCAGGTGTCCTCGACCAGCCGGTAGACGGCGTCGGTGACGTCCCCGTACTCCGCACGGCCCGCGAGCCAGCACTCCTGGTGGAACGCCGGATCGGAGAGCATATGCAGCGCGGAGCGCACATTGGCGCGCCAGCGCCACCACGGCATGTCAGTCAGCGGCATGTCGTCCATGGTGGTGGAGCGACGGCCGCGACGGGAAGCGTTCGGGGAAGCTTGCACGATTTCGATCGTACGTTCCCGCCGGGCCGAGTCTGCCGGACCCCCGCAATTCACCCTGCCGTCACCCGGCGTCGACGGTGGGCCACCGCCGCGTTACCCGTGGGGCGGCAGGGTCCTGGGCATGACCGGTTGGCGACGCTCCCTCACCGTCCTCGCACTCTGCACGGCCGCCGGGACCTCCTCCCTGCTCGCCGGATGCGGGGAGCTCCCCGGGAAGCCGGGCGGCTCCAGGGGCACCGTCACCGTCATGACCTGGGCCCCTGAATCCACCCCTGCGACCAATATGCCTGGAATGCCCGCAATGGCGGCTGCCTATGCCCGCTGGGTCAACGCCCACGGCGGTATGGGTGGTCACCGGCTCCGCGTCCTCACCTGCAACGACCACAACGGCCCGATCGGTGCCGGGTCCTGCGCCGAGCGGGCGGTCGAGGAGGGCGCGGTCGCCGCGGTCGGCTCGTACAGCGCCTACGGCCAGTCGTTCATGCCACCGCTCGAAGCGGCGGGCATCCCGTACATCGGCGGATACGGCGTCTCCAGCGAGGAGTTCCGCTCCGCGCTCTCCTACCCGGTCAACGGCGGCCAGGCATCCCTGCTGGCGGGCAGTGGCGGACAGCTCGCCAGGGACTGCGACCGGGTCGCACTGGTCAGACCCGAGACCGTCGACGGGGACGAACTGCCGAACCTCCTCGACACCGGACTCGCGGCGAGCGGCAGGGCCCCGGCCACGGACATCCGCACCACCGAGGACGCGGGCGAGTACCGCGCGCAGGCCGCCGAAGCGCTCAAGGCCGTGGGAGCGGGGCCGGAAACACCTGGCTCCCCGCCGCCGGGCGGCGGGAGCGGCACAGGGTGCGTCAGCGCGGTGCTCGGCGGCCGTACCCAGACGTTCGTCGACTCCTTCCGGCGTCTGGACGGTTCCGGGCGCCGGGTGCGGATCGCCTCGGTGCTGGGCAGCGTCGGGCAGGGACTCGTCGACAGCACGGGCGGCAAGGACGGCCCCTACGAGGGCGCTTACGTCACGGGCTGGTATCCGGTGGCCGGTGATCCGCGCTGGCAGCCGATGCGCGACGTGATCGACAAGTACGCCTTCGGTGACAACAGGATCGACCCCGCCGACGCCGGCGCCGAGACCACCTGGATCGCGTACACCGCGCTGAAGGAGGTCGTCGAGTCGCTCGGCAAGGACCGTGTCACGGCGGACGACCTGACCCGGGCACTCGACGGCGGGCTCGCCGTGCGGACCGGCGGGCTCACGCCCACCCTGAGATGGCGCTTCCAGGACCTGCTGGCGTCACGGGACTTCCCCCGCCTCGTCAACCGCCGGGTGACGTATCAGGTGGTGCGCGACGGACGGCTGGTCGCCCTGCGGAACGGCGCGGTGGATGTGGGGCCGACGCTGGAGAAAGCATCACTCTCGGAGTGACGTGGCGAGCCGGAAACCTCCGGGGTGACGTGGCGCGAGCCGGAACCTCCGGGAAGGACCGGAGCCTCCCGGGGAGGCCGCGTCCCGGAGTGAACCGGAGCCCTCTCGGGGAGAGCCGTCCCCCGGAGTGAACCGGAGCGCCCCGCCGTCAGAGCTGGTCGCTCCTGCGCTGCGTCAGGCTGTACTTGTCCGCGATGGCGTTCCACAGGGTCGACGCCTGCTTCTTCGCCGCGGTGGCCTGACCGCTGGCCGCGTCGCCCCGGCCCGCGGCCGCCGTCCGCTTGGCGTGACCCTTCTTGCATTCCTTCTTGTTGTTGGCCGCGACCGCGTGGGCCCAGGCCGCGTACTGCTCGTCGGCGCTCGCCGACGAGTTCCACGCCCTGGACAGCGAGGCGGTCAGCTTGTCGTGGTCCGGCAGCTTGTCGACCGAGAGCGTCCCGAGCTGGGTCACCAGCGAGTGGCGCTGTTTCGCCGCACCGCGCAGGTCGGACGCCGCCTGGGGCAGGTTCTGACAGGACCGGATGTTGCCGACAGCGGCGATCACCGCGGAGCGGCTGTTGTTGCTGTCGGCGAGCAGCTTGTCGAGCGCCACGGCCTGCGGCTGTGCCGGGTCCTTGGCGGGCTGGGCGGGCGCCTTCGACCCGGTGGCCGCGGTGGCACCAGCGGGCTGCTTGTCGTCCTTCTTGTCGGAGCCGCCCCCACCGCTGAGCAGCGCACCCGCGCCCAGGCCGATGACGGCGCAGCCGACGACGACCGCGGCGATGAGGGGTGTACGGGAGGACTTCCGCCTGCCCGCACCGGCGGCGGCCCGGGAGGCGGGCTCCGGGACGTACTGGGGAGCCGGCGCGCCGGGCTGCGGCTGCGGCTGTGCCTGCGGCCTGCCGTACGGGTCGCTCCCGTACGGGTCCTGCGGGTCGAACCGCGGCAACTGCTGTGTCTCACCGGCCGCTTGCGGCCCGGCCGCGTCCGTACGGAAGAGACTGTCGAACTCGGCGGGCGGCCTGCGGTCCTCGGGGGCGCCAGGTCTGATGCCGTAGTCGGGGGCGGCCGGAGCCGCCGGCACGGGCGGCAGGAACTGCGTGGGTTCCGCATCGGCCCCGGAGGCGGCCGGAGCCGGGCCGGGCTGCCTGCGGTGTCCGAGGTACTGAGTGGACTCCGCCGGATTCTCGGGCGGCGCGGCCACGGGCGCGATGAACTGCGTCGCCTCGCTGACCGGGGCGATGAACTGCGTCGCATCGCTGTCGCCCGCGCCCGGAACCGCCTCGGGGGGCAACGGCTGTGCGAACGAGGGGTTTTGCGGCCGGTCCTGGGGCGGGAGCTGTGGCCGGCGCCGGGGCTGCCCGTGCGGCGGATACTGCTGGGCCTGCGGATACTGCTGCTGATCCTGCGGGTACTGCTGGTCCTGCTGGTACTGCGGGGCGGGCGCGCCGTGCTGCGGGAGCCGGTGCCCGGTCGGCTGCCCCGACGACTGCGCGGGCGGGGGCAGGGGCTGCGACAGGGGCTGCTGCTGGTACGGCTGAGGCGGCTGCGACTGCTGCGGCGGCAGGTGCTGCGGGAACTGCGGCTGCTGGGCCTGCGGTTGCTGCGACTGCTGCTGGAAGTGCGGCGGCTGGTACTGCTGATGATCCTGCGGCTGCTGGGGTATGTGCGGAGGCTGCTGCGGGGGCTGCTGCTGATCGTCCTGCGGCCCCCAGGGCTGACCCCACGGCTGGCCACCGGCGGGGACCGTGTGCTCGCCCGCGACTTCCGGGATCCACGGACCACTTCCGTCGGACGGCAGTACGACACCTTCGTGCGCGCGCCGCACAGCGGGAAGCTGCGGCTCGTCGCCCTGTCCGTTCTGCGTCACCGGGACTCCTACTGCACGTGGACTTACCGAATCGTCAGCTCACGCTACCGGGTGAACCGACGCGTCTGCCACGGGGCGGCTGTCGGCGGTGTGCGATGTAACACATGGAGGACACGCGGCGCTGTACTGGGGCGGTTCGTGTGCCCGCGCGGGCCGCGGTGGCTGGTTCTGGCCCCTGCCGCTCACGGGCAGGGGCGATGGCCGAATCGGGCGGGCCACCGGCGCCCGCTCCCTGGCATCCGCCGCCGGCGGCCCGCGCGGCAGCCCCCGTGGCAGCACGGGCCGTGGCCCCCCGCCCGGCCGCCCGACTAGGGGTCGTTGCACTATGCCCGCCCGGGTCGCGCGCTGAGAGCGCAAGGCCCCCTAAGCGGCCGCGACCTCCATCCGCGCCCCCAGCTCCCGGACCGCCCGCTCCTCCCCGAACGGCTCCAACCGCCCGCGCAAATCGTCCAGATAAGCCGCTCCCCGGCCCGAGCGCACCGTGCTCAGCAGCTCCACCGCACGGGTCCCCGTCCGGCAGGCCTCCTCCACCTCGCGCTGCTGGAGCTGCGCCGTGGCCAGCAGGACAAGGCCGATCCCCCGGCGGCGCGCCTTCGTCTCCGGCAGGCCCACCAGGGCCTCCTCGGCGCGGCTCGCGCCCGCCGCGCCCTGGCCCAGATCGCGGTGGCAGTGGGCCAGCTCGTCGGCCAGATATGCGCCGTTGAAGTGGGTGATCCACTCCGGGTCGTCACCCGCGTCCGTACCGGACTCCGCGCGGTCCATCGCCGCCAGGGCCCGGCCCGCCACCGCCTCCGTCGCACGGGCGTCGCCCATCAGCGCGTGGCCGCGCGCCTCCGCCGCGTAGAACATCGCCTCGGCGCGCGGTGTGACCCGCCCCCGCGCGCCCTCCTGCGCCGCCCGCGCCAGCTGCGCGATCTCGCGTGGGGTGCCCAGCTCGGCGGCGAGATGGCTCATCGAGGCCGCCAGCACATAGCCGCCGTAGCCGCGGTCCCCCGCAGCCTGGGCCAGCCGCAGGGCCTGGATGTAGTAGCGCTGGGCCAGCCCCGGCTGACCCGTGTCGACCGCCATGTATCCGGCGAGTTCGGTCAGTCTGGCGGCCGCGCCGAACAGTTCCCGGCCCACCCCGTCGCGGTACGAACCGGCCAACAGCCCGGACACCACGCTGTTCAGATAGTGGACGACGACGGGCCGCACATGGCCGCTGCCGAACCGGTGGTCGAGCTCGGTGAGCGCGGCGGTCGTCGCCCGTACCGCCGCGACGTCGGACGGCCCGACCCGCGCCCCGGCGGCCCGCGCCACCTGGGCGTCCGCACCGGTGATCAGCCAGTCGCGGCTCGGCTCGACCAGCGCCGAAGCGGCGACCGTGGAACCGGAGAGGAAGTCGCGGCGCCCCACATCGCTGCGCCACAGCTCACAGACCTGCTCGATCGCACCGAGCACCGTCGGCGAGAACTGAAGCCCCACCCCGGATGCCAGGTTCTTCCCGTCCGCCATCCCGATCTCGTCGATCGTGACCGTACGGCCGAGCTTGCGGCCCAGCGCCTCGGCGATGACGCCCGGCGCCCTGCCACGCGGCTGCTGCCCGCGCAGCCATCGCGCGACGGACGTCTTGTCGTAGCGGAGATCGACGCCCCGCTCCGCCCCCACCATGTTGACGCGGCGGGCCAGACCGGCGTTGGAGCAGCCGGCTTCCTGGATGAGCGCTTGCAGCCGTTCGTTGGGCTGACGGGCGACGAGAGGCCTGGCGGCCATGAATACCCCCTGAGACGCGCGGCGGTCACTGATCCGGTCGGGTTCATCACTGCCCGGTAAATGTCGGGAGAATGCGGTGAAAGACGGGAGTAATCCCGGCATTCTCCGTGCACTCCGCTGAGGGATACCCGCTCCGGGGAGTGCATTCGCCTACGCGCCCCCGCCCATGCCTCCATGCGCCCCGGATGCCGTCAAGCCGCCCCTCCACCACCCTCGTTGAGCCTGCGGCGGGCCTGCTCCGCGGCAGCCGGCGGGCGTGCGCCGCCTATCCCAGGGGAGCCCGTAACCCCGGGTGACGGCGGGAGTTGAGCTGTTCGTGAAAGAGACCAGCGCGGGCACCCAAGCCGCACAGATCCCCAAGCAGCGCACCGAACCGCTGCTGGACAGCGCCGTACGGTACGCGGAGGAGCGGCACTGGGACGTGCTCCCCGGCACCTGGCTGGAGGCGGTGGACGGCGTCGACCGCTGCTCCTGCGGGGACAGGGCATGCCTCGCGCCCGGCGCACACCCCACGCGCCCCGACTGGACGACCGCGGCCACGGGCAGCGCCGTCGCCGCCCGCGCCCTGTGGTCCAGGCAGCCGCGGGCCTCGATCCTGCTTCCGACCGGTCGGACCTTCGACGCCATCGACGTGCCCGAGACCGCGGGCTTCCTGGCGCTGGCCAGGATGGAGCGGCTGGACGTCACCCTCGGCCCGGTGACCTGCACCCCCGACCGCCGGATGCTCTTCTTCGTCCTGCCGGGCGCCGGGGCCAAGGTGCCCGATCTGGTGCGGAGGCTGGGCTGGGCGCCGTCCACGATCGACCTGTCGGTCCGCGGCGAGGGCGACTACGTCGCGGCGCCGCCCACCCGGTTCGGGGGCTCGGGCGCCGTGCAGTGGGCGCGGCGGCCGACGGCTGTCAACCGCTGGCTGCCCGACTCGGACGAGCTGGCCGCGCCCCTCGCGTACGCCTGCGGCCAGGAGGTCCGGGAGGCCCGCCCGTAGGGTGTGCGCAACAGCCGGGACTCCGAAAGGCGCTGCACCATGGCGGACCAGGCAGCCGTACGGGTAAAGGGATTGTGGAAGCGGTTCGGGGAGCAGATCGCGGTCGCCGGGATCGACCTCGAACTGCCCGCGGGCCAGTTCATCGGCCTGGTCGGCCCGAACGGCGCGGGCAAGACGACGACCCTCTCCATGGTGACGGGCCTGCTCAGGCCCGACCAGGGCACGGTCGAAGTGGCGGGTCACGACGTCTGGCAGGACCCGGTGGCGGTCAAGTCGCGGATCGGCGTACTGCCCGAGGGACTGCGCCTGTTCGAGCGGCTTTCGGGGCGCGAGCTCCTCGCGTACAGCGGCCGGCTGCGGGGGCTCCCCGGCGCCGAGGTCGACAAACGGGCCACCCAGCTCCTGGACGTACTGGACCTGGCGGGCGCCCAGCACAAGCTCGTCGTCGACTACTCGACGGGGATGCGGAAGAAGATCGGGCTGGCCGCCGCGCTGCTGCACAACCCCGAAGTGCTCTTCCTGGACGAACCGTTCGAGGGCGTCGACCCGGTGTCCGCGCAGACGATCCGCGGCGTGCTGGAGCGCTACACCCGCTCCGGCGCGACCGTCGTCTTCTCCAGCCATGTGATGGAGCTCGTCGAGTCCCTCTGCGACTGGGTGGCGGTGATGGCGGCCGGCCGGATTCGCGCGCAGGGCCCGCTCGCCGAGGTACGCGGAACCGCACCCTCCCTCCAGGAGTCGTTCCTGGAACTGGTCGGCGCACACGACAGGAACGCCGGAGACAGCCTCGACTGGCTGGGCGGAGGCCCGCGATGACCGCACCGACGGCCGCCACCACCGCGACGCCCGGCACCGATCTGCCCGCACCCTCGTCCCTCACTCCCGTCTTCGTACGGCTGAAGCTCTCCCTGCTCCGCAACGGTCTGCGCCAGTCCTCGGGCCGCAAGGCCGCGTACATCGCGTCGATCGCCGTCTCGCTCCTCTTCGCCGCGGTGCTGCTCCTCGGCCTCGTCCTCCTGCACGGCCACGCGCACGCGCGCACCCTGACCGTCATCCTCACCCTCGTCCTCGCGGTGGGGTGGGCGGCGATGCCGCTGTTCTTCCCCAGCGGCGACGAGACACTGGACCCGAGCCGCCTGGTGATGCTGCCGCTCCGCCCGGAGCCGCTCGTACGGGCCCTGCTCGTCTCCTCACTGGTGGGCATCGGTCCGCTCTTCACGCTCTGCCTGGTGGCCGGCTCGGCCTTCGCCGTGGCGACGGACGCGGCTGCCGCCGTGGTGGCCGTCATCGCCGTCCCGCTCACCGTGCTGGTCTGCGTGGCGCTGGCGCGGGCGGTGGCCGCCGCCAACGTCCGGCTGCTCACCTCGCGCAAGGGCCGCGATCTCGCCGTACTGAGCGGGCTGGTGATCGCGATCGGCATCCAGGCCGTCAACTTCGGCGCCCAGCGGCTCGGCAGGGCAGGCGGGCTCTCCGCGCTCGACCCGACCGGGGACGTGGTGCGGTGGCTGCCGCCGGCCTCCGCGATCGGCGCGATCGACTCGGCGAGCAGCGGGTCGTACGGCCCGGCCGTGGCCCAACTCGCCATCGCCGCCGCCTTTCTGCTGCTCATGCTGGGCGCCTGGCGGCGCACCCTGGTCCGGCTGATGACCTCACCGGACGGCTCGACGCTCGCGGCGGCCGAGCCGGCCCGCAAGGAGTCGGCGGGGGGCTTCTCGCGCCTCCTGCCCGAGGGCCGTACGGGCACGGTGATGCTCCGCACCCTGCGCTACATCTGGCGCGACCCCAAGACCAAGGCCGCCTGGATCGCCTCGCTCGCGATCGGGCTGATCGTGCCGCTGCTCAACGCGGTGCAGGGCAGCGGTTCCATCTACTTCTCGTGCTTCGCCGCGGGGATGCTCGGCATCCAGATGTACAACCAGTTCGGCCAGGACACCTCGGCGTTCTGGATGGTCGCGCAGACCATCTCGTCCCCTGGGGACGCGTACGCCGAACTGCGGTCGCGCGCGCTGGCACTTGCCCTGATCACCGTCCCGTACACGGCGCTGGTCACCGTGGTCACGGCCGGGCTCCTCAGCGACTGGGGCGCACTGCCCGAGGCCATGGGGCTCGCCTTCGCCCTGCTCGGCGCGATGCTGGCGACGGGCGCCGTGACCTCGGCCCGCTTCCCGTACTCGATCCCGCAGGACAACGCCCACAAGAACGTCGCCCCGGGCCAGGCGGGACTCGCCTGGATCTCCATCTTCGGCGGCATGGTCTCGTCGGCCCTGCTCTGTTCACCGGTGATCGCGCTGCTGATCGCGCTGCACGTCACGGGCAACGAGCAGTATCTGTGGATCCTGCTTCCGCTGGGCGCGGGGTACGGGGTGGTGGCGGCCTGGGCCGGACTGCGCGCAGCCGCGCCGCAGGCGGCCGGGCGGCTGCCGGAGATCCTTCTGGCGGTCAGCAAGGGGTGAAAAACCGGGCACACGCCGATACTTCGGGCGGCGGGCCCGGCCCCGGCTACTGAGCGAGCACCGCGTCCAGGAACGGCTCGATCGCCGCGCGCCACGCCTCGGGCTGGTCGTAGTGGACCAGGTGGGACGCGTCGGCCACTTCCGCGTACTCACCGCGGGGCAGCACCCGGACCATCTCCTGGGATTCCGCCCGGCCCAGGTCACCGTCCAGGCCCCGGACCACCAGGGCCGGGCACTGCACCTGGGCGAGCTCCTCCCAGTGCGCGTCGAAGACCCACGTCCTGCGGGCTTCCAGCATCTGCCGGCGGGAGAAGACCGGCCGCCAGCCGTCGGCGCTCTCGGCCATCACCTCGGCGAAGAACTCGCCGCGCGACGGATTCGGACGCTCCACCCACGGGTCGTCCTCACCGAACCACTTCCGTACGTCGGCGAGCGTCGCGAAGGGGACGGGCCAGGACATGAACCAGTCCTCCCACTCACGCTGGGACGCGATCCCGAGGGCGGAGGCCCGCATATCGCAGAGGACCACGGCCCGGACCAGGTCCGGGCGCTTGGCGGCGAGCTGCCAGGCGGTGAGCGCGCCCATCGAATGCCCGACGAGGGTGACGGGCGCGAGCCCGAGCTGGACTATCGCGGCCTCGGCGTCGGCGACGTAGGCATCACGGGTGTAAGGGCCGTCGGCGGGCTTCTCGCTGCGGCCGTGGCCGCGCTGGTCCAGGGCGACCGCGCGGTGGCGCTCGGAGAGCCAGCGGGCGGTGGACGCCCAGTGCGAGGCGCGGCCCATCAGGCCATGCAGCAGTAAGACGCCGGGAGCACGCTCCGTCTCGCCGTCGCGCTCCTTGGGCGGGTCGGCGAACTCCCAGGCGGCGAGGCGCACGCCGTCGGGTCCGGTCACGTCGATGCGTCGCGCCATATGTTCTGGCACCCCCTTCAGTCCCCGGGTGGTCGGTCCGCATCTGCCGCAGGCCGTTCAGTGGTAATTCGGGTGTCGCGTCGGTACATCGGTGTCGCGTCACACAGGCTATCGAACTCGCATTCGAAAATGCGGTTCCCACCCACAACACCCCACCTTCGAGTGACACCCCTCAAGGGTTGAGGGTTGCTGCCCGGGGGAGATTTTCTGCGGGGGGCGGACCACTCGGGGATGAGGGTCCGGCCAGACCGACCTTGAGAGCTCGGGGCTCCAGGTCGGCGCGGGGGAGATCAGGCCCCGGCGCTTACGAGCGCCGGGGCCCTCCGCGTGCAAGACCCGGTGGGTCCGAGACAGACGCATGCACCTGCTCCCTCCCTGCCGGACGGGCGGGTCGTGTCGGGCCGACGCCCTCGGGCCGTAGGCGTCAGCCTCGCACGGGTCGCGTTCGGCCGGGGGCGATTCCGGCACCATGGCCCAGAGGCCGCGGGGGCCGTGAAAGAACTCGCGGGAACCCGGCGCCGGAAACCACCCGGAACCGGCCGGTCCCGCCATCCGGAACCAATGGGGCGCAAGCCGCCCGAAACCAGCGGTTAACCATCCCAACCCACCGCAACCGGCTGGAACCGGCTGCGCATCCGCTGGACCAGCTGCGATCCGCGGGGGGAGCCGGCCTCAGCCGGCCGCTGCCGCCCGACCGCTACTGCTTGGCGACGAAGACGTGCGATGCCACCTCGGGGCTGAGCTCGGCCGCCTCGCCGCTGCTGCCCACCAGGACCCCGCCCGCGGACTCCGTGACACTCACCACCGAGCCGGGCTGCACACCTGCCCGACGCAGCGTGTACATCAGCTGCGCGTCGGTCTGGATGGGCTCGCCGATGCGGCGCACCACCACATTCTTCCCGTCGGGGCCCGGATCCAGATCGGCCAGGCTCACCATGCCCTCGTTCAGGAAGGGATCCGCCTCGGCCTTCTCACCCAGCTCCTCAAGACCCGGGATCGGGTTGCCGTACGGCGACTCCGTCGGATGGCGCAGCAACTCCAGCACCCGCTTCTCGACCGCCTCACTCATCACATGCTCCCAACGGCATGCCTCGGCGTGGACCTGCTCCCACTCCAGGCCGATCACGTCGACGAGGAGACACTCGGCCAGCCGGTGCTTGCGCATGACGCGCGTCGCGAGGCGGCGGCCCTCCTCCGTCAGCTCCAGATGCCGGTCGCTCGCGACGGACACCAGCCCGTCACGCTCCATGCGCGCCACGGTCTGGCTGACCGTCGGGCCGCTCTGGTCGAGCCGCTCCGCGATTCGGGCCCGCATGGGAACCACACCTTCCTCCTCCAGCTCGAGGATGGTGCGGAGGTACATCTCCGTGGTGTCGATCAGCCCGCTCATACGTGCCCCTATGTTCCGCTACTGCTATGGCCCTCACCCAATTCTGACGCATACCTCCGACAACCGGGCTGCGCAGGACTGGGGCGGTATTGACACTGCGCTGGTACGGACCGCACCGTGATCCGCATGAGCAGCGAGAACAGCGGTAGCAGCGGCCTTGCCGGCGAGTTCTTCGACGCCGCGATCGGCCTGCTGCGCCGGGTGCGGGACGAGGAGTCCGGGAACGTGACGGCGGCCGGTTCCGCCATCGCCGACACCGTGCAGGCGGGCGGGCGCCTCTTCGCCTTCGGCGCCGGTCACTCCTCGCTCGCCGCTCAGGACGTGGTGTACCGCGCGGGCGGCCTCGCGCTGATGAACCTGCTCGGCGTCCCGGGCACGCTCGGTGTCGACGTCAGGCCGGCCACGCTCGGCTCCGCGCTGGAGCGCGTCGACGGTCTCGCGAGCGCTGTGCTCGAATCCAGCCCCGCAGCCGCCGGCGACGTACTTGTGATCATCTCGCTCTCCGGCCGCAACGCGCTCCCCGTGGAGATGGCGATGAGCGCCCGCACCCTGGGACTGAAGGTCATCGGCGTGACCTCAGTGGCCTACACGAAGGACACCACGTCACGGCACAGCTCCGGTACGTATCTGAAGGACCACTGCGACATCGTGCTGGACAGCCGGATCGCGGTGGGTGACGCGGAGCTCACGGCGGAGGGCGTCGAGGCGCCCTTCGCCCCCGCGTCGACCGTGGTCACCAGCGCCCTGATGCAGGCGATGATGGCCTCGGCGGCGGGCGAGCTGGCCCGGCGCGGCATCGAGCCGCCCCTGCTCCGGTCGGGCAACGTGGACGGCGGCCACGAGTGGAACGGCCGTGTGCTGGCGGAGTTCGGCGACCGGATCTTCTACCAGCACTGACCCGCCGGCCCCAGCCCCGGATCCGCCCGGTTCACTGCGGGCCACCGCCACCGCCACCGCCACCGCCGAGCGGGGCCCGGCCGGTGGTCGTGGCGCGCCGCCGGTGGCCATGGGCGCGCGTACGCGGCCCGCACCGCCGCGGCATCACCCCTGCCGCTCCAGCGCCCGCGCCAGATCGATGGCCGAGGCCACGCGTACGGCGACACTCTCCGCGTACACCGCGTCGGGCCGTTCGAAAGCGGGGCGGCCCGCGCCGCGCAGGAACGTCACGACCCCCAGCGTCCTGCCCCGGCTCCGCAGCAGTGTGCACAGCGCGTGCACGGTGCCCGGGGGCCACTGCCGCTCCGCCGCCCATGCCTCGGCCGCCGCCCTGGCCGCTCCGTCCGATGCGGACGACCGCGGGGCCGCCGCCGCACTGGTCCGTACCGCTCCGGTCCTCGCCACCGCCTGGAGCGCCGGATGCCCTGCCCGGTAGCGCACCGGCAGTGCGGCGCCCGCCACCGGGAGGCACGGCCCGTGCTCACCTCCGTACGGCGTCTCGGCCACCCGTACGAGCCGCGCGGCAGCACCCGCGGCGGACGCGGCAGCACCCGGGCCGGACCGTTCGGGAGCCGGATCGGCGGACGTGACAGGTGCATCCCCAGGCGCATCCGCCGATGTACCGGGCGGCTCGGGGAACAGGTCGATCAGCGCATGGTCGGCGAACCCGGCGAGCGCGAAGTCCAGGTAAGACGTCGCCGCCTCCATCGGGTCCTCGCACTCGGCGGCGGCCCGCGACGCGCGGTGCAGCTGGTTGCCGCGGAAGCGGAGCCTGTTCGCCTCCTGCTCGGTCTCCCTGGCCGCGGTGATGTCGCGGAACAACCAGCCGACCCCGAGCGGGACGGGCTCTTCCGCGAGCGGCGATGCCAGCCGGACGAATCCGCTGCGCCAGCAGCGCCGCCGCTCACCATCCGCGGTCCGCAGGGTCACCCACATCTCGGCGGGCGCGGGGAGCGATCCTTCGGCGAGTACGTGCTGGAGCGCGCCCTCCAGTTCCTCGACGCCCTGTACGACGATGTCGCCCAGTGGCCGCCCGAGCAGCGCGGTACGCCCCGTGGACAGCGCCCGCGCCGCATGGGCGTTGACGACGGTCGGCCGCAGGTCGACATCGACGAGCACGACACCCCAGGACGCGTCGTCGAACATGGCCTCGCTGAGTGCTATCGCGCGTTCCAGATCGATCTGCGCGTGGACCTCGCTGAAGGCGCAGTACACCCCGGCCGGTGCGCCGTCGGCACCGCGCACCCCGGAGGACTGCGTCCGTACGAGCACCCGCCCGCCGTCCTTGCGGAGCAGCGCGAACTCATGGACCTGACGGCCGGGGGCGCGCATCGCCGCCATCAGCCGGTCCTGCACCTCGTCCGCGTCCGCCGCCCGCACCGCCCAGCCCGCGAAGCCGGTACGTCCGACGGCCTCGTCGGCGGACCAGCCGAGAATCCGCTCGGCCTCACGGTTCCAGTGCGTGATCACCGCGTCCGCGTCGAACGCACAGAGCGCGGCGTCCATCCCGTCGAGCAGCGCGGCCAGCAGATCGGAGCCCGTGCCCACCGGTCCTTCCCCGGTGCCGCCGGAACACTCCGCGCCGCTGGACGCAGCCGCGGGAGCAGGAATCGCTCCCGCCCCCGACTGCCCGCCGGGCTCGGGCTCGTCGGGCCCCAGCGCACTGGCTGCCTCGATCCGGGAACCACTCATCCGGCACCCCCAACAGGACGCGTCCGCCGCATGTACTGCATGTACCGCACGTCGGATCATTCAACGCGAACGTGACGCAGCACACACGCAACTTCGGTAAATAAGTGGCTGCCAGGGCAACTCCGCGGACGGCGGGGCCGCGCGGCACATGCGGCCGTTAATTCGGTTGAACGGAGCCGGAGGGGGTCCTAAAGTCGGCTGCACGCTCGAAAGGAGGTGTTCCGGAAGTGATTTCTTCTCGGACTTGCGAGGTGGCTGCGGGCTGACGGCCCGTCGTCGCACGTAGTGCAGCGCCGGCTCACCGCCGGCCGAAATCCCAAGCAGTCACCGACCCGCGGGCTCGCCGGTAAGTCCGGCCGGCTCCTCCGCAAGGAGGAACCAGAGCCCGCGGGTTTCTGCGTTCACTGGGCGGCACCCGCCCGCCCTTCACGGACAGAGCCGCTCCACGCGCCAGCCCGCGCCGGTCCCCGTGCTCACGTACCGCAGTCGGTCGTGCAGCCGGTTCTCGTGGCCCTGCCAGAATTCGGCCGTGCCGGGGGTCACCCGGAAGCCGCCCCAGTCCTCCGGCACCGGCACCTCACTGCCCTCCGGATAGCGCGCCGCCAACTCCTCGTAACGGGCGGTCAGTTCGGTCCGCGAGGCGATCACCGACGACTGTGCGCTCGCCCAGGCCCCGAGCTGTGAACCGTGCGGGCGAGTGCGGAAGTACGCCTCTGTCTCCTCGCGGGCGATACGGGACGCGGTACCCGTGACGATGATCTGGCGGGCGATCCGGTGCCAGGGGAAGAGCAGCGAAACCTGCGGGTTGGCGGCCAGTTCACGGCCCTTGCGGGAGTTGTAGTTGGTGAAGAAGACAAAACCGGCCGCGTCGAACCGCTTGAGCAGCACCGTCCGGGCGGACGGGCTGCCCTGCGCAGTAGCGGTCGAGACGACCATGGCGTTCGGTTCGTGCAGTCCCCCCGCGACGGCGTCGGCGAACCAGCGGCCGAACTGTTCCATCGGAGCGGGGGCCAGGTCCGTCTCCGCGAGGACGGTGGAGCGGTACTGCTCTCGCATCGCGGCGGGGTTCAGATCGGGGTTCGGCAGATCAGGGTTCGGCACGGGCCCATCCTGCCGCAAAGGGGACGTGTGCCGGATGTCACGCTTCCCCGTGACGGCGGGACCCGTCAGACTCGTCCCTCCGCGCCCCCGGAGCGCAGACCCACGCCGGAGCGTGAACCCAACCGGCCCGAACCCAGCCGGACCGAGCCGAACCGCCCCGCCCCGCCCTGAACAACCTGAAAGGAAAGCCGGCCCCGCACGCCGAGCCCATGCACCGAGCCCGCAAGACGAACCCGTAAGTCGAACGCATCACGAGGAGCCGCCTGATGTCCGACGCCGCAGCCGCTTTCGTACCCGGACTCGAAGGAGTCGTCGCATTCGAGACCGAGATCGCCGAACCGGACAAGGAGGGCGGCGCCCTGCGATACCGCGGCGTCGACATCGAGGATCTGGTCGGCCAGGTGTCCTTCGGCAATGTCTGGGGTCTGCTGGTCGACGGAGCCTTCAACCCCGGCCTGCCGCCCGCCGAGCCGTTCCCGATCCCGGTCCACTCCGGCGACATCCGGGTCGACGTGCAGTCCGCGCTGGCGATGCTCGCGCCCGTCTGGGGGCTGAGGCCGCTCCTCGACATCGACGAGCGCACGGCGCGCGACGACCTGGCACGCGCCGCGGTGATGGCCCTCTCGTACGTCGCCCAGTCGGCACGTGGGCAGGGCAGCCCGATGGTTCCGCAGAGCGAGATCGACAAGGCCGATTCGGTCGTCGAACGCTTCATGATCCGCTGGCGCGGCGAGCCGGACCCCAAGCACGTCAAGGCGGTTGACGCCTACTGGACGTCTGCGGCCGAACACGGAATGAACGCCTCCACCTTCACCGCCCGCGTCATCGCCTCGACCGGCGCCGATGTCGCCGCCGCGCTCTCGGGCGCGGTGGGCGCGATGTCCGGCCCGCTGCACGGCGGCGCGCCCTCGCGGGTCCTGGGAATGATCGAGGAGATCGAAAGGACCGGCGACGCGAGCGCGTACGTGAAGCGGGCCCTGGACCAGGGCGAGCGGCTGATGGGCTTCGGCCACCGCGTCTACCGCGCCGAGGACCCGCGGGCGCGTGTGCTGCGCCGCACGGCGAGGGAACTGGCCGCGCCCCGCTTCGAGGTGGCCGAGGCGCTGGAGAAAGCCGCCCTCGAGGAGCTGCACGCCAGGCGTCCCGACCGGGTGCTGGCCACGAACGTGGAGTTCTGGGCGGCGATCGTGCTGGACTTCGCGGAGGTCCCGGCGCACATGTTCACGTCGATGTTCACGTGCGCGCGCACAGCCGGCTGGAGCGCGCACATCCTGGAGCAGAAGCGGACCGGGCGGCTGGTCCGGCCGTCCGCGCGGTACACGGGACCGAGCACACGCGACCCCCGCGAGGTCGAGGGGTACAGCGGCATCACGGGCTGAGACCGAGCGGTCCGGGGCGGGCGGTCCGGGGCGGGCAGTCCGGCCCATTCCGGGACAGGAGGCCCGCAAGTACCCGGAGCGGGCCGACGCGCACGAGGACGGGAGGAGCCGGAGGGTCGCCGCCGGTCCGGAGGGGCGCTCCGGCGGCCCTCACCGCCCTCCCGTCGAGTCGGTCAGCGGCCAGCCAGTCAGTCAGCGATCATCCGTGGAAGGTCTGCCGGGTACCCGTCCCGGCAGACCGCCTGATCGCGTCGAGCAGGCGGTGCAGCCGGAGGCCCTCCCCGAAGCCCGGAGTGCTCCGGCCGCCGGTACGGAGGTCCCCGGCGAGCCGGGCGTACAGCTGGGCGACGTTCAGGACCTCGGTAGCGGCGGCGGATTCGGGGACCCAGCGGTACCGGTCGGGCAGCGGGATTTCCTGCCACGCGCCGTCGCGGGCGCGGTTCCCGAGCAGACGCAGCTCACCGATCTGGACACCCGCAGGGCCGCCAGGACCTGTGGAGACGATGGCCAGGTCGCCCTCGGTGCCGGCGATCTCCAGCCGGGTGCGCGCCTCGGTGATCTTGGCGTCGTGAATGTGGGCGGACACCACTGCCCCGCTCGTCAGGCTCGCGTTGAGGAGCAGATGGTCCGGGCTGGTCGCCCCGACGACCTCGCCCGTCTCGGCGACTCGACGGGTCGGGTGCTGGACCGACAGACCGGCCGAGAGGTCCGCGATGTCTCCGAGCAGGTATTCCAGTGCGTCGAGGGTGTGTCCCCCGGCGACCTCCAGCAGCCCGGCTCCGTTGGCTCTGTCGAGGGTGTAGGCGGACCAGGCGGGGATCTGCTCCCCGGCCGACTTGCCGCGGGCGGCGTACACCGTTGCCGAGTTGACCCGCCCCAGCCAGCCGTCGGCGATCAGGTCGCGCGCGAAGCCGATCGCGGGGGCGTACCGCGCCTGCAGCCCGACCGCGTGGTGCACACCCGCGTGTTCCGCCGACTTGAGCAGCGCCTCGGCCTCCTCGGTGGTGCGGGTGAGCGGCCACTCGCAGTAGACGTGTTTGCCGGCCTCCAGCGCCGCTTGCACCAACTCGACGTGGGCGGGCACCTTCACGGTGACGGCGACCAGATCCACCTCGGGGTGCCCGGCGAGCTGCCGGGGGTCGGTGAAGGCGTGCGCGGCACCGAACTGCCGGGCCGCCGCCTCGGCACTCTCGGCTCGGCTGGTGGCGACCGCGGTGATCTCGTAGTCCGCAAGCGCCGTCAGCGCCGGGACGTGCGCGCGGGCGGCCCAGCCCCGGCCGGGGCTCGCACCGATGATGCCGACCCGGATTTTCTCCGATGCCATGACGTGTCTCTGCCTTCCTGCCGACGGGCACCTAAACGGACAGGTGGTGTCCGCTTAGAGGATCCAGCCAGCCTAAATAAACGGACAGAACATGTCCACTTAATTGCTAGACTCATCCCATGAACAGGCCGGACAGCGCCGTGGGCAGGTTGATGGCCACCGAGGCAGGACACCGGCCCCGGGCGGACGCACAGCGCAACGTGGAGCGAATCGTGGTGGCGGCGCGGACCGCCATCGCCGAGATCGGCGTCGACGCCGGCGCGCACGAGATCGCGCGCCGGGCCGGTGTGGGCGTGGGCACCTTCTACCGGCGGGTCCCTTCCCGTGAGGCACTGCTGGAAGCCGTACTCGACGAGGTGCTCACAGAGATCGCGGACGTGGCCGACAGATCGCTCGCCGCCCCCGAACCCTGGGCCGGCCTCTGCGAATTCGCCGCAGCATTCGTACGGCTGCGCGCCGAGAGCTGCGGCATCGGCGAGGCACTCGGCGGCGCCTGCGGCGACGCCCTTGACCAGTCCCTGGCCGGATTGCGGGAACGGATCCGGCTCCTGGTGGAGCGCGCCCAGGCGGCCGGCGTGATGCGCACCGATCTGCCGTGGCAGGACGTGCCGTTCCTCCTGGCCGCGGCGGCCACCGGCGCCCGCACACTGGGCATGCGCGCGGGCGCGCAGCAATGGGAGCGCAATCTCCGGATCATCCTCGACGGACTGCGCACCACCGAGCCCGCACCACTGCCCGGGACTCCCCCGGGCTGACGGACATCGGCGCGCCGTTCGTCGCGCGCCGCGATGTCAGCGAACCCGGTCATTGCGCGCCGCGTCACCGGCGAACCGCCCCGCTCCCGACACGATCAGCCGGCGAGCCTGGCCAGGGCGAGTTCGTGTGCGCGGTCGAGGGAGCCGACCGCAGCGCACGGGACGTCCGGCTGCACGCCGGTGCCCTCCCAGTCCTCACCGGAGACGGGATTGATCGCACGGCCGACCGGGATCGTGGCTTCCAGGTGCGGGTGCACCGTCCAGCCCTCCCGCGGGTGCGCCCCGCCGCCGGTGCGCTCTCCGACAACAACCGCGCGGCCGAGCTGTTGCAGGTCGTACGCCAGCTCCTCGGCGCCGGAGAAGGTGCGGCTGCTGGTCAGTACGTACAACGGCTTGCTGCCGCCGAACCGCGCGCCGGGCACGTACGGGAGGCTCCAGGACTGCTCGCGGCGCTCGCCGTCGCGCCAGTACATGGTGTTCAGGTGAGTGCGCTCATCCAGCAGGTAGCTGCAGACGAAGGCGACCGTGTCCGGGTCGCCGCCTCCGTTGGCGCGCAGATCCACGATCAGCGCCCGCGCGGGAGCGGCCAGAGTGAGTGCGGCACTCAGCGGTTCGGCGGCCCACTCCAGCGGGAACAGGGTCGGCGCCAGCTCCACCACGGCCACCCCGCCGTCGAGCAGCTCCACCCGGGGCGCACCGCCCAGCGAGGTGTCGAAGTCCCGGCGCATGGCGGCCAGGGCGGCCGCCCCCCGCTCCGGGGGCACCGGGTGAGCGTGGTACTTCAGCCTCAGATGCCGGTCACCGTTGACGGACTGCAGGTCCGCGGTGACCAGCCGGCCGAGCTCCTCGGCGTCGTCGACGTCGTAGGAACCCTCAGCAAGGCGCCGCCGGAGCAGGCCCGCGAGCTGTTCGGCCGTCTCCGGGAAGACGTAATGCTCCATCAGGAGCCTGGCGGTTTCGTCGATCACAGGGGCAGGCAGTAACTGCGTCAGGGTCGTCATGGCAGGGAGTAGAGCACCGCCCTTGCGAAAGCGTCAAGAGAGTTAGACACTTTCGGTATGAGCGACCACCCTCCCCCTCCGCAGCCACCCGAGGACGTCCAGGAGATCAGCACGCCCGAGCAGTTCTCGGCGCTCGCCCACCCGCTGCGCCAACGGCTGCTCTTCTCTCTGGGCCACCGGCCCGCGACCATCGGCCGGCTCGCGGAGCAACTCGGCACGACGAAGGGCAACGTGGCCCACCACCTCAAGGTGCTCCGTGAAGCCGGACTGGTCCACATCGCCGAGACCCGCCGGGTGCGCGGCGGCACCGAGCAGCACTACCAGCGCACGGCCCGGCGCATGATCGTCGCCGAGCCGCAGGAGGCGGGCACCGCCGCGATGCTGACCGCGGTCGCCCAGGAGCTGGACCGCTCACCCGCCGATACGCACCTGACGCTACGCCATGTGCGTCTCGGCCCCGCGAAGGCGCGAGAGCTCGGGGAGGCCCTCGCCCAACTGGTCGACGAGGTGGAGGACGACCCGGATGAGGGGCAGCCCACGCACGGGGTGCTGGTGGCGCTGTACCAGCGCGGCGGCGATCCGGTCAGCGCCGACACACCCGGTCAGCGCTGACGGTCGGGCGGTACGGACAACCGGACGGTACGGACAGCCGGACGGTGCCGACAGCCGGGGCCCTTCGTCCGGTCAGCATTCCTCGATGGCGAACAGTTCCAGGTGCCCGCAGATGGAGCACCGGTGAGCAGAGATCTCCCGGCGCGTGCGGCCCATCTTCTTGGCACCGCCGAACGCTCCACGCGCGAGGGGCCCGGCGATCCACTTCCCGTACCCGGCTGCGCCCTGTCCCGAGTCGTCGATGAATCCGGGCTCCAGCTCCACCGCACCGCATTGAGTGCACCGTATGTCGTCCATCGGGGGAGTGTAGCCAGCGGCTGCGGACGGGTGTTCGGGTGGCGCCGGACGGGCAGCGCGCCCGACCTCCGAGGAACAGAAGTGCTCCACCAGTAGGCTGCCGTTGGGGGGCCGCAGCCCATTGCCGAGGAGCATCCGCATGACCCTTCGCCTGAGGACCATCAGCCGGGACGAGCACCTGGCGTTCGTCGGCAGCCTGCCCTCGGCGAGCCACATGCAGGTGCCGTCCTGGGGCGACGTAAAACCCGACTGGCGGGCGGAGAGCCTCGGATGGACCGACGAGTCGGACCGGATCGTCGGCACTGCTCTCGTCCTCTACCGGCCGCTGCCGAAGATCAAGCGGTACCTCGCCTACCTGCCCGAAGGTCCGGCCATCGACTGGCACGACGCCGGACTCGGCAGATGGCTGCACCCGCTGCTGGCCCATCTGAAGTCCCAGGGCGCCTTCACGGTGAAGATGGGGCCGCCCGTCATCGCACGCCGCTGGGACGCGGCCACCGTCAAGGACGCGATCGCGGATCCGGGGACCCACCGTCTGGGTGACGTCGAGGCCACCACCCACGATCCCCGGGCCATCGAGCTGACGGACCGGCTGCGGGACATGGGCTGGCGGCAGTCCGGCGGGGACCACGAGGACGGATTCGCCGCCGGTCAGCCGCGGTACGTCTTCCAACTCCCCCTCGCCGACCGCTCGCTGGACGACATCCAGCGCGGGTTCAACCAGCTGTGGCGGCGCAACGTCAGGAAGGCCGAGAAGGCCGGCGTCAAGGTCGTCCAGGGCGACTACGACGACCTGACCACCTTCTACGGGCTCTACGCCGAGACCGCTGCCCGCGATCAGTTCATGCCCCGCCCACTGGAGTACTTCCAGCGCATGTGGAAGGCCCTGACCGCCGAAGACCCCGGCCGGATGCGCCTCTACCTCGCCGAGCACGACGGGGAAGTGCTGGCCGCCGCCACCATGCTCACCGTCGGCGGGCACGTCTGGTACTCCTACGGAGCCTCCACCAGCCGCAAACGCGAGGTGCAGCCGAACAACGCCATCCAGTGGCAGATGATCCGCGACGCCCACGCGATGGGCGCGTCCGTCTACGACTTCCGCGGTACGACCGACACGCTGGACGAGAGCAACCACCTGCTCGGCCTCCTCCGCTTCAAGGTCGGCACCGGCGGACAGGCGGCCGAGTACGTCGGCGAGTGGGACTTCCCGCTCAACAAGCTGCTGCACAAGGCATTCGACGTCTACATGTCACGGCGTTAGGCCGTTGTCCGCACCCTGACCGGCTCCGCCCGGCGTGGCCCGCTGGTGCCGCACCCCACCACCTGTCACTGCTCGTCGTAGGGAAAGCGGGCGAGGGGTGCCTCCTGCGAGAAGAACGTCTTGGCCCGTGCGGCCGCCCGCTCGTCCGTGAGTACCTGGCCCGGCCGGGAACCGTTGCCGAGCAGCACGCCGCCGAACCGCATGCCCATGTAGGCCGCCGTGTGGTGCAGCGTGAGGGCCAGCGGTTCGGCGACCACCTCTTCGCGGTGCGCCATCACCGTCACGCCCCACAGCGTGCGCCCGGACATCCTGGCCCTGAAGCCGGCGTCCGGAGTGGACAGCCACTTCGACCAGTAGTCGAGGTAGCGCTTGGTTGAGGACGACACCGAGTACCAGTAGAGCGGCGAGGCGATCACGAGGTCGGTGGCCGCGACCGTCGCCTCCCGCAGCAACACCTCATCGCTCTCCCCGTCGGGCCGCGAGCCCGGTGCGAGGCGGGAGTCGCTGTAGTCGGGCAGGCGAAGCTGCGCCAGGTTCAGCCAGCGCTGCTCGGTGTCGCCCGGCAGTTGCTCCGCTGCCGCGCGGGCCAGCAGTTCGGTGTTGCCGTCCATCCGGGCGCTGCCGAGGACGAAGAGGAACGAGCGGGCCATGGCGTGCTCCAGGGTCGGCCCGGGGGCTTCGGCATCCACCTCTGACATCCGCCGTTCGGCAGTCGCCGTTCCCCCGGTCAGCGGCTGAGTTCTGCGGTACCAACCGCTGTCCGTCCGCCGGTATTCCGGCAGGGCCCAGGGCCTCTCCCACCCTGGCACCCGTGGCACCACTGGTGCCGGGACGCACTCGTTGACAAAGCGGAACGGTGCTCCGTATATTAATCGGAACGACGCTCCGCTTTTCGTGCGGCGCTGAACCCGGGCAATCCTGCGCTCCCTGCCCGCTGCCCGCTGCCCGGCGAACCGAACCGGCGAACTGGGCCGACGGCAGAGCCAGGCACAGGCCGGGCGGAGCCCATCGAGCGGAGCCCATCACATGGAAGGACACGTCATGAGTGAGTCCACCCGCCCCACCGACACCTACGGCACACCCGTCCCCGCCCCTACCTCCGCACCCGTCTTCTCGGTCGCCCCGGTAGTGCTGCCGGCCCCCGACCGGGCCGTGGATCTGGAGGTACGGGTCACCGCGCCGGTGACCGGGAGCGACCTGCCGGTCATCCTCCTCTCGCACGGCCAGGGCCACTCGAACCACCTCTCCTCGCTGAACGGTTACGCCCCCCTCGTCAACTACTGGGCGGCGCACGGCTTCGCCGTGATTCAGCCCACCCATCTGAGCTCCAGCACACTGACCCTGGATCCCGGGGACCCCGAGGCACCGCTGTACTGGCGGTCGCGGGCCGAGGACATGAAGCGCGTACTCGACCAGCTCGACGCGATCGGGGCCGCCGTCCCGCAGCTGCTCGGACGTCTGGACCCGAGCAGGGTCGCCGTGGCCGGTCACTCCATGGGCGGACACACCGCCGGTCTGCTGCTCGGCGCGCGGACCACGGACCCCCACGACGGGGCGGAAGTCGATCTGGCGGAGCCCCGGATCAAGGCAGGGGTACTGCTTGCCGCACCCGGCCGGGGCGGCGACGCCCTCAGCGAGTTCACGGCCAGGAATTACCCCATCTTCCTGACCAACGACTTCTCCGGAATGACGACGCCCACGCTCGTGGTCGCCGGCGACAAGGACCTGTCCGCCCATCTGACGGTCGCGGGCGCGGACTGGCACGCCGATCCCTACTTCCTCTCCCCGGGCCCCAAAGCGCTGCTCACCCTGTTCGACGCGGAGCACGGGCTCGGAGGCATCTCCGGGTACGACGTCGCCGAGACCACCGACGAGAGCCCCGAGCGGGTCTCCGCCGTCCAGCGGCTCACCTGGGCCTACCTCCGCAGTGAGCTGTACCCCGGGGACACCTCCTGGCGGACGGCACGGGAAGCGCTGGCGGCCGGGCCCGCGCCGCTCGGACGGGTCGACTCCAAGTAGTCCGGGCCGTACGGGACACCCCGCCCCGGCGAGGACACCCCGGCGACGGCGCCACTCTCACCCCAGCGCCCGCTCCACCAGCTCACCCCACTGGGCCACCACCCGCTCCCGCCGCTCCCCGTCGTCCGTGAGCAGGTTCGCGAGACCCAGCCCCCGCGCCATGTCCAGCAGGCCCTGCACGGTCTCCCGTACACCGGGCACGGACTCGTCGGCGCGCAGGAGCCGGACGGCGATCCGGTGCGACTCGCGGCCCACCCGCGCCTCCAGCTCGGTGACGCGGGCATGCAGCTGCGGTTCGTTCGACGCAGCCACCCACAGGTGCAGGGCGGCGCGGAACAGCGGGCCCGTGTAGAGGTCGACGAGCGCCGCCACCACCGTGCGGCGGTCCTGCGGAGGCAGCGTCCGCAGGGCGGTGGACCGCTCCTCCGCCACGTACTCGACCGCGGCCGTGAACAGGTCCTCGCGGGTGGGGAAATGGTGCTGGGCCGCGCCCCGGGAGACACCCGCGCGTTCCGCCACGGCGGAGACGGTCGACCCTGTCCAGCCGTGTTCGGCCAGGCAGGACACGGCGGCCTCCAGCAGACGCTGCCGGGTGGCGCGGCTGCGGTCCTGCTTGGGGCCCCGGACCGTGCCGCCGTTACCGCTCCCCGGGTCGGTCACAACACCCATGCGGGCTCCCGTCGTTCGAGGAAGGCCTGTACGCCCTCGCGCGCCTGGGCGGACGCGAAGAGGGACGCCGAGTGGGCGATGAGGTCTTCCGTTCTGCGGTCGAAGTTCTCCAGCACCGTAGCGGTGACCAGGGACTTCGATGCGGCCAGGCCCTGCGGCGAGGCCCGGCGCAGGCCATCGATGACGGGAGCGAGCGCGGCGTCCACGTCCTGGGCGGCGCCGGTGATCAGCCCCGTACGGGCTGCTTCGGCACCGTCGAACCGTTCGCCGGTGAGGTAGTAGCGGGCCGCGGCCCGTGCGTCCATGCGTGGCAGCAGCGGCATCGAGATGACGGCGGGGGCCAGGCCGAGCCGGGACTCGGTGAACGCGAAGGTGGCACCGGGGCCCGCCATCGCGATGTCGCAGGACCCCAGCAGCCCCAGCCCGCCGGCGCGGACATGGCCGGTGACCCGGGCCACGACCGGCCGGGGGCACGCGACAATCGACCGCATCAGCCGTACGAACGCCGCCGGTTCGGGCGGCTCCCTGAGGTCCGCCCCCGCGCAGAACGTGTTCCCGGTGTGGGTGAGGACCACCGCGCGTACCGAATCACCGGCGGCCGACAGCGCCTCCTCCAGCTCGCCCACCAGGCGCGCGGAGAGCGCGTTGCGGTTGTGCGGCGCGTCCAGCGTCAGGGTGGTGATCCCCCGGTCGTGCGCCGTCCGGACCGTGCTGGGCGTCGGCGTCACGCGCTTCCCCTCCTCGTCCGCTCCGCACCGGCCGCGCCCTGGTCGGCGCTCCCGGCCCCGCTCGGGCCGCCGGCCACCTCGCCGCCGGTCCGGCGCTCCCGCTCCCGCAGCTCGCGCCGGAGGATCTTGCCGGAGGTGGCGCGCGGCACGGCGTCGATGAACTCCACCCGCCGGATCTTCTTGTACGGGGCGACGCGCCCCGCGACGTACGCCATCAGCTCCTCCTCCGTGAGGTCCACCGACGCCTGACGGACGGCGAACGCCATGGGCACTTCGTTGCCGTCCTCGTCGTACACCCCGATGACCGCGGCGTCGGCGACGGCCGGATGGGTGAGGATCAGTGCTTCCAGCTCGGCGGGAGCCACCTGGAAGCCCTTGTACTTGATGAGTTCCTTGACCCGGTCGACGATGAAGAGCCAGCCGTCCTCGTCGACCCGGCCGACGTCCCCGGTGTGCACCCAGCCGTCAGCGTCGATCATCTCGGCAGTGGCTTCGGGACGGCCCAGATAGCCCTTCATCACCTGGGGGCCGCGGATGGCGACCTCGCCCTCCTCTCCGACACCCAGATCACGCTCCGGACCCTCCAGCGAGAGGATGCGCATCTCGGTGCAGGGGAACAGCTTTCCGACCGTTCCCGGGGGCGGGTCCACCGCGTCCAGCGGGACGACATGGGTACCAGGTGACAGCTCCGTCATGCCGTACGCCTGGCACACCGGCGGGAGCCCGAGCCTGGCCGAACACGCGGCGGCCAGCGAGGAGTCCAGGGGGGCGGCGGCGCTGACGATGTACTCCAGCGACGACAGGTCGTAGCGTGCGACGGACGGATGCTTGGCGAGGGCGAGGACGATCGGCGGGGCCACGTAGAGGCCGCTGATGCGGTGCTTCTCGATGGCGGACAGGAACTGGCCGAGCTCGAACCGGGGCAGCACCACCACCGTCGCGCCGTACCGCAGCGGTGCGTTGAGCAGCGCGGTGAGACCGTAGATGTGAAAGAACGGCAGCACGGCGAGGATGCGCTCGCCCGGCCCCATGCGCGCGAACGGGTGCAGCTGCGCCAGGTTCGTGGAGACGGACCGGTGGGTGAGCATGACGCCCTTGGGGGTACCGGTGGTGCCCGAGGAGTAGGGCAGTACGGCGACGTCGTCCGCGGGGTCGATGACGACCTCCGGGGCGCGCTCCCCGGATGCGGGCGGGTCGAGCACGGAGCGGTGGCCTTCCGCCCGGTCGCAGACGAATATCTCCTCGACTCCGCCCGCCAGTTCGGCCGCCCGGCGCGCCACGTCGAGCAGCCGTGACACGGTGATGATCCAGCGCGCGGCGGAGTCCCGCAGCTGTTTGGCGAACTCATCCGGTGTGGCGAGCGGGTGCACGGTGGTGACCGTGGCACCCGCCCGGCTCGCCCCGTGGAAGACCGCCGGGTAGGCGATGCTGTTGGGGCTGTGCAGGGCTACGACATCGCCCTTGCGCAACCCGGCGGCGCTCAGCCCGGCGGCGACCGACTTGTGGGCGGCGTCGAGTTGGCGGTAGGTGACGGTGGTGCCGTCCACCGCGTCGATCAGCGCTGGGGTGTCGCCGTACTCCTGGGCCCGGCCCAGGACGGCTTCGTGGACGGGCCGGTCGACGACCGGGACGTCTTCGTACTCACTGCGGAACAACACCGGACTCGCTCCCGTCGGTAGGACTGCCAGTGCGGTCGCCGGCAGGACTGGTGGCAGGAGTGCCAACAGGGCTGCCGGCAGGGCTCTCAGTAGGACTTGGGCAGGCCGAGGGACTGGTGGGACACGAAGTTGAGGATCATCTCCCGGCTGACCGGCGCGATCCGCGCCACCCGGGACGCGGTGATGAGCGCCGCCAGGCCGTACTCGCGGGTGAGGCCGTTGCCGCCGAGGGTGTGCACGGACTGGTCGACGGCCTTCACGCAGGCCTCCCCCGCCGCGTACTTGGCCATATTGGCGGCCTCGCCCGCGCCCAGGTCGTCACCCGCGTCGTAGAGCGCGGCGGCCTTCTGCATCATGAGGCGGGCCAGTTCGAGCTCGATGTGGGACTGGGCGAGTGGATGCGCGATGGCCTGATGGGAGCCGATGGGTTCCCTCCAGACCTGTCGCGTCTTCGCGTAGTCGACGGCCTTCGCCAGCGCGTAGCGGCCCATGCCGATCGCGAAGGCGGCGGTCATGATCCGTTCGGGGTTGAGCCCGGCGAACAGCTGGAGCAGCCCGGCGTCCTCGTCACCGATCAGTGCGTCGGCAGGCAGCCGCACGTCGTCGAGGACCAGCTCGAACTGCTTCTCCGGCGCCTGGATCTCCATATCGATCTGCGTACGCTGGAATCCGGGGGCGTCACGGGGCACCAGGAAGAGGCACGGCTTGAGTCGCCCGGTCCTGGAGTCCTCGGTGCGCCCGACGATGAGGGTCGCATCGGCCATGTCGACGCCGGATATGAAGACCTTGCGCCCGGTGAGCAGCCAGTCGCCCCCTTCGGCGCGGCGGGCGGTGGTCGTGATGCGGTGCGAGTTGGACCCGGCGTCCGGTTCGGTGATGCCGAAGGCGAGCGTGAGTGAGCCGTCCGCGAGGCCGGGGAGCCATCGCTGCTTCTGCTCGTCCGTGCCGAAGCGGGCGATGACCGTGCCGCAGATGGCGGGCGAGACGACCATCATCAGGAGCGGACACCCCGCCGCACCCAACTCCTCCAGCACGATGGAGAGTTCGCCGATGCCGCAGCCTCCGCCGCCGTACTCCTCGGGGAGACTCACCCCGAGGTAGCCGAGCTTCGCCGCGTCGGCCCACAGGGCCTGCCGGTCGTAGTCGCGGTGGCTCGTACCCGCGTGGCGCCTGCCGAGGGCGGCGACGGCCGCGCGCAGGGCCGCACGTTCCTCGGTCTCGACCGCCGTGCTCCCGATACGAGTGCCGGTGCCAGTGCCAGTGCTCATACTCATGACTCCAGGGCCTCCTGTATGCCGCGTGCGTCCTGTGTTGCCCGAGCGTCCTGTGCTTCCTGTGCTTCCTGTGTTTCCTGTACGACGGCGAGCAGTGCGCCGACCTCGACCTGGCGGCCGGGGGTGGCGTGCAGCTCGGTGAGGGTGCCGGAGGCGGGGGCGGTGATGCGGTGCTCCATCTTCATGGCCTCCAGCCAGATCAGGGGCCGGCCCGCGCTGACCGCGTCCCCCACGGCAAGCCCTTCGGCGACCCGGACGACCGTGCCGGGCATCGGCGCGAGCAGCGAGCCCGGCGCGGTACGGGCCGCCGGGTCGGGGAAGCGGGGCAGCCGCGTGAGGGTGTGCGGGCCGACATGGGCGCGGTCGCCGTGCACCTCGACGTCGAAGTGCCGCAGCACCCCGCCGGTTTCGAGCGACACGCGCTGCGGCGTGGCAGCGACCAGCCGAATGCCCGGGAACCCGTCGGCGAGCAACCCGTCCCGGGTGAGGCGGTAGCGGATCTCGTACTCGGCGCCGTCGGGTTCGCGGCGGTAGGTCTTGCTCTGCGGCTGGGACGGTACGTTGCGCCACCCGCCGATCCTGGCGTTCGCGGCGTCCGCGAGGGCCGCGGCGAGAGCGGCGAGCGCCGCGTCCTGACCGGGTGCGGTGGCGGTGAGTCCGGGAAGGTGCCGGTCGTAGAAACCGGTGTCGAGGCGGGCCGCGGTGAAGTCCGGGTGGCGCAGGGACCGTACGAGCAGGTCGCGGTTGGTGACCGGGCCGTGGATACGGGCCCTTTCGAGGGCGTACGCGAGTGCGCGGAGCGCTTCCGTACGGGTGGGGGCATGGGCGATGACCTTCGCGAGCATCGGGTCGTAGTGGATGCCGACGGTGTCACCGCCCGCGTACCCGGTGTCCAGGCGAACGGTGGTGCCGGACGCCGTACCGGCGGCCGCTTCGCCGGTACCGGGCACGTCGAGGCGGTGCAGGGCACCGGTCTGCGGTGCCCATCCGGCCGCCGGGTCCTCCGCGTACAGCCGGGCCTCCACCGCGTGGCCGTGCGGTGCCGGCGGGCCACCGGGCGGAAGCGGTTCGCCCTCCGCGGTCCGGAGCTGGAGTGCGACCAGGTCCAGGCCGAACACGGCCTCGGTCACCGGGTGTTCCACCTGGAGCCGGGTGTTCATCTCCAGGAAGTACGCCCGGTCGCCGCTCTCCGTGACGAGGAACTCCACGGTCCCCGCGCCCCGGTAATCCACCGCGCGGGCCGCGGTGGTGGCGGCCTCGTGCAGCGTGCGGCGCAGGGCGTCGGGGAGCCCGGGAGCGGGGGCCTCCTCGATGACCTTCTGGTGGCGGCGCTGGAGGGAGCAGTCCCGGGTGCCGAGCGCCCAGACGGTGCCGTGAGCGTCGGCCATGATCTGGACCTCGACATGACGGCCGCGCTCCACATACGGCTCGGCGAACACCTCACCGTCCCCGAAGGCCGACCTCGCCTCGGCCGCGGCAGCCGTCATCTCGGCTTCCAGCGCGCCGAGTTCACGTACGAGGCGCATCCCGCGCCCGCCGCCGCCGGCCGCCGCCTTGAGCAGCAGCGGCAGATCGGCGGCCGTGGCGCCGGCCGGGTCGACAGGGGCCAGGAGGGGGACCCCGGCGCCCGCCATGAGCTTCTTGGCGCGGGTCTTGGAGGCCATCGCCTCGATCGCGCCGGGGGTGGGGCCGACCCAGGTGAGCCCGGCGCCGGCGACCGCGCGGGCGAATCCGGCGTTCTCGGAGAGGAAGCCGTAGCCGGGGTGGACGGCATCGGCTCCCGCCGTGCGGGCCGCTGCGACGATGAGGTCGCCACGGAGATAGGTGTCGGCGGGGGCGGCCCCCGGCAGCCGTACGGCGGTGTCCGCCTCCCGTACGTGCAGCGCGTCCGCGTCGGCGTCGGAGAAGACGGCCACGGTGGCGATGCCCAGGGCACGGCAGGTGCGGAAGATCCGGCAGGCGATCTCACCGCGGTTGGCGACAAGGAGGGAGGTGATCATCTTCGTCCTCACATCCGGAAGATGCCGAAGCCGCCGCGGGCGCCCTCGACCGGTGCGTTGTGGATGGCGGACAGACACAGTCCGAGAACCGTCCTGGTGTCGCGCGGATCGATGACCCCGTCGTCGTACAGCCGCCCGGAAAGGAAGGCCGGCAGGGACTCCGACTCGATCTGCTGCTCCACGACGGCGCGCAGCGCGGCGTCCGCCTCTTCGTCGTACGGCTGCCCCTTGGCCAGCGCGGAGGCGCGGGCGACGATCGAGAGCACTCCCGCCAGCTGCTGCGGTCCCATCACAGCGGACTTGGCGCTGGGCCAGGCGAAGAGGAACCGGGGATCGTAGGCGCGCCCGCACATGCCGTAGTGGCCGGCGCCGTAGGAGGCGCCCATCAGGACGGAGAGGTGCGGGACCTTCGAGTTCGAGACGGCATTGATCATCATGGCGCCGTGTTTGATGATGCCGCCCTGCTCGTACTCCTTGCCGACCATATAGCCGGTGGTGTTGTGCAGGAAGATCAGCGGGATGTCGCGCTGGTTCGCCAACTGGATGAACTGGGCGGCCTTCTGGGACTCCTCGGAGAAGAGGACACCCTGCGCGTTGGCGAGAATACCGACCGGGTAGCCGTGCAGTTCGGCCCAGCCGGTGACCAGGCTCGGCCCGTAGAGCGGCTTGAACGCGTCGAAGTCCGAGCCGTCGGTGATCCGCGCGATGACCTCGTGCGGGTCGAACGGGGTCTTCAGATCGCCGGGAACGATGCCGAGCAGCTCCTCCTCGTCGTGCTGGGGCGGCGCCACAGGGCCTGGCGGATCCGGCTGCGCCTTGCGCCAGTTGAGGCGGGCGACGACGCGGCGGGCCTGGCGCAGCGCGTCGGGCTCGTCGAGCGCCAGGTAGTCGGCGAGACCGGAGACCCGGGCGTGCATCTCTGCACCGCCGAGCGATTCGTCGTCGGACTCCTCACCGGTCGCCATCTTGACCAGCGGGGGCCCGCCGAGGAAGACCTTCGACCGCTCCTTGATCATGATCACGTGGTCGGACATGCCCGGCACGTACGCGCCGCCCGCTGTGGAGTTCCCGAAGACCACGGCGATCGTGGGGATCCCGGCGGCGGAGAGCCGGGTGATGTCCCGGAAGAGCGCGCCGCCGGGGATGAAGATCTCCTTCTGTGACGGGAGGTCGGCCCCTCCGGACTCGACGAGGCTGATGCACGGGAGGCGGTTGGCGTACGCGATCTCATTGGCCCGGAAGGCCTTCTTCAGTGTCCAGGGGTTGCTGGCACCGCCGCGCACTGTGGGGTCGTTCGCGGTGATCAGGCACTCGACGCCCTCGACGGTGCCGATTCCGGTGATCATGGAGGCGCCGAGTGGGTAGTCGGTGCCCCAGGCGGCGAGCGGGGACAGCTCCAGGAAGGGCGTGTCGGGGTCGATCAGCAGCTCGACGCGTTCACGGGCGAGCATCTTGCCGCGTTTGCGGTGGCGTTCGGTGTACTTCTCCCCGCCGCCCGCGAGCGCCTTGGTGTGCTCGGTCTCCAGGTCGGCGAGTTTGGCGAGCATGGCCTCGCGGTGGGCGGTGTACTCGGGGGAAGCGGGGTCGATGGTGGTGCGGAGGGTGGTCAACCGGAACTCCTTGAATGAGGACGGACGCGTGCTCCCGCCCGCCCGCCCGCACGGCGCATGAGGGGGCGGCTTGTCCGAGGGTGCGGGGGAAAGGGGGACGGGGATGCCGGAGCGGGCCTCACCGGCGGAGGCTGCCCGGGGCGTCCAGGACCTCCGCCGGCACGTCCAGCAGCCGGCTCCGCAGCCACTCCCCCACCCCCTTCCCCTGCGCGTCGAACCGTTCCTGCGCCGCGACCCCTTCCCCCAGCAGCCCTTCCACCACGAAGTTCAACGCCCGCAGGTTCGGCAGCACATGGCGCGTGACCACCAGGCCCCGCGTCTCGGGCAGCAGCTCCTGGAACCGCGCGACGGTGAGGGCGTGGGCCAGCCAGCGCCACGCCGTGTCCGTCCGGACCCACACGCCCACGTTCACGTCCCCGCCCTTGTCCCCGCTGCGGGCCCCGGCGACCCGCCCGAGCGGAACCCGCCGTACACCGCTCCCCGCGGGCAGCGGCTCGGGAAGGGGCGGCTCGCCGACCGCCGACAGCTCCGCCGTACGGGAGGGTCCTGGCACCACCACCCTTTCCCCGTCCGGCAGTACGGCCAGCTGCTCCACCGCTTCCCGCTCCACGTACACCGCGTCGAAGACCCCGTACGGCGTGCCCTTGCCCGGTGGAGCGGTCACATGGAAGCCGGGGTAGCTGGCGAGCGCCAGCTCGATCGCCGCCCCGCTGACCACCCGTCCGACCGCCTCCTGGTCGCTGTCGCGCACCACGAGGCGGAGCAGCGCGCTCGCGCACTCCTCGGTTTCGGCGTCGGCGTGATCCGTGCGCACCAGATCCCACCGCACGCCCGCCGGGCGCGACGTGCCCGCCGCCCCGAAGGCGTCCTCCACCTGTTCGCGGACCAGCGCCGCCTTGGCCTCGATGTCGAGCCCGGTGAGTACGAATACGACCTCGTTGCGCCAGCCGCCGATCCGGGTGACCCCCGCCTTGAGCACGGCGGGCGGCGCCTCCCCCCGTACACCCGATATCCGCACCCGGTCGGGGCCGTCCTGCGTCAGCCGTACGGTGTCGAGCCGGGCCGTGACGTCGGGGCCCGCGTACCGGGCTCCGGCCGTCTCGTAGAGCAGTTGCGCGGTGACCGTCCCGATGTCGACCGTCCCGCCCGTACCGTCGTGCTTGGTGATGACGGCTGACCCGTCGGCGCCGATCTCCGCGACGGGGAAACCGGGGTGGCGTACGTCGTGCCCGGTGAAGAAGGAGTAGTTGCCGCCGGTCGCCTGGGTCCCGCACTCCAGTACATGCCCGGCGACCACCGCACCGGCCAGCCGGTCGAGGTCGTCGGGCTGCCAGCCGAAGTGCCAGGCTGCGGGTCCGGTGACCAGCGCCGCGTCCGTCACCCGGCCCGTGACCACCACATCGGCACCGCTCCTGAGACACTCGCTGATCCCGGCGCCGCCCAGATAGACGTTGGCGGTGAGCGCGTCATCGGTCAGGGGCAGCGCATCGCCCTCCACGTGCGCGACCCGGACCGGTACGCCGACCCGCTCACTCAACTCCCGTACGGCGCAGGCGAGTCCGGCCGGGTTGAGGCCGCCCGCATTGCTGACGATCCGCACCCCACGGTCGTGCGCCTCGCCGAGGCACTCCTCCAACTGGCGCAGGAACGTCCTGGCGTAGCCGGTACGGGGGTCCTTGAGGCGGTCACGGCCGAGGATGAGCATGGTGAGCTCGGCAAGGTAGTCCCCCGTCAGCACATCCAGCCGGCCGCCGGTGAGCATCTCCCTCATCGCGCCGAACCGGTCACCGTAGAAGCCCGACGCGTTGCCGACGCGCAGCGTCCTCATGCCGCGCCCTTCGGGGCACGTCCGGCTCCGGGCGGCCCGGCGAAGGCCTGCGCGATCCCGAGCCACCGTTCGGCGTCGGCGCCCTCCGCGCGCAGGGACAGGTCGTCGCGGTGCGCGCGCTGGGTGACCAGCAGGCAGAAGTCGAGGGCGGGCCCGGTCACGCGCTGGACTGCGTCGGCCGGCCCGTACTCCCATAGCTCACCGTCCGGCGCCGTCAACTCGACCCGGAACTCCTCGCCGGGCACCGCGAGTCCCCGCGCCCCGAAGGCGAAGTCCCGGGCCCGTACGCCGATCCGCGCCACGTGCCGCAGCCGCGCGGTGGGTTCCCGCTTCACACCGAGCGCGTCCGCCACGTCCTGGCCGTGCGCCCAGGTCTCCATCAGCCGGCCGGTGGCCATCGACGCGGTACTCATCGGCGGGCCGTACCAGGGAAACCGGGCGCCGGGCGGGGCGGTCCGCAGCGCCCCCTGAGGCGCTCGCGTCCCTCACGCCAACGGGCGAGCAGGGCAGCCGGGTTGAGCGCGGCCCCCTCCTCGGCCCCGGTGTCCACAAAGGTGTCCGGCGCGGCCAGTGCCTTCTCGACCTCCGCGCCGAATCCCTCGGGATCGGTCACCGCGATGAGCGCGGCCCGGTCGGTCCAGGCCAGGTGGGCGATCTGATGAGCGACGGTCCAGCGGGGCGCAGGGGTGACGCGCACCCACTGCTCGTCGCCCAACTCCGCTACGAGCTGGTCCAGTTCCGCGCTCTCGGCGACCAGATCATCCAGCACGGCTCCTGCATCGGACACGGGACGCTCCCTCCGGGGCACGGCTTCGTGCCCCGGAGCATGGCAGCGGGCAGGAAAACAAGCAAGCGTGCTTGCATTGTTTTTGCCGAACGGACGACGGGCGACGGAAACCGGTCCGGCCGCTCAGGTCAGCGGCTCGTGGTTGACCCAGATCGCCTTGTACGGGTAGCGGCCCTGCCAGCGCTTGATGAGGTCGACCGCCCCGGGCAGGGTGAAGGTCGCGTTCAGGGCATCGAGGTCGGTCAGGCGCAGTTGCAGGACTGCGGTGGCGACGGCCACCGGGGCGTGATCGTCGCCCGGGACGCGGATATGGGGCTGGGCCGCGAACGACTCGACCAGACCGGATCCCTGCACGAGTTCCTCGAACTCCTTGAGGTACTGGTCCAGATCACTCGCGGGAATCGGTTTGTCGAACGCTACGATCATCGTGTGGTGAATCATGCCTCCAGAAAACAGGCATTTCTCGCGCCCGTCCAAGATCTATCCGTTCTCGTTCGATGCCTGGCAGGAATGGATAGGGCGGTAGTCTTCCGACATGGCCGAGCTGGAGACCCGCGAGCTGGAGTACTTCGTCGCCGTGGCCGAGGAACTGCACTTCGGTCGCGCCGCGGCCTGCCTTGCGATCGCGCAGCCGGCCCTGTCCAAGGCGATCCGGCGACTGGAATCCTCGCTCGGAGTGAAGTTGCTGGAGCGCTCCAGCAGGCACGTCGCCCTCACCCCCGCCGGTGAAGCACTCCTGCACCATGGCCGGCACGCACTCAACGCTGTCAGCGCGGCTGCCGAGAAGACCCGCCGGGCCGGCGATCGGCAAGCCCACCTGCGCCTGGTGATCAAACCCGGCGGTGACGCAAACCTCCTGTCCGGGATCCTGGCCGCCTACGCCGACCAGCCCGATGCCCGCCAGGTGGACATCCTCTTCGGCGGAGCCACCGACCGTGCCGATCACGTTCGCGATGGCCGCGCTGATGTTGCCCTGCTGTACGCGCCGTTCGACGACATGACCGGCCTGGACCACGAGACGCTGATGGTCGAAGGACGTGTCGCGATCCTGCCGCCGGACCACCGGCTCGCCTCTCGCTCGGAGGTCACCCTCGCCGACCTCGCCCAGGAAACACTGCCGCGCTGGAAAGGCGTGCGCTGGACCGGAGCACCCGAAGCCGGGCCGGGGCCCGAGGTCGCGGACGCAGCCGAAGCCCTGCAAATGATCAGGCTGGGACGCACCCTCGCGATCTTGCCCCGCTCGTTGACCCAGCCCATGCACCCCGACCTGGTCTACCGGCCCGTGACCGATGCCCCCAGCAGCGAACTTGTCCTCGCGTGGTCGCAGGACGACCGCCGCCGCCTGGTCGCCTCCTTCGTCGCTGCCGCGGCAGAAGCCGCACTCCCCTACGCGGAGCGGTAGGAACCCGGTCCAGCGAGGGGCGCCCGGAGACCACTCCGCCTGCCACACGGCCGAGGGGGACGCGAGTGCGGAGACGGCGGATCAGGTCAGGAGCGGCGCCGGGCCATCGACCGCGCCAGGGGCACCCGGCGGGTCAGGAGTGGCCGACGCCCTCGCCGCGGCCGGTGACGCCGGGGCGGGTGTTCCATGACCACATGTGCGTGCACCGGGGGCACTGAAGATGGACGACCGGCCCCTTGTTGGAGATCAGGTAACGCCAGTGCTCGAAGCAGTTGCGACGGCCGGCGCAGGTCGCGCAGTGGCGCGCGTCGTCACAGACGGGGCAGGCCACCCAGGCACGACGACCGGAGTCCGCCTGCGGATCAATGGGCAGCCGCACGGCCCGGCTCCTCCCCCGGCAGGACACCGGCCGCCACCAGCATGTCGTAGGTGCGCTGCTGCTCCGCGTCCAGGCCCGAGTAGAGGAGGGCATACGCCTCTTCCTCGCCCCGGAGGGCGGCCACCGGGTCCCAGTCGGGCCCGAGCGCGGCCAGGACCTCGGCCCGTCGCCGGGTCTCGTCGAGGGTCAGGTCGAGCGTGAAGGGGGTGAGCCCGGTGCTGTTGTCCTGATTCATGGCAGTACTTCCGATGTGCTGGGGAAACTCCCACCATCTGTACCAGGCCCTCGCGCCTCCAGGGAAGGGTGACCTAAGTCGCCCGTGGTCCGGGGCTGGTGCCCGCTCCGCCCTGGCCATGGCGGGGCGCAGCCGGATCCGCCGACGGGAGCGGGCCGTTGCGAGCGCCGGACTCCGACGGGGCAGGCAGGTGCGCCCAGCAGGGTGTGACGCACTTCATGGACCGCCTCACGGCCCTTCGCCGGCACGCCGGCCCCGGCCCGCCGACCGCAGCGCCCGGCGCCCGGCCCCAGGTCACTTCCCGGTGATCTGCGTCCGTACCGCGCCCAGGCTCGCGACGATCACCAGCGCGATCGCCAGGGCGTCCAGCGCGGAGAGCGCCTGGTGCAGGACGAGGAAGCCCGCCGTCGCCGCGATGGCGGGCTCCAGGCTCATCAGGACCGCGAAGGTCGAAGCGGGCAGCCGCCGCAGTGCGAGCAGTTCCAGCGTGTACGGGAGTACGGACGACAGCACCGCCACCGCCGCACCGAGACCCAGCGTGCTCGGCACGAGGAGCTTCGAGCCCGCGTCCGCGATCCCCAGGGGCAGCATCAGCAGGGCACCGACCGTCATCGCCAGCGCCAGCCCGTCCGCGCGCGGGAAACGGGCGCCGGTGCGGGCGCTGAAGATGATGTACGCGGCCCACATCCCGCCCGCGCCGAGCGCGAAGGCCACACCGGCCAGGTCCAGGCCGCCGAAGCCGCCGCCACTCAGCAGTACCACGCCGCAGAGCGCGAGCCCGGCCCAGAGCAGGTTCACCAGCCGGCGCGAGGCGATCACCGAGAGGGCGAGCGGGCCGAGCACCTCCAGGGTCACGGCCGCACCCAGCGGGATGCGGTCGGCCGCCTGGTAGAAGAGACCGTTCATGCCGGCCATCGCGACCCCGAAGACCAGGACCGTGCCCCAGTCCGCACGTGAAAGGCCGCGCACCCGGGGCCTGCACACGGCGAGCAGCACCACCGCGGCGACGGTCAGCCGCAGCGAGACAACACCGAGCGCCCCGGCCCTGGGCATCAGCCAGACGGCGACCGCCGCACCGAACTGCACCGAGATCCCGCCGGCCAGCACCAGCCCGAGCGGCCCCAGCCGGCCACGCAGGCCGGCGGCCCCCGATTGGCCGGTGGCCGCGGATTCGCCGGTGGCGGCCGGGGCAGCGGGACGCGCGGCGGAGGGGGCGGTCAAAGAGGTGTCGAGGGCCTTGGCGTCGGCGGGGGCGATCGGATCCATGACGTCCACAGTAAGGGCCCGGAGCGGCACTTCCCTATTACGGTTTCCGGGTGCTTCCCGACCGGGTGCTCACGAGTCCGGCCGGGACTCCCCGTCTTGTTCAGCTCCGCGTTCCAGCCCCTCCGCCAGTACCTCCGCGAGATGCCGCCCCGGCCGGCCGCCGAGTCCCGCCAGCTGTGCCAGCTGCGTGCGGCAGGAGAACCCGTCCGCCAGGATCTCCGTCCCGTCCCCCGCCGCCCGCACCGAGGGCAGCAGCTGTTCCTGGGCACAGGCGACCGACACCTCGTAGTGGCCGCTCTCGAAGCCGAAGTTTCCGGCGAGACCGCAACAGCCTCCGCTCAGTTCGCCCGTCAGGCCGGCCTTGGCGCGCAGCCGGCGTTCGGCCGCGTCGCCGAGGACCGCGTGCTGGTGGCAGTGGGTCTGGCCCACCACCTCCCGGTCGAGAACCGGGGGCCGCCACTGCGGGGCCTGCTCCTCCAGCGCCTGCGCGAAAGTCCGCACGGCGGCCGCCAGCCGGGGCGCACGCGGGTCGTCAGCCAGCAGCTCGGGCAGATCCGTCCTGAGGGCGGCCGCGCAACTCGGTTCCAGTACGACGACAGGCAGGCCCGCGTCGAGCAGCGGCTCCACCCGGTCGAGCGTGCGGCGCATCACCACGCGGGCCTGGTCGAGCTGGCCGGTGGTGACATAGGTCAGCCCGCAGCAGACCCCGTCCGGCGCCAGCGCGATGCCGAGACCCGCCGCCTCCAGGACCTGCACCGCCGCCCGGCCGACCTGCGGGGAGAGGTGGTCGGTGAAGGTGTCGGGCCACAGGATGACCCGCGCCGGTGGCTGCACGCGGGTGCCGAACCACTTCCGGAACGTCTGTGGGGCGAGCGCCGGGATCGTCCGCTCAGAGGCGATCCCGGCAAGGCGCTTGGCGAGCGACGCCAGCGGCCCCACCCCGGCCAGCGCGTTCACGGCGCGGGCGTACGGAGCGGCCGCGCGCAGCCAACGCGGCAGCCGGCCCATGGCGTAGTGCGCGGCGGGCCGGCGGCGGCCCGCGTAGTGGTGGTGCAGGAACTCCGCCTTGTACGTGGCCATGTCGACGCCGACCGGGCAGTCGCTCCGGCAGCCCTTGCAGGAGAGGCAGAGGTCCAGGGCGTCCCGCACCTCCTCCGAGCGCCAGCCGTCCGTGACGACCTCGCCCGCCAGCATCTCGTGCAGCAGCCGGGCACGACCACGCGTGGAGTGCTGCTCGTCGCCGGTGGCACGGAACGACGGGCACATCACCCCGGCGCCGGACGCCGTCTCCGTGCGGCACTTGGCGACGCCCACGCAGCGGCGCACGGCGGCCGAGAAGTCCCCCTTGTCGTGCGGGTATCCGAACTCCACGTCCACCGGCTTCCGGGGCAGCACCGCGAAGCGGAGGTTCTCGTCCAGGCGGTGCGGCCTGGCGAGCATGCCGGGGTTCATGCCGCCTTCCGGGTCCCAGACGTCCTTGAACCTCCCGAAGAGTGCGACCAGTTCGTCGCCGTACATCTTCGGCAGCAGTTCGGCGCGGGCCTGCCCGTCGCCGTGTTCACCGGACAGGGAGCCGCCGTGCGCGACGACCAGCTCGGCCAGTTCACCGGAGAAGGCGCGGAAGCGTCCGACACCTGCCGGGGTGAGGAGGTCGAAGTCGATCCGTACGTGGATACAGCCGTCCCCGAAGTGACCGTACGGGGTTCCCCGCAGGCCGTACGTGCTCAGCAGGGAGCGGAAGTCCCGCAGGTACGCGCCGAGCCGGGCCGGGGGCACGGCGCAGTCCTCCCAGCCGGGCCAGGCCTCGGAACCGTCCGCCGTGCGGGTCGCGGTACCGCTCGCGTCCTCCCGGATGCGCCACAGGGCCCGCTGGGCCACCGGGTCGTCGATGACCACCGCGTCCAGGGCGTCCGCCGCCCGCGCGATCGCCGAGGCCCGCGCACGAGCCTCGGCCGGGTCGGCGCCACCCGTCTCGACGAAGAGCCAGGCGCCTCCGCGCGGCAGCCCCGCCGGTTCGCGCACCAGGTCGGCGGCCATGCCCTCGACGGTCAGCGGGTGGTGCGGCAGCAGCCCGGCCGCCGCGTCGGCGGCGTCGCCCTCGTGCGCGTAACCGAGGACGGCCAGCGCGCGGGCACGGGGTGCCTCCACCAGCCGTACGGTCGCCTCGGTCAGCACGCCCAGGGTGCCCTCGCTGCCGCAGAAGGCCCGTGCGAGACCGGTGCCGTTCTCGGGGAGCAGCGCGTCGATCGCGTACCCGGAGATCCGGCGGGGCAGTCCCTGCGGATAGCCGGTGCGCAGCAGCGCCAGGTGGGACTCGGCGAGTTCGCGCAGTCCGGGCGGTGCGCCGCCCCAGCCCTGCCCCAGGTGGTGGGTGCCACCCCGGTAGGCGGCGGTGGTCAGCCGGATGACGTTGTCGGCGGTGGTTCCCCAGGCGACCGAGTGCGAGCCGCAGGAGTTGTTGCCGATCATCCCGCCGAGCGTGCAGCGGCCGTGCGTCGAGGGATCGGGGCCGAAGGTCAGGCCGTACTTCCCGGCGGCGGAGCGCAGTTCGTCGAGGATCACACCGGGCTGGACCACTGCGGTCCCGGCCTCGGCGTCCAGCGAGACGATCGACCGCATGTACCGGGTGAAGTCGAGGACGACGCCGAAGCCGGTGGCCTGCCCCGCGATGGACGTACCTCCGCCGCGCGGCACCACGGGCACCCCGTGCGCCCGGCACACGTCGAGCACTGCGGCGACGTCGTCGGCGTCGCGCGGGGCGACGACTCCGAGCGGGACCCGCCGGTAGTTGGAGGCGTCCATGGTCATCAGCGAGCGGGCGGTCACCCCGAAGTCGACGTCCCCGCGCGCGGCCTGACGCAGCGCCTGTTCCAGGCCACCGCCCCGTCGGCCGCCGTGGCGTCCTCCGCCGTGGCCACTGTCGTGACCGCTGTTCCTGCCGTCCCGGTACTCGCCCATGGTTCCAGCATGCCCCTGTGCAGAATGTGTACCTGAGTCAACAATTTCCACACCCTCAACTTCCCAAACCGATCACCAACCCTCCTATAGTTGACAGGTGTTACGCAGGAATAATCGAATCCCTTTTGTCCATTTGTAGCTAGTTTTCCATAAGTCCTGCCGATTTCCCTTTTACACCCTCCCCCTTCGCCCCACCCGTCCATAGGACTCCGCCAGATGACAGAGCGCCCCCCGCTCCGCCCGACCGCACTGGCTCTGCTGATCTCCGTGATCGCTTCGGGCCTGCTGTGCGTATGGGCGGTGGCCGCAGCCCCCGACCACATACGCACCCCACTCGCCTGGTGCTCGGCCGGGGCAGCCCTGCTGCTCAGTGCCGCCGTCGCCACCGCCGTGCACGCGGTGGCGCACGCGTCCAGAACATCGCGGACGCTCCGCGCCCGGATCGATGAACTGAGCGCGGAGAGCTCCCGGTCCGGTGCGCGGGCCGCCCGGCTCACCGCCGAGTACGAGGCGCGGACCGCGCAGCTCACCGCCGCCTACGAGGCGAAGACCGCCGAGCTGACAGCGCAGCGTGAAGCCACCGCCGCCGGGCTCACGGCCGAGTACAACGCGAAGACCGCCAGGCTGAACGCCCGGATCACCCGGGCCGAATCCGTACGCTCCGCCGCCATGTCGGCCGCCGCCAACGCCGCCGGCCGGATGCAGGCCCTCGCCACCGGCATGCTCGCCGACCTGCGCGAGATGGAGCACCGGCACACCGACGAGGACGTACTCGGCGATCTGCTGCACCTCGACCACCGCACGGCGCAGGCGGGCCGGCTGGCCGACTCCATCGCCGTCCTGGCCGGTGCGCGCTCCGGGCGCCGCTGGGCGAAGCCGATCGTCATGGAGTCGATCCTGCGCGGCGCGATGGGCCGCATCGCCGGATACCAGCGAGTGCGGTCCCACTCGACCAGCGAGATCGCCATCGCGGGGCACGCGGCCGAGGGCATCATGCACGCGCTCGCCGAACTCCTGGACAACGCGGCCAACTTCTCGCCGCCCACCGCCGAGGTCCATGTGTACGTCGAGGAGGTCCCGGCCGGCGTGATCCTCACCATCGAGGACAGCGGTCTGGTGATGAGCGACGTCCAGCTGCGCCGCGCCGAACGGGCCGTCACATCGGAGACCACCCAGCAGACCGACCTCGCCGGTCTCTCCGGGACGCGGCTCGGTCTCGCCGTGGTCGGGCGGCTGGCGCGCAAGCACGGGCTGACCGTGTCCTTCCGTCCGTCGGCCCGCGGCGGCACCGGTGTCCTGGTGCTCCTCCCGCACGAGCTGATCACCCGGACGCCCAGGCCGTCCGCTCCGGCTCCCCTGGCCGCCCCGGCCCGGCACACCGGGCCGCATGCCTCGCTCGCGCCGGAGACCCCGCTCGCCCCCCAGGCCTCCGAAGCCCCGCAGGACGCACCGGCCCCGCTGCCCACCCGCTCACCCGCGCCCGCCTCGGCAGCCACATCCACGGAAGCGCCCGCAGCGGCCACCCCCGTCGGCCCGCAGACCGCACCGGAGCAGACCGCACCTGAGCCCGAACCCGCGCACTCCACAGCCGAGTTGGGCGAGAGCGGGCTTCCGAAGCGGCGACGCGGCCAGACCATGGCGGCGGCGCACCCGGAAGGTACCCGGATCCCCGGTTCGTCCAAGTCCGTCGACTCGACCTCCTCCACGACATCCGCCGCCAGGTTCAGCACGTTCCGCCAGGCCGTACGTGGCGATTCCCCGAATCCGGAAGGCAGCAGCTCATGAGCACGACCACCACCGACGAGAAGCTCAACTGGCTCCTGGAGAGCCTCCTTGAGCGCACCCCGGGCGCCCGGCACGCCCTGGTTCTCTCCCGTGACGGCCTCAAGCTCTGCCGTACGTCCGCGCTCTCCGTCGACCAGGCCGACCAGCTGGCCGCCATCTCGGCCGGTATCCAGTCCCTTTCGCACGGCGCGTCCATCGAGTTCGGCGACGGCACCGGCGGCGTACGGACCGCGATGGCCGAGTTCTACGGCGGCGTGCTGTTCATCGTCGAGGCGGGCGACGGCGCCCATCTCTCCGTGATCGCCGACGAGTCGGCCGACGTCGGCCTCATCGGCCACAACATGAGCGAACTGGTCGAGCAGCTGGGCGAACACCTCAGCGCGGAGCCGCGCGCGTGACCGCCCCGGCGCCCAGGCGCAGGCCGGGCCGTGACGACGACCCGGACCGCCTCTACACGGTCACCGGCGGGCGCAGCCGTTCCGACGCCACCGCCTTCGACCTGGTGACCCTCGTCGTCGGCGAGTGCGACCCGACGCCCGGCATGCAGTCCGAGCACGCCACGATCCTGCGGATGTGCGGCCGCCCCACGGCCGTCGTCGAGATCGCGGCCGGGCTGAAGCTGCCCGTGTCCATCACCCGGATCCTGCTCTGCGACCTGCTCGACACGGGGCGGATCAGCGCCCGCCACCCGCGCACCGCACGCGGCGCCGACAGCCTTCCCGACCCTCACATCCTGGAGCAGGTGCTCGTTGGACTCCGCAACCTCTAACCAGAACGCCCTGGCCGGCACCGCCGACAACGGTCTCAAGATCGTCATCGTCGGGGGTTTCGGCGCAGGGAAGACCACCATGGTCCGGTCGGTCAGCGAGATACGTCCGCTGAACACCGAGGAGACGATGACGCAGGCCGGCGCTGCCGTCGACAACCTCGACGGGGTGCAGGCCAAGACCGCCACCACCGTCGCGTTCGACTTCGGCCGCATCAGCATCGACGAGCGGACGATCCTCTACCTCTTCGGCGCGCCCGGCCAGGAGCGCTTCTGGTTCCTCTGGGACCGGCTGTTCTCGGGCACGCTCGGCGCCGTCGTCCTGGTCGACACCCGCAGGCTCGCCGACTCCTGGTACGCCATCGACCGCCTGGAGCACCACGGCACGCCGTTCATCGTCGCCTGCAACGACTTCGGCGGCCCGGTGCACTCCCTGGAGCAGCTCCGTGAGGCGCTGGACCTCTCCCCCGAGATCCCGCTGATCGACTGCGACGCCCGTGACCGTACGTCGAGCAAGTACGTACTGATCACCCTGCTCCAGCACCTGCACGCCCTGTCCACAGCGTCCTCAGGGTCCTCACCATCGACAGCGACGTCCGCACGGGAGCCAAGCACCACATGACCACCGACACCCCGCCCACTCCGCTGAGCGGCCCGCGATTCCAGACGGACCCCACGCAGCTCTACCGGGAGATGCGGCGTGCGCACGGCCCGGTGGCGCCGGTGCTGCTGGACGGCGACGTACCGGCCTGGCTGGTGCTCGACTACCGCGAGCTGCACCAGGTCACCTCCGATCCAGTGCTCTTCAGCCGGGACTCCGACCTGTGGAACCAGTGGGACCGCATCCCCGGCGACTGGCCGCTGCTGCCGATGATCGGCCGTAAGCAGCCTTCGATCCTCTACACCGTGGGCGAACGGCACCGCGAGCGGGCCGCGATGATCGGCGACGCACTGGAGTCGGTCGACCCGTTCGAACTCAGGCGCATCGCGGAGCAGTTCGCCGACGAGCTGATCAACTCGTTCTGCGGAAAGGGCGACACGGAGATCATCGGCCAGTACGCGATGCTGCTGCCGGTGCGGGTGCTCGCCCGGTTGTACGGCTTCCCGGACGACGAGGGCCCCGCGCTGGTCAAGGCCATGAACGACATGATCGACGGCCGCGAACTCGCCCTGGCGGGACAGCAGTACCTCGGGCAGTCGATGATGAACCTGCTCGCCGCCCGGCAGGCGTCGCCCGCCGAGGACGTCGCCTCGCACATGCTGGGCAACGAGGCGGGCTTCACCGTCGAGGAGGTCGCCCAGGACCTGATGGTCATGATGGCGGCGGGCCACCAGCCCACCGCCGACTGGATCGGCAACTCGCTGCGGCTGATGCTGACCGACGACCGGTTCGCCGCCTCGCTGTCCGGCGGCAGGCACAGCGTCGCCGAGGCGATGAACGAGGTCCTCTGGGAGGACACCCCCACCCAGAACGTCGCGGGCCGCTGGGCCTCGCGCGACACCCACCTCGGCGGCCGGCACATCCAGAGCGGCGACATGCTGCTGCTCGGTATCGCCGCCGCCAACTCCGACCCGCAGGTCCGCACCGACGGTTCGGCGCTGACCGGCGGCAACAACGCCTTCTTCTCCTTCGGCCACGGCGAGCACCGCTGCCCGTTCCCGGCCCAGGAGATCGCTGAGGTCATCGCGCGCACGGGGATCGAGGTCATCCTCGACCGTCTTCCCGACGTCGACCTCGCGACCCCCGGGGAGAGCCTCACCAGGCGCCCTTCTCCCTGGCTGCGCGGTCTGTCCACCCTGCCCGTCACCTTCACTCCGGTACCCGCGCTGTGAACCGAAGACCCTCGCAGCGCGGCCGTTCCCGCCTCAGGAGGCACAGATGAGTTGCCCGGTCGACCACGGAAGCCGAGCCGAGAGCATCGCCCTGGACCCGTTCGTCCAGGATCTGGACGGCGAGAGCGCCGCCCTGCGCGCGGCGGGCCCACTGGCCCGTGTCGTCCTGCCGGGCGGAGTCGCCTGCTACGCGGTGACACGGCACGCCGAGGCCAGGCAGCTGCTCACGGACTCCCGGCTGGTGAAGGACATCGACGTCTGGGGTGCGTGGCAGCGTGGAGAGATCCCGCTGGACTGGCCGCTGATCGGGCTGGCCAATCCTGGCCGCTCGATGCTGACAGCGGACGGCGCCGAGCACCGCAGGCTCCGTACGCTCGTCGCCCAGGCCCTGACCGTGCGCCGCGTGGAGCGGCTGCGCGCCGGCATCGAGAAGCTGACCACCGGGATGCTGGACCGGCTGGCGGAGGTGCCGGCCGGGGAGACGGTCGACCTGAAGGCGGAGTTCGCGTATCCGCTGCCGATGAACGTCGTCAGCGAGCTGATGGGCGTGGACGCCGTCGACCACCCCCGGCTGAAGACCCTCTTCGAGAAGTTCTTCTCCACACAGACTCCGCCGGCGGAGGTCCCACAGATGATGGCGGACCTCAGCGCGCTCTTCTCGAAGATCGTCGACGCGAAGCGCGCCGAACCGGGCGACGACCTGACGAGCGCGCTGATAGCCGCGTCCGAGAACGGCGACCACCTCACGACGGAGGAGATCACCAACACCCTCCAGCTGATGATCGCCGCAGGCCACGAGACGACGATCAGCCTGATCGTGAACGCCGTGGTCGCCCTCCAGGCCCACCCCGAGCAGCGCCGGATGGTGCTCGACGGCGAGGTGCCGTGGGAGAACGTCATCGAGGAGACACTGCGCTGGTCGACCCCGACGTCGCACGTACTCATCCGCTTCGCGTCGGAGGACATCGAGGTGGGCGGCGCGGTACTGCCGAAGGGCGAGGGGCTGATCGTCTCGTTCGGCGCGATCGGCCGTGACGATCAGGCGCACGGCCCGACGGCAGGTGACTTCGACATCACCCGCACGCCCAACCGGCACATCTCCTTCGGGCACGGCCCGCACGTCTGCCCCGGCGCCGCACTCTCCCGGCTCGAAGCGGGCGTCGCTCTGCCCGCGCTGTTCGACCGCTTCCCCGAGCTGCACCTGGCGATTCCCGCGACGGAGCTGCGCAACAAGCCGGTGGTCACCCAGAATGACCTCTTCGAGCTGCCGGTGAAGCTCGGCGGCTGAGCACGCCGGTCCGGCCGGGAGACCCCCGTCACACACCGTGGCGTCTGTCTCACCGGCCGGACCCGCTGTCCGTAAACGCCCGGAACCGGCTACGCTCCGGCTCGTGGCTGAGATCCGGATTCCCGCTGACATCAAGCCCGCCGACGGCCGTTTCGGCGCGGGCCCCTCCAAGGTGCGCACGGAGGCGCTGGACGCCCTCGCCGCGACCGGCACTTCCCTCATGGGCACGTCCCATCGCCAGGCCCCGGTGAAGAACCTGGTCGGCGCGGTGCGTGCAGGCGTGCGCGACCTCTTCCAGCTCCCCGAGGGCTACGAGGTGATCCTGGGCAACGGCGGGTCCACCGCCTTCTGGGACGTGGCGACACACGGGCTCATCGAGTCCAAGTCGCAGCACCTCAACTTCGGCGAGTTCTCATCGAAGTTCGCCAAGGCGTCCAAGCTGGCCCCGTGGCTGGCCGAACCGACCGTGATCGCCTCCGACCCGGGCACCCACCCGGACCCGAAGGCCGAGGCGGGCGTCGACGTGTACGCGCTGACGCACAACGAGACATCGACGGGCGTCGCAGCCCCGATCAAGCGCGTCACCGGCGCGGACGAGGGCTCCCTCGTCCTGGTGGACGCCACATCGGGCGCGGGCGGCCTGCCGGTCGACATCACCGAGACCGACGTCTACTACTTCGCACCGCAGAAGTCCTTCGCGTCCGACGGCGGCCTGTGGATCGGCGTGTTCTCCCCGGCGGCGCTGGAGCGCGCGGCGCGTATCCACGCGTCGGGACGGCACGTACCGGAGTTCTTCAGCCTGCCGACAGCGATCGACAACTCGCTCAAGAACCAGACGTACAACACCCCGGCCCTCGCCACGCTGTTCCTCCTCAACGAGCAGCTCACCTGGATGAACACCCAGGGCGGCCTGGACTGGACGGTCCGCCGCACCGCGACGTCCGCGCGCACCCTGTACGGCTGGGCCGAGGAGTCCAAGTACGCGACCCCCTTCGTCACCGACCCCGCGAAGCGCTCGCAGGTCATCGGCACGATCGACTTCGCGGACGAGATCGACGCGACGGCCGTCGCCAAGGCGCTCCGCGCCAACGGCATCGTGGACACCGAGCCCTACCGCAAGCTGGGCCGCAACCAGCTGCGTGTGGCGATGTTCCCGGCGGTCGACCCGAAGGACATCGAGGCGCTGACGGCCTGCATCGACTACGTGATCGGGCAGCTGTGACCGAGCAGCTCCAGGTTCAGCCGTAGGGGCTGCGGGCCTGTACGCGTAGGTGAGGGGCCTCGGCGGCCGGCTGGTCGCCGAGGCCCCTCACCTATGAGCAGGCCGGGTTCTGGATCAGGCCCCGGGTGCCCGCCCGGAACCGTCGATGAGCCGCTGGAGCGCGGGCCCGCACAGCTCCGCCAGCCGCTCGGGCGTGGCCAGTTCACCCGCGCCCGGCCGGTGCAGGCTGAGGGCCGCGCCGATGCCGAGGAGCTGGCCTGCGATCAGCTCGGCGCGCAGTTCGCACTCGTCGCCTGTGAGGCGGGCGGCCAGCCGTGAGGTGACCTGCTCGCGGAAGCGCTCCTTGAGCAGGGAGCGTTCGTCCTGGTTGCCGAGCGAGAAGACCACCCGGAGCAGCGGATCGGCCTGCCGCTCGCGGCGGCTGCGTACGAGAGCGAGCACCAGGTGCCGGCCGAGCACTCCGAGGGGCGCGTCGAACAGTTCGTCGGCGGCCGAGCCGAAGTCGGCGACCGTGTTGAACAGCTCCTCCTTCGTGCCGAACCGCTTGACGATCAGTGACGCGCTCACCCCGGCGTCGGCGGCGATGCCGCGCATCGTCACCTCCGCGTACGGGCGCTGCGTGAACGCGCGCCGGGCCGCGAGCAGGATGGCGTCGCGGCCCGTCGCCCCGAACGCACCGGACCGCGTGCCGGGCTGCTCGGCGCCGGTACCGTCCTGAGCACTGACTTCCGTACCGCCGACGGTCATGCACCCTCCCGGACAAGTACCTTCGGACCTCGCTCCCCGACGGTACCGGCAGGTGCCGCCGGAGTGCGCGGGATGCACAGCGTGACGGCCAGCGCGGCGAGGGCCGCGCCCGAGGCGATCAGGAAGACCAGCAGATACGCGTGCAGGGTGGGCGCGGTGTGTCCGCCGACCCGGAAGGTGACGTTGGCCAGCACGGCGGCCACCACCGCACTGCAGAACGCCTGCCCGACCGAACGCATCAGCGTGTTCAGCCCGTTGGCGGCGCCGGTCTCACTCACCGGGACGGCGCGCATCACGAGCGAGGGCAGCGCGGAGTAGGCGAGGGCGGTGCCCGATGCGACAACCGTGGCGCCCACGATGATCAGCCACAGGCTGTGGCTGGTGAAGAAGCGCACCAGGTATCCGACGGCCAGGACGCCCGAAGCGAGCGCGAGGGTGACCTTCGGGCCGTACCGGACGGAGATCCGCGCGGAGACCGGCGAGAGCGCCACCATCGAGAGCCCGCCGGGCAGCAGGCACAGCCCGCCCACCACGATCGAGGCCCCGAGGCCGTATCCGGTGCTCTTGGGTTCCTGGACCATCTGCGCGGTGGAGAGGGAGTTGGCGTAGAAGGCGAACCCGATGAGCAGAGCGGCGAGGTTGGCGAACAGCACAGCGGGGCGCGCCGAGACCCGCAGGTCGACCATGGGCGATGCGACGCGCAGCTCGTACACGCCCCAGAGCAGGCCGATCACCACGGCGGCGGCGAACAGCCCGACGACCCGGGCGGAGCCCCAGCCCCACTCGCCGCCCTGAGTGGTGGCGAGGAGCAGACAGACCAGCGCGCCGCTCAGCCCGAGGGCGCCGAGTGCGTCGAACCGGCCGCGGGTACGCAGCGGGGACTCGGGGACGAAGGTCAGCACCAGGACGAGGTCGAGGACCCCGAGCCCGGCCGAGGCCCAGAACATGGTGTGCCAGTCGTAGTGCTCGACGACGAAGGCCGCGATGGGCAGTCCGACGGCCGCGCCGATGCCGAGCGTGGAACTCATCAGCGCGACGGACGAGAGCACCCGCGCGGGCGGCAGCTCGTCCCGCATGATGCTGATGCCCAGCGGTACGACGGCGAGCGCGGCCCCCTGGAGAGCCCGCCCGACGATGAGCACGCCGATGTCGGAGCTGACCGCGCAGAACACGGACCCGACGACCAGCACTCCGAGCGCGGCGACGAGGACGCGCCGCTTCCCGTACATGTCCCCGACCCGCCCCAGCACGGGCGTGCACACGGCTCCGGTCAGCAGCGTGACGGTGACGAGCCAGCTGGCGGCGGCGGGGGTGGCTCCGGTGAGCGCCGGGATGTGCGGCAGCAGCGGCACGACGAGCGTCTGCATGACGGCGACGACGACACCGCAGAAGGCGAGGACACCGACGAGCATCCGGGGGTGGTGGGGCGCCTCTTCGGGCACGGTGACTGCTGACGCGACGCCGAGTGGGGCGGCCCCGGCCGAAGCGGGCCCGGCGGGGGATGTCCCGGCCGCGGGGGTCCCGGCTACGGATGCCTCGGCAGCGGATGCCTCGGCCGCGGGCCCGACCGGCCCGGACCGGTCCGTCGGCGCGGTCAGCGGCGTGGCCGGGGTGGCCGCTGTGGTCGGTCCGGTCGGCTCGGCCGGTTCTGCGGGGCCGGGTATCGCTGGGGGCATGGCTCTCCGTCGGGCTTGCTCGTGTGGCGTGGACCCCGGCCTGGCGCGACTGGGGGGTGCACAGACGTTCACCCCCCAGAGTAAACGTCTGTGCACCCCTGTCGGAACCGCGGAAGACCCGGCGCGGGACGGGCCGGTACGCCTGCCCCGCCCCAGCGCCCCCTCCGGCGCCCCCTCCCCGTCGGTCCAGCCGCCCCTCACCGGGGAGTGCGGCGGCCGTCCGGTGAACCGTGCGGCGGCGATGACCGCCACCGCACCTCGCCGTCCTGCCGGTCCCCCGTCGGGCTGAGCCCGACCGCCCCGGCCACGGCCGCGGACGCCCTGTGGCCGGGATGGATGTGCGCGACCACCTCACGCACACCCGGCACCTCGCCGAGCAGCGCCACCAGTCCGGCCGCGGCCTCCTTGGCGATCCCGCGCCCCTGCCACTCGGCGCCCACCACCCAGGCGATCTCCGCCACCGGCCCCTGGACCGTCGCCTGCAGGGTCCCGGCCAGGGCTCCCGCCGTACGCAGCCGGATCACCCAGTTCCACCAGGTCACCGTGGGGTCGGGTGAGCCCGCTGCCTGACGTGCGTACCGGGCGCGGAGCTCGTCGACGGTCGGCGGAGCGCCGCCGATGAACACGTGGAGGCCCGGATCGGCCAGCACCCCGGCCATCTCGTCGGCATACGCGACCCGGAGTGGCAGCAGATCGAGCCGGTCGGTGGAGAACGCCGCGGGCCCGTTCGCGTTCTCATTCGTCCCGGACATGGGGGCACCCTATGTGGGCCGGTCCGCGGACGCCGATGGCGTCATTGGGCGGCGGCAGGGGGCCCGGCCACTGCCCGTCCACACTCCGGCCAGGCCCTGCCCGGTCCTAGTCGGCCGGCAGGCAGCTGGGCAGTTGGCGCACCAGCCTGATGGACAGCATGGTCACCGGGCCGCCGCTCTTCGATTCCGCGGTGAACAACAGGTGGTCGCCCGGCACAATGGCACTGGGCTTGAAGTCGCGGGCCCCGTTGCTGTGGAATCCGGACTGCGGCGCCACCTTCAGGAGGCTGCCCTGCGGGCTGGTGCCGGTACGGCCGGTGGCAGGGCAGGAGGCCGAGCGCACCATCACCTTCGCGGGTATGCCTGCCTTGTCCAGAGCGGCTTGCAGGCCGGGGACTCCCTTCGCACTGAACAGCTGTACCGAGACCAGGCCGCCCGCCTTGGACTGCACGGCGTAGTCGGCGTTGACGATGTGCAGGCCACTGGCGCCCTGCGACGTCGGCGCGGCCGACTCCTTGCTCCCGGGGGCCGCGGTGCTGTGCGGTGCCGACGCGGTCTGCTGCGCGCCGGGCGTCCCGGACGTCAGCGGCAGCGCGACCGCCACGGTGGCAGCCGCCGCCGCGAGGCCCACGGTGAGCGCCACCCGGTGGCGCGGCATGCGGAGCAGACTCCGGTGGCCGGCGGGGGCGGACAGGGCGGCGGCACGGGCGTTCAGCTCGTCGGCGAGCTGCTCCTTGAAGTGCGTAGGGGCGTTGAGGTGCGTAGGGGCGTTCACTGGGCGGCCTCCAGAAGGGTGTCGTGGGTGGCGGCGTGGGTCTGACCCACGGTGCGCAGGACCTTGCGGGCCCGGTGCAGCCGCACACGGGCGGTGGCCGAGCTGATGCCCAGGGCCTTCGCCGCCCCGTGGACCGTGAGCCCGTCCAGAACGACCAGGTCCAGCACCGCGCGCAGCGGATCGGAGAGTTCCGCATGGGCCGCCGCGAGCCGCCGGGCTGCGCGGCCCGCGTCGATCCGCGCCTCAATGGCGCTGACGTCCTGCTCGTCCAGCAGCCGCCGCCCGCTGATCCGGGCAACCGCCTGCTGCTCGCGAACCGCGCCGTGGAAGTGGGCGTTCAGGACATTGCGCGATATGCCGTAGATCCAGGCGACGGGTGTACCGCGCCGGGCGTCGTAGGTGTGCGCGCCCTCCAGGGCGGCCACGAAGATGTCCGCGGTCAGGTCGGCGGCCAGGTGCGCGCTGTCGACGCGCCTGGTGACGAACCCGAGCACAGTGTCGAACTGCTGCTCGTAGAACGCGGCGAACCCGGCCGGGTCCTTCGCGGGTGGGGCTGTCGGATGCTCCGCTGGCACGGATGGCTCCTCAGGACGGGTCAAGGTGCGGTTGCCTTACACCCGGTACTAGTCCACGGCGCACGAAAGCGTTACACGTGCCATCCGACAACCGACTCGCCACGCGCAGGGCGCCGCCCTCGGGCGAGCCGATCGCACAGGCACCGCGAGAGCATCTTCCGGCGGAGCACGCCCAGTTCACCACCCAGGTCACCACCCACGTCACCGCCCAGCTCACCGCCCACGTTCGGTCGCCCCGTCGATGTCGAACTGCGCGTCCAGCCAGGCAGCGGCGCCCAGCGAAACCAGGGCGAAGAACAGAGTGACGACGCAGCGCCATGCCGTCCCGTAGACGGTCCGTGGCACGGTAAGCGGTTCAGTCGCCGACTCGCTGGGAGCGTCGGTGCGGGACATGGCCACCATGATGCCTCCCCGGCAACGGCGTTGCGGCGGCGCCCACCGCACCGAAGGCCGTCGTCGCCCAGGACGACGACGGCTTCAGCGAACTGCCGCCGGGCGGCCGCGAATACGGCGCCGGTGACCCGATATTCCGGGAGCCGAACACACCTGTCCGGTCCGGGCGATCACGGGTGGCACAGGGAGACGGCAGAGCGGCGTACGGGATAGCGGCGTACGGGATACCGAGGCGCCCCCGGCGCCCGAGCTTCCCCCACGCCCGAGCTTCCCCCACGCCCGAGCTTCCCCCACGCCCGAGCTTCCCCCGCGCCCGCGACGGGGCGCGGCACACTCCCCCGGCGCCGTGGCGGCAGGCGATCCCTCAGGGGTCCTGGCACCATGCCCGCCCGGGTCTCATAGCGCCAGGCCCCCTAAAATGACCGCCGGGCCCGGAGCAGCCGGCGCCGCCGCACCCCTCCGCCCACGCACTCCACCCCTCCCGGAAGGCCCCGCCCCGTGCCCCTCCCCATACCCGAGGAACCCACGCTCCGGGGCGACTGCGCGAACTGCTTCGGGCTGTGCTGCGTCGCTCTGCCCTTCGCCGCGTCGGCGGACTTCGCGGTCAGCAAACGCGCCGGTGATCCCTGCACCAACCTCCAGAGGGACTTCCGGTGCGGCATTCACACCCGGCTGCGCGACAAGGGCTTCCAGGGCTGCACGGTGTACGACTGTTTCGGCGCGGGACAACGCGTCTCGCAGGTCACCTTCGGCGGCCGGGACTGGCGGCAGGCGCCGGAGACCGCGCAGCAGATGTTCGCCGCCTTCCCCGTCGTACGGCAGCTTCACGAACTGCTCTGGTACCTGACCGAGGCACTGACCCTCGCCCCCGCACGCCCGGTCCACCCGGACCTGCGCCGCCTCCTCGACGCCACCGAGGCGCTCACCCTCCTCGGCCCGGAGGAACTGGCCGCCCTGGACGTCGGGGCCCACCGTGAGCAGGTCAATGCTCTGCTGCTGCGCACCAGTGAGCTGGTCCGGGCGACAGCGGAAGCGCCGCGCGGGGCGACACCAGAGGCACCGGGCCGGGCGCCCGCGGACAGGCCGGGCGGGAACCGCAAGGGCGGTCGCCCCAAGAGGGCGAGGAGGGCGACGAAGGACCACCGGGGCGCGGACCTCATGGGTGCCCGCCTCCGGGGCGCCGATCTGCGCGGCGCCACACTGCGCGGCGCCTATCTGATCGCCGCCGACCTGACGGGTGCCGACCTCCGGCTGGCCGACCTCATCGGCGCCGACCTGCGCGACGCCGACCTCTCCGGCGCGGACCTCACCGGCTGCTTCTTCCTCACCCAGCCACAGCTGAACGCGGCGAGGGGCGACGCGACGACCAGGCTGCCTCCCTCGCTGGTCCGGCCGGATCACTGGGGCGTGGAGTAGGGGCCCTCACACTGTGAGCGCGCGACCCGGCCGGGCACAGCGCAAGGAACCCTGAGGCGGGTGCGGGACCGGTGAGAGCGCCCGCCGATGCGTCGCGCATCTGTCGGTCGAGGGCGGGTTCTCGTCCACGGGCGTGACCTCCGGGGCCTGCCCGGGACGCTCAACAGCGCATCGGGACCGCGTGTTTCCACTTGCTCAGGACAGAGAGTTGCCGAGCCTGGCGTTCGCCGTGTCCTTTCGCCCTCGCCCGTCGAAGTCGAAGTCCCGAGCGAGGCCCAGCGCCCTACTTCAGCCCCTTCATCGCCGAGACCCGCGCCGTGTTGGCGATCAGCACGTCCGTGGCCTTGCGGATCCAGTCCAGGATCGCGCGCAGCTCCACCTCGTCGTATCCGGCCGTGGTCGCCCCCATCTCCGCCCCGAACGGGCCGAAGACGGCCGCCTGGAAAGCGTTCAGCCGCTCGTGGGGCACCAACTCGATGACCACCCTGCGGCGGTCGTCCGGGTCGCGGGTGCGGCGCGCGTAGCCCGCCCTCTCCAGCCGGTCGACGAGCCCGGTCACGGCGCCGCTGGTCAGACCCGTGTGCTCCGCGACGGTGCCCGCCGTGACGGGGCCGAGCCGCATGAGCGTGTCGAGGCACTTGCGCTCGCTCGCACGCAGGCCCATCAGCTTGCCGACGGTTTCGTGGAAGTTGACCACCGCGCCGGCGAACTCGCGGCCGAGCAGGGTGGCCGCCTCGGCTGCCTCGGTCGATCCGTCTTGCGTCATGCCCTCAATGTAACTTAGCCTCTCACTATCTTGGTAACTAAGACACTTAGTGTGTGATGGAAAATGGCGGGCGGGTGTGTGTCAGCAGTGTCGGCGCGGGACTGGTCGGCTCTGCCCCGCGAACGGGCTGCGCGGCTCGGGCGCGGAGGACGGAGCACGCGGGACGGGAGTGTTCCGGGTGGCAGCGGGCACGGCGCTACAACCGTCGCCGCACTCACCACCGCCCGCGCCATCGACCACGTACGTCATGGCCCGGCGCGCGCCATCGACCACGTACTGCGTCATCGCCCGCGCACACCGCCGACCGCGATGAAACCTCCCGAGGAGACCCCCCATGCCCGACGCCGGTACCCGCGCCAAGATCCTGATGCCGCTGGCCATGCTGGCCAACGCCGTCGTCGACATCCTCCTGCCGGTCATCGCGCTGGTGGTGCTCGCGCCCACCGGCCTGTCCGCCACCCTGCGCCTGACCGTCGGCGGCACCCTTGTGGCGGCGAAGGCCCTGGCCGGAACGATCGGAGCCCAGCGGTACCGGTGGCGGCTGGGCGCCGTGTCGGCGGCCATACCGGTCGCGGCCCTGCTCGGCTGCCACGCGGCGGGCCTGGCCGACGTCGCGTGCATGGTCGTGGCCGCCGCCTCGTCCGCCGCGATCGTCTGCGGCGACCTTGTGCGGAGCAGGCGGCGGGACGACGGCGGACCCGGACTCGACCGGTTCGCACTGCTCGTCCTGATCGAGGTGGGAGCCTCCGTCGTCATCTCGTCGATCAGCGGCGATCCGCGGTTCGTACTCGCTCGCAGCTCGATCTACCCGGGGGTGGCCGGCGTCTACGTACTCGCGACCGCCTGGTCGGCGCAGCCGCTCATGCGCGTCGCGCTCAAGCCGGTCGCGACCATGGGAGACCCGGTCCGCGCCATGGCGTTCGAGCGCGCCTGGGACAGCTCCCGGCGGTTCCGCACGGTCTACCGCGGGCTGACCGCGGGGCTCGGGGTGGTCCTGCTCGTTGATTCCCTGCTGCGGATCGTCGTGATCTACAGCCAACCGGCCGGGGCCGTCGCCCAGTCGGCGCTCACCTCACAGCTGCCCGGGATGGTGCTGCTCGCCCTGTGGTTCGCCATCGGCCGCGGCCTGGTCGTGCCACGCGCCATACGGATCCTGGAGGCCGGGATGCCGGATCCGCGGCGCCCGGAATCGGACAACGTGCCTGCCCGGTGAACTCCGTTGTGCGAGGGGCGCACCCGGCAGCGGCGGGACAGCGGGGGCCGGGCGGGACAGGACCGGGGCCGGCGCCTCAGACGGACGGCGTGACCGGGGGCCGCAGACCGAGCCACTGCTCGGCGTCCCAGGCCCGGAACCGCTCCACCTCGGTGAACCCCAGCTTCGCGGCGAGCCGCATCGAGCCGGCGTTGGCGGTCTGGGTGGCGAGTACCACCGGCTCACCGGGAAGGACGCCGTCGAACCAGTCGAGTGCCGCCGCGCACGCCTCGGCCGCGTATCCGGATCCCCACGCCCGCGGCAGGAACATGTAACCGAGATCGACCTTGCCCACGGCAGCCGGGCGGCGGTGCTCCGGTGCTCTCCTGAGCAGGATCTGGCCGATCATCGCCCCGTCGAGACCGACGACGAAACTGCCGGGCCACTGCTCGGGAATCCCGGGCAGCTCGCGCTCGAGCTCGGCACGCGGCCGGGGGCCGCCGAGGTAGGTGTGCACCTCCGGAGAGGCGAGCAGCTCGATGAACGCGGCACGGTCCCGGGCCTCGGACCCACGGAGTACGAGCCTCTCGGTCCTGATCGGCTCGGGCGGCCAGCCGACGGGCCCCAGATCTGACATGCACGCACGCTAACAGCCGGCCAGGCGCCGGAAACAGGTCTCCCGCCGACTGCCACGCCGGTCGGCAGTGACTACGCCAGCCACCAGATCTTCGCCGCCGGGCAGCAGGCGCCGCTCCCCTCCTCGATCGGCGGCGACGTCACGCTCGATGTCGCCGCGGTCCTCCAGGCCGGTTCGAAGGCCCGCGTCCAGGACTGACGCCCGCAGGGCCAGTCGCGACGCAGCCGCCCCCTGCGTCACTTCCGCCCGGAGCCGAACAGCCGCTTCACCCCCATGAACAGCACGAACAGCACGGCGAAGACCCCCACGCCCCACGCCGTCGGAGACCCCCCGGAACCACCGGACCCGCCGTCGCCGCCCGAAGCACTCGACGAACTCCCGCCGCCCGCAGACGAGTTACCCCCGTCACCGGATCCCTTCGGTTTCTCCACCGGGAATCGCAGCACCCGGCTGTCCGCTCCTTCGGAGCCCATCATCAGCGCCGACCCGTCCGGTGTGTACGTCACCGACTCGGCCTGCCCCTGGAACGGCACGCCCAACTCGTGTTCCGTGCCGAGCCCCCCGCCGGGCTTCCAGTCGTACGACTCCGCCCCGAGGTAACCGCGCAGAGTCAACTGCTTCCCGTCCGGCGAGAACGCGCCGTCGGTCACCCACGGCACGTCATCGATGCGCCGGAACACGTTGGTCCTCGTCGCGGACAGCGTCGTGGGCCCCACGTAGAGACCGCCCTTGGACTGGTTCTTCGACGCGATGTAGACGCGGCCGGTCTTCGGGTGGACCATCAGCGCCTCCGCGTTGCGCGGCCCGTCCGCGTACTTGACCGTGAACTGCGTGGCCCGGACCGTCTCGTCCTTCTTCAGTTGCTTCGGCTCGGGAAAGCGGTAGATCCAGACGTGGTCCCAGCTCCCGTCCAGGTTGTCGCCGATGTCCCCGACATAGATGTCACCGTCGGGCCCGATCGAGATCGCCTCGACATCCCGGGGCGCGCCGACCCCGCGCATCGTGACCCGGGCCACCGTCTGCCCGGTCTTCGAGTCGACGGCGTAGACGTACGGGCCGTCGCTGCTGTCGTTGTGTGTCCAGTAGATACCGGGGTGGAGACGGCTGGCGGCCAGGCCGCTGGACTCCTTGATCCGCGGATCCTTGATCGTGAAGCCGCCGTCGTCCGCGGCCGACGGCACGGCCGGAACGAGGGCGAAAAGGACGGTGGCCGCGGCCCCGGCGACGTACTGAAGCGAACGCATGCCCCCAAGATTGCCACCCTCGCGCCATCGGCGATGATGACGGGATGCGTCTGAGGATGATGTTCGTCGGTGACTCGATGACCATAGGCCGCGCCGGCGACTTCACCTGGCGCTACCGCATGTGGCAGCACCTGGGCGGGGACCACGACTTCGTCGGGCCACGCACCGGGCTGTACGAGTCGGACACGGCATACGCGGACCCCGCATTCCCCGCCGAGGCCCGCCGCCACCTGTCGGGCTGGGGCGAGGGCTGGCAGCACATGGCTCCGGTGATCCGCGAGACGGTGGCCGCGCACCGGGTGGACCTGCTGCTCGTCTCCCTCGGCCTGATAGACATCGGCTTCTACACGGACGCCGAGCAGACCGCGCTCAACGCCCGCCGCTTCCTGGCCGAGGCCCGCGAGGCGAACCCGCACATCCGTGTGGTGATCCTCCCGGTGATCCCGAACATCCGCGCCGAGACGGACGCGCCGTTCGCGTCGGAGGTCGCCCACTTCAACGTTCTGCTGGCGAAGGCGGTAGCCGACCTGGACGAACCGCGGTCACCGCTCCTGCTGGCCTCGCGGCCCGATGCGTACGACATCCACGCCGACACGTACGACGGCACACACCCGAACGGGAGCGGCGAGCGGAAACTGGCGGGCGCCTTCGCGGACGCGCTGCACCAGGGGTGGGGGGTCGGCGGGCCGTCGCGCTTGTCCCCCTTGGGGGCGATGGCGGTTCTGCCGGTTTCGCACTAGTTTCAAAGTCATGGGCATCGATGGCACCTTCGCTGTCGAACTCGTCGACACTATGCGAGCCGCCGACTCGATCGCCAACAACACTTCCGTCGCCCAACTACTCATCGCCTGGCAGCACACAGCCGAGATCCACTCCGATCCCGAGCTGCTCGCCGCGCTCACCGTCGACCACGAAGCTGACTACGGCATCGCGGCCGACCCACGGCAGGTGACGTGACCGGCGGGCCGCGGCGACCGAGCCGCTCCTCCCGCGCCGGAGGGTCACTGGGAAGTCCGATTCGCCAACGCCTCCTCGGCCAAGGGCTGGGAGAGCCTCACCCAGCAAGCCCGTGAGAACACCTACCGCGCCTGGGTCATCATGCGTACAGACCCGAGGCCGACGGCGGAAACACCCCGCCACCACCGGCTCAAAGGACAGTTGGCGCACGGAACTTACCGGGGTCAGGCCTGCGAACAATGGCAGATCGAGGTGACCGGCGGCGGCCGCATCTGGTACTTGCTCGACACTGCGCGGGAGACCTGCTGGGTGGTGTACGCGGGAACTGCACACCCGCGATCCACCGATCGGGCCCGCTAGCGGGCTAGTGTCCTGCGCCAGAGATCCGTTGGCGGAAGCGGGCGAGCGAGTCGAGGATCTTCGGCTGTTTTGGTCCAGGTGAACGGGGTCGGGCTTTCGTTCCACTGCTTGACCCATGCACGGATGTCCGCCTCCAGGGAGCGCACGCTTTCGTGGGCGCCACGACGGATCTTCTGGTCTGCAAGGAAGCCGAACCACCGCTCCACCTGGTTGATCCAGGAGGAGCCGGTGGGCGTGAAGTGCAGGTGGAACCGCGGGTGTTTGGTCAGCCATGCCCTGATCGCCGGTGTCTTGTGGGTGCCGTAGTTGTCCACGATGAGGTGGACCTGGAGGTGCCAGGGGACCTCTTTCTCGATCTTGACGAGGAACTTCTTGAACTCCACTGCCCGGTGCCGACGATGAAGGCTGGTGATGACTTCACCGGTGGCGACGTCGAAAGCCGCGAACAAGGTGGTCAGGCCGTTGCGAACATAGTCATGGGTGCAGCGCTCGGGCATGCCCGGCATCATCGGCAGCACCGGCTGAAAGCGGTCCAGGGCCTGAATCTGGGACTTCTCGTCCACCGAAAGCACCACCGCGCCCTCGGGCGGGTTGAAGTACAGCCCCACCACGTCGTAGACCTTTTCCACGAACAACGGATCCGTCGAGAGCTTGAAAGTGTCGCTCAGGTGCGGCTTGAGCTGGAACTTCCGCCAGATCCGGCCCACGGTCGACTTCGACAGCCCGCTGCGGTCGGCCATCGAGGCACGCGACCAGTGAGTGGCATTCTTCGGGATCTCCTCCAACGTGCTGACCACGACTGCCTCTACCTGATCGACACTGATGCTGGGCGGCCGGCCCGGCCGGGGCTCGTCCACCAACCCGTCCAGCCGGCCGGCCAGAAACCGGCGACGCCACTTGCGGACCGTGTCCGCCGCGATCCGTAACTCCCGTGCCACCACGACAATCGGCGGAACATCGGCGCCGTCACATGCCAGCACGATGCGGGCCCGCAGGGCCACCGCCTGGGCAGACGACGCCCGCCTGGCCCAACGCTCCAACACCACACGCTCATCGGCGGACAACAACAACGGTTCCAACTTCGGGCCACGACGTGGCACCGGCACATCCCCAGAGGCACTCATACACAAACTAACGACGGATCTCAGGCGCAGGACACTAGCTAGTTGGCAGGTCAGCGGCTTGCCCAACGGCCAAGCCGTTCGCCCGGTCGAGCGGACCAGGCGGGATGAGGTGCGGGCAGGCACACAGCATCCAACCTGAGCCACTGACGCTCTCTGCGTCACGCACGGGCGTGGGCGCCTTTCTGTGACGCTGAGCCGACAGCCAAGTAAGCCGCACTCAGAGGCCGTTGCTCGTCCACCTCTTAACCAGCAAGATCACCCGACTTGGGACCGACGCTTGTAGTCATTCCCGTACTGAACACCAACTCCAAACCGGCTCCGTGGTCGGCAGGGCCGCCGTCTCCTGCTCATTTCAATCAATCTCGCAGGTCGTGTCGGAGCCGATATGCCACCTTCCTTCACACTCGCGTAGAAGTTCGCTCTGGTGTACGCGCCACGCTGCCGATAGCGTCGGTACGTCTGAGTTACTTTCACCCCACTGGGAGTCGCAAGTGAACCGCCGCCCTCTGTCCGTTGCCGCCACCCTCGCTGTCGCGGCAACCCTCCTCCTGGCGGCCTGCAGTAGCGGCGACAAACAGAGTGACAGCGGCAAAATCGCGGGGGCCGACAACGGCACCAAAGTGACAAAGTCCCCGCCTGCGAGCCCGTCTGACACTGCAGCCGGCCGCCCGAAGATTACGCTTGCCAAAGACATGCAGAATGTTTTCGAGGGCGGTACGACTGGCGATCCAGTGAAGGAATCAATCCTTCATGACAACGCGCAGGCCGTCTCCGCAATGGATGAGGCGGTCTATACCCGAAGTCTTCAGAAACCCGCCTTCGGGACCTACCTCGCGGGGGACGCGGCCAAAACTGGAGCTCTCTGGGTCCAAGGTTTCTACGACGACGGGATCACCTGGACTGGCAAGGTCCGCTATTACGAACGTCGAATCACCTCTCTGAAGGGGAGTGTTGCGACGTTGACGTACTGCTCCGACGAGTCGAAGTCATTTAACAAGAACCTCAAGACCGGCAAGAAGTCTGGGACGGTTTCAAATCCGGATGACTATGTTGTGTTCTACAACACGCGACTCAAGAAGAACATGAATGGCGTCTGGCAGACAACCGACCTTGTCTCCGACAGGGGAGCCTCTCAGTGCCAGTAAGACATCGACATATTCTGGCAGCGACTCTCTCTACAACTTTCGTTCTCATTTCAATTTCGCCTGCATATGGGGCGGGCCGTGGCGGAGGGGGCGGCGCATCGGCAGGGCAAATTCCTGCGAAGGCCTCGGGCGGATCCGCTAAGCAAAGCATTTATGCCACAGCAATCCACTTCGACGAGTCAAAGAACGGCGCGAATAAGCTCGCGGCACCGGTGACGCCGGCGACGGACTGGACTCCACCTGCCTGCTGGTACGAGCCAAAATGGTCCCCCGCCCAGTTCAAAGTGGAATTCCAGAGACGCTGGAATATACCTACCGCAAGCGGTGTGGGCGAGGCGCACGCCATGGACGAGGCCCGCTACATCAAGGGCAGCCCCTACAAGGACTTCAACAAGTCCCAGGCGGGCAAAGGTATGTGGTGGGACGCCGTCCGCGATAAGACGCGCGAGAAAGCAGGCGATGCTGCTGCGTTCGACTGTGACACAGCCACCTTCTGGGTCAAGAACGGTGTGACGCCCAAGGTCAAAAACGCTGTCACGCCTGAGGTCCTAGCCAAACTCGCTTACCACAGGATCAAGCTTCCGGACACCAAGGCCACTCTGGCGCCTGCGAATAACACCAAAGTCAACCTCCCCACTTGGGCCTGGCTAGACAAGGCGAACTTCAACCCAGTTTCCGTAACCGCGGCTCTGAACGCTGGCGGACTCAACATTCACGCCACCACCACGGCCGAACCGACTTCACTCAAGCTGGATCCCGGCACCGAAGACGCAATCACGTTTCCGTCCTCCGGCCAGTGCCCAATTGTCCACGGACAGGTCGGTGAGCCCTACGTTAAGGGCAATGCTGACGAGACTCCGCCCTGCGGCGTGGAGTACCTGCGGTCCTCCGGAGACGGGGTGTACAAGCTCAGGGCTACGGTTACTTGGAAGATTCACTGGACCGGTACGGGAGTTACCGGAGACCAGCCCCTTCCCGATGGGGAGTTCGGCGGCACTCAGGACGTCACCGTTCAGGAGATCCAAGCCATCGACCGGTAAGGCAACTTGGTCAGGACTGAGCGGTTACCAGGACACTTGGCATGGTTCGCCCCGCCCTGGAACATGGTCGTGTTGGTGTGTATATCTTGAGCTAAAGCCCCATTGAGGAGCTGCTCCAAGCGATTCGCTGCGGGGCAGCGAGAAGAGGAGCCTGACAGTGGCTGTCGCGGTGAAGATGCGTGCACGGAATAGCGTCGCCTGCTTGATAGCAGTCGGCATCACGTTGACCGTGGCTTCGGGTTGTGATTCATCCCCCACCGGCCCGGCGGCCCCTCAAGCAGGTAAGAAGTTGTCAAATGACGCGAGTCGACTGTTGACCAAGATGCCATCTTTGCTCCAGACCAAGGCTCACTTCAACGTTTCCAATAATGCGTCCAAGGGTGTCGCGTGTGGTGAAAATAAGGAGAAGTATCAGTTCTCCGCCAAGGCGCACATGTCACCGGTCCCGAATATCCGACAGAACTTGGACACCAGCGCGAGTGGTGCCAGTGGTTTCCTCACGGAGTGGGGCTATGACTTGCACGCGAAGGAAGGCCCCCTCCGTAAGAGCGACACCAAATACGTCGTGCCGATGTTCGACAAGAAAGCCGGGGCGCAGATTACGGTCATGCTAACTCAGACGGGCGCCCAGTCCGTGGACACCCTAGTGACAGGAACAACCGATTGCCTGCGCCTCAAGTAATGGAACCCAGCGGCTATTCCCCGTCTACTTCTTCCACATAGGGGTCAGCCTCCCTGTTCGTGAGAAGAGCAGCCGCGTCGTCCTCTTTCTTATGGAATGGGACGGCCCCGTCACGCTGATCATTCATCCAAGTTTCGAGCGCCTCGGTCTTGTGCTGTGCAACGATTTCTTCGTAGGGCTTCAGCTTTCCGTCCTCGCCCTTCAAATCCGCTGGGATGGGCGTCGTACTCCACCCCCCTTCGGCGAGCGTTGAAGTCATCGTGTACCTGGACTGGAGGACAGTCTCAAGGTCCTTTTCCTTGACCTCTTCCGCTCTGTCAGCGCCAGATTCGACGTATGCGCCCCCGCCATACTCCTTGAGCGCGAACATGCCGCCTCGCCAAGCCATCGTCGCTGCAGCCCCAAGCTCGGGTTCGCCGACCAACTCTGAGCCAAGAACGGCTGCCTGTTTGAGGTGCTCCCTGAATGCTTCCTCCGACTCGTCCATCTCACCGCGGATCTTCAGCTGAGCAGCGTATTCGAAGCGTTGAGTACTACCGAAGAACTTAGCCGCATTGCCGAAACTGCCCGGATCTTGCTTACCCTCGGCTATCGCGTCGTGATCGATCTTCGCGCTCTTCACCAGCACGTCGTGCTGCAGTTTCCCCATGGCCGCATCAAAGGGAGCGGACATGGCGTCGTCATCGGCGAACGTCTTCATGAACCTGTAGGTGTCCTGTGGACTGAGGTAAAACCCGGGATTCACGCCGGGAACTTTGTCGTACGGGACTGGTTCGTCCATGGATGAGTCGCCGACGTCCTCGTGTACGTTGTGCCCGCCGGTCAGCATCTCCGGAGCGTATGAGGCAGCCATCCGGCCCATGTCCTGCTTGAAGTGCCTGTCGAAGTCAAGGACCTCGCTGTGCCCGGCAGCCTGGATCGCAGCGAACGCGAAGGTGTTCTCGTATGGGGTGTGGGCGGTGGTTTCGACATTCCAGGCACCGTTCGCGTCGGTGTGACCGCGCACTCCGGCGCCGGCATCAATGGCCTGTCCGAGTGCGGTCTGCACATCGAAGTCTGAATGACCGTATTCCATGAGTAGCTTGAGGTGGCCCTGCAGATCCGGGTTGTCCGGGTCGCCCATTTGCGCGATGGCGTCAAAGGCTGCCCGCCCGTTGTTGCCAAGGATTGCGAGATTCAGGGCAACAGTGTCCTCGGGCAGGTGCAGTGCTCTTTCCTTGTCCGCACCTCCCCGGAAGTCTTGGTTCTTGTTCTTCGCCAGTTGGTCAAGGACGTTGGCACGGGTCGCCTTGGCAAGAAAGGTCGACGGGAAATGACCGTATCGCAGCATTGCGGCGCGGTCCCACCCCAGGGAATAGTCTCCCTTAGGGGCTGGGTTGAGGTACAGCTTCTTGACCTTGTTGAAGCCGGGAGCCGGATTGTCGGTACTTATCGCTGTACCGAGAGCCTCGCTGAATCCCTTGAGGTCTTCGGCTGCAGTGGAGCTACCGGTCGCGACGAGCAGACTGGGTATGTTTTCGGCCTGGCCTGGCGGGTTGAGACTGGCGTAGAACGCCGAACAGTAGTCAGGATCGTCCTTATGCTCGGCCAGCTGTTTGGCGAGGTCATGATATTTCTGCCCTGCTTTGGCATCGCCACTGATGTTTCCGTTGAATTCGTCGGCAAGTTCCTTGCCATTTACTTGTGCCTGGGTGGCGCTTATAACGGGTTCCGGGATCTGGACCATCGTAGAGCGATCGTGCTTGCTCTTCGTGTCCCCATCGGATTCCATTGCTACTGCCAGCGTGTGGCGTCGACGCAGCATGGGGAGTTGGTCGTCCACCCAAGTGGCGATTCGCTCCATCTCGGCGAGATGACTCGTGTCGAGCCCGAGATTCTGGAACCTGCTCATGTACGTCGCTTTGCCACCGTGCAGCGTCTTGCTGCCCGAGACCAGGTTATTGATGGTGTGTTGGAGGTTGTCGGGATTGATCCCGGAGAAGTTGGGATCAATCATTGAGAAGGGCCTCTGTCATGTCGATCGCCAACGCATGGGGCTTTCCCCGCTCGAGAGTAGCTACAGCTACATTCGTCCTCGCTCGAGGGTCTGGCGTCTCTTGTGGTGCTGCTGCCGAGGTCATTGGCCCAGATTATGGGCGCGTAACAGTCGCACGCAATGTAACCCTGCCGACACGAAGAGTTGTTGGTAGAGTCTTGGTAAACGTGTTGCACGATGAGTTGGCAAATAGGGGGAACCGTGACTCAATCTGAACCGAAGGTGCCAAATCCACGTAAGGCGGACCTTGTACGCCTGCGCTCCGACCTGGCCAAGCAAGTCGATGCGTTCCGGGCGGCTTTGAAGAAGCCGACGGCTGACGTGGGCGGAGACAAGGTCTGGGTAGGGAAGAACGCCAGAGCCTGGCATATGGAGCTCAATGGCCGACACAAGAGGTTGGTGGGCCAGGTTGAGAAGCTTCTGCCCGTCGTTGATGCTGCAATCAAGGGCCAGCCCGATAAGGTGCCCGCGGCTGAGGCGCGGATGTACAACCACCCGACTTTCCAGGCCTGAACTCCCTGGGCCTCGTCAGACGCCCCGTCGTGACGTAACCAGGTCCGTTAAGTAGCTTCACCGCCAACTCACATTCGCCGGTGGTACTTTGCATGGCAATGCTCTCTTCCCTCCGGCGCCGGAAGGAAGAGAGCATCTGTTGCGTTCAACCGTTCCGGCGCGGGCTTAGGCGCCTGTGTGAGGTCTTGATCAATATCTGCATTCCGCTGCCGTACCGGGGCGGGGCGGGTCACGGCAGAACGCCGGTGTGACGCGCCGACAGCTCCGGTACGACCAATGGGAACTCATCAAGCAGTACGTGCCGGTCGGCGAGTACGGTCCCTACCCGGCGAGACTGCAGGAAGCAGTTGGAGGGAGTCATCTAACGCTTCCGGCCCGGCGCCCAGTGGCGGGAGATGCCCGAGCAGTTCGGTCCTTGCCCCACCGTCTACGGCCGCTTCCGGGTCTGGCGTCTGACGCCGGGCTCCGTCCCCGGGCCTCCATGATCTGTCAACGACCTCACACCGACGATCGAGTGATCACTACCCCACACAGGCCCTAGTTTCGAAGTCATGGGTCACCCAACTACTTATCACCTGGCAGCACACAGCCGAGATCCGCTCCGATCCCGAGCTGCTCGCCGCGCTCACCGGCGACCACCGTTGAGCACAGCACCCAGCCTCAGCGACCGCTGAACTCGACCTCGGCCGCGGCCAGCACCCGCACGCTCCGCCCCGGGAAGCCGAGGTGCCGGAAGATCTCGTTGTGATGTGCGATCGACCGGCCGGGCGAGGCGTAGGCTCCCGCATCGGATTCGGGCCGTACGGAGGTGGTGTGCCCGTCCGCGACCAGGACAACGTCATACCCGTGGCTCAGTGCCTGCCGTGCCGTGGTGTCCACACAGATCTCGGTCGCGAACCCGGTGACGATCACCTCGGTGGCTCCCATCGCTTTCAAGCTCGCGTCCAGACCGGTACCCAGGAAGCTGTCCGGGCTGGTCTTCTGTACGACCGACTCCCCTGATACGGGGGCGAGTTCGGGAACGATCTGCCAGACGTCGGTACCGGCCTGCGTCCCCTCGCCCTGGTCCTGAACCATCACGACCGGCACACCTGCCGCAAGGGCCCGTTGGCGGAGCCCTGCGATCACGGTGACGGTCTCGGCCGCCCGGTGCGCGATGGCCACGGTGGCGTTCTGCATGTCGATGACGAGGAGGACGGAGGTGGGTGACATGGCCACACGATAGGGGAGTCCACCACTCAGCCAGCCGCCGTGTCGCGTGGGCACGCTGCGAACGCGCCTCAGCCATTCACCGCCGCCACCCTCGCCCGCCAGGGCGTGCCCCGTACCGCCGGTCCTTGAGGCCGGCTCTCGCCCACGGTCCGGCACCGGCGGCAGTGGGCCTCGTCCCCCACTGGCCGGAACACATGCTCGTCGCCGGGCCCCCGGCACACGAACAGACCGGCGGCCCGTGGCCCATCCCCGGTATCGGGGCGGGCCTCCGGGTCAGGCAGTTTCACCGCCAGCCGGTGCCGCAGGAACCCGACCGCCGAACGGATGCCACCCGGAGGCAGCCCTGCCGTCAGCGCACCGCGCAGCTCACCCGCCGACACGCCTCGGCGCAGCCATTCCGCCGCCGCCTCCGCGAGCTGACGCGCCTCCCGTACGCCGAGATGCAGATCGTGGGACGTCCCGCGCAGCGACAGCAACACCCGCTCGGCGGACAGCGATTCCGGCGTCCGGGGCTGCTGCGCTTCGGGTGGGGGGTGGGGAAGGTTCTTCTTCAGTAATTGTTCTTCCCGGTAAGAGCCACCGGCTCTCCGGCGCCCCGGCCCACCGACGGCCGGAGACCGCGCACTCGGTGACTGCTCATGCGGACGGCGCCCGCTCGGGCCCTGTTCGGCCACGCTCGCGGGCTGGTCGCGCGCGGGCTGGACCCTCGCAGACTGCTCGCGCGCAGGCTGGGGGCGAGCAGGCTCCTCGGTCACAGGCTGGGGGCGGGCAGCCCGATGGCACACGGGCTGGTCCCCCGCACCCCGGCCCGGCGGCGGCGCCGCTCCGTCCCGTACGCCGCTCGCCTCGTCCCGCGTCAACACGACGGTCGTGAGCAGCTGCTCGGTGACCCATCGCCCGCGCTCGCCCTGCCACCGCCACTCGTGCAAGTAGCCGCAGGCGGAGAGGGATTGCTTGACCCGCTGGTACGCGCGGCCCTTGATACCCAGCTTGAGTGCGTACGCGCTGAGCGGCCGGCCGAGTTCGCCGTCCGGGAGGCCCTGTACGTAGAGCAGGAGAATCTTCGCGTCGCTGTTCAGCACCTGATGCCGTACGACGTCGTGCGAAGCCTTGGTGTAGCGCCGCATGGGCGCGATAGCATGCCGAAGCATCCCGTTGGACCTCTGATCCAGTCGGTGGTGAAGGTCCTCGGGTGGTGTTGGTAGCACCTCCGGGGACCGCCACGCTTCTACGGAGCGTGATGACGCGGTCACCGTACAGCATCCAGGACGCGTCCGACCATTTCGTGCAACAAGTCCGGTGCCACGAACGGCGCTTGGAGCGTCGGCCGGGACTGCCAGTCCAGCGGCCAGGTGAAACCCTCCAGCGCGGGAACGCCGACGAACGCCGTCCACCCCGAGTGCCGCGTCAGCGCCCGCACCCCGGAACGCCACCGGTACGCGGCGGCGGTTCGCGGGGGCAACAGGAAATACATGCATCGCGAACCGGTGGCCTCCCGCACGATCGGCCCGGCGTCGAAGTCCGTGAACTGCATAATTTCGTACGCCACTTGTTCGCCGACGATGCCTTCGACGCGTACGGCGTCGAAGTGAATACCGGCGTGCCGCAGGGCGTGGCCTGTGGCGGGAATCCAGGTGGGAGCAGTTTCGCTGTTCATGGACCCGACTTTTCCGCAGCGGGGTTCAATGTGACCAGGGCCACAGGGTGACCGTGCACGTCTGTGCACCCGAGGAGGATGTTGTGCACTCCAGTGAACGAGGCTCCGGCAACGCGAAGATGTTCGGCTCGTTGCTGCGTTTCCACCGCGAGCGAGCCTGTATGTCGCAGGATGCGTTGGCACTGAGAGTGGGGTACTCAAAGTCCCAAGTAGCGATGGTGGAGCGTGGTGAGCGTCCCCCTCGGGGCAGTTCGTGGCGATGGCGGACGACGCCACAAGTGCACAGGGTGCACTTCTCGCGGTCGCCAAAGAGTTGCGCATCGGCCATCTGCCGCAGTGGACCGAGGAGTACGCAGAGCGAGAGCGAACCGCAAGCGCCCTGCACACGTACGCGAACCACGTGATCCCCGGCCTGCTCCAGACCGGCGCCTACGCACGGGCGATCTTCGACTGCAACTATTGCCCGCCCCTGGACGATGAAGAGATCGAAGTGCAGGTGTCAACGCGACTCATGCGCCAGGAACTCTTCAGCCGAAAGCCCCTGCCGGTCGTCGGGTTCGTACTTGAGCAATCCGCACTCACCCGCCCGCTCGGTGGAGACCAGGTCCTCAAAGAGCAACTGTTCCACGTAATCGAGATGGGCCGACTGCGGAATGTCCAGATTCAGGTGATGCCACACCGGAGAATGGCTCATGCAGGCCTGGCGGGACCCATGATCCTGCTGGAGACAGCCGAATATCCCCAGCTTGCCTACGTGGAAGGACAAGGCGGCGGCTACTTCGTAAGCGAACAACCTGCCGTCGGGCACCTGTTTGGCAAATATGGCATTCTGCGGGCTCAGGCTCTCACCCCCGAAGAGTCGGCGAAGCTCGTCGAAGAGGTGACTCAATCGCTATGAGCAGCACGCTGGACTGGTTCAAGAGCAGCTACAGCGCCGAGCAGGGCGAATGCGTGGAGATAGCCGCCGCCCCCGCCGCCGTCCACATCCGGGACTCCAAGGACACCACCCGTCCCGCCCTCACCGTCTCCCCCGGCACCTGGACCGCCTTCCTCCCGCACGCCGTCACCACGCGGGGCCCGGACGGGTGCCCCGAACGCTCACCGCGCGCCTGAGGGCCGTGAGCGATAGCCCGGCCTCCGAGCCGAACCCATGTGCGGATAGTGTGAACAGAATGCGAGTTCACTGATTCAACTGTGAGGAAAGCATGGGGAAGGCCGAAGAGCGCAGCACCCTGTACCACGAGTTCCTCAGCCTCGCGGGACAGGTGGACCGGCTCCTGCATGCCGACCCGGAACAGACCACCTTGAACCCGGATGAACTGGTGCGCTGGCAGGACCGGTACCGCGAGCCGGAGGGGAAGACCGTCCTCCACCGCCGTGACTCCCTCCTCTCACCCGGCTCCATACCCGTGACGGACACCCTCCGCGTGTGGAGCGCCCACGCGAAGGAAGTCCTGCGGACCGCGCCGCAACAGCCGGCGCTCTGAAGCGGCCGAGCGCGTCAGTCCGGACGCCCCGCACCCGGCTGCTCCAGCCGCGCCGCCATCCGGTTCAGCCTGCGCCCCGTCCGACGGGGACCGGCAAACAACGACCCTGTGACCAGCGCTCCGATCGCCAGCCACCCCAGCACCGCCGTCAGCGATCCGTGCGTGAGTAACTGGACGACCACGTTGAACCCGTACACCACGATCAGCATGGGAACGAGCCAGCGGTACAGCCGTCGTTGGCGCGCGAGCTGACGGCGCTGTTCCCCCACCAGGCGGCGCATGGACTCCCGGGTGCTCTCGTCGTCGGGGATCCGCTCCCGCTGTATGTCCTTGGCGAGCGGGCGCAGCTGCCCCTGTTCCACCCCGGCCCGGTCGGCGAGACCGCGCCGTGCGTTCCGTAGCCACACCGTCACATAGCCGATGAGGACAGCCAGCGCGACGGCACAGACCGCCACCGCCGCCCACACCGGCATCCCGGACTCCGCCGCGGCGCCCATGGCCGCCCCCACGAGTAACAGCAGAATGACGAAGCCGCCTCCCCGCCACAGCTGATCACGGTCGCGTCCTGCCGGTTCCGCATTGCTTTCTGCCATGCCAAACCACCCTGCCCACCTCGGTCCGGGCGTCGTCGCGAGCATCGCGAGCACGCCCTGCGGGCCTTTCGTCCACCCCCGTTGCGGGAGGCGACCAGCGAGCCGCGCTCCCGGCGGCCCGATGCCCGCCACCCGGAGCTCCATCCGGTCGGGCCCAACGACCGGGTGTCAGCACCTCCTCCCCGGATGGCCCGCGCGTCCTTGATTCGAGCGCACTCCAACGGGTTGGCTGAGCCCCATGAAGTACACGCAGCTTGGACGCACCGGACTCAAGGTCAGCCGACTGGTCCTCGGCACGATGAACTTCGGGCCGCAGACGACCGAGGCCGACAGCCACACGATCATGGATTCCGCGCTCGCCGCGGGCGTCAACTTCTTCGACACGGCCAATGTCTACGGCTTCGGCGAGAACAAGGGGCGCACCGAGGAGATCCTCGGCACCTGGTTCGCCAAGGGCGGCGAGCGGCGCGACAAGGTCGTGCTCGCCACCAAGATGTACGGGAACATGGCCGCCACCGCCGAGGCGTGGCCCAACCACGACAAGCTCTCGGCGGTCAACATCCGCCGTTCCGTCGAGGCTTCGCTGAAGCGGCTCCAGACGGATCACATCGACCTGTACCAGTTCCACCACGTCGACCGGAACACCCCGTTCGAGGAGATCTGGCAGGCGATCGACGTCCTGATCCAGCAGGGCAAGATCCTTTACGCGGGCTCGTCGAACTTCCCCGGCTACAAGATCGCGCAGGCGAACGAACTGGCCGCGCGCCGCGGCTCGGTCGGGCTCGTCAGCGAGCAGTGCATCTACAACCTGATGGAGCGCCGCGCGGAGATGGAGGTCATCCCCGCCGCGCAGGATTACGGCCTGGGGGTCATCCCGTGGTCGCCGCTGCACGGCGGGCTGCTCGGCGGAGCGATCCGCAAGGAGCGGGACGGCAGCACCGGGCGCAGCTCGTCGGGCCGCTCGGCGGACGCGCTCGCCGACCAGGCCGTACGGGCGAAGATCCAGGCGTACGAGGACCTGCTCGACAAGCACGGTCTCGAGCCGGGTGAAGCCGGTCTGGCCTGGCTGCTGACCCGGCCGGGCGTGACGGGTCCGATCGTCGGCCCGCGCACCGCGGAACAGCTGGATTCGGCGCTGCGCGCGATCGAACTGGAGCTGCCGGAGGCCGTGCTGTCCGGGCTTGACGAGATCTTCCCCGGTCCGGGCCCCTCGCCGGAGGCGTTCGCCTGGTAGACGCGTACGACGGCGGGCGGGAAGACCGCCCGCCGTCGCGGTCAGCCGCGGGCGGCCGCCGTCACTGTCCGACGGCGGCCGCCACGGCGACGACGACGAACAGCAGCACAAGCACACCGGCCATGATCCGGTTCCTGGTTTTCGGGTCCACGCTCCGAGGTTACTTGCCGGGCCCCAGCGGCCAGGCGGCGACCACCTCGTACCGGGGCCGCGACCCGCTCCGCACGAGAACCAGCTCCCGCACGGTCCAGGGGCTGCTCTCGAACCCGGCCAGGGTCTCCGCGTACGGTCCGAGGCCGGTCCCGCCGTCTCCGCGGGCGAGGGTGAGATGCGGCACGTAGGAATGCTCGCGCTCCATCGGTACGCCCACCTCCCGCACCGCCGCCTCCACCCCGGCAGCCAGCCGCCCCACCTGTGTGACGCCCCCGGCGGCGCCCGCCCACACCGCCCGGTCCCCGAACCGGCCGCCTCCCGCGACGCGCAGCGTGAAGGGCGCGTGCTCCCGGGCGGTGAGCGCGAGCCGCTCCTCCAGGGCCGGGACGAGGCCGTCGTCCACTTCCCCCAGGAAGGCGAGCGTGAAGTGCCAGCCGGAACGCTCGGTCCAGCGGAGCCGGTCGGCGCCGGGCAGCGCCCGCGCCCGGTCGACCGGCGCACCGAGCTGAAGGGCCGCATCCTGCGGGGGCAGCAGTGCCGCGAAGAGCCTCATGCGGACCAGTGTCGCGGGTGGCGGGCCGGTGCCGGCCCGTTCCCGGCGTATCCCGGTCACCGTGCGTATCGTTGTACCGCGCGACTGCATGCGAGAACGCGGCAGTGGGGAGGAGCGCCACGATGACCGTCGTCGACGACAGGATCGAGATGGCAGCCGACAGTCTGGACCTGCTCTTCGAGCAGGTGAAGTCCGTCCCCGAGGGCTACCACGTCGAGATTGTCGGGGGAACAATCCACATGTCGCCGCAGCGGGACGCGCACTGGCAGATCATCCGCAGGATCGTGCGGGCGCTGGAGGACACGTTCGGAATGGACGTCAAGGTCACGTCCGACGTCCGGATCGACTTCCCCGGCCATCTGAACGGCTTCGCCCCCGACGTGGCCAAGCTGCGGGCCGACGCGGCGAAGGACGCCCGGGGCCGCTGGCGGTACCAGGATGTCGAGCTGATCGCCGAGGTGATCTCCGAGGGCACGGCCACCAACGACTACGGCCCGAAGAAGGCCGCGTACGCCGCAGCCGGAGTCCCCGTCTATCTGATCGCCGACCCGTACACGGGCGTCTGCCACGTCTTCACATATCCGAAGGACGACGAGTACCACGGCACCGTGACCCTCGACTTCGGCTACCCCGTCGACCTGACCGGAACAGCCGTCGGCCTCACCCTGGAGACCGGCGGCTTCCCCCGCGACTGACTCCCGCGCGAGTGAACCCAGGACCGGAAACAGCACCGGCGGGCCGGAGCTGTCCGCCCCGGCCCGTTCCCGGCGTATCCCGGTCACCGTGCGTATCGTTGTACCGCGCGACTGCCCGCACCTTGCGGCAGTGGGGAGGAGCGCCACGATGACCGTCGTCGACGACAGGATCGAGATGGCCGACACCAGCGACGAGCGCACTCTGGACTCGATGTTCGAGTGGCTTGAGCCGACCCCCGAGGGATTCAAGGTCGAGATCGTCGGGGGGAACATTTTCATGTCACCGCAGCGGGACACGCACTGGGACATCATCCTGGATATCGTCGAGCAGCTCCGCGCCGTCTACCCCCGCCAGCGGGTGAAGTCCGACGTCCGCATCGACTTCCCCGGGCTGCTGAACGGCTTCGCCTCGGACGTCGTAGCTCTCGTGGAGGGGGCCACCAAGGACGAGAAGGGCCACTGGCGATACCAGGACATCGAGTTCGTGGCCGAGGTGATCTCCAAGAACACCGCCGCCAACGACTACGGGCCCAAGAAGGCCACCTACGCCACCGCCGGCGTCCCGGTGTACGTCATCGCCGACCCGTACACCGGCAGGTGGCAGCTCCACACTCTGCCGAAGGACGACGAGTACCACGGCACCGTGACCCTCGACTTCGGCTACCCCGTCGACCTGACCGGAACAGCCGTCGGCCTCACCCTGGAGACCGGCGGCTTCCCCCGCGACTGACTCCCCCGCGACTGAACCCAGGACCGGAAACAGCACCGGCGGGCCGGAGCTGTCCGCCCCGGCCCGCCGGTGAAATCACCTGAGGCGCCGTTCTCGCTCACGCCGCCGTGGTGAGCTGTTCACGTGGTACGAAACCCACGTGGCGGCGGCCACGCCTGAGGTCGACCTCCAGGCGGAGGTTGGCCGCGCGGGCCAGCATCAGGCCGACGCCCATCGCTGCCAGCGCGCAGATCGCGCCGCCCAGCGTGAAGCTGACCCGGACGCCGTACGTGTCCGTGAGCCAGCCGAAGAGCGGGCCGCCCAGCGGCGTACCGCCGGTGAAGACCATCATGAACAGGCTCATCACCCGGCCCCGCATCTCCGGTTCGGTGCCCATCTGCACCGAGGAGTTGGCTGTCACGTTGACCGTCAGGCCGAGGATGCCGATCACGGTGATGAGCGGGACGAACATCCAGATCGACGGGGACCAGGCGGTGATGGCCTGGAGAGTGCCGAAGACGATCGCGGCTCCGACCAGGATGCGCAGCCGGGACGTGCCGCGCCGGGCCGCGAGCAGTGCTCCGACCAGCGAGCCGACCGCCATCAGCGTGTTGAAGAGGCCGTACATCCCGACGCCGCCGTGGAACGTGTTGTTGGCGAACGCGCTGAGCCAGATCGGGAAGTTGAATCCGAAGGTCCCCACGAAGCCGACCAGGACGATCGGCCAGATCAGATCGGGGTGCTTGGAGACGTAGTTCAGGCCCTCGCGGAGCTGGCCCTTGCCGCGTGGGGTGCGGAAGGTGTGGTGCAGTTCGCTGCTGCGCATCAGCAGCAGTCCGGTGAGCGGGGCCAGGAACGAGAGGCCGTTGGCGAGGAAGGCCCAGCCGGGGCCGACAGCCGCGGTGAGTCCACTCGCGACGGCGGGGCCGATGAGGCGGGCGGACTGGAAGTTCGCCGAGTTCAGGCTGACGGCGTTGCGGACCTGGTCCGGGCCGACCATCTCGGACACGAAGGACTGCCGGGTCGGGTTGTCGATGACCGTGACCAGGCCGGTGAAGAAGGCGGTCACATAGACGTGCCAGACCTCGACGTTGCCGGTGAGGGTCATCGCGGCGAGGAACAGACCGCCGATGCTCATCGCGCCCTGAGTGCAGAAGAGCAGCTTCCGCTTCGGGAAACGGTCGGCGATGACGCCGCCGTACAGACCGAAGAGCAGCATCGGCAGGAACTGCATGGCCGTGGTGATGCCGACGGCGGCAGACGATCCCGTGATGCTCAGGACCAGCCAGTCCTGGGTGATGCGTGCCATCCAGGTGCCCGTATTGGATACGACGGCACCGGTGGCGAACAGCCGGTAATTACGGATCTTCAACGAGCTGAACATCGAAGTCCGGGTAGCAGTTTCTTGCGGTGCGGGGGCGGAGTCTGCTCCGGGTCCCGAACTCAACAGTGGTCGCCTCCTGGGCGTAGACAAGGTCACCTGGATGACCGCTTACGGGGGTCAGAGCTGGGCGAGCTTCTCCAGGACGGGGGCGGCAGCGCGCAGCTTCACCCAGTCGTCCTCGTTGAGCCCCTCGGCCAGCTCGGCCAGCCAGACGTTGCGTCGGCGCCGGCTCTCCACGAGCATCGCCTGCGCCTCCTCGGTCTGGCTGACGACCTTCTGTCTGCGGTCGTCGGGGTGCGGTTCCAGCCTGACCAGGCCCTTGGCCTCCAGGAGCGCCACGATGCGGGTCATCGAGGGCGGCTGCACATGCTCCTTGCGGGCCAGCTCGCCGGGGGTGGCGGAGCCGCAGCGGGCGAGGGTCGCGAGAACCGACATCTCGGTCGGACTCAGGGACTCGTCGACGCGCTGGTGCTTGAGACGACGGCTCAGGCGCATCACGGTGGAGCGCAGTGAGTCGACGGCGGCAGCCTTGTCGTCGGGCGAAAGGTCAGGCATGTTCGTTAGCGTAACTCATTACCTATGCTAAAGAACAACTCGGTATGCCATGCCGTGAGTGAGATCACCCATACGAGTGAGATGAGGCGCGAAAGTGACGCGCGGCGGCGCCCCGTCCCGCAACGCTGTCCGGCATGGGATCGAACGTGCTCAGCCTGCGCATAGACGGGGAGCTGCTCACCCGTCTCCGGAATCACGCGGCCAAACGCGGAATGAGCGTCCAGGACTACGTGGTCCGGACGCTCATTCGCGACGACTTCGACGAGCGGTTCCAGTCCGCGGTCGACGAGACGGAGAAGTTCTACGGGCGTACGTAGAGGCCCCCACCGCGAACGCCCTTACCGCGAACGCCCTTACCGCGGACGCCCTTACCGAAGCGGACCGGGCATCACGTGAGGCCGAGGGCCGGCATCGCGTAGTAGAAGACGAAGACCAGCGACACGATGTACATCGCCGCCGGCACCTCGCGCCAGCGCCCGACGGCGATCCGCAGGACGGTGAACGAGATGAAGCCGACCCCGATCCCGTTGGTGATCGAGTACGTGAACGGCATCATCACCATCGCGAGGAACGCCGGGATGGCGACGGTGAAGTCGGACCAGTCGATGTCCCTGACCGAACCCGCCAGGATCAGGAAGCCCACCGCCAGCAGCGCCGGGGTGGCCGCCTGCGAGGGGACCATGGTCGCCACCGGGGTGAGGAACAGCGCCACCGTGAAGAGCAGGCCCGTCACCACGCTCGCCAGACCCGTACGGGCACCCTCCCCGACCCCCGCCGTGGACTCCACGAAGCAGGTGTTGGCGGATGAGGAGGTCGCACCGCCCGCCGCGACCGCGATGCCGTCGACGAACAGCACCTTGTTGATGCCGGGGAAGGTGCCGTCGGGCTTCGTCAGCTTCGCCTCGTCGCCGACACCGAGGATCGTCCCCATGGCGTCGAAGAACGACGAGAGAAGCACGGTGAAGACGAACAGGATGCCGGTCAGCACGCCGACCTTGTGGAAACCGCCGAACAGACTGACCTGACCGACCAGACCGAAGTCCGGGGAAGCCACCGGGTTACCCGGCCAGTGCGGGGTGGTCAGGCCCCAGCTGGGGACCGTGGCGACGGCGTCGACGATCATCGCGGCGATCGTCATCGCGACGATGGAGATCAGGATCGCGCCGGAGACCTTGCGGACGATCAGCGCCAGCGTCAGGAGCACGCCGACCACGAAGATCAGGACCGGCCAGCCGTGCAGATGCCCGTCGGAGCCGAGCTGCAGCGGGACCGTGGTGTGCGCGTTGTCGGGGACGCGCGAGACGAAGCCCGAGTCGACCAGGCCGATCAGCAGGATGAAGAAGCCGATGCCGATCGCGATGCCCTTGCGCAGGCTGAGCGGCACGGCGTTCATCACGCGCTCCCGCAGCCCGGTGGCGACGAGCAGCATCACGACGATGCCCGCCAGGACGACCATGCCCATCGCGTCCGGCCAGGTCATCCGGGGCGCGAGCTGGAGGGCCACGACCGTGTTCACACCGAGTCCGGCCGCCAGGGCGATCGGCACATTGCCGATGACGCCCATCAGCAGCGTGGAGAAGGCGGCGGTCAGCACGGTGGCGGTGACGAGCTGGCCGCCGCCCAGCTGGTGCCCGTTCATGTCGTGCGCGCTGCCCAGGATGATCGGGTTCAGCACGATGATGTAGGCCATCGCGAAGAAGGTCGCGAAGCCGCCGCGGATCTCCCGGGCGATGCTGGAGCCGCGCTCGGTGATCCTGAAGTAGCGGTCGAAGCCGTTCTGCGGCCCGCCGCCGGGTGGCGTTGGTGGAACAGCGTCGACCGGAGCGGGGGCCGAGGATGACATGCGCGCGACCTCAAGTGTCATGTGATGAGAAACGGCCATATTTGGACGTTTAAACGAAAGGAACGAGCCAATCGAAAGCCGTTTCAGTATGAATACATAGGCCGAAGATCGCTATCTCCGCGCGTAGACCCTTGAGCCACCTGACCTGGCAGCGCCTCCCCCTCCCCCGCATAGACTGTCGGCCATGGCGAAGTGGACACCAGCACACGAGGCACCCGACCCCCTGGAGGGGCCCGTCGTCGCCACTGTCACCGGCGGCACGATCATCTGGTTCGTCCTCTTCCTCGTGCAGTTGCCGTTCTACGGCTGGTTCGACGACCACGGGCACCTGTGGTGGCTCTGGACCTGCGCGGCCGGTGCCGCGCTCGGACTCATCGGGATCTGGTACGTACGGGGGCGCGACGCGGCCCTCAAGCGCGCGGCGGCCGAGGCCGGTCCGGCGGCGGGCACCACGTCCGGCCCCGCGTAGGGCGCGCCTCCGGCCGGCGGCGCCGGTCCTGGACCGACTTCCCCTCCGGGCCCCTGGGCGGGTCCGTACGGCCACAGGACGAGCACCGTCCTGTTCCGCCTCATCCCCGGGGCCGATCTTCCCGTATCTCACCGGGTAAACGTGTGGTTCTGGCCTTAACGTCGGATCCATGACGCAAGGGCGGTATATCGACGCGGGGTCCGAACTCGACCCCGTCCATCCCGTCGAGCCGCCGCACCCGGCCCGCGCGACGGGACTGACCACCGCCGAAGTGGCCGAACGGGTGGCCAGGGGCGAGGTCAACGATGTGCCCGTACGGTCCAGCCGGTCCACAGCCGACATCGTCCGGGCCAACGTCTTCACCCGGTTCAACGCGATCATCGGCGTGCTCTGGGTGATCATGCTGTTCGTCGCGCCGATCCAGGACAGCCTCTTCGGCTTCGTGATCATCGCCAACACCGGCATCGGCATCGTCCAGGAGCACCGCGCCAAGAAGACCCTCGACGGACTCGCGGTGATCGGCGAGGCCAAACCGGCCGTACGGCGCGACGGGGCATCGGCGGAGGTCTCCACGTCCGAGCTCGTCCTCGGCGACCTCATCGAACTGGGCCCCGGCGACAAGGTGGTCGTAGACGGGGAGACCGTCGAGGCCGAGGGCCTGGAGATCGACGAGTCGCTGCTCACCGGCGAGGCCGAGCCGGTCCACAAGAAGCCCGGCGACCCGATGATGTCCGGCAGCTTCGTCGTCGCGGGCGGCGGGGCGTTCACCGCGACCCGGGTCGGCCGCGAGGCCTACGCGGCGCAGCTCGCCGACGAGGCCTCCCGCTTCACGCTCGTCCACTCCGAGCTCCGCAGCGGTATCTCCACCATCCTCAAGTACGTGACCTGGATGATGGTCCCGACCGCTGCGGGACTGATCGTCAGCCAGCTGGTCCACGAGCGGCACGACCTCAAGGACTCCATCGCCAGGACCGTCGGCGGCATCACCCCGATGATCCCCGAGGGGCTGGTCCTGCTCACCTCGATCGCCTTCGCGATCGGTGTCATCCGGCTCGGCCGCAAGCAGTGCCTCGTGCAGGAGCTCCCCGCGATCGAGGGGCTGGCCCGGGTCGACGTGGTCTGCCTGGACAAGACGGGGACGCTCACCGAGGGCGGGATGAACGTCTCCGGGCTGCGGATGCTGGGCGATGCGGACGAGTCGTACGTACGTCAGGTGCTCGGCGCGTTCGGCGCTTCGGACCCGCGGCCCAACGCGAGCCTCCAGGCGATCGTCGACACCTACCCGGACAGCTCGGGCTGGCGCTGCACCCAGGCCCTGCCCTTCTCGTCGGCCCGCAAGTACAGCGGGGCGGCCTTCGGTGAGGGCGGCGGCACGACGTCGGCCTGGCTGCTCGGCGCCCCCGATGTGCTGCTGCCCGAAAAGGACCCGGCGCTCCAGGAGGTGGGCCGGCTCAACGAGGAGGGGCTGCGGGTACTGCTCCTCGCGCGGGCCGCCGGCGATCTGGACGACGACAGCGGCGGCGAGGGCGGCAGGGACGCGAGGGCGGCCGGTGCGCGGCCCACCGCGCTGGTGGTGCTCGAACAGCGGCTGCGGCCCGAGGCGGCCGAGACCCTGGCGTACTTCGCCGACCAGAGCGTCGCCGCCAAAGTGATCTCGGGCGACAACGCGGTGTCGGTGGGGGCGGTGGCCGCGAAGCTCGGCCTGGCCGGCGCGGCGGACACCATCGATGCCCGGCAGCTCCCCACGGACCAGGAGGAGATGGCGGACTCGCTGGACTCCCACTCGGTCTTCGGCCGGGTCTCGCCGCAGCAGAAGCGCGACATGGTCGCGGCGCTCCAGTCCCGCGGCCACACGGTCGCCATGACCGGGGACGGCGTCAACGACGTACTGGCCCTGAAGGACGCCGACGTCGGCGTGAGCATGGGTTCGGGCTCGGAGGCCACCCGCGCCGTCGCACAGATCGTGCTGCTCAACAACAGTTTCGCGACGCTGCCCTCGGTCGTCGCCGAGGGCAGGCGGGTCATCGGGAACGTCACGCGGGTGGCGACGCTCTTCCTGGTGAAGACGGTCTACTCGGTACTGCTGGCCATCCTGGTGTCCTGTTTCCAGATCGAGTACCCGTTCCTGCCGCGGCACTTGACCATGCTCTCCACCCTGACGATCGGCATCCCGGCCTTCTTCCTGGCCCTCGCCCCCAACAAGGAGCGGGCGAAGCCCCACTTCGTAAGGCGGGTGCTGCGGTACTCGATCCCGTGCGGCGCCATCGCGGGGGCCGCCACCTTCGTGGCGTATCTGATCGCCCGCCACTACTACGTGGGGGCCGGGTCCCTGGACGCCGAGACGAGCGTCGCGACCCTGACGCTCTTCCTGGTCTCGATGTGGGTCCTGGCGATCATCGCCCGCCCGTACACCTGGTGGCGGGTCTGCCTCGTGCTGGCGATGGCCGCGGCGTTCCTGCTGGTCATGGTCGTCCCCGCGCTCCAGCACTTCTTCGCGCTGAAGCTCGTGGGGGCTGCCATGCCGTGGCTGGGTGTCGCCATCGCCGCTGTCGCGTCGCTCGGCGTGGAGCTGGTGTGGCGGTGGGTGGACCGCCATCACCCGAGCTGATCCCGCTGATGTCCGGGCCGCCCGCCGAGCCCTGGGCCGCTGCCGGCGGCCCGGTTCACCCGGCCTCCGGGATCACATCACCGCTGTGTCCCACCGGGGTCACGTGACCGGGATCAAATGACCCCGGTCACGTGAACGGGGTTACTTCACGTCGACGAAGTCACCGGTGGCGACGACTGCCGGAGTCGTGGTCGTACCGGCGTAGTTGTAGCGCCAGTAACCGTCCTCGACGGCCTTGACGGTCGTCTTGAGGTTGCCGGTGCTGTTCGTCTTCACCGTCTTGACGGTGGTGTAGGCGTTGCTGTTCTTCTTGCGGAACTGCAGCTTGACGGGCTGACCGGTGTAGCCCGCGTACTTGTACGTCTCCCAGTTGGCGCGGGCCAGCTTGCCGGTGACCGTGATGGTCTTGCCCTTCTTCACCGGCTCGGGGGCCGCGTTGACCGACTGGGTCGACGCGCGCTGCACGTGCTGGGACTTGTACGCCTCGTTCTCGGTCGAGCCGCCGTCCTTGGCGAGTGCGGCTACGGCGACCTTCCACGTGCCGGCCAGGCTGTTCTTGTACAGGTCGTTCTGCGAGCGCGGGTTCACCTTGAAGGTGACCTTGCAGGTCGACGTGGTGGCGCTCGCCGCGGTGCACTTGGCGATCTGCGCGGTGTCGTCGCCCACAATCGGGCCGAGGTAGCCGTCGACGCTGTCGACGTTGGCGCCGTGCCAGAGGTAGACGATGGCGTCCTGAATGCCGGAGTCGTCGCTGGCGGTGAGGGTGGCCGTGATGGTCTTCGCTGCGGTGGTGCCGAGGACGATGTCCTTGCCGCCGTTCACAGTGACGCTGCTGATCTTCGGGTCGCCGGCGACCAGCGCCGTGCGGACCTTCGCGCCGGACGGCGCGGCGTGCTGGAACACGGAGCGGGGGATCGCCGTCGGGCCCGCCCCATGGGTCCCGTCCGCCTGCGCGGCGGCCGGAACGACGAGAGCGGAGAGAGCCAGGGCGCCGGTAACGGCGGCCACGGTGGCACGTATGCGCATGTTTTGTTCCCCATGTGGAGAAGGGGACCAGCGGAGGTTTCGTCCATCCGCGTGGCCCATGTGGTCTGTGAAGCCTGGTGGCTCCACAGACGAGACGAGCGGCAGAAGCGAATGGTTGTACAGGATGTGAAGATTTTGAAACCGAGTGGTGACCGGCGCCCCCCGCACGCCGGTCCTGCCCCTGCCCCGCGACCCCGCCCGCGGGCTCAGTCGAACCAGCGGTCCCGCTCCAGCTCGGCGGTCCGGGACGGGTCTTCGATCAGCGCCGCCACCTCGAAACGGCGCGGCCACTGCCCCGCCGCCCAGGCGAGCCCCGCCGCCACGCCCTCCAGCGTGGCCGCGTGCAGCACCCCGTCCCGCGTCCGGTGCCAGTCCAGCTCGACGCCGTTCGCCAGCAGCTCCTCGTGCTCGAAGTACGTACGCGCAGTGCCCGCCCCGAGCAGCGCGCGGACCGCGTCCGGGACCTGGTGCTCCTCCCCCGCCGTGGTCACCTCGGCCTCCACGCTCTCGCTGAGCCGCGCGACCTGGAGCAGCTCGGCCAGCTCGGCCGCCCGGTCGGGGGCCACCGGGAGCAGCGCGGCGCCGGATGTCAGCGGGAGCAGGTCGGGGGCGTCGGCCACCAGGCCGTCCGCGGCGTCCACCACCCGCACCTCGCCGTCCACCACGGCCCGCAGGTCATCGGGAAGCGTCACCTGTTCCGGATCCAGCCGGGCCAGCTGCCCGTACAGCGCGTGCAGCTGCCGTGCCGTCACCTCGCGGTCCGGGTCGGCGAGCCGGTCGAGGAGCTCCGCCGCGCCGCCGGGCTCGTCCAGCAGTGCGGCAGCGGACGTCCGTACGCCCAGCGCACGCAGCACCTGCTCGTCCTCAAAACCGGTCGCGTCGGCCTCGTCGTACAGACCGGCCAGCAGCGGGTCACCGCCTGCGGCCCGCAGACCGGCCGGGCGCCGGCCGTCGAGCACCGGGTGACCGCGCAGCCACCAGGCGGTGTACGGGCGTACGGACTCGGTCGTCCCGTCCGGCAGCAGCACCCGCACGGGCTGCGTCAGGGCGTCCCGCAGCGGCGGGCGGGAGAGCAGGGCGAGGGCCTGCGGCCACTTGTCGTCGTCGACCAGCTCCAGATCCCGTACGGCGACGATCTCCGTCGCGACGGGCGGCACCGGGCCGTGCGGCAGCTGGTCCAGCACGTCCTCGCACCAGACGTCCACCGCGTCGAGGAGTCCGGCGTCGTCGGGCTCGGCGAAGTCGCCGTCGCGGGGCTCCAGTTCATCGGGATCCAGGACGACGTCCGTGGTGCGGACCAGGGCGAACGTGGCGAGCACACCGCAGGCGGTCAGCGGCTGCTCCCCCCAGCGCTCGGCCAGTTCACCGTCGCACAGGGCCAGTTCGCCCTCGCGCATGATCGCTGCGAACGGGCTTCCGGGCAGGACCAGTTCACCGGCCGGTACGGTTTCGCCGTCCTCGTCCGGGAGGGCGAGCGCCGCGAGCCAGGGCTCGTCGCCCGGCTCCAGATCCGCTTCCCGTACGAGCGCGAGCACGATGTCGGCGAGCTCGTCGGCACCCGGCGCCCCCGCGTCCCCCTCGTCGTACCAGATCTCCCCTGCGTCCATCGAAGCGGCGACGGCAGCGCGTACCTGCGGGGTCGTCAGGACCGCACGCGGGGTGGCGGGCAGGGCGCCCAGCTTCTCCAGGAGCGGGTGCGCCGCGTCCGGGTGGGCGACCTTCAGGCCGAGGCGGGCCAGATCGGCCGGGGTGTCGGCCAGCGGCAGCAGGACCTGCCGGGGTCCGACGGCCGTACGCCCCGACGCGAGCGGCACGGGCAGCCCGGCGAGCCGGTCCGGGTCGACGCCGGCCAGGGTCTCGTACAGCCGGCGCCACCAGGACGGTTCGCGTTCGGCCCCGCCGATGCGGTCGATGGCATCGCCGAGCGGCAGCCTGCCCACGCCCAGCGTTCGCAGCTCGGCGCGGCGTTCGAGCCCGGCGGGCAGCAGCGTCGGCAGCACTTCGGCCAGCACCCGTACGGTGTCCTCGCCCGCGCCCTCGACGACTTCGGCCTCGAAGGGGCGCAGAGCGTGACGGCGCTCGTCCTCGGGCTCGTCCGTCTCACCGGCCGCCGCGCCGCCGCCGGTGCCGTCAAGCGGCGCGGCGGGCGCGAGGAACGCCACCCTGTTCAGCCGCTCCAGGATCGCGGCCCGCAGCGCGCCGTCCAGTTCGCCCTTCCCGAGCGGCCCCGGCACCAGGTCGATGGTGGCGACGGAGACCGGCTCCCAGCCTCCGAGCAGCTCCGCGTACGCGTCCGCCGCCCGCTGCACGAGGAAGTCGGTGAGCGGTCCGGGTGCGGGGTGGCGGCGGGCGGTGTCCAGCGGAAGCGAGGCGATGAGCAGCGCGGGCACACCGAGCGGCTCGTCGGTCGGGGTCGGCGCGTGAACGACGGGAGCGGTGCCGGGACGTACCGGCGCTCCCTCGCCGTCGACCAGGACGGCCCAGGTCACCGACCAGTGCGGGCGCAGCCGTTCCTCGACGGGGCGGTCCGCGAGCAGCGCGCGCTCCAGCGGGCCGTGGTGGGCGACGGTGCGCCAGCGGTGGATCCCGCCACCCGCCGCGCTGTCGTCGATGTGGACGTACGCACCGTGTTCCGACCGGTTCAGGGTGCGGATGCCGTCCGGGGTCTCGATCACGATCTCGGTCAGGCCGGGCAGGGTCAGGAGCAGCGCGTCGTCGATCGCGGCGACCAGCCGCTCGGCCAGGGCCTCGGCGCCCCCGTCGCGGAGCGGCAGGATGACGACGGTGTCGTACCCGTCGGGGGCGGTGCCCTCGGCGGGCAGCGGGAGGCGCAGCAGCGGTACGTGCCCCTCGCGGCGGCGCAGTTCGTCGGCGAGGCCGTCCTCCGGTGCCTGCGGACGCCCCGGGGTGGCGCGGGCCGCCTGGGCCGCCAGCTCGCGGGCCTCGGCGAGTGACCAGCGGACGCCGCCGTGCCGGCCGACGACGGCCGGCTCGTCGCTCACCGCGAGGACGGCTGCGAACCCGACCCCGAAGCGGCCGACCGCGGCGTGTGTGTCGGCGTCGGTGCGCTTGGCCGAAGCGCGGAGCGTGCTCAGTGACTCGACGCCGGTGGCGTCCAGCGGGGCGCCGGTGTTGGCGGCGACGAGCACAGCCGGGCTCTCTCCCCCGCCCGGCCGCAGCGTGAGCCGGAACCGGCCCGGTACGCCGGCGCGGGCCGCCGCGTCGGCGGCGTTCTGGGCGAGCTCCACGACGAGGCGGTCACGGTAGCCGCCCAGCGCGAGGTCTTCCTCGGCGTTGGCGTCCTCGCGGAAGCGGGCGGGGGTGGTGGCCCAGGCATCGAGCACGCCGCGCCTCAGGCGGGCCGTCCCGAAGGGGTCGGCTGCGTCTGTCGCTTCCACGGTCACGGCTTGTGCTCCTCTGTGGGGCGGGTGGGGGGGACCGTCCCGGTCCGGGCTGAAGGTACCGCGTGGCGGGGGCGGTCAGCGGCGCGGGTGGGGCGGGGACGCCTGTGGCCCGCGCAGAGCGCGTGCCACCGTTGCTCCCGCCGGGCGCCGAGCCGTCCGAGAACCTGAATCGGATGCCGCGTCGTCTCCGTCGCGGGAATCGCCGCTTACGTGAGCCGGGGGCCCACGCCCCCGGGCACCGTCGGAGAACGTCTGAGGGGTCCTTGCACTGTGAGCGCGCGCCCCGGACGGGCACAGTGCGAGGACCCCTGAGGGGGAACGCGGCCGCGAAGAAGAGCACTTACCGGGCGAAGGTGCCTGCCGGGACCTGCTCGCGCCCACGCGGCATCTTGCTTCCGCGATCCGGCGGGCGGATACCGGCACGCGCCGAGGCGGTGGCGTCAGGCGGGCTGCAGGGCGGGCGCCGCCGGAGCGGCCACGGCCTTGCGGGTCTCGCGCATGATCAGCAGGCCGTTGACCACCATCAGCGTCGCGGTCAGGCAGTGGACGCCGAGCGCGGTGGCCACGGAGCCGTGGTGGGCCAGCACGGTGGTCATGTCGCCGTACGCGGCGAGGGACTCCACCAGCAGCGCCCAGCCCAGCGCCCGGCGGTGGCCCGTCACCAGCAGGATGCCCAGGACCAGGGCCAGGACGACGTCGCGGATCCCCTTGATGATCAGGAAGCCGCCACCGTCGCCGGACGGCGGGCTCGGCAGGCCGAAGCCCGCCGCCGCCGTCTCAGGGCTCAGGATGAAATCCGTCCCGAACCAGAGGATGAAGAGGATGAACGCGGCGGCCAGGACGGTGTTGATCTTCTTCAGTAACACTGTTCTTCTCCTTGGGGTCTTCGTCGGCCCGGTGAGCTTCGTGTGGATTGCCGAGTCCTGTGGTGCCGGTCCGCGGGCTCAGACGAGGGCGGCGACGAGCAGGGCGAAGGCGGCGATGATGAGGGCGACGCGGACGTAGTGGAAGCGGTCCCAGCGGTGCATCTGCTCCTTCCAGTCCTCGGGCCGGTTCTCGGGGGTCCACGTCTTGCCCTGGTTGTTGATCGGGACGAGCAGCAGGAGCGACATGACCACGCTGACGATGAGCAGCCCGCCGGCGGTGACGACGAGTCCGGTTCCGCCGTGGTGCCATCCGGCGATGGCCCAGACCGCGATGAGGACGAGCGAGCCGATGTACCAGAACGGCATCACGGCGCCGAGCATCCGGCCCCCGTGGGCGCGGCCGAGCTGACCGCTGTCCTCGGGAAGTGCGTTGAAGATCGGGTTCATGACGAAGGCGACGGAGAACTCCACCCCCACCATCAGTCCGAAGGCCACGGTGGTGACGACCTGAAGCGCATCGAGCATGATGATCCCTCCGAGGAATCTAGCGTTGCTAGGTGATGAAGCAAGGCTAGTACTACTGCCGATCGCTTGTCTAGCGGTGCTAGAATCGAGTCATGTCGGTACAGGAACGCAAGGAGCGTGAACGGGCGGGCCGCGAGCGCCTCATCGTGGCGACGGCCCGCGAACTCGCCGAGCAGCAGGGCTGGGACGCGGTCACCACCCGCCGGCTCGCCGAGCGCATCGAGTACAGCCAGCCCGTCCTCTACAGCCACTTCCGCGGCAAGCGGGAGATCATCGGCGCCGTCGCCCTGGAGGGCTCCACCGAGATGGCCGCGGCGCTGCGGGCCGCGACCTCCGCCGTGGACGGCCCCCGCGCCCGGGTCACCGCCCTCGCCCGCGCCTACCTCGGCTTCGCCGCACGCAACCCGGCGGTCTACGACGCCATCTTCCAGCTCGACGGCGGCCTGGCGTTCGCGCAGGAGGACACCCCGGAACCGCTCAAGGACGCCTTCGCCGCGCTACTGGAGAGCCTCGGCGATGTCGCCGGGGACCACGTCCAACCGGGGCTGTTCACCGAGGTGTTCTGGGCGGCCCTGCACGGCCTCGCGACCCTGGGCCGGTCCGGACGCCTGCCCCCGGAGGAAACCGAGCAGAGGGTGGAGCTGCTGGTGGACCGGCTCGCCACGGTCTGACCCGCCCCCCGACGGGCATGCAGCCGGGGCGCACCTCCGGGGCGGGGCGCCCGCCCGGAGCCCGCGACGCCCATGGAGCACGAACTGACAGGCGCCCCGGCCGGACGTCAGACCGGTGGCGGCACGGATGCGGCCGCACTGGTGCCAGAGGCCGGGCGGAGGCCGTCGCCACCCGCCTCGCTCCGGCCGGTTCGCGCCTGGGGCAGGCGGGTTCGGCGGCATCTCACCCGCACTCAGCCGGCGCTCCCGACCAGGCGGCCAGGAGCGCCGGGTGGAAACCCGGCGGCGGACAACCGCACCGGGAAAAGTCCGGCATCACGGCCCACCGGCCGGGCAGCACGTGTGGAGCGGCACCGAAGGCAGCCGTGAACCGGTACGCCCCGGACCGAGGGGGGGGTCAGACGGTGCCGAACTCTCCGGTCCTGACGCTCGCCACGAAGCAGGCGAACGCGGTGGCGGGGATGCCCAGAACCGGACCGCTCGGGTTCTTGGAGTCACGGACGGGGACCACGCCGCGCGGGGCAGCCAGGTTGGCCGCGACCTCGATGCACTGACCGCCGTTCTCACTGTACGAGGACTTGATCCAGCGGGGGGTTTCAGTCGTCACGGGGTGCCCTTTCGCAGCTGGTCGATCATGGCCACGGATGCCGCTTGGGAGACAGCTTCGGCCTGTAGCTGATGGTAGGCGGTCAGCATGGGCAGCACGAACGTACTTTCCCTTTCCAGATGGCCCCGTTGGGCCGACTCGGCGTACGACATGAGCGACCGATCCGGCATCGTGAGCACGGTTACCGGCAGGCTGAGCGGGCGGCGGACCCCCATGTCGAACGGGGCGACCTGGAGGACGGTGTTCGGCAGTTCGGCGAACGCAGTCAGCCGGGCGAACTGACCGTCCATGACAGCGCTGTCCCCGATGGGCCGACGGAGACAGCTCTCATCCAGTACCACGAAGACCAATGGGGGCGGCGTCCGGATCAGCGATGCCTGACGCTCCGCAACCAGGGCAATCCGCTCGTCCGCCTGGTCGGGCGTGGTGACGCCACGTTTCACAGTGCTCTCGCCGAGCGTTGCCGCGTACTCGACCGTCTGAAGCAGCCCGGGAATCACGCCCACTTCGTACAACCGGATCTCCGCCGCGCGGCCCTCATGCCGGACGTACTCCGGAAACCCCTCCAGCAGCGCCGTTTGCCGAACGGCCTGGCTCTGACGCTGGAGCCGGTCCCCCGTACCGAGCGCCCGGTCAGCACTTGCCGCGAAGCGGCGAGTTGGAGGGCGGCGACCAGTTTCGACAGCTGAAATATGCGTCCCGGAACAGCCCGTCCGCTCCCCCAGTCCGTCCTGTGTCCAACCGCGCTCATCCCGCAGTCTGCGCAGAAGCTGTCCGAACGCCGCCTTCGGGGATTTCTCGGGATCCAGCTCTTTTCTGTTCAACGGCCGTCACTCAACTCTCTCTACACGTAACGCAAGTTGAAGGCGTTCTGACTCTAGGTCACGCTGAGTCCGCTTGGTAGTGGAATGACTACGGAGAGGAGTGGCGGTGGCTGCACAGAACAGCACCCCGGACAGGCAGGAACCTTCGTACGTCCCGGATCTCGGCGCGCTCATGGTCGATACCGGGCACGGCAACCGGACCGGGGAGTTCCGGGGGCTGGCCGGTTCGTACTGGTCACTGCGGCCGGTCAGCGGTGGCATCGAGTGGGAGGCCGCACCCGAGCAGGTCCGGACGCCGAATCGCACGGAGCTTCTTGCCGCTGAGATCGCACGGGCCAACGCCCGGAGCCGGAACCGCAGGAGGCTGGAACCGTGACCCCCACCGCTACGCCATCACCGCCATCACCCGGCGAGAGCGACGCGAGCGACGACGGGTCCTGCCGGGAGTGCGAAGAGTTCGAGCTCGCCGAAGCTGTCGCCAGAGCCGAGGGTGACGCGAGCAGGGAAACCGACTGCCGGGTCCTGCGCGGACGCCACCGGCAGTCCGGCCACGGAGGGCGGCAGGCGTGACGCTCTCACTGATCCGGCTGGTCTTCACCGCAGGAGTCGTACAGGCCCGCTTACGCCGGCACCTGCCCCGCGTCATGCGCCTGCTCGCCCCGCAACGGTCCGGGCTGCCCGCCCTGTTCGCCGAACTGCAACGCATCGAGTCGGACCTCGCACACCGCACGCGGTTCTTCGCGGGGCTGAACGCCGCGGTCGCCGAGCGGAACGCAGAACGCGTCGCCGAGCTGGAAGCCCTCAGGACCGCCCTCGATCAGCTCCGGAACCTGGTCTCCCCCGCAACGGCGAGCGCGCCACCCGGCCGATCACCCGCGCGCCGGATCAAGACCGCAGGCAAGGGGTCATTCGGGTGATTCACCCACACTTCGGGCGTTTCACCACGACAGGGAAACGCCGTCGCCGGTCCGCAGGCCTCACCCGTCGCGGGGAGGCCCGTCGGCCCGCCCGCACCCGTTACCGCCGCCCGGCCGGAACACCGGCCCCGGACGCCCGGCGAGGCGGCAAGGCAGGGAAGCCCCGCCTCACCGCAGGGGCCGCCCCACCCTCAGGAATGCCCCAGATCGTCCGCCCCGGAAGCCGCCTCCGCCGACACGGAACCGCCCTCCGGATCCGGCCGCAGCGCGAACGGGTCCGCGGCTGTCGAGTCCAGCACCAGCGGCGCGGGCCGCGGCGGCTTCGGCATGACCGCCGCCTCCGAGTGCCCGCCGCAGCCGTAGGACAGCGACACCACATGCCCGTCCGCCGGACCGAATTCGTTCCCGCAGACCCCGAATGCCTGCCGCAGCGAACCGGAGAGCGGAACCAGGAACGCACACGTCACACAGGAAGCCGGGGCCGCCTGGGCCATCGGGGTCTTCGCGCCGTACTCCTCGTCCCAGCGGTCCGCCGCCTGGTGCAGGCCGTAACGGGAGAGCACCCGCGCCCGGCGCATGCCCAGCTCGTCGGCGACCGCGGCGACCGTGCCACGGGCCGGGACCGCCGTGCGGTCGGTGACCTCGGCGTCCTCCGCCTCGACCCGCTCCGCCAGCTCGTCGGACAGCACCGAGTTGGGCGGCGGTGCGTCCTCGCCCGAGAAACCGGGCTCCAGGCGCAGGTCCTCCGCCTCGGTGGGCAGCAGGTCGCCGGGGCCCATGTCGCCGGGGCGCAGCCGTTCGCTCCACGGCACCCACTCGGGGGCCAGCAGCGAGTCGGGACCGGGCAGCAGAGCCGTCTCGTCAAGCGTGACGAGCTTCGCCCGGGACGCGCGGGCCACCGTCACCGCCCAGCGCCAGCCCCGGTAGCCGGGCTCCTTGCACTCGAAGAAGTGGGTGACCACGCGGTCACCCTCGGCCACCACAGAGACGTGCTCACCGACCACCCCGGGGAAGGCGGCTTCCTCCGCCGCCTCACGGGCCAGGTCGACCGCCTCGGCGCACAGGCGGTCAGGGGTACGGCTTCTCGTCGTCGCAGCACTCACAGGTCTCGCTTCTCTCCTACGCCGTCTCACGGGTGCGCCGGACGAACATCGCGTACGAGCTACGGGCGGAGCGGACCAGAGGACCGCGTCAACGTCCGCGCCCGACATGCCCGGGGGCGCACCTTCTCCCACCCATTCTGCGGGATAACGGAGAGGCGCACAGCCAAGGGCAACCGCCGGTGGCGCGCTGGAGGCTGCCGGCCGCTCCCGGGCGGATGAGCCCGCGGCGTCTGGCGCCGTGCATCGCAAGGCGGAAATCGCCCTGTCGACCGAAGTCACTGGGCGGTTCCGACAACGCAGCGAGGTGCGGTGACAGGCGTCGCGGGCCCGCCCGGGAGAGGTCGGCAGCCTCCGTGCACGCTACCCCTTCTCCGGCTCTCGTCCCACCTGCGCGTCCGAATCCCGGTTCGGGTCGTACGGGGTTGGGGCACTATGACGGGGTGACCACCGCAAGGTCGTCCGACGGATTCAGCCCGGCGCGCAGGGTGGGGCGGGCCGTCGGGCATGCCCTCCATCGGCCGTTCACTGGTACCGCAAAGGGGATCAGACGGGCGACGAACGCCCATGGCGCGGGCGAGTCGGGCCTCGGCAAACTGATCGAGCTGCACGCCGTGAACAGCGCGGGTGACGTGATGATCACGGTTGCGCTGGCCTCGACCGTCTTCTTCTCCGTGCCGACCGATCAGGCCCGCGGCCGTGTCGCGCTCTATCTTCTGGTCACCATGGCGCCGTTCGCGCTGCTCGCTCCGGTGATCGGCCCGCTGCTCGACCGGCTGCCGCACGGCCGCCGGGCCGCGATGGCCGCGGCGATGCTGGCCCGGGTGGCCCTCGCGCTCGTCATGTCGGGGGCCGTGGCCACCGGCGGCCTTGAGCTCTACCCCGCCGCCCTGGGCGTCCTGGTGGCGTCGAAGGCGTACGGCGTGGTGCGCAGCGCGGTGGTCCCCCGGCTGCTGCCACCACGGTTCTCACTGGTCAAAGCCAATTCCCGGGTCACGCTCGGGGGGCTGCTCGCGACCGGTGTGGGGGCGATGATCGGCGCCGGACTGCACCGGATCGGTTCGGCCTGGCCGCTCTACGGGGCGTCCGCCGTCTTCCTGTTCGGGGCGTTCCTGGCGTTCACGCTGCCCCGCAAGGTGGACTCCGCGAAGGGCGAGGGAAAGGCCCGGCTCGTGGAGCAGGCCGACGGGCGCAAGCCGTCGCTGCGCACGGTCGGGCCCTCCGTGCTGAACGGCCTGGTGGCGAACTCCGCGCTGCGCTCGCTCTCCGGCTTCCTGATCTTCTTCCTGGCCTTCCTGCTGCGCGAGCACCCGATGGCCGGGCAGAACGGCGCCGTGTCGCTGGCCATCGTGGGCGTGGCGGCCGGCGGGGGCAACGCGGTGGGCACGGCCGTCGGCGCGCTGCTGCGCTCGCGCGGGCCCGAGATCATGATCGCCACCCTGCTCGGGGTGGCACTGGGCACCGCGGTGCTCACGGCCGTCTTCTTCACCTCGGTGCTGGTGACGCTGCTGGCCACGGTCGCCGGGTTCGCCCAGGCGCTGGCCAAGCTGTCGCTGGACGCGATGATCCAGCGGGATGTGCCGGAGACCGTCAGGACCTCGGCGTTCGCCCGGTCAGAGACGGTGCTCCAGCTCGCGTGGGTGGTGGGCGGCGCCATCGCGATGGTCCTGCCGCTGAACGGCGTGCTGGGCGCGTCGGTGGGGGCCGCGCTGGTCGCGACGGGTGCGGTCACGACCGTACGGGGGCTCCTGACAGCCGCGCGGCGCGGCTCGCCGCACCCCCGCGTGGCGTGACCTGCGCCGGACGATAGCCTTCGCCCCATGACCGTTGCGCTTCTTACTGGTAAGGGCCGCCGCACCGCTGCCGCCCTCGGTGCCGTGTCCGTCGGACTCCTTGTCCTGTCGGCCTGCGGCAAGCCGACCCCCTTGGCCACCGTGACGGTCGGCACCAACTCGGTGCACTCCGAGGCCGCCTGCTACAACGACGGCAAGAGCCTGGACATGGCCAAGACCAAGTCCTGTGCCACGGACAAGCAGGGCACCAAGTCCGTCAAGGTCGACCCGGACAGGACCGTGCGGATCGGCGTGGACCCGAAGATCGCCGACAAGGGCTGGGTGCTGCTGCTCAACGGTCAGCAGCTGACCGGCATCAGCAAGAAGACCTACACGACCGTGCCGGGCAACGTGTTCTTCAACTCCCAGTACGGCGCCAAGGGCAACTCGTCGACCATCGCCATCGCCGAGGGCGACGGCACCACCAAGGTCTTCGGGCTCTGGTCGTTCGTCTTCAAGAAGGACGCCTGACATCTTGCGTGTACTCATCGTGACCGCGGTCCCCGCTGAGCGGGACGCGGTCACGCGCGCGTTCGGGGACACCTCGGACCCGGCCGCGGAGACCGGCTGTTACGACGTGATCGCGGCCGGGGTCGGTCCGGCAGCCGCGGCCGCCGGGACGGCGACAGCGCTCGCCCGTGGCTCGTACGGCCTGGTGGTGTCGGCGGGTATCGGCGGCGGCTTCCACGCCCCGCCGGGCTCCCTCCTGGTGGCCGACGCGATCGTCGCGGCGGATCTGGGCGCCGAGACGCCCGAAGGTTTCGTGTCCGTCACCGGTCTCGGCTTCGGCACGGTGGAGCACCTGCCGCCAGCCGCCCTCGTACGGGCCGTGGCCGACGCCACCGGGGCGACGCCCGGCACCGTACTCACCGCTTCCACCGTCACCGGCACCGCGGAGCGTGCCGCCGGGCTGCTGGCCGCCCACCCCGCGGCCGTGGCCGAGGCGATGGAGGGATTCGGGGTGGCCGAGGCCGCGGCCCAGGCAGGTGTGCCGGTGCTGGAGATCCGGGCGGTCTCCAACGCTGTCGGCCCGCGCGACCGCGACGCCTGGCGCATCGGCGACGCGCTGGCCGCGCTCACCACGGCTTTCGGGAAGCTCGCGCCCGTACTGGAAGGCTGGACCCGCACATGACCGAAGCAACAGAGGCACCGCTCCTGACCGATGCCCTGAACATCGCGTTCTCGCCCTGCCCCAACGACACGTTCGTCTTCGACGCCTGGGCCCACGGCCGGGTGCCGGGGGCGCCCGCGATCGATGTGACGTTCGCGGACATCGACATCACCAACGGCATGGCCGAGCGCGGCGAGTCCGACGTCCTGAAGGTGTCGTACGCGGTGCTGCCCTGGGTCCTCGACGAGTACGCGCTGCTGCCGTGCGGCGGGGCGCTCGGGCGGGGCTGCGGGCCGCTGGTCCTGACCAGGGGGCCCGGCGTGGACCTCACAGGGAAGACGGTCGCCGTGCCGAGCGAGCGCTCGACCGCGTATCTGCTCTTCCGCCTGTGGGCGGCCGAGGTGGTGCCCGGCGGGGTCGGCGAGATCGTCGTGATGCCGTTCAACGAGATCATGCCCGCCGTGCGCGACGGCAAGGTCGACGCGGGCCTGGTCATCCACGAGGCGCGCTTCACCTACCAGGATTACGGGCTGCACTCGCTGGCCGACATGGGGCAGCACTGGGAGCTGACGACGGGCCTGCCGATCCCGCTCGGCGCGATCATCGCCAAGCGCTCGCTCGGCGACGACCGGCTGCGGGAGCTGGCCCGGACGGTGCGGGAGTCGGTACGGCAGGCCTGGGACGACCCCGAGGTGTCCAGGCCCTATGTGCTGGGCCACGCGCAGGAGATGGACCCGGCGGTCGCGGACCAGCACATCGGTCTGTACGTCAACGAGTTCACCGCGGATCTCGGTGAGGACGGTTACGCGGCGGTACGGGGGCTGCTCACCCGAGCCGCGGCCGAAGGTCTCGTACCGGCGCTGAGGCCCGGGGCACTGGACTTCGTCTGAGGATTCGTCTGAGGGGTTGAGGGCGGAAGTGCGGCCCCTCGGGGCCGCCCGCCGTCGGGAGGCCCCTCTCAGACGCCCGATGGGCTCGGACTGTCGGCGACCGGGACGGCCTCCGCGGCTGCCCGGACCTTCGGCCGTCCGGGGACCGCCAGGACCACCAGTGCGGCCACCAGCGCCACCACGCCGCCGATCGCGAAGGCCGTACGGAAGCCCGCTTCCGACGGGATCGTGAAGCCCCCGGACGAGACCGTCATCTGGGCCAGCACCACACCCACGACCGCGCTGGAGACCGAAGTGCCGACCGATCGCGCCAGCGAGTTGAACCCGTTGGCCGCCGCGGTCTGGGAGAGCGGGACCGCGCCCATGATCAGCGCCGGCATCGCTCCGTAGGCGAAGGCCACGCCGACACTGATCACACACGCGACGGCCACCAGGCCCCAGGTCGAGCCCATGAGGACGGTCGCCAGGCCGTAGCCGACCGCGATGATCACGGACCCGGTGAGCAGGGACACCTTGGGGCCGCGGGCCGCGGAGAGTTTCGCGCCGAACGGGGACACGGCCATCATCACCAGCCCGGCCGGGGCCATCCACAGGCCGGCCGCGACCATCGACTGGCCCAGGCCGTAACCGGTGGCCACCGGGAGCTGGAGCAGCTGCGGTGTGACGAGCGACTGGGCGTACATCGCGAAGCCGACCACGACGGACGCCACATTGGTCAGCAGCACCTGGCGCTGCGCTGTGGTGCGCAGGTCGACCAGCGGATCCGCCGCACGGAGCTCGAAGGCGCCCCAGAGCAGCAGGACGACGACCGCTGCTGCCAGCAGGCCCAGCGTGCTCGCGCTGCCCCAGCCCCAGTCGCCGCCCTTGGACACGGCCAGCAGCAGGGACACAAGACCGGCGGCCAGGCCCACGGCTCCGGGGTAGTCGAAGCGGCCTCCGGCGCGGACCGGGGCCGGGGGGACGAAGAGCAGGACCAGCAGACCGAGGACCGCGCTCAGCCCGGCCGAGCCCCAGAACAGCGTGTGCCAGTCGGCGTTCTGCGCCACCGCCGCCGCGATGGGCAGCCCGAGTGCGCCGCCGATGCCGAGCGACGAACTCATCAGCGCGATCGACGAACCGACCCGCTCGGGCGGCAGGACGTCGCGCATCACGCTGATGCCGAGCGGGATGATGCCCATGCTGGTGCCCTGGAGCGCCCGGCCGATGACCATGGGCGCCAGTGAGCCCGCCAGGGCGCAGACCAGGGAGCCGGCCACCAGCAGCCCGACGCAGATCAGCATCAGCCGACGCTTGCCGTACAGATCGCCGAGCCGGCCGGTGACCGGGGTGGCGACCGCGCCGGCGAGCAGTGTGGCGGTGATGACCCAGGAGGCGTTGCCCGACGTGGTGTGCAGCAGCCGCGGGAGCTGAGCGATGAGCGGGACGACCAGGGTCTGCATCAGGGCGGCGACGATGCCCGCACCCGCCAGGACGGCGACTACGGGACCGGTTCTGGCGGGTGGCTGCGCGGGGGCGGTCGGGGTCACGGGAATCTCCTCTTCGGCTGCACACGCGGCGGCGTGGGTGTGCAGCATACATAGCTTGTGCATGATGCATATACCGCGTGCTATACATGCAAACCGGCACCGGACGACGGGCCGGAGCGGCGCAGCGGGACCTGCGGGAAGAGCGCGCGGTGCAGGAAATGCGGGAAGTGCGGGAAGTGCAGGAAGGGAGACGCCTCGTGCGTCAGGCGAGCGAGAACATCGAGCGGGAAATGACCCTGCTGGCCCGGTACCGGTACATGGACGTCGCGCAGCCGACCCGCCTCGAGCGCAGCGCCTATGTCCTGCTCTGCCGGATCGAGATCGACGGCCCGCTCTCCATCGGGCAGCTGGTCGACGCGCTGGCCCTGGACACCTCCACACTGAACCGGCAGACCGCCGCCATGACCCGCGCCGGACTGGTCGAGCGCATCCCCGACCCGGAGGGCGGCCTCGCCCGGAAGTTCCGCATGACCGAGGAGGGCGCGCGGAAGCTGCGCGCCGACCGCCAGGACACCGTCGACGGACTGCGGCGGGTGCTCGCCGACTGGACACCGGAGGAGGCCGAGATGTTCGCGGCGGCGCTGGAGCGCTTCAACACCAGCATCGAGACGATGATCGGGCAGCCCTGGCCCCGGCCGTGACCGGTGCGCACACGGCGGTGGGCCGGGACGGGGAGACCCCGCCCCGGCCCACCGGGGGACCGCTTCCGTGCGGTCAGACGTCCAGCTGGTCGGCGACCGCGCGCAGCAGACCGGCGATCTTCGCGCCCGCCGCCTTGTCGGGGTAGCGGCCGCGCTCCAGGCTCGGCGTGATGTTTTCGAGCAGTGTCGTCAGGTCCTGCACGATGGAGGCCAGTTCGTCGGGCTTGCGGCGCTGGGCCGCCGCAAGGGACGGCGTGGGATCGACGACGGTCACGGTCAGCGCCTGGTCGCCGCGCTGGCCCGCGACGACACCGAACTCCACGCGCTGCCCCGGCTTCAGGGCGTCGACTCCGGACGGGAGCACCGACGAGTGGACGAAGACATCGTCCCCGTCGTCGCGGGAAAGAAAGCCGAAGCCTTTTTCCGAATTGAACCACTTCACCTTGCCGGTGGGCACCGTCTGTCCTCGTCCTCGTAGTCGTAGAAAACGGCTCTGGATAGCACTGCAGCGGGTCACCCGACCCGCCGGGACTCAGGCTAATGGTCCGGGGACCAGTAACAAGACGTCACCGCGTAGTTCCTCCGCGCAGGGAACTACCCTGGCGGGGTGAGCAATGAAACCCAATCGACCGACACCCGTGCGGGCGACCGTCTGGTCCAGGTCGGCGCGATCATCTTCTTCATCGGAGCCGTGGCCACACTCGTCACTGTGGCCCCGCTCTTCCTCGGCACGGATCCGTTCCCGTCCATCGCGTATGCCGTGTGCATGCTGATGGGCGTCGGATTCCTCGTCGCGGCGGCCGGCGTGCTGCGCTCCATCGCGGACCAGCGGCGCCGCGCCCGCGCCGCGATGGCTGCTCAGGCGCCCGCGGTGACCTCGGCGGCATAGCCCTCGAACCACGCGGGGAACTCCGTGAGGTCTCCCAGGACGACGCCGGCGCCGGCCGCGCGCAGTTCGTCCGCGCCGATGGGGCCTGTCGGTACGGCAACGGAGAGCGCACCCGCCGCGAGCGCCCCGCGCACGTCGCCGACGTGGTCGCCGACGTACACGGACGCGCCGTGCTCGCGCAGCGCATCCGCCTTGGCCTCCGCCCAGAGCCAGCCGATGACGGCGTCCGGCTCGATGCCGAGGTGCACGAGGTGGCGCACGGCGTCCGGCTGGTTCTTGGCGGTGACGACGATGGCCCGGCCACCGAGCCCGCGCACCGCGGCCACCGCTTCGGCCGCCCCCGCCATCGCCGGGGACGGCTCTATCGCATATGTGGGGTAGATCTCACGGTAGCGGTCCCGCATCGCCGGAATGCGATCCTCCGGAAACCACTCGGCCAGCTCCAGTTCCAGCGGCGGGCCGAGCCGGGTGACCGCGAGGTCGGCGTCGATGTACGTACCGGTCTCGGCGGAAAGCGCCTGGTAGGCGGCGTGGATCCCGGGCCGGGAGTCGATCAGGGTCATATCGAGGTCGAAGCCGACCGTCAGAGGCTGTGAAGGCATGCCTTCCATCCTCCCTCCGTCGGACACCTGACCGGTTGCCCCCGGAGCGCTGAGCTTAGACTTAGCCAAGCCTTACCAACCTCCGGAATGGGTCACATGTCAGCTCCCGTGGCCCGCCGCCGCATCGCCTGGACGGCCGCCGCCGTTGTGGCCCTGCTGCTGGCGGTCCTGCTCAGCCTCGCGGTCGGGGCACGGGCCATCGCACCGTCGGCGGTGATCGACGCGCTGCTGCACGGCGGTCACAGCAACACCGCGGAGGTCGTACGCGAACTGCGGCTGCCGCGCACCCTCATCGGCCTCATGGTGGGCGCCGCGCTGGCCCTGGCGGGGACCGTGCTCCAGGGCATCACCCGTAACCCCATCGCCGACCCCGGCATCCTCGGCATCAGCCAGGGGGCATCGGTCGGCGTGGTGCTGGCCATCGCCTTCGCCGGCATCCACACCCTCACCGGATACGTCTGGTTCGCGTTCGCGGGGGCGGCGGTCGCATCGGTCGCGGTGTACGCCATCGCGTCCCGCGGACGCGGCGGCGCCACCCCGGTGAAGCTCGCACTCGGGGGCGCCGCGATCAACGCGCTGCTCGTCTCGGTGGTGCAGGCGGTCCTGACGACCAAGGCGTCGGCGCTGGACGAGTTCCGCTTCTGGCAGGTCGGCTCGATCAGTGGCAGGGACGCCGGCATCGTCGGCCAGATATGGCCGTTCCTGCTGGTGGGCGTGGTGCTCGTAGCCTCGGTCGCGCGCGGTCTCGACGCCCTGGCACTGGGCGACGACATGGCGAGGGGGCTCGGCCAGAAGGTCGCGACGGTACGCATCGTCGGCGGTATCGGTGCCACCGTCCTGACGGGCGTCGGAGTCGCAGCCGCCGGGCCCATCGCCTTCATCGGACTCGCCGTGCCGCACATCGCCCGCGCGGTCGTCGGCAGCGACCACCGCTGGGTGCTGCCGATGGCGGCCCTCATCGGCCCCGTGATGCTGCTGGTCTCCGACACCATCGGCCGGATCGTCTTCCCGCCGAGCGAGGTCCCGGCCGGAGTGATGACGGCCCTCATCGGGGTGCCGTTCCTGGTGACCCTCGTACGCCGGAAGGCGGTCCCGGCGTGACGACCGCCCCGGCAACCATGCGCCCCGCGGGGTACTCGCTCGTACGGGCCGGACGCGGGACGTTCCTGCTGCACCGGCGGGCGACGGCCGTCGCCGCGGCGCTCGCCGTGCTGCTGGCCGCCACCTGCGTCGCCTACCTCTGCGTCGGTGAGGACTTCATCGCGCCCGGCGAGGTCGTGAAGGTGATCACCGGCAGGCCGTCGCCCGACGAACTCGTCGTCGGCACCCTGCGGCTGCCCCGCATGGTCGTCGGACTGCTCGTGGGCGCCGCGTTCGGCGTGGCGGGGGCGCTCATCCAGACCGTCGCACGCAACCCGCTGGCCAGCCCCGACATCATCGGCATCAGCAAGGGCGCGGGCGCGCTGACCGTCGGCGCGATGTCCCTCGGGGTGACATCGCCCGCGGTGCTGCCGTACCTCTCGGTCGCCGGCGGGATCACCGCAGCCGCGCTGGTCTACGTGTTCGCCTGGCGCGGCGGGCTGCACGCCACCCGGTTCGTCCTGATAGGCATCGGCTTCGCGATCGCGCTCGGCTCCGTCACCCAGCTCTTCCTGACCAAGGGCGACTACCTGGTCGCCCAGCAGGCCCAGATCTGGCTCACCGGCTCGCTGAACGGCCGCGGCTGGGGCCAGGCCGGGCTCCTCGGCTGGGTGCTGCTCGCCCTCGTACCGGCCATGCTGTGGGCCGCGTACGCCCAGCGCACCGTCACCATGGACGACGACACCGCGACCGCGCTCGGTGTCCGGCTCGGGCGGGTGCGGCTGGGGCTCGTACTGCTCGGCGTGGTGCTGGCGTCGGTGGCGACCGGGGCCGCGGGTCCTGTCGACTTCGTGGCGCTGCTCGCCCCGCAGATCGCCCGCCGGATGACCAGGACCGCGCAGATCCCGCTGCTCTGCTCGGCGCTGACAGGCGCGTTCATCGTCGTACTCGCCGACCTGCTCGGCCGCAAGCTCCTCTCGCCCACCGAACTCCCGGTGGGCGTCCTCACGGCGGCGGTCGGCGCCCCGTATCTGATCTGGCTGATCGCGAAGAATCACGGTGCCCGCGGCCGTAGTGGAGGCAGCGCATGACCAGCAGGACGACGCCGGAGACCAGGCTGACCGCCCGGGAGCTGACGCTCGCGTACGACGACCGCACCGTCGTCGACGGACTCGACCTGGCCGTGCCCGACGGACAGGTCACCGTCATCGTCGGGCCCAACGCCTGTGGGAAGTCCACCACCCTGCGGGCTCTGGGACGACTGCTCAAACCGCGCGGCGGGGCGGTGCTACTGGACGGCGCCGAGCTGTCGCGCACCCCCACGCGGAAGATCGCGCAGTCGATCGGGCTGCTCCCGCAGTCCCCTTCGGCACCCGAGGCGATCACCGTCGCCGACCTGGTGGCGCGGGGCCGCCAGCCGCACCAGCACTGGTGGCAGCAGTGGTCGGACGAGGACGAGCGCGCCGTCACCGGGGCCATGGAGCGCACGGACATCACGGCCCTGGCCGAACGGGCGGTGGACGAACTCTCCGGCGGGCAGCGCCAGCGCGTGTGGATCGCGATGGCACTCGCCCAGGAGACGGATCTCCTGCTGCTCGACGAGCCCACCACCTACCTCGACATCGCCCACCAGGTGGACGTGCTTGACCTGGTGCGCCGGCTCAACAAGGAGCGCGGCAGGACCGTGGTCGCGGTGCTGCACGACCTCAACCAGGCGGCCAGGTACGCCGACCACCTGGTGGCCATGAAGAGCGGCCGGATCGTCGCCGAAGGGCCCCCGGCGGAAATCGTCACCGCCGAGCTCGTACGGGAGGTGTTCGGCCTGGAATCGGTCGTCATCCCGGACCCGGTGACCGGCTCGCCGCTGGTCGTGGCGGGGGCACCGTGGAACGCGGACGGGGAGGAGAACCGGGTGGGGAAGGACGCGGGTGCCACCGAACCGGCGGACCTCCTCTGAGGGGCCGTGCTCCGAAGGCCCGTAAGGACCCCCAAGTCCGCCCGAGAACAACCTGGTTGACGCCTGACACTCCGCAGGAACAGGAACACCGTCCGATGGAACGCCGTCGAAAGGGATCCTCATGAAGCACTTACCCCACCGCCACCACTGCCGCTGCGCCGCCGCAGCCGCTCTCGCGCTCACCGGCGCGCTGGCTCTCACCGCGTGCGGCTCCGACGGCACCAGCGGCAAGGCATCTCCGGGGACGGCCGCCACCCACACCATGAAGACCGCCATGGGAGAGGTGAAGGTCCCCGACCACCCCCGGCGGGTCGTCGTCCTGGACACCGCGGAGCTGGACTCCGCCATCACTCTCGGCGTGAAGCCGGTCGGCGCCACGCACGCCGATGTGAAGTCCGGCTTCCTGGACTACCTGCCCAGGGACAAGGTCGCCGGCATCAAGGACGTCGGCGAGATGACGCAGCCGAACATGGAGGCCGTCGCCGCCCTCAAGCCCGATCTGATCCTCACCAGCAAGATCCGGCACGGCGACAAGTACAGCCAGCTCAGCGCCATCGCGCCGACCGTCATGACGGAGAACACGGGCTATCCGTGGAAGGCGAACTTCCAGGTGCACGCCGCCGCGCTCGGCAGGCAGGCCGAAGGGCGGAAGACCGTCGCCGCCTACACCGCGCACATCCGGCGGGTCGTGGCCGCGCTCGGCGGGCCCGCGAAGGCGGCAGCCACGAAGGTCGGCGTGGTGCGGTTCGTGGAAGGCGCCGACATCCGGATCTACGGCAGGAAGAACTACATCGGGACGATCCTCACCGACCTCGGCGTCGGCCGCCCCGCCATCACCGACAAGGCCAAGGACGGCTTCTCGTACGACGTGAGCCCGGAGAGGATCGACCTGGCGAACGCGGACGCCCTCTTCCACTCCACGTACGGCGACCCCGCGAAGGCCAAGGAGACACAGACCACGCGGAGCGGCCTGTGGAAGAACCTGACCGCGGTGAAGAACGGCAAGTCCTTCGGCGTCGACGATCAGCTGTGGATCCAGGGCATCGGCTATACGGCAGCCGATAGGATCCTCAACGAGCTGACGAGGGACCTGACTTAGCGGTCCTTGCACGATGAGCGTCCGGTGAGGTCGCGTGGGCCGGGCGGGCACAGTGCAAGGACCCTCAGGGACGCTGGGGGGGGCGTCACCGCAGGGGCGCAGGGCCCGCTCGGACACCCGGGGCCCGCTGCCCGGCCTCCGTGCCACACACCGACAAACCACTTACCGACAGCGGGACTTCGGCGTACGTTTCGGCCGCGGGGCGGCCTGAGGGGGAAATCCATGACACACAGAGGCCATGCGGTGCGGCTGAGACGGGCCACTTGGTGGTGCCGGATATCCGGGACGGCGGCGCTGGTGAGCGGCGCCGTCACCACGCTGGAACTGCTCTTCCCGACGCCTGAAACCGAAATCTCACGCGACTACGTCGTCATCTGGGCGTCCCTGACAGCGCTGCTGACCGCCCTGTGGTGGATCGGCGCGCTGCTCGCCCCGCCCCTGACGGCACCGCCTCTCACCGCCCCGCCACTGTCGGCCGATTCCGTTCCCGCCCCGGTTGCCGTCCCTGAGCGGCTGCCGCGCCGCCGGGCGACACGGGCGACGCTTCTGCCCTCGTTGCTCCTGGCCCTGCTCCCGCTCGCGGTGGTCCGCACGATCGGAGCCCACGCAGGACCGCTGGAACCCGCGATGACGGCGGCCACCGTCCTCGCCGTGCTGGTCTCGCTGTTCCTGCTCCGTGTCTGGCTGGTCGGCCTGGCCGGCAGAAGCCCCCACAGCGGACCCCGTGAGCTGCGCCGGGACGCCGCCGCCGGGGCTGTCGCCGCCCGACGGGTGCGCGTGGGGCCCGCGCTGTGGACGGGTGAGGCCAGTGTGCGCTGGGACCTGTCGCGACGGCTGATGCTGTCGGCCGACGGCACGCGGTTCTCGTTCCGGGCCGCGGGCCAGGACAGCGCGCACTTCCGGTGGCTGGACATGGAGTCGGCCGGCGTTCTGCAGGGCCGAGAGGGCTGGCTGTGCTGGGCAGCGGCCGGCGGCTCCTGGGGCGAGCCGGAGGACCAGATGGGCGCCGCTCTGGTCACCGACGACGGCTACGTGGTCTGGGGAGCCACGGACCGCCGCACCGCGGAAATGGCGTACGCACCGCAGCATTCGCACCCCACAGCCCCCCGGCGGGTACGCCGGGCCCCGCGCGCCTCCCTCTACCGCCCCGATGTGCACGGATACACACTGGCCATGGCAGCGGTGACGCTCCTCGCCCTGGTCGTGGCCGAACGCGGCGTGGGGCCCGACCTCTTGTCCTGGGGCCTGGCCCTCGTGGCCGCCTTCACCGGAGTCCGTGGTGTCTACGGATTCACCGAGCGGCTCAGCAACCGCCCAGGGCCGGGCTGGCAGGCGCCGACTCCGGCCCCTGCCCAGGGGCGCCCCGGACCGCGCGACCCGGAAGCGCCGACGGCCGGCCGCCACTGACGCACCCTGCGCGCAGCCAGGTTCCGAGCCCGGTCCTGGTACGGGTCCCGGTTCGACGACGCGGTCAGCCCAGCACTGTGCCGCCGACCCCTCGGGAGGGGGACGGCGGCACAAGGGCACACGGTGTACCGGAGGTTGCGCGGGAGCCTCAGGCTCCGGCCTGCACGGCACCGATCTGGGTACCGGCGTCGACGGAGAGCGCGCCGTCCGCTGAGGACTCACCGGGAATCACTCCGTCCGGAGTCCGGAGCGTGAACGCGACCTCGTTGGCCTTCGCGCCCGCGGCCCCGTTGGGAACCTGGATGTCGAAGTGGACCGGGTGGCCGGGGCCGAAGGTCACCGCGGTGCCCTGCTTGCCGTACGACTTCGCCGTCACCCCGGCCGGAGAACCGTGGTTGAGGAAGCGCACGCCGCTGGGCGAACCGGCCAGCTTGCAGGAGAGGGTGTGCGGCGCCGCGGTCAGCGTGACCCGGTAGTGGCGGTGCCCGGCGCTGCCGGCGTCCGGGGTGATCTTCGCCGTGTGGTTGGCCGGGCGGCAGGCGGAGACAGTGGCGCCGGTCGCGGCAGCCGTGTGGGCCGTGGTGGATGCCTGCGCGACTCCCACCCCGGCGGCTCCTGCCAGCGCGGTGGCGGCAACCGTGACGACGAACCTACGAGACATGCCCATGACCGGCTCTCCTTCGCATCAGCTCACGGTCCGGCCGGTCAAGACCTGCCGAACCCCTGTCTGCGAACAGCCTGCCCTGTACACCGGCCCAAGATCGTCACGGGAAGGCAACACGCCTGCTACAGACCCAAACGCCGACACACCGGACACAGAGAAGTGGCCGGGACAGCGGAAGCAGTCCCGATGCCAGGCGTGCCGCGGAGGCGTTACGGCAGCCGCCTCCGCGCCCGCCACACCAGATACAGCGCCGACGCGCCCGCTGCCACCCGCAGGACCACCGGCCACACCCCGGAGATCGCGTCGCCCATCCCGTGCGGCGGGATCGGCGAGCCCCAGCGCCCGCTCGAACGCCCCCACAGCCAGACGATTCCGCCCGTCAGGGCCAGCCCCGGCAGGCCGAGCACCGCCCACTTCGCCTCGGCGCGGCTGAGCCTGCGCGAGACGTACGCGAGGAGCCATCCCGCGCCGAGCGCGATCAGCGAGCCCAGGACGGCGCCGACGACCAGCAGGACCGCCGCGAGCAGCAGGAACGGGCTGGAGAAGCCCCCTGCGACGGCGCGTGCGGCCCCGCCGCCGCCCTGTCCGGCCGGTCCGCGGCCGAACCGCGACCGCCTTCGAGGCTGCTCGGCCTCCACGGACTCACCGCCGTCGCCCCCGGCATCGCCCCCGTACTCGTCCTCGTCGGCACCGGTCTCCGCGCCGGGCGGCGGTTTCAGTATCTCGGGGATCTCGACGCCGCCGGTGAAGCCGGGCACCGCGTCACCGGCGCCGAAGGGCCCCGACTGGATGCGCCACCAGTCCGGTTCACCGCCGGACGGGCCCAGTTCATCCTCGCCCGCCAGGTGCGGCGGCGAGGCGGCCGTCGAACGCGGAGGCAGCGGCTCGGACTTCTCGCCCCTGCCCTTCTTCCCCCATCCCCCGCCTCCCTGACCGGCCTTGCCCAGCCCCACTCTGCCCAGGCCGGTCCGCTGAGGCCTGTCATCGCCGTCCGGGGTCCGGTCGCTCCCGGCCCGCTCGTTCCGGCGCGGACGCGGCATGCGGCGCGCCCGGTCGCTTACCGGCTCGGATTCCGGTTCCGGCGCGCCGGGCGGCATGCCGCCGCCCGTCGCCGCCGCCACCTGTTGCGCGGGTGTGCCGAGCCGCCCGAGGATGCGGCGTACGGCGGCCTCGCCGTCCGCGTCGTCCCCCGCGCGCTGCCGGTCGATCTCGCCGCGCAGCGAGGAGACCAGCCTCATCCGGTCGCCCGAGGTCAGTTGCCGCTGCGCCAGGTCACCGACCCGGCTCAGATAGTCGTAGACGAGCTGATCGCTCTCGATCCCCACGGAGTCGCACCCCTTCACGCCGCTCTGCACCGACCGTAGCGCTCTCACCGCGCACCGTCCGCCCTCCACGCCCGTCCCCGGCGCTTTCCCGGTGATCGCCCGGCTACCGCCCCGCGCTCCCACCGATTTCCCCCGGCCGCTCGCGGCCGGTCCGCCGGTCCTCCCGGAGCCCTTGTCCGGTCCTCTTCGGCGCCTCTCACACGCCGCCGTTCCCCGTGTCCCGCCCGGCGGCATGTCCGCCCGTACTGAGCGAAGTCATCGGGTCCGAAGTGGGGCGGTGCGTCATCTCCCCGCAAATCTCAGTAACGTGGGCCGGATGGGGACCCGTCAGCACTATGGGAGGCGCACGTGCCGGAACGAACACGCAGCACGCCACCGCGCACCCTCGCGGAGGCCCTGCGCATCCGCGACGACGCATCCCTGACCGGGCTGCTGCGGGCACGGCCCGATCTGCTCACTCCGGTGCCGAGCGATCTCAGCCAGCTCGCCACGCGCGCCGGCACCCGTGCATCCGTCGTCCGGGCGCTGGAACACCTCGACCGGTTCACCCTCCAGACCGCGGAGGCGCTCGCGGTCGCCCCCGATCCCGCCCCGTACGCGGCGCTGCTGGCCCTGATGGCGGGTGACGAGTGCGACTCCGCGGTCGCGGCCGCACTGCCCGGCGCGGTCGAGCGGCTCCGCGAGCAGGCCCTGATCTGGGGTGCGGACGACCGGCTGCGGCTCGTCCGCACCGCCCGCGAACTCCTCGCCCCCTCCCCCACGCACCCCTCACCGACCGGTCTCGGGCCGACCGTGGCGGAGGCGACGGTCGGGATGTCCCCGGGCCGCGTGCAGGAGATCGTCACCGCGGTCGGGCTGGCAGGCACCCATGACTCGGTGTCCGCGGTCGCCGCGCTGACCTCGCTGTTCACCGACAGGACGCGGATGTCGGCGCTGCTCGACGAGGCGCCGACCGAGTCCCTGAACGTGCTGAGCAGGCTCGTCTGGGGCCCGCCGTACGGCGAGGTGGCCGCCGACCCGACCAGGCCGGTGCGCTGGCTGCGCGACCACGGACTGCTGCTGCCCGCGAGCGCACGCACGGTCGTACTGCCCAGGGAGGCCGCGCTGCATCTGCGCTCCGGGCGCGCGCACCGCAACGCTGAACCGCAGCCGCCCGCCGTGGCGCCCGCCCGCGAATACGGTCCACAGGCTGTGGACGCGGCAGCGGCCGGACAGGCATTCACCGCGCTCTCCACCATCGAGGACCTGTTCAAGGACTGGAACGAGGGCGGCCCCGCCGTCCTGCGCTCCGGCGGCCTCAGCGTCCGCGACCTGAAGCGGACCGCCGCGGCACTGGACACGACCGAGCAACTGGCCTCCTTCTGGATCGAACTCGCCTACGCGGCAGGGCTGCTGGCGGCCGACGGCGAGGCCGACGAGCGGTTCGCCGCGACCCCCGCGTACGACATGTGGCTCGAATCGCCCGCCCAGCACCGCTGGGCCGCCCTCGTCACGGCCTGGCTCACCGCCACCCGTACGTCGGGCCTCATCGGCGGCCTCGACCCCAAGGGCCGCGCGCTGTCCACGCTGGGGCCGGACCTGGACCGCGCCGCCGCGCCCGACGTGCGCCGCAGGATTCTCGCCCTGATGGCCACCCTCCCGGAAGGCACCGCGCCCGAACCGGAATCCCTGCTGGCCCGGCTGCGCTGGGAACGCCCGGTGCGCGGCGCCGCTTCCGGCCGGAGCGCGGGCACCGCCGCGGACATCCCGACCGCCCGCCACACCCCGCACGGCGCGACCGCGATCGGCGATCTGCGCTCACGCATCGCCCACTGGACGCTGAACGAGACGGAGCTGCTCGGCGTCACCGGCCGCGGCGCCCTCTCCACGGCCGGCCGGGCGCTCCTGGGCGACACCGGTCCCGGCCCCGGCGCCCGCCCCGTCCCGACCGCCGCGGAACTCGCCGCGGCGCGTGCCCGCGCCGCCGACGCGATCACCCCGCTGATCCCCGAACCCCTCGACCACGTCCTGCTCCAGGCCGACCTCACGGCCGTCGCCCCCGGCCCGCTGGAGCGCCCGCTCGCCGCACTGCTGGGCGTCGCCGCCGACATCGAGTCCAAGGGCGGCGCCACCGTCTACCGCTTCACCGCGGGCTCCGTGCGCAGGGCACTCGACGCCGGACAGACAGCGACCGACCTGCACGCCTTCCTCGCGGCACACAGCCGGACGCCGGTGCCGCAGCCGCTCACGTATCTGATCGACGACGTCGCGCGGAAACACGGCCACCTGCGGGTCGGCGCCGCCTCCTCGTACGTGCGCTGCGACGACGACGCGGTCCTCAGCGAGATCCTGGCCGACACCCGGTCCCAGTCGCTGCGGCTGCGCCGCCTCGCGCCCACGGTGCTGGCCTCCATGGCGGACCCGGCGGGGCTGCTGGAAGGGCTGCGCTCGATGGGGTTCGCGCCGGCCGCGGAATCCGCCGAGGGAGACGTCATGATCACCCGCGCCAACGCCTACCGCACCCCGCCGCGCACCGCCCCCACCCCGGTCCCCGAGGGGCCGCCGGTCCCCGACGACGTCCTGCTCGGCGCCGCACTGCGGGCGATCAGGGCCGGCGACACGGCGGCCACCGTGGTCCACACGCCGGTGCCCGAGTACGGCGACCTGCCGCGCACCCCGTCGGCCGAGACACTCGCGACGGTGCAGGCGGCGGCCATGACGGGCGCCGCGCTCTGGATCGGCTACGTCAACGCGGACGGCGCGGCCAGCAAGCGGGTGATCGCGCCGGTCCGGGTCGAGGGCGGGTTCGTCACGGCGTACGACCACACCGCCGACGACGTCCGCACGTATCCGCTGCACCGCATCACGGGCGTTGCGGAGCTGACCGACGACCCGTCCTGACGGCGGACCACCAGCGGGGAGCCTTCCCGGCCGGCTTCTTCGCAGGGGTTTTCCCGGCCGCGGGTGCCTTGCCGGTCGCGGGTGCCTTGCCGGTCGCGGAGGCCCTGCGGGTCGGGGAGGTCTTCTTCCCCGCCGGGGCGGACTTGCGCCGCAGCGCGGTCGGCAGCGCGGGCCTGCGCGAGGTGCCGGAGGCGCCGGTGTCAGCAGCGACAGGCCCGGACGTGCCGGGCGCTGCGGAGCCCGCCTGCGGCTTCCGGGAGGCCCGCTGCCACCAGTGCGTACGCCGCGGGTGCAGCGCCCGCCCGAGCCGCTGTCCCAGCAGCAGATAGCCGATCAGCGCGCCCGCCGTGTTGAGGATCACGTCATCGATGTCGAAGGCGCGCCCGGTGATCAGCAGCCCCTGCGCGGTCTCGACGAGGAGCATCACCACCGCGGTCACGAAAACCACCCGCAGCAGCCCGCGCGCCTTGGGGATGAGGACGGGCAGCAGCACCCCGAACGGCACACCGAGCAGCAGGTTGCCGCCGATCTGCTTGACCGTGTCGCGGAAGGCGGGTTGGTCGAGGTACGTCCGGATCGAATCGCCCGGTTTGAGGTTGGTGTGCGTGAGGTCGACCGACGACGCGGAGGGCACGAGCGTCACCTTGGCCAGGGCGACGGCGAAGCCCACCATGCAGACGAAACCGATCAGTAGAACGAGGGTGCGCATCAGCGTCGAGGCCCACGTACGGCGCTGCAGTCGCGGTTCGGAGTCCATGACGCAGCGTGTACCCCCGCCGGGATGCGCGACACTGGTGGTTTGGCCGTACGGAAAGGCCTCACGGCGCGAAGGGACTCATGGCGTGAATGGACCTCTCATCGTCCAGAGCGATAAGACACTCCTGCTGGAGGTGGACCACGATCAGGCCGACGCCTGCCGTCGTGCCATCGCCCCGTTCGCGGAGCTGGAGCGCGCGCCCGAGCACATCCACACCTACCGGCTGACCCCGCTCGGCCTGTGGAACGCCCGCGCCGCGGGCCACGACGCCGAGCAGGTCGTCGACGCGCTGGTCGAGTTCTCGCGTTATCCCGTGCCGCACGCGCTGCTGGTGGACGTCGCGGAGACCATGGCCCGCTACGGGCGTCTCACGCTCTCCAAGCACCCCGTGCACGGCCTGGTCCTCACCTCGACCGACCGCCCGGTCCTGGAGGAGATCCTCCGGTCGAAGAAGGTCGCCCCGCTGGTGGGCGCCCGCCTCGACCCCGACACGGTCGCCGTGCACCCGTCCGAGCGGGGCCAGATCAAGCAGACGCTGCTGAAGCTGGGCTGGCCCGCCGAGGACCTCGCGGGGTACGTGGACGGCGAGGCCCACCAGATCGATCTGGACCAGGAGAGCTGGTCTCTGCGGCCGTACCAGAAGCAGGCCGTGGAGAACTTCTGGCACGGCGGCTCCGGTGTGGTCGTCCTGCCCTGCGGTGCGGGGAAGACGCTGGTCGGCGCCGGTGCGATGGCCGAGGCGAAGGCGACGACGCTGATCCTGGTCACCAACACCGTCTCGGCCCGCCAGTGGAAGCACGAGCTGATCAAACGCACCTCCCTCACGGAGGAGGAGATCGGCGAGTACAGCGGCACCAAGAAGGAGATCCGCCCGGTCACCATCGCCACATACCAGGTGCTGACGACCCGCAGGAAGGGCGTCTATCCGCACCTGGAGCTGTTCGACTCGCGCGACTGGGGCCTGGTGATCTACGACGAAGTGCATCTGCTGCCCGCGCCGGTCTTCAAGTTCACCGCCGACCTTCAGGCCCGGCGGCGGCTCGGGCTCACCGCGACGCTCGTACGGGAGGACGGCCGCGAGTCGGACGTCTTCTCGCTGATCGGGCCCAAGCGGTTCGACGCGCCGTGGAAGGAGATCGAGGCGCAGGGCTACATCGCGCCCGCCGACTGCGTGGAGGTCCGGGTCAACCTGACGGACACCGAACGGCTCGCGTACGCCACGGCGGAGGCGGAGGAGAAGTACCGCTACTGCGCGACGACGGCGACCAAGCGGAAGGTCACGGAGGCGCTGGTCCGTAAGCACCAGGGCGAACAGACGCTGGTCATCGGGCAGTACATCGATCAGCTCGACGAGCTGGGCGAGCATCTGGACGCGCCGGTCATCAAGGGCGAGACCACGAACGCGCAGCGCGAGAAGCTCTTCGGGGCGTTCCGTGAGGGCGAGATCAGTGTGCTCGTCGTCTCGAAGGTCGCGAACTTCTCGATCGACCTCCCGGAGGCGACGGTCGCCATCCAGGTCTCCGGGACGTTCGGCTCACGCCAGGAGGAGGCCCAGCGGCTGGGCCGCGTGCTGCGTCCGAAGGCGGACGGGCACGAGGCGCGGTTCTACTCGGTGGTGGCACGGGACACGATCGACCAGGACTTCGCGGCGCACCGGCAGCGGTTCCTGGCCGAGCAGGGGTACGCGTACCGGATCGTGGACGCGGACGAACTGCTGGCGGGCCCGGCCGATGTGACGGACCTGACGGACCCCACGGACTCGACCGCTCCCACCGACCCCACCGACCCGAAGGACACGGGCGACGGGACGGCTCACTGACCGGGGCGCGGTGAGCACGGCCTCCTCGCAGGGGGCTGACGGCGGGTCAGGGTTGTCAGTGGCGAGTCGGCCGCGGGTCAGCGGCGGCCGTGCTCGCCGAGGATCATGACGCTGAAGGCGGCCGATGCGAAGGCGCTGAGCGCGCGGAGGGTGCTGCGGACGGCGTTGGCCGAGGAGCCGGCTGCGGGGCGGGGCGCCGCGGTGGCGGTTGCTGTCGTCATGATCCCCATGATGGTTCGGGCGCGGTCGTAACGCGTCAGGCTGTGGTCGGACCGCGCGAGGCGGACGCGTACGACTCAAGGCCCATAGGAACCCCTACGGGAGACGGGCCCGGAGTGCACGCGGCAGCGCGGTCGCGGCACGGATGCGAGGAGAGTGAGGTCCAGATGGCGACCCGGTGGAGTCTGACCGTCGACTGCGCCGACCCGGCGTTGCTGGCGCGGTTCTGGGCCGAGGCGCTCGGATACGGCGAGCGGCCCGCGCCCGAGGGGTTCGCGAACTGGCCGGAGTGGCTCATGCACCACGGCGTCCCCGAGGACGAGTGGAACGACGGCGCCTACCTCTCCGATCCGGAGGGGACCGCCCCCGGGCTGTCCTTCATCAAGGTGCCTGAGGGCAAGGTGGCGAAGAACCGCCTGCACCTGGACGTGCAGGCGGGTGGCGGCCGTGAGACCCCGTGGGAGGTGCGGTGGCCGCGGGTGCTGGCCGCCGTCGAGCGGCTGACCGGCGCCGGGGCGACGGTACTGAGCGAGGAGACGCTCCAGGGCCGACCGGACCACATGGTGATGGCCGACCCGGAGGGCAACGAGTTCTGCGTGGTGTGACGGCGGGATCGCGGAGGTGCTGCCTCGGTACGGGATCCCCGGCGAGTCCGTCGAGCCGACGGTTGATCCGGTCGGCGAACTGGGCTGCTTCCGCCACGGACATGGAGCCCAGGGAGATCCTGTGGGCGGGGCGGTTGCAGCCCTCGCAGCGCGAGCACGGCTCGTCGATTCCGATGTCGTCGAAGTCGACATGCGGAGCGGCCGTCATGGCAGCCCAGTTGGCACGTCTGGTCGAGTTCGCCGAGATGCCGAACACAGTGCTGCAGGTGGCACCATTCGAGATAGGTGAACGCCGCGCGATCGACCTGCCCGTCAATCTCTTGACGCTGCCGGATCGGTCTGTGATCTGCTACGCCGAGTCCCAGTCTCAGGGACACCTGGACCGGGAGAGTGCATCTGTGATGCCCATGCTGACGACCTACCATCAGCTACAGGCCGAATCGCTGTCGCAGGCGGCATCCGTGGCCATGATCAACGAGGCCCGGAAGGGCGCCCCATGACGACCGACGAGTCCCCCCGCTGGTTCAAGTCCTCCTACGGCTACAACGGCGGCAACTGCGTGGAGGCCGCGACCAACCTCGTCGCCTCACGCGGCATCGTCCCCGTCCGCGACTCCAAGAACCCGAGCGGCCCGGTGCTGGACATCCCCGCCGGTGCGTTCGCCTCGTTCGTGACCGGCGTCAAAGACGGCGGGCTCGGCACCGTCTGACCGCCGGCCCCCGCATGCCGGGCTGAACAGTGCGAGGCCGAGTGAGGGCCGGCAACCGACCGGTTGGCAGCCCTCGGCTCTGCCGCGACGAGTGGGTGCGTCCGGCCCGTCAGTCCTTCCGCTCCAGAGAGATGCGAGCTCCTGGATCCACCGCGCTCACCCGCCAGAGTTTTCCGGTGATCTCCACCATGTCTCCCGCCACGAGCCGGTCGTAGTCCGCGACGACCAGCCCGCCGTCAGCGACCACCGTGATCTGCCCGTACGGCGAAGGCTGCGCATATGTCTTCGCCGACACGGAGCAGGTCCGGCCCCGGTACTTCGCGCTGTACGGCGTGTGCTCACGGATGGTCCAGCTGTGGTCGTTCTCGAAGGGGAACTTCCCCGCGGGCGCGCCACTTGCCGATTTCCCCGAGCCGTCCCCGGATTTCACCGGTTTCAGCAGGACCCGGTACGTACACACCTGCTCCACCGTGTACGCATGACCGGCCAGGTCCACCGTGTCGCCCGGCCGGGTCAGCCTCTTCCGTTGACCGTCGGCGTACTTCGCCCCTTCACGCAAGGTCGCCGAACGCGACGCGCCGTCGGAGTGCGACGAGACGTATTGAATGCCTCCGCCACCCGGGAGTTGGGCCCCGCCGCCGAACAGGACTTCCAGGGCGTCCGGGTCGGCGGCGCCGTCACAGATGGGAGCCGCGTCCCGCAGATCCTGGGAGGACGACGCGGACGGCGACGCCGAGGACACAGCAGGGTGCTTGTCACCGTTCCCCCCATCGGCACCGCATCCCGTAAGCAGAACACCAGCTATGACGACCGTGGCGCCGGCAGCGCCGAGGACCGCCGGCCTACGCACGGTTCGTCTCCCGCTCAAGAACGAGGTGCTTCCTGTATGTGACATCGCCAACCCGCCAGTAGTCTCCGGTGATCTCCACGACACTGCCGACCACCAGGTCGTCGTGGAGTGTGACCAGCTCTCCCTCGCAAGCGATCCGAGGGGAACCTGGGATGACGACCCAGGCGCCGGCACAGCACCGCTTCTCGATTCTGCAGGCGGCCATCGCCGCGCAGACCCTGACCATCTTCCTCCAAGCGGTCTCCCCCTGAGCGTCCTGCCGTTCGGACTGAGCATGCTGGCACTGGCGCGGCACTGAAGCCCTATACGCGGGCATACACGGCCATATCTGAATCAACCAGGTCCCGCGCGACGGGGCAGGCCGGGAAAACCCATTGGCCCCCGCCCCCACCCCCCGACTACAATCTCGCCTCCCCCCGCCTCCCCCAGGGAGCGCCGCCGCCCGGACGGAAACCGGCGGCTGCCACGTCGTGATCAGCCGTACCCGCCCGGAGGCCACACCGTGCCCACGCACGTCCCGCAGGACATTCCCGACACCCAGGACACGCCTCACGCACCCGGCGACCCGGCCGACCCCCTGGCGCGCGAACGCGCCCACCTCGCCGGGTCCCGCGCGGCGCTGCGCGCCATGCGCGAGGACGTCCAGGGGCTCAATATCAGCGACGTCACGGCGAACTGGGTCAACGCCGCCGTCCTGGAAGCGCAGATCGCCGACCGCATCAAGGCGCTCGCCGACCTGTCGCACACTCCGCTCTTCTTCGGCCGGCTCGACTATCTGCACGCCCCGGGCGCCGACCTCGCCGAGGGCGGGGGCGGCGAGCGGTTCTACATCGGACGCCGCCATGTGCACGACGCCGACGGCGACCCGATGGTCATCGACTGGCGCGCCCCCGTCTCGCAGGCGTTCTACCGCGCGTCCACCAAGAACCCGATGGACATCGGACTCCGGCGCCGCTTCGGCTACACGGGCGGCGAGCTCACCGCGTACGAGGACGAGCACCTGACCTCGCCCGTCGCGTCCGATCAGCAGACCACCAGCAAGCTGCTCCAGGCCGAGATCGAGCGGCCCCGTGTCGGACCGATGCGGGACATCGTGGCGACCATCCAGCCCGAGCAGGACGAGATCGTGCGGTCGGACCTCGGCGGCACGGTGTGTGTCCAGGGCGGCCCCGGCACCGGGAAGACCGCCGTCGGACTGCACCGGGTCGCCTACCTCCTGTACGCGCACCGCGAGCGGCTGGCCCGCACCGGCACCCTGGTCATCGGGCCGAACAAGTCGTTCCTGCACTACATCGAGCAAGTCCTGCCCGCGCTGGGCGAGTTGGAGGTCAAGCAGGCCACGGTCGACGATCTGGTCTCGGGCGTCGAGATCAAGGGCACCGACACCGCCGAGGCCGCGGTCATCAAGGGCGACGCCCGGATGGCGGAGGTGCTGCGCCGCGCACTGCGCTCACACGTGACCATGCCGACCGAGCCCGCGATGGTCGTGCGCGGCTCACGACGCTGGCGGATCCCCGCGTACGAGATCGAGGAGATCGTCGCCGAACTGCTGGCCCGGGACATCCGCTACGGCGCCGCCCACGACGCCCTCCCCCAGCGCATCGCGCACGCCGTACTGGTCCGCATGGAGCAGGCGGGCGAGGCCCCCGACGACCGGGTACAGGACGCGGTGGCCCGCAACCCCGCGGTGAAGGCCGTGGTCAAGGCGGCCTGGCCGCAGGTCGATCCGGCGAAGCTGGTGCTGCGGCTGCTCGGGGACGCGGAGTTCCTCGCCGAGCACGCGGAGGGGATCCTGACCGGGGACGAGCAGCGGACGATCCTGCGGGAGAAGCCAGCCCGGTCGGTGAAGTCCGCCAAGTGGTCCCTGGCCGACGCCGTACTGATCGACGAGGCGGGCGACCTGGTCGCCCGGACACACTCGCTCGGCCATGTCGTGCTCGACGAGGCGCAGGACCTCTCGCCGATGCAGTACCGCGCGGTGGGCCGCCGCTGCACGACCGGATCGGCGACGATCCTCGGCGACCTGGCCCAGGGCACCACGCCCTGGGCGACGTCGGGCTGGGACGAGGCGCTGCGGCATCTGGGCAAGGGCGACGCGCACGTGGAGGAGCTGACGGCCGGTTTCCGCGTACCGCGCGAGGTCATCGCGTACGCGTCCCGGCTGCTGCCGCACATGTCGCCGGGCCTGGCGCCCGTCTCGTCCGTCCGCGAGAACCCCGGCTCGCTGGAGGTACGGGCGGTGCGGGACCTCGACGGGACGGACGCCGCCGCCGTCACCGCCTGCAGGGACTCCCTGCGGCACGAGGGCTCGACGGGCCTGATCGCGGCCGACGCCCGCATCCCCGCCCTGTCGGCGGCGCTGACGGCGGCGGGCCTGGCTCACCTGGCCCCCGGCCAGGAGACCAGCGCCGACTCCCGTCTGACGCTGGTGCCCGCGTCGCTGGCCAAGGGTCTGGAGTACGACTACGTGGTCCTGGACGAGCCGGCGGCGGTGGTGGCGGGCGAGCCCGACGAACGAACCGGCCTGCGCCGCCTGTACGTTGCCCTCACCAGGGCCGTGTCCGGCCTGATCGTCACGCACGCGCTGCCGCTGCCCGAGCAGCTCGCCGGCCCCTCCGGAGGCTGAGGGGCCCGGAAGACGGAGAACGCCGCAGACCGGGGAGCAAGGCGGTGGAGAGCGGGGGCGGCCGAGGAGCGGGGCCCGGGGCTGCCCCCTGGGGGCGGCTCAGCCGTCCAGCGCCGCGCGCCACGCGCGCACGGCGCCCGCGTCGACCGGCAGTGACCATCCGCCCGGCCTGGCCGCGCCGCCGATGTGTACGGCGCCGACGCCCGCGCCCCGCAGCCGCGGCAGGTGTTCGAGCCGCAGCCCGCCGCCGACCAGGATCTGCGCCTCGTACCCCGGCTCACCGCCGCGCGCCGCCTCCGCGAGCAGGGTCGGCATGCCGTCGGAGACCCCGGACGCCGAGCCCGCCGTGAGGTAGGTGTCGAGCCCCGGCAGGTCGGCGAGCTCCTTGCGGAGGGCGTCGCGGTCGGCCGCGCGGTCGATCGCCCGGTGGAACGTCCACGGGCAGCCCTCGATCTCGGCGACGATCCGCTCGACCGCCACCAGGTCCGGGTTGCCGTCGGCGTCCAGGAAGCCGAGCACGAACTGGTCCGCGCCCTCGGCCCGCAGACTCCGTGCCGCCGCCACGAGTGCGTCGATGTCACCGGCGGCGAATCCGTCGGTGAGCCGGAGCATCACGCGCAGCGGGATGTCGACGGCGGCGCGGATCGCCGCGAACGTCTCACGGGACGGTGTAAGGCCGTCGGCCGCCATGTCGGTGACCAGCTCAAGGCGGTCGGCACCACCGGCCTGGGCGGCAACCGCGTCCTCCACGGAGAGCGCGATCACCTCCAGAACTGCACGGTTGCTCATCAATTCCCCATCTTCGAGGGCTACAGGTCTAGTCCAGTGGACACCCTACGGCCAGGACTCGCGCATCCGCAGCCCCGTATCCGGCTCCACCGGGCAGCTGCCCGCACCGGCACAATGGCCCCCATGCCCCAGGACGTGCCTCAGGACGTGCCCCCCGGCCTCGCCACCCGCTGGCACCAGGCCCTCACCGCCGCGCGCGACGGCGCCACCGCGCCCGACCCGGCCCCGTACGCCGAGAACCTGCTCACACGCTGGGCCGAGCCCCACCGCCGCTACCACACGACGGCCCATCTCACCGCCGTACTGGATCACATCGACACCCTCGCCGGACACGCGGCCGACCCGGCGGCCGTGCGGCTCGCGGCCTGGTTCCACGACGCGGTGTACCGGCCGGACCGTTCGGAGAACGAGGAACGCAGCGCCCAGCTGGCCGAATGGGCGCTCCCCGAGGCGGGCGTGGGGCAGGCCCGTACGGCGGAGGTGGCCCGGCTGGTGCGGCTGACCGTCGGCCACGATCCGCGCCCCGGTGACACGGACGGTGAGGTGCTGTGCGACGCCGACCTGGCGATCCTGGCCGCTGTTCCGGCCGATTACGCGCGGTACGCGGCGGCGGTACGGGAGGAGTACGCGTTCGTTCCTGACCAGGCGTTCCGTGAAGGACGCTCGGCGGTTCTGCGCGAACTGCTCGGGCTGCCAAGGCTGTTCCGCACCGCCCATGGGCAGGCAGAGTGGGAGTCGCGGGCCCGCCAGAACCTGGCCACGGAGCTGGAGCTGCTGACGCTCTGACCGGACCGGTGGGAATGGCCCGGTGGGGGTGGGCTGGTGGGGTCGCCCGGTGGGGACGGACCGGTGGGGACGGACCGGCGTCATCGGGTCAGGGTGCTGGGCCCGTCACACGGCCGGGCAGCCACACGGTCGGCCGCCACTCAGTCGGCCGGTCACGCGGTCGGCAGCCACTCAGCCGGCCGGTCACGCAGCCATGCCCGTCGGAGCCGCATTCACCGGCAGACGTCGCCCCGGCTACGGGCGTTGGCCAATGCATTGCGTGCCACCAGTTGCTCACGCGCGGTGACCGACCGGAGGACGCCGACGGGGCTGTCCCATTCGGGACCTCCCGCGGGCGGCCTCAACCGCACGAACACACCGTCGTGCCCGATGACCTCTCCGACCTGGCCACACCGGGTGTCCATGACGTACGAGCCGTTCGCCGGCCCGCCGTCCGCCTCCTGGGCATCTGTGCTCACCGTCATGTCTTTCTCCTCCCCCAACTCCCCCGCGACATGCACAGCGTGACCATGGACCACCCGCCCGCACCACCCGGGCACACGGGACCTGCACCACCTGGCCACATCATCCGGCCACCTCGCCCCCGGACGGCCCCGCCCGCACAGCCTCAACGGCCCGGCTGCGCGGCCCGGCCGGTTCGGGAATGTCAGGTGCCACGGCATCGTTGGCACCTGGCATGCCCGCCTCCACCGAATCCGCCCGTATGCCGCTCGCCGTCCGAATACTGGGGCTCGCGGTCTTCGCGCTGGGTACCAGCGAGTTCATGCTGTCCGGGCTGCTGCCCGACATGGCCGACGACATGCATGTGTCCATCCCGCGGGCAGGTCTGCTGATCTCGGCCTTCGCGATCGGCATGGTGGTCGGTGCACCACTGCTCGCCGTCGCCACCCTGCGGCTGCCCCGGCGCACCACCCTCATCGCCCTCATCACCGTCTTCGGCCTCGGCCAGGTCGCGGGCGCGCTCGCCCCGAACTACGCGCTGCTCTTCGCCTCGCGCGTCATCAGTGCCTTCGCCTGCGCGGGCTTCTGGGCCGTCGGCGCCGCGGTCGCCATCGCGATGGTTCCGGTGAACGCCCGTGCCCGTGCCATGGCGGTAATGATCGGCGGGCTGTCGATCGCCAACGTCCTCGGCGTCCCCGCGGGTGCCTTCCTCGGCGAGAACCTGGGCTGGCGGTCGGCGTTCTGGGCGGTCGGCGCGGCCTCCGCGATCGCCCTAGTCGGTGTCGCCACCCTGATCCCCCGGATTCCGCTGCCCGCCGTACGGCCCCGGCTCCGCAACGAGCTGAGCATCTACCGCGACCGCCAGGTATGGCTGTCCATCGTCATCACGGCGCTCGCCGCCGGCGGGGTCTTCTGCGCGTTCAGCTATCTGGCGCCGCTGCTCACGGACGTGGCGGGCCTGGCGGACAGCTGGGTCCCGACGGTGCTGGCGCTCTTCGGCGTGGGCGCCCTGGTCGGTACGACGGTGGGCGGCCGGGTCGCGGACGCGCACCTCTTCGGTGTCCTGCTGACCGGCATAGCCGCGTCGACAGCCTTCCTGGTGGCCCTGGCGCTGCTGGCCCACCACTCGGTCGCGGTCGTGATCCTCTCCTTCCTGCTGGGGACTTCGGCCTTCTACACGGCTCCCGCGCTGAACGCCCGGATGTTCAACGTGGCGGGCGCGGCCCCCACGCTGGCGGGCGCGACCACCACGGCGTCCTTCAACCTGGGCAACGCGGGCGGCCCCTGGCTGGGCGGCGCGGTCATCAGCGGGGGCCTCGGGTACGCGGCGACGGCGTGGGCGGGCGCGGCCATGGCGGTGGTGGCGATCATCGCGGTGTCGCTCTCCCTGCGGCTCCAGAAGTCGCAGTCGCGGGTGGTGGCCCGCTCGTCGGACCTCGTCCCGGAAGCGGCCGCGACGGAGACCGTCTGACCTGGCGGGGCCGGGGTTGCTGCGTCGTTCACTCGTCCGTGGGACGCTGAGCGAAGCGGTGCGATCCATTACCGCTGTCGATCTACGCTCGCCCCCGTCGGGCCACCGAAGAAGGGAGTCGCGATGACCGCCGCGATGGCCGAGAACGACCGGATGCCGCACCGTCGTCCGTGGGACGACCTGCTGCGGGCCTGGCGGGAGCTGGACGTGCCCGAGGGGTGGCGCGCCGAGATCGACGGAGGGCAGATCCTCGTGGTACCGCCACCACACGCACATCACAACGGAATCGCGGCCAAGGTACAGCGGTCGCTGTATCGAAACCTGTCCGAGGAGCTGGAGATCTACCAGACCCTGGGCATCCACATCGCCCGGCTGGACAAGCTGTACGTGCCCGACCTGGTCGTCATGCCGGCCGCGCTCATCGCCGCGGCCGACCCCGACACCAGCGACCCGGTGGACGCCGCCGAAGCCCTCCTCGTCGTCGAGATCACGTCGAAGGGCAACGCCAAGGACGACCGGACCAAGAAGCTCTGGGCCTACGCGCACGCACCGGTGCCCGCCTACCTCCTGATCGACCGCTTCGATGAGCACGGTCCGACGACGACGCTCTTCAGCGGTCCGCTGAATGGTGCGTACAAGCACAGCGAACGCATCCCGTTCGGGGAGCAGGTGAAGCTGCCGGATCCCTTCGGCGGCATCCTGGACACGGGCGCCTTCCCGCTCTGACCTGCCCGGCGACCGGCCCGGCACCCGGCGCTGATCCGCCCGGCGCCACGAACACCCTGCGCGACCGCCCCGGCGGCCGCCCCCCTACGCCGGGCGTCCCTTCGGCCGCCGCAGCCCCGCCCCCGTGAGCCTGCGCACCAGCTCCTTCGAGCCGATCTCGACCGCTCCCGCCGCCACCGCGTCCGCGTACCGGTGCGAAGGCAGGTCGTAGTGGTCCCGTTCGAAGGCCCGCGCCGGGCAGCCGAGCGCCGCGGCGAACGCGTGCAGCTCCTCGTACGAGACGTCGCTGACCAGGTGCGACCACATCCTGCCGTGGCCGGGCCAGGTCGGCGGGTCGATGTACAGCGTCACGAGAGCGAGCCCACCGGGGCCACGATCACGGCCTCCTTGGCGCACACCCAGTGCGGGTCGGGGCCCAGTTCGGGCTCGACCTCCAGAGCGTGCGGATCCGCGCACACGGGGCAGAGCGGCCAGCGGCCGTACCGCTCGAGGAGCGCGTCCTGCACGTCCTGGGCCACCAGCCCGGCGACGAACTCGGCGCCCTGCGGCCACTGCTCCACCCACCAGCGTCGATGCGTCACCGCGTCCTCCACCAGCGAGACGACGTCGGCCTCGGCCACATCGCGCGCGGCGAGATCGGCGAGCACCAGTGCCCGCGCTTCGTGCAGGGACTGTTCGAGGGGTGTCACGGGGTCCATGGACCCATTGTCCCCGGTTGCCGGGGGAAGCGACCGCCTGAGGGGTTGACGCCCCCCGGGACCGAAAATATCTTTCAAAGGTGACCAACAATGTGAAGGAAATTTTCACCAGCGCCTCCGCCCCTCCCGCTCCCGCCGCCCTGGCGGCCAAGGTCCGCACCCTGGCCCCCTCCATGACCCGCTCGATGCAGCTGGTCGCCGAGGCCGTCGCAGGCGATCCGGCAGGCTGCGCGGCCCTCACGGTCACCGGCCTCGCCGAACTCACCGGCACCAGCGAAGCCACCGTGGTCCGCACGGCCCGCATACTCGGCTACCCCGGCTACCGGGATCTGCGCCTCGCGCTCGCCGGGCTGGCCGCCCAGCAGCAGTCCGGCCGGGCTCCATCGGTGACCGCGGACATCGCCGTCGACGACCCGATCGCCGACGTCGTCACCAAGCTCGCCTACGACGAGCAGCAGACTCTCGCCGACACCGCCGCCGCCCTGGACACCGTCCAGCTCGGCGCCGCTGTCTCCGCGCTCTCGACCGCCCGCCGCATCGACATCTACGGTGTCGGCGCCTCCTCGCTCGTCGGCCAGGACCTCGCGCAGAAGCTGCTGCGCATCGGCCTGATAGCGCACGCACACAGCGACCCGCACCTCGCCGTCACCAACGCCGTGCAGCTGCGCTCCGGTGACGTGGCCATCGCGATCACCCACTCCGGCGCGACCGGTGACGTCATAGAGCCGCTGCACACCGCCTTCGAGCACGGGGCGACGACGATCGCGATCACCGGCCGCCCGGACGGCCGGGTCTCGCAGTACGCCGACCACATACTCACCACGTCCACAGCCCGCGAGAGCGAACTGCGGCCCGCCGCGATGTCCTCCCGTACCAGCCAGCTCCTGGTCGTGGACTGCCTGTTCATCGGCGTCATGCAGCGGACGTACGACCGGGCGGCCCCGGCGCTCTCCGCTTCGTACGAGGCCCTCGCGCACCGCCACACCCCGCGCGGCGCCACCAACCGCTGAACCCGCCGCACCGTGAACCCACAGCGCCGCAGGACCGTCACACCGCGGAGCCCCGCACCCGCGCAGTCGCAGCACCGCGTACAGCCGTCACACCCGCACGGTCGCCGTACCCCGAACAGCCGTCAGACCCGCACAGTCGCCGCACCGCAGGACCACCGCACCGCAAGAGCCGCACAAGCCGCGCCATCGCACCGCACGACCGCAGAAGCGCTGAACCGGAAAGAGCCGCACACCATGACCTCCACCGCCTCCAACAACTACGGGGCGCTGCGCGCCCAGCTGGCCACCCTCACCACCGAGGCGTTCCGGCCGGAGCTCGCCGAGATCGACCAGCTGCCCACCAAGGAGATCGCCCGGCTGATGAACGGTGAGGACGCCACCGTTCCGGCCGCCGTCGCCGCACAGCTCCCGCAGATCGCCGCCGCCATCGACGCCACAGCGGAACGGATGGCGCGCGGTGGACGGCTCGTCTACGCGGGTGCCGGGACGGCCGGCCGGATGGGCGTGCTGGATGCCAGCGAGTGCCCGCCGACCTTCAACACCGACCCGTCCGAGGTGCTGGGCCTCATCGCGGGCGGCCCGTCCGCGATGATCAAGGCCGTCGAGGGTGCCGAGGACTCCAAGGAGCTGGCGGCAGCCGACCTGGACGCGCTGCACCTCACCGCGGACGACACCGTCGTCGGCATCTCCGCATCGGGCCGCACCCCGTACGCGATCGGAGCCGTCGAGCACGCCCGCGCTCTCGGCGCACTCACCATCGGCCTCTCCTGCAACGCCCGGAGTGCGCTGGGCGACGCCGCCGAGCACGGCATCGAGGTCGTCGTCGGGCCCGAGCTGCTGACCGGATCCACCCGGCTCAAGGCAGGCACGGCGCAGAAGCTCGTCCTCAACATGCTCTCGACGATCACCATGATCCGGCTCGGCAAGACGTACGGGAACCTCATGGTCGACGTCCGGGCGTCGAACGAGAAGCTCCGCGCCCGCTCTCGCCGCATCGTCGCCCTCGCGACGGGCGCCGACGACGCCGAGATCGAGGCCGCGCTGACCGCGGCCGAGGGCGAGGTGAAGACGGCCATCCTCATCATCCTGGGCGCCGTGGATGCCTCCACCGCGACGCATCTTCTGGATGAGACCGGGGGACATCTGCGCGCCGCGCTGCAGTCCAGGGCCCGCACCAGTTGACTCTGGAACCCCCGCTCCACCTGAGCGCCACTTGAACCAGAGGCACCACGCGCCATGAGCACTCTTCCGAACACCCCGGACAGCCCGGACACCCCAGACACTCCGGGAAGCCCCGGCGCTTCAGGCGGCCCCGCCGTTCCTGGAGCCCACGGGGCCCATGGGAACAAGAACCGCGCCACGGCTGCCGCGATCCTGCCCCTCGTGGGCGGCGCGCAGAACGTCACATCGGCGGTCCACTGCATGACCCGCCTGCGGCTCGGCCTCGCGGACCGTTCGCTCGTACAGGAAGAGGCCCTGAAGGCGCTGCCCGCCGTCATGGGTGTGGTCGACGACGACACGTACCAGATCGTGCTCGGCCCCGGTGCGGTCGCCCGTGTGACGCCCGAGTTCGAGGCCCTGGTGGCGGAGGGCCGGACCCCGGAGGGGGCGGCGGGCCCCGCCGCCGCGGGCAGCCCGTCGGCCGGCCCGGCGACAGCCGAGGAGCTGGCCGCGCAGGGTGCGGCCATCAGGGCGTCACGGAAGGCGAAGAACGCGACCCCGTTCAAACTCTTCCTGCGGCGGATCGCGAACATCTTCGTGCCGCTGATCCCCGCCCTCATCGGCTGCGGCATCATCGCGGGCATCAACGGTCTGCTGGTCAACGCGGGCTGGCTGCCGGGCATCACCCCGGCGCTGGCCGCCGTCGCGTCCGGCTTCATGGCGCTGATCGCGGTGTTCGTCGGTTACAACACGGCGAAGGAGTTCGGCGGGACACCCATCCTGGGCGGCGCGGTCGCCGCGATCATCGTCTACGCGGGCGTGACGAACGTGACCGCCTTCGGCGAGAAACTCTCCCCCGGCCAGGGCGGTGTCCTCGGCGCGCTGGGCGCCGCGGCGCTCGCGGTGTACGTCGAGAAGTGGTGCAGGCGATGGATGCCCGAATCCCTGGACGTACTCCTCACCCCTACCATCACGGTGCTGGTCTCCGGCCTGGTCACGCTCTTCGGGCTGATGTACGTGGCCGGTGAGGTGTCCAGCGCCATCGGCACCTTCGCCACCTGGCTGCTGGCGCACGGCGGCGCGGGCGCGGGCTTCGTCCTCGGCGGTCTGTTCCTCCCGCTGGTGATGCTGGGCCTGCACCAGGCGCTGATCCCCATCCACACCACGCTGATCCAGCAGCAGGGCTACACCGTGCTGCTCCCCATCCTGGCCATGGCGGGCGCGGGCCAGGTCGGTTCGGCCGTCGCGGTCTATCTCCGCCTCCCGAAGAACAAGTCGATCCGCAAGACCATCAAGTCGGCGCTCCCGGCGGGCTTCCTGGGTGTGGGCGAGCCGCTGATCTACGGAGTCTCGCTCCCGCTGGGCCGCCCCTTCATCACCGCGTGCGTCGGCGGGGCGTTCGGCGGCGGATTCGTCGGCCTCTTCAACCAGCTGGGCACGACGGTCGGCTCGACGGCGATCGGCCCGTCGGGCTGGGCCCTGTTCCCGCTGCTCAAGGGCGACCACACACTGACCACGTCGATCGCGATCTACGCGGGCGGCCTGCTGGCGGGCTATGTCGCGGGCTTCGCGGCGACGTACTTCTTCGGCTTCAGCAGGGCGATGCTCGCGGAGTTCAACGTCGAAGCGGAGGAAGCGGCGGCCGAGGGCCTGACCCCGACGGCGCCCCCCGCGGCCACCGGAACGCCGTCACCGGCCCCCGAGGAAGCGCCGAGTACGGCCTGACCGGAGACCGCGCGGCCATGGTCCCCTTCGCGACAGAATTCGCCCGGCCGCGCGGCCGCAGGATTGTCCGGTTCGCGCCGTGCGGCCACGCATGGGGCGGGCCGCAGCTCCGGCGCCCACCGGTCACTGCCGTACGCATTCCGGACAGAGGCGTCCGCCCGCGCACTGTCCGGAAGCCGCCCGACACCAGTTCGGAATATGACATTTCCACCCTTGCGGCTACCTCACGTCACGACGATGACACCGAAAGTCATCGCCCTTCGTGAGGAGACCTCTCCATGGCCGACCAGAAAGCACCGACCGAGCAGCAGCTCGCCGAAGCCCTGACGAGCGCGGCACCGATCCTGCTCGCGCCGGGCCCCAGGGAGCAGGTGGCGCAGGCCGCGCCCGCGCCCGATGACACATGGGAGCTGCGCGGCGGCACCGCCTGGGTGTACTACGGCAACGGCAACCAGGCCCTGACCCGCCCGTTCATCCTCGCCGACGGCTTCAACTCCGGCCCCAGCGAACGCGACCCGCTGTGGAACCACTTCGATAACGGCGCCTACGCGTTCCTCAGTGAACTTCGCCGCAGGGGCCACGACGTCGTACTTCTCGGTTTCGACGAGCGCAGTGCCTCCATCCTGGACAACGCCAGGACGGCTACCGAGGCCATCTTGCGAGCGGTCGCGGAGCGACAGGGCAACACCCCCCTGACGGTGGGCGGCGTCAGCATGGGCGGGCTGGTCACCCGCTACGCACTTGCCAAGCTGGAGAATGACCACGTCGACCACCAGACCGAGCTCTACTTCTCCTACGACAGCCCCCACCGGGGCGCCTGGATCCCCGTCGCGCTCCAGGCGTTCGCGCACTACATCAGGAAGCTGGACAGCCGCTTCTCGGACCAGATGAACAGCCCGGCCGCCCAGCAGCTCCTCAGCCTGCACATCGACACGTGGGAAGACACCCCTGCCCAGAGCCCGCTCAGGGACGAGTTCCTGCGCGCACTGGACAGCGTCGGCCGCTGGCCGGTGCGGCCCCGGAAGATCGGCGTCGCCAACGGCGTGGGCACCGGCGAGGGCAACGGCATCCAGCCCGGCGCGAAAGCGTTCCGGGGCAAGGGGCTGGCCATCACCGGAACCGAGCTGTACTCCCAGTCCACCGGCAGCGACCAACTCGTCGCCCAGCTGCGGGTCGTGACCCTGAAGAAACCCCAGATCCGCACCTCGGGCCTCCCCGACATCGACGGCGCCCCCGGCGGCACCCTGGAGGGCTTCGGCATCCTCGCCGACGCACTCAACGCTCTGCCCGGGTACGCCGGTATGGCCTCGGAGGCCCTCATCCGCGAGCACTGCTTCGTGCCGGCGGTCAGCGCCGTGGGTATCCGGAACATCTCCGACCACAGCGAGCTCTACACGCCCGTGAACGACCTGGATCAGGCCGAAAGCGACCTGGACGAGTTCAAGCTCTCCTCCCGGAACGAGGCGCACTCCGTCATGACCGAAGAGCTGGGCTCCTGGATCATCGACCGACTGCCGCAGCGGTAGCGGCAGTCGGGCCCCGCAGCAAGCGGCTGCTGCGGGGCCCCTGGCCGACAGGACAGCTGCCCCGCCCAATACCGATGGATCACGAACGGCCGCCCGCTGCCGCCGCCGTACTAGTCTCCGCTCCATGGCTTTGCGACCTGATGAGTTCTACGACCACGCTGTCGCCGCTTCCGATGGTGAACGCCGGCTCCCGCTGGCCCGTATGACGGGATGGGACATCAGTCCGTTCGAGCAGGACGGACTACGGGTCGCTCCCCTGCGGCCGCCGGTTCTGCCCGAGCCTGCCCGGCACGGCGAGGACCCATCGGACTGCCGCGCGTGCCGCAGCCGGGACGAGGGGATCTGGCGCGATGGCCACTGGCGGCTGACCCGGATCACCGGAGTCGGCGTGCCGCTGGTACTCATGCTGCATCCGCGCGATCACTACGACCTGGCGGACCTGCCCGACGAGTTGGCGGCCGAACTCGGAGTGCTGACAGCTCACATCGCACGTCATGTACAGGCGCTGCCGCACATCGCACGGGCCCACGTCTACCGGATCGGGGACGGCGGCGCGCACCTGCACGTCTGGTTCTTCGCCCGGCCCGAAGGGCAGGCCCAGTTGTACGGGTCGTGGATGCCCATCTGGGACGACCTGCTGCCGGAGTACCCGGCAGACGTGGCCGAAGCGGACGCGGCGACCGTGGCCGACGCACTGGCAGCTTCCTACGGTGGCCGTCGCTCAGCGTCCGGCGAACCGCAGAGCGCCTGATCGTCTGATCGTCTGCCGTGCGTCGCCTCATGTTCCTCTGAGTTCGGCTGCGTTGCGCCGGGTTACGCCGCCCGGCCATCGCCTGCGCCTGCGCCTGCGGAAGGCCGTCAGAAACCCTCAGTGGTGGTGGCCGTTCCGGCCGAGACTCTGGACGGGGGTCGCGCCGGGGCGGGTCCACTGCGGCACCGGCCGGCCGGTCGGCCCCCAGGTGGCGACGCCGTCCGCGTCCGTCCGCCAGTACCAGCAGGCCTGGTTCCCCTCGGACGGGTGCCCCTCGCGGACATCGCCGATCACGGGACGGCCCTCAGGGTTGTCCTCCCACGCCTCGCCGCGGCCGTAGGGCGTCATGTCGAGGAGACCGAGGGAGCCGTTGACCGGTTCGTTGCCACGGCCTGTCGTGGAGTACGTGAGGAACACTCGGTCACCCTCCCGCAGGAAACAGAGGATGTGCCCCATCTGCCCGCCGACCGGTGCCTCCACGCCCCGCACCGAGTACCAGGGCTGGGTGTAACCCATGAACTCGACGTAGGGAGCCACCTCGTCCCACGGCCCCGAGGTCAGGATGGCGAACGAGACTCCCCGGGCGTTGAGGTAGACGGCGTCCTTCGCGTGCCAGGCCGTGGTGGTGCAGCCCTCGCACTGTCCCTGATGGGGCGCTCCGTCGTACCACATGTGCTGGTAGACGACGAGCTCGTCGCGCCCCTCGAACAGGTCGAGGAACGGGACCGGCCCGTCGGCGCCGGTGACCTCGGCCGTCCCGTCGATCTCGGTCATCGGCAGTCGCCGCCGAGCCGCGGCGATCGCGTCGCCCTGCCGGGTGTGCGCCTTCTCGCGGACCAGCAGCTCGTCGCGCGCCGCCTGCCAGTCGGCCAGGTCGACGACGGGCGGCTTGCCGGAGAGATCGCTGCTCGCGTTGCCGGGCGTGGTCGCCATGGTGTCCTCCGTGCTGTCGCGTGCCGGGCAGCGTCGTACGACGTCCTCTGACACTCACCGGAACAGACTCACGGCCCGGCCGGAACTCATCGCTGAGGCAGCACCTCGGCGTGGCGGACCGGCCGGCGGTGGCCTGCTCCTCCCCCGTGCGGTGGGGTTCAGTAGCCGACGGGGTTGACGAAGGTGCCGGGGTGGGTGGCGCCCGACTGGTCGAGGATGGCTCCGCCGTAGGGCCAGCTGAGGGTGGCGTGGGTGGTCTCGTTGGGCGGGGTGATCTGGACCTTGCTGGGGATGAAGGGCTTGGTGTCCTTGGCGGTGGCGGGGACCGCCAGGAGGTTGAAGCTGACGGCGGCCGTGTCGTCACCGGGGTGCAGGGTGATGGTGCTGGGGGTGTCCGACGAGCGGCGCAGGTCCCAGGCCGTACCGGTCGTGCTGATCAGGCGCAGGCCCGGGAAGCCGTGGAGGGTGCACGTGTGGGCGCTGGTGTTCTTGAGCGTGATCATGGCGGTCTGCGCGTCGGCTTCGTCCCTCATGTCCGGGGCGCCGGCGCTCCAGGTGAAGCGCAGCCCGCTGGTGTGGCAGCGGCTGCTGGTGGCTGCGGACGCGGGGTTCACGGCATCGGTCCGCGAGCCCTTCTGAGCGGTCGACACCGTGTCGTGCCGGGACGCGTTCTGTGCGGTGGGGGAATCCGGCCTCGTGGAGGTGGACTGGGCCTTGTCGTCCGTACCGCCCTGTGCGGTGTCCTGGGAACCGCTCTGCGCACCGGACTTGGAGTCCGATGAGCCCTGCGCCGTGCTGCCGGACTGTGCGTCGGCCTTGGAGGCAGCCGGACCGGAGGAGGAGTCGCACGCGGCGGCGCCGGCTCCGACGGCGACGACGGCCAGTACGGCGGCGGCGCAGCGGGCGACCCGGTTCAGCTTCGCGGTCATGGTTCCCCTTTTCCAGCGCCGGGTTCTGAGGCCCGGCGCGCTCCGTATTCCAGTGCGTCTTACGGAAAGTGAGATGGGCCGCCCGGCCGGGGAGTTCTCACAGGACTGTCCGGGACCTGTAACGGCACGTAACAGCCGACCGCCCCCTTTGCCCGCGGCAGCTCAACCGGGCATGGCACCGTGCGCGGACCGGCACGACGGGGAAGGCCCCCGCTCATCCGCCGTGGGGGTGGGGACGGGCAGGGGCCTGCGGGTGCCGCACGCGATGCGCGACGGTACGTGCTGCTCAGCGCCGGAGCGGGAGCTGTCTGCTCACTGACGGATCAGCGGGCGGACCAGTGGTCGGTCAGGGGTCGGTCAGGGGTCGGACCACTGAGCGGATCAGTGAGCGGATCAGTGGGCGAAGCCCCAGTCGAGCATCTTGGTGGCGTCGTCGAAACGAGCCTTGTCGGTGGTGTCCCCGAGGACCACACCGACCAGGGTGCGGTTGTCCCGCTTCGCGGCGAAGACGACGCAGTACCCGTCCTCCGGGCCACTGCCGGTCTTGACGCCCAGGGCACCGTCGTAGCTGCCCAGCAGCTCGTTGGTGGTGTTCCAGGTGTAGTACCGGGTGTGGCCGTTGGCCGCCGGAGCCTCGGTCTTGAACTGCGTCTTGTTCACGACGTCGACGAAGACCGGCTGCAGCATCGCGCGCTGGCCGAGCTTGGCCAGGTCGCGGGCGGTGCTGTGGTTGTTGCCGTGCGAGATGCCGTCGAAGGTGTCGAAGTGCGTGCCGGTCAGACCCAGCTGCTGCGCCTCGGCGTTCATCTGGTTCACGAAGTCGGCGATCCGCGCGTCCTGGGTGTCCCCGGTGCCGAAGTTGTCGGCCAGGGCCATGGCGGCGTCGTCGCCGGACGGGATCAGCATGGCGTTCAGCATCTGCCTGACCGTCAGCTTGTCGCCGGTCTGCAGATCGGCGGTGCTGCCGCCGGCCTGCTGGACGTAGTCCCGGTACTCCTGCTTCACCGTGATCTGGTGCTCCAGCCACTCCGGGTGCTTGAGCACCACCAGGGCAGTCATGATCTTGGTGGTGCTGGCCATCGGAACACTCTCGTCGGCCTCGGCCCCGGCCCACATCTCCCTCTCCTGGCTGCCGTCGCGGGCATCCAGGAGGAAGGCGTGGTCTGCGCTGATCTGGGGCCCGGCCTGGTCCTTCACGTCCTGGCTCTGGGCGGCCGGAGTAGCGGCGGCCGGCGTGGTGGCGGCCGGAGTAGCGGCCTTGCCGCTCTGGCCGCCGTTCTCATCGGCGGAGTGCGTGGCGCCGGGCGTGGCGGCATTGGCGAGGCCTGCGGCGGTGATCGGCAGAGCGACTCCGACAAGTGCGGCCGTGGCGATCCGGACCCCCGTGCGGTGTATCCGGTTGGGACGGGCGTGGGAACCCATGAACGTTCCTCCTGCCGGCGTGGGGACGCCGGAATGTAGCGGAAACTCGGTTTATACCGAACCTACTTGTGTGATGACAGGCACTGTCAATCTGCCCACTGCATGCTGTGGAGATGTTGCGCAGGTGACTGGTGGGACCGGTGACTTACTCGCATGGAGTGCGCGGCCGGCTCCTCTGGGGCACCGGAGAGCCCCGCCGGGACCTGCACGCCCCGCCGGGACCTGCGCCCTCGCGGACTTCCGCTTCGGCGGCCGGGACGACAACGACATCCGCGACCCTGCGGTCGTCCCTGGCCACACCGCCGGCCGCGAGCTGAATCGTGTTGACCGAGGGGCGACAGGTGGGCGTGGACGTCGCGTGCCTGAGTTCAGCACTCGTCCACATCGCCGGGGGACAGCTCACCGTCATCGGTCTGGATCGAGGTGCTGGTATCGATGTACCCGGAGCCACCCTTGAAGTCGATCTTGTACGTGTCCCCGTACCCCATCCCGTTCGCGTCCAATTGGCCGCGGGTGATGCACTTGACCGTTACTTTCTGGAGCGTGGTGAGCTCGCCGATCGGTTCACGGCCCCGGGGGTCCGCGGCCGGCCAGACAGTCACGTTGTCGTAGTCCTGAATCGTTCCCTCGGTTCCGCAACCGACCAGTGTCACTGCCAAGATCGCGGTTCCTACGACTGCCGTCGCCAAGCGCTTGCTGGAAGCCATAACCGACACCCCGTGTGTGTTGCCGTGGTTCGCCGCAGGACATCGAACATCCACGCCCGCCCCCCGGCAAGGGTGCCGAACGAGCCATTCCCGTCGCTCACTCCCACCCCAACGAAGTCGAGCGGACGGGCAACGCCCTGAAGAACTTCCGGGCCGTCGCGACGAGGTACGACAAGCGCGCCCGCGTCTTCCACGGCACCGTCACCTTTACCTTGGCCCGACTCTGGCTCCGCCCGTGATCCGTCGGCCGGAACCTGGCGGTGGGGTGCTCGAAAAAGCAGTGGAGCGGCGCCGCTGCGCACCATTACCGTGCTGCCGAACCAGTCGTCCAGGCAAGGACATGCCTTGTACACCCTGTGAGACCTCCCGAGTGCTGATTCGTCGCGCGCCGCACATGTGCGGCGCGCTCCTTTCTGCTGCGGTCTTCTCACTGAAACCGGTGTACTTCTGTGCTCAACAACTGGGTCGTCATGCCCACCTGCCTGCCTCTCGTCGTCCGGCGTTGCCACACATGCGCGTCTGAACGCTTCCGGGCAAACGGCAAGTTCCGTGTCAACGCACACCACAAGCTCATCGACGCCTGGCTCCTCGTGCTCTGCACCTCTTGCGGGGAGACGGCAAGGCTCACGGTCCTGGAGCGGGTGAATGTGCGCTCCATACGGCCTGAACTGCTGGACCGCCTGCATTCCAACGACCTCGGCCTGACAGCCGAGTTGCTCCAGGGTCCGGTCATGCAGCGCCGCAATCGCATCGCCCTCGACTGGGACAACGCCTGGCGTCTCGACACCGGCGGATCGGATCACCTGGGCCGCGAGGCGATCGACGTCCGGGTCCGCTTCGCGGGGCGGATCCCTGTCCGGCCGGTGCGATTGATCGCTGAAGGCTGCGGTCTTTCGCGGGCCGAGGCCGAGAGACTGATCACGGAGGGGAAACTCGTTTCGGCAGTCCGGCAGAACGGCAAGCTCTCCGGCGACTTCACCTTCACGCTCAAGCGCTGAGCCTTCCCCAGGGACCTGGGGCCTGTCCGGCAGAATCCGCCGGGCAGGCCCCAGCTACGGCGATCCGTTCCAGCATCTCCGGATACAGCATGCGAAGGATCGCGGATGGCCGTCCGGTACGGCGTGCTCGAACCGGCGAGCCGGCTCAGCTCACTGATCCCCGCCCGGCGCGCCCAGACCTCGTGTTCAAGACCCCGGGACGGTGGTCACCCCCGGCGGTGGAAAACCACCCCGCCCCAAGCCGCCCCGGAGCTCAAGCCCCGAGCCCCGAGCCCTCTTAACAGTGATGGGGTGGAGGGGCCTGATATCCCACCCAACCACCCTCCCCGCGCGCCCGGTTGACTTTTCGTGACCGACTTGCCACGGAAGGTGGCGAGGCTCTAGCGTGCTCACAGAACGTGAACGGCCCCGGTCGGTGCGCCAACACCGGCTCCGGGGCCTGACCAACTAGATCGAAAGAGCGTCGATCCATGGCTGACGGCCACTTTAATGCTGCCCCCCATCCGGCACACACGCCCCCTCACCCGATGGCCAATCCGGGTTACGGGAAGCGTTCCGCGACCGGTCAACGTCCGCACACCGCACCAGACTTCGCACACTTGCCGCCCCGCGAAGCGGCCATCGCCGCGTACATCGACCGGCTGCCGGACGGGTCGGACATCTCCGTGAAGACGCTCGCCAGAGTCCTGCCCTACGGACAGTGCGCGCTGCGGACGGCGCTCAACGCCCTCCAGCGCGCCGGGCATCTGCGCCGGGGCGCCGAGCACCTGACCGGGTCGGACAGCGCCCGGTGGGTGACGCGTACGTGGTTCTCCCGCTCGGCCCGCGACGACGCCTGGTGGGCCGCCTTCACCACCGGGGACGTACCGGATGCCCCGGTTCCGACGCAACGGCCCACCCGGTCGCGGGCGTTCATCCTGCTCGCCGCCCTCGGCCGCACCGCACCCTCGCTGAGCCTGTCGGCGGCCGACTGTGCGGCGCTGGAGCCCCTGGCCGCCGTGTGGTTCGACCGGGGCGCCACCGAACCCGAGATGCTGCACGCCCTGACCGCCGGGCTGCCCACCCCCGTGCACCGCGCGTCCTCACTCGTCCGCAGGCGGCTCACCGACAAGCTCCCGCCCGAGCGCGCACCGCATCCGGCGCCGCCCGCCCCGCGGCCCGCCCTGCGTGTCATGGAGTGCGGCAAGTGCGGCGCACCGGGGCTGCCGGAGGCGCTGCCGGGCGGCGAATGCGCGGAGTGCCGGGGAAGACCCGTGAGCCGCAAGGCCCCGCTCACCCCGGCGCAGGTCCACACCCGCGCGGCACAAGCCCGCGCGGCAGCGGCTGGGCAACGCGAGAGGACCCACGCATGACCGTTCAGCTCACTCGGCGCCGGAGCAGAGCACGATGGGGGGAAGGAGGCAACGCCATGACCCCAAGCCCCGCCGACCACGCCCAGATGTCCGTCGAGGACTTCGAGGAGCTCGCCCGCCACGCTCCCGAAACGTACGGCACTACGCTCACGCTTCCCGCTCCCGTCTCGATCACCCTGGAGACCGGGAAGCTCAAGGACTACGTTCGCTGAAGCCCCCCACCCCTCCCCGGCAAGCTCGCGAACGCCCGAGGGCGGTACCCCTTTCGAGAAGGGGTACCGCCCTCGGTCCGTACTGCTTGCCGTACTACTGCTGGAGCAGCCGATCCTCGCTGGAAGCAGAGGATCAGAAGTCCATGTCACCGCCCGGCATGCCGCCCGGAGCGCCGCCGGCAGCGGCCTTCTCCGGCTTGTCGGCGATGACGGCCTCGGTGGTGAGGAACAGCGCGGCGATCGACGCGGCGTTCTGCAGCGCGGAGCGCGTGACCTTCGCCGGGTCGATGATGCCCTCGGCGATCATGTCGACGTACTCGCCGGTCGCAGCGTTCAGGCCGTGGCCGACCGTCAGGTTGCGGACCTTCTCGACGACGACTCCGCCTTCGAGACCACCGTTGACGGCGATCTGCTTCAGCGGGGCCTCAAGGGCGAGCTTCACGGCGTTGGCGCCGGTCGCCTCGTCACCTTCGAGCTCAAGCTTCTCGAACACCGCGGAAGCCTGGAGCAGGGCCACGCCACCACCGGCGACGATGCCCTCCTCGACGGCCGCCTTCGCGTTGCGAACGGCGTCCTCGATGCGGTGCTTGCGCTCCTTGAGCTCGACCTCGGTCGCGGCACCGGCCTTGATGACGGCCACGCCGCCGGCCAGCTTCGCGAGGCGCTCCTGGAGCTTCTCGCGGTCGTAGTCCGAGTCGGAGTTCTCGATCTCGGCACGGATCTGGTTGACGCGACCCTGGACCTGGTCGCTGTCACCGGCACCGTCGACGATCGTGGTCTCGTCCTTGGTGATGACGACCTTGCGGGCGCGGCCGAGCAGGTCGAGACCGGCGCTCTCCAGCTTGAGGCCGACCTCCTCGGAGATGACCGTGCCACCGGTGAGGATGGCGATGTCGCCGAGCATGGCCTTGCGGCGGTCGCCGAAGCCCGGAGCCTTGACGGCGACGGACTTGAAGGTGCCACGGATCTTGTTGACGACCAGCGTCGACAGAGCCTCGCCCTCGACGTCCTCCGCGATGATCAGCAGCGCCTTACCGGACTGCATGACCTTCTCGAGCAGCGGAAGGAGGTCCTTCACGTTGCCGATCTTGGAGTTGACGATCAGGATGTACGGGTCGTCGAGCGACGACTCCATGCGCTCCATGTCGGTGGCGAAGTACGCCGAGATGTAGCCCTTGTCGAAGCGCATGCCCTCGGTGAGCTCAAGCTCGAGCCCGAAGGTCTGCGACTCCTCGACGGTGATGACGCCTTCCTTGCCGACCTTGTCCATCGCCTCGGCGATGAGCTCGCCGATCTGGGTGTCAGCGGCGGAGATGGAGGCCGTCGAAGCGATCTGCTCCTTGGTCTCCACGTCCTTGGCCTGCTCCAGGAGGGCGGCGGAGACGGCCTCGACGGCCTTCTCGATGCCACGCTTCAGGGCCATCGGGTTGGCACCGGCGGCGACGTTACGGAGGCCCTCACGGACCAGCGCCTGCGCGAGGACGGTCGCGGTCGTCGTACCGTCACCGGCGACGTCGTCCGTCTTCTTGGCGACCTCCTTGACCAGCTCGGCGCCGATCTTCTCGTACGGGTCCTCGAGCTCGATCTCCTTGGCGATGGAGACACCATCGTTGGTGATCGTGGGGGCGCCCCACTTCTTCTCAAGGACGACGTTGCGGCCCTTGGGGCCGAGGGTGACCTTGACGGCGTCGGCGAGCTGGTTCATCCCGCGCTCGAGACCGCGCCGTGCCTCCTCGTCGAACGCGATGATCTTGGCCATGTGAAGTGGTCCTCCCAGGACTGGGGGTCCCCCCGGACAAAGTCTGGGGGCGGGTGGAGTCAGACCTGGCGGCGCCCGCGACGGACGGCCTGCTTGCCCGGTGGTTCCTTGCCCCACCCGGCCCGCGGGCCTCGCCAACCCGATCTTTCTGTCACTCTCACTGGGAGAGTGCTAACGCCAATGATTAGCACTCGCCCCCATTGAGTGCAAGCGCCTTCGACGAAGGCGCAGGTGGGTGGCTGCGGTCGGGAGGTGCATGAGTGAAACAAGCACCTCCGAAGAAGGCTCCGCGAGGGGGCGGGCGGCGGCGGGGCGCACGTGTCTTCGAAGAAGGATCAGGCGGGCGGCTGCGCCCTCGTAACACCCTCAGGAAGCCCCCAGGGGACCCCGGGACGCACGAGGGGCCCGCACCCCTCTGCGGGGTACGGGCCTCTCGGCGTGAGTGCGTCGGTGGCCGATCGCGTCTGGATCAGACGGCGAGTTTGACCATGTCCGCCTGCGGACCCTTCTGGCCCTGCGAGATCTCGAACTCAACTCGCTGACCTTCTTCAAGGGTGCGGTAACCGTCCATCTGGATCGCGCTGTAGTGGACGAAAACATCCGCACCACCGTCGACCGCGATGAAGCCGTACCCCTTCTCCGCGTTGAACCACTTGACGGTGCCCTGAGCCATGCCTAACTCCCCTATTACTGGCCCTTGCGCAGAGCCCGCACTTCGCGGGATCCGGGTCAGACCTTGCGCCGGAACGCGTCGACCGCGGCTGAATGTATCTGCCCAACTGCCCTCTGCAACAGGTCAATCGGACGAGAATTCTGCACGCACCCGAACACCCGATTGGGGGGATTTCCGGGGATCCTCGGGCAAGTCGGGCCAGGCAAAGGGCACTTACGACGCAAAGGGATCGCACACATTGACCGGACCTTCTCGCGTTCTCATATGCACGTGGCACAGGCGACGAAGGGGGCTGCCCCAACTCTACCGCGTTCAATCATGCTGAATTGCCCCCTCCGCTTCGTGCGCGGAGAGGGCAATGGGTCCAGCGGGTGCCGCGGGGGCGTCGCAGCCCTGTGGGCGCGGCGCGGCGGCGGAGGGCTCGCTCAGCCGCCGGCGACGGCGGGGATGATGGAGACGCCCGCGCCGTCCGGCGTGGCCGTCTCCAGGCCCTGCTCGAAGCGGACGTCGTCGTCGTTCACGTACACGTTCACGAAGCGGCGCAGCTTGCCCTCGTCGTCCAGGACGCGGGCAGCGATGCCGGTGTGGTTCTTCTCCAGGTCGGCGAGGACCTCGGAGAGGGTGCCGCCGTCGGCGGCGACCTCGGCCTGTCCGCCGGTGTAGGTGCGGAGGATGGTGGGGATGCGGACCTTGACGCTCATGCGGATTGCCTTCCAGGAGTCCGGGGCGGGACGGGGCTGACTGATACGGATACGGGCAGGGCGCGGGCAGGGGCGCCGCCGGGCAGGGCGGGCCCGGCCCGGCGGGACGGGGCTCCGGTCAGGCGCCCGTGGCCAGACCGGCCTCGCGGAAGGCGTCCAGGGTCGGACGGATCGTCGCGGTCGGGCCGGACGTCGGGGCGACCGCGTCCAGGGTCTTGAGGCCGTCGCCCGTGTTCAGCACGACGGTGGTGAGGGAGGGGTCGAGGAGACCGGCCTCGATGAGCTTCTTCGTCACGCCGACGGTCACGCCGCCCGCGGTCTCCGCGAAGATGCCCTCGGTGCGGGCCAGCAGCTTGATCGCGTCGACGATCTGCGCGTCGTTGACGTCCTCGACCGCGCCGCCGGTGCGCCGGGCGATGTCCAGGACGTACGGGCCGTCCGCCGGGTTGCCGATGGCCAGCGACTTGGCGATCGTGTCCGGCTTCTGCGGCCGTACGACGTCGTGCCCGGCCTTGAACGCGGTGGAGACCGGCGAGCAGCCCTCGGCCTGCGCGCCGAAGATCTTGTACGGCTTGTCCTCGACGAGACCGAGCTTGATCAGCTCCTGGAGCCCCTTGTCGATCTTCGTGAGCTGGGAGCCCGAGGCGATCGGGATGACGATCTGGTCGGGCAGCTGCCAGCCGAGCTGCTCGCAGATCTCGTACGCCAGGGTCTTCGAACCCTCGCCGTAGTACGGGCGGAGGTTGACGTTGACGAAGCCCCAGCCCTCACCGATCGGGTCACCGATGAGCTCGGAGCAGAAGCGGTTGACGTCGTCGTAGTTGCCCTCGATGCCGACCAGTTCGCCGCCGTAGACCGCGGCCATGACGACCTTGCCCTGCTCCAGGTCGTGCGGGATGAACACGCAGGACCGGAAGCCGGCGCGGGCGGCGGCGGCGCCGACGGCGCCCGCCAGGTTGCCCGTGGAGGAGCAGGAGAGTGTGGTGAAGCCGAAGGCGCGGGCGGCCTCGACGGCGATGGCGACGACACGGTCCTTGAAGGAGTGCGTCGGGTTGCCGGAGTCGTCCTTGACGTGCAGGCCGCCGGTGATACCCAGCTCACGGGCGAGGTTGTCGGCCTTGACGAGCTTGGTGAATCCCGGGTTCAGGTTGGGGTGGTCGGCCACCTCGGCGGGGACGGGCAGCAGCGGCGCGTAGCGCCAGATGTTGTCCGGGCCGGCCTCGATGCGCTTCTTCAGCTCGTCGGGAGAGCCGCTCGGCAGGTCGTACGCCACTTCGAGCGGCCCGAAACAGGACGCGCAGGCGAAGAGGGGACCGAGCGGGAAACGCTCGCCGCACTCGCGGCAGGAGAGCGCGGCGGCGGGGCCGAGATCGACGGTCCCGGTGGAGTCGTTGGTGCTGGTAACGGTCTGCACAGCCATGGTGGCGAGGTCCTCTCCTCATCTTCCTCGCGACGTACTTCGCCGCAAGACGGAATTGGCACCTTCCCCACCATGACCTCGCGGTCGGCAGGAGGGTTGCCGGGACTTCTACGGGCCGTTCCCTCAGTCCCTCTGGATGAGCGCTTATGACGCGGGCCTCGAGGCCCGGCGTGTTTGTCGACGCGTGCGGACCCCGGCATGCCGTGACCATTTGCGTTGTTCAAGACTGTAACCGAAGGCAGGGACGGTTGAGATAGTCGTCCGAACCGCGAGATGGCTCACAGTCAAGGAGACGCGCCGTGCTGGAAGAGGTGGACCGCTGGCTGACCAGGCGTTCCTGGTCGGTGGCCGACCGTCCGCTGGACCGGCTGACCGCGGCGAAACGCGGCACCACGGTGAGTGTCGTCCTGCCCGCGCTCAACGAGGAGGCGACGGTCGGGGCGATCGTCGCGACCATCAGGCGCGAGCTGATGGACTCCCTGCCGGTGCCCCTCGTGGACGAGCTGGTGGTCGTCGACTCCGGCTCCACCGACCGTACGGCCGAGGCCGCGGCGAGCGCCGGGGCCCGGGTGGTGCACCGGGACGAGATCCTGCCGCGGATACCGGCCGTGCCGGGCAAGGGCGAGGTGCTGTGGCGTTCCCTCCTGGTGACCGGCGGTGACATCGTCTGCTTCGTCGACGCGGACCTGCGGGACTTCTCGGCGGACTTCGTCTCGGGGATCGTCGGACCCCTGCTGACCGACCCCGATGTGCAGTTCGTGAAGGCCATGTACGACCGGCCGCTCGGCGAGGCCGCGGGGCAGGGCGGCCGGGTGACCGAGCTGGTGGCGCGGCCCCTGCTGAATCTGCACTGGCCGCAGCTGGCCGGTTTCGTCCAGCCGCTCGGCGGCGAGTACGCGGTGCGGCGCTCACTGCTCGAACAGCTGCCCTTCCCCGTCGGCTACGGAGTGGAGCTGGGCCTGCTGGTCGACGCGCTCCACACGGTCGGACTCGACGCGCTGGCGCAGGTCGACGTGGGCTCACGCAAACACCGCCACCAGGACGGGCTCGCGCTGGGGCGGATGGCGGCGGCCATTTACCGCACGGCGCAGCTGCGGCTGTCGCGGGGGCATCTGGTGCGGCCGTCGCTGACGCAGTTCGAGCGCGGCGCCGAGGGGTTCGTACCGCGCACATACCCGGTGGACACCGAGGAGCGGCCCCCGATGCGCGGCGTGGGGGAGTACGCGGCACGCAGGGCGGCCTGACGGACGGGTGACGGCCCACGGGTGACAGCCGACGGCTCCGCCCCCGCCGGACGCCGGCGGGGGCGGAGCGTCAGCTGCCGGTGTCCATGGAAAGGTTTTGGCCATCGCACACACGAGAATCCGAACCCCCCACCGCCCCGCGAAATCCGTGCGAACACAGCGCTTTCAGCGCACATGAGCACTTCAATACCTTAAACAGGCAACGGATTTCGTTGCCATGTCGCGTTAACGAACCCTTGACGGGAATGACCGTCGGGAGTTGTATTCGGTCACCGGAGCGGCGCGGACGTCCTACGGGTACGCCCCGCATGTGCGGCACTCTTCAGCGAAGGTGCCTTCCCCCTCATGCCGCCAGCCTCATGCCGTCAGCACCGATGGGACAACGGATGACCCATACGCCCGACACGACCGTTGCCGCACCCCCCGGGGACCCGGAGGCAGACACCCTCGCCGAGAAGGCCGCGAAGGCCGGAGAGGCTCCCACGCTCACCCGGTCGATCGGTGTGGTGGGAGGCACGCTGCTCACGCTGTCCTGCCTGACTCCGGCATCCTCACTGTTCGTGATCGTGCCGGACTCGTTCGCCACCCTGGGCACCGGAACAGCCCTCACCATCGCCATCGCGGGCCTGCTCTGCATAGGTGTCGCGTTCACCTACTCCGAGCTGGGCACGCTGATACCGAGCTCCGGTGGCGAGTACGCCATGGTCGGCACCCTGATGGGGCGGCTCGCCGGGTGGCTGGTCTTCGTCCTCTCACTGATCGTGGTCATGATCGTGCCGCCCATCATCGCCCTGGGCACCGCCGACTACCTGGCGCCGATCGTCCATCTGAACCCGCAGTACACAGCGGCCGGCGTGATGCTGCTCGCCACCGCGATGGGTCTGCTCGACCTGCGCGCCAACGCCTGGATCACCGGCGTCTTCCTGGTCCTCGAAGTCGTGGCCTGCGCGGTCGTCGCCTTCCTCGGCTTCACCCACACCAGCCGGTCGGCCTCGGTGCTCGTCCACCCGGTGATGGACGCGGGACACGGCCACAGCTCGGCCGTCACCGCCGGGCTGATCGTGACCGGACTCGCCACCGCGCTCTTCATCCTCCAGGGCTTCTCCACCGCCGTTTACCTGGCCGAGGAGATGGACAACCCGCGCCGCAACGTGTCCCGCACCGTGCTGTGGACGCTCGCCATCGGCGCGGCAGTCGTACTGATCCCCGTCGTCGCGATCACGCTCGGCGCCCCGGACCTCAAGACGCTCGCGACCGGTGACGTCGCGGGCATGGTGCAGAGCTGGAGCAACTCCGGTGTCGGCACGTTCGTCAGCCTCTGCATCGCACTCGCGATCATCAACGCGGCGATCGTGATGGTCATCCAGAACTCCCGCGTCGTCTACTCGTCGGCACGCGACGCGGCCTGGCCGAACCCCGTCAACCGCGTCCTGTCGCACATCGGCCGGCGCTACGCCTCCCCCTGGGCGGCGACGCTCGCCGTCGGTGTCCCCGGAGCGGTCCTGTGCTTCGTCAACCTGGACACGCTGAGCGATGTCACCGGTGTCGCGGTGGCCGCGATGTACGTCTTCGTCGCGCTGGGCGCCCTGGTGTCGCGCCGCGGGGAGCACAAGCACCGGCTGGCCTGGCGGATGCCGTTGTGGCCCGCCGTGCCGGGTCTGCTGGTCGTCGTCCTGGCCTGGGTGCTCTTCCAGCAGAGCGCGAAGAGCCTGATCATCACCGGGGTCATCGTGGCCGCAGCCGCCGCGTACTGGGCGCTGTACCTACGCCCCCGGCAGGCCACGCACTGGGTGATCTCCGTCCCCGAGGACGAGCGGGCCCCCGCGGCGGACACGACTGCGGCGGACACAGCCTCCGCGCCGCACTGACGGGTGCGCGCCGACAGCCCGTCCGGCGGACGTCCGCACGTTTGAGCGTTTGCGGCACGGGCTAGGTTCGCGTCATGGCATCTCCGCACGCCGCACGCGTCCTCGTCGCCTCCAACCGGGGCCCCGTCTCGTACACCCTTCGTGACGACGGTGAGCTCGCGTCGAAGCGGGGCGGCGGCGGTCTCGTCTCCGGGCTCTCCGCCATCGAGGGGAACGCCGAGTCGCTCTGGGTCTGCGCCGCGCTCGGGGACGGTGACCGGGCCGCCGTGCGGCGCGGGGTCGCCGAGGACGGGGTGCGGATGCTCGACATCGACGCGGAGGTGCACGCCGACGCGTACAACGGCATCGCCAACTCCGTGCTCTGGTTCGTCCACCACATGCTGTACCAGACCCCGCTGGAGCCCGTCTTCGACGCGGAGTTCCGGCGCCAGTGGGCCGCGTTCCGTACGTACAACCGGGCCTTCGCCGAAGCGCTGGCCGCCGAGGCCGCCGACGGCGCGGCCGTGCTGGTACAGGACTACCACCTGTCGCTGGTCCCCGGGATGCTGCGTGAGCTACGCCCGGACCTGCGGATCGCGCACTTCTCGCACACCCCGTGGGCTCCGGTCGAGTACTTCCGGCTGCTGCCCGACGACATCGGCGATGAGCTGCTGCACGGGATCCTGGGCGCCGACCGGGCCGGATTCCTGACCCGGCGCTGGGCCGACGCGTTCGTCGCCTGCTGCGCCGCGGTCGTCGGCGGTACCGGAAAGACGGAGGTCGCGGTGCACGGCCTCGGCGCCGACGCGGACTTCCTGCGGGCGCGGTCGCACCAGTCCGACGTGGACGAGTGGATGACGGCGCTGCGCGAGCGGATCGGCGGCGGCACGGGCGAGGGGCCCGACGGCCGCCGGAGGACGATCGTCCGGGTGGACAGGACCGAGCTGTCCAAGAACATCGTGCGCGGGCTGCTCGCCTACCGCGAGCTCCTCGACACCCGCCCCGAGTGGCACGGCCGCGTCGTGCACATGGCCTTCGCCTACCCCTCGCGCCAGGACCTCGCGGTCTACCGCGACTACATGGACGAGGTGCGGCGCGTCGCCGACGAGATCAACTCCCGCTATGCCACGGCGGACTGGACGCCGGTCGTGCTCTATCTCAAGGACGACTTCGCCCGCTCGCTGGCCGCCTACCGGCTCGCGGACGTCGCCCTGGTCAACCCGATCCGCGACGGCATGAACCTGGTCGCCAAGGAAGTTCCGCTGGTGAGCGACCACGGGTGCGCGCTGGTGCTCTCGCGGGAGGCCGGGGCGTACGAGGAACTGGGGCGCGACGCGATCACAGTGAACCCGTACGACGTGAGCGCGACGGCGGCCGCGCTGCACGAGGCGCTCACCATGCCGGACGGCGAGCGCACCGAGCGGACCGCGCGGCTGTCCGCCGCCGCGACCGCGCTGCCGCCGCAGCAGTGGTTCCTGGACCAGCTCAACGCGCTCGGCCCGGCCGCTCCCGCCGGATAGCGGTCACGGGCCGACAGCGCGGGCGAGGTCCGCGAGGAGTCCGACCACCGCGCCCGGCCCCGGCACCACCAGGTCGGCCCGCGCGGCCAGTTCGGGCACCTCGCCGCCGCCGCTGCACACCAGCAGGCCGGGCACACCCTGTTCGCGGAGCGTGTCGACCGCGTCGTAGGCCGGCAGGTCCCCGAGGTCGTCCCCGGCGTAGAGGACCGCCCCGGCACCGGTCTCGCGTACGTACGCGGTCAGCGCCGCGCCCTTGTCGACGCCCGGCGGGCGCAGCTCCAGGACCATCCGGCCCGGCTCGACGATCAGGCCGTGCCGGGCGGCGAGGGCGGCCAGCGGGGCGCGCAGGGCCTCGAAGGCGGCCTCGGGGTCGGCGGCGCGACGGGTGTGGACGGCCACGGCCCGGCCGCCCTTCTCCTCGATCCAGGTGCCGCGCCCAGCGCTTTCGGTGTCCAGCAGCCCGGGGAGTTCGGCGCGTACGGCCTCGACGCCCGGGGGCGGGTCGGGGGCGTCGACCGTGCCGGTGGCCGCGTCCCAGCGCTCCGCGCCGTAGTGACCGAGCACGACCAGGTGTTCGAGGCCGGGAACCCCGGCGAGCCCCCCGTACTGCACGGCCACCGCGGCCGGGCGTCCGGTGATCACCGCGACGGACGCGACGTGCGGCGCGAGCGCGACGAGCGCGGCGACGGCGCCCGGGTGGGCGCGGGCCTGTTCCGGATCGGGGACGATATCGGCGAGCGTGCCGTCGAAGTCGAGTGCCACGACGGCCTTTTCGGGCCCCGCCAGGAAGGCGGCGAGGCCGTCACGGCCGGCGGCGGTGGCGGGGGTCGGCAGGGTGTTCGGTGAGCTGCCCATGGGGTGACCCTAGGCGATGGACGGGCGGCCGCCCCTATGCGTGCGGCCGGCTGCGGCAGCCGTCAGCGGCGTTCGCGGCGGGCCGCCCGGACCCGGCGGAGGCGGTTGACCGTCACCGGATCGTGGATCAGCGCACTCTCGTCGTCCAGCAGGGCGTTGAGGAGCTGGTAGTAGCGGACCGGCGAGATACCGAGCTGCTCCCTGATGGCCCGCTCCTTGGCGCCCGCACCCGGCCAGGAGCGGCGCTCCAGCGCGAGCACGGCGCGGTCGCGCTCGGGGAGCGCGGGGCCGTGCGCGTCGTCGCCAGTCATATGAGCAAACGTACTGGGGTACCCGCCGGGCGGGCTACTGCGCTTCCTCGGCGGACGCCTCGCTCTGGATCTGGTTGAGGACGCTCGCCGGGTTGCCGCCCGGCTGCACGGCCTTGCCGATCTCCCTCTTCATGTCGTCGCTCACCTGCGCCCACGAGGTCTTGCCGACCGGCGGCAGCTGCGAGTCGGGCAGCTCGTCGAGGAAGGTCTTGAGGGACTTGTGGTCCGGGTCCTCCGCCAGCGTGCCGGACGCCGAGGTGGTGGACGGCAGCAGGTTGTACTCGCGGGTGAAGGCCAGCACGTTCTTGTCGCTGAAGACGTCGTCGAGGAACTTGCCGATCTGGGTGCGGTGGCCGTTCTGCTTGAAGCCCATGATCCAGTCGGCCACGCCCATGGTCGACTTGGTCGGACCGCTGACGCCCGGCATCGGGACCATGCCGACCTTGATGCCCTTCTTGACGGCCTGCTGCACCAGCTGCGGGTGGCCGTTGAGCATGCCGACCTGGCCCTTGGTGAAGGCGTCGTACGCCTGCCTGCGGTCGAACTTGGCGGGCTCGACGGGCCCGGTCAGCTTGGCGCCGACCAGGTCGTCCTTCAGCCAGTTGAAGGTCTTGACGTTCTGGGCCGAGTCGATCGTGTACGTACCGACGCCGTCGGTGATGCCGCCGTCGCCGCTCAGCAGCCACTGGGTGGCCTCGACCTGTGCCTCCTCGGTACCGAGGGGCAGGGCGTACGGGTACTTCACGCCTCTCGCCTTGAGGGCCTGCGCGTCGGACTTGAGCTGGTCCCAGGTCTTCGGCGGCTTGAGTCCGGCGTCCGCGAACATCTTCTCGTTGTAGAAGAGCAGCCGGGTGGAGGCGACGAACGGCATTCCGTACTGCACCCGGTCCTGCTCGCCCGCATCGGAGAGCGAGGAGAGGAAGTTGGACTGGACCTCGATGGAGAGCAGGTCGTCCGCGCTGTACAGCTTGCCCTGGTCGGCGTAGTCGGCGTACGAGCCCATCTGGGCTATGTCGGGGGCGTGGCCCGACTTGACCATCGCCGCGACCTTCGCGTCGATGTCCTTCCAGGAGTAGACGGAGACGTCGACCTTGATGTGCGGGTTCTTCGCCTCGAAGGCGGAGGCGACCTTGTCCCAGTACTGCTGGTTGCTGGGCCCGTCGTTGGGGTCGTAGTTGGCGGCGACGACCTTCAGGGTGACGTCACCCGACCCGCTGTCCGATCCGCAGCCGGAGAGCACCGCTGTCATACCGAGCGCGGCAACCGCCGCTGTAAGCCCCAAGAAGCGCCGCCGCACAGCCCTTTTCCCACCCTCTGTTGCACTATGTTCCAGCCGGTCCCCCGGTGCCGTACCGTCGCACGTAGCTGCGATTTTCCCTTACGGCCATCCGTGGGTCCACAGCATTCCGGTCTCGCTTCGGCAACACAGGCCACATGCGCACCACCTGCACTGCGGCCACGGCGGTTTTTTTGCCCAGACTTTGTATGGATGCGCAACAATCCAACAGAGTGGACTAGACCTTTTTCGGTTATCCGAGCCACACTGTCCGAGTGACTGCATTCTCCCGGGGAACCGCCCCCGGTCTCCCGGCCGAGCACCATGTCATCGCCCTCGACGTGGGCGGCACCGGCATGAAAGCCGCCCTGGTCGGGGCGGACGGCACCCTGCTCCACGAGGCACGCAGGGCCACCGGACGGGAGCGCGGTCCCGAGGCCGTCGTCGAGTCGATCCTCGACTTCGCGGCCGAGCTGCGGGCCTACGGCGAGGAGCACTTCGGCCGGACCGCGGCAGCCGCCGGCGTGGCGGTCCCCGGCATCATCGACGCCGAGAACGGCATCGCCGTCTACGCGTCCAACCTCGGCTGGCGCGACGTCCCGATGCGGAAGCTGCTCAGCGGCCGGCTGCACGGCGTACCGGTGGCGCTCGGGCACGACGTCCGCACCGGCGGGCTCGCCGAAGGCCGCATCGGAGCGGGCAAGGGCGCCGACCGCTTCCTCTTCATGCCGCTCGGAACCGGCATCGCGGGCGCCATCGGCATCGAGGGCTCCATCGAGGCGGGCGCCCACGGGTACGCCGGCGAGATCGGCCACATCGTCGTACGGCCCGGTGGCGTCGACTGCGGTTGCGGGCAGCGCGGCTGTCTTGAGCGGTACGCGTCCGCCTCCGCCGTCTCGCTGGCCTGGGCCGTGGCATCCGGCGACCCGGAGGCCGACGCGGCCGACTGCGCCAAGGCTGTCGAGTCGGGCGACCCGGCGGCCACCGCCGTCTGGCAGACCGCGGTGGACGCGCTCGCCGACGGACTGGTCACCGCGCTCACCCTGCTCGACCCGCGCACCCTGATCATCGGTGGCGGGCTCGCCGAAGCCGGGGAAACCTTGTTCGTACCACTGAAGGCAGCGGTGGCGGAGCGCGTGACGTTCCAGAAGCTGCCCCACATCGTCCCGGCGGCCCTCGGGGACACCGCTGGATGCCTGGGCGCAGGGCTGCTCGCCTGGGATCTTCTCTCCACGGAGGTATCCGCCTGATGGCCGGAAGCGAAGCAAGCACAGTCCTCGCCGGAGCCCGCGTGGTGCTGCCCACCGGGACCGTCGACGGCGGCCGGGTCATCGTGGAGGGCTCGCGCATCGCGGGGAGCGCTCCCGAGAGCGCGGCCGTGTTCGATCTCGCCGGGCACTGGGTGGTCCCCGGTTTCGTCGACATGCACGTGCACGGCGGCGGCGGCGCGTCCTTCACATCGGGAACCCCCGAAGAGGTGCGCAAGGGCATCGACACCCACCGGCAGCACGGCACGACGACGATGGTCGCCTCCACCGTCACCGGCGAGATGGACTTCCTCGCCGAGCGCGCCGCGGTCCTGTCGGAACTCGTCGAGCAGGGCGACCTGGCCGGCATCCACTTCGAGGGCCCGTTCATCTCCCCCTGCCGCAAGGGCGCACACAGCGCCTCGCTGCTGCGCGACCCCGACCCGGCCGACGTCCGCAAGCTGATGGACGCGGCGCGCGGCACCGCCAGGATGTTCACGCTGGCCACCGAGATGACGGGCGGCATCGACTCCGTACGGCTGCTCGCGGAGAACGGCATCATCGCGGCCGTCGGCCACACCGACGCCACGTACGAGCAGACCGTCGAGGCCATCGAGGCGGGTGCGAGCGTCGCCACCCACCTCTTCAACTCCATGCCGCCGTTCCTCCACCGCGACCCCGGCCCCATCGCCGCCCTGCTGGAGGACGAGCGGGTCACCGTCGAGCTGATCAACGACGGTACCCATCTGCACCCGGCCGCGCTGGAACTGGCCTACCGGGCGGCCGGCTCCGCTCGCGTCGCCTTCATCACCGACGCGATGGACGCCGCCGGTTTCGGCGACGGTATCTATCTGCTCGGCCCGCTGGAGGTCGAGGTCAAGGAGGGCGTCGCCCGGCTGGTGGAAGGCGACTCGATCGCCGGCTCCACGCTCACCCTGGACACGGCCTTCCGGCGCGCGGTGACCATCGACGGACTGCCGGTGGAAGACGTCGTACGGTCCATCTCCGCCAACCCGGCACGGCTGCTCGGCATGGACGACAGGATCGGCTCGCTCGAGCCCGGCAAGGACGCGGACCTGGTCGTCCTGGACGCGGACTTCGCACTGGCCGGAGTGATGCGCAAGGGCTCCTGGGTGATCGAACCTAAGCAGAACTGAGCGACAGCGAGCAGAATCGCGCAGAAATGACGGTCTGCGGCGGGTCCAGGGCTGGGCCTGCCGCTCTCTGTTTGGCATGATCAATCAAGTGCTGCTGACCGTCACCCTGAACACCGCCCTGGACATCACCTACCACGTCCCCGCACTGATCCCGCACGCCAGTCACCGTGTCGAATCGGTCACCGAGCGCGCGGGCGGCAAGGGCCTGAACGTGGCCCGGGTACTCGCGGCGCTCGGCCACGAGACCGTCGTCACCGGCTTCGCCGGCGGGACGACGGGCGGCGTGCTCCGCGAACTCCTCGCCGGGCTGCCCCCCACCGACGCCCTCGTCCCGTGCGCCGGGACCACCCGGCGCACGATCGCCGTGGTCGACGCCACCTCGGGCGACACGACCCAGCTCAACGAGGCGGGCCCCACGGTCACAGCCGACGAGTGGGACGCCTTCCTCACCTCGTACGGGAAGCTGCTCGCCGACGCCGAAGCCGTGGCCCTCTGCGGCAGCCTGCCGCCGGGCGTCCCGGTCGGCGCGTACGCCCAGCTGGTGAAACAGGCCCGCGGCGCCGGCGTCCCGGTCCTCCTGGACACCAGCGGCGAACCGCTGCGCCGGGGCATCGCGGCCCGCCCCGACCTGGTCAAGCCGAACGCCGACGAACTGGCCCAGCTGACCGGCTCACGCGAGCCGCTGCGCGCCACCCGCGACGCACGCCGCCGCGGCGCGCACACGGTGGTCGCCTCACTGGGCGCCGAGGGCATGCTGGCCGCGTCCCCGGACGGCACCTGGCAGGCCCTGCCCCCGGCCCGCTTCGACGGCAACCCGACGGGCGCGGGCGATTCGGCGGTGGCCGGACTGCTCTCGGGCCTGGTGGAAGGGCTCCCCTGGCCGGAACGGCTGGCCAGGGCGGTGGCGCTCTCGGCGGCCACGGTGCTGGCGCCCGCCGCCGGCGAGTTCGACCGGGACGCGTACGAGGACCTGCTTCCGCAGGTCCTCGTCGACGAACACCCGCCGCCCGCTTAGCTGCCGGACGGCGGTCAGCGGGGGCGGCAGCCCCCGGTCGGTCACTGGCCCTCTACTGGTCCTTCGTGTTCTGCAGGATGACCTGGTCCAGATTGACCCCACACTGATCACCGTTCTCGCAGGAGATCTTGATCGTGTTGGAGCCCTTCTTGAGGTTCACCAGGTTCCAGGTGTTGGTCCACCCCTTGGAGGCGTCGCCGTCCGCGGCGTGGGCGAAGTTCTCCATGCGGATCGACGCGGGCTTCGGCGCGTCGTTCACCGTGAGGGACGTCTTGGCATCCTTGCCCGGCACGCCGTAGTTGATCGACAGCTTGTACGTGCCCGCAGCGGGTGCGTCGAGCGTCCAGGTCGCCGAGTCGCCGGGCTGGTTGATCACGACGTACGTGCCGCCGGCGCCCTTGGCGCCCGGCACGTCCTTGGCCGTGGTCGCCGCGCCGCCGAGCTGCAGTGTCGCCGCATCCTGCTTCGGGAGGTCGGCCTTGGCGGACGCCGAAGCGCTCTCGCTCGGCTTGACCGAGGAGGCTGCCGTCTGCCCGCCGCCCGCGTTGTCCGAGCCGGCGTTGTCGTCCTTCGTGTCGCCGCCGCTGGTGGCCAGCGCCACACCGATGCCGATGACGACCACCGCGACCACCGCGACCGCGCCGATCAGCAGCCCCTTGTGATTCGGGCCACCGCTCCGGCCGCCGCCGCCCGGCTGACGCGGGGGCTGCTGGACGGGCGGACCGCCGGGATACGTCTCCGGGGCCGCGTACTGCGCGGTCGGCTGGCCGTACGCCTGCTGCTGCCCGTACTGCTGGGGCGGCTGCCCGTACTGCTGCTGAGGTGCCTGCGGTGCCTGCTGCCCGTACTGGCGCTCGCCGACTGTCCGCACGTGGTTGTACGACGTCCGGGGCACCCCGGGCTGCCCGCCGGACGTCGGACCCGGGTAGCCGTATCCGCCGCCGCCGGGCGGGGGAACGGCTCCTGCTGCCCGGCCGTCCTCGTACAGATAGCCGAACGGATCGTCGTCCTCGGGCGTGCTCGTGCCGTTGTTGCCGGCCGTCATCCCTTGCACTCCTCACACATCGCTGACCCGGGCGAGCTTACCCCGTACGGATGAACAGTCCGGCCAGTCCGCCGGGCCCTGCCCCCGTCCCGGGCGCTCCTGGCAGTACCGCCTACCCAGCCCGCCGATGCAGCTTCGACCTGGAGCGTTTCTCCACGTACATGCGCTGGTCGGCGGAGCGCAGCACCTCTTCGACCGACATGCCGCAGCTCGCCCAGCCGATCCCGAAACTGGCCCCCACCCGGACCGCCCTGCCGTCCACCCTGATGGGCGGAATGATCGCGTTGCGCAGCCGTACGGCCAGGTCAGCGGCGTCGGCCGAACCGAGCCCGTCCGCCAGGACGACGAACTCGTCACCGCCGAGCCGGGCCACCGTGTCACCGTCGCGCACCCCCGATGTGAGTCTGCGCGCCACCTCGATGAGGACCGCGTCCCCGGTGTGGTGACCGAAGCGGTCGTTGATGGACTTGAAGCCGTCGAGGTCGCAGAAGAGCACCGCGAGGCCCTTCGTGCCGTCGTCGGCGACCGCCCCCGTCCCGGCCCCGGCTCCGTCGCCCGTCTCGTTCGTGGGAGCAGCCGTGTGGACATGCTCATAGAGACATGCGCCACCACCGAAGGCGAACGGTCCGCCGCCGCGGCGCCGGTCCGCCCGCGCCGGCCCCTGCTCGTAGGCCGCGTCGAGTGCCTCGACCGCCGTCTCGCGCACCGCGTCGGGCCAGTCGCAGAGCCGCGAGCTGAGCCGGGCGCGCAGCTCCGCGCTGTTGGGCAGCCCGGTCAGCGAGTCGTGCGAGGCGCGGTGCGCGAGCTGGAGCTCGTGGCGCTTGCGCTCCTCGACGTCCTCGACGTGCGTGAGCAGGAAACGGGGCCCGTCGGTGGTGTCGGCCACGACGGAGTTACGGAGCGAGACCCAGACGTACGAGGTGTCACGGCGCCGCAGCCGCAGCTCGGCCCTGCCGCCCTCGGCGGATGTCCTGAGCAGGGTGCCGACGTCCTCGGGATGGACCAGATCGGCGAAGGAGTAGCGGCGCATCGCCGACGCGGGCCGCCCGAGCAGCCGGCAGAGCGCGTCATTGGTGCGCAGAAGGCGCCCGTGCTGGTCGCCTCCCATCTCCGCGATGGCCATCCCGCTCGGCGCGTACTCGAAGGCCTGCCGGAAGGATTCCTCGCTGGCGCGCAGGGCCTGCTGCTCACGCTCCAGGCGGACCAGGGCGCGCTGCATATTGGCGCGCAGCCGGGCGTTGGTGATCGCGATGGCGGCCTGGAAGGCGTACATCTGGAGCGCTTCCTGGCCCCAGGCCCCGGGGTGCCTGCCGTTGCGCGGGCGGTCGACGGATATGACGCCGATCAGCTCGCCACCGGACGCGTCGGTCGCGTACATCGGGGCGAAGAGCCGGTCGGAGGGGTGCCACTCGTCCTCGAAGCGCGGCTCGGGTCCGTCGTTGTGCACCTGCGGCACGTCGTCGTTGTCGAGGACCCAGCCGTCGGTGTACGGGATGAACCTCAGGTCGCCCCAGGCCACACCCATGGAGAGCCTGCGCTCCCATGACGTACGGGATCCGACCCGGCCGGACATCAGGGCGGCGGCGGATTCGTCCCCCGAGAGCGCCGCGACCATGAGGTCGCCGTCAGGGCGCACCAGATTGACGCAGGCCAGCTCATACCCGAGACCAGCCACTATGCCGTCGGCCACGGTCTGCAGGGTGTCCGCCAGGCTGCGGGCCTGATTCAGATTGGCGACCGCTTGATGCAACTGCCGCAGGGTCGCAAGACGGACGTACGGCTCCGACTCGCTCTCCATCGTTCGCTCTCCCCGAGACCTCGACAGCAACTCCAGGGTTCTTTGTCGGCGCTCTTGGTGCAGTGTCTCTGCCACTGAATCACAGCGAGCTGTGCGTCAGGTACGCAGGGTCAACAATTTATGCCGGTCGTGACTCAAGTCACAACAGGGGATGAAGGGTTGAATGTGAATCAACCGGTCAGGCCTGCCGTTTCGCGGCCTTCGTCACCGCCCGTATCCGTATCCGTGCCGGGTCCGGGTCCGGCGCTTCTCACCGCGCGTGTCCGGCCGCCCCCGCCGCCGGGATGGCGTGGCGGTCACCGGTACGGCGTACGCCATGGCGGTCACCGGTACGGCGTAGCGGTCGCCGTGCCCGACTTCGCGGACAGGCCCAGGACAGGCTTAGGACTCGTCTGGTCCTGTGGCCCGATGCGGTCGTCCGGGGGCCGGGGCTAGCGTTCTTGATGTGTTCCAGACGATCCCCACCCCGCGCCCCGAGCCCATCCCCCATCCTGAGGGGGTGAGCAACGACGACTTCCGCGCCGCCATGTCCCGGCTGACCGCCGGCGTGGTGCTCGTGACGGCCCATGACGCGGACGGCGGCCCACGGGGCGCCGACGTCGGGATGACGGCGACCTCGTTCATGTCGGTGTCACTGGAACCGCCGCTGGCGATGGTGAGCGTACGGAACGGCTCCCGGATGGACGACCTGCTGGCGGAGCAGCCCTACTGGGCGGCCTCACTCCTGGCGGAGAGCCAGCGGCAGGTCGCGGGCCGGTTCGCGATGAAGGGCCGTATCAGCGACGACCTGCTGTTCGCCGATGTCCCGTTCAGCCGTGGCGAGGTGTCCGGGGCCCCGCTGATCGGGGGCGCACTGGCGACGCTGGAGTGTCTGACGGAGCAGCGGGTGGAGGCCGGGGACCACACGCTGGTGATCGGCCGCGTGCTGACTGCCGACCTGCCGGGCGGCGAGAGCAGCCCACTGACGTACTTCCGGGGCCGGTACCGGCACCTGGGCTGAGAGCGGCGTCCTGGCCGGGACGGCATCTGGACCGGAACGGCATCTGGGCCGAGACCGGCACCCGGGGCCGGGGCCGGCACCCGGGGCCGGGGCCGGCACCCGGGGCCGGGGCCGGCACCCGGGGCCGGGACGGGGTCCGGGCCAAGACCGGGTACGTCAGCCCCAGCCGGTACGGGAGCCCGCCCTCGGGTTCACCCCGGGTCAGTCCCAGCCCGTACGGGAGCCCGCCCTCGGGTTCACCCCGGGTCAGTCCCAGCCGCGCCCTGTCCGGCCCCGCTTGGTGTCGCTGCGCTGCTTCTTGTTGCGGAGCCGCCGCTCGTTGATCCCGCGGGGAATCTTCGTGGCCCGCCGGGGCTTCGGCGGTGGCGCCGTGGCCTCCGCGAGGAGCGACGCGAGCCGCACCGCCGCCATCTCCCGGTTGCGCCACTGCGACCGGTGCTCCGACGCCCGTACGGTGATCACCCCGCCGGCGAGCCGCGAGGCCAGCCGCTCCAGGGCGCGCTCCTTCCACACCGGTGGCAGCGCCTCCGTGTTCGCGAGGTCGAAGCGGAGCTCCACCTGCGTGTCACTGGTATTGACGTGCTGGCCGCCGGGTCCTGACGAGCGCGAGAAGCGCCACATGAGCTCGGCCTCCGGCAGGGAGACCGCACCACGGACGACATAGGGACCGGACATGTCATCCATGGTCGCTGGTCCGGACCGGCCCGTCACCCGTTTTTCCCCTGCGTCTCCCCCGCGGGCTCTCAACAGGCCGGGAAAAACACCGCGAAACGCCGGGGCCGACCGGGGTTCGCCGCCCACGGCGGAACACTTCGGGCAAAGAAAGTAAAGAGAGTTGGAACCTCCCGGTCCCCTGCCGACGTTATGCCCAGTAACGGTAGCGTCGTGACCACACGAAGCCCGCGTACAGAACGGAAAGGGACATCCCCATGGCTGTAAGCCTGTCCAAGGGCGGCAACGTCTCCCTCACCAAGGAGGCCCCGGGCCTGACCGCCGTCACGGTGGGCCTCGGCTGGGACGTCCGTACGACCACCGGCACCGACTTCGACCTCGACGCCTCGGCCATCGCGGTGAACACGGAGGGCAAGGTCTACTCCGACGGCCACTTCGTCTTCTTCAACAACAAGGCGACGCCGGACCAGACCATCGTGCACACCGGTGACAACGTCACGGGTCAGGGCGAGGGCGACGACGAGCAGATCAAGGTCAACCTGGCCGGTCTGCCCGCCGACATCGAGAAGATCGTCTTCCCGGTCTCGATCTACGACGCGGAGAACCGCTCGCAGAACTTCGGCCAGGTGCGGAATGCCTTCATCCGCATCATCAACCAGGCGGGCGAGGCCGAGATCGCCCGCTACGACCTGAGCGAGGACGCCGCCACCGAGACCGCCATGGTCTTCGGCGAGCTCTACCGCAACGGCGCGGAGTGGAAGTTCCGCGCGGTCGGCCAGGGGTACGCCTCGGGCCTGGTCGGTATCGCGCAGGACTTCGGCGTCACCGTCTGACGCCGGCTACCACCACGCGCTGAGCCCCTGGCGGTCGTCGCCCGGGGCTCAGCCCGTTCGACACCCGATCCGGTCGACCCGGCCCCCTGCTCCGACCTGCCCGGAGGCCAACGCGGTCACCCCGGCACGCGCCGCATCCAGCGAACTCGCGGCGGGCGGCCGGAAGCGAGCCAGATGCGGCACCGAGCCCGCCAAGGGCACCTCAGCGCTGACGATCTGTATCTCCGCCACACCGAGCCCGCCGAAGTACGCGCGCACCAGCGCGTCTGGAAGTCTCACGCCCCGCGCGGCGTGCCCGGACCGTAGGCCCCGCCCCGAGTACTGATCACCACGACCCGGGTCGTACGCGACAGGCTGTCCCCGGCGCCGGGTTCGGTGAGCGCAGCGGGGAACCTACCCGGTCCACCCACACCTCCAGCGCGGCGGGCACCGCGAAGTTGTATATCGGGGCGCCGACCAGGACAGTGTCGGCCCGACCAACGAGTCGTTCGACATGAGCACTGACTGCGAGCACCTGCGAGCACCTGCGAGCACCTGCGAGCACCTGCTGGTAACCGCCCCCGCTCTCAAAGGGGTTCGCCCGAGCCCCATAGGCTCCCGGTCAGGCATTCATGAGCACTCCGCAGTGCTGCTTCCACTGACCGGGAGGCTGTGAGGGCGATGCCGGACGGCACCGCCCTGCGTGGCGTGCCTGCTGCATGAACCGCGTTATGGCGCCGCCCGCATCGAGGGCCGCCACCGGTCCGTTCCTCCTGGGACGGCGCTCTCCTGAGCGCGCGTGCAGGCACGGTCCCCTCCCTTCACCGTTGCCAGGAGTGCCTTGTGCCTGTTTCGCTTCCCCCGGCCCTCGCATCGTTCCTCGATCTCCCGCTGCCCGACATGCGGCGCCTGTCTCCACTCCGAGGGCGGCGCACTGCGCTGCCCGGCGGGCCACACCTTCGACATCTCCCGCCATGGCTATGGCAGTCTCCTGACAGGCACCCGCGCCACCAGCGGCGACGACGCGGCCATGTCCCGTGCCCGGGACCGGTTCCTGGCCACCGGCAGGTACGGGCCGATACACCGGATCGTGGCTCACCTGGCGGTCAGCACCCTGTCCGGCAGAACACCGTGGTGGACGTCGGGTGCGGCACCGGCTACTACCTGGCAGGCGTCCTCGACCAGGCGCCCGATGCCCGCGGCCTGGGCCTCGACACCTCGGTGCGCGCCCTGCGCGCGACGGCCCGTGTCCACGAGCGGGCAGCTGCCGCGACCTGGGACGTCTTCCGCCCTCTCCCACTGGCCGACGGGGCGGCCGATGTTGTGCTGGACGTGTTCGCCCCACGCAACCCGGCCGAGTTTCACCGGGTGCTGCGCCCGGACGGTCGGCTGGTCGTATTGCGTCCCACCGGCCGACACTTGCTCGAACTGCGAAGCCAGGTGCCCGGCATGGTCGCGATCGACCCGTCCAAGGAATGCCGCCTGCACAAGGCGCTGAACCCTTTCTTCGAGGCGGTGGATACCGAGCTGGTCCAATACGTCACCCCACTGACCCGGCCGGAAGCCCTGGATCTGGTGGGGATGACGCCGAGCGCCCGCCATCTGAACGGCACGGACCTGGACGATCACAGCGCCGTGCCCGACCAGGTCACCGTCTCCGTACTGGCCACCGCCTACCGGCCCCGATGACCGCAACCAGGCGCACACGCCTGCCGACCGACAGAGAGACCGGCCAAGAGACCGACACATAGGCCGACGGACCGTGAGCACGCCCGGCGCCCTGCTTTACCGTCAACACGGTTGAGCAGGGCGTGTGTTCGGCAACCATCGCCAGGTCCCATCGAGGGAAGACATACCGGCCGCCGCACGGGGCACCGGACGTCTCCAGCCCGAAGGCACCCGCCTGGACATAGACGAGGGCACGGTCGTCCGTCCGAACGGAACCACCGCTCGCCTCCCCGATCACATCATCGACGGCCACATCCTGAAGGGCGAGATGAAGTACGTGGCGAACGGTGCCAGGACTAGGCACTAAATTTCTGCCCCGACGGAATTGTGAACGAAAACACAATAGCCACCAAGATCTTGAGGGTCGATCACCGCGCTGGACTCAGTGAAGGCCAGATAGAGTTGAGGGAAAATGATCATTCCCACACACGGGCGCCGAAGCAGAAAAGGAGCACATTTTTCCGCAGGACTGAACGGAACGAGATGCGCGGCGTGCAGCCACCAAAGGAGTCCGATGCAGTCGATCCCAGTGCGTTCGGACGGAAGGGACACCACAAGGGACCTGGATCGAGGGCTACTTCGATTCAATCACGAGCGACGCAAAGACGCATACCCGGTGATGCCCATGGAAAGAGGAATTTAGCGTTGCCCATCAGTACCGCGTACTTCACTGAAGACATGCACGAGACTCCCGAATTCAACGGCCCCGACTCTTTGACGATTATGGGTCAATGGGTAACGGGCGACATCCAGCTTTCTCCCTACTCTGTCCTCGATGCGTTGGACCTTGTCCTCGCTGCTAAGAACAACGCGAACCAAGAATTCGTACACTTCGATGGAAATTCCTACAACGCCAACATCGGCCCTTCGGGAGTAGTCATTGAGAATCTATTCGTTGAAGAAGTTCGTGGCGAATACTCTCTCGCTGAGACTCAGATGATGTTGCTCGACTTCTGGGACTACTGTAGTCAAGCAGTCGCAGACGAGGTTGACAGCTGGCGTCGGCAGTTCATGAGCGACCACCACGGCAGGGATCCGCTCGCCGGTCTTCGCGCACCGTTGGACTGAGCGTCATCATCCGATGACGGCTTCATGACGGCTTCTACGCCACAGCGCAGCTGCCCTGCCGGGGCATCCTCGCCCGGCAGGGCCACCGGTACCAACTCGTCCGGCCACTGCGCGCCGCGCTGACCGGCCACCCCAACCGGTGGGTCGTGCAAGACCCTGAGTGCGGTTACTACGACGGTCTCTCCGGAGCCGTACTGCGCTGGCAGGACGGCACCTTCGCCCCCGCCCACACCACCTCGGGAACGGGCGACAGCCCGGTCGCCGGGGCCTTCGCCGAGACCACCGGCGGTGGTGAGCGCCAGCTCGTCGTCGCCTTCCGTGTACTGCGCGAGCCCGAACCCACGCCCGCCGCCCGCCACTGAGCCTGCGGCCCCTTCCGCTGGGACCGTCGGCCCGTCCCGCGCTGCACTATCCCCTCGGAGACGGCACCGACGCCCGCGCCTGGTCGTTCCTCCAGCAGCTCAGCGACCATCTGGGAGCCGTGGAACGGGTCTGACCCGCCGCACGTGTGCGGGGCCGGTGCCAGGCCGGCGGCGCTACCGCTTGTCCGGCGCGGGCGCCGGCCTGGCGGGCTTGTCCTTGCCGTGGAGCCAGGTCTTCCAGACGGGGCTCAGGTCCTTACCGGTCTTCCTGTCCGCGTACCGCGTGAAATCCGCCGTCGTGGCGTTGCCGTACCGGTGGTCCTTGACCCAGCCCCGCACCAGGGCGAAGAACGCGTCGTCGCCGACCGTCCGGCGGATCATCTGCAGCACCATCGCCCCGCGCCCGTAGACCGGCGAGGCCGAGATCTCCTTCGGGCCCGGCGGGTCGGCCGGCGGGAAGTCCCAGTTGGCATCCGAGTCGTACGCATCGTCGAAGTGGTCCTGGATGCTCTCGCCGCCGTGGTCCGCGTCCCACAGCCAGGCCGCGTACGTCGCGAAGCCCTCGTTCAGCCACATGTCCCGCCAGGACGCGGGGGTGACCGAGTCGCCGAACCACTGGTGGGACAGCTCGTGGACCAGCGTCGAGAGACTTGCCTGGTCGCCCGGGAGCACCGGCTTGGTCTGGGTCTCCAGGGAGTAGCCCGCGGCCCCGGCCGGGGCGATGACGGCACCCGCCGATCCGAAGGGGTACGGGCCGAACTTCTTGCTCTCCCAGGCGATGACCTCGGGGACCCGGGCCACCACGGACGCGCTGCTCTTCTCCTCCGACGGCGCGACCGCTGTGAACACCGGCAACCCGGACGGCGTGGTGAAGGAGTGGGTCTTGTACGGGCCGATCGCCAGCATCGCGAGATAGCTCGCCATCGGCTCGGCGGTGTGCCAGTGGAAGGTGGTGCGTCCCCCGCTGGTCCGCCGCGACGTCAGCCGCCCGTTCGAAACGGCCTGGAGCCCGGCCGGGACGGTGGCCGCGATGTCGTACGTCGCCTTGTCGGACGGGTGGTTGTTGCCGGGGAACCAGGCCATCGAGCCGGTCGGCTCCCCGAGGGCGAGCGCGCCGCCGTGGTCAGGGAGCCAGCCCTCCTGCGATGCGTCCGGGTCGGTGATCGTCCTCGGCTTGCCCGAGTAGCGGACAACGGTACGGAAGGTGGCGCCCCGCTCCAGGTCGTGGTGCGGGCGGATGGTCAGTTCGGTACCGGCACGGTTGGCGGGGGCGTAGGCGCCGTCGACGGTCGCGCCCTGCACGGTCATCCCCGCGAAGTCCAGACTGAACGCGGACAGGTCCTGCGTAGCGCGGGCGGTGATGTCCGCGGCGCCCGTGAGGCGGCCGGAGCCGGGGTCGTAGGCGAGGGTGAGGCTGTAGTGGCGGACGTCGTAGCCGCCGTTGCCGAGCCGGGGGAAGTACGGGTCGGGGTCGCGCAGCCGGTCGCCGCCCGGCGTTCCGTGCACGCCCCCGCCGCAGGCCGAGAGGGCCAGCAGGGCGGCCGCCATCGCTGCGGGTACGGCTGTACGGCGTCGGCGCTGGTCCACGGCTCGATCTTATGAGCGAGAGGGCGAGGACGGCGCGCCGAGGGCACCCGGAGGGCGTGAGCACGTCGCGGGCTGTCCCACGGGGCGGGCCGGGACGGCTCCTGCCGGTCCGGGGGCGGTGCCCCGGTTCGCCCGCCCGTGACACCATCGACCCGTGCTCGACATCGGCTACTCCCTCTCCCGACGCTTCCCGGACCCCCCGCAGACCGACTACCGCCGTGCGGATGTCCGCTCGCTGCGGCACGACCTCTTCTGCGGTGACGTCTATCTCGCCGACACCAAGGCGGACCGTGAGGTGTCCACGGCCTGGGGATGGGTCCCGGTGCTCGACTTCGCCTGGGCGCTCTGCGACATCGTCGAGCAGCTCGACCGGGACCCGCGCGGCAACCGCGCGTCGCGGCCGCAGCACGCTGAGCTGGACTTCACGGAGTCGGCGGACCGGATGTTCTTCGAGCGGCGGTTCGGCTGGGTGGATGTGGCCGCCGACTGGATGACGGTGGAGGAGGATCCGCTGACGTTCGGGCACAAGGTGCTGCGCCGGGAGGCGCGGGACTTTCTGCACGACCTGATCGCGGATCTGGGGGACATGCATGAGGGCCTCGCGGACAACCCGGTGATCTGGGACCTGCAGGGACGCTTCCCGCGGGTGTAGTGGGCCGGGTCCGGAGCGCAGACCCCGATCGCAGACCCCGATCGGAGGCCCGGAACGGAGGCCCGGAACGGAGGCCGGGAACGGTCCGGGCCAGGGTTCGGAAAGGGCCGGGGCAGGAGCTTGGATTTGGATCAGCGGCTCGGAGCAGGGGCTCGGGGCCGGGACTCGGAGCAGGGCCGGGATCCGGAGCAGACCGGTCCTGAGCAGGCTCGCGGGACGGGGACGGGGAGCAGACCGGTCCTGAGCACGGCCGGGATCCGGAGCGGAGCCAGCGTTCGCACCTGGGGTCCGGGTCCGCCGCGGAGGCCGGGTTCCGGAACAGACCAGGTCCCGAGCAGGCCGGGCCCCGAACAGGCCGGGCCCGGTGCGGAGCCGGAGTCCGTCCCGGTGGCGCCTACTCGCCCGGGGCCGCGACCCGTACCCCGATCTGGGTTGCGAACGCCGGTGCCAGGGAGAGAAGTTGGGCCGGGCTGATGACCGCGCCCTCCAGACGCTCGACACCCCGGGAGATGTCCAGCGCGGAGACCGTTCGCAGGTCGACGTCCTTCAGCCGTACGCCGCTGAAGTCCACCCCGCGCAGGGTGCATCCCACGAACTCCACCCGCTCCAGCCGGGCCGACCCGAAGTCCGGTTCCGTCAGGACGCAGCTCTCGAAGACGACGTCCTTCAGCCGCGCCTCCCTCAGGTTCAGATAGTCGATCTTCCCGCCGCGCACCACCACCCTTTCCAGTACGGCCCCGTGCATCTGGACGCCGCCGAGCCGCGCGTCCACCACCTCGACATCGCGGAGGGACGCCTCCGCGAGATTCGTGCCCACTCCTCGCGCCCCGGTCAGGACCGTGTCGATGAAACGGGCCCGCACCAGCTCCGTCGTCTCCAGTACACACTCGCTGAGTGAGCAGTCCATGAAGCGGGCCCCGCGGCCCGACTGTCCTGTGAAGTCCTCGCCGGTGAACTCCAGTCCGTCGTAGTCACCATCGGGCTCCAGACCCCGCCCGGTGTAGGGGCTGAGTGGCGGAAGCCGCACCTCCGGCCGCCGCACCTGTGGAGTTCTCTTCGTGCCGTTCCGTGCTGCCATGCCTTCATGGTGACCCACACCACTGACATCGAACCTTCTCCGATGTCACATCTGCGTCTTCTCCATCCGTCCTGATGACAGAGAGCGTCCGAAAAAGAGCGTGTGCCCTCCGGAACAGACACAGGACAGGACAGCCGGACAGCAGAACGGACAGCAGGACGGCGGCGGGGGCGGCGTGCCCGGCCGGGCACCCGGACGCCCGAAGCGGACAGGAAGAACCGGACAGGAAGAGGGGACGACCATGCACCGCATCACCGTCGTCGGCGGGGGTTTCGCCGGGCTAACCGCCGCCATCACCGCGGCCGAGTCGGGCGCCACGGTCACACTGCACGAGGCCCACCACACCCTGGGCGGCCGGTCCCGTACGGCCGATGGCCCGTACCGCACGAACGAGGGGCCGCACGCGCTCTACCGCGGTGGCCCGCACTGGTCCTGGCTCAAACAGCACGGGCTGCTGGAGCCGATCGCCGCCGTACCCGCGCTGGAGGCCGGCCGGCTGCGGTTCCACCGCGGCGGGAAGCTGCACAGAACACCCCCACTGGCTCTGCTCAGGCTGACCCGGCGCCCGGCCGGACAGGCCCCCGTGGGCCAGGACTTCCTCTCCTGGGCCACCTCCCAGGTCGGTGAGACGGGGGCCCGCGCCGCCGCCCACTACGCAGCGGTCGCCCTCTACCACCACGACCCGGGCTCGCTGTCCGCAGCGTTCGTCCACGCGCGGCTGCGCCGGGCCGCCTCGCTGCCGCCCGAGGCACACTTCGTACGGGGCGGCTGGGGCGCGCTCGTCGACCGGATGGCCGCCCGCGCCCGGGAGCTCGGTGTACGGATCGAGACGGGGTCCCACCTCACCGAACTGCCCGCAACGGAGGGGCCGGTGATCGTCGCGACCTCGCTGGACGCGGCCCGGATCCTGCTCGGCGACCACAGCCTGCACTGGCCCAGCGGCCGTACGACCCTGGTCGATGTCGCACTCAGGACCAGGCGCGGCGACGCCTGGGTGATCTCCGACCTCGACGCCCCCGGCTGGATCGAACGCTTCACCGCCCAGGACCCCACCCTGGCTCCGGCGGGCGAGCAACTGATCCAGGGGCAACTTCCGATCGCGCCGGACGAGTCGAAGACGGACGGCGCAGCCCACGCGGAGCGCCTGTTCGATCTGGGCTTCCCCGGCTGGCGCGAACGCCTCACCTGGCGCCGGTCGTCCGTCGCGGCAGGGCGGACGGGTGCGGTCGACCCGCCCGGCACCACCTGGCGCGACCGGCCCGCCATCCGGCGCGGCGACGGGGTGTTCCTCGCGGGCGATCAGACCGCCGCGCCGGGTGCGCTCGCCGAGGTCTCCTTCAACAGCGCGCTGGAGGCCGCCAGCCTGGCCTTGACCTCAAGTGGAGTCGAAGTTGCGCGGTAGCCCCATGAGAGCGATTCGACTGCACACCCACGGGCCCGCCGAGTGCACACCCCCGGGCCCGTCGAGAACCTCACGTACGAGACCGTCACCGACCCGGCGGAACCCGCCCCGGGGCAGGTCCGCACCGCCGTCGCGGCAGCCTGCGTCCACCTCCTGGACGGCTCCCCTGAGCGGGCGACGGCCCTCGCCTCAGCCACCGGCAAGAAGCGAACCCGGACATTCTGTGATCCTCTGGACAGATGAGCGAGCCGGCGATAACCACTCCGGAGCCCACCCCCGACCAGCCCGACCCCCACCGCTGGTGGGGGCTGGGCGTCATCGCGCTGGCGCAGCTGATGGTGGTGCTCGACGCCACCATCGTGAACATCGCCCTGCCGTCGGCGCAGCACGACCTCCACCTCACCAACGGCAACCGCCAGTGGGTCATCACCGCCTACACCCTGGCCTTCGGCGGACTGCTGCTGCTCGGTGGCCGCGTGGCCGACCTGGTCGGGCGCAAGCGCACCTTCGTCATCGGCCTCATCGGCTTCGCCGCCGCCTCGGCGCTCGGCGGCGCCGCGGTGAACGGCACGATGCTCTTCGCCGCACGTGCCCTCCAGGGCGCGTTCGCCGCTCTCCTCGCGCCGTCCGCCCTCTCCCTCCTCACCACGACCTTCTCGGAGGGCAGGGAGCGCGCCAAGGCCTTCGGCATCTACGGCGCCATCGCGGGCGCGGGTGCCGCCATCGGGCTGCTCCTCGGCGGTGTCCTCACCGAGTTCCTCGACTGGCGCTGGTGCCTGTACGTCAACGTACCCATCGCCGCCCTCACCGTCTTCGGAGCCTTCGCGCTGCTCAGTGACCGGCAGGGGCAGAAGGAGAGCCACCTCGACATCCCGGGCGCGATCCTGGGCTGCGGCGGCCTCGTCGCGATCGTCTACGCCATGAGCGAGGCCGAGTCGCACGGCTGGTCCTCGGCCCTGGTCGTCAGCCTGCTCATCGCCGGCGCCGCACTGCTCGCCGTCTTCGCCTGGTGGCAGTCGCGCGCCGAGCACCCCATGCTGCCGCTGCACATCGTCCGCAACCGCAACCGCGGCGGCTCGATGATCACCATGGCGCTGGCGACGCTGGCCATGTTCGGACTCTTCCTCTTCCTGACGTACTACCTCCAGAACATCCTCGGCTACAGCCCGCTGCGGGCCGGTGTCGCCTACCTCCCGATGTCCGCGATGATCATCATCGCCTCGACCCAGATCTCGGCCCGGCTGCTGCACTTCGTGCCGCCGCGGATGCTGATGGCACCCGGAATGCTGATCGGCGCGGGCGGGCTCTTCGCCCTGACGTTCATCGGGACGCACTCCAACTACGTCGAGCACATCCTGCCGGGCACCATGCTGCTCGGGCTCGGCATGGGCCTGGTCTTCATGCCGGTGATGGCGACGGCCACGTCGGGGGTGGCGCCGCAGGACTCGGGCGTGACATCGGCGACGGTCAACACGGCGCAGCAGGTGGGTGGATCCATCGGTACGTCACTGCTCAACACGATCGCGACGACCACCACGGCGAGCTACCTCACCAGCCACCTGCGGCACGGCATCAGCAAGGCCCAGGAGGCGGCGCTCTCGAAGACCGCCGTGGTGCACGGATTCAACATCGCGACGGCGTGGGCGGCCGGCTTCATGGTGGTGGGCTGTGTGATCGCCTTCCTCATGGTGAACGCCCGCGCACCGCGCCGGAACGAGGAGACGGCCGAGGCCGGCGTCATCCCGGGCTGAGGGGGGCCGGGCCGGACGCACTCGCGCTGTCCGGCCCGCCCTCACCGGGTCACGCGCCCAGCTCGGCCAGCGCGTCGTCGGTGAGCCGGTAGACCGTCCACTCGTCCTGCGGCCGGGCGCCCAGCGCCTCGTAGAACCTGATCGACGGCTCGTTCCAGTTGAGCACGGACCACTCCAGCCGCTCGTACCCACGCTCCACGCAGGTCCGCGCCAGCTCGGTCAGCAGGGCCTTGCCGTACCCGCCGCCGCGCAGTCCCGGGCGTACGTAGAGATCCTCCAGGTAGATCCCGTGGACCCCGCGCCACGTCGAGAAGTTGAGGAACCACAGAGCGAACCCGGCCGGCTCCCCCTGCGGCGTCTCGGCGATGAACGCGAACGCCGCAGGGCGCTCGCCGAACAGCGCCTCGTGCAGCTGCGCCTCGGTGGCGCGTGCTTCGTCCAGGGCCTTCTCGTACTCGGCGAGCTCACGGACCATCGCGTGGATGACGGGAACATCGGCGGCTGTGGCATTGCGAATCATGGACGCACACTAACCAACGGCCCCCGGCGCCAGCAGCGTGCGGGCGATCTCCGCCATCTCGGGGCTCAACCGCCGGCTGCCGCGGTCCACCACGTCCCAGACGCTGTTCTGCAGGACGCGTCCCAGCGTCCAGGCCCGCGCCCGCTCGCGGTCCCCCGCCATCCCGAGTGCGTCCGTCATCAGGTCGAACCGCCGCAGCAGTCCGCCCTCCCCGAAGCGGTTCCAGAGCGCGGGCAGCAGCTCGAACCCCGGGTCGCCCGCGAGCGGTTTCGGGTCGATGGCCAGCCAGGGCTCACGCCCGGCCGCCAGGACGTTCCCGAAATGCAGGTCCCAGTGGAGCAGCCGGTCCCCCGGCTCGCCCGCCACCTCACGTACGGCCGCGCCGCAGCTCTTCAGGAGCCGCCTGTCCTCCTCGTCCGGCAGTGCCTCGGCGGCGGCCGGTACGCGGCCCAGCATCCGGGCCGCGATGTCCCCGAGCTGCCGGGTCCCCTCCGGTGCCGGCACGGACGTCAGCCGCGCGAGCAGCCCCGCGATGACCTCGGTCGCCGCCAGCACGTCCGGTACGGACGACAGCGGCCTGGCCTCGTCGAGCCGCTCCAGGAGCATGGTTCCGCTCACCGGATCGTGGTCCAGCAGCCGTACGGCGCCCCGGCCGCCCCAGGCCCGCAGCGCGAACGGCTCCCCCACGGTCTCGGCGTCCACGTCCTGCAGCTTCAGCGCGGCCCGCACCCCGTCGGCCTTGCGCACCACGGGCAGGACGACCGCGACGTGTCCGCGCATCGGCGGCCCCTCCTGGCCCAGCCCCCAGCGTTCCAGGAACTCCCCGGCACGGCCCACCGCGCCGGCGCCGTCGCCCACCGGCTCGCTCACGTCGCTCCCCCGCTCCCCCACGCCGTCACCGCCTCGCTCCTTCATCCGGCTGCTCGCTGCTCCGTGCGTACCGCTCCTGTTGCCCGCCCCTCGTGAGCCAGGTTCCGCCCCGCTCCGTCACGGCGCGTGCCCCGGCGGCCCGGGGCGCGAACCAGCAGAATCGGGCGCATGAAACGCGCCCTCCACGCCGTCGTCTCCTACATCCGCAGCGCACCGGGCACCTACGTCTGGCTCCTCATTCTCTTCTTCACCACCATCGCGCTGCACCAGATGTCACCGGAGTTCGAGCGGGCCTTCCTCGGCAGGCGCTCCACCAATATCCATGAACTGTCCACCCACCCCGTCCGGGTGCTGATCCAGAGTGCGATGTACATCGACGGTGGCGGCTGGATCTCGTACGCCGTGCTCTACACCGTCTTCCACGCGCAGGCCGAACGCTGGCTCGGCACACTGCGCTGGCTGGCTGTCGCCGTCCTCTCGCACGTTCTCGCCTCCTTCATCAGCGAGGGCGCCCTGCTCTGGGCGATCCGCCACGGCCGGGCCCCCGAATCGGCGGCCCACACCCTCGATGTGGGGGTGAGCTACGCGCTCGCCGGGGTGGTCGCCGTACTGACCTACCGGATCGCGAGGCCCTGGCGATACCTCTATCTGCTCGGTGTCATCGCGGTCTTCGCCCCGCCACTGATCACCGACCGCACCTTCACGGACCTGGGCCACTTCACCTCGGTCCTCATCGGCCTCGCCTGCTATCCGCTGACCCGGGGCATCGGCGGCCCCCCGTGGAACCCGATGAGCCTGCTGGTGTCACTGCGGCGCTACGCTCCCGGCAACCGCCGGAGGAACACCGAACGGCCCTGATCAAGCGGTCCGATCCGGCGGACCGGTCCAGAAGGCAGAGGTCCCATGAGCTCCACCGGCAGTGGCACAGGCAACGGCACCGTAAACGGCGGCATATCGTTCTGGTACGCGGACCGGGGGACCCCCCTCGCACGCGAGCCCCTGCCGGGCGACGCGAGTGCCGACGTGGTCATCGTCGGCGGCGGGTACACCGGGCTGTGGACGGCGTACTACCTCAAGAAGGCCGTCCCGTTCCTCAACATCACCGTTCTGGAAGCCAGGTTCTGCGGCTACGGCGCCTCCGGCCGCAACGGCGGCTGGCTGTACAACGGCATCGCGGGCCGCGACCGGTACGCCAAGCTCCACGGGCACGAAGCGGCCGTCCGACTCCAGCAGGCCATGAACGACACCGTCGCCGAAGTCGTCAAGACCGCCGCCGACGAGTCGATCGACGCCGACATCCAGCAGGGCGGCGTTCTCGAAGTCGCCTACACACCAGCACAGTTGCGAAGGCTCAAGGACTTCCACTCGGTCGAGATCGCCTTCGGTGAAACGGACCGCTCCCTGCACGGCGCCCGCGAGACCGCCGAGCGGATCCGGGTCACGGGGGCCGTCGGTTCCACCTGGACCCCGCACGGCGCCCGGCTGAACCCGGCGAAACTGGTGCAGGGCCTGGCGGAGACGGTGGAAGCGCTCGGTGTCACGCTCCACGAGTCGACGCCGGTCACCGAAATCCGGCCCAAGCACGCGGTCACCCCGTACGGAACGGTCCGCGCGCCCTACATCCTGCGCTGCACCGAGGGATACACGGCCGGGCTCAAGGGTGCCCGTCGCAGCTGGCTCCCGATGAACTCCTCGATGATCGCCACCGAACCGCTGCCGCAGGCCGTCTGGGACACCATCGGCTGGGAGGGCGGCGAGACGCTCGGCGACATGGCGCACGCGTACATGTACGCGCAGCGCACCGCTGACGGCCGGATCGCGCTCGGCGGACGCGGCGTCCCCTACCTCTTCGGCTCGCGGGCCGCCCGCTCCGACCGCGCCGGGCGCACCGAGCCCGCCACCATCGACGCGCTGCGCGAGATCCTGGTCCGCTTCTTCCCGGCCACGGCGGGCGTACGGATCGACCACGCCTGGTCCGGGGTGCTCGGCGTCCCGCGCGACTGGTGCGCCACGGTCACGCTTGACCGTTCGACGGGCCTCGGCTGGGCGGGCGGCTACGTCGGCTCGGGCGTGGCCACCGCCAACCTCGCCGCCCGTACGCTGCGCGACCTGATCCAGCAGGACTCCGGCCAGTCGGGCCCGACCGACCTCACCTCGCTTCCCTGGGTGAACCACAAGGTCCGCAACTGGGAGCCCGAGCCGCTGCGCTGGCTGGGGGTCCACGGGATGTACCGGGCGTACCGTGCTGCGGACGCGCGCGAACTGTCCGCCCGCAGCACGGCCACCGACCGGATCGCCACGTTCGCGGACCGGATCGCGGGGCGCTGAGTTCACGGCGCATGCCCCGGCTCCCTCCGGCGAGTCTCAAGTCCGTCCGCACGCAAGGTAATCGGTAGTTCACGGTCCGCCCGTCCGTGGTAGATACACAGCAGGCACAAAGCTTCGGTGTCCGGCATTCAGCATTCCGGCATTCAGCATTCCGGTGTCCGGCCGTCGGCCGCTGGACGGCAGGCGTCGCGTCGATGCCCGGCAACTGGCCGCCGCTGTTGTGCTGTTGGTGTTTCACAGTGACGGCCTCCCGGCGCCCAGAGCCGGAAGGCCGGCGACCGGGGGGTATGCGGCATGTCCGGAGATCAGCAGGACGGGGCGGCCAGAGGCGGCGCGTCCGGCAGTGGTGACGGCGCCGAAGGGCCGGAGTCCTCGGCCGGGTTCGGGCCGCCCGAGGTGCTGGGGGCCTCCGGCGGCTTCGGCGGACACGGCGGAGCGGATACGCCGGGCGGAGGCGGCACCGGAGGGTTCGGGCCGCCGCCTCCGCCCGGCGGTCCGGGAGCGTACGGGGGATACGGGGCGTACGGCGCCTACGACGCGACACCCGTGCCCCCGATGCCCGCCGTACCGCCCGCACCACCGACCCCGCCCGCCCCGGCGGACCCGCTGCGGGCCTTGGCGGTGGCGTTGCTCAACCTCAGCGGCCTGGGCCTCGGTTATCTGCTGCTCAGGCGCCGGCTCGCGACGGCCGTGTGCTGGGTGGCAACGGGTGCCCTGCTGGCGGTCGCCCTGCCCGCCGACCCGGACGGCGTGCCCGGCGGCGCGGTCGTCGCGTATCTCGCCCTCCTGGTCCTGGCCGCGGCCCATGGCGCGTACCGGGGCCTGCGGCACAGCCTCATGTGGCCTCCGCGTGCACCGGTCGCGATCGCGCTCGGCCTGGTGCTGCTGGCCGCGCCCGTGGGAGGTGCGGTCCTGTACGGCGGGGCGCGCGACGAGGCCACCCAGAAGATGCTCCTCGACCGGCTCGCCACAGCCGACCAGCTGGTCGCACAGGCGAAGTCGCAGCCGTTCAGCGCGGCGCGGACGTCCTACCGCGAGGCCCTCACCGCGTACCACGACCTCGACGCCCACCACTCGGACTCCCGTGCCGCCCACCGCGTCCCGGCCTCGCTGAAGACGTACTACGAGACGGTCGGCGCACCGTTCGAAGCGAAGAAGTACTGCGACGCCGTCGAACCGCTCACGTACCTGCGGACGGTGCCCGCCACGTACGGCAGGAAGCGGCTGGGCGCACTGGCCGCCTGGCCGGACGACAGGCTCGCCACCTCCCTGTACGAGTGCGGGGTGACCGGCCTCGGTACCGGGAAGGACGTCGTGTCCCCGAGCGGGAACCTCGGCGAACTGCTCACCACCTTCCCCGCGTCCCAGCAGGCCGCGAAGGTGGAGCCGGCCGTCAGCTCCGAGATCGACAAGGCGGCGGGGGGTCTGAAGGGCGGCGAGCCGTGCGCGGCCAACGAGCGCCTGAAGATCCTCCAGGGCCAGGCCGTCGGACTGCCGGGCAAGGAGGCGGGTGTGGACGGCGCCCTGACCGACGCCCTGCGCAAGGACGCCGCCACCGCCGGGCAGCAGGTGCGGTCGGGGACGTACGCCTGCGGTCTCGACGAGTACAGGGACGGCGACTTCGACGGCGCGCAGAAGACGCTGACCGACTTCGCGAGCGCCTACCGGAGCGACAAGAACCGCGCACGCGCGCAGAAGATCGCCATAGCCGCGGAGATCGCCCGGAGCGAGACCGCGGCCGGCAAGCACCTGCCGTCGATGTCCTCCGGCGGCAGCATCCCGGTCACGATCAGCAACGACAGCCCGGACGAGGTCGAGATCCTGTACACGGGGCCCGTCACCGGAAGCTTCAAACTCAAGGGGTGCAAGGGCTGTTCGGCCTACTCCAGCGACGCGACCGCGCAGCTCAGCGCCTGCAAGGGCGGCAAGAGCTACCCGAAGCGGACCATCTCGCTGCCGCCCGGCACCACGTACTTCCTGCACAAGTCCCTGAACAGCTCGACCACCAGCTCGGGCAGCAACGCGGCGAAGATCCAGCCGGGTTACCGGTACACGGAGTGCGCGTACGTGGTGCAGAGCATCGGGTCGGGCTACACGTCCTGACCTGCCACCCCGGGCGGCGCCGGTTCAGGACCCGGTGCCGCCCGTGCGCGCGTCCGCGACATCCGGTACGTCCGCGATATCCATGACATCGGTGGCACCCGGTACGCCCGCGGCCTCAGTGGCGGCCCTGCTCTCGGTGGTGCCCGATGCGTCCGTGGCGTCCGATGCGTCCGTGGCGTCCGGCGCACCGGCCGGGCCTGGCGCCGGGCTCTCCGCGGCGCGGGTCAGGGCCCGGAGACCCGCGACGAGGCCGGACCGTACGTCCACCGGCAGCCGGCCCACCAGAGCGGCGACTTCCCGGTGCCGGTGCTCCAGAACCGTCCGCACCAGCCCCGCGCCCTCGTCGGTGGTCCGCAGGACGACCTCCCGGCGGTTGCCCGGATTGACCTTGCGGTCCACCAGTCCGCCGGCCTCCAGCCGGTCGACCATCCGCATCGCCGTCGACGCGTTGACCTCAAGCGCGGCTGCCAGCGCCGCGAGCTTCACGGGCCCGCTGGAGTCCAGTACCACCAGCGTCCGCAACTGCGGCAGGGTCAGCGCGCTTCCGACCTCGGCGAGCGCGCGAGCCGAGAGCCCGACGAGCAGCCGCGCGGCGGCCATCACCGCCGCGGTGACCTCGTCGGTCTCGTCCGTGGGTGCTGCCAGGTCCCCGGCCCGGCTGTCAGCCGTCGCCTGCTCGCCCGTCATGCGGTCCGTCCACCGTTCCCGACCGCCGGCTTTCCACCCGGGCGGTCCTGTCCGCCGGGCTGTCCACCCGGCTGCTCATCAGGCCGTTCATCAGGCTGTTCACGAGACCGCAACCATCATTGCAGTGTGCAATGGTAGCCTGGGTCCCGCTCAATCAGTCATCTCGGATCAGTCGTCCCATCCGCACCACACCCCACCAGTATCCGGGCAGCCACCGACGGCGCCTCCCGCGCCCCGGCCCCGCCCATCCTCGTTCTGCCGCCCTCCGCACAGGGCATCGGCAGCTCCCGGGCAATGACGCCCGATCCCGCCATCACGCAGGTCACACGCAGGGCGCCGGCACTGCCGCACACGCGGTACGCCGACGACCCCACTTCCGTGCGCCCGTGACGGCACTGCCCCTGCCCGCACCACCGACGGAGGAACCCCGTGAGCCAGCATGCCCCTGCCCCGAAACCGGCCCGCGTCCCAGGACAGCTGCCACCCCCGCAGAAGATCAAGAGCCTGGGCGACTTCCACGTTCCGCCGCGGGTCGCGCTGATCGCCGTCCTCGCCGTACCGGTCGGCGCGGCCGCCGCGCTGGTCGCCGTGGGCCTGCTCAAGCTGATCGCGCTGTTCACCAACCTCTGCTTCCACGGCCAGTTCTCCTTCGGCACCTCCACACCGGGCTCCACCTCGCACTGGTGGCTGATCCTCTTCATGCCCATCGTGGGCGGGCTGGTCATCGGCGTGATGGCGCGCTACGGGTCGGAGAAGATCCGCGGTCACGGCATGCCGGAAGCCATCGAGTCGATCCTGGTCGGCGGCAGCAAGGTGCAGCCCCGGGTGGCCGTGCTCAAACCGGTGTCGTCCGCCATCAGCATCGGCACCGGCGGCCCCTTCGGCGCCGAGGGGCCGATCATCATGACCGGCGGCGCGGTCGGCTCGATACTCGCCCAGTTCCTCCACGTCACCACCGACGAACGCAAGACGCTGCTGGTCGCAGGGTCCGCCGCCGGCATGGCCGCCACCTTCAACTCCCCCCTGGCCGCGATCCTGCTCGCCGTCGAACTGCTGCTCTTCGAGTGGCGTCCGCGCTCGTACATCCCCGTCGCGCTCGCCGCGGTCACCGCGACCCTGGTCCGCGAACCGATCCTGGGCAGCGCCCCGCTCTTCGGCGGCGCCCATGTCCCGGCCCAGCTGCCCCTCTCCGCGTACGGCCTGTGCCTGGTCTCCGGACTCGGTGCCGGGCTGCTCGCGCTCGGCGCCACCGCCCTCGTGTACTTCTCGGAGGACATGTTCGCCAAGCTCCCGCTGCACTGGATGTGGTGGCCCGCCATCGGCGGCCTGATCATCGGCGTCGGCGGGCTCATCGAGCCCCGCGCGCTCGGCGTCGGTTACGACGTCATCGACCAGCTCCTCACCGGCCGGGCCACCGTGGGCCTGATCATCGGCATCCTCGTGGTCAAGACCCTCATCTGGGGGCTTTCGCTCGGCTCGGGGACCTCAGGAGGCGTGCTCGCCCCGATGTTCATGATCGGCGGTGCGCTGGGCGCAGCCGAGGGGCTGATCTTCCCCTCCGTGAGTCCCGGCTTCTGGGCTCTGGTCTCGCTGGCCGGCGTGCTCGGCGGAGTCATGCGCTCCCCGCTGACCGGCATCGTCTTCTGCCTCGAACTGACCCACGAGATGAACGCGATGCTCCCCATGGTGATCACCGCTTCCTCCGCGTACCTCCTCTCGGTGATCATCCTCAAACGGTCCGTCCTCACCGAGAAGATCGCCCGCAGGGGGCTGCACCTCACCCGGGAGTACTCCGTGGACCCCCTGGAGGTCCATCTCGTACGGCAGCTCGAATCACCCATCACCGCCACGTTCCGCACCGACGAGACCGTCGCCGACATCAAGCGGGAGCTGACGGCTCCGCACGGCAGCCATGACGTCGACGGATTCCTCGCTCAGCGGCTCTACCCCGTGATGGACGCGGCGGGGCACCTGGCCGGTGTCGTCACCCGCTCCGACTTCCTGTTCAGCTCGCTCGACGACCCGACCCCGCTCGGCGATCTGGCCCGCCCGGCCGTGACCGCGTACCCCGACGAGACACTGCGGACCATCGCCAACCGCATGGCCACGCACCACGTCACCCGGGTCGTGATCATCGACCGGGCCGATCCCGACCGGCTCGAAGGGCTGCTGAGTCTGCGCCAGCTCCTTGAGGCCCGCCGGATAGATCTGCACGAGGAGCACCACGCCGAACGCTTCTTCAGCCTCGTGCCGCGCCGCTTCCAGCGCTCCGCCACAGCGGTGCCTGCCCCCACCCCGGTGGTGGCCGGCTCGGGTACAGCCGCCTCCGGGCAGGCCCGCCTGCCGGAGAAGCCGAAGCCCGGAGCCGCACCGCGTCCGTAACACCCGGCCCCGCAGCAACACACCACGTGCGGCGCCCCCATTGGGGGGCGCCGCACGTCTGCGAGCCGCCGCCACGGGACCTGTCCGGGCCGGTCCGCACGTTCCGGGACGCATGCCTCGAACGGAACGCATGACAGGCGAAGTTGAGCCGGAACGCGGGAAGCGGTCCGTGGCCGTGGAGCCGGCCGTGAGGGGTGGCCGCCGCGTACAGCGGCCGGCCCCTCACAGCTGTTCCCGTACGCACCCTTGTCAAGGCGCCCGGACGCGCACCAGACTGCTGCCCGACAGACAGACATTGGATGTCTAGACCATTCGTTCCACTCTGCGTCCACGGACCGAAGGAGCACTCATGGGAACGCCTGTCGGGCGACGAAACGTACTGGCCATGGGGGTAGGTGTCGCTACCTTGCCACTCCTGAACGCCGCACCCGCAGCCGCCTCCGCCACGAAGGGCAGCCCCAGCAGCCCCCTGCTCGGAAAAGATCGGACTACTGCCGCACCGGCTTCCACGCCTGGGTCCGCACGGTCGTCCGCATCACAGATCGCCGTCGATGCGTCCGACACCCCGGACACCATCGTCCGGAAGGCAGCACATGTCGTTCCCCGGCCCTCTCAAGTCGCTTGGCAGCAGCGGGAGGTGACCGCCTTCACGCACTTCGGAATGAACACCTTCACCGACCGCGAATGGGGTTCGGGAGCCGAGGACGAAGCGACGTTCGACCCCTCCGGGATGGACGCCGACCAGTGGATGCGTGCGTACAAGGCGGCAGGCGCCCGTCAGGTGATGTTCACGGCCAAGCACCACGACGGCTTCGTCCTCTTCCCCACCCGCTACACCAACCACTCAGTCATCGCCAGCCCTTGGTGGATCCGCACCGACGGCTGTTCCCAGGCCGAGCAGGACGCGACCGCCAAGGCCCGCGACGGGGCCGAGGCCCATCGCTCCGACGACTCCGCCGCCTACTGGCGGGCCCGGAACGCCGGCTGCCGCAACCCGCAGGGCGACGTTCTCGGCACCTACCTCAAGGCGGCCCGCCGGGCCGGCCTCCGGGTCGGGGTCTACCTCTCCCCCGCCGACGGCTCCGAGCAACCACACGCCTGGCACGCCCAGTACGTCGAGCAGATCCGCGCGAAGCAGGCGTCGGGGCAGTCCCTCAGCATCGAGGAGCAAGCCACGCTCGACGACGGCGACCGCGCCCCCGGCGGGCAGGGCCGCTACGGCAGCGGAAGCGCGGTCGTCCGCCGTACGATCCCGACGCTCGTCCCGGACGACGACCGGGCCGACGCGCTCGCCGCACACCGGATCCCGTCCTTCACCGTGCGGGCCGACGACTACAACGCGTACTACCTCAACCAGCTCTACGAGCTGTTCACGCAGTACGGCCCCATCGACGAACTGTGGCTCGACGGCGCCAACCCCTGGACCGACGCGGGAATCACCGAGAAGTACGACTTCACCGCCTGGTTCCGGCTCATCCACGCGCTCTCACCGGACACCGTGACCTTCGCGGGCCCGCAGGGGACCCGCTGGATAGGCAACGAGGACGGAGTGGGCCGCGCCACGGAATGGAGCGTCACCCCCGCCACCGCCGACCCCGCCACCGCGCACGGCGAAGGACTGCTCCCGGACGGCGCCGGCGCCGCCGACATCGGATCGCGCGACAAGATCACCGCACCCGGGGTCGAGTACCTCCAGTGGTTCCCGGCCGAGGCGGACGTCTCGCTGCGGCCGGGCTGGTTCTTCCACGCCGACGAGAAACCGAAGACACCCCAGCAACTGCTCACGATCTACGAGGAGTCGGTGGGCCGCAACGCCGTACTGCTGCTCAACGTCCCGCCGGGCCCCGACGGCCGCATCGCCGCACCCGACGTGGCATCGCTCACCGCGTTCGGCGACTCCGTCACCGCGACATACGGCCCCAACCTGCTCACCGCAGGACGCGGCCGCCGCGACCCCGTACTGCGCACCCTGACGGACGGCCGCCTCACCACCTCCTGGTCACCGGCCCACGCGGCCACCACGGGCTCCGTCACGCTGAACATGTCCGCGCACCGCGCCTTCGACCGCGTCAGGCTCGGCGAGGACATCACGCGGGGCCAGCAGGTGGAGCGCTTCGCGGTCGACATCTGGACCGGCACCGCCTGGCAGCAGACCGCTACCGGCACCACCATCGGTTACGCCCGCATCCTGGCCCTGCCCGCACCGGTGAGCACCGACCGAGTCCGGATCAGGATCCTCCAGGCCCGCACCACCCCGCGCCTCGCGTCGGCGGCACTCCACCTGAACGTGGCACCGAAGTAGCCGGGCGGCGTCCCGAGCCCCGTCGATGGCCGCCGGACCAGGCACGAGGGAGGGGTGGCGGCCGGTGGAGCGGCCGACTATCCTCCTGCCGGTGAGCGAATCAACTCCCGTACCTGCCCCCGCACCTGAAGCATCCGCAGACCTCGCCGAGGCGGCGGCGCTGCGCTCCGTCCTGGAGCGCAACCGGCGGACGTTCGCCTGGAAGACGTCGGGGCTCGACGCGAAGGCGCTGGGCGCGACGACGGCCGCCAGCTCCATGACGCTCGGCGGCCTCGTCAAGCATGTGGCCCTGGTCGAGGCGGACTGGCTGGCTGTGAAGCTGGCGGGCCACGAGTACGGAGCCCCCTGGGACGCCGTGGACTTCGACGCCGACCCGGACTGGGAATGGCGCACCGGAGCGCTGGACTCGCCGGACGACGTGTACGCGGTGTGGCGGGACGCAGTCGAGCGCTCGCGTGAACTCGTGGCTCAGGTCGTCAAGGAGCGCGGGCTCGACGGACCGGCAGCCTTCACCTGGCCGGACGGCCGCACCCCCACCGTCCGCGACATGCTCCTGGACATGATCGAGGAGTACGCCCGGCACACGGGCCACGCCGACCTCCTCCGCGAGGCGGTCGACGGCCGCGTGGGCGAGGGCGCGCCGAAGGACTTCACCTTCTAGGTGTACTGACCCGTAGCGTGGCCCGCCCTGCCCCACCGGACAGGGCCGGCCACGGTTCGCCTTGGGAACCGTCCGGAATCACGTACGTCTCGTACGTCGTGTGTTCCAGGTCCGGTGGCGAGCCAGGGCCTCAGCCGTGGACCAGGGCGCGGTCCAGGAGGGTGAGCAGGCGGTCCCAGTGGTGCCGCAGCGCGGCGGGGTCGAAGGCGTCGGTGTCGGCCATGGTGAAGCCGTGGACGGTGCCGGGGTAGATCTCGGAGGTGTACTCAACACCCGCGGCGTCCAGGGCCTCGTTGAGCTCGCCGACGGCCTCGGGCGTCATGTCGGTTTCGGCGTGTCCCAGGTGGACCTGGGCGGTGAGCGTGGAGAAGAGGCGGCGCAGGCCGTCGGGCCCGTCGGCGCCCACGGGGCTGTGGAATCCGGCGACGGCGGCCACCTGGCCGGGGTACGCCACGGCGGTGCGCATCGCCAGCAGACCGCCGATGCAGTAGCCGGTCACCGCGACCGGTCCCGCGCCGACCTCGGGCTGGGCGGTGAGAAAGCTGAGGTAGGCGTCGGCGTCGCTCAGGACTCGCTCGGTGGTGTGCGCCTCGATCAGGGGCATCAGCTGGGCGATGGCCGCGGTCCTGGCCTCTTCTCCGATGTACTCGGGAAGCTCGATCACCGGCGTCGGGCCCTGCCGGTAGAAGAAGTTGGGGACGAGCACGTAATACCCGTGCACGGCCAGTTCGAGAGCCATCTCCCGCAGCACGGGCCGGATGCCGAAGGCGTCCCCGTACATCAGCACCCCTGGGTGCCGCTCGCCGTCGTCGGGGAACGCCGCGAAGGCGTCGGCCCGACCGTCCGCGGTGGGAATCTGCACTGTCTTGATGGGCAAGTTCTTCCTTCCGTCGCCGCCTTCCCCGTCGGCTCGGCGCTCACGGTGGCCGAGATCAACGAGGTGAGCGTCCACGGGACGTTACCGTTCCCGGAGGAGGCGGAGGACGCGATCATCGAATCGGGCGTCCGGCCTCCCAGCAGGTATGCGCGCCGCGCTGATCCACTCGCGCGGACAGGGCGCGAACCCGGCCCGCGGGTCGGAATCGCGGCCACGTCCGGCCACCTGGAACGCACCGGCCCGGCACCGTTGGGGGGGGTGGCGTGGGCGGCATCGGCCGGTTCGATGTCCGGCACGTCGCAGCCCCTTCACAGGCCGGCGTCGGCCGCCGGGCAGTGGTCATGGATCCGCCCTCCGCGGTGAGAGGCTCCGGCGATGTCGCCGCCGGAGCCGTCTGCGTGTGGAACGGGGTGTGAGGCGCCACTTCCTGAACCGTCACCGCGAACCGGCCGCCCGGCGGCGGCGGCCCGGCTCAGGTGCTGGAGTGCGGCTCGGCGGCGGCCCGGCGGTGTTCCTCGTTGATGCGCTGCGCTTCTTCGAGCTGGTCTTCGAGGATGACGATGCGGCAGGCGGCGTCGACCGGAGTGCCCTGGTCGACGAGTTCGCGTGCGCGGGCGGCGATGCGCAGCTGGTAGCGCGAGTAGCGGCGGTGACCGCCCTCCGAGCGCAGCGGGGTGATCAGACGGGCTTCGCCGATCGCCCGCAGGAAGGCCGGGGTGGTGCCGAGCATCTCGGCTGCGCGCCCCATGGTGTAGGCGGGGTAGTCGTCGTCATCGAGCGGGCCGAGCGGGTCTTCTGCGGTCATTTGCACCTCTGTCCGGGAAACGCGTCGAGGGGCTCTGGTGCCGTACGGCACCAGAGCCCCGAGGGATTGAACACCACCTGCCGGCCTACTGCGACACCGGCCTTCTTGTTCCGCACCGTCTCCGAGGGGGATGGGGCGTGTGCGGGGATCGCGGATGCGTGACCGTGGGACCACCTTCCGTTTCGGGGCCTGCGGTACCCGAGCCGACTGCTCGGGCGATCCTGATGGTGTTTGCTCCTCCTTCTGTTCTTTCTGCTGATCAACTGCTTGCACGTGGTCCTGCGGACCGTGCGGCCCCTGATGAGCCGCCGACCCGACAACCAGCGGGGAGACCCCGAGAGCCTTCCGGCCTCACCACTCCGCTGTCGTGCCATCACTGCCGTGTTCCTGCGTGCACGGCAGTGCGTCCCTGCCGTGCCTTTTTCGATCTCTTGGCTACGAGGAAGACACTACCCACGCACACTCCGCATGTCTACTCCCGCCATGACAGATTTCTTACTGGGATGAGTGCCGGGCTTCTGACATCCCCGCAAGGCGAATGCCGCACCGGAGTGGCGGTTAAAAGGTGTGAAGGCCACTTGAGGGGGCATGCAGGCTGTCACTGTCCCGAGCGGCACAACCGATCACAGGTGGGGTGTACGCGCATGAACAGCACGATGATCGCCATCGCCTCGGCGCCTCCCGCGCCGACCGTGGTACGAGGCGACAGCACCGGCAGCATCCACCGGGCCCGTGAGGCCACCCGCGCTTTCGCCGACGGCCTCAGCCCGGCCCCGGACCCAGCCTCGGTGGAGGCTCTCGTCCTGGCAGTCTCCGAGCTCGCCACCAACGCCCTGCGCCACGGTGGCGGCCGGTACTCGCTCGAACTCTCCACCGATACCGCCACCATGACCGCCGCGGTCAGCGATCCCAGCCCGGCTCCGCCACACGAACGGACGCCCGACCTCAACGACGGCACCGGCGGCTTCGGCTGGCACATGGTCCGCAGCCTCACCAGGGAGCTGACCGTCACGCCGGGGCCCGGATCCGGTAAAACCATCCACGCCAGGCTCAACCGGTAACGGACGGCGGTGACACCGGCCGCCGCCGAGCCGGCCACGGCCGACGCACCAGCGAGACCCTCCGGCCCTTGCCCGTGCCGCGCCGTACGCCGCATCGCCGTACGCCCCGTGCCGCACCGGCCGGGAGAACGACCGCGGTCCCAGCGCGGGGGCGCACCGCGAGGCCCACGCGAATGCGCCGACGGGCCGAGACGTACCGGTGCAGCGCCCGTCACGCCCCTTCGGCCGCCGAGGCTGACTATCTCTCCATGGCACACATGGAAATCTGTTCTCGCCGGAGTAGACATTGGGGCACGCTCCGGTTATGGTTTCTCTCGTAGCCCAGAGAGACAGCAGGGCCCGACAGAGACGAACTGCCGGGCAGCAGTACAGGTAGTCGCAGGGCGGTGCGGTGGTGGAGTTCCGAAGCCAGGGTTGTCGCAGGGCGGCGACGGGACTGACGACCGGACCGGGTGGCCCGCAGTAATCAGGGGCCGCCGCGAGCAGTACCGAAGTGGCAGTACCCGTAGGCGCAGTACTCAGCAGTGAAGTCAGGTGAGCAGTACCTCGGTGAAGGCGTCGGCTGCGGGCGCGCGCACCGGGAAGTTCGGCAGTGGGGTTCCAAGCCAGAGCAGACGCAGGACGGGCGACGGGGCTGGCTGCCGGAGAGTGGCGCTGCCGCAGGCCACTGAGCAATCCGGTATTCACCAGCAGTGATCCCAGAGGGAAGAACGGAGGAGCCAGGCGCCATCAGGATCGCCCGGGAGGAATCCTTGAGCCCGGGTACCGCAGGACATCGATAGTGAGGTGGTCTCCGGTCAAGCAACCGCGATCCCCGCGCCCCCGACAACTTCCAGGTCGGGTCAGCGGAAACAGAAGGCCGGCGCAGTAGCAGGGCCGGCAGATGGTGTAGCAGTTCCTTCGGGGCCCTGGTGCCACATGGCACCAGGGCCCCTCCACGCGTTCCGTGAGAGAGGTGCAATGACAGCAGGCGACTCGTTCGGCCGTCTCGACGACGACGACTACCCCGCGTACACCATGGGCCGGGCCGCCGCGATGCTCGGCACCACTCAGGGCTTCCTCCGCGCCATCGGCGAAGCCCGTCTGATCACCCCGCTGCGCTCGGAGGGCGGTCACCGCCGCTACTCGCGCTACCAGCTGCGCATCGCCGCCCGTGCACGCGAACTCGTCGACCAGGGCACCCCGATCGAGGCCGCCTGCCGCATCGTCATCCTCGAAGACCAGCTCGAAGAAGCGCAGCGCATCAACGAGGAACACCGCAGAACCGCCGAATCGGTGAAACCGCCTCCGGCGGACTGAAGCGGTCGCGGGGACGGCTGAAACGGTGAAACGCACTGATCATCCGGAATATTGCGCCCCACACGGGCCAATAGCTGCGACCGCGACGTGAGGATTTAAGATGCCGTGCCGGGAGTGTTCTTACCCCAACGAACGGAATGGAATTACTTAACAGACTCGAACCGCTATACCATGCTACTGTCGGCTGGAGTTGTGGTTGTGGTTTCCCAGACGTCAAGCGCCTCCGACGGCACATTCAGCCGCCGGGAGCGCTTTTTCATTTCCGGTCATTTCCGGTCGGGGCATCATTACGGCGACCCGGTGTCCGTGCATTACGGACTTCGGCACACTGCCCCAGAGGAGATACAACATGGCATCCGGCACCGTGAAGTGGTTCAACGCAGCCAAGGGGTTCGGCTTCATCGAGCAGGACGGCGGTGGCGCCGACGTCTTCGCCCACTTCTCGAACATCGCCGCCGAGGGCTACCGCGAGCTGCTCGAAGGCCAGAAGGTCACCTTCGACATCGCGGCGGGCCAGAAGGGGCCGACGGCCGAGAACATCGTTCCCGCCTGACACACGCGCCCCGCGCTACGGCTTTTCAGGGCTGATGCCCAGCAGCTGGGGAACACGGCGCCGGCCACAGGTTCTCCCGCAGTGGCTTCAGCTGCGGGAAACACCTCCCCCGGACCCCGGCCCCTCCCCCCGAGGGCGCGGGCCTGTCCGGTAAATACACCCGTACCGAATTACGAATTCCAGTCCACCGCCATTCATTCAGCCACCCGCACCCGATCCCGAATACGCCCCGAAATTCACCCCGTGCCAGCTCAGCTTCCCCATCCCATTCGGCCCGTTCCTGTGAATCCCTGCCCCTCCCCCTGCACGCGGGAATTCCATTGATACGTGCCGTATCCAGGAAGGTCCCGAATGAATCCGACACCCGCGAACGACCCCGCCGCATATAACCGCAGCCGGCCCGGTGGACCCGCTTTCGACACCGGCGCCGATTCGGGCCGGGGAAGCCACGTCGGCTCGTCCGGCGCGAGCAGTGGGAAAGTGCCGGGCGTGGACGTCCGGCGCAGGAACAACGTCACCGTCACCGGCCGTGCGGACGGGCCGGTACTCCTGCTGGCGCACGGATTCGGCTGCGATCAGAACATGTGGCGCCTGGTGCTCCCCCTGCTGGCCAAGGATTTCCGGGTGGTGCTCTTCGACTACGTGGGCTCGGGACGCTCGGACCCATCGGCCTGGAGCGAGCAGCGCTACAGCTCCTTGCAGGGCTACGCCCGCGACGTTCTGGACGTCTGCGAGGAGCTGGATCTGCGGGACGCGATCTTCGTGGGGCATTCGGTCAGCGCCATGGTCGGCGTGCTCGCGGCGGCCGAAGCACCCCAGTGGTTCTCCCGCCTTGTGATGGTGGCTCCCTCACCCCGCTACATCGACGAGGCCGGGTATCGGGGCGGTTTCAGCGCGGACGACATCGGCGAACTGCTGGAGTCGCTGGAGTCGAACTACCTGGGCTGGTCGGCGGCGATGGCCCCGGTGATCATGGGGAACGCGGAACGGCCGGAGCTCGGCCAGGAACTGACGGCCTCGTTCTGCGCCACCGATCCGGACATGGCCAGGGTCTTCGCCCGAACGACGTTCCTGTCGGACACCCGCGAAGATCTCAAGTCGGTGGCTGTTCCGACGCTGGTGCTGGAATGCAAGCAGGACGCGATCGCCCCCCGCGAGGTCGGTGCGTACGTCCATGCCGCGATCCCCGGCAGCCGTCTGGTCACGCTGGACGCGACGGGGCACTGTCCGCAGCTGAGCGCTCCGCAGGCCACCGCTGAGGCGATCGCCGACTTCGCCGACGTGGCCCGATGATGGGCCCCACCGATCAGGATCCGGGCCGGGAGCAGGACGTGGACGCCACCGATGTGGCCTTCACCGCTCTGCTGGAGGACAGCGCGGAGGAGCTGTACGAGCAGGCTCCGTGCGGCTACATGTCGACGCTGATGGACGGCACCATCGCGAAGATCAACACCACCCTGCTGGAATGGCTGGGGCTCTCGCGGCGCCAGGTGGTGGGCCGGATACGGTTTTCCGACCTGCTCACCGTGGGCGGCAAGCTCTACCACGAGACGCACTTCGCCCCGCTGTTGCAGATGAACGGCGAGGCCAGCGGTATCGCCCTGGACATCAAGACCGCCGACGGGCAGCGGATGCCGGTACTGGTCACCTCAAAGGTGAAGACCAGCGACAACGGCGAGCCGATGCTCGTACGCACCACGCTCTTCGATGCCCGCGACCGCCGCGCCTACGAGACCGAGCTGCTTCGCGGACGTCAAGTCGCCGAAGAAGCGCGGCTGCAGGCCGAGGCCGACCGCCGGCGCCTCCAGGAAGCTCTCGCCGTCCTCCAGCAGAGCCTGCTGCCCGCCGAGTTGCCCACGGTCCCGGGCCTGGAGGCCAGTTCCTACTACCACATCGCCTCTCCGGATCTTCTCGGCGGAGACTTCTACGACCTGTTCCCCCTGGGTGCAGACCGGTGGGCGTTCTTCCTCGGTGACGTGTGCGGCAAAGGCCCCCAGGCCGCCGCGGTCACCTCCCTGACCCGCTACACACTGCGGGCGGCCGCCCTGCACGACCCCGACCCCGTCACCGTACTGACCACCTTGAACACCGTGCTGCACGAGCGGTACGCCAGCGGCGAGGCCCGCTACTGCACCGCCGTGTTCGGCGTCCTCAGCCCCGGCAGTGACGGCGTCAGCGTGCACCTGGCCTCCGGCGGCCACCCCTCCGCGCTGATCCAGCGCGCCGACGGCAGCGCACACGACCTGCCCACCCCCGGCGGCATGCTCATCGGAGCCCTGCCTCAGGCGCAGTTCACCCCCGCCCGCACCCAGTTGCTCCCCGGCGACACCCTGCTGCTCTACACCGACGGCCTGACCGAAGCCCGCCCCGGAGCCGACCGCGAGCTCTACGGGGATGACGCCCTGCGCGCTTTCATAGCCGCCCAGCCGCCGGCCGGCCCGCAGGCCCTGGTCACCGCGCTGACCGGACTGCTCACCAGCTTCGGCGACGGACTCGACGACGACACCGCGCTCCTCGCCCTCGGGATGCCCACCCGGCTCCCCACCCCCGGGAGTGAAGAGCCGACATGAGTCCGCTGACCATCACCGCCCGAGACGCCGCCACTGGTCCCGTACTCGAGATCACCGGCGACGTGGACCATATGACGGCACCCGAACTCCGCCGGGCCGTGGGCCGTCTCGCGCCTGCTGCCGGCCAACTACTGGTCCTGGATCTGGCCGGCCTGGGACTCTGCGACTCCAGCGGCATCTCCGCTCTGCTGGCGGCCCGCAGTCTGGCCGCAGAACGAAACGCCGATATCGCCCTGGCCGCTGTCCCCGCCGACATCCTCCGGATCCTGCGCATCGTCGGCCTGGACCGAGTCTTCGCCCTCCACCCCGACGCCTCAGCAGCCACCAACTCCGACTCGACGGCGCACTGATCAGCGCCATCGCGCTGCCCGCACCTTCACCGTCCGCCCCGGTCAGCGACACCGCCCTTGCCTTTAACTTAGGCTAGCCTTACCTTATGACCACACTGTTGCTGGCCGCGGACACGGCCGGATACGCCTTGCCCACAGCCTGGCGAGCCCTGACCAAGACGGGCTACTTCATCGGCCTGACCGGCTCCATCGGCGGACTCATCACCTACGCGGCCACCGTCCGGCCCGCACTCAGGGTGGCAACGGACACCTCCGACGACGTCGCCGTACTGCGCCACCGGTCAGCGGTCTGCCTCGCCTGGTCCGGCGTGGTGCTGCTGGTGGCCGGGTACTTCCAGCTCGCCGCGCGCGTGGCCAGGGCAAGCACGGGCACACCGTTCGCCGACGCCCTCACCCCCGGACACATATGGCAGTTCCTGCGGGCACCAGCCGACAAAGGTGCCTGGGTCGCACAAGGCACCCTCTTCCTCGTGCAGAACGTCGTCCTCCTCGTCACCGCGGCCGCTCTCATGGCCCTGTTCACGCGGGGCGCGCGGCGCCGGCTGGAGCCCATCGCCCTCACCGCTCTGCCGCTCGCACTGGCGGTGACGCTGATAACGGCTCTCCCGGCCACTGCCACGCAGACCGCGGACGACGTGCTGGACCTGGTCTTCACCCAGATCCACATCATCAGCGGCACGGTGTGGCTCGGCGGACTGGTCATGCTGAGCGTCCTCGCCGCCGCCCGGCGCCACTTGAGCCCGGACGCCGGTCTGCTCTGGACCGACATGTGGCGCCGATTCAGCCTCGTCGCGATGATCTGCGTCGCCGGTGTCGTCATCTCGGGCCTCTGGATGAGCTGGGAACACGTCGGCAGCATCAGCCAGTTCTGGACCACCGGCTACGGCCTCGTTCTGCTCGTCAAGATCGTCCTCGTTCTGGGACTGGTCACCGCGGGCGCCTTCAACCAGTTCTGGCTGATGCCCCGCATGACCAGAGCCCGCGGTGCGGGCGAGACCGCCTCCCTCTTCCACCTGACGCTCCGGCACTTCCCCAGAGTCGTCTGGGGCGAGGTAGCGCTCGGCCTGGCCGTCCTCGTAGTGGTCCCTTTCCTCTCCGGGTCCGCTCGCGGGGAAGCCGGTGGCCCGCAGGCCGAGCCGACAGCGGGCATCTTCGCCGCGGGCGTGGCACTCGCACTCGCACTCGCGTTGTCCCTCTACGCCACAGCCAAGGCATCGGACGCCCTCTCCCGTCGGCCGGCTGTCATCGCCGACCCCGCCTGACCTGCCTGGCTGTCGCCCCAGCGACCCCACCGTACGGATGCCCAACCCCCGCCGGGCGCCGCTCACATGGGCCCACCCCGTCGGAGCACGGCTCACATGACGTCCGCCTGCTCGGACCGGGCCACCCGGGCCTCGCCCTCCCCGGGGAGGGGTCCGCCGGGCGACGCGGCCAGCCGCAAGCACGGGGGGAGGGCCGCCCTCAGCACGGCGCCGGTCAGCTGAGGATCGGGACGAGGCCGACGGCGAAGACGACGTAGAAACCGGCCGCCACCGTGAGGCGAGCGGGGGTGAGCCGGTGGGCGCGCATGGTGAGCAGCAGGTAGACGATGGCCGCCATGGTGATCAGCCCGGCCCACAGCAGGGCGCCGTCGAACTTCCAGGTGGTGAAGAGCAGACCGAGTCCGCTGGGGACGGTCGCCTGGATCATCATCGCGCCGGAGATGTTGGCCAGGGCGAGCTTCGTCTTGCCCTGGCGGACCCAGATGACCGCGTTCATGATCTCGGGCAGTTCTGTAGCGACCGGCGAGAGCAGCAGGGCGGTGACGGCCGCGGACAGGCCCAGCATCGGGCCGATGGCATCGAGCTGCCTGACGAACAGCTGGGAGGCCAAGAAGATCACGACCAGGGTGGCGAGTGTCTGCACGACCACGGCCCAGGTGGCCGGGGAGGCCGCCCTGGGCCGGAGCTTGAGCGGCTCCAGCTCCTCGTCCTCCTCGTCGTCCTCGTCGCCGCCACGGATCTCGCGCCAGAAGTAGACGGCGTACGCGGCGAAGAACAGCAGCCCCAGGGTCGGCTTGAACGCGAAGGCGACCAGACCCAGCGCGACCTTCACGACGAAGATCGGCAGGAACCACTTCTGGTCCTTGGCCAGGCGGCGCATGTCCTTCTCGTCACCCAGCGCCTGGTCCTCCCGCTCCGCGCGGCTGTCCGGCATCCCGGTGGTCGCGAGGATGCGGGCCTTCTCCTTACGGCGCTTGAGAAGCAGCATCGCTCCGGTGACGCCGTAGGCGACGGTGGCCAGCGCCAGTGGCCCGCCCATGGCCGCGCCGACGCCGATGTTCTTGGCTTCCTCGCTGCCGCCGGTGGTCACGGCGACCAGGGTGACCACGGACTCGGGCAGGGCAGTGCCGAACGCGGCCAGGATGGTGCCGACGGCCATCTTGCCGACGTTCAGACGCCGGCCCAGCCATTCGACGGCGTTGACGAACCACTCGCACGAGAGGTAGATCGCCACCGCGCACACGATGAGCAACACAAAATGGATCACACTGATCAGCCAGCTTTCCCGCATCGCGGAAACCTGGGAAAGACGCGCAGAGAGGGTTGCGGCGTACGACCTCGGCCCCGCGACGCGCGTACGTCGTCGACAAGGAACCGAAGGTCTCGCCCGCCCGGCAGATTCTGCACGAGCCCGGCCACCGGGAACCGCAAGGGCTCCAGCATGTCGACGACCGGTTTGCGGGGCTACTCCCCTTCGCAGCCGTCCACTGTACACAGCTGGGGTACGGGCCTGGACGCGATGGTGGCGGCCGCAGTACGCCTCGCTCCGCAGGGGTAACGCCTTCGCACCCCGGCCCGGAGCGCCGTCCGAGACCAGAGCTGAGACCGCCGACCGCGAAGCGCCCGGCTCCCGACGCCGCCGATGCGTCCTCCGACGACAGAAGCCCAGGTCACGGGATACGTGACCTGGGCTTCCACAGAGCCCCCTATCGGATTCGAACCGATGACCTACGCATTACAAGTGCGTTGCTCTGGCCAGCTGAGCTAAGGAGGCGCGTCGGAGCATTCTAACCGCACTGCGGACGCTGCCACGTCCGGAATTTACCCGGCCCGGAACTACTGACAGACCGCAAAGCGCCAGGTAGCGTCTCGGGACAGTTCACCCGTGTGGACTACACCACTCACCTTTACTCGGATCGTCCGGCACGTTCCTGCCGGTGAAGGAGCACACGCTCATGGCAACAGTCACGTTCGACAAGGCGACCCGGATATACCCCGGATCCACCAAGCCCGCCGTGGACGCGCTGGAAATCGATGTCGAGGACGGCGAGTTCCTCGTCCTCGTCGGTCCTTCCGGCTGCGGCAAGTCGACCTCCCTGCGCATGCTCGCGGGTCTTGAGGACGTCAACGGCGGAGCGATCCGCATCGGCGACCGCGACGTCACGCACCTTCCGCCGAAGGACCGCGACATCGCGATGGTGTTCCAGAACTACGCGCTGTACCCGCACATGACTGTCGCGGACAACATGGGCTTCGCCCTCAAGATCGCCGGTATCAACAAGACCGAGATCCGCGCCAAGGTCGAAGAGGCCGCGAAGATCCTCGACCTCAGCGACTACCTGGACCGCAAGCCGAAGGCGCTCTCCGGCGGTCAGCGTCAGCGTGTCGCGATGGGCCGCGCCATTGTGCGTGAGCCGCAGGTCTTCCTCATGGACGAGCCGCTGTCGAACCTCGACGCCAAGCTCCGCGTCTCGACCCGTACGCAGATCGCGTCGCTCCAGCGCCGCCTCGGCATCACCACGGTGTACGTCACGCACGACCAGGTCGAGGCCATGACCATGGGCGACCGCGTCGTCGTGCTGAAGGACGGCCTGCTCCAGCAGATCGACTCGCCGCGCAACATGTACGACCGCCCCAACAACCTCTTCGTCGCCGGATTCATCGGCTCCCCGGCCATGAACCTGGTCGAGGTCCCGATCACCGACGGCGGCGTGAAGTTCGGCAACAGCGTCGTCCCGGTCTCCCGTGAGGCGCTCGCCGCCGCGTCCGAGAAGGGCGACACCACGGTCACGGTCGGCGTCCGCCCGGAGCACTTCGAGGTCGTCGAGCACGACGAGGTCCCGAAGTCGCTCACCAAGGAGAGCGCCGAGGCCCCGGCCGGCCTGGCGGTCGCCGTCAACGTCGTCGAGGAGCTCGGCGCCGACGGCTACGTCTACGGCTCCGCCGAGGTGAACGGCGTGGACAAGGAACTCGTGGTCCGTGTCAACGGCCGCAAGGTCCCGGACAAGGGCACCAAGCTCCACGTCGTCCCGCGTACCGGCGAGATCCACGTCTTCTCGACCTCGACCGGCGAGCGCCTCAGCGGCTGACGGTCGCCCCGACGGATCGCGTACCGCGGCCTCGCGCCTCCTCTGAAGGAGGCGCGGGGCCGCGGCGCGTTGTCGACAAATACCCCGGCAGAGCGGGCATTTCACGGCGGGCGTCAACACCTGATTCGAAAAGCAAACTCGAACCATCCCCCGCACGAGTGACTAAATGTCGCCAAATCATCACCGACCGCTACGCTCCACAGCGTGACCCACACAGCCCGCCGAATCGGCCGAACTCTCGCACTCGTCCTGCCCGTCGTCCTGGTTCTCTCCGGGACGCTCGCGGTCACCCGCGTCCCGTGGGCAGGCACCTCCAACGGCTCGCAGATGCTGACCGCCTCCACCAAGGAGGTGTCGGTGCGCGCCAAGACCCGTACGCCCCAGGACATTCTGCGTGACAAGCTCCTCACCGAGCTCCAGGAGAAGGACCCGGGCAAGGCGCTCACGCACCTCCAGCGCGAGGTCGAGAGCCGTCCGTCCCTGGCGAGCCACTGCATGTCGATCGCCCGCTCGCTGGGCCGTGCAGCCGTCGAGCGGTACGGGCCGACGCGTGCCCAGTCGTTCTCGCGCCCGGTCTGCGACACCTCCTTCGCGTACGGGGTGGCACACCAGCACTGACGCCCGCCACAGGCCGCCACAGGCAACGCGGTGCAGCCCCGGCCTCGGGGCCGGCCGCCCTTCCCAGCAGGGCAGCGGCCCGCCGAGCGGCTGAGCACCGCCGCCGCCGAACACCGTCGTCGTGAGGCGCACCAGGTCGTATGGTGCGCCTCATGACGACGACCCCTGATCCACACCACGTACACGCGACGCCCACCCAGGCCGTGGTCCTGGCGGGCGGCCAGGGTTCCCGGCTGCGCCCGTACACCGACGACCGTCCCAAGCCGATGGTCGAGATCCCGGGCACCGGTACGCCGATCATCGGCCATCAGCTGGCCTGGCTGGCATCCGAAGGCGTCACCGATGCCGTCATCTCCTGCGGCCATCTCGCCGAGGTGCTCCAGGAGTGGCTGGACAGCGCCGAACTGCCCCTGCGCGTCACGACCGTCGTCGAGTCCGAGCCGCTCGGTCGCGGCGGCGGCCTGAAGTACGCCGCCGTACATCTGCCACAGCCGGACCAGCCCTGGTACGCGACGAACGGCGACATCTGGACGCGCTTCTCACTGCGCGAGATGGCCGCCTTCCACGCGGAGCGCGACGCCGTCGCCACGCTCGCCCTCGCCCGCCCCCGGATCCCGTGGGGCGCAGTCGAGACGGACCAGTTCGGGCATGTACTCGACTTCATCGAGTCGCCCCCTTCGCCGTACCTCATCAACGCCGGCGTGTACGTCTTCTCCGCGGGCTTCACGGCCCTGCTCCCGGACCGCGGGGACCACGAGCGGTCCACGTTCCCTCGGCTGGCCCGCGAACGCAGGCTGGCCGGGTATCCGCTCCCGCACGGCGCCTACTGGCGGGCCATCGACACCGCCAAAGACCTCACCGAGGCGGCGAAGGAGCTCGGCGGCCAGGGCTGAACGGACTGCTCAACAGGACTGCGCGAGGAAGGCCGCTCGGCGGCGCCGGGGCGCGGTCAGCACCGCGGCATGCGTGAGGGGCGGCCACTCGCGGCGGCCGCCCCTCACCGACTCCGTACCTCAGCTCAAGCCGTCGTACGCGGAGTCCTCCGTCAGCCGAGAAGGCCGCCGATCGGGTTCTTGTTGCCACCGCCGCCGGACGAACTGCCGCCCTGGCCCCCGCCCGATGTGCTGGAGCCACCGGCCGTGCCGCCTCCGCCGCTGCTCGTACCGCCCGCGGCCGAGGGGCCCGCGCTGGTCGCCGCGGGCGGCGGCGGGGCCTGCTGCTGTTGTTGCTGCTGCTGTTCCGACGGCTGCTGCTGCCCGGTGCCCTGGGTCTGGCTGGGCTGCTGCCGGCCCGTGGATCCGGCTGTCGCGCTCTCCCGGACCGCGCCGGGCGCCGACTGCTTCGCCGAGGGACGCGCGGTGCCGCTCGCGGACGGCGAGGGGGACCTCGACGTGCGCTGCTGTGTCGGACTGCCCGAGGCGCCCGGCTCCTGCGGCAGCGGCTGTCCCGGAAGCCGGTTGGTGGGGTCGGTGTTCGGACCCGGCACGGTCACGACCTGGGCGGAGCGTACGGCGCCGCCCAGAAGCGCGCCGATGATCAGCGTCAGCCCCACGACGAGCGACGCGACGACGGCGCCGCGCCGCAGTACCCGCCTCCGCAGGTCCGCGAGTTCGGAACGCGGCCCGAGCGTGCGCCATGCCTCGCCCGCGAGGCGGCCGTCGATCGAGTAGACCGGGGCGCCCGCAATGATCAGCGGGGACCAGGCCGCGAGGTAGATGATGTCCGGCGCGTCGTACACCGGTACGGTCCGCCAGCTGACGGTGACGACCAGCGCCGCGGAGAGCAGCGCGCCGAAGACCGCGGCGAACCGCTGCCAGAGTCCGAGTACGGTCAGCACCCCGACGACGACCTGCAGGAACGCGATGGTCAGACCCGCACCCACCGGATGCGAGAGCGCGAAGTCCCGGAGCGGCTCCGCCAGGGCCCAAGGGTGCAGGGAGTGCAGCCACTTGACCATGGAGCCGCGTTCGCCGCCGTCGAAGTAGACCGGGTCGCAGAGCTTGCCCATACCGGCGTACATCGAGATGAACCCGAGGAACACGCGGAGCGGGAGCAGCACCACACCGAGGTTCATCCGGCGGCCCGGGTAATACGCGTGGCGGATGCCGTCCTGGCCGGACCGCTGGAGGTCCTCACGGCTTCCGGCGCCGTCGGCGCCGTAGCCGAGGCCGTCGTCGAACGCGTCGTCCGCGTCGTCGGCCCGGCCGGAGTAGCGCTCCTGCTCGTCGTACGCGCCGACGGCCTCACGCATCCTGGGCAGCAACTGGGTGCCGGGGCCCTCGCCTCCGGGGCCGCCGCGCGGCGGGCCGTCCGCTCCGCCGACGCCGACGCGGGGGATGACCTGGGTGGCTCCCGCGTCGTGGCCGGACGCGTAACCGACCTCCTGAACGCCGGAGTTCCGCACGGCCTGGAGGAGTCTGATCGCCCCGGTGTCGTCAGGGGCTGACTTTCCACTCCACACGACAGGCGCGCGGCGCCGCGCGCCCGCGCCGGCGGCCGCGGGGACCCTTGCCGTGCCCTTCGGACCCGAACCGGCGGGCCTGCGAATCGAGTTCGGTGCGAGCTGCACCCGGAAGCTGGCGTGGTTGACGACGACCTGTGCGGGATCGCACGGCACCTTGACCATGCTCAGCGCGGGCAGGTCGTCGAACCCGGGTGTTCTGGTGTCCACGCTCATCTAACCGAGTGACACAGGTTTAGGACACTGCCTTGACGCTCCGGATCTGTCCGCGACCCGTCAACAGGCGTTGCCCACAAGGCGAAGCGCCGGCCGGCGGACCACCCCGGCAGGGGCAAACCAGCGGCAGCCACCGGCTCCGGATGCGGCAGGCAGAGCCAGGAGCAACAGCACAACAACAGCCCGGTCACGTACCGTCCATGGACGCGGACGGTACGTGACCGGGCTGCGCAGCGTGCCGCGTGCTACGTGCCGCGTGCGGGCTGCCTTGTGCGGCGTGCCGCGTGCGGCTCAGGCCCGGCGGCGCGCGGCCTCGTACAGGACGATGCCCGCGGCCACGCCCGCGTTCAGCGACTCGGCGCCACCCGGCATCGGAATCCGCACCCGGTAGTCACAGGTCTCGCCGACGAGCCGGCCGAGCCCCTTGCCCTCACTGCCGATGACGATGACGACCGGGCCGCCCAGAGCCGCCAGGTCCTGCACCTCGTGCTCGCCGTCGGCCGCCAGGCCGACGACCGTGATACCGGCCTTCTGGTAGCTCTCCAGCGCCCGCGTCAGGTTGGTGACGCGGGAGACCGGCGTACGCGCGGCCGTGCCCGCCGAGGACTTCCAGGCGCCCGCCGTCATGCCGGCCGCCCGGCGCTCGGGGACGACCACGCCGTGGCCGCCGAAAGCGGACACGGAGCGCACGATCGCGCCGAGGTTCCGCGGGTCCGTCACACCGTCGAGGGCGACGATCAGCGGGTCCTCGTTGGCGTCGTACGCGGCGGATGTGAGGTCCTCGGGGTGCGCGTACTCGTACGGCGGGACCTGGAGGACGAGGCCCTGGTGGTTCAGGCCGTTCGTCATCCGGTCCAGCTCCGGGCGCGGGGCCTCCATCAGGTTGATGTTGCCGCGCTGCCCGGCGAGCTGGAGCGCCTCGCGCACCCGCTCGTCGTTGTCGATGTACTGCTGGACGTAGAGGGTCACCGCCGGGACGCCGTCGCGCAGCGCCTCGTAGACCGGGTTGCGGCCGACGACCATCTCGGACGTGCCCTTGGCCCCGCCCCTGCGTGGCGCGGGACGGCGGGCCGCGGCCTGCCGTGCCTGGGCGCCCGCGACGCGGTTCTTCTTGTGCCCCTTGCGTTCGGACGCGGGGGGCGTCGGGCCCTTCCCTTCCAGGCCGCGGCGTCGCTGGCCCCCGCTGCCGACCTGCGCGCCCTTCTTGTTGGACGTGCGGCGGTTCCTGCGCTGGCTGTTCCCGGCCATGACCTACCTGTTTCTTTGCTGCTCAGTACGTACTACGTATAGGAAAGTGTGCCGCGAACGGCGTCCGAGTGCTCACCGCGGGCCGAGAGTCCAGCGCGGACCGTTCTGGCCGTCCTCGATGACCAGGCCCGACTGCTGGAGCTGGTCCCGGATCGCGTCCGCCGTGGCCCAGTCCTTGCGGGACCTGGCGGACTCGCGCTGTTCGAGCACGAGCCGGACCAGAGTGTCCACCGCCCCGTGCAGGTCGTCACCTCGGTCGCCGTCGCCCGCCCAGTGTTCGTCGAGCGGGTCGAGACCGAGAACGCCCAGCATGGCCCGTACCTCCGCGAGCCGGGCGACGGCTTCTTCCTTGTCGTCGGCCGCGAGTGCGGAATTGCCCTGGCGGACCGTGGTGTGGACGACCGCGAGCGCCTGCGGTACACCCATGTCGTCGTCCATGGCCTCGGCAAAGGCGGGCGGCACCTCGGCGGCCGGAGCGACCGCTCCCCCGGCCTTCTCGACGACCCGCTGGACGAAGCCCTCGATGCGGGCGAAGGCCGACTCCGCCTCCCGCAGTGCCTCTTCGCTGTACTCGATCATCGAGCGGTAGTGCGGGGTGCCGAGGTAGTAGCGCAGGACGATCGGGCGCCACTGCTTGACCATCTCGCTGACCAGCACCGAGTTGCCCAGCGACTTGGACATCTTCTCGCCGCTCATGGTGACCCAGGCGTTGTGCAGCCAGTAGGCCGCGAAGTCGTCTCCGTAAGCCTTGGACTGCGCGATCTCGTTCTCGTGGTGCGGGAAGATCAGGTCGAGCCCGCCGCCGTGGATGTCGAAGGCGCTGCCCAGGTACTTGTGGGCCATCGCGGAGCACTCCAGGTGCCAGCCGGGCCTTCCGGGGCCCCACGGGGTCTCCCAGGACGGCTCACCGGGCTTGACGGACTTCCACATGGCGAAGTCGCGCGGGTCGCGCTTGCCGGTCACGCCGTCCTCGGCGGGCTGGCGCATCTCGTCGAGGTCCTGGTTGGAGAGCTGGAGATACCCGTCGTACGAGCGCACGTCGAAGTAGACGTTGCCGTCGGCCTCGTATGCGTGACCGCGCTCGATGAGCACGCGCATCATCTCGATCATCTCGGTCATGTGACCGGTGGCACGCGGTTCGTAGGTGACCGGCAGGCAGCCGAGCACGTCGTACCCGGTGTTGAACGCGCGCTCGTTCTCGTAGCCGATCGACCACCAGGGGCGGTTCTGCTCCGCGGCCTTCTTGATGATCTTGTCGTCGATGTCCGTGACGTTCCGGATGAACGTGACCTCGTACCCGCGGTAGGCGAACCAGCGGCGCATGATGTCGAAATTCAGCCCGGACCTGATGTGCCCGATGTGCGGGGCCGCCTGCACCGTGGCGCCACAGAGGTAGATCGAGACACAGCCCGCTGTGAGCGGAACGAAGTCACGGATCTGCCGGGCGCTGGTGTCGTACAGACGAATAGTCACTGCACCAGGGTAGTGGCCCCATACCAGTGCCCCGCGACCCTTTGGCCGACGGGGCATGGAAGTGTGACGCAACAGTGCTCCGGGGCGCCCGTCCGGCGGCTCGTGACCGGCCGCCGGACGGGAGCTCGGGCCCACGTCCGGGCGGGCGCTCCGGCGGGCTCTCTTGCGGGTTCTCGGGCGGGCCGGAACGGGATCGCGCCTCGGATTCCGCGGGGTCGTGCCTCAGATACTGCCCACGACCTTGCGCGGGGTGATCCTGACGACGACCCGGGTGCCGTCGTTGGCGGAGTCCGGGTTGAACTCGGCGTACGGCTTTCCCTGGTACTTCAGCGCCAGCTCGTCGATCAGCTCCTGGCCGCCCTCGGTGGTGAGCGTCGCGGTGCCCCGGATCTCGGCGTACGAGTAGGGGGCGTCGGCGGGCTGCAGCAGCACCGTCACCCGCGGGTCGCGGCGCAGGTTCTTCTCCTTGCGGCGGTCGGCCGTCGTCGAGATCAGGACATCGTTGCCGTCCCGCTTGACCCAGACCGGGCTCACCTGGGGGCTGCCGTCGGGCTGGATGGTGGCGATGTTGACGAAGACGGGGCTGTCGAGGAGTTCCTTGAGCTTGTCGCTGAGTACGGCAGACACGTGCTGGCCTCCGGGGTACGGAACGGATGGTCGAACGGATCGTGGAGCAAACAGACGGTGGAACAAGAGCTTGCGCTCCCATGCCTACCCCAACAGCCGGCCCCGGACCCGGCTCCAAACGTCGCGCCGCGCAGGTACGGGGCCCTCTGCGTATGCACGGGGCTCGGGGTGCGGGGGCGAGAGGGGCGGGGCGCGGCCCCCAAGGCGGGGCGCGGCTCCCAAGGCGGGGCGCGGCTCCCAAGGCGGGGCGCGGCTCCCAAGGCGGCCCGCAGGCCGAGCCGACCGCAGGTCGAGCGGACCGCAGGCCCGAGCACGCCGCAGGTTCCTGCGGACGGCTGCCCCCGTGCGGCTCCTGCGACCGGCCCCGTCCGGCCGGCGGGCACGGCTCCTACGTACGGACCACCAGGGCCGTGGCGATGGCGGCGAGGCCTTCGCCACGGCCGGTGAAGCCGAGTCCGTCACTGGTGGCCGCCGACACCGAGACCGGCGCTCCGGCAGCCTCCGAGAGGACCTGCTGCGCCTCGTCCCTGCGCTTGCCGATCTTCGGCCGGCCGCCGACCACCTGGACGGCCACATTGCCGATGGTGAACCCCTCGGCGCGGACGATGCGGGCGGCCTCGGTGAGCAGGGTGAGCCCGGATGCCCCGGACCACTCGGGGCGGCCGGTGCCGAAGTGGGCCCCGAGATCGCCGATACCGGCGGCGGAGAACAGTGCGTTGCAGGCGGCGTGGGCGACCACGTCCGCGTCGGAGTGCCCGGCGAGACCGGGGCCCTCGCCCTCCCAGCGAAGGCCGGCGCACCACAGCTCGCGCCCCTCGTCGAAAGCGTGGATATCGGTCCCGATACCGACCTGCGGCAAGACCATCGGCACGTCAGAAGCCATTGTTTTCCCTCCTGCGGGCGAGAACCGCCTCAGCCAGGACCAGGTCCAGTGGCCTGGTCACCTTGAATGCCTCTTCGTGTCCGGGGACGACCACGACCTGCACCCCGAGCTGCTCGACCATGCTCGCGTCGTCGGTGACGTCGTGGGTGACCGTGGCGTGCGCGCGGGCGAGCAGCGCGCGGTCGAAGCCCTGCGGCGTCTGTACGGCGCGCAGCAGGGCCCGCACCGGGGTGGCGACGACCGGTTCGGGGGCGCCTCCCGTCCGCGGCTCGACCTGCTTGACGGTGTCGGCGAGCGGGAGGGCGGGAACGACCGCGGGGGCGCCGTTCCGTACCGCCGCGATCACCGCGTCCACGGTGCCGACGGGCACGAGCGGTCGGGCCGCGTCGTGCACCAGCACCGTGCTGACGCTCCCGGGGAGTACACCGATCCCGAGCCGCACGGACTCCTGCCGGGTGTCGCCGCCGGGGACGACGAGGAGCTCGGTGCCCGCGGGGCAGAGGTGCCCGGCCAGCAGTGCCTCGACCTCCGCTGCACCGTCCGGCGGGGCCACGACGACCACGAGGGAGACGGCACGTGATCCGGCCATCGCCCGCACGGCGTGGACCAGCATGGGTGTTCCGTCGATGGCGCGGAGCGCCTTGGGAGCGCCGGGGCCGAGCCGGACACCGCGGCCGGCGGCGGGGATCACGGCGGCAGTGGTGTGGCCTGCTCCGGCCGCACGCTCGGCGCGGGGTCCGGTACGGGATCCTGGGCCTGCGCCGTCGCTGGATCCGGTACGGGATCCGTCGCTGGATCCGTCGCTGGATCCGGTACGGGAATGGTGTCCGGGCTCGTCTGACATCGATTGCGCGTTCAGGGTTTGTGTCCTCAGCCGGCGTGGGTATGGCCTGGGGGTGCCCCCGGCCGTAGGTTGGGGGAGTGCCGGGCGCGACGCCCTGACCGGCCCCTTCCGTGACGACTGGGCGAGTCGGCATCCCGGGCCCGGCACACCACGTACCGATCAAGGTACTGCTCACGCGGCATCGCTCCATGAAAAACAGGCGAAGACGGAAGCAGGGCCACCGGGCCGGCCGGAGCGTCGAAGCGGCTGAGCCGCCGCACCGGTCTGCGTGAAAAGAGTGTGCGGGGCGGACGTGCGGGAAGACGGCACGTGCGGGAGAGCTGCTTGAGAAAACAACATGCCGTAGCGCCCGACGACACATGGGACTGGTCCATGCGGTCAGCGGGCACCACGGCATTCAATGCGTCAAGCGGGTCGAGCGATTCAGGACGCGAGGACCTCGTCGAGCAGAGCCTCGGCCTTGTCTTCGTTGGTGTTCTCAGCGAGAGCGAGCTCACTCACCAGGATCTGGCGGGCCTTGGCGAGCATGCGCTTCTCACCGGCCGAAAGTCCGCGCTCACGCTCGCGACGCCACAGGTCACGAACTACTTCGGCAACCTTGATGACGTCGCCGGAGGCGAGTTTCTCAAGATTCGCCTTGTAGCGACGGGACCAGTTAGTGGGCTCTTCGGCATACGGCGCACGAAGCACCTCGAAGACCCGGTCCAGCCCTTCCTGACCAACCACGTCACGCACGCCTACGAACTCCGCATTGTCCGCCGGCACACGAACAGTCAGGTCGCCCTGGGCGACCTTGAGCACCAAGTAGGTCTTGTCCACGCCTTTGATCTGGCGAGTTTCGATAGCCTCGATCAGCGCGGCCCCGTGATGGGGATAGACCACGGTGTCGCCAACCTTGAACGTCATGTGACAGGTACCCCTTCCGTGGCTATCCAGGGTAACACGAGAACGGCTTCTTCTGAATGACGTTTTCGCAGGTCAGGGCATATCTCAGGGCTTGACAACAGCATCACGAACGTGCTGCGAACAGCTCCCGCGGGACGGTATTCGCAGGTGGGAGCCGCTCTGCACACGAAGAGAAACGCGCACGCTACAGGGATCCGGAGCCCTCCCCCAGGGGGCTAACGTCCCGATTTGCCGGGTTCCAAACGGTGAACTTCGCGACCCTTGTTCGTATGTCGATCACCCATACGGACGCATTCGAGAATTGATCACTGTGCGCCGGAAGAGGGTTTTCCGTAAGGAATGCGTGGCGGCGGAGAGCGGCAGAGTGAATTGATCACTCGCGATATGTGAACGGCGTACGAAGCCACCGGATCGGACGGCCCGCGGCCGACCGGCAGGTACCGGTACCGGCGACGGGGCGGGTCGGGTGCGGGGCCGTGACGGCGGCTCGGTAACCTGAGGCCGCTGACACACCCTTAGGGAGGCTTTACCCCCTCCCGCCCCCCTGTCCGTCTGTCCGTACGTCCTAGGAGAAGCCGCCGCCGTGAGCAGCAGCCTTCGACGCGGCGTCCTCGCCGCTTCTGCCATCGTGGTCTCGACCGCCGCCCTGTCCGCCTGTGGCGCAGGCAACAACGCGGCGACGATCGAGATCAAGCCGGACAACGCCGCCACCACGGTCGGCGTCATCAAGGTCCAGAACGCGACGGTGATCACCCAGCCGAAGGCCACGGTCAAGGGCCCTGCCGTCATCGCGACGACCGTCTTCAACAACGGCGACACGAACCAGACGCTCCAGAACGTCAAGCTCGCGGGCTCCAGCTCCCCGGTCAAGCTCACCGGGGCCAAGGGCAAGGGGCCGATCTCGGTTCCCGCCCACGGTTCGGTCGTCATCGGCGGCCGTAACAACGCGGCCGCCGTCCTCGCCGACGGCCGCTCGGCAGCCGCCGCGGGGTCGACGCAGAACCTGGTCTTCCAGTTCAGCGAGACCGGACGGGTGGCGCTGGCCGCGCTCGTCGTCCCCGCCACCAGCTACTTCCACGGCTTCGGCCCGAGCAGCCTGCCCGCGACGCCCAGCCCCGTGGCGACGCCCGGCTCGACCCCTTCGGGTTCGGGAGCGCCCTCGGGCGGGCCCTCCCCGTCGGGCAAGCCCTCTTCGGGCAGCAACGCGACCCCCGGCGGCAACGCGACACCGTCCGGCCCGGCATCGGCCTCGACCAGCAGCTGACCGGCTGCACGGCTGACCAGCGGCACGGGCGCGTACGGGCGCACGCGGGCGCAGAGGGACATGGCGCACACGGACATACGGACACACCGAGGTGCCCCCGACCGGAATCGGACTGATTCCGGTCGGGGGCACCTCGGTTTCGTACCTGCGGCGGGCGACCGCCTTTCCGTTTCCTGCGTCGGCGGGGCAGCCGCTCCGTACGTACGGCGACGCAGCCCCGGCGCGGGCTGCGGCGCCCGGCAGGGGCCGGTCTACGGCTCGAACTTGTAGCCGAGCCCCCGGACCGTCACCAGATACCGGGGCGCGCCGGGGTCCGGCTCGATCTTGGCGCGCAGGCGCTTCACATGAACGTCGAGGGTCTTGGTGTCGCCGACGTAGTCCGCACCCCAGACCCGGTCGATCAGCTGCATCCGGGTCAGTACCCGGCCCGCGTTCCTGAGCAGCATCTCCAGCAGGTCGAACTCCTTGAGCGGCAGGTCGACCTTGGCGCCGGAGACCGTCACGACATGGCGGTCCACGTCCATCCGGACCGGACCGGCCTCCAGCGCGGCCGGCGAGACCTCCTCGGGCTCACCACGCCGGCGCAGCACCGCGCGGATGCGGGCGACCAGCTCCCGTGACGAGAAGGGCTTGGTGACGTAGTCGTCGGCTCCTATTTCCAGGCCGACGACCTTGTCGATCTCGCTGTCCTTGGCGGTCACCATGATCACCGGAACGTTGGAGCGGCCGCGCAGCTGACGGCACACCTCGGTGCCGGGCAGCCCCGGCAGCATCAGGTCGAGCAGTACCAGGTCGGCGCCGTTGCGCTCGAATTCGTCGAGTCCGTCGGGGCCGGTGGCCGCGATGGCGACCTCGAACCCTTCCTTGCGCAGCATGTAGGACAGAGCGTCGCTGAAGGATTCCTCATCCTCGACGACAAGCACTCGGGTCACGGAAGGACCTCCGGGGCAGGAATGGGTTCAGAGGACAGGAAAGTCGCGAACGGCTGGTCGTCGTCCTCGCCGGCCACGCCGGCGGGGCCTGACTCGGTGGCGGCGGTGCCGCGGCGGTTGCGTACGGCACCGGCTTCCGGCAGCCGCAGGGTGAAGGTGGAGCCCTGGCCCTCCGAGCTCCACACCGTGACCTCCCCGCCGTGCGAGGCGGCCACATGTTTGACGATGGCGAGGCCGAGGCCCGTGCCGCCGGTGGCTCGGGAACGGGCCGGGTCGACGCGGTAGAAGCGCTCGAAGATCCGCTCGCGGTCCTTCTCGGTGATGCCGAGCCCCTGGTCGGTGACGGCGATCTCGATCAGGTTGCCGCCGGGGGCGGAGGCGCAGCGGGCGGCGATGCCGACCCGGGTACGGGCCGGTGAGTAGTTGACCGCGTTCTCCACGAGGTTCCCCAGGGCGGCGGCGAGCTGTGAGCGGTTGCCCCAGACGTGCAGGTCAGCCGTGCCGCCGGCCGCCATGGTGATCTGCTTGGTGCCTGCCTGGTGGCGGCAGCGGTCGATGGCCTCGGCGACCAGGACATCGACCCGGACCGGCTCGGCGTCTTCGAGCGGGTCGTCGTTCTGGACCCGGGAGAGGTCGATCAGCTCCTGGACCAGATTGGTGAGCCGGGTCGCCTCCGTCTGCATCCGGCCCGCGAACCGGGTGACGGCCTCCGGGTCGTCCGAGGCGCCCATGACCGCCTCGGAGAGCAGCGAGAGCGCTCCGACCGGGGTCTTCAGTTCATGGCTGACGTTGGCGACGAAGTCACGGCGTACGGCTTCGATACGGCGGGCCTCGGTGAGGTCCTCGACGAGCAGCAGCACCAGCCGGGAGCCGAGCGGTGCCACCCTGGCGGAGACCGCGAGTGCCTCGCCACGACCGGTGCCCCTGCGGGGGAGGTCCAGCTCGACCTGGCGTATCTCTCCGTCGCGCCGGGTGTCCCTTGCCATGTGCAGCATGGGCTCAACGGCCAGCTTCCCGCCCCTGACCAGGCCCAGGGCGTACGCCGCCGAACTGGCCTTGACCACCGAATCGCTCTCGTCGAGCACCACGGCGGAGGAACTGAGCACGGAGAGCACGGTGTCCACGCCGGGCGGCAGCACGTCGTCGGTGTGCAGGGAGGTCCGGGTGGGGCGGGCCAGCTCGCGCTCGCTCCAGCGGAACGCCAGCACGCCGATCACACCGGTGCACAGCCCGGCGATCGCGCTTGCTGCGGCGACCGCCGCGTTCACGTCCATGCCTCCAGGTTATGCGGCCTCACCGACACATCCCCAGCCATACAGGTGTCTGCTCGAACGTTCGTCGCCCAGAGTTCACCGAGGGGATAGGGCCGGTTCACTTGGGATGACGGAAACGGACGCGTGGCCCACCGACCGTGGAGGTGCGGGCGCACGGCCGTTACCGGGCGCCCCGGGACCGTGTCAGCTGCGCAGGATCAGCTGTACAAGATCAGCGGTACAAGAAGCGGTACAAGAGAGGGACTCCAATGCGGGACGCGTACCACGAGGAACTGGACTCGATCGGCGAGGGACTGGTCGAGATGGCCCGGCTCGTCGGTTCGGCGATCGGCCGGGCCACGACCGCGATGCTGGACGCCGATCTGAAGCTCGCCGAGAGCGTGATCGCCGCCGATCAGAAGGTCGACGACCTCCAGCACGACCTCGAAGCGCGGGCCATCGCCCTGCTCGCGAGGCAGCAGCCCGTCGCCACCGACCTGCGCATCGTGGTCACCTCACTGCGGATGAGCGCCGACCTGGAGCGCTCGGGCGACCTGGCCCAGCACGTCGCGAAGCTCACCCGGCTCCGCTACCCGGACCGGGCCGTTCCGCATGATCTGCACGCCACGATCCTGGAAATGGGACAGCTGGCCCAGCGGCTGATGGCCAAGGCGGCCGAGGTCATCATCACCATGGACGTCGATCTGGCACTCCAGCTGGAGACGGACGACGACGAGATGGACCTGCTGCACCGGACGCTCTTCCAGCACCTGATGGACGACCGGTGGAAGCACGGGATCGAGACGGCGGTCGACGTCACGCTCCTCGGCCGCTACTACGAGCGGTTCGCCGACCACGCGGTGTCGGTGGCCAAGCGGGTGGTCTACCTGGTGACGGGCGAGCACGCGGACGAGATCCAGTCCGCCCCGGCCCAGGTCGAGGGGGCGTGAACGGCGCGCTTGCGCGCATGCGCCGTTGATGCGCCCCACCTGGGTGGGTATGGGATGGCCGAGGCAGCACGTCCTCGCACGCCGAGCAGGAGGAACTCATGGCCGATTCCCCCGTCACCGACCCTCAGCAGCAAGCCCCCGTCCAAGTGCACCATCTGCGCGTTCTCGCCGCGTGCGGCTGTGGCTCCGGCTGCGGCTGCGGCTGCCAGTCCGGAGCACCGTGCCAGTGCGGCGGCTGCACGAGCTGAGGCGCGCCGTTCGGCGCGGCTGTGTGGGGCCCGTCCCGCGCCACCTGTTCCGGTGGCGCGGACGGCCCCCTCACGGCTGTCCGCACAACAAGGGTCCCGACGTCCGGACGGGAGCAGTCCCGCCAGCTGCTCCGCCGAAAGGTGTCGGCGCCGAACCCCTCCCAGTCCACCGTCATGCTCGATTGCGACAGGCCCCATACCTTGCCAACGGCGTGATCCGTGTTCCCGTCATCGCACTTGAGCCGTACGGCGTGCACGCCGTTCTTTGACGACAGTCCCCCTGCACCGGCCTGCGCCCAGCAGCTCGACACGGTTGCCGTTGAAGTGCAGCACGACAGCGGAGTCCGGGCCCAGGAACCATGGAGCATGGAGCATGGGATCGACCCGATCGCCACCCTGACTACAGCCAGTTGTACTTGACGAACCATCAGCGATACGGGCACGGGCGGTGGAGGCGACTTCGGCTCCTCCGAGGTCGAGTTGGCACACCCGGACAAGCCGAGTATCGCCGGGACAACACCTGCCAGGTGTACCCGCTTGAGCACGTAACCCCACTCCGGCGTCGGCCCCGACGGGCCAGTGGACGCTGAGGCTATCGGCCACCCATCCCCTTGCCGTCGGCGTTCGGCCGACACCTGACGGCCCAGCATTGATGCTCCCCGGGCGCCTCAAGCCCGACCGTTGTCAGTGGCTGGGGCTACGGTCACAGACGCGCGGTCGGCATCCGAGGTACCCAGCTCTGTAGTGCAGCTGCATCCCCGGCTCTGTCCGGTGGCGGCCCGGGAACAGCCCGGGACCTAACCGACGGCCGGGCTTCGTCGATGGCCAAGAGCGCGACCTGCCAGCGCCGACCGCGCGCGCCCCTTCGTGCCAGCCGTTGGCAGCCACCCACGTTTGCGGGAGTCGTTTCACTCCGCTGCTGTGCCTCAGCTCGATCAGGAACATGGCCAATCCGGCACCATGCCTACGATTGGCGTGAGCCGCGTCTGTACCGCAGGATCCCGTGGGGGTGGCTATGGAAGGGGAGGTGCCGGCACAGCTTCTGGCCGACGATGACGAGGCGTCCGTTGCCGCCCTGGAAGCGCTCCGCAGCGGTGCTTCCTACGTCGTCCGGGACGGGGCTCCTCGCTCTGATTCGCCCGCCCGGATCTACGAACGCCGCCTTCGGCACACGCGAAGGACAGGCATCCAGACCGTGGGCCTGGAACGAGCAGTGCAACTCCTCGGCCGGCATGGCCGGACCGTGCGTCTCGGTCAAGTCAAAGCCGCCGATGGGACATGGGTCTTCATACTGTTCCTCACCGAGGACGCAAGCGCGTTGGTGGCATGCACCGGTGTGCGCCAGAGGGAGACCTGAGCGCTGCTTTGTAAGCCATAGCGCAGCACGACGTGTGCCGGCCGAAACGGAAGCATGCGCAACCCAGGCTCCATCACCCGGAACAAGGCCTCGGCATCAGGACCAAAGGCGTAGATCACAACCTCTCCCCCACCGAACTCATTGCCGTCGACCTCACCAACACCAGCGGCTGCAACCGCGGCCAGGACGTGGGTGGAGTCGGTGCGCTGTGTGGTGCGCTCGCGCACCAGCGCGAGGTCGAGGAGGCGGTCGGCGCGGTCGCCCTCGGTGAGACGGCCTCGGAAGTCGGCCAGCAGGCAGTGGTGGAAGCCGGGATCGTCCAGCTCCGGGGCCATGGCGTACTTGACGTCGATGCGGCAGCGCAACGCCTGCTCGGCCTGCCGGTCCGACAGGCCGAGCAGGAACTGCAGCACACAGACAGTGACCAGCTGAGGCAGGCGAGAGACCCGGACGCCCGTCACGCGGATACCAGTCAGCGAAGTCCTCGTCACGTCACAACCCGTCCAGGCGGTCTCTTACCCACATCGCCGCCGTACCACCCGGGTTGCTCGCCCGCGCGATCTACGCGGTCAGAAGCGGGACTCGCTCACCCGAACGAGGACGGAGCGGCAACACACACCTAACAACTGCATAGGGTCTCGGAACCCCGAGCATGCCCACCAGTCACGCCGACGCACCGGGCAAATCCAAGATCCCCGCCAGAGTCAAGTTCAGCTATGGACTGTCTGTTTGACGCCATCCTTGTCGGTGACGCTGACGGAAACGCGCCACCGCGTCCGCTTGTCGGCCTCGATCTTGACCGCACCGCCGAACTTCCGGCCAGCCAGGTCTTTCGCCTTCATCGAGGCACCGTAGGTGGCGCTGTCGTCACACACTTCGGTCCCGGCGCGCAGCGCTGTCCCATTACTGACCTTCAGGCCACCCGAGGGACCGAGACAGTCATACCGCACGGACAATGCGGCAATCCGGTCCGCAGCCACGGGCAGCTTCACCGTCCCCGGACCCAGCCTGCCCGGTGTCTTAGCGCCCTTCTCAGGATTCTCCGGATCGGACACCACCGCCGCTGCCTTCGAGGCACTCGGCGAAGGCGGCGAAGGCGGCGTACTCTTCCCGCCGCTGCACCCGGACACCACAGCGGCGGACACCACCAGCAGAACAATCCCTGCGCTTCGCATCAGCTTTTCCCGTGCCACGTCTCGCGGCCGTTGTAGACCAGCCGCGCCGTTCCCTTACGCAGCACCTTGGTCTTGCAGTTGGGCTCGGTTTGGTTGTAGTTCCACTTCGTGTACCTGGCCTTCACCCCGGCGTGCAGGTAACCGTGCTTCATCGTATTCGGCACCTTCCACGACCACGTGTAGGTGGAGCTGTTCGTCCACTGCCAGGCGAAATGGTAGTCAAACTCAGCCGACGCCTTGACGAACACCACCTTGGCTTCGCCGGAGACCGCCCCGCCGACCGTCGACGTCGTCGTTTTGCCCTTGTGGAAGGTGATGCTGATCGTCGTGCCGCTGTCCCCGCCGGAACGGGGTTCCATGTCCCTGTAATAGGTGTAGCTGCCCGAGAAGTCGTAGCCTCGGTCGGACGGGCAGCTCATCGGATGGAGCGTCCCGGCACTGGCGGGTACAGCACCCACAGCGGCAAGTGCGGCGGCGGCGCAGCCGACTGCGACGATCTTGGGTATTTGGCGCACGTATTTTCCCCGTAGTTCTCTCGATGAAATCGGCATCGCCGACCGTCAGGAACTGACCTTAGGGAGCAACTCGCTTTTCCGTCGCGGCAGTTGAGTGAAATTTGAGGTTCAGGTCACCCTAAATGATCTATTCCAAGGGGTGCCCGGAGAGACGTAAACGAGGGTATCCAAGATTGTTGCATGATGAACAACCTGGACACCCTCGCGACCGCACCCTATGTGAGTTGGACTCTTCGGGGATCTTGGAGTTTTCCGGTGCGGCAGCATGGTCAACGGGCATGCTCGGGTGGTTCCGTGACCGATGCAGCTGTTGAGGTGCCCGTTGTCATCTCCCGGCACAAGGGGATCCGACCGCTCTTCTCAGGGTGTCCGCGAGCAGCCCACTGACTGAATTCTTCTGCATCAGCTACGCGGAGAAGTTCTCGCACAGCCTGGCTCGCATCTACGTCCCGCGCGACCTGGCGCCGCCCGAAGGCCCAAGCGAGTCGGCCCTACGCAAAGGGGTGTGGGCAAGGCTGGCGGAACTGCGCCCTTCGCTGGCCGAGGTACAGGAGCGGGTCAGTGCCCGCTTCCCAACCCCGAGAGAAGCCGCAACCCTGCGCATCAGCACAGCCCTGCCCGTACTGGCGATCACCCGCGTGGCGACCGACGCCACCGGACGCGTCGTCGAGGCAGCGTTCCTGGCGCTTCCCGGCGATCGCGCCGACGCGCTCTTCACGCACCACATGATGAGCGGAGACAGGAGGACAGAAGAATGCCCACACACAACAAACTGCGGCTCCTCTCATGGCTGGGCCCCGAGGGCAAGCCCCGCTCTACCTGAGCACCGACGACAACAGCGGCCACCTGTCTCGCCTGGCAGACAACATCGAAGCGCTACAACTCGGCATGGCAACCGAGCTCCTGGAGGGCGCAGTCGAAGCACCCGGAGACAAGGACGCCGAGCCGGAAGAACCGCGCCACCTGGCGACGGCTCTGACTGAAGCCCTCCACGGGGTGCTCCGTGTGGCAACGAGCCGCGGCCACCGCCTGCTGCCGCCGGTTCCGCCCCATGAAGGAGACGAGGGTCCACGCCTTCCGGCAGCAGCCTTCGGCTAGCGGTAACACGCATCCAATATGAGAGAAGCCCCAGACCAACTCTGGGGCTTCTCTGTTGGGTCCACGCCCTTCGCTCGCCGACCTCGCGTCCACACCCGCAGGCTGTCCGCATGAGCCATTCACGAACGGTCACAGCCGTCGCCTGACTGACACAGACAGCCCAAACCATCGACGTCTGCTTTGTAAGAACAGATCTCGCCGGCTACTGCCGACGGTAGGCGGCACGATCGACACCGAGTATCGGGACCGGGACAACCCATATAGCCAACTCTGGATGCCCGGTGTCCTTGGGCCGCTGCGCCTGCCGCCTGCGTTGATGGCCCGGTGCCGTACGCGGTTGTTCGTGGTTGTGCGTCGCGGTCGTCACGCAGTTGGACACTCAGCGCGCCTCGCAACGCGGAGCCTTGGCGCAAAGCCCCTAGAGACTGCACCTCTGGCGCAGCCAGGTTCCGGCAACGGATGCTCCCTCCATGATTCTCGACGGCGTGTCCCAGAAGAACCTGAGGCAGCAGTCGCAGCCCTGCGCGACGCAGGAGCACAGGCAGAGACGAGGGAGTGGCCGGAGCCGGGCTTCTTGAAGCCTTGAGGCCGCTGCCGGCCCAGAGGCGGCCCAAGGCCACCAAAAAGCCCCCTGCCCGCGGACATCCCGCGGGCAGGGGGCTTCGTCAGCTCTGCTTACTTCTTCTTGCCCTGGGTCTTGCGGGATATCTCGCCGACCAGGGTTTTCGCAGGTGGAGACGCTGATCGACTCCGGGTGAGTGGTCGCCATTGGTCGTCATCGGGTGCCCTTGAGCAACCTCGGACGGCCCAGAGACGGCCCAGCCTGAGGCACCCGAGCACCGCTTCAGGAACTCGCTGACGCCCTCCACGGTTCCACGTGGCGACACCTTTCCTGCCGCGTATAGCCCCCGGGAACGTCTACGCCAGCGGAGGCCCAGAAGGGTTCGGACTCGCGGAAGTGTCCCCCGCCTGTGTGCCAATCGACTCCCGGGTAGGCCCGGCGTAGAGACCGGAGAGCGGCTGAGGCGAGGCCGCAGCGCCTATAGCCCTCATAGGACAGAGGTGACTCAACCCAACCGATCTCGCACAGATCACAGACCACGTACTCGACTTCAAAAGCCAGCTCGGATTGCACGTATCCCGACCGGATACGCCAACCCGTCCTCTCAAAGGCCCCAGCTGGCCGATCAACCCATGGTTTTGGCGGGGTAGCGGTCGGATCGAATCGGTAGAACTCGGGGTACGCCCATCGGCGGAGCCGGTCGCGCCATGTCGGTAGCTCAGGCCACGCTCGCACCCAGTGCACGTGGTCAGCGAGTTGCGCCACGGCACGGATGGCCGGTTCCATTTCTGGCACGGGTTCTCCATCGTGTCTCTTGGAGTTGCCGCCGCGAGGTCTCTTACAGGGCACGGCGCGCGGCTGCGTTGCAGAGCCCCAACATGCTGTCCAGCCCTGCCCGTCTTCGAACATCCTGGGTCGCGATCATCTGTCGGCCCGCTCGGACCAAGGACACAGGCTTCCTGGCCGACACTCGCTTTAGGAGTTCGATCCGGGCTCGCCCCGGACGCCTTCGTTGCCCGGTCCGACGGTTGTTCAGAGGTGCAGGTGCGTGCCGCCGTACGGCCTCGTTGATGTCAACTTTGGATGTCAGGAATCAGGCTCGACGCGGCATCGGTCGTGTGGGCACTCGTCGTCGCGCTGGTGTAACTGTCGGAGGTTGTCCAGTTTGGCGCTGGGGAAGTCGTGCTGGACCCATCTCTTCCGGTAGCCGGCTTCGCCGTGGAGCCGCAACACCGTCTCGGCAGCCTCCATGACTACATGGCCCAAAGAGCTACGCGGCTGTGTCGAGCTCCAACAGGGGATGCCCTGATCATCGGGCGCGTTCCAGCTCTCGGACACGTCCGGGAATTGGGAGATGGTGATTTCCACGTTCGCTTCGTGGCGCCGGAGCCTCCACCTGACTTCGACAGGTTCAAGGTCGAAGGAGACCCGCTGGACAGCGTCTGTCTCGTAGAGCCCAGCGACCGCGTTCAAGAGGTCGGAGAGGGCGTTGGTGCAGTAGCTGACGGTGTCCTTGCGCTCCGACATGCTGTTTGCGATTCGGTACGTTGCCCACCCGCTGCCGCTCAGTTCCCAGGTGAACTGGAGGTCATCCTTCATTCCGCCCCTCCCGCGTCCGTTCGACGACGGTACCGCCTACGTCAGTGGTCTCGACGGTGGATGGGGATCTCGTAGACGATCTCGCAGTGAGCGGCGGGCACGATGATGTCCGCGGTCTCCACGGGCCGTCCCTCGTCGCTGTAGTAGGTCCGTCGGATGTGTGTGACAAGTGCGGCCTTCTGGATGCCGAGGAGCGACGCCTCCTCGGTGGTCGCCTGGCGCGGCTCCGGCTGCTCCACCGCATGGCTGACGGTGATGCCGATCTCGGCCATGCGGTTCACGACACCCGCCCCGGCGTGCGGCCCACCCTCGGGGAGGACGACGAGTGTCCCGGCGGTGAGGTCGTACGGTTCCCAACTCGTCGACAGCTGCACCGGCCTGGCATCGGCCAGGAACTCGTACATCGTACGGACGCACAGGTCACCTTCGGTGATACCGAGCCGAGCCGCGATGTCCGTCGGTGCGGGGACCTTGGCCTCGGTCCTGCTCTCCCAGTCCCCCTGCCTGCCCACGGCCTTCATGTCCGCGCGGAACGGGGAACCGTCGCGCTGCTCGCGCGCCGTGGAGCGGACCACGCGCACGCGCTGGCGGGGCTCGGCGACGTACGTGCCGGAACCTGTGCGTCCTTCCAGAACCCCTTGGGAGATCAGTAGCTCCTGAGCCCGTCGGACCACGTTCTCGCCGACGCCGCATTCCTGGGCGATCTGGGCGCGTGAGGGCAGCCGGTCGCCCGGCGTCCACTCGTGGTCCGCGATCCGCTGCCGAAGGGTGTCGGCGATGCGGAGATAGGGCGGCTGCTCAGGCATATGGAAAATCTAGTCCACTAGCTCTAATCTAGTTAACTAGCTTCACGTACCGTGAACGCCTGGCGACGGAGACACCTGTGCCCGCTTCCGAACTGAGCGCTGAGAACATCGCCGCCCGGTTGTCCGCCGCCGGACTCACCCCGCGCGTGGAGCAGTACGCGCGACACACGTCGATCGAAGTGGAGGTGCCGGACGACTTCCCGGCCGGCTCGTGGAGGGAGGCCCTGGAAGTGGTGGCGGATGCCGATCGATTCGGCCTTCTCGCCAGCAACGTGAACGGCCGCACCTTATGGGCCGCCGTACGCAGAACGGTCCCCGCGACGGGCGATGTCCGGGGACCTGGCCATCAGCGATAGGAGCTGATCAGCGTGTTCAACCGTATCCGCCGTGCCCTCTCACGCACCAGTGAGCGGTGCCTCTCGAAGTGTCGGCATAGCCGCCCCTTAACACCCACCCGAACTCGAGTCGTGCACCTCAACGCCTTCAATCCGCCCTCGCTGCCGACAGGGCGGTTTCAAGCTCACATCGAGGTCCTCGCCGGGGAGGAGACGGAGCTCGTCCGTCCATATGTGCTGGCCAGTGAGGAACAGAGGCGACGACACCAGGCAGCCGGGTTGCCCGCCTCCCTTCTCCGCACCCGGTTTTCCGCGGCGGAGGCCGTCTGATGTCCGCTCGTCAGCAGCCACGTGTGGCGATGAAGGCGGCGCCCTACAAGTCGAGTTCGTGCTCGATCGGTACTCACCGTGAATGCGCATACTCCTCCCCGGCCGTGGCACCGGTCGGAGTCCCCGTTATCTACGAAGCGTGCGACTGCTCCTGCCACCCGACCGTCGTCCCGACCACCCCGAGGGAGGTGGCCACGTGAGGAGATGGACACCCAGCGGAAGTACCGCCGCCAACGTCGAGATCACCTCGGCCAGCGTCCAGCGCGGCGACGTCATCCAGATCGGCGGCCAACCATGCCGCGTGGCCGACATCCTCCAACTGCCTGGATTCGCGAAGCAGCTTCGCTTCGAGTCCTGCGAACTGCTCACCATGCACTCGCGGACCCGGCTCGTCGCCCTGCGCATGTCGGGAAGGTGGTGACAGTGCCCGTGGCTTCCCGCCGTCAGGTCATCGCCGACGACCTCCGGGAGCAGATCTCGACCGGCCGCATCAAAGCCGGCGAACGACTCCCATCGGAGGCACAGCTCGCCACCCGCTACACGGTCAGCACACCAACACTGCGGAGCGCTCTCGCGGTCCTCCAAGGAGAAGGGCTCCTGGAGAAGATCCACGGCAGGGGGAACTTCGTCCGGTACCCACTGCGCAGAATCACATACGTCGGCGGCGGTCGCACATCCGATATGGCAACCGCGCCCCCTGCACCACTCCGCATCAACGTCCGCGCCACCCAGCTCCAAGCGCGAGGAAATCTGGCCAGTCTCCTGCGCGTGCCAGCAAGCAGTCCGCTGACGGAATTCCTCTGCCTCAGCCACGACGGGAACTCACCGCACAGCCTGGCCCACATCTACGTTCCCCGCGATCTGGCCCCCGTAGAGGGGTACGACGAGTCGCTCTGGCGCGAGGGAGTGAATTCCCGGCTTGCTCAACTCCGCCCGCCTTTGGCCGAAGTCCAAGAACAGGTCACCGCGCGCTCCCCGACACCATCGGAAGCAGCGACCCTCCGAGTTAGCTCAGCCCTGCCAGTGAGCGTTTTCCAAGCTGGTTTTGCTGACCGCGAGTTGGACAGTCCTGCGCAACGAAGAAGCTCCTGGTAGACGGGTTCTCGACCAAGATCACCCGTGTCCGCCAGGAGCTTCGCGTGCTTGTTTACCCGTCCTCGATCGACCTGTCCAGCCGCACCCTGCGGTTTCTGACCGGACAACTCACAGCCAGGCGGCAGGAGATTGGAACGCGATGGCGGCGCCTCTCCGCCGCACGTCAGGCTCTGCTCGCCCTGGCCCACCTGCGGTGCGGTGACACCTACGCCCAGCTCGCCGCCGGATTCGGCATCGGGATCGCCACCGTTTACCGCTACATACGTGAAGCCGTCGACACTCTGTCCACCCTCGCCCCGTCCCTGGCCGAAGCGATGAGAACGATCCGGACGAAGGCGTTCGTCATCCTCGACGGCACCCTGCTGCCGATCAACCGCATTGCCGCCGACACCCCGTACTACTCCGGGAAACACAAACGCCACGGCATGAACGTCCAGGTCCTCACCGACCCGTTCGGACGACTGCTCTGGGCCTCGCCGGCTCTGCCCGGCTCGACCCACGACCTGACCGCCGCGCGCCAGCACGGGATCATCGAGGCCCTCGCTGATGCGGGACTCAAATGCTGGGCGGACAAGGCGTATCAAGGTGCTGGCGGATCCGTCCGGGTACCGTTTCGGGGCCGTCGGCTCAGGCAGTGGAGGCGACGGCACAACACCACCCACGCCAAGATCCGATGCGTCGGCGAGCGGGCCATGGCGACCCTCAAGGGCTGGCGCCTCCTGCGAAAGCTCCGCTGCAGCACCAACCGAATCAGCAACGTCGTGAAAGCCGTCCTTGTCCTTCACCACGCATCAGCGTGAGGTTGGAAAAGGCTCAGTGCTCGCGATAACTCGTCTGGCGGCCGACACCACGGGACGCGTCGTCGAGGCGGCGCTCCTGGTGCTTCCCGGCAACCGCGCAGACGCCCTGTTCACCAACCGCACGACAAGCGAAGAGAGGGGAACGGAAGGATGATCACCCATAACGAGCTGCGACTCCTCCCATGGTCGGGCCCCGAGGGCAAGCCCTGCTACCTGAGTACCGACGACGCCGACGGCTACCTGTCCCGATTGGCTGACAGCACCGAAGCGGCACAACTTGGCCTAGCAGATGAACTTCTGGAGCACACGCCCGAAGTTCTCGGCGATGGGACAGGGGAACTGGAAGAACTGAGGCTGCTGGCGGCGTCCCTCACGGGAGCCCTGCACGACGTCCTCCGCGTGGCCATCAGCCGCGGTCATCGATTGTCGGTACCGGGGCTCGGCACTGGTGAGGAAGACAACGAAGGGCCACGTCTGCCGGCGGCGGCGTTCGGGTAGTAGCAATACACAATTACTGAGAACTCACAGGGTTCGGCTGCGTACCGTCACTGTAGACCGACCCATTGACGTCAGAAGCGGATGCCAGTGGCTCCCAACCATGATCGGTTGGGAGCCATTGCGGTGCTGGGGGCGGCCCACTTTGAACCACCGACATCTGCTTTGGAAGTTCGATCAGTGGCGTCCTCCTCCGTGGAGGCTTGCGGAGCCACCGGTCATATAAGGTAGCTCAAGGCTTCCTGCGTCCGCCGCTGTTGATGTCAGACGTGAATGTTAAGGGAACCTATCCGGATGCAGGCAGGGCCAGTGGGTCGCATGCCCGCCCCGGCTGTCACACAAGCGGGTGGGTGGCGACCGGGAGCTGTTCGCTGTGGGGCCACGTGAAGGTGCGATCAGGTTCGAGGTGGGCGTCTCCCCAATAGATCGCGTGAATGCCGTTCACCACGTCGGCCGTGAAGAAGACGCAAACGAGCTTCGTGGAGGCCCCGAGCTCCGCAAAGGCTTCGTGCAGCCCTAGGTACTCTTCCGTGGTCAGGTCGTCGTCGAGATCGAACAGTCCCTCCGGCGACTGTGGTCCATGCGCCCGAAACAGCCGACGGCGCGTGGGAGATGCATTGGAAGGCAACCGGGCGCGATCAAGAGGCCTCGGTCTGTTCGCGTACCTGAAGGGGAACAATGCGTGATCGTTGATCACCGCATACTCGTACCCGCGCACGTCTCGCACGGACTCACTCAGCTCCCGCGCCGTGTCGGCCAGCTTCTCGCGCGCAGCTTCCGCGAGTGTGGAGCCGTAAGGACTTCGCTTCTTTAACCCGGCCGTGAGGTGCGTGGCATGAGCCTGCGCGTGAGCCCGAGCCAACTGCACAGGCACCGCAGCAGCAATCCTGCCGGCCTGCCGCCCGAACCGTTTCGCCGCCCAATCCGAAGGCCTGGCCCAGTTCTCCGCTGACACAGTCATACAGCGTCCCCCTCCCGCTCGTCCGCCTATCAACTGTGTGACAGGCGCCTGAAGCATCCACAAGGGAGCGATCCGGCCACACAGGCGGAAGCGTGGCTACGCGCGCCAGAACACGACGAGCTCCCAGTGGTGATTGCCTTGTAAGCCTGGTGGACCGCAGGCCGGTCGTGACTGATCTGCGTGCATACGAGGACACCCAGGCCGTCTGGACACACCCGTACCGTCACGCAACCCACTTGATCGCAGCTGACGGCTCGATCTGGCACGCACGCCCCTCAGCCCCCGCCTCTGCTCCACCGCCTGGCACACTGCCCCCGCAAGTTGTCCAAACTGCTACCAAGTTGGACCACTCTCCCCCACTATGAGTGTCAGGTCATCGGCTGCAGCCCCCACCAGTCAGCCTGCTGCTGCGTCCAGCAGATGATCCAAATCGATCGCGCACTTAGCGAAGCTAGAAAACCGAACAACAGGGGGCACAGTGTCGCTCGTATTTCATTTCCTGAATGTCGGACACGGTGACTGCACTTTCATCGAATTCCCGAGCGGGCGTCTGATGATGATCGACATCAACAACAGCAAGTCGCTGCCAGAGGACGACCTCGAAGCACTAGCAGAAAACAAGGGCGTCTCGCAGTACGCCTTCAAGCACATGGCGGCCCAAGGTTCCCGATCATGGGAACAGTATTATGAGTCTCTGCTAGTTGACCCGTACGAATATTATTCAAAACATTTCGCGGGCAGATCTGTATTCCGATATGTTCAGACGCATCCGGATATGGATCACATGAGCGGCCTCCATAGATTCTTCTGGCAAGAGCGCGTCGAGCTTCAAAACTTTTGGGACACTGCGCACAAGAAGGAGCTCGAAGAGGATAGTTTCGCAAAGGGTAGGTTCGCCTACGTGGACTGGGTCGTCTATAACTGTCTGCGCCTAGGATTTGGACCAGAAGACGCAAATGGTCAGTCGAGTAGTCACAAAGTAATCAAGGCGGAGAGGGAGGAAACGGCCTCATTCTGGAAGGAGGATGGCATACAAGTCCTTTCCCCAACAGTAGAGCTTGTATCTGCATGCAACGAGACGGAGGACTACAACGATTGCTCCTACGTAGTAAAGATCAGTCACGCGGGTCGTCACGTGATCCTTCCTGGCGATGCAGAAAAGGCTTCTTGGGGCTCGATCCTGTCCCACTATCCCAAAGAGGACTTGCAGTGCGACATCCTCAAGGCCTCTCACCACGGGAGAATGAGTGGATATCACGAAGAAGCTGTCGAGGCAATGGGGCCGGACACTGTAATTTGCTCGGTTGGCAAGAAGCCGTCGACGGACGCATCAAGCGAGTACGCAAGGGTTGCCAATCGCGTACTTTCGACTCGATATAACGGGTCCATGAAGGTCCACATTTGGGATGACGGAGACATTTGGATCTACAATCATTCCGGCGATCGCATCGCTACGATTGAATCGTGAGGTATGTGTTCCGTGACCGGTTCAAACCTCAGTAATATTTTCGACGGATACACTCGTCGGGCGCGACTCGCGCCAGCTTTTATCGCAACCCTGCCAGTGTCAATGATTTGCATTGCCGTGATTCCAAATTTCGCTAACTGGCATAAATTGTGGCTCTTAGTGCTCTCCAGTGGTGCGATCGGGCTAATAGACCAGATCGTTAGGGAAAAGGGTCGCAAAATGCAGTCACGACTGTGGCAGTCCTGGGGTGGCCCTCCTGCAGAGCAGGCGTTGCGCCATAGGGGCTCTACGAATCCCAAGCTTCGTGCACGCAGGCATCGACAACTAGCACTGCTTTTGGGCCAAGAAATGCCGTCCCGGAGACAAGAAGCCAGGAGTCCCGACAAGGCTGATCAGGCATACGAAATGGCCGTGCGGTACTTGATCTCGCGAACCAGGGACACCGCAACCTTTCGCCTGGTATTCCTTGAGAATTGCCAATATGGATTTAGGCGCAACATGCTCGGCATGCGCACAGTGGGCCTGTTCGTATCTACTTCTACCTGTATTGCAACACTAGGATTCGCAGTCGGATCCTTTTACGGGCTACCCATTTGGAGTTTAGGTTTCACTCTGGTCGCGGCAGCCAGCCTAATTCTGACACTAATATGGTGGCGGGTTGTTAACCCCGATTGGGTCCGAGCCGCAGCCCGTGACTACGCAGAACGGCTGCTCGATAGCCTTGACAGTCTTCTCCCTGTCGAGGCTCAGCAAGCGCAAGCGGGATCCTCGTAGACCTAAGTCACCGCGCGCGAGGCGTGGGCACATTCGTCAACCGACCATCCTCCCCGGCTCCCATCCCGTCCGCCTTCGACCCACACACCGTGGAGCGGGCGTGGTCCAGGGCGTCAAGGTGGAGCGCGCCACTGTACGAACGACCTTGACGCCCTGGGCCGCGGCTGCTCGGCTTTGCCTGGGTCGAAGGTGGTCGGGATGGGAGCCCCACGACGCTCACCACGCTCCGGCCGGCACTCGCGAACGGCGCCCCTCCCATCCCGGAGTCTGAGCTCCTCCGCCGGAGGCATGTCTTGGCCCGCGGATCGGTCTCGTCTCATGCCCCACGGGCCTATCCACTGCGGGCGCGCGTCGGCGGCGGCAGCGACGAGCGGGCCGAAGGCAGGAGCGCGGGAGCGGCCAGAGCCGGGAAGCGCGCCCGGCGGAGCGGAGCGCAGCCGGGTGCCTTGATGAAGTAGGGAAAGTTCTATCGCGCGGCCTGGTCCCGCTCGGCTCGGTACTCGTCGAACAGGCTGAAGAACATGTCGATGGGCTGCTGGCCGGCCGCCTGCGCCTCGTGTTCGAGCTCGACCGCCCAACCCAACGCGTTTTCGTGGCCAAGCCGTTGCCATAGCCATTCAGCGAACGGGCCTTGGCTGCCAGGGCTCCAGAAGGGCCAATCTTCGGTCACGCTGTGCGTGGCCATGGCGACTCGGTAGCCCATCAGGATCGATTCGAGGTGGAGCAGCGAACTGCCGCGTACCCACATCCCGGGACGTCGGCGAATCTCGTCAAGGAAGTCGTAGACATCGCCCAACTCGGTCGGGTGCTTCGGTGCGCGTCGTGGCTCGTTCGGCGTCTGCGTGGTGTCCATCTACCGGTGCAGGAGCCGTCGGCCGTCATGGCTCCGTACATGCGGTCCCGCCCCGTCCAGCGCATCCAGCAGCCGAACCGCGTAGACCTCGGACATCCGCTCGGAGACCTCGTCGGGCGTTAGCCAGGCAACCGCGGACGATTCGCTGGATGTTCGCTCGATGCCGCCTGTGGGCTTGCATCGGAAGACCAGTGCCACGATGCCTCGCGTTGTGTTCTTGTAGACCCCGGTGAGCTCGTCCACCTCTACGTGGATGCCCGTCTCTTCCCGGACCTCGCGCTGTACGCCGGCCTCGGGGCTCTCGTCGAGTTCGAGCACGCCGCCCGGGAGCTCCCAGGTGCCATTATCGGCACGGCGGATCGCCAGGAGCCGTCCGTCATCGCGCACGACCACTCCGGCCACGGACACAGAGTGAAGCGGCGTTGACGTGCTTTCCTGGGCGCTGTTACTCATGTACAGGAGCATAGGAGGAAGCGAAGGACTATGGGAACAGCAACAGGAGGTGGGAAGGCCGTACCTCGGTACGTGCAGATCGCCGACGAAATCGTTGAGCAGATCCGGGCCGGGATCCTCAAGCCCGGCGACATGGTGCCCAGCGAATCGGAGCTGGTCGAGCGCTATGGCGTCTCGGGCGGCACTATCCGTAAGGCCATGGTGGAGGTGCGCGCGAGCGACCTTGTAGAGACCCGTCAGGGCAAGGGCTCCATGGTCAAGGCGCGTCCGCCTGTGCGGCACCGTTCCTCCGATCGTTTCCGGCGCTCGCACCGGCAGGGCGGGAAGGCCGCTTACCTGGCCGAGTCCGAGCAGTCGGGCGCGACCCCGAGCGTCAGCGTCCTCTATATCGGGCCGATGGAGGCCCCGGAGGACATCGCCGAGCGGCTGGACCTTGCGGCCGGCACCCAGGTGCTCGCGCGTCGGCGCCTCTACTTCCGTAACGGCACGCCTGTCGAAACCGCTAAGTCGTACCTGCCTTGGGACGCCGTGAAGGACATCCCCGAGCTGTTCGCCGAGAACCCCGGCGGGGGCGGGATCTACGCCAGGCTCGAAGAGCACGGACACGAGTTCGCCGAGTTCATCGAGACTCTGCAAGCCCGGCTCGCCACCAAGGCCGAGGCGTCCGAACTCGCTCTGAGTCCCGGTGCGTCGGTGGTTCATCTGATCCGTGAGGCCAAGACCACCGAAGGCCGGGTGGTGGAGGTCTGCGACACCCTCATGGCTGCTGACCAGTTCGTTTTCAGCTACCGGATCCCCGCGACCGACTGACGCTCGCTCAACTCTTCACAGCCCGCCGCGACTTCTCCGTCTCGGCGGGTTGACTCATGTATAGGAGTGATGCACTCTTCTTCATGTCACTCATGTACATGAGTGACGGAGTCAAGCACATCTATAGGAGTGATCTTCTGTGCGTACGATCCCCGTCGACACCTCCAGCGCTTCCGTGATGGTCGCCAAGCCCCCGGCGATCAAGATCAAGGACCGCCGTACCGGCGAGATCGCCATGGACATCGAGAGCGGCGCGAAGCTCATGACCGTGGACGTGATGTTCGCGGCCAACGACGAGGTGGAGATCCTGTCGGTGACGGTCCCCGAGCCGGGCATCTCCGGCGAGCTGATGATGGGCACGCCCGTCGCCGTCACCGGTCTGATCGCCCGCCCGTGGGAGAACGACTTCAACGGGCAGAAGCGGCACGGCATCGCCTTCCGAGCGGTGGCGGTTACGTCCCTCGCCGCTAGCGCTGAGAAGTCCAAGGCGGCCTGACCATGACCAGCTTCACGGTCACGCTGCTGCTGGTCGTCGTCACCGCAGTGATCCTGCGGTGGCGGCGCCCCGCCTGGTACTGGCTGGCCTTCGGGGTCACCTTCGCCGCGCTGCGGATCGCGATCCGCTACACCTCGGTCATGGACGCCTGCGGGCTCACCGTCCCGCCCTCGCGCTGGCGTCTCTCGCTCGCCCGTCTCGCTCACCGGCCGGTCCCTGAGTCCCGTGCCCCGTTGATCCTGCGGCTGCGTCCGACTCGGACCGGGTTAGTGATCCGCCTCAAGCTCCGCCCCGGCCAAGACGCTTTCGACGTCTCGGCGGCCACCGACCGGCTGCGGCACTCCTTCGGGATGTACGGGGTCACCTCCCGGGAAGTCCGTTCCGGGGTAGTCGAGTTGCGCATGACCGGCTACGACGTCCTCAAGCGGGTGCAGATGCCTACCAAGACCGACCAGGCACCGATGCGCATCCCCGTAGCTCTCTGCGAGGACGGTGCCGTCCACTACCGCGACTATCGGGCCGTTCCGCACGGGCTGACCCTGGGTGCCACTGAGTCCGGGAAGTCGGTCTACCAGCGGAACCTGGTCGCCGGTCTCGCGACTCATGACGTCGCCCTGGTCGGCATCGACTGCAAGCAAGGCGTTGAGCTCTTCCCGCTCGCCCGCCGGTTCTCCGCCCTCGCCGACAACCCGGACACCGCGCTCGCACTGCTCGATGCCCTGGTGGGACACATGCAGGACGTCTACCAACTGATCCGCTCCGCTCAGCGCATCACCGTCGACCTCCCCGATGCCGCGATAGCCGCCGACATCTGGGACCTGCCCGAGGACATGCGCCCCACTCCCGTCGTGGTCCTGGTCGACGAGGTCGCGGAGCTCGCTCTCTACGCCACCAAGGACGAGGAGAAGCGCCGCGACCGGATCATCACCGACCTCGTCCGCCTCGCCCAACTCGGCCGTGCCGCAGGGATCTACCTGGAGATCTGCGGGCAGCGCTTCGGCTCGGAGCTCGGCAAGGGCATCACGATGCTCCGGGCTCAGCTCACCGGCCGGACCGCTCATCGCGTCAACGACGAGTCCAGCGCCAACATGGCCTTCGGCGACATCGCCCCGGACGCGGTCCTTGCCGCGATCCAGATCCCCACCGACGTTCCCGGCATCGCCGTATCCGGCGACTCGACCGGCGGCTGGACTCGTATCCGTGCACCGCACACCTCACTGCGCCAGGCCGTGAACATCTGCAACCGGTACGCCGACCGCACCCCGGACCTGCCCGCGCTCGCGGCCTTCCGGCCCGCCGTCGCCCCGCTGGTCCCGGCCTCCGTGTCGCTCTCCAAGGCCGCGACAGCCACCGCCTGATCTCCCCGCACTCCGGTCGGCGCGACCTCATCGCGCCAGGTCCTTACCCACCCCATGCCGAAAAGGAGAAGACCGCGATGGCCCGTCCCACCGTCCGCGTGGACGCCGTACTCGTCCAGGCCGTGATTGCCGGCGCGCTGTCCTTCGCTCACCTTCACGACCTCGCCTCCGCCGCCGGACAGGACGGATGGAAGGCGTGGGCCTACCCGATCAGCGTTGACCTGCTCCTGGTCGCTGCCTGGCGTCGGCTCCGGAACGACGGCCCTTCCAGGCTCGCCTGGTGCTGGTTCGTGGTCGCGCTCATCGCCTCGCTGGGAGCCAACGTCGCCACCGCGGGATTCCTCGACCTGCAACACCCGCCGGGCTGGCTGCGCTTCGGCGTCGCCGGATGGCCCGCGCTCGCCTTCCTCGGCGGCACACTCCTCGCCCACACCACGCAGGCGACAGACCCGGTCGACGCCCCCGCGCCCGACCAGCCAGCACCCGAAGCCCCTGCGTGCGAGCCGGTGCCCATCGAAGAAACGAGCGCCCCGGCACTCGCACCGGCCGCGGCTCTGGAGGACGAAGACGTTCCCGCGCTTCCCGTCGCCGAACCGTCCCCGACCGTCCCAGCCGCCCTGGTCGACCACGCCCGGAAGATCGCCGCCGAACACCGCACCCGTACCGGCTCCCCGATCGACACCGACACCCTCCGCGCCCGCCTCGGCGTCCCGCCCCAGCTCGCCGACGCTATCGCCGCCCAACTCACCTGACCTGCAAGGAGACCTACATGCCCGCCCGAGACCACTTCCACTCGGTCATGCGGATCGGACCGGTTCAGATCGGCACCCACCGCGACCGGCACGGCCGTACCAAGCATGCCGCCGTGTGCACCGCCGACCGATGCGGCTGGTCGTCCGACTTCAACAGCCAGTCCGCCGCCCAGCTCGCCGCCCGCACCCACCGCTGCAACCCCCGCTGAAGGAGCCACCCCCGTGGACGTCCCGCTCTGGCTCGCTCTGATCGTCATCGGCTGGCTAGGCCTGAAGCTCATCCGCCCGCCCTGGTGGCTCGTGACCGTGCTCCTGCTCGGTGGCTACTTGCTCGCCGACAGCCTGCTGGCCCCCGTGATCAACACCGCCGTCAAGTGACCTCCGCAGAAAGGACGACCGCCATGTTCCGCCCGAAGGTCCCGACCAACCCAATGCCGACCGGAGTCGTAGCGGCATCGGTCACCGCCGAACAGTCCGCCGTCGTCCACCACGCCCCGGCCCCGGCACCCATGGGTCCGGCTCCGGCCCGTCCCACGGTCCAGCTCACGCCCGGCGCTGTCGTCGCCCTCGTCGGCGGCGGTACGGCCGTGGTCCTGGTCGTCGGTGCCGTACTCGTTTCCATGCTCCTTGCGGTCGCGGTCACCGCCGCCTCGCTCGCCGTCTGCGCGCTCGTCATCCGCTCGCTCATGGCCTCGCAGAACCGCCGCTGACCGGCCTCCGGGCGGCCTCGATACCGCCAAGCATCCGCCGCCCGGAAGCCGTTCCCCTCTCCGAACCACAGATCCGGAAGGAAGCACCATCATGACCGACCGCGCCCGCCCACCGGCGCCGGAACGAGCCGTCCGGTCCATCGCCGGGAAGGCGCCCGTGCCTGACGCACTGCGCGACCAGATCACCCTCAACGACCTGCTGAGGGTGGCCTCGGCCCCCGACTTCGACCGCTGGGAAGACCAGATCCGCCGCACCGGCGGCTGCTCCGACCCGATCCACCTGACGGGCTGGACCCGCACCAAGGACAGGACTACCGGCGAGACCCTGCACGAGTACTCCACCGGTACCGAGCCCGGCGGACGCCTCCGCCTCGCCTGCGGCAACCGCCGGGCCTCCCGCTGCCCGTCCTGCGCCTGGACGTACGCCGGAGACACCTACCACCTCATCCGCGCGGGCCTGGCCGGAGACGACCGCCGCGACATCCCCTCCACCGTCCGCGACCACCCCCGCGTCTTCGCCACCCTCACCGCCCCGTCCTTCGGCCCGGTCCACAACCGGCCCGACCGTGGCGCCTGCCGCTGCGGCAGCCGGCACCCCGAGAACGCCCAGGAACTCGGCACCGCGCTCGACCCCGCAACGTACGACTACGCCGCATCAGTCCTCTTCAACAACCACGCAGGCGACCTCTGGATGCGCTTCACCACCCGCCTCCGCCGCGAGATCGCCGCCCGCGCCGGACTCACCCAAGCCGAACTCAAAGAATCGGCACGGCTCTCGTACGGCAAGGTCGCGGAATTCCAGAAGCGCGGCGCGATCCACTTCCACGCCGTGATGCGCATCGACGGCCCCGACGGCCCGGACAGCCCGCCGCCGCCCTGGGCGACCGTCGACCTGCTCACCGACGCGATCCACGCCGCCGCCCAGCACAACTACACCTCCGTCTCCTCCCCGGCCGTCGACGACCAGCCCGCCCGTACCTTCCGCTGGGGCACACAGCTCGACGTCCGCCCCGTCATCGCCTTCGGCGACGGCTCCGACCTCACCGAGCAGGCTGTGGCGTCCTACGTCGCCAAGTACGCCACCAAGGCCGCCGAGAACACCGGCACTCTGGACCGCCGCATCGGGGAACTCTCCGAGCTGGACCGCCACGGCGTACCCGACCACGCCCGCCGCCTCATCAGCGAGTGCAAGAACCTCGATCCGCTCTACCCCGAACGCCGCCTCTGGGCCTGGGCCCACATGCTCGGCTTCCGCGGCCACTTCTCCTCCAAGTCTCGCCGCTACTCCACAACCCTCGGCGAACACCGCCAGGCCCGCGCCGACTTCCGCTCGGCACAAGAGCGCCAGGCCCTCGGCCTCGATGAGCGTCAGCCGGACACCGTGCTCGTCCTGTCCGACTGGCAGTACGCCGGCCACGGCCACACGCCTGGCGAAACCGCCCTCGCCGCCACCATCGCCCGCGACCTCCAGCTCAACCGCGAGACAGCCCGCGAAGCCCTCGCGGGCCCGGTCGACGAGCGGGAGTGGTGACCGTGGCTCTGCCCCTGCCGCCTCGCTATCTGACACCTGACGACCTGGTCGAGATGTTCGAGCTGCCCAGCGTCGAGACGGTCTATCAGTGGCGCCGCAAGCGCACCGGTCCCCGCGGCTTCCGGGTTGGCCGACACCTTCGCTTCGACCCGGCCGACGTACGTACCTGGGTCGACTCCCTTCGCAACGGGGTGGCTGCCTGATGGCCGGACACGTACAGGACCGGTGGTACACGACCAAGACCAGTGCCGATGGCAAGGAGATCAAGGTCAAGTCCGTCCGGCACGGGTCCGGGCTCCGCTACCGCGCCCGCTACATCGGCCCAGACGGAACGGAGAAGTCCAAGAGCTTCCCTGACCGGCAGAAGCGGCTCGCCGATCAGTGGCTGGTCCACATTGAAGCGGACATGGCGCGCGGTCAGTACATCGATCCTCGCGCGGCCCGGATCACGTTCCAGCAGTACGCGGAAAGCTGGGTGGCCACGCAGGGATCTGACCCGAACACCCAGGCGTCGATGGAGTCACAGCTCCGTCTGCACGCGTACCCCTACCTCGGCACTCGTCCGCTCGGGTCCTTCCAGCCCGCGCACATTCGTGACTGGGTGCAGCAGCTCCAGGCGAACGGCGTCCGCGGCTCGTACGCCAGGACGATCTACTCCAACGTCCGGGCAGCTCTGAGCGCGGCAGTGGACGATGGGCATCTCCCGCGGAATCCTTGCGCTGCCCGCTCGGTCCGGCCTCCGACCGTGGACACGAAGCGCGTCACGCCGTGGACAGCAGAACGGCTCTTCACTGTGCGAAGGGCCATGCCCGACCGATATCAGGCCATGGTCGACCTGGGCGGCGGTTGCGGCCTTCGGCAAGGGGAGATCTTGGGTGTCGCGGTGGATGCGATCGACTTCGAATCGGACACACTGCACGTCGTCCAGCAACTCAAGCTGAGCCGCAGCAAGCCCGTCTTCGCTCCGCCCAAGGGCGGCAAGCTCCGGGACGTACCGCTTCCCGGTCCAGTCGCCGATGCGCTCCGGGCCCACATGAAGCAGTTCCCGCCGGTTGGGATCACCTTGCCGTGGAAGGTCGCCGACGGTCCGCCAGTGACCAAGCGGCTCCTATTCACCGGGCTACGCGGCGGCCACGTCTGGCGTACGTCGCTCAACGAGGAAGCGTGGAAACCGGCACTCGCCTCGGCAGACGTCATCCCGGTCCCCGAGGCCGGCACCCCGTACGCCGAGTCGCGCGAGAACGGGATGCACGCCATGCGGCACTTCTACGCGTCAGTACTGCTGGACGCTGGGGAGAACATCAAGGCGCTGGCCGAGTACCTCGGTCACTCAGATCCGGGCCTGACCCTGCGGGTGTACGCGCATCTGATGCCGTCGAGCCAGGAGCGTACTCGGAATGCAGTTTCGGCCGCCTACGGAACGTCTGCCCCATTCGCTCTGAACCTATGAAGCAGCGTCAGGAACCTCTACCAAGCCCGCGCGGATCCCTACCGCAGGAGGAACCTTGCTTGCTAGCAGGAAAGCAAGATTTCTTGCTTGAAAGAAAGAAAGCAAGAAACCTTGCTAGCGAGCAAGCCGGGCAAGATTTCCGTCCAAGGTCTCGCAGCCACAACGAGGCCCCTCACCTGTGCCCCGAGCCGTCGACCCGGCCCTCGCCCCAGCCCTGGGACGTTTCGTCCATGAAATGCGCCTAGCAGGGCAGCCCCTTATGCACTTCTGTTTTTACGCATGCACAACTCGAAGAAAAAACGGAGGTCCCCCTGGAGAACCACCTACAAGCTGGGCGTTTGCCGCTGGAACAACATTCATGGGAAAATCTCCACGGCATAAGAATGCCGCCCGTCCAGGGGCGGCATTCGCCTCCATGCCGCTTTTCAGTCATGACCTAGATCCGGTGTAACCGAAGCACAGCAGGAGAACTTCATGGTCCCACGCACAGGCGTGAGCGTCGACATCCATCCCCGCGATCGACCGACCGTCCTGATCGGCGCAAGCGGTGGAGCACTTGCACTGTGGGGCGACGTCCCCGCCCAGATCGCGATCCCGGCAGCCCTGCTGATCCTGCTCGACATCCGCGTGCGCCGCTGCCGTAGTCGAGCCTGACGGCCCACAGACGGCCCAGCACACCAGAAAGCCCCCCACTCCGCGAAAAACCCGCAGGTGGGGGGCTTCGTCAGCCTTGCTTACTTCTTCTTGCCCTGGTTCTTCACGGCCTCGATGGCAGCAGCGGCCGCATCCGGGTCCAGGTACGTGCCGCCGGCCTTGACCGGCTTGAAGTCGGCGTCCAGCTCGTACGCGAGCGGGATGCCCGTCGGGATGTTGAGGCCCGCGATGTCCTCGTCCGAGATGCCGTCGAGGTGCTTGACCAGCGCGCGCAGCGAGTTGCCGTGCGCGGCGACCAGGACCGTGCGCCCGGCGAGCAGGTCCGGCACGATGCCGTCGTACCAGTACGGCAGCATGCGGACGACGACGTCCTTCAGGCACTCGGTGCGGGGGCGCAGCTCCGGCGGGATCGTCGAGTACCGGGCGTCGCCGCTCTGCGAGTACTGCGCGCCGTCCTCAAGGACCGGCGGCGGGGTGTCGTACGAGCGGCGCCACAGCATGAACTGCTCCTCGCCGAACTCGGCGAGCGTCTGCGCCTTGTCCTTGCCCTGGAGTGCGCCGTAGTGCCGCTCGTTCAGACGCCAGGAGCGGTGCACGGGGATCCAGTGGCGGTCCGCCGCCTCCAGCGAGAGCTGGGCGGTGCGGATGGCGCGCTTCTGGAGCGAGGTGTGCACGACATCGGGGAGCAGACCGGCGTCCGTGAGCAGCTCACCGCCGCGCACCGCCTCCTTCTCGCCCTTCTGGGTCAAGTTGACGTCCACCCATCCGGTGAACTGATTCGTAGCGTTCCATTCGCTCTCGCCGTGGCGGAGGAGGATCAGCTTGTACGGTGCGTCGGCCATGGCCCCGAGCCTAATCGACGGCCGGACGGCAACGGATTGACGCCCTGGGTCAGCCGGGTAGCGACCCGGAACAGGGCCTTCGTAATACTCACAAGGCGATAGAGGGGATTACATGCGGCCCTGTTGCGCTCACCCGCATGCGCGCTCGCTCGCGTGAGTAGCACCGCGAGCGCTGCCCGATCACTGAATGAGTGTTCGGCAACATCGGCCACGTCGACACTCCGGCGTTCAGGTGAATCGCGCCGCATGTGCTGAATCGGTGGGTCTACTGAGGCCTGTCTCTGTTCAAAGACCCTGCACTGGAGTGACATGCGCGTCCGTACTGCCCTCACCGCCGCCGGCCTTGCCGCCGCCGCCATCGCCGGCGCCGCCGGAAGCGCAGCCGCCGCCGGTGGCGACCCCGGCACGACCTCTCTGTCGGGCAATGGCGCCGAGCAGGCCTTCGGGAACTCCTCGACCGACGGGAACATGAGCCCGCAGGGAGCCCTGATCCAGGGCTCCCTGAACAAGCTGTGCGCCGGAGTACCCGTCAAGGCGAACGTCGGTTCCCTCGTGGGCATCCTCGTGCCGGTCGCGGTCCAGGACATCCCCGTCCTGTCGTCCCCGCAGAACCAGCAGTGCACGGAGAACTCGTCGCAGGCCAAGGGCGACGAGCCGCTGTCCCACATCGCCGACAACATTCCGGTGCTCTCCGGCAACGGCGCGCACAACGGCTGACACCAGCCTGTTCTCGTCCTCGGAGCCCCACGCGCCGGGCAACCTCGCCACGCCCCGCGCACAGCTCTGAAGGCGTCAGCGGTCCGCCCGGCCCCAAGGACCAGCCTCCGCCCGGAAAAGCAGTCCGGCAGGCCCTCGCACGAGGCGGGCGGGCCGCGGTCCGGGACCGATGTCGGGTGACGAGCAGGTGAGTCCGCGGCTCGCGGGCCAGGAATGAGCAACGCCCCCGCTGGGATCTCTTCCCGGCGGGGGTGTTGTGCTGGCGCGTCACACCCGCGCGTCGCCCCCGCTCCGCTGCGGGGTCTGCGGTTCCGCCGTCACTCGGGTGCCCGGGTGGAAGTACGAGCAGACGAAGGCAATCGCCAGCGCGCCCGCCATCCCGTAGAAGACCGCCCGGTTCGCCTCGGCGAAGTCCATCCGGATCGCCCCCATCGCATGCCGCGTGGCGGTCGCCACCGGCCCGCTGCCCGTCGGCCCGCTCGCATCGCCGTGCCCGGTCACGGCCTCGGCGATGCTGTGCGCGGTGCTCCTCGCAGCCCGGTCCGGCAGTCCGCGGGCGCGCAGGGTGTCGGCGACCCGGTCGGTGGTGACATGGGTGAGGACTGTGCCGAACACCGCGAGGCCCACGCTCGCCGCGTAGTTGCGCACCGTCTGTGTGATGCCGGTGACCTCGCCGTACGACGCGTCGATCGCTCGGTTGACGGCGTCTGTGGACGCCGGGGCGAGCAGGAATCCGATACCGGCCCCCGCCAGCGCCGCGTACGGCCACTGGTCGTGCATCGACAGGGTCGTCATCCGGTGCGCCCACAGGGCGAATCCGATGGCGCCGAGGGCACAGCCCAGCTTCAGGGCCGGCCGGGCACCGCGCCGGTCCAGGATGCGCCCGCCCCACTGGGAGGCGATACCGAACCCGATGAAGAAATAGAGCAGGAAGAGAGCCGCCTGGTTGGGCGACGCGCTCAGCGACACCTGCGCGTACACCGAAGCGAAGAAGAAGACCGGGACGAACGCGATCATCGCGAAGAACAGCACGACGACATCGACGGTGAAGGCCCGGTCCCGGAACACCTGGAGCCTGATGAGCGGGTGACCGGTACGGAGCTCCAGCGCGCCGAACACCACCAGGACCAGCAGCCCGCCCACGATGCAGAGCCAGGTGGCGACGCTGTCCCAGCCCCACGCGGAGGCCTGCTGCAGACCGAAGACGCTCAGCCCCATTCCCACGGCCACGAGCACCGCGCCCGGCACGTCGAGGGGCTCGCGGGTCGCGGTACGGGGGATGCGCGCCCTCGCCGTCAGGATCAGGGCGATGACGGCGACGGGCACGTTGACCCAGAAGATCGCCCGCCAGGTCCAGTCCGTGAGCCAGCCGCCAAGCAGCGGACCGACACACGTAAGGGCGCCGGACAGCCCGAAGAACAGCGCCAGGGCGCGCCCCCGGCGCTCCACCGGGAAGACCGCGACCACCACGGCGAGCGCCGCCGGGAACATCAGCGCCGCACCCGCCCCCTGGACCGCCCGGAAGGCGATGAGCCAGGTCTGGGCGCCCCCGCCCTTGGGCACCGCACCGCACAGCGCCGATGCGATGACGAAGACCAGCGTGCCGATCACCATGATCCGGCGGTGGCCGAAGATGTCGGAGAGCCGTCCTCCGAGAGCGAAGAACGCGGCCAGGGTCAGCAGATAGGCGTTGACCACCCACTGCATCCCGGACGCGGAGAGACCGAGTTCGTTGATGATGTCCGGCGCCGCGATGGCCACGATCGTCTGGTCGATGAACGTCATCGAGACGGCGAACAGCATGGCGGCCAGCGTCAGCGTCTGGTTCGGCGCGAATTTACCGGCGGCGGCCGCGGAAGGAGAGGCGGCGGGATCCCCTTTGTCGCTCATGGTGGAAATAGTCCACCGGAGCCGGGCATCCCGCACGCGGGAGAGCAGAAGCAGATGGGGAGCAGGGCGCCCCGCCCCGCCGGGCCCCGGGAGGGCGCCCTACGGGTTCAGCGCCCGTTGCGCCTCGTGCAGATTGGCGGGATGCAGGGATTCCGGCGCGCCGTAGGCCTCAAGCCGCGTATGCAGGTCACCGGTGAAGTCCGGCACGTCGATCTGGCCGAACGGCCTGACCGTACTGATCCCGGCACTCGCGCTGTACGGAGCGAGTCCGTCGAGCTTCATCAGGCCCTCGCGGCCGTTGGTGACCCGGATGTTCCAGTGGGTGAACCGGGCGCCGAAGAGCGGGCCCGCCGACGCGTCCCCGCCGTGCTGCCCGTCGTTGTTGACGGTGATGTCGGTGCGCACATTGGCGAACGGCAGTCCGCGGTGCGAGTCGAAGGTGCCCATCTCCATCAGCCCCCGCGACCAGACGTTGTGGCTGGAGAGCCCCTCGACGTTGATGCCGTGCAGCTGGGTGCCCGCAGGCGCGGGCACGGTGCGCTCGGCGATCGTGAACCCCTCGACGAGATTGTCGTGCGAGCCCTCCCGGCAGAAGTACGGGTGGTGCGAGCCCCGGCCCTCGACCCGGGTGCGGCGCAGGGTGGTGGCGGACGCGGCGACCAGGCCGAATCCGTTGTCGACGTCACGTACGACGACATCGTCTGCCCAGCAGTCGTACGTGCACTGGAACGCGACGCCGTTGTACCCCTTGTCGAGCAGATGCGGCGACTGCGGGGTGAGGACCGCTTCGAGCGTGAGCCCCTCCACCGCGGACCCGGTCAGCGGCACCGCATGGGTGGTGAGCCGGGGGTCCCACTCGGGGCGGATGTCGAGCGGGAGGGGGCGTTCCAGGGTCAGCCGGTGGCCGTGGACCGCTGTGATGCGTACGGGCCACTCGTAGGGGACGTACGAGGTCAGCTTGGTCTTGTCGTCCCACTCGTACGCCTCGGGGCCCGGCCCGCCGCCCGCCATGTGCTCCAGGAGCGTGTGCCCGGCGTCGTCCGCGAGCCTGAGCAGCACGAGATCGCCGCGGTGGAGCTCCGCGGTGTCGGCCACGGTGACCGTGCGGTCGCCCTGCCTAGCCGGGGCGACGGTGGTGAGGGTGCGCCACTCGTCGCGCCCGTTACCCGTCCATCCCTCGAAGGGCCAGGCCGCGGAGGTGATGGCGGCGGTCAGGCTCGCGAACCGTGCTTCGGGGCAGAGCCAGATGAGCCCGCCCGCCCAGGACCACGAGGACTTGTCGCCGCCGTACCGGGAGCCGTACGGACCGATCAGCTCGGTGAGGCTCTTCGTCGCGTGGAGCGTGGTGCGACCGCTTCCCGCCCCGCGCAGCACGACATTGCTGTGCCCGATACGGATGAGGCCGTCGATACGGAAGGTGCCTGGCGGGATGAGGACCGTGCCACCGCCGCGTTGGCCGGCAGCGGCGATGGCACGGTTGATCGCGGGGGCGGAGTCGGCGGAGCCGTCGGGCAGCGCACCGTACTCCCGGACGTCGGCCACGACCGGGGGCCGCGGGAAATCGCGCTCCCCCGCGCGGCGGCCCGATGCGCCGATGTACGGGATCTGGGGGTGCGTGTGAGGTGTCCGGGTGAACTCTCGCCAGAGCGGGCTGATGGCCGGGGCCCGGCCGCGCGATGCGGCTGTGGAGACGCCGCCCGTCGCGACGACGGACGCGACGGCGGCGGCGCTGCCGAGCAGTGCACGTCTGCTGATGTTCCCCATGAGGCCCACCTGTTCCCGTTCCGATGCTAATTCATGTACATGAATGTCGTTCAGAGGTGCGTCAGGCGTGAGCATGCCATGGCGCCGAGAGGCAGGGAAGGGGCGTGCACGGGGATCACACCGGAAACGCGGATCGCGGCGATGGTGATGGGGATGCGGGACGACGTGCACAGTCGTGACGTCCATCGCGGGGGAACTGCGTGAGGGACGGGAGTAGGGGGCCGACAGGAGCGCGGCGTCGGCGGGAGCGCGAGGCCAGCCGGCGGCGACTTCGACCGGAAGCCGGGCGCGCCGTAGCCGGGCGGCCCGTCAGTCCTGCGGCTCCTGGGTCAGCCGGGTGAACGCGTCCAGGTTCCGCGTCGACTCCCCGCGCGAGACCCGCCACGCGTACTCCCGCCTGATCGCACTGGAGAAGCCCAGTTCGAGCAGGGTGTTGAACGAGCCGTCGGCTGCTTCGAGCACCGATCCCAGAAGCCGGTCGATCTCGTCCGGCGTGACCACGGCCAGCGGCAGCTTCCCGGTGAGATAGACGTCGCCGAGCGAATCGATCGCGTAACTCACCCCGTAAAGCCGGAGGTTGCGCTCCAGGAGCCACCGGTGCACCGCCGCGTCGTTCTCGTCGGGGTGGCGGACCACGAAGGCGTTGACCGAGAGCGAATGCTTTCCGACGATCAGCGAGCAGGTGGTGGAGAGCTTGCGGGTGCCGGGGAGCTTCACCACGTACGAGCCGGGTTCCGGGCTCTCCCACTCCAGCTCGGCGTCCTTGAACGCCTGCTCCAGGACCTCTCGTACGTCAGCCGCGCCCGCCTGATCAGCCATGGTGCGAGCGTACGCGACGGCGGTGTTCGTGCATCGCCGCCGTGTAGACGTCCGCGGTCGCCGACGCGGCCGTGTCCCAGCCGAACCGTTCGGCGTGGCGTGCGGCGGCCCCGCCCATCTCGTCCACGAGCCCCGGCCTTTCGATGAACCGGCGCAGCGCGTCGGCGTATCGCGCCGGGTCGTGGCCGGGGACGAGGAAACCGGTCGACCCCTCGCGTACGGCGACGGGCAGACCGCCGACCGCGGCCGCCACCACCGGCGTCCCGGCTGCCTGGGCCTCGATGGCCACCAACCCGAAGGATTCGTTGTACGAGGGCATGACCAGCACGGACGCCGCCCGGAACCAGTCGGCGAGCTGTTCCTGGCCGACCGGCGGGTTGAACCGGACGATGTCCGCGATACCGAGGCGGGCGGCCAGCTTCTGCAGGCCCTCCGGCTTGGCCAGGCCACTGCCGCTGGGGCCGCCGACCACCGGCACGACCATGCGCCTGCGCAGCGAGGGGTCCTGGTCGAGCAGGACTGCCGCAGCCCGCAGCAGGATGTCGGGCGCCTTGAGCGGCTGGATGCGGCCGGCGAAGAGCGGCACGAAGGCGTCCTGCGGCAGCCCGAGGCGGGCGCGGGCGGCGGCCCGCCCGTCCGCGGGGCGGAACCGGTCGAGATTCACGCCGGGGTGGACGACGGCGACCTTGCCCGCATCGGCCTCGTAGTGACGGACCAGCTCGTCGGCCTCCTCGTCGGTGTTGGCGATGAGCCGGTCGGACGCCCGCACGATCTGGGTCTCGCCGATGACCCGTGCGGCGGGCTCCGGGGTGTCGCCGTCGGCCAGCGCGGCGTTCTTGACCTTCGCCATGGTGTGCATGGCGTGGACGAGCGGCGCGCCCCAGCGCTCGGCCGCGAGCCAGCCGACATGGCCGGAGAGCCAGTAGTGGGAGTGCACCAGGTCGTAGTAGCCGGGCCGGTGACCGGCCCAGGCCTGCATCACACCGTGCGTGAAGGCACAGAGCTGAGCGGGCAGCTCCTCCTTCGCCAGACCCTCGTAGGGCCCGGCGTCCACATGGCGTACGAGCACGCCGGGCGCGAGGTCGACGAGCGGCGGAAGGCCCCCCGTGGTCGCGCGGGTGAAGATCTCCACCTCGATGTTGATCGCGGCCAGCCGCTTCGCCAGCTCCACGATGTAGACGTTCATCCCGCCCGCGTCGCCGGTGCCCGGCTGGTGCAGGGGCGAGGTGTGCACGCTGAGCATGGCGATCCGGCGCGGCTTGCGGTTCCCGGCGAACTTCAGCCTGGGCGGCCGCGCGGGTCCCGTGATCCGGCCACCGAGCCGGGACACGTACTGGCTCACGTGGGCGGTCCTCTCCTCGCGCGGGCACGGTCGACACCAGGGCAGGCGCACCCCGTCTGACGTCTGGAACAGCGCGGCGCCCTGTCACATTTCCGCTTTACCGAATAATTACCTCGGCACCGCTCGCATACCCTTCGGGGCATGGCTCAGCCCTCCCCCCGCCGCCCCACCGGCGACCGGTCCGCCGCCTCCGCCCCCGGCCGGACCGCCGGAGCGCGTACGGCGGGCGCCCGTCCGGTGGGGGCCGTGACGCGCGGGACCACCAACCCCAACCGGTTGCGCCGCATGGACCGCTGGATCACCGCCGTGCACGGACCGACCCTGCGCCGGGCGGACGGCCCCGTCGCGGTGGACCTCGGGTACGGCGCCGCGCCGTGGACCGCCGTGGAACTGCTCCAGCGGCTGCGTACAGCAGCGCCCGCCGTCGAGGTCGTCGGCGTCGAGATCGAGCCCGCCCGGGTCGCCGCCGCGAAGCCGTACGAGCGGCCGGGGCTCGCTTTCCGGCACGGCGGCTTCGAGGTGCCGCTGGACGGCCGCAGCCCGTCGCTGATCCGGGCGGCCAACGTGCTGCGGCAGTACGACGAGGAGGAGGTCGCCGCCGTCTGGCAGCGGCTGTGCGCGCGGCTCGCGCCGGGCGGGCTGCTGGTGGAGGGCACCTGCGACGAGATCGGGCGGCGGCACGTGTGGGTCGCGCTCGGCCCCGGCGGTCCGCGCACAGTCACGTTCGCGACCCGGCTCGGTTCGCTGGGGCAGCCCTCCGATCTGGCGGAGCGGCTGCCGAAGGCGCTGATCCACCGGAACGTCCCCGGTGAGCCGGTGCACGCGTTCCTGCGGGACTTCGACCGCGCCTGGGCGGCGGCGGCCCCCTACGCGTCGCTCGGCGCCCGGCAGCGCTGGATCACAGCCGTCCGCTCCCTCGCGGGCGACTGGCCGCTCGCCGACGATGTCCGCAGGTGGCGGCAGGGTGAAGTCACCGTGAACTGGGCGGCGCTGGCGCCTCTGCCGGGAACTTGAGCCGGGCTCCGTTCGTCGGACGGAACAGGGAGTGACACGGGGACACGGGTGGGGCCGGGGAGTTGTTGTACACCTCTGTCGCATTCGCGCAGGGCATGGCACTATCGCGCCAACGCCACCTAAGTTACTGACGGTAAATCAGCTCTGGAGGGGGAGCTCGTGAACCGACGCCGCTGTGTCGCCGCCGCGATCACGCTGGTCTGCGCACTGACCGTGCTGACCGCGCCGACTGCCGCGTACGCCGATCCCAGGCCGCCGCACTCCGGGTCGGCGGACTCCGAGCCCAAGGACGCCGGGTCGGCGGGCTCCACGGCTTCGAGCCCCGAGACCGAGCGCCTCGAAGCCGTCCGGAAGAAGATCGACGACCTCTACCGTCAGGCCGGCTCCGCCACGGACGCGTACAACCTCGCCAAGGAGCAGTCCGAGAAGCAGTCGTCCGAGATCGTCGAGCTGGCACAGCGCATCGTCAAGGGCCAGTCGAGGATCTCGGCACTGAAGAAGCAGGCGGGCGCCGAGGCCCGCGCCCAGTACCGGGACAGCGGCCTGCCACCCGCCGCGCAGCTGATGCTCAGCGGCGACCCGGACAGTTTCCTCGACGGCGCCGACCGGATGCGCGCGGGGCAGCAGGCGCAGAAGAACCTGCTGGCCGAAATGGGCCGCACCCAGAAGGACTTGACCGACTACACGCAGGACGCGGCCGACCAGTGGCAGAAGCTGGAAGCCAACCGCAAGAAGCAGGCCAAGAAGAAGAAGGACATCGAGCAGAAGATCGATGCGGCCAAGAAGCTCGAATCGGGGCTGGCCAAGAAGGAGCGCGCGCGGCTCAAAAAGCTGGAGGAGGACCAGGAGTTCAAGGCGCAGACCGCCTGGCTCAGCTCGGGAATCCTCAAGGAGATCGACAACAAGGCGAGCGCCGAGGGCAAGAAGGCCGTCAAGTTCGCCACGGACCAGATCGGCAAGCCGTACGTGTGGGGCGCGGCAGGACCGGATTCGTTCGACTGCTCGGGACTGACCTCCCAGGCGTGGGCCGCCGCCGGGACACCCATTCCGCGCACCTCGCAGGAGCAGTGGAAGCAGCTGCCGCACGTCTCGGTGAAGGACATGCGCCCCGGGGACCTCATCATCTACTTCTCGGACGCGACCCATGTCGGGATGTACATCGGCGACGGGGCCATGGTGAACGCCCCGCGGCCGGGCAGGGACGTCACGATCGGCGGTGCGGGCTCGATGCCGATCCTCGGCGTGGTCCGGCCGGACAAGTAGCCGCCCGGCCGGACGGCCAGCCGCTCCTCCCGGCCGGGCCGTGGTGGCGTGCGTCACCCCGGATCCAGCGGGTCCCGTAGTGACGTTCGTCATGGGCCGACCTGCCGCCAAACCGCCGGATGCGGGCCGGGAGAGGGCATATGACCCCGGCGGTTTTCCTGATCCCATTCCGCAGTGGCCCCGCAAACCGCTAAGGTCCCCGTCGGTGGTGCGTCGACTGGCGCTCCACCGCGCCCTCGGGGGGAGGGAAGGAAACCAAGCGATGGAGAACGGTCAGGCCGTTCTGCCCCACCAGACCAGGGGACCGGACTCCACCGGCAGCACCGACCTCACGCTGCTGGTGATCGAGAACGATCCAGCGGGCACTTTTACGGTTCCGGAACCGCACGACGGCTCCGGGATGCGCGTACGCGTCCGTACCGCGCGGAACCTCACCGAGGCCGAGCGGCTGCTCACGGACGACGTGCACTGCATCCTGCTCGACCTGGCCCTGCCCGGGGCGGACGAGGACGACGAGCTGTCCGTACTCCGCCATGTCCTGAAGCTCGCGCCGAGCCATGCCGTACTGGCGCTGGCCACGTCGGGCCTCGCGGAGAGCGCGGCGGACGCCGTCCGGGTCGGCGCGCAGGACTATCTGCTCCGCGAGGAGCTGGACGGCAGACTGCTGAACCGGGCGGTCCGGTACGCGGTGGAGCGCAAGCGCGCCGACACCGCGCACTACAAACTGGCCGAGTCCCGGCTGCGCGCCCAGGAGAACGCCCGCCTGGAGCGCGGCCTCCTGCCGACGCCCCTCCTCGATGGGTCGGACCTGCGCTTCGCCGCGCGATACCGGCCGGGCCGCTCACGCGCGCTGCTCGGCGGCGACTTCTACGACGTGGTGCGGACCCCCGACGGCACCGTTCACGCGATGATCGGCGACGTCTGCGGGCACGGACCCGACGAAGCAGCGCTGGGCGTGGAACTGCGCATCGCCTGGCGGGCGTTGACCTTCGCCGGGCTCTGCGGGGACGAACTGCTCTCGACGCTCCAGCAGGTCCTGGAGCACGAGCGGGAGAGCGAGGAGCTCTTCGCGACGCTCACCACGGTCGACATCGCCCCGGACGGCCGCCAGGCCGGGCTCTGTCTGGCGGGACACCCCGCCCCGCTGCTGGCCCGCGACGGAGACATCGCACGGCTCCTCCCGCACGAGGACGGCGGTCCGGCACTCGGCCTGCTCCCGCGTGCCCGCTGGCCCCGCCACCAGGTCGAACTCGGCCGCGCCTGGAACCTGTTGATGTACACCGACGGCCTGATAGAGGGCCGGATCGGCCAGGGTACGCAGCGGCTCGGCCAGGAGGGCATGGTCGAGATGATCGACCGCCAGCTGACGGCCGGACTGCGCGGCGAAAGCCTGCTGGAGGCCGCGGTGGCAGAGGTCCGCGACCTCAACGGCGGCGAGCTGACCGACGACGTGGCGGTGCTGCTTCTTGAGCGCCGGGGTTCTTGAGCGCCGGGGTACGCACTGACAGCTGTCCCGTGGCGAATCCTGATGCCGGGCCCCGGTCGACCGGGGCCCGGCATCAGGCTTCGCCACGGGCGGGCTACAGGTGAGGGCCGGGAGGAACCGGGAGAACGTGTGAGGGCCCGCCGGGGACTGGGCACGGACCGGCTGGGCACGGACCGGCTGGGCACAGGGAAAGGCCGGGGGTCGGGAGGCCGGGGGTCGGGAGGCCGGGGGCCGCGGTCGGGAGGCCGGGGCCGGCGCCCGAGCCGTCTACCGCCCGCCGTTGTACGGACCGTACGGGCCGTCACTGCTGGAGCCGCCGCCGCTGCGTCCGCGGCCGCCACCGCCCGAGATCTGCCGGACCGCGGGACGCACATCCACCATGTAGACGATCGTCGCGACCAGCCCGATGATGGGCAGGAACGACAGGATCGGGAACAGCCAGTTCACCACGAACGCGATGGCCAGGATGATCAGCCAGAACGGCTTCGTCTGCTTGCTCGCCGCACGGTACGCGTCCTCCCGGCGGATCATCGCGTCCACCAGAGCGAAGCCGCTGAAGAGGATCAGCGCCAAGCTCAACAGAGACATCAATCCTGCGAAACCCTGCATCAGCACTGCGCAACACCGCCTGTTCGACCGGCCATCAACACGGCCACGCTACCGGGAGAACGGGCCGGGCACCCAGGAGGTGCCCGGCCCGGACTGATCTGGACGCAAGCGCCTACTTACCGGCGGGCGGCGTGGGCTTCTTGGCCGTCGTACCGCGCGAGGCAGCAGGCTTCTTGGGCGCGGCGGGCTTGGCCTCCGCCTTCACCTCGGTCTTCGCCTGGGCCTTCGCCGGAGACGAGGAAGTGGAGGTGGAGGCCGAGGACGCCGGGGACGACGGCTTGGCGGCCGTGCGGGGCTGAGCGATCCTCGACTCGGTCCTGGCCCCCGGCTTCGGAGCGGTCTTGGTCTCCGCCTTCGTCTTGGTCCTGGGCGTGGCGGTGGTACCGGCCTTGCCGCCCGCCCTGGTGCCCGACTTCGGCTTGGTGGGCGCGTCCGGCTCGACGACGGTGCCGAACACGACGATGTCGTCGGCGGCCTCTCCCCGCCACTGCCGTACGGACTGCTCGCCGCGCTCGGCGACCTTCTCGTACGTCTCACGGGCCCGGACCGCGTACTCCGCGGCCACGCCCACGCCGCGCAGCGCCAGGTCCTGCGCGGTCTCACCGAACTTCTTCAGGTCGGTGTCGAACGCCCCGATCACCTCGTTGACCTTCGCGGTGACGCTGGCCTGCGCCTCCTTGGCCTGCGTGGTCACGCGGTCCTGGACGTCCTTGGGGTCGGTGTTGCGCACCGCGTCGATACGGGCGGGCGCCTCGGCCTGGAACTTCTCAAGGAGCGCGGGCACCTTACGGGCCTGCTGCACGGCGAAGTCGGCGGTGCCGGCCGCGAAGTAGAGGGGGGTCGGGTCGGTGAGGGTCTTGCGCAGGTCATCGGTGATGGCCATGACTGTGGTCCTCCCGGATCAGTTCTGTTCGTGCTCGTCGTGTGCTTTGTGCGCCTGGTCCGCTTCACGCGCTCCTGGCGCTTCGTGCTGTGACGGATGCGCGGCATCACTGCCGTCCGCCGCCGTGTCGGTGGCCGCCGTGAGGGGCCCGTCCGCTTCGAGCCCGTTCTCCTTGCGGAAGGACTCGTAGATCTGGAGCAGCACCTGCTTCTGGCGCTCGGATATGGAGGGGTCGGCCAGAATGACGGCCCGCGTCTCCAGCTCGTCCCGCTCCCGCTCATCAAGGATCCCGGCCTGGACGTACAGCGTCTCCGCGGAGATCCGCAGCGCCTTCGCCAGCTGCTGGAGAATGTCCGCGCTGGGCTTGCGCAGGCCGCGCTCGATCTGACTCAGATACGGATTCGACACCCCGGCGGCGTCGGCAAGCTGGCGCAGCGAGAGCTGCGCGGTGCGCCGCTGCTCGCGCAGGTACTCACCGAGATTGCCGACGTTGAGTGATGCCATAGGTCGATGCTGCACCCATGACGCTAACTTTTGCAAGCAGGCGCTTGCAAAAGTGTTACATGCCACCCGGCCCTGACCGTGAGCCTGAGCCTGAGCCTGAGCCTGAGCACGATTGTCCGTTCCCGGTACGTCTGCGGTTTCCCGCCGGCCGGACCCGCACTGTGAACTGAACGGACCCCGATCAGCATCCGGAGCCAACCGCGCTCCGATGAATGGCTGCGCACGGCGATAATTCGATCGACAGGCAGAGCCTCGGCACACTGTGATGCCCCATACCGTGCGCCGCACGGAGTGGACCGACCGCAGGAGCTGACTTGGCAACCGCGAGAACCGCAGACATCCGACCCGAGATCGATGCCGCACTCGTCAGGCGCCTGATCGACACCCAGTTCCCGCGGTGGGCGAGGCTGCCTCTGAAGCTGCTTGACCCGGCCGGCTCCGACCATGTGATCTACCGGCTGGGCGAGGAGCTGGCCGTCCGGCTGCCCCGCCATGCCGGGGCGATCGGTCAGGCCAGGAAGGAGTTCCAGTGGCTGCCCCAACTCGCCCCTTACCTCCCCCTGGCCATTCCGCTACCGGTAGGGGTGGGGGAACCCGACTTCGGCTATCCGTGGCCGTGGGCGGTGTCCCGATGGCTCGAAGGCGAAGTGGCGACCGTCGGCGCACTGGCCGACTCCACCAGGACCGCCATCGAACTGGCGCACTTCCTGGCCGCTCTACAGCGGTTCGTGCCCGAGAACACACCCAAGACCGCCCGCGAATATCTCACCAGTTGGTCGCTGTCCGACCGGGACCGCGCGACGCGGGTCGCCATCGCAAAGGTCGATGGCGTCTTCGCCGCCTCGGCGATGACCAGTCTGTGGGATGCGGCCATGAGCGCCCCCGGATGGGACGGCCCTCCGGTCTATTTCCACGGCGACTTCCACTCGGGCAACCTGCTGACCATCCACGGTCACCTCAGCGCCGTCATCGACTTTGGCGGGCTCGGCCTCGGTGACCCGGCTTGCGACCTGATGATCGCCTTCACCCTGATGACGGCCGGCAGCCGAGCCACCTTCCGCGACACGCTCGGCGTGGACGACGCCACATGGTTGCGAGGCCGCGGCTGGGCCATGGCCACCGGCCTGAACGCCTACACCTCCTACGCCGCCGTCAGCCCTCAGGTCGCAGCACAGACCACCCGGCAGATCACCGAGGCGCTCATCGGCTGATAGCGGCCCGTTCCTACCGGGTCGGCCGATGTCTCCCAACGGCGCATACGCCCTACTGGTCTCCCGCACCGGCTACCTGCCCATGCCACTCAACGGTCCCGGTTACTTGGACCTGCTGCCGGCACTCCGGCGTTCGGTCAACGACTACGGTGTCCGCGCCAACCACCGCACCTACAGCGGCACCGGGTTGAACCCGCGCCGCCCTGGGGGCCTCCGCGGTCCGTCGCTGCGCTGCCGCAGACACCGGCTCCGGAAGACACCGAGGACGAGACCACCGTTCCGGAGCAGCCGTCGAACGTCATTCCCTTCCGCGTCTTCGATGCCTTCACCGACAGGAGCCGCCTGTGAGCGAGGCTCCGCCACAGGACATCGCCAACCCGCAGATGTCACTGACTACGAAGAAGGGCTGGGGCGTTCGTCGACGAGACCCCTGATCCCCCCGCCGTCCGCTCCCGTCCGGCACCGTCCTGGACGAGGATGGGCTGGAGTCCTCCAGGGAAAGCGCGGATCGACCACCACACACGATCCGTCATCGTGAACACCCCCACGATCCGCGGCGTCGTCACCACGGGCCGCCGGAGCGGCGTTGTCAGTGGGCTCTGCCAGGGTGTGCTTCGTGGACGAACTGGTGGAGCGTGTCGACGATCAAGATCGTGTGCTGGGGGTGGTCAGCCGTCGACAGGCCGTCCGGGAGGGTTGGCTGCACCGGGTCGCCGTGACGGTCTGTCGTGATGAGCGTGGGCGGATCCTCGTTCACCGGCGGTCGGAGCAGCTGTCGCGCTTCCCCGGGCTCCATGAGGTCGTGGTCGGTGGCGCCGTGGTTGCCGGTGAGTCCTACGAACAGGCCGCCGCGCGCGAGCTGACCGAGGAGCTGGGCATTCGTGTGCTGCCGCGCTTGCTGTTCACGTTCCTCAACCGCAGCGGTTTGAGCCCTCACTGGCTCGGCGTACACGGAGCCGTGGTGCCGGACCCGGTGGCCGCCGATCCTGACGAGGTCGCCTGGCATGGCTGGCTGACCGAGCCGGAGCTGCGGTCGGCCCTGCTGGAATGGCGCTTCACCCCCGACAGCTACGAAGCCTTCAGCCGGTATCTCGCGTTCCGGACCGCGTAGTCCTGACATTGCCCGCTTCTCTGGCTGGGGTGCCTGATTGCGGCCAACTTGCCTGCAAAAGCACGGGACACTTCAACAACGATGCGAATTCGGCGACAGATATCGTGCTCAGCGCTTCAGGAAAGGCCCGGTCGGGGCGGGAGGTCGGCGAGATCGATGACAGCTGTCGTGCTGGGGCTCAGCCGTACTGTTCCGTGAAGCCGTAGCGGGCTTGTTGGCGCCGATGCTGCCCGCCCCCGCCCGTCAGGCCGGCTGGACCTGGTCGAAGAGGGCGAGGGCTTCGGCGGGGTCCGGGCTCACGAGGCGTTCCAGACCGGCCGTCGTGATCTTCGCCCATCTGCCGGCCCGTGCCCACATCTGCTGCTCGAAGGCACGGACGGTCTCGTCCAGATCTTCAGGACCGGCGGCGATGGACTCGGCGAGTTCGGCGCCTTCCAGCATCGCGAGGTTCGCGCCCGCCCCCAATGGGGGCATCAGATGGGCGGCGTCGCCCAGCAGCGTCACCCCGGAGGTGTGGGTCCAGGTGTGGGACACGGGCAGGACGTAGAGGGGACGGTGGGCGAAAGCGGAGCCGTGACGGAGGAGGTCGAGGGCCGGGGCGGCCCAGCCGTCGAACAGAGCCAGGAGGCTCAATCGCACGGCCTCGGCGTCGGCCAGGTCCAGGCCCTTGTGCCAGTCCAGTTCCGCGCGGAACTGGGCGTACACCTTGACGTGGCCGCCGCTGTTGCGCTGGGCGACGAGCGCGCGGTTCACGCCATACACAGCCACGGAACCGTCACCGATCAGCCGGGCGAGGCCAGGGTGGCGGGTGTCGACTTCGTCGAGCGAGGTCTCGACATAGGTGACGCCGGTGTAGTGCGGTGTCGCTGACGAGACCGCCGGGCGGATCCGGGACCAGGCGCCGTCCGCGCCGACCACGAGGTCGAACGTGTCCTGCCGCCCGTCCGCGAAGTGAACCAGTGCGCCATCCCGGGTCCCCGGCACCACCTCCGTCACGCCCCGGCCCCACTGGACGTCCAGAGGTCCGAGCAGCAGGTCACGGAGTTGCCCGCGGTCGATCTCGGGATTGGCCCGGTCATCCGGACGGGGTTGCCAGTCGCGCAGGACGGTCCCGTCCGTGTCCAGGATGCGCATGGCCTGCCCCTCGGGACGGGACAGCTTTTGGAACTCCGCCATCAGCCCTGCCTTGTGCACCGCGAGCTGGCCCAGATCCTCCCGCAGGTCCAGCGTGCCGCCCGGAGGGCGGGCATCGGGTGCGGGATCGAGTTCCAGGACGGTGACGGGGTAGCCATGGCGGTGCAGGACGCGGGCGAAGGTAAGGCCGGCGGGACCCGCCCCGACTACTGCGATGCGATGTCTCATGTCGATACACTGTATTGGCAAGATACGATGGATCGCAACGGTACGGTGTGAGCATGACTGTCTGGGACCGGCCCGATCCGCCGCCTCGACCCGTGTCGCTCGACCGGGAGCGGATCGTCGCCGCCGCTGTCGCGCTGGCCGACGAGGGAGGGCTGGAGGCGGTGTCGTTGCGCAAGGTCGCCGCCCGCCTGAACGCCGGCCCGATGCGGCTGTACAGATACATTTCCACCAAGGAGGAGCTGTTCGACCTCATGGTGGACGAGGTCCAGGCCGAGATTCTCCCCGAGGAGCAGCCCGGTGACTGGCGGGAGGCGCTGAGCGTTCTCGCCCACCGCACCAGGCAGGCCGCACTCCGTCACGAATGGCTGGCCGATCTGCTCGGCGGCCGCCCGGCGTTCGGCCCGAACGGCCTCGCCGTGGCCGAGGCCACACTGTCCGCCCTCGACGGCCTCGCCGACGTCGACACCGTCATGCGCGCCGTCGGGACCGTCAGCGCCTATTTCAACGGCGCGATCCGCCGCGAGATCACAAACGTGCGGGCCGAGCGCGCCACCGGCCTGTCCCAGCACGACTGGCAGCGCGCCCGCGGCCCGCATCTGACGAAAATGCTGGCCACGGGCCGCTTCCCGGCCCTGGCCAAGGCCGTGCACGACGGCACGGACGTGGACGCCGGGACCTCCTTCGCGACCGGCCTGGACTGGGTCCTCGACGCCGTGGCCGCCAAACTCATCCGGCCACCGGCGTGACTCTCAGGCCATAAGGGGTCCTTGCACCGAGCCCGCCCGGGTCGCCGTGCGGTTCCGCTACTCGATCACTGCTTCGCGGTGAGGCGTCGGTGTGCGTTCTTCGTCAGCCGCAGAGGAAGGGGCGTCACATGGACGGGCAGTGTCGCTGCCTTGGTCGACAAGATCCTCATGCACCCCGGCCTTGAACCGGATCAGGTCCAGGGACTCAGTGAGCCTGCCGATCTGGGCGGTGACGTGCGCCTGGCGCTCGCGCATGAGCGCGAGTCGTTCTTCCGTTGCCTACGCCGGCCCATCGACCTGGAATCCGGCCGTGCCGCGCTCCGGCCGGCGTTCTTCGATCCCGCGATCGCCGAGAACACCGCCAAGCTCGACGCCGTCGAACAACTCATCGAGCTCGCGACAAGCATCGGCTGCACCCTCCCCCAACTCGCCGTAGCCTTCACCGTGGCCCATCCCGCCGTCACCTCGCCGATCATCGGAACGCGGACCGGGCAACAGCTGGAGGACCTGCTCAAGGCGCCGCGCTCACCCTGGACGATGCGACCCTCGACCGGATCGACGAAATCGTGCCGCCCGGGACGAACCTGTACAACCCCGCAGCCTCATTCCCCCCGCGGTCATTGACCGAGCTCTTCGGCTCCGCCCCCTCGCCGAATGCTCAGCAGGTGAGTGACCTGATCGCGGTGAACGCGCTCCCTCGGGGTAGCCACAGACCCGCGCCTCCTCCCCCGCGCCTTGTGAGTGTCCTGACCCGGCGTACTTGTGAGGGTGCCCTGCCGCACGAAGTGGCCGTCGCTCCAGATGATTTGGTGAGATGGGTGCTGCTCATGTCACGCGAGCCCTCGACGCGCGTGGCGTTGACACCCGGGATTCCGGCGAACAGCACACCCCCATACGGTGGGCCGATGACTTCCATCAGGCAGTTCCAAGTCACCTTCGACTGCGCAGAACCTGAGCGGCTCGCTCGATTCTGGTGCGAGGTGCTGGGGTACGTCATACCGCCACCACCGGAGGGGTTTGCCACTTGGGACGATTTCAAGCGCTCGCAGCCACCTGAGCAGCGGGATTCATGGTTCGCCTGCAGTGATCCCTCAGGTGTGGGGCCGCGACTCTACTTCCAGCGCGTCCCCGAAGGGAAAGCCGTCAAGAACCGGCTGCACCTTGATGTACGCGTCGGAACCGGACTCGTGGGTGAAGAGCGCCTCGTCGCACTTGAGGCCGAATGCGCACGACTGCTCCCGCTCGGCGCGGTGTACCTGCAAACCCTGTATGACGGCATTGACTCGTGCATCCCGATGCAGGACATCGAGGGCAACGAGTTCTGTCTCGACTGAGATCCGCGGACGCGCCCTCGCCCCTGAGCCCGGTCTCCGAAGGTGGCACTCGCAGCATGCCTGCGCTGCGAGTGCCACTTCGGACAGAGTGCTTCAGCGGCGGATCGCCGCGTCGCCGAGGCGAACCCAACTCACTCTGATTACAAGGCTTTTGGAGAGACTGGAGAGATCGGGACCGGACTTCGGTTGTGGGGGCCGCAGGCGCGAAGGACGTCATCCTGTTCGCAGACCTGTCCAACCCCACCAGCAACGCCCTCTACCAGCGTCTCGGCTATCGCAGGCTCACCGACTGGGCGGTGTATGACTTCTCGTGCGCCGCTCCGCCCCCTGCGCAGCCCTCGGCCGATCACGCAACAGGCACGCACGAAGCCGTGGTTGACCTTCACCTTGGGGGAGCCCGCAGCATCGGTGGGGCCGGGTGATGCGCCCGGCATGAGGAGGGACGAGCATGACGTTGCTGACCATCGGGGCGTTCGCGAAGGCGTCCCGGCTGTCGCCGAAGGCGCTGCGGCTGTACGACGAGCTCGGCCTGCTGACTCCCGCTCGCGTCGACCCGGTGACCGGCTACCGCCTCTACGCACCGGAACAACTGGAGCGAGCCCGGCTCGTCGCCTGGCTCCGCCGCCTGGGAATGCCCCTGGCCCGCATCCAGCACATCGGCACGCTGGACGCGGCCGCGGCAGCCCAGGAGGTCCGCGCGTTCTGGGCCCAGGCCGAAGCCGACACCGCCGCGCGGCGGGACCTGGCCACCTTCCTCATCGACCACCTGAACCGGAAGGACCCTGCCATGTCCCCGACCGTCAAGCCCCTGGGCATCCGATACGCAGCCCTCTCCGACACCGGCCTCGTCCGCGAGAGCAACCAGGACACCGCCTACGCCGGACCCCGCCTGCTGGCCGTCGCCGACGGCTGGGGCAGCCACGGAGCCCCTGCCGGCGCCGCCGCCATCGAGGCGCTCAAGCAGCTGGAAACCGAAGGCGTCCCGGCCGGAAATCTTCTCAACGTCCTCGAAGACGTCATCGAACAGGCCGGGCAGGCCGTGCACGACGCCGCCGGGGGCGACTCCGCGCCCGAAGACACCGGCACGACACTCACCGCGATGCTCTGGACCGGGTCACAGCTGGCCCTCGTCCACATAGGCGACTCCCGCGTCTACCTCCTGCGCGACGGAGAGCTGTTCCAGATCACTCACGACCACACCATGGTCCAGTCGATGGTCGACGATGGGCGCCTCAGCCCGGAAGAAGCCGCCTCCCACCCTCAGCGGTCGCTGCTGGTCCGGGCTCTGGGCCGAGGAGCCGACACCACCCCGGACCTGCGCCTCCACGACGCACGGCCGGAAGACCGGTACCTGCTCTGCTCCGACGGCCTGCCGACCGCCGTGCCGGCCCAGGACATCCACCGGGTGCTCGCCGGGGCCGCCGAGCCCGAGGAGGCCGTACGCGAATGCATCGCACTCGCCAACGGCTCCGGCGGTCCCGACAACGTCAGCTGCGTCGTCGCCGACGTGCTGGAACTCCAGCAGCAGGGGCGAGCAGCGCCGAGCTCGCGACTGCCGAGGACCCTGGAAACCCCGCACCCAGTGACGTGATCGACTTCGTCGGCTTTCTCCGCCCGGACGAGCAGACGCCACAGGACACCGGCCACGGTCACCACGGCGGCGGTCGCTCCCGCTCGGCTGCCCCACGCCACCAGCCCGGCACGGCCCGCCACGGCACGGCCCAGGGGGTCTTGCGCTACGCTCGCGCCGGGCCGGCCGGCTCCTGACCGGCCGTGATTCCGGTGAGGATGAAGTCGATACCGGCCAGGTACTCCACCCGGTCGTCGTGATCACGCAGCCGGCCCGCCACGTTACGGGTGAACGCGTACTCGTCGGGATCGAGGTTCGCCCAGGCGGTCGCTGCGGTGTCCAGGAACTCGGCCCGGCTCGTGTCCGGCTGGTGAGCCTGGTGGGCCCGGCCGTCGGCCGCGTTCTGCCGGCCCACTCCGAGGATGTAGTTCAGCAGCGCGGAAGCGGCGGTGAAGTGGGCCGCTTCGGGCACTCCGAGCGCCTGGACCTGGCGTCCGATGTGTTCGAAGACCCGCAGCATCGGTGACTCCCCCGGGGCGCGGGCGAGTTGGGGGCCGATCCACGGGTGGGCCTCGATCGCGTCGAACACGCCGAGCGCGAGGGAGTGGATCGCCTCCCGCGGCGCCGCATCGGCGGGGCCGATGGTCCCGGCTGCGGCGAGGACGGCGTCCGTGGCGGCACTGAGGAGTTCCTCCTTGCCGGTGACATGCCAGTAGATCGCACCGGGCCCGGTGGTGAGGCGACCGGCCAGCGCTCGGAAGGTGAGACCGCCCTCACCCGCCGTGTCGAGAAGTTCGACCGCGGCCCGGACGATGCGCTCCCGGGAGAGCGGTTCCTCCCGTCGCTCTGTACGACGTGTCCTCGTTGCCATGCACACATCCTGACACATCCCTGGAACCACGTTCCAGCTTGACATCACTGGAACGCCGCTCCAGTCTGGTACCAGAACATTGGAACGTCATTCCAGAGATGCCTGCCGGATGTCCCGTCCGCGGCCATCCACAGATATCCGCAGACGTCCACAGCACCCCGCGGGCTGTCTGCACGGAAGGAACCCGTCATGACCAGCCACGTCACGATCATCGGCGCCGGGCTCGGGGGGCTCACCCTCGCCCGCGTCCTCCACATCCACGGCATCCCGTCCACCGTCTACGAGGCGGAGCCATCACCGAATGCCCGCACACAGGGCGGGATGCTCGACATCCACGAGGACAACGGGCAGCCGGCCCTCCACGCGGCCGGCCTGACGGACGAGTTCCGCGGCCTCATCCTGGAGGGCCGTGAAGCGACACGGGTCCTCGCACCGGACGGGGGCGTGCTGTTCGACCAGCCCGACGACGGCACGGGTGGGCGCCCCGAGGTGCTCCGCGGCGAACTGCGGCGAGTCCTGCTCGACTCGCTCCCGGCCGGGACCGTCCGGTGGGGCCACAAGGTCAGCGGCGTCCGCGCCGTCGGCGGCGGCCGGCACGAGGTGACCTTCACCGACGGCACCGCTGCCGTCACGAGCCTGCTGGTCGGCGCGGACGGAGCCTGGTCACGGGTCCGGCCGCTGCTCTCCGACGCCACCCCCGCGTACATCGGCAGGTCGTACGTCGAGACCTATCTGTTCGACAGCGACACCCGGCATCCGGCCGCCGCGAAGGCGGTCGGCGGCGGCTCGCTCCTCGCGCTCGCGCCGGGGAAGGGCATCCAGGCCCACCGCGAGAACGGCGGGACCCTCCATACCTATGTGGCGCTCTCCGAGTCGCAGGACTGGTTCACCGCCATCGACTTCACCGACCCCGCCGCAGCCTCCGCACGCATTGCCCAGGAGTTCGACGGCTGGGCGCCGGAGCTCACCGCGCTGATCACCGACGGGGAGACCCCGCCGGTCCTGCGCAACCTGCACGCCCTGCCCGTCGACCACCAGTGGGACCGGGTGCCGGGCGTGACTCTGCTCGGCGACGCCGCGCACCTCGCGGCCCCGAACGGCGAAGGCGCCAACCTGGCCATGCTCGACGGGGCTGAACTCGGCAGGGCCATCGCCGCACGCCCCCACGACATCGAGGCCGCGCTCACCGAGTACGAGCAGGCCATGTTCCCGCGCAGCGCCGCGGCCGCCGCCGACGGCGACGAACTCCACGGGATTCTCTTCGGCGACGACACGCCCCACGGCCTGATCAGCATGTTCGCCGGCGGCGAGTAGGCCCGGACGGAGCAGGGTCCTCGTTCTCAGCCGGCCGCGGCCCGGAACCGGCGCCGGTACTCCGTCGGCGTCGTATCGAGCCTGCGGCGGAAAGCCCGGACGAGGGTGTCCGCCGTGCCGAACCCGCAGGTGGACACGATGCGTTCGAGGGTGGCGTCGGTGGATTCGAGCTGGTTGCGCGCCATCTCGACGCGGGCCGCCTCGATGTAAGCACTCGGCGTCGTGCCCAGTTCGGTCTTGAAGATACGGGTGAGCTGACGCTCGCCGACATGGGCGTGGGCGGCGAGACCGGCGACGGTGAGCGGTTCGTCGATGTGGCGCATGATGTGGTGCCGGAGGTCTTCGATGCGCCGTGTCGTGGAGACCGGTTCGAGAGGAACGCTGAACTGGCTCTGCCCGCTGGGGCGTTTCAGGTACATCACGAGTTGCCGGGCGACGCGCAGCGCGACGGCCTCGCCGAAGTCGTCGGCGACGAGGGCCAGCGACAGATCCAGACAGGCACTGATCCCGGCGCCGGTCCACACGTCGCCCTCACGGATGAAGATCGGGTCGGCGTCGACTTCGATGTCCGGGTGATCGGCCGCGAGTTGTTGCGCGGTCGACCAGTGAGTCGTGGCGCGCTTGCCGTCGAGCAGACCTGCGGCCGCGAGCACGTGGGCCCCTACGCAGACGGACGTGACCCGCCGGGCGCCGCCGGCAAGCCTCTTCACCCAGCCGACCACCGCGGGGTCGGTGAGTGCGCGTACACGGTGGTCGCTGTCGACCTCGACCGAGCCCGGCACCAGAAGCGTGTCGATGCTTCTCGCCGACACCTCGTGGAAGGTCATGTCGGGAAGGATGCGCACACCGGCCGATGTGGTGACCGGGTCCATGGTCTCGGCTGCCAGGACCACGTGATAGCCCGTCGCGTCGCCTGTCTCGCGCCGCACCAGGGAGAACACCTCGGGCGGCCCGGTCACGTCGAGCAGATCGACGCCCTCGAAGAGGACGACGACGATGAGTCGTTCGATGCTGCTCATGAGACCTCCGTGCGCACAGCCGGCCTGCCACTGCGGCCGTCCGGCGCTCCGCAGCGTGGTTGTCCGGCTGCCGGCGTCCGGCCGCCGCGATGTCTGGATCTGCATGTTAGACGACATTGCCGACACCCCCTGGCCGCCCCTAGCGTTTCAGGTGCGGCCCGACGAGCACGGGGGCCGCGACGCCCGGCACGAATCCTGGTACGGAACCTGAGGTGGCACTCCCATGACTACGACGACCCTGCGCGAGATCAACGGTCTGGACGAGACTCCCGCGTCGCTCGCCGGCTCGACCCTGATCCTCGTCGACTACCAGAACACCTACGCGGGCGGCGTCATGGAGCTGGAAGGCTGGCAGGCGGCGCTCGACTCCGCCGCCGCGCTACTCGGAAGGGCCCGGGAGGCCGGCGCGAAGGTCATCCACGTCATCCACGACGGCGGCGAGGGCAGCCCTTACGACATCCGGGAGGAGATCGGCCGGATCCACCCGCGCGTGGCGCCGGTCGACGGTGAGCCCGTCGTCGTGAAGAACGCCCCCAACGCGTTCGTCGGCACGGACCTGGGCGAGCATGTGGACGCCGCGGGAAACAAGGACGTCATCGTCATCGGGTTCATGACGCACATGTGCGTGACGTTCACCGCGGAGGGCGCGTTCCTGCGCGGAAACCGGCCCACGGTCGTCGCCGACGCCTGCGCGACCCGCCCGTTGCAGTCGGCGGGCATCGAGCTGACCGCCCACCAGATGCACCACAGCGCGCTCGCGACGATCGGCGACCTCTACGCGGTCGTCGTCGCGTCGGGGGCGTCACTGACCTGAGCGCCGGAGCCCGCGCCCCGCCCCGTGATGTGATGCTCCATGGCGTGCGCGCCGGCGTGCCCGAGCAGCAAGGAGCAGGAGGAAGCCTGTCGTGACCAGTCAGAAGGAACGCATGCTCGCCGGGGAGCTCTACCTCGCCGACGACCCCGAGCTGGTCGCGGAGTCGCTGCGCGCGGCTGTGCTCAGCGAGCGGTTCAACACCTGCTCGCCCACCGCCCCCGAGGCCCGGCGGGCCGCGCTCACCGAACTGCTGGGCTCGCTGGGCGAGGACGTGGAGGTCCGGCCGCCCCTACGGGTGGACTACGGCAGCCACATCAGCATCGGACCGCGTACCTTCGTCAACTTCGGCGCCGTCTTTCTCGACGTCGCCGCGATCACGATCGGCGCCGACGTCCAGATCGGCCCGAACGTCCAGCTCCTGACCCCGACCCACCCGATCGACCCCGAGCAGCGCCGGGCCAAGTGGGAGGCGGCGCAGCCGATCACGGTCGGCGACAACGTCTGGCTCGGTGGCGGCGTCATCGTCTGCCCCGGCGTGACCATCGGTGCCAACACCGTGGTCGGCGCGGGCTCGGTCGTGACCAAGGACCTGCCGCCGAACGTCGTCGCTGTCGGCAACCCGGCCCGGGTGACCCGCACGATCAACGAGGTGCACGAGGTCTGAACGGCCCCGGGCGCGCGATCCGCCCAGCAGCTGGGGCCGGGCAGGAGGGAGTTGGGCCCGGCCCGGCCAGAGGGGCGGCGAGGGCGGAGAGCCGGCCGGGACAGAGTCCAGCAGAGGCGGAGGGGCAGCCGGGTCTCAGAGGGGCAGCCGGTTCAGAGTCCAGCAGACCCGGAGGGGCAGCCGGGTCTCAGAGGGGCAGGCGGTACTGCCACCAGCGGTGGCTGATCCGCAGCTTGGCCGCCTTGAGCGCCCGGCCCAGCACCTCGTCGTCCAGCTCACGGACCCGGAAGGACTCCACCGAGGGGTGGTCCATGCGGACCTGCTCGACGAAATCCGCTACCAGCGAGCCCAGTTGGGGTGCTTCGACACCATGGTGGCCGACCCTCTCGACGTACACCTCGGGGCCCGCGACCACGGCGGCGATCCGGGCCGCCGTGCGTCCGTCGTCCGTCAGAAGCTCCAGCCCCTGCCACCCCGTGCCCCGCGGCGCCCGGCGGGTCCGTACGGCCGGCAGGCCCTCGGGGCGCTGCCAGCGGGCCAGCGCCGAGACGCCCCACTTGCGGCCGAGCTCCCGGTGGACGGAGGCCTCCAGCTCGGCCGCCGCACGGGCATCCAGTTCCGCACCGGTGTCGCCCCGGTCCAGCCAGTCCAGCGCCCGGAACCCGGCCGCGCGGGCCGCGTCCGCCGCCGTACGGATGAGGGCGACCAGGACCGACTCCTCATCACCGGTCCCGTCCGGCTCGGCGACGCTGCCGTGGACGATGCGCTCGCGCTCCAGGGTCGCCAGCACCCACTCGACGACCGCCGCGTCCGCGTCCTGGCCGGTGAGAACAGGCGCCCAGCCCAGCAGCACCCCGTCGCCGGAGCGGGCGGTCGCGACACCGAGCCCACCGGGGCGCGGACCGCTCCCACCGGGCTCCGGGGTACCGGCGGGCAGCCCGGCACACAGTTCCTGCCACAACAGCTGCTCGGCCCGGGGGTCCCGGTCGAACTCCACCACGATTTCCATGTCGTCCCCACTCATGCAGCAGACAGGCCGCCGTCTCCGGCACCCGCCGGCATCGACGAAGACCGGCGGGCGGGCGAGGGCGCGGCCGTCCCGTGTCCTGCTTCCACCGGCCAGACCATGGTCCTCCATGGGCATCATCCCGGCTCACGAGGGTGCGCGCGGGCGGCCGGGCGGCCTCTCACGCCCCTTCGGCGCGTAGCGCCCGAACAGCGCCGGGCTCCCCGAGTTCCGGCGGCAGCGCCAGGCTGTGCACCAGGTCCAGGCGGGAGACCGCCCGGGTCAGCACCACGTACAGCCGGTGCAGCCCGCGCGCCTCGGCAGCCACGATGGCCGCGGGTTCGACGACGACCACGTGGTCGTACTCCAGCCCCTTCACCATCCCCGCGGCCACCACGCTCACCCGGCCCGACGCCGCACCCGGCTCACCGGTCTCCCCCCGCACACCGGCACCGGCCCACTCCACGGCCGCCCGTTCCAGCGCCGCCCGCACATCCGCCACAGCTCGCTCATCGGCGATCACCCCGACCGACCCCTCCTGCGTCAGCGCAGCCCGTACGGCCTCCACGACCGCGTCCGTCAGGCCGTCGGCCTCCGGGACCCGCCGTACGGTCAGCTCGCCGTCCTTCCGCATCGAACGCCCCAGCGGCACCTCCACGCCCAGCGACCCCACCAGCCGGTTCGCCAGCTCCACCATCACCTCCGGCACCCGGAACCCCAGCGTCAGCGGCACCACCGCAGCTTCCGGCTTCCCCAGGTGTCCCAGCTGCTCGGACCAGCTGCGGGCAGCCCACGGTGTCGTGCCCTGGGCCAGATCGCCGAGCACGGTCACCGAGCCGAATTCCACCCGGCGCCCGATGGCCCTGCACTGCATGGGCGACAGGTCCTGCGCCTCGTCGATGACCACATGCCCGTACCCCTCCTGCCGTTCGATCAGGCCGTGCACCTCGTCGATGAGGACCAGATCGGCCGCCGACCACTTCGCACTCCGCCCGGAGCTCGGCGGCTTCGGCCTGCGCAGGGTCTCCTGCTCGGCGGCGCTCAGCACCCCGTCCGCCGCCTCCGCGAGCACCTCCGGCGCGGCCAGCAGCTCGGCCACCACCTCATCGGCTGACGCCTTCGGCCACACCGAGTCGACGCACGCCGACAGCGCACGGGCCCGGCCCATCCGGCGCAGCCACTCCTGGTTCGGGGGCCCGGCCCTTTGCTCGACCTGGCGCCGGAACACGTTCACCGCTCGGCTCCGCACCCGTTCGCGCCCCACCGCGTACAGCGGCGCCTCCGCCCGTACCTCCTCCACGATCCGCGCCAGCTGCGCCTGCTCGATGCGCCACCGGTACGCCCCGTCGGGCACCACGAGCCCCTCATCGGGCGCCGCGACCCGCGCGTAGAGCGCCCGGCGCAGCACCTCGCTCATCCGTACGTCGTGCTTGAGCGCGGCCGCAGCGGGCGAGTCCTGGTACAGCACCGGGTGCCGGGCCAGTTCGTCGTCCACGGTCGACTGCCGGATCCCGGTCTCCCCGAGCGAGGGCAGGACTTCGCAGATGTACGCGAGGAACGTCCGGTTCGGGCCGAGCACCAGCAGGCCGCTGCGGCGGATGAGCTGCGGGTAGGTGTAGAGGAGGTACGCGGCGCGGTGCAGCCCGACCGCCGTCTTGCCGGTGCCGGGGGCGCCCTGCACACAGACGGAGCCGGCGAGTTCGCCCCGTACGAGGTCGTCCTGCTCCGGCTGGATGGTCGCGGCGATGTCCCGCATCGGGCCGACCCTGGGCCGCTCGATCTCGGCGGTGAGGATGGCACTCCCGCCGGTGCCGCCCCCGCTGTCGTCGGCCCCGTGGCCGAGGTGCTCGTCCTCCAGGCCGGTCAGGTCGCTGGACGCGCCGTCGCTCCACGGCGCCCAGCCGAATCGCCGACGCACCGTTACACCCTGCGGGTCCCCCGCGCTCGCCCGGTAGAAGGCGCGTGAAACGGGCGCCCGCCAGTCGACGACCAGGGGCGGCACCGACGGGTGCCGGCTGATCCGGCGGCGGCCGATGTGGTAGCTCTGCCCGCGGTGGTCGCGGGGGGCACCGGTGCCGAAGGTGAGCCGCCCGAAGAACAGCGGGCTGTCCGGCTCTTCCCTCAACTCCTTCGCATGGCTGCGGAGTTGGTAGCCGAGGACCTCGGCGTCGGCCCCCGAAGCGAAGGCGTTCTCGCCGGCGGCGACCCGGTCCGCCGCATCCTCGCCCATCGCGGACAGGGCGGCCCGGCAGGCCTCGTGGTAGGTCCGCTCCGCACCCAGCTCGGCGCTGAGGCCCCCGCCCGCGGCGGGGCTCCCGTCAGATGGTGTCGTCATACGGCCAGCGTACCGAATAAAGCAACCGGGTAACGTTTTTTACTTTTGGCTCCGCGCAGACCCGCAGAAGCCGCAGAGGCCACAGACGCCGCAGACCTCCACGGGCGGCGCTCTCAGTCGGCCGGTCCGCCGATGCCTCCGATGCCCGACTCCAGCCGGCCGAACGCCCTCCCCGCAGCCGACACCGCGTCCGGATACACCTGGTCCGCGCTCTCGCCCTCAGCGATCCGCCGCCAGTTCTCCTCGGCCAGGATCCGTTGCACGGCCACGATCTGCCCGGCCGCCAGCCGCGCCGCCAGACGGTCGCCGGGCCCCTCGGGCGATTCCGTCGCCCCGGCCGCCCCGGCCGCGGGCGCTTCGGGCCACGCGCCCGTCAGCGCGTCCGCCAGCGCCTGCTCGGTGCGGCTGGTGTACGCGTAGAGGCGCGCGACGAGCGAGGGCGTTCCGTACAGCAGCCGGTGGAAGGCCAGTACCTCCGCCTCGTCGCTGAGCCCGGTCACCGGGTCGCGCTGGTCGAGGCCGCCGAGGAAGCGCAGCCGCAGCGCGTCGAGCGGCGTACGCCCCGCGGGCCGCCCCGCCACCACATCGGCGGCCTCCCGCTCGTGGTCGGCGAACCGGTGCAGGACCAGATCCTCCTTGGCCGGGAAGTACCGGAAGAGGGTGGGCTTGGAGATCCCGGCCGCCGCCGCCACCTCCGCCACCGGAACGGCGTCGAACCCCTTCTCCAGGAAGAGCCGGATCGCCGCGTTGGAGATCGCCCAGTAGGTCCGCTGCCGGTTGTGCTCGCGCAAGCCCATCTCGCCGTTCATGACGGTCGAGCGTACGCAATGGCCGGCCGCCGCCGGCCCCGTGGCCTGCGCGCCCCGCTCACCGCCCCCACAGGATGTCCAGGACCGGCTCCCAGGTGTTGAGCACCAGGTCGGCGCCCGCCGACGCGAGCTCGTCGACGGCCGGTTCATTGGTGGCGTAGCCGAGGAACGGCAGGCCGATCTCCTGGGCCGCCCGGAGGTCCGGGACCGAGTCGCCGATCACCAGCGTCGTCGCGCGGTCCGCGCCGAGCCCGGCCAGCGCCTGTTCCAGCGTGTGCGGATGCGGCTTGAGCAGCTGGACGTCCGCCGTCGCCCGGCCGTGGATGTGCGGCCCGAAACACTCGGCGATGCCCCGGGCCGTCAGATAGTCGCGCACCGCCCGGGACGAGTGGTTCGTGGTGACGGCCAGCCGGCTGCCGGTCGCCGACCAGGTGCGGACGACCCCGTCCGCGTACATCGCGGGCCACGCCCCCGCGACCGCGCGCTGTTCCTGGCGGGCCAGCCACTCCTCCAGGTCCGCCACGAGGTCGCTTCCCGGATGCAGCGCCGCGACCTTCCGCAGGACGTCGAGCGGATCCCCGAGCCCGCCGAGATCGGCGTCCGATGCGAGGGAGGTGACTCCGCGCTCTTCGAGGAAGTGCCGCATCCCGTCGGACGCGGCCCGCTCGGCGCTCCGGCCGAACAGCCGGCAGAGCGGGCCGTCGAAGCCGAACAGCACATACCGTGTCGCGGCGATCCGGTCTCGCAGGTTCTCACGGATCACGGATACCGCCTGTTCGCTTCGCGTCGTGTCGGTCACAGTGTCGGTCACAGTGTCGGTCGCGGTGTCAGTCGCATCTGGAGTCACTCGGGCAGCCCCATGTCTGAACCATTAGCGGTTCTGACTGCATCGAACCACTTCTGAGGTCCTTCCACCACGTTCCGCTTTCCTTCAGGACGTTTCTGTCCATACGTCAAGACGTCCACCTCCGCCCGGCCGTTCCGCATCCGGCGCACCTCCCTCTCGTCCCGCTGCCACACCCCACAGGCCGCCGCGATCCGGTCCGCGCCCGGCACCTTGCGCAGCCCGAGCGGGCCCTGCGCGGCGGCGAGTACGGCGGCGATCCGTTCCGCGGTCACCGCGAGCGCCGGCGGACCGGCACGCTGGGGCAGATCCAGCGTCAGCCGGATCACGTCGATGTGGACGGAGAGCAGCCGCTCGAAGTCCAGATAGACCCGCAGGGCCGCCCGGTGGCCGGTCAGCGCGCCGGGGCAGCTCGCCGAGACCGCGGACCGCCACGCACGGAGTGCGGCCCGTCGGCGGCCGCCGGTGGCATACCGCATACGTGCGAGATGCGCGGCTATCTCGTAGACCGGGTCACCGAAGAGCGCCAACTCCCAGTCGATGAGCGAGAGTTCCCCGCCAGGCCCGAGGATCAGATTCCCGGCGTGGGTGTCCGTGTGCAGCAGCGTGAACGGCCGCTCCCCCAGTCCGGCCGCCCGCTCCCGCAGCCTCCCGAGCGCGCCTTCGTCCACACCGAGCACGGCGAGGAGCTCCTGGTGGGCCGGGCTGCTGCGGCCCTTGACCTCGGACTCGGTGAAGTCGATGAGCGTACGGAGGAAACCACCGCAGTCCCCGTCCCGCGGCCAGCCGTCGGGCAGCGGCGGCAGCGACCGGGGCGGGACGGCGGCCGTCTGCCGGAAGAGCGCCTCCAGCTGCGCCGCATAACCGGGCGGCGGGCGGTGCCGGGCACCACCGGATCCGGGAAGAAGCGGGAGGAGGCCGGCGCGGAAGCGGCCGGGGCCACCGGAAAGGCCGGAGAGCGGCGCACCCTGCGCGAAGGAGTACACCGTGAAACCCGGCCGGTCGGCGAGCACCCGCGGACTGCCGTCCACCCGCCCGGCGATCGCGCGAAGCAGCTCACCCTCCGGCCAGATCCGCAGATTGAACTGGACCGCGTCGGGGATGGGGGCCCGCACCTTGACCGGGGTACCGGCCGGGAGCGCCACCGCGTCGGCGAGGTCGGCGGGCAGCCCCACGCGGTAGTTCCGGTGGTAGTAACCCCTGAGCGGCTCCCCTTCACCGGCGGCTCGGTACAGCAGTTCCCAGCTGTCGGCCGTGCGGCCGGAGGCGCTGCGGGCTACATCAGGCATGCGGCTCCTGCGCTCTCGTGACCGAAGGCTCGCCTGCGGGCCGTCCCCGGCCGCTGCCCCCCTTCATACCCAAGAGTACTGAAGACCTCAAACCCCGCAGCACAAAAGCGAGTTGGGCACCAGCGGCCTACCGGCCACCCGGTGTCCCGGCGTCCCGCCGCTCCGGTTACGCCCCGGCCGCCACCGTCATGGCCTCCAGGTCCGCGACGAAGTACTCGGCGCCCGCGTCCCGCAGCCGCACCAGCTTCGCGGCTTCTGTGCCGTAGCCGACGAACGGGACGCCCGTCGAAGCGGCGGCGAGCGCGTCGGCCGGCGAGTCCCCGATCATCAGCCCGTCGGCCGCCGCCGTGCCGGTCTCCGTCAGCAGCCGCTCCAGGCAGTACGGGTGCGGCTTCATCAGCCGCGGGTCGTCGTGCCGTCCGACGACCGCCCCGAAGTACGGGGCGATTCCGTGCAGTTCAAGATAGGCGCGGACGGCGGCCTCACTGTTGTTGGTCGCGACGACCAGCTGTTTCCCGGCCGCCAGCAGCTGTTCCATCAGGTCGATCGCGCCGGGTGTGGGCTCCGCGGTGGCCGCCGCCTCGGTCTCCAGCTCCTCCAGCCGCTTGCGCAGGGCGGAGACCACTCCCTCCGGGTCGCTGGGCAGGGCGGCGTACGTACGCCGCAGCACCGCCAGCGGGTCGTGCGGCTCGTCGGCCTCCGTCCAGTGCGGGAGCCGCGCGGCGGCCATGGCGCGCAGCTCGGCGGCGATGGCGGGCGCCCGCAGACCGGCGAAGAGCCCGCAGACCGGGCCGTCGAAGTCCCAGAGGACCAGCGAGGCACGCGAGAGCAACGCCCTCAGCACGGGGACGGGAGTGAGGTCCGGGGCGGTCGGGGCGGGGTCGGATGAGAGCAGCACGTCAGTCGCCGAAATCCGCATCTTGGGCCAGCTGGTCCCAGTAGGAGTCGAAGAATTTCTGCGCCGCTTCCACCTTCAGCGCCTGTGCCGGCTTGGTGTACGGGAAGAGCGTCGCGCCCACACCGAGCGAGTCGAGGATGGTGACCTCGACGCCGTCGATGGGCTCAGGTGTCCACTGCTCCAGGGTGTAGTAACCCTCCAGCAGCTGATCCTTGTTCAACAGGTACAACTTCAGCGGCGGGGTGAAGGGCACGGTCCGGATCTGCACCGACACCTCGGGGACCAGGCCCTGGTGGCGCAGCCGCAGCAACGAGTGGCGCAGCGATCGGGCGTGGTTGATCACCATGTCGCGGTGGCGCTTGCGCGGCCGGTCGTCGTCGGGGTCCTCGACGCCCCGCGGGAAGGCGAGCCGTATCCCGGTGATGTCGGGGAGCATCAGCCGCAGCGAGATGCTGTGCGGGCGGATGTCGCCGTCGCTGATCCGGGCGACCTGTGCGCCGAGGTGCTGGGCCATCGTCTCGGAGGTCAGCGAGAGCACGTCCATCGTGATCTCCTCGGCCTCGAACGCGGCACGCAGCCTGGGCTGGAGGGTGACCTGCGCGGGCTGCGCAGCGGCGGCCGGTACGGGTCCGCCGGTCACGGTCGCCGGGCGGCCACGGCTCGACGAGATCAGCCCCTCGTCCCTGAGTACCTCCAGCGCCCGGCCGACGGTTTCGCGCGACACACCGTAGGTGGCCTGCAGCTCGCGCTGGGAGGGCAGTTGGCCGCCCGCCCGGTGCACTCCGTCGGCGATCTCGGTGCGCAGATCGTCCGCGATGACCTGGAACTTCCTGCCGTCTGTGCTGCCTGCGTCACGTGGGGCCACCGCCCCACCGTACAACTACCGGGCACCCGAGCGTAATTGACACGACTCAACAGACACCGAGCAGACACCAAACGGACAGTGCCGCACCCACGGTCGACCAACCAGGCCAGTAACCAGACAAGTTTACGGACATGTCGTATGCGGGCATACCAATGCCAGGCCCAACCAGGCCAACTTGTCTGGTACTTGACTGCAAGAACCTCTCCACGGGGCACACGAGCCGTACAACGGCGTGCAGGCAACTGGTGCTCCCCGCCATCCCGAAGGAGGGAACCCCATGCCTACCGCGGCTCTTCTGATCGCAGGAATCGGATTCGTCATCGAGCAGACCGTTCAGTCCGCGTTCGGAATCGCAGGTCTCATCGGATTCGGCATGCTCACTGTCGGCGTGAAGGCAGCCAACGTCCCGTGCAGCTGCCTCGGTGCCTTCATGCTGTTCGTCCAGGTGAAAGCCCTGATCGGCTGAGACGTCCGGGCGACCCCGGCAGCGCAGGACCCTAGAAGCCGTCCGGGCACCACGGCCGGACGGCCGTACGGAACAGCGCCTCGGTGACGGCGACCGCACCGGCCGTCTCCTCCGAGATCCGGCCCAGCGCGGCGAGCCGGACCGCTGAGGCATCTCCCAGATACAGCGCCCCCAGATCCCCCACGTCCAGCGTGACATCGGCGGACTCCGAGGCCGGCGCGCACACCGCGCCTTCGGGCGAGGCATCCAGCCGGTAGCGGCCCGCCGACAGCCCGTCCTGGTCCCGCACCTCCAGGACCAGGGTGCCCGAGGCCTCGTACGTACGGGCCTCCAGCGCCCGTGCGACGTCGAGCAGCCGGATCCACAGGTAGTCCGCCTGCTGGGTGATTCTCGCCGCGCGCGGGTCGGGCAGCAGTGACGGCAGCAGTTCGTCAGGGCCCCGGTGCTCGGCCTGGACGGTGACGACCCAGTCGACCGAGCAGAGGAAGTGCCACAGGGCCCGTTCGGCGGCCGGGGACACGGCGATCAGGTCGTCCACTCTCGCGGTGTTGAGCGGCTGCTTGGCGGGGCCCCAGTGGTCGTCGGCCCGGTAGACCAGCAGGCCGTCGACCTCACCGCCGGGCGAGCGGTAGACCGCGTAGAAGGGCTCTGTCCACGGCGGCTTGCCCGGCGCCTGGTCCAGGCCCGTCCTGAGGGCCCACCAGCGCTCGTCCCTGCTGACCGCGCCGGGCTGCGACTGCCGGAAGCGGGCGTGCAGTTCGGGGCCGAGCTTCCGTACGTCCGCCCCGTCGACCAGATCGATCCGGCCCCCGCACTCCGGCCGGGACCAGCGCGGGTCGAGTCCGGCGCGCGGCACGTCGACCGTCCAGTCGGTGGCCCAGGCTGCGGGCCCGAAGCCGAACCGGCCGTAGATCGGGTACTCGGCGGCGATCAGCGTGGCCAGCACTTCCCCGCGCTCCCTCGCCGCCGCCAGGTCCACCGCCATCATCCGGCTGAGCAGGCCGCGCCTGCGGTGCGTCGGCGTGACCGTGACGTGGCTGACCGCGTCCGACGGGAGCGAGGCCCCGCCGACGACAGTGATCTCCTGCGCGAAGGACCGGAAGGTCGCGACACAGCGTCCGTCGTCGAACGCCCCCTGAACCCGGGCCAGGTCGGTGTGCGGGCGGCGGCTCCGCACCTCCTCGCCGGAGACCGCGGGCGGCTGGAGGAAGCCGGTGCGACAGGCGCGCAGCCAGTCGGGGAATTCGGACTCGGAGATCGTGCGGACGTCAACGGCCATGCCGGCCACGCTATGCACCCGCGCCTCAGACTGTCGCGCGAATTTCGCCGACCTTCGCCTCGCCGCCGAGCAGTGGCGCGTCAGCCAGTCTGGCCAGCACCGGGCTCTCCACGCCCATGCGTTCCAGTGTCCGGGCCAGCACAGGTCCGAGCACCCGGACCGCACCGTCGTCGATCTTGAAAGCGAGCGCCCGGCCATCGGGAAGCGCGAGCGCCTGGACCGCCTCGGCGCCCATCTTGGACAGCGTCCCGGGCAGCGCCCGCATCAGCCAGGTGTCCGGCCTGCGGGTACCCGCGACGTACTCGGGGTGAGCGCGCATCGCGTCCGCGACCCGGCGTTCGGGCGCCCCCTCGGGGGCGAGGACGAACGTACGGAACGCACGGGCCAGACCGACCAGGCTGATCGCCATCAGCGGCGCCCCGCACCCGTCCGTACCCACCGCGGCCACCCGCTCGCCCGCGGCCTCCTCGACCACCGTCAGGATCAGCCGCTGGAGCGGGTGGGAGGGGTCCAGGTAGGAGTCGGTGGGCCAGCCGTTGAGCGCGCAGACGGCCAGCATCGCGGTGTGCTTGCCGGAGCAGTTCATGGTGACGCGCTCGCGCCCGTGGCCTGCGGCCAGATACCCCTCGGCCTCCACCGGGTCCAGCGGCAGGTCGGCGGGGCACTGAAGGTCGCTCTCGCGCAGCCCGTACTCGTCGAGCATCGTCCGCACGAGCGCCCGCTGGAACTCCTCGCCCGAGTGGCTCGCCGACGCCAGCGCCAGCCGCTCGCCGGAGAGGTCCAGTCCGGCCCGCAGCAGGGCGGCCGCCTGCATCGGCTTGTTGCTGGAGCGCGGGAAGACGGGCAGTGACGGGTCCCCGAGCGCGTGCTCGATGCTCCCGTCGGCCGCGAGGATCACCAGCGAGCCCCGGTGCCGGCCCTCGACGAAGCCGGAGCGTACGACTTCCGCGAGTACCGGGGAGACGGGGTCGGTGGAGCTGGCGGTCATCATCGGCCTTCCGGAACGGGGCCCGCCCACCGGAAGGATCGCCTCAGGTCAGCAGGTCATCTACTTGCGCTTCGCCTTCACGGTACCTGCGGGCGATCTCCGCGCTGCAATCATCGGCGGTCCGCTGGAGGTGCTGCCTGCGCCGCGAGACCTGCTGCTCGTAGCGGACGAGCCGGCCCATTCCGGTGTGCAGCTCCTCGTCCGTGCGGGCGCCGAGGTCGGAGAGCTCCACCTCGGCGAGCATGTCGGCGGCCAGCTTGCTGTTCTCCGCGCTGCGCGGCGTGGAGAGCGTCACATGGCGGGCGGACGAGCGGTGCGAGGACGGCACGTCCGCGAGGATCTCGGAGAGCCGCTCCACGACCGGCGACTCCGGACCGGTGCGCCGGGCCAGCTCGGCACGGAGGATGTCGATCCGCCCGTGCAGCATCCGGCGCACGTAACTGAGGTCGGCCTCGTCCCGCTGGGCGTCTCTGCGCAGCGTGCGCAGCTCCGGCAGACGGAGCCCGCCGATGTCGTGTTCGGTGACCGCGGGGAGCGCCGCACCCGCGCGCTGTGCGGGTGCCCTCCGTACGGAGCTGATCCGGGTCATGGATACGGGACCGGACGACTGTCCGGCGCCAGATGTGCTCATATGCGTATTCCGTCCCCTCGACCGGTGCGGTGCACCGCCTCTCGTGCATGGTGCCACTCCGGGTGGTGCCGCTGCTGACTCTCCGCACCCGTTCGGCCCCGGATAGATTGGGCCGCATGCGTGCAGTGGTGCAGAGGGTCGACGGCGCGAGCGTCGTCGTGGCAGGTGAGACCGTGGGTGAGATCACCGGCGAGGGGCTGTGTGTCCTCGTGGGGGTCACCCATGAGGACACAACGGAAAAAGCGGCGCAGCTAGCCCGAAAGGTATGGTCGCTGCGCATCCTGTCGGGCGAGAAGTCGTGTTCCGACGTGAATGCACCTTTGCTGGTGATTTCACAGTTCACGCTGTACGGAGACGCCCGGAAGGGCCGCCGCCCCACCTGGAACGGGGCCGCTCCCGGCGAGGTGGCCGAGCCGCTCGTCGATGAGGTGGTGGCACAGCTGCGCGCCCTGGGGGCGACGGTGGAGACGGGGAGGTTCGGAGCGGACATGCGGGTCTCGCTGACGAACGACGGCCCCTTCACGGTGCTGCTGGAGATCTGAGCGCGCTCGGGGGTCTTTCGCGATGAGCGTCCGATGAGGCCGCTGATTCGCCGCAGCCTCAGAAGCGCCCGCCCACGCCCCCCGGGAACCGAAATGACTGATCACCCGTTGGCCGTCTGATGTCCCGTAGCACGGGCTGAGGAGACGCATGGATGTCCGCCGGGCCGAGCAGTTCCTTGCCGTTGTGAAGCACGGCGGCATCACGCGTGCGGCGTCGGCTCTCTACCTCTCCCAACCCTCGCTGTCGTTGTCGATCCGTTCACTCGAGAGGGAGCTCGGGATGACCCTCTTCGTCCGCTCGGGGCACGGGCTGGTGCTCACGGATTCGGGGAGACGTCTCATCCCGGCGGCCGAGCGGCTCCTTGAGAGCGTCGCGGAGGCGGGCCGTGTCATGAAAGAAGTCCGGAGCCTGCGGACAGGGACCCTCACGATCGCGGCGGCCGCAGAGCTGGTGGACGACCCCTTGGCCGCCATGATCGGCCTCTTTCGGCAGGCCCATCCAGGAGTCGTTGTCGAGATCGTCGACTCCGCCGCCGCCGGCGCGCCGTTCCGCGCGCTCCAGACCGGGCACTGCGACGTCGAGCTGTCCACCGAACATACGACGGCCAAGGGCCTGACGTGCCGTTCGCTCGGCACTCAGCGGCTGCTCCTCGTCGCGGCCGCAGGGTTCGACCTGCCGGGCTCCGGCCCTCTCCCCCTCGGGGACCTCAGTTCGGTACCGATGATCCTCACACCGCCCGGAACACCCGACAGACTCCGCATCGACGCGGAGCTCGCACGGTGCAGTGCCGGCCCGATGGTGGTCTGCGAATGCGGGCCGCGGGAGATGATCTGGCCGCTGGTCCTCGACGGGGTGGGAGTGGCGATCCTGCCGCCCGGCGCGGCGGCCGCGGCCGCCCAACAAGGGATGACGGTGCGCGAGACGGCGCCGCCGATCGAACGTCAGCTGTTCCTCGTGCATCGCGCGGGTCCGAACCCGCCCGCGCTGGAGGCGCTGCTCACGGTCATCGCTGCGGGGGATGAGCCACAGCCAGTTCGGTGAACCGTTCGGCCAACGGCGACTTCCGGTCACGGCGATGAACTACGCCGATCTGCCGGGCGAGTCGCAGATCGAGCTCACGGACGACCGCGCCACGTGCACGGGCCATCTCTGCGTAGCGTTCCGTCACCAGTGCGGCGCCCGCCCCGGATAGCACCAGCGACACCTGCGCGTCGCGGTGTGCGCTCCGTACGCCCAGCTTGAGTTCGACTCCCGTGCCCGCGACTTCCTGCCCCACGAACGAGATCGGCATTCCGCTGCTCGGGACGACAAGGGGGTGCTCGGCCACCGCGCTCCACGCCACCGGGCCCGGATCTACCCGGGTGCCGGGCGGGAGAATGAGCCACTCCCTGAGATGTCCCAGCGGGATCGCCGTGAGGTCGTGCAGCCACAGCGACGGCAGGAGAATCGTTCCGACGTCGCAGTGCCCCTCTCTGACAAGGCGGCACACCGTTTCCTCGTCCTTCGCCTGCTCGATCCGGGACCGCATCGTGGGGTTCTCGCGATGCAGGAGCCCGAGAAGGGTCGCGGTCGGGTGGATGGCGAGAGTGCCCCACGTCGCGATCTCCAGCAGCCCGCCGTCCGGCGTCGTTTCGATGTGTGCGTCCCGCACGATCCGCCGCGCAGATCCGAGGAAGATCCGGCCGGCGGACGACAGGGCGACGCCATGGCCGAGACGCTCGAACAGCTTGAGGCCGAGTTCACGCTCAAGGACGGCGATGCTGCGGGACAGCGCCTGCTGCGTGAGCCCGAGGGCCGTGGCGGCTGTGCGGATGCTTCCGTGATCCGCGGTGGCGACGAAGTGCTCGACCTGATGAATCCGCATGCTGCCCACCCTGCCTGGCCTGCTGCCATAGGTCTTGGTTGTCGAAAGCCCCATTTTCTGTATTGGATCGTAATGATCCAGCGTGCGTTGAATGGACGGCAGGACGCACCGGACGCGGACCACCCGGGCGCAGTGCCACCCGCCCATTGAGGCGGCCCACTCAGGCGATACCCGACGAGCGGCCCTTCGGGCTCACTCATTGGTCCGAACAGAAAGGGAGAGATCCATGTCGCAGCCCATCACCACGACGGACGGAGGGCCGGGTCGTCGTCCGCGCAGTGCCACCTCCTACCCGCCGTACGACACCGCGGCCGAGAACGACGCGGTCTACGCACGCCACGTCAGCGCCTCCCACGTCGCACTCCTGCCTCCGCAGATGAACATCCATCTCGGTGAGCGCGCGGGTGCACGGGTCCAGGACGCCTACAGCGGTGTGTGGTACTGGGATTGCTGGCGCCAGGGGTCGAAGTTCAACCTGGGGCACCGCCATCCGGCCGTGGTGGCGGCCTGTCTCGAGGCCGTCGACCATGTCGATGCCGGTAACTGGGCCCTGGCCTCGGGATACCGGGCCCGTCTGGCGGAGAAGCTTGCCGCGAGCACGCACCACGCGCTGTCCGGCGTGACGTTCGGCGTCGGCGGTGCCGACGCCATCGAGATCGCCGTGCACGCCGCCCGCGCCCACACCCGCCGCACGAAGCTCGTCTCGATCGCCCAGAACTCCTACCACGGTGGGACAGATCTGTGCCTGAGCCTGAGTGGGATCAGCGCGCACCACCGCGATCGGTATCTCGTGGCCGACGCGGACGTGACGAGGGTTCCGTTCAACGACCTTGACGCGATGCGACGTTCGGTGACCCGGGAGACAGCGGCCGTGGTCATCGAGCCGACTCCGGCGCAGGCCGGCTATCCGGTGCCCGCGCCCGGCTATCTCGAAGGAGTCCGGCGGATCTGCGACGAGCAGGGCACAGTCATGATCGTCGACGAGACGCAGACGGGTCTCGGATCCTGTGGCGGCGGCGTCGTCTGGCAGTACCAGCAGCACGATCTGGTGCCGGACATACTCACCACCGGCAAAGGACTGGGCGGCGGTCTGTACCCCATATCGGCCGCGGTGATGGCCGAGCCGATCTGGGCCTCCTACACCAGGGACCAACTGGTTCCGCACGAGTCGACCTACGCCGGAACGGATATCGGCTGCATCATCGCGTCGGCGGTCCTGGACCTGACCATGGACGCGGGTTTTCTCGAACGGGTGGACCGGGTCGCGCAGCGCTTCACCGACGGCTTCGCCGACGCACCCTTCGAGTTCTCTCAGATCGGCACGAACATGGGCCTGCGGACGCAGACGCCGCTGGCCACCGCAGTGCGGCTCCTCGATGCCGGTGTGCTCGTCATTCCCTCCGGCAGCGACCTCGTAGTGCCTTTCCGGCCGGTCCTCACCCTCAGCGACGAGGAAGCCGACGCGATCGTCGCCCTCGTCCGCGACGCCCTCGGATAGACGGCGCCGCACACTCCCACGCACACAGACCGCCACCCACGAACGGAGACTCCTGTGACCGTGCCCGAGCCCATACCCACTGCCGCTCTGCCCGTCATCGCGCTCCCCCAGGGCGAGTTGCTCACCGCCAGTGTCAACGACATCCCGGTCATCAAGGACGCACTGGGGACCGGCGTGAGCTATCAGCCGCTCTTCCTCGATCCCGAGGCGGGAATCTGGGTCGTGATGGCCTACTTCGCCCCCGGCGCCGAATTGCCGATGCACCTGCACACCGGCGCCGTCCACGGCTTCACGCTCAAGGGGAAGTGGGCGTACCGGGAATACCCGGACCAGCCTCAGGAGACCGGTTCGTACCTGTACGAACCGGGCGCATCCGTGCACCAGTTCTACGCCCCCGAGACGAACACCGAGGACACCCAGGTCCTCTTCATCGTGAACGGCGCGAACGTCAACTTCACCGAGGAAGGCACGTTCCACTCGGTGCTCGACGCTGTCACCTTGGTCGAGGTCACGAAGGCACTGGCCGAGACCCAGCAGTTGGGTGAACTGAATTACATCCGGGGTGGCAGCGCCCGCTACTCGGCCACCTAGGGAATCCGGGCCGTGGACCTGTCCAAGGGTGTCGTTCCCGAATCCGGACTCCGCGCATCCACGCCGCGTGCCGACGTTCCCGCGGTCCCCCACCGCCGCCGGAACATGGCATTGCTGGCCGCCTCCTCCGCGACGGACAACACCGAGGCGAGCGTGGTCTCGGTGCTCTTCCCCGCCGTTCAGACCGCCATGGGGCTGTCCTTGTCCGCACTCAGCTGGCTGGTCGCGGCGGCCAAGCTGATCGGCGTGGCGACCGGCCCGCTGTGGGTCGCCGCGGCACGCCGCACCAGCCGCACCTTCGTTCTCGCGGCGTCCACGGCCGGGGCAGGGGCGTTCATCGCGGGCGCCGGCGCCGCGCAGAACTTCGCTCAGCTGCTGGTGCTGCACCTGGTGGCCGCGGCAGGGTTCGCCGGAGTCGCGCCGCTGGCCGCCGCGTTGGTCGGCGACATGTACAGCGACAACCGCCGGGGGCGCGCCATGGGGTACCTCTACGGCGCCCTCGCTCTGATCTCCGCTGCCAGTGCACCGCTCTTCGGCCAGCTCTCCCGCTTCGCCAACGGATGGCGGTGGGGATACACCCTCTGCGGAGTCCTGTGCGTCCTGGTCGGGCTCGCGGTGCTGGTCTTCTTCCGGGACCCGGGCATGGGCGCGTCCGACGGCCGCGCCGCAGTGACGCCCGCCCGGGAAGCGGAGCGAGGGATCCGGTGGGCCGATGTCGTCCGTTTGCTCAGGATCCGCTCGTTCGTCCTGCTTCTCCTTCAGCGGCTGCTCTCCACCCAGCTGTTGTTCGTCGCCTTCGGTGTGGTGTTCCTGGTGGAGGTCCTCGGGTTCACCAATGCCCAGGCGTCGCTGGCCATGCTGCCCTACGGGGCCGGCTACTTCCTGGGCACGGTCATCGGCGGGTACCTCGCCGACCGGATCCACCGGCGCTGCCCCCGCCGTGGCCGGGTCGCCCTGTTCCAACTGGCCCATGTCGCCTTCGCGGCCGTCGCGTTCGTCACGACCCAGTTTCCGTGGCACGCGCTCGGGACGGTGGCCGTACTGTTCTCGATCCTCGGCGGCCTCCAGGGAGTCACGCCGGTCGTGCAGACCCCCATGATCATGGCCGTTGTCCCGCTGGAACTCCGTGCTCTGGCCTTTGCACTGAAACTCTCGGTCATGGACTCCATCGCCTGGGTGGTGTTCACCCTCTCGGCGGGATATCTCGGCGACCGCATCGGGCTGAAGCAGACGTTCTTCTGGTTCCTCGTCGTCGTGCTGGTCATCAACGCCGCATTCATCTCACTGCTCTACCGGCCCTACGTGCGCGACTGCGCCCGCCTGCACGCACAGCTCGCGGCACCGGCCGCGGTCACCGGTCCCGCACATTGACCGTCCGCATACCTCGACGAAGGAACAGACCTATGGCGACAGCGAACAGGCCGGACAGCCCGGACAGCCCGGGGCCTCGGCTCAACGACATCGTCCGGCTCCAGGCTGCCGACCTGTCGGATGCGATTCACCAACGGCGGGTGTCGTGCGCGGAGGTGATGAACGCCTACCTCGACCACATCGAGGCCGTGAACCCCGCGGTCAACGCCATCGTCAGCCTTCGCCCGCGGAGGGAACTGCTCCAGGAGGCCGTGGAGAAGGACCGGCTGCTGGCACAGGGACACGACATGGGCTGGATGCACGGCTTCCCCCATGCCGTCAAGGACACGGCCGACGCAGCAGGGTTCAAGACGACCCGTGGCTTCTTCCGCGGCGCGTACGACCTGCCGGCAGCGCGGAGCGACTCCCTTCATATCGCCCGCATACGCGCCGCGGGAGCGATCTTCATCGGAAAGACCAACGTGCCCGAGTTCGGGCTCGGTTCACACACCTACAACGATGTGTTCGGTGTGACTCGCAACGCCTACCACCCGGAACGGTCGGCGGGCGGCAGCAGCGGGGGCGCCGCCGTGGCGGTAGCGCTGCACATGCTGCCGGTGGCCGACGGCAGCGACTTCATGGGGTCACTGAGGAATCCGGCGGCCTGGAACAACGTCCTCGGCCTGCGGCCATCCTTCGGCCGGGTCCCCACGGCGGGCTCGGAAGTCTTCGTCCAGCACGGCGGAGTCGCCGGTCCCCTCGCCAGGACCGCCACCGACCTCGCACGGCTCCTGGAGACGATGTCCGGATACGACCCCCGCGCCCCGCTCTCGCTCGACGAGCCGGCCGGCACGCTCTCGCCCGGTCCGGAGCGCGACTTCACCGGCGCACGGGTGGCATGGCTGGGCGACCTCGACGGCTACCTCCCCATGGAACCGGAGGTGCTCGATCTGTGCACCAGGGCTCTCGGCGTGTTCGAGTCGATCGGCATGACGGTCCAGTCGCATCCCGGGCTTCCGAAGGCTCCTGGGTTCGACGGCACCCGTGATCTGTGGCCCCTGTGGCTGACTTTCCGGCACTGGCTGGCCGGCGCACAGCTCCACCCCCTCTACCAGAATCCGGTGACCCGGGCCGCGCTCAAGCCCGAGGCCGTCTACGAGATCGAGGGGCTGATCAACGGGGTCGACGGACGACCGCCCATCGGGGCACGGGACCTGTTCGACGCCTCGGTCAAACGGACCTCGATGTACCACGCCTTCCTGCCGCTCTTCGAGACCTACGACTTCCTCGTGCTGCCGTCCGCGCAGGTGTTCCCGTTCGAGACCGGGACGGACTGGCCGAGGGCGGTGAACGGGACGGCCATGTCCTCCTACCACCGGTGGATGGAGGTCACCACCATCGCGACACTGCTCGGCGTCCCCGCGGTGAGCCTTCCGGCGGGATTCAGCCGGGACGGGCTTCCGATGGGGGTGCAGGTACTCGCGCGAAGCCGCGCCGAACGCGACCTGCTGCAACTCGCACACCGGTGGGAGCGCGAGTCGCCCCGGGGACACGCCGTACCGCCGCGGCTCGTGAAGTAGCGGAACCAGCTCACCAAGGAGATGTGCACATGACTCGCCACTTCGACACCGGGCGCCGGACCCTGCCCGTCCCGGAAGCGCGTCCGCGGACGACGTCCACGCTCGACGTCAGGGACACCTCCTATCCGCCGATCGCGCAGCTCCGCCCTCCGGCCGGCGCACCGAACGTGGTCGTCGTCCTGATCGACGACATGGGATTCGGCGCGTCGAGTGCGTTCGGCGGTCCCTGCGCGATGCCGTCGGCGGAGCGTCTCGCCTCCGGCGGCCTCAAGTACACCCGCTTCCACACCACAGCGCTGTGTTCGCCCACCCGTGCGGCACTGATGACCGGCCGCAATCACCATGCGGTGAACATGGGAACGGTGACGAACCTGGCCACGTCGACCCCCGGATACACCGCCGTACGACCGCAGTCGGCCGCGACCGTCGCCGAAGTCCTGAGGCTCAACGGATACTCCACCGGCGCCTTCGGAAAAATGCACCAGACACCGCCCTGGGAGATCAGCCCCATCGGCCCGTTCGACCGCTGGCCGACCGGAGAAGGGTTCGAACGGTTCTACGGCTTCCTCGGCGGCGAAATGAACCACTGGAACCCTCTGCTCTTCGACGGCACGCAGCCGGTCCAGCCGCCGGACACCGAGGACTACCACCTGAGCGACGACATCACCGACCGGGCGATCAGCTGGATGGGCACCCAGCATGCCCTGGCACCCGACAAACCGTTCTTCATGTACCTGTCCTTCGGCGCGACCCACGCACCCCACCACGCTCCCAAGGAGTGGATCGAGAAGTACCGCAACCGGTTCGATCAGGGCTGGGACCACGAGCGCGAATCCATCCTGGAACGGCAGCGGGCGGCCGGCGTCGTCCCCGAGGACTGCGTGCTGACCCGGCGCCACGACGACATCCCGGCCTGGGACGAGCTGAACGCCGACGAACAGGCCGTGGCCGCAAGGCTGATGGAGACCTACGCTGCCTTCGCCGAACACACCGACCACCAGGTCGGCCGCGTGGTGGACGCACTCGAAGCATCGGGCACGCTGGAGAACACGATATTCCTGTATCTGCTGGGCGACAACGGAGCCAGCGGAGGCGGCGGTACTCACGGCTCCTTCAACGAGATCGCCGGCCTCAACGGCGTACACGAGCCTGCCGCGAACATGGCGCAACGTCTGGACGAGTTCGGCAGCGCGACCGCGTACAACAACTTCCCCACCGGATGGGCCCACGCGACCAACACGCCGTACCAGTGGTTCAAGCAGGTGGCCTCGCACTGGGGAGGGACACGCGTCGGCCTGGTCGCGCACTGGCCGGCCGGCATCCGCACGGCGGGCGGGACACGCCATCAGTGGCACCACGTGAACGACATCTACCCGACCATCCTGGAGGCGGTGGGCCTTCCCGTTCCCGAGGTCGTCAACGGCACGGAACAGCAGCGGATCGACGGAGTGAGCATGTGCTACACCTTCGACGACCCCGACGCGGACGAACGGCACACCACCCAGTACTTCGAGATGTTCGGCAACCGCGGCATCTATCACGACGGATGGTCGGCCTGCACCAAACACCTGGCCCCGTGGGAGCGCGCCCCCGACACCGGATTCCAGGACGACCGCTGGGAGCTCTACTCTCCCGACGACTGGAGCCAGGCGCACGACGTCGCCGACGCATACCCGGAGAGGCTCGAACAGTTGCAGCGCCTGTTCCTGGCCGAGGCCGAGAAGAATTCCGTACTGCCTCTCGACGACCGGCGGGTGGAACGCTTCATCGCGGAGCTGGCGGGCCGGCCCGTCCCCAACAGTGGGCTTGGCACCATCGAACTGCACTCCGGAATGCGCCAGTTGAATGACAACACTGTCCCCGACATCAAGAACAGGTCGCACTCGGTCCGGGCGTCGCTCGTCGTCCCCGAAGCCGGTGCGGACGGCGTCGTGATCTCCCAGGGAGGGCGATTCGGCGGCTGGTCCCTCTTCCTGTCGGCCGGGGTGCCGACGTACTGCCACAACTGGCTCGGATTCGAGCGTTACCACGTGCGCGCCGGCCAGGCGCTCACGCCGGGGCGACACGAGTTGGTCTTCGCATTCGACTACGACGGGGGCGGGTTCGGCCGGGGCGGGACCGGCTCCCTGATCGTGGACGGCATGCAGGTGGCCGAGGGAAGAATCGACCGCACCGTGCCGTTCCGGAACCCCACGTCGGACACCACGGATGTGGGGATCGATCTCGGAGCGCCGGTGACCGACGAGTACCTCTCCGAGAGGGGCCGGTTCAGCGGCCGTATCGAATGGGTGCGGATCACCGCCGACCGCGACGGCCCGGCCCTTCCCCCGGGGGTGGTCCAGAACATCGAAGTGGGGACCCAGTGACAAGCGCCGAGCGCACCGGGAGGGCTCAAGCGCACCGGGAAAGCACGCCCGCCGTGACGCAGACACCGGCGCCCTGCTGCGCCGTCTCCCGGCCGACGACGGCCGATCCGGGCGTACCGCCACTTCGCGCCGGGACGCGTGCGCGCTCGACACGGGGGCAGGTCCGCATCGAAGGCGATGAGTTCGCGATGGGCGACGGCTTCAGCGAGGGATATCCGGCCGACGGCGAGCGACCGGTGCACTCGGTGCGGCTGTCGCCCTACTTCATCGACGCCACCGCGGTGACGAACGCGGCGTTCGCCACGTTCGTCAAGGCCACCGGATACGTCACCGACGCCCAGCAGTTCGGCGCCTCAGCGGTGTTCCATCTGGTGGCCTCCCGCCCCGATGTGATCGGCGCGGCGGCCGGTGCACCGTGGTGGCTCACGGTCCGGGGTGCCTCCTGGCGGTGCCCGGAGGGAGGCGACTCCACCATCGGAGCCCGGCAGAACCACCCCGTGGTGCACGTGTCCTGGCGCGATGCGTCCGCCTACTGCGCCTGGGCGGGCAAGCGGCTGGCCACCGAAGCGGAGTGGGAGTACGCCGCACGCGGCGGCCTGGTCGGCAGACGCTTCGGCTGGGGCGACGAACTGACCCCCGGCGGGCGGTGGGCCTGCAACATCTGGCAGGGCGACTTCCCCGTCCGCAACACCGTCGACGACGGCTACCTGACCACCGCCCCGGTCAAGTCCTACCGGCCGAACGGCCACGGCCTGTGGAACATGGCCGGCAACACCTGGGAATGGTGCGCGGACCGGTTCTCCCCCACGTACTACTCGCAGTCCCCTGCGACCGACCCACCGGGCCCCGACACCGGCACCACGCGTGTCATGCGCGGCGGCTCCTACCTGTGCCACGACTCCTACTGCAACCGCTACCGCGTGGCAGCCCGCTCCAGCAACACCCCCGAGTCCGGTTCCGGAAACCTCGGCTTCCGTTGCGCCAACGACGCCCTGTGATCAGCGGGCCCGCTCAGCTGCGCCGGGGCGGGAGACAGCGCTGCCCCCGAGTCGTCGGCTGCCCTTCACCGGGCCTTGATGATCTTTCCGCTCCTGTCGACCGTGTGGCTCTGCCAGTAGGTGTCCCACTTGTCGCCCACATGCTCGGGCACCTTGCCCTTCGGGTAGCGGGTGTAGCCCTTCGGCGGTTCGTGGCCGTTGGTGGCGCAGGCGCTGCCGGTGGAGCCGACATTCAGGACCGGATACTCACCACCACCGCAGATCGCGTCCTCCTGCGAGCAGCCCGTGACGGCGAAGGCCATCGACACGGCGGCGGTCAGCACAAGAACCCGCACGGAGCGGCCGCGCCGGTTGCCGGACAATGCCGTACGGGGACGAATGGACGCGCGCATGGTGCACTCCTCGTGAATCGACGTAGCAGCCACCCTGCCCGACCGCGATCACCCGGTCCTGAGTACACCTACTCAAACCGCCGTCCGCACGGGCTCAGTGCCCGCTGTGCCCGGCGGTGACGGAACGGATCCACTTCAGCTGCTGGGAGACCTCCCCGGCCCCCGCGAACTCGGCCCGGTCGGAGCCGAAGAAGACGCCGATGAGGGACTCACTGCCGCACGGGCCGATGGTCATCACCGGACCGCCGGAGTCACCGCCGGCCGGGATCCCGGACACCTTCCTGGCGCAGAAGTCCGTGCCGCCCGGCGTGGCAAGACCGGCGCACCCGGGGTCGTCCGACGGCAGAACACGCAGGTCCGACTGTTTGAGCACAGGCGACTGGCAGGTGTTCTCGTCCCCCGGACAGGTGGCGCCCCAGCCGTACTGCCGCACCAGCCGGCCGGGCCGGGCCCCGGCAGTGGCGAGCCGCGCCACCCTGACCTTCATCGGCGGGACCTCGATCAGCATCATGTCGGCCTTCGGGTTGCCCACCCGGCTGCCGCGCACCGGGTGCACCGTGCTGCCCTTCCGTTCGTCGAGGCTGCCGACCCGGAAGGTGATCCGCGAGTCGGCGACCGGCTGCGCCTGCTCGAAGAAGCAGTGCGAGGCGCTGATGATCCACTGCGGTGCGACCGCGGTCCCGGTGCACTCCTGCTTGCCGTCGACCAGCATGCGCACCGCCCACGGCCCGTATCTGCTCACCGACCCGCCGATGACGGCCGACGCCGGTACGGCCGGCGCCAGCACGGCCGCCAGGAGCAGCGGAACGGTCAGCAGCAGAACACGTACACGGCGCGCCATCCGAAGGCTCCCCCACTCGGGCGGGCCCGCGGACTCCTGCGACGTGGGCCTCGCCCCATCCATGTCCGAACCGGACGGCTCCTACCCCTGACCGGCACGATCCGTCGCGATGCGCCGCGGCCACTGCGCCGGTCACCCGGCCCCTCATGGACCCCTAAGGCTGGACGACCACTTCCTGGGCGGCCGCCGTGTCCCCCGCCAGCAGCTCCGCGTCCACCGGCACATTGCGCTTCACCAGTGCCAGTGCGATCGGCCCCAGCTCGTGGTGGCGGGCCGACGAGGTGACGAAGCCGAGTTGGCGGCCCTCCGCGCCGTCCGACGCGAGCCGGACCGGCGTACCGGGCCCCGGCAGCAGCACCTCGCTGCCGTCCAGGTGCAGGAAGACCAGCCGCCGCGGCGGCTTCCCCAGGTTGTGGACACGGGCGACCGTCTCCTGCCCCCGGTAGCAGCCCTTCTCCAGGTGGACCGCGGTGCCGATCAGCCCCAGCTCGTGCGGGATGGTCCGGTGGTCGGTCTCCAGGCCCAGCCGCGGCCGGTGCGCCTCGATCCGCAGCGCCTCGTACGCGAGCAGCCCGGCGGCCGGACCGTGCCCGGCCGCGTACGCCTCCAGCCGCTCCCGGGGAAGGAAGAGATCACGGCCGTACGGCGTCTCGCGCACGACCACGCCGTCCGGCACATCGGCGATCGAACCGGCCGGCAGGTGGACTACCGCGATGTCCTCGCTGCGGTCGGCGATCTCGGCACGGTAGTAGAACTTCATGCTCTCCAGGTACGCGATCAGCTCCTGCTGCGTGCCCGGCTCGACGTGGGCCCACACCGTTTCGCCGTCGTCGACGAGGTAGAGGGCGTGCTCGATGTGGCCGTTGGCCGAGAGGATCAGCGCCTCGGTGGCCACGCCCTGCGGCAGTTCGCTGACGTGCTGGGTGAGCAGCAGGTGCAGCCAGCTCAGCCGGTCGGGGCCGGTGACCGTGACGACTCCGCGGTGGGAGAGGTCCACGAGACCCACGCCGTCCGCCAGCGCGCGTTGCTCGCGGAACAGGTCTCCGTAGTGGGCGGCGACACCTTCGTCCCGGCCTTCGGCGGAAACGGCACCGGGCAGTGACAACAGCGGACTCTTCATGTCCGCAAGCCTACGACCGGCCGCCGGAAGCCCGGGACCCGTCACCCTCACCCGCACACTTCGCGCACCGCCCGAAGATGGCGAAGTGCTTCATGTCGGTCTCGAAGCCGAAGGATTCACGGAGCTTCGCCGTGAATTCGGCCGCCACGCTCACATCGGCCTCTATGACCTCGGTGCAGTCGCGGCAGACCAGGTGGATGTGGTGGTGCCGGTCGGCGAGGTGGTACGTGGGGGCGCCGTGCCCGAGATGGGCATGGCTCACCAGGCCCAGCTCCTCCAGCAGCTCCAGGGTCCGGTAGACCGTGGAGATGTTCACGCCGCCCGCCGTCTTCCGCACCTCGGTGAGGATTTCGTCGGGCGTCGCGTGCTCCAGCGCGTCCACAGCCTCCAGGACGAGCTGGCGCTGCGGGGTCAGCCGGTATCCGCGGCTGCGGAGGTCGCTCTGCCAGTCGGTGGTCACCACGCCCCCAGTCTAGGAGCGGATTACTTGAAGAAGGCGATTCCGTCGTCAGGAAGGTCCTTCAGATCCTTCGCCCACTCGCTGGGGTCGACGGTCTTCTTCAGATGCGCGGACATGTAGGGCCGCAGCTCGACCTCCGGGGTGGCCTTCTCGCCCACCCACATGAGGTCACTGTTCACATAGCCGTAGAGCCGCTTCCCGCCGCTGTAGGGCCCGGAGGCCGCGGTCCGCGCGACCGCGTCGGTCACCAGGTCGATCTGCGGCTTCTGGTCGGCGAGCTCGCCGTACCAGATCTCGACGACGCCCTGGTCGCGGACCATCACGACCTCGACCTTGCGGTGCTCGTCGACGCGCCAGTAACCGGACTCGGACTCCAGCGGCCTGACCTTCTCGCCGTCGGAGTCCAGCACCCAGGAGTGCGAGACGTACTCGAGGAAGTCCCGGCCGTCGTGGCTGAAGGTGACTTCCTGGCCGAAGTTGCACTTCTCCTCGCCGGGGAAGTCGGCGACGCCGGCTCCCGTCCAGTTGCCGAGGAGGAAGACCAGGGGGACGAGGCTCGGATGCAGGTCCGAAGGGATCTCGATCATGAGGACTCAGTCGATCTGTGAGAGGGGTTCGGGCTACCGGCTGCCGCTGCCGCGCGTCAGCGCTGGCCCTGGTAGAGCTTCTTCACGGAGAGACCGGTGAAGGCGACCACGCCGACGCAGACCAGGACCAGCAGAGCGATGAAGATGGCGTCAAGCACGGGGTGCTCCTTGTATGAGCGACTGCACGGACGGCGGCGGCCGCGTGGACGTGAAAAGCAGGAAGGGCCGGGTCCCAGCCTAATGGGTGGAGGCCCGGCCCTCTCTGCGAGGTACGCGGCGGCAGGCCGCACGACGGCGGCGGTCCCTGGGCCGCCGCCGTCGTGCCGCTGCCCCTGTGCCGCTGCCCCCTGTGCCGCTGCTTGTGCCGCTGCCCCCTGTGCCGCTGTCAGCCGAGGAGCTGGCTCTGCAGGACGAGCGTCTGGTGGAACGGCACCGCCGGAGCCCCGCCCTTCCGGGTCTCGATGAGGAACGCGAAGGTGTCCCCGGCGACCACGGAGGCTGTCCTGGCCTGTGTGGCGCCGTACGGCCGCGTCTCCGCGAACACATTCATCGACACGTCCTTCGGAGCGCCCCTGCTGTCCCAGCTCTCGTCGAGCTCCGACGTGTCCGCCTCCACCAGGGACTGCCCCGTGTCGATCCCGGTGCTGCCCGCGTTGTCCTTGAACGCCTGGGCGAAGGCGGCCGACTCGAAGGTCAGCAGGTAGATGCGGGTGGACGTCCCGTCCGGCATCGTCCAGCCGCGTGCGGCGACATGCCGTACGTCGTAGTCGCGCAGCGCCATGGCGATGTCGGCCCGGCTTTCGGTTCCGTACTCGGACACGTACCGGCTGTCCGGCACCCAGCCCCCCGACAGCTTCGGATCGGCCTTCGCACCGGCCGGGGCGGGCAGCAGCAGATCACGGGCGTCCGCGGAGTGGATCTGCCCGGCGTTGCCCTCGTCGAAGGGCCGTGGCGCCCCGGAGGGCAGCGCGGGCAGCTTCAGTGCGGCGAAGTCCCAGCGCCCGTCGTCCGAGGTCGCCAGACCGGGGACATCGGTGCGGTGCATCGCGGTGATCCCGCACGCGGTCGCCGCCCCGAGCCCGCCGCAGACCGCGGCGGCCAGCGCCCAGCGGGCCACCGCGCGCAGCGCCCGGCGGTCCTTCAGCGGCTTGCGTTCGTCATGGAGCTGTCCGCCCGCCGGAACGTCCGCCACCGCGGCGTCCGACGGGACTCCGGCCGGGACGCCGGTCGTCAGAGGCGCCGTCATACGAGATCTCCAGGGGATTTGATGTAGTCGAGCTGACGGCCCACGAGCGCGGCGGCGGCGTCCTTGTGGGACGCCGTAGCGGTGAATGAGGCACTGACCGTGACCAGCACATCCCCTTCGTGTGCGATACAGGACATGGCGTCGACCGTGGACCTCTGCGCCCTGGGGAGCAGGAAGCACGCCGCACTGGAACGGTGGCCGTCGATCCCCGGTCCCGGCCGGCCTCCAGCCAGTTTCAGCAGCGCCGTGCGGGAGGTGAACTGATCACGGATCGTCTTCGTGTCCGTGGCCTTGGCGAGCTGGAACTGGACCACCAGTCCGTTGTCGTCGGCGGCGTACGAGCGCATGGCCTCACCCTGCACGCCCCACTTCTCCACCCGCTGGTTCCACTCGCTGCGCCTGGTGCCTGACAGGCCCTTGCCGCCCTCCTTGATCACGGCCTCGGCCTGCTTGGCGGTCAGTTCGGCGTCGTTGCCGTACGAGCCGATGTCCGGGCCGAGCCGGTACGGGCTGGTGGCGGGCAGCAGCAGCTTGCTGAGTGCGGTGTCGTGGCGCCCCTCGCCCGGCCGGCTCACCGTCTTCTTGCCCGAGGGCTGCGCGTGCTGCCCCCAGAGCCTGGTCGGGACCTTCGTGGAGGCGTCGCCGACGGTGGCCGAGATGTACGCGATGCCACCCCCGCCGGCGCCGAGCACGAGTACGGCCGGGAGCACGAAGGCCGCGATCCGGAGCGCCCGCGAGGCCGTTCGCGGAGGCCGGCCGCCGCCCCGCTCCGCGCCCTGCGCGCCGGATTCCGTACCGCCCTGCGCACGGACCTGGCTGCCGTCCTGGCTGCCTTCCCGTCCAGTGACCCGGTTGCCGTCCTGCCCGGCGCCCTGCGCTGCCCGTGCGCCGTTCACGTCATCGTCCGGTTCGTCGTTCACGTCCACGCTCGGTTCGTCGTTCACAGGCGCTCCAACTGCCGCTCGGCCAAGGTCCTGATGTCCTTCTCACTGATCGGCCGCGAGTCGAAGACGCTGATCTCGAACATCACATCGCCACGCCAGCCCAGTGCCATGGCCTCATAACCGGAGCCGTCCGGCGGGAGGAGGACGTACGTGGCGTTGCCGCTGCCCTTGACCGGGCCGCTGCGACCGCCGTCGCCGGTCAGATACTGCAGCTGCTCGGCGACCGTCCCCTGGGCAGCGAGACCGGACCCGGCGCGGAACTGCACAAGACGCACACTGACCGTCCGGTCCTGGCCCTGTGACCAGTCGCCGGCGGCGATCCGGCGGACGTCGTCCTGCGTCAGTTCGGTGAATTCTCCGGCGACGTTCACGTACTCCTGCGCGTACTGGCTCGCTGTGAGCCAGCCGCTGCGGGGCGCCACATTCCTGCTGTCGATCGGCAGACCCGCGATGTTCGCCCCCGGCGGTCCGGGCACGAGCTGCTTGCGCAGATCGCCGTCCGTGATGACCCTGCGATCGTCCTTTGCTGCCAGCGGGCCGCGGCCCGTGCCCTTGGCGAGCGGCTCGGCCGGGTACGTCAGCCCCTGCTGTGCCAGAGCGGGGAGCGGGGTCGGGGGCCGGCCTGCCTGGATCGTGAAGCCGACCGCGGCGCCACCGACGATGCCCAGGAAGGCCGCGGCGGCCACGATGAGCGTGGTCCGGCCGCGGCGGCGCGGCTCTCTCCCGTGGTCCTGCGCATCCTGCGCGCCCTGCGGTGCCGGTCCCCCAGGCTGCTGTTCCTGATGCTGTTCCTGATGCTGTTCCTGATGCTGTTCCTGATGTTCAGGAACGCTGTGTCGCGCTTCCAAAAGGGGTCCCCCCACGAGACCAGAGGCACAGATTCCGTATCTGCGCATCCAACTGACTCTCCGCGGCGGGCGGGGGTTGTACGGCCGCCGATTACAGTTCGGCCATGGCGCAGAAGAAGCTAGTGATCAAGGTGACCGCGGGTTCCGACGCACCCGAGCGGTGCTCCCAGGCCTTCACCGTGGCCGCGGTCGCGGTGGCCAGCGGGGTCGAGGTGTCGCTCTGGCTCACCGGTGAATCGTCGTGGTTCGCCCTGCCGGGGCGGGCCGCCGAGTTCGAACTGCCGCACGCGGCGCCGCTGCCCGATCTGATCGACTCGATCCGGGCGGGCGGACAGATCACCGTCTGCACGCAGTGCGCCGCCCGCCGCGACATCACGGAGCAGGACGTGCTGGAGGGCGTACGGATCGCGGGTGCCCAGCTCTTCGTCCAGGAGGCGATGGGGGACGGCGTCCAGGCGCTCGTCTACTGACACCGGCGGGCGATACCGGCTACCGGCGGCGTTTCTTCCCGTCCAGCTCGTCCCACCACTCGTCGGACGTGCGGTCTCCCGACGGCGGCAGGTCCGTGTGCTTCTCGGTGCGCTTCCCGGTGTTCCTGCCCGGGTGCTTGTCCGTGCGGGTGTCCGCGGACGAGCGCTCGGGCGGCGGCTCGTCCCACCAGCGGTCCTCGGGGCCGCGCCGGTTGCCCACGATCGCGGCGACCGGCGGGATCACCATCGCCACGAAACACATACCGATGGCCGCCGGAACCGACCAGAGACGTACGAAGGCCCAGGCGGAGACGAAGAGCAGCAGGCAGCCGCCCATCAACAGGAAATAGCCGCGCCGACGTCGCGAGTACATGCCTCCAGCGTAAGACCGATCGGCCCTGTCCGCCGGGGCCGTGCGGCCCGCCTCCTGCCGGTACACGTCCGCCCGGGGTCCGGGGTCCGCGCGCCGGGCCGGCGCCCCGGCGGCCCGGACCCGGACGGCACGGAGGGCCGCACCCTTTCCAAGTGGCGTCCAACCCCCTGGGGTGCGGCCCTCCGGCCGGTGCACGGGACGTGCACGTACTCCGTCAGACAGCGATCGCGATCTCCGCGAGGCCGCCGGTCTGCGCGACGACCGTACGGTCCGCCGTGCCACCGGGGACGAGGGCGCGCAGCGTCCACGTGCCCTCGGCCGCGTAGAAGCGGAACTGTCCGGTCGCCGAGGTCGGAACCTCGGCGGTGAACTCCCCGGTCGAGTCGAGGAGCCGCACATAACCGGTGACGGGCTCGCCGTCACGGGTCACGCTGCCCTGGATCGTGGTCTCACCGGGCTTGATCGTCGAGGCGTCCGGGCCGCCGGCCTTCGCTCCGCACATGCTGTTCTCCTGAGGGGCCTGAGAGGTTGGTGAAGGTCGGTACTACTTGTTGGCGCCGAGCTCGATCGGCACACCCACGAGGGAGCCGTACTCGGTCCACGAGCCGTCGTAGTTCTTGACGTTCTCCTGGCCGAGCAGCTCGTGCAGGACGAACCAGGTCAGCGCGGAGCGCTCACCGATGCGGCAGTACGCGATGGTGTCCTTCGCCAGGTCGACCTGCTCGTCCTCGTAGAGGGCCTTGAGCTCGTCGTCCGACTTGAAGGTGCCGTCGTCGTTGGCGTTCTTCGACCACGGGATGTTGCGGGCGCTCGGCACGTGGCCGGGGCGCTGCGACTGCTCCTGCGGCAGGTGCGCCGGGGCGAGGAGCTTGCCGCTGAACTCGTCGGGCGACCGGACGTCGACCAGGTTCTTGCTGTTGATCGCGGCCACCACGTCGTCGCGGTAGGCGCGGATCGACTCGTCCTGCGGCTTGGCCTTGTACGAGGTGGCCGGGCGGGACGGCACGGCGTCGACCAGGTCGCGGGAGTCGAGCTCCCACTTCTTGCGGCCACCGTCGAGCAGCCGGACGTCGCTGTGGCCGTAGAGCTTGAAGTACCAGAAGGCGTACGAGGCGAACCAGTTGTTGTTGCCGCCGTAGAGCACGACGGTCGTGTCGTTGCCGATGCCCTTCTCCGACAGCAGCTTCTCGAAGCCGGCCTGGTCGATGAAGTCACGGCGGACCGGGTCCTGGAGGTCCTTGGTCCAGTCGATCCGGATGGCGTTGCGGATGTGGTTCTTCTCGTACGCCGAGGTGTCCTCGTCCACCTCGACGATGGCGACCTGCGGGTCCTCGATGTGGGCCTCGACCCAGTCGGCGTCTACCAGGACATCGCTGCGGCTCATGCGGAATCTCCTCCGGGGGATGGGGAATCCCCTGCTCCTGCGGAGCCTGGGGAAGTGCGGCGGATGGTGCGGATGGTGTCGGCGTACGGATCCACGGAGACCGGGAGAAAGCGCGTCCGGCACCGCGGAGGATGGCCCTGACAAACGGTCGAAGGGCCCGGGGGATACGGGAGTCGGAGCTCCCGCTCAGAAGGCGCGACAGAGCATGGCGGCGACACGGCACAGGTCCACTGCCCGCCGCTTCGTGAGATCCGCCTGCTGCTTCATACGGTCGATCGTAGGGAAGTACGGGCGGGGATGTCACCGTCGTATCGCTGGCTGAGACGCGATCGTCCGCGATATGGGACGCAGCTTGAGCGGAACGCACGCGGCCCGAAGTTTCCACGGTTCCGTACTGCCCACCATCTGCGGACCGGACGCCCCCGTCTCACTATCCGGCCAGTGAGACGTTCGTTCCCGTGACACCGATGTCAACGCCGTCCGGTGTGGCCCGCACCTCGCTGAGCTTCAGGCCCGCGGGCAGCCCGCCGACCGCGCTCTCGAAGTCCGTCTTGTGCCGGACCAGGCCCTCCAGGCCGGGGATGCCCTCACCCGGCACCGTGTCGGCGTGCACCTTGATCCGGTTCGTACCCACCATGGTCACCGTCGATGTCACGCTGCGCGAGAGCGTGCGCCCGAGGACGTCGACCGAGCCGGTGACCTTGACCTTGCCGTTCCCCGCATAGGCGACCTTGGCACCGGAGCCCGACGCCCTGGTGAGGTCCTCGTACGAGATGTGCGCGCTGCCGCTGGCGCGCGCGGCCACGGCGCTGCTGAAGCTGCTGGAGACCGTGACGTCGTGGAGTTCGGCCCGCACTTCGGTGATCCGCACCTTCTGGCCCGACGCGTTCGCCTCGACGCCCTTGAGCGTGACGTCGACACGGCCGAGCTTCTTGTCGAGGACCTGGGTCAGGAACGGGAAGCCCTTGATGTCGACGTCGGGGGAGGAGGAGAGACCCTCGCTGCTGCGTATTCGGTCGGCCGCCTTGTTGTCCGCGAAGTACACCGCGATCCGGTCCGCGAGGACGAAGAGTCCGCCCAGCACCACGACAACGATGAGCAATGTCCGTAGTGCTCGCATGTCCGGTCGTCCCCCTGCTCGTACCCGAGTCCCCGCTGTGCCGGTGGCACGGGGGCGAGCCTAACCGCCCGTTCAGCCGATGATCCGGCCGATCAGGTAGATCGCGGGTGCGGCGGCGGAGAGGGGCAGGGCCACTCCGGCCGTCATGTGGACGAACCGGGACGGGTAGTCGTAACTCGCGACGCGCAGCCCGATCAGGGCGCAGCCGCCGGCCGCGAACCCGAGCAGCGCGCCCTGCATTCCGAGTCCGGTCGCAGCGCCCGCGAGGGCGCCCGCCGCGGCCGCCGCGACCAGCGCGGCGACGATCCCGGCGGGGCCGGGCAACGGGAGCGCACGGACCACGGCGGCGACCGCGACGGCCGTACAGCCGACGGTCACCGCGTCCGCCGACGCCGCGAGCATTCCCGTCGCGACGATGGTGAGCGCGGAGGAGGCGATGGTGGCCATCAGCCCGGCCATCCGCTCGTCGGCGGGCGCGTGGCTGCGCAGCTGGAGCACGAGCGTGAGCAGTACCCAGACACCGAGCGTGCCGATGATGGCCGCGGGCCCGTGGCCCGCGCCCGCGACGAGCAGTGAGATGTCCGCGACGACCCCGCCGAGGAAGGCGAGCGCGATGCCCTGCCGGGCGGGCCACATGCCGTTGAGCCTGAACCAGCCGGCGGCGGTCACGGCCTGGAGCACGAGGAGCGGCACGACCAGGGCATACCGCCCGCCGAACGCGGTGGCCGCGAGCAGGATCCCGAGCCCGGCAGTCAGCGCCGCGGGCTGCATCCCCGGAGCGATGATCGGCGACCGGCCCTCGGCTCGGGCCCGCTGGGCGTCGGTGATCCGCGCGTTACCGATGGTGGTGGGGGCGCTGTACGCGGGACCGTCCGCGGCGACCGCGGGCGCGGGCGCCTCCGCGACGGCGGGCTCGGGCTGCGCGGCGTACGGCGCGGGGGAGGGTGTCTCGGGCGGCAGGGGGAGCGACTGCGGCGGGAGGTAGGCGGAATCCGGCGCCTGCGGGTGCTGCGGTGCCTGTGGGGGCTGCGGGCCCTGAGCTGCGGGCGGGTCCTGGGGGGCCTGCTGAGCGGCGTACGGCTGCTGCTGGAACGCCTGGCCCTGGGGGACCTGGGGGGCCTGGGGGCCTTGGTGGGGCTGTTGGGCCTGGTGGGGCTGCGGGGCCTGGTGGCCCGGCTGGCTCTGGGGGCCTTGGTGGGCGTGGGGGCCTTGGTGCCCCTGGTGTGCTTGGGAGCCCTGGGGGATGTGCTGGTACGACGACTGCCCATCGGCGTACGGGCCCTGAGGCGCCTGCTGGTACGAGGGCTGCCCGGTCCCGGTCTGCTGCTGCTGCCCGTACGGGGCCTGCGGCGAGTACGGGGCCTGCTGCCCGTACGGGGCCTGCGGGGAGTACGGGGCCTGCGGGTGCTGGGGCTGCGGGTGCTGGGGCTGCGGCGGGGCGGTGTACCCCTGCTGGACCGGCTGGTACTGGGTGTCCCAGGTCTGCCCGTCCCAGGTCTGCGTGAACGGATCGTGAGCGTGCGGGTCCTGAGCCTGCGGGTCCTGGGGGTACGCGCCCTGAGCGTGCGGGTCCTGCGCGTACGCCCCCTGGTACCCCTGCGGATCCCGGTACCCGTTCGGGTCCGGGTCCTGGCGCGCCTGCGCCTGCGGGTCCCGGTAGGACTGCGGGTCCTGCGGGTGCGGGGGCTGCTGCTGCCCGTACGGATACGGCTGATCACTCATGTGGGGGGTCACCCTCCTGCGAACGGCGGGAGCACCTCGACCGTGCCGCCCTCGGCAAGCCGTACCGTCTCATGGCCGCGGGTCCCGACGGGGTCACCGTCGACGAGGAACGAGCATCGGCGCAGCACCTGCGCCAGCTCACCGGGGTGCCGCTCGCGCGCCCCGTCGAGAGCCTCGGCGAGCGTGGCGGCGGTGTACGGCTCCTCGGCTGTGCCTGCGGCGGCCTTGGCAGCAGCCCAGTAGCGGATGGTTCCCGCGGGCATGGGTACTCCTCATTGGTTTGCGTCGCGCGGCTCCATGATGCCGGGTGCGGGGCCACGACCGCTCCCCCCGCCCGCCGGAGGCCGGATCAAGCCCCCACGGCGATCGGGGAACCGGACCCGCGGGCAGCGCCCCCGAAGAGCCCCGGCGCGGGGCAACCGGTCCCGCCGGACTCGCCCCGCTACCGCATCAGCCACTCCCCCACCCGCTCCAGCAACTCGTCCCCGGCCGCGTTCTCGGCATGTCCCATTCCCGCCTCCACCCAGAGCTCCGCGGCCCCCGGCCCCGCCGCACCGGTCGCCGCCTGCGCCAGCATCCGTGGGTGGTCAAGCGGGAAATAGGGGTCACTGTCCCCGTGCACGATCAGCAGCGGGGTGGGGGCGATCAGCGGCACCGCGTCCACCGGCGACAGCGGAACCGGATCCCAGTCCTGCGTGTGGATGCGGGTACGGAGACCGAAGCGGCCCACCAGCCTCCCCAGCGGGCGCGTGACCACCCAGTGGAGCCGCCGCATCGGCGCCGTCCCCCGGTAGTACCAGCGCGCGGGAGCGCTCACCGATGCCACCGCGTCGGTATGCGCGTCCGGCCGCTCCCCGCCCGCCGAGCGGCCCTTCGGACCCCCCGCCCCGTAGAGCGCCGCGTGCCGCAGCACCACCGAGCCGCCCATCGAGAAGCCGACCGTCACCACCCGGCGGTGCCCGAGGCCGCGGGCCCACTCGACCGCCGCCGCCAGATCGAGCACCTCCTTGTCGCCCACCGTCGACCGGCCGCCCGACCGTCCGTGCCCCCGGAACGAGAACGTCACCACGGCCGCGTGCCGAGCGAAGACCCCGGCGGCGCGCCGCACCGCGGGCCGGTCGACCGACCCGGTGAACCCGTGCGCCACAACGATCGCCGTGTCGCCCGGACCTGCCGCGCACGGCTCGTACAGCGCCTCGACGGGCACCCCGTCAGCGGTACGGAGCACCACCCTCAGGTCGCCCGCAGTGACCAAGGGAACACCGGACATCCGGAAGCGGTCTTCTGGCGCAGAACTCATGTGGGCTATTCTTGCGGGATGAGGACCTGGGCAAAGTTGCCCCCAGGTCCTTTTGTGCTTTCGGCGCGTTGTATACGAAACGCGGCGGACGTGCAGCAGACCCCGGGCGCGGGGTATGCGGAGAAAAAAAGCAGAAAAAAGCAGTGCCACATACGCCCCCACTGCCTGAACGGCGTGGGAGGGGCCCCCGTCGCAGGGACCGAGGAGGAACCGACGTAATGGGCGAGCGATATATGCACGACCGTATGACGACCACGGCAGGTGGAGCGCGATGAGTTCTCTGCTGCTCCTGACCAATGCCCTCCAGCCGTCGACGGAGGTGCTACCCGCCCTCGGACTTCTGCTGCACAGTGTGCGGGTCGCTCCCGCCGAAGGCCCGGCTCTCATCGACACCCCGGGTGCCGATGTGATCCTCGTGGACGGGCGCCGCGACCTGCCCCAGGTCCGCAGCCTCTGCCAGCTGCTCCACTCCACAGGACCCGGCTGTCCGCTGGTCCTCGTCGTCACCGAAGGCGGCCTGGCGGCCGTCACCGCCGACTGGGGCGTCGACGACGTCCTGCTCGACACGGCGGGTCCTGCCGAGGTCGAGGCACGGCTGCGGCTCGCGACCGGCCGCCAGCAGATCACGTCCGACGACTCCCCGACGGAGATCCGCATCGGCGACCTCTCGGTCGACGAGGCGACGTACAGCGCGAAGCTCAAGGGCCGGGTCCTGGACCTGACCTTCAAGGAGTTCGAGCTGATCAAGTACCTCGCGCAGCACCCGGGCCGGGTCTTCACCCGCGCCCAGCTGCTGCAGGAGGTGTGGGGATACGACTACTTCGGCGGTACCCGCACGGTCGATGTCCACGTACGGCGGCTGCGCGCCAAGCTCGGCCCCGAACACGAGTCGCTGATCGGCACCGTACGCAACGTCGGCTACCGCTTCGTCACCCCGGAGAAGGTCGAGCGCGCGGCCGAGGAGGCCCAGGCCCAGGCCGTCGGACGGGCCGCCGAGGCACTGACCCGGACGGAGGGCGCCGGGGCCTCCCGGGAGGCCGCTGTCCGGCCCGCAGAACGGTAGGTCCAACAGCAGTTCCATCCGCGTAGACTGCCGCGCGTGGCCAAGGTGACGCGGGACGATGTGGCGCGACTTGCGGGGACTTCGACCGCGGTCGTCAGCTACGTCATCAACAACGGACCGAGGCCGGTCGCCCCGGCCACGCGCGAGCGGGTAGTCAACGCGATCAAGGAGCTGGGGTACCGGCCCGACCGGGTGGCCCAGGCCATGGCGTCGCGGCGCACCGACCTCATAGGGATGATCGTTCCGGACGCCCGGCAGCCCTTCTTCGCGGAGATGGCGCACGCGGTCGAACAGGCCGCGGCGGAGCGCGGAAAGATGGTGCTCGTCGGCAACTCCGACTACGTCGACGAGCGCGAGGTCCACTACCTGCGGGCCTTCCTCGGGATGCGGGTCTCCGGGCTGATCCTGGTCAGCCAGGGCATGAGCGAGCGCGCCGCGGCCGAGATAGAGGCGTGGGACGCGCGGGTGGTGCTGCTGCACGAGCGGCCCGAGGCCATCGACGACGTCGCTGTCGTCACGGACGACATCGGCGGCGCCCAGCTCGCCACCCGGCACCTGCTCGAACACGGCTACGCGTACGTGGCCTGCCTCGGCGGCGTCGAGTCGACCCCGGCGGTCGGCGACCCGGTGGCCGACCACGTCGAGGGCTGGCGGCGGGCCATGCAGGAGTCCGGACGCTCCATCGACGGCCGGCTCTTCCAGGCGCCCTACAACCGCTACGACGCCTACCAGGTGGCGCTGAAGCTGCTCGCGGGCCCGGACCGGCCCCCGGCGATCTTCTGCTCCACGGACGACCAGGCGATCGGTGTGCTGCGGGCCGCGCGCGAGCTGCGGATCGACGTGCCCACCGAGCTGGCGGTCGCCGGGTTCGACGACGTCAAGGAAGCGGCGCTCACCGATCCGCCGCTGACGACGGTGTACTCCGACCGTCCCGCGATGGCGCGCTCCGCCGTCGATCTCGTACTGGACGACGCGCTGCGGGTCGCGGGGTCACGGCGGGAGCGGCTGAAGCAGTTCCCGTCGGCGCTCGTCGTGCGCCGCTCCTGCGGCTGCGGCTGACTCCCCCACCGCGCTCACCCCGTCGTGCGGGCGGGGCCGGCCAACCCCGCCCGCACGACGGGCCGTCGGGGATCGCCGCCGGGCTTTATATCGGGCATACGGGGTTCTGTCCGGCTTCTCAGCGGGCACTCAGGGAACTCTCATGGTGCGTGGCAAGGCTATGAGACATGACCGAGAACCCGGAGCAGTACCCCAACCCGCAGCAGGACGATGCGTACGCGGCCCGGTCCTACCCGCCGCCCCCCGCACACCAGCCGTCAGCGGCCTGGCCGCCGCCGCCTCCGGCCGCCCCGGCGGACCACGGCAAGTCCCAGCGCGCGAGGCGCCCGGTCGCCCTGCTCGCGGCTGTCGCCATCATCGCCGCGGTCGTGGGCGGCGGTTCGGCGGCGCTCGCCGAGACCTTGATGGACAACGGCGGCAACAGCGCCGGCCCGGCGGGCACCGTCACCGGCACCACCGTCTCGCAGTCCAGCAAGGGCACGGTCTCGGGTGTCGCCCAGGCCGTCTCGCCGAGCATCGTGGAGGTCAAGGCGACCTCGACGGCGGGTCAGTCCACCGGCGCAGGCGTGATCGTCACCGCCGCCGGCGAGATCGTCACCAACAACCACGTGGTCTCCGGTGCCGACTCGGTCAAGGTCTCGCTGAGCAACGGCAAGACGTACACGGCGAAGGTGGTCGGCACCGACCCGGACAAGGACCTCGCGCTCATCAAGGTGGACGGCGCGTCCGGTCTCAAGCCCGCCTCGCTCGGCGACTCGTCCGGCGTCGCCGTCGGCGACCAGGTCGTGGCGATCGGCTCCCCCGAAGGCCTCACCGGCACCGTCACCAGCGGCATCATCTCGGCGCTCGACCGGGACGTCACCGTCGCCAAGGAAGACGGCCAGAGCCAGGATCAGGGGCAGAGCCAGGGCGAAGGCCAGGATCAGGGGCAGGGCGAAGGCCAGGGGCAGCAGGGCGGCGGCTCGGAGAACTGGCCGTTCCAGTTCGGTGGCCGGCAGTTCAACGGCAAGACCGGCGACTCCACCACCACGTACAAGGCGCTCCAGACCGACGCCTCACTCAACCCCGGCAACTCCGGTGGTGCGCTGATCAATATGAACGGCGAGATCATCGGTATCAACTCGGCCATGTACTCGGACAGTTCGCAGAGCAGCGACAGCTCCAGCGACGCCGGCAGCGTGGGCCTCGGCTTCGCCATCCCGATCAACACGGTCAAGGCCGACCTCGCGAACCTGCGCGCGGGCGGCAGCAACAGCAACTAGGCCGCGTCCGCGAAGTCGCTTCGTCGCCCGGAGGGCGGGCGCGCGGCGTCGCGGACACGGACCAGCCGCACCTCGCACCAACTGGCACCACCAGTCGGCGCCGTAGCGCGCCGGCATCACCCGGGAGGACCCCGTGACCGCATCCCCGCATGGCTCCGCCACCATCACCGTCACCGTCAACCGGGCCAGGCACGCCCTGCTCACCGCGGTCTCCTGGGCGGACCCCGCCGGCCTCGGGCTCCCCCTCGCACTGGCCCAGTCGCAGGCCGACCTGGCCGAGCGGACAGTCCCGGCAGAAGACACCCGCCGGAGCGGGCACACCACGCAGGCCGAGGGCACCGGGCGGACGGCGGCACGGGCTCCCGAGGTCCGCGCCCCCGCCCCGGCACCGGCCCGCTCCGAGGGGCGTGCCGCACGCCGTCGCCGGTCGGCCGTGCGAGGCTGAGGAGAGCCCGCCAACGACCGCCCGCGCCCCAGCGAACGAGGACAGCCAACCGATGAGCCCCGCCGAAGACGGCCGCGACCAGCAACGCATCCTGATCGTCGACGACGAGCCCGCCGTGCGCGAGGCCCTGCAGCGCAGTCTCGCCTTCGAGGGGTACGGGACGGAGGTCGCCGTGGACGGTCTGGACGCGCTGACCAAGGCGGGCCCGTACGAGCCGGACCTCGTCGTCCTCGACATCCAGATGCCCCGCATGGACGGGCTGACCGCGGCCCGCAGGCTGCGCGCCTCGGGGTCGACCGTCCCGATCCTGATGCTCACCGCCCGTGACACGGTCGGGGACCGGGTGACCGGTCTAGACGCGGGCGCCGACGACTACCTGGTCAAGCCGTTCGAGCTGGACGAGCTGTTCGCCCGTATCCGCGCGCTGCTGCGGCGCAGCTCGTACGCCGCCGCGACGGGCGAGGTCCCCGACGACAACGTGCTGGCCTTCTCCGACCTGCGCATGGACCTGTCCACGCGCGATGTGGTGCGCGGGGAGCGGCGGGTGGAGCTGACCCGCACCGAGTTCACGCTCCTTGAGATGTTCCTGGCGCACCCGCGCCAGGTACTCACCCGCGAGCAGATCCTCAAGGCGGTGTGGGGCTTCGACTTCGAACCGTCGTCCAACTCGCTGGACGTGTACGTGATGTACCTCCGCCGCAAGACGGAGGCGGGCGGCGAGCCGCGCCTCGTGCACACGGTGCGGGGTGTGGGATACGCGCTCCGGACCGGGAGCGCCGAGTGAGACTCCCCCAGCCCGTGGGCTGGTTCCGGCGGCTTCCGCTGCGCTCCCGGCTCGCGATGCTGACAGCGGCGGCGGTGGCGTTCGCGGTGGCCGTGGTCTCGGTCATCTGCTGGTTCCTGGTGCAGGGAAAACTGTACGAGGAGATCGACTCGAAGCTCTCCGGACAGATCTTCAACCAGACCGTCAGCCCCACCACGCTGCGCAACAACCTGAGCGACTGCCGCGCACCGGAGATGCCCGGCAACTTCGGCGAGCAGACGTCCCCGTACTACGCGCAGCTCGTCCAGTCGGACGGCACCACCTGTGTACGCAGCGGCGCCGGCACCATCAAGGTCACCGCCGCCGACCGGGCCCTGGCGAAGTCCAGGTCCGGCAGGTTCGACAAGTACCGGGACGGCACGGACTCCCGGGGTCGCGCCGTACGGGTCGTGACGGCGCACGTGCTCCTGGACCCGGGCACCCCCTACCCGGACATCGTGCAGATGGTCGCGTATCCGCTGGCGGACACCCAGAAGACCCTCAACGAACTGGCCCTGCTCCTCCTGGGGGTGTCGGGTGCCGGGGTACTCGGAGCGGGCGCGGCGGGGCTGTGGATCGCACGGGCCGGTCTCAAGCCCGTCGACGAACTCACCGAGGCCGTCGAGCACGTGGCCCGTACGGAGGACCTCACCGTCCGTATCCCCGTGGAGGGCGAGGACGAGATCGCCCGGCTCTCCCGGTCCTTCAACTCGATGACCGCGGCGCTGGGCGACTCCCGCGACCGTCAGGCGCAGCTGATCGCGGACGCCGGGCACGAGCTGCGCACTCCGCTCACCTCGCTCCGCACCAACGTCGAGCTGCTCGCCCGCAGCGAGGAGACCGGCCGCCCCATCCCGCCCGACGACCGCAGGGCGCTGATGGCGTCGGTCAAGGCGCAGATGACCGAACTGGCGGCGCTCATCGGTGACCTGCAGGAGCTGTCGCGGTCCGAGGCCACCCATCCGGCGGAGTCCCTGGGCGTCGTCGCCCTGCACGACATCGCGGCGGCCGCACTCGGCCGGGCACGGCTGCGGGGCCCGGAGCTGACCTTCACCGCCGACCTCCGGCCCTGGTACGTACAGGCGGAGCCGGCCGCCCTGGAGCGGGCCGTGATCAACGTCCTGGACAACGCGGTGAAGTTCAGCCCGCCCGCCGGAGCCGTCGAAGTCGCCCTGCGGGGAGGCCGCCTCACGGTACGGGACCACGGGCCGGGCATCCCGGCGGACGACCTCCCCCACGTCTTCGAGCGCTTCTGGCGCTCCTCGTCGGCCCGCTCGCTCCCCGGCTCGGGGCTCGGCCTGTCCATCGTCGCCCGTACGGTGCAGCAGTCCGGCGGCGACATCGCGCTCACCCCCGCACCGGGCGGTGGCACGGAGGCCGTCATCCGGATCCCGGGCGCCGCGACGCCACCACCGGATTCGCCCCCCTCGCACGAGGCGTGAGCCGCCCGGCCCCGCCGCCCGGCCGGGGCGGGGCGCGTTCTCAGCCCTGCTTGCCCAGGTGCAGTCCCGAGCCCGCGAGATCCGCCCTGATCCCCTGCTTCTCCACCACCACATGGCGCAGCCGTATGTCGCCGGGGGCCTTGGGCAGCTTGAAGGAGAGCGAGAACTGGCTGGAGAGCTGCGGCGGGCGCAGGCTCATCACAGCGGAGATCAGCTTGGGGTCGATCCCGGCCTTCTGCAGCAGCCAGGGGTGGGCGATGATCTCGTCGACCAGGTTGACCTGCATCAGCTGATGGGCGAAGCGCGGGGTGCCGGTCAGCCGGTGCAGCTCGTCGTCACTGTGCAGCGCCTGCTGTACGCGCTTCTGCGGCACTCCGATGCGGTCGACCACGGACGGCACCGAGAGCAGCGCCCTGATGTGGTTCTTCTCGCGGGCGATCCGGGCGGCCGCCTCGGGGGCGAGCCGCAGCCCGGAGTGGGCGCGGTCCTTGCCCGGCGTGTACGTCGCGATGCCGGGCACCTCGACCTTCATGTGGTCGACCGTCGTGGAGACAGCCTGGCCGCCGTCCCGCTGAACGTGTGCCTGGGCCTGGACGCGTACCTGTGTGCCCGCCACCGGAAGCCCGCCGCGGACGTTGACCGAGTCGTGTCCGTCGTCGGTGAACTTGACCTGCGAGGCTCCGAGTTCGCGGTTCATGTCCGCGAAGGAGAGGAAGACGTCACCGTCCATCGAGCCGACCACGGCGCCCTTGATGGAGCTGGGCAGGTCGCCGTTGATCCGGATGTCCTTGGCGGTGGCGCGCACCTCCGCGAGTGAGACCCGGTCGGCCGCGACGTCGGGGACCGACACGTCGACCCGGTCGAGGTGCTTGTCGAGGACCTGGGTGAGGAAGGGGAAGCCGTGGATGTCGACCTCGGGTCTGGTCACCAGGTGCAGTGACTGCTGGAGCTTCTCGGCGGCCTTGTTCTGGGCATACAGCTCGGCGAACCGGTCGGCGAGGAAGAGGAAGCCGGTGCACACCAGAGCGGCTATGGCGACCTTCACCACGGTGGAAACGGCGGCGAAGCGGCTCCGGGCACGGTGGTTGGGCGGCGACCAGGCGTCCTCGGCCGATGCGTCGTCGCCTGCGTCTGCTTCGCCGGGGTCGGGCTTCAGCCCAAGGCCGAGGGGGTCGCGCTCGTCGTCACCGCGGCCGTCGGCTCCGCCGCCGTAACGGCCCTGGTCATGGGCGTACAGCTGGTCCTGACCGTACGGCTGGTCATGGCCGTACGGCTCGAAGCCGGGCTCCGGGTCGCTGAGTTGTGCGAGCTCGTCGTAGGGATTGGGCCGATGCGAAGGTATGCGTGTGGGGGGTCGCATCGGCTCATCCCACCATGTGTGCGCCCCCCGAACGCAAGTCGTACCCGGGGTAGCCCCTGGTTTCATGCCATTTGTCGAGCACTGCGCAGGGCCGGGGACATCCGCACCGGGCCGCACCGCGGGTCGGCGGGCGCGAACGGTCCGTCGCGGGGCCGTCCAGGGGAAGGCGCGGCGGCGTACGGCTCACCTCAGCACCAACACTCCTGTCGTCTGATATGAAATGTCCCACTTGTCGCCCGCTCGCTTCCGGAGATGGCGACCGAATGGCATCGCCGCGTTCGAACCCCGCGCCACACGGCGCCTGACACGACAGTCGAGGGAAACCATGGGCCGGACACTCACACGTCGGGCGACAGCGGCTCTGGCCGGAGCGATCGTCATCGCCTCGACGGTACTGCCGTCGGCCCAAGCCGGACCGCCGACCAGGGACGCGCGAGCGTCCGTGACCGTGGCGGAGAAGCGGTCCGCTTCACCGATGCCGCGCCCGCCCCAGCTCCCCCGGGACTTTCACGGGAAGGGCAGGTGGGTCGTCCGGGACCTGGACATCACGGTCCCGTTCACCTGGGCGGGGAGAGACGGCGACAGCCAGATGGTCGCGGGCGGCCCGCAGTACCCCATCTGGTTCACCAACCTGATCTACCACGGCACGCTCTACACCCTGACCTACAAGTGGCCCGGCCTGACCGAACATCCGTGTTCAAGGATCCCGGGCTTCGACCTAGACCAGTTGAACCAGGCGCTGCGGGGCGCACGGTTCGTGGGGCGGGAGATCCTGCAGGGCAGCCCGGACCGGCACGTGAACCACTGGAGGGCCGGCGTCGTCCTGCCGAAGAAGCCTCCGGGGAAATTCCTGCGCTTCCCTCTCGCGCTGGGCGACGTCTATGTCGATCAGGACAATCGGAGCACGTTCTGGCAGGTGCTGCAGTTCGGCGTCCAGAACCTCTACGACCCCGAGCTGGACGAGTGGCTGGTGATGGACACATTCGGGCACCGACCCGGCAGGGTCACGCTCCCCCGGCGCTGCTCTGCGGCATCGAACGGGCCGACGCCGCATCGCGCGGCATAGCGGCACAACGGCACACGCCGCAACAGCGGTACGCGCAGTGAGCGGGGCCGTCCGGAAGGTGTCCGGACGGCCCCGCGTCATGGCGTGGTGCGGTGCGTCAGAGGCGACGGTGGCTCTGGTAGTAGCCGCCGACCTGCTCGTGGTAACCCGCGTCCCCGACATGCTTGTCCTTGTCGAACTCGGGCGAGTTCTTGATCTGGTCCTTGGTGAGGTCGACAATGATCTTCCGCTCGGCTTCGTCGATCGCACGCACCGTGCCGGCCGGCAGCAGTACGTGCTTGCCGAAGATCCATACACCGGTGTCGACCACCAGGTAAGCGGAGTTGACGTCGTCCGAGTGCTTGTCGACCTTGCCGATGCTGCCGTCGGTCGCCTCGACCTTGTATCCGGTCAGGTCCGTTCCCGCCGTGTGGCCGGTGGTCGGCTGGTAGCCCCAGATGCTGTCGGTCATATACGACTCCCTCAGTTGATCTCGTGCGCAGCTGACTCGTGCATTCACTGCGCCGCCCCGCCGGAACGGCCGGGCACAAGCGGCATCCGCCCCTTTCGGGCGATGCGCTCCGGACCATCGAGTGCCCTGGCCCGTCGGCCCCACACATGTCCTGGCCGACCGGCCGCGCGGACCCGTCCACCGCGAAGGGGCGTCACCGCACACGCACCGGCAGAGCGCCGGAGGCGGCGCGCTCCGCAGCCCCTGCCCCCGCAGCCCTATCCCTGGCGCGCGGGGAGGGCGCGGCGGGCCACGGTGATGGTGACGGCGACGATCGTGGCGAAGACCGGGCCGGTGGCGATATGGACGATGCCCAGGACGAGCGGTTCGTCGTCGCGGTAGTAGATGACCTGAAGGGCGGCGTTGGCGACGTTGACGGCTACGCACACCCACGTCGCGTTGCGGTGGATGCGGCGCAGCCTGGGCACAGTGCGCCAGTCCGGCGGCCCCCCACTGACACGGTTGAGGAGAAGGCCGGTGAGAGGACGCCCGGCGAGAATGCTGCCCAGGCAGACAGCGATCACGGCGAACGGAATCAGGGCCGGGAGGAGGAAGAAGCCCCGGGCCTCGCCGGTGACGGCTGCGACGGTCGCGCACACGCCGACGATGACCAGGCCGGCAAGGGCCTGCCGCAGCTTCTGGCGGGACAGCAGACGCCACGCGAAGGCGGCGACAGCGGTGGCGCCGGCCGCGATCAGCCCCGTGTCCAGCGAGTCCACCGCGTTCGCCACGAGGAAAGCGGCCGTGGGTGCCGCCGTGACGACAGTGGCCGAGAGCCTGGAGGCCCAGCCGTTCTTCCCGGGATTCCGGCGCGCGCTACGTCCGGGCGGCTCGGTGCTCCGAGGGTCCGTGGTGAGTTCCATGCATCGATCGTTACATATGAAACGGTATCTAGCAAAGCCATCTTGGATGCTACTGTTTTACGTATGCCACATTCCTTGCCCGCCGCACACGGCTCCAGAGCAACCGACCGCCCCGGAGACCGCTCGGCGTTCGCCCTCGGCCTGGTGCTGCGACGGGCGCACGACCGAGCTGTCTCCGCGCTGATGGGGGCGCTGCGGCCCTTGGGCCTGGAGACACGCCATTTCGCGGTGCTCATCGCGCTCAGCAGCGGGGGTCCGATGAGCCAGCAGGCACTGGTCGATGCGACCGGCAGCGACCGGGCCACGATGGTGCGTGTCATAGACGACCTGCAGCGCGACAACGCGGTGACCCGCGCATCCCAGCCGGGGGACCGGCGCGTGCGGATCATCGAGCTCACCGAGCACGGCGCGTCCCTCTTCGACCGGGCACACCTGAACGCCGGCGCCCTCATCGACGCTCTGGTCAGCCACCTGGGCCCGGACGAGCCGGAGCAGCTCATCGGCCTGCTGACCCGGTTCGCCCATCCCGACGCGGCCTGATCCCACTCACCACACAGGAGTCTCCTCATGCGCGTTCTGATCGCCGGCGCCGGCCTCGGCGGGCTGTGTCTGGCCCAAGGACTGCACCACGCCGGTTTCGCCGTCACCGTTCTGGAGCGCCGCAGCGCCTCCGGCGAGCAGCCGGCCACGTACGGCATCCACCTCAACGCCGACGGCATGAGCGCCTTGCGCGACTGCCTGCCGGAGAAGCCCTGGCAACGGCTTCTCGATTCCTCGGCCCTGGCACCGGACAAGATCCGCTTCCACGACCAGGACCTCAGGCCCCTCGCCGTACGCGACAACGAGGCACACGGTGATACCGGACCGGACCTGCGCCGGCGGGCGGTCAGCCGGGACGCCCTGCGCGAAGCCCTGCTGACCGGGCTGCCGGACGGCACAGTTCTGTGGAACAAGCAGGTGAACGGCTACACCGAAACCACCGAAGGCATCCGGGTCCACTGCGCGGACGGCAGCACACACAGCGGTGACCTGCTCGTGGCGGCCGACGGCAGCAACTCCCGCCTGCGCGGCATGCGGCTGCCGGGCCTGGAGCGCCAGGACCTCGGCATCGTCAACGTATCCGGACGCGTCACCCTGACCGAACCATTGCTCGCCCAGCTGCCCGCCGCACTCACCGACGGCTCGGTGAACAACGTGGTGCCCTCCGGCCCCGGCTGGCTGTTCATGTCCACCTGGGACGCGCCCGCCTCCGGCCGCTACCTCGTATGGGCCTGGGCGGAGAGCCGGGACACCTACCCCGCCGACCCGACAGCCATGGGGCGGGCCGCGCTGCGCGACCACGTCGCCCAACGCACCGCGCGCTGGGCACCGGGCCTGCACCGCCTGGTCACCAGCACCGGTACGGACACCATCGCCGCCATCCCGCTGCGCACCATGCCCGCTCTCGAACCGTGGCAGCCCAGCGCCGTCACACTGCTGGGAGACGCCATCCACAATATGACCCCCATGGCGGGCATCGGAGCCAACACCGCCTTGCGCGACGCCGACGAACTGCGCCGCGCACTGGTCGCCGGCGGCCCGCTCACCGACCGGGTCGCCACCTACGAGGGGGCCATGCGCGGCTACGCGAACGAAGCCCTCGCCCTGTCCACCCGCAATGCCCGCAGCGCCGCCACCACCGGACGGCTGCCACGCGCCGCCTTCCGCACCGTGCTGCGCGCCGCGGAGGCCGTACCCGCGGTCAAGCGCCGCATCTTCCCCGCTCCACCGCCCCGGCACTGACCCGGATCAGCCGCCCGCCGGACGGCCTCCGCCGCTCAGTTCGCGACCGCGGCGGTGCGGGTGGCGGAGGCCAGCCAGGAGTGGCCGTCGGCCTGGGGCCCCGGCATGTGGGCGGGGTGGACCGTGCGGCCGAAGGAGGCGGCGACGTCGGCCAGTTCACGTACGGCGGGCTCCCACCCGTGCCGGTGGAGCCAGGCCGCCGGATCGGCGGGCCCCGACTTCCACAGCCGGGTGAGGCCGGGGCTGATCCGGTCAGTGGCTGCGCGCAGCGAGGGACCGACCTCGAAGTGGTCGAAGGCCAGGACGCTTCCGGGAGCGCTGAGTCCGCTCAGCCCAGCCAGAAGGCGGTCCGACGCGCTCTCGTCCAGGGCATACAGGAGGCCCTCGACGAGCCAGACCGATGGGCGGTCCACCCGGAATCCGGCCTCGCACAGGGCCGGGGCCCAGTCGTCCCGCAGATCGACTCCCACCGGCCTCCTGGAGCAGGCGAGTTGAACCTGACGCTCGCCCATCACCCGGTCCTTGAACCTCAGCACCGGCTCCTGCTCGACCTCGAACAGCACGGTGCCTTCGGGCCAGGCCAGGCGCCAGGGCCGGCTGTCCATACCGGAGGCCACGAGGACGACCTGCCCGCACCCCGTGGCCGCCGCCGAGAGAAGCAGATCGTCGAAGTAGCGGCCGCGCACCACGGCCTGAGGCCGCATCACTGCGGCGAAGTCCCGGCCGTCGGGGTGCGGTTCCAGCGGCATTCCGGCCGCCTCCAGGAAGAACTCCGCGTAGGGATCGGTGAACGGGCCCCCTGCTTCACGGTGTTCCGCCGCACGCAGCGCCGCAACCGCGAACGCGGTCCGCCCGATGGCATCGATCCCGGAAACGTCCATAGCCATGAACCACCTCACAGGTCAGCCGCGCGGCGGGCGAACACGACACGACCGCCCCGCTCGCAGTCCGCAGCGCACCGAATTCCATTACGACCGCGACGGTATCATTCAATACCTTCTAGCGGCGCAGGTATGCGCGCCCACACGTCACACGGAGGGGAACACGCCGGAACCGGGCCGGACAGCGAGCCCGGCGGCCGGGCAGCAGAGGCCCGCACCGCCCACGCCCCGTCAGCGGACGGGGGCTCCGGGCGCATCCGGCACATCAGCGGTGGGACCGGACGGATAGGCGAACCGGGTGAGCAGGTCGATCAACTGCTCGGACTCACCGGGCTGGAGCGCATCGACCAACTGCCCGGCCAGCGGCACCGCCGCCTCGTGCGCCGCGTCGAAGAGCTCCACGCCCTGCGGCGTGATCTCCACGGCCCGCACCCGACGGTCGCCCGGAACGGCCTTACGAACGGCCAGCCCCTTGCGCTCCAGGTCGTCCACCACCCGCATGATTCCGGCCTTGTCCGAGCCGGCCGCCTCCGCCAGATCCCGCTGCACCGTACGGCCGCGGTCGACCAGCACGATCAACACGGCGAAGTGCCGCAACTCGATACCGAGCGGCCGCAGCGCCTCCACGTACACACTGACGGCACGCAAGTGTGCGCGGCGCAGCAGCAGCCCGAGCGCAAAGGGCGAGGTGTCCCCGGGGCGGTCGGTCGCCCGGGAATTGACTTTCTGGCCAGGAAGATCTGCGGTCACAGTGCGACAATAACAGATATTGAATCAATCGATACCATCTCGGGTGAAATTAAAAGCGTCCGCCACACCGGCAGCAGCCCCACCGGAGTCGCAAGGATTCCTCAATGTTCACCACCACGGTCACCCCCCGCCCTACCGAGACCTCCCGCACCATGCCGGGAGACGACCTCGTCCCCCGGCCGGACACCGTCATGAACCGTGCCTTCACCCTGCCCGCACCACCCGGCACCGTCTGGCCGTGGTTCAACCAGCTGGGCAGGAACCGCGCCGGCTGGTACCTGCCCGCCCGGCTGGAACGAGCCGTCCCGCGTCGGCGACGCGCACTGCGCCACATCGAACCCGCGCTCCAGCAACTCCGGGCCGGCGACATCATCGACGACTGGGGAGGACGGCAGGCCACCTTCGAGATCGTCACCCACGAAGCCCCGCACACCCTGGTGCACCGCTCGACCCGCGGTCGGCTCCACATCAGCTGGGCCATCACCCTCACACCGGAGGAACCCGGCACGACCCGGGTGCACCTGCGATTCCGCATCAGCGGAGTCGGGCACCGCCGCCTGGCCGAATACGGAGGCGGCCTCATCGACCTGCTCACCGTCGCCGCACTCGCGGCGGGCATACGCGAACGCCTGACCGCGGCGGACCGCTGAAGGGCGGGAAAAGGCAGCCGGAAAATGATGCGGTGACCACACCGGGGGTTTGCATATGAATTCCACGGAAAGGCGGATTACCGACACTGTTTTCCACCGAGCGAGGACGTGAGCGACTGTGACTGCCGATGAGAAGGCTCAGGCCAAGGGCGAGCAGGTCAAGGGCAAGGTCAAGAAGGTCGCCGGTGACGCGGTGGGCAACGAGTCGCTCCAGGCCGAAGGCCGCGCCGAGGAGACCAAGGGTGACGCGCGCAAGGCCAAGGAAGCGATCAAGGACGTGTTCAAGGAGAAGTAGCGCGCTGGGGCGTCCGCACCCCTGCCGCTTCCGCCCCGCCCCCGCGGCCTCCGCCGCTTCGGTTGCTTCCGCAACTCCTGTACGCCGGTCCCGGCAGTCTTCAGGCTGCCGGGACCACGGCTGTCCGGGTGGTTCCGGACAAGGCGCCGCCCGCACGCATACGGAGCGGGATCATGGGCATTCGGTGGGTAACCACCCGAGAAGGGCTTCTTCCATGTTGACCCCTGATCCGCAGGTCCTGCGGACGCTCCTGGCCCGTTACGCGACGGCCCGTATCGCTCTGCTCGAACAGGACACCGCCGCCGGCCGGCGCGCGCTCGAAGACGTCACCTACACCCTGTGTGTGGCGACCTCCACCCGCTCCGTCAACGACGCCATCCTGGCCGCCGATTACGTCCTCGGAGCCGCCCGGTCCCCCGGCGACGCGGCGGACGCCGTTCTGCCCTCACTCGACCGTTCACTTCCTGCCTGATCGGCAACGGCCGGATGCCGCCGGCGGACGCCACGGCATCCGGCGACGGCGTCCCCGCGACGGGATCAGCGGGCGAAACCGGCGAGCGCATCGCGCAGCGACGCGTGAGTGTCGAAGGCGGACTCCGTACCGGTGATGCTCAGGCGCCTGCGGAAGCTGTCACAGATGGGCCCGACGAGCGCCAGCTCTCCGGAGAACCGGGCCTTCAGCAGCAGGCCGAGGAGGAGTTCGTCGCCGTAGGCGAGCGCGGACAGGTCGACGACGAGGGGGAGGCCGCTCTCGCCCGCCCGGGTGAAGGTCTCCTCGACCAGCGGATGAGTGAACAGGTCGGCGTCTCCCCTGAGAGTGATCACAAAGACGCGGGGGCTGCCGAGTTGGGTGGTGACCACATCCAGGCCGGGCTCACCCTCGGCAGTGTCATCCATCCGGCCAGCATGTCACCGATCGCCGCCACCACCCACCGCAGACGCCCGTCAGGCCCCCCGCCGGTCCGGCACGCGCAGAGCGAGCAGAGCGGTGTCGTCACTGGCCCAGTCGCCGGTGTGCTCGGCAAGTACCTGCCCGAGACGGTCCACGGTGCCGCGCGCGTCCAGGCCGTGGCAGTCGGCCAGCGCGGCGGCCAGTGCCCTCTCGTCGAACATGGCCCGTTGCGGCGACCCGGCCCGGCGCGCGGGGCGGGCCTCGGTGGCGCCGTCGGTGTACAGCAGCAAGGTGTCGCCAGGACCCAGCCGGAAGCGGACATCGGTCAGCTTCACTTCGGGGAACACGCCGAGCAGGCTCCCGCGCGCACCCACCTCCTGGACCCGGCCGCTCGCGCGCCGGATCAGTGCGGGCGGGTGCCCGGCGGTGCACAGACGTCCCGCGAGCCCCGCGGGCGTCGGGCGGAAGGTGGCGTAGACGGCCGTGAGGAATCGGCCGCCTCCCACGCGCTGTTCCAGGAGCGCGGAGTTCAGCTGGGTGAAGACCATGGCGGGCGAGAGGTGCTGAGTGGCCTCGGCGCGCAGGGTGTAGCGCGCCAGCGCTGTCACCTTGGCCGCTTCGGTGCCCTTGCCGCACACGTCGCCCATGACCGTGCACCACCAGGGCCCCTTCGCGTGGAAGAGGTCGTAGAAATCGCCGACCACCGTGGTCCCCCCGGCGGCGGGCAGGTAGGAAGCGGCGGCCTCCAGTCCGGGTACGGGACGGAGCGACGGGGGCAGCAGGCTGTTCTGGAGGCTCCTGGCGAGGTCGCGGGTGGTCTCCAGTGCGTCCTGCGCCACGACCAGCGCGTCCTCGGCACTGGACAGGGACGTCCGCAGATTGATCTCGTTGGCGACCGCGCGGGCCATCGTGGCGAGCGTGGCGAGCTCCGCAGGCTGCCAGTCGTGCGGGTTCTCGTCGATCACGCACATACTGCCCAGCACCTCGCCGCCGGGCCCGATGAGCGGATAGCCGGCCCAGGCCCCGATCTTCAGGGGCACTACCGAAGGGTGCTCCCTGGTCCGGGGGTCGGCCGCCGCGTCCCCGACGACGAAGGGCTCACCGGCCAGACCGACCAGGTAGTAGCAGAAGCTCTCGCGCACCGGGTTCTGCCGCGCCTCCACCCCCACGGCATCGACACCGACACACGCCTTCCAGAACGAACGCCGCTCGTCGACGAGAGTGATGAAGGCCCGCGAACAACCGGTCAGTGAGGCCGCGACCCCGGCCAGATCGTCGAACTCGCGCTCAGGACCGGTATCGAGAAGTCCCGTCGCCTTCACCGCTGCAAGGCGTACGGGATCGGAGAGCGCGGCCGGCAGGCCGTCCTCGCGCAGGCCACCCCTGAATTCCAGTTCAGCAGTCATACGCACCCCCTCGGGTCAGCCCGCCCCAGGCGGGGGCGCGGGCGGTCGCGTCAATTCGTACACGTAATCAGCGGCTCAGATTAGCCCAGCCGGACCAACCGGAGCCGGGGTCGGTAAAGCGGCGGCGGAGCGGGGCGGACGAGCGACGGAGAGTGAATACGCGAAGGAGGCAGCAGGAGGGCCGGAGGGAATTGAGATGCCCTCAGGGACATACAGGAGAGAAGTGCGGGCACACGACAATCCCGTACACCTGCTTCTGGGAGTGATCTTTCTGCCGATCTCCGCGCCGACCGCAACGATGGCCCCCGGGCCCATGTCCGAGCACGACGCAGGATCTCCGGCCGATACCTCCCGTTCCCGAACCGTCGTGGGCGCCGCCCTGCCCCGGATCAAGAACCCGGCGAAGGTCGCTCCGAAGGACGCCCGCGCGCTGGGCAGGACCTTCTTCGACCGGCTGAACGTCCTCGAAGAGGGAACCCCCGAGTACCAGTACGCCCGGAACACACTGATCGAGATGAACCTCTCGCTGGTGCGATTCGCCGCCTCGCGCTTCCGCAATCGCGGCAGCGGCGACATGGAGGACGTCGTCCAGGTCGGCACCATTGGCCTCATCAAGGCCATCGACCGCTTCGACCTCTCCCGCGAGGTCGAGTTCACCACGTTCGCGATCCCGTACATCGTGGGTGAGATCAAGCGGTTCTTCCGCGACACCACATGGGCCGTACACGTCCCGCGCCGCCTTCAGGAGCTGCGCGTCGATCTCGCGAAGGCGCAGGAGAGCCTGTCGGTCGACCTGGACAGGAAGCCCAGCGTCGCCGAACTCGCCGCACACCTGGGCCTCACCGAGGACGAGATCCTCGAAGGCATCATCGCGTCCAACGGCTACACCGCCGGCTCCCTCGACATGCCCCAGAACAACAGCCAGGACAGCGAAGGCTCCCACGGACACACCCGTAACTACGCCGAGGTCGTGGGCGGCTGCGATCCGGCCATGGAGCTCGTCGAGGACTTCCAGACCCTCGCGCCGCTCCTGCACACCCTCGATGACCGCGAGCGTACGATCCTGACGCTGCGATTCGGGTCGGAGCTTTCCCAGTCGGAGATCGGCAAGGAGCTGGGCCTCTCCCAGATGCATATCTCACGCCTGCTGAACCGCACGCTGGTCAAGCTCCGTACGGGCATGCTCTCCGAGAACTGACCTGCGCCGGCCGGGCCCGCAGCCCCGCCCCTGCGGCGCTCACCCCCCTTGCCGGAGGGCCTTGAACACCTGATCCGCTGCCCCGGGAAAACATCCCGGGGCAGCGGATCAGTTCCTTCTCCAGCGACCGCGACGCCGAACAGCAGCCTCAGTTGCTGCGGTCCTTGAAGTCACGTGTGCACTTGTCCTTCGCGGACTGTGAGTGCGCGTGCTGCACGCAGTCCGAGTAACTCTTGAACGAATCGGAGTTCAGGATGGAGACTCCGGCTATCAGAATCCCGGCGCCCCCGATGATCCCCAGCGCCGAAAGCACCGTGCCGATGATCGCCATGGCCCGCCTGGGGGCCCTTCCCGCCCGCGCCTTGCGGATTCCGACAATGCCCAGAATCAGACCGATCAGGCCGAGCAGGATTCCCCCGATCACGGTCCAGAAGAAGACGACGGCCAGGATCCCGAGCACCAGCGCGGCAACAGCGACGCCGTTGCTGGGCTGTACGTAGTTCGGATCCTGCCGGCCCTGCTGCCAGCCCTGCGAGGGATAACTGTCCGACGTTGCCATGTGACGACCTCCGTTGGGTAGAGCGGACTGTCCGTTCAAGGAGCCTGAACAGTAAGCCTGTTCAGAGCATTCGATACAGGAAGCCGACCGGCTCAGGAGGCCTTCGCCGAGATCTTCTTGGGGTCGACGACTTCGTCGGCAGGCGGCGCGGTGGCCTTCACGCGCTTGTTGTAGTCGGAGAAACTCACGGTGGACGGAGCTCCGCCCCCGCTCTGAACCGCCTTGAGGATGTACGGCTTGCCGTGCGTGGCGACGTACAGCGTGTTCGTCTCGCCCTTGCCGGACTTGTTCCGGAGGACGACGGCTTCCTGCCCGTCGACCTCGGCGGTGCCCTGCCGGGTCATGTTCTTCCGCTCGGACTTGTCCTGGTCCATGCCCGCCATGAAGGCCTGCTTGTTGCAGATGTTCTGCACGCTGCTGTCCTGGGCGGGCACCTTCACCCAGTGCCCCTGGAAGGCCTTGGCCGTCTTGTCGGCGTCGGCACCCGGCTGGGCCTTGGCGGCGGACTGCCAGTAGGGGCCGTTGCCCTTGAGGTAGATGACCTTGTGAGCCTGCACGATGTCGGCGCGGGCGTCCTTGGCCGTGATCCGCCCCGTGCAGGTACCGCTGTTGTCCACAGCGAAATCGAGGTCGGTGACCTTCCCCTGACCGGACATGTGCCCGCTCACCCGCAGCGAGTCGGCGGACTTCGTCGCCGCCACCCCCTTGTCCGCGATCTTGTCCGCGCTCATCCCCTTGAACGCGTCGGACGACGACGGACCATCACCGCCGGAACAGGCCGTCAGGCCCGCCGCTCCGAGCGCACACAGCGCGGCCACCGTCACGGTTCTGCGTACAACTGCCATGAGAAATACCCCCCTCGTCCCGTGGGCAGTGCCACGGTGCCTGGTGTCCCAGGCGATCGATGCTCCACCGGGTACCCCGAATATCCGCACATGCTCACGCCTGCTCTCCCCGGTCTCCCCGATGGCTGGTTCCGGGCGACGCAGCGATTCAGAACGGTCCGCACCCGGGTCGCGGAATCGGGAGCAGCAACCCGCCTTCGACAGAGAAATCCAGATACGGGCGTACGGTCCACTCGGTCCATCCGCGCTCGTGGCTCAGCGAGAACCCGCACGGCTCACCGCGGTGCAGCGCCCCCATCGCACCGACGCAGCCGCCACCGTCCACCCAGCTCAGTGCGCGGTGCCGCTCGACGTGAGGCAGCGTGCTCGCCAGCTCACGCACGTCGGCACGGATGCGGCGGACGGCATCAGCCGGGGCGCGAACCGCGTACCGCTCCGCATCCGCCGGATCGTCGGCGTCCAGCGTCCGGTACGTGATCCGTTCGCACCAAAAGGCCCGGTCGGGGTGCGCGGCACGCATGATGTGGCCTCCTGACGCTGCGTCGGCGCCGCCCCTGCCCACGCCGGCGTGACGAGCGGTGGGTGGGGGCGGCGCCTTTCTTCCCGCCTCAACCGGCGCAGGGTGAGGCGGGGTCGCATCGACGAACAGGGGCCCTGCCGAGGGCCACCTCCCCGGCGACGCATCACGAAGCTAGCGTTATATGTAATCGCGTATCAAGTGTTTGAACTCTAACGAGTGAGGACTCCCGCCCGCCGGTAGTACGCGACAAACGGGCGGCCCTCCACCTGCGCCGGTGGAGGGCCGCCCGAGGAACGAACGTGGCGACTTCACGCCAAGTCGTCGAACTCGCCTTCCTTGGCACCACCGAGGAAGGCACGGAGCTTGCTGCGGGACGTGTGGATGACCACGTCCGGGTTGTCGCTCTCACGGAGGAGGATCTCACCACCGTGGACGGCGAGTTCCAGGCAGTTGTCCCCGTCGGCATCTGCCGACTTGGACGACTTTCGCCATTTGATGTCCATACTTCTCACGCCTTCATACTTGTTGTGCGACCTCGCTGATGAAATCCCTTGAACTCTGGGGATCGAGCGACCGCCCCTCGGTCCGGTCAAGGACGGCTCGAAAATTCAGGAGACGCGTCTCGGCATCCACGAAACCTGAGCCCGTCGGGGTGTCCGTCTGCACGGTGTCGAGCTGCGGAACAGGGCCGTACACATAGTGCGTCGAACTACCGGCGTTCGGGAAGCCACCCACAGCGAACGGGATCACCCGCACCGTGACGTTGTCACGCTCGGACTCCTTCAAGATGTGGTCGAGCTGCCTGACCGCGACCTTGCGTCCGCCGTACTGCATCCGCAGAGCGGCTTCGTGAATCAGGAAAACGCAAGTGGGCGGAGACGGCCGGTCAAGTACGTCCCGCCGCCTCAGCCGATGCGACAGCCGACGGCGGAGGTTCGCCGGAGTCGGCGCAGGCAGGGCCTCCCCATATACCGCGCGTGCGTAGTCCTCGGTCTGGAGCAGGCCAGGCATGTGCATGATCTGGACGGCCCGGAAACCCAGCGCGTGATGCTCCAGCTCGGCCAGGTCGAGGGCGCCGACGGACAGCTCGCCCCGGTAGTCCTCCCACCATCCCTTCGTCCGGTCCTCGGCCATATCGGCCAGGGCGTCGACGTACGCCTGGTCGGGGCAGGCGTAGGAGTCGGCCCAGGTGCGTACTCGCGTGCCACTCACACCGAACCGGCCCGATTCGGTATTGCTGATGGTGGTGCGGTCCGTGCCGAGCAGAGACGCGGCCTCAGCGGGCGCAAAGCCGGCGCGCTCCCGCATCTTGCGCAGCTCGGCACCCAATCGGCGCTGCCGCGCCGTGGGCGGCTTCCTCGGTGGCATCGCACCCTCCCTGTGTCAGGTCCAGTGTGACCCGCATCCCTCGAAGGGGTCCACTTCCGTAAGAGTTTATCGAAGTAGATACAACAATTGATACCAAGGCGCTAACGTCGTCACCGCACGCCGGTAAGCCCGAAGTGCAGCCGTTTAGGGCGGTGTTCAAGCACGCCCCGACACGGCCATTGCCACGGACAACGACCGGCGCCCTCATTTCGGATCACATCCCACAGGGAGAAACGCCATGCCCCCCACTCGCACTCCGCGCCCCCCACAGGGAGGCGAGCTCTACCGCGCGACCCTGCCCAACACCGCCAACGCCCCGCGTATCGCGCGGGACTTCGTGTCATCCCTGCTCGCCGTCAGCCACCATCGCGACCTCGCCGACGACGCACGCCTCTGCGTCGCGGAGGTGGTGACCAACGCCCACCGCCACACCCGTACGCCCCTGATCCAGCTGTACGCGACCATCAACCGCAAACAGGTCACCGTCTCCGTCGCGGACAACGCGCCCTGGTTCCTGCCCGTACTCACCCACGCGCGGGCAGACGGTGAACTGGAGTGCGGGCGGGGGCTGTTACTGCTCGACCGGCTCGCGTCCGCCTGGGGCTGGACTCTCCTGGGCGGCTGCGCCCCTGACCGAAAGGCTGTCTGGTTCACGCTGAGCCGGGTCGGAATTCCCGGCGTTCATGTTCCGAGGTGACCGGGCCCGTATCGTCGAGTCGGCGGAGCACACGGACGGAACGGGACACGGAACGGAACACGTCGGGCGGGGGCGGGCATGAGCGGGTACGCGACTCTCGCCGGTACAGCCCTCGCGCCGGTCGTGATCTTCGCGCCCAGGCAGGGGCGGGGAAGAGCCAAGGTACTCGTCACGCTCGCCCTGCTGGTGACGGGTTTCCTCTCCCTGCTCATCGGTGACACGCCCGCAGTGCTGCTGTTCGCCGTGACGTCCCTCGCGGGCGGGCTGCTTCTGCTGACCGAGATGACCTTCGCCTCCCGCACGGCGCTCGGGGCCGCCTGGATCAGCTGCGGCGCCCTGATCGGTGTGCTCAACTTGTTCCACGGCGAAGTAGCGCGGTGGATAGCGGCCGAGCGGCTCTGGCTGGTGACCGCGGCGTTCCTCGCGGCGGTCGTCCTGTGGGGGCTGGCCCGGCGCACCGCGCTCACCGCGCAGGACCGGTACGGCGGGATGGGGGTGTGATCCGGTGGGGCATGCGCCGTCGACCGTCATGCAGTTGCTGCTGGTCGTCCTCGTGGTACTTCCAGGCATCACCTACCAGTTGCTCCGCGAACGCCGACGCGGCCCCGTGCCCGGTGAACGCGACCTCGGGGAAAGGGTGTTGCGAGCCGTGGGGGCCTCACTCCTCCTCGACGCGCTGTACCTGATCATCGCCGGCCCCCAACTGGTCCGTGTCGTGAAGGCGTCCGTGTCGGGCGGCCTGGACGGGTTCAGCCATCAGCCCAGGCTCGCGGCCCTGCTGGGCCTCGTGCTGCTGATCGGGGTACCGGCGGCGGCTGCGGCAGCGGTGTCCTGGTGGGAACGCAGGCGGCGGCCCGCCGCCCGTTACAGCGGCACGCCCACGGCGTGGGACCGGATGTTCCAGGACCGGGGCTCCTGCTTCGTACGGATGCGGATGCGGGACGGGGCCTGGGTCGGCGGCTGGTACGGATCCCGCTCCTTCGTGACCGCCTATCCCCAGCCCCCTGAGGTCTACCTGGAGTCGGCGTGGCTGATGCGCCCCGACGGCAGCTTCATCCGCCCGGTCGCGGGCAGCGCCGGCCTGCACGTCCGCGCGGAAGAGACCGACCTGCTCGAACTGCTCCTTCCACCCCCCGTCCCCGTCCCCGTCCCCGTCCGGGACACGGAGCCCGGCGAACCGGGCGCCCAGCCCTCGCCCCCGCACACCCACGGCCCGCCGACCAATCCCAGGGACCCGTCATGAAGAAACCGCGCAGGACCCAGCCCGAACCGACGCCCGCCGAACTGGCCCTGCAGGTATCACCGGAGGACTTCAGGAGCGGCTACATGCCGCACGACGGGATCCCCGAACCCGCGCAGGGCCCCTCCGAGCCGGCCGCCGCTTCGGCTGCCCCCAGTACCCCGGTGAGAGAGACCCCGGAGGCCGCGGCCGACGAATGATCAGGGCCCGAAGTGCACATGGCTCGCCCAGAGTCCGGGCAGATTCGGGTACAGATCACGGGCGTTCAGCGTCGCCCGGTGCACGGCCCTGGCCGATGCCCTGCCGCCACCGTCCTTCGCGAGCTGCCGGTAGACATCGGTGGCGAAGGTCTGGGCGAAACGGTCGGCGACAGGCCAGAGGGTGGCGATCACCTGGGAGAACCCCGCGAGCTGGAAGGACGAGGCGAGGTGGATCGCTTCGTCCGCGTGGCGGAGACCCGTCTGCGCGGAACCGCAGGCGGCCAGATAGGCGAGTTCGAGACGGCCCAGATCGAGCCCGGAGACATCCGCGACGGTCAACGGGTGCAGCCGGTGGTCGTGAAGCAGCAGCCGCCCCCGCGACGGCGTCTCCCGGTCGGTCACGGCATGGCAGGCGAAATGCGCCCAGGTGTGGCGCGGCAGCTCCTCCACGATCCGCTCCCTCGTCGCCCCCTCGTCGGCCAGGACCAGCGAACCGGGGAACAGCTCCCGCACCGCCTCGGCCTCGGCTCCGGCCTGCGGCAACGGTCCGGCGCCCGGTGTCCGCGACATCGCGACGACCAGGGGGTTCGGCGGGGCGGCCGGTTCCCGCCGCGCGCGGGCGGCGGTGAGCGCCCGGACGGTCGGGGCGTACGACGGGACGGCCCGGTCCAGCAGCGAGCGGGATCCGGTGCGGACGCCGGGGCCGTAGTGCCCGGCGGCATGAACCGGCAGCAGGGCCAACGGCCCTGTGGGCACCCACCAGATGCGGGGCAAGGCCTTTCCAGGGGCCGGGACGCGCAGATCGAGGCAGTCCGCCACCGGCTCGACGAGGGCGTCCCAGAGCCAGGCCAGGACCTGATGGACAGGTTTTTGCCGGGCCGGATCGAGGATGCGTTCCGGGCTCAGCGCGTCGAGCATCTTCCGGGTCTGCCGAGTGGCTTCGTGCGGCCGGACATCGAGCGGGACCGTGCGGATCCGGCCCGCATCCAGGATGATCGCGTCCGAGCGGAGCTCGCTGACATTGAGGAACACGACGGGCCCCTGGTCCCCCTGGCCCGACATCGGATCGGGTGGCAGCGCGCCGCCGAATCCGGCGAATCCGTCCTGCGCCCGGATCTCCGCCAGCAGCTCCTCCCAGCGCGTACTGCGCGCACGTCTGACGGCACGCTGCCGGTCCTCGTCGACCCGGGTGGCAGCCGGGCTGTCCGCGGCGATGCCTGTCGGTGTGGCGGGCGGCCCGTCGAGGGCCTCGCGCAGTTCCTCGAACTCTGCGGCCATCGACGGGTGTCCGGCCCGCAGTGCGGTGAGGTCCGTCCGTACGTCGAGCGCCCGTGACAGAAGCACTCCGCGCCCTTGCTCCAGCAAGGTCACCGCCTTCTCCGGGTCTCCTGCCGCGAGGGCGCACGCGGCGGCGTCCACCGCGATGCCGGTCCAGCGCCCGAGCCGGAACTCCTGGTCTCCCCGGCGCAGTTCGCGGGCGGCGAGCTGCGGCAGCAGCCCGATCACATTCTCGAAGGACCGCACGGCCTGCGCGTAGCGGCCGGCTCCGGCCGCCATGTCGCTCCCGGCCAGCCCTGCCCTGACGCGGGTCGGCAGATCGGCCGTGGGGTGAAGGGCCGCCTCGTTGAGCGCGGTGAGCGCCCGGTCGATGTCCGCCGCGTACTGATGCCGGTCGTGCCGGTAGCGGCAGTGCAGGGCGAGGGCGAGACCGAGCTGATAGCCCGCCCGTTCCGGGGCGTCGGCGCGAACCGCGCCCGCGGCCCGGTGAGCCAGCCCGATCGCTTCGTCCAGATCGGCCGTCGGGGCGCGGAGGTCGTACAGGCGTGGACCGGCGTCCTGGAGCCCCCTGGTGCGCTCCTGTTCACGGCGTACCAGCTCCCAGCGGGTGCGCAGTGCCAGGGCGAGATTGTTCTGGCACAGCTCGAAGGCCCCCCGGCCCGGGGTGGTCCGCGCCAGGGCCGAGCGTCCGGCCTCGACAGCCGCCGCCAGGTCGGCCGTACTGCCGGTCGACTCGCCCCGCCGGGACAGGAGGTAGCAGAGGCCGGCCAGGTCCACCGCGCGTTCGTAGCCACGGCGCCGGGCGACCGCCATGGCCCCGCTCAGCTGTGTGACCGCGCGATCGAGGTACCGCGTGTCCTGAGTACGCTCGTACTGACTGTGCAGCACGGCCGCGAACTCGGCTGCGCAGAGCGGGAAGTGCACACTCGTTTCCCGGATCAGCGGGACCGCCTCCCCGCCCAGCTCCGCCGCTTCGTCCAGATCGGCCACGGCGCCGAGATGGTCGTACCGCAGGCGAAGACACCCGCTCAGCAGGGACAACAGCCGGCCGCGTCGCCCACGCCGCCACCCGCCCCGGGGCAGCGCCATGGCTACGGCCCGCCGCCCGGCGGTGACCGCCTCGTCCAGGTCTGTCACCCGGCGCGTCCGCTCGTAGCGCAGTCGCAACCCCCTGATCAGGGCGATGACATGACCGGCGTGCCTGGGGTCGCCCACCGTCTCCCCCGCGGCGCTCCTCAGCTCCTCGACCGACCGGTCCAGCGCGGCCACATCGCCCTGCCGCAGATAGCGGCGCAGCAGCCCCGCCGCCGTCGCCGACCGTTCTGCGGCGCTGTCGGGGGCGTACGCCGGGTCGGTGCGCTGCCGCCGTCTCTGGTCGGCGAGGCCCAGCAGACGGCCGAGACCGGCCGCTGTCAGCGCGGAGCCGCCGATGGCGGTGAACCACGGGGAGTGAGCGCCTCCCGGCCCGCCGACCGGTCCCGACATCAGCGCCCAGAGCAGCAGGCCGACACCGAACCCCAGCGTGCGGTACCTGACGAGGAACGGCAGGCGCACGTTGCTTCCCCAGAAGAGGAAGGCGAGGAGCGCGCCGGACACACCCACCGCTTCCTGCCACAACGCCACGGGTCAGACCGGCCGGGGCGTGCGGACTTCGTCCCGGGCCGCCAGGGCGGAGCGGAGGGCCGCCTCATGACCGGACGTCGCGTCGTGCAGAGCCGAGTAGAGCAGGACGCCTTCGTGCGCCAGCTTCCGCACCTCGGCGTCACGGTCCAGTCCGACGCAGCTGGGCAGCACCCCACGGCGGTACTTTCTCCGGAACTGGAGGAACCCCTCGCGCGCGCCGCTTCCGACCGGCCACGCCCCCCTCCTGTTCCTGTCGGCGACGCCCGGATGCCGCCACATCAGCCGCGCGAGCGTCAGCCGCGCCTCCGCGGCCCCTGCGATCCTGACCTCCGCCGTCAGCGGCCCGTCCCCGATGAGATCGAACGCGGCGGCGGCGCCCGGCACGCCGCGCAGCGCGGCCCCGGCCAGCTCCGGATCGCCGCAAGCGGGATCCGCCAGGTGCGAGGCGACCAGAGCGACCCGGGCGTGGTTCATCGCATGGAGCGGCGTCCGCACCCCCTCGATCACCGGCACCGCCTCCCGTGCCGCGGTGCCCACGGCGTGGAAAGCCCGGATGCTCTCCGCCGATCCCACCGAAGTCCACCGCATGAGCTGGATGTAGAGGAGCAGATGGCTGACACCTCGCTGATAGGACAGACCCGCCTGAACCGGCCGCCCCGTCCTCACGTAATTGCGCGCCTCCTCCCAGCAGGAGAGCCCGGCCTGGAGCCGCTCGTCCGCCCGGCCCACTAAAGGTTTCCGGACTGCACACGGGCGAGGGTGTTCTCCGCGCGCCGCGCGTCCGCCGCGTACTCCGGCGCGCACCGGCACAGCGCTCGGTAGAGGCGGGCGCTCTCGACGGCCAACTGCCGCATCTCGGCGTTCTCGTCCAGGCCGGCGCAACTGGGCGACACCGCCTGCAAATACGGCTCCACCGCGTGAAACCCACGCTGCCAGGGACCGGGGCCGACCGGCCAGCCCGCCCTCTTCCTCGCCTTGACCTCCGGGTACTTCCGCAGCAGCTCCGAGAGGAGCGAGCGGGCCTCGGCGCCTCCTGCGACCCGGAGGGCGGGCGCGAGGAGCGGCCCCCGTTCCCGACCCACGACGAGCTGGTGGACCGGCGCGGCGCGGGAAGCATCCAGCACGTCCCGGACGCGCCGGGGGTCGCCCGCTGCCGGGTCGCCCAAGTGGGAGGCGACGAGGGCCATCCGGCCGTACTCCAGCGCCTTTCGTCCCGCGCCGGCCCTGTCGAGTTGGTGTGTCATCTCCCGGGCCATGGCGCCGAAGGCGTAATAGACGGCCGCGGTGTCGGAGGAATGCGACGATCTGCGGTATCCGAGAAATCTGGTCAGCCCGCGGCGGTAGGCGCTGATCGCTTTGATCGGGCGTCCGGCGGCTTCGTGCGCGCGCGCCTCGTCCCAGGCGGCCAGTGCGGCCCGTACGAGCGTCTCGGCGTCGAACACCCTCTCCCCGTCCTTCCACCCCATCGGTACCTTCGGCCCTGATGCGCCAACTGAGGGGAGCAGCAGCTCATTTCAACCTTGCAGCACGCCGGAGAGAACCGGCAACCACATTGGGGAAAGCCGCGGGGACGACGTGGCGCAGGGACAGGAACGCGAACGCGGTCCGGGCGCAGGAGAGCCGCTCTCCGCCCGGACCGCCGCCCCGCGCCGCCCGAGGGCCGGACCGGAGTCCCTGGTGGGAGTGTCCTTACTCGACGACCGTGATCCGGTCCGCCTTCGGCGTCGGGATCGGCGCCGAGGCCGAGGAGTTCGCCGCCAGGTAGGTGTTGAACACGTCCAGGTCGGACGCGCCGACCAGCTTGTTCGTGCCCTGGCCCAGGGCCGCGAAGCCGTCGCCGCCGCCCGCGAGGAACTCGTTCATCGCCACCCGGTAGGTCGCGGCCGGGTCGATGGCCGTGCCGTTCAGCCTGACCGTGTCCGCGACCACACGGTCCGCGCCGGACTTCGTCAGGTCGAGCGTGTACGTCAGCCCCTTGGACACCTGAAGGATCTTCGGGGACGCCTCGTTTGCCCCGCTGACCTGCTGCTGGAGTGCGGTCACGAGCTGGGCGCCCGTCAGATCGACGACGTTCATCATGTTGGTGAACGGCTGCACGGTGAACGCCTCGCCGTACGTCACCACCCCGTCGCCCTCACTGCCGCTCGCCTTGTACACCAGGTCGGACCTGATGCCGCCCGGGTTCATGAGGGCCAGCTGGGCGCCGCCCTTGTCCGCCGGGGCGAGCCCGGTGAGCTGCGCGTCGGCGATCAGGTCGCCGAGCGCGGTCTCCGGCGATGCGTCGCCGCGCCCGTTGATGTCGGAGGAGATGAAGCCCTGCGGCTTGTTGGCGATGGGAGCGGCCAGCGTGTTCCAGCGGGTGATCAGGGAGGTGATGTCCTGCGCCTTGGGCTGGTCACGGCTGACGACGTGGTTGACGGGCCGCACCGCCGCACCGGGCCTGCCGTGCCCGCCGGCCGCCTCGGCCGCCGTCCGCACGATGTCCTTGGTCCTGAGGTCGTACGTCAGGGTGCTGTCCGTGTACAGCCGCCCGAAGGACGCGGCCGACGTCACCATGCGCGGGTTGCCCGCCGGGTCCGGGATGTCGCACACGTACGACTGGTGGGTGTGGCCGGTGACCAGCGCGTCCACCTTTGGTGAGATGCCCTTGGCGATGTCGACGATGGGGCCGGAGATGCCGTCGCCCGCGCCCGGCGAGTCGCAGTCGTAGTTGTACGAAGTGCCGGCCGGCATACCGCCCTCGTGGATCAGGGCCACGATCGACTTGACGCCCTGGCGGTCCAGTTCCCTGGCGTACTTGTTGACCGTCTCGATCTCGTCGTGGAACTTGAGGCCCTTGACTCCGTTCGCGGTGACGACGTCGGGCGTGCCCTCCAGCGTCACCCCGATGAAGCCGATCCTGACGCCGTTCTTCTTCCAGACCGTGTACGGCTTGAGGATCGGCTTGCCGGTCTTCTCGCTGGTCACATTGGCGGCCAGGTAGGGGAAGTCCGCGCCCTTGAACTTCTTGCCCTTCTCGAAACAGCCGTCGGTCGGGTGGCAGCCGCCGTTCTGCATCCGGGCCAGCTCGGTCGCGCCCTCGTCGAACTCGTGGTTGCCGACGGACGTGACGTCCAGCTTGATGTCGTTGAGCGCCTCGATGGTCGGCTCGTCGTGGAAGAGCCCCGACAGCATCGGGCTGGCGCCGATCATGTCGCCGCCCGCAGCGGTGACCGAGTACGGGTGCCCCTTGCGGGCGGCCCGCAGCGAACTCGCCAGATACTCCGCGCCGCCGGCCGGTATCGACTTCACCGTGCCGTCGGGCTGCGTCTCGGCGACGGTGCCCGACGACCCGGCCGGCGGCTCCAGGTTCCCGTGCAGGTCGTTGAAGGACAGCATCTGCACGTCGACGGTGGGGTCGGGCTTCGGGTGGCGCGCCCCGTGCGACCCGTGGCCGTGACCGGTATGGCTCCCGTGCCCGTGACCGCCGTGCCCCTGCGCCTGTGCCGGCATCGCGGCGACCAGCGCTCCGGCCGTCGCGAGCCCGGCAGCGGCGGCGAGCATCCGCCGGACCGCGCGGTCGTCCCGCCGGCGGACGGTTCCAGGTGTTGTGGCTCCCATTTGTCCCCTTGTGATTTCTGTGTGAACGCTGTGGGGGTAGCGATCGGCAGCCTAGAGTCAACGCGCGTAGCGCGACAGGGTAATGGGATGACGATGTGATGTCCGCCGGGGATGTGGCGCAGCGTCGGACACGCCGTCAGGGCCCGGACGGGCTGGGCCCCGGCGGGCGGCAAGCCAGGCCCGAGCGGGCCTGCGCATCGCGCGGCAGGCCGCCGCGCAATCGCCGACTCCCGGCCCACACTCCGCCACCCGCCGCGTCGCCCCCGTACGCTCGTCCGCATGACCAATGCGCCCGCAGCCGCCTCGTCCGGCCGGCAGATCCAGACCCTCGACACGCTCACCGCCGACCAGGAGCAAGCCGTACGCGCGCTGCTCGCCGAGGCCGCGCGGACCGACGGGCAGCAGGCCGTCTCCGAGCAGGGACGGCTCCAGCTGCACGGCGAGCGGCGCGAGGGGGTTCAGCACTTCCTGGTCAGCATCGGGGACACGCTCACCGGATACGCCCAGCTGGAGGCCACCGACCCCGTCGAGGCGCCCGCCGCCGAGCTGGTCGTCCACCCCTCTCACCGGGGGCAGGGCCACGGCCGTGCGCTCGGCTCCGCGCTGATGGCCGCCTCCGGGCGGCGGCTGCGCGTCTGGGCGCACGGCGGACACGCGGCGGCCCGCCACCTCGCCCAGGTGCTCGGGCTCGCCATGTTCCGTGAACTGCGTCAGCTGCGGCGCCCGTTGGTACCACTGGCCATCGCCGAGCCGGTGTACCCGGCCGGCATCACCGTACGGACCTTCGTACCCGGCCAGGACGAGGCCGCCTGGCTCGCCGTGAACGCCGCCGCCTTCGCCCACCACCCCGAGCAGGGGTCGATGAGCCGGCGCGACCTGGACGACCGGATGGCGGAGCCCTGGTTCGATCCGAAGGGCTTCTTCCTGGCGGTACGGGACACCGGAGCGGACGGCGGGCCCGACGGGGAGATCGTCGGCTTCCACTGGACGAAGGTCCACGCCGATGAGCAGCTGGGCGAGGTGTACGTGGTCGGTATCCGCCCCGACGCCCAGGGCGGCGGCCTCGGCAAGGCGCTGACCGCGACCGGGCTGCGTCACCTCGCGGCCGAGGGGCTGCCCACGGCGATGCTGTACGTGGACGCCGACAACACGGCCGCCGTCACGGTGTACGAGCGCCTCGGCTTCGCCACGCACGAGGTCGACCTGATGTACCGCTCGGAGTCCTGAACAGGCAGAACAGCAGTACCACCACGCCCTCCCCGGCCCGTCCGGGGAGGGCTTTCGTGATCACGGAGTTGACATCGCCGCATCCTGGGAGCACCCTTTCACTACTCAATTAGTGAAAGGGGGGTGGGCGGTGATCGAGTTCCGCATCGACCGGCGCAGCGGCGTCTCGACGTACCTCCAGATCGTCCAGCAGGCCAAACAGGCCCTGCGCCTGGGCCTGTTGCAGCCCGGCGACCAGCTGCCCACCGCACGCGCGGTCGTCGAATCCACCGCCATCAACCCCAACACGGTCCTGAAGGCCTACCGCGAACTGGAACGCGAGGGCCTCGTCGAGGCCCGCCGCGGCATGGGCACCTTCATCCGCAAATCCCTCGGGCGGACCCCGCCCGCGGACTCGGCTCTGCGCGCCGAGCTGACCGAGTGGGCCGCTCGCGCCCGTACGGCCGGCCTCGACAAGGACGACGCCGCAGCGCTCTGCTCCTCCGTACTCGACGACTGTTTCAAGGACGACCGCTCCAAGGGGGACACCCGCCCATGACCGACACCGCCATCGAAGCCTCCGGGCTCGGCAAGACATACGGGAAGCGGCGCGGCCGGGCGCTGCGGGGCTGCACGTTCCGCCTGCCCGCCGGACGGATCTGCGCCCTCGTGGGGCCCAACGGCGCCGGCAAGTCCACGCTGCTCGCCCACGCCGCTGGGCTGCTGCGGCCCACCGAAGGCAGCATCGAGGTGCTCGGGACGACCCCGGCCGCCGCCCGCGAGCGCATCGCCTTCGTCGCCCAGAGCAAGCCGCTGATCGGCCAGTTGACCGTCGCCGAGACGCTGCGGATGGGGTACGAGCTGAACCCGGGCCGCTGGGACGCGGCGACCGCCGATCGGATCGTCGCCGAGGGGAAGCTGGCGGGGGACGCCGTCGTCCGGTCGCTCTCCGGCGGCCAGCGCACCCGCGTCGCCCTCGCGCTCGCCCTCGGCAAGCGGCCCGAACTGATGCTGCTCGACGAGCCGATGGCCGATCTCGACCCGCTCGCCCGGCACGAGCTGATGGGCACCCTGATGTCCGAGGCCGCCCAGCACGGCACGACCATCGTGATGTCCTCGCACGTCCTGTCCGAACTGGAGGGCTCCTGCGACTACTTGCTGCTCGTCGACGGCGGCCGGGTCCGGCTGGGCGGCGAGACCGACGACCTGCTGTCCGTCCACGCACTGGTGACCGGCCCGGTGGCCGGCCTCGACCCGCACACCGTGATCGAATCGCGCACCACAGGACGCCAGATGACCGCACTGGTGCGCCGGGAAGGGCCCGTCACGGGCGACTGGCAGAGCGCGGAGCCCTCCCTGGAGGAGCTGCTCCTCGCCCATCTGCGGTCCCCCGACGCGCCCGCCCTGCTGACACCGAGTGCCGCACACCGTACGGAGTCCCTGTCATGAGCACCTTGAACCACAGCACATTCGGCACACCGGCGGCACGCCCCGGCACCCTCCCCGGCACCCGGCGGCTCAGCGGCCCGTACTGGGTCGCCGCGCGCATGCACCGCAACACCCTTCAGGGCGCCGCGGGGCTCCTCGCACTGGCCGTGGTCCTGCTGATCGCGATCCGGATCTGGGGCGGGGGAATCGCGGGACACTACTGGACGGACGCCCGGCTGGTGGAGCACGCCGCAGCGGTCATCCAGCTGCTGCCCTACCTCATCGCCGCCTTCGTGGCAGGGCCGGTCGTCGGCCGGGAACTGGAGTCCGGCAGCCACCAGCTGCTGTGGACCCAGTCCGTCTCCCCGGTCCGCTGGTTCGCGGTGAAGCTCGCGGTGCCGACCGCACTGGCCGTCGCCGGCTCGGTCGTCCTGAGCGGTGTCTACCGCTGGGTCTGGACAGTCCGCCCCCATGAGAACCCCGAGCTGCACTGGTACTCCAGTGGTGTCTACGACACGATCGGCCCCATCGGCGTCGCCACCGCGCTCCTCGCGGTCCCGCTCGGCGCCCTGACCGGCCTGCTGCTCCGCCGTACGGTGGCCGCCATGGTGGTGGGTGTGGTCGCCACTGCTGTCGTGGCCAGTGTGGTCGAGTCCCTGAGCACCCGCATCTGGCCCGTCCGCACCATCTACACCAGCCTCGCCGAGGGGTACCCGGCGGCGGACGGCCTGTTCGTCGGCGAGGGCGCCGTCACGACCAGCGGCGCCCACGTGGCCGACCCGATCTGCGTGGACGACAGGAAGTGCCAGGCCGCCCACCACCTGGTGGGGTACTACCGCTCCTCCCACCCGGTGTCCGACTTCTGGCCGCTGCAGCTCGTCGAGACCGGCATCCTGCTGGCCCTGGCCGCCGTCGTGACCGTCGTCGTCTTCCGCCTCGTGAGGCGGATGTCGGTCTGAGGAATCCTCGCACTATGCCCGGGTCGCCCATAGCGCAAGGACCCCTGAGCGCCCCGGCACCGGGTCAGGCCGGGGCGTACCGCTGCAGGGTGATCCCGCTGCGGAAGCCCTTCGACTCCAGGAGCCGCAGCCTCGGGATCTCGTACCCGTCGGGGAAGAGACGGCGCCCGCGGCCCTGGACGACGGGGTGGACGAAGAAGCGGTACTCGTCGACCAGCCCGGCGGCGATCAGCGTGCGGGCCAGGGTGATGCTGCCGGTGAGCACGATGTCCTTGCCGCCCTCCCGCGCCTTGAGCGCGGCCACCTCCCCGACCGGGTCACTCCGCAGCACCGTGGAGTTCTCCCACTGCGGCTCCGTGAGCGAGGCGGACACGACGTATTTCTGCACCTGATTCAGGTATGCGGTGATGCCCGTGGTGTCGTCGGTCTGCTTCGGCCAGTAACCGCGGAAGTCTTCGAAGGTCCGCCGGCCGACCAGCAGGGCGTCGGCCCGGCGGTCCTGCCGGTGGCTCTCCTCCAGGACGTCGCTCATGCCGGCGCCGCCCTGGCCCTGCGGGTCGAACCAGTCCGTGAGCATCTCGACCGAGCCGTCGACGGTGACGTTCTGGGTGATCGCGAGTGTGCGCATACCGACCTCCTGTGAAACCGATCCTCCCGCGAACGCGCGCGGTACGCCTGCCACGGCCTTCCACGTCATGACCTGGCCGCACGGGAAGAATCATCGGCGGCGGGCGCGGGGCTCCCCGGAGCGGCAGACGCGCCCTCCCCGACGGCACGGAGCGCTTCCCGCACACCACACACCTTTCCGGACGGCACAACGCGCTCCCGGACGTGATGGCCCGCTTCCCGGACGGCACAACGTGCTCCACGGATGTCATGGCGCGCTTCCCGGACGTCATGGCCCGCTTCCCGGACGTCATGGCCCGCTTCCCGGACGTCATGTCCTCGTTACCCGTCATTCAGACGCGCTTGCGACCCTCACGGAATGCAACCCGCCACCGCGCCCCCCGGCCCTCCCGCGCGGAACAATGGGCATATGAGCCAGCAGCCCAGTGCAGAGGTCCCGGTCAAGCACCTTCAGCCCTCAGTCGGTTCCATCGCGGCCCACCGTCCGCACACCGTCGCTGCAGCCGTTCCCGACCTGGATCCGGGCATCGACGCCGACGTCGACGCGTACGAGGAGGACAGCGCGGGCACCGAGCTGCCGTCGGGCCGCTTCCTCGACCGGGAGCAGAGCTGGCTCGCCTTCAACGAGCGGGTCCTCGAACTGGCCGAGGATCCGGCGACCCCCCTCCTCGAACGGGCTAATTTCCTCGCCATCTTCGCGAGCAACCTCGACGAGTTCTTCATGGTCCGGGTGGCCGGGCTCAAACGCCGCATAGCGACCGGGGTCGCCACCCGCTCCGCGTCCGGCTACCAGCCCCGCGAGGTGCTGGAACAGATCTGGACCAGATCCCGCGAGCTCATGGCCCGGCACGCCGCCTGCTACCAGCAGGACGTCTCGCCCGCGCTGGCCGACGAGAACATCCACCTGATCCGCTGGGACGACCTGACCGACAAGGAGAAGGCCCGGCTCTTCACCTTCTTCCGGCAGCGGATCTTCCCCGTACTGACCCCGCTGGCCGTCGACCCCGCGCACCCCTTCCCGTACATCTCGGGGCTCTCGCTCAACCTCGCCGTGGTCGTCCGCAACCCCGTCAGCGGCCACCGCCACTTCGCCCGGGTCAAGGTGCCGCCGCTGCTCACCCGCTTCCTGGAGGCATCCCCCCAGCGGTACGTGCCCGTCGAGGACATCATCGCGGCGCACCTGGAGGAGCTCTTCCCGGGGATGGAGGTGCTGGCGCACCACATGTTCCGGGTCACCAGGAACGAGGACCTGGAGGTCGAGGAGGACGACGCCGAGAACCTCCTCAAGGCCCTGGAGAAGGAACTGATGCGGCGCCGCTTCGGGCCGCCCGTCCGTCTGGAGGTCGAGGAGTCCATCGACCCCTACATCCTCGACCTGCTGGTCCGCGAGCTGAAGGTCTCCGACGCCGAGGTCTACCCGCTGCCCGGCCCACTCGACCTCACCGGTCTCTTCGGCGTCTCGGCGCTGGAACGCCCCGAGCTGAAGTACCCGCCGTTCATCGCAGGCACCCACCGTGACCTCGCCGAGGTCGAGTCCGCGTCGGCGCCCGACATCTTCGCCGCGCTGCGCGAACGGGACGTGCTGCTGCACCACCCGTACGACTCCTTCTCCACCTCCGTCCAGGCCTTCCTGGAGCAGGCGGCGAGCGACCCGGACGTGCTCGCCATCAAGCAGACGCTGTACCGGACGTCCGGGGACTCACCGATAGTGGACGCCCTCATCGACGCCGCCGAATCCGGCAAACAGGTCCTCGTCCTGGTCGAGATCAAGGCCCGCTTCGACGAGCAGGCCAACATCAAATGGGCCAGGAAACTGGAGGAGGCCGGCTGCCATGTCGTCTACGGCCTGGTGGGGCTGAAGACGCACTGCAAGCTCTCCCTCGTCGTACGGCAGGAGGGCGACACGCTGCGCCGCTACTCCCACGTCGGCACCGGCAACTACCACCCGAAGACCGCCAGGCTCTACGAGGACCTCGGGCTGCTGACCGCCGACCCGCAGGTCGGCGCGGACCTCTCCGACCTGTTCAACCGGCTCTCCGGCTACTCACGGCGCGAGACCTACCGGCGGCTGCTCGTCGCCCCCAAGTCGCTGCGCGACGGCCTGATCGTCCGGATCGACAAGGAGATCGCGCACCAGCGCGCGGGCCGGCCCGCCTACGTCCGCATCAAGGTGAACTCGATGGTCGACGAAGCGGTCATCGACGCCTGCTACCGGGCGGCGCAGGCCGGGGTGCCCGTCGACGTCTGGGTGCGCGGCATCTGCGCGATACGCCCCGGCGTCACCGGCCTCTCCGAGACCATCCGGGTCCGCTCGATTCTGGGCCGCTTCCTGGAACACTCCCGGGTCTTCGCCTTCGGCAACGGCGGCGAGCCCGAAGTCTGGCTCGGGAGCGCCGACATGATGCACCGCAACCTCGACCGCAGGATCGAAGCGCTGGTCCGCGTCACCGACCCGGCCCACCGCGCCGCGCTCAGCCGGCTCCTGGAGACCGGCATGTCCGACACCACGTCCTCCTGGCACCTGGGGGCCGACGGCAACTGGACGCGCCACGCGACCGACGCCGAGGGCCAGCCGCTGCGCCACGTGCAGGAAATGCTGATAGACGCCAGGAGGCGCCGCCGTGCGACCCCTTGATGCTCCCCGGAGGCGCCGCCGTGCCACGCCCTGACCCGACGGCGACCGCGGGCGAGCTGCTCTCCCGCTACCTGCACGACCAGGCGGCGGAGTTCCTGCGCAGCCTGCGTACGTACGCGGAAGGGGACGAGGTGGCGGCCCGCGCCCTGCGCCGGTCGGCCCGCCGCATCGGCGCCACGCTGCACACCTTCCGCGGCCACCTCGACGCGGCCTGGGCCGACCAGCTGCGCTCCGAACTGGCCTGGCTTTCCGGCACGCTGGCCCGTGAGCACACGTACGCCGCGCGACTGGCCCGGCTGCTCGAAGCACTCAGCAGGCTCTCGGACGATACGGCCTCGCTGCCCGCCCCGCGCGACGGGGCGGCCCCGCGCCCCGCTCCCGCCGTGGGCGCCGCACGCGCCGGCGCGCTCCTGGAGCGGCAGCTGACCCTGGCCAGGACGCGCGCCCACTCGGCGGCGCTCCAGGCGCTGGGCTCCTCACGCTTCCACGCGGTCGCGGACGCCGTCGCCCTGCTGGCGTCCGAAGTACCCTTCGCGCCGGCCGCCACCACGTACGCCGCCGAGACGCTGCCGCCCGCGGCCGGGACGGCGGGCCGCAGACTCGCGGACGCGGTGGCCGCTCTGCCGCTGCACCGGGCCGCGCACCCGTACAACGCGGAGGGGCTGAGCGACGCCCAGGACGCCCCCTGGCACCAGGTCAGGCTGCTGCTGCGGCTGCACCGCTACGCGCAGGAGGCCCTGCACGCCGGGCCCGGCGGCCGGCCCGATCCCGACCCGGTGCTCTTCGGCGCGGGCCGGGCGCTCGACCAGCACCGCGAGGCCGCCGAAGCCGCGGGTGCGGCCGCCTCGGCGGCCCGTACGCCCCGGATCGCCCCGGCCACCGCGTACGCGCTGGGCGTGCTCCACGCGGACCAGCGCCACGAGGTCGAAGCCGCCCGCTACGCCTTCCAGCAGACCTGGCAGCGGACGGCGGTGAGCGCCGCCCCATGACCGGCGACGGAGCGGACGGCGCAGACAGCACCGTACGGGCGGCGGGATGTGTGCTGTGGCGGCGCGCGCCGTCCGGCGGCCTGGAGATCTGCCTCGTGCACCGGCCGAAATACGACGACTGGTCACACCCGAAAGGCAAGCTGAAGCGCGGCGAGGACACGCTGGCCGCCGCCCTGCGCGAGGTCCGCGAGGAAACCGGCCACCACTGCGCCCCCGGCGCCCGGCTCCCCACCGTGCGGTACGAGGCGAACGGGCGTCCCAAGGAAGTCAGTTACTGGACCGCCGAGGCGACGGGCGGCGAATTCGCGGCGAACAGCGAGGTGGACCGGGTGCGCTGGCTCTCCCCGGCCGCCGCTCGGGATCAGCTGACCCAGCAGCGCGATCGGGAACTGGTCACGGCTTCGCTGGACGTGCTCGGCCTGAGAGGGGACCAGTCCGCGTGACGGACCAGCCCGTGTGACCGCCGCTGCCCGCAGGTCAGAGGCCGTCGGGAAGCAGACGGAACGCGGTGTGCCCGGTGAGCGGCCGTACCGCCCGCATGTGTTCGCGGTCCAGCGTGGCGACCTCGTCCGTGGTGTACACGGCGGCAAGCGTGACGTTCATGGCGTCGGTGAGGCCGATCTGCGGATAGCGGTGCATGACCTGGAGCGCGGTACTCAGATGGGCCTCGATCTCCGGGACGGCATACCGGCGTACGGCAGTGCGGTCCCGGATATGTGCGAGTGCCTTCCAGGCTGCTTCGCACAGCGGGTCACCCCGCGACCACGCGTACAGCCCCGCACCCGGTCGTACGCCGAGGTTCACTCTCCGTTCACTCACCCCCGTCGGCCGCTTCACCTGATCTGCCTAATTTCGGCCTTACACGGTGCACGGCGGCCCGCCGCACCGGTCACCTCTTCGCACGCCGCCGTACAACGAACCGAAACCCGGCGGCTTCTGGAAGGAACACCCGAAGTGAAGCTTCAGCAGCGCAAGACCCGGCTTCGCGCCGCCGCGCTCGGCGCCCTCGCCGTATCCGGCGCCCTGGTCCTCACGGCGTGCGGTTCGGACAACAACAGCGGCTCGACCGGAGGCACCGGCACCAAGACGAACGCCGCATCCGACGTCAAGTGCGGCAGCGCGAAGGGCCAGCTGCGCGCCTCCGGTTCCAGTGCGCAGAAGAACGCGATGGACCTGTGGGCCAAGGGCTACATGGCCGCCTGCTCCGGCGTCGAGATCAACTACAAGTCGTCCTCGTCCGGTGAAGGCATCGTCGCCTTCAACCAGGGCACCGTCGGCTACGCCGGTTCGGACTCGCCCCTGAAGCCGGCCGAGGTCGCGGACTCCAAGAAGGTCTGCAGCGGCGGCCGGGGCATCGACCTCCCGATGGTCGGCGGTCCGATCGCGATCGGTTACCACCTGGAGGGCGTCGACAACCTGGTGCTCGACGGCCCCACCCTGGCGAAGATCTTCTCCACGAAGATCAAGACCTGGGACGACCCGGCGATCAAGAAGCTCAACCCGGACGCGAAGCTGCCGTCCAAGGCGATCCAGCCCTTCCACCGCTCCGAGGACTCCGGCACCACGGAGAACCTGAGCAAGTACCTGACCGCGTCGGCCCCCGACGACTGGAAGTACCCGGTCGGCAAGTCGTGGCCCGCCCCCGGCGGCCAGGCGGCAGCGGGCTCGGCCGGTGTCTCGCAGCAGGTGAAGCAGGTCGACGGCTCGATCGGTTACTTCGAGCTCTCGTACGCCACCTCGCAGAAGATCTCCACGGTCAAGATCGACACGGGAGCGAGCGCGCCCGTCGAGGCGACGTCCGACAACGCCTCCAAGGCCATCGCCGCCGCCAAGGTCGTCGGCACCGGCTCCGACCTGTCGCTCAAGCTCGACTACACCACCAAGTCCGAGGGTGCCTACCCGATCGTCCTGGTGACGTACGAGATCGTCTGCGACAAGGGCAACAAGGCCGACACGCTCGGCACCGTCAAGTCCTTCCTGAACTACACCGCGAGCGACGACGGCCAGAAGCAGCTCTCGACCGCTGGTTACGCACCGATCCCGGCCGAGATCAACGCCAAGGTCCGCACGGCCCTCGCCGCGATCTCGTAACCCGGCGCCGCACGCTCCACGGACGCCACCCGCTCCACCCGCTCCACAGCAGTGACGGTGACCGGCCCGGCGCACTTCTCCGGGCCGGCCCACCACCCCCATCCGGTGCACCGCCGCCAGGGGAGCCACCGCTCCCCCACACAGACCGGAAAGACCATGGCTACCACCACACGAATAGACACCCCTCCACCGGAACCCCCCCTCCACAGCCCGTCCGGCCCCTCCACCGGCCGTCTGGGCGACCGGGTCTTCATGGGCCTCACCAGAGGCTCGGGCGTCCTGCTCCTCGTGGTGATGGCAGCGATCGCGGGGTTCCTCACCTACCGCGCCTCCATCGCCATCTCGAAGGACCACGGCAACTTCTTCACGACGTTCGACTGGCTGCCCTCGCAGACACCGCCGGTCTTCGGTATCGCGGTCCTGCTCGTCGGCACCGTCATCAGTTCGGTGATCGCGATGGTCATCGCCGTCCCGGTCGCCGTCGGCATCGCACTCTTCATCTCGCACTACGCGCCGCGCAGGCTCGCCACTCCGCTCTCCTACGTGGTGGACCTGCTGGCCGCGGTGCCGAGCATCATCTACGGCATCTGGGGCGCCCTGATCCTGGTGCCCCACCTCGGCGGACTGAACGTCTGGCTCGACCAGTACTTCGGCTGGACGTACCTCTTCGACCAGACGCAGCCCGGCGTCGCCCGGAACATGCTGACCGTCGGCATCCTGCTGGCGATCATGATCCTGCCGATCGTCACCAGCGTCAGCCGGGAAGTCTTCCTCCAGGTCCCGCGGATGAACGAGGAAGCGGCGCTCGCCCTGGGCGCCACCCGCTGGGAGGTCGTCCGGCTGTCCGTGCTGCCCTTCGGGCGCTCCGGCATCATCTCGGCCTCGATGCTGGGCCTGGGCCGCGCGCTCGGCGAGACGATGGCCGTCGCCACGGTCCTCTCGCCCAGCTACGTGATGTCGCTGCATCTGCTCAACCCGGGCGGCGGCACGTTCGCCCAGAACATCGCGGCGAAGTTCGACGAGGCCAACCCGCTCGGGCGTGACGCCCTGATCGCGTCCGGCCTGGTCCTCTTCGTCCTCACCCTGCTCGTGAACGGCGCGGCCCGGCTCATCATCGCCCGCCGCAAGGAGTACTCGGGGGCCAACGCATGAGCGACACCGTCATGGAGACCGGGCAGGAGCAGACCCCGCGCGTGGTCGGAGCCGGGAGCCTCAGCGGGCGCAGCCTCCCCCGCTGGGCGCCGGCCGGCTTCGCCGCCGCCGCGGTCGTGATCGGCGTGGGCACGGGACTCGCCGCCGGCCTCAGCAGCAGGGTCCAGTGGGGCCTGATCGCCGTCGCCGCCTTCCTCGCGCTCTCCTACGTCACCACCGCGGCGGTCGAGAACAAGCGCCAGGCCAAGGACCGCCTCGCCACCAGCATCATCTGGGTCTGCTTCATCCTGGCCGTCATCCCGCTCTTCTCGCTGCTCTGGACCACCGTCGGCCACGGCGTGAAGGACCTCAGCGTCAACTTCCTCACCCACTCGATGGTCGGCGTCCTCTCGTCCGATCAGGGCGGCGGCGTCTACCACGCGCTGATCGGCACCCTGGAGCAGGTCGGTATCGCCACCGTGATCGCCGTCCCGGTCGGCCTGCTGACCGCCGTCTACCTGGTCGAGTACGGCAAGGGCTCGCTGGCCAGGGCCGTGACCTTCTTCGTCGACGTCATGACCGGCATCCCGTCCATCGTCGCCGGCCTCTTCATCCTGTCGATCATGCTGATGACCGGCATCGAGCCGTCGGGCCTGATGGGCGCGCTCGCGCTGACGATCCTGATGATGCCCGTCGTGGTCCGGTCCACCGAGGAGATGCTCAAGCTCGTCCCGAACGAGCTGCGCGAGGCCGCGCTGGCCCTCGGCGTACCGAAGTGGCGCATGATCCTCAAGGTCGTCCTGCCGACCGCGATCGGCGGTATCACCACGGGTGTGATGCTGGCCATTGCGCGCATCGCGGGCGAGACCGCGCCGATCATGCTGCTGGTGTTCGGCAGCCAGATGATCAACACGAACCCCTTCAAGGACGGCCAGTCCTCCCTGCCGTACTACATCTTCGAGCAGTACAAGCTCGGCGAGCCGCCCGCGATCGACCGGGCCTGGGCAGCGGCACTGGTGCTGATCGCCTTCGTCATGATCCTGAACCTCGTCGCCCGCGGCATCGCCCGCTGGAAGGCCCCGAAGACCGGCCGCTGAGGCCGAGAGAAGAAGCTGATTTCCATGGCCAAGCGAATCGACATCAGCGGCCTGACCGCCTACTACAGCTCCCACAAGGCCATCGAGGACATCTCGATGACCGTGGAACCCCGCTCGGTGACCGCCTTCATCGGCCCGTCCGGCTGCGGCAAGTCGACCTTCCTGCGCACCCTGAACCGGATGCACGAGGTCACCCCCGGCGGCCGCGTCGAGGGCAAGGTGATGCTGGACGACGAGAACCTGTACGGGACCCACGTCGACCCGGTGGCCGTACGCCGCACGGTCGGGATGGTCTTCCAGCGCCCGAATCCCTTCCCGACGATGTCGATCTTCGACAACGTCGCGGCGGGCCTGCGCCTGAACGGCTCGTACAAGAAGAGCGAGCTGACCGACATCGTCGAGAAGTCGCTCCGGGGCGCCAACCTCTGGAACGAGGTCAAGGACCGTCTGAACAAGCCGGGATCCGGGCTCTCCGGCGGCCAGCAGCAGCGGCTCTGCATCGCCCGAGCCATCGCGGTCGAACCGCAGGTCCTGCTGATGGACGAGCCGTGCTCCGCACTCGACCCGATATCCACCCTCGCCATCGAGGACCTGGTCGGCAAGCTCAAGGAGCGCTTCACGATCGTCATCGTGACGCACAACATGCAGCAGGCGGCGCGCGTCTCGGACCGCACGGCCTTCTTCAACCTCTCGGCGGTCGGCAAGCCGGGCCGGCTCATCGAGATCGACGAGACGGAACGGATCTTCTCGAACCCGTCCGTCCAGGCGACCGAGGACTACATCTCGGGGCGCTTCGGATAGACGACACGGCTTGCGGTGCTGCATGGCGGTGCCACCGCAAGGCAGAAAAGGGCCCGCCCCCTTGGATTCAGGGGGCGGGCCCACTTCCGTACGGCCGTCGGCCGCACACGAGGTCAGAAGATCAGCACGATGATCCAGTAGCTGAGGGCCGCGACGACAGCGGCCGCCGGCATGGTGATGAACCAGCCGAGCACGATGTTCTTGGCCACGCCCCAGCGCACCGCGCGCGGGCGCTTGGTGGCGCCCACACCCATGATCGCCGAGGTGATGACGTGGGTGGTCGAGATGGGCGCCTGGAAGAGGTACGACGAGCCGAACATGATCGCCGCGCCGGTGGTCTCCGCAGCGAAACCCTGCGGCGGGTCCAGCTCGATGATCTTCCGGCCGAGGGTCCGCATGATGCGCCAGCCGCCCGCGTACGTACCCAGCGAGAGCATCAGCGCACAGACGAGCTTGACCCAGACGGGGATCGCGTCGTTGAAGGTCTCGTGACCCGAGATGACCAGGGCCATCATGACCACACCCATGGTCTTCTGCGCGTCCTGGAGACCGTGGCCGAGCGCCATGCCCGCGGCGGAGACCGTCTGGGCGATACGGAATCCCCGCTTCGCCTTGTGCGGGTTGGACTTACGGAACAACCACAGGATCGCGACCATCACCAGATAGCCGACGACCAGGCCGACGACGGGCGACAGGAACATCGGGATGACGATCTTCTCGACCACCCCGCTCCAGTGCACCATCGTTCCGCCTGCCAGCGCCGCGCCGACCAGTCCGCCGAACAGGGCATGCGAGGACGACGACGGCAGACCGAAGTACCAGGTGATCAGGTTCCAGACGATCGCGCCGACGAGCGCGGCGAAGAGGATACCCATCCCCTTCTGCCCCACCGGTGTGGCGATCAGGCCTTCACTGACGGTCTTGGCGACCCCGCTGCCCAGGAAGGCGCCCGCGAGGTTCATCACAGCGGCCATGGCCAGAGCCGCACGCGGCGTCAGCGCCCGGGTGGACACCGATGTCGCGATGGCATTGGCGGAGTCGTGGAAGCCATTCGTGTAGGTGAATCCGAGCGCGACAGCAATGGTCACGATCAGAGTGAAGGTGTCCACGAGGTTCAGGACTCCTTGACCGCGATGGTCTCCACCGTGTTGGCGACGTGCTCGAACGCGTCGGCCGCCTCTTCCAGCACATCCACGATCTGCTTGAGCTTCAGGACCTCCATGGCGTCGTACTTGCCATTGAAGAGATGGGCGAGCAGCTTGCGGTGGATCTGGTCGGCCTGGTTCTCCAGACGGTTGACCTCGATCCAGTACTCGGTGAGGTTGTTCATGGTCCGCAGACTCGGCATGGCCTCAGCGGTCAGTACGGCCGCCCTGGCCAGGACCTCGATCTGCTGCTCGACGCCCTTGGGCAGCTCCTCGACCTGGTACAGCACGACAAGGTCGACGGCCTCCTCCATGAAGTCCATGATGTCGTCGAGACACGATGCGAGGTTGTAGATGTCCTCGCGGTCGAACGGCGTGATGAAGGAGGAGTTGAGCTGGTGGAAGATCGCGTGAGTCGCGTCGTCCCCCGCGTGCTCCGCTGCCCGCATCCGCTCCGCGATCTCGACCCGGCCGGATGCGTCCGCGCCGAGCAGTTCCATGAGGAGCTTCGAGCCCGTGACGATGTTGTCCGCGGATGCGGCGAACATGTCGTAGAAGCTCGTCTCCCTGGGGGTCAGACGAAAGCGCACGTGGGGTCCTCGGGGCTCTGGATTCGGTCAGGCTGATGCTAGGCGCATCATCCGGCCACGGCTAACCGGCATTCTTCAGTGTCGCCCATGGGGCACAGTGATCAGCACGGGGCCCGCCCCGATTTTCGGAAGGATCGGTACTATATACCCACGAGGGGTATCAAGACCTTTCTGGACAGCCGGTCACCACCATTCACAACGGTTCCACAACGGGAGGACGCGATGACAACCACCGAGGCGGCGGGCGCGCCCGACCGCACAGGCCAGGAGCCGGGCGCCGAGCCCGTCGTGCACGGCTACCACAAGCAGAAGGACGAACACCTCAAGCGGCTGCGCCGGATCGAGGGCCAGATCCGGGGACTCCAGCGCCTCGTCGACGAGGACGTCTACTGCATCGACATACTCACCCAGGTCTCGGCCTCGACCAAGGCCCTCCAGTCCTTCGCGCTCCAGCTCCTGGAGGAGCACCTGCGGCACTGCGTGGCGGACGCCGCGGTCCGCGGCGGCGCGGAGATCGACGCGAAGGTCGAGGAAGCCACCAAGGCCATCGCCCGGCTGCTGCGCACCTGAGAGCACCGCGGCCGGCCGATGGCTGAAAAGCGTCGCCGGTGTCCGGCCGGACTGCGCACTGCGCACCCGGCAGGAGCGCTCAGCGTTCGCGGTCCGGACACGCGGGGTGCGGCGCCAGCGGCCGCACCAGGAGCACCTCGTCGATACGGCCCTGGCTGAGCCGCTCATCCAACGAGGCGGCGGCCGCGATCATCAGCTCTCCGCACAGTTCGATCTCGACGAGGGCGACGCGGTCCTGAACGGTCAGTACTCCGACCACGGCCATCACCCCTTTCTGAGCTGCCTTCCCAGCGTAGGGAAGCGCATACGCCCCGCGCATGGCACGGACGGACCATTTCCCACTGGTTCCTGCTGGTTACTGCGCCTGGTCGCTTCGCCGCTCGCCGCTCCGCCCGGCCGCCCCCGCTACTCGACGGTCCCGGCGTAGATCTCATGGCCGGGCGGCAGCGACACCGTCACCGGCGACCCGAAGTCGTACAGCAGGATCGTCGACGCCACCTGGACGGTGTGCCCCTTGTTGGCGAAGCTGAACGTCTCGCTCACCTTGCGCAGCCGCCCCTGACCATCGAAGTAGGCGTCGAAGGGCACATCGGGTCCGGCGAACCCCTTCGCCGCCGCGGCCAGCACGGACCTCGCCTGCGGCGCCGCGTTCCGGGCGGCCACCGAGAGGTCGGCAGTGCCCTTGTAATGCCGCACCCGGGTGCCGGCCAGCTCGTCCGCCCCGGCGTACACCACCCCGCGCGCCCCGCTCAGCAGCTCGGCCGCGACCAGCGGATCGGTCGCGCCGTTGGTCACCAGATTGCCGTCCGGGAGCTTCGCGGGCTCGACCCGGACCCACTGCCCCTTGGGCACGTTGGCGCCCCGGTTCTTCATGTACAGCGCGGTGGGCGTCAGGAGTTCGGTGATCGGCGGATGCTCCTCGGCCCCGGCGGCGTCCGGGGGCAGGACGACCCGGAGCCGGCCGCTCCGCCGTACGAAGTCGAAGCCGCCGGTACCCCGGATGGTCACCCGCGTCCCGCCCGTCGCCATCGTCATGGACGTACTGGCCTTCGAACTCCCCGCGCCCGCCAGGACATGCGCGGCCTGCCGCACCGTGTCGGGGCCGCCGTTCCGGTCATCGGCCGACGCCCCGGCCCGTGCCGTACAGCCGCCGGCCCCCACCACCCCCGCCAGAGCGAACGCGGCACCGGCCAGCGCCCCGGCCCTGCCTCTGTACTGCCGCACCATCGCCTGCCAACCCCCAACGCCTGGCCAGTCATCGTCCGTGCCCGCCCGCTTCGCATAACGACTCCCGTCGAGGGCCGTCACGCCCCAGTACCGTGGACGGGTGCGCGACGACGACCCCCACCGGAACGCCAGGCACCACGCCACCACGACCTCCGAGCGCGGCTCCTTCTGCACCGCCGGCTGTGTCTGCGGCTGGAAGGGACCGGCCCGCCGCTCACGCGAACGCGCCCGTGCGGACGCGGCGGAGCACACGGCCGCGGGCTGACCGGACCCGGCGCGCGGGAACGGGCGGGCGGTAAAACGCGGCGGCCCGTCAGGGAACCCCCACGCCCCGGTGGCTCGTCTCACGCGTGGAGGTCCACACATGCAACGCCGCACCCTGCTCACCGCCGTACCCGTTCTGGCCACCGCCGCCGCCTGCCGCAGCAACGGCAGTTCGGACAATTCCGACAGTACCGACCAGAAGCCGCCGGGCTCCGCCACCGGTTCCCCGACCGGTCCCGCCGGCGGGACCGCGACCACCGGCCGGTCCGGCACCGGCACCAGGGCCGCGGCCGACTGGACCGCCCTGGCCCACGGCCTCGACGGCAAACTCGTCCGCCCCGGCGACGCCGACTACGCGACGGCCCGTCAGCTCTACAACACCCGGTACGACGGCCTGAAGCCCGCAGCTGTCGCGTACATCGCGGGCGACGACGACATCCGCGAGTGCCTCGCCTACGCGCGCGCCCACCACATACCCGTCTCCATACGCAACGGCGGCCACTCCTACGCCGGGTGGTCGTCGGGCAACGGCCGGCTCGTCATCGACGTGTCGAAGCTCTCGCACGTATCCGCCGACGGCACCATCGGCGCGGGCGCCAAACTGGTCGACGTCTACGAAACCCTCGGCAGGAGCTCCCGCGCCATCCCCGGCGGCTCCTGCCCCACGGTCGGGATCTCCGGGCTGACCCTCGGAGGCGGTCACGGAGTCGCGTCCCGTGCGTACGGCCTGACCTGTGACAGCCTCACCTCCGTCACCCTGATCACGGCCGACGGCAAGCGCCTGACGGCCGGCGCGAAGGAGAACAAGGACCTGTTCTGGGCGCTGCGCGGCGCGGGCAACGGCAACTTCGGCGTCGTCACCGGCATGACCTTCCGTACACATGCCGCACCGCAGACCGTTTCGGCCTATATGTCCTGGCCCTGGTCGAAGGCGCACGCGGTCATCGACGCCTGGCAGAAGTGGGGCCCCGAACAGGCCGACGAGATCTGGTCGTCGGCCCACCTGGAAGCCGCGTCGGGCGGAGGCACCCCGAGCGTGTCCGTCGCGGCGTTCTCGCTGGGCACGTACGGAGACCTCCAGAACGCGGTCGACCGGCTCGCCGACAAGGTGGGCGCCCCGGCGCATTCCGTCTCGCTGCGCAGGCGCGGCTACGAGGACGCGATGCTCGTCTACGCGGGCTGCGCGAGCGTCAGCGAGGACCAGTGCCATCTGCCCGGCCCGACCCCCGGCCGCAGGAGTATCGGAACGCTCCAGCGCGAAACGTACGCCGCGGCATCGGACTTCTACGACCGGACGCTCTCCGCGGCCGGCATCAGCTCGCTGCTGTCCAGGACGCAGGCCTTCACTGCCCTGAGCGCCGCCAAGGGCAGCGGCTCGGTCGCGCTCACCGCGCTGGGCGGTGCCATCAACCGGGTCTCGCCTTCGGCCACCGCTTTCGTGCACCGGCGCTCACGGGTACTGGCCCAGTACATCGCGTCCTGGCAGCCCGGTACCGCGGGCACGGCCCAGCAGGCCTGGCTCAAGGACACCCACCGGGCGATGGGCCCGTACGCGTCGGGCGGCGCCTACCAGAACTACATCGACCCGAAGCTGACGGACTGGCGGACGGCGTACTACGGGGCGGGGGCACCGAAGCTGGCCGCGCTGAAGAAGCAGTACGACCCGCAGCGGCTGTTCGACTTCCCCCAGGCACTCTGACCGGCCCCAGCGCACGGCGGCGGCGGCGAACGTCCACCCCGGACGAACGCCTCAGGCGCGCGCCTCAGGTCCGCGCCCCGGACCGCCGCAGCCGAGACGGCTGGGCGTTCCGGCACACCGCACCCGGCGCGTCGGCCGACCGCCCTTGAGCTGCCGTCGCCCCCGGCCAGAGCGGGCGACGGTACGGAACAGTCCGGATCGGGGTAAACGCGCAGGCCGGGGGCAGGAGCCAGCAAGCAGTACGCACCCCGCGCGAAGTCACGGGGTGGGCACGGGCCCGCACCACGCACCACGCACCACGCACCACGCACCACGCACCACGCACCACGCACCACGCACCACGCACCACGCACCACGCACCACGCACCACGCACCAGACAGACGTACCCCGCCACCCGCAGGAGTGCCAGGACGGCCACCGGTGCCAACTCGGGCCTCAGGACCACCACCAGTACCGGCCCCACACCGGACGACAGAGAGGTACGCATGGGCAGGGAGCGACGGACCGTGCCGGAGCCCGGCGAGAGCCCCGCGCTGCCGTTGATGCCCCGCCCCGGCCGCCGCGCACCGTACTCCCCGGCGGAACCGGACGTCTGGTCGCGAGGAGGCGCGGCACTGCGCCGCACGCCGCTCTCCATGTGGAACGACGACGTGTCCGACTGGGCCGCCGCCCTCACCTACTACTCGATCCTCGCGCTGGTACCCGCTCTCCTGGTCACCATTTCGGTCATCGGCCTGGTCGCCCCCGCGACGACCGACGAGCTCATCGCCGACGTCAGCGCCTGGGCCCCCGCCGAGTCCGGTGCCGCGCTGCACCAGGCGCTCAACCACGTGGCGGGGCAGCGCTCCGCCGCCCTGACCGTCCTGATCGGCGGCGCCTTCAGCGCCCTGTGGTCCGCCTCCAGCTACCTCGCGGTCTTCCGGCGCGCCCTGCACTCCATGTACGCGATCAAGGACGAACGTCCCGCCCTGCGCAAGGCACACCGCATCCTGCTGACGGCCGTGGCCCTGCTCGGACTGCTGGCGGTGAGCGCGCTCGTCCTGGTCCTCAGCGGCTCCCTGGCCACCTCACTGGGGCACGCACTGGGCCTCGGCAACGCGGGGGCCGATGTCTGGAACCTGCTCAAGTGGCCGGCGCTGCTCTGCTGCGTGGCCCTGCTCGTGCTGCTGCTCTTCCGTTCCGGCCCGCCCGTGGCGCGGGCCGCCCACCGCGGGCTGCCCGGCGGCGTACTCGCGGCGCTGCTCTGGCTGATGGCGTCGGCGGGCTTCACGGTCTACGCAGCGGGATTCGGTACCTACAGCAAGCTGTACGGATCGCTGGCGGGCGTCGTCGTGTTCCTGGTCTGGCTCTGGGTGTCCAACCTGGCCCTGCTCGCCGGAGCCCAGTTCAACGCGGAACTGACCCGGGGCGCACGCGAATCCCCCAGCGACCCGGACCCGACCCATCCGGACCTGACCCATCCGAGCCTGCCCCATCCGGGCGCAGCAAAATCGAGCCCGTCCGGCGATTGATGGCCGGGGTCCTGGGCAGAGCCCGACGCCCGCAGCCCGCAGCCCGACGCTCCGTCACGCAGCCAGATCGTTCCGCCCGGACTCCGACCGCGCCTCAGGAATATCCATCGCGGCGGCCGCCACCATCCGTACCCGCCGCGAACGCACCAGCACCCGCCCGCGCTCGGAACGCGCGACAGCCCGCACCACAGGCGTCAGCAGCGCCATCGCGAGCGGCGAGAGCAGCAGCGCCACTGCCGTGCCCAGCGCGAACCCGCCCACCACATCGGTCGGATAGTGCACACCCATGAAGACCCGGCAGAACCCCTCGGCCAGCGCGAGCCCGATCGCGGCGAGCCCGAACTTCCGGTGCGCGACGAAGAGTCCGGCCGCGATCGCCATCGTCAGCGTCGCGTGATCGCTCACGAAGGAGAAGTCGGTCTTGCCCTTGACGAGGACATCGATCCCCTGGTGTTCGACGAACGGCCGTGCCCGCCCGACGAATCCCCGGATCGGGACGTTCACCAGGACCGCGATGCCGGCGGCCAGCGGCGCCCAGACGATCCCGGCGAAGGCCGTCACGGCCGACTCGGTGTCCGGCCGCTTGCGCACACTCCACCAGCACCCCAGCACCAGCAGCACCACCGCGAGCAGAATCCCGTACTCGCCGATGAACTCCATGGCCCGGTCCGCCCAGCCGGGGGCCGACTTCGCGATGCCGTTGATGTCGTAGAGCAGCCGGACATCAGGGTTCGACCCATCACTTGCGAGCCCAGCCATTCGCTGCCCCTTGCCTTCGCTCCACTGTGCGGCTTGCGTCCCTGCAAGCCGCCGTACCAACCCCCGCGGTCAGTGCGCACTCTTGTCGGTCTCCCGGACAAGGGAACGCCCGGCGCACCCACGTCGTTCCGCTCTCTACCGAAAGATCACCAGGACGTTATCGAAGAGTGACTCATCGTCGCAGCTCAGAGGAGCCGGAGTCACAGTGGGTTCAAGCCAGGCGACGGACCGTCTCAGGCTTTCTAGGCGTTATGGGGGAGCGCTTTCGCGCCATCCTTGGTGACGCGCGTGGCCCCGAAGTAGTCCGGCGAGTCGATCTTGTCGAACCGGATCACCGACCCCGTGTACGGCGCGTCGATCATGTAACCGCCGCCCACGTACAGCCCCACGTGGTGGATGGCACGGGAGTTGGAGAGGTCGTTCGAGAAGAACACCAGGTCCCCCGGCAGCAGCTCGTCGCGCGACGGGTGCGCCCCGGCGTTGTACTGGTCGTTGGCCACGCGCGGCAGCGTGATCCCGACGCTGTGGTACGCGGCCTGAGTGAGCCCCGAACAGTCGAAACGCCCGCCCTGCCCCGCCGTGCCGGTCCCGCCCCAGAGATACGGCGTGCCGAGCTTCTGCTGCGCGTAGTAGATGGCCGCGGCGGCCTGCTGCGAGGGCGCCACCCCGTTGACCGGCCTGGCGAAACTCTTCTCCAGGGTGCGGATGACCTTCACGTAGTTCTGGGTTTCCCGGTAGGGGGGAACACCACCGTGCTGGATGACCGCGTACGAACCCGCGTTGTACGCGGCAAGCATGTTGTCGCTCTGGTCGCCCGGGACATTCTTGACGTATTTGGCCAGCTCGCAGTCGTAGGAGGCTGCTGACGGAATCGCGTCGGCCGGGTCCCACACATCCTTCTTGCCGTCGCCGTTCCCGTCGACCCCGTGGGTCGCCCAGGTGCCTGGGATGAACTGGGCGATGCCCTGGGCATGGGCGTTGCTGGAGATCTTCGGATTCCAGCCGCTCTCCTGGTACAACTGCGCAGCCAGCATCGCCGGGTTGAGAGCCGGGCAGAGGTCGCCCCACTTCTGCACCAGGGACTGGTAGGCGGCAGGCACGGCTCCCTTGGCCAGCCCTACTGACCCCTGGGTGGCCCCTCCGAGCCCAGCAGCCGCCGAGTACGTGCCGACAACCAGCAACCCCACGAAGCACGCACAGGACCCGACACCGACCCCTCCTACGATCCACGCTTTGCGCACGCCTCAACCCTCCAGAATCTGGGCAAGCTCAATTTACTTCGCCTGGAACCCTGAACACATGACGCTGGCGTACTCATGGGGAGTTTCGACGTGCTGGAAGAGCACCGTCCAGTCACCCGGGTCGTTCGTGATGGCAATGGCGGGGCTTGTGTGGTTCTCGAAATGGCTGGTGAAGTCATCGGGATAGGTCAGATAGTGCCAGTCCGATGCGTTGCCGGTGTTGATGTCCACAGGCTTGCTCGCGTACCCGGGGGAGAGATTCTGCTGTGTCAGGCCGGCGATGGGCTTGCCTGTATCGGAGTCGATCTCGTGGGGCGGCTTGACACTGACCGACACGTAGTAAGGCGTGTGAGCCGTGGGGTACTCATTGCGCCAGCCGATCCGCACCTTGCCCCTCAGTATCCGCTTGGCCGGGTCTCCGGTGCCTTCCCCCACGCTCGTCATGAACCCGTCCATCACTCGCTCTTCAGCCGGGAGATTGCACTTCCCACCCGGGGTGGTGTGCCCCCAGAAGTCGCGGGAGATCTTGTTCATGTCGATGTACTGGGGCGTCCCGCCCGGGGTCTCGGCCACCGGCGGGGTTGCGGGTCTGCTCTTGTTCGAGACCTTCGGAGAGGGGGGATGGGAAGCGGTATCCCCCTTGTCCGGCACCAGTTGGACGGCGACCACAGACCCCACGGCCAGCGCCAGCCCCACCGCACCAGCCACGAGCCACGGCCTTCCACGCCGCGTGGGCGCCGGCGCCACCAGCTCCGTCGGGGTGTATCCGGAAGCTAAGGCAAGGCGGGCGGGCGAGGTCACGGTAGGCAGCCCGTAAGGCCCGGGAAACGGCTCCACCGGAGGAGTGAGCAACGGCGGGACCGTCGTACCCAGCTCCGCCAGAGCCCGGTAGAACGGGCCTTCCACCAGCGGAGTCCGGACCGCGCACCGCGCAAGGATCTCCACGAGCGAAGGGCGGGCCGCCGGATCCTTCGCCACGCACCCCCCGATCAGCCCGGCCAGCCCCGGCTCGACACCCGCCAGATCGATCTGCTCGTGGACGGTCCGGTAACCGATCGCCGCCGGCTGACCGCCGCCGAACGGCGCCCGGCCGGTTGCCGTGTACGCCATCGTCGCGCCCAGGGCGAAAATGTCGGCCTCGGGGCCCACCTGATTGCTCATCAGCACCTCGGGCGCAGTGAAGCCAGGCGTGCCGGGGGCCAGTCCGGTCGCGGTCAGCGCCGTATCCCCCGCCCCACGCGCGATCCCGAAGTCGATCAGCAGTGGTCCCCGCCCGGACAGGATGATGTTCTGCGGCTTGAGGTCCCGGTGCGTCACGTTGAACGCGTGCACCGTGGCCAGCCCCTCGGCGAGCGCCGCGAAGACACCCCTGCAGATCGCAGCCGGAAAGGCCTGCCGCTCCCGTACCGCATGGGCCAGCGTCGGGCCATCCGCGTACTCGGTGGCCAGCCAGTACGGCGGCCTGTCGAGCGAGGCGTCGACCAGGTTCGCGACGTACGCGCTCCGAACTTCCCGCGCGGTCCCGACCTCCCGCCGGAAACGGCTCAGCGCCTCCGGATGGTCGACGATCTCGTCGCGGACGACCTTGATCGCAACCAGCCGCCCCCCGGGTGAACGCCCCAGATAGACCTGCCCCATCCCGCCCGCCCCGAGCCGGGCAAGAAGTGCGTGCGCACCGATGTATGCGGGGTCCTGGGACCGGAGGGCTTCCACTGGCCCAACTGTTTCAGTGTGGCTCAGTACGTTCAAGAGGTAACCCACAGTTCCAGGGGAGCGCTTCCGGATCCGGCGATCCCGTCTTCCTCCGCGAGACCATCGGCTCGGAGAACGTCGTCATCACCACCCGGAAGAAGCGGAACGCATCCGTCCTCGGCGTTCGGGCCCGAAAGTCCGATCACTTCGCCGAGCCCGACGGCCGGGGGACGTCGGCCCGGCCGCGTCCTGCGCCGGGCGGCCCGATCGGCGGAGTACTGGCGCCGAACGTCCGGATCCCCCAGCTGTAAGACCTCCCCGGCGCCCGTGGACGCGAGGTCGCCCGCCGGATTCAAGGCCGCCGGGTGCTGCCCACGAGAGAATCCGCGAGCCGGTCGGCGGCCTCGTCGTTCAACGGTGCGTGTCCGAGCAGGAAGCGATACCAGAAAACCCCGTAGACCTGATCCACCATCAAGTCGAGGTCCGGGTCGGCTCGCAGTTCCCCCCGCTCCAGGCCACGAGTGAGGACCTTGCGGAGAAGGACACGACGCTCTTCGGTGAACGTCTTCACCAACTGAGCGAGTTCGGGGTCCGTGCCGGCCTCGCGGACCAGAGCGAGCAGGACCGGAGCGGTCTCCGGGTGCCGGCTGCCCGCGAACACGGCGGCGATGAACGCGTGTAGGACGTTGCCCGCGCCATCCACATGTTCGCCCTCAGCGGGTTCGTCACCGGCGTAGTACTGGATTGCACGGGCGGCGCGAATCTGCCGACGGGCCGCTGACCGCCACCCCACGCCCATCAAGGGCCCGTGGACGTCACAACCGCCCCGTCACCGCCCGTCGTCCGCCAGCTTCTTGAAGGTGTACACGCCGCCGCGCTCGGCCGGTACGGACGTGCACTCCACCAGCTGCCGCCGGCCGCCCGTACGGCCATGACTCCGGCCGGGCCGCTGGTACTCGATGACGTACCTCCCGTGCAGCACCACATGCCCCTCCGGGGCCAGGGTGCAGGTGATCGTCGTACGGGTCTCGGTGCCGCTCGTCGCCGCCGCGGCCGGGGGGCCGGACGCGACGCTGTCCGCGGCGGGGCCCGCCGCCGCGCCCGCCTGGGTGCCGGGACCCGAGCCGGGCTCGGGCGCGGTCCGGACCGTGATGCCACTGACCTGCGTACCGACACCTGCGCCGCCGCCCAGCCGGCCACCCGGAGCGGGACGGACGAGTGCGCCGACGAATCCGCCGCCGGGGACCACCGCGGCGAAGGCACCGTCCCACGACCAGCCGGAGTCGACGTCGTACGACAGGTCGGCCGGGTTCGTCAGGTTCAGGTCGACCTGGATCGCGGGGCCGGGAGCCGACCGCACCACGGATCCCACGGCCGGCGCATCCGTCGCGAAGGCCAGGACCACCTGCCCCAGCGGGTAGACGACGTCCTGCCCCTGCCCTGCCAGCGGAAGCGCACAGATCGGCGTCACCGGGCCGCCGCCCGGCGCGGGTTGCGCCAGACCGCAGGTGAACGGCGTCGCGGTCGTGTCCGAGAAGGTGATCGCCCCGGGCGTACCGCCGACGACGAGGGCGCCCCGGGCGGCGGGGCCGACATCGAGGGTCTGCCCCGGCGAGACCCGGGTGAAGTCCGCGTCGCGCGGCGCCACGACGGCCGACGCGTCACCCGTGGTGGCGTAGGCGTAGTACTGCTCCGTCCACGCCAGTTCGGTCCGGGTCGAGTAGGAGCCGGTGGAGTGCCACAGGACGGGCAGCCCACCGGCGCTCTCCTCGCTCTGCACCGCCTTGAACATCAGCAGCCGGTAGCCGGCCCCGGACAGCTGGTCCACGGTCTCGGCTGGCATGTTGACCCGGACCGCGTACGGCACACCGGGAGCGGCGATCCGGTGCGCTCCGCCGCGCACGGGCCGGGCGGACGCGTGACCGTCCAACCCTCCCAGCAGAGCAGGGGCCAGGGCGGCGGCTCCCGCCACCGCGCCACCCGCGGACACCTGCCTCAGAAAGGTGCGCCGGGACTGATCAGCCATGGGATGTCCTCCGAGTCTCGCGGTGGCAGAGCCGCCGGACCGGTCAGAGGTGGCAGCCCCGGGCACCTCAGCACACCCCGGTGCGGTGCAGGGCGAGGCACACGGCCGGGCCCCGGCGCCTGCACCCGCACGGCCGAAGGACTGGCGCCCGGCGGCCTCCGCCGCCCCGGCCACCCGGCCCGGTGTTCGACTCGAAGCCCGCCCCGGCCGCCGGCAGCAAACCGTATGAGCCCGTTCCCCTCGCAGCGGCGTCATTGCCCGGCGTCACCCCCCGTGATACACAGAGTAACCATGCGTGTTCGACCGAACACGAGTCCGCGCCGCAGGTCAGAGCAGCACGTTCGGACAAATGTGCGGGATGTGGGTAAAGAGAGCCGCCGGGTTACACACGGGGGCTGTTTCATCAGCGAAGATAGGGCGTGACCCGCGCACTGGAGTGCGGGCACGAACTACCCGATAGGGGCGGTGAGTTACATGAACCTGGCAGCCGACAAGGGCGACATCAGCACCATCATCGGCGGAATCGCCCCCAACTGGGGGCCGTTCGGCAGCCTCGGCAACGAGGCGCGGATCATGGTGGAGGTCGTGATGGCGGTCGCCATCCTGCTCTGCCTCGGCATCGCGATCTGGGGTGCGGCCAAGCAGCGAATCGGCGCCACCGCACTCCGGGACACCTTCAGCGCGGAACAGGGCAAGGGCCTGATCGTGGCGGGCCTCACCGGCGTCTTCATCATCGGTTCACTGGGCACGGTCTTCACCATCGTGTACGGGATGGCCGTCTGACCCGCACCAGCTGACCCGCCGTCCCCGGGCGTGCCCGGCCCACCCAGAGGTTGCGCATCCCTGATGTCGAGTCACCACAGCCCGCCCGCGCGGGAACCAGCACAGTTACCGTCGTACTGCACGACACGGCAAACGGTTGAGGGGGCGTCCGCGGCATGAGCACCGGAGACGAGAACGACTACGGCAGCGACGCGGGCCGCTCCGACAGCATCGGCGGCTCCGGCCAGACCCGCACCCGCCTGCCAGAGGGCGACGGCGGCCCGTACGGCGGCGCCCGGCGGCCCGTACGCACCTCACGCTCCCTCGTCACCGTCGTCGGCGTCGTGGTGCTCCTCATCGCAGCCATCGCCTTCGCCAACCGCGGCGGCGGCAGCGACACGGCGGCGGACAGCACCGACGGGAAGAAACCGGGCCCGAACGCCACGGCGGCCTCCGGCGTCAAACCAGTCGCGGGCAGCAACGAAGGCATCGCGTCCGGCTTCGCCCACACCGACCAGGGTGCGCAGAGCGCGGCGGCGAATTACGCGGTGGCGCTCGGTTCTGACGGCATGTTCAAGAAGGACTCCCGCCACCGAATCGTGAACGCGGTGTACGCGCCCGACGTGGCGTCCGCCCAGCTGAGCGCACTGGACAAGGTCTACTCGGGCCGGAAGTTCCTGACGAGCATCGGGCTCAAGGCAGACGGCTCAGCTCCCACGGGCATGACCTTCGTCTCCCGTACCAACCCCGCGGGTGCCAAGACCGTCAAGACCGCCGCGGACACGGCCAGCGTTTCCGTCTGGTACTCCGCACTGTTCGGACTGGCGGGCGCAGGGTCCACCAACCCCGTCTCCGAGAGCTGGTACACGAACACCTTCGAGCTGAAGTGGATCAATGGCGACTGGAGAGTCACGGACTTCAGTCAGAAGGACGGTCCCGTCCCGGTCGGCCGCGACCAGACCGCCTCCAGCGCCAAGGACATGACTGACGCCGTGAAACAGTTCGGAGGGTTCACGTATGCCAGGTAAGCGCTCACGCCGTGCCCTCTCGCTGGCCTCCATGGCCGCAGCCGTCCAGACAGCCGCCATCCTGATGGCGACCCGTGCAGCCGCCGCTCCGTCACCGAGCCCGAGCCCCGGCGCGAGCAACGACGCCTGCGACCTGATCCGCGGCCGCGCCCGCGACTACTGCGAAGGCGACGCAGGCAGCTCCCACCCCAACAACACCCCCGCGGCCGACACCCTCGACCCCCTCTCCTCCCTGGCCAAGGGCTGCGCCGACGCCGCCGCCTGGATCGTCGGCAAGCTGTCCGACGCGGTGAAGGGCACGGCCAACGTCGACTTCACCAACAGCTCGTTCCTGCGCCAGTACGCCGTCGTCTTCGCCGCTTCCACCATCCTCACGCTCGTCCTCTGGCTCCTCGCCGTGGCCAAGCGCGCCGTCCGCGGTGTCCCGCTCACCACCGCGCTGTCCGAGGCGATCGGCTTCCTCTGGCTGACCGTCATCGCCTCCGCCTTCACACCGCTGATCCTCTACACACTGGTATCGGCGACCGACAGCGTCACCGAGGTCATCGCGTCCGCCACCGGCGGCAAGAACGACGTCTTCTTCGGGGCCTTCGCCGAAGCGCTCAAGAAGGGCTCCGACATCGGCGGCGGTCCGATCATGCTGATCGTCACCTCACTGGTGTCGATCCTCGCCGCAGGCGTCCTCTGGCTGGAACTCGTCATCCGGGCCGCCCTCCTGTACGCGGGTGCCCTCCTCGGCACCGTCGTCTACGCGGGGCTCGTCGACAAGAACATGTGGGGCCACGTCCGCCGCTGGGCCGGCATCATGATCGCGGTGATCATGATCAAACCGGTCATCGTCATCGTGCTCGGCCTCGCCGGCGCCCTCTCCTCCGGCAAGGGCCCCAACTCGTTCTCGGCCGTGGTCTCCGGCCTCGCGATCATCCTCCTCGCCATCTTCGCCAGCGGCATGATCTACCGATTCGTCCCCGGCTTCGGCGACGAGGTCGCCGCCTCCCGCACCAACCGCAAGTCCGCCACCGACGGCGCCCAGGCCGCCGCCATGATCAGCTCGCCCGCCGCCCTCGTGTCCCAGGGCATCAAGACCCACAGCAGCCGCGGCGGGGGCGGAAACGACAGCGGGAGCGGAGGCGGTGGCGGAGGCGGCAGCCGCCCGTCCAACCCCGTCTCCGGGGGCGTGGCGGCCCACAGCAGCCGCGGCGGCTCCGGCGGTGGCCAGGGCGGCGGAGGAGGCGGAACCGGCGGAAAGATCCCCAACGCCGCTTCCCCGCCCCGTAACAAGCCGAGCAGCACCGGAACCCACAGCACACGCAACAACGGCACAGGAGGAGGAGGGCGTTGACGACCCAGTCCCAGCCGGTCGCGCCCCGCCGTACGTACCTGATCGGCCGCGCCCGGCCATCGGCGATCGTCGGCAAGAACCGCGAGACGGGCGAGATCGCACTGATCATCGCGGGCGCCTTCGTCGGCATGATGTGCGGACTCCTCGTCCCCGTCCTGCCCCTGCGCATCGTGACCCTGACCGGCTTCCCGATGCTGGCACTCGCAGCGGTGTACGTCCCGTACAAGCACCGCACGTTCTACAAGTGGTTCGAGATCAACCGCAGTTACAAGCGCTCCCTGCGCCGCGGCACCGCCTACCGCTCCCCCACCATGGAGGCGGGCATCGCGCTGGACGGCCGCGAGGTCGAGATCGGCCCGCCCCCGGGCATCGGGCACATCAACTGGCTGGCAGCCCCCTTCGGACCCGACGAGATCGCCGTACTCCTGCACGCCGACCGCCGCACCGTCACCGCCGCCATCGAGATCGAGGGCCCCGGCGTCGGCCTGCGCGACTCGGAGGACCAGGAAGCCCTGGTGGACCGGTTCGGCACGCTGCTCAAGCACGTGGCCAACGGCGACGGGTTCGTCACCCGCCTGCAGATCCTCGCCCGCACCCTGCCCGCCGACCCGGACGCGCACGCCAAGGACGTCGCCCAGCGTGGCGACCCCCGCGCACCCGGCTGGCTCCAGGACTCGTACGACCAGCTCGCCTCCATGGTCTCCACCTCCAGCGAGCAGCACCGCGCCTACCTCGTGGCCTGCATGCACTTCACCCGCGAACTGGCGTCCGAGGCCCACACCATGGCGCGAGCGGCCCGGCCCACCGCGGGCCGGCGCCTCGACAAGGACGCCGGCCTGGCGGTCGTCATGGCCCGCGAGCTCACCGACATCTGCGCCCGGCTCGCCGAGGCCGACATCCGGGTACGCCAGCCGCTCGGCCAGGGACGGCTCTCCTCGCTCGTCCACTCCATGTACGACCCGGACCACCCCATCGACCACATCCAGGCGATGACCAAACGCAACGCCTGGCCCGCCGAGCTCGACGCCATGGAGCCCACCTACCTCCAGGCGAAGACCCGCGAGTCCTCCACCCGAGCGCCCTGGTGCCACGCCACCGCCTGGGTCAAGGAGTGGCCGATGACACCCGTCGGCGTCAACTTCCTCGCCCCGCTGCTCGTCCACACCCCGGACGTAATCCGCACGGTCGCGGTCTGCATGGACCTCGAACCGACCGAGGTCGCCATCGAGCGCATGCTCACCGAGAAGACCAACGACGAGGCCGAGGCCTCCCGCGCCGCCAAGATGAACCGGACCGTCGACCCGCGCGACGTCGCCACCCACGGCCGCCTCGACCAGCGCGGCGAAGACCTCGCGAGCGGCGCGGCCGGCGTCAACCTGGTCGGGTACATCACGGTCTCCTCCCGCTCACCCGAAGCACTGGCCCGCGACAAGCGGACCATCCGCGCATCGGCCGGCAAGTCGTATCTCAAGCTCGAATGGTGCGACCGCGAGCACCACCGCGCCTTTGTGAATACGCTGCCGTTCGCGACCGGCATCCGCCGATAGGGGCCCTGTGATGCGAGACCCGATGTCAGCCGTCACCGACGCCTTCGCCGCGTTCCTCTTCGGCAAGGTCGAGACGACCCGACTCCCCGTCCGTACGTCGACAGGCCAGGCCCAGGCGGTCTACCTGCCGACAGCCGCCCCCGGGCTCGGCGACTCCGGCGTGATCATCGGCCGCGAGGTCTACTCCGGCAAGGGGTACATCTACGACCCCTTCCAGCTGTACGGACAGCAGCTGCCCGCACCCCACTGGCTGGTGCTCGGCGAGTCCGGCAACGGAAAGTCCTCCCTGGAGAAGACCTACGTCCTGCGCCAGCTGCGCTTCAAGGACCGCCAGGTGGTCGTCCTGGACGCCCAGGGCGAGGACGGCGCGGGCGAATGGGCCCTCATCGCCCAGCAGCTGGGTATAACCCCCATCCGTCTTGACGCGATGGCAGCCCTCGACCACGGCATCCGCCTCAACCCGCTGGATCCGGCCATCGCCACCACGGGCCAGCTCGCGCTGCTCCGCACCATCATCGAAGTCGCCATGGGGCACGGCCTCGACGAACGCTCCGGCTTCGCGCTCAAGGTCGCGCACGCCTACGTCAACGAGACGATCGTCGACCGCCAGCCCGTCCTCACCGACATCGTCGAACAGCTCCGCCACCCCGAACCGGAGTCGGCGGAAGCGATGAACGTCGGCATAGACGATGTACGGGCCTGGGGCCTGGACGTCGCCCTCGTCCTCGACCGCCTGGTGGACGGTGACCTGCGCGGCATGTTCGACGGCCCCACCTCGGTCGGTATCGACCTGGACGCCCCGCTGATCGTCTTCGACCTGTCCCACATCGACCGCAACTCCATCGCCATGCCCATCCTGATGGCGATCGTCGGCGTCTGGCTGGAACACACCTGGATCCGCCCCGACCGCAAGAAGCGCATCTTCCTCGTCGAAGAGGCCTGGCACATCATCAACAGCCCCTTCGTGGCGCAGCTCTTCCAGCGCCTGCTGAAGTTCGGCCGGCGTCTCGGCCTGTCGTTCGTGGCCGTGGTCCACCACCTCTCGGACGTGGTGGACGGCGCGGCGGCCCGGGAAGCCGCGGCCATCCTCAAGATGGCGTCGACGCGGACGATCTACGCCCAGAAGGCCGACGAGGCACGGGCGACGGGCCGCGTCCTGGGCCTGCCCCGCTGGGCCGTCGAGATCATCCCCACCCTCACCCCGGGCATCGCGGTCTGGGACGTCAACGGCAATGTCCAGGTGGTCAAACACCTGATCACCGAGGCCGAACGCCCGCTGGTCTTCACCGACCGCGCGATGACCGAGTCGTCCACACCGGACGCCGACGACGCGCTGAGCCTCCAGCTGGAGACGGAGGCGGAGGAGCGGGCGGCCAGGATCGAGAGGAAACTGAACGAGTCCTCAGAGTCGACGGTGGCCTGAAATGCGCGACGCCCAGCACCCGGGGCCCCCTCAACCCCACCCGCACCAACCGCCGCACCAGCAGCGTCCCCAGCCGCCGTCACGCGGCATCCCGGACGGGCTGCTGATCGCGCTGATCGTCTTCCTGCTGGGCCTGACCTTCCTGGTCTGGCTGGCGACTGGTCTCTCCGCGACGTTCGCCCACGGCGCCTGGCCGGACGCGGTGAGCGTCCCGCACACCCCCGAGGCCATCCGCCAACTGGTCGCCTCACCCCACGATCTCGCGGCCGCCTGGCCGGACACCCCACCCGCCCAGCTCTCGGGGTACGGGCTGTTCTGGGGACTGCTCATCAGCGAACTCCTGGTACTGCTGGTGCTGACCGTCTTCGTCCTGGGCACGGTGACCCGCTGGCGCGCCGTACGCACCGCACGGCGGGCAGCCCTGGCCACGGCCGGGACCGCCTCGCCGTACGGACCGGGCGCACAGCACGCGGAGATGCCGGCCGACCCCAGCGGCACGGGACACGGCACGGCCCCCGGCACCGGACACGGCACCGAGCAGCCCGGCACGGAACAGCGCGGCGCCGACCCCGGCATGGCCCCGCAGCCCGCCACCGCACCCCATATCGCCCCACCACGGTCCCCCGCGGTGCCCCACGCCCCGAGTGCCTCAGCGGAGGGCCCGGCGGCCCACGCGAAGCCGTACGAACCCGAGCGGCACGAGCAGCCGAGCGAGGCCGCCGCCCTGGCAGCCGCCGGCCGGACCACCGGGGCGGCTCCCACCGTCCCCGCTTCCCCGGCCACCGCCGCCCCGGGCGCGATCGCCCCCGTCCCGGCCGCCGCCGAAGTCCTTCTGCCCGCGCCCCTGGTCCGCTTCGGGCCCGCACCCGCCCGCCGGGCCGCCGCTGTCCAGGCCGTGAGCGACGCCGCAGGCCCCGTCCTCGTCGTCACCTCATCACCCGCGGTCTGGTCGGAGACGAAGGACGCACGGGCCAAGCTGGGTCCCGTACTCGTCCACGACCCCGGGCATCTCTGCGACACCCCGGCCCGCCTCCACTGGTCGCCCACCAGCGGCTGCGAAAACGCCGACACCGCGGCAGCGCGGGCCATCGCCCTGCTCGCGCCGGTAAGGCCGTCCGCCCGCATCGACACGACCATGGCCGAGACCGCCGAAACCCTCCTGCGCAGCTGGCTGCACGCGGCGGCGGTGGACGGCCGCCCGTTCCGTCAGGTGCACCGCTGGGCCCAGGGGGCCGGTTCGGCCCATGAGCCCGTACGCATCCTGCGGACGCACGCCGGAGCAGCCGCAGGATCGGCCGGGCTCCTGGAATCGGCGCTCACGGCCCACCCCGAACGCCGGGACATCGCACGGGAGCTGACCGTCCGCGCCCTCGCCGTACTCTCGTCGGTCCACATCCGCGAAGCCTGCACACCGAACCGAACCGACACCCTCACCCTGGAATCATTCATCCACGAGGGGGGCACTCTCTATGTGGTGGGTGAAGCAATCGAGGACCCGCGCACGCACCCCGGCGCGATGCCGTTGCTCACCGCACTCGCATCAAGCGTGGTCGAGCACGGCCGCCGCTTGGCCGCAAGGTCAACTGACGGTCGGCTCGACCCACCAATGACACTCGTCCTCGACGACATCGCCGCCGTGGCCCCCCTCCCGCAGCTGCCCGAACTGCTGGCATCCGGCCACGAGCAGGGCCTGCACCCCCTGGCACTCCTCCGCTCCCGCGAACAGGCACGCAGCCGCTGGCCGCACCAGGAACTCCCGGACGCCACGCCGTTCTGACCGGTGTCCTGCCCCATGGTCCTGGCCTACGGCGACCCGTGGCGAGAGGCCGACCGACCGCGTCGAGGCCGGCCGCGACCGGCGTGCGGAACATCCCTCCGGCATCAGAACGCCTGCTTGTCCGAACCGGAACGGCCACCGTGATCGAGGTCCCGCCGCCGCGCACCTGAGACCGTGCCCTCCTCCCAGGTGCGCCACCAGAGGCGCCGGCCCGCAGGAGGGCCTGCGGCACATCGCCGGCAATAAGGGCTGGTCGCCAAGCTCCCGGAGGAGGAGCGCAGGCGCCGCGTGACGTCCCACACGGGCGCGATCATCGTCGCGGAGGGCGTCGGCAACTTCCTCAAGGTCCGCCTCCCCATCCGTCTGGACGATGGACGCACGGTGGTCTGCCTCGCCTGGGTCCACCTCCGGGCAGCCGTGATCGACGACTTCGTACGGCGGGTCCACAACGACAACCTGGCCGGCCACCGCTTCGAGGGCCTGCTGTGCAACGCCATCGGCCCCTGGGGCGAGGACGTCCTGCGCGCCCCCGTCATCCTCGGCGGCCAACGGACCAACGAGGACGGCTCGGTCCGCCGCAGCGACGTTCTGGAGTCCAGCGACCCCCTGCTCGGCAAGGTGCTGACCGAGACCTGGCCCGCAGCCTTCGTCATCGGCGACCGCTTTCCCCGCGCGCCCTCAAGCTGACGTCCGGCCGGGGAAGCAGGCCCGGGAGCGCGGAGCCCGACCGCGTAGGACCGGCGTCGGACACCCGACAGCATCCAGAGCCACACCGGGCGCGCCCCTCACACAACCAATCGCTGTCTGTCCCGTGACTCAGTTGTTTGCCCGCCTCCTCCGCCACCCGCTTTGATGCACGGGGTGCGGCATGTGACGGTCCGGGGCGGCGAGAGGTGAATGAGACATGACGGGCAGGCGGGCACTGGGCAGGCGGTTCGGGTGGCTGTGGGCGGCGTTCGCGGTCAGTTCGTACGGTACCGGGCTGGGCTTCGGCGCGTTTCCCCTGGTCGCGATCCTCGTACTGCACTCCGGACCGACCCAGGTCGCGGCGCTGGCCGCCACCGGTCGGGCAGTGGGAGCGCTGATCGCGGTACCCCTCGGGCCGTGGGTCGAGTTCCGCCGCAAGCGTCCCGTCATGGTGGCGATGGACCTGGTCCGCTTCGCGGCGCTGATGAGCATCCCGGTCACGTTCGCACTGGGCCTGCTCAGCTTCGCCCAACTCCTCGTCGTATCCGTCGTCATCGCAGCAGCCGACATCGCCTTCAAAGCGGCGAGCGGTGCCTATATGAAAGCGCTCGTGCCACCGGAGGACCTGCTCGTCGCGAACAGCCGCTTCGAGTCCACCACATGGACCGCGACGGTGGTCGGGCCACCGCTCGGCGGGGCCGCGATCGGCCTGTTCGGCCCGGTGGCGACCGTCGTGGCGGACGCGGTCAGTTACCTGCTCTCCGCACTGGGCATCCGCGCCATCGGCGGAACGGAACCGCTCCCCGCCCGGACCGGTACACCACGCCTGCGGGCAGGAGACCTGCTCGAAGGATGGCGCTACATCCTCGCTCACCCGGCGCTGCGCCCGCTGTTCTTCAACGCGATCACGGTCAACGGTCTGATCATGGCCACTCAGCCACTGCTCGCCGTACTCCTGCTGGGCCACCTCGGGTTCGCGCCCTGGCAGTACGGCCTCGCGTTCGCGGCACCCTGCGTCGGCGGACTCGTCGGCTCACGCCTCGCAGGCCGGCTCGTCGCCCGGTTCGGGCACCACACGGTCATGCGCACCGTCGGGGCGCTCCGTGCGTGCTGGCCCGTCGGCCTGGCGTTCGTCCAGCCCGGCATCCCAGGACTCGTACTCATCATCGTCGTCCAGCTCGGCCTGGTCACCTGCTGCGGCGTGTTCAACCCGGTGCTCGCCACCCACCGTCTCGACCACACCGACCCCACCCGGATCGCCCGCACCCTGTCCGCGTGGTCGGTCAGCAGCAGCGCCGCCATCGCGGCCCTGACCGCCCTGTGGGGACTGCTCGCCGCTCTCACCGGCCCGCGCACCGCGATCGCAGTCGCCGGGATCCTCCTCCTCGCCACCCCGCTGCTCCTCCCCCGCCGCGAGCACACGCCTCACAACAGGCTCGCCGGAGCCGGAGCCCTCGACCGCGCCTGAGCCAAGGTCCGGGCTCACGGGGCCGGTGGCGCACTCACGAGGCCGGGACGAGCTCCCGAGGCCGTCGCGGGCTCCTGAACGCGGGACCGGGGCTGCCCTGAAGACCGCGGTGCCGACAGGGCAGATTACGCCCATGAGTTACAGCATTTTCATGCTCCGGTTCGTGGACGGTGAAACCGTCGCCCTGGATGCCGAACGGCTCCGGCAGGTGATCGAGCCGTACGTGGTGGCGGGCGGCCCGGAGGAGGCTTTCTCCCAGCTCCGTGCGGCGGACGGGGGCGAGGCGGACCTCTACCACGAGTCCAGCCGCGAGAACGGAATGCCGTGTGTCACGGCGACTCACTTCGCCCGCGGCACGATGTACGGCGTACTCGCCCGGCTGGCGGCAGCCCTCGGGGCCTCGGTCCTTCCCCAGGGCGGAGGCGCCCTGATCTTCCACGAGAACGATCGCCGCCACCTGCCGGCCGGCCTCCAGGGCGAGGCGCTTGTCGTGGCCCCGACGGCAGAAGCGCTCCGGGCGGCCATCGACGCACCCTGAGCCGACCCGTGACCGCCCGCTCCGGGCGGCCATCGACGCACCCTGAGCCGACCCGTGACCGCCCGCTCCGGGCGGCCATCGACGCACCCTGAGCCGACCCGTGACCGCCCCCTCATTCCCAGTCCCAGTCGATCCCGACCAGACCGGGCCCCACCCCCTGCTCCACGATGTGCACGCAATGGTGCGGCCCGCTGAGCGTCAGATCCCGGCGGGCCCCGCGTACCGCCCCCGCAGTGGCCTGCACGAAGCGCCGGCAGCGCACGGGGAGCGCCTGCTCGTCGAAGCGCACCTGAAGGACGTACTGGCCCCCCGCGAAGCTGAAGCCGCGCACATGCTCACTGCTCGGCCCGCCGGTGCCGTCCTCGAACCCGTACCCGAAGACGTACGTGTCCCCCACCCGCAGCCGGGCGTCGAACAGCAGCTCAGCCACGACCACCCCGGTCTCCCGCCGCCAGCGCACCCGCCCCGTACGGCAGTTCTCCCCGGCCACCACCGTCACCTGCCCCGGGTCGCACCCGGCGTCCCCGTGGTGGATGGCCACATAGCGGTCCACCCCGTCACGGTGCGCCCGGACGACATGCTGCGAGGAGCGCCCGACGAGGCACCGGTCCGCCCCGATCCGTACGGACTCGTGGTGGGCCACCGTATGCAGCCCACCGTCCGCCGGGTTCTCCATCTCGGCCAGCAGCCCCTCAAGGACGGCCGCACCCGTCACCAGAGAACGGTACGAACGAGTGGCGGGCCTGTCCGCCACCCCGCGCGGACCGCCGCCCTCCGCGCCTTCGCCCTCCTGGGCCAGCAGCCGCACCAGCGAACCGGCGGGCAGCCACAGCACCTCCTCCAGCGCGCCGACCGCCCGCAGCGACTCGGCCCGCCGAGGCCTGCGCACCCCCTGCTGCCAGTAACTCAGGCTCGTCACACCGACCTTGATCCCCCGGCTCGCCAGATGATGCTGGACCCGGTGCAACGGCAGCCCTCGTCCGGCCAACGCGGCGCGCAGCGCGAGGTGGAACGGCCCAGTACGGAGCACCCTGGCCAGTTCGCTCCCCGCGGCCACCGGACCCGGCCCCGTGATCCGCTCCATCAGCACCCCTCCGGTTCCGGTGAACATTCACGGCGGACGGCGCAGCAGCGCAGCCGGCGGAGCAGACCCGTGCAGGTGGAGAGGGGGGCCGTTCACAACCGGCCACGCGCCATTCACAGTGCCGTATCCCCGCGTATTCAACCGCGTTGACCCGTACTCAACAACACCCGATGCTCACCACAGCGTCCGGACGCACTCCTCCAACCCGACCCCCACAACGGGAGGAACGCGATGCGCACCCTCAGGAGACGGCTGTCACTGGCCGCCATCGGCACCATGGCAGCCCTGTTCGCCCTGCCCACCGCGGCGGCGGCCGCCGTCCCCGCGGCCCACGGCCGGGCCCTCGCCACGGCGACCACCGCGGCCCCGGGCGCCAAGCGTCTGAACATCACCATGCAGGAGCAGCAGCAGACCAACTGGTGCTGGGCCGCGAGCGGAAACACCATCGCAAGCTGGTACGGGCGGAACTACAGCCAGAACCAGTTCTGCAACGCGGCTTTCGGCCGCAGCCAGAACGGCACCTGCCCGAACGGCCAAGCCACGCTCGGCAACGTCCAGGACGGCCTCAACTGGGCTGGAATCACTCCGGGTTCATATGTGACCGGCTGGCTCCAGTACTCCACCGTGCAGACCGAGATCAACGCGGGACGCCCCATCGCCGACCGCATCCAGTGGGCTTCCGGCGGCGGCCATATGAACGTGATCTACGGCTATGACACGAGCAGCGACTGGGTCTACTGGGGCGACCCATGGCCCTCCGACAACCGTTACAACTGGGCGGCGCACGACTGGTACGTCAACAACAACGAATTCTCCTGGACCCACTCGCTCTACCGGATCGGGGCCTGAGCACCATGCGCAGACGCCTCCCGCAGACACCCCCCGCACCTGACAGCCGCACCGTCCTGCGAGCGCTCATCGCCGGAGCCGCGGCCACAGCGGTACTCGCCCTCGCCCCCGGCGCGTCCGCAGCCGACCACCCCACCGGGCCCGCCCCGCGCCTCACCGACTCACCGGCGGGGCGCAGCGCCGCGCAACGCGCTGCGAAAACCTCCGGCACCCTCCACACGCTGGCACACTTCTTCGCCACCTCCGGCGCTCACCCCGGCCCAGCGGCGTCAACCGCCGGAGCAACCCCGGGGATCGAGGGCCCGGCCGTGCCCGTCTACACGCTCTCCGCCGCTTTCGTCGCCGGGCGGCCCGGCGCCCCCATTGCCCGGCTGGACTTCCTCGCCAGTACCGCGGTCGCCTCCGACGGCCGGAAGGCCTCGGTGTGGACAGTCCCCCACGGCTCCTCCTGGCAGGTCGTCAACATCGCCACCGGCGACGACGAGGCGCGCTACGCGGCCAGAGGCGCCGCCGCGCTGCCCGGAGGCACCGTCTTCCGTGAACCGCAGATCAACGGCTGGTACGTGGTGAAGGGCGCCCGTGTCCTCCCCCTGGACGCCGAGGCCGTACGCGCTGTCGGTGCCCGCGGAACGACCCTCCCCGCCTACCAGCACCGGGTGCACCAGGCGTACGGCGACAAGCTGCCCGGTTCGGCGTACGCCACGAAGGGCGAGGCGGGAGGCTACGCCGAGAGCGCCGGCCCGCAGCGGACCGCCACGCGCCCGGCCACGAGGTCCGCCTCCGCGGCATCCCGGAGCGCCGCCGCAGCACCCGGCCCGAACAGAACGTCGCTGCTGGCAGGCGGGGCAGGGGCGCTGGTGCTGGGTCTCGGCGCCCTGTCCGTGCGCCGCAGGGCCCGTCACACGGGTCGTTCAACCGCCATCTCCAGCTCGCGCCCCACCGTGCCGCCGGGACCCGGGACGGCGTAACCAGTCGGCACGAAACCGAACTTGCGGTAGAAACCGGCAGCCCTGCCATTGCCCTGGTGCACAAAGAGCCGTACCCGATCCAGCCGCGGCTCGGCGAGCGACCAGGCCCACTCGATCGCCGCACGGAAGAGCTCCTCGGTGAGGCCGGTCCCCCTGAACTCCGGCCGCACGAACACCGCGACGAGATGCGCCTGCGATACGGAGCTCACTTCGCCGAAGATGCCCTCGGCCCCGACCGGTTCGACCAGCACGACCACCGTGCCGGCCCACTCCCCGTCGGGGCCCTCCGCCACGAACTGCCGTGCGGGGCCCCCTTCAGAGGCTCCGGTCACACGGTCCTGCCAGTAGGAATCGGGGCGCGCGACAGCGTTCTCATAGGTCTCCAGAAACGCCACAGGGGCCGCAGGGTCCTGCAGAGAAATCAGACGCAGCTCCTTGGCCTTGAGCCACTCGTCGGCGCGCACCACTCGTATGACGTGATCCATGCGCGGATCCTGCCAGACGGCCCACCCGGCCCGCACATCGATTTCCACCGCTTCAGACGCTCACACCGCTTGAACTTGAACCGCACGTGAACGCAAAAATGCCTCAGTCCCGGACCATAACGGTCCGGGACTGAGGCTAAAAATTGTTCGGCGGCGTCCTACTCTCCCACAGGGTCCCCCCTGCAGTACCATCGGCGCTGAAAGGCTTAGCTTCCGGGTTCGGAATGTAACCGGGCGTTTCCCTAACGCAATGACCACCGAAACACTATGAAATTAACCAACACCGGATACAACACGGTCGTTCGTTATTTCAGAACTAACACAGTGGACGCGAGCAACTGAGGACAAGCCCTCGGCCTATTAGTACCAGTCAGCTCCACCCGTTACCGGGCTTCCACATCTGGCCTATCAACCCAGTCGTCTACTGGGAGCCTTAACCCCTCAAAGGGGGTGGGAATACTCATCTCGAAGCAGGCTTCCCGCTTAGATGCTTTCAGCGGTTATCCTTTCCGAACGTAGCCAACCAGCCATGCCCTTGGCAGGACAACTGGCACACCAGAGGTTCGTCCGTCCCGGTCCTCTCGTACTAGGGACAGCCCTTCTCAATATTCCTACGCGCGCAGAGGATAGGGACCGAACTGTCTCACGACGTTCTAAACCCAGCTCGCGTACCGCTTTAATGGGCGAACAGCCCAACCCTTGGGACCGACTCCAGCCCCAGGATGCGACGAGCCGACATCGAGGTGCCAAACCATCCCGTCGATATGGACTCTTGGGGAAGATCAGCCTGTTATCCCCGGGGTACCTTTTATCCGTTGAGCGACAGCGCTTCCACAAGCCACTGCCGGATCACTAGTCCCGACTTTCGTCCCTGCTCGACCCGTCGGTCTCACAGTCAAGCTCCCTTGTGCACTTACACTCAACACCTGATTGCCAACCAGGCTGAGGGAACCTTTGGGCGCCTCCGTTACTCTTTAGGAGGCAACCGCCCCAGTTAAACTACCCATCAGACACTGTCCCTGATCCGGATCACGGACCGAGGTTAGACATCCAGCACGACCAGAGTGGTATTTCAACGACGACTCCACAACCACTGGCGTGGCCGCTTCAAAGTCTCCCACCTATCCTACACAAGCCGAACCGAACACCAATATCAAACTGTAGTAAAGGTCCCGGGGTCTTTCCGTCCTTCTGCGCGAAACGAGCATCTTTACTCGTAGTGCAATTTCACCGGGCCTATGGTTGAGACAGTCGAGAAGTCGTTACGCCATTCGTGCAGGTCGGAACTTACCCGACAAGGAATTTCGCTACCTTAGGATGGTTATAGTTACCACCGCCGTTTACTGGCGCTTAAGTTCTCAGCTTCGCCACACCGAAATGTGACTAACCGGTCCCCTTAACGTTCCAGCACCGGGCAGGCGTCAGTCCGTATACATCGCCTTACGGCTTCGCACGGACCTGTGTTTTTAGTAAACAGTCGCTTCTCGCTGGTCTCTGCGGCCACCCCCAGCTCACCGAGTAAATCGGATCACCAGAAATGGCCCCCCTTCTCCCGAAGTTACGGGGGCATTTTGCCGAGTTCCTTAACCATAGTTCACCCGAACGCCTCGGTATTCTCTACCTGACCACCTGAGTCGGTTTAGGGTACGGGCCGCCATGAAACTCGCTAGAGGCTTTTCTCGACAGCATAGGATCATCCACTTCACCACAATCGGCTCGGCATCAGGTCTCACCCTTAATGTCATCCGGATTTACCTGGACAACGGGCTACACCCTTACCCCGGGACAACCACCGCCCGGGTTGGACTACCTTCCTGCGTCACCCCATCGCTTACCTACTACCACCTTGGTTCGACGGCTCCACCACTTCCCTTTCCCCGAAGGGTCCAGGACGGCTTCACGGCCTTAGCATCAGAGGATTCAGTATTGGGCGTTTCAAAGCGGGTACCGGAATATCAACCGGTTGTCCATCGACTACGCCTGTCGGCCTCGCCTTAGGTCCCGACTTACCCTGGGCAGATCAGCTTGACCCAGGAACCCTTAGTCAATCGGCGCACACGTTTCTCACGTGTGTATCGCTACTCATGCCTGCATTCTCACTCGTGAACCGTCCACAACTCGCTTCCGCGGCTGCTT